>NZ_JBNNWJ010000001.1:1899020-3742948 GCF_050281005.1 Allorhizobium sp. NPDC080224
CGCCCTTATAGTCAGGCCTCCTGACGACCGCAAGCGGAAATTTGACGATCCCAAGCGGAAAGTTTCGGACGCATGGAGACGTGGAACAGATGGGTCCAGGCAGCACGAGCAGTGCTGCGAATATGTCTGTTATGTCGTGGAAAGAGAAACGAAGTGGCACGCCCTAGGGGAGTCGAACCCCTCTTCCCAGAATGAAAATCTGGTGTCCTAACCGATAGACGAAGGGCGCGTCTGCTTCGTGGCGCCCTTATAGTCAGGCTGTTTGAAGACCGCAAGCGGCATTTTCGCCTTTCATGCAAAAAATGTGACAGGGGCCGCGAAGGCCCCGGAATTTGCGGATAATCCCTGTCTTTGGAAGGACTTGGCGCCCGCGTCGCTTGCCGGCGAAATCAAGGCTCCGCAGTCGCCGGCGATGATTTCTTACCGCCCTTCAAGAGATCCGAAAAGGATGGCAGCCATCCCTTCCTCTTCTTTGCGGCCTCGGCATCCGCCATCAGTTCCTCGGCCGAGAGCGGCTCGGTCGGATCGGCTTCCTCGATGGCACCCATGGCCTGCAACTGATCGGACGTCAGTTGAACCCGATCGGGCACCGACCCGGTGGGCTCGCGTAGCGAAAGCATCTTTCGTTTCGGACGGGGATCGGAGAGTTTCTTCAGCATCGGTTCTTCGCTGCCGACGGCTGCAGTCTCAGTAAGCGGGGCTTGAGCCGCGGCTTCCGCGCGCGCCTGCTCCTCCAGCGCCCGTTGCTGCATCAGCATCTGCTGTTCGGCAGACGGACTGAACAGGCTCTTGCTCACCGCATTGACGCCGAGTGTCGGCATTTCGCTCGGCACGAGGCTGCCGCGCGGTGCGGGTCCACCGACTGAGGCCTGAACGGAGGCTGGCTCGATGGCCTGCACGGCTGCCGTCTGCGGCCTCTGACCGGCAGAAAAGAGGCTGTTGCTCTTCGGCGCGGCATTGGTCGGCTGCATGGTGAGGTCGCCGAGATCGGCGGAGGACTGGGCGGCAGCGGCCTGGCGGGAATCACCTTGTATCGCCTGCTGCTGCAGGGCGAGAACTTCCGGCGGCGGTTCGGCGATGTCGCTATAGGCAGCAGCCATCGGCACCGGCTTGCGCTTCAGGCGCGCGGGATCCGTCTCGTTCTGGGACGGCCTTGACGCCGATGCGTCGGCAACCTGTCCCGAAACGGCACTCACATAGGGATCGCGGAACGCCTTCTTGCCGGCAGACGTGCCGGACGCTTCTTCCGCGGCCGAGGCTTCTCCGAGCGAGAGCACTTCGTCCGCGCTCGTCTGGCAGGAGGCGAGCATCACGCCGCTGACGACGGCCAGAATGCCGAGTGTCGGTCTGCAGGAATGGGAATTGCTGGTCATGGCAGGTCTCCGTCATCGCTCCCATCGGGGAAGCAGGGAGGGCCGCCAAGGCGGCCCTCGTCTGATGCGGAGACTAGGTGCGCAAACTTGCGCGAGGCGGTGGGCTTACCAGGCGCCGGTATTCGGCATCGAGGCCCAGGGCTCGGCAGGCGCCAGGTTTTCGCCCTTCTGCAGGATCTCGATCGAGATGCCATCCGGCGAGCGGACAAAGGCCATGTGGCCGTCGCGCGGCGGACGGTTGATGGTGACGCCATTGTCCATCAGCTTCTGGCAGATCGCATAGATATCGTCGACCTCATAGGCGAGGTGGCCGAAATTGCGGCCGCCCGTATAGTCTTCGGTATCCCAGTTGTAGGTGAGCTCCAGGCAGGGCGACATGTCGGCCTTGGCCTTGTCGAGATCCTTCTCGGCGGTCAGGAAGACCAGCGTGAAGCGGCCCTTCTCGTTTTCATAGCGGCGGATTTCAGTCAGGCCGAAAAGCTCGCAATAGAAGTGCAGGGAAGCCTCGAGATCCTTCACTCGGACCATGGTGTGTAGGTAGCGCATGGGTGTTCTCCTTTGACCCGGACGATATGGAACAGCAGTCAGCTTCGAGCAAGGCTGTGGTGCAAAAGCAATTGGTGAAATGTAAAACTAGGGCTTGCGCAGATCCGTTGACCAAATGTTAATCTGAATCTCAAGAATCAGTTAACTAAGCAATGTGACGCGTTTTCGAGGGGCTTGGGGAAATGGCGGACAGGATATCATCGAAGGGGCTCGGCGAGTTCGAAGAGCTGTCCGGAGAAGCCGTAGACCTGATCGAGATCACCGGCGTCGTCAAATGGTTTGACGTCGCCAAGGGTTTCGGCTTCATCGTTCCCGACAACGGCATGCAGGATGTCCTCCTGCACGTGACCTGCCTGCGCCGTGACGGCTACCAGACCATTCTCGAAGGCACGCGTATTGTGGCGCTCATCCAGAAGCGCGATCGCGGTTACCAGGCCTTCCGCATACTGTCGATGGACCAGTCGACCGCGATCCATCCGTCGCAGATGCCGCCGGTCCGCACCCATGTTCAGGTCACCCCAACCAGCGGGCTTGAGCGCGCTTTGGTCAAGTGGTTCAACCGTACCAAGGGCTTCGGCTTCTTGACCCGCGGCGAGGGCACGGAAGACATCTTCGTGCATATGGAAACCCTTCGCCGGTTCGGCCTGACCGAACTCCGTCCGGGGCAGACAGTGCTCGTGCGCTTCGGACCCGGAGACAAGGGGCTGATGGCGGCGGAAATCCATCCGGACAATCCCGGCCCCGCAGCGCGGGCGCATTGAGCCCGTGGTGCCTATGCCAAATCTTCTCAGAAGCGCCCTTGCGGCGCTTTTGCTGTTTTTCGCTCCTGTCGCTTCGGCCATGAGCGATGTGACCTTCGAACGCGGTCAGCTCGCCTTCGAAACGACGGCTGGCGGCACCATCACGATCGACGTGGAATGGGCCCTGACGGCCGAACAGCGGGCGAGGGGGCTGATGGAACGGCCGCCGCTTCCCGATCGCACCGGCATGTTGTTCGATTTCGGTGATACCCGCATGGTCACGATGTGGATGGCCAACACGCCATCCTCCCTGGACATGATCTTCATCGACGAAACCGGCCGCATCGTTCGCATCGCAGAGCGCACCACGCCCCTGTCCGAATCGATCGTGTCCTCAGGCGAGCCGGTCCGCTATGCCCTCGAGATTCGCGGCGGTCATGCGGCCGAACTCGGGCTCGATACATCCGCACGCCTGGTCTTGCCGCTCGATCTGCCGAAATGACGAAGTCTCCGCTCTCTGCCGCCTGAAAATTCAGTGCCGGTAAAACCGCTTTTTTACTGTTGCGGGGGCAGGGTGAACCGTGTATTCCGGCAACATTGCTGGAACGGAGTGTAGCGCAGCCTGGTAGCGCATCTGGTTTGGGACCAGAGGGTCGGGAGTTCGAATCTCTCCACTCCGACCAGCAATCAAAGGCCGCCGGCTAAGGCGGTCGGGAAGTGTTCGGCAGGCTGCCTTGCCGTTGAAGTCTTGGAGATGGATGAGACCCATGTCTGCAAAGATCTACCGCCCCGCGAAAACCGCCATGCAGTCTGGCAAGGCAAAGACCCATCTCTGGGTCCTGGAATTCGACCAGTCCGCGCCGCGCAAGATCGATCCGATGATGGGTTACACGACCTCCGGAGACACCCGCCAGCAGGTCAAGCTGACCTTCGAAACGCTGGAGCAGGCCGAAGCCTATGCCACTCGCGAAGGCATTGACTATCGCGTGCTTCTGCCGAAGGAAGCCAAGCGCCAGGTCGTCTCCTACACCGACAACTTCCGCTACAATCGTCTGCAGCCCTGGACGCACTGAACCGGCTTTAACCGCTTTCTGCAGTCCTCAGACGGTCCCTTAGCTCAGCTGGATAGAGCAAGTGCCTTCTAAGCACTAGGTCGTAGGTTCGAGCCCTACAGGGATCGCCAAACTCTGCCATCATGTCTGCCGACATCTCAGGCCGCCGAGCATCGATGTCTCCCAGCTCAATTGACCTGTGCAGAAACGAAACAGTGCGACGTTTTTTCATGTCCGCCAACCTTTCGGAAACCCTTGGGCGTCATGATGCCGCTCACGAGAGGTTAACCATGTCCAGTCGCACCGCTTCTTCCCGCCGCGCGCCGGCAAAGCGCCGCAAGTCGAGCCGTTCTTCCGCCGGTCAGGGTATGACATCCTGGCTCGCCATCCTCGCGGTGGTGGCCGGTGGTATCGCGCTCTATGACAACAGGGCCGTCGTCATGAAGCAAGTGTCGCCTTTGCTGTCGAAGGAGCGATCCGTCGCGGCAAACCCGAAGCCGAAATCGGATAGCAGCCGAGAAAAGCAGCCCCAGCCCCAGTCCAAGACGCAAGCGGCCACCGCAAAGGCACCCGTGCCGCCGGCCGCGGTCGGTGTCGTCAAGGCGGCCGTGCCTCCGGTACGTCCAGCCACGGGCGCGACCGAGACGGCTCAGCTGACGGGCGAGAATTTCTCCGGCAAATTCTATTTCTGCGGCACGTCCGGTCTCGACAACTGCGTCATGAGCGGTGACACCTTCTGGTATCGCAAGACAAAGATCGTGCTGGCGGATATTGCCGCCCCACGCACCGATGGTGCCGCTTGCCAGCAGGAGCGCGACCGTGGCTTCGCAGCCAAGGTCCGGCTCAAGGACCTCCTGAGTTCCGGCCGATTCGATCTGGAGACGCTGAAGGTGCAATCAGCTGGCGCTGCACCCGGAGTGATGCGGGTGGCGACCCGCGACGGTCGCTCGCTGGGCTCCATCCTGGTCTCGGAAGGTCTGGCCAAGCCGCGCATGGCCCGTCAGCAGAGCTGGTGCCCCTGACGGGAGATAGATAACTTTCCCTCAATGCAGAAGAGCCCGCCACGGTGTCGCGGCGGGCTCTCGTGTTTCGTGTCTGAACGGCAGCTCAGTGCAGGATCTGGCTGAGGAACAGCCGGGTGCGCTCGTGCTGCGGATTATCGAAAAACTCGGCGGGCGAGTTCTGCTCGACGATCTGGCCCTGGTCCATGAAGATCACGCGGTCGGCAACCTGACGGGCAAAGCCCATTTCATGGGTGACGCAGATCATGGTCATGCCTTCTTCGGCAAGGCCGACCATGGTATCGAGCACTTCCTTGACCATTTCCGGGTCGAGCGCCGAGGTCGGCTCGTCGAACAGCATGATCTTCGGCTTCATGCACAGCGCGCGCGCAATCGCCACGCGCTGCTGCTGACCACCGGACAGCTGGCCCGGATACTTGTTGGCCTGTTCCGGGATCTTGACGCGCTTCAGGAAGTGCATCGCCACTTCCTCCGCATCCTTCTTTGGCATCTTGCGCACCCAGATCGGTGCCAGCGTGCAGTTTTCGAGGATGGTCAGATGCGGGAACAGATTGAAGTGCTGGAACACCATGCCGACTTCACGGCGCACTTCGTCGATCTTCTTCAGGTCGTTGGTCAGTTCGATATTGTCGACGATGATATTGCCCGTCTGGTGTTCTTCCAGTCGGTTGATGCAGCGGATCATCGTGGACTTGCCGGAGCCTGACGGGCCGGCGACGACGATGCGTTCGCCTTTCATCACCTTGAGGTTGATGTCTCGCAGCACGTGGAAATCCCCGTACCACTTGTTCATGTTGATCAGTTCGACCGCCACATCGGTGCCCGACGCGGTCTTTTTTGCGGAGTTGGCTTCAGCCATTGTTGTTCCCCTTGTCTTTATCGCTTGTGGCCGGTGTCGAGGTGCCGCTCCATGAAGGCGGAATAGCGCGACATGCCGAAGCAGAATATCCAGAATACGAAGCCTGCGAAGATCAGACCCGTGAGCGGTGTCACAGGTGTGGCCCAGGTGGCATCGGTGAAGTTTAGACGGACGATGCCGAGGAGGTCGAACATGCCGATGATCGACACGAGCGAGGTATCCTTGAACAGACCGATGAAGGTGTTGACGATGCCCGGAATGACCAGCTTGACCGCCTGAGGCAGGATGATCAGGCGGGTCTTCTGCCAATAGGAGAGGCCGAGCGAGTCTGCGCCCTCATACTGACCTTTCGGGATCGCCTGCAGGCCGCCGCGCACGACTTCCGCCATATAGGCAGAGGCAAACAGCGACACGCCGACCAGCGCGCGTAGGAAGTTGTCGATGGTCCAGCCCGTCGGCATAAAGAGCGGCAACATCACATTGGCCATGAACAGCACGGTGATCAGCGGCACGCCGCGAACGACTTCGATGAAGACAACGCAGATCATCTTGATGACAGGCATGTCCGAACGGCGTCCGAGTGCCAGCAGGATGCCGAGCGGTAGCGAGACGGCGATGCCGACGAAGGACAGGATCAGCGTCACCATCAGGCCGCCCCAGAGCGGGGTTTCAACCACTCGCAGGCCGAAGCCGCCATGCAGCAGGAAGAAGGCCACGATCGGGAAGATGATGAACAGCAGAAGGGCGTTGAGGCCCTTTCGCGGCGCCTTCGGGATCAGCATCGGTATCAGAAGGGCCACGAACATCACGCCGACGAGAATGACGCGCCAGCGTTCGTCGAGCGGGTAGCGCCCGAAGATGAACTGCGAGAAGCGGCTCTCGACAAAGGCCCAGCAGGCACCTTTCCAGCCGTCAGGCTGGGTGCCGCCCTGGGCGATCGTCGCGCAGACCGAGCGATCGGTGCCGAACCACGCAGCGTCGAAGAACAGGAAGTTCAGGGCGCCGGGCAGGGTAAGAGCCAGAACGGCAAGCCCGATGATGGTCAGGACGACATCCTTCGGGGTTGCCAGAAGATTCTTTCGAATCCAGCCCACGACGCTCGCTTCCGAGGTCGGCGGGGGCAGAGGGGCCAGCATTTCCTGGCGGACATAAGTATGTTCATACGCCATGATCAACGCTCCACCAGGGCCATTCTTGCATTGAACCAGTTCATGAAGAGCGAGGTCACAATGCTGATGGAGAGATAGACCACGAGCCAGATCGACACGATCTCGATGGCCTGGCCGGTCTGGTTGAGGGTGGTTCCGCCCGTCGAGACCAGTTCGGGGAAGCCGACGGCGACACCGAGAGACGAGTTCTTCGTCAGGTTGAGATACTGGCTGGTGAGCGGCGGAATGATGATGCGCATCGCCTGCGGTACCACCACGAGACGCGTCGTGGTCGACGGCTGCAGGCCAAGCGCGGACGCAGCCTCGGTCTGCCCTTTCGAGACGCCCTTGATACCGGCCCGGATGATTTCCGCGATGAAGGCCGCCGTGTAGAAGGACAGCGCGAGATAGAGCGCAACGAATTCCGGTGCGATGACGGCGCCGCCGGACATGTTAAAGCGGCTTGCGACCGGATAATCGAAGGTCAACGGCGAGCCGGCCGCCAAAAAGGCGACAACGGGCAGGCCGACGATCAGGCCGAGGCCGACCCAACCGCTCGGGAAGATCTGCCCGGTCCGCATCTGCCGTGCCTTGGCGAAGCGTGCGATGACGATGGCCAGCACGATGCCGACGAGCAAGGCGATCGGGATCACGCTTGCCCCGTCACCCCAGATCGGCTTCGGGAAGGCGAGACCACGATTGTTGAGGAAGGTCGAGAACGGCAATTCGAGCGAGTCACGTGGCTGCGGCAGGGTCGCAAGCACGCCCGAATACCAGAAAAAGATCACGAGCAGCGGCGGCAGGTTGCGGAAGGCTTCCACATAGACGGTGCAGAGCTTGGCAATCAGCCAGTTCCGCGACAGGCGGCCGATACCGATGAGAAAGCCGATCACGGTCGCTGTGACGATACCGGTTGCAGCGACCAGCAGAGTGTTCAGCAGGCCAACCAGGATGGCGCGTCCATAGGTCGAGTCTGCACTGTAGTCGATGAGGCTCTGCCCGATATCGAATCCGGCGCGGCCATTCAAGAAGCCGTAGCCCGTTGCAGTGTTGCTACGGGCAAGGTTTGCGATGGTGTTGTTTGCAATGGTCCAGACGATAAACGTCATGACGGCGATCGTAGCGATCTGAAAGAAGATCGATCTTACTTTCGGATCGTAGATCAGCGAGCCAAAGCTCCGCCCTTCGGCGGGCAAACTGGTGGCGTGATCTGTCATGCTGTGCCAAATCCCCGAGGCTTCTGTGAGCCCTCAATGTTATTGTTTTTCGAGACAGCCGGCATTCTCTGATGTCGCCGCTGACCGCAGCGCGCGTGCCGGTCTGAACACGTAGTCCCGATAAGCGCGAGGCGGCTTTCGCCGCCTCGCAAAGTCCAGCCTGATCTTAGCGGATCGGCGGTGCGTACTGCAGGCCACCGTTGGTCCACAGGGCGTTCACGCCGCGCTCGATCTTGAGCGGGGTGCTGGCGCCGATGTTGCGCTCAAAGACTTCGCCGTAGTTACCGACGCCCTTGATGATGTTGTAGGCCCAGTCATTGGAGAGGCCGAGGTCGGTACCGATCTTGGAGTCAGCTTCGGCGCCCAGGAAACGGCGGATGTCTGGGTTGGTCGTCGAAGACTTGATCTCGTCGACATTGGCCTGGGTGATGCCGAATTCTTCAGCCTGTACCAGAGCGTAGTGAGTCCACGAAACGATGTCGAACCACTGGTCGTCACCCTGGCGAACGGCCGGGCCAAGCGGCTCCTTCGAGATGATTTCCGGCAGAACGATGTGATCGTCCGGGTTGGTCAGCGTCAGGCGGATCGAATAGAGACCCGACTGGTCGGTCGTGTAGACGTCGCAACGACCGGCTGCGTAGGCTGCGTTCACTTCTTCAAGCTTTTCGAAGACAACCGGCCTATATTCGAGGTTGTTGGCCCGGAAGTAGTCTGCGAGGTTCAGTTCGGTTGTCGTGCCCGACTGAACGCAGACGGCGGCGCCCGAGAGCTCGAGAGCGGAGCTTACGTTAAGGCCCTTGGTGACCATGAAGCCCTGGCCGTCATAGTAGTTGACGGTGCGGAAGTTGAAGCCGAGCGCGGTGTCGCGGCTGATGGTCCAGGTGGTGTTGCGTGCGAGCATGTCGACTTCGCCAGACTGCAGTGCCGTGAAACGGCTCTGGGCGGTGGTCGGCGTGTATCTGACTTTGGTCGCATCACCAAAAACGGCGGCAGCGACGGCCTTGCAGTAATCGACGTCGAAGCCGGTCCAGTTGCCGGCAGCATCCGGCGAAGCGAAGCCGGCAAGACCCGTGTTCACGCCGCACTGGACGAAACCCTTGGCCTTTACGTCGTCAAGCGTCGCGGCGGAAGCTGCGGACGCGCCAAAACCCAGGACCGCAGCGCCGATGGCAGCTGACAGGAACTTGTTGTTCATTTTTCCCAACCTTTTTTCTCTTGTTGTATGCCAGCGACGGCCACCAGCCGAATTCAGCAGCGTACGTCGGTTCGCAGCCTCCCGGTGCGAACCTTCACATTCCATTCGTAAATTCAGGCAGGGTCAAGTCTTTATGCCGCAGAACGGCCACAAAAGCGCTAATTTGCCAAATTCGCCCTCCAAATAGGCAAAAATGTGTGGTTTTTAGCCTGAAGTGATGAAAATCTCATCTTTTTGACTGTTCTGATATGCTCGAACTGCAAGACTTGCGCCGCGGATCACAGAATTGTGCAACTTGACCGCCCCGCAAGGAGGCGCGAAAACCACGGCATCCGAGCCTGAGGAATCGTCAATCCATGAGCAAATCCAAAGACTGGCTGGCATCTGCCGGCACCGACACGAAACTGTGCCATATCGGCTATGATCCGGCCGATTACCACGGCTTCGTCAATCCACCGGTGGTGCATGCCTCCACGGTCCTCTTTCCGAATGCGCGGGCCATGGAAACGCGCACGCAGCCCTACACCTATGGTACGCGAGGCACGCCGACGACGGACGCTCTGTGCAGGGCGATCGATGAACTGGAAGGGTCTGCCGGAACCATCCTCGTGCCGTCGGGCCTTGCCGCGATCACGGTTCCCTTTCTTGCCTTTCTCTCGGCGGGCGATCACGCGCTGATCGTCGATTCCGTCTATTCGCCCTGCCGCCATTTCTGCGACACGATGCTGACGCGCCTCGGTGTCGAGGTGGAGTATTACGATCCCGAGATCGGATCGGAAATCGAACGTCTTATCCGCCCGAACACCAAGCTTGTGCACACCGAAGCGCCGGGCTCCAACACCATGGAAATGCAGGATATCAGGGCGATTTCCGACGCGGCGCACAAGCACGGCTGTGTCGTCACGATCGACAACACCTGGGCGACGCCGCTCTATTTCCGCGCCCTGGATTTTGGTGCCGACATCTCCATCCACGCCGCCACGAAATATCCGTCGGGCCATTCCGATATCCTGATGGGGACAGTCTCGGCCAATGCCAAGCACTGGCCTGTGCTGAAGGAAGCGAATATCACGCTCGGCATCTGCGGCGCTCCTGACGACAGCTATCAGATCCTGCGCGGCCTGCGCACGATGGGTCTGCGTCTGGAGCACCATTACACGAGTGCGCTATCGGTCGCCCGCTGGCTGGAAGCACGCAGTGACGTCGACCGGGTCCTGCATCCGGCGCTCGAAAGCTTTCCCGGCCACGCCATCTGGAAACGGGATTTTAAGGGCGCGAGTGGCGTCTTCTCCTTCGTCCTTCCGGCAGCCTCCAGGGACAAGATCAAGTCCAAGGCGCATGCCTTCCTCGACGCCTTGCAGCTTTTCGGCCTCGGCTGGTCCTGGGGTGGCTACGAGAGCCTCGCGGTTCTGGTCAATCTCGAAGACCGCAAGATCCGTAAGGGGCCGACCGACGGCGCGGTGATCAGGCTTCAGATCGGCCTGGAGAATGTCGAGGATATCTACGCTGATCTCGAGCGCGGATTTGCAGCGGCAGCCGCAGTCTGACGACGAAATCGCTCAGCCGTCGATCCGGTGGCCGTAGAGCCAGTCCAGGTCGGCGGCGAGTGTCTCGGGTGAGCGCAGCGACAACACGATGTCGCGCCCGAGGCGAAAAGGACCACGTGCATGGTAGGCGAAGCGGTTGAAGTCGCCGCGGGCCTTGACCCGCGCGGCGCGTGCCTTGCGTTCGGTCGTGAAGGTAGCAACAGCCGAGGGCAGGGGGGCCCGCGCGACATGGGCCGCCAGCGCAAATGCATCCTCGATGGCCATGGCTGCACCCTGTGCGGAAAAAGGCATCATCGCATGCGCCGCATCCCCGATCAGGATCGTATCGCGCCCATTGTGCCAGTTGCCCTCGGAGGCCTGATAGAGTGGCCAAAAGGTGGGGCGCTCCGCGCCGGCCAGAATGGTTCTGATGTCACGATGCCAGCCCGAAAACTGTTCGAGCAGCATGGCGCGCCGCGCCGCATCCGCATCGATCGCCCAGCTCTCGTCGCTCCTCGTTCCGGCAGCAATGGCAACCAGGTTGAAGCCCTCTATCTCGTTCAATGGATAGCTGACGAGATGCGCCTTGGCGCCGAGATAGGCGGTCACACCCGTTCGGGACAGAAAGCCCGGCGCAGCAGCCTGGCTGACGGTGAAGCGCCAGGCGATGTTGCCGGAAAAACTGACGCTCGGCGCACCGACGATCGCATCGCGGGCGACTGACCAGGCGCCATCGGCGCCGATGACCAGATCAGGTTTGCGATGGGTGATCGAGGCGAGGGCATCGCCCCCAACGCCCTGTATTCGATGGCCGAGATGCAGCCGGCAGAGCGGTTGGTTGAGCACAGCCCGCAGAAGTCCTTGCTGAAGGGTCGAACGATGCAGAACGCCGTAAGGATGACCCCAGCGCTTCCTGGCGAATTGACCGGCGGGTACCGATGCCAGTGGGCGCAGGTCCCTGCCTGAAACCAGGCTGATTGCCGTCGGCTCCACCCAGTGACGCTCGAGTTCGGGGAGTACGCCAAGCGCGTCGAGGACGCGCGTCGCATTGGGCGACAGCTGCAGCCCGGCGCCGACTTCTCCGAGTTGCGGCGCCTGCTCGATGATATCGGAGGAAATGCCCTTGGCGGCGAGCGACAGGGCAGCAGTCAGCCCCGCCACCCCGGCTCCGACGATGGCGGCGTGCTTGATGGACATGGATATCGATGCCGATCGTGACGCCGCGGTCACGCCGCCTTGATGTGGAAGACGCAGCCTGGCGGGTTGGTCTGTTCAGCCTTCAGGCTCGGATTGTAGCGGTAGAGCGTCGAGCAGTAGGAGCAGACCTTTTCGTTGTCATGTCCCATGTCGATAAAGATGTGCGGATGGTCGAAGGGCACGGACGCGCCGGTGCACATGAATTCCTTCACGCCGACTTCGATCACGCGGTGACCGCCGTCGTTCTGAAAATGGGGAATGGTGTGGCCGGCCATGACTTGCTCCGAATGCTGTGCGAATTTGCGCGGACATTAGCGCCGTCGTCGCCAAATGTGTAGAGCCGGCGGAGCGCAAAAGTCACAGAAAATCTGCCTGCGGCAATTGATGTCATCGTCCCGATGGCTATGTTGCCCGCCCGTGCACACAAGGACTGATCGATGAATCTCGACGCGCCGCCGTTTTCCTCCTTCCGCAACGATGGCCTCGACCTCGCCTATTTCGACGATGGTGATCCGGCCGGCGACCCGGTGCTGCTGATTCATGGCTTTGCATCCTCGGCAAGCGTCAACTGGGTCTATCCCGGCTGGCTGCGCACGCTGGGCGATGCCGGCTATCGGGTGATCGGCATCGACAATCGCGGCCATGGCGGAAGTGCCAAGCCGCATGATCCGGAAGCCTATCACCCGACCGCGATGGCGGCTGATGCTGCCGCTTTGCTCAGCCATCTCGGGATCCCCGATGCCCATGTCATGGGCTATTCGATGGGGGCCCGAATTTCGGCCTTTCTGGCGATCGAACATCCCGATCGCGTCCGCTCGCTGGTCTTCGGCGGGCTTGGCATCGGCATGTGTGACGGTGTGGGCGACTGGGATCCGATCGCCGATGCGCTGCTTGCGCCCTCGCTCGATGACGTGTCCCACGAGCGGGGCCGGATGTTCCGCGCCTTCGCCGACCAGACGAAGTCAGACCGTCTGGCGCTTGCCGCCTGCATTCGTACCTCGCGCGACCTGGTGCGCCGGGAGGATATTGCCAGGGTCGAGATCCCGACCCTGATTGGCGTGGGTACCAAGGATGACATTGCCGGATCCCCGCATGAACTGGCCGAACTCATGCCGCGGGCCGTGGCGCTCGATATCCCCAATCGTGACCACATGCTGGCGGTTGGCGACCGCGTGTTCAAGAAGGCGGCCCTCGACTTCTATATGGAGCTGGCGGCTGGCTGACGCTCAGCGACCGGTGAAAACAGGCCGTCGGCGTTCGGCGAAGGCTGAGCGGCCCTCGCGATAGTCGGCGCTTTCGAAGGTCGTTGCACCAATGATCTCGGCTTCCCGCAGCAGGTCGTCGTCGGCCTGTTCGACGGCGCGCAAGGCGAGCTTCGATGCGCGCAGCGACAGAGGCGCATTGGCGGCGATGGTGTCCGCCAGGATCTGCACACGCTGTTCCAGCTCGTCGGGCTCTGTGACTTCGGAGAGGAAGCCGCAGCCGATGAGGTCTGAGGCCTTCATGGCCGCACCGGTGTAGAGCGCGCGTCGCGCCATCTGGCTGCCGAGACCGCGCACGAAATCCTGGACTGCATCAGCCGGGTAGGCGAGGCCAAGTCTCGCGGCCGGGACCGCAAACACCGCGTCTGAAGCCGCAATCCTCAGATCTGCCGCCGCCGCGACGCCGAACCCGCCGCCGTAGCAGACGCCCCTGATGGCAGCGATGATCGGAACCGGTGCCTCCCGAATGGCTGCAAACGCGCGGCTGTTCGAGGCCTCGTAGACGCGCGCGGTCTGAGCGTCCTTGCGTAATTCGGTAAATTCCGAAATGTCTGCGCCTGCGCTGAAATCCGCAGCGCCGCCCCCGGAGATCACGATCACGCGGGCCTGTGCTTCAACATGGAGCCAATGGATGGCCTCGGGGATCGCCCGCCACATCGCCGCCGTTACGGCATTCTTGCGGTGCGGATTGTCGAGGATCAACAGCCCCGTTCCGCCTTCACGGAAAGCTTTGATAAAGCCATTGGCGAAGCTCATCGACTGTTTCATGCGGCCCCCATTTGAGTTCATCCGGTCTTGGACTATATAATGCGTCTTCACGACGAATGAGGAGACCGGCAATGGTCGCACACAACGACGTCCTCAAGACCGAGACTGTCAAGTCCATGGACCCGATCTGGGACAGCCTGCGGCAAGAAGCCCGCGTGGCCGCCGATCGCGATCCCATGCTGGCAGCCTTCTTCCACTCGACGGTGCTGAGCCACCGCTCGCTGGAAGACTGTGTGATCTACCGGATCTGCGAGCGGCTCGATCACTCCGACGTGCCCGCGATCGTGTTGCGCCAGGCCTTCGAGGCCATGATGGCGGACTGGCCGGAATGGACCGGGATCCTCCGCGTCGACATCCAGGCGGTCTACGACCGTGACCCGGCCTGCACGCGCTTCCTCGAGCCGGTCCTCTATTTCAAGGGGTTCCACGCGATCCAGACCCACCGTCTGGCCCATTGGCTGTGGAACAATGGCCGAAAGGACTTTGCGCTTTACCTGCAAAGCCGTTCGTCCAACATGTTCCAGACCGACATCAACCCGGCGGCGCGGATCGGCAAGGGCATCTTCCTCGACCATGCCACCGGTCTCGTCGTTGGCGAAACCGCACGCATCGGAGACAATGTTTCCATTCTTCATGGTGTTACCCTGGGTGGTACCGGCAAGGAAGGCGCGGATCGGCATCCGAAGATCGGTGATGGCGTGATGATCGGGGCAGGGGCCAAGGTTCTGGGCAACATTGAAGTGGGCAGCTGCTCGCGCATCGCTGCAGGATCCGTCGTTCTGAAGCCCGTGCCGAAATGCACGACCGTCGCGGGCGTCCCCGCACGCGTGGTCGGAGAGGCGGGGTGTGCCGAACCGGCACGGTCCATGGACCAGATGATCGCTTCGGACGACTGACGGCACGAGAACGTGAACGGCAAGGCTTGCCCGGTTCCCTGGGCAAACTTCACTTCGAGTCTTTACAGGTCCGGAATGCCCGTGCGACAAGCGCGCACCCAAGAAACAGTCCACGGAGACGCAGTGTGAAGCCCGAAGAACTGAAGAAGCTCGACGCCTATTTCAAGCGCACCTTCAACCCGACGATGAGTGTGAAGGCCCGTCCCCGCAAGGACGATTCCGCTGAAGTGTATGTTGGTGACGAGTTCCTCGGCGTTGTCTTCAAGGACGACGAAGACGGTGACCTCTCGTACAACTTCTCCATGGCGATCCTCGACGTCGATCTGTGATAGCAGGAATGGTCGCTGCGGGCTGAAGTTCGCCAGCGCTTCAAAAGAAGTATCATGAGGATGGGGCTGCGCCTGTTGGTGTGGCCCCGTTTCCTTATCCGGCTTACAATTGACGATTGTTGTGCGCCGCACAAATTCACTTGACCGTTTTTGTGCGACTGCTATGTTTCGGCTATCTGATATGCCGGACAGAAGGAGGATGCTCGCATGTTCAACATCGATGACGCCAGCAAGAAGAGCAAGGAAGCCATGGACACCATGCTGAAGAATTATTCGGAAGTGACCAAGGGTTTTCAGGCCATCGCCACCGAGGCAACGGACTACTCCAAGAAGTCGTTCCAGGATCTCGCGTCCTTCATGGAAGCCATGACTTCGGTCAAGAGCGTTGAGGCTGCCTTCGAGCTCCAGACGTCCTTCATGAAGTCCTCCTACGAGAGCTTTGTCGCAGAAGCGACCAAGATGGGCGAATTGTATGCCGATCTCGCGAAAATCGCTTACAAGCCTTATGAGGGCACAATCAACAAGGCCATGGCGCCGATGTCGTCGGCTGCCTGATCCAAGCTTGCGTGGAACCTGCGAGACCGGTCGTGCCCTGCACGGCCGGTCTTGTCATTTGTGGCTGCTGGTATAACCTATCCCTTCAATTTCCTCGCTTTTCGGGGCTTCGTGACAAATTGTCGTCACCGCTGTCCGGGGGGCTTAAAATCACCGCATAATGAACTACCTTACTGTGCTGAGTGTTCGTCCGCACCGATGTGTAACGGCAAACCGGCCGGACAACGGAGAATGAACTGAAATGACTGCCAAGCCGGTCTTCATGCAGAGCCAGGGTGACGGGGACAATGCCAATCGCGGCACCTCGGTGATCACCCGCACCAAGCCGAAGACGAAGAAGCCTAACCTGTATCGCGTCCTGCTTCTGAACGACGACTACACCCCGATGGAATTCGTGATCCATATCCTGGAGCGCTTCTTCCAGAAGGACAGGGAAGCCGCCACCCGCATCATGTTGCATGTCCACAATCATGGTGTCGGGGAATGTGGTGTCTTCACCTACGAAGTCGCCGAAACCAAAGTCTCACAGGTGATGGATTTCGCCAGGCAACATGAACATCCGCTTCAATGCGTCATGGAAAAGAAGTGAGGATCAGACGTGCCAACATTTTCACCCAGCCTCGAAAAAGCGCTGCATCAGGCCCTGACCTACGCAAACGAGCGTCACCATGAATATGCGACGCTGGAGCACCTGCTGCTCGCTCTGATCGACGACGCTGATGCCGCCGCCGTCATGGGGGCCTGCAACGTCAACCTCGATGCCTTGCGAAAGACTGTCGCCGATTTCGTCGACAACGATCTCGCCAATCTCATCACCGGTTACGACGAGGATTCGAAGCCGACTTCGAGCTTCCAGCGCGTTATCCAGCGGGCCGTGATCCATGTCCAGTCCTCGGGTCGCGAGGAAGTGACCGGCGCCAACGTTCTCGTCGCAATCTTCGCCGAGCGCGAAAGCAATGCCGCCTATTTCCTGCAGGAGCAGGAAATGACCCGCTACGATGCGGTCAATTACATCTCCCACGGCATCGGCAAGCGTCCGGGTGCGTCGCAGGTTCGCAGCCCGCGCGGCTCGGATGAAGGCGAGCCCGAGGCCAAGCAGGGCCGTGAGCCGGATGAAGCCTCCGCCAAGGGCAAGCAGGAGGCTCTGAAGGCCTATTGCGTCAACCTCAACGAAAAGGCGAAGACCGGTCGCATCGATCCCCTCATCGGTCGCCACGACGAAGTGAACCGCACGATCCAGGTTCTGTGCCGTCGTTCGAAGAACAATCCGCTTTACGTGGGTGATCCCGGCGTCGGCAAGACCGCAATCGCCGAAGGCCTTGCCAAGCGCATCGTCGAGGGCAAGGTGCCGGAAGCGCTCTCAGATGCCACGATCTTCTCGCTGGACATGGGCACGCTGCTCGCCGGCACCCGCTATCGCGGTGACTTCGAGGAGCGCCTGAAGCAGGTGGTCAAGGAACTCGAGGATTATCCGGGTGCCGTGCTCTTCATCGACGAGATCCACACCGTGATCGGTGCGGGTGCCACCTCGGGCGGCGCCATGGACGCTTCGAACCTCTTGAAGCCAGCATTGTCGTCTGGTGCGATCCGCTGCATTGGTTCGACCACCTACAAGGAATATCGCCAGTTCTTCGAAAAGGACCGGGCACTCGTCCGCCGCTTCCAGAAGATCGACGTCAACGAGCCGTCGATTGATGATGCGATCGAGATCATGAAGGGCCTGAAGCCCTATTTCGAAGACTACCACAAGCTTCGTTACACGAACGAGGCGATCAAGTCGGCTGTCGAGCTGTCGGCCCGCTACATCTCCGACCGCAAGCTTCCGGACAAGGCGATCGATGTGATCGACGAGACGGGTGCGGCCCAGATGCTGCTGCCGGCCTCGCGGCGCCGCAAGCTGATCACCGAGAGGGAGATTGAGGCAACCATTGCGACCATGGCCCGTATTCCCCCGAAGACGGTGTCTAAGGACGACGAGATGGTGCTTGCCAATCTCGAAAAGGAACTGCGTTCCGTCGTCTACGGCCAGGACAAGGCAATCGAAGCCCTCTCCACCTCGATCAAGCTCGCCCGCGCCGGCCTGCGCGAACCGAACAAGCCGATCGGCTCTTATGTCTTCTCCGGCCCGACGGGCGTCGGCAAGACGGAAGTGGCCAAGCAGCTTGCCTCGTCGCTCGGTGTCGAACTCCTGCGTTTCGACATGTCGGAATACATGGAACGGCACACGGTCTCGCGTCTGCTCGGTGCGCCTCCCGGCTATGTCGGCTTCGACCAGGGCGGCCTGCTGACCGATGGCGTCGACCAGCATCCGCATTCGGTCGTGCTGCTCGATGAAATCGAAAAGGCGCATCCGGATATCTACAACATCCTGCTGCAGGTCATGGACCATGGCCAGCTGACCGACCACAACGGCAAGAAGATCGACTTCCGCAACGTCATCCTGATCATGACGACGAACGCGGGCGCTTCGGAAATGGCGAAGTCTGCGATCGGCTTCGGTTCGTCCAAGCGGACAGGCGAAGACGAGGAGGCGCTCAATCGCCTGTTCACGCCGGAATTCCGCAACCGCCTCGATGCGACGATCCCGTTTGCGCCGCTGCCGACGGAAGTCATCCATCAGGTGGTGCAGAAGTTCGTCATGCAGCTGGAAGCGCAGCTCTCGGAACGCAACGTCACCTTCGATCTGTCCGAGCCCGCAATCGCCTGGCTGGCGAAAAACGGCTACGACGAGAAGATGGGTGCCCGTCCGCTGGCACGTGTCATCCAGGAGCACATCAAGAAGCCGCTCGCCAACGAGATACTCTTTGGCAAGCTGAAGAAGGGTGGCGTCGTCAAGGTCGGCACCAAGACCGACGACACCGGCGCCGAAGTGCTCGATCTGGAGTCAATTGCCGAAGTGCCCGCCGTCAAGCCGAAGCCGGAAGCCGAAGTGGCCTCCGCAAAGCCTGTGAAGGCGAAGCGCAAGCCGGCGGCCAAGGCGACGGCGATTGTCGATGAAGGGGATGTCGCTGTCATCGACGAGGCACCGAAGCAGCCGAAGCGCTCAGCTGTGCCGAAGGTGCCGAAAAAGAAGTAAGCACCCAACGCTTTGAGAGACCCGTGCCGGGCGTTCTGCCCGGCACTTTCTTTTTGCCGATCCGGATTTTCAGATGTCTTCGGCCACTTCCGATATTTCCCATACACGGTGGTTTTTCACCGGCATGCGCGGCCTCTTCAGCCTGCCTGCGATCATCCTGATGATTTCCTTCGTCGGCTTCTCCGCCTTCGCCCTCGAATCGGGCGTCAGCCGCGCGGAAGCGATGTTCATGACGGTTGCCGTCTGGGCTTTGCCCGCCAAGATGATCCTGATCGGCACCATGACCAGCGGCGCCAACCTGCTGGCGATCTTCCTGGCCGTATCGCTCTCCTCCATCCGCATGATGCCCATGGTCGCCTCGCTCGTGCCGGAAATGCGCACCGAACGCACGCCGACATGGCTCTTGCTCTTCTTGTCGCATTTCATCGCGATCACTGCCTGGGTCTTTGCCATGGGCAGCTTCAAGACTGTGCCGAGGGAAGGGCGGGTTGCCTACTTCGCCGGCTTCGGCATCACCCTGGTGACGATCAACATGATCCTCGTCGGGGTCTGCTACGGGCTGGTGGCCAAGTTCCCGCCTGTGGTCGCCGGTCTGCTCTTCTTCCTGACGCCGGTCTATTTCATCGCGTCGATCTGGGCGACGGGCCGCCAGTCCGTCGTCAAGGTGGGCTTTATCGTCGGTGCGGTCTCCGGCCCGCTCCTGGCGCTGGTCATGCCCGGTTTCGACATCCTGGTTGCCGGTCTCGGCGGCGGCACGCTGGCCTACCTCTTTGACCGCTACGTGATCCGGGCAGAACAGAAGCAGGCGATCGCGGATAGCGCCGAGCCAACAAGCCAGGTCGAGGAGGTGGTCTGATGCAGGACTACTGGCCTTATATCGTCATCATCGTCGCGGGCTGGCTTGCCACGGACATCTGGCGCTGGCTCGGTGTCCTGGCCGGAAATCGGCTGCAGGAGGGATCCGAAGCGCTGAACTGGGTGAGGGCGGTCGCGACGGCTTTAGTGATGGCAGTGACGGCAAAACTCATCGTCTTCCCGACAGGCACGCTCGAAACCTCACCGCTCTGGCTGAGGCTGGTTGCGGCTGCACTCGGCTTTGCGGCCTTCCTGCTGGCCGGTCAGCGCGTCATCGTCGGAGTCCTGGTTCCCCTGGCGATCCTGGGTGCCGGCCTGCTCTGGCTCTGACATCATGTCCGTTCACAGACACGTGTGATCGCTGGTATTGCCACATTTCGCTTCCCAAATCGGGTGTCCGATCAACCGGAGGATAGCGAAATGTCAAAGGTAGTACGCTTCCGAAAGCTGAAGCACGGGGACCCGCCCCGTTTCAAGGTCTTGCCAGATGACCTACGCAAGACTGCGTCCCGCGATGGCGGTTGGAGTTCGACTGGCTCGTTCCCGCTGATGGTTCTTGCGCTCATCGGTTTTGCCGCCGTTCTGGTCGTTGGCGGCGTCATCGGCTGATTTGTAGCAAGCCAGGCGTGCGCTCGCCTTAGAGCGCCGCCTTGATCTTCTCGGCCTGGGCCTTCAACATCTCCACATCGGCCATGCCGCCCGCATGCGGCTTGAGCGGCACGCCTTCGTGGCGCGGGATAACATGGAAGTGCAGGTGGAAGACGGTCTGCCCGGCTGCCGGTTCGTTGAACTGGGCGACATAGACGCCATCGGCGTCGAAGGCGTCCTTCGCGGCGTTGGCAAGCTTCTGCACCACCGGAATAAGCTTCGCCAGCACCGCCGGATCGGCGTCGAGCAGGTTGCGCGAGCCGGTCTTCGGGATGACCAACAGATGCCCCGGCGCTTGCGGCATGACATCCATGAAGGCCAGCGTGTCGTCATCCTCGTAGAGTTTCACCGAAGGAATGTCGCCGGCCAGGATCTTGGCGAAGATGTTGTTGGGATCATAGGCGGTCATGGTGCTCTCCTCGATTTCTGCGGCCACTTAACGGCAAGGCAGGCTGCGCTTCAAGCCTGAGCTTGCAGCTCTCAACCGTCGAATTCCTCGCCTTCGCGTGGTTGGCGCTCGCCCTTGCGGAAGGGCGTGTGTTCCCCGAGATACTCGCCGATCTGGGCCACTTCGCGCTGCTCGTGTTCGAGATAGTCGGCGACCGCCCGGCGCAGCCCGGGATGAGCGATGAAGTGGGCTGAATGCGTGGTGACGGGTTCGTAGCCGCGCGCGAGCTTGTGTTCGCCCTGCGCGCCGGCTTCGACACGGGCAAGGCCCCTGTGAAGGGCGAAGTCGATTGCCTGGTGGTAGCAGACTTCGAAATGCAGAAAGGGGTGGTCCTCGGCGCAGCCCCAGTGGCGGCCGTAAAGCGCGTCCGAACCGATGAAGTTGATGGCACCCGCCACATAGCGACCGTCACGCTTTGCCATGACGAGCAGGATGTCGTCCGGCATTCGTTCGCCGACCAGCGAGTAGAACTGGCGTGTCAGGTAAGGCCGGCCCCATTTGCGGCTACCTGTGTCGATGTAGAACCGGAAGAACTGATCCCAGATCTCCTCCGTCAGATCGCTGCCCGTCAGCCAGTCGATGCTGATGCCGTTCTCGAGCGCGTTGCGCCTTTCCTTGCGCAGGTTCTTGCGTTTCGACGAGGAGAGTTCGGCGAGAAATGCCTCGTGATCGGCATAGCCGCGATTGATGAAATGGAACTGTTGGTCCGTGCGCTGCAGAAAGCCGGCTCCCTTAAGGGCAGGGAGCTCACCTTGCGGCAGGAAGGTCACATGCGCTGATGATGTCCCGAGTTCACGGCATACCTGTTCCAGCCCTTGTGCAAGCAGGCTCTGGACCCTTCCCACGTCCTCGCCCTGTCGGACGAGCAGCCGGGGCCCGGTGGCCGGTGTGAAGGGAATAGAAGCCTGAAGCTTGGGGTAATAGCTCCCACCCGCACGGTGAAAGGCGTCCGCCCAGCCGTGGTCGAAGACATATTCGCCCTGGCTGTGGCTCTTCAGGTAGCAGGGAATGGCGCCGATGAGGCGCCGTTCCTCTTCGAGCAGCAGATGGTGGCCCATCCAACCTGTCTCGGCGGTTGCTGAACCCGATTCCTCGACGGACGAGAGAAAGGCAAACGAGGTGAAGGGGTTGTAGCCTGGGGCGGAGCGGGACGCTCCAGTGAGCTCTCCCCATTCGGCGGAAGCGATCTCCTTGAAGGAGCGCACTACACGGATCGTCACCTCGTCTGCCATGGATCTCCCGTCAGGCGATCGCCGGCGACTGGCGCGGGTCGAAGCCTTCGAATGTCATCTGGTCTGCATATTTATAGGTCTGTGCCCGCATGATTTCATCCCTGACGGTCCAGGTAATCACGGGTGTGCCCTTGTCACGCAGGCCGCTGACGAAGTCATTCGGCAGATGCGCGACGCAATACGACGTGAAATCGAGGCCGAGATCCATGGCTTCGCGATGCGCCGCAAAGTTTTCGGGCTTCACGCCTTCCGCAGTCAGGCCGACAGGCCAGGGGCATTCGGCGATCTTCAATGCCCGTAGCAGGTGATAGTCGAAGCTCATCAGCGCGACCTTGCCTTCGTAACCCTCGAGCACTTCGAGCACGGCCTCGACGAAACCGTCGTCCTGCTCGGCGTCCAGGCCCTTGAGTTCGATCACAAGCGGCACCTGGCCCTTCACGAGGTCGAGCATCTGGCGAAGCGTCGGGATCTTGTCCTTGGTGCCGCCGATCGACAGCATCCGTAACTCGCCGGCCGTGCGCTCACGCACCTCACCGGTCATGTTGCAGAGCCGCTGCAGGTCGTGGTCGTGGAAGACCATCGGGACGCTGTCGGAGGAGAGCTGGATGTCGCATTCGATGGCAAAGCCTGCCTCGATCGCCCGGCTGAAAGCCGAAAGCGTGTTTTCCCAGATCTCTCTGTTCATGTCGTGATAGCCGCGATGCGCGACGGGCACGTCCTTGATCCAGTCGATATGGCTCACAGGGCAATCTCCAGGATGGCGTCGATTTCGACGGCGGCATTCAGTGGCAGCTGCGCAACGCCCACGGCCGCGCGTGCATGTTTGCCGGCGTCACCCAGCACGTTTGCGATCAGGTTCGAGGCACCGTTGATGACGAGGTGCTGCTCGACGAAGCCGGGTGCCGAAGCGACGAAGCCGTTGAGCTTAACGATGCGGGTGATCCGCGAGAGATCGCCGGCGAGCGCTGCCTTGGCCTGCGCCAGGATATTGATGGCGCAGAGTTCGGCGGCTCGCTGCGCCTCCGGCAGCGCAACGTCACCGCCGACCAGACCGATCACTGCCACTTTTCCGCCTTCAATCGGCAACTGTCCCGAGAGGAACAGCAGGTTTCCGCTGATCACATAGGGCACGTAATTGGCGGCGGGGGCTGCGGCTTCCGGCAGGCTGATGCCCAGCGCTGCAAGGCGGCCGTCGATTGTGTCGGACATGGTCGATTCCCGGTCTGTTGATAAAAGTTGAGAAAGTTGTGGCGACGAAAAGCATGTCTCGCTTTTGCCGGATGTGTTCTTATAACATCGATGACGAGTCCAACAGGAGGGTGTCGATGTTTCCTTTGCGAATGGCGGTCCGTGCGACGCTTTCCCTGGCTGCCTTGAGTGCGACCGGGCAGGTTGCATCCGCGGCGACCGTCGGCCTCGTGCCGCATCGCGCCGTCTACGAGATCGGGCTGAAGGAAGCGTCCGACCGCTCCGGTATCGAATCGGTACGCGGCCGCATGGTCTATGAATTCAGCGGTTCGGCCTGCAAGGGCTTCAACACCCAGTTTCGTTTCGTCACCCGCATCGATGTAGGCGAGGGCGTGCGTGTTACCGACCAGCGTTCTTCCACCTTCGAAGATGTCGCGGCCGGCACATTTCGCTTTGAGAACAAGTCCTTCACCGACGATCAGCTCGACAAGGATGTCAGCGGCGCCGCAGCCGAGGCCGGCGGCAAGGTCAAGATCGAGCTGACAGGCCCCGACAAGCGGGCGCTCGAGCTTGCCGACAGCCGCTTTCCGGCCGAGCACATGCTCGAGGTGATCGCCCGGGCGCGAAAGGGAGAGCAGGTGTTCGAATCGCGGATCTTCGACGGCTCCGAGGATGGCGACCAGACCTACCTGACCACCACCATCGTTGGTGGCCCGACGAAGTCGAGCGACACAGATCCGGAAGCCAAGGC
Organism: Allorhizobium sp. NPDC080224; assembly: GCF_050281005.1. Lineage (NCBI taxonomy): Bacteria > Pseudomonadati > Pseudomonadota > Alphaproteobacteria > Hyphomicrobiales > Rhizobiaceae > Allorhizobium > Allorhizobium sp. NPDC080224. The sequence goes on from NZ_JBNNWJ010000001.1 coordinate 1,922,904, forward strand.
CCTGGAATCGCTCGGCGCCCAGGACTACTGGCCCGTGTCGATCGCCTATTTCGACGAGAAGACCAGGGGCGATCAGGAGCCGATCTACAGTCAGTCTTTCAAGCTGTATGATAACGGCGTCACACGCGACCTGACGCTGGACTATGGCGATTTCGTCCTTGCCGGCAAGCTGACCAAGCTCGAAGTTCTCGGCAAGCCAGACGTTGGTTGCCCGTAAAGCTGCCTGCCCGCCTGGGAATCGTTTGTTTTACCCTTGATTTTTGACCGGCGCCCCTGTATGGCCGGCCTTATTCCACACGTGAGGCTTGGGATCGACAGGGAGAAATCCTGCCGCTTCCGCCCGGTGGCAGGCCGAAAGGTCTGCTGTTTGCTTCACGGGGGTTCAACCGGAAAAGGAGAAAAAGGCATGGCATTGCCTGATTTTAGCATGCGTCAGCTTCTGGAAGCTGGCATTCACTTCGGTCACCAGACGCACCGCTGGAACCCGAAGATGAAGCCGTACATCTTCGGCGATCGTAACAACATCCACATCATCGACCTGGCTCAGACCGTTCCGATGCTGTCGCGCGCCCTTCAGGTCGTGTCCGACACCGTCGCTCGTGGCGGCCGCGTTCTGTTCGTCGGCACCAAGCGTCAGGCTTCGGAAATCATCGCTGACAGCGCCAAGCGTTCGGCCCAGTATTACGTCAACTCCCGCTGGCTCGGCGGCATGATGACCAACTGGAAGACCATTTCGAACTCGATCGCCCGTCTGCGCAAGCTTGACGAGATCCTGGCCTCGGAAGTGTCTGGCTACTCCAAGAAGGAGCGCCTGAACCTCGAGCGCGAACGCGAGAAGCTTGAAAAGGCTCTCGGCGGTATCCGCGACATGGGCGGCACCCCGGACCTGATGTTCATCATCGACACCAACAAGGAAAAGATCGCGATCGACGAAGCCAAGCGCCTCGGTATCCCGGTTGTTGCTGTCATCGACTCGAACTGCGATCCGGACCTGATCGACTATCCGATCCCGGGCAATGACGACGCTTCGCGCGCCATCGCTCTCTACTGCGACCTGATCTCGCGCGCTGCCATCGACGGCATTGCTCGCCAGCAGGGCGCTTCCGGTCGTGACATCGGCGCCTCTGCCGAAGCTCCGATCGAGCCGGCTCTCGAAACCGAAGCCGACGCATAATCGCGTATAGCGGCGGGCTCCCCGCCGCTTTTCCCGTCAAGGGAATGGCCGCCTGTGCGCTCTTCGAGCAGCAGGCGGCCTCCGTTCTTCCGGATGCCGCTTGCCATAGGCGAGAGGGCCTCGAAGACGGCCGATTGTTTCCGTGGTGACCTGCTTCATCACGTTGTCATACATCCGGGTACATTTCGTCCCCAACACAGCGGTCCTCCGTTCGCCCAAAGCCACGGATCGTCCGCCTGAACAGACAAGAGGCACACAATGGCTGAAATCACTGCAGCACTGGTAAAAGAACTGCGCGAAAAGTCCGGCGCAGGCATGATGGATTGCAAGAAGGCTCTGACCGAAAACAACGGTGACATCGAAGCCGCCATCGACTGGCTGCGCGCCAAGGGTATCGCCAAGGCCGACAAGAAGTCGGGCCGCACGGCTGCTGAAGGCCTGATCGGCATCAACGGCGCCGGCACCTCGGCCGTGGTCGTCGAAGTCAACTCCGAAACCGACTTCGTCGCCCGCAACGACGCCTTCCAGGACCTCGTCCGCGGTGTGGCTTCGGTAGCCATCGGCACCGACGGTTCCGTCGAGGCGATCGGCGCGGCCACCTATCCGGCCACCGGCAAGACCGTTACCGACACCATCAAGGATGCGATCGCCCATATCGGCGAGAACATGACGCTGCGCCGCGCCGTCAAGCTCTCGGTCGAAGACGGTGTCGTCGCGACCTACATCCACAATGCCGTTGCTGACGGCCTCGGCAAGCTCGGCGTTCTCGTCGCGCTCAAGTCGACCGGCAACAAGGACGTTCTGGCTGCCATCGGCCGTCAGGTCGCCATGCACATTGCCGCGACGAACCCGCTCGCCATCCGTTCGGAAGAAGTCGACGCCGCTGTTGCCGAGCGCGAGCGCAACGTCTTCATCGAGCAGTCCCGCGCTTCGGGCAAGCCGGACGCCATCATCGAAAAGATGGTTGAAGGCCGCATGCGCAAGTTCTTCGAGGAAGTCGCCCTTCTCTCGCAGGCTTTCGTCATCAACCCGGAAGTGACTGTCGGCGACGCCATCAAGGCTGCCGAAAAGGAAGCCGGCGCTCCGATCGAAGTCACCGGCATGGCTCGCCTGCTGCTCGGCGAAGGCATCGAGAAGGAGGAATCCGACTTCGCTGCCGAAGTCGCAGCCGCTGCCAAGGGCTGATTGCTGTTACCCTTCTTCGAGGGAAAACATCGGGCATCGCGTGACAACGCGATGCCCTTCGTGTATCCGGCACAGAATTGATCTCGGGAGTATTCATGTCAGCCAAGCCATTGTTCAAGCGCGTCCTCCTCAAGGCTTCGGGCGAAGCCCTCATGGGTAGCCAGGGATTCGGGATCGATGTGGCAGTGGCCGACCGGATCGCCGGAGACATCGCCGAAGCCCGCCGCATGGGCGTGGAAGTCGGCGTCGTAGTCGGTGGTGGCAACATCTTCCGTGGCGTGGCCGTCGCATCGAAGGGTGGCGATCGCGTCACCGGCGACCACATGGGCATGCTGGCAACGGTGATCAACGCGCTCGCTCTCGCGACCTCACTCCGCAAGCTCGACATCGACACCGTGGTTCTCTCGGCCATCGCCATGCCCGAGATTTGCGAAAGCTTCTCCCAGCGCGCTGCCTTGCACCACCTGGCTCAGGGCAGAGTGGTGATCTTCGCCGGCGGCACAGGCAATCCGTTCTTCACGACCGATTCTGCCGCTGCCTTGCGCGCCGCCGAAATTGGCGCACAGGCCATTTTCAAGGGCACCCAGGTGGACGGCATCTATTCGGCCGACCCCAAGAAGGACCCGGCCGCAACCCGCTTCGACAGCCTGACCCATGACGAAGTCCTGCAGAAGGGACTTGCCGTCATGGACGTCGCCGCCGTTGCGCTCGCACGCGAAAACCATATTCCAATCATCGTCTTCTCGATCCACGAGAAGGGTGGTTTCGGTGAAATCCTCTCCGGCGCCGGCCGTATGACGATCGTTACCGACAACTGATTTCACATGAATGGCGGCGATCTGATGCCGCCGACTGACAGAGCAATGGGAGAACCATGATGACCGCAGGGGTTGATCTCAACGACATCAAGCGCCGCATGGACGGCGCGATCAACGCGTTCAAGAACGACATCGCATCGCTGCGCACCGGCCGGGCCTCCGCCAACGTCCTCGATCCGGTCGTGGTCGAAGCCTATGGTTCGCGCGTGCCGTTGAACCAGGTCGCCAACGTCACGGTGCCGGAGCCGCGAATGCTCGGCGTGTCGATCTGGGACAAGTCGATGGTGGGTGCCGTCGACCGTGCGATCCGCGAAGCCAATCTCGGCCTCAATCCGATCGTTGACGGCCAGAACCTGCGTATTCCGTTGCCTGAGCTCAACGAGGAGCGCCGCAAGTCGCTGGTCAAGGTGGCACACGACTACGCCGAAAAGGCCAAGGTCGCGATCCGGCACGTACGCCGCGACGGCATGGACGGCCTGAAGAAGGCGGAAAAGGACGGCACGATCGGTCAGGATGACAGCCGCAGCCAGTCGGAGCGGGTGCAGAAGATGACCGACGAGACGATTGTCGAAGTCGACCGCTTGCTCGCGGACAAGGAAAAGGAAATCATGCAGGTTTAAGGCGGAGTCGTTTCTTTCAAGCACTCTCAACGCCGCCTGGATCCTCGCCAATGTCGACAGTTCAACATCGCATCGTTCCGCAGCATGTTGCGATCATCATGGATGGCAATGGTCGCTGGGCAAACGCCCGGGGGCTTCCCCGGACGTTCGGCCATCGCAAGGGCGTTGAGACTGTCCGTGAGACCGTGAAGGCTGCCGGCGAGGCAGGCGTCGGTTTTCTGACGCTTTTTGCCTTCTCCTCGGAGAACTGGCGGCGGCCGGAAGCTGAGATCAACGAACTGTTCGGCCTGCTCAAGGCATTCATTCGTCGAGACCTCGCCGATCTGCATAGGGCCGGTATCCGTATTCGGATCATTGGCGATCGTGTCAACCTGCGGGACGACATCCGCTCACTGCTCCTGGAAGCAGAAGAAACCACGACAAACAACACCGGCATGACGCTCGTCATCGCCTTCAACTACGGGTCCCGCGACGAGATCGCACGCGCCGCCGCACGCCTGGCGGCCGACGTGAAGGCTGGCCGGCTTGATCCGTCGCAGATCGATGCAAGCAAGCTCAATGACTGCCTGGATACCGCCGGCATCCCCGATCCCGATCTGGTGATCCGCACCAGCGGAGAGGAACGTCTGTCGAATTTCCTTCTCTGGCAGGCAGCCTATGCCGAACTAATGTTCGTGCCCGACTTCTGGCCAGACTTCACGCCGGCACTTTTTGATTCCGTGCTCGAACGATATGCCGCCCGCGACCGTCGCTTCGGCGGCCTCTCGGCCAAAGCCGTGGCCGTCGGCTCATGACGCTCACAATGTCGCGAGAACTTCAGCTTAGAATCGTTTCCGCCATCGTGATGATTGCGGTGGTTCTGGCGGCAACCTGGTTTGGCGGTCTGGCTTTCAAGGTCCTGGCTGCCGGCATCGGTCTGCTGATCTACTACGAATGGTCGACGATCACGCGACTCGCGGAAAACAGCATCCGGGCCAATGCCTTCGGCTGGTTCTCGATGGCAGTGATCAGTCTCAACATGTTGTTCGGGCGGGCGGAATTGACCGTGCCGCTGTTTGCGGGCCTGGTCGTCACGGCTGCAATCCCGGCCTTTTTGCGCCGCGTCAGCTGGTGGCAGCCGGGCGGACTGTTTTACGCAGGGCTGAGCGCAATCTCGCTCTCCGCCATTCGCGGCGAAGATTCGCTCGGTTTCATCGCCATGCTCTTCGTGTTCATCGTCGTGTGGTCGACTGACATTCTTGCGTATTTTGTCGGACGAGCGATCGGTGGGCCGAAGCTTGCACCGAAAATCTCTCCCGGCAAGACCTGGTCCGGCGCGATCGGGGGGACTGTGGCCGGCGTAATCGGCGGGCTCCTGATTGCGATGGCGCATTTCCAGGACGTTGGGCTTTGGGTTGCAATCGTTGCCTTCGCCTTGTCGGTCGCGAGCCAGATCGGCGACCTCTTCGAATCGTTCATCAAGCGCCGTTTCGGCGTCAAGGATTCGAGCCGCCTCATACCGGGGCATGGCGGCGTCATGGACCGTGTGGACGGCCTTGTATTTGCCTGTTTTGCCGCGTTCTTCTTGGCGATCGGCAGTTCTGCCGGCGGTGTCGGTACCGTCGTCTCGATGGGCGCCTTCCTCTTCGGTCTCTGAGGCGGGTAGCTGGCGTCAGGTGACGGGTATAAACTCTCGCTGAAGCGAGTGCAGGAAACGGACAGATGGATCACATCAGCGCAGTCTTCGGCTTTCTCGGCGGATACATCCTGCCTTACATTCTCATTCTGTCCCTGCTCGTCTTCATTCATGAGATGGGTCACTATCTGGCCGGGCGCTGGTCTGGCATTCGTATTCTGGCGTTCTCCGTTGGCTTCGGCCCTGAGCTCGTTGGCTACACCGACAAGCACGGGACACGCTGGAAAATCTCGGCGATTCCCTTGGGCGGTTATGTCCGGTTCTTCGGCGATGCTGATGCTGCGAGCCGTCCGGACGGCTCCTTCGCAGAAGAGTTGACCGAAGAAGAGCGTGCCCAGACCCTAAACGGCGCCAAGCTCTGGAAGCGAGCCGTCACCGTCGCCGCGGGCCCCCTTGCAAACTTCCTGCTGGCCATCGTCATCTTCGCCGGCATGTTCGCCTTTATGGGCAAGCCGGTTTCGGATCCCGTCGTTGCGGACATCAAGGCAGGCAGTGCGGCTGAAGAAGCCGGCATCCAGCGCGGCGATGTTCTGCTGGCTCTGGACGGCCGTATGATCGAGACCTTCGACGATGTCGTCCGCTACATCACCATGCGTCCGGAAATCCCGGTGGAAGTCACGGTGCGGCGTGATGGGCAGGAGATCGATTTTGCCCTGACCCCCAAGCGCGCCGTAACCAGCGACCGCTTCGGCAATGAGATGGAAGTCGGGCAGATCGGAATCATCACCGACCAGCAGGCGGGCAATTTCCGAATCGTGGAGCTGTCGCCGGTCCAGGCGGTGTGGGAAGGCGTGCGCCAGACCGGGCACATCATCACCGGGACCTTCGACTATATCGGCAACATGATCGCCGGCCGCATGAATGCCGATCAGCTCGGCGGCCCGGTTCGCGTGGTCCAGGCATCCGGGCAGATGGCGACGCTCGGCGTTATCGCTCTGTTAAATCTGGCAGCGGTTCTCTCCGTTTCCCTGGGGCTTTTGAACTTGTTCCCAGTTCCGGTCCTTGACGGCGGCCATCTCGTTCTCTACGCGATTGAGGCAGTGCGGGGGAAGCCGATGGGGCAGGGCGCACAGGAAATCGCGTTCCGGATCGGTATGGCGATGATCCTGTCTCTGATGGTCTTCGCCACTTGGAATGATATCAGCCGTTTGATTGGCTAAGGCGGGATCCTGTAAGCTGCGAAAGGATTTGTTTACGCTGTTTCAAATTGATAGTGGCGATTGGGCCACGCGTTGAAATGAAGTAAACAGAAATTAACGCGCGCACTTGCTTGTAGGGTAAAACCCGTTAAAACCACACACGGGCCGGAGTCGGGTGCCGACTACGGGGCAATGGAAGAAGGTATAGTATACACATGAAGGCTGGTTCAAAGTTTTTGAACGCAGTATCGGCGGTCGCGCTGTCTGCTGGTGTCGTGTCTTCGGGCGCAGGTATTGCCGTTCTTGCATCGGCAATTGCTGCCGAAGCCGCAGTGGTTCAGCGTATCGACGTACGCGGAGCTCAGCGTGTTGGTCCGGAAGCTGTGCGCTCCAACCTTTCGATCCAGCCGGGTCGGACTTTCTCCAACGCCGACATCGATGAATCGGTCAAGCGTCTGTACGCGACCGGCTTCTTCTCCGATGTCCAGATTTCCGTTTCCGGCGGCACGCTGGTGGTCACGGTTGCTGAAAACCAGCTGATCAATCAGGTGGTCTTCAACGGCAACCGCAAGATCAAGGACGACAAGCTCCAGGGTATCGTTCAGACGCAGTCCCAGGGTCCTTACAGCGATAGCCTGATCAGCGCCGACATCCAGCGCATCCGCGAAGCCTATTCCGCCATCGGTCGTTCCGATGTCGAAGTGACGACGCAGGTCGTTCCGGTCGCCGAAGGTCGCGTGAACCTGGCCTTCGTGATCAACGAGGGTGAGCGCACCAAGATCAGCTCGATCAATTTTGTCGGCAACAGGGCTTATTCCGATGGCCGTCTGGCTGCCGTTCTGCAGACCAAGGAATCGGGTATTCTGTCCTTCCTGACCCGTAAGGACGTCTACAACGAGGACAAGCTGCGCGCTGACGAAGAAGCGCTGCGCCAGTTCTACTACAACCACGGTTACGCCGACTTCCGCGTGATCTCGTCCGAAGCTGTCCTCAATGAGACCGGCAACGAATACACGATCAACATCACCGTTGATGAAGGTCAGCGCTATCGCTTCGGCGCAGTCTCGGTCGAATCGACTGTTGACGGCATCGATGGTTCGGAGCTCCAGGGGCTTCTCGAAACCCGCGAAGGTCAGACCTACAGCGCTCGCGACATTCAGAAGTCGATGGAAGCCATTTCCCGTCGCGTGTCGTCGGCCGGCTATCCCTTCGCTCGCGTTGTTCCGCGCGGGGACCGCAACTTCGAAACCAACACCATTGGCGTGACCTATCTGGTTGATCAGGGCGAGCGCGCTTATGTCGAGCGCATCGAAGTGCGTGGTAACACCCGTACTCGCGATTACGTCATCCGCCGCGAATTCGATATCTCCGAAGGCGATGCCTTCAACCAGGAGACCATCTCGCGTGCCAAGCGTCGTCTGGAAGCTCTCGGCTTCTTCTCGGCAGTCAACATCTCGACCCAGGCTGGCAGCTCGCCGGACCGCGTTGTCGTGATCGTCGACGTTCAGGATCAGCCGACCGGCTCGTTCGGTATCGGCGCCGGCTACTCCGTCGGTGACGGTGGCCTGGTTCTGGAAGCCTCCGTCGAAGAGAAGAACTTCCTCGGTCGTGGTCAGTTCATCCGCGTTGCCGCCGGTGGTGGTTTCGATGAAACGCAGACCTACAACTTCTCCTTCACCGAGCCCTACTTCCTCGGTTATCGCCTGGCTGCCGGCTTCGATCTGTTCAAGAGCTCGACCAGCGCGAATTCCTACTATGACTACGAAGAGCAGGGCGGTACGATCCGCGTCACTGCGCCGATCACGGAAGATCTGGCGACGACGCTGCGTTACACCTACAAGACCCTCGACTATATCAACGATGGCGCCTTTGGTGCGAATGGTGTTGCCGGTGGCGGTGATGACCGTGTGGCTGATCCGTACATCGATGCAATCACGGGCAGCACCTGGAAGCAGTCGATCCTTGGTCACTCGATCGTATACAACACCGTCGATGACCGCCAGAACCCGCATGAAGGCATCTATGCGAGCTTCACGCATGAATATGCCGGTCTCGGTGGCGATTCCGAATACTACAAGGCCTTTGTCCGTGCTCGCGTCTACCACACGCTGTCGGACGAATTCGATATCGTCGGCTCGCTCGCGGGTTCGGCTGGTCATGTCGTTGCCCTCGGTGACAACCTGAACGTCTTCGATCAGTTCAAGATTGGCGGCAAGGAAATCCGCGGTTTCGACAACAGCGGTATCGGTCCTCGCATCAATGGCGACTCCATCGGCGGCACGACCTATTTCACGGCCTCGGCTGAAGCGACGTTCCCGCTTCCTCTCGTTCCCCAGGACCTCGGTTTCCGCGGCGCAGTATTCGCAGATGCCGGCACGCTCTACGGCAGCGACCTGCGGAGTCAGTCTGGCGTCGTCGGTACCGACATGTCGCTCCGTGCATCGGTCGGTGCAGGCGTGATCTGGAATTCGCCCTTCGGTGCGCTTCGTGTCGACTACGCGGTCCCGGTCGCCAAGGAAGACTTCGACGATACCCAGGAATTCCGTTTCAGCATGGCGAACCAGTTCTAAGACTGGCTGTCCAGAACTGCTGACAGGTTGACGTTCTGGAGCGTTTGCTGATGGACCATAATCATTTCTTTCCGCCCCATGTCGGGGTTACCCTGGCTGCGCTTGCAGCCCAGACGGGGGCGGAATTGCAGGACGAGAGCCAGGGCGAACGGGTCGTAAGGTCAGTTTCGCCTGTCTCAAGGGCGAAGGAAGGGGATGTCTGCTACATCCTCTCTCGTCGCAACAAGGAAGAACTGGCGACCTGCCAGGCGGCTGCAATCTTCTGCGAAAAGCCTCTTCTCTCTCTCATTCCCGACCATATTCCCGTTCTTCTCACCAAGAGCGCGCAGACGGCCTTTGCTCTTGCAGGCGCAATCCTGCATCCGACGGGCTTGAAGCCCATACGGATGACGACCGAGCCGGCTCGTATCTCACCGGCAGCCTATGTCGATCCGACGGCAAAGCTCGAAGATGGCGTCGAAGTCGAGCCCATGGCGGTCATCGGTGCCGATGTCGAAATCGGCAGTGGTACGCGGATCGGCCCGGGTGCGGTGATCGGTCCTGGTGTTCGCATCGGTCGCGACTGCGTGATTGCCGGTGGCGCCACGATCCAGGTCGCCCTTGTCGGCAACAATGTCATCATTCATAACGGCGCGCGTATCGGGCAGGACGGTTTCGGCTATGCACCGGGTCCGCGCGGCATGCTGAAGATCGTGCAGATCGGCCGCGTGATCATCCAGGACCATGTCGAGATCGGCGCCAACACTACGATCGATCGCGGCACGATGGACGATACGGTGATCGGCGAGGGGACGAAGATCGACAACCTCGTGCAGGTCGGCCACAACGTTCGCATCGGCCGCCATTGCGGTATCGTCAGTCAGGTCGGCATCGCCGGCAGCACTGTCATCGGCGACGGCGTGATGATCGGCGGTGCCGCCGGCATCAACGGCCATATCAAGATTGGTGACGGCGCCCAGATCGCCGCCATGAGCGGCGTCCTGGCCGAGGTGCCGCCCGGTGAGAAATACGGCGGCGTTCCAGCCCGCCCGTTGAAAGATTATCTGCGCGAGGTGGCCGATACGCTCAGCCGCTACGATAGCCGCGCCAAGGAAAAAGGAGCCAGCAATGACTGAACTCGCGAAGAGCGAATTGGGATCGGCTGATATCCTCGAGATCATGAAGCTTCTGCCCCACCGCTATCCCTTCCTGCTGGTGGATAAGATCATCGAGATTGACGGCGACAACTCTGCCATCGGCATCAAGAATGTCACGGCGAATGAACCGCATTTCACCGGACACTTCCCGGAAAGCCCGATCATGCCGGGCGTCCTTTTGATCGAAGGCATGGCCCAGACCGCCGGCGCCATCTGTGCTCGGCTTCAGGGCGAGGGTGGCAATCTCGTCTACTTCATGACCATTGATAATGCCCGTTTTCGCAAGCCTGTTGTGCCGGGTGACCGCGTCGAATTCCACGTCGTCAAGCAGAAGCAGCGCGGCAATATCTGGAAGTTCCATTGCGACGCCAAGGTCGACGGTGCACTGGTCGCCGAGGCCGACATTGGTGCCATGATCATGCGCAAGGATCAGAAATGAGCCAGATCGCCGCAAGCGCCGTCATCCATCCGATGGCCGTGGTCGAAGACGGCGCGGTGATCGGCGAGAATGTGAAGATTGGGCCCTTCTGCCGGGTTGGTGCGCGCGTGACGCTGAAAGACGGCGTCGAACTGATTTCGAATGCTGTTGTCACCGGTCTGACCGAAATCGGCGCGGGCACGAAGATCCACCCGATGGCCGTGATCGGCGGTGTCTCGCAAAGCCTGCACGAGGCGGGCGAGGATTCCACGCTGGTTGTCGGTGCAAACTGCACCATGCGCGAAGGCGTGACGATGAACTGCGGCACGGTCGGCGGTGGCGGTATCACCCGCGTCGGCGACAACTGCCTGTTCCTGGCGAATTCCCATGTCGCCCATGACTGCATTCTCGGCAATGACATCATCCTGTCCAACAATGTCATGCTGGCCGGTCATGTTCACGTTGGAGACAAGGCGATTCTCAGCGGTGGCTGCGCCGTGCACCAGTTCACCCGTATCGGCCGTCAGGCATTCATCGGTGGTCTGTCCGCCGTTGCTTACGATGTCATTCCCTATGGCATGCTGAACGGCAATCCCGGCATTCTCGGCGGCCTGAACGTGGTCGGCATGACACGCGCCGGGATCGAGCGCTCGGTAATCCACCAGGTCCGTCGCGCCTTCAAGCAGATCTTCGAAAGCGAAGGATCGGCGCGGACGAATGCGGCCGCCATTCGCGACGAATATCTGGACTGCGCGCCGGTGATCGAGATCCTCGACTTCATCGCCGCTGAAAGCGATCGGGCACTGTCCTCGCCCAATCGCGGCAAGAACTGAGTGATGACGGCGGCCGCTCAATCGGACGGCCTGCCACGGACCGGTCGCCTGGCCATTATTGCCGGCAGCGGAAAGCTGCCGCTTTTCCTGGCGGAAGCAGCACGCGCCGCAGGCGAAGACCCCTTTGTTCTCAGGCTGAAGAACGAGGCGGACGATATCTGGCAGGGCTTTGACAACGCCGTTATCGGCGTCGGCGACATGGCCGGCCTGTCGTCCCTGTTTCGCCAGCACGACATTCGCCGGGTCGTCATGTCCGGTGCGGTCAAGCGCCGCCCGGCTTTCGGCGAAATTCGGGTCAATCTGAAATCCTTGCTGAAGTTGCCGATGGCGCTGAAAACGCTCATGGCCGGCGGCGACGATGCCGTGCTTCGCATGGTCATTTCGTTGATCGAAGCACAGGGTTGCGAAGTGCTGGGCGCCCACGAGATCCTGCCGGGCTTGCTGGCGACGGTCGGACCTCTCGGTGCGGTATTTCCCGATACCGATGACGAGCGTGACATCGAAAAGGCGGCAGAGGCCGCGGAAGCCCTGGGCCGGCTGGATGTCGGGCAGGGTGCTGTTGCCGTCGGCGGCCGCATCGTGGCGCTGGAGGGTGTCGAGGGCACCGACGCGATGCTTGCCCGCGTCGAGGGCCTGCGTGCCGAGGGACGGATCTCCAGACGCCGCAGAGGCGTTCTGGTCAAGCTCTGCAAACCTCAGCAGGATCTGCGCGCCGATCTGCCGACCATCGGCGTCTCGACCGTCGAAAATGCCAAGGCCGCAGGGCTTGCCGGCATTGCCGTTGAAGCCGGCCGCGCGCTGGTCGTCGAGCGTGAGGCGATGATCGCGGCGGCCAATGCCGCCGGTCTTTTCGTTGTCGGCCTGGATCGTTCGCGCAAGGAGTAGGCAGCATGTCGGACAAACCCTTGAAGATTGCCGTCATCGCCGGTGAGGTCTCAGGCGATCTCCTGGGGGCAGATCTGATCGCGCATCTGAGGACGATGCATGAAGGGCCTGTCGAACTCGTCGGCGTCGGCGGTGAGGCGCTTGAGGCTCAAGGATTGAAGTCGCTCTTCGACTTCTCCGAGCTCTCGATCATGGGCGTTACCCAGGTTCTGTCGAAGCTGCCGCGGCTGATAAAGCTGATCTCCTGGACAGCCGATTCCATTGTCGCGGCCAGACCGGACTTGCTCCTGATCGTCGATAGTCCCGATTTCACCCATCGCGTGGCTAAGAAGGTTCGACAGAAGCTGCCGGATCTGCCGGTCGTGAACTATGTCTGCCCCAGCGTCTGGGCGTGGAAGGAATACCGCGCCAAGGCGATGCTCGCCTATGTCGATGCCGTTCTCGCTGTCCTGCCCTTCGAGCCGGCGGTGATGCAGCGTCTCGGCGGTCCGGAGACCCATTTCGTAGGTCATCGGCTCGCAAGCAATGCCGACATTCTGCGCGTACGCGAGGCACGCAAGGCGAGGGGCGTGAGGGCTGCGGGCGACAAGCTGACCATCCTCCTCCTGCCCGGTTCGCGCGGTGGCGAAATCACGCAGCTTCTGCCGGTATTTGCGGAAGCGATGAAGGAATTCGTCGCACGCAATGGCGAAACGCGTTTCGTGCTCCCCACCGTGCCGCGTCAGGAAGCACGCGTCCGTGAAATCACGAAGAGTTGGGCATTGAGACCCGAGATCTTGCTCGGCGACGAGGCGAAGTGGCGCGCCTTCGAAGAGGCAGATGCCGCGATCGCCGCATCCGGAACCGTGATCCTGGAACTGGCACTCGCGCATGTGCCCGTGGTCTCGACCTACAAGGGCGACTGGATCATCAGAATGCTCAGCCACCGTATCAAGATCTGGACGGGAGCGCTTCCGAACCTGATCGCCGACTATGCGGTCATTCCGGAATATTTCAACGATGTCTTGCGCCCCGCAAGCCTCGTCCGTTGGGCGGAACGGCTATCGGCGGACACGCCGCAGCGGGCTGCCATGCTGCACGGCTACGATGACGTTTGGCAAAGGCTGCAGACGGAAAGGCCGGCGGGCGAAGCCGGCGCGGCCGTGGTTCTGTCGGTGCTTCAAAAGCGCGGCAGGCTCTGACTCAAGCCCATCGCACAAAGGGATCGGCAAGGCTTTCCCAGGCCGATGGCGTGAAGTTCTTTTCCGCCACAAGGCACGCATCGAGCTCGGCTTCGATCCTGCGCTGATCCATGGGATCGGCGCCGATGAAGACGAGTTCCTGTCGGCGGTCGCCCCATTCCGGGTCGAGATAGGGCGCCATCGCATCTAGGAAGCCGGGATCGTCTGGCCAGCGTGACTTCGGCACAGATGCCCACCAAAGCCCCATCTTCGTTGTCCGGACAAGCGGCCCCGCCTGGCTCATCTCGCCGACATGATGCGGACGGGTGGCAAGCCAGAAGAAGCCCTTGGCGCGAATGACGCCCGGCCAGGGGCGATCGAGAAAGGCGCGGAAGCGTGTCGGATCGAACGGTGCTCGTGCCCGGTAGACGAAGGAACGGATGCCATACTCCTCGGTTTCCGGGACATGATCCCGGAAGCCGTGCAACTCCTGGAACCACAGCGGATGGGTCTCCGCCTTGGCGAGGTCGAAGAGCCCGGTTCCAAGGATGTCCTTCGCCGCCACTTCGGCGAAATCGGTTTCGATCACCCGGGCATCGGCATTGAGACCAGCAATGATCTTGCGTGCCGCGTCGAGCTGATCCGGGGTCGCTGTGCCGACCTTGTTGAGGATAATGACATCGGCGAATTCGATCTGCTCGACAAGCAGATCGACGAGCGTCCGGTTGTCGTTGTCGCCAGCCGTTTCTCCACGATCGGCGAGGAAATCGCTGGAGGAATAGTCTCCGATCAGATTGGCGGCATCAACGACGGTCACCATCGTGTCGAGCTGCGCGATATCCGAAAGACTGCGGCCCTCCTCGTCGCGGAAATCGAAGGTGGTGGCGATCGGCAAGGGCTCCGCAATGCCTGTCGCCTCAATCAGCAGATAGTCGAAGCGCCCCTGCTCGGCGAGGCCGCGGACTTCGTTCAAAAGATCATCGCGCAGCGTGCAACAGATGCAGCCATTGCTCATTTCGACCAGTTGTTCCTGCGTCCGCGACAGGGCCGCATCACCGCCGCGCACCAGTGCAGCGTCGATGTTGACCTCGCTCATGTCGTTGACGATGACGGCAACGCGCAACCCATCGCGGTTTGCGAGTACGTGATTGAGCAGCGTCGTTTTTCCGGCGCCGAGAAACCCGGAGAGAACAGTGACAGGTAGCTTTTTCATGAGGCTCCTAGTTAATGTAATAACATAACAGTTGCGGGTCTGAAAAAGGCGGAACCGAAGTCCCGCCTTTCTGGCTCGGGGGGAGGGATGGGATTACTGAGACAGGCAGGTGCTCATCGACGTCGCCAGATTGCGCATCAGCTGGCCATACAGGGCAGGGCCGGCATCCAGCGCGCCACCTTCGGGATCGAGAACGCCGGACTTGGCTTCGGTGCCCTCCGTCACGACGCCGATCAGCTTGGGTTCGAACTGCGGCTCGGCGAAGACGCAGGCCGCTCCGAGCTCCTCGATCTTTGCGCGGATGGTGGACAGGCGTTCTGCACCCGGCATGGTCTCCGGGCTGACCGTCACCGAACCGGCAACGCGCACGCCGTAGTGCTTCTCAAAATACTGATAGGCGTCGTGGAAGACGATGAAGGGCTTCTCGAGTACCGGCTTCAGCTGGGCGGCAATCTCCGTGTCGAGAGCGTCGATCTCGGCGTTGACGGCCATCAGATTGGCTTCGTATGCGCTCTTGTTCGCCGGATCGACGTCTACAAGGCTCTTGGTGATCTCAGCGGCCATGGCTTTCGCGTTGGCCGGATCGAGCCAGAGATGCATGTCCATGCTGCCATGCGCGTGGTCGTCATGCGCGTGTTCATGGCCAGCCTCGGCGGCTTCCTCTTCGTGCCCGTGCCCGTGCCCATGCCCGTGATCTTGTCCATGATCATGATCATGATCATGGCCGGCCTCAGCGGTTTTCCCGTGATCATGGTCGTCATGCCCGTGGGCATGGCCCTCTTCACCATCCTCGCCATGGTCATGCGCCTCGAATGCCCCACCTTCACGGAACGGAAGCTTGATGAGGCCGGGCGCATCTTCAAGCTCGATGACCTTGGCATTCTTCGGCAGCGCCTCAAGCGGCTTCTCGAGGAAGGCTTCGAGCCCGGGGCCGATCCAGAAGACCAAGTCTGCGTTTTCCAGTGCACGCGCATTGGACGGTTTCAGCGAATAGGTATGCGGCGATGCTGCGCCCTCGACGATCAGCGATGGCTCGCCGACACCCTTCATAATCGAGGCGACGAGCGAATGAACCGGCTTGATCGAGACGACGACATCCGGAGCGGCCGCGGCGAGTGTCGGAGACAGAATGAGGAACGCCGTCGAGGCGGCCAGTCCGAGGCGATAGCGGGTCATGCACAGCTCCTGAGGGTGGTTATGTAATAATATTACCCAAGTTGCGTTATGCTATAACGTGTGGCATAGGGGGAGGCAACATCAAAATCTTGAGATCTCCATGAATGCGATGAAATCACGGGAGGCCGCACCGCTGGTGTCCCTCACCGGCGCCGGTGTCTACCGAAACGGACGCTGGCTGGTCCGCGGGGTCGACTTTTCCGTCCGTCCCGGCGAGATCGTCACCCTGATCGGCCCGAATGGCTCGGGTAAGTCGACGAGCGCCAAGATGGCGATCGGCGTGATCAAGGCAGACGAGGGCAGGGTGGAGCGCAAGCCCGGCCTGCGCGTCGGATACGTGCCGCAGCGCCTGAGCGTCGACTGGACCATGCCGCTCACGGTTCGCCGTCTGATGACGCTGACCTCCCCTTTGTCGAATACAGAGGTGGAGGCGGCTCTCGAGGCTGTGGGCATCGGCCACCTCGCGGGTGCCGAGGTGCAGCACCTCTCTGGCGGCGAATTCCAGCGTGCTCTGCTGGCGCGCGCCATGGCCCGCAAGCCCGATATCCTTGTTCTCGACGAACCCGTGCAAGGCGTCGATTTCTCCGGCGAAATCGCGCTCTATGATCTGATTACTTCGATCCGCAACTCGACGGGCTGTGGCATCCTGCTGATCTCGCATGACCTGCATGTCGTCATGGCCGAAACGGATACGGTGATCTGTCTCAACGGCCATGTCTGCTGTCGCGGGACGCCGGCGGCCGTCAGCCAGAGCCCGGAATATATGCAACTCTTCGGCGCCAAGGCAGCGCGGACGCTCGCCGTCTACAGCCACGACCATGACCACACCCATCTGCCGGACGGGCGCGTGCTGCATGCCGATGGCAGCGTCACCGACCACTGCCACCCGGATGATGGCCATCACGACCATCACGGCCACGATCACGATCATCACGGTCATGATCACCACCATGACGGCCATGATCATCACAATGTGCCGCCTGCGGCAACGTCGGTGAAGGACCGGGAGCACGGCCATGCTTGATGATTTCTTCGTGCGCGCCATCCTCGCCGGCATCGGCCTCGCTTTGACGACGGGCCCGCTCGGCTGCTTCGTGATCTGGCGTCGCATGGCCTATTTCGGCGATACCATGGCCCATTCCGCCTTGCTCGGCGTCGCTCTGTCGCTGTTCTTCTCGCTCAATTTGATGGTCAGCGTTTTCGTCGTCGCCTCAATGGTCTCGCTGATCCTGATCGTCCTGCAAAAGCGTCAGGGACTGTCGGCGGATGCCCTGCTCGGTATCCTTAGCCACGCAACGCTTGCCATCGGCCTCGTCATGGTCGCCTTCATGACCTGGGTGCGCTTCGACCTCATCGCCTTCCTGTTCGGTGACATTCTCGCGGTCACGCCGACCGATGTCGCCATCGTCTGGATCGGCGGACTGTTTGTCGTCTGCGTCATTGCATGGCTCTGGCGGCCGCTGCTCGCCGGCACCGTTAATGTTGAATTGGCCGAGGCCGAGGGCATGCAGCCCGAACGCGCCCGCCTGATCTTCATGTTGCTGATGGCGCTGGTCATTGCGATTGCCATGAAGATCGTCGGCATCCTGCTGATTACATCCTTGCTGATCATTCCGGCCGCCGCCGCACGCCGTTTCGCCTCGACGCCGGAAATCATGGCGGTCCTCGCCTCGCTGATCGGCGCCATTGCTGTTGTCATGGGGCTCTTCGGCTCACTGACCTACGACACGCCGTCGGGACCGTCGATCGTCGTTGCCGCACTTCTTCTCTTCCTCGTCAGCCTTCTGCCGCGTCCTGGCAGCAAGGCTCGCGACATCAGCACGAGGGCATGACATGACCAAGACCGATCTCACTCGCAATCAGTCGCTCGTCTTCGATGCGCTCATGCAGTCCGAAGGGCCCCTTTCGGCCTATACCTTGCTCGACAAGTTGCGCGAACACGGCTTTCGTGCCCCCTTGCAGGTCTACCGTGCGCTCGACAAACTGGTCGAGTTCGGCATGGTCCATCGCCTCGAAAGCCTGAACGCCTTCGTCGCCTGCGCCCATCCGCATGACGGTTGCAGCGGCCATGGCACCGTCGCCTTCATGATCTGCAACAAGTGTGGCCATGTGACAGAATTCCACGACCACGAAGTCGATCACCGTCTGGAAACGGTTACCCGTGGCCGCAGCTTCAAGCCGGAAAAGACGACGATTGAAATTAGAGGGCTTTGTGCTCAATGCACGGAGATCGCGGCCTAGATCGGTAGTCTCAGAGTGGATGCAGATCGCGTGCAAAGCGGCGCCAGTTGCGCACATAGTTTTCGGCTGACAGCCGAAGCCCCGCAATAGCAGCGGCGTCAAGCTCTCTGATCACCCGTGCCGGGGAGCCGACGATCAGTGAGTTGTCCGGGAAGATCTTGCCCTCGGTAATCAGGGCGTTCGCGCCAACGAGGCAGTTAGCGCCGATGCGCGCGCCATTGAGGACAGTTGCTCCCATGCCGACAAGAGAATTGTTGCCGATCGTGCAGCCGTGAATGATCGCGTGGTGGCCGATCGTACATCCGTCGCCAATCGTGACACCCTTGCCGGGGTCAGTATGCACCATCACACCATCCTGGACATTGGTGCCTGCGCCAATCACGATTGGATCATTGTCGCCGCGCAGGACCGCCCCGAACCAGATGCCGACATCCTCACCCAGATGCACGTCACCGATGACCTGCGCATCGGGTGCCAACCAGAACCGGTCGGCGGAGGGAAGAACGGGTGCCTTGTCTCCGAGGCGATAAAGCGGCATCTCAGGCTCCTTTCCGTCAGCGGAGCCGCAGGATGACGGGGAACCGGCCGGACTGTGCCGAGACGTGCAGATGGATGTTGGCCTCCGGCTGCGAATAGCGCCAGGCGCGCGCGCCATGGCTGAGCAGCAAACCGATCAGATCCTTGGTCTTGGAGCGCTTTTCGCGCAAGCCAAGATCGGCCAGACGGTAGGCAGCTTCGTGGAGAGGATGCAGGACACTGCTGGCGGATGTGAAGCCGCCATTATCCTGATCCTCGACCAAGCCGTAGTGGAAGTCTTTCGATGCCATTTCGTGATCCTCGTAAACAATACAAATCGAGGGTTTCGGGCGATCGCGTTACTGGGCGGCGGCCCAGCAGCCGATTCCCTTCTTCTTGAGCGCGTTACAGGCGTTGACTGCCTCCTTTTGCTCGCCGAAGCCGCCAAATCGTGCGCGGAAAATCTTCTTGGAGCCGTCGCCGTAAGCAACGGTGAAGGGGGTGGCGGAACGCAATACCTGTCCGCCTTTCGCCTGCGCGTCTCGCAGGAGATCCATAGCCATCTGCTGGTCCGGCGATGTGCCGATTTGCACGACCCAACCGCCGGTTGGAACCGTCGAAGCCGTGGTCATGGAGTCGACGTCAGGAGGCGTTGTCGCGGACGAGGCGACGGACTGTGCAGCGGTTACTGGTGCGACCGCGGCCCCTTCGTTCGGCAGATAAGCCGGCGCGGGCTGCGGGACCGGAACTGGCGGCGCCGTAGCCGACGGAGCAGCCGCAGGCATGCTGTTGAGCGCTGCACTTGCAGCATTACCGGCCGACGGCGCTGCATAGGCCTGGGCAACGCCCGTATAACGGACATCAGGCATCGGACCGGTCTGCGGCAGTTGCGGCAGACCGCCCGCCGTCGCAGTGGCGGCGCCTGCGGGTGCGACCGACGTGTTGTTCTTGGCGATCAGATTGCTGCCGCCGCGCGAACTGGAGGCCGCCGGCATGTAGCGCTGAACCAGGCTGGTCATCTGCGCGTTGCGCCGTGCGCCGGAAGTTGCACCCAGCACAACAGCGACGATGGAGCGGCCGTCCGCCTCGGCAGATGTCGCAAGGTTGTAACCCGCAGCACGGGTGTAGCCGGTCTTGATGCCGTCGACGCCGCGGACCTGGCCAAGCAGACGGTTGTGATTGCCGATCGTCTGCTTGCCGAACTGGAAGCTGCGGGTGGAGAAGTAGCCGTAATACTGCGGGAAGTGCTGGCGGAGTGCGATGCTGAGACGAGCCTGGTCACGCGCCGTGGTCATCTGCGCGGTGTTCGGCAGGCCGTGGGCGTTGCGATAGGTGGTCTTGGTCATGCCGAGGCTGCGAGCCTTGGCCGTCATCATCTGGGCAAATCGCTGCTCGGACCCACCGACATATTCCGCAAGGGCTGTGGCGACGTCATTGGCGGAGCGAGTAACAAGCGCCAGGATCGCCTGCTCGACGGTAATGCTGCGGCCAGTGCCGACGCCGAGCTTTGATGGGGGCTCCTTGGCGGCATTGGCGGAAAACGGCACCTTGCTATTGAGCGAAATGCGACCGGCCTCCAGCGCCTCGAAGACCATGTAAAGCGTCATCATTTTCGTCAGCGAGGCCGGATAGCGCAGGCTGTCGGCGTTTTCGCTGTAAAGAACTTTGCCCGTCTTGGCGTCGATGACGATGCCGGCATATTTGGGATTTGCCTGGGCAGAGCCGACGGCAGCGACACTCGTCACAAAGACCGCAAACGCCGCGATGACAAGCCGACGGATTGCGGCTGCGAAGTTGGAGCTTCCGAAAACTTTATGCACCACGATACTCTTTAAATCTCACCATTGACGACCGGACGCTCTCCCCCAATCGCGACCATCTCGGGTGGACCCTACGGAATTAGCCTTACCAAGAGGTTTATGATGAACGGTCGGTTGACGTTTTGGATTGATTTTTAAGCGTCGTGGTTGCCGCCGCCGGACCCGCGCGCCCTGACACATAGGCGCGAACGGCCTCATCGATCGCTTGCCAGTCGTCGAGCATTCGGCTCGAAAACCTGTAGAGAACCGTTAGATCCTCTCCGACATGGATGTCGCGCTGGCAATCGCTGCTGGTGGCCTTGTCTGCGGCCAACGGCAGGAGGCAGCGGATCGCGTACGTCGTTCCGTCAGGCGCTGTGGCCGTGAGCAGGCTTTCGCCCTCGTAGCCCGTTCCAACCCTGAAGACCTGGCTTTGCAAGCCGGCGGGTCCTTCGGCGATTTCTGGTTCAAGAAGGCTCGTGTAGATCGGCTCGACGCGCCCGGACATGTCCTTGGACATCGTGCTTTGCGAGATCTGCAGAAAGACAAGCGACTGCGATAGCGGCAGATCGTCGAAACGGCGTCGCTCTACGCTGGAATAGCCGGTCATTTCCGGCCAGAGCAGGTACAGGTCAACCCGCTCGGCGACGCCGCTGCGGCGCTGGTGCTCGAAGCGGATGGTGTTTGCGGGAAAGGCGAGCCGGTCGCGGCCGATCGTGATGTCGACGATCTCGGTGCTTTCGCTGTGGCCTGCGAGTGATAGTCGCGCGCCGTAGGCGCGGCCAAACCAGCTGATGGCGATCGAAGCGGCCGCAAGGATTAGAATGGTGCTCGTGGCGATGATCAGGAAGCGCGTCGAGATGAGCGGTGCACGCTCGTCTTCCGCCTGCAGGCCTTTGCCGTCGCCTCGCATCTCGCCCTGATCCTCTCGACGCGGCCCTGATTGAGTGCGGCCGCGAGATCAGACTTCGGTGAACGTGGTTAAATTCGGGTTAAGGTTTTCCATTGTGCGGGCAAAAAGAGAGCCGGTCCCGGTTGGACGGGACCGGCTCATTGGCTCCGGTCGGGGGACGGGTAGGCGGGGACAGACCGGGCCAGAAGGCGGCGGCAGCGCGGTTATTGAGATACGCTGCCGACGTAGCTTGCGCGACCGTCCTGAAGCTTCACCCAGCGCGCCGGGTGGGTCGAAGACTGGCGCTTTAGATAAGTGTATTCGGTCTCGGACCACAGCAGCACCTTGTTGCGCATGTTGTCGAGAATGAAGTCGCCGTGGTCGGTCCGGACGGTGAGCACGGCATGCCCTTCGCCATTCGGCTGCAGGACCACCGTCATCAGGAGATCGGAAGGATCGAGGCCGCGATCAATCAGCATCTTGCGCTTCAGCAGTGCAAAGTCTTCGCAATCGCCGACGGTACGGGGATAGGCCCAGCGTTCCTCCACGCCATAGATCTCGAGGTCGGTCAGCGGCGTGATCGAGCTGTTGACGGTGTAATTGACGTCGAGGATCGTCTTCCAGAGCTGCTCCGTGAGTAGCATCGGGCCGCGGTCGGTCTGGCTGCCTGAGCATTCGCCCTTATAGGTTTGGCAGAATTCATAGTGCCCGATCGGCGGATTGGCTTTGCCGACGACCTGCATGTTGGCCGGCATGGCCGAGACTTGAAAGGCCAGTGCGCCAGCGATGACGGCGGCCAGAGTTCCAATACCCAGATTTTTCTTTGTTGTCATTGGTTGTCTCCCGGTAATGGAGATAGCAATGACAGAGAGATTTTGATGGCCTGCGAATATTAGTGCTAAGATATAAGCTTAAGTCGACGAAAAAGAGAATCTATATTGATCATTATTCGAATTATATTTGAATAAACTTTGTGGAAAATTTGATGAAAATTTGAACTTAATTCTACTTTTGACGCGACTCCAACGCCCCAATGGCGTGAAAAAGTTCATAAATACAATGTGATAGTCGGGAGATGGAGTATCGGGTTGATCGTTGCGGTGAAGGCATTTCGGCTGCCAATTGCGGCATTCACAATCGTCTAGGATGCTCCAGTTTCCTCCTGTCATTGGCCGGCAATGCCGTTCAGGCGGCAATTTCTGGCCCGAAATTTTTGGAAAAAAACTGTGCCGGTCTGGGACGATTGTCGTTTCGGCATAGAAAAAGGCGCCTTGCGGTGTCCGCAGGCGCCTTGTCGGGGGAGGGATGTTGGGCCCTCACAGGAATTCGGTGAGCGCTTCCTTCGACTGCAGGGTCAGGAACTCGATGGCGACGCCTTCCATGAAATGGCGAACCACGCGTCCCCGCATGTTGCCGAGGCGCACGGCCGTGCCGATCGGCGGACGAATATCGATATCGACGGCCGCACCCGAAAGCGACAAGTCCATCAGGCGGCAAGGATAGGTCTTGCCGTCTTCGAGCGTCAGTTCGGTTCTGGTCTGGCGCGGCGTCAGGCGATCGTGACGACGATCCTCCGGCAGTCCGAGCTCGTGTTTGTTGGCGATCCAGGTCAGCTGTGCCGCAAGCTTTTCACGCTTTCGAACGGTGGCGTTGATGGAGATGACGAAACCGTCATCGGTCAACTTGACCACGGTGCCCTCGATGCGCCCGAGATGATCGATATAAGCAATCACACGTTCGCCCGGACGCGGCATGCCGGCACAAGCGAAGCGCACGTCGCCTGGCGACATGTCGATAACCTTGCAGACATACTCCTCATAGCTGGCAAGCATGAGGCGACCCTGCAGGCTGACGGCGACGCGCTGAAATGCGCGTTGCTGTCCCGGCGAAGCGATCGTGTTCGTATGGCTTGCCTGCGTTGAGTACATCTCGGAGATTCTGTCTGTTTCTCTATGGCTCGACATTAGGGGGAGAGCCGTTAATATAGTGTTTGCTTTTGGGCGCGCTTTTTCCAGACGGAACGATATCGCCGCAGGATTAAGGTTAAGGAAGGCTTTCGGTTGTGGGCGTCGCTTGCTCATGGCATGAGGGTTCTACCATACGCGAAGGGCTTCCTTCGGCACCAACTCCAGTCGGCGCAACGATCCGCCTAGCGCCAGCAAGGCCACTCGGTTTCCGGGCGGCCTTTTTTTTATCTGCGGCCTGCATTACCTGATGGTTGCGCAACAGAAGGAAGTGCAGATGCAGGATGAGGTTGGATCGCGAGGCGAAGATCGCCGGGACAACGATGAGCTTGTGCCCGAGCGCGGCGCGCGGTCCGAGGAAAATCCGCCTGTCTTCAATCTGCCGACCGGCATCCTTGTTGCGCTCGCACTGATCTGCGGGATCTACGCGATCCAGGAATTCCTTCTTTCGCCGGCACTCAACCAGTGGGTCGCCGTCGAATTCGGTTTCTCGCCAATCCGCTATCTCTATCCGCTCGACGAACAGTCGCTGGCCTGGTTATGGACGCCGGTGAGTTATTCGCTGCTGCATGGCAGCTTCGAGCATCTCGCCTTCAACGGTCTTTGGCTTGCCGCATTCGGGACGCCCGTCTGTCGTCGCATCGGCGAAGTCAGATTCCTGTTGCTGTGGGTGGTGTCTTCAGTGGCTGCGGCCGCATTGCATGCATTCGTCAACTGGGGAGAGCCATCCTTGATGGTCGGCGCGTCCGGGGTGATTTCCGCCCTGATGGGGGCCGCGTGCCGATCCGCTTTCGGCGAACGGCAGCGCAGCCTGGCCCGATTGTCCGGATGGCAACCTCCCTTGCTGTCGGTCGGGCAGGCCCTGGCCGACCGTACCGTCCGAGTCTTCGTCATCGTCTGGTTTCTCGGCAATATTGCCATCGCCTTTGGCGTTCCGATGCTCGGGGGTGGTTCCGCTTCGATTGCCTGGGATGCACATATCGGCGGCTTCCTGCTCGGCTTCTTCGGATTTGCAGCCTTCGATCCCCATACGGGCCGTCACACAAGGGCGTGATGCCGGACTTATTGCATTCTCCTTGAATAAAGGGCACCCTTCGTCCTGGCGGTCCGAGGAGGGTTGGGCCGCCGCGCGAGTGTTCTATGCGAGGAGGAACTTATGCCTGCATCAGCCAGAAGCATACTCGAACAGAAGGGCCGCAACGTCATCACCATCAGCCCCAACGTCAGCTTGGGCGAGGCGGCCCGGGTGCTGGAAGAACACAAGATCGGTGCCGTCGTCGTCGTCGGCATGGAAAGCCGCATCGTCGGCATCTTCACCGAACGTGACGTTGTTCGTGCTATCGGGACGGGCGGTAAAGATGCTTTCGACCAGCCGGTTTCGGCCTTCATGACCGCAAATGTCTATCGTTGCCGCGAAGAGACCGGCGTCAATGAATTGATGGAGATGATGTCCAGCCGGCGTTTCCGCCACGTGCCCGTCGAGGATAACGGCAAGCTTTCAGGCATCATCTCGATCGGTGACGTGGTGAAGTCGCGCATCCGCGAGATCGAGCAGGAAGCCGAACACATCAAGGCCTATATCGCCGGCTGATTTCGAAGCTGTGCGAAGGCCCAGCATAGGGTGCGGCGGACACCGCGCCTAGCGGAGAACCGCTTCCTGCATGCGGCGGATCTCCGTGACGCGGGCCTTCGCTTCCTCATAGCCGCGATCGATCGCTTCGCCGGCCCGATGAAACTCGGAAAGGCCTATGTCGTTCAAGCGCGGGTGCAGGGCAAGGTCCGGCGGATCGCCGGCGAGACGTGCCCGGGAAATGCGGTCCTGAATGATGTTGAAGGCCTGCACCATCACGCCGGTTAGGCCGACCTTGTTCGGTGCCCTGGCTGTATCTGCGCTCGCCTTGTCCGGCGATGACGCCTTGTGCTTTACCACCGCAGACCGTCCGAACACGTCGTAATGCAGATTGACCGCCATCACCAGCGGCTGCTCATAGGCGCGGCAGACGGACACCGGCACCGGATTGACAAGCGCGCCGTCGATCAGCGTTCGATTGTTGCAGTGAATGGGTTCGAAAATGCCGGGCAGGGCATAGGATGCCCGGAGCGCCGTGATCAGGCTGCCGCCGTCGATCCAGACTTCGTGGCCGCTGTTGAGCTCCGATGCCACCGCAACGAAGGGCTTCGGCAAGTCTTCGACATTCAGCCCCTCGAGATGCTCCTGCATCCGCTTGGTCAGGCGCATGCCACCAAGAAGCCCGCCGCCTCCGATGGTCAGGTCGAGCAAGGAGGCAATCCGGCGCATGGTCAGCGACCGGGCGAAGGCTTCCAACTCGTCGAGCTTGCCAGCGAGGTAACAGCCGCCAACCAAGGCCCCGATCGAGGTGCCCGCAATCATCCCGACTTCGATGCCTTCCTCGTCGAGAGCTCTCAACACGCCGATGTGTGCCCAGCCGCGCGCAGCACCACCGCCAAGGGCAAGCGCCACTTTGGCTTTTGCGCGTTTCTCGGGAACGATGGGCCCCGCCGACGCCGCGCCGCCGTCCTTGGCAGGTTGCGAAACAGTCGCGCCGCCGTTCGAAATCATGCTCCAGTTCAGCATCTCCGCTACCCCATAAGCTGAACACTCAGGGCTCCATTAGGACATCGTCTGCTTACGATTTCGTTATGCAGACGCCAGACGTCAATGACCGTAGACGTGATCCGGATCGAAGTGGCGGTGGTCGTCGGCAATCTTGAGAGACGGCTTTCCGTCCGCAAGCTGGGCAGTCCGGTAAAAGCAGGAGCGTCGCCCGGTATGGCAGGTCGCATCATGACCGGCAACCTCAACCTTTAGCCAGATTGCGTCCTGGTCGCAGTCGACCCTGATTTCTTTGACCGTCTGAAGATTGCCGGAGCTTTCACCCTTCTTCCAGATCTTGGCCCTTGAGCGGCTGTAATAATGACCGATCCCGGTCTCAAGCGTGAGCGCGATGGCTTCGGCATTCATGTGCGCCACCATCAACAGCTCTCCGTCGCGCGCATCGGTGACGACGGCGGTCACGAGCCCATGGTCATCGAACTTGGGGGTAAAGGAGAGACCCTCCTCGAGGATCTTCTTGTCTACCGAGGGGGCGTCGAAATCAAAACCGGACATGGGTACTCGCAGTCTTAGCGGCTCCGAACCATGGACATGAAGCGCGCCTGCTCGGCGGCATTGTCCTTGAAGGCGCCGGTGAAAGTTGTGGTGAGCGTCGTGGAGCCGGTCTTCTGGATCCCGCGCATGGCCATGCACATATGCTCGGCCTCGAGGAACACCGCAACCCCGCGTGGCAGCAGGGTCTCGTCGATCGCCTGGGCAATCTGTGCGGTCATGTTTTCCTGCGTCTGGAGACGCTTGGCGAAGACGTCGACGACACGCGCAATCTTCGACAAGCCGAGCACACGTCCTTTCGGCAGATAGGCGACATGCGCCTTTCCCATGACTGGGAGCATGTGGTGCTCGCAATGCGAGAAGAAGGAAATGTCACGAACGAGGACCATATCGTCGTAGCCGCCGACTTCCTCGAACGTACGGCCGAGTACGTCCTCGATATCGGCGCTGTAGCCGGAAAACAGCTCGCCATAAGCCTTGGTAACCCGCGCTGGTGTATCGAGGAGTCCTTCACGTTCCGGGTCGTCGCCGGCCCAGAGGAGAAGCGTGCGCACCGCCTGTTCGGCTTCCTCGCGCGTCGGCCGCGCAGGTTCGGCGGTCAGTTTCTTCACGATGGCATCCATGGCCTTGGTCTCCCGGTCCCGCTTGAGGCGAGCCGCTGGTTTGGCTATGCCGGATTGTAAAGGCGTAATGCGGCTCATAATGCAAGTCCGTTATCGGTGTTTCAGCCGAGAAGATCGTTTCGTCCGTGGCCGGCCTGCGTTTGTCCTGCGCCAGTCGCTTCGATATAGTGTCCTGCGAGATCGACAAAAAGACGGCTGCTGCGACATGATGAAGGCTGCATTGTCGCAACCACTCCCTATATACGGGAGAGGCGCTGAACCGGATTGACCATGGACGACATCTACAACACCAAGATCCTCGAATTCGCGGGAAACATCGGTCGCATCGGCGTACTCGCCGACGCCGATGCCGTTTCGGAGAAACACTCCAAGCTCTGCGGCTCCAAGGTTCGGGTCCATCTGAAGGTTCGCGACGGCGTGGTGACCGATTTCACCCATGAGGTTAAGGCCTGCGCCCTCGGCCAGGCCTCGTCGGGAATCATGGCGCGCCATGTGGTCGGGGCGACATCGGCCGAACTGCGTCAGGCGCGGCTGGACATGCTGGCCATGTTGAAGGAAGACGGGGAGGGACCTTCGGGTCGTTTCGAGGACATGCGCTTCCTGAAGCCCGTCAAGGACTACAAGGCCCGCCACGCCTCCACCATGCTGACCTTCGATGCGGTTGTCGACTGTCTGGATCAGATCGAATCGCCGGCTGCCGCCGCCGAGGCAAGCTGATCATGTGCGGCAGCCCCGACTGTGGCCACCAGCCGGCAGGCGGCGGACTGAAGAGCCGCAATTGGCAGGGCCCCTTTCGCAAGACCCCGGGCCGGCTGCTCGGCATGGGATTTATCCGTTTCTATCAGCTGACCTTTTCCAGCATCGTCGGCAGTTCCTGCCGCCATATGCCGACCTGTTCCGAATATGGCTACGAGGCGGTAGCGCGGCACGGTCTCTGGCGGGGTGGCTGGCTCACCCTCTTTCGCGTCGTCCGCTGCGGTCCAGGCGGCACCTGGGGTCCGGATCCCGTGCCCGAAACTTTGGCTCAGCGTTTTACCTGGTACACCCCTTGGCGCCTCTGGACCTTCGGACGCAAGCGGGCGACCTGATACCAATTCAAAGGCGGCCGGAATTCGCCTTAGGATCGATATGCCGAATCGCTCGGGAGATGACGCATACCCATGCCCCTCGAATATCGCCAGGCCTCCGCCGACTTTGATGCCTTCATGAAGGATCTGGTCGCGAGTTCGATGCTCACATCGTCTCATCAGGCCTACACGATGTTGCAGGCTGTGCTGCAGGTCTTCCGGCGGCGGCTGACCTTTGCCGAGGCCCTATCCTTCGCAAATGTGCTGCCGCCCGTTTTGCGCGCAATCTTCGTCAGCGACTGGGATGTCGATCTGCCCAAGTCACCCTTTGCTGAAAGGGATGAGCTGATGAAAGAAGTCCGCGCCTTCCGCCACGACCATAATTTGTCGACCGAAACCGCGATCGAAGATGTAACGTCAGCGATCAGGCGACATGTCGATCCTGTTGCCTTCGACCGCGTTATGAGGACCTTGTCCGCTGAAGCCCGCGGTTTCTGGTCAACGGGATCGGCCTAGCAAGATCCTTTACTCATCAGCACTTTCGGCCTATCAAGCGCCGGTTCGTGGCGGGGTTTTTGACCCCCGCAATTTTCACCACCCGCATTCGTTGGCGGGACTGGATCAGGAGACGTTTATGTCCGCTTCCGTAGCTCTCACTTTCCCCGATGGCTCTATCCGCGAATACGCAGCCGGCACGACCGGTGCCGAGGTCGCTGAATCCATTTCCAAGTCGCTGGCCAAGAAGGCCGTCGCCATCGCGCTCGACGGCACGCTCCGCGACCTCTCCGACCCGGTTGTCGAGGGTAAGATCGAGATCGTCACCCGCACCGATCCGCGTGCGCTGGAACTCATCCGCCACGATGCTGCGCACGTCATGGCAGAAGCCGTGCAGGAACTCTGGCCGGGCACCCAGGTGACCATCGGCCCGGTGATCGAGAACGGATTCTACTACGACTTCGCCAAGGACGAACCCTTCACCCCGGACGATCTTCCGAAGATCGAAAAGAAGATGAAGGAGATCATCCAGCGCAACAAGCCGTTCACCAAGGAGATCTGGTCGCGCGACAAGGCGAAGGACGTCTTCGCCTCCAAGGGCGAGAAGTACAAGGTCGAGCTGGTCGATGCGATCCCGGCCGACCAGGACCTCAAGATCTACTATCAGGGCGACTGGTTCGACCTCTGCCGTGGGCCACATATGGCATCCACCGGGCAGATCGGCATGGCCTTCAAGCTGATGAAGGTCGCCGGCGCCTATTGGCGTGGTGACAGCAACAACCCGATGTTGACCCGCATCTACGGCACGGCCTTTGCCGAACAGGAGCAGCTGGACAACTATCTGCACATTCTGGCCGAAGCCGAGAAGCGCGACCACCGCAAGCTCGGCCGCGAAATGGATCTATTCCATTTCCAGGAAGAAGGCCCCGGCGTCGTCTTCTGGCACGGCAAAGGCTGGCGCATGTTCCAGACGCTGACCTCCTACATGCGCCGTCGTCTCGAAGGCACCTATCAGGAAGTCAACGCGCCGCAGATCCTCGACAAGTCTCTCTGGGAAACCTCGGGACACTGGGGCTGGTATCAGGAAAACATGTTCGCCGTGAAATCGGCCCATGCCTTCATGAACCCCGATGACGAGGAAGCCGACCAGAAGGTCTTCGCCTTGAAGCCGATGAACTGCCCGGGTCACGTGCAGATCTTCAAGCACGGCCTCAAATCCTATCGCGAGCTGCCTGTCCGTCTTGCTGAATTCGGCACGGTCCATCGTTATGAAGCCTCCGGCGCTCTGCATGGCCTCATGCGCGTGCGCGGCTTCACCCAGGACGATGCCCACGTCTTCTGCACGGAAGAGCAAATGGCGGCCGAATGCCTGCGCATCAACGACCTCATCCTCTCGGTCTATGAGGACTTCGGCTTTAATGAGATCGTCGTAAAGCTCTCGACTCGCCCGGAAAAGCGCGTTGGCTCGGACGACCTCTGGGATCGCGCCGAAAGCGTCATGATGGACGTGCTGAAGCAGATCGAGGAGCAATCGGGCGGCCGCATCAAGACCGGCATTCTGCCGGGCGAGGGCGCCTTCTACGGTCCGAAGTTTGAATACACCCTGCGGGACGCCATCGGCCGTGAGTGGCAGTGCGGCACGACCCAGGTCGACTTCAACCTGCCGGAACGCTTCGGTGCCTTCTACATCGACCAGAACTCGGAAAAGGTTCAGCCGGTCATGATCCACCGCGCCATCTGCGGCTCGATGGAGCGCTTCCTCGGCATCCTGATCGAGAACTTTGCCGGCCACATGCCGCTCTGGTTTGCGCCGCTTCAGGTGGTCGTCGCAACGATTACCTCGGATGCTGACGACTACGGCCGCGAAGTGGCAGAACAGCTGCGCGATGTCGGCTTGCAGGTCGAGACCGACTTCCGCAACGAGAAGATCAATTACAAGGTTCGCGAGCACTCCGTGACCAAGGTGCCGGTCATCATCGTCTGCGGCAAGCGTGAAGCGGAAGAAAAGACTGTCAACATCCGTCGCCTTGGTTCGCAGGAGCAGGTCTCGATGCCGCTCGTTGAGGCCATAGCGGTGCTTGCGGGCGAGGCGACCCCTCCGGACGTCAAGCGCAAGCTGGCGAACCGGAAAGTCTGATCAAGATCGGCCGTCTGACAGTGTCTTGTCGCATTGTCAGACGGCTGTCATCGAAACGGCATATGACCGACCGATGACTTTCCGCATCACCGGAGCCTTGCCGTGAAGTTCAAAGAACTTTCCTATGCCAACGAGCGCGACCCGAAGCTCAAGCGCTGGTTCATCCGCTCGATCGAAGGCCTCTCCGGTCGCGACCGCTTCACCCGGCTCTACGAAATCTGGCGCAACGACATCGTCGGCAAGACCGATCGCGTCTTCGGCAAGATGCTCGACCTGATCAATGTCGATCTGAAGGTCGAAGGCACCTGGCCGCCTGAAAACATCCCCGAAGGCCCAATCGTCATCGTCGCCAATCATCCCTTCGGCATCGGAGATGGTGTCGCCGTCCTGGCGCTGGCAGAGCAGCTCGGCCGTCCTTTCCGCGTTCTGATCAACAACGAGCTGTTGAAGGTGCCGGAAATGGCGCCTTACTCCTTGCCCGTCTCCTTCGAGGAAACCAAGGAGGCGCTCGCCATCAACATGCAGACCCGGCATGAAGCGCTGCGTCTGCTGAAGGAAGGCGTGAGCGTCGTGATTTTCCCGGCAGGCGGTGTCGCGACCGCCAGAAAGGGCTTCGGCCGAGCAGAGGATCTTCCCTGGAAGATGTTCTCGGCCAAGCTCATCCAAGCCGCGAAAGCCAATGTCGTGCCAGTCTTCTTCGAAGGCCAGAACGGCCGCCTCTTTCATCTCGCAAGCAAGATCTCCCTGACCTTGCGCGTGTCTTTGCTGATCCGCGAATTCCGGCGTCTGTCCGGATCCACGATCCGGGCGCGTGTCGGTGTGATGATTCCGTGGGAGGAGCTGAGCACGCATGCCGATCGCAAGGACCTGCTCGCTCGGCTTTTCGGCGCAGTGTTCAGCATGGCACCTGCCAAGCGTAGCAAGGTCCGCCGCGCTGCCTGAGAGGTGTCAGGACTGGTTGAGCATCAGCTCGACATCCATGTTGACCCCGGCCTTGACCTCGAAATCCCGCTGGAAGAGCTTGTCCTTGTTGCGGGCAACCGCAGTGTACTGACCTTCTGCCAGCACCATGACCGGAAAAGCGCTGACGCTTTCCGCCACGATGTCGCCGCCCGATGTCAGCACGGACCAGGCGGTATCGGCAATCGCTTCGCCGCCTTCTTCCGAGACGAGCTTGAAGCCGACCTGAGAGGCGCGGTGCTGGATGGTCGCTTCGGTGAGTTCGCCGGCTTCGACCGTAATATCGGCGCGCACCACGGCGTTGATCGAGCCATATTCCGACACGACATGATAGGTTCCGGCGTTCAGGCGGACGATGGTGTTCGGCTTGACATCCGCAAGCACCAGACCGCGCTCTCCATCTTCGCGGACTTCGGAGGCGTAGATGTCGAAACTCAGCTGCTTGTCGGGGATATGGGTGTCGGCGCCGGAGATGGCGCTCAGCGACATGCCGCCGGCATCGAGCACCAGAAGCTGATCGGCAACCTCGCCTTCGACCGGCACGGTGAGCTTTTTGGTGGCGCCAGCGCGGCCGAAGGAGACGTTGATGAAATAGTCGCCGGGCGCAAGCTGAAATGCTGCAGATCCGCCTTCTGCGCTGGCCAGCAGCGGCAGCTTGCCGTCGTCACCAGGGATGGGGCTGAAGACGCGCCAGGAGAGCCCATGCTGCATCGGTTCGCCCTTGTCGGTGAGCTTGGCGTCCAGCTTGACGCTGCGCCCTTGCGTCACATTGGCGATCGCGGCTGCACCCGGAGCCGAAAACGCCTTCAGCTTCGGCATCTTGGTAGAGCCATTCAGCTGTTTGAAGGTTTCAAAGGCTTCCTGAGCAAAGGACGGCGATGTTGCAGCCGAGGCCACAAGGAGCCAGAGCAGCAGCCGGACAAGACCAGATTGGCGGGACATGCGATGCACTGTGTGTTGACTTCCTTCCCAATGCCGGCAACTTCAAACCGAACCGCATGGCAATTTCAAGACCTGCCGCGACCGCAAAGGCCTATGAAGGTATCAAGAAAATGAAAAAAGACATCAAGCTGCTCGATTATCTCGCAGTTCGCCGTTCCGTGCCCGCTTTTCAGATGTGCGAACCGGGGCCGGACAAGGCGGAAATCGAGTCGATTCTGACGCTGGCGGTCCGCGTTCCCGATCACGGCAAGATCGCGCCCTGGCGCTTCATCATCTACCGTGGCGAGGAACGCGCCCGCATTGGCGAAGAATTGCTGAAGTTGGCGCTGGAGAAGAACCCCGGTCTTTCCGAGGAGATGATCCAGGTCGAACGTGCGCGTTTCACCCGGGCGCCGGTGGTAATCGCGGTGATCTCGACGGCGGCCCCGCATGCGAAGATCCCGGAATGGGAGCAGGTCATGTCCGCCGGTGCCCTCTGCCTCAATCTGCTGATGGCAGCCAATGCCCATGGCTATGTATCGAACTGGCTGAGTGAATGGTTCGCCTTCGACGAGCGCGCCTATCCGCTTCTCGGCATAAAGGCTGGTGAAAAGGTGGCGGGTTTCATCCATATTGGCTCAACCGAGTTTCCGCTCGTCGAGCGTCCTCGTCCGGCGCTGGAAGATCTCGTCTCCTGGCAGGGTGGCGAAGACTGATGTTCTACGACACGGAGACGAATGCCCACGGGATGGCACATGATCCGTTCAAGGCGATCGTGGCGCCAAGGCCCATCGGCTGGATTGGCACGAAGGGCAGGGACGGCATCCGCAATCTTTCCCCCTATTCCTTCTTCAATGCCGTTGGCGACAGACCGAAGATGATCATGTTCTCGTCCAGCGGTCGCAAAGACAGCTTAAGGAACGTCGAGGAAACCGGCGTCTTCACGGCAAGCTTCGTGAGCCGGTCGTTGATGGACCGGATGAACGAATCGTCGGCCGCCGTTGCCTATGAGACGGATGAATTCGAGCTGGCGGGTCTGACCCCGGCAGCTGGCCGTATCGTCGACGCCCCCTTTGTCGGCGAGGCGGTGGCAGCACTCGAATGCCGGGTGACCAAGGTTCTGACCTTGCCCGACACGGACGGGAACGACACCGACAGCCATGCCGTCTTCGGCCAAGTCGTCGGCATCCACATTGCCGATGAGGTCATCCGCGACGGACGATTCGATCTGGCTGCCGCAGATCCGATCATGCGGCTGGGCTATATGGACTATGCCGGCATAGGCCCCATCTTCGAGTTGAAACGACCGAGCCAGAGAACCTGAGCGAGCCTCGACCCGGTCTTCGCTCTGCTGAACCGTGTCGGGCTTCGTGGTTAATGAACGTGGTGAACGTTTCTTAAACACTTTGAACCTACTGTCGAAACACCGAATGCTTCGGGTTTTGTACAGGTGGCGAGTGGGTTCGACTTTGATCGTTGCAGCTTTTCTCAGATGGGTCGAAACGGCAAAGACGCAGGAGCGTGCCCGTGCGGCAAACGCGCTGGCTCGGGCCTACCTTAAGTCCGACATGGCGCCGGACGAACGCCAGGCTGCCCAGATGGCTATGACCTATCTGCTCGATGATCCGGCACCACAGGTGCGGCTCGCGCTCGCCGACGTTCTGGCGGCGGAAAAGCGGGCTCCACGGGCATTGATGGTGTCCCTGGCTGAGGATCAGCCTGAAATTGCTTCGGTCGTCATTCTGTGCTCGCCTGTGCTGTCGGATGCCGACCTGGTCGATATTGCCGGCCGTGGCACCGTCGAGACGCGTGCTCTAATTGCTGCCCGCAGAGAGGTGAGCGTTGGTGTCGCTGCGGCGCTGGCCGAGATTGGCGACGCAGCCGAACTCGAGGTGCTGCTGGAAAATCCCTGTGCCCGCATCACCTCGTTCACACTGCGCCGCATTGCCGAACGTCACGGCCACAGCGAACGCATCCGCGCCCTTCTTCTGGATCGTGACGATCTGACAAGCGGTGTGCGGCAGCTCCTCGTTCAGTTCGTCACCGAAGCGCTTGCCGGCTCGGATCTCGTGATCGGCGCCATCGGCAGCCGTCGTATCGAGCGCATCGCCCGCGAGGCGGGCGACAGCGCCACCATTGCCCTGCTCGCCGACGTTCATGGCGACGAACTCGTGCGTCTGACAGAACAGCTTCGCGTCGCTGGGCGCCTGACGCCCGCTTTCCTGATGCATGCGCTGTGTGCTGGCCGCACCGACTTCTTCTCCAGTGCCATCGTTGCGATTTCCGGTCTCGAGGAGCGCCGCGTGCGCTCAATCCTGGCAA
This sequence comes from Allorhizobium sp. NPDC080224, assembly GCF_050281005.1. Taxonomy (NCBI): domain Bacteria; kingdom Pseudomonadati; phylum Pseudomonadota; class Alphaproteobacteria; order Hyphomicrobiales; family Rhizobiaceae; genus Allorhizobium; species Allorhizobium sp. NPDC080224. Next base: position 1,957,970 of record NZ_JBNNWJ010000001.1, read on the forward strand.
CCGGTCGATTCCATGCCGTGCGCGCACTTTTGGAATCTGCAGGCCTCGGTCGAGATGTCAGCCCGCTTTTCGTCGAGGCTGTCATGCTGTGGCGGGGGCTCATCCAGTCGGCGAGCGGTTTCGACCTCGATCACATCGCCCACCGCCTGGTGCAGCGTTATCGCGGGGACAGCACTCTGAGTGAACCCGCAACAGCGCTCGTCGACATGATCGAACGGCTCGCCATCGCGGAAGAACGTCGTCTGGCGCGGGATTACGCCTCTGGCTTCGCGCTCGCTGCCGCCTGAGGCATCAGGGCACGATCTTCTTCGCAACCCACGAATAGCTTTCCGAGACGACGTGGATCGGCTTTTCGAAGATCATCTTGATAGCGGCCTTGCCGGGCAACACCTCACGGACGGCGTCGACCGCACGGTCCTTCAGCGTGCGCTCCTGTTCTGGCGTCGGCGCTGCAACCGCTGCAGCACTGTCCTCATTCTCCGCTGATTGAGCTGCCAGTGCCTCGGTAATGTCAGGTGGAGGCATCTGACAGACGGCAACGGCCGTGGGGTAGCCGATGTTGCCGTAGCGTCCGAGCACCTGCTCCGATGCGGCGTTGCACAGCTCGATCGACACAAAGCGTTCTGCCGGCGTCTCGACGAACTCGCATTGGCTGACACTGTCGTCGCAACCGAGAATCGTCATCATGATCAGTGCAGTCTTCATCGCAAGGGGCTCCCGTCGGGGTCGTTGGCGGTCAGACGAAACAGAATGATTGGAGCCGAAGCAAGGCAGGAGGCAGATGGCTCATCGACATAGGCCTCAAGGTGCGCGGAGTGACTGCTTGGATCCGCAGCTCGCGCTAGGCAATCGAGACCCGCTTGGCTTCAAGCTCCGATTCGGTGAAGAGATCGAGTTCGCCTTGCTCGTCCACGGGAAGGACGTCGTCCGCAAGTTCAACCTCGCGGATCCATTCCCGCCAGATGGAGACGAGCAGCGCCATCAGGACCGGGCCGATGAAAAGACCCAGGAAGCCCATGGTTTTCACGCCCCCCACCAGACCGAAGAAGGTCGGCAGGAACGGCAGCTTGATCGGGCCGCCGACGAGGCGGGGACGGACCGTCTTGTCGACGATGAAGAGTTCGACCGAGCCCCAGATGAAGAGAGCGACGCCCTCGATCGTTGCGCCGCTGGCGACGAGATAGATCGAGACCAGCGTGAACGAGAGCGGCGCGCCGCCCGGAATGAGTGCCATGACGCCGGTGATCACCCCGAGGGTGACCGGGGAGGGGACGCCTGCCAACCAATAGGCGATGCCGAGAATGATGCCTTCGCCAATCGCGATCAGCGTCATGCCGGTGACGGTGGAGCTGATGGTGGCTGGTACGACACGCGAAATTCGTTCCCAGCGATCAGGAAGAATGCGCTCGCCGAGCAAGTCCAACTGGCGCGCGAAGCTCTTGCCGTCGCGGTAGACGAAGAAAAGCGCGATCAGCATAAAGAGAAGGGTCAAGACCAGATGGAACAGGCCATCGCCGGCTGCGATCACGGCACGGTAGATATTGCCGATATTGGCGCCGCTGACGATCTGGATCAGTTCGCCGATGGCACCGGGCTGCCCAACATGCTCCGTCCACTTCTGAGCCAGCCAGTCGCCGACGCGCGGCAGTGCGGCAATCCAGGAAGGAGGCGGGGTGCCCGTTGTGTTTGCTTCGACGGCCCAGGTGATCCACTGCCGGATTTCTTCAACGGCGTAAGAAATGGCGATGCCGATCGGCACGATCAGAAATGTCAGAATGAACAACAGTGCCAGCGTTGCGCCAAGCGTGGTGTTGCCGCCGATCTGATCAAGAAGCCGGCGGTAAAGTGGCCAGCTTGCAAAGGCGATGACGAGCGCCGCCAGCACAGGCACGACGAAACCGTGGAAAAAGTAGATCGAGGCAATCCCGATGAGCACCAGCAGCCAGCGTGCCACGGAGATCGGTGTGATCAGGGCGATGCGATTGGCCGTTGCCTGACCGAGCCAACGCGGCCCTTTCGACGGGGTCTGAATTTCAGCCTGACTCACGTTCTGGACTATCCCGTTAAAGCTGCCCAGCATATGGAGCATTCTAGCGCTGGAAACAAGCGGCGGCCCCGGAGGTGATCATCCAGACCCCTCAGATGTCGAGGTTCTCGGCGAAGGCAGCACGCTCCTGGATAAAGCGGAAGCGGGCCTCAGGCTTTGTTCCCATCAAGGCGTCGACCGCGTCCCGCGTGCCCTCGAAATCGACGTCATCGATCCCGACCCTGAGCAGCGTCCGCTTGCTCGGATCCATGGTCGTTTCCTTGAGCTGCGCCGGCATCATTTCACCGAGACCTTTGAAGCGTCCGATCTCGACCTTCTTGCCCTTGAAGACGGTTTCCATCAACTCGGCCCGGTGGGCGTCGTCGCGGGCGTAGACGGTCTTGGCGCCCTGGCGAATGACGTAAAGCGGCGGCACCGCGAGATAGAGATGGTTGCCGCGGATGAGTTCGGGCATTTCCTGATAGAAGAAGGTGATCAGCAGCGAAGCGATATGCGCGCCGTCCACGTCAGCATCGGTCATCACGATGATGCGTTCGTAGCGCAGGTCTTCTTCACGATACTTTGTTCGGGTGCCGCAGCCGAGCGCCTGAATGAGATCGGCGATCTGCTGGTTGGCCATCAATTTCTCGCGGCTGGCTGAGCCAACGTTGAGGATCTTACCGCGCAGCGGCAGGATCGCCTGGTTGGCGCGGTTGCGCGCCTGCTTGGCCGAGCCACCGGCCGAGTCACCCTCGACGATGAAGAGTTCAGCCCCTTCCGCCGTGTTCTGGGAGCAGTCGGCAAGCTTGCCTGGCAAACGCAGCTTGCGCACGGCCGTCTTGCGATTGACTTCCTTTTCCTTGCGGCGGCGCAGACGCTCTTCCGCGCGCTCGATCACCCAGTCGAGCAGCTTGGCCGCTTCGTTGGGATTGTCGGCGAGATAATGGTCGAAGGGGTCGCGCAGCACGTTTTCGACAAGACGCTGGGCCTCGACGGTCGCGAGCTTGTCCTTGGTCTGGCCGACGAATTCCGGCTCGCGGATGAAAACCGAAAGCATGCCGACAGCAGAAATCATCACGTCGTCGGTGGTGATTTCCTTGGCGCGCTTGTTCTGCGTCAGTTCGGCATAGTTCTTGAGGCCCTTGGTGAGCGCAATGCGCAGGCCCGCCTCGTGCGTGCCACCCTCGGGCGTCGGGATCGTGTTACAGTAGGAGTGCAGTGCCGGATCGCCCCCATACCAGGTGACGGCCCATTCCATCGCGCCATGGCCGCCGGTCTTCTCGGTCTTCCCGGCGAAGATTTCGCGGGTGACGGTGAACTCCTTGCCGAGCGTCGCGGCGAGATAGTCTTTCAAGCCGCCGGGGAAGTGAAAGACGGCCTTTTCAGGAATGTCTCCACCTTCCGGCACCATGCCCGGGTCACAGGACCAGCGGATCTCGACGCCACCGAAAAGATAGGCCTTGGAGCGCGCCATGCGGAAGATCCGACCCGGGTCGAACTTCGCATGATCGCCGAAGATCTGCGGATCGGGATGGAAGCGCACCCGCGTGCCGCGTCGGTTGTGCACTTCGCCCAGTTCTTCGAGCCCGCCCTGCGGCACGCCACGCGAGAAGGTCTGGCGGTAAAGCTTGCGATTGCGGGCGACTTCAACCTCGAGCAGGTCGGAGAGCGCGTTGACGACGGAGACGCCGACACCGTGCAGACCACCTGAAGTCTCATAAGCCTTGCCGTCGAATTTGCCGCCGGCATGCAGCTTGGTCATGATCACTTCGAGCGTCGACTTGCCCGGCACCTGCGGATGCAGTTCGACCGGGATGCCGCGACCGTTATCCGTGACGGTCAGAAAGCCCTCGGTGTCCAGATGCACGTCGATGAAATTGGCGTGGCCGGCCACCGCTTCGTCCATCGAGTTGTCGATGACTTCAGCAAACAGGTGGTGCAGCGCCTTTTCGTCCGTGCCGCCGATATACATCCCCGGACGCATACGCACCGGCTCGAGGCCTTCGAGAACACGAATGGAGGACGCACCATATTCCTCGCCACCCGCACTCGAAGCAGGGGCAGCCGGTCGCGCGGCGGGCGTAGGCGCCGGGGTCGGTGTCGTCACGGTTTCCGCCTCGACCTTCTGGGCGAGCGGCATGCCGGAAAAGAGATCGTTGTCGTCCATGGCGTCGTTCGATACTCTGTTGCTGTTCGATGCCGGCTTCGCGGCACCTTCATAAAGCCGCCGCATCAGGCCAGTCGCATCTGCGAATCGGTCGGATTGTGCCAGAAAGGCAGGGCAGGCGCGAAGGGCCAGAGAGCCGGCGCATGTTGAATTCGGGCCAGCTTTGCGTGGCGCATTTCGCGAAGGCAAGCGTGAGCCGAGAGGAAACCCATCTTCCATGCAGATGTCCACAGCTCATTTCCGCACTGCGGCGATTTCCTGCGTTCTCTTTCCGTTTCTGTTCCTGTCGAGCGCCAGCGCCGCGACCATCGCACCTTACAAGGATGAGCTGTTTTCGAGCCAGACGGTGCTGGAAACCGGAGACAGCGGCGATTTCACCCGCATCGATTATGATGAGATGCGCGATATCAACGGTCGCGACAGTGTCCCTGAGCGTCGCGTGAAGGATCGCTATGTTTCGCTGAGAGTTCGACGGGTCCAGGAGAACCAGACACTGCAGCTCCCGACCGGGCCGATGGAGGTCGGACGGGTCGGCCGTGATCAGGGCCAGGCCTTCACCGTGATCTTTATTCACGGCAGGGGCGGGGACAGGCGCCTTGGGCTGAATGACATCAGCTTCGGCGGCAATTTCAATCGCCTGAAGAACCTTGCCGCCGAAAACGGCGGCACCTATTACGCGCCTTCTGTGAGAAGCTTCGACGACAAGGGCGTAAGCGAGATCGCGTCCCTTGTTGGCTACGCCTCGGCCCAATCGGGTGGCAAGCCGGTGGTTCTGGCTTGTGCATCCATGGGCAGCTTCATCTGCTCGGGCCTGTCGCGTGATCCGGCAACCGTGGCGAAGCTCTCAGGCATGGCGATCCTCGGCGGGGCGCCGGATCCGGCGCTGCCGAAGAGTGCTGCAGCCAAGGCCAGGCTGCCGATCTGGTTCACCCATGGCAGCCGCGACAGTGTTTACGCAGCCGAAGGCCAGGTTTCTATTTACAGGAAGCTCCGCGCCGCCGGTCAGCCGGTTCGCTTTACTCTGTTCGAGACCGGATCGCACGGGACTCCGGTGCGCATGTCGGATTGGCGCGCACTTCTCAATTGGCTGATCCGTTGAACGGTTGGTCTGCCGGTTATTCGGGCGCCAAAGGTTCACATTTTCACCATGTCGCCCGATAAACGGGCCAATTGGATAGCGCAATCTTTCCTTCCGGGCTCAGATTTGCTACTTCGCACAAGCGAAATAGGGGTTGAGACGATATGACACCGGATGTTCGCCCGCTTGTTGCGGGCAATTGGAAGATGAACGGCACACGAGCCTCGCTCGATCAGATCAAGGCGATTGCTGAAGGTGTCCAGGGACCATTGTCCGAGAAGGTCGAAACCCTGATCTGCCCGCCGGCAACGCTGCTTTATGTCGCGACCGCGCTGTGCACCGACAGTCCTCTGCAGATCGGTGCACAGGATTGCCATCAGAATGCCTCGGGCGCCCATACCGGTGATCTCTCGGCCGAGATGATCGCCGACTGCTTCGGCACGCATGTCATCGTCGGCCACTCCGAGCGCCGCACCGACCATGCCGAAACCGATCATCTTGTGCGCGCCAAGGCTGAAGCCGCCTATGCGGCGGACCTGACAGCCGTGATCTGCATTGGCGAGACGGCAGATGAGCGCAAATCCGGTCAGACGCTCGACATCCTTAAGCGTCAGCTTGCCGGTTCCGTTCCGGATGGCGCTACGGCAGAACGCACTGTGATCGCCTACGAGCCCGTTTGGGCGATCGGGACCGGCCTGACGCCGACCGTTGCCGACGTTGCGGAAGCGCATGCTTTCCTGCGTGCCGAACTGGTCAAACGTTTCGGCGACGTCGGCAAGAAGATGCGCCTTCTCTATGGCGGCTCGGTCAAGCCATCGAATGCGAAGGAACTCATGGCGGTCGACAACGTTGATGGTGCCCTGATCGGTGGCGCCAGCTTGAAGGCAGCCGATTTCCTCGCCATATATCAGGTCTATGAGGAACTAACCGCCTGAGAGGCAAAGTCCCGAAATGCGGAAGAGGGGCTTTCAATGCCCGTTCCTCTCATGTAAAGAGCCGCCAACCTCATTGATTTTGCCCTTATCGGGCAGGATGGACATTCCATGCAGACCGTATTGCTCGTTATCTATCTCATGGTCGTCGTCGCCCTGATCGGCGTCGTCCTCATCCAGCGCTCCGAAGGCGGCGGCCTCGGTGTCGGCGGCGGCTCGGGCTTCATGTCGGCACGCGGCACGGCCAATGCGCTGACCCGCACCACAGCAATCCTCGCGACGCTGTTCTTCGTGATCTCCTTGGCGCTCGGCATCCTGGCTCGTCATGAATCGCGTCCGACCGACATCCTTGACCGAATCCCGGCAGGCAACGGCACGACCCAGGGCGGCGGCAGCGTACTCGACCAGCTCCCGGGCACCGCACCGGCTCAGTCGACGCCTGCGGCACCTGCAGCTCCTGCAGCAGACCCCAACGCCGTTCCGAACAACTGATCGGAACGACTTCCATCACTCCGGCGGGCTCCAGGGTCCGCCGGTTTTCTTTTGTCCATATTCCGCCGATTCCACGAAAAATGTGGGACAAACCCGATTAGGGCTGGCGGAATCGAATCTGAAACGGTATCCGGTGAAGCCCATGGCGCGATATGTATTCATCACTGGCGGCGTGGTTTCCTCTCTTGGCAAAGGAATTGCGGCCGCAGCTCTCGGGGCATTGTTGCAGGCTCGCGGTTACCGCGTACGTCTTCGCAAGCTTGACCCCTATCTCAACGTTGACCCGGGCACCATGAGCCCGACTCAACACGGCGAAGTCTTCGTCACCGACGACGGCGCCGAGACCGACCTTGATCTCGGTCACTATGAACGCTTCACGGGGCGGTCGGCCACCAAGACCGACAACATCACCACCGGTCGCATCTACAAGAACATCATCGACAAGGAACGTCGCGGCGATTATCTCGGCGCAACCGTTCAGGTCATTCCACACGTGACAAACGAGATCAAGGATTTCGTCATCGAGGGCAATGACGACTATGATTTCGTAATCTGCGAAATCGGCGGCACCGTCGGCGACATCGAAGCTATGCCTTTCATGGAAGCGATCCGCCAGCTCGGCAACGACCTGCCACGCGGCACGGCCGTCTACGTTCACCTGACCCTGATGCCCTTCATCCCGGCGGCCGGCGAGCTGAAGACCAAGCCGACCCAGCATTCCGTCAAGGAACTGCAGGCGCTCGGTATCCATCCGGACATTCTTCTGGTTCGTGCCGACCGCGAAATCCCGCAGGCGGAACGCCGCAAGCTCTCGCTGTTCTGCAACGTGCGTGAAAGCGCCGTGATCCAGGCTCTCGATGTCGCCAACATCTATGACGTGCCGATGGCCTATCACAAGGAAGGCCTCGACAACGAGGTTCTGGCGGCCTTCGGTATCGAGCCGGCCCCGAAGCCACGTCTGGATGCCTGGGAAGAGGTCTGCAATCGCATCCGCACACCGGAAGGCGAAGTGACGATTGCAATCGTCGGCAAGTACACCGGCCTCAAGGACGCCTATAAGTCGCTGATTGAGGCGCTTTATCACGGTGGCATCGCCAACCGGGTGAAGGTGAAGCTCGAATGGATCGAGTCGGAAATCTTCGAAAAGGAAGATCCGTCGCCATGGCTCGAAAAGGTCAACGGCATCCTGGTGCCCGGCGGCTTCGGCGAGCGCGGTTCGGAAGGCAAGATCCTCGCAGCGCAGTTCGCCCGCGAGCGGAAGGTGCCTTACTTCGGTATCTGCTTCGGCATGCAGATGGCCGTCGTCGAAGCGGCGCGTCATCTCGCTGGCATCGAGAACGCGTCTTCGACCGAATTCGGCAAGACCGAAGAGCCGGTCGTTGGCCTTATGACCGAATGGATGAAGGGCAACGAGCTTGAAAAGCGTTCGGCTGTCGGCGACCTCGGTGGCACGATGCGTCTCGGCGCCTACAAGGCCTCGCTGAAGAAGGGCACCAAGATCTCCGAGATCTATGGCTCGACCGACATCTCTGAGCGCCATCGCCACCGCTACGAAGTCAATGTCGACTACAAGGACCGGCTGGAAGCCTGCGGTCTGGTCTTCTCGGGCATGTCGCCGGACGGCCTTCTGCCGGAAACCGTCGAATATCCTGACCATCCGTGGTTCATTGGTGTTCAGTACCATCCGGAACTGAAGTCACGCCCGCTCGACCCGCATCCGCTCTTCGCAAGCTTCATCGGTGCGGCCCTCGAGCAGAGCCGCCTCGTCTGACCTTTGCCTTCGATAGTGTTTGAGAAACCCGGCCGAGTGCCGGGTTTTTTTCGTTCAAGGCCTGCGCAAGGAACAACGTCTACTTCAGGTCGAGAAGGAGTTCGCTATGCGCATTTCAGACACAGGGCTTTATGTGCCGACCTACACCACCCGTAGCAAGCCTGCCCAGGAACAACTGCCGACCACAGCGGCCGGGTCCCAAACAACCGCACAACGCACCCTGGAGCGAGATCAATCGGCCTCAGGCCTTGCCTCGAACCTCTGGCAACTCCAGACGGGTGTGTATTCCAGCAAGGACGCCGCAGAGGCTGCCATGAAGCGAAATGATTTGCGTGCCGAATTCCTGGAGGAAAGCGCCAAAACGCCGGCCGAACGGATCCGTGACCTCTATTTGGAGGAGCACGGCCTGACGGAAGAGATGCTCGCCGAGATGCCGGAGGAGGATCGCAAGGCTGTCGAAGAGGAAATCGCAGCCTTGATCAAACGGCAATATGGAATGGAAGATACCACAGCCGAGGAAGGCAAGACGACCGCGACTGGGGTCTGATCTCACGATCCTTCAGAGGCGTAGAAGCATCACTGGCACGGTATCTCCTGCCTCGGCCGCCGGGGCATGGGGCGGCCTGACGATCAGGCAATCGGATTGCGAGAAAATTCGCATCATCGACGAATCCTGCTTGCCGAAGCTTTCGACCAGCGGGATACCGTCGTCCTGTTCCGTCAGCTTTGCGCGCACATAATCCTGCCGTTTGTCATTGGCGGGCAGGGCGGCCTGCAGTCGGGCTTGCGCCATGCGTCGGCGTGGCTTCCTGTGACCAAGCTTGCACAGCAGAGGCTCAAGAAAGAGAAGGCCGCAGACGAGGCTCGACACCGGGTTGCCCGGAAGTCCGAGCACATGCATGTTTTCGAGATGGCCTACCATCAGCGGCTTGCCTGGCCGCATGGCAATCCGCCAGAAATCGAGCTCCATGCCGGCGGAAACCAGCGCGGATTGCACCAGGTCATGGTCACCGACGGATGCGCCTCCGAGCGTGACGAGCACGTCGACGCCGAGTACGCGTGCCCGCTCCACAGCTTGTCGCAACAAGTCCCGATCATCAGGCACGATCCCGAGGTCAATCACCTCCGCGCCATTGTCGCGCGCCAGCGCTGCGATCCCGAAGCTGTTCGAACCGATGATCTGGCTGGGTCCAGGCGTTTTTCCGGGCGGCAGCAACTCGTCGCCCGTCGCAAGGACCGCAATCCGCGGGCGGCGATAGACCGGCAGTGTCGCATGGTTCATCGCCGCAGCCAGCGTGAGGTGGCTGAAGTCCATGCGCAACCCCGCAGACAGCGCGACATCGCCTTCGGCGAAATCCTGTCCGCGCGGGCGAATGTGTCGCCCGACCGTCACGGCATAGGTCGTCCGTATCCGGCCGTCTCCGAGCGTCTCAGCATCCTCCTGCAGAAGAACGCTATCGGCTCCCTCAGGAACGGGCGCGCCGGTGAAGATCCGCACAGCCTCGCCACGCCCTACCGTTCCGTGAAAACCATGGCCGGCCGCCGACTCCCCAACCACCGTAAGGAGACTGCCGACCTCTGCCGCATCGGCTGCACGCAGCGCATAGCCATCCATGGCGGAGGCATTGAAAGGAGGCTGTGTGAGGCGGGCCGCAAGATCAGCCGCCAGCACGCGCCCATTGGCCTCATGCAGCGAAACCTGTTCGAGATCGTTGACCGGATGGGCCGCGGCAAGCAGCCTTGCAAGGGCGTCGTCGACCGGCAGCAGCGACATCAGCCGCGCTCCGGGTGGCAGAAATCGCCCGATTTGCCGCCACTCTTCTCCATCACGCGGATCCCACCGATTTCCATCGTCTTGTCCACGGCCTTGGCCATGTCGTAGATCGTCAGGCAGGTGACAGAGACGGCCGTCAACGCCTCCATCTCGACGCCGGTCTTGCCGGTTAGCTTGACGGTCGCCGCGACGCGCAGCCCCGGCAGATCCGGGTCCTCCTCGATATCGACAGTCACCTTGGACAGCATCAGCGGGTGACACAGCGGAATGAGATTGCTCGTCTGTTTGGCCGCCATGATGCCGGCAATGCGGGCGGTGCCGATCACATCGCCCTTCTTGGCATTGCCCTCGCGTATCGTGGAAAGCGTCTCCGGCTTCATCTTCACGAAGCCTTCGGCGACCGCAATGCGAACCGTGTCATCCTTGGCCGAGACATCCACCATATGCGCCTCGCCGGAGGCGCCGATATGCGTCAGACCGCTGGACCCGGAAGTCATTCCGCAGCCAGCGCGCCGGTCTTGCCGGTCAAAAGCAGGCGGGTCGCCTCAGCGACATCGTCCTTGCGCATCAGGCTCTCGCCGACGAGGAAAGTCGTGATGCCCGATTTCTGCAGCCGCTGGCAGTCTTCATAGGTGAAGATGCCGCTCTCACCGACCAAGAGGCGATCGGCCGGAACCATGGCCGCGAGGTCTTCGCTGACCGTGAGGCTGACGTCGAAGGTCCGCAGATTGCGGTTGTTGATGCCGACGAGGGGCGACTTGAGCTTCAGCGCCCGCTCCATTTCCTCGGCATCGTGCACTTCGATCAATACATCCATGCCGAGGTCGAAGGCGACGTTTTCCAGTTCCGAGGCCTCTGTATCAGACAGCGAGGCCATGATCAGCAGGATGCAGTCGCCACCCCAGGCGCGGGCCTCGTAGACCTGATAGGCGTCGAACATGAAGTCCTTACGCAGCGCCGGCAGGGAGCAGGCCTTGCGAGCGGCCGTCAGGTATTCGGGCGCCCCTTGAAAGCTCGGTGTATCCGTGAGTACGGAAAGGCAGGCGGCCCCACCGGCCTCATAGGCGGCCGCCAGTGCCGGCGGATCGAAATCGGGACGGATAAGCCCCTTGGAGGGGCTCGCCTTCTTGATCTCGGCAATGAGGCCGAACCGGCCTTCGTCCCGGGCACGCAAGAGCGAGCGGTAAAAGCCGCGCGGCGCGTCCTGGCTCGCGATCCGGTCCTTGAGTTCCGACAGCGAGACGGCAGCCTTGGCGGCCGCGATTTCTTCCCGCTTGTAGGCTTCGATGCGCTTCAGGATATCGGTCATGGTCTGAAGTTTACCCTCAAGCGGCAGAGTTGGAAATGGCGATCAGCGTGTCGAGTGCCCGTGCTGCACTACCTGTGTCCAGCGACTGGCTGGCGAGATGCATGCCCTCGGTCACGTCCTTGGCCTTGCCGGCGACGATCAGCGAGGCTGCGGCGTTGCACAGTGCCACGTCGCGATAGGCGGTCTTGGCGCCATCAAGCACGTCGCGCAAAGCGGCTGCGTTGACAGTGCCATCTCCACCCCTGATCGCGTCGAGAGAAACGGTCTCCACGCCAAAATTGTCCGGTGTCAGCTCGAAGGTCCGGATTTCGCCGTCCTTCAGCTCTGCCACCTGGCTCGGTCCGGTCGTGGTGATTTCGTCCAGTCCACTGCCATGCACGACCCAGGCACTGGTGAGGCCGAGATCGCGCAAAGCTTCCGCCCCGGGAACGAGCCATTCCGGCGAATACACACCGAAGAGCTGTTTCTTGACGCGGGCAGGGCTCGAAAGCGGCCCGACGATGTTGAAGATGGTCCGGGCCCCGAGTTCGACGCGGGCGGGGCCTACATGGCGCATGGCCGGATGATGCAGCTGCGCGAACATGAAGCCGATCCCTGCCTCGCGGATGCAGCGCGAGATCATGTCCGGCTCGATGTCGAGTTTGACACCGAGCTGCGATAGCGCATCGGCCGTGCCCGACTTCGAGCTCAGCGCCCGGTTGCCGTGCTTGGCAACGGGCACGCCGGCTCCGGCTACGATCAGGGCTGCCAGCGTCGAGATGTTATAGGTATTCGTCCCGTCACCGCCCGTGCCGACGATGTCGATGGCATCTTCGGGAGCATCGACCGGCACCATCTTCTGGCGCATGATCGACACGGCCCCGGCAATCTCGTCAACGGTTTCGCCGCGGACCCGAAGCCCCATCAGGAAGCCGCCGACCTGCGCCATGCTGGCTTCGCCCGACATCAGGATTTCGAAGGCGTCGCTCGCTTCCTGCCGCGAAAGCGGCTGGCGCGTGGCGATCTTGGCGATGAAGGGCTTCAACCCGGACATTCTCAACTCCCCCTCTGGCCGATGCTTATCGGACGATGGCCTGCTGGGCCAGCGCCTGATTGATCGTCACGCCATATTCCGACTGCAGTTGACCGACCATCTGGTCGAGGATGTCGTCGCCTGCGGAGTTCGCGACCTGAGCGATCTGCTCATCTTCATTGAGCGGCACGCCGCCGGTAGGCTGGTCACGGACGGCCGTGACCGTCAGCAGGATCTGCGTCGAAGGATCACCGCCGGACGCAGTCACCACGATGCCCTGCGGGCCGGAGAACGCGGCGGTCACCGCCGTCGGGCCGAGAACCGCATCTTCAGTACGGCGGGTGATGCCGGCCTTGCTTTCGACCGCAAGGCCCAGTTCGGCGGCGACTTCTTCCAGAGTGCCACCGTCTGCGACGCGCTGGCGCAGGCTCTCCGCCTTCGCACCGAGTGCTATGCGCTGCTGTTCTGCGGTCCAGTCGGCAATCGCCTTTTCACGCACTTCGGCCAGTTCGCGATCGCGCTCGGCCTTGATGTCGGTGACATCGAACCAGATGAAACCGTTATTGCCCATGGTGACCGGCAAGGCCTCGATACCGATTTCGGTGCGGAAGACGTCTGCGAGCAGTTTGTCCCGTTCAGGAATGCCGGCAACTTCCGTTTCGCGACTGTCGAGCCCGCGGCGGTCGATATCGGTGACAGTCACAGTCTGGAGCCTCAACTGGTCGGCCGCTTCCTTGAGTGTCGAGCCACCGGCCCGCAGATCTTCGAACTGGTCGTGGACCGATGTGAGATCGGCGATCGCCGCCTGCTCGGCCAGCGCTTCGCGGATCTCTTCCTTCACCTCGTCGAGGCTCTGGGTGCGGCCTTCCTTGATGTTGGTGACGCGCAGGATGACCGGGCCGAGAGCGCCGTCGACGACATCGGTGGTGCCGCCTTCGGCAGTCACGGCAAAGGCTGCCGCGGCAAGGGCCGGATCAGGCAGGCGGTCGCGGGTGAAGTCGCCGAGCAGCACGTCACTGGCGGTCTTGCCCTGATCGGTGACGAGCTGGTCGAAGCTCGTGCCCTTCTGCAGTTCTTCAACCGCTGCTTCCGCCATTTCGCGGTTTTCGAAGCTCAACTGCTCGATCGTGCGTGTCCCGGCAATCTCGTAGGAGGACTTGCGGCGCTCGTAGTCTTCACGGATCTGTTCGTCGGTGATGGAGGCCTTATCGGCAATGTCGGAGGGTTCCAGCTTCACATAGTTGAAGCTGCGATATTCCGGTGCGCGGTAACCGGATTTCGTCGTCTCGAACCACGCTGCCAGGGTCGCATCATCGGGTGCCTTGATGAGCTCGATATTGGCATTGGTGAGCAGGATGTAGTTGATGTCGCGGTTTTCGTAGCGATAGGCCTTGATCGCGTCGATCAGCACCTTCGGCGCAACGAAGCCGTCGGCTGTGGCGTCAACGATCTGGCTGCGGATGGCGACCTTCGAGCGTTCCTCGATATAGTCGTCTTCGCGAAGACCGGCATTGCGCAGACGGGAGGAAAACAGTGCGCGATCGAAGTTGCCGGCAGAGTTCTTGAAGGCCGGATCATCGGCAATCAGCTGTGCAAGCCGATCCTGGGAAAGACCGAGGTTCATGTCAGCGGCCAGCTGGTCGAGGGCAGCACCGGCGGCAAGCTGCGAGAACACCTGGGACTCGATGCCGAAGGCGCGGGCCTGTTCGGTTGTGAGCTGCATCCCGAAACGGTTGCTCATGTCGGCGACCTGGCGCTGATAGGCAAAGGCGAAGTCGGCCGAAGAGACGCTTTGATCGCCAACCGCAACGACAGTGTCGGACGTGTTGCTGAACAGCGAAGCTGAAACGCCCCAGACGCCAAAGGACAGGACGAGCAGCAGAAGCAAGATCTTGGCGAACAGGGTTCGGGAAGCTTTTCTCAAGAAGACGAGCATCGGGACGCATAAACCTCATTGTAAATCTTCGTCGGGGACGAAGCAGGTTGACTTCCTTAGAACAAAGCTCCGTGGAATTGAAGGCATCGGACGGCGAAATGCGCGACCATCACGGGGAGTTTGATCGCTGCCTTCGATAAGGGACGCAGTCGGCCCGCGCAGAACGAAAGAAGGCCGGACAAAGCCGGCCTTCTCGATACTCGAAGATGGAAGAAAGTCTCAGCGCTCCGAGAGCGCCTTGTAATCGCGCTTCGGCTCACCGGTATAGAGCTGACGCGGACGACCGATGCGCTGCTGCGGATCCTCGATCATCTCGTTCCACTGCGCGATCCAGCCGACGGTGCGTGCGAGCGCGAAAAGAACGGTGAACATGGTCGTCGGGAAGCCGAGCGCACGCAGCGTGATGCCCGAATAGAAGTCGACGTTCGGGTAGAGCTTCTTGTCGATGAAGTAGGGGTCGTTGAGCGCGATCTTTTCGAGCTCGAGTGCTACCTTCATCAGCGGATCATCGGCATGGCCTGTCGCTTCGAGGACTTCGTACATGGTCTTCTGCATGATCTTGGCGCGCGGGTCGTAGTTCTTGTAGACGCGGTGGCCGAAGCCCATCAGACGGAACGGGTCGTTCTTGTCCTTCGCCTTGGCGATATATTCCGGAATGCGGTCAACCGAGCCGATTTCCTGCAACATGTTCAAGGCAGCCTCGTTGGCGCCGCCATGGGCAGGGCCCCAAAGGCACGCGATGCCGGCCGCGATGCAGGCGAACGGATTGGCGCCTGAAGAGCCGGCGAGACGCACGGTCGAGGTCGAGGCGTTCTGCTCGTGATCGGCATGGAGGATGAAAATGCGGTCCATGGCGCGCGCCAGAACCGGGTTCACCTGGTACTCTTCGCAGGGCACGGCAAAGCACATGCGCAGGAAGTTAGACGCATAATCGAGATCGTTCTTCGGGTAAACGAAGGGCTGGCCGACGTGATACTTGTAGGCCATGGCCGCGATCGTCGGCATCTTGGCGATCATGCGCAGCGAAGCGACCATGCGCTGATGCGGATCGGTGATGTCGGTCGAGTCGTGGTAGAAGGCGGAGAGCGCGCCGACCGTGCCGACCATGACCGCCATCGGATGGGCGTCACGGCGATAGCCGGAGAAGAACTTGCTCATCTGCTCATGCACCATGGTGTGGTGCGTGACGCGATAGTCGAAGTCCTTCTTCTGCGCAGCCGTCGGCAATTCGCCGTAGAGCAGCAGGTAGCAGACCTCGAGGAAGTCGCCCTTTTCAGCAAGCTGTTCGATCGGGTAGCCGCGATGCAGAAGCGTGCCTTCGTCCCCGTCGATATAGGTGATCTTGGACTCGCAGGATGCCGTGGACGTGAAGCCCGGATCGTAGGTGAACGTGCCCGTGTGCTTGTAAAGGGCGCCGATGTCGATGACGTCAGGGCCGATCGTGCCGGCCTTGACGCTCAGGTCGACCGTCTTGTCACCGAGTTTCAAAGAAGCGCTTTTGTCCGTCATGCTGATCCTCCGGAATTGGCGGGAAGGCGTCTTGAAAAAAGCCGCCATCGGTTAAGCGTGTGATGTAGCTATATGATACCGAAGTTAATGCCAAGCTATCCAAAGGGCAAATTGTGCGTCGCGAAAACAGCAACAATCGAACCGAACGGTTCTAATCGTTTGAAGCCCGAATAGGCGGCAAAAACACGATTCGTTGCACGCATTGATTGCTGACGGATTTCGCTTATTCTGTCGGCATATGGGGTCGATCCGGCCGGGTGTGGCTGATGGGAGAAACTGCGGAAATTCAGGGGGAAGGGCGCCTCCGGTCCGGTGATGTACTGGTCCGGCGAGACTTGCCTCGACCACTCGAAAAACGCGCAACACCCGGTTTGACGACGATCGGCCGTGCTGTCGCCGCTCGCGCTGTTTTGCATCGCATTCTCAGGCAGGTTCGACAGGACGTCTCAGACGAAAGTCGGCACGGGCATTTTTTCCTCTTCGTGCCCGTCTGGCTCGGCGCCGGTGCTGCAATCTGGTTTTCCGTTGGCCAACCACCGCCGGCCTTGGTCCTCGGACTGCTCCTTGCTTGCCTGGCTTTCGCGCTTTCGCGGGCGATACGCGACACCGTGGCGCATGTGGTCCTGTGGAGTTTGTGCCTGATCCTTCTCGGCATGCTGATGGCCGAATGGGAGACAAGGCGAGCGTCCACCGTGATCCTTGATCAGCCACTTGTCACCACGGTCACCGGGCTTGTCGAGCGACGGGAGGAGGGGGCGGGCGGTGAATGGCGTTACGTGTTGCGCGTGATCCAGACCGCAGAGCCGAGCATCCGCCGGTCGCCGGCACGCGTGTCCCTTCTGGCCCGAAGCAAGCATGTGCCAGCTGCCATCGGCGAGCAATTGAGCGGTCGCGCCCGTCTCTCACCACCTTCAGGTCCGGCTTTGCCGGGATTGAACGACTTTAGCTTCCGAAGCTACTTCGCCGGCATTGGCGCTGTCGGCTTCTTCCTCGGTCCGCCCCAGGCCAAAACCTCCGCTTCATTGGAGAAACAAGGTCTATGGGATCGCTTCGACGCATCCCTGTTCTCGCTCCGGGATCGCATCTCAAGTCGCATTCGCAGCATACTGCCCGGAGATCCCGGCGCCTTCGCCGCTGCGATCATTACCGGCGAACGCCGATCGATGTCGGAAGAGGCGACGGAGGCGCTGCGCGTCTCGGGCCTCGCCCATATCACAGCGATTTCGGGCCTCAACATGGCGCTTGCCGCCGGCATCTTTTTCGTCGGATTGCGAGCGCTTCTGAGCCTCATGCCGACTTTTGCCCACCGTTATCCGGTGAAGAAGATTGCAGCCGCCGGCGCGCTTCTGGCGACGACCGGCTATGTGCTTATATCCGGCTACCAAGTCACCGCGTTGCGGGCCTATCTGATGACAGCGGTCATGCTCGGAGCTGTCCTCTTCGACCGCCCGGCTGTCAGCCTCCACAATCTGGCCCTTGCGGCAACCGCGATCCTCGCGGTCCAGCCCTCGACGGTGATGGGGCCGAGTTTCCAGATGTCTTTCGCGGCGACTGCAGCCCTGATTGCCGGTTACGCGGGGTGGCGGGCGCGACCGCGCGCGATCCTGCCTCGTGCGCGCTCGCTTACCATGCGGATTGCTGCCGGGTTTGCCAAGTTCGTCGGCGGCACCCTGGCGACATCGTTCATCGGCGGGGTCTCGACCGCCGTCTTTGCCATTAGCCATTTTCACCGGCTGTCGACCCATGGACTCGAGGCAAACCTCGCCGCCATGCCGCTTATCTCGCTGGTCGTGATGCCGTCCGGCTTCATTGCCATGCTGCTCATGCCATTTGGCCTCGACGGCCCGTTCTTCTGGATCATGGGGAAGGGCCTGGAAATGGTGCTCATTGTCGCTCACACCGTCTCCGGCTGGGGCGGCGGCTACGTCTTCCCGCGTCTGCCATCATGGTTCATGCCCAGCGCAATCGCCGGCATGCTCTTGCTGATGCTCCTCAGAACCCCGATCAGGCATGTCGGCACGGCTCTCATCGTCGCAACGCTCGCTGCTGCCTTCCTCGCTCCACGTTCCCCGGGTGGCGAACTGATGGTCAGCGAGGACGCACGGTTGGTCGCGATTCGGGTGGCAAGTGGCGACACGTCCATCATTGCCATCAACCGAGCCCGCCCGGCAGCCTTCATCTTCGATCAATGGCGGCCGGTGCTCGGTATCGATGAGCCAAGGCATCCGGTCATGCTCGACACGGTACCCCTGCCACCGGCGCCAGACCGGCGTACTGGGCAAACCCTGTCGGAGAAGCAGAGCAAACTGGCAGAGGCTGTATTTGACAGCCTACTCAAGGCCGCCGGGAGAGAACAGTTCACCTGTGTAAAGCAGGCCTGTGCCATCAGACTGGAGAACGGCAACACGCTGCTGACGCTGGAACGCCCGGATCTCATCGGCACAGCCTGCGACCGCGCTGATATCGTCGTTCTGTCGGCGCGCACACGCGTCAAAGCCTGCCGCTCTGGCGCGCTCCTTATTTCGGAGGCGAGCCAGCGCGCAACCGGCTCCCTCGAGATCGCGGGCCTAGCCGCCACCTCGCAAGCCATGACGGTCAGGTCCGCGCTCGACGGACCCTCCAGGCCATGGACAGCGCACCGTCTCTACGACTGGCGAACAGCCTCTTCCGAAAGCACGCATGAATTTGCGGGTCCAACTGGCACTGTCCGACCAAAGCTGGAGACCGATGCTGATCAGTGATAGCGGCGAATGAGGCCCACCAGCTTGCCCTGGATCTTGACGCGATCCGGCGGGAAGATGCGGGTCTCGTATGCCGGATTGGCGGCTTCCAGTGCAATCGATGCACCGCGGCGGCGGAAGCGTTTGAGTGTCGCCTCCTCGTCGTCGACGAGCGCCACGATGATGTCACCGGGATTGGCGTTCGAGGCATTGCGGATGATGACCGTATCGCCGTCAAGAATACCGGCCTCGATCATCGAATCGCCCTTGACCTCAAGTGCATAGTGATCGCCCGCGCCGATCATCTCA
Organism: Allorhizobium sp. NPDC080224; assembly: GCF_050281005.1. Taxonomy (NCBI): domain Bacteria; kingdom Pseudomonadati; phylum Pseudomonadota; class Alphaproteobacteria; order Hyphomicrobiales; family Rhizobiaceae; genus Allorhizobium; species Allorhizobium sp. NPDC080224. The sequence goes on from NZ_JBNNWJ010000001.1 coordinate 1,977,005, forward strand.
GCCGGTACCGTGATGTCATGAGTGTTGTTCTGAATCGCTGAAATCGGCACACCGGCTGCAATCCGGCCCATGACCGGCACGGAGACAGACGAACCGTTGTCCTCGACCGGCGGCTTGGTCAGCGCTGGCGCCGGTGGCGTCTTGCCGAGACTGCCCTCGATCACGCTCGGTGCAAAGCCGCGGCGCGGCTGGATGCTCGGCGAATAGGCTTCCGGAAGCTTGATGACCTCCAAGGCACGCGCCCGGTTCGGCAAGCGTCGGATGAAGCCGCGCTCCTCGAGCGCCGTGATCAGGCGGTGGATCCCGGATTTCGATGCGAGGTCCAGCGCATCCTTCATCTCGTCGAAGGACGGCGGGACACCCGATTCCTTCATCCGTTCATGGATGAAGAGAAGCAGTTCCTGTTGCTTGCGCGTCAGCATATGCGGTGCCCTCGGAGTGAAACAAATACAGAACAGACACTATATGTTCCAGTTGTGTTCCGCAAGGGTATAAATTTTCGTGAAGAGCCGGTGAGAAAATGCGATAGCCGCCTGCAAGGGTATTGAAACCGTCCGATTTTGACGTGCTGCAGTGCTGAGTGCAGATCTGGTCCGGTATCGGGCAAAACCGCCTTCGAGGGGGCTGTATATGTTGAAGGATATTGAGAAACTCGTTCTGGGGAAGTTGTCATCTGATCTTTCGTCAGCAGAGCAAAAAGTGCTGAAGCGGGCGCGGGAGCGCCGCACGGTGTCGACCAATGCCGGCGAGGACTTTTTGGCCCATGCGACCTTCGGTCAGCGGCTCGCAGACGGCATTGCACGGGTCGGCGGCTCCTGGGGATTCATCATCGGCTTCATGCTGTTTTTGGTCGCCTGGGTCATCCTCAACGCGGTGATTCTTGCAACAGGTGCGCTCGATCCCTATCCGTTCATCTTCCTGAACTTGATCCTGTCGATGCTTGCCGCCGTCCAGGCGCCGATCATCATGATGAGCCAGAACCGGCAGGCGGAGCGCGATCGCTTCATGGCGGCGAAGGACTACGAGATCAATCTCAAGGCGGAGATCGAAGTCTTGGCCCTGCATCACAAGATCGACGAGCAGGTGTTAAAGGAACTGCGCGAAACCCGCGAGCAGATCGATGCCTTGCGGCAGGCGGTCGAAGGCCTTTCCATTCAGGCGTCCAATTCTCAGAATTGATGCAGAAACCGAGAGCAAACATGTCCAATTCCATTTCCTCACCCCGCGCTATCGATCATCTCGTATTGCCGATCACCGATCTCGAAACCGCCCGCGAGCGGCTCACTCACCTCGGATTCACCGTCGCGGCGGATGCCCGCCACCCTTTCGGCACCGAGAATGCCTGCGTTTTCTTCGCCGATGACACCTATTTGGAGCCGCTGGCCGTCGGTAGTCGGGAAGACTGTCTGGAGGCTGCGCGCACGGGCAATGTCTTTGTCGCTCGCGATCAGGCCTTCCGCTTTCGGCGCGTCGAGGGGCTCTCCGCCATCGTCGTGAAGACGGAAGATGCATTGGCGGACGATGCGGCCTACCGCGAGGACGGGATGAGCGCTGGCTCTGTGCTCGATTTCGCGCGCCAGTTTCGTTTTCCGGATGGCCAAACCGCGGAGGGGGCTTTCCGACTCGCCTTTGCAGCAGATCTCCGTGCGCCCGATTTCTTCGCCTTCGCCTGCCAGCGCATCAACCCGCTTCCGACCGATCGGGATTCCCTGCTTGTGCATGCCAACGGCGCGACAGGGCTCCGGCGCGTAGTGCTGGTCGAAGAGAACCCGAGCGACTTCCAATATCTCCTGGAAACGGTTGTTGATCAGCGGGATGTCACCGCCCATTCCTTCGGGCTCTCGATTCAGACCGCCAACGTCGCCGTCGACGTGCTGACACCGGAGGGTTTCCGGCTCCACTTCGGCCAGGAATTGCTGGTCTCGGAAAGGGGGCTCGTCGGGGCGGCCGTGGTTATTGCGGTTGATGATCTCGGCGTGACAGAAGCCTGCCTCGCTGCTAAGGGCGTCAGCTATCAAAAAATGGGCGCACGCGTCGTTGTCGCGCCGGAAAAGGGGCAGGGTGTGACCTTTGCCTTTGAGGAGTTCAAATGAGCGTTTCTCCCAATTCGGAAGTCGTCGTTGGCGAAGGTGTGGCCAAGGCCGTCTTCTCTCAGAAGGGCCGTTTCGCCTTGATCGCAGGCCCCTGCCAGATGGAAAGCCGTGACCACGCCTTCATGATCGCCGGCCAGCTCGTCGAGCTCTGCCGCGAACTTGGCCTCGGCCTCGTCTACAAGTCGTCCTTCGACAAGGCGAACCGGACCTCGCTGTCTGCCGAGCGCGGCATCGGCCTTGAAACGGCGATGGAGGTGTTTGCCGACATCAAGAAGGAGTTCGGCGTTCCGGTCCTGACCGACATCCACACGGAAGAGCAATGCGCCGCCGTTGCCCCGACCGTCGATGTCCTGCAGATCCCGGCCTTTCTCTGCCGCCAGACGGACTTGCTTGTTGCTGCCGCCAAGACCGGCCGAGTCATCAACGTCAAGAAGGGCCAGTTCCTCGCGCCCTGGGATATGAAGAATGTCCTGAACAAGATCACCGGTTCCGGCAATCCGAACGTTCTCCTTTGCGAACGCGGCGCCTCCTTCGGCTACAACACGCTGGTCTCCGACATGCGCTCACTGCCGATCATGGCGGCCATGGGCGCGCCCGTGGTGTTTGACGCGACCCATTCCGTCCAGCAGCCGGGCGGGCAGGGCGGCTCGTCGGGCGGCCAGCGTGAATTCGTCGAGACGCTGGCCCGTGCAGCGGTTGCGGTCGGTGTTGGTGGCCTCTTCATCGAGACGCATCAGGACCCGGACAACGCGCCCTCCGACGGCCCGAACATGGTCAAGATCACTGACATGCGCCGTCTGCTCGAAAAGCTGATCGCCTTCGACGATATCGCAAAGGCTGCTTGAGCCTCTCTGGCGGCGCTTCAATCGGTTGAACTGGAAGCGCCGCCAATCATTGTGATTTAAATCGATTAGATTTCATTCGTTTCGCGTCCTATCCGTCATTGTATTTTCCCGATCATCGGATAAGAGAGGATGACTCAACGGGCGGGTCCGCTGGCTTCTGGCTTGCGATCGGCCTACCGAGCCTTGTCCAATTTCCGTCTACAGGGAGCGAACATGACAGCCATCACCGACATCATCGGCCGCGAGATTCTCGACAGCCGTGGCAACCCAACCGTCGAAGTCGACGTCTATCTCGAAGATGGCAGCATGGGCCGCGCAGCCGTTCCCTCGGGCGCATCGACCGGCGCACATGAGGCCGTCGAGCTGCGTGACGGCGGCTCGCGCTATCTCGGCAAGGGCGTCGAAAAGGCGGTCGAAGCGGTCAACGGCGAAATCTACGATGCGATCGGCGGTCACGATGCCGAGAACCAGATCCAGATCGACAATCTGATGATCCAGCTCGACGGCACGCCGAACAAGGCGCGCCTCGGCGCCAATGCCATCCTCGGCGTATCGCTCGCCGTTGCAAAGGCTGCCGCGCAGTCCTCTGGCTTGCCGCTCTATCGTTACGTTGGCGGCCCGAACGCCCATGTCCTGCCGGTCCCGATGATGAACATCATCAATGGCGGCGCGCATGCAGACAATCCGATCGACTTCCAGGAATTCATGATCGTTCCGGTCGGCGCCGAGACCATCCGCGATGCAGTCCGCATGGGCTCAGAAGTCTTCCACACGTTGAAGAAGCAGCTTGCCGCCGACGGTCACAACACCAATGTCGGTGACGAGGGCGGCTTCGCCCCGGGTCTGGCATCTGCTCCTGCCGCTCTCGATTTCATCATGAAGTCGATCGAAAAGGCCGGCTATCGTCCGGGCGAAGACATGCATATCGCGCTCGATTGTGCCTCAACCGAATTCTTCAAGGACGGCAAATACGTTCTGGAAGGTGAAGGCCGCACGCTTGAGCCGGAAGCCATGGCCGAATACCTCGCCGAGCTGGCTGCCAAGTACCCGATCTTTTCGATCGAAGACGGTATGGCCGAAGACGACTGGGACGGCTGGAAGGCACTGACCGACAAGGTCGGCAAGAAGATCCAGCTCGTCGGCGACGACCTCTTCGTTACCAATTCGGCCCGTCTGCGCGACGGCATCAAGATGGGCGTGGCCAACTCCATCCTGGTCAAGGTCAATCAGATCGGTTCGCTGTCGGAAACCCTCGACGCCGTCTCGACCGCGCACCGCGCAGCCTACACGGCCGTCATGTCGCACCGCTCGGGCGAAACCGAGGACTCGACGATCGCCGATCTCGCGGTTGCCACCAACTGCGGTCAGATCAAGACCGGCTCGCTGGCCCGCTCCGACCGTACCGCCAAGTACAACCAGTTGATCCGCATCGAGGAAGAACTGGGGCCGCAGGCCGTCTACGCCGGCGCCTCGATCCTGCGCGGCTGATCTCGGTCGAATTCCTTCGAAGCCCGTGCCGGTTCCCCGGCGCGGGCTTTTTCTTTTGCACTGCGATTAGGGTCAACGGTCGGTTAAGATCTGACGGTTACTCTTGCGACAAGTTTCGCGTTTCAGGGCATTGTCGGCATGTGGACCAGGCATCACAAGAAGAAGAAATACGGCCGTCTCATTCTTCCCGCTATTACCGTCGCTTTCCTGTCCTATTTCGGCTACCATTCCATCCATGGTGACTACGGCCTAAGGGCGGGGCAGGAATTCGAGCGCATCCGGCAAGAGCGTGCATCGGAGCTTGATAGGCTCGTGGCCCAGCGGACCGTCCTTGAAAAGGATGTCAGTCTCTTGAGTGATGGCTCTCTCGATGAGGACATCATAGACGAAAAGGCGCGCTATCAGCTCAACATGTCGCGCCCGGACGAAATCGTAATCTTCAACACCTATTTCTGATTAACCTGAATTCAGTTAATCGTAAATTTTTTAGTCATTACAGTTGCTTGCGGCGAATGATAGCCATGCATTTATGGCATTGCCGCCGTGCTCTTTCTTCCCTATTCTGTGCCCAACTTTGGACTATAATAAACCCATGGGAGGGATGCATGGCGCCTCGCAAGCCAGCAGCTGCGAACGGTCGGAAGTCTTCCGCCAAGTCAGCCGGCAAGGAATTCACCGGAAAAAACACGCCTGAATTTGGTGCAGACGAAGAACTTCACGCCTATCGTGAAATGCTGCTTATCCGCCGTTTCGAAGAAAAGGCCGGCCAGCTTTACGGCATGGGCTTCATCGGCGGCTTCTGTCACCTCTATATCGGCCAGGAAGCGGTCGTTGTCGGCATGCAGATGGCGCAGAAGGAAGGTGATCAGGTTATCACCGCCTATCGCGACCACGGTCACATGCTGGCAGCGGGCCTCAGCGCGCGCGGCGTCATGGCCGAGCTGACGGGTCGCCGCAGCGGCCTGTCGAAGGGCAAGGGCGGCTCAATGCACATGTTCTCGAAAGAGAAGCATTTCTATGGTGGCCACGGCATCGTGGGCGCGCAGGTTTCGCTCGGAACCGGTCTCGCCTTCGCGAACAAGTATCGCGGCAATGACAATGTTGCGGTTGCCTATTTCGGCGACGGGGCTGCAAACCAGGGTCAGGTCTACGAGAGCTTCAACATGGCTGCCCTCTGGCAGCTGCCGATCATCTACATCGTCGAAAACAATCGCTACGCCATGGGCACGTCGACGGCGCGCGCCACGGCGCAGTCGAACTACTCGCTGCGCGGCTCCGGCTTCGGCATCCCCGGCGTCCAGGTTGACGGTATGGATGTGCGCGCGGTGAAGGCGGCCGCCGATGAGGCGCTCGAGCATTGCCGTTCCGGCAAGGGTCCGATCATTCTTGAAATGCTGACCTATCGCTATCGCGGCCACTCGATGTCCGACCCGGCGAAGTATCGCTCCAAGGAAGAAGTGCAGAAGATGCGGTCGGAGCAGGATCCGATCGAACAGGTCAAGGCTCGTCTCCTCGAGAATGGCTGGGCTTCAGAAGACCAGCTCAAGGCGATCGACAAGGACGTGCGCGACATTGTTGCGGACAGTGCCGATTTCGCCCAGGCCGATCCGGAGCCGGATGTGTCCGAGCTCTACACCGACATTCTTCTGTAATCGGGGAGGGAACCCATGCCGATCGAAATTTTGATGCCCGCCCTTTCTCCGACAATGGAAGAAGGCACGCTGTCCAAGTGGATCAAGCAGGAAGGCGACACCGTAAAGTCCGGCGACGTGATCGCCGAGATCGAGACCGACAAGGCGACCATGGAAGTGGAAGCCGTTGACGAGGGCGTGCTCGGAAAGCTGCTGATTGCGGCCGGTACCGAGAACGTCAAGGTCAACACGCCGATCGCCGTTCTGCTTCAGGATGGTGAAAGTGCAGATGCGATGCCCGCGTCCAAGGCAGATGCCGACACGCCGGCTGCCGCAGCCGGTGACGCTGGCGGCAAGGCTCGCGCCGCTGCAGATGAGCCTGCATCCTCCGCAGACAACAAGGTTCCGGCCGCTCCAAAGGTCGAAGTGGCCTCCGATCCGGACGTTCCGGCCGGGACCGAAATGGTGACGATGACGGTGCGTGAAGCGCTGCGCGAAGCCATGGCCGAGGAAATGCGCGCCAACCCTGACGTCTTCATCATGGGTGAGGAAGTCGCCGAATATCAGGGCGCCTACAAGATCACGCAGGGGCTGCTGCAGGAATTCGGCGCCAAGCGCGTTGTCGACACCCCGATCACTGAGCATGGCTTTGCCGGCCTCGGCGTCGGTGCGGCAATGGCCGGCCTGAAGCCGATCGTCGAGTTCATGACCTTCAACTTCGCCATGCAGGCGATCGACCATATCATCAACTCGGCTGCCAAGACGCTCTACATGTCCGGTGGCCAGATGGGCGCGCCGATCGTCTTCCGTGGGCCGAACGGTGCAGCGGCTCGCGTCGGCGCCCAGCACAGCCAGGACTATGCAGCCTGGTACAGCCAGATCCCGGGCCTCAAGGTCGTCATGCCCTACACGGCAGCCGACGCCAAGGGTCTGCTGAAGGCAGCCATCCGCGATCCGAACCCGGTCATCTTCCTGGAAAACGAAATCCTCTACGGTCACTCCTTCGAAGTGCCGAAGATGGATGACTTCGTCCTGCCGATCGGCAAGGCACGCATTCACAAGACCGGCAAGGACGCGACCATCGTCTCCTTCGGCATCGGTATGACCTACTCGGTCAAGGCCGTCGAGGAACTGGCGAAGGAAGGCATCGACGTCGAGCTGATCGACCTCAGAACCATCCGTCCGATGGATCTGCCGACCGTCATCGAATCCGTCAAGAAGACCGGCCGCCTGGTGACCGTCGAGGAAGGCTATCCGCAGTCCTCCGTCGGCACCGAAATTGCGACCCGCGTCATGCAGCAGGCCTTCGACTATCTCGATGCGCCGATCCTGACGATCGCCGGCAAGGATGTGCCGATGCCTTATGCGGCCAACCTTGAAAAGCTGGCGCTGCCGAGCGTTGCCGAAGTCGTTCAGGCGGTCAAAACCGTCTGCTACAAGTAAGGGGGCAAGGTCATGCCGATCAATATCACCATGCCGGCCCTGTCTCCGACGATGGAAGAGGGCAATCTGGCCAAGTGGCTGGTCAAGGAAGGCGACAAGGTCAAGTCCGGCGATGTCATCGCCGAGATCGAAACCGACAAGGCGACCATGGAAGTGGAAGCCGTCGATGAAGGCGTCGTTGCCAAGATCGTCGTTCCCGCCGGCACAGAGGCTGTGAAGGTCAATGCGCTCATCGCGATCCTTGCCGAGGAAGGCGAAGACGTCGCAGCCGCTGCTGCCGGTGGCGGTTCGACCGCCCCGAAGGCTGAGGCGGCTATTGCCCCTAAGGCGGAAGCAGAACCTGCACCTGCCGCGGCACCAGCTGCAGCGCCGGCTCCCGCAGCCGCATCGGCTGCACCTGCTGCCTCGACCGGTGAGCGCGTCTTTGCTTCGCCGCTCGCGCGTCGCCTCGCCAAGGAAGCCGGTCTCGACCTGAAGGCCGTATCGGGTTCAGGTCCGAAGGGCCGCGTGGTCAAGAGCGACGTCGAAAAGGCCGTCAGCACCGGTGGTGCCAAGGCCGCTCCGGCAGCAGCTGCTTCGACGGCCGCGCCTTCCCCGGTTATGGCCAAGGGTGCGTCGGAAGAAGCCGTTCTCAAGAACTTCGCCGAAGGCTCCTACGAGCTCGTGCCGCATGACGGCATGCGCAAGACGATCGCCAAGCGCCTGCAGGAATCGAAGCAGACCATTCCGCATTTCTACGTGTCCGTGGATTGCGAACTGGATGCCCTTATGGCGCTTCGTGCCCAGCTCAATGCTGCTGCACCTGAAAAGGACGGCAAGCCGGCCTACAAGCTCTCGGTCAATGACATGGTGATCAAGGCGCTGGCTCTCGCACTGCGCGACGTGCCGGATGCCAACGTCTCCTGGACCGACACCAACATGGTCAAGCACAAGCATGCCGATGTCGGCGTGGCTGTCTCGATCCCCGGCGGCCTGATCACACCGATCATTCGCAAGGCCGAGGAGAAGAGCCTGTCCACCATCTCCAACGAGATGAAGGACCTCGGCAAGCGCGCCAAGGACCGCAAGCTGAAGCCCGAAGAATACCAGGGCGGTACGACTGCCGTGTCCAACATGGGCATGATGGGCGTGAAGAGCTTCTCGGCCGTGGTCAACCCGCCGCATGCGACGATCCTTGCGGTCGGCGCCGGCGAAGAGCGGGTCGTGGTGAAGAAGGGCGAGATGAAGGTGGCGAACGTCATGACGGTGACGCTCTCGACCGACCATCGTTGCGTCGATGGCGCGCTCGGTGCCGAACTGCTCGGTGCTTTCAAGCGCTACATCGAAAATCCGATGGGCATGTTGGTCTGATCTGGGGGCGGTTGAGATGAAGACCGTTCTCGCCTATGGCGATAGCCTGACATGGGGATACGACCCGGTAAATCTGGGTCGGCATGCCTATGAAGACCGCTGGACGAGTGTCTTGCAGAAGGCGCTCGGCCATGGTGTCCGGGTGATCGCCGAAGGCTTGAACGGCCGCACCACCGCCTATGACGATCATCTCGGTGATTGCGAGCGCAACGGTACGAAGGTGCTGCCGACGCTTCTCGCGACGCACAAGCCGATCGATCTCGTTGTTATCATGCTGGGAACGAATGACCTCAAGCGTGGTATTCAGGGCACGGCCATCGGCGCGACCAGCGGTGTGAAGCGTCTCGTCAAGCAGGTTCAGAAGCACGACTGGGGTTTCGAGTTCGACGAGCCCGAAATCCTGATCGTCGCGCCGCCGGCGATCCGCGAAACGGCCAATTCGGTCTTCGGCGCCATGTTCAACCACTCGGTGGAAGAAGGTGCGATGCTTGCCAGCATGTATCGCGACGCGGCGGACGAGGCCGGATGCGCCTTCTTCGATGCAGGATCGGTCGCAGAAACCACGCCGCTCGACGGAATCCATCTCGACGCTGAACACACCCGTGCCATCGGACGCGGCCTCGAGCCGATCGTCCGCATGATGCTCGGACTTTGAAAAATGCCGTGGCCTGCATCCTCTGACGGGCCGCGTTGATCAAAATCAAGGAGGTCTTGTGCGCTGCGTCTAACTTGAACCCATCAACCCCGACAGAGGAGATGGGATCATGTCGAACACACCGCACGAACTGGCAGTGGAATTCCCGGAACACGTTGCGCTGATGCGTCATCTGAAAGAAACGGATGGCCATTTCGCGAGATTGTTCGAAGCCTATCACGAGGTGAACCGGGCCATCCACCGCGCCGAGACCGATATCGAGCCTGCAGACGACTTCCACATCGTGGAAATGCGCAAGAAGCGGATGCAGCTCAAGGATGAAATCTACGGGATGCTGGTTCGTCACGAACCGGAAGCCGAGACACCCGCAGCCTGAGGGTTTCGCTTCCAGTCCCGAAACGGGCCTCCGTGAAAACGGAGGCTCTGAGGAAACCGAGGAGTGGAAGCCCCATGTCGAATGCTTACGACGTCATTATCATCGGCTCCGGCCCCGGCGGTTACGTCACTGCCATCCGTGCCGCCCAGCTCGGCCTGAAAACCGCGATCGTCGAGCGCGAACATCTGGGTGGCATCTGCCTCAACTGGGGTTGTATCCCCACCAAGGCGCTGCTCCGCTCGGCCGAAATCCTCGACCACGCCAATCACGCCAAGTCTTATGGTCTGACGCTCAACGGCACGATGACCGCCGACGTCAAGGACGTGGTCGCCCGCTCGCGCGGCGTCTCGGCCCGTCTGAACGGCGGCGTCGCCTTCCTGATGAAGAAGAACAAGATCGACGTGATCTGGGGTGAAGCCAAGCTGACGAAGCCAGGCGAAGTCGTCGTCGGCAAGATGACCAAGCCCGTCGTCGAGCCGCAGAACCCGATTCCGAAGGGCGTCAAGGGCGAGGGCACCTACACCGCCAAGCACATCATCGTTGCGACCGGCGCGCGGCCGCGCGCACTGCCCGGCATCGAGCCGGATGGCAAGCTGATCTGGACCTATTTCGAGGCGATGAAGCCGGACTTCATGCCGAAGTCTCTCGTCGTCATGGGCTCGGGCGCGATCGGGATCGAATTCGCCTCCTTCTACCGCTCCATGGGCGTTGACGTTACCGTTGTCGAGCTGATGGCCAACATCATGCCGGTCGAGGACGTGGAAATCTCCACCTTCGCCCGCAAGCAGCTGGAAAAGCGCGGCCTGAAGATCATCACCGAAGCCAAGGTCTCCAAGGTCGAAAAGGGCGCAAACTCGATCACCGCCCATGTCGAAACCAAGGATGGCAAGGTTCAGACGATCACCGCTGACCGCCTGATCTCCGCCGTCGGCGTTCAGGGCAATATCGAGAACCTCGGCCTCGAAGCGCTCGGCGTGAAGACCGATCGCGGCTGCATCGTCATCGACGGCTATGGCAAGACCAATGTGCCGGGCCTTTACGCGATCGGCGACGTCGCCGGCCCGCCGATGCTCGCCCACAAGGCCGAGCATGAAGGTGTCATCTGCATCGAGAAGATCGCTGGTCTGCCGAACGTTCATCCGATGGACAAGGCCAAGATCCCGGGCTGCACCTATTGCAACCCGCAGGTCGCCTCGGTCGGTCTGACGGAAGCCAAGGCGAAAGAACAGGGCCGCGACATCCGCGTCGGCCGCTATTCCTTCGCCGCCAATGGCAAGGCGATCGCGCTTGGCGAAGACCAGGGCATGATCAAGACGATCTTCGACAAGAAGACCGGCGAACTCATCGGCGCCCATATGGTCGGTGCGGAAGTAACCGAACTCATCCAGGGCTTCGTTGTCGCGATGAACCTCGAGACGACGGAAGAGGAGCTGATGCATACGATCTTCCCGCACCCGACGCTCTCCGAAATGATGAAGGAAAGCGTCCTCGACGCCTATGGTCGCGTCCTCAACGCCTAAAGTCAGGTTGTGAAACGGGGCCTTGCCGCCTATATGGGCGGCAGGTTCCAACTGAATGGTCCGAAAGGGGCTCGACATGGCTGGTTTCGAAGTCGGCATCATCGCGACGATATTTTTCGGCGGTCTCGCAGGCTGGCTTGCCGGCAAGCTCATGGATATGCGCTTCGGCGTCTTCATGAACATCGTGATCGGCATCGTCGGTGCCGCGATCGCAGCTGCCATATTCCGCCGCCTTGGCATTTTTGTCGAAGGTGACTGGCTGGGCTATCTGATCACCAGCTTTGTCGGCGCAAGCATCCTCCTTTTCGTCGCCCGGCTCGTCCGGCGATAACCAGAAAGGCCGCGTCAGGCGGCACATAGGGTTTGATTATGGTCACCATTCTCGACAGGACCAATCTTTCGAATGCGGCACCCCTGGTGCCTGCAGACGAGAAGCGCATCCGCCATCCGGAAAAGGCCCACAAGCCCGACACCGAAGTGCTGCGCAAGCCGGAATGGATCCGCGTCAAGGCACCGACCTCGAAGGGCTATCACGAGACCCGCGAGCTCGTGCGTTCCCACAAGCTGGTAACGGTCTGCGAGGAAGCTGGCTGCCCGAATATCGGCGAGTGCTGGGACAAGAAGCACGCGACCTTTATGATCATGGGCGAGATCTGCACCCGCGCCTGCGCCTTCTGCAACGTCGCGACCGGAAAACCGAACCCGCTCGATCTCGATGAGCCGGCCAATGTCGCCAAGGCCGTCCGCCAAATGGGGTTGCAACACGTTGTCATCACCTCCGTCGACCGTGACGATCTCGCCGATGGCGGCGCCGAACACTTCGAAAAGGTGATCTGGGCCATCCGCGAAGCATCACCCGAGACCACGATCGAAATCCTCACGCCTGACTTCCTCAAGAAGCCCGGTGCCCTTGAGCGCGTTGTCGCCGCCAAGCCCGACGTCTTCAACCACAACATGGAAACCGTTCCCGGCAACTATCTAACGGTTCGCCCGGGTGCCCGTTATTTCCACTCCGTCCGTCTTCTGCAGCGGGTGAAGGAACTCGACCCGACCATGTTCACCAAGTCGGGCATCATGGTGGGCCTCGGTGAAGAGCGGAATGAAGTCCTGCAGCTGATGGACGACCTGCGTTCCGCCGACGTCGACTTCCTGACCATCGGCCAGTATCTCCAGCCGACCCGCAAGCATCATAAGGTCGAGCGCTTCGTCACGCCGGAAGAATTCAAGTCCTACGAGGACATCGCCTATACCAAGGGCTTCCTGATGGTCTCGTCGAGCCCGCTGACCCGCTCGTCGCACCATGCCGGCGATGACTTTGCAAGGCTGAAGGCAGCGCGGGAGAAGTTGGTGGCAAAGGTCTGAAGACGTCTCCAAACTTCCAAACGAAGTGAGACGGCGCTAAAGCAACCACACGCAAGGAGTGTGTGGTTGTGATGATGTTCACTAAATCGTTGGAAGATGGAGCCGCGCAATTGCGTCAGGCGCGGCGGATCATGGTCATCGGCTGCTCCGGCGGCGGCAAGTCCACATTGTCCCGCAAGCTCGCCGCCGCACTCGATCTCCCCAACCACTCGATGGATCGCGAAGTCTTCTGGCTTCCCGCATGGGTACAGCGCCCGAGAGCCGAGCAGCGCGCCATCATATCCGACATCGTCGGTCGCGAGCGATGGATCCTTGACGGCACCAATCCCTCGAGCTTCGACATCCGCCTGCATCGCACCGATCTTGTTATCTGGGTGCGGTTGCCGCGTTGGCGTTGTCTGCTTGGTGTTTATCGCCGGGCGGCGAAGTTTGTCGGCAAGCACCGGCCCGACATGGCCGATGGCTGTGTCGAGAAATGGCCGGACCGCGAATTCGTTTCCTACATCTGGCACTTCGAGCGCCGCTTCTCGCCCCGCATCATCCAGGAAATCGAGCGTCACGGTCCGAACGTGCCCGTAGTCACCCTCAAATCCCACGGCGAAATGGCGCACCTGCTTGATCTTGCCGGGCTTCCTCATTAAGTCGCTGGCATGCCACAGTTTGAAACCCGCCGCCTCGTCAAGCACTCACCCGAACGTATGTATGCCCTCGTCGCCGACGTTGAGCGCTACCCGGAATTTTTGCCGCTCTGCGAAGCGCTAACCATTCGCTCGCGCCGCGAACGCGACGGCAAGGAACTGCTGCTCGCCGACATGACCGTGGGCTACAAGGCGATCCGCGAGACCTTCACGACGCAGGTTCTGCTGACGGCAGCCGAGCGCGCCATCGATGTCAAATACATCGAAGGTCCGTTTCGGTATCTCGATAATCGCTGGCGGTTCGAAGAAGCCGGCGAGGGCGCCTGCTCGGTTCATTTCTACATCGACTACGAGTTCAAGAACCGCATCCTGGGCGCGCTGATGGGCTCGATGTTCGACCGCGCCTTCCGCATGTTTTCGGAAGCCTTCGAGGCGCGCGCCGACAAGATTTACGCAGGCGTCTGAGCGGCGCCAGCCAGCATGGCGAGTGCTGTCCTGACGGTTGCGAGCCGCACCTGATCGCGGCCGATATCGCCGTAGCGCATCTCCCGGTGATCGATATGCCCGCTGCGGCTCCGAAGCGCCACATGCACCGATCCGACAGGCTTGTCAGCCGATCCGCCACCCGGGCCAGCAATGCCGGTCACGGCGACCGCCACATGGGCGTCTGAACGGATCAGTGCGCCTTGCGCCATCTGCAATGCTGTCTCCTTCGAGACGGCCCCGAAAGCTGCAAGCGTTACACTCGAAACGCCGATCAATTCCATCTTTGCCTGGTTCGTATAGGTGACGAAGCCACGATCGACGACCGCTGAAGAGCCGGCAATCTCCGTCAGCGCACCGGCGATCAGGCCACCGGTGCAGGATTCGGCCGTCGCAATCATCCAGCCGAGATCCCGATAGGCCGCGATGACCGTTGCGGCCTGCTGCTCGATATCCGCCGGATAGATCCCCATCAGTCCGCTCCCCGGAAGACGACGGTTGCCGTTGCGATTGCGGCGATGCCTTCCCCACGGCCGACAAAGCCGATCTTCTCGTTGGTCGTCGCCTTCACCGAGCAGCGATCAAGCGAGATGTCGAGGATCTCGGCGAGCTTCTCCCGCATCGCCTGACGATGCGGCCCGATCTTAGGCTCTTCGGCAATTAGCGAAATATCCGCATTCATGATCGTGCCGCCGGCACCGCGCACGACCCTTGCTGCGTGTTCAAGGAAGATGCGCGATGGAGCGCCCTTCCATTGCATGTCCGAAGGCGGAAAGTGATCACCGATATCGCCGGCACCGCAGGTGGCAAGCAGTGCGTCTGTCAGGGCATGTAGCGCGACATCGGCATCGGAATGGCCCTTCAACTTCTGATCATGCGGAATGAAGATGCCGCAGAGCGTGACACCGTCGCCGGGCTCGAGCTGATGCACATCATAGCCGTTTCCAGTGCGAACGTCGGGGAGGGCGCTAGCCTTCAGTTTCTCGTCGGCCATGGCGATATCTTTCTTTACGGTCAGTTTGACATTGTCGATCGAGCCCGCGACGAGCTGGACAGGTATGCCCGCCCATTCGGCGATCGAGGCGTCGTCGGTGAAGTCCACTGCTTGCTCGGTCGCGGCGCGCTCGTGGGCGGCCAGGATAGTCTCGTAGTGGAAGCTCTGTGGTGTCTGCGCAGCGTAAAGATCGTTGCGGGGCACGGTGGCTGTGACGACGCCCGAGGTGTCGCCCCGTTTGATCGTGTCCGAGACGGGTATGGCGGGCAGCACGGCCGGTTTTCCCGCATCGAGTTCGAGTGCGATCCGGTCCAGAAGAGCCTCGTCGACAAAGGGACGCACACCGTCCTGGATCATCACATGCCGAACGCCCCGATCGTGCAGGGCCTTCAACCCGTTGAGCACTGAAGCCTGGCGGGTGGCGCCGCCCTCGACCACGATCAAAGAATCCCGGGAAGAGAGATCGACAAGGGCGGTTTCCAGCAACCCATGATCCTCCGGGTGGATGACGAGGACGATAGGGCCGCTCCTGGGCCAGTCGAGAAAGCGTTTCAGCGTATGCCAGATGACAGGTTTGCCGCCAATGCGCCTGTATTGCTTCGGCCCTTCGACGGAAGCGCCGGCGCGTTCACCTCGGCCAGCGGCAACCACGACGATCCCGATTGTTCCGCTCCGCTCTTGCTCCATTGCCTCGCCTGGTCCATGACACATTTTCTTCGCAACCGTGCTCTATCGGCTCGCCATCGGCTTTTCCAGCATTTGCACGAATTTTTGTCGAACGGTGAGCTTTGCCTCTTGGCAAGCCAGAGAACGCTGGCTAAAAATAGTGCAAATGCGCTCTATGCCTGAAAGATAATCATTTGAATTCCGTCGCGTTGGACACGCCCTTCAGCATTGGCCCGGTTCCCGTTCGGAACCGTGTCGTGCTTGCGCCGATGTCGGGCGTCACGGACCTGCCGTTCCGCCAGCTCGCCTTCCGCTTCGGCGCCGGCCTCGTGGTCACCGAAATGGTGGCGAGCCGCGAACTGGTCTTCAACGCAGCCGAAAGCTGGTCACGGCTGAAAGGGGCAGGGCTCACCCCGCATATGGTGCAGCTTGCCGGACGTGAGGCGAAATGGCTTGCCGAAGCCGCTGTGATCGCCGAGGCCAATGGCGCCGATATCATCGACATTAACATGGGCTGCCCGGCCAAGAAGGTGATCGGTGGTTATGCCGGCTCCGCCCTGATGCGCGAACCGGACCACGCCCTGTCTCTGATCGAGGCGACCGTCAAGGCGGTGAAGATTCCGGTGACGGTCAAGATGCGCCTCGGTTGGGACGACACCTCGATCAATGCACCCGATATTGCTGCACGCGCCGAAGCCGCCGGCGTACAATTAATTACCGTGCATGGCCGCACCCGAATGCAGTTCTACGAAGGCAAGGCGAATTGGGATGCGATCGCCGCCGTCCGTGACGCCATCCGGATTCCGCTGATCGCCAATGGCGACGTCGAAACCGTCGAGGATGCCCATGAGATCCTGCGCCGCTCCGGCGCCGATGCCGTCATGATCGGTCGCGGCTGCCAGGGCCGCCCATGGCATGCCGGCGTTCTCGCAGGTCATGCGGGCCCCGCTGCATCTGAGATGTCGGATGTCGTCGTGGACCACTATCGTGCGATGCTGGATCACTATGGTGCCGAAGTCGGCGTGCGCCACGCCCGCAAGCACCTCGGCTGGTATCTCGATCGCCATGCGCCGGGTCTCGCACCGGAGGCGAAGGCATCCATCATGACATCGAAAGATCAGGGCTTCGTTGTCGGGGCCTTGCAGCGGGCACTCTCGGAGAACGATGGCGTACGCGCCAGACAGGAGGCCGCATGACGGCGAATGACAAGAGCGGTGGCCTTGCCATGGCCGTGCTCAACGCCATCCAGAACCCGGTGGTGATGGTGGATGCCAATGGGCATATCGCTTTCGCCAACTGGGAGGCCGAGGCCTTTTTTGGCGCGAGCGCCACCCATCTCGCCCGCTACCGTATTTCGACATTCATCCCTTTCGGCAGTCCGCTGCTGTCGCTGATCGAACAGGTGCGCGAACGCCGCGCGCCGGTCAACGAATACCGCGTCGATTTGAGTTCGCCGCGTCTCGGCCAGGAAAAGCTCGTCGACCTCTATGTGGCACCGGTCCTCAGCCAGCCCGGCAATGTCGTGGTCGTTTTCCAGGAACGCTCGATGGCGGACAAGATCGACCGGCAGCTGACCCATCGCGCAGCGGCCCGATCCGTCACCGGCCTTGCCTCCATGCTGGCGCATGAGATCAAGAACCCGCTCTCCGGCATCCGCGGTGCTGCGCAATTGCTGGAGACAGCCGTCACCGATGAAGATCGGGCGCTGACCCGCCTGATCTGCGACGAGACGGATCGTATCGTCTCGTTGGTCGATCGCATGGAGGTCTTTTCCGACGAGCGGCCGGTCGACCGTCAGTCGATCAACATCCATTCGGTGCTCGATCAGGTGAAGGCGGTGGCGAAAGCAGGCTTTGCCCGCAACATCAGGATCACCGAGAATTATGACCCGTCGCTGCCGCCGGTCTACGCAAATAGGGACCAGCTGGTGCAGGTCTACCTAAACCTGGTGAAGAATGCATCGGAGGCCATCGGCGAGCGCTCCGACGGCGAAATCCAGCTGACAACGGCCTATCGCCCCGGCATTCGCCTCTCGGTCGCCGGCTCCCGCGAAAAGATCTCCCTGCCGCTCGAATTCTGCGTCCATGACAAT
This sequence comes from Allorhizobium sp. NPDC080224, assembly GCF_050281005.1. Lineage (NCBI taxonomy): Bacteria > Pseudomonadati > Pseudomonadota > Alphaproteobacteria > Hyphomicrobiales > Rhizobiaceae > Allorhizobium > Allorhizobium sp. NPDC080224. Next base: position 1,994,641 of record NZ_JBNNWJ010000001.1, read on the forward strand.
GGCCCCGGCGTGCCATCCGACCTGCTCCCGCATCTCTTCGACCCCTTCATCACGACGAAGACGAATGGCTCGGGTCTCGGTCTGGCGCTCGTCGCCAAGATCATCGGTGCCCATGGCGGGATCGTCGAATGTGACAGCCAGGCGAGCCGTACCACCTTCCGGGTCCTGATGCCCATGTCGAAAGAGACGGCGCTCGAAGATGCGCCTTTGCCAAAATCCACGGGAACGAACTGATGACAGCGACGATCCTTGTTGCAGATGACGATGCTGCGATCCGCACGGTCCTGAACCAGGCGCTGAGCCGCGCGGGTTACGATGTCAGGATCACCTCCAATGCGGCGACCCTTTGGCGCTGGATTTCTGCGGGCGAGGGCGACCTCGTTGTCACCGATGTCATCATGCCCGACGAAAACGCTTTCGATCTTTTGCCGCGCATCAAGAAGGCGCGGCCGGATCTGCCGGTGCTGGTCATGAGCGCCCAGAACACCTTCATGACCGCGATCAAGGCGTCCGAGAAGGGCGCCTATGATTACCTGCCCAAGCCCTTCGATCTCACCGAACTGATCGCCATCATCGGTCGCGCGCTGTCGGAACCGAAAAAGCGACCCGCCCGTCTCGACGACGACACGCAGGATGGCATGCCGCTGGTCGGTCGTTCGGCAGCCATGCAGGAAATATACCGCGTACTTGCGCGTCTGATGCAGACGGACCTGACGCTGATGATCACCGGCGAATCGGGTACCGGCAAGGAGCTGGTCGCCAAGGCACTGCACGACTACGGCAAGCGCCGGAACGGTCCTTTCGTCGCCATCAATATGGCGGCCATCCCGCGGGACCTGATCGAATCGGAGCTCTTCGGCCACGAGAAGGGCGCCTTCACCGGCGCGCAGAACCGTTCCACCGGACGGTTCGAACAGGCCGAAGGCGGCACGCTCTTCCTCGATGAAATCGGTGATATGCCGATGGATGCACAGACCCGTCTGCTCCGCGTGCTGCAGCAGGGCGAGTACACGACCGTTGGCGGCCGCACCCCGATACGCACTGATGTCCGTATCGTCGCGGCAACCAACAAGGACCTGAAACAGTCGATCAATCAGGGGCTCTTCCGCGAAGACCTGTATTACCGACTGAATGTCGTGCCGCTTCGCCTGCCGCCGCTTCGCGATCGCGCCGAAGATATCCCCGATCTGGTCCGACATTTCATCCAGCAGGGCGAAAAAGAAGGCCTCGATTCCAAGCGTTTCGACCACGAGGCGCTGGAGGTGATGAAGGCCTATGCCTGGCCCGGCAACGTGCGCGAGCTGGAGAACGTGGTACGCCGCCTGATGGCGCTCTACCCACAGGACGTGATTGCCCGTGAAATCGTCGAGCAGGAACTGCGCGCTGATGTCGCCGACAGCCCGATCGCCAAAGTCGGGATGCCCTCGGGCACGATGACGATCTCCCAGGCTGTCGAAGAAAACATGCGGACCTATTTCGCATCCTTCGGCGATGCGCTTCCGCCCTCAGGTCTATACGACCGCGTTCTGACCGAGATGGAGTATCCGCTGATCCTCGCCGCCCTGACCGCCACCCGTGGCAATCAGATCAAGGCGGCCGATCTGCTCGGCCTGAACCGCAACACGCTGCGCAAGAAGATCCGCGAACTCGGTGTGTCGGTTTACCGCAGTTCCCGCTCGGCTTGACAAGGCCCAAGCCGCCGTTGCAATTTCGCCACAATGCGTTGCTCAAAAGCCACGTTGCTTCGTGGCCTGACCCGCTGTTGGCGTGAGCCAGGTTCGTCGGAGTTTTGCAGCATACAATTTGCCGCGATCGAGAGATCGCCGCATTAACGAGATCCGGTTACGCGGATCCGGGGGAAGATGATGGCACGCGTGAGGACTGCCTCCGCAGCGGACGTCGACAGCGCGCTAGCGCAAGATCGGCGCGCATCCTTCGCACTGCCGGGCCTTTTATTGGCTGGCGGCGCGCTCCTGTGTGCGTCTCTGACCTTGCCGATTTTGCTGGGCCTCACGTCGATCGAGCCGACCTCAGAGGTCCTCGTTGCTTCTGCCGTCATCAATTCGCTGTTTATCGTCGGGCTTATGTTCCTGATCGGGCGCGAAGTGATGCGTCTCTTCAAGGCGCGCAACCGAGGCCGTGCCGCTGCGCGTCTGCACGTTCGAATCGTCGCCCTGTTCTCGATCATCGCGATCACGCCGGCGATCCTGGTCGCGATTTTCGCGTCAATCACCCTTAATGTCGGTCTCGACCGTTGGTTTTCGATCAGAACGCAGTCGATCGTCTCCTCGTCGATGAATGTCGCCCAGGCCTATATGTTGGAAAGCGCAAGCTATCTGCAGGGTCAGACGATCTCGATGGCCAACGATCTGGAGCGCAATCGCTCCCTCTTCTATCTTGATCGCCAGGGCTTCGTGGATCTGATGACGCGTCAGGCCCGGGGCCGCGGCATGCTGGGCGCCTTTCTGGTGCGCGAGGACGGATCGGCAATCAGCCAGGCAGATATCGATACGGACAAGCCACTTCCGGCCATTCCGCGCGATGCCCTTGGCAGCGCTGCTTCCGGCCAGCCGACGCTGATCCCGCCTGGCATCACGAACCTCGTCGGCGCCATCATCAAGCTGGACAGTATCTCCGGCACCTTCCTCTATACGATACGCGCCGTCGATCCGAAGGTCATGCAGGCCATGCGCTTGATGGAGGAGAACACCGCCGAATACCAGTCGATGGAAGATGGCCGAACGACGCTGCAGATCGCTTTTGCCATTCTCTATCTCGGCTTTGCGCTGATCGTTCTGCTCGCAGCGATCTGGACGGCAATCGCGGTTGCCGACCGGATCGTAAGACCGATCCGGCTGTTGATCGGCGCGGCCGACAGCATCGCCTCGGGGAACCTCAACGTCATCGTGCCGGTACGCGCCGCCGATGGCGACGTCGGCAGCCTGTCGCGGACCTTCAACAAGATGGTCTCGCAGATCCGCTCGCAGCGTGACGAGATCCTTGAGGCCAAGGACGAGGTCGACGACCGTCGCCGCTTCATCGAGGCCGTATTGTCCGGTGTCACGGCCGCCGTCATCGGCGTCGAGGACGATGGCATCATCACCATCGTCAACCCATCGGCCGAGTATTTCCTGGCATTGCCGGCCGAGCAGTTGATCGGACAGAAACTCGCCCTGGTGGCGCCAGAAGTGGATCGTGTTCTCGCAGAAGCAGCCGTCCGCCATCGCGGTGGTTACCGCGAGCAGATCAACATGATCCGCGGCGGCAAGGAGCGGACGCTCAATGTGCAGGTCACGCGCGAGGAGACACGCGGCTCGGTTGATTCCTATGTCATCACCCTCGACGAAATCACCGATCTGGTCGTGGCCCAGCGTTCGACCGCCTGGGCCGACGTTGCCCGGCGTATCGCACATGAAATCAAGAACCCGCTGACACCGATCCAGCTGTCGGCCGAACGCCTCAAGCGTCGTTACGGCAAGCAGATTGCCGAGGATGACAAGGCCGTCTTCAACCAGTGCACCGATACCATCGTCCGCCAGGTCGAAGACATCGGCCGCATGGTCGACGAGTTCTCGGCCTTTGCCCGCATGCCGAAGCCGACGAAGCAGCGTTCCGACCTGCGCGAAATCCTGACGGACGCCGTCTTCCTGCGCGAAATAGGCAGTGCTGAAATCGAATTCCAGCGTGATTTCGGCGATGAGCCGCTCGAAGGAAACTTTGATGCACGCATGCTGGCGCAGGCGGTCGGCAACATCGTCAAGAACGCCGTGGAAGCGATCGAAGCCGTGCCGAAGGACGAACTTGGCGAGGGCGGCAAGATCCTCGTCAGGTCCGCCTTCGACGGTGACCAGGACCGGTTCATTGTCGATGTCATCGACAACGGCCGTGGGCTGCCGAGCGAGAACCGCCACCGGATTCTCGAACCTTACATGACGATGCGCGAGAAGGGCACCGGCCTCGGCCTCGCCATCGTGAAGAAGATTATTGAAGAGCATGGCGGGCAGCTAGAGCTGCACGACGCACCGGCCGATTTCGACCGGGGCAGGGGCGCGATGATCCGCATCATCCTGCCGCGCGCAGACACTGCCGCCATCGAGACTGAAAGCGATAAGGAAAAGGTCCATGGCCTCTGATATTCTCGTAGTCGACGACGAAGAAGACATTCGCGAGATCGTCTCCGGCATTCTGAGCGACGAAGGGCATGAAACCCGGACGGCGCATGACGCCGATAGCGCGCTGGCCGCCATTTCGGATCGCGTGCCACGGCTGGTCTTCCTCGATATCTGGATGCAGGGCAGCCGCCTCGACGGCCTGTCGCTGCTCGACGAGATCAAGACCCGCCATCCGGAACTGCCGGTCGTGATGATCTCCGGCCACGGCAACATCGAAACCGCCGTCTCCGCCATCAAGCGGGGCGCCTTCGACTTCATAGAGAAGCCCTTCAAGGCCGACCGCCTGATCCTGATCGCCGAGCGCGCGCTGGAGAACTCCAAGCTGAAACGCGAGGTCTCCGAATTGAAGCGCCGCACGGGTGACGCGATCGAACTGATCGGTACTTCAGTCGCCGTCTCGCAATTGCGCCAGACGATCGAAAAGATTGCGCCGACCAACAGCCGCATCATGATCTTCGGCCCTTCCGGTTCGGGCAAGGAACTCGTCGCACGCATGATTCACAAGCGCTCGGCCCGCTCGGGCGGACCGTTCATTTCGCTGAACGCGGCGGCGATCACGCCTGATCGCATGGAGATGGCACTGTTCGGCACCGAGGGCACGCCGGGCCAACCGCGCCGGATCGGTGCGCTTGAAGAGGCCCATCGCGGTATTCTCTATCTTGATGAAATCGGCGAAATGCCACGCGAGACGCAGAACAAGATCCTGCGCGTGCTCGTCGAACAGCAGTTCGAGCGTGTCGGCGGATCCAAGCGCGTCAAGGTCGATGTGCGCATCATCTCGTCGAGCGCCTACAATCTGGAAAGCCTGATTGCCGAAGGCCGGTTCCGCGAGGATCTGTTCCATCGTCTGGCCGTGGTCCCGGTCAAGGTGCCGGCACTTGCCGAGCGCCGCGAGGATATCCCCTTCCTCGTCGACATGTTCATGCGTCAGGTTTCCGAGCAGGCCGGCATCCGCCAGCGCAAGATCGGCGACGACGCGATGGCGGTTCTGCAGGCCAATGACTGGCCGGGCAATATCCGCCAGCTGCGCAACAACATCGAGCGGTTGATGATTCTGGCGCAGGGCGACAGTCCCGACTCGCCGATCAGCGCCGAAATGCTGCCGCAGGATCTCTCCGACATGCTGCCGAAGGTGTCCGCGCGCAATGATACCCACATCATGACCCTGCCGTTGCGCGAAGCGCGCGAGATGTTCGAACGTGACTATCTGATTGCCCAGATCAACCGCTTTGGCGGCAATATTTCACGGACCGCGGAATTCGTCGGCATGGAACGCTCGGCCCTCCATCGCAAACTGAAATCGCTTGGCGTATAAGCGGGCGAAACGAATCCGGTAGACGCGAACCTGGGGCAGGAAGCTTGCCATGAAAGTCATCATCTGCGGCGCGGGCCAGGTCGGTTACGGTATCGCCGAACGCCTCTCCCAGGAAGGCAACGACGTCTCGGTAATCGACACTTCGGCGTCGCTCGTCTCGCACATCACCGAGACGCTCGATGTCAGCGGTTATGTCGGGCACGGCGCCCATCCGGACGTGCTGGCGCGCGCAGGTGCCGACCAGGCAGAAATGCTGATCGCCGTCACGCTTTATGACGAGATCAACATGACGGCCTGCCAGGTCGCGCATTCGCTCTTCAACGTGCCGACCAAGATTGCCCGTATTCGCTCGCAAAACTATTTGCGTCCCGAATACTCGGATCTGTTCAGTCGCGATAATCTGCCGATCGACGTCACGATCTCGCCCGAGATCGAGGTCGGCAAGATGGTCCTGCGCCGGATTTCCTTCCCCGGCGCCACCGATATCGTCCGTTTCGCCGACGACCATATTGCGATGCTCGCCATCGAGTGCATGGAAGACTGCCCTGTTGTCGACACGCCACTCAATCAGCTGAGTGAACTCTTTCCCGATCTCATGGCCACCGTCTGCGCCATCTGGCGCAATGGCCGCCTGCATGTCGTTCGCTCGCAGGACCACCTGCAGGTAGGCGACCTCGCCTATGTCATCTGCCAGCGGGACCATGCCCGTCGAACCCTTGGCCTCTTCGGCCATGAGGAACAGGAAGCCGCTCGTATCGTCATCGCCGGTGGCGGTAACATCGGCTACTACGTCGCCAAGTCCATCGAGCAGATGCAGCCAAAGACGCGTCTGAAGATCATCGAGAACGACCGCGAGCGCGCGCTATCCGTATCCGATCAGCTGCAGGACGGCATTGTGCTGCACGGATCGGCGCTCGACCAGAACATCCTTCAGCAGGCCGACATCCAGGATGCCGACCTGATGGTGACGCTCACCAACAATGACCAGACGAACATCCTGAGTGCCGCCATGGCCAAGCGCCTGGGCTGCAAGTCGGGTATGGCGCTGATCAACAGCCCGTCCTTTCATGATCTGGCCACCTCGATCGGCATCGATGCCCATATCAACCCGCGTGCCGTGACGATCTCGCGCGTACTCCAACATGTGCGCAAGGGCCGTATCCGCGCCGTCTATGCGGTCCAGAAGGGCAAGGCCGAGGTGATTGAGGCCGAGGCGCTTGAGACCTCGCCGCTCGTCGGCAAACCTTTCCGTGAACTCGAGCTTCCGCCCGGCCTGCGCGTGGGCGCAATCCTGCGCGACAAGACCGTGATCCGCCCGGATGGTGAAACCAAAATCAAGGCCAAGGATCGCGTGGTCATGTTCGCAGCCGCCGACGCCGTGCGCCATGTCGAGCAGCTCTTCCGCGTTTCGATCCAGTATTTCTGAAGGTCCCAATCCCATGCCACGCATCGCCTATGTCAATGGCCGTTACCTGCCTCATGCCGACGCGGCGGTGCACATCGAGGATCGCGGCTACCAATTCGCCGATGGGGTCTACGAGGTCTGCGAAATCCGCCATGGTGTGATCGTCGATCTCACCCGGCATCTCGATCGCCTTGACCGTTCGTTGTCCGAACTCCAGATGAAGACCCCGATGAGCCGCGCGGCCCTGACCCAGGTCATCCGTGAAGTGGCACGCCGCAATCGTGTGAAGAATGGTCTCTTCTATCTCCAGGTGACGCGCGGTGTGGCCCGGCGCGACCATGTCTACCCCTCAGCCGACACGCCGCCGAGCCTGGTGATCACAGCCAAGATCACCGATCCCTCTGTCATCGCGAAGAAGAACGAGACGGGACTGAAGGCAATCACTCTGCCGGACAACCGTTGGGATCGCGTCGACATCAAGACTGTCGGCCTTTTGCCAAATGCCATGGCCCGTCAGGCGGCCAAGGAGAAGGGTGCGCAGGAAGCGATCTATGTCGATTCGCGCGGTATGGTGACGGAAGGGGCGGCGACCAATGTCTGGATCGTCGACAAGGATGGGGTGCTTGTCACCCGACCCGCAGAACACGGCATCCTTCGCGGAATTACCCGTACCGGCTTGATGGACGTGACCGAAAAGCTTGGCATCCGCGTCGAGGAGCGAGAATTTTCCCGCGAGGAAATGCTCACCGCGCGCGAGGTCTTCATCACCGCCGCCACCAGTATCTGTTTTCCGATCGTCGAAGTCGACGGCCAGCCGATCGGAAACGGCCATCCCGGCGCCATGGCCGAGCGCATCCGTTCGACCTTTTTCGACGTTGCGGAGAAGACGGTGATTTGATACCACGTTTTTTCGGCGAAGGGACGAGGGGCATTTTCCCTGCGCTGATCAGTTACCAAACAATAATCACACCGGTCGCAAAGCACCGGCAAGAAAGAAAGAAGCGGCGCCATGGCGGAACGTTCTCAGAACCTGCAGGATCTCTTCCTCAACACCGTAAGAAAGCAGAAGATTTCGCTGACGATCTTCCTGATCAACGGCGTGAAGCTCACCGGTGTTGTGACATCCTTTGACAATTTCTGCGTTCTCCTGCGTCGCGACGGCCATTCCCAGCTCGTCTACAAGCACGCCATCTCGACCATCATGCCCGGCCAGCCGATGACGATGTTCGAGAACGACGAAGCCTCCTCCGGACAGGACTGAGATCATAACCAGCCGCGATACAACAAACGATTCAATCATCCCGGAGGACGAAAAGGGCCGGGATGACATGCGGGCGCTTGTGCTCGTGCCGGTCCTGAAGCAAGCCAAGGCGCAACCGCTGCCCGAAGGCGCTCCACCGGCACCGAGCCGCTCCAACGAAGCGCGTCTCGAAGAGGCGATCGGCCTTGCCCGCGCCATTGATCTCACCATCGTTCAGGGTCTGATCGTCCAGATCAACCAGCCGCGTCCGGCAACGCTGATGGGGTCCGGCAAGATCGCTGAGGTCAAGGCACTGCTCGACGAGCATGATGCCGGTCTCGTCATTGTCGATCATCCGCTCACTCCGGTTCAGCAACGCAATCTCGAAAAGGAATGGGGCGCCAAGGTCATCGACCGCACCGGCCTCATCCTCGAAATTTTTGGTCGTCGCGCCTCCACCAAGGAAGGCACGCTGCAGGTCGAACTCGCCCACCTGAACTACCAGAAGGGCCGTCTCGTGCGGTCCTGGACCCACCTTGAGCGTCAGCGCGGTGGTGCGGGCTTCATGGGTGGTCCGGGTGAAACCCAGATCGAAGCCGACCGCCGCCAGCTGCAGGAGAAGATCATCAAGCTCGAGCGCGAGCTTGAGCAGGTTGTTCGTACCCGCCAGTTGCACCGCGCCAAGCGCCGCAAGGTGCCGCATCCGATCGTGGCCCTGGTTGGCTACACCAATGCCGGCAAGTCGACACTGTTCAACCGCATCACCGGTGCGGGTGTTCTGGCCGAAGACATGCTGTTTGCAACGCTCGATCCGACGCTGCGACGCATGAAGCTGCCGCATGGTCGAACCGTGATCATGTCGGACACCGTCGGTTTCATCTCCGACCTGCCGACGCACCTCGTTGCCGCCTTCCGCGCGACACTCGAAGAGGTGCTGGAAGCCGATCTGGTGCTGCATGTCCGTGACATGTCGGATCCGGATAACGGCGCCCAGTCGGCAGATGTCCTGCGCATCCTCGACGATCTCGGCATTGACGACAAGGAACGCGCCGAGCGCATCCTCGAAGTCTGGAACAAGATCGATCGTCTCGACCCTGAGAACCACGACGGCCTTCTGCAGAAGGCGGCGGGTCGCGAAAACGTCCTGCCGGTCTCCGCCGTCACGGGCGAGGGCGTCGACACCCTTCTCGACGTCATCTCGCAGCGCCTCTCGGGCGTGCTGACCGAAGCGACAATCACCATTCCCAGCGACAAGCATGCGGTGATTTCCTGGCTCTATGAAAACGGCATCGTCGATGGCCGTGAAGATCACGAGGACGGCTCCGTCAGCCTCGACGTGCGCCTGACCGATCGGCAGGCCAACGAGTTGGAGCGGAAGCTCGGCGGCCTGAAGCCCCCCGTCAGGGAAGACTGGGAGCGCTGAAAGCGCGTCTTCACCGCTTGATCCAGGTCAACTGATCGCTCGACCATGTGTGTCAACTTTTGTTTACACACATGGGAGGTGGTCATGCGCGTCGTCTTCATTCATCCGAACTATCATTCCGGCGGCGCCGAGATTGCCGGCAACTGGCCACCAGCCTGGGTCGCCTATCTCGGCGGCGCGCTGAAGTCCGCAGGCTTCACTGACATCCATTTCCTTGATGCCATGACCAACGACATGACCGAGGATCGGCTGCGCGAGGAATTGCGCAGTCTACAGCCGGATTTGATCGGCTGCACCGCAATTACCCCGTCGATCTACATGGCCGAGCGCTGCCTGGAGATCGCCAAGGAGGTCTGCCCACAGGCGCTCCGTGTCCTCGGCGGCATCCATGCCACTTTCATGTACCAGCAGGTGCTGACCGAGGCGCCCCATATCGACGTCATCGTTCGTGGCGAAGGCGAGGAGATCATCGTCGAACTCGCCCGCGCCTTTGCCGCCGGCAACTGGAAGAAGGCGAGGGCAGGGATCAAGGGCCTCGCCTATATCACCGACGACGGCAAGATCATCGCCACACCTGCTGCACCCACCGTCAAGAATTTCGATGCCGTCGAGCCGGACTGGACGCTGCTCGAATGGGAAAAATACATCTACGTGCCCCTCGGCGTCAGGGTCGCGATTCCCAATATGGCGCGTGGCTGCCCCTTCACCTGCTCCTTCTGCTCGCAGTGGAAGTTTTGGCGCGACTATCGCATCCGCGATCCGAAAAAGGTGGTCGACGAGATCGAAAAGCTGGTCAACGACCACCAGGTCGGCTTCTTCATCCTGGCCGACGAGGAACCCACCATCAACCGAAAGAAGTTCATCGCCTTCTGCGAGGAGCTCATCGCCCGTGGTCTACCGGACAAGGTCAAATGGGGTATCAACACCCGCGTCACCGACATTATCAGAGACGAGGAATATCTGGCACTCTACCGGAAGGCGGGCCTCGTGCATGTCTCGCTCGGCACGGAAGCCGCTGCACAGCTGAAGCTCGACCGCTTCAACAAGGAAACTAAGGTCGCTGAGAACAAGAAGGCGATCCGTCTGCTCCGTGAAGCCGACATCTTCACCGAGGCGCAGTTCATCGTCGGGCTGGAGAACGAGACGGCGGAGACGCTGGAAGAGACCTATCGCATGGCGCGCGACTGGAACCCGGATCTCGCCAACTGGGCCATGTACACCCCCTGGCCCTTCTCGCCGCTGTTTCAGGAATTGGGCGACAAGGTCGAGATCTTCGACTTCTCGAAATACAATTTCGTCACGCCGATCATGAAGCCAGATGCCATGGACCGGGCCGAACTGCTCGACCGAGTGATGAACAATTACCGCCGCTTCTACATGATCAAGGCGCTCTTTCATTACCCCTGGCGCGGCAAGGGTTTTCGCCGCCGCTATCTGCTGGGTTGCCTCAAGGCCTTCATGAAGGCTGGCTTCGAGCGCAAGTTCTACGATCTCGGCAAGCACAATTACTGGGGGCCGCAATCGAAGGACAAGGTCGATTTCGGCTTCGACATGAGCCGCAAGATCGCACCAGCCCAGATGGCCGACTGGCAGGCGGCCTCCGACCGCGCAAGCCAGCTGCGCGCCCGCAAGGCTGGTGCCGCGGAAGAAGCGCGGACACCCGTGCTTGCCTGCGGCGGAGGGCCGGAGAGCCACGATGCCCACGTCTGAGGCCCGCCTTTCGGGAAGGGAAGCTGAGGGCTCTGATGGAGAGACGGAACTTGCCCGCAGCGGCACGCCGATCTCTGACGGCAACGGCGCCCGGATCGGGCCTAACAGCCTGATCCAGACGGGACAGGCGCTCGCGGCGCTGTTTGGCGAAGAGACGGCGCGCATGATCTTCGACCGCGCCGGCATCGGCCATCGCTACGCCAATCCACCCGGCACGATGCTGGATGAACGAGAGCCGCAGCGGCTCTTCGCCATGCTTTGCGACACCTTGTCGGATCAGGATGCCACCCACGTCCTGGCGGAAGCCGGACACCGTACCGGCCACTATCTGCTGGCCAATCGCATCCCAAAACCGGCACGCCGCCTGTTGCCACACCTGCCAACCGCCGTCTCTTCTCGCCTGCTTGTCCTTGCCATCTCGGCTCACGCCTGGACGTTTGCCGGGAGCGGCCGGTTCTCAGCCGAGGTCCGTGGCTGGCGCCAACCGGTCATTCACCTGGCGATCAAGAATAACCCCTTGGCAACGCCCGGCTGCCCCTGGCATGGAGCCGTCTTCGAACGCCTCTTCGGAACCTTGACCGCAACCCAAGTTTCGGTGCTACACCCTCGCTGCCAAGCCAGGGGCGATGACTGTTGCGAATGGACGATTACGGCTGCGACCGGCTCACGGTGTCCTGCCCGAATGTCTCGGAGAGCCGCAGCTGACCGACCGGATCGAGAAGATCGCCCGTCACAAGCGTCGAGATGATGGATCGCACGCCCGGCAAGGTCGTCACGGGCGCGATCAGGTGATCGCGAAACGCAGGCAGGAGACGGCTGTCCGATTGGTAGAAGGGTGTCAGCACCCGACTGAGAAACTGGTAGCTGCGCACATGCATCTGCCTTTGCCGCAAATGCCGCGCGATGGCTTTTTCCACATCCTGTGCGTGAACCAGCGCGGAGACGAGCGATGCAGCGTCGAGCAGCGCCATGTTTGCGCCCTGGCCGAGTTGTGGGCTGGTCGCATGCCACGCATCACCGATCTTCAGCGCATGGCGCCCGATCACCGGCGGACGCGTCTGGTGGCGATAGCGCGCATGAACCGGCTCCGCGACGGCCGCAAGCGGAAGCGCCTTCGGCCAGAGCTTGGCCACCGCCTCCAGCCAAGCGTCGCGGCCAGCCTTGACCCATTCGGGATGATCCGCGGTGCGCAGGCTCCAGAAGAAGGTCGCCATGGTGGGCGCCCCTTCGCGGGCGGTCCCGACCGGCAGCACACCGGCCATCCGCGAGGCACGGTCATAGCGTTGTTCGAGCAAGTTCTCCTGGAATGGCCCGCCATCGGGGAAGGGCACCGTTGCCCAGAGCGCCCCATAACTGAGTTCGGTATCAGGCCGACTGCCGATCGGGGAATTGGCGCCCATGGCATCGATCACAAGGTCTGCCGGCAATGACCGCGAACCATCTTGGAAGACGAGACGAGCACGAGGCCCCGGCTCAATACCGCTGATCCGCGCCGATGCCTCGAAAGCCACACCGGCGGTGCGAGCCGCTTCGAACAAGGTGTCGAACAGCGCCACCCGCTGGACAGCGATCCCGAATTCGCCCGACCGGTAGCGCACGTCGAGCACCGGCTTGCCGCCGTCCTTCAGGCGTCCGACCATCCGATCGATCCGTCGCCCGCGCGCGGCGACAAGATCGAGAAGCCCCATGGCCGAAAGGACCTGAGCTCCCGTCGGCTGCAGCACGAAGCCGGAGCCCACCGGACGTGGCGCATCCATCTGGTCGTAGAGTGTCACAGAGGCGCCGAACCGGGCCAGCATCGTGCCGAGCGCAAGTCCACCTACACCCGCGCCTGCAATGGCCACATCGAATCCATGGAGCTTCATGCTGGTTCAGCCGATAGGTCGCGTGAGGCTCTTGGCGGCCTGCCAGAGTTCTTCCATCCGTTCCAGTGAAGCCGCTTCCAGCGTTTCGCCTGATGCATGAAGAGAAGTTTCTATATGTCTGAAACGATTACGGAACTTCGTGTTTGTGCCGCGCAGTGCCTGTTCCGGTTCCGTCCCCACATGCCGACCGATATTGACAAGGGCAAAGATCAAGTCGCCGAGTTCGTCCTTGACCTTGTCAGGTTTGTTTTCGGCCAGCGCCTCACGCAATTCGCCGATTTCCTCCTCGATCTTGTCGAGGATGGGCGTGGCCTCCGACCAGTCGAACCCGACCTTGGCGGCACGCTCTTGCAGCTTTAACGCTTCTGTGAGCGCCGGAAACGACCGCTGTACCGAGCCGAGATAGCCGGTGTCGGGATCGGCAGCGGATCCACGGGCCGCGCGGCGTGCGAGACGTTCAGCTTTCTCTTCCTGCTTGATCTTGTCCCACTGCGCCTTCACAGCGTCAGGCGTGTCGGCATCGGATCGCGCAAACACATGCGGATGCCGCCGGATCATTTTGCACGTGATGGATTCGACCACGTCTCCGAAAGAGAACAGGCCTTCATCTTCAGCAATACGGGCATGAAAGACCACCTGTAACAACAGATCGCCCAACTCCTCGCAGAGATCGTCCGGATCCTTGCGCTCAATCGCGTCAGCGACTTCATACGCCTCCTCGATCGTATAGGGCTTGATCGTCTCGAAGGTCTGGACGATGTCCCAGGGGCAGCCGGTCTCGGGCTGGCGCAGCGCCGCCATGATCTCGAGCAGGCGGTTGATGTCGGTGGAAGCTTCCATTGTAATCCCGTATACTCGCTCAGTTGAGCGGAATGTCGTTGTCGCCCTTGGACGACTGGTAGGTGTCCGACAACAGGTCATACCGGGCCTTGATGCGGCTCACCTGTTCGAAGAGTGCGGGGCGATCGGCATCGCTGGCGGAGGCCACCATTTCGATCATCGCATGGCTCAGCCAGAAGGCGTTCTGCCGCCGATAGCCGCCGGGCTCCAGGCCGAAGACCTCCTTCAGAATCTTGAGATCATGGGGGATGGCAAAGGCGTCGCGGCTGTCCTCGTGGCTGAAGAAATAGTAGAAATTGTCGAAACCGGCCCAGGTGATCGCCGACATGCACATCGTGCAGGGTTCATGGGTCGACAGAAAGATCAGGTCCCTGGTATCAGGTCGCTCGCCCTGCTCGTAGAAGCGCTTCAATGTATGAACCTCGCCGTGCCAGAGTGGGTTTTCCAGCTCGTTGTTGGTCTCGGCGAGCACGAGGGACAGGTCCGACTTGCGGAGGATCGCGGCGCCGAAAACCTTGTTGCCGGCAGCGACGCCTTTGGCAGTCAGCGGCAGGATGTCATGTTCGATCACGTCGAGAAGGCGACGGGTAAGTTCGGGTGTGGTCAAGGTGGCGCGCTCCGCAGTCTTGTGCAATGCAATCTTAGCGCTTGCCGAGCAGCGGCCGAAAGGGAAATGATGCACCCACTTCGGTTTTCCCAGCCATTTAGGCGAGGGCGAGAGCGATCGCGTCAGACTTTGAACACAACGGTGCATTTTGCTCGCAAGGGCGAGGAGACTAGGACAGAAATACCTCAGTGCGGGGGCGAAGGGATTCCTGTTTCTTCAATTCTCAAAGCCGAAACGCGATGATGAGGCTTACTTTGAACGGATGATTCATGGCACAGCAGGACAAACAGCTTTCGGTCTTCCCGGCCTTCTTCAAGGTCGAGGGTAAGGTCGCCGCCGTCTTCGGAAACGGTGACGAGGCCTATGCCAAGGCGCGCCTGCTGAAGAACACCGAAGCCCGCATCATCGCCTATGCTGATGCCCCGGAAGAGGATTACGCTGCCTTCCTCGCAGCGAATGGTATCGAGCAGATCGCCGCGCCATTCGATCCTTCGCAGGTCGAAGGTGCCCGTCTGGTGTTTGCCGCAACGGGTGAGGGCGCTCTCGACCGCGAGATCGTCTCCGCCGCCCGCGCTGCCCGCATCCCCGCCAATGCCGTCGATCAGCCCGACTATTGCGATTTCTACACACCCGCTCTCGTCAATCGCGCCCCAATTGCGGTCGCCATCGGCACCGAAGGCGTAGGCCCGGTTCTCGCGCAAATGATCCGCGCCGATATCGACCGTCTTCTGCCGCGTTCGCTCGGCAAGCTCGGTCGCCTTGCCAATTCCTATCGCCGCGCCGTCGACCGCCTCGTCCCTCGTGGCGCTCCGCGTCGCCTGTTCTGGCGCGATTTCTTCAAGGGCAAGGTCGCCGATCACGTCGAGGCGGACGAGATCAGCCTGGCCCGCCGCGAAGCCACCCGCTTGTTGAAGGGCGTTGCTGCCGATCGCGTTGAAGGTCGCGTTTTCCTCGTCGGTGCAGGCCCGGGTGCGGAAGATCTGCTGACGCTGCGTGCCCATCGCCTGATGATGGAATGCGACGTGATCGTCTATGACGCGCTAGTCCCGCGCGAAGTCGTCGACATGGGCCGCCGCGATGCCGAGCGGATCCCGGTCGGCAAGCGCAAGGGCTGTCATTCGAAGTCTCAAGGTGAGATCAACGCGCTCCTCGTCGAGCTTGGCCTTGCCGGCAAGCGTGTCGTCCGTCTGAAGTCGGGCGATCCGCTGGTCTTCGGTCGTGCCGGAGAAGAGATGGCAGCACTTCGCGATGCAGGAATTCCTTATGAGATCGTCCCCGGCGTGACCTCGGCACTTGCTGCCGCTGCCGACTTCGAACTGCCGCTGACCCTGCGCGGCGTATCCTCGTCGCTGGTCTTCACCACCGGCCACGATTTGCAGGGCAACGTCCTGCCGGATTGGGCGCGTCTTGCGCTATCGGGTGCCACAGTCGCCGTCTATATGGGCCGCACGGTGGCGGCCTCCGTCGCCGAACGCCTGATGGCAGGCGGCCTCGCCGAGGACACGACCGTTGCGGTCGTCGAAAATGCCGGGCGCCGCGACAGCCGCCTGCTGCACGGTACCCTCAAGGAATTGCCTGGACTGGAGGCTAGCACGGAGCTGACGGGTCCGGTCATGGTTATTATCGGCGACGCCGTCGCCGGCGCCGATTTCAGCCGCTCCGAACCCTTGGGCGCGCGCGTGACGGCTGAACTGGAAACGCAGAGGAATTGACATGGTAGACAAGGTTCTGACAGCAAACCGCCTGACCGACGGCATCGCCGTCTGGCTGGACGCCAGCGGCCAGTGGACCGAGCGGCTGCAGGAAGCCTTCGTTGCCCGCCATGCCGAGGCTGTCGAAGCGCTGGAAACCGCCGGCAAGCAGGCCTTTGCCAGCAATCTCGTCGTCGATGTGAACGTCATCGAGATCGAGGAGAAAGACGGAAAGCTGCGCCCCTTGCGCCTGCGCGAACGTATCCGGGCGGAAGGCCCGACCATTGCATATGCCGAGGGTCACGGTTATGCCGACCCGGCATTCATTGCGGCTTGAGGCCTGAGGTAAGACATGTATCGTTATGACGAATTCGACCACGCCTTCGTATCGGCGCGCGTAGAGCAGTTTCGCGACCAGGTGGCCCGCCGCCTGTCGGGTGAGCTTGCCGAAGACGCATTCAAGCCGCTGCGCCTGATGAACGGCGTCTATCTCCAGCTTCATGCCTATATGCTGCGCGTCGCCATTCCCTATGGCACGCTGAATTCGAAGCAGATGCGCATGCTGGCCCATGTCGCCCGCAAATATGACCGCGGCTATGGCCATTTCACCACCCGCCAGAACATTCAGTACAACTGGCCGAAACTGTCTGATACGCCGGCTATCCTGGAAGATCTCGCAAGCGTCGAGATGCACGCCATTCAGACCTCGGGCAACTGCATACGCAACGTGACCGCCGACCATTTCGCTGGTGCGGCCGCTGACGAAGTCGCCGATCCGCGCCCCTATGCCGAGATCCTGCGTCAGTGGTCCTCGCTGCATCCGGAATTCTCTTTCCTGCCGCGCAAGTTCAAGATCGCTGTCACCGGCGCAGAAAAGGACCGCGCCGCGATCCAGGTGCATGACATCGGTCTGCATCTGAAGAAGAACGCATCAGGCGAACTCGGCTTTGCCGTCTATGTCGGCGGTGGCCAGGGCCGCACCCCGCTGATCGCCAAGAAGATCCGCGACTTCCTCCCCGAAGCCGATCTTCTGACCTACATCACCGCGATCGTGCGCGTGTACAATCTGCATGGCCGCCGCGACAATAAGTACAAGGCCCGCATCAAGATCCTCGTGCACGAAACCGGTGTCGAAGAACTGACGCGTCAGGTGGAAGCCGAATTCGCCGAGATCCAGGACAGCGAACTGAAGCTGCCGGAAGGCGATATCCGCGCCATCGAGACCTATTTTGCCCCGCCGGCACTCACCGCCCGTCCGGACGGCTGGGAAGCACTGGCCCGTGCGCAGAAGGCCGATCCGGCCTTCGCCGCCTGGGTCAAGCAGAACGTTCAAGCACATCGCCATCCGGACCACGCCATGGTGACGATCTCGCTGAAGCCGATCGGCGGCACGCCGGGCGACGCTTCGGATGCACAGATGGATCTGGTGGCCGATCTTGCTGAGCGCTATGCGTTCGACGAAATCCGCGTCAGCCACGAACAGAACCTGATCCTGCCGCATGTCGCCAAGGGCGACCTCTATCCGCTCTATCAGGCGCTTGAGAAGGCTGGGCTGGCGACGGCCAATTCCAACCTGATCACTGACATGATCGCTTGTCCTGGCTTGGACTACTGCGCGCTTGCCAATGCGCGCTCCATACCGCTCGCGCAAGAAATCTCGACCCGCTTCGGCTCCCAGGCCCGCCAGGAAGAGATTGGTGAGCTCAAGATCAAGATCTCCGGCTGCATCAACGCCTGCGGTCACCACCATGTTGGCCATATCGGCCTGCTCGGTGTCGAGAAAAAGGGAGCCGAACTTTACCAGATCACGCTTGGCGGGTCCGGTGACGAGAACTCCTCCATCGGCGAGATCATCGGTCGCGGTTTCGAGCCGG
This sequence comes from Allorhizobium sp. NPDC080224, assembly GCF_050281005.1. Classification (NCBI taxonomy): domain Bacteria; kingdom Pseudomonadati; phylum Pseudomonadota; class Alphaproteobacteria; order Hyphomicrobiales; family Rhizobiaceae; genus Allorhizobium; species Allorhizobium sp. NPDC080224. Next base: position 2,012,783 of record NZ_JBNNWJ010000001.1, read on the forward strand.
AAAAGGTGACGGATGCGGTCGAGACGATCGTCGATACCTATCTCGGCCTGCGCCTGGATCCAAAGGAGACCTTCCTCGAAGCCTATCGCCGTGTCGGCCCGAAGCCGTTCAAGGACGCGCTTTACGGCAACGCTTCAGCTGAAGCCGCGTGAGACTGGAAGAATTATGACCAAGATCTGGAAAGAAACCGGCTTCGTCGAGGGCGACATCTGGGTAACCGAAACGGAAGAGCGTAAGGCAGGCGAGGGCGAGAAGGCCCTCCTTTCGCTGGACGCTTTCCTCGAAGCCACCGCCGAAACCAACGACATTGGCCTCGGCGTGTTCATCGCCCCCGCCGATGACGTGAAGAAGCTCGAGCCGCATCTCGACCGTATCGCGCTGATTGCCGTCGCCTTCCCGGCCTTCAACGATGGCCGCGGCTTCAGCCATGCAACGCTGCTCCGCGAACGTCTCGGCTATGCTGGCGAACTGCGCGCGGTCGGTGATGTGCTGATCGACCAGGTGCCGCTGATGCTGCGCACCGGCTTTGACAGCTTTGCCGTCACCAATCCGGTCGCCCAGCGCCGGCTTGCCGAAAACTGTCTCACAGGCGTAGCCCAGCGCTACCAGCCGACCGCTCGGGATTCCGAGGTCGTCGGCGGTTTCAGCTGGCGTCGTCTTGGCTCCACTGGCGCCTGAGACATCAACAAATCGCTATGTGGAGGCGGCGAATTGACCTCGGTCAAGGATGCCGCCTTCGCTTTCATGGATATCTCGGCTGCGAAATCTGCATGCCGGCTGAATTGTGGAATGGGGCGGTCTGGATTATAGGCTCTTCCCAATCGACTGAACGATAGGACCGACAGCCTATGAATGCACCCGTAAAGACCGACAATGCCGAACTGATCGTGCCCGAGGGCGTCTATGCCGAAACGGTTCTGAGCGTTACGCATTACACCGACCATCTTTTCCGCTTCCGCATGACGCGACCGGCCGGCTTCCGGTTCCGTTCGGGCGAATTTGCGATGATCGGCCTGATGGTCGAGGGTAAGCCGATCTACCGCGCCTATTCAATCGCAAGCCCGTCCTGGGACGAGGAACTCGAGTTCTTCTCGATCAAGGTGCCGAACGGCCCGCTCACCCAGCACCTGCAGCGCATCCAGCCGGGTGACAAGGTGCTGATGCGGAAGAAGCCGACCGGCACGCTGGTGCTCGACGCGCTCACTCCCGGCAAACGTCTCTACATGTTCTCGACCGGCACCGGCATCGCGCCTTTCGCCAGCCTGATCCGCGATCCCGAGACCTATGAAAAATTCGAGGAAGTCATCCTCACTCATACCTGCCGCGATGTCGCCGAGCTGAAATACGGCTTCGACCTCGTGGACGAGATCAAGAACCATGAATTCCTCGCCGACCTCGTCGGCGACAAGCTCAAGCACTATGCGACGGTCACCCGTGAAGATTATCCCTTCCAGGGCCGCATCACGGACCTGATCGCAAACGGCAAGATGTTCACCGACCTCGGCGTGCCGCCGCTCGATCCCGCCATCGATCGCGGCATGATCTGCGGCTCGACCGCCATGCTGAAGGATACGAAGGCGCTGCTTGAACAGGCAGGCCTCACCGAAGGCGCCAACAACAAGCCGGCGGAATTCGTCATCGAGCGAGCCTTCGTCGGCTGAACCTCGAATGTATTCCGGAAACAGAAAGGGCGCCACCGGGCGCCCTTTTTCGTTGTTGCTCTCCAGAGAGATCAGTTGCCGCGGCGGCGGGGGCGACGGCTGCTTTCCTGCGCGCCGCTCTCGTCCGCGGTCTTGTTGCGCAGCGGCCCGATGCGATCGACGATGACGTCGAGAGTCGGGCGCGGGCCGGGCGTATAGTCGTCGAGCGCCTTACGCATGGCAGCGAGATGATCGCAGGACGTCCCGCAGCAGCCCCCGATGATCTTCGCACCGGCATCACGGGCGAGGCGGGCGTAGTCGGCCATCAGTGGCGGCGTGCCCGAATAGAAGATCTCGGTTCCGCGGAATTCCGGGATACCGCAATTGCCCTTGACGATCACGGTCGCCTCCGGGTTTGCACCGGTCATGTCGAGCAGGCTCTGCAGGATGTCGGATGCGCCAACGCCGCAATTTGCGCCGACCGCAAGCGGCCCGGAGCCGATATCGCCCGCGACCCCGTGGATGTCCTTCGGGTGCAGGCCCATCATGGTCTTGCCGGCCGTGTCGAAGGACCCGGTGAATGTATAGGGCATGCCGACCTTGACGGCAGCCTCGGCAGCCGCGCGGATTTCATCCGGCGACGACATGGTCTCGATCCAGGCAACGTCGGCACCGCCGGCCTTCAGGCCTTCCATCTGCTCGACGAAGGCCGCGACCGCATCCTCGTAGGACATCGCACCGAGTGGGATCAGCAACTCGCCGGTCGGGCCGACGGATCCAGCAACGATCACCTTGCGCGGGGCCTTGTCGGCAACCGAACGGGCGATCTCCGCAGCCTTTTTGTTCAATTCGTGCACGCGGTCCTGGGCATGGTGCAGCTTCAGGCGATGCCGCGTGCCGCCAAAGGAATTGGTGAGGATGATATCGGCGCCGGCATCGACGAAATCCTGATGAAGCTTGACGATCTTTTCGGGCTGCGCCTCGTTCCAGAGTTCTGGCGCCTCACCGGCCTCGAGTCCCTGGGCGAAGAGATTGGTGCCAGTCGCGCCGTCGGCGAGCAGCACGCCCTTTTCGGCCAGAAGTTCGGAGAGCGGATTGGAAGGGGTTGCCATGGCGGATCCTTTGATTGACATGCCAATCATATAAAGAAATCTTTATATCGTTTCAATCTCGAAAAAGAGAGCGGCCCCGCGAGAGACGGGGCCGTATTGCAGAAGACATCGTTCAGTATCGTCGCTATTCGGCGGCAATCTGGTTGTCTTCGTGACTCTTCGGCGTGACCATGGCGGCAATGATCTGCTGCAGATCGACGCGTCCGATTGGCGTGCCGCCGTCATTGGTGACGACTGCGCTCGATTGCCGCGCATCCGTCATGGTGCGGGCTGCAGCCTCCAGGACCGTTGCGCCCGGCATGGCGAGCCCTTCGGCTGTCCCGGTCAAAGGACCCATGATCGTATCGAGCCGGATGACCCGGCCGCGGTTCACTTCCTTGACGAAGGCCGAGATGTAATCGTCGGCCGGCTGCAGCACGATGTCTTGCCCGGAGCCCTGTTGAATGACCTCGCCATCCCTGAGGATCGCGATCTTGTCACCCAGGCGCAGCGCCTCGTCGAGATCGTGCGTGATGAAGACGACGGTCTTCTTCAGCTCCTGCTGAATGTCGAGCAGGACCGTCTGCATGTCGACGCGGATCAGCGGGTCGAGCGCCGAATAGGCCTCGTCCATCAGCAGGATGTCGGCATCGTTGGAGAGCGCTCGGGCAAGCCCGACACGCTGCTGCATGCCGCCTGAGAGCTGGTTCGGGTAGTGCCCCTCGAAGCCCGAGAGCCCGACGCGGTCGATCCAGCGGCGCCCGATCTCCTCGCTCTTCGAGCGCGGGATTCCCTGGATGTCGAGGCCGTAGACTGTGTTTTCGAGCACTGTCCGGTGTGGCAGCAATGCGAATTTCTGGAACACCATCGCCGTCTTGTGCCGACGGAATTCCCGAAGCTCCAACGGGCTCATCTGACAGACGTCGACGCCGTCGTAGAGGACTTCGCCGGAGGTTGGCTCGATCAGCCGGTTGATGTGGCGGATCAGCGTCGATTTGCCGGAGCCAGACAGCCCCATCACGACTGTGATACCACCGCCGGGCATTTCGATGTTGATATCCTTGAGGCCAAGCACATGGCCATGAGTCTCGTTGAGCTCCGACTTCGACATGCCGGCCTTCACCTGGTCGATGAAGGCACCGCCATTGGGGCCGAAGATCTTGTAGAGATTGCGGATCTCGATGTCGTGACTAGCCATGGACCACCTCCGTGTGGCGCTGAAGGCGCTTGCCATAGGCCTGGCTGGCGCGGTCGAAGATGATGGCGATGGCAACGAGTGCAAAACCGTTGAGGAACCCGATCGTCAGGAACTGGTTAGAGATAGCCTGGAGAACATTCTTGCCGAGGCCACCGACACCGATCATCGAGGCAACGACGACCATGGCAAGCGACATCATGATGGTCTGGTTGATCCCGGCCATCACGGTCGGCAGTGCGAGCGGGATCTGGACGTTGATCAGTTTCTGCCGCGGTGAGGACCCGAAGGCGTCTGCAGCTTCCAGCACTTCGCGATCGACCAGTCTGATGCCGAGATTGGTCAGGCGGATCATCGGCGGAACGGCATAGATAACAACGGCAATGACGCCTGGAACCTTGCCGATTCCGAAGACCATGACGACCGGAATGAGATAGACGAAACTCGGCATGGTCTGCATGACGTCGAGGATCGGATTGATGATGGATTGGGCTCTGTCCGATCGCGCCATCAGGATACCCAATGGGATGCCGATGATGATGGCAAGTAGGGTCGATACGGTGACGATGGCCAGCGTGACCATCGTATCCTCCCAGAGACCGACGAAGCCAATGAACAACATGCCGATGATCGTCAAAGCCACGATGCGCAAGTTGCGGCTGGCGTAGTACACAATGAGGACCATGACCGCCAGAAAGACGAACCAGGGTGTGCTGACGAACAGCGCCTCAAGCCAGTTCAGGAAGAGCTGTAGTGGAGGCGTCACCGCGTCGATGACATTGCCATAGGCACGCACGAAGCCCTTGAAACTGTCGTCGATACTCTTGCGCGCGACACGCATTGTTGTGCCGTCGATCGCCGGAAACTTGCACATGATTTCCGGCAGGTAATTACATAAAGTCGAAGCCATCTCGTTCCCCTTGTCGACCCCCGCTCGTTGTGACGTCCGAGACGCTGCGATGGGCCTTTACGGCGATGCCATGTTCCCGAGGCAAGAGGCTAGTCGAGTTCCGGAAGGGAATTCATGCCGTCTGCGACGTCGGGAGTCGTTGAATGGCGTGATGCGGCATGCCGCTTCGCAGAAAGCGCGGCGGGCAACAAGGCCCGCCGCATGTTCGCAATGAAAGCTGCGCTCAGAGAGCCGCCTTGATCTTCTCGGCGACGTCCGGAGCGACCCAAGTGGTCCACATTTCCGGATAAGTTTCGAGGAAGTGGCGTGCGCCGTCTTCATTGGTGCCCTGGTTGTCTTCCATCCAGGCGAGAACCTTGCCGACGGTTGCGTTGTCCCACTTGCGGGTCTGCACGTAATCCATGGCAACACCGGCCTTTTCGGCAAAGCCCTTGGTGACGACGGTGTAGACGTCGGAAACCGGATAGGCATTTACCTTCGGATCCGGGCAATCCGGAACGGCGGTGCAGGCATCCCAGGACGCTTTGTCATGCTCGACGCCGAACGACAGCTTCACCATCTCGTACTTACCGAGGATCGCGGTCGGAGCCCAGTAATAGCCGAGCCAGCCCTTCTTGTTTTCAAAGGCATTGGCGATCGAGCCATCAAGGCCAGCGGCCGAGCCGGTATCAACCAGTTCGAAACCCTTCTCCTTGGCGCCGAGTGCGCGATAGAGATTGGCGGTCGATACCTGGCAGTTCCAGCCCGAGGGGCAGTTGGTGACGGCAGCCTTGGACGCATCTTCAGGTGCGGGGAAAAGTTCCGGACGGGCAAGCGCATCCTCGACCGTCTTGATCTCAGGATGTTCGTCGGCCAGGAACTTCGGGATCCACCAGCCTTCCACGCCGCCGTCGGAGAGAAGCGGAGCAGCCTGGATCAGACGGCCTTCGGCAATGGCTTCGTCCAGGGCGGTGCGCACGGCATTCACCCAGAACTCCGGTGCCATGTCCGGCTGGCCTTTTTCGTTCATGGAGGCGAAAGTCGGCATGGTATCGCCGGTAACCACGGTCACCTTGCAGCCATAACCGCTTTCCAGGATGATCTTGTCGACATAGGCGGCGACACCGGCCGACGCCCAGTTCATTTCGGCTATCGAGACATCACCGCATTCGGCAGCCTGGGCAGAGCCGGCAACTGCGTAGAGACCCGCGGCGAGAATTGTGGAAGCAATCAGCTTCTTCATGGAGTTAAGACCTCCCAGTCTTATCTTGCAGCGTTCATCGGGACGGGCAGAGGCGGCTACTGCAGACCGCATTGCCAATTTTGTCATCATGCGTATGAGCGCCCGGACGCGTCAGCCCAGTGCGTCATCGAGTGGACCAGGTCTTGTCGTAAGGAGCGTTGCTGCCCTGTCGACCTCGTGTCACGACTATAAGCCTACGTCTTTGGTTCCGAAAATCAACCTCTTGCGACCCCGGCCATGCGCGGCGGCGCTGGACCCAAGCTATTGTTGCGACTGATTTTGCCGCATTTCGGCCTCCGCGCGAGGTCAATGCGCCCAACGGACGAGCAGTTGCATCAGGCGGAACAGAAGCGGCGTTTGGCTGCAATCCAACGTGAGACCTAACGTGTCCCAACTGCGTCAATATGACAGGCGCGAAGGCGCGCTCGTGCAAGCACAAAAAAAATTGAAAAATTGTCGCCCGAGGCGTCGGGCTAACGATCCGGTAACATCTAAAGCGGTAGATGGAAGCACCGACGCGTTACTGTCGGTTGCGCCCCGGATCGAGTATTGCGTCCCGGGGCGTTTTGTTTTCAGGTCCGACTGATAGTTAGAGTGACTTCGCAATAGGCGCAGTCACCGATCGGCCGCATGCTGAGAATCAAGCCTTGCGAAACGAGATGGGATTGCGAATTTCCCAGCGTGCGATGGTCTTGTGCTGCGGCGCACGGCCGTTCCAGGCGATCGCCAGGCTATTGCGGTTCTGCAGGATGTAGAGCATGGGTGTTTCCTAGATTGCCGCGCTCTTGAGGGCGCTAGTTTCGAGCCGCAGATAATCACTGCGAAGTCTCCGCACCAGCGCGCAAACCGTCATTGAATGTCGCAAATGATAAACTGCAGAGCTATCGGCCGCGACAGGCTGCCGCAGTGTCGCATTTGCATCAACCTTGACGGCGAAATCGCTGCAAGATCATGAAAAATAGGCAGACAATGCCGGGGCGGAAACAGGACAGGGCACGATGACAAGAGCGATCATGTTGCAGGGGACAGGATCGGATGTCGGAAAGACGATACTGGTGGCCGGTCTCTGCCGTCTGGCTGCGAACAGGGGGCTGAAGGTAGCCCCCTTCAAGCCTCAGAACATGTCCAATAATGCTGCCGTGTCCGATGACGGAGGGGAGATCGGCCGCGCGCAGTGGCTCCAGGCGCTTGCGGCCCGCACGCGGTCCTCCGTGCATATGAACCCGGTGCTGCTCAAGCCCCAAAGCGAAACCGGTAGCCAGATCATCGTCCAGGGCAAGGTCTTCGGCCAGGCCAAGGGGCGCGACTACCAGCGGCTGAAGCCGCAGCTGCTGGGCGCCGTCCTCGAGAGTTTCGAGACCGTTTCCGCCGGCAAGGACATCGTCATCGTCGAAGGCGCCGGCTCGCCCGCAGAGATCAACCTGAGGGCGGGCGATATCGCCAATATGGGCTTTGCCACCCGCGCCGGCGTGCCGGTGGTCCTCGTCGGTGATATCGATCGGGGAGGGGTGATTGCCTCGCTGGTGGGCACCCATACGATCCTGCCACAGGAGGATCGTGCCCAGATCATCGGCTACATCATCAACAAGTTCCGCGGCGATGTCAGCCTCTTCGATGATGGCCTTTCGGCGATCGGCGCCTTTACCGGCTGGCCCTGCTTCGGCGTCATTCCGTGGCTGAAGGCGGCTGCGCGCCTGCCGGCAGAGGATTCGGTCGTCCTGGAGCGCTTGGTCCAGGGGACCGGCGGCGCCTTGAAGGTTGCTGTCCTAGTCCTCTCGCGCATAGCAAACTTCGACGACCTGGATCCGCTTGCAGCCGAACCGGAGGTCGATCTGGTTTATGTCCGCCCCGGCAACCCGCTGCCTGTCGATGCTGGCCTGGTGATCCTGCCTGGCTCGAAGTCGACGATCGCGGATCTGGAGGAGTTACGGGATCACGGCTGGGACCGCGATCTTGCGATGCATGTGAGACGCGGCGGACGCGTGATCGGAATTTGTGGCGGATATCAGATGCTGGGTCGACAGGTCTCAGATCCTCTTGGCCTCGAAGGCTCACTACGCACGGTCGAAGGGCTTGGGCTGCTCGATATCGAAACCGTCATGGCGCCGGAAAAGACCGTTCGCAACAGCGAGGCGCATTCTTTAGAATATGACGTGCCGTTGTCGGGCTACGAGATCCATCTCGGGGTGACGCAAGGGCCGGACACGCTTCGGCCACCGATCCGGATTGAGGGTCGCGCTGACGGCGCAGCCTCCGCCGATGGGCGCGTCATTGGCACCTATCTGCATGGTCTGTTTTCAAGTGACGCCTACAGACGCAAGCTCATGGAGAGTTTCGGCGTCTCAGGCGGTGGAACCAACTACCGGGAAAGTGTAGACGCCGGTCTGGACGATCTGGCGACGGAACTGGAAACGCGCCTGTCACGCGAATGGCTGGACACACTGCTCGGCTGACGAAAAGCAGCCGGGCCGACCCGCCGGATGCGCCGCAATCAGGTTTCCTGTGACACGTCCATCGGCGATGCCATCAGTTCGCCGCCGCCGAGCGAATTGTTCGAATATTTGAAGGCGAGTATGCTGAGCACCGAGGCGATCAGCAGGATGAAGATGTATCTCATGGTCTTTGCTCCTGCCTGTGGATCCTCAACGAGATTGCGGCAAAAGCAGTTCCTCCATGGGCGTATTCCGGCCGGAAACCGGAAGGAACTGAAGTATCTGTTGTTGAAAAGCCACAATCTTGGCCATGAGGGCGATCAACCCGCAGCAACATCGCTCGCAGACGCAGTCAGCCGTCCACCGCCAAGAGAGTTGTCGGAATACTTGATCGCCAGGATGCTGAATACCGCTGCGATCATCAGGGCCACCGTCACACGCATGAAACCAATCCTGTCAGCCTGCTCTGGATCAGAATAGGTCACGGGCATTGGTGATCGGCTAAATCAGTCGCTACAATCCGATCGATCTCTCGAAAAACAGGGTTCCGCCCTGGCGCGGCACGCCAAATCTTTCGAGCAGCTCCGCAGGGCAATCGCACTAGGGCATACTTCAGGTTGGGGGGGCGGGCACTGGGGATCCGGCGCGTGCGATCACGGATGTTTGCGGAATGGACAATTGTGCTTGTGGCGGATGGGGTGGGATTCGAACCCACGGTACGGTCTCCCGCACGCCGGTTTTCAAGACCGGTTCCTTAAACCACTCGGACACCCATCCGGACGGCTGCGTTATGCGCAAAGCCGCGGGATTTGGCAAGGGTGCGGCTGAGCAAATTGTCCGACAAAAGCGAGGTCCATGCGGGGGCTCGTGACCGGTTCCGACATTGCCGAGTGGCAACCGTGCGTTAACCATGTTTGCAGAACTCCGCCGCTGCGATCGTTCAAATTGTGACTTTTCCCATTTTGGCCATTTTTGCACGGCCTAGATTGCGCGCAAGCGAGCAGAGGCATGGGGGCCTCGTAGACAGGGCGCAGATGATCAGCGTCCGCGATCTGAAGTGGGACACATGCATCTGACGACGCGCGGCCTCGTGGCCAATTCCGGGAAGTGGCTGGCGCTTGCGGTGCTCTGTGCCTTCACCGCCTCCTGTTCGACCACAAAGGAAACCGCCGAAAAGCCGAAGCGTTCGAAGGAATATTTCGCCGAGTCGGTCTATGGCGTGAAGGCGAGCCCGAGACTGGTGGCGAGTGGTCCGGTCCCGAAGGGCGGTGGCCGCTATATGGTCGGCAAGCCCTATGTCGTGAAGGGCAAGACCTTCGTGCCCAAGGAAAACCCCCGCTACGACAAGGTGGGCGTCGCCTCCTGGTACGGCGATGCATTCCACGGTCGACTGACCGCCAATGGCGAGCTTTACGACAAGGAACATCTGTCGGCCGCCCATCCGACACTGCCGCTGCCAAGCTATGCGCGCGTGACCAATCTCAACACCGGCAGCTCGGTCATCGTGCGCATCAATGATCGCGGTCCGTTCCACCAGGGGCGCATCATCGATCTGTCGCGCAAGACAGCTGACATGCTCGACATGAAGCGCAGTGGTACCGGCGAGGTCCGCGTCCAGTACATCGGGCCGGCACGCATGGACGGGCATGACATGCCCTATCTGATGGCATCGTATATCAGGAAGGGTGAGCGCGGACCGGTCATCGATCCGGGCGGCCAGATCGCATCAGGCGTCATGGTCGCGTCCAACGATGTCGCAACGCCGCAGTTCCGACCGACCGTCGATCCGGTCTACCAGACGGCACTCAGCGGCTCGACACCGAGCGGAGGTGCAGCACCGCAGACGCTCGATGCACAAGTGCTGATGCAGACGGGCGCAGCCGCCCCGGGTGCCGTCCTCTTGGGCGACAGCTTTGCAGCCCTTCCGGACTTCGGCCCCACGCCGACGCCGCGTCCTCACCATATCGACGGTTACGACGGTTCCGGCTATGCGGCAGCCTATGCACCGGAGCGTGCGGAAGCCGACGCGCTTGCCTTCGACGCCATTCTCGTGCGCAATGAGGGTCTCACCGAGCGTTCGATTCTCGCCTCGGTCGCAAAGGGCGGGATCACGCTCTCCAGCGGGCGCTGAACCCGCAGCGACAGGGCGAGAACAGACGCATCACTGTTGAGCCAGCCAGCCGAAGTGTGAACATGCGTCTTATCCTTTCCGCCTTTCTGCTGCTGGCATTGCTTTCGCCGCACGGCCTGCTTTCGCCAGTCGCACGCGCTCAAGCCGTTCCGACGCCGCAGTTGATCGAAACCAAGGCGGCCCAGGCCTATTTGGTCGAGGCGTCGACCGGCACGGTTCTGCTCGCCAAGAACGAGCGCCAGAGCTTTGCCCCGGCATCGCTCGCCAAGCTGATGACGCTGGAAGTGGCCTTCGATGCGCTCAGGAAGGGCGAAATCAGGCCGGATACGATCTATCCGGTCTCGGAATATGCCTGGCGGACAGGCGGCGCACCGTCTCGGACCTCGACGATGTTCGCGGCCGTGAAAAGCCAAGTGCCGGTCGCGGATCTGATCAAGGGCATCGCGGTGCAGACGGCCAATGACGGCTGCCTCATCATCGCCGAAGGCCTGGCGGGATCCGAGGCGAAGTTTGTCGAGCGGATGAATGCGCGGGCGGCCGAACTCGGGCTTGCCGACAGCCGCTTCGGCAATGCCACAGGACTGCCACATCCAGACAACCGATCGACTCTTTATGATCTTGTGAAGCTCTCGCGCCATCTGGTCGCGACCTATCCCGATCTCTACCAGACCTTCGGCCTGCCGGAATTTGAGTGGAACAAGATCCTGCAGCGCAACCGCAATCCGCTTCTGTCCTTCGGTGCCGACGGGCTCGGGACCGGCTTTGCCGAAGGCAGCGGCTTTGCCATTGTCGCCTCGATGGAGCGCGACGGGCGGCGGCTGTTTCTGGGGCTGAGCGGCGTAGCAACCGACAAGGAGCGGACCGAAGAGGCGCGGCGTTTGCTGAGTTGGGGTTTCGACAGCTTCGAGATGCGCACGCTGTTCAAGGCAGGTGAGGTCATCGGCGAAGCGAGCGTCTATGGCGGCGCGCAATCGAAGGTCCCGCTGGTCGCGGCCCAGCCGGTCGAAGTCTATGTCCCGATCAACAATCCCGAACGTCTGCAGGCACGCATCGTCTATCGCTGGCCGCTCGATCCACCGGTCGCAGCCGATGCCGAAATCGCCACGCTCAATGTCTTGTCCGGCGAGCGGCCGCTGGTCAGCGTACCCTTGAAAAGTGCAGCAGCCGTCGAGGTTGGAACGCTTCGCCAGCGGGCATGGGATGCCTTGATCGAACTTATGTTCTTCTGGATCTGACGGAAAATTTGGAGCGGCCCTGTGATCAACGGTTTCCCGGGGTGCCATCTTGGTTTAGAGCCGTAGTCGAGCCCTAAGGGCAGGTTCTGAAACGCTTCAGGCGGGAAATAGGCAAGGCATTGGCGACGGCGCGCGGATTGTTCGTAAGTTTCGAGGGAGGCGAGGGGGCCGGGAAGTCGACCCAGATCCGTCTTCTCGCCGATAACCTGCGCGCCAAGGGGCATACGGTCATCACCACACGCGAGCCGGGCGGATCGCCAGGTGCTGAAGCGCTGCGCCATGTGCTCCTCTCCGGCGCCGCCGAGGCCTTCGGTGTGCGCATGGAGGCGCTCCTGTTTGCCGCCGCCCGTGCCGATCACTTGGATTGCGTGATCCGCCCGGCACTCGCCCGCGGCGATATCGTGCTCTGCGACCGCTTCGTCGATTCCTCCCGCGTCTATCAGGGTGTCACCGGCAATATCGAGCCGCCACTGATGGCCGCCCTCGAGCGCGTCTCGATCGGCTCGACCATGCCTGATGTCACGCTCGTTCTCGACCTCCCGGCCGATGTCGGCCTGCAGCGCGCCCGCAGACGGGCAGGGGAAGAAGCAGCAACCGCCGCCCCCGACCGCTTCGAAAAGGAAAAGCTCGAGATCCACGAGAAGCGCAGACAGGGCTTCCTCGATATTGCTAGCCGTGAGCCGGAACGCTGCCGCGTCATCGACGCGTCGCTGGACCAGGGACGGATCGCCAGCGATATTCTGTCCAAGGTGGTCGAGGTCATTGCGCGCAAGACGGCAACTGGCGCCGATGGCGGACAGGCGGCGCGCCCATGAGCGAAGAGAGGGCAGGGCTTCTCGACGGGGCGATTCCCCCCGTCAGCAATCCGCATCTCTTCGGTCACGAAGCTGCAGAGGCCTTTCTTGCGCGCAGCTACCGCTCGGGCAAGGGCCACCACGCCATCCTGATCGAAGGACCGGAAGGCATCGGCAAGGCGACGCTCGCCTTTCGTTTCGCCAACCACATCCTGCGCCATCCGGATCCCACAGGCGCACCGGAGGTCATCTCGGATCCGGTTCCGGAGCATCCTGTGACCCGTCAGCTCGCTTCCGGGGCAAGTCACAATCTCCTGCATCTGTCGCGACCAGTCGATGAAAAGTCCGGACGGGTGAAGACCGCAATTACCGTCGACGAGGTCCGCAAGGCCGGGCACTTCTTCGCCCAGACCTCGGGCACCGGAAACTGGCGCATCGTGATCATCGACCCGGCCGACGATTTGAACCGCAATGCGGCCAACGCGATCCTGAAGATCCTCGAGGAGCCGCCGAAGCGGGCGATGTTCCTGGTGCTCTCCCACGCGCCGGGAAAGCTCTTGCCGACCATTCGCTCGCGTTGCCTGCCGCTCCGGCTGCACGAATTGCCGCCGCAGGCGATGGATCAGGCGCTCGGGCAACTGGGTCTCACGATCCCGGCCGAAAAGCGCGAAGCCGTTTTGACGCTCGCCAAGGGCAGCGTCGCGCGCGCGTTGAAGCTCGTCAATTACGGCGGCGCCGACATTCTCGATGCCTTTGAGCAGATGCTGGCTGCATCCGGCCCCGCGCAGCGCAAGATGATGTTCAAGATCGCCGATGCGCTCTCGGGCAAGGACAGTGAGGTCGCCTTCGGCTTCTTCATCGAGCATCTGGGAGACCATCTCGCCGAGACCGCAAGAAGCCTTGCGCTGGCGGGTGATCTGTCCGGCGCCGAACACTATGCGCGGCTTTCGTCCGTCATCAATCAGCAGCTCGGCATTGCCTCGGCCTACAATCTCGATCGCAAGCAGACCATGCTCGACGTGCTCGCAGCGATCGTGCGCTGACCGGCGCGACCACCGTCTTCATGGCACTGCAGCAAAACGGATGTTCCTAAAGCCAGAGGAATGTTTTAAGAGCGTTGGACCCCATTTGTTTTCGCCGTTCATGGCAGGCCGCTCCGCGCCGCCAAGGTCAGGCTCCGAGACAACAGCACACGACAATCGCAACCGACGAAAAGACAACAAGAAGCCATGAGCGATCCCTTCTACATCACGACTGCCATCTCCTATCCGAACGGCAAGCCGCATATCGGCCATGCCTATGAGCTGATCGCGACCGACGCCATGGCGCGGTTTCAGCGGCTCGACGGCCGGGATGTGTTCTTCCTGACGGGCACGGACGAACACGGGCAGAAGATGCAGCAGACGGCACGCGCCGAGGGCATTTCGCCGGAAGAGCTTGCCGAGCGGAACTCCAACGAATTCCGCGAGATGGGCAAGCTCCTCAATTCCTCGAACGACGACTTCATCCGCACGACCGAAAAGCGCCATCATGAGACGGTGCAGGAAGTCTGGCGCCGCATGGAGAAGAATGGCGACATCTACAAGGGCGGCTATGCCGGCTGGTATTCGGTGCGCGACGAGGCCTATTACCAGGAAGAGGAAACCGAGCTGCGCGCCGATGGCGTGCGTTACGGTCCCCAGGGCACGCCAGTCGAATGGGTGGAAGAGGAAAGCTATTTCTTCAAGCTCTCGGCCTATGAAGACAAGCTACTCCAGCTTTACGAAGACCAGCCGGATTTCATCGGCCCGAACGAACGCCGCAACGAGGTGATCTCCTTCGTCAAGTCGGGCCTCAAGGATCTGTCGATCTCACGCACGACCTTCGACTGGGGCATCAAGGTGCCCGGCGACGACAAGCATGTCATGTATGTCTGGGTCGATGCGCTCACCAATTACATCACCGCGACCGGGTATGTCGAAGATCAGAACGGCCCGCGTGCCAAATACTGGCCGGCTGACGTGCATATCATCGGCAAGGACATCATCCGCTTCCACGCCGTCTACTGGCCGGCCTTCCTGATGTCGGCGGGCCTGCCGCTGCCGAAGCGCGTCTATGCCCATGGCTTCCTGCTCAATAAGGGTGAAAAGATGTCGAAGTCGCTCGGCAATGTCGTCGATCCTGTCAATCTCGTGAACCATTTCGGTCTCGACCAGGTGCGCTATTTCTTCCTGCGCGAAGTCTCCTTCGGCCAGGACGGAAGCTATTCGGAAGATGGCATCGGCACACGTATCAATGCCGACCTCGCAAACGGCATCGGCAATCTCGCCTCGCGCTCCCTGTCGATGATCAACAAGAACTGCGAGGGCAGGGTGCCGACACCCGGTCCGCTCACCGCTGAAGACGAGGCAATCCTGAAGATTGCCGACGAGGCGATCGACATCTGCCGCGAGGAAATGGGTAAGCAGCAGATCCACAAGGCGGTCGCCGCCATCATCAACATCGTCAACGAGGCCGACCGCTATTTCGCAGCACAGGCACCCTGGGTTCTGAAGAAGACCGATGAGGCGCGCATGGGCACGGTGCTCTATGTGACGGCAGACGTCGTTCGCCAGATCGCGATCCTCTTCCAGCCGATCATGCCGGAAACCTCGGCAAAGATCCTCGATCTGGTCGCCGTGGCCGAGGAAAACCGCGTCTTCGCCAAGCTTGGTGCCGCCGGTCGGCTGCAGCCAGGCACGGAACTGCCGGCACCGTCGCCGGTCTATCCGCGTTATGTCGCCCCGGACGCGGGCAAGGCGTGAGACGATGCTGATCGATACCCATTGCCATCTGGACTTCGCCGACTTCGACAGCGAGCGTGACGAGCTTGTCACGCGGGCGCATCAGGCGGGCGTGAAACAGATGGTGACGATCTCCACGCGGGTTCGCAAGCTTCCTACGCTGCTGGCTCTGGCCGAGCGCTATCCCAGCGTCTTCTGCTCGGTCGGCACGCATCCGAACAATGCCAATGAAGAGCTGGACGTGACGGCGGACGAGCTGGTGCGACTGGCGGAAAGCCACGAAAAAATCGTGGCGATCGGCGAGGCCGGGCTCGACTATTTCTACGACACGCAGAAGCCCGAGGACCAGAAGACGGGCCTGATCCGCCATATCGAGGCGGCACGGCGCACGGGGCTGCCGCTCGTCATCCATAGCCGCAGTGCCGACGAGGACATGGCTGCCATCCTGACCGAAGAAACAGGGAAGGGCGCCTTCCCCTTTATCCTGCACTGCTTCTCGTCCGGTCAGGCGCTTGCGGATACCGGCGTAGCGCTTGGTGGCTATGTCTCCTTCTCCGGCATCGTCACCTTCCCCAAGTCGGAGGAGC
The DNA here is from genome assembly GCF_050281005.1 of Allorhizobium sp. NPDC080224. Classification (NCBI taxonomy): domain Bacteria; kingdom Pseudomonadati; phylum Pseudomonadota; class Alphaproteobacteria; order Hyphomicrobiales; family Rhizobiaceae; genus Allorhizobium; species Allorhizobium sp. NPDC080224. The sequence goes on from NZ_JBNNWJ010000001.1 coordinate 2,028,782, forward strand.
TGCGCGAGATCGCAAAGTCGGTGCCGATGGACCGGTTGCTGGTCGAAACCGACGCGCCTTATCTCGCGCCGAAGCGTTGGCGTGGAAAACGCAACGAACCGTCCTATGTGGTCAACACGGCGGAGGTTCTGGCCGAGGTCAAGGGCGTGAGCTACGCGGAGATGGCAGACGTGACGACAGAGAACGCCTTCCGCTGCTTTTCCAAGATGCCCAGGTTGGGCTGAGGGAACCCTGATGCAGGTCACGCGCCGGTTCACGCTGCTCGGTTGTTCCTCGTCTCCCGGTGTCCCCAGGATCAACGGCGACTGGGGCAATTGCGACCCTGAAAATCCGCGCAACCGGCGGACACGCGCGTCCTTCTTGATCGAACAGATCGGGCCCGATGGCGGCAAGACGACCGTCGTCGTCGACACAGGCCCGGATTTTCGCGAGCAGATGATCCGCGCCAAGGTAGAGCGTCTCGATGCCGTCGTCTACAGCCATGCGCATGCCGACCATCTGCATGGCATCGACGATGTCAGAGGCTATTTCATCACCCAAAAGAACCGGATCCCGATTTATGCGGAACCCGCGACGATGGCCCGTATCGAGGAAGGTTTCGGCTATTGCCTGAAGACCCCGGTCGGCAGCAGCTATCCGCCGATCGTTGCGCCGGTCATTGTCGACGATATGGACCAGCCTATCGTCATAGATGGCGCCGGTGGACCGATCGAGCTCATGCCGCTCGTACAGCAGCATGGTGACATCATATCGCTTGGGTTTCGCATCGGTAATGTGGCGTATTGTTGCGATGTCTCTGACTTTCCCGAAGAGACGGTCGCCAAGCTATCAGGCCTTGAGCTGCTTTACATCGACGCGCTGCAGTACCGGCCGCATCCGAGCCATCTATCGCTCGAACAGGCACTCGGCTGGATCGAGCGCCTGGCGCCGAAACATGCGGTTCTCACGCATATGCATACGCCGCTCGACTATGAAACCGTGATGGGTGAGACGCCGCCGCATGTCGAGCCAGGCTATGACCAGTTTGCCGTGGAATTTGAATTGGATATCTGAGTTTTCTGAGATGCTGAGTTCGCTGCGAGGCAGCGATATTCAATGCATTGTGGCCAGTCTAGGCCCCGCTTCCATACATGCTTTAGTTCCATAATCTATCTTATGCGATCTTTGTTTGTATGGTTGAGGCGCTCGGTCTGGCTTTCCCCCGCGCTCAGAGATCAGCGACCTGCAGGATGGTCTTTGCCGAGATCTCGGTTTCCTTGGGATAGCCGAAGGCACTGTTGATGTAGGTGACGCCATCGATCTCCTTGTTGCGGTTCAGATGGCTGTGGCCGTAGAAATGCTTCGAAGATCCAAGCGAACGAATGCGGCGCTCCAGGCGGTCTGTGCCGAGCACCGGAAACAGCGCCTTGTGCTTCTCGGGATAACGAGCCGGCATCAGGTCGATGCGCGGCACGAAATGCGAGACGCTGTAGACGGCATCGAAGCCCGATGTGTCCGGGATCACATTCATCGCGTCGAAACGGGCCGCGACCTCGGGCGGCTGCAAGCCTTCCCAATTGCACTTGTAGAAATCCATCCAGCCGCGGCGGATGGTCGGGCCTGGCTCGCCGAAGGAATAGTCATACCAGGCCAGCAGAGGCACGATCAGGGTCTTGCCGATGGCGACCGGCCGGGTCTCGATACCGTAGCCGTGGCAGAGGGCATTCAGCGTTTCGAATTTCTCGAAGGACGGCCCCTTCCCGCTTCGCGCCGTCCACAGATCGTGATTGCCGGGGAGAAAGAGAATCTTGCCGTAGCGCGGCACGAGTTCGTCGAAACTGGCTTTGACGAGATCCAGTTCGTCGGAGAGATCGCCGGCGACGATGAGCACGTCATCGGTGAAATCGGCGCGGGACAGCGCTCGCAGCCAGTCGAGGTTGTGACGGTAATCGACGTGAAAATCGGATCCGAGGAAGAGGCGCATACTCATGGGATCCGCTGCGATTTCGAAGACATGATAGCCTTCTAATTGAATTTCACGGCACGGCAAGAGACGGCGGAGCGCTCGATCTCTGCGCCGCATCGCGTGTCGCTTTAGTCGACGACCGCAGGCAGAGGCGGGGCCGACACCCCTTCCCGCCACTCGCTGGCCAATGTCAGCGGCAGCGTGGCGCGGATATCCTCGGCATTGGCGGCAATGACGATTTCGTATTCGCCGGCTTCGGCAATCCAGGCGCGGGCTTGCGGATCGAAGTAAGCGAGGTCGCGGACGGCGACCGAAAGCCTTGCCGTCGCAGTCTCGCCGGCCGGGACATGCAACTTGGCGAAGGCCTTCAGTTCCTTGACCGGACGCAGCAGGCGCGACGCCTTTGGCTTGACGTAAAGCTGGACCAGTTCGGCCCCTGCCCGGTCGCCTGTGTTCGTCACTTCGATTTCGATAGCAACGCCGTCGGCCCCCATATCGACGCTCGAGGCACGCGGCACGGACCAGGCGAATGTCGTGTAGGACAGGCCGTAACCGAATGGGAAGAGCGGCTTTTCGCCATCAGCATCGTGGTGGCGATAGCCGACCGCAAGGCCTTCCGTGTAGACGACATGGCCGTTTTCACCCGGATACGTTCTGGGATCACCTGTCATGGCGGAATTGTCGGAAAGACGCTGCGGGAAGGTCTGCGGCAGGCGCCCGCCAGGTTCGGCATCGCCAAAGATCACGTCGGCGATCGCGTTGCCGGCCTCCTGACCCGGATACCAGGCCTGGATGACGGCCGACACCTTGTCGAGCCATGGCATTTCGACCGGGCCGCCGGTCTGGAGGACGACAACGGTGCGCGGATTGACGGCTGCGACCTTCTCGATCAGTTCCTCCTGCCGTCCGGGCAGGCGCATGTTGGGCAGGTCGAGGCCTTCGGTATCCCACTCCCCTTCCCGCCCGACGACGAGGATGGCGACGTCGCAGGCCTTGGCTTGCTCGACGGCTTCCGCGATCGCCGCATCGGACGTCGGGAGTTCAACGCCGAAGCGCAGGGCACGGATCTCGATGCCCTCATGACCCTCGGGCATGGCGCGGTAATCGACGCGGATCTCATAGGTGTCCCCGAAGTCGAGGACCTTCTCGACGCGGACTTCCGAATTGCCGAGACCAAAGAAATTGTCGCCTTTCGCCCAGCCGGTCTCGCCATCCACCACAAGTTCACCGTCGACATAGAGCTTGGCAAAGCCCGCATTGGTCAGGCCGAAGATATGGTTGCCGGTCTCCTCTGGGCGGAAGCGCGTGGTGATGCGCGCCGAGAAATTCCGAGGGTCGAGGGATGCATCCGGCATGTCGAGCCAGAAGAACTGGCTTTCCTCGGCCGTGGAGCGCTGCACGACCGGGCCGGACCAGTCACGGCCATGGTAGAAGTCGACGGACACCTCGCCCCTGATCATCTGCGTTAGGCGATTGTTGCGGCAAGCCTTCAAATGCATGACCCGATTGGTACCCGACAAGGCTGTGCGAATGCCCCCGAGCGGGCTCACCTTGTAATGCGCGTTGATCTGGGCGCTGCCGCCGCCCATGACGCGCGGTTCGGCGGCGTTCGGGCCGAGCACCGCGATATGGTCGAGGGCGGATTTGTCGAGCGGCAGGATGCCGTCATTCTTCAAGAGAACCATGCCCTCGGCGCCAAGTTTGCGGATGAGCGCGCGGTGTTCGGGGCGATCGATGGCCTTCTCTTCTTCCATCTTCGGGTCTTCGAATGCTCCGACGCGCTCAAGCAGCAACAGAACGCGGCGCGCGGCGGCCTTGACGGTTTCGGCCGGCACTCTGCCCTCGCGGACGGCAGTCACCAGTTTTTCCCCGCGATCGCGCGCCGGACCGGGCATCTCGAGATCGAGCCCGCCGATAACAGAGGCTTCTGTCGTATGCGAGCCGAACCAGTCGGACATGACGATGCCGTCATAGCCCCACTCCTCGCGCAGCAGTTCGGTCAGCAGCCAGTGATTTTCGCTTGTCCAGACACCGTTCAACCGGTTGTAGGAGGACATGATCGCCCAGACGCCGGCCTTTTTCACAGCCGCCTCGAAGGGCGGCAGGTAGATCTCGCGCAGAGTGCGCTCGTCGAGATCCGACGACATGGTCTGCCGCTCGATCTCGCTTTCATTGGCGATGAAATGCTTGATTGTGGCAGCGATGCCCTGTGACTGCACACCCTCGATATAGGCGACCGCCAGCGCCGAGGTCAGCATCGGGTCCTCCGAATAGCATTCGAAGTTGCGGCCATTGAGGCCAGAGCGGTGGATGTTGACGGTCGGCGCGAGAAGGACCCGCGCGCTCTTTGTCTTCGCTTCTTCAGCCAGTGCCACGCCCATTTCGCGTACCAGCTCGGGGTTCCAGCTGGCGCCGATACTGATGGCTGCGGGGAAGCATGCGGATTTGACGCCGCCGACCAGCGATCCACCACCGCGTGCGCCATTCGGGCCGTCGGTCACCTTGATCTTGGGAATGCTGAGGCGTTCGACAGCAACCGTGGTCCAGAAATCAGCGCCCGCCAGCAGTGCAACCTGCTCTTCGAGTGTCATCTGGTCGAGCAGGTCGTCAATCATCGCAAGGCTCCTCGTCACGCTAAGCAGTCAGTATTGCTCGCGGCCACGTTGCAACCGCGGTTATCTGTTCTGCTTTAAAGCGGTTTTCGGCGTGCCTTGTCCAGCCTTGGGCAGGGTGAACCGTGCGCCTCTACTCACGATATCGCGATAAGCGACATCAAATTGTCATCAGGCCTTTTCGTCCCGGCGAATCGGCCTATCCTTTTATTTCGGACTTCCTGAAACAAGGGGATGATGATGCGCATGCGGATTGGAGTTGCCCTATTTCTCACGGCCGGCCTGCTCGCTGCCCCGGCCATTGCCCAGCAGGATGTGAAAACCGAGGTCGCAGGCCTCGCAAAGGATGTGATCGAGCAGCAGATCGCAGCCTTCCTCAACGATGACGCGACGACCGCCTATTCCTTTGCCTCGCCGGAGATCAAGTCGGTCTTTCCCAATGCCGAACGCTTCTTCGAAATGGTGAAGAAGAGCTATGGCCCGGTCTATCGGCCCGGCAACTACGCCTTTGGCCGTAACCAGGTCTCACCCGACGGTACGGTCGCCTATCAGGAAGTGTTGATCTCGGCGCCTGACGGCAAGGACTGGGCCGTCTATTACGAGCTGAAGCGGCAGCGCGATGGGCAGTTCGCCATCAACGGTGTCCGCATCAAACGCGAAACCAACAGTCAGGGGATCTGATCTGACAGATGGGTGGGCGGCATGACCGCCTTGCCCTGACGTAGATCAGACCGGGTCGATATCGCCGCGTGCCCACATCTCGATAGTCTCCGCCTTGAAGTCCTCGAAGCGGTCTTCCGCGATCGCTTGGCGGATGCCTTGCATCAGTTCCTGATAGTAGCTGAGGTTGTTCCAGGACAAGAGCATGCCGCCGAGCGCTTCATTGGAACGCACGAGGTGATGCAGATAGGCGCGCGAGTAGTCGCGGGTCGCCGGGCAGGACGACTGCTCGTCGAGCGGGCGCATGTCTTCAGCGTGGCGGGCATTGCGGATATTGATCTTGCCGCGTCGGGTGAAGGCGAGACCATGGCGGCCGGAGCGGGTCGGCATGACGCAGTCGAACATGTCGATGCCTTCGGCGACCGATTTCAGCATATCGTCAGGCGTGCCGACGCCCATGAGGTAACGCGGCTTTTCGGTGGGAAGCACCGGCAGCGTGATGCGCAGCATGTCGAGCATGACGGCCTGCGGTTCGCCGACGGCAAGACCACCGATCGAATAGCCCTTGAGATCCAACTGCTTCAGGCCCTCTGCCGAGCGGATGCGCAGTGCCGGCTGGTCACCGCCCTGGACGATGCCGAATATGGCCTTGCCGGGCTGGTTGCCGAAAGCGACGCGGCAACGTTCGGCCCAGCGCAGCGACAATTCCATGGCGCGTTCGATCTCGCGCGGCTCGTTCGGCAGCGCCACGCATTCGTCGAGCTGCATCTGGATGTCGCTGTCGAGCAGGCCCTGGATCTCGATCGAGCGCTCCGGCGACATGTGGTGCAGCGAGCCATCGACATGGCTCTTGAAGGTGACACCCTGCTCATCGAGCTTGCGCAGGCCCGACAGCGACATGACCTGGAAGCCGCCTGAATCGGTCAGGATCGGGCCGGGCCAGCGGATCAGTTCATGCAGGCCGCCGAGGCGGGCGACGCGTTCCGGGCCGGGGCGCAGCATCAGGTGATAGGTATTGCCGAGGATGATGTCGGCACCGCCTTCCTTCACCTGATCAAGATACATCGCCTTGACCGTGCCGACGGTTCCAACAGGCATGAAGGCCGGCGTGCGGATCGTGCCGCGCGGCATGGTGATCTCGCCGAGGCGCGCCTTGCCACTGGTGGCCTTGAGATTGAAGGTAAAATTCTCGGACATCGGTCAGTCGTCTTTCCGGAAGAGAAGGCTGGAATCGCCATAGGAGTAGAAGCGGTAGCCGGTCTCGATGGCGTGGGCATAAGCCTGGCGCATCGTGTCGAGGCCGGCAAATGCGGACACCAGCATGAAGAGCGTGGATTTGGGCAGGTGGAAATTGGTCATCAGCAGGTCCACCGCCTTGAAGCGATAGCCGGGCGTGATGAAGATGCCGGTGGCGCCGGACCAGGCGGGGATGGTGCCATCGTCGAGCGCTGCACTTTCGAGCAGGCGCAGCGAGGTGGTGCCGACGGCGATGATGCGGTTGCCTCGGGCGCGCACGGCATTGAGCGCGGCGGCCGTCGAAGGCGAGATATAGCCGATCTCCTCGTGCATCTTGTGTTCGGCGGTATCATCCGCCTTGACGGGGAGAAAGGTGCCAGCGCCGACATGCAGCGTGACGAAATGGCGCTCGACACCGGAGGCGTCGAGTTTCGCGAACAGATCGGGCGTGAAATGCAGGCCGGCGGTCGGGGCCGCAACCGCCCCTTCCTCGCGGGCATAAATGGTCTGGTAGTCGGTGCGATCCTGTCCGTCCTCCGGCCGCTTGGCGGCGATGTAGGGCGGAAGCGGGATATGGCCGACGGTGGCAATCGCCTGGTCGAGATCGGGGCCCGAGAGGTCGAAGGCGAGGTCGATCTCACCGGCTTCGCCCTTCTCGGCGACGGTCGCAACCAGCGCTCCCGCGAGGCATGCGGCACTGTCGCCCTGCCCCACACCGAAATCGATGCGATCACCCTGCTTGATGCGCTTGCCGGGCTTGGCAAAGGCCTTCCATCTGGAGGCACCAACCCGCATATGCAGCGTGCAGGAGACCGCGATCTCTTCCGCGCCGTCACGATGGCGGATGCCTTCGAGTTGGGCCGGGATAACCTTTGTGTCGTTGAAGACCAGCGCATCGCCAGGTCTCAGGAACGACGGCAGGTCGTAAACATGGTGGTCTTCCAGAACTGGCTCAGCCTCCGGCCGGACAACAAGGAAACGTGCATGATCCCGCGGGCTTGCGGGCCTGAGCGCAATGTTGTCGTCCGGAAGATCGAAGTCGAAGAAGTCTACACGCATCGCTGTCTGTCAGAGTGTGGGTGGAATATCTGAACGCGAAAACCCGCCCAGGTGCCAGGCACCGAGGCGGGCTTCGTGTGGCTTTAAGCCGATCAGGCGTCGGCGGCAACCTTCATCGAGACGATTGAATCGGGGTCGCTGACGGGCTCGCCCTTCTTGATCTGGTCGATGACGTCCATGCCTTCAATGACCTGGCCCCAGACGGAATACTGCTTGTTCAGCCACGGTGCATCGGTGAAGCAGACGAAGAACTGCGAGTTGGCCGAGTTCGGGCTCTGCGAGCGCGCCATGGAGCAGGTGCCGCGAACATGCGGCGTGGCCGAAAATTCGGCCTTCAGGTCCGGCTTGTCCGAGCCGCCCATGCCGGCGCGGCCAGGGTTGAAGTCCGAGCCGCCCTTCTTGCCGAACTTCACGTCGCCGGTCTGCGCCATGAAGTCAGGGATGACGCGGTGGAAGACAACGCCGTCATAGGCGCCTTCACGCGACAGTTCCTTGATGCGGGCGACATGGCCAGGGGCCAGATCCGGGAAGAGCGCGATGACGACCTTACCCTTGGTGGTTTCCATCAGGATGGTGTTTTCCGGATCCTTGATCTCGGCCATGGTGTTTCTCCTTGGATTGGGGCGTTGAGCCCTTTTGATATCAATTGCGGCCGACAGTGACCTTGACCATGCGGTCCGGATCAGTGACTTCGCCGTTGCCGCCTTCGCCGCGCTTGATCTTGTCGACATATTCCATGCCGGACACGACCTTGCCGACGACCGTGTACTGGCCGTTCAGGAAGCCGCCTTCGGCAAACATGATGAAGAACTGCGAATTGGCAGAGTTCGGGTCCTGGCTGCGCGCCATGCCGACCGTGCCGCGCTCGAAGGGAACGCTCGAGAATTCAGCTTCGATGTCGGGCAGGCTCGAACCGCCGGTGCCGGCACGACCAGGCTCGAAGCCGTTTTCCATGTCGCCGAACTGTACGTCACCGGTCTGGGCCATGAAGCCCTCGATCACGCGGTGAAAGGCGACATTGTCGTATTCGCCCTTGGAAGCGAGTTCCTTGATCTGTGCGACATGCTTCGGTGCAACGTCAGGCATCAGCTGGATCAAGACCGGGCCGTCCTTCAGCTGGATGGTCAGGAAGTCCTCGTTGGACTGAGCCTGGGCGGAGCCGAAGCCGGCTACAGCCAGGAGAAATGCGGTTGCGAGTTGGACGAGCTTCATGATCACTCCCGTTCTAAAAATTGCGGCTCAGCGGCCGTATCTGGAATTGAGGGCGGCAAGCACCGGCGCGGGTACGAAGGCACCGACATCGCCACCCATTGCGGCGATCTGGCGAACCAATGTGGCCGTTATGGGCCGCGAGGCGGTGGCCGCCGGCAAGAAGACGGTCTGCACGTCGGGCCCCATGGTCGCATTCATGCCGGCAAGCTGCATTTCGTAGTCGAAATCGGTCCCGTCGCGCAGGCCGCGCACCATGATGCGCGCGCCATGCCGGCGGGCGGCATCGACTGCGAGATCCGCAAAGGACACCACCTCGAGGTCCTCTGCCCTGTCAGGCAGAACCGCGGCCAGTGATTCACGGATCAGATCGGCGCGCTCTTCATAGGCGAACAGCGGCGTCTTTCCCGGATGCGTCCCGATCGCGACCACCAGGCGATCGGCGATGTTCAACGCCTGAACGAGTACGTCCAGGTGGCCGTTGGTCATCGGATCGAAAGAGCCAGGATAAAATGCGGTCGCCATGAGAACCCGTCTGTTGGTTTCGCCCGCCTTTTGTCACGGAAGCCGGCTGATCGCAAGCACTCTGAGAGCGGGCCTTTGTCACGCCTTCATCGACCCGGGCACCCGGCCAGACCGCTGAACCGCAGATGAACACGCCATTCAAGGGCGCTTCAGGCCAATCGCGATAGGTTTGTATCGTCAACCAAACCGAGACAGACCAAGGACGTCCCCATGCTCGCTCTTCTGATCGCTTCCGCCATCGCTGCGTCTCTGCTTATCGAACTTGGACTGATGGTTGCACGGGACTGGATGGAGCAGTCGCCGCTGGATTGCGAAGATGAACGCCAGATGAACAGGACGTTCAAGAGGACTTCAGGCATCGCCCGATAAACCTCTTCCTACACTGTGCGGGAACTATTTCCGCACGCAAGCATTTTACGGCAGCGAATGCCGGCATTCAAAGGACTAAAGCAATGCATGACAAGGTTACCCTGATCAACCTCGTATGGATGATGATGATGACTGCCATGGTTGCCACCTCTGCAACCTTTTACGTCAAGGACAGCAGTGACGCTGCATTCTACGGCCCCCCGATGACGGCCCGTTACCATAGCTTCGGCCATTAATCGGAAGTGAGTTTTCGCCGCTAGAAACGCAACGCCACGCTGAGAAAGAAAGGAATGACATGTTTATCACCCTGTCCGTTCTGGCTGCTTTGATCAGCGGCATGTTCGTAGCCTCAGTCGCCTCTGCGATCACGGCACTGAAGCGCGAAAACGACGATTTCCGGGCCATGATGGAGCGCCGCAAGGCATTCTGAGACCGATCCCAAGCGGTCACAGTCGGTGGATCCACACGCCGGCCCCAAAATAAGACCGCATCGAACTTGATGCAGACCTCCAGCAAAAAGCCCGCTCGGATCCAAGTTCCGGCGGGCTTTTCGTTTGTCGATTGACGAATGGAGAAACCGGCCCTTGCGGGCCGGCTTAACATCATTCCGTCGGGGTCTCGCTACCGCCCTCGCCGCTTGCGTCTTCAGCCGGAGCAATCGTGCTCTCGGCGTCAACCTCGGCGTTCTCTGCCGCCTCAGCGATCTCGTCGTCACTTTCCGGCTCGGTGATCCGCTCGACCGAAACAACCTTCTCATCCTTCGCAGTCGAGAAGATCGTCACGCCCTTGGTGGCGCGGCTGGCGATGCGGATGCCATTGACCGGCACGCGGATCAGCTGTCCGCCATCCGAGACGAGCATAAGCTGGTCTGTCTCCTCGACCGGGAAGGCCGCAACCAATTCGCCGATCTCCGCAGTCTTCGACGTGTCGGTGGCGCGGATGCCCTTGCCGCCACGGCCCGAGGTGCGGAAATCGTAGGACGAGGAGCGCTTGCCGAAGCCCTTCTCGGAGACCGTGAGCACGAACTGCTCGCGGGCCTTGAGCTCCTGATAGCGCTCTTCCGAAAGTTCGCCCTCAGCGCCGACTTCTTCGCCGACGAGCGCGATATCGTCCTCATCAACGCCCATGGCGCGACGCTCGGCGGCAGAGCGCTTGAGATAGGCCGCACGCTGCCATGGTTCGGCATCGACGTGCGCAAGAATGGTCATCGAGATCAGACGGTCGCCATCGGCCAGCGTCAGGCCGCGCACGCCGATCGAGTTGCGGCCGGCAAAGACGCGCACTTCGTCGACCGGGAAGCGGATCGCCTGGCCAAGCGCCGTCGTCAGCAGCACGTCGTCATGTTCGGTGCAGGTCTCCACGCCGAGGATCTGGTCGCCCTCCTCCTCGAGCTTCATCGCGATCTTGCCGTTGCGGTTGACCTGGATGAAGTCCGAAAGCTTGTTGCGGCGAACCGTGCCACGGGTCGTCGAGAACATGACGTCGAGATTGCCCCAGCTTGCCTCGTCCTCAGGCAGCGGCATGATCGAGGTGATGCGCTCGCCGGGCTCCAGCGGGAACATGTTAATCATCGCCTTGCCGCGCGAGGTTGGCGTGCCGATCGGCAGGCGCCAGACCTTTTCCTTGTAGACGATGCCGCGCGACGAGAAGAACAGAACCGGCGTATGGGTGTTGGCGACGAACAGGCGGGTCGCGAAATCCTCGTCCTTCATCGCCATACCAGAGCGACCCTTGCCGCCGCGGCGCTGGGCACGGTAGGTCGTGAGCGGCACGCGCTTGATGTAGCCGGCATGCGAAACGGTGACCACCATCTCTTCACGGGCGATCAGGTCCTCGTCGTCCATATCGGGACCGCCATCGACGATCTGCGTGCGACGAGGCGTGCCGAATTCATCGCGGATCGCCTTGAATTCATCCTTGACGATCTGCTGGATGCGGATACGCGACGACAGGATGTCGAGATAATCCGAAATCTCGGCGCCGATCTTGTTCAGCTCTTCATCGATTTCGTCGCGTCCAAGTGCCGTCAGGCGAGCGAGGCGAAGTTCGAGAATGGCGCGGGCCTGCTCATCCGAGAGATTGTAGGTCAGATCCTCGTTGATCCGGTGACGCGGATCGTCGATCAGGCGGATCAACGATTCCACGTCATGAGCCGGCCAGCGGCGCGTCATCAGCTGCTCGCGCGCGGTTGCCGGATCCGGCGCCTTGCGGATCAGCGCAATGACTTCATCGATATTGGCGACGGCGATCGCGAGACCGACCAAGACATGCGCGCGTTCGCGGGCCTTGCGCAGCAGGTATTTCGTGCGGCGGCTAACGACTTCCTCGCGGAAGTTGACGAAGGCGCGCAGCATGTCGAGTAGCGTCAGCTGCTCCGGCTTACCACCATTCAGCGCCACCATGTTGCAGCCGAAAGACGTCTGCAGCGGAGTGTAACGATAGAGCTGATTCAGAATGACATCGGCATTGGCGTCGCGCTTCAACTCGATGACGACGCGGTAGCCGTCGCGGTCGGATTCGTCGCGGAGGTCCGAGATGCCCTCAATGCGCTTTTCGCGCACGAGTTCGGCCATCTTCTCGATCATCGTCGACTTGTTCACCTGATACGGAATCTCGGTGATGATGATCTGCTCGCGGTCGCCGCGCATGGGCTCGACGCGGGCGACACCGCGCTGGACCACGGAGCCACGGCCCGTCTCATAAGCAGACCGGATGCCCGAACGACCGAGGATCATCGAGCCAGTCGGGAAGTCGGGACCCGGAATGATCTGCATCAGTTCCGGCAGTTCGATCGCCGGGTTGTCGATCAGTGCCGTGCAGCCGTCGAGAACCTCAACCAGGTTGTGCGGCGGGATGTTCGTCGCCATGCCGACGGCGATACCGCCCGCACCATTGACCAGAAGGTTCGGGAACTTCGCGGGAACGACGACCGGCTCCGACATCGTGCCGTCATAGTTGTCGCGGAAATCGACCGTTTCCTTGTCGAGGTCGTCGAGCAGCGCGTGCGAGACCTTCTGAAGGCGGCATTCCGTGTAACGCTGGGCGGCCGGCGGGTCGCCGTCGACAGAGCCGAAATTGCCCTGGCCGTCGATGAGCGGCATGCGCAGCGACCAGGGCTGCGCCATACGGGCGAGCGCGTCATAGATCGCAGCATCGCCATGCGGGTGATACTTACCCATGACGTCACCGGTGACGCGGGCGCTCTTGACGTATTTCTTGTTCCAGTCGAGGCCGAGCTCGTTCATGCCGTAAAGGATACGGCGGTGCACGGGCTTGAGCCCGTCACGCACATCGGGAAGTGCGCGGCTCACGATGACGCTCATCGCGTAATCGAGATAGGACCGCTGCATTTCCTCCATGATGGAAATAGGCTCGATGCCTTGCGGGAACTTGCCGCCGCCGGGAGTGCTTTGCTCAGTCAAATCAGGTCACGATCTCTGTTCGGAATCACTGGGAAATCTATAGCGGAACATACGCGAAAGCGCCAATTTCGAGCCCGGTTATAAACAGGCTTTTACGGCCTGGGAAAGGCATTTTCCTCAATATCTTGGGTGCGCCGCTTGCAAGCCTACCAGCGCTTCGGCTTTATGCATGCTTGGACAGGAGAAAGATACACCATGGCGATGACCGAAACGATGATCAGCGCGCTGACGACCCTGCTGGTCACCGTCGATCCGCCGGGGCTTGCCCCGCTCTTCCTCGGCCTCACCCAGGGCATGACCCGCGCGCAGCGCCAGCAGGTCGCCATTCGCGGCTCCGTGATGGGTTTCGCCATCCTGACCGTCTTTGCGCTGTTCGGCGCCACCATTCTCGGCGCGCTCGGCATCTCCATGGGCGCCTTCCGCATCGCCGGCGGCTTGATGCTGTTTGCCATTGCCTTCGAGATGATCTTCGAGAAGCGCAACGAGCGGAAGGAAAAGACGACAGGCGATGCCATCACCAAGGATCACATCCACAACCTCGCGGTCTTTCCGCTCGCCATTCCGCTGATCGCAGGCCCCGGCGCCATATCGGCCACCGTGCTGATCTCAGGCACGATGGACGGATGGATCGGCAAGCTGCAGCTGATTGCCGTCATCGCCGTGGTGCTCGGCCTGGTCTTGGTGTCGCTCTACCTCGCCGAAAGACTGAACAAGTTCCTCGGCGTGACTGGCCGCGCGCTGCTGACGCGTCTGCTGGGCGTGCTGCTGGCCGCGCTTTCGGTCCAGTTTGTCGTCGATGGCGTGAAGTCCGCCTTCGCTGGCTGACAGGCCCCGAAGGCAATTCGCCAATTGCCGACCCACCTTCGGACAGGCGACTTGCAGACCAGTATTGACCGCAAATGATTATGGGGGCCGTAGCCCCCATTTTTCATCAAGTCCGCTCTGGTTCTCAGAACGGAATGTCGTCGTCCAGGTCACGCGAGAAGCCGCCGGAAGGAGCGCTGCCGCCACGGCTTGCGCCGCCCGACGCGCCGCCACGCGAAGGCGCCGGCGAACCGTAACCGCCGTCATAGCCACCACCGCCGCCACCGTAATCGGCACCGCCGAAGTCATTGCCGCCACGCGAGGCTCCGCCGCCATCACCGCGACCGCCGAGCATGGTCAGATTGCCGTTGAAGCCCTGCAGAACGACTTCCGTCGAATAACGGTCGGCACCGCTCTGGTCCTGCCACTTGCGGGTCTGGAGCTGGCCCTCGATGTAAACGGTCGAGCCCTTCTTCAGATACTGTTCGGCGACCTTGCAGAGACCTTCGTTGAAGATCACGACCGAATGCCATTCGGTCTTTTCCTTGCGTTCGCCGCTGTTCTTGTCGCGCCAGGTTTCCGAAGTCGCGATGCGCAGGTTGGCGATCGGCCGTCCGTCCTGGGTCCGGCGGATTTCGGGATCGGCACCGAGATTGCCGATCAGAATGACCTTGTTGACGCTACCAGCCATGACACTCACCTTACTGCCGCGCCGCCGCGGCGTTCAAAATCCAATCAAATGCCACCTTATCCCATCCGTTCCCGCGAGTGGGAGAACAGGCGGCTAAATCCACAGCGAAAATGTTCTTTATTTGTTCTAGTATTTCTCTATGATCCTGTCAACAGAATCGAAATTCCACAGCCGGTGCGCCTTGTGCCTCGACTCAAGGGCGCGGTTGCCTACATAAGGACAGTTCTCCCAAGGACAGTCCCCTTCCCTTTGCCGATCAGAGCCTGACATGAGCGAACTCAAGACCATTTCCATCCGTGGTGCGCGCGAGCACAATCTGAAGGGCGTCGACCTCGATCTGCCGCGCAACAGCCTGATCGTGATGACCGGGCTGTCCGGCTCAGGCAAGTCGTCGCTCGCCTTCGACACGATCTATGCAGAGGGGCAGCGGCGCTATGTCGAGAGCCTCTCGGCCTATGCCCGCCAGTTCCTCGAGATGATGCAGAAGCCCGACGTCGACCAGATCGAGGGTCTTTCGCCGGCGATCTCGATCGAGCAGAAGACGACCTCGCGCAACCCGCGCTCGACGGTCGGCACGGTCACCGAGATCTACGACTACATGCGCCTGCTGTTTGCGCGTGTCGGCGTTCCCTATTCGCCGGCGACGGGCTTGCCGATCGAGAGCCAGACGGTGAGCCAGATGGTCGACCGGATCCTCGCTTACGAGGAAGGCACCCGTCTCTACATCCTCGCGCCGATGATCCGGGGTCGCAAGGGCGAGTACAAAAAGGAACTCGCCGAGTTGATGAAGAAGGGTTTCCAGCGCGTCAAGATCGACGGGCAGTTCTACGAGATCGCCGAGGCGCCGACGCTCGACAAGAAATACAAGCACGACATCGACGTGGTGGTCGACCGTGTCGTGGTGCGCCCTGACATCGCGAGCCGACTGGCCGACAGTCTGGAGACCTGCCTCAGGCTCGCCGACGGGTTGGCGGTCGCCGAGTTTGCAGACAAGCCGCTGCCACCGGAGGAAACGTCGGCCGGCGGTTCGGCCAACAAGTCGCTGAACGAAACGCACGAACGCGTCCTGTTCTCCGAGAAATTTGCCTGCCCCGTTTCCGGCTTTACCATTCCGGAAATCGAGCCGCGTCTCTTCTCCTTCAACAATCCCTTCGGCGCCTGCCCGACCTGCGACGGTCTCGGGTCGCAGCAGAAGATCGATGAGGCGCTGATCGTTCCCGAAGTGCATCGCAAGCTGAGCGACGGGGCGATCGCGCCCTGGGCCAAATCCAGCTCGCCCTATTACAACCAGACCTTGGAAGCGCTGGGCAAGGCCTTCGGCTTCAAGCTGACCTCGAAATGGTCTGACCTGTCGGAAGCAGCGCAGAAGGCGATCCTGCACGGCACGGAAGAGAAGATCGACTTCCATTATGCCGACGGCGCACGGTCCTACACGACGACGAAGACCTTCGAAGGCATCGTGCCGAACCTCGAGCGGCGCTGGAAGGAGACCGACAGCGCCTGGGCCCGCGAGGAGATCGAGCGTTTCATGTCGGCCGCCCCCTGCCCGGCCTGCAACGGCTTCCGCCTGAAGCCGGAGGCACTCGCCGTCAAGATCAATGGCTTGCATATCGGCCAGGTAACCGAGATGGCGATCCGCAATGCCGGCTCGTGGTTCGAGGACCTCCCGGCCAAGCTGACCGACAAGCAGAACGAGATCGCCGTACGTATCCTGAAAGAGATCCGCGAGCGCCTGCGCTTCCTCAACGACGTCGGCCTCGACTATCTCTCGATGTCGCGCAATTCCGGTACGCTGTCAGGCGGCGAAAGCCAGCGCATTCGTCTGGCATCGCAGATCGGCTCCGGCCTGACGGGTGTCCTCTATGTGCTGGACGAGCCATCGATCGGCCTCCATCAGCGTGACAATGCGCGACTGCTCGACACGCTGAAACATCTGCGAGACATCGGCAATACCGTGATCGTCGTCGAGCATGACGAGGATGCGATCCTGACCGCCGATTATGTCGTCGATATCGGCCCGGCAGCCGGCATTCATGGCGGCCAGGTGATCGCTCAGGGCTCGCCGCAGGACGTGATGGCCAATCCGAAATCGCTGACGGGCAAGTACCTCACCGGCGAAATGGGTGTGAGTGTCCCTGCTCAGCGGCGCAAGCCGAAAAAGGGCCAGCAGATCAAGGTCGTTGGCGCCAAAGGCAACAACCTGAAAAACGTCACGGCGGCGATCCCGCTCGGCGTGTTCACCGCAGTCACTGGCGTATCCGGTGGTGGCAAGTCGACCTTCCTGATCGAGACGCTCTACAAGGCAGCGGCCCGTCGCGTCATGGGTGCGCGCGAAAATCCGGCTGAGCACGAGCGCATCGACGGCTTCGAGTTCATCGACAAGGTCATCGACATCGACCAGTCACCGATCGGGCGCACGCCGAGGTCGAACCCGGCCACCTATACGGGCGCCTTCACGCCGATCCGCGACTGGTTCACCGGGCTTCCGGAAGCCAAGGCACGCGGCTATCAGGCCGGGCGCTTCTCGTTCAACGTCAAGGGCGGACGCTGCGAGGCCTGCCAGGGCGACGGCGTGATCAAGATCGAGATGCACTTCCTGCCGGACGTCTACGTCACCTGCGACGTGTGCCATGGCAAGCGCTACAACCGTGAGACCCTCGACGTAACCTTCAAGGGCAAGTCGATTGCCGACGTGCTGGATATGACGGTCGAGGAAGGCGTCGAATTCTTCCAGGCGGTTCCGGCGGTGCGCGACAAGCTGCAGGCGCTGTTCGATGTTGGCCTCGGCTATATCAAGGTCGGCCAGCAGGCGAACACCCTGTCCGGGGGCGAAGCGCAACGCGTCAAGCTCGCCAAGGAGTTGTCGAAGCGCTCGACCGGCCGCACGCTCTACATTCTCGACGAGCCGACCACCGGTCTGCATTTCCACGATGTGGCCAAGCTTCTGGAAATGCTGCAGGAGCTGGTGAACCAGGGCAACAGTGTCGTGGTCATCGAGCACAATCTCGAGGTCATCAAGACGGCCGACTACATCATCGACTTCGGTCCGGAAGGTGGCGATGGCGGCGGCCAGATCGTCGCCCAGGGCACGCCCGAAGAGGTGGTGAAGGTCGAGGCGTCCTATACGGGGCAGTTCCTCAAGGAGCTGCTGGAGCGGCGCCCGATGAAGAAGGTGCAGGCAGCGGAGTAACGGATGAGCGAAACACTTCAGCGCATCGTCAGCCTCATCGGCGACAGAAAGCTAAGGGTTTCTGCTCATGCGTTACAGAAGCTGATTGCCGATGGTATTTTGATTGAGCCACTGATCGAAGGGATTTCAGAGGCTATCCTCGTCGAGGACTATCCTGATTATTTCAAGGGACCTGCTGTGCTGGTCTTGCAGTTCGACACACAGGGAATGCCTATTCATCTGGTTTGGGGCCTCCCGGCAGGCGCTCAAGAGCCTGCCGTTCTGGTGACAGCCTATCGTCCCGATCCGGATCGTTGGACGGATCATTTTTCGCGGAGGATCGTGAGATGACAACGACGCTACAGATGGTGCGGGAGGGAGATTTCGCGGTCGAGGTTTTAGTCACGATGGATGATGCAGCCGGTTCATGGGGGCTGTCTGTTGGCCTTGATGAGATCCGCAAACTCGATCGTGCGAGAGAGGCATTGCGACGTGGGGATCTGCCTGCCGCCGCGCGTGAAGGCCGGGTTTATCGCTTGATCCTTCAAGATGTCGGCCAGACCGCGGGATTTGGCGAAACTGAACAGGATGCATTCAAGCCATGACAAAGTCAGGTACGATCCGCACTGGCATCGGTGGCTGGACCTTCGATCCCTGGGACGACAGCTTTTACCCCTCCGATCTGCCGAAGAAGCGACAGCTCGACTATGCCAGCCGTCAGCTGACCGCGATTGAGGTCAACGGCACCTACTATTCCAGCCAGAAGCCGGCCACCTTCGCCAAATGGGCATCGGAGGTACCGGATGGTTTCGTCTTTTCGCTGAAAGCAAGCCGCTATTGCACCAATCGCAAGGTGCTGGCCGAGGCCGGTCCGTCGATCGAGAAATTCGTCAACCAGGGCATTGCCGAACTCGGGGATCATCTGGGGCCGATCCTCTGGCAGTTCATGGCGACGAAGAAGTTTGAGCCCGAGGATTTCGAGGCATTTCTGGCGCTTCTGCCGAAGACCCTGGAGGGCCGCGCCCTTACCCATGTCGTCGAGCCGCGTCATGCCTCCTTCCAGGTACCGGAATTCATCGAGATGCTGAGGCGCCATGGCGTGGCCGCCGTCTGTGCCGATCATCACGACTATCCGATGTTCGCCGATCCGACCGCCGACTTCGTCTATGCACGGCTGCAAGAGGGCACGGACGAGACCCCTACCTGTTACCCGTCGGCGGAACTCGATGCCTGGGCTGAACGGCTGAAGACCTACGCGGCAGGCGGTGTGCCCGACGATCTCCCGCTGATTGCGAAAGACCAGAAGTCAGAGGAAAAACCGCGTGACGTCTTTGCCTTCTTCATCTCCGGCGGCAAGGTCAATGCACCACGCGGCGCGATGGAGTTGCAAAAGAAGTTCGGCTGATTGCTCCAGCCGACTGACAGGCATCGATTTGTGACAATGGCGAATTTGGACTAGGCTCGGTCGCAGAGTCGCGGACAAGACCGCGACTTCGGCCGGCATGCTTCCCGTTTTGGACGTGCACGTCCATCATTGCGAATTTTCGGGGCACATTCATGTCGGGCATTGCCGTCTTCATTCATCTCGCCGGCGCCGTTGCGTTGCTTCTCTGGGCGACCCGCATGGTGCGCACCGGGATCGAGCGCGCCTATGGCGGCGTGTTGAAGGACAAGCTCCGGCATGCCGTCGGCAACCGCTTTTCGGCTGCCTTCGCGGGCTTTCTCTTTGCCGTGGCGCTGCAAAGCGCAACGGCCGTCGCATTGATCGTCTCGTCCTTTTCGGCGGCGGGTTATGTTTTGCCGGCCATGGGTGTCGCGACCCTGCTTGGTGCCGACTTCGGCTCGGCCTTTGTCGTGCGCATTCTGCGCTACGATCTCTCACTGCTTGTTCCCGTTCTGCTTCTCGCGGGCACCGTCGCCTTCCGGACATCCGAGGCGCGCGGCTGGCGACAGATCGGCCGCATCCTGTTCGGTCTCGGCCTGCTGCTCCTGTCCCTCAGACTGATCAGCGAGGCGTCGGAACCACTGCGCGAGAGCCGGATCCTGCCCGTTCTTTTCAACTATCTCGCCAGCGACTGGATCAGTGCCTTTGCGCTCGCGGCACTGCTCGCTTGGGCCTTTCATTCCAGCGTCGCCGCCGTCCTTCTGGTCGCCTCGCTCGCTGACCAGCATTTGTTGCCGGATGCGCTGATCATTCCGCTGGTGCTCGGCATCAATTTCGGCGCCGCCATTATCGCGGCACTGCTGACCAAGAATGCCGCGCCGAATGCCAGGATCGTGCCGCTCGGCAATGTCGTGATCCGCGGGATGATGACTTTGACCGCGCTCGCGGCCCAGTTTGTGTTTGCGATCAGCCCGACGGTCTTTGCCGCCCTTCCCGGAGATGCCGTCGTCATGGTGCATCTGGCGATGAACGGCGCTGTTCTGGTCCTTGGCCTGCCCTTTGCCGGCCTCGTGGCACGCCTTCTGGAGCGCATGCTCGCCCGCAGCGAAGAGCGCCCGGCCAATGACGATCGCCTTTCGGCCCTGAACGTTATGGATCTCGGCAATCCGCAGCAGGCGATCTCCAATGCGACCCGCGAAGTTCTGGCCGTCTGCGACAAGACCGAAGTCATGCTGGACGGTATCTTCGATCTCTTCGAGCATTGGGATCCAAAGAAGATGGAGCGGATTGAAACGCTCGACGACCAGATCGACACGATCCATCGCGACATCAAGTTCTACCTCGCCCGCATTTCCGCAACGGCCCTCGACCAGACCTCGGCCGCGCAATGCCAGAACCTCCTGGGCGCGACGATCAAGATCGAGCAGGCAGCCGACATCATCTCGCAGAACATGCTGACCCGCGCCCGCAAGAAGAAGGA
This sequence comes from Allorhizobium sp. NPDC080224, assembly GCF_050281005.1. Lineage (NCBI taxonomy): Bacteria > Pseudomonadati > Pseudomonadota > Alphaproteobacteria > Hyphomicrobiales > Rhizobiaceae > Allorhizobium > Allorhizobium sp. NPDC080224. The sequence goes on from NZ_JBNNWJ010000001.1 coordinate 2,049,347, forward strand.
GCGAAACGTCGCTTTCTCGGCCGAGGGCTGGGCAGAGCTCTGCGCCATGCACAACGAGGTGGTGCAGAACGCCCATCTCGCCTTCAACCTGCTCGTCACCCGCGATCTCGAGCATGCGCGCCAGCTTGTCGCCCGTAAGGAAGCGATCCGCAATCTGGTGAAGATCAGCGAGGAGAGTCATCTGCAGCGCCTGCGTCAGGGCAATGCCGCAAGTTTCGAATCGAGCTCGCTGCATATCGACACCATGCGCGATCTGAAGGAGATCAATTCCCTCTTCGTCTCGATCGCCTATCCTCTTCTCGAGGGCGAAGGCATGTTGCGGCGCAACCGACTCATGCAGCCGGCCGAGCTCTGAACGCTGAGGTGGGGGTCCTTAACGCCTAGTCAGGCTGGATATGGATGATCAGGTCTTCGGCCGTTAGCGTGCGACCGGCACGGAGCGCTGCCTGACCGTGCTGGTAGACAGCGGCACAGGCCGCCTCGAAAGCCGGCATCCCATTAGCCAGCCTCGCACCAATGATGCCGGCAAGCACGTCACCCGATCCTGCCGTTGCCAGAGTCGCTGGCGCCTTTTCCTCGAGGGCCGCGCGCCCGTCCGGTGCGGCAATCACGGTATCCGCTCCCTTGTAGATGACTATGCCGCCTAGTGCCCTCGCCGCCGCGAGTGCCTTTTCCACCTTGCCCAGGCTGCGGTCCGCTGCAATCTCCGGAAAAAGACGTGAAAACTCGCCCTCATGCGGCGTGACCACCAGCCGCGGCTCATCGGAACCGAAGATGGCGTTCAACCGTTCGGCAGCACCCACAAAAGCAGTAATTCCGTCGGCATCGAGGACAAGCTTGCGTCCGGCCTCGCCGATCATCTCCGCAAACGCGCGGGCACGCTGCCGATCACCGAAACCCGGGCCAAGCACGAACGTGGTGCGGCGCGTGTCGGCCACCCATTCCGAAAAATCGCCCGCATCGTCGATCGCGCTCAGCATGACCGCCGTCAAGTGGGCGGCATTGGTCGAGAGCGCCTCCGATGGGGATGCGAGCGTCACCAGTCCAGCTCCAGCCCGCAAAGCAGCCTCCGCAGAAAGGCGCCCTGCCCCCGTCGCCGTCTGCGGACCGGAAAACACAGTCACATGGCCACGGCGGTATTTGTGGTCATGCGCCGAACTGTGTCGAGCATGCCCCGCCCAGATCGCAGGACCGTTGATCCAGAGCGAACGAGCTTCAGCCCCGACGATCCTCCGGGGAATACCGATGTCGAAAACCTCGAGGCTCCCGCAATGAAGTCGTCCGGGCAGCAGCACATGACCGGGCTTCCTGGTCATGAAAGTCACAGTGTGACTTGCCTCGAAGGCTTCGCCCCTGCTCTCTCCCGTTGCCCCATCGATACCGGAGGGAAGGTCAACGGCCAGCACCGGCAGCCCCGCCTCGCCGATCGTGCGGATGAGTGCCTGCACGGTAGCAGGAAGTTCACGCGCCAGTCCTGCACCGAACAGCGCATCGATGATCACCTCGCCCGCTTTCGGTTCGAACCGCTCGATCGCCATCACCGGAAGTTTGCAAGCGGCCTGGGCGCGCGCGGCATCTCCCTTGAGCGCCGCCGTCTCCACCAGACTGTAGACGCAGACCTCGGCGCCTGCCCGTGCCAAGGCTGACGCCGCGACATATCCGTCGCCGCCATTGTTCCCTGGCCCGCACAGGATCACGAAACGAAGAGCCCCGGGAAAGTGGCGAAGTGCCGCTGCCGCGACCGCCTCACCCGCACGCAACATCAACCCGAAGCTATCGATCCCCGAGTTTGCGGCCGCCGCGTCGACGCGGGCCATGGCATCCGGTGGCAAGAGGATCTCGGGGTGGAGCTGGGTGCTGGGGCGGGTCATGGGTCAAGGTTAGAGCACAATCCACGCCTTGCGCAACGCTGCACGATTTTAGGCAGAGAAGATTGATGTCTTTCTATGCAAATGCCTATTTTGAAGGCTTGCGCATAACAAATTGCGCAAGGAGGCCAGCGGCTTAGTGATTTCGCTGCGCCCGAAAAAAGATTGGCGAAAATCGATATTTTGTAGGAAACGGGCTGGCTTTTCCGGTCATTTTGCAGGAGATTTGCCCTGTCGGACGGAGGAGGCGTCGGTTTTCGCGCGATTTTCGCGAAAAACTGGCACATTCCCTGCATCCAGCCCGGCGGGCGGGGCTCATCCTGCTTTACTGAGGAAGCGGAGAGAAATTTTCTCATGAAAAAGATCGAAGCGATCATCAAGCCTTTCAAGCTCGACGAAGTGAAGGAAGCCCTTCAGGAAGTCGGCTTGCAGGGTATCACCGTGACGGAAGCCAAGGGTTTCGGTCGCCAGAAGGGCCATACCGAGCTCTATCGCGGCGCCGAATATGTCGTGGACTTCCTGCCCAAGGTGAAGGTCGAAGTTGTACTGGCCGACGAAAACGTGGAGGCCGTCATCGACGCCATCCGCAATGCAGCCCAGACGGGCCGCATCGGCGACGGCAAAATCTTCGTTTCGAACGTCGAAGAAGTCGTCCGCATTCGAACCGGCGAAACCGGTATCGACGCCATCTAATCGGACCCGACACCAAGGGAGGTTGGGTTTAAATCGTCAGCTCACGCGAGGAACATAAGAATATGACGACCGCAAACGATATCCTGAAACAGATCAAGGACAACGACATCAAGTTCGTCGACCTGCGCTTTACCGATCCGAAGGGCAAGCTGCAGCACGTCACGATGGACATTGCCTGCGTCGACGAAGACATGTTCGCCGATGGCGTCATGTTCGACGGTTCCTCGATTGCCGGCTGGAAGGCCATCAACGAGTCCGACATGGTGCTGATGCCGGATCCGGCAACCGTCCACATGGACCCTTTCTTCGCACAGTCGACGATGGTCATCCTTTGCGACATCCTCGATCCGGTTTCGGGCGAAGCCTATAACCGTGACCCGCGCGGCACCGCCAAGAAGGCCGAAGCCTATCTCAAGGCATCGGGCATCGGTGACACCGTGTTCGTCGGTCCGGAAGCGGAATTCTTCGTCTTCGACGACGTGAAGTACAAGGCCGACCCCTACAACACCGGCTTCAAGCTCGATTCGACCGAGCTCCCGTCGAACGACGACACCGAATATGAAACCGGCAACCTCGGCCACCGTCCGCGCGTCAAGGGCGGCTACTTCCCGGTTCCGCCGATCGACAGCCTGCAGGACATGCGCTCCGAAATGCTGACGGTCCTCGGCGAAATGGGCGTCGTCGTCGAAAAGCACCACCACGAAGTGGCAGCTGCTCAGCACGAACTCGGCATCAAGTTCGACACCCTGGTGCGCAACGCCGACAAGATGCAGATCTACAAGTATGTCGTGCACCAGGTCGCCAATGCCTATGGTAAGACCGCGACCTTCATGCCGAAGCCGATCTTCGGCGACAACGGCTCGGGCATGCACGTGCACCAGTCGATCTGGAAGGACGGCAAGCCGACCTTCGCCGGCGACGAATATGCCGGCCTGTCCGAGAGCTGCCTCTACTACATCGGCGGCATCATCAAGCATGCCAAGGCACTCAATGCCTTCACCAATCCGTCGACCAACTCCTACAAGCGTCTGGTCCCGGGTTACGAAGCCCCGGTCCTGCTGGCCTATTCGGCCCGCAACCGCTCAGCGTCCTGCCGTATTCCCTTCGGCACCAACCCGAAGGCCAAGCGCGTCGAAGTCCGCTTCCCGGATCCGATGGCGAACCCCTACCTCGCCTTCGCTGCCATGCTGATGGCCGGCCTCGACGGCATCAAGAACAAGATCCATCCGGGCAAGGCCATGGACAAGGATCTCTACGACCTGCCGCCGAAGGAGCTGAAGAAGATCCCGACGGTCTGCGCCAGCTTGCGTGAAGCGCTTGAAAGCCTCGACAAGGATCGTAAGTTCCTGACCGCTGGCGGCGTGTTCGACGACGATCAGATCGATTCCTTCATCGAATTGAAGATGCAGGAAGTCATGCGCTTTGAAATGACCCCGCATCCGGTCGAATACGACATGTACTACTCGGCCTGATCATCAGGTTTTGCCGACCAGAAGCGCCGGCGGAGAGATCCGCCGGCGTTTTTCGTTTGTCTCGGTACCATTTCGAAGAAATGCCGCTTTCGCCCAGGATGGCCGCACGTTAGCACTTGGACAGTCCTTTCCCTCCGCCGATAGCGATCCCCATGCCCGCTCCACACCAGACCACCGATCCGCGCCTTTACGACTGGCTGCTGTTCTTGCTGGCGCCCTTGTTCTTTTCCTCGAACCTGATCTTCGGTCGAGGGATATCAGGCGAGGTCGGGCCATTCACGACTGCGCTGTTGCGGTGGGTCGGAGCCGCGCTCCTGATGTCGCCCTTCATCTGGCGCGAGCGCCAGGCCTGCCTTGCCTTCGTCCGGCAACACACCGCCCTCTGGCTGACGCTTGGCATTCTCGGCATGGGCATTTGCGGCGGCGTGGTCTACTGGGCGCTGACCCTCACCACCGCATCGAACGCGACGCTGATCTACACGACCTCGTCGCTCTTCATCATCCTGTTCCAGTGGCTGTTTCAGAAGCGCGCCATCACCGGTCGCGAACTTCTCGGCATGATCATCGCTTTCGGCGGCGTCGTCGCAATCGTCCTGAAGGGGCATCCCGAAGCGCTTCTTGAACTCACCTTCAACATCGGTGATCTCGCAATTCTCGTGGCTGCAATTGCCTTTGCCGCCTACTCCCTCTTGCTGCGGCGCCCTTCCGTCCGCGCGATGCCGCCGCTGCCTCTGTTCGCCTTGCTGGCTTTGTCGGGCGCGGTCGTTCTCATCCCGCCGGGACTGATCGAAATGGCCTCGGGAGCCCCCCTGCCCGATACTTGGATGGAATTCGCCAAGCTCGCCGGGATCATCCTCTTTGCGTCCCTTGCCGCCTTCTACTGCTTCCAGCACGCCGTCCAGGTCTTCGGGCCCGGGATCGCCGGAATGACCCTCTACCTCATGCCGCCGATGTCGATCTTGATGGCGGTCGTCTTCCTCGGCGAACGTTTCGAGCACTATCACGCCATCGGCATAGTTCTGGTCACCGGCGGGCTCGTCCTTGCAACAGCACCGGGCCGAAAAACGGCCTAGGTCTGGCAGTTGGCCACACTGTCACACACCATCCCTTGATTTTGCCGGGCTTTCTTCCCAAATATGACAGGGAAAGGAAGTCAAACCATGAAACAACGAAGCGCTAAATTTGGTATCGGGGACGTCGTACGGCACAAGTTCTTTCCGTTCCGCGGCGTGATCTTCGATGTTGATCCGGAGTTTGCCAATTCCGAGGAGTGGTGGAATGCAATCCCCGCCGAGGTCCGGCCCCACAAGGACCAGCCCTTCTACCATCTGCTCGCGGAGAATTCCGAAACGGAATACGTCGCTTATGTCTCCGAGCAGAATTTGGAGCGGGATCAGAGCCAGGAGCCCCTGCGTAATCCGCAGATCCAGCAGATCTTCGAACCGCAGCAGACGGGCCGCTATAAGCCGAAGATGAACTTCGCCCACTAAGCCACCTGATACCTCAATGCAAAGAAGCCCGCGTCTGATGACGCGGGCTTCTTGTATCTAGAGCTGATCGCGGGGGATCAGTTGCCCTGCTTGGCAGCGTTCTGGGCGTCGGTGATCGCCTTGTTACGCTCTTCCTGCTTCTTCTGCATGGCTTCCTGCAGCATGCGCTGGCGCTCTTCGGCCTGCGACTGCGACATCGCTTCGCCATCGAAGGCGCCGGTGAAGCCGGTCAGCGGGATCTTGATCGGGTTCGGCGCGCGGCGGAAGTTGATCGAGGTGAAGACGACCTCGTTGCCCTTCTTCAGGCTCGCGATGATCGCGTCCGTCAGCGGGATTTCGGCGGTGCAGCGGTCCGGCAGGCAGACGGCATAGTCGAGCTTGGTGCCCTTAGCGCCATCGATCTGCATCATCACGCCCGGCGGGATGAGGCGGGCCGAGGGAACCGTGACCTGTAGCAGCTTGCGGTTGACCTTGCCTTCGACCGTGATCAGGCCGACCGCGGTGATCAGCTGACCGTTTGCGGCGACGAGCTGGTTCTGGACGACGCAGACGTCGGACTCTTCCTGCTTGGCGCAGGTCTTGAACCACTTCGCCTCGGAAGGCGCGGCGGCTTCCTGTGCCTGGGCGACGACCGGCATGGCGGTTGCCGCAAAGGACAGTGCGATTGCAGACACAGCCGTCCGCGTTGCGTTGCTAAGTTTGAACATCATACGTATTCCGTCTCCTGAAAACCCCTGTCGCGCAGACTTTTTTGCCGCGTCATTCACCGGTCTTGTCAGCCCCCACCTGTCGTTCAAATGAGGCAAATACATGACCCTGCGATCTGGCTCACCTGTTACATCGCGGCGGCCAGAATATCCAGCGTTTCTTTGACGCCGGATCGACTCACATCTCCTCATTCTCACCCGCTTGTGTTGGTTTTATGGTGAGTGTGCTAGCGTCCCGGCACGTTCGAGATTCTAATTCGAGGAGGATCGCCGCCTTGCGCCGTCTCTTGTTTACTCTGCTTCTGCTGCCCTTCGCCTCTGTCGCTGCGGCAGAACCCATGCACGGCATTGCCATGCATGGAGAGCCTGCCCTCTCCGCAGACTACACGCATTTTCGCTACGTGAATCCGGAGGTGAAAAAGGGTGGCAAGGTCAATTACGGTGTGGTCGGCACCTATGACGCGCTGAACCCCTTTGTCCTCAAGGGCATGCGCACCACGGCGCGCGGCGTCTGGGATCCGGAATTCGGCAATCTGCTCTACGAGCCGCTGATGTCCCGGTCTGCCGATGAACCCTTCACGCTCTACGGCCTGCTTGCCGAAACCGTCGAATGGGATGCGGACCGGACCTATGTGCAGTTCAATCTCAACCCCAAAGCGCGCTGGCATGACGGCAAGCCGGTCACTCCCGAAGATGTGATCTTCACCTTCGAGCTTTTGCGCGACAAGGGACGCCCGCCCTTCAACGGCCGGCTCAATGCAGTCGCCAGCATGGAGAAGGTCGGCGAGCACGGCATCAAGTTCACCTTCAACGAGAAGGCCAACCGCGAGACACCGCTGATCTTCGCCAACTCGACCCCGATCCTGCCGAAACACGCGATCGATCCGGAAACCTTCGATCAGGGCGGGCTCAACATCCCGATCGGTTCGGGCCCCTACAGGATCAAGGAGCTGAAACCCGGCGAGAAGGTCACCTGGGCGCGTGATCCCGATTATTGGGGCAAGGACATTCCGTCGAAGGTCGGCTTCGACAATTACGACGAAATCAGCGTCACCTATTTCCTCCAAGAGGCAACGCTGTTCGAAGCCTTCAAGAAGGGCGAGATCGACATCTATCCGGATGGCGATTCGAACCATTGGCAGCGGGCCTACAATTTCCCGGCCGCGCAGAATGGCGATGTCGTGAAGGAAGCCTTCAAGCCTGGGCTCCCCTCCGGCATGCTGGGCTTCGTCTTCAACACGCGACGCCCGATCTTTGCGGACGTCAAGGTCCGGGAGGCCATCAGCACCGCCTTCGACTTCGAAGCGATGAACAAGACCCTCTTCGGCAACGCCTTCACCCGCACGCAAAGCTATTGGCAGAATTCGGCACTCGGCGCCTTCGGCAATGCCGCAGACGAGAGGGAGCTGGCGCTGCTCGGGTCTGCGAAAGAGAAACTGTCGCCGGAGATCCTCGCTGGCACCTACAGCCAATCGGCCACGGACGGATCCGGCGGTGATCGCAAGGCGCTCGGCACGGCCGTCAGGCTCTTCCAGGAAGCGGGCTACAAGATCCAGGGCGGCAAGATGATCGATGCCGCCGGCAAGCCGCTCGCCTTCGAGGTGATGACCCAGAACGAAGGTCAGGAGAAGATGGCCATCGCGTTTCAGCGGACGCTGAAAATGATCGGCATCGACATGGCGATCCGCACCGTCGATGACGCGCAGTATCAGGCGCGCTCCAACAGCTTCGACTATGACATGATCATCAAGGCTTACACCTCGTCGCTCTCGCCCGGCGCTGAGCAGGTCAATCGTTGGGCATCCGAAGCGAAAGATGCCCAGGGCAGCTTCAACTATGCTGGCGTGGCCGACCCCGACATCGACCGCATGATCGAGGCATTGCTGCAGGCCCGCGACCCGGCCGATTTCCAGGCAGCCGTGCGCGCTTATGACCGGCTCCTGGTTGCCGGCCATTATGTTGTGCCGCTCTATCATATCGGCGAGCAGTGGGTCGCCCGCTGGAAGCATATCGGACGACCCGACGCAGCCCCACTCTATGGCTACCAGCGCTCCACATGGTTCGACGCACGGATGCAATAACCCCCAAGCGTTTGACGCTGTGTTTCCGGGCCGGAGCTTGTCTCCGGCCTGCTTTGCTTTAAGGACGATCGACACGAATGCCAGAAAAGGATGACACCATGGACCGCATCACCATCGACCTCGTATCCGACGTGGTCTGCCCCTGGTGTTATCTTGGCAAGGCGCGGCTTGAGCTTGCGATCGCCGAAGTGCAGGACGAAGTCAGCGTCGACATCAACTGGCGGCCCTACCAGCTCAACCCCGACTATCCGCCTGAAGGTGTCGACCAGCAGATCGAACTGGCGAAGAAGCTGGGCGGCAAGGACAAGATGGAGCAGGCGCATGCGCATTTGAAGTCGCTCGGCGCCGAGGTCGGCATTGCCTTTGATTTCGAAGCCATCAAGGTCGGCCCGAACACGCTCGATGCGCATCGGCTGATCCATTGGGCCGGCCAGGAAAGCCGGGAGACCCAGGCCCGCGTGGTCGATCTCCTGTTCAAGGCGAATTTCGAACAGGGCCGCAATATCGGCGACACCGCCGCGCTGCTCGACATCGCGACCGAAGCCGGGCTGTCGCGTCCGGTGATCGAATCGCTGCTGGCAGGCGATGCCGATGTGAACCATGTGCTCTCAGAGGTGGAAGCCGCCAAGCAAATGGGCGTGAACGGCGTGCCCTTCTTCATCTTCGACCAGCAATATGCCGTCAGCGGTGCCCAGCCGCCGGCGGAACTTGCCAATGCCTTGCGCGAAATCGCCAAGGCGAAGGCCGAGGCGCTGCGCGATCTGAATTGACGGTTGTAACGAACACTCGTATCCCGGTGAGGTAACCTCCTCCCCGGGATCATCACCTTGTCCGCCGACACCACTTTCAAAGGCGTCATCTTCGCCTTCATCTGCTTTGCCGCCTATTCCTTCAGTGATGCTGCCGTGAAAATGGTGGAAGGCCGCGTGCCTGCCTTCGAGGCCGGCTTCATCGGCAGCCTCTTCGGCTTCCTGGCAATCCCCTTCCTGATGAAGCGCGGTGATCGTTATACGGATCTGGTGCGCAGCACGAACTGGCCTCTCTGGGGCCTGCGTTTCGTCTGTTCTGCCGTGGGCACCGTCGGCAGTATCATTGCCTTCACGCAGCTTTCCATGGCCGAGGCCTTCTGCCTGATCTTCCTCCTGCCGAGCTTTGCAACGATCATGTCGGTGATCTTCCTCAAGGAAGAGGTGGGCATGAAGCGCTGGGCAGCCGTCCTGATCGGCTTCCTCGGCGTGCTGGTGGTCTTGCGTCCGGGCTTTCGCGATTTGGAAATCGGGCACCTCGCAGCACTGATCTCAGGCTTTGCCGGCGCCGTCACGATCATCATCTTCCGCGCCATGGGCCCGCAGGAGAAGAACATCTCGCTCTATGGTGCGGGTCTGCTCGGCAGCGTCATCATCTGCGCGGCCTTCTCGCTGCCGGACTTCCAGGCGCCCGACAGCTACGACCTGATGCTTCTTGCCGCCTTCGGCCTGCTCGCCGCCGTCGGCAATATCTTCATGATGCTGGCGTCGTTTTATGCCCCTGCCCCAATCGTCGGGCCGATCCAGTACAGCCAGATGCTCTGGGCCATCCTGCTGGGCTATCTCGTCTTCGGCGACAAGGTCGACTGGCCGATGGGCATCGGAATCGTGCTGATCGTAGGGTCAGGGCTCCTGACGCTGATCCGCGAGCGCAAACGCGACACGCCGCTTCCGCCACCGGTGGCCGGCAAGACGGATGCGGCACTGGCGATCAGGCCTGAAGACTGATCCCCGAGAGAATCAGTGCCGTTTTCGGCTGCTACATCGTTTTCGAGCTATTGCAACGCTTTCGTTTAAATGCGCCCATTCTGATGCAATCGCACTGTTCAATCACCTGCGAGCAGCAATGCTTTCAGATAGAACAACCGTTTAAATCGATACAAACTGAGCGAATATTGGCAGTATACCCCGTATTGCCGCGAATTTTGTACTAAGACTCGAAGATGATAGTTACCCCGGTTATCCCAAGCTAGCGAAGGCCCTTTCGGCGGCTGATCCGAATTACGTTGATTGAGAGGCCTTCGCGTTTGCTTTTCCCACTATTCGCGCTCTAATGCGGCAGCAGGCAGCACCGATTCATTTTGGTGAAAGGTGCGCCTATGCAATCTCCTGACATACTTAAGCTTAATCTCTGGGGCCTTCAGGCGGAGGCAAACGGCACGGTAGCCATTGTCGTGCTATTCGCGATCGTCCTAGTGGTCTGCGTCGTTCGACAGCGACGGAGATGATATGTTGGCCAACGTTTAGGTTGCCCCGCATGAATTGCCGCATGTCGTTCGGTCATCAGCAGTCGAGTGGCCTGATAGATGCTATGGCCCCTCCCTCGTCTCAAACAGCTTTCGCCAGTTCCGCCAGTTGCGTCATCACCACCGCGGCCCCCGAAAGCCGCTTTTCCGGCGTCGGGAGGTCGCGGGTGAGGAACACCGAGTGGTCTGCCCTGATCTTGGCCATGCTGCCCTGCTTGGCGATATAGCCGACCAGCGCCGCCGGGTTCGGGAACTGCTTGCCGCGGAACTGGACGACGACGCCCTTGGGGCCTGCTTCCAGCTTTTCGACATTGGCCGTACGGCACAGCGCCTTGATGTAGACGACTTTCAACAGGTGCTGGACCTCGATCGGCATGGGACCGAAGCGGTCGATCAATTCGGCGCCGAATCCGTCGATCTCTCTGAGGTCGTCGAGCTCGCCGAGGCGGCGATAGAGTGCCATGCGCAGATGCAGATCCGGCACGTAGTTTTCCGGGATCATGACCGAGGTGCCGACCTGGATCTGCGGCGACCAGCCGGTATCGACCACTTCATCGACACCCTTCACCTCGGCGACCGCCTCTTCCAGCATCTGCTGGTAGAGCTCAAAGCCGACTTCCTTGATATGGCCGGACTGTTCCTCGCCGAGCAGATTGCCGGCGCCACGGATATCGAGGTCGTGGCTGGCAAGCTGGAAGCCGGCGCCGAGCGTGTCGAGCGACTGCAGGACCTTCAGGCGCCGTTCGGCACCCGCCGTCAGCACCTTGTTGACCGGGAGCGTCAGGAGCGCGAAGGCGCGGACCTTGGAGCGACCGACACGGCCACGGATCTGGTAGAGCTGGGCGAGGCCAAACATGTCGGCACGGTGGACGATCAGCGTGTTGGCTGTCGGCACATCGAGGCCGGATTCGACAATGGTCGTCGAGAGCAGCACGTCATAGCGGCCCTCGTAGAAGGCGTTCATGATGTCTTCGAGCTCGCCGGCAGCCATCTGGCCATGGGCGATCGCCACCTTCAGTTCCGGCACGTTCTCGTCGAGGAAACTTTTCACATCCGCGAGATCGGCAAGGCGCGGGCAGACATAAAAGCTTTGTCCGCCACGATAATGCTCGCGCATCAGCGTCTCGCGGATGACGAGCGGATCGAAGGGCGAAATGAAGGTGCGCACTGCCATGCGGTCGACCGGCGGCGTGGTGATCAGCGAGAGTTCGCGCACCCCGGTCATGGCAAGCTGCAGCGTCCGCGGGATGGGCGTGGCGGAAAGGGTCAGGACGTGAACGTCCGACTTGAGCTCCTTCAGGCGCTCCTTGTGCTTAACGCCGAAATGCTGCTCCTCATCGATGATGAGAAGCCCGAGATTGGCGAAATTGACGCCAGAGCCGAGCAGCGCATGGGTGCCGACGACGATATCGGTCTTGCCTTCGGCCACTTCCTTTTTGACGAGGTTCAGTTCCTTCGTGCCGACAAGACGCGAGGCCTGCTGGACGCGGATCGGCAGCCCCCGGAAACGTTCGGAAAAAGTCTTGAAATGCTGGCGGGCCAGTAGCGTGGTCGGCACGACGACAGCGACCTGAATACCGTTCATCGCGGCGATGAAGGCGGCACGAAGCGCCACTTCCGTCTTGCCGAATCCGACATCGCCGCAGACGAGGCGGTCCATGGGACGGCCGGCGCCGAGGTCCGAGCGGACGGATTCAATCGCGGTCTCCTGATCTTCCGTCTCGTCATAGGGGAAACGGGCGGCGAACTCGTCGTAGAGACCTTCCTGTGTGGTCAATACCGGAGCCGTCCGTGTCATGCGTTCGGCGGCAATGCGTATCAAGGCGCCTGCCATGTCGAGCAGGCGCTTCTTGAGCTTCGCCTTGCGCATCTGCCAGGCGCCACCGCCCAGCTTGTCGAGTTGCACTTCCGTCGCCTCGCCGCCATAGCGGGAGAGCAGATCGATGTTTTCGACCGGCAGGAAGAGCTTGGCCTCATCGGCATATTGCAGTTCGAGGCAGGCATGCGGGGCGCCGGCGGCCTCTATGGTGCGCAAACCGACGAAACGGCCGATGCCATGTTCGGCGTGAACGACGATCGAACCTTCATCGATGCCCGCAACTTCAGAGATGAAATCGGCGGCGCGCTTGCGGCGCTTGGAGCGGCGGACCATGCGGTCGCCGAGAATGTCCTGTTCGCCGATGATGACGAACCCGTTGGTCTCGAAGCCGCCTTCGAGGCTGAGGACGGCGGTGCCCGCCTCGCCCTTCTTCAGCTTGTCGACATCCTTGAGGGCCGCGACCGGCACAAGCCGCTCCAGGCCGTGCTCATTGAGCACCTGCAGCAGGCGATCGAGCGAACCTTCCGACCAGCCGGAGACGACGACCTTGGCGCCAGCAGCGCGCTTGTCGGCGATATAGGTGACCGCCTGGCCAAAGACATTGGCGCGATTGCCGTCTTCGCTGGCTTCGTTGGCACTCTTTGCCCAGCGCGGCGTCGGCCGGGCATCCACCTCGATGACAACACGGCTTTCACCCCCGTGTTCGGCAAAGGGGGTGATCCGGATCGGGTCGAAAGCGTCGAGGTTGGCGCCGAACTCGCTGGCACCGAGATAGAGCCGCTCCGGCGGAACCGGCTTGTACGGCGTGCCTTGGGCGAGATGGCCCTTGCCGGGCGTCGCCGAGTTAAGGCGCGCCTCGTAGTAGTCGCGGATCAGCTTGGCGCGCTCTTCGGCTGCCTCACGCACGGTATGGTCGGTGACCATACGGAAGCCGCGCAGATAATCGAAGGTCGTCTCCAGCTTGTCGTAGAACATGGGCAACCAGTGCTCCATGCCGGCATAGCGGCGCCCCTCCGAGACCGCCGCATAGAGCGCGTCGTCGCGGGTGGCGGCGCCGAAGAGCGAGAGATAGCTCTTGCGAAACCGGCTGATGCTCTCCGGCGTCAGTGTCACCTCGCTCATCGGGTTGAGATCAAGCGAACGGACCTGGGCGATCGTGCGCTGGCTTGCCGGATCGAAGGAGCGGATGCTTTCGAGCGTATCGCCAAAGAAGTCGAGACGCACGGGCTCTTCCGCACCGGGCACGAAGACATCGAGAATGCCGCCGCGCACGGCGAATTCACCGACCTCCCGCACAGTCGCAACCCGGTCGAAACCGTTGCGCTCCAGACGTGCGGCAATGTCATCCATGCGCACCTGATTGCCGGGCTTGGCCGAAAAGCCGAGGCTGTCGATCACATCAGCTGGTGCCACCTTCTGCAGCATGGCATTGACCGTCACCAGCACGATGGCAGGATGCGGATTGAGATAAAGCGCAATCAGACCCGACAGTGCCGCCAATCTCCGGGCCGAAACATCTGCGGACGGCGAGACGCGGTCGTAAGGAAGGCAGTCCCAGGCCGGCAGGCTTAAGACCGGAATGTCGGGCGCTGCAAAGCTCAGTGTCTGCTCGAGATTCTGCAGCCGCTGCCCGTCGGATACCACATAGGCGACAGGTTTCCCCTCACGCGCCAGTTCGGCGAGGATGAAGGCATCCATGCCGTCGGGCACATGGGAAAGCGTCAGCGCGGATTGTGCGCCGACAATCCGCTTCACATCGATCAGAGGCATATCAGTTACTTTGCAGCGTATTCATCGCCCGTGACCGGTGAGAAATCCGGGCGCAGGGCGGCAATGCGTTCGAAGAGTGGTGTCTGGAGATGGGCCGGCACGGGCTCGGCCCCGGTGATGTAGCGGACGAGGTCATTGTCTTCCTCGACCATGATGCGCTCCAGCTCGTCGAGCTCCTCGTCTGAGAGCTCGCTGATATGGGCTTCGCAGAACTGGCCGAGCATCAGGTCCATTTCCCGGATGCCGCGATGCCAGCAGCGGAACAGGATGCGCCGACGGCGCGGATCGAGGTCGGCACTGCTTTTCACCAGTCCAGTCATCTTGGCATCCTTCCAATTCTTGCGCTTCTATAGAGCAGCGTCCGACAAATGTCAGCTTGCCAAAGGGGCAAATAACGAGGCATTTTGCCCTGATCATGCGTCCCCATCTTCTCGATCCCCTGTTCGCCTCCGTCGCCTCGCTCAGCGGAGTGGGCCCCAAGCTCGCCCAACTTCTCGCCACGCTGCTCGGGCGCGAGGATGCCGAGGATACGCGGGTCGTCGACCTGCTCTTCCTCGCCCCACACCGTCTGATCGACCGACGCCACCAGCCGGGCATCGCCTATGCACAACAAGGCTCGCTGGTAACGATCACCGGCCGGGTCGACCGCCACATGCCGCCGCCGCCGGGCAAGAGCAACCTGCCCTACCGCGTGATGCTGCATGACGAGACGGGGGAACTGGCGCTCACCTTCTTCCGGGTCAAGGGCAACTGGCTGGAAAAGGCACTGCCGATCGACGAGATCGTCATGGTCTCAGGGAAAGTCGACTGGTTCAATGGCCGCGCCTCCATGGTCCATCCCGACCTGATGGTGAAGGCAAGCGAGGCCGAAAACCTGCCACTGGTCGAGCCGGTCTATCCGCTGACCGCAGGGCTCGGCCCCAAGGTGCTGCGCAAGGCCGTGGAGGCGGCTGTCGAGCGCATGCCGGATATGCCGGAATGGGCGGATGCGCCGCTTGTGACGAAACAGGGTTTCGCCAGCGTGCGCGAGAGCCTGGTTGCGCTCCACAATCCGCGCGACGAGAAGGACATCGACCCGCAAGCGCCGGCCAGACGCAGGCTCGCCTATGATGAATTCCTCGCCGGCCAGGTGTCGCTCGCCTTGGTGCGGCAGAAGCTGCGCCGGGTGCCGGGCACGCCGATCAAGCCGACGGGCGAGATCAGCGACAAGATCCGCGCCACCCTGCCCTTCACGCCGACCAACAGCCAGCTGGCGGCGATCGACGATATCTTGAAGGACATGGCCTCCGACCAGCGTATGCTGCGCCTGGTGCAAGGCGACGTCGGCGCCGGCAAGACGCTTGTGGCGTTGTTCGCGATGGCAGCCGCCGTCGAGGCCGGCGGACAAGCCGTGCTGATGGCACCGACGGAAATCCTGGCGCGCCAGCATCATGCGACCCTTGCCAAGCTCGGCGCGCCGGCTGGCCTCCGGATCGAGGTGCTGACCGGCCGCACCAAGGGCAAGGAGCGCGAGGCGATCCTGGAGCGGATTGCATCCGGCGAAGCACAGATCGTTATCGGAACCCATGCGCTCTTCCAGGACGCCGTTGTCTACAAGAACCTGACACTCGCCGTGGTCGACGAACAACATCGCTTCGGCGTGCATCAGCGTCTGCGACTGACCTCCAAGGGTATCTCGCCGCATATGCTGGTCATGACTGCAACACCCATCCCGCGCACGCTGGTGCTCGCCGCCTTCGGCGACATGGACGTCTCCAAGCTCACGGAAAAGCCCGCTGGCCGCAAGCCGATCCAGACGGTGACAGTACCGACCGAGCGCGTACCCGATGTCATCGAGCGTCTGCGGGCGGCAATCGCGGAAGGCAAGAAGGCCTACTGGATCTGCCCGCTGGTCGAGGAAACCGAAGAAAGCGAGCTGATGTCGGCCGAGGAGCGGCAAGCGGTGCTGGCGCAGTTTATCAAGGCGCCGATCGGGCTGGTGCATGGGCGCATGGCGGGGCCGGAGAAGGACGCTGCCATGCTTGCCTTCAAAAACGGCGAGACGCGGCTGCTGGTGGCCACCACAGTGGTCGAGGTCGGTGTCGATGTGCCCGATGCGACGATCATGGTCATCGAACATGCCGAGCGCTTTGGCCTTGCCCAGCTGCATCAGCTGCGCGGTCGCGTGGGCCGCGGCGATGAGGCGTCGAGCTGCATCCTGCTCTACAAGGGCCCGCTCGGGGAAACCGGCAAGGCGCGGTTGTCGATCCTGCGCGATTCGGAGGATGGCTTCCTGATTGCCGAAGAGGACCTGAAGCTGCGCGGTGAAGGCGAGCTTTTGGGGACCCGCCAGTCGGGCACGCCAGGCTTCAAGATTGCCAGCCTCGAACATCATGGCGACCTGCTGGAGATCGCCCGCAAGGATGCTGCCTATCTGCTGGATCGAGACCCGGAACTCACTTCGGAGCGGGGAGAAGCTGTCAGAACACTGCTGTATCTCCACCGCCGAGACGAAGCGATCCGCTTCCTGCATGCGGGGTGAGGAAAGACGTATTTAGGAACGGCCGGCACGCTTGGGCGGCTCGACCGGATCGTCAGCCGCGAGATCCTGAAACGCCGCCATGGCGTCCGCGACGGTCGGCTTATACTCCGGCGTGACAAGACCGGCCGAGATCAAGAGCTTCACCCCCTCTTCCGGGCTCATGTCGAGCAGCATCAGCTTGCTGCGCGGCACGAACATCAGAAAGCCGGCGGTTGGCACCGGGGTCGGCGCGAGGAAGACCGCCACCATCTCCTCGCCGTCCTGATTGAGCTTCGCAGCAATCTCGCCCTTCGCGTCCGTCGAGACGAAGACCAACGCCCAGGTCCCCGCGCGCGGAAATTCGATCAGGCCGACCTTCTTGAAAGAGTTGCCCTGCTCCTTCAGCACGGTCTCGAAGATCTGCTTGGTGCTTTTGTAGACGGTGCGCACCAGCGGCATCCGGTTGAGGATATTTTCGCTGTAGGAGACGATCGAGCGACCGATCAGGTTTCGCCCGAGGAAACCGACAAGCGTGATGAAGAGAATGGCGATGAGAAGCCCGGTGCCGGGAACGGCAAATTTCAGATAGGCCTCAGGGTTATAGCGATCCGGCAGATAGGGTTTCACCCAGCTGTCTGCCCAGTGGATGAAGGTCCAGGTCAGGTAGATGGTGATCGCCATCGGCGCGCAGATAATCAGACCGGTCAGGAAGTTGTTCCTGAGCCGCGTCGCCATCGAAATCCTGTCAGAACCTTCGGTCATGCCCACCGTCATTGTGCAGTGCCGTAACGCTGCGGACAATGCCGGAGTGACACCTATGGCGCAAGAGCAAGAATTGGGGCAGCGGACTGCCCCGATCCGGGATCACTCGACCGTGACGGACTTGGCGAGATTGCGCGGCTGGTCGACGTCGGTGCCCATGAAGACCGCCGTGTGATAGGCGAGCAGCTGGATCGGGATCGAGTAGATCATTGGCGAGACGATCTCGGCGACCACGGGCAGCACAATGGTGGCCATGGTCTCAAGCTTCGAGGCGGCAGCGCCCTTCTCGTCGGTGATGAAGATGATCTTGCCGCCGCGGGCTGCCACTTCCTGCATGTTCGACACGGTCTTCTCGAAGAAACGGTCGAAAGGTGCAATGACGATCACAGGCATATTCTCGTCGATCAGGGCGATCGGGCCATGCTTCAGCTCGCCGGCGGCATAACCTTCGGCGTGGATATAGGAGATTTCCTTGAGCTTCAGTGCGCCTTCGAGCGCCAGCGGATAGCTGGTGCCACGTCCGAGATAGAGCACATCCTTGAACTTCGAGAGGTCGCGCGACAGGGCCTCGATCTGTGGCTGCACCGCATTCAGCACCTGGCTCATGATGCGCGGCATTTCAGCCAGGCTCTTCACCAGCTGCTTTTCTTCTGTCTGATCAATCGTGCCACGGGCACGGCCGGCAGCGAGCGCCAGCGAGGCAAGGACTGCCAGCTGGCAGGTGAAGGCCTTGGTCGACGCGACCCCGATTTCCGGGCCGGCGAGGATCGGGAAGACGGCATCCGATTCGCGGGCGATCGTCGATTCCTTGACGTTGACCACGGCGCCGATCTTCAGCCCGTTGTCACGGCAGTAGCGCAGCGAGGCGAGCGTGTCGGCCGTTTCACCGGACTGCGAGATGAAAAGGGCCGCCTGATCCTTCGACAGCGGCATTTCGCGGTAGCGGAATTCCGAGGCGACATCGATTTCGACCGGCAGGCGGGCATAACGCTCGAACCAGTATTTGCCGACGAGGCCAGCAAGATAGGCGGTGCCGCAGGCGGAGATGGCAAGGCCACGCAGATTGGCGAAATCGATCTCGTTTGCCGCGTCCCGAACAGTGTGATTGGCGAAGTCGACGTAATGCGACAGGGCGTGAGAAATCACCTCCGGCTGTTCGTAGATCTCCTTCTCCATGAAGTGGCGATGATTGCCCTTGTCGATCATGTAGGCGGAGGCCGAGGAGATCTGCACCGGACGATCGACCGGATTGCCGTCGATGTCGAAGATATGGGCGTCCTGCTTGCCGATGACCGCCCAGTCGCCGTCATGCAGATAGGCGATGCGGTTGGTGAAGGGCGAGAGCGCAATCGCATCGGACCCAAGGAACATCTCTCCGTCGCCGAAACCGATCGCAAGCGGCGGACCGGAGCGTGCCGCCATGATCGTCGACGGATCGTCCTCAAAGATGACGGCGAGCGCATAGGCGCCGGTCACATGGCGCAGCATCTCGTGCATGGCCTCGCGGCGACCGAGACCCTGCCGGCGATACTTGGCGAGCAACTGCGCGACGACTTCCGTATCAGTCTGCGTGGTGAAGGTGGCGCCTTCGGCCGCCAGTTCTTCCTTGATCTCGGAAAAATTCTCGATGATGCCGTTATGAACGACGGCGACGCCTTCGACGAAATGCGGATGGGCGTTGGTTTCGTTCGGCACGCCATGGGTTGCCCAGCGGGTGTGAGCAATGCCGATGGATCCGGGAAGCGGATCGCCGGCAAGCTTCGTCTCGAGATTGAAGAGCTTGCCTTCAGCGCGGCGGCGATCGAGCTTGCCGTCGTTGATGGTGGCAACACCGGCGGAATCATAGCCGCGATATTCGAGCCGCTTCAGGGCATCCACCAGACGCTCCGCCACGGGCTTGTTACCGACGATGCCGACGATGCCGCACATGAAATTCTCCGTTTCGTATCAACCACGCGGCTTTTCCTAGCGGTTTCATCGCAATAGGCAATTGTGCGTGAGGTCAAATTGCGTTTCGTCTCGTAATGCAACGCAGCATAACAAGCGGTGAAGTCTGAACTGGTCGTATTACTTGCCGGCCTTCTTCGCAGCCTTGATTGCGAGGTTACGTTCGCGGATCACAGCAGCGCGGCCCGGCTTCACCTCCTGGCGAGCACGGCCGAAGGCGAGTGCATCGGCGGGCACGTCCTCGGTGATGACGCTGCCGGACGCGATGAGCGCGCCATCGCCGATCTTCACCGGGGCGACGAGGGACGAATTCGAGCCGATAAAGGCCCCGGCACCGATATGCGTCTCGTGCTTGTTCACGCCGTCATAATTGCAGGTGATGGTGCCGGCACCGATATTGGTCTCGGCGCCAACGACAGCGTCGCCGATATAGGTCAGGTGATTGACCTTGGCGCCACGGCCGATCTCGGCCTTCTTCACTTCGCAGAAATTGCCGACCTTGGAACCTTCGGCGAGATTTGCACCGGGACGCAGGCGAGCAAAGGGCCCGACGGTCGCACCGGCGGAAACGTGGGCGCCTTCGAGATGCGAGAAGGCATGGATGACAGCGCCGCCCTCAACGGTGACGCCGGGCCCGAAGACGACATTGGGCTCGATCAGCGCATCCTGGCCGATGACAGTGTCGTGGCTCACAAACACCGTTTCCGGTGCGATCATCGTCACGCCCGAAACCATCAGTTCATGACGGCGGCGCTCCTGCCAGAGACGCTCGATGACAGCGAGTTCGGCGCGATTGTTGCAGCCGGTGAGTTCACTTTCCGGCGCGTCGACAGCAACTGCCTTGCCGCCAAGCGACCGCGCGATCTCGACGAGATCGGTCAGGTAGTATTCACCCTTGGCGTTCTGGTTGCCGATCCGGGAGAGCAGATCGAGCGCCTTCTTACCATCGATCGCCATCAGTCCGCTGTTGCACCAGGTGACGGCACGTTCGGCCTCGGTCGCATCCTTTTCCTCGCGGATGGCGACCAGCTCGCCATCTTCGACCAGCAAGCGGCCATAGCCGGTCGGATTGGCCGTATGAAAACCGATGACGGCCACGTCAGCACCGCTAGCGAGTGCGTCGCGCGCAGCTTTCAGCGGTGCGGCAGTGATCAGCGGAACATCGCCATAGGCAACGAGAATTTCGTCATAACCGCGGGCAATCGCCTCCTTGGCCATCAGAACGGCATGCCCCGTGCCAAGGCGCTCGGTCTGCAACACGCCTTCGACTGCAAGCCCCTCGATCGACGCGGCTTTCTCAACCTTTTCTGCATCGCGACCGAGAACCAGCGAGAACTCCGAGACGCCGGAGGCGGCAATCGATGCCATGACATGGGCAATCATCGGACGCCCACCCACCGGATGCAGCACCTTCGACATCGACGACTTCATGCGGGTGCTGTCACCAGCAGCGAGGACGACGGCGAGACAGGTGCGGTTCATGGATGGCTCCGAGCTGAGAATGGCGCTTCTCACTAATACCAGCGGGTGCTGCCCGCAAGTGTTGCGAGAACTAGCCGCGCTTCTGGGAACTGTCGACCGCCTTCAACGCTGCGGCACGCCCCTGCTCGATCGCCCGTTCGGTGGCCGATTTCGCAGCCTCGGGATCACGCTGCTCGATCGCATCAACGATCGCCAGATGCAGCTCCGTGATAGCCTCCCCGCGACCAGCGAGCTGCGGATCGAACGCCATGGTGAAGGCACCATCGAGTGAGGCCTTGATGAAACCCACCATGCTTTCGAGAAATGGGTTAGCCCCGACGACGGTCAGAAGGACATGGAAGCGCAGATCCGCCTCAACCTGACTTGGCCAGTCGAGCTCGTTGGAACCAAGCTGCATGGCGTAGTGACGCAATTCGGCACAGTCCTCGGGCGAAGCGCGCAGCGCCGCAAAGGCAGCCGATGCCGGCTCCAGCACCAGGCGGACATCATAGAGATGATCGATAAATTCGTGGGTGACGCCGGTTCGGAAATGCCATCGCAGCACGTCTTCATCGACGAGGTTCCAGTGACAGCGGTCGGTCACCCGTGTGCCGACACGCGATTTGGCAACCACCAGACCCTTGGCGGTCAGGGTCTTCATCGCCTCGCGAAGCACGGACCGCGACACATCGAACTGGGCTTCCAGTTCAGCATCCCCAGGCAAGGCTTCGCCTATGCCAAATCGCCCCCCGACGATCGCAAGGCCGAGTTGCTCGACCACCTTCGCGTGGCTCGTCCGAAGATTGGAAACGACCTTCAGTTCCCGAACATCTTCCTTCCGCATCCTGCCTCACACCCTGACTTACTGCTGGGTTTGTTATACGAAAGGCAAATGCGGGTGAAGGCGCTATCTGAGTATTCCTGCAATTTTCGGAACTCTAAACAAGAGAGAGCGCCCTAAGGCGCTCTCTCCATTTGCGTTCTTCGCAGTTTACTGCGGCAGCTTGTCGTCCACACCTTCGATGTAGAAGTTCATGCCGAGAATGGTGCCGTCATCAGCCGACTCACCTTCCGCCAACCAGGCCGAACCGTCCTGCTTGTTGATCGGGCCGGTGAAGGGCTTGAGTTCACCGGACTTGATCTTGGCTTCGGTGTCCATCGCCATGGCCTTCACGTCGTCGGGCATGTTGGTGTAGGGCGCCATCGACAGAATGCCGTCGACAAGACCGTCGAAGGTCTGGGCGGAAGTCCAGGTGCCGTCGATCACAGCCTGGGTGCGCTTGATGTAGTAAGGCGCCCAGGTGTCGACGATGGCGCTCAGCTGCGCAGTCGGGCCGGCGGCGATCATGTCGGAGGCCTGACCGAAAGCCTTGAGGCCACGCTCTTCGGCAACCTGCATCGGAGCCGTGGTGTCGGTATGCTGGGTCAGAACGTCAACGCCCTGGTCGAACAGAGCCTTGGCGGCATCGGCTTCCTTGCCCGGGTCGAACCAGGTGTTGACCCAGATGACCTTCAGCTTGAACTCGGGGTTCACCGTGCGGGCGCCGTGCAGGAAGGCGTTGATGCCGGCGACGACTTCCGGGATCGGGAAGGAGGCGATGTAACCGGCAACGCCGGTCTTCGACATCTTGCCGGCGATCTGACCGTTGATGAAGCGGCCTTCATAGAAGCGCGAATTGTAGGTCGCGACATTGTCTGCCGTCTTGTAGCCGGTTGCATGCTCGAACTTCACGTCCGGAAACTTCTCGGCAACCTTGAGGGTCGCATCCATGAAGCCGAAGGAGGTCGTGAAGACCAGGGCGCAGCCGGAACGGGCCATGCGCTCGATGGCGCGCTCGGCATCCGGGCCTTCCGGAACGTTTTCGAGGTAAGGCGTTTCGATCTTGTCGCCGAAATGCTCCTGCAGCTGCTGGCGGCCGATATCGTGCGCCTGGGTCCAGCCGCCGTCGGTCTTCGAGCCGACATGGACGAAGCAGACCTTCGTCTTGTCCTGGGCAGCGGCGGGTGCCGCGACGCCAACGATGGCGGCGGCCGAAGCGGCAAGCGCGAGGAGGATAGTCTTCATGGTGTACCCCTGTCTGGTTAGGTTGAAGCTTTTGTTTTGATTATCTATCCGGCACGAACGGCTTGCCGAGGCAGGCCGGCGTGTTGATCAGCGTCGTGCGGCGATTATGGGAGATTATGATCAGCACGACAATGGTCGCCGCATAGGGCAGCGCGGACAGAAACTGCGAGGGCAGGCCGATGCCAAGGGCCTGCGCATGCAGCTGCCCGATGGTGACGGCGCCGAAGAGATAGCCGCCGGCAAGCACCCGCCAGGGACGCCAGGCGGCGAAGACGACGAGGGCGAGCGCGATCCAGCCGCGGCCGGCGGACATGTTCTCGACCCATTGCGGCGTATAGACGAGCGACAGCTGCGCACCGGCAAGACCGGCACAGGCGCCGCCGAACATCACCGCCAGATAGCGTGTCCGGATTACGGGAAGTCCGAGCGTATGGGCCGAGCCATGGCTGTCGCCGATGGCGCGCAGTTTGAGGCCCGAGCGGCTCTTGAACAGATACCAGTTCACCCCGGCGACCAGTGCGATCGACATGTAGAAGAAGATGTCCTGAGCGAACAGGACGCGGCCAATCAGTGGCAGGTCGGACAAGAGCGGAATGACGATCGGCTGCATCTTCACGCCGGGAACACCGACGACGCTTTCGCCGACCATGCCGGAAACACCGAGACCGAGAATGGTGAGCGCCAAACCTGTCGCCACCTGATTGGCGACCAGCGTGAGCGTCAGGAACCCGAACAACAGCGAAAAGATCGCGCCGGTCGCGATTCCCGCGAGAACGCCGATATAGGGCGAGCCGGTCATGTTGGTCGCAATGAAGGCGCAGACCGCGCCGATGATCATCATGCCTTCGACGCCGAGGTTCAGCACGCCTGAACGCTCGGCCACGAGTTCGCCCATGGCGGCGATCACCAGCGGTGTCGAGGCGGTGATGATGGTGAGAAGGATGGCCTCGAACATGATCAGGCCCCCTTCGTCGCGGCATTGCGGGCACGGTCGAAGACGATCCGCACCTTGTAGAGAATGAGCGTGTCACAGGAGAGCACGAAGAACAGCAAGAGCCCCTGGAAGACGCGGGTCACCTTGTCCGAAACACCGATCGACAGTTGCGCGCCCTCGCCGCCCAGATAGGTCAGCGCCAGCACGAAGCCAGAGGCGATGATGCCGAGCGGATTGAGACGGCCGAGAAAGGCAACGATGATCGCTGTAAAGCCGTAGCCCGGTGAAATCGTCGGCTGTAGGTGACCGATCGAGCCAGATACTTCCGAAATCCCGGCAAGACCTGCCAGCGCGCCGGAAAACATCATCGAGAACCAGACCATCTTGCGCGAGGAGAAGCCGGCAAAGCGCCCTGCCCGTTCCGATTGCCCGAGCACCACGACCTGAAAGCCCTTCAGCGTGTAGCGCATCATGAACCAGACGGCGACGGCTGCAACCAGCGCAAAGATGATGCCGAGATGGGCGCGGCCCGACGACAGGATTTCCGGCAATACGGCCTCCGAGACGAAGGAACGCGACTGCGGGAAATTATAGCCGGCCGGGTCCTTCCAGATGCCGCGGGTCAGCCAGTCGAGGAGCAACTGCGCGATATAGACCAGCATCAGGCTGGTCAGGATTTCATTCGTGTTGAAGCGGGTCTTCAACAGCGCCGGGATCGCGGCATAGGCAGCCCCGCCGAGCGCGCCCATGATGATCATCAGCGGCAGAAGCAGCGGCGAGTTCCATTCGTAGAATGTGATCGGCAGGATCGAGCCGACGATGGCCCCGACGATGAACTGCCCTTCGGCGCCGATATTCCAGTTGTTCGAGCGATAACAGACCGACAGGCCGACACCGATCAGGATCAGGGGCGCGGCCTTCACCGCAAGCTCGTGCAGCGACCAGACCTCGAGCAGCGGCTCGATGAAGAAGCTGAAGAGTGCCGAGACCGGGTCCTTGCCAAGCATCGCAAACATGATGCCGCCGAAGAAGACGGTTAGCGCCAGCGCCAGTAGAGGCGAGACGATGGCAAACAGGCTGGACTGACGCGACCGGCGTTCAAGTTCAATGCGCATGGGCCGCCTCCGGGGCAGTGGTCAGGCCATGGACGCCACCCATCAGGATACCGATGCGTTCGCGGGTCATGGTCGAGGCGGGATAGGCGTCGGACAGCTTGCCTTCCGAAATGGCGGCAATCGAGGTTGCCACTTCGAAAATCTCGTCGAGATCCTGGCTGATGACGACGACAGCCGAGCCCGACTTGGCGAGATCGACGAGCGCCTGGCGAATGCGGCTTGCAGCGCCTGCATCGACACCCCAGGTGGGCTGGTTGACGACCAGAACAGAAGGCTGGCGGTCGAGTTCACGACCGACGATGAATTTCTGCAGATTGCCACCCGAGAGTGAACCGGCTGCTGGATCCTCACCGCTCTTGCGCACATCCATCATCTCGGAGATGCGGCGCGCCGCCTGCTGCACCAGGCCATGGCGTATAAGGCCGATCTTGCCGCCCGCGAGATAGGCCGAACGGTCGGATGCATTGCGCGACAGAAAGAGGTTTTCCGACAGGCTCATCGCGGGGATCGCCGCATGGCCGTGGCGCTCTTCCGGCACGAAGCCGGCACCGAGCAGCCGGCGTTCGTTGATCCCGAGGCGACCGACGGGCTTGCCGCGCAGGCGGATTGCTTCGGGATTGGGCACCACATACTCGCCGGAAAGCGCATCGAAGAGTTCGCTCTGACCGTTGCCGGCGACCCCGGCAATGGCAAGGATCTCGCCGGCCTTGACGGTCATCGACACATTTTTGAGCGCCATGGCAAACGGTGTCCGAGCACTGACCGAGAGAGCGCTCACCTGCAATTGTACGGCACCATCCGTGGGCGGCTCGACCTTCTCAACACCGGCGACATCGGCGCCCACCATCATGCGGGCAAGCGAAGCCGGCGTTTCCTGTCGCGGGTCGCAGGCGCCCGTCACCTTGCCGTGACGGAGCACGGTGGCGCGATCGCAGATGCGCTGCACTTCCTCAAGGCGATGGCTGATGTAGAGGACCGAACGCCCCTCCGCCTTCAGCTTGAACAGGGTCTCGAACAGCTTGTCGGCTTCCTGCGGCGTCAGCACCGAGGTCGGCTCGTCGAGGATGATCAGTTTGGGGTTCTGGAGGAGCGCGCGGACGATCTCGATGCGCTGGCGCTCACCGACCGAGAGATCGGCGACATGGGCATTCGGATCGAGCGGCAGTCCATAGGCGACGGAAAGCTCGGCCGCCTTCTTGGAAAGCTCGGAGATCGAGATTTTTTCGTCGAGCGACAGCGCGATGTTTTCGGCGACCGTCAGCGCTTCGAAAAGCGAAAAATGCTGGAAGACCATGCCGATGCCGAGACGCCGGGCTGCGGCAGGATTGGGGATGACCTGGTCTTGCCCCTCCCATCCGATCGTGCCGGCGGACGGCGCGAGAATGCCGAACAGCATTTTGACGAGGGTCGATTTGCCGGCACCGTTCTCGCCGAGTAGAGCGTGGATCTCGCCATGGCCAATGTCGAGGTCGATCTCGTCGCAGGCCTTGAAGCTGCCGAACAGCTTCGTCAGCCCCCGCACGGTCAAAAGCGGCTTTTCGCCCTCGGGCGGTTGTTGCGGCACAGGTCCCCCTTGCACTCTCATGCGCATCGGCCAGGTCTTGCGCCCGGTCCATCGCTCAATTCATAACCGGTTTGCGGCAGCGCACAATATATAGGCAAAAGTTTTTTTTGGTTTTGCCCAGCTGCGTCAGGAGGGCGTCAGCCCCGGCGACCAAGACCGGGGAAAAGCTGCATCACGCCACCGATCACGTAAAGGTAGAGTCCGGAGACAATCATGCCAATGACAACCCATTGCGGCGATTCGAAATGCAGCAGAAGGGCGTAGCCACCAAAGGCGCACCAGAGCAGAAACACGGCCATGTTGAATGGCCGCAGGCGCTGGACGCGCACGGGGTGCAGGAAGTTGATCGGCAAGAAGGTGAGCACGACCGATGCCAGCACCGCGACTAAGGCCGTGGTTGCGCTCGCGTCGATCACGAACAGGGTGAAGATCAGCATGTTCCAGACGACGGGGAAGCCGGAAAAGAAGTATTCGTCCGTCTTCATGCCCATGTCGGCATAATAGATGGCGCTCGACACCACGATCAGTCCGGCGGCAACGAATGACCAGGGCTCGCCGATCATGCCGCTCTGATAGAGTGCAAAGGCCGGCAGAAGCACATAGGTGACATAGTCGATGATGTTGTCGAGCGTATCGCCGGACCAGTTCGGCAGGACTTCCTTGACGCGCATCTTGCGGGCGATGGGACCGTCGATACCGTCCACGAGCAGCGCAAGCCCCAGCCACCAGAACATGTCGACGAAGCGGTGTTCCGCTGCCGCAACGACACCGAGAAAGGCGAGGAAGGATCCGGAAGCGGTGAGCATATGAACCGAAAAGGCACGGATCTCGGCATAGGGCACACGCTTGTAATTGAAGATCTTCATCCCTGCTCCAGTCGGCGGCACTTCGGAGGAAACGGTATCGGACGAAATGACGCGCATTGCAACACAAGTGGCGGTCTATGCCCGGATTTCGCCCGGAACCCGCTTGGCACATGCGCCATTTCGGCCCATGGATTTTACCGTGCGGCGGCTCTAAATAGCGTCACAACATGCCAATTGGGACCTTCACCATGAGCCACGAATTCGACATTGCCGTGATTGGCGCCGGCCCCGCCGGACAGATTGCCGCCCTCGCCATGGCCCGTGGCGGTCGCCGTGTCGTTCTTGTCGGCCCGCAGCCGGACGGCTCTGACAGGCGGACCACCGCGCTCATGGATCAGTCGCTGGCCATGATCGAACGCCTCGGCCTCTGGCAGGATCTGAAGGAAACAGCAGCCGCCCTCACCGTCATGCAGATCATCGACGGCACGCGGCGGCTCCTGCGGGCGCCGACGGTCGCATTCCGGAGTGCGGAAATCGGGCTCGACGCCTTCGGTTACAACATCCCGAATTCCGCGCTGCTCGAAACGCTGGCAAAGGCGGTAGCAAGCGAACCGCTGATCACCCGCCGCGCCTCGTCCGCCGAGAGCATCCATATCGGCGCGGATGCAGTCACCATCGGCATCCAGTGCGAAGAGGCAATCACCGCCGGCTTTGCGATTGGTGCCGATGGTCGCCGCTCCAAGACGCGCCAAAGTGCAAGCGTCGGCGTCAAGACTTGGTCCTACCCGCAGACAGCCGTGGTGATGAACTTCATCCACAGTCTGCCGCACCAGAACATCTCGACAGAGTTCCACACCGAATCGGGCCCCTTCACCCAGGTCCCCCTGCCCGGCCTGCGTTCGAGCCTCGTCTGGGTCCTGCCCCCACAGGAAGCCGACAGGATGATCTCGCTGTCACCCGATCAGCTCTCGGCCGAAGTCGAGGCACGCATGCAGTCCATGTTGGGCAAGGTCCAGGTGGAGGACGGCGTCCAGGCCTGGCCGCTGTCGGGCATGACGGCCCGTCAGTACGGCAAGGGCCGCGCCGCCTTCATCGGCGAAGCCGGCCATGCCTTCCCGCCGATCGGCGCCCAGGGCCTGAACCTCAGCCTGCGCGACATCGCAGCCCTGGAAGACATTCTGCTCGACCCCAGCTCTTCGCCGATTGCGGCGGACGCGGGCGACCGCTTCGACCGCAAGCGACGCCTCGATATTGCAAGCCGCACGGCAAGCGTCGATCTTCTCAACCGATCGCTGCTCTCGGGCCTGCTGCCCGTCCAGATGATGCGCGCTGCCGGCCTCCAGGTGCTGGCAAGCGTTGCCCCACTGCGCAATCTCGTCATGCAGGAAGGCGTCGCGCCAGGGCGTGGACTGAGGAACCTGCCGTCATTGTTACGGGAAAAGGTCCGCCGGTAGATAACCCTGGGTGATGGCAAACAAGAGCGCCGACACCGAGAACACCGAAATGACAGTGGTGATCAGGATTGTGGCAGATGCCCTCTCCTGCCAAACCCCGTATTGCTGGCCGATGACGAAGACATTGGTCGCCGTCGGCAGCGAGGCGAGCAGCACCGCCGTATAGACCCACAGCGGGTCGAAGTTTCCGACGAAACTCAGGACGACATAAACCAGGATCGGATGCAGAACGAGCTTGATCGGCACGATGTAGCCGATCTCGGCGGGAATGCGCTTGAGCGGCCGCAGCGCAAGCGTCACGCCCATGGCAAAGAGAGCGCAAGGCGCCGCTGCCTGGGCCAGGTAGTCGATCAGCCGTTGCAGCGCGAGCGGCGGCTCGAAGGCAAAGGCGGCAGCGACGAAACCAACGAGTGTCGCGATAATGAACGGATGCGTCAGGATCTTCCTGGCCACATCGAGCGCCAGTTGCGCCGGCGGCCGCTTGTCGCCACCGGCAAAGGCCATCATGGCCGGGGCAACCATGAAATGGACAGCGTTTTCGAAGCAGAACACCAGCGCGACCGGAACGGCAGCCTTTTCACCGAAGGCGAGCAGCGCCAGGCCCGGCCCCATATAACCGATGTTGCCATAAGCGCCGGCAAGCGCCTGGACGGTCGATTCAGCGATGTTGTTACCGCGAACATAGCGGCCGATCACGAAGACCAGGACAAAGATCGAATAGGTGGCCGCAAGGCAGGCCGCGATGAAGTCGATGCGCGTCAGCTGTTCGATCGGCGTGCGCGAGACGAGCTTGAAGAACAGCGCCGGCAGCGTGACGTAAATAACGAAGAAGTTGAGCCAGCCGAGCGCCTGGGCGGAATGGTCGCCAAGCTTTCCCGACACGTAACCGATCAGGATCAGGCCGAAAAACGGCAAGACCAGCGCGATGATATCCGCCATGGCTCACTTCCCCCCGAACGCGATAATGCGTTCAAACGGGACTTAGCCGATTTGCGACAGGATTGGAAAGGTCTGCTGAAACCAGATCGCCATGTCGGAGACGTAACCGAAGATGAAGGCGAGCCCTGTCAGAACGAGCAGCCCGCCCATGGCTTTCTCCACCACGCCCAGATGCCGGCGGAAGCGCGTCAGGAACCGCATGAAGGCGCCCGAGAAGCCGGCCGCGATCCAGAAGGGCACAGCAAGCCCAAGCGAATAGATCGCCAGCAGCAGCGCACCATCCCCGACCGTCTCCTTCGAGGCCGCCACCCCGAGGATGGCGCCCAACACCGGGCCGATGCAGGGCGTCCAACCAAAGGCGAAAGCCAGACCCATCACATAGGCGCCCGAAAGCGTTGCGGGCTTTCCGCCGCCTGCGAATCGATATTCCGAAGACAGAAGCCCGAGGCGGAAGACGCCGAGGAAATTCAGACCCATAATGATGATGATCACGCCGCCGATCTTGGACAAGAGATCCATGTGCTGGCGCAAAAGCCCGCCAATCGTCGAGGCACCGGCGCCGAGCGCCACGAAGACGGTGGCAAAACCGAGCGTGAACACAAGCGCGGTCAACATCACCGTCCGGCGGGCGGCTGCATTTTCAGCTTGGGCTCCGTCGCGGAACTGATCGACCGAAATACCGGCCATATAGCAGAGATAGGGCGGAACCAGCGGCAGCACGCAGGGCGAAAGGAACGACAGGGCTCCGGCCAGAAGCGCGCTGAAAAAGGAAATATCGGCAATCGACACTGTGAACTCCGGAACCCGAACCGGCCCTTCCTAATCCCGTAACCCCGTGCTTGCCAATCACCATTGCGTAGCCTGCGACAACAGGACTGAATTTTGCTGCCGAAACTGCATTTTTGCGGTTGACCGACCGGGGTCACCTGCCTATGTTCCGCGCACTTCTTGAGGCGGCGCAAAACCGCACGGGAGAGCGTAGCTCAGCCGGTAGAGCAACTGACTTTTAATCAGTAGGTCCAGGGTTCGAACCCCTGCGCTCTCACCACAAAACACTCAGTATCAGTCAAGAATTTGTGCCGAGAGACCATGTAGGCATAAAGGCGGGATTACTCAGGGCTCCGAAGGAGCGAGATGGCAGACTACAGAGAAATCTCGCAGGCTTACGCTCAAAGCGGTATCAATGCCGGTTTCATTCTAAACGGCGGTGCAGCTGTGGCCTGCCTCAGCCAATTCGCTGATCTGTATCCCTTGGAGCTTCTCGACAAGTTCACAGTCGGCATGCTCGCGTGGGCAGGCGGAGTCTTTCTTGCAGCTTTGGTCTGGGCGATAGCGTTTGTGTCGGCCCGATACGTAGACAAGGCCGACGACGAATCTAACCAGCAGCACATTGAAACTTCGAACAAGTGGATGTTCGCCGGATTGATTCTGGTCTTGATGTCGTACGTATGTTTTGTTGGTGGCGTGATTTCAATCGCACTTCAGTTCGACGCTTTCTGATATGGTTCTCGCGACTAGCTGATGCAGTCAAAGTTGAGCAATAAGACCCAGCTACCTTTCAAATCGCGTTAGTCGGAAAAGGGGTTATGCCTATTCTGTCCAAACGGTCACGGCCAATGATCCCATTTCATGCCGTCGCACTGCCAGGTATCTGCGGCTTTGGTCCTTTCCCTCCCCCCAACCTTACCAATGTTTCACTGTCCTTTCCGCCGCGAAAGTCTATCTGCATAGCCAAGGGAACCATTGTGCCGCTTGACCCCGATCAAGGGCGACGGCCCGGGCTTGGGCCATGGTCCCGGCATGATGAAAATGCAGTGTGAGGGAGCAGACGTGAGCGACGACGTAAAACCGGAGAACTCGGCCGAAGCCGAGGAGCTGAAAGCGCTCCTGGCCAATGCCGCACGGCCAAAGCGACGCTGGGGTCTGCGGCTTCTTGTCCTCGTCGCGCTTGCTGGTCTCGGCTACGGCGCCTATCTCTGGTCGGCCGGCGGCACGACGGTGAGCTATACGACGTCGGAGCTGAAACCTGGCAATCTGACTGTCATTGTCACCGCCACCGGATCGGTCGAACCCACCGTCCAGGTCGACGTGTCCTCGGAACAATCGGGCACCGTGCGGGAGGTACTCGTCGACTACAACAGCGAGGTGAAGAAGGGCGACGTTCTCGCCCGCCTCGACACCGACAAGCTGAATGCCGATCTGAAAGCCAAGGAGGCGGCGCTCGCCTCCTCCCGCGCCGCCGTGTCGAAAGCCCGCGCCGACGAGCAATCCGCCAAGTCCAGGCTCGACCGGCTGACGGCGCTCGTCTCCAGCCGCGTCTCCACCCAGCAGGATCTGGACACCGCCGAGTTCACCTATCAGGCAGCATCCGCCGCCCGCGAAAGCGCCGAAGCCGATGTCATTGCGGCAGAAGCCGCGCTCGAGCAGGCAAAGCTGTCGCTTTCGAAGGCAACCATCGCCTCGCCGATCGACGGAATCGTTCTGTCGCGCAATGTCGATCCCGGCGCAACGGTGGCAGCCTCGCTGGAGGCACCCACACTCTTCACCATCGCCGGCGATCTCCGGGAGATGGAGCTGCAAGTCTCGATCGACGAGGCGGATGTCGGCCAGGTCGCCGTCGGCCAGGCCGCCACCTTCACGGTCGACGCCTTCCCCGAACAGCGCTTTCCGGCCGAGATCACCTCGATCCGCTATGCGGCCGAAACGGTGAACGACGTCGTCACCTACAAGGGCATCCTGTCGGTCGCCAATGACGAATTGCTGTTGCGCCAGGGCATGACGGCGACGGCCGATATCGTCGTTCAGTCGGTCGAGAACGGCCTGCTGATCCCCAATGCCGCCCTGCGCTACTCGCCCCCGGCCACGCAGACCGAGACCTCCGAAGGTGGCAGCGGCGTCTTCAGCCTGTTTCGCCCGCCCCGCATGGCGCCCGCCAGCGCGCCGGAGCCGAGGGGCAGCGAACGCACCATCTGGCTGTTGCGCGATGGCCAGCCGGTCGCCGTCAACATCGAGATCGGTTCTTCCGACGGGCAGAATACGGTGATCGTCACGGGCGATGTGAAGGAAGGCGACCGGGTGATCACCGATCAAACGGTTCGAAACGGTTGAGGCACAGGATGGCAGTGGCCCCACTCATCGAGTTTCGCCAGATCTCCCGCGTCTACGGCCGCGGCGAAGCGACCATCCGCGCGCTGGACCGGGTCGACCTGACGATCGATCGGCATGAATTCGTCGCGATCATGGGCCCGTCCGGCTCCGGCAAATCGACGGCCATGAACATCCTCGGCTGCCTGGATGTGCCGACCTCCGGCCAGTACCTCTTTCAGGGCATCGACACCACGGGCTTCGACCGCGCGCAATATACGTTGCTTCGTCGTCACATGCTCGGCTTCGTCTTTCAGGGTTTCAACCTCCTCGCCCGCACCTCGGCCGTCGAAAATGTCGAGCTGCCCCTGGTCTATCGTGGCATGGATGCCCGTGAACGGCGAACCCGCGCCTTGACCGCGCTGTCGCAGGTGGGTCTCGCCGGCCGTGAAAACCACACGACCCAGGAACTCTCCGGCGGCCAGCAGCAACGCGTTGCCATTGCCCGGGCGATCGTCACCAGCCCTTCCGTGCTCCTGGCCGACGAGCCGACCGGCAATCTCGACACGAAGACCAGCCGCGAGATCATGGAACTGATCACCGGCCTCAACCGCGACCATGGGATCACGGTCATCATGGTCACCCACGAAGACGATATTGCAGCCTATGCCAAGCGCACATTGCGTTTCGTCGATGGCCACATCCAGTCCGACAGCCTGACCGCGAAGGAGACGGCCGATGTTCGGTGAAACCCTGAAGCTCGCGCTCCGCGCCATCCGCCGCAATCTCCTGCGCTCCTTCCTCACTGTGCTTGGCGTCGTCATCGGTGTCGCCGCCGTCATCGCCATGGTGACCATCGGCAATGGCACGACGGCTCAGGTGACGACGGAAATCTCCAAGCTCGGCACCAATCTTCTCTTCGTCCGCCCCGGCCAGTTCGGCCCCGGCCGCGCCGCGACCGATGCCAAGAAGTTCACCATCCGCGACCTTGACGCAATCCGCGAGCAGATCCCGGGCCTGCGCGCCGTGGCCGCCATCAACCAGTCCAGCCAGACGGTGGTCTTCAGCGGCCAGAGCCGGCAAACGACGATCATCGGTTCGGGTAACGATTATCTCGTGGCCCAGAACTGGGAACTCGCCTCCGGCCGCAGTTTTCTGCCATCGGAAGAGCGCGGCGGACAGGCCGTCTGTCTGATCGGCGAGACTGTGCGTTCCAGGCTGTTCGGCTCGACCCCTGCCGTCGACCAGACCATCCGCGTCGGCAATGTCGCCTGCCAGGTGATCGGCCTTCTCGACAAGAAGGGCCAGAGCGGCATGGGCAGCGACCAGGACGATGTCGTGATGATGCCGCTCAAGGTCTTCCAGCGCCGCATCGGCGGCTCGACGGATATTTCCAGCATCATGCTCTCGGCCGAAGACGGCGTATCCACGGCAAAGGTCCAGGCGGATGTGGAACGACTGCTGCGCGAGCGCCGCAAGATTATTGCGGGTCGCGACGATGATTTCACCGTCAACGACATGACCCAGATGGCAGCGACACTCACCGGCACCACGACCCTGATGACGGGCCTGCTCGGCGCGGTCGCCGCAGTCTCCCTGCTCGTCGGTGGCATCGGCATCATGAACATCATGCTGGTCTCGGTCACCGAGCGCACCCGCGAGATCGGAATCCGGCTGGCGATCGGCGCCGTGGAGCGCCAGGTGCTGATGCAGTTTCTCGTCGAAGCGGTGACGCTCTCCGTCTTCGGCGGCGTGGTCGGCATCGCGCTTGGCCTCGCCATCGCCTATACGGCCGTCACGCTGATGTCCGTGCCCTTTGTCGCGAGCCCCTCGATCATCCTGCTCGCCTTCGCCTTTTCTGCCGCAATCGGCATGGTCTTCGGCTATTTCCCCGCCCGCCGCGCCGCGCAGATGAACCCGATCGACGCACTCCGCCACGAGTGACGGCCGGTCCGGAACTACGGGACCAGCTTGGGGCAAACTTGGCATGCTGTAGCTTGATCTAATGGACGCTTGGCCCGGCTATGCGTGCATGAGTAGTTTGACCAGCAGAGGGAGTAAGCCCATGTCCGCCTTTCCGGACCGCGACACCGTCGCCGCCAAGATCGCCTCGATGCAGGAGCCCGACCAGGCTTTCCTGAAGCTCCTGTTCGAGAACCCGGCCCAGGACGATGCCTTGCTCGACGGCCTTTATCTCTATCTCGACATCGCCTCCGAAGGGAAATTCTTGAACTCCCTGAAGCTGGAGCGCAATGGCGAGTGGATCGGTGAGCATGCCCCGGCGCGCCTGCAGATCCGCCTGATGGAAGCCGCTCGCTCCAGCCAGCATCCGGCTTTCGCTGCCTTCCGCACCGGCCTCAACCGTTCCGGCGGACTCGAGCGCGCCTATCCCAAAGCGGCGGTCTGACGACCGTCTCACTGCGGGATCGGCATGCTGACCGAAAGGATCGGCCCCATCGGAAAGAGCCGGTCCATCCGCTTCTCTTCGGCGATGAACACGCTCGAAATCGTGCCGTCGAGATAGAGTGCGTTGGCGCAACCGAGCCTGTCGCGAAACAGTCGGGCGAAGTCGTAAAACCGGACCGGCACCCGCGACACCACCATGTGCACGTGCCCCTCGGCATCGACGCCGACGCCGTTGCGGATCTTGAAGCTGTCGCTATCAGCCAGGAAACGCGGATGCAGTTCTCCGTCAATGACCAGCATCGGTCCGGACTGGGTGCCGAAGTCAGGCGTCAATCCACTGGCGACGAAGGCCTTCGTCTCCATCACCGACGCCTTGCCATCCGTCATCAGGAAAACACCGTTCGGCAGCAGGTGAAAATTCCCCCATCCACCACCGGTAACAGCCGGTTTCAGCACCTTGCCATATTCGGCGAAATAGCCGACCGGCGATAGGTCGTTGTGATACATGCCGGCATTCATCGCAAATGTCAGGACGCGCCGTTCGGCCCAGAGTTGGCGCCGGAGTTTCGCGAAGCCGCCATAGGCTTTGCCGTCGGGCCCGGACAGATGCAGCCGTATGTCCTCCCGACCCGGATCGAATCGGCAGGCGAGATAACGGGCATCCCCGTCGATGACGTCCGCGCAGGCGGCCTGCGCCAGCGACGGCAGGGTCGAGCCGATCAGCAGACCTAGAATGGAGAGAAATTTTCGCACGCAGGCCCCTTGTTCGTGAGCGCGCTTCTTGGCCGCTAATCCCGGCAATGTGAAGGCCGCTCCCGCGAAAATTCCGAAGACCGGGCCAGACCCGTCAACCCGGCAACATCAGCGCCTGCATGTGAAAGCGCAGCTGAGAATCCGGATAGCGATACCCGACCCCGATCGGACAGGCATTGCGGGCGAGACAGCCTGACACCATGCAACCGCCCTGCCCTTGCGGCGTCGCCAGATGCGCGCG
Source organism: Allorhizobium sp. NPDC080224 (assembly GCF_050281005.1). NCBI lineage: Bacteria > Pseudomonadati > Pseudomonadota > Alphaproteobacteria > Hyphomicrobiales > Rhizobiaceae > Allorhizobium > Allorhizobium sp. NPDC080224. Next base: position 2,085,550 of record NZ_JBNNWJ010000001.1, read on the forward strand.
GCACGCCGCGACATCGAACCCATCCAGCGAGATCGCGCCGGCAGGGCACGCCGTCAGACAGGGCTTTTCGACACAGGTCTCGCAGGGATGCAGTGCTGTCACAGCCTGCTCCTCTTGGGCCTCGTCCCAGGTCCGGAACAGCAGTGCCCCGCGATAACTGTGCCAGAGACCGCATCGCGGATGGATCAGGATGCCGAGCGGCGAGGGTTTCAGCCCTTCGGCTCGCATCGCCCAACGCTGAAAGGGTTGGTAAGGCGCCTCTGACGGATAACGGGCTTCAGCCCCGACTTCATTGGCGACCTGATCGATCACCATCTTCGACCAGCGATCGAGCGGATCGGCACCACCGTGATCGGCTTGCGCCATTCGCCAGCGCTCGAAATGCGGCCACATCGTTGCGCCCGCAACGCCGATGAGCACAACGGCGGCGGCTGGCGTGCCGTCCCCCAGCATCGGCGCCTCGGCCGCCACCCCGAACTGAACGAGACCACGACAGGAAAGCCCCTGCTCGGCGAACCGCGCATCGAGTACCGCCACAACGGATGAAGGGCCGCTCATCGCGGCCCCTCGATCTTGTAATGGGGTCGCCAGACCTCCTCCTGGATCATGTCGGCAACCCTGCTGGCTCCGCCTTGCTCCCTGGCAACGGGACCCTTTCAGGTGAAGGCGTCGGGCATCGAGTTCTTGCGGCTGGCGATGAACGCCAGCAAGGCCTCGTCGATGTCAGGATCGAGCGCCGGCGCCTCGTAACTGTCGAGCCACGAGCGGCACAGCGCATTGGCGCGATCCTCGATCCGCTTGCGACCTTCGATTTCCCACTGCTCGAAGGAATTGTTGTCGGCGAGTGCAGAACGATAGAAGGCCGTCTGGAAATTCGCCTGCGTGTGAGCGCAGCCGAGATAGTGCGCACCCGGTCCCACTTCCCGAATAGCATCCATCGCCTGCCCGTCTTCGGTCAGATCGACGCCTTGCGCCATCTTCTGCATCATGCCGAGCTGATCCTGGTCGATCATGAACTTCTCGTAGCAGGCGGCCAGACCACCCTCGAGCCAGCCGGCTGCGTGCAGGACGAAGTTCGCACCGGCGAGCAGCGTCATGTTGAGCGTATTCGCACTCTCGTGGGCTGCCTGCGCATCCGGAACCTTAGACGCACAGAGCGAGCCGCCGGTACGGAAGGGCAGACCCATGCGTCGCGCGAGCTGTGCGGCCCCATAGGACACCAGCGCCGGCTCCGGCGTACCGAAGGTCGGCGCACCCGACTGCATCGAGATCGAAGCGGCGAATGTGCCGAAAAGAACCGGCGCACCCGGACGGATGAGCTGGGTGAACGAGGCACCCGCCAGCACTTCCGCCAGGATCTGCGTGAGCGTACCCGCAACCGTGACCGGGCTCATGGCACCGGAGAGGATGAAGGGCGAGATGACCGAAGCCTGACCGTGACGGGCATAGACCTTGGCCGCGCCGAGCATCGTCTCGTCGAAGACCATCGGCGAGTTGGCGTTGATCAGGTTGAGCATGACGCAATTGTTTTCGACGAAATCGTCGCCGAAGACGAGCTTGGCCATGGCCACCGAATCTTCCGCCCGTTCCGGTGCCGTCACCGACCCCATGAACGGCTTGTCGGAATACTTGATATGGCTGTAGACCATGTCGAGGTGACGCTTGTTCACCGGAATATCAACCGGTTCGCAGACCGTACCACCCGAGGAATGCATCGACGGCGCCATATAGGCGAGCTTCACGAAATTGCGGAAATCCTCAAGCGTCGCATAGCGGCGATTGCCTTCCAGGTCGCGCACGAAGGGCGAACCATAAACCGGGGCAAAGACCGTGGCATTGCCACCGATCCGAACGCTGCGCTCCGGATTGCGCGCATGCCAGGTGAATTCGGAAGGAGCGGACTTCAGCAGTTCGCGGCAAAGTCCCTTGGGGAAATGCACCCGCTCCCCACGCACATCGGCGCCGGCCTGTCTCCAGAGCTCCAGCGCTTCGGCGTCTTCACGGAATTCGATGCCGATCTCTTCGAGAACCGTATCGGCATTGCGCTCGATCAGCTCGAGGCCTTCTTCGTCCAGCACCTCATAGGTGCGGATCTTGCGGGTGATGTAGGGCATCGCCGGGCCGGCACCGCCGCCGCTGCGCGATGCTCTGCGGGCCGCAGCCCCCCGTCCTTCGCCGCGTTGGCGGCGGCCTGCGCCCGGTTCTGCCGTGATCTCGTCCATGTCTGCTTCCTCGCTCGAGCGCTCGTCCGCGCTGCTTCTCTCCTCCATTATGCTATTCCAATCCGCATGTGAAACCATCCTTAATGCGCCAAGCGCTTGCGTCTCACAGACATCGCATTTCCATCGGCTGGTCTCACACCGTCGCTTTTCAGGGTAGACACGTCGTAATCGAAAAGAGTTTTTCACGAACTTGAGGTTTAACTTTCGATCGGGCAGTCTCATGTCCGGCGCGACCGGAATCGCGTTTGAAAAGAAGCGGGAAGCACCACCATGGCCGAAGACGACATCATTCTTTCCGAACTCTCCGATGAAGAGCTCGTGCAGCAGATGCATGACGACCTTTATGACGGCCTCAAGGAAGAGATCGAGGAAGCGACACAGATTCTTCTCGAGCGCGGCTGGGCGCCCTATGACATCCTCACCCAGGCGCTCGTCGAAGGCATGCGCATCGTCGGCATCGACTTCCGCGACGGCATCCTCTTCGTGCCGGAAGTGCTGCTGTCCGCCAACGCCATGAAATCAGGCATGACGATCTTGCGCCCACTTCTCGCCGCCACCGGCGCCCCGAAGCAGGGCAAGATGGTGATCGGCACCGTCAAGGGCGACATCCACGACATCGGCAAGAACCTTGTCGGCATGATGATGGAAGGGGCCGGCTTCGACGTCATCGACCTCGGCATCAACAATCCGGTCGAAAACTATCTGGAAGCACTGGAGCGCGAGAAGCCGGACATTCTCGGCATGTCCGCACTTTTGACCACGACCATGCCCTATATGAAGGTCGTCATCGACACGATGAAGGAAAAGGGCATTCGCGACGATTACGTCGTGCTCGTCGGCGGTGCGCCGCTCAACGAGGAGTTCGGCAAGGCCGTCGGTGCCGATGCCTATTGCCGCGATGCGGCGGTGGCCGTCGAAACGGCAAAGGAATTTATCAGCCGCAAGCACAACAGCATGGGCGCCCGCGCCTGAGATGTCTGAAAGCAGCGAAGCCGGCCCTAAAGGCCGGCTTCTATATAGGATGATCCCTGCGGCGCGGTCGCAAGGCTCTGCCAGGCGACATGCCCCCCGGCATACAGGATGGCCGCCATCATGTAGATGGCACTGGCCTTGGCGATCGTGGTGAGCGTCATGCTCCCTCTCCTGTGGAAATTGCGTCCGGTGCGACGTCCCCGCACCCTTAGAATTATCGGGCTGCTGCACCCTCGACGCGGCCAGCCGCATCCTGGGTAGCGTTGACCGTATTGGCGGCATCCTGGCCGACACCGCGGATCGTGTTGCCACACGACGAGAGCGCGAAGACGGTAAGAACGAGGGCTGCGCCGGCTGTCAGTTTTTTCGACATCATGTTGATGTACCTTCTGTCTGGGTGACGAGTGAATTGCGATGGAACAACGCGGCAAATCAAAAAAGGTTCACGTGATTGCGTGCGGAGCGATCGCGCGTGAAATCCTGGCGGTGAAGGCGCTGAATGGCCTCGATCATCTGACGCTGGAATGCCTGCCGGCCATCTGGCATGTGTGGCCTGAACGGATCGCCCCGGCGCTGCGCGAAAAGATCGCGGAAGCCCAGTCAGCCGGCCATGACAACATCTTCATCGGCTATGCCGAATGCGGCACTCAAGGGGAGGTCGACAAGATCTGTCGCGAGGAGGGCATCGAGCGCCTGTCTGGCCCTCACTGTTATGCCTTCTTTACCGGCACCGAAAAATTCCTCGCCGAATGTGAGGCTGAATTCACGGCCTTCTACCTCACGGACCTGATCACCCGGCAGTTCGAAGCCTTCGTCATCGAACCGTTGAAGCTAGATCGCCACCCCGAACTGCGCGACATGGTTTTCGGCAATTACACGAAGATCGTCTATCTCGCTCAGACGGAAGACGCCGAACTCCAGGCCAAGGCGAAATGGGCAGCCGACTATCTGAAGCTGGACTACGAGTACCGCTTCACCGGCTATGGCGACTTGCAGCCGGAACTGGTTGCGGCAGCACTGAGCGCCGCACCGGGCGCCTGATCATCTCAAATTTGGGCGACCTCTGCGTCAGCGCACTGAATTCGCAACGCTGCGCCCCGCATCCTGCGTCGCGTCGACCGCATTGCCGAGGTCATTGCCAATGCCACGGATCGTGTTGCCGCAGGAGGAAAGGCCAAGCGCCACACTGACCAATATAGCGAAGGCACCCGCAAATCGAAGAAAAGCGACAGTCATCCTGATTCCCCGTCTGATCAAAAACCGTCGGTCTAGGTGGCAAGCGTCTGCGGAGAAATCAAGGCAGCGAATTAAGACGATGGGAGGGTAATCGGGCCAGCTTCTCTTCACCCTCCCTTCACCATTCGCGAAAGCGTGAAAGGCAGCGCTCGCAGCTTTAATCCCCCTGTAACATCCCCGTGCCAACCTCGTGTCAGGTCAACAAAGAACCAAGAGAAAACGAATGACCGACAGGGCGGAAACATGGGTGGCAGGTCTTGCCACCGCGCGTGAACACAATGCTCCCGAAAACCTTTCGGATCTGCTGGTCCGGCTGGCCCGCACGACGGACCGCAAGGTGACGATCCGCGACATCGCGATCGCGCTTCAGGACCGCTCCTTCGGCGCCTTCCTTCTGGTCTTCGCGCTTCCGAATCTCGTGCCAATGCCACCGGGTGCCACCTTCATCCTGGGACTACCCTTGATCTTCGTCGCCTGGCAGATGATGGCCTCTCCGGGCGGGCGCGTGTTCTTTCCACGTGTCGTGAGCGACTACGGCGTCGAGCCGCAGACCTTCGAGGCGATCGTCAAGCGGCTGGTTCCCTGGATGCGCTGGGCCGAAAAGCTGGTCGTGCCGCGCTTCTGGCTTTTCGAGAGCCGCTTTGCCGAACGACTGATCGGCGTTTTCGCGCTGATCCTCGCCATCGTCGTCTTCCTGCCGATCCCACTCGGCAACTGGCCGCCGGCCTTTGCGCTCGCAGTCCTCGGCTTTGCCCATTCCCAGCGTGACGGTCTCGGCGTCATCGCCGGCTGTCTGATCGGGGTGCTCTCGCTCGCGGTTGCGGCCTTCGTCGTCTATACCGCCATTGCCGTCGTCTCGCTCGTCATCTGATGATCAACGCAACCGAACAACCGGACCGCCGCGTGGTCGTCATGACCGCAGGCGGACTCAATCCCACCCTCGTCGTCCAGCATCTCGCCAAGGCCGGCATGGATGTCCATGTTCTCCTCGAAAACCCGGAGGGCAAGGGCGAAATCACCCGCCGTCGGGCAAGAAAGCTCGGCTGGATCCCAGCGCTCGGCCAGCTCGGCACGATGATCGCCGCGCGCCTGCTGCGTCGCTTGGCAGACCGCCGCATCGCGGAACTGCTTGCCGAACACGGCCTTGATCGCACACTTCCCGAAACGGTCCCGATCCACCCAGTAACCTCGATCAATGCCGCAGAGACGGCAGCCCTCGTCAAGCAGTTGAAGCCCGGCGCCATCCTGCTCGTCTCGACCCGCTTGATGTCGGCCCGGCAGCTCGCCGCCATGCCCTGCCCGGTCATCAACCTGCATGCCGGCATCAACCCCAACTATCGCGGCCAGATGGGCGGCTACTGGTCGCTGCGGGAAAATGACGGCCAAAATTTCGGCGCCACCCTGCATCTCGTCGACGCCGGCACCGATACTGGCGGCACGCTCTACGAGGTCCGCACGAGACCCGCGCCATCAGACTTCATCTCCACCTATCCCCTTTTGCTGACAGTTGCCGCTCTGGAGATCACCCGCCAATCGATCGACGACGCGCTCAGCGGCCGCCTCGCCCCCATCGAGCCGCAAGGTCCCTCCGTCCTCCGCTTCCCGCCGACACTCTGGTCGTGGATCTGGTGCGGCGTCACACGCCGGATCTGGTAAAAGCAGCAGGACTCATGGCAGCGTCGTTTTTGGCGACAAGCGACGTCGTGAAGAGCGCAGTCCGGCGAATGCCCCCCGTGCATTCTGGCGCCAAAGGGAGTGAGTGGCATGGCAGACAAGATCGTCGTTTACTGGCGGGATATTCCGGCTCAGGTGATCGTCAAGCAGGGTCGCAAATCGGCCAAGCGTGAGCTCTCGCTGCGCTTCACCGAGGCCATCGACATGGCCGCGATGCGCACAGGCGCTGCCGAAACCGACGCCTATCTCGCCGACTGGCGCAAGGCCGATCCGGTGCCGGTCGGGGATGATCTCGAGGCCGAGGCCGAAACGGCAGCCGCCGAAATCGAAGCCGCTTACGACAAGGCCCGCCTCGTGGCGCTTGTCCATGCCGGAGGCCGCGACAATGGGTGAGCCCGTACTCGTCGATCCCGGCCCGCCGAAAAAGGGCAATGCCGCGCCAGCGGCCAAGGCGAAGACCGGCGCTTTCACGCCGGCCGGCGTCTCGCCCAACCGCCGCGCCCGCCGCTCCTATACGATCCGACTCTGGGCTGTGAGGAATTCCCGTTTCCTCGAATGGTTCTACCGCAACTTCGCCAGCGCCTTCCTCTTCCTCCACCCGGTCTGGAAGAAGCTCGGCTACCACAGGGTCGAAACTCCAGTCACCTTCGTCGAGCGCAATGTGAAGGGCCTGCTCTTCGACTGTCGCATGTGCGGCCAATGCGTCTTGTCCTCGACCGGCATGTCCTGCCCGATGAACTGTCCCAAGCAGTTGCGCAATGGCCCCTGCGGCGGTGTGCGCGCCAATGGCAATTGCGAGGTCGAGCCCGACATGCCCTGCGTCTGGGTCCAGGCCTGGAACGGCTCGCGCAACATGGTCGCTGGCGACGCGATCCTGAAAGTGCAGAAGCCGGTCAACCAGTCGCTTCGCGAGACATCGTCATGGCTGCGCGTGACGGCAGAAGCCGCTGCAGAACGCGAAAAGAACACGGCAAAGGAAGCCTGAGAGCATGGCCCATATCGATGAAAATCCGCTTGGGGTTCACCTTCCGCTCGACCCCCTGCCCGGCCATTCCTCGCTCGGCCGTCTGGAGCGTGTGCTCCGTCGCGGCGAATTCGCCGTCACGGCCGAACTCAACCCGCCCGACAGCGCCGATCCGGAAGACGTCTACGAGCGGGCCAAGATCTTCGACGGCTGGGTCGACGGCATCAACGCGGTCGACGCATCCGGCGCCAACTGCCACATGTCTTCCGTCGGCATCTGCGCGCTGCTCACCCGCATGGGTTATGCCCCGATCATGCAGATCGCCTGCCGCGACAAGAACCGTATTGCCATCCAGGGCGACGTTCTCGGTGCCGCCGCCATGGGTGTCGCCAACATCATGTGCCTGACCGGCGACGGTGTGCAGGCCGGTGACCAGCCGGGTGCAAAGCCCGTCTTCGACCTCGACTGCATGTCGCTTCTGGAAACCGTCCGCACCATGCGCGACGAATCGAAATTCCTCTCCGGCCGCAAACTGACCAGCCCGCCCAAGGTCTTCCTCGGTGCCGCCATCAACCCCTTCGCGCCCCCTTACGACTTCCGCCCATATCGCCTCGGCAAGAAGATCGAAGCCGGCGCGCAATTCGTCCAGAGCCAGTACTGCTTCGACGTGCCGATGTTCCGCGACTACATGGCGAAGGTCCGCGACCTCGGCTTCCACGAGAAATGCTACATCCTCGTCGGCGTCGGCCCGCTCGCCTCGGCCAAGACGGCCAAGTGGATCCGCTCCAACGTGCCGGGCATCCACATTCCCGATCATGTCATTGCCCGCCTGGAAGGCGCTGCCGACCAGAGACAAGAAGGCAAGCAGCTCTGCATCGACATCATCAACGAGGTGAAGGAGATCGAGGGCGTCTCCGGCGTGCATGTCATGGCCTATCGCCAAGAGGAATATGTCGCCGAAATCGTGCATGAATCCGGCATCCTCAAGGGTCGCCGGCCCTGGAAGCGCGAACATGCCCGCGCCGATGACATCGCTGCCGAGCGCATGCGTGAAATCGGCGCCGATCCGGTTCAGGACCAGCAGACGCTCGCAGGCCTTGCCGCCAACACCCAGACCCATTGATTTTCCCCGGCTTCTGCCGGCACATCCCATTCCCGCCGTGCGAGAGCCGGCATCGACCGGAGGACTGAAATGACCCGCACCATCGTCGCATCCGCCACCAAGGAAATCATCATCGGTTTCGACCAGCCCTTCTGCGTCATCGGCGAGCGCATCAACCCCACGGGTCGCAAGAAGCTCGCAGCCGAAATGATCGAGGGCAATTTCGACACGGTTATCAAGGACGCGCTGGAACAGGTCGCAGCCGGCGCCACCATGCTCGACGTCAATGCCGGCGTCACCTCCGTCAATCCGAACGAGACCGAGCCCGGCCTTCTGGTCAAGACCATGGAAATCGTCCAGGGGCTCGTTGACGTGCCGCTGGCGATCGATAGCTCCGTCACCGCCGCCATCGAGGCGGCGCTCAAGGTCGCCAAGGGCCGCCCGCTGATCAATTCGGTCACCGGCGAGGAAGAAAAGCTCGAAGCCATCCTGCCGCTCTGCGCCAAATACAATGTGCCGGTCGTTGCCATCTCCAACGACGAAACCGGCATCTCCCAGGATCCGGACGTCCGCTTTGCCGTCGCCAAGAAGATCGTCGAGCGCGCCATGGATTACGGTATCAAGCCGCATGACATCGTCGTCGACCCGCTGGTCATGCCGATCGGCGCCATCGGCTCGGCCGGCCTGCAGGTCTTCGCCCTCGTCCGGCGCCTGCGTGAGGAGCTGAAGGTCAACACCACCTGCGGCCTCTCCAACATCTCCTTCGGCCTGCCGCACCGCCACGGCATCAATGCCGGCTTCATCCCGATGGTCATTGGTGCCGGCATGACGTCGGCCATCATGAACCCCTGCCGCCCGCAGGAAATGGAAGCCGTCCGCGCCGCCAATGTGCTTAATGGCACCGACGAGAACTGCTACAACTGGATCAAGACCTACCGCGACTACAAGCCCGCCGAAGGCGGCGCGCACGCAGCCCCTGCCGCATCGCCGGCCTCCGCCTCCACCGGCGGCGGCCGCCGCGGTGGTCGTGCTGCGCGTGTGGGTGGCGGTGCTGCGACGGAGTAAACGGCTGAACTTCACTCTCCCCCCCTTGTGGGGGAGATGTCACGCAGTGACAGAAGGGGGTAAAACCTCCGCAAACAGACGAGGGAGACGTCCCTCAGATTTCGAAAGACCAGAATGACAGACGCCGCTGATCCCCTCGTCCTCTTCATGCCCTCGGGCAAACGTGGCCGTTTTCCTGTCGGCACAACGGTGCTCGAGGCGGCGCGATCACTCGGCGTCTATGTCGAAAGCGTCTGCGGCGGGCGCGCCACCTGTGGCCGCTGCCAGATCGAGGTCCAGGAAGGCCAGTTCGCCAAACACGGCATCACCTCGTCGAACGACCACATCTCGCCGGTCGGACCGAAGGAGAAGCGCTATGCCGAGGTGCGCACCATTCCGGAAGGCCGCCGCCTCTCCTGCTCGGCCACCATCCAGGGCGACCTCGTCGTCGATGTGCCGCCGGACACTGTCGTCAATGCCCAGGTCATCCGCAAGGCTGCGATCGATCGGCTGATCGCGCGCAATCCCGCCGTCCAGCTGTGTTATGTCGAGGTGGACGAGCCCGACATGCACAAGCCGCTCGGCGATCTCGATCGCCTGAATGTCATGCTGCACAAGGACTGGGGCCTCAGCGACGTACTGGTCGCCCAGCATCTGCTCCCCGATGTCCAGAAGATCCTGCGCAAGGGCAATTGGGGCGTCACCGCCGCCATCCATCGCGATCTCGAAACCTCGCGCCCCAACCTGATTGCCCTTTGGCCGGGCCTGCACAACGAGGCCTATGGCATCGCCTGTGATATCGGCTCGACCACCATCGCCATGCATCTGGTCTCGCTTCTGTCCGGCCGCGTCGTCGCCTCCTCGGGCGCTGCCAACCCGCAGATCCGCTTCGGCGAAGACCTGATGAGCCGCGTCTCCTATGTCATGATGAACCCCGACGGCCGCGAGGCGATGACCAAGGCCGTGCGCCAGGCGATCAACGAACTCACGGCCAAGGTCTGCGCCGAGGCGGAGATCACGCCGGACAGCATTCTCGACGCCGTCTTCGTCGCCAATCCGATCATGCACCACCTCTTCCTCGGCATCGATCCGACGGAACTCGGCCAGGCCCCCTTTGCGCTCGCCGTCTCCGGTGCCGTCCACACCTGGTCGCGCGAGATCGATCTTGCCATCAATCGCGGCGCCCGCGTCTATCTGCTCCCCTGCATCGCCGGCCATGTCGGTGCCGATGCTGCCGGCGCGACGCTCTCGGAAGGTCCGCATCGCCAGGACAAGATGATGCTGCTCGTCGATGTCGGCACCAATGCCGAGATCGTACTTGGTAACCGCGAACGCACCGTTGCCGCCTCCTCGCCCACGGGCCCAGCCTTCGAAGGTGCCGAAATCTCCTGCGGCCAACGCGCCGCCCCGGGCGCCATCGAGCGCGTCCGCATCGACCCCATTACCCTCGAACCGCGCTTCAAGGTCATCGGCGTCGAGCAGTGGTCTGACGAAGAGGGTTTTTCCGAAGCCGCGGAAAAAACCGGCGTCACCGGCATCTGCGGCTCGGCCATCATCGAAGTCGTCGCGGAAATGTACCTCTCCGGCGTCATCTCCGCCGATGGGGTGGTCGATGGCGCAATGGCCGCGAAAAGCCATAGGATTCTCGAAAACGGCCGGACCTTCTCCTACCTCCTGCATGACGGCGCCCAGAAGATCACCGTGACGCAGAACGATGTGCGCGCCATCCAGCTCGCGAAAGCTGCCCTCTATGCCGGCATCAAGCTCCTGATGGAAAAGCTCGGCGTCGAAACCGTCGATACCATCCGCTTCGCCGGCGCCTTCGGATCCTTCATCGATCCGAAATACGCAATGGTGCTCGGCCTCATCCCCGATTGCGACCTCAACGAAGTCAAGGCCGTCGGCAACGCCGCCGGCACCGGCGCCCTCATGGCCCTCCTCAACCGCGACTACCGCCGCGAAATCGAGGAAACCGTCACCCGCATCGAAAAGATCGAAACGGCCCTCGAGCCGCATTTCCAGCAACTCTTCATCGACGCCATGGCCCTGCCGAACAAGGTTGATCCGTTTCCGAAACTGGCGAGCGTTGTCACGCTGCCGGAGCGAAAGGTTCTGGCGGATGGCGATGGCGAGGGTGGCGGGCGCAGACGCAGGCGGTCGAGGGAATAGGCTTGACCACGGGCGCGCGATGGCAACGGGCAACGCCGGACCGAGCCTTGTGACAGAAAAACCTCCACAGGTACCGCACCAAAAGTCGTGACGTTGACCTGTGCATATGACGGACGGGAGCAAGTGCCGCTCCGCTTGCTGTCGCCGGGCCGTTGAAGCTTATAGACTACTCCCCGAACGCTGCTTTTCAAGAATGCCGGGCGTAATCGCCTGGTCTGCAGCCTTGCATACAGATCACTGAGCCCCCGCGCCGTCGGTCAATAACATTTCCGCGATCAAGCCGCGCGCCAGGCGTCCAATGCCTGCGATAGCGCATGCCCTGCCCGATACCGTCACGCTCTGTCACAAAAGCTTTGCGAAAATGTCGAATAAGGCACCGGACACTTGGACCGACCAACGCTCACTCCGGAGACTTCCATGAAGAAGCTAATTGCAGCCCTCGCCATTTCGGTGGCCTTCGCCCTGCCGGCCCATGCCGAATTCAAGCTCGACGCCCGCTACAGCGATGCCGACGGCGACCTGATTGCCGACATCCCGACGGATGCCAGCCAGCTCGTCGATCCCGACACGCTCGTCTTTGCATACACCCCGGTCGAAGACCCGGCAGTTTATGCCGAAGTCTGGAAGGGCTTCCTCGATCACCTGGCCGAGAAGACCGGCAAGAAGGTCCAGTTCTTCCCCGTTCAGGAAAACGCTGCTCAGATCGAAGCGATGCGCGCCGGTCGCCTGCACGTCTCGGGCTTCAACACGGGTTCCAACCCAATCGCAGTCGCCTGTGCCGGCTTCCGCCCCTTCGCCATGATGGCCTCCAAGGATGGCAGCTTCGGTTATGAGATGGAAATCATCACCTATCCCGGTTCTGGCGTTGAAAAGGTCGAGGACCTGAAGGGCAAGAAGCTTGCCTTCACCTCGGAAACCTCGAACTCCGGCTTCAAGGCACCTTCCGCCTTGCTCAAGGCGGAATACAGCCTCGTCGCTGGCACGGATTTCGAACCGGTATTCTCGGGCAAGCACGACAACTCCATCCTCGGTGTTGCCAACAAGGATTATCCCGCCGCCGCCATCGCAAACTCTGTCATGACCCGCATGATCGAACGTGATGTCGTCAAGGCCGACCAGATCGTATCGCTCTACAAGTCGCAGACCTTCCCGACCACCGGCTACGGTGTTGCACATAACTTGACGCCCGCCCTGCAGGAAAAGATCAAGGACGCCTTCTTCTCCTTCCCCTGGGAAGGTTCCAAGCTCGCAGAAGAATTCAACAAGTCGGGTGAAGAGCAGTTCATTCCGATTACCTTCAAGGACAACTGGGCCGTTATTCGTCAGATCGACGAAGCGACCGGCGTTTCCTACGACTGCAAGTAAGCCTTTGACATCAGAGGACACCGGGTCTTTTCAAGACCCGGTGTCGTTTTTTTACCAGCGGAGACGATTTGATGTTGAAGATTTCGGGCCTCACCAAGACCTACAAGACGGGGGACAAGGCGTTGAAGAATGTCAGCCTGGAAATCCCGGCCGGTCAAGTCGTCGGCCTGATCGGCCCTTCGGGCGCTGGCAAGTCCAGCCTGATCCGCTGCATCAATCGCCTGATCGAACCGACCGAAGGCGAAATCCATCTGGGCGCTCTCAACGTGACCAAGCTCTCCCGGTCGGAATTGCGCACTGCCCGTCGGCGCATGGGCATGATCTTCCAGGAATATGCGCTCGTCGAGCGGCTGACGGTCATGGAAAACGTGCTGTCCGGCCGTCTCGGCTATGTGCCCTTCTGGCGCAGCTTCTTCCGTCGCTATTCCGCAGACTATGTGGCCAACGCCTTTGCGCTTCTGGATCGTGTCGGCCTGATGGCCCATGCCGACAAGCGGGCAGACGCTCTATCCGGCGGCCAGCGTCAGCGCGTGGGTATTGCCCGCGCGCTCGGCCAGGACCCGGAACTCCTCCTCATCGACGAACCGACGGCATCGCTCGATCCGAAGACATCCCGCCAGATCATGCGCCTGATCGTCGAAGTCTGCCGCGAGCGCGGGCTTCCCGCGATCATCAATATTCACGACGTGCTGCTGGCTCAGGCCTTCGTCGAGCGCATTATCGGCCTCCGCGCCGGTGAAGTCGTCTTCGACGGTCCTCCGGAGGCACTCGACACAGCCGCACTCACCCGTATCTACGGCGAAGAAGATTGGGAAGCCATGCGCAAGCAGGCCTCCGATGACGCCGATGAAGAGCGCGAGGCCGCAATCGAGCGCACGCGCAGCGAAGAGCGCATGGCGGGGATCGCATGAGCCGCACCGCCCTTGATACCTATCCATCCAGCTGGAAGCGCCCACCGCTCTTTATCCAGAGCCGGACGATGCGCCTGGCGATCTATGGCGGGGCGCTCGTCTACCTCGTCGCAGCGCTCTGGACCGTCGAGGTCAACTGGGCTCGCGTCTATGAAGGCCTCGACCGGGGCTGGCGCTTTCTGCAGGGCTTTCTGGTTCCCGATTTCACCTCGCGCTGGCGCGATATCGTCAAGGGGCTTGAAGAGAGCCTGACGATGACCTTCTGCTCGACCATTGTCGGGGTCCTGATCTCGATCCCGATCGGTATCGGTGCGGCCCGCAACCTCGCGCCACCACCCGTCTATTATGTCTGCCGCTCGATCATTGCGCTGTCGCGGGCATTTCAGGAGATCATTATCGCTATTTTGCTCGTCGCCATGTTCGGCTTCGGGCCATTTGCAGGGTTTCTGACGCTGGCCTTCGCGACCATCGGCTTCATTGCCAAGTTGCTCGCGGAAGACATCGAGGAGATCGACGAAGGCCAGGCCGAGGCGATCCGCGCAACGGGCGCGAGCTGGATGCAACTGGTGAACTACGCCGTCCAGCCGCAGGTCATGCCGCGCCTCATCGGTCTGTCTCTCTATCGCTTCGACATCAATTTCCGTGAGTCCGCCGTGATCGGCATCGTCGGGGCCGGCGGCATCGGCGCCACCCTGAACACGGCGATCGACCGCTATGAATACGACAGCGCGGGCGCCGTGCTCATCCTCATCATCGTCATCGTGATGCTCGCCGAATACGGCTCCGGCATCATTCGCAAGCGGATCAATTGAATGCCGGTTTCTCACGCATCTGACGGTACTCCGATCTGGCGCAAGCAGTCGACCCGCCGCGATCTCGTCCAATGGGCGGCCTGGCTGTTCCTCATCGCAGCCTTCGTTTTCTGCTGGCAGGTGATGACCAAGGACACGATCTGGGCCTTCATCTATGACGCGCCGAAGCAGGGCGGCGATATCCTCTCCCGCGCCATGCCGCCGCGCTGGTCCTATATCGGCGAACTTCTCGTACCCCTCTGGGATACGATCAACATGGCGACGCTTGGCACCCTGGCCGGCACCCTGCTGGCCGTGCCGATTGCATTTGCCGCCGCCCGCAACACAACGCCGAGCGCGGTTTTCGTGCGCCCTATCGCCCTTTTCCTGATCGTGGCCTCCCGCTCGATCAATTCTCTGATCTGGGCGCTGCTGCTGGTTTCCATTCTCGGTCCGGGGCTTCTGGCCGGGATCATCGCGATCGCCCTGCGCTCGATCGGCTTCGTCGGCAAACTGCTCTACGAGGCGATCGAGGAAATCGACGAGAAGCAGGTGGAAGCGGTATCGGCGACAGGCGCGAGCCGGATGCAGGTGATCGACTATGCGATCGTTCCGCAGGTCCTGCCGTCTTTCCTCGGCATCTCCATCTTCCGCTGGGATATCAACATCCGTGAATCGGCCATCCTCGGCCTCGTCGGTGCGGGCGGCTTGGGCCTGAAGCTGCAGTCCTCACTCAACATGCTCGCCTGGCCGCAGGTGACGATGATCTTCATCGTCATCCTCGGAACGGTCGTGGTGTCGGAATGGATCTCGGCCAAGGTGAGGAAGGCGATCACCTGACGTTTGACGTCAGTGGCGTACGCCTCACCCTCACCCCAAAATCCCCGCCGCATCCTCCACCATCTTCGCCAGAGCCTCGGGCTTCGCCCCGCGCACCGGGCTGAAATACTTCACCTTCAAATCCCTAAAGCCACAAAAGGCCAGGATCTGCCGGCGCAGCACCTTCACCCAGCCATTGCCGTAAAACCATTTGAGAAAGACGGTCGGCGTATCCGAGGTGATGACCACGCGCGCCTTGCGGCCTGAAAGCAGCGGCTTCGGCAGCGCCTTGCCCTCGATATACTCAAAGCCGAAACCGGGCATCAGGACACGGTCCAGCAGGCCCTTGAGCTGCGCCGGCGCCGATCCCCACCAGAGTGGATGCACGATGACCAGCCGGTCGCACCAGGTCAGGCTATCGGCAAAGGCCTTGATATCCGGCTCCCACTCCATGCGCGCACGGTAGCCCTGTTTCAGATTGGCGTCGAAATCGAGATCCTCCAAATGCACCAGCCGTACCGTCTGGCCGCGCCGCCGCGCCTCTTCGGCGATTTTTTCCGCCATGGCACCGCACAGGGCATCCCTGGCCGGATTGCCGTTCAGGACCAGAACTCTCGAGGGCTGAGCATCGCGCGACAGAAAGGACATGAGGAACACTCGTATTTTTGACCACGGTCATTTTATGAACATGAAATTGACCGTGGTCAACATATATTTGGCGTAGGCTCGACCAAAAGGATTCGCGCATGAAGCTTCGCCAAACCCGCAGCCGTCAGACCAGGGATCAGATCCTGGCCGCCGCGTCAGATCTGTTTTCCCGTCAGGGTTATGAGCAGACCAGCATCGACCAGATCGCCACGGCCGCGAAAGTCGCGAAATCCAGCGTTTTTGCCCATTTCGGCGACAAGACCAATCTCTTGGCGGCCCTCGGCCTGACCGAGATCGAGCAGCTGGCCGAAGCCGGCCGCAAGGGCGTCGGCATTGATCCTCAAACACCGCTCGACACCCAGCTCGTCGCTTTGCTCAGTCCCTGGCTTACCTATTTCTGCCGCGAGCCGGCCTTTGCCGGGCTCTATCTCAGCCAGGCGGCGATCGTCACCGGTCCCTATACCGAAACCTTCATGCGCCTCTGCTTCGAGGTGGAAGATCAGGTCGCCGCCCTCTTCACCCGCGCCTATCCCGCTCTCACGCCGGACGAAGCCCGCCTCTATGCCCGGGGTGTCCAGGCGCTGTTCCATGAGGTGATCGTCTTCGAAATGTCGGAAGGGCTCAAGCAGTCGCGGCCGAACCCGGCACCACCGCAAGAGTTGTTATCCCGCATGCTGACGATCTGGGTCGACGGCGTCGCGCATCGGCAAACTCTGAAGGCCTGACACGAAACGCCGGGCCGCCTGCGTCAGCACGTCAGGCGCAAAACCGGAAAAGCCGATGACAAGCCCGCGCCGTTTCGTCTCGCCATGATAAAGCGGCGACAATGCCTTGACACCGAATCCGACCGACCGCGCCTGTCCCGCCAGCGCCACATCGTCTTCCGCCCCGTCGAGCTCGGCCACCAGATGCAGCCCCTGCTCCGGCACGCTAACCGTCAGCCGGGCGCATTCCAAAGCCTCCACCAGCGCATCCCGCGCCGCCTTCACCCGCTTGCGCGCCCGCTTGATATGCGCCGAAAAATGCCCGTCGCGCAGGAATTCGGTCAGTGCATCCTCGGCAAGCGTCGAGGGAAAGCGATCGGTTAGCCGGCGAATGGTCAGCACCCGCTCACGCAAATGCCGGGGCACCACGAGATATCCGAAGCGAAAGCCCGGCAGCAGCGTCTTGGAAAACGTGCCGAGATAGATCACCCGCCCCTCGCCATCGATGCCCTGCAGCGCGCTCAAGGGCGGCCCGGCAAAGCGGAACTCGCTGTCGTAATCGTCCTCAATGATGTAGGCGCCCGCAGCCCGCGCCCAGTCGATCAGGGCGAGCCGCCGCGCCATCGAAAGCGTCACACCCAGCGGATATTGATGCGACGGCGTCACATAGACCGCCTTCGCCTCAGGCGCAGCCGCAATCCCGGCCGAAACGTCAATCCCCTCGCCATCGACAGGCACTGGGTTCACGGCAAGCCCCGTGCCGTCAAACAATTCGCGAGCCGCCGCATAACAAGGATCCTCGATCCACACGGGATCGCCAGGCTTCAGAAGCGCCCTGACCGCCAGATCCAGCCCCTGCTGCGTGCCCGCCGTCATGATCACCTGGTCCGGCTCGCAGACCACCCCGCGCGCCGCCTTGAGGTAGGCCGCCACTTCCACCCGGAGCGCATGGCTTCCCGCTGGATCGTTATAATGAAAATGTCGCGCCGATGGCTGCGTCAGATGCCGGTTCATCAGCATGCGGAAGATCCGGAGCGTCGTCTCGTCCGCCGTCGAACAACCGAGCGCCCCGGGCAGCGGCGCAGACACCTCTTGAACCTCGATCACCTTCGGCTCCGGCACCGCCTGCAACAACGGCACAGCCTCGGCCACATAGGTCCCCGCCCCCACCCGCGCCTCGGCGAAACCATCCGCCACCAACATTTCATAGGCCGCAACGGCCGCCCCGCGCGACACGCCGAAACGCTTCGCGATGTCCCGCGTCGTCGGCAGCTTGTCGCCGGGCTTCATCTGACCGCTCTCGATCAGCCCTCGCAGCGAACGATAGAGCGCCAGCCGCCGCGGCCCCTGCGCCGGCAACATCGGCGTGCTCGCCGACCAGTCAGAATTGGTTCGGATAATTTTGGCCATCATGGATCTTCTTCGGACCAATTACTGCGATTATCCCTGCCGCATCAGCCGTCAGGAGGCAAGCATGAACGACAGACCCGACCCGCAATCCTTCCCCGTCACCCCGCGCAACCGTGCAAAACGCCTGCACGAGCGCGCAGCTTACGACCGCGACGCCGTCTATGCCGTGCTCGATGCGGCCCTTCTCTGTCACGTCGCCTATGTCATCGACGGCCAGCCCTATTGCACGCCGACCATCCACTGGCGCGAGGGCGACTGGCTGTTCTGGCACGGCTCGTCGGCGAGCCGCATGTTGAAGACCCAGAAGGCCGGTATCCCCGTCTGCCTCACCGTCGCCCATCTCGATGGCCTGGTGCTCGCCCGCTCCGGCTTTCACCACTCCGCCAACTACCGCTCCGCCATGTGCTTCGGCACGGCCCACATCATCGACGATCCGGAGGAAAAGGCCGAGGCGCTCAAAGCCGTCGTCGACCGCTTCTATCCCGACCGCACCAACGTGCTGCGCGAAAACGACCCACAGGAAGCCAAGGGAACCATGGTCATCGGCATGCGCATCGAGGAGGCCTCGGCCAAGGTCCGCGCCGGCGGCGTGTCCGACGATCCCGCCGATGTCGACGCCCGCGTCTGGGCCGGCGTCATCCCGGTCGAGACACGGCTCGGTACGCCCGAAATCTGCCCCAAGGTGCCGGAAGGCGTGACCTATCCCGACCACCTCGCCCACTTTCAAGCGGGCCGACGCCTCGACGAGGTCTTGACGGAGAGCCAGGGCCTCTACGAAAAGCTGGGGTGAACGTGCCCCCTCTTGCGGGGCGCGCGCAGCGAAAGCGAGGCCCCGCATGCAGACCCTATACGTCGTCACCCATCCGCAATCGATCCACCATGTCGAAGACCGCGTCGGCGGCTGGTACGATACCGGCCTCACCGATCTCGGACAGCGTCAGGCGACAGCGATCGCGACCCGCATCGCCGAACTCTGCGCTGGTAAGACCCCGTCGCTCGTCTCCTCCGACCTCCTCCGCTGCAGCGAGACCGCCGAAATCATCGGCCGCAGCCTCGGTCTTAAGCCCCGCCTGTTGCCCGGCCTGCGCGAGATGAGCTATGGCGTGGCGGAAGGAAAGCCACAGGCCTGGCTCGACAGCCGCCGCCTGCCGGTCCCGGACGAAGGCAGCCTCGACGACACCGGTGGAATCGAGGGTGCCGAAAACCGCCGCCAGACGGGCACCCGCATCTACGGCGCCATGGATGCGCTGCAGGCCGATCCCGCAGATACGCTCGTCATCGTCACCCACGGCTTTGCGCTCACCTTCGTCATCGCCTGGTGGATCGGCATGCCGATCGACTGCCTCGGTCGGGTCAGTTTCCCCGTCCCCTCCGGCAGCATCAGCCATCTCGCAGAAAACACCCAGTGGAAGAGCCGCGCCGTGGTGACGCTGGGCGAGAGAGACCATCTCATCGGCGCCTAGCCCCGGCCACGGACTTTTTTCCGTCCTCGATCGCGTTCGAGGTCTCCGACAGCCCAGGACGGGTGCATGTCGGTCGCCATCGCATTCACCCGAGGAGTTTAAGATGCTGAAGACTTTGATGTCGACGAGCCTGGCTTGGCTGTCGATCGCCACATTTGCCTGCGCCGCCGACCATATCGGCTATCGCGACGTCCAACTCGGTCAGGACGCGAACCGCCCGCTAAATGTGGTGATCTGGTATCCGACCGACGACCAATCCCCTCTGGAAGTGATAGGAGAAAATCCCGTTTTCCATGGGGTCCACGCGATCAGGAACGCCACCGCGTCACGCGGAGAACATCCGCTGGTGGTGCTCTCGCATGGCTATGGCGGCAGCTGGCGCAATCTGAACTGGCTGGCGAAAGCGCTGGTCGAGCGCGGCTATGTCGTGGCCGCGCCCGATCACCCGGGAACGACGACGTTCAACAAGGATGCGGATCAGGCCGCCAGACTATGGGAGCGTCCCCGCGATCTGAGCCGAGTGATCGATGCGCTGTCGTCCGACACCGAGATCACGGTCGACCCGCAACGCATCGCCGCAATCGGGCATTCGCTGGGCGGTTGGACCGTCGCCGCCTTGGCGGGCGCGCGGTTCGACACGGCAGGTTTCGAGCGGGATTGCCGGACGAAGACGAGCCCTCGAGCCTGCGCGCTTTCAACGGAGCTCGGCCTTGCCAACCCGCAACTGCAGCACAACATGGCCGATCCGCGGATCAAGGCCTTCGTCTCACTCGACCTCGGTCTGGCGCGTGGCTTCTCTCAGAAGAGCCTGGCCGATATAGAGATTCCCGCCCTGGTGATCGCGGCCGGCACCGACATACGCGATCTGCCCGCACAGCTCGAAAGCGGCTACCTCGCAGAACATCTGCCAAAAGCATCCTCCACCTATGTGACAATTCCCGACGCCATGCATTTCAGCTTTATGCAACTTTGCAAGCCGAATGCGGTGGCGCTGATCGAAGAAGAAACGCCCGGCGACGGCATCGTCTGCACGGATGGAGGACGCCGCAACCGCGAGGAAATCCACCGGGAAACGGCATTTCTCGTATCCGGCTTTCTGGCCGATGCACTCTCGGTCAATCCGTAGCGCGATCTTGCTCGTTGATAGCGGTCGCATCTTGCCGCAACCGCCATCAGCTGACCGCTGACGCCGCCGAAATCCACCCCTCGAGCTTCGCCCGCTGGCCTTCCGAAAACGGATGCGACTTGCGCGTCGTCTGGTCGAAATGCACCACCACCGTCTCGGCCGAGGCGCAGAGCTTGCCCGCCTGAAACACCGCCTGTTGCATGGAGACCGACGCCCGGCCGACCCGTGTCACCAGCGTGCCGATCTCCACCGTGCCAGGCCACAGCACCTCGGCGATATAATTGATGTCAAGCTTGGCCAGCACGAAGGAGAAGCCCTCCTCAAGCAACGGATCATCGGGGTTGTAGATCAGCTCCACACGACCCGTTTCCATGAAGGTCGCAAAGACCGCATTGTTGACATGCCCCTGCCGGTCCGTGTCGCCATAACGCAGCTTATCGTAAGCTTGGCCTGCAAAATCCTCGAGCCGTAGCCCTGTCGTCTCACCATTCATCCGTACTAAAATCCTACTGCCTATCGCCTAACGGCCAATCCCTAGTTAGCCAATTCCCTAACCACCGAAGCGATCACCGCTCATGCCGCCATCCCGATCATCTCGGAAAACGCATATCGCACGCTGTCGGCCACCGCCTGGACCGTCTCCGACGTCTCCTTGCCGGTCAGCAACCGCACCTCGAAGGACCCCAGCTCCGGCAGTCCATGCTTGGAACCCAGCGCCGTCATGTCGTCGGTGAGGTAACTGCGCGGCAAGGGCGCCACCGCGAGATCGGCAATCACGGCCGCGCGCTGCGCCATTGTATGCGCCGAGAGATAGGCGATCCGGTACGGCCGTTTGTCCTTGTCGAGCCGCGCCAGCGCGTCCGCCCGCCAGCAGCAGCCATCCTCCCAGATCGACACAGGCAGCGGATCGCGCAGATGCGCCGTGCCGCATTTCGCGCCCGCCCAGACCAGCTGCTCCTGGTGGATCACCTCGCCCTCATGCACCACCTGGCCCGGCGCGCAATTGACCAGTGTCAGGTCGAGCCGCTGCTCCGCCAGCCGGCGACGAAGCGCGCCCGATGTGTCGACCGTCAGGTCCACCATGATCAGCGGATAGAGCTCGGCAAAGCGCCTGAGGATCGTCGGCATGAAGCGCTCGCCGATATCATCAGGCGCGCCGAGCCGAACGACCCCCTTCATCTCCGGCATGCGAAACCGCCCCACCGCCTCGTTCGACAGTGCCAGCATCCGCCGCGCATAGGGAAGCAGCACCTCACCACTCTCCGTCAGCGTCACCGAGCGCGCATCGCGGAGAAACAGCGTCACATTCAGCTGCTCCTCGAGCTTCTTGATCTGCATCGAGACGGCCGAGGGCGTGCGATAGACCCTATCGGCAGCTGTGGTGAAACTGCCAGTCTCGGCAATCGCCACGAAGGTTCGGAGCACGTCATTGTCGAGAAGCGGAAGCGGCTGGCGCAGCATGAGAGTCATGGCGGTTGACCTTCAACAAAATTGAACTTGAGAACGATACTATTGCGTTTGATTGAATGTCAATCCGGGCGCATCCTTCTCGTCATCGACCGCCAAGAGGAGGATTGCCACATGACCCAGCAGGGTTTTCAGACCGTCCAGCAGAAGCTTGAGACGCTGCTCAGCAACACCCGCCGCCACGCCGTGCGCAAGCAGACTCGGCAAGCGCTCGCCATCCTCGGCCCCGCGCTGCGCGACGATCTCGGCCTCACCCGCCATCGGCAATTGATCAGTTTTCAGAATGACAAACATCAGAAACATTCGCTTGATTGATGAAACGAAGGCGAGCAAAACAAAGCCAGGCCCGGGCGACAGAGCGAAAGACGGGCCGCCACCAAGAGGATAACGACCATGACCATGGTTTGCTGCGATACCCCTTTGCCTCGGTCGAGTTCCCGGCCGATTCCGCGGATGATCGCCGGCGCCAAGCGCGCCCGCATCGCCTCCGCCGCCTCGACGCTCGGTGAGCGCGCCAGCCGCGCCGCCGATCGCATCGCGACGGCCATGAAAGTCCTCGCACGCGCATTCGCAGATCACCGCCGCCAGCGTCTTGACGCGGCCGCCCTCGAAGCCCTGCCCTTTGACCTGCGGAAGGATCTCGGCTGGCCTGCCGGCGACACAAACGACTGACGCGCGCCAGGCACCCCGGCGGCAAAATCACCCGCCCCGACACCCCGTTTGCGACGCAGCCGCCCACAACGTCGCAAACGGGGCAGCGCCCGTTTCCCATCCCAGACCACCCCGCTCTCTGAAATCAAAGCTTTTCAACTGCCTGCGTCCTGCCCACCGCAGTCGCCTGGTCCACGGCGTCGCAGCCTGAAAAAAGTCGGAAAATGTCGTTCTTTAGCAATTGCCGATGCGGTCACGGCGCGCGATAGGATGACAATGTCGTAAAACGACTATCGCGCCGATCGATTCAGGCGGAGCATGCTGGAAAACAAGGGAACGGCAGCAAGGACATCAGGGCATCATCATGAGCAAGATACAGCCGCAAACCAAGAAGCGATCCATCGTCTTCTTCCTCGTCCCGCATTTTACCCTTCTGCCCTTTGCCGGCGCCATCGAGACGCTGCGCATCGCCAACCGCATGCTGGGTTATGCCGCCTATGAGTGGCGCCTCGCCTCGGTCGATGGCCAGAAGGTCTATTCCTCCTCCGGCATCGGCATCGAGGTCAACGGCTCGCTCGCCGACGAGCGCCGTTATCTCGGCGGCGAAAACCGCCCGAACATGGCGATCGTCTGTTCCGGCATCTATGTCGAGGAGTTCAATAATAAGTCGGTCAATGCCTGGCTGCGCGAAGCCTATAACCGCAATGTCGCGGTCGGCTCGCTCTGCACCGGCGCCCATGTGCTCGCCCAGGCCGGCCTGTTGAATGGCAAGCGCTGCGCCATCCACTGGGAAAACCTGCCCGGCTTTTCCGAAACCTTCCCCCAAGCGGAAGTCTATGCCGACCTCTACGAAGTCGACGGCAATCTCTACACCTGCGCCGGTGGCACCGCCTCGCTCGACATGATGCTGAACCTGATCGGTCAGGATTTCGGCGAAGGTCTCGTCAACCGTGTCTGCGAACAGCACCTGACGGACCGCGTCCGCTCCGCCAACGACCGCCAGCGCTTGCCGCTCCGGGCCCGCCTCGGCGTGCAGAATTCCAAGGTGCTGCAGATCATCGAGCTGATGGAAGCCAATCTCGCAGAACCGCTGTCGCTCTTGGAAATCGCCGACGACGCCGGCCTCTCCCGCCGCCAGATCGAACGCCTCTTCAGACAGGAAATGGGCCGCTCCCCCGCCCGCTACTATCTCGAAATCCGCCTCGACCGCGCCCGCCACCTGCTGGTCCAGTCCTCCATGCCCGTCGTCGAAGTCGCCGTCGCATGCGGCTTCGTCTCCGCCTCCCACTTCTCCAAGTGTTACCGCGAACTCTACAACCGCTCCCCCCAGCAGGAGCGCGCGGAGCGCAAGCTCACGATGTCGAGCAATCGGACGGGCGTGGTGGTGTAAAGGCGCGAGCCACACAGGGCGGAGGCCGGGTTAAGCCCTCCCCCTTGTGGGGAGGGTTTGGGAGGGGATATTGCCCCGAGCGCCTACGCCCAATCAGATCGTACGGGACGCCACGCAGCCCACGTCACCCCTCATCCTGAGGTGCCCGCGCAAGCGGGCCTCGAAGGACCGAGGCCCCGCCCCCTTTACCCCACCAAACTCCAGAAAAACCTGGCCGACACAAACAGCAGAAACACCGCAAAGCCCAGCTCCAGCTGCCGCTTGTTCAGCCGGTGCGCCAGCTGCGCGCCATAGGGCGTGACCAGCATGGCGATCGGAAAGATGACCGCAAAGGCGATCCAGTTGACATAGCCGGTCGAAAACGGCGGCAGGCCCGCCTCGCCCCAGCCGGCATAGATGAAGCCGAAAAAGGCCGGGATCGAGATCAGCACGCCGACGCCCGAGGAGGTCGCCACCGCCTGGTGGATCGGCCGGCCAAAGAGCGTCATGAAGGTGTTGTTGAACACCCCGCCGCCGACCCCCATCAGCCCGGAAAACAGCCCGATCGCCGTGCCCGTCATGAAGCGCCATGGCTGGCCGGGCAGTTCGGTGCCGAGATGCATCCGGTTGGAGAGAAAGAGCATACGCGCAGCGAGCACCAGACCCATGACCGCGAAGAAGAGCCTCAGACCCGCGCTGGAGACATAGGCCGCAACCACGGTCGCGAGAAGGGCGCCGAGCGGCACCGCGATCAACCAGCCTTTGAGAAGGTCCATATCGACAGCCCCGCGTTTCCGATGCGCCTGGAACGAGCGGAGCGAGGTCGGCACGATCAGCGCCGTCGAGGTACCGACGGCGAGATGCATGATCACCTCTTCGGGGATCCCGGCATAACCGAAGACCTGGTAGAAAACCGGCACCAGCACCGCACCGCCGCCAATGCCGAACACGCCGGCAAGCAACCCCGCCACGGCGCCCGCCACCGCCAGAAGAGCAACAAAAAACAGGATATCGGCAATCGGCGGCATGGGCTCACTCCGGAGATTAGACCGCCCGGCCGGGCGGTGAGGAAAGCGGCAGGATCGGGCATGGGCCCTGCGCGTTGCGGCTGCGCTGGAAACCCACACCTCTCGAAGCCTCTAGGCGCTCACCGCCCCGCCCGCAAGCCTTCCGCAGCCTCAGCCGGTACGGCGGGCGCCCGTCAGCCGTCCTCATCGGCAAACGAGACGCCTAAGCCATTCCAAGCTTGCCAGCAACACACACCCCACCGCCAGGTGACGTCTTTCCCCTTGTGGGTTGGGAGGGGTCTTTCCGAAACAGTCCAGACATGACGTCCAAGCGCCACCGTCCCGCGCCATCACCGAGGCCCGGGCAGAGCGTCAGCAAGCGCTTACCCAACCGGGCTTAGGCTTTTCGCAAAATAGGGAAATTACTCGCGGAGATCTCAGCGGCAGTTCCGCTTGTCGAGATAAAGCGAACAGTCCTTGCCCGCAGGCGAAGTGTTCGAAGACGCTGCCGTCCGCCGCTTCGATACCGGACCAGGATCATCCATGCCGGAACTGCCGCTATCCACCGAAAGCGGCAGGATCCCGCCCTCCTCCGGCATTGCGGCCACCTGCGTTTCCTGCATGGCGGGCTGCTGTGCCGCGCTTGGCCCCGTCACGATCTGGGTTGGCTCGTCGAAACCGATACCGTCGACCACCGGCTGGCTGGTCGTGCCCTCGGCAATCGCCATCGCCCCGCCTTGTGTCACCACATGCGGCTGCACCCCGACCGAGCTCGTCGCATCCGCATAAGTGACATCGGAAACTCCGGGCTCGGCGCCTATGCCGAGCGCGCCGTCGATATTGACGCCGCCTTCCGGAATGGCCATCGCGCCCATCGTCTGGCTTTGACTGTCGATAGGTGCCTCAGCGCCGGCCGCCATCATCGGCGCCGCTTGCGGCGCATCGCTGTCGGCGAGGTTGGGACTGTCCAGATAGTCGAGCCCTTGCGCCCCGCCATTCGTTGGCCCGGCCGGCGGTGCATAGGCCGCAGCCTGCGCTTGCGGGTCGCCGACGCGCCCGACAAGCACGCGCCCGTCGCGCTTGGCATCCACCTTGCCGATCAATTGGTCGCCGGCGCGCGGCCCTCCAACGTCAGCGAAAGGAATCCGGTCGCTGCCGGAACAGCCGGCGACGAAAAGCACCGAAAGGACGGCAACCGTCAGTCGGCTGCCAAGGGACGAAAACGCAACACTCATTTCACCCTCGATGGTCCCTTATGGGACAACTTCCAACAACATAGGACCGCCCGGCTTAATGCGCCATGAACGAAATGGGGAAGGAATTGAGGGCAAAAACTGAGGGCCGGCAGATTGCTCCGCCGGCCCCCATCTGTTCGTCAAGCCTGACGCTTACGCCGCCCGGCGATGTCCGGCCACGGCCTGCGCAGCATTGACCTTCAGGCGCGAAAGCAGCTGACGCAGGTTGTAGCTCTCTTCCGCCAGCGACTGGCCGGCAGCCGAGGTTTCCTCGACCATGGCCGCATTCTGCTGCGTCATCTGGTCCATATGGTTGACCGAGGTATTGATCTCGGCCAGGCCCGTGGCCTGTTCCTTGGCAGCGGTCGCGATCGTGTTGACGCTTTCGTTGACGCGGTTGACCAGTGCCTCGATCTCGATAAGTGCCTCGCCGGTCGAACGCACGAGGCCGACGCCGGTATCGACTTCGGCAGCCGATGCGCTGATCAGCGTCTTGATCTCCTTTGCCGCATTCGCAGACCGCTGCGCCAGTTCCCGCACTTCCTGCGCCACGACCGCAAAGCCACGACCCGCTTCACCCGCACGCGCCGCCTCGACGCCCGCGTTCAAAGCCAGCAGGTTGGTCTGGAAGGCGATCTCGTCGATCACCGAGATGATCTGGCTGATCTTCTGCGAAGAACCTTCGATCCGGCCCATGGCATCGACAGCGCTGCGCACGATCTCGCCCGAGCGGTTGGCACTCGACTTGGTCTCGGCCACCATCTGACGTGCCTCGTTGGCGCGTTCAGCTGCCGTGCGAACGGTTGCGGTGATCTCGTCGAGGGCCGCCGCCGTCTCTTCGAGGGCCGCCGCCTGCTGTTCGGTACGCTTCGAAAGGTTGTTGGTCGCCTCGCTGATATTGCCGGCCGACGAGGTCACGATATCGCTCGTCTGGTTAATGGCGGCAACAACGCTTCCGAGCGATTCCACCGCGCGATTGAAGTCGTCGCGCAGCTTTTCGTATTCGGAGCCGATCACACCGATCTGCACGGTGAGATCACCCTCGGCCAGCCGCTCAAGTGCCGAACCCAGGGCGTTGATTGCATGGTTCTGCCGCTCGGATGAGGTGCGTAGGTTCAGCTCGTTGCGCTCACGTTCGCCGTTCAGGCTCGCCTGCTGCTCCACTTCGCGGTCGCGCAGTTCGATGCGTTCGCGCACGCTGTCCCGCAGCACTACCAGCGTTTGCGCCATGCCGCCGATTTCGTCACGGCGTTCCGTTCCACCGACCTCGATATCAACCCGCTCCTCGGCGATATCGCTCATCGCCGCCTTCAGACGGTTGATGGGCAGCACAACGCTGCGGACCACGAGATAGGCGCACAGCACCATGCCGATTGTCGCAACCAGGATCAGTACGCCATACTGAATGGCCGTCTGGCGGAAGAGCGCCGCCAGGTCGTCCGAATAGACGCCGGTGCCGACGACCCAGCCCCAGGGCTGGAAGCCGATGACATGCGACAGCTTCTCGACCGGCTCTTCGAAGCCCGGCTTCGGCCAGTAATAATCCACGAAGCCTTCCTGGCCGGCCTTCACGGTATTAACGAATTCAACGAACAGGAACTTGCCGTTCGGGTCCTTGTTCTGGCTCAGATCCTTGCCGTTCAGTTCCGGCTTGATTGGATGCATCACCATCGCCGGCTGCATGTCGTTGATCCACATATAGCCATCGGGCTCGTAGCGCATCGCACCGATGACGTCCTTGGCTCGCTCCTGCGCCTCCTCGCGCGTCAGCGTGCCGTCCTGCTCCATCTTGTAATACTTGTTCAGGATCGCAACCGAATTGTCGTTGATCTGCGCCAGACCCATGCGGCGCTCCTGGACCAGCGTGTCATACGATTGGAACAGGCTGTAGGTCAGCGCGCCCACCAGAACCGCCAGAGCCAGTGCGACCAGTGCATAAAGCCGCACTGACAGAGACACCGATTTCATATTCTCCACCCCCATTTTGATTGGAATGCTAAATTTTGATATTTATCAGTTCTAAACTCCGTAAATGCGGACCTGCGAAATCTGACAGGTTCATTTTCACCCATTAAAATTAGTAGTGGCGCGTGGGCCGCTTCACGATCTTCTCTGTGTCCGCACCATGGAGTTTGAACAGAATCATGATCGCCAGCACGCAAACACCCACCGGAGAACTGACGCTCAGAACACTGGCCATGCCGGCAGATGCCAATGCGGCAGGTGATATCTTCGGGGGCTGGGTCATGGCCCAGATGGACCTTGCCTGCGGCATCCGGGCAGCAGAGCGTGCCCGTGGTCGCGTGGTCACGGCTGCCGTCCAGGAAATGGCCTTTGCCATGCCGGTAAAGATCGGCGACACGCTCTGCGTCTATACGGAAATCAGCCGGGTCGGCCGCACCTCCATGACCCTCAAGGTCGAGACCTGGGCCCAGCGCTATCTGACCCATGTCATGGAAAAGGTGACCGAAGCGACCTTCGTCATGGTCGCGCTTGATGCTGATGGCAAGCCGACGCCGGTGCCTGAGGCCTGAGCGCGTTCAGCCCGCCATGCTGCGGAAGAGAGCTTCGCAGGTCTCGTCCGACGGAAAGAACATTTCGATCTTGATATCGGCCAGCGCGATGTCATCAGCCGTGCCGAACTGCGTGATCGTCGAGAACATCGGATAGACCATCCCGCCGAAGCGAAATCGCACCGCCAGAACCGGCGGCAGGTCGCCGCCTCCGCCGTGATCGCCCTCTCCCGCCTCGCAAGCCAGCCCCTCGGCTGCCCACTCCAGCATCGCATCGCCGCCGAGATGAGCGCTTTCTAGTCTGAAACGGGCCGCCAGATGCCCGGCAACCTCATGCCAGTTCTCCACCAGTTCGGCGCCCTGTCCGGGCTTCAGCAGGAAGTCGATGAAGCTGTCGCCGGCCGCAAGCCCAAAGCCTGACAACATGGCATGACCGCTGGCATTCGCGTCCATCACGGTCCAGTGGCGATCGAAGACAAAGGCCGGGTAAGGCATGTGCCCGGCAACCATGTGGCTGATCGCCTTGCGGATCGGCGCCATGGTCGCGCTGTCCAGCGGCCGCTTCGCATAGGCCGCGCGATAGCCTGCCGCATCCAGCATCAGGTTGCGCTCGGCCCGCGGCACGTCAAGCGCGTCGCCGAGCCGCAGAACCATGGGTCGGCTCGGCCTCGCCCGCCCCGTTTCGAGAAAGGCGATGTGCCGTGCGGAGACATCGGCGACCAGCGCCAGCTGCAATTGGCTCATCCGTCGCTTGCCGCGCCAGTTGCGCAGCTGACCACCAAAATCACCCGTCATGACATCCTCCTCGCTACCGCAACAGCGCGTAACCGCCCGAACATCTGACATACGCAACAAGCCTCGTCACTTACCTCGGGAGTAATTGCGAGACGTCCGGCCGGTCGCCATGGTCACGTCATCGCAACCATAGAGGAAGATCGAACATGTCCCATGAATTTGCCGCCACCTGGCTGAAACTCACCAGCCTCTTCATCATGCTGCTGGGCCTGCTTGTCGCCTTCGGCGCCCATCCGGCCACCTCCCTGCCGGCGACTCTTCTCGCCGACGCGGTCTTCTGGCCCTTTGACGGCGCCCAGACCATCGACACCCAGGCCGCCCGAGTGCTCGCCGCGATCGGCGGCGGGGTGATGGTCGGCTGGGGTGTCATGATGTGGCTAATCATCGACCGCCTGCTGCCGGCCGATCCAAAGCTTGCCCGTCTATTGATGATCGAGGCGACATTTGCCTGGTATCTCGTCGACAGCACTGGCTCCTTTGTATCCGGCGCGAGCGTCAACGTCCTGCTCAACACTCTCCTCTTGGCAGCCATCGTCCTTCCCGCCTGGCGTATCGGCGCAGTCCGCGTCGCCACGGCGGGCTGGAAGGGAGGCAGCGAGGAAGCAGGGTAGAAGACGGCGCGACCAAGAATTGGCCGCGCCTTTCTCATCCGCGAAAGACGAAGGCAGCGCCCGCAGCGATCAGGGCAAAGCCGATCGCATGATTGATCGTCAGACTCTCCTTGAGGAAGAAGACCGAGAAGCCGGAAAACACGATCAGCGTGATGACCTCCTGAATGGTCTTCAGCTGCGCTGCCGAATAGACCTCCGCGCCGATCCGGTTGGCAGGAACGGCGAGGCAATATTCGAAGAAGGCGATGCCCCAGCTCGCGACGATCGCGATCCAGAGGGCGGACGTCTTGTATTTGAGATGCCCGTACCAGGCGAATGTCATGAAGACGTTCGAGAGCGACAGGAGCAGGATCGGCCAGAGAGCGGCGGGAGAGAGGCTCGGCATGGAGAACTCGTGAGATGGAGGGGGAGATGCAGACGACCGATGAGTCGCCTGCAAATACCTACATATCAAATTGGCTCGAATATGGGGCGGGTCATTCTCGTCCGCCGCCAACACCCTGCCCGCGCGCGCCCTCACAACCTGAGGAGGGAATTGCGCCCGGAAAGGCCAGGGCGAATTGGTACAAAAAGCGACGCGAACTCACATTTTAGCACCACCAAAAAGTTGCCGATGATTTCTAGTTAAATTGCGCAGAGCCGCGATAACACCCCGTTAAGTCGCTCTTGTTATTGATGTTTTATTGCGATTGGTATGGGTTTTGTTTTATGTGGTTGAACGAGAGCCGAAGCGGCAGAACAGTGCCGGCAGTGCTGCAAGCCCAGGTGGCGGACATCGCCGACGGCTATCGCTCCACACTCATCCTGAACCTGATTACACTCACAGTCTGCCTGTTCATCCTCCACATCCAGAATGAGGCAGGATGGACAAACTTTGTCTGGTACGCGGCGGCGGTCGTCGTTGTCGCGTGCAGGGCCTATGCATTGAATGCGCTCAATCGGCGCGGCAAGCTGTTGTCGGCGCCGCAGAGCAGCCTGACCATCCTCTCGCTCGGCGCGCTCGCCTCAGGCGTCGTCTGGGCCGCCCTACCCTGGACCGTCGACGACTTCGAACCGCTCGGACGACACGCCCCGCTCTTTCTGATGATGGGCGGAATGGCGGCCGGATCGGTCATCAAGCAGATCGGCTATACGCCGCTCGCCTTGAACTACTCCATCCCGATCCTCCTCTCCTTGATGATCAACCTGATCGGCAACTGGCGCTTCAATGACGTGGTGGTCGGCCTCTGCCTCAGTCTCATGATCTTCGTATTCATTCGCCGCAGCCTCTGGGCGGAGCGCATGTTCGTTAACAGCCAGGTCGCCCGTCATGAGGCGACCGCGCTCGCGGACAGCCTGACCCGCGCCAATAGTGACATACTTCGACAGAACTCTCGGCTCGAAGCCCTGGCCAACCGCGACACGCTGACCGGCCTTGCCAACCGCATGTTCTTTCACGGACGCCTCGCCGGCGACATCGCCCGCGCCGCCGTCGTCAAGGAACAGGTGGCCTTGCTGATCTTCGACGTCGAGCGCTTCCAGTCGATCAACGACACGCTCGGCCACAGCGCCGGCGACGCCCTGCTGCGTGAGATCGCGAACCGTCTTTCCTCGATCGTCGAGGACGGCAGCCTGATTGCGCGCCTCGGGGGCGATGAATTTGCCGTGGTCGTCAGCGGTCCGGACGCCCTGCATCGCGCCCGTACCCATGCTGCCGCCGTGCTCGAGGCAAGCCGCCGGCCGATCCACTGGCACCAGCGCCAGGCCGTCGTCGGACTGAGCGTCGGCCTCGCCGCCTATCCCGATCACGCCGACAATGCCGAAGAACTGCTCGCCTGCGCAGACATGGCGCTTTACGATGCCAAGCGCGGCGATCGTCGCCAGTTGCGGGAGTTCGACCCGGACCTGCGCCGCAATGCCGAGCGCAAACGCATCATCGAGCAGGACCTCGACCGCGCCATCCAGTCCGGCGCCATCGGCGCCTGGTTCCAGCCCCAGGTAGACCTGACGACACGCCGCATCACCGGCTTCGAAGCGCTGGTCCGCTGGCAGCATCCGCAGCTCGGCTTCGTATCACCACCGGAAATCGTCAACGCTGCACGCACGGTGCATCTGTCCGAACAGCTGACCGCGAGCATCGCCCGCGATGCCTGCCTTCTCGCCCGCCGCCTGCCCGACTTCGGCCTCGGCGACGTGACGGTGGCGCTGAACGTCTCGCCGCGCGAATTCGCGCTCTATTCCGTGCCCTGCATGCTGCAGCGTGTCACCAGCGCCCATGGCGTGGCGCCGTCTGGTCTCGAGATCGAGATCACCGAGGAAGCCATTCTCGATCCTGCTCTGGCAGACGAACAGTTGAAGCAGCTGGAACAGGACGGCTACAAGCTCGCCGTCGATGATTTCGGCATGGGCCACTCATCCCTCGCCTATCTGATCGGCCTGAAGGTCGACCGCCTCAAGATCGACCGCAGCTTCGTCAAGGACGTCGCCCGCAGCGAGACCAACCAGAAACTGATCTCCGCCATGGTCAGCCTCGGCCAGTCCCTCTCCCTCGACATCGTCGTCGAGGGCGTCGAGACGCCCGAAGACGCTGCCATCCTCGCCCGCCTCGGCTGCAGCATCGCCCAGGGCTACCTCTTCGCCCGCCCCATGCCCGCCAGCGCCCTCGACACCTGGATCACCGACCACCAGCCGACCGCGCTCAAGCGCAAGACAAGAGCGAAACATCTGTCGGTGGCGTGATCGAACGCTGGTTGCATCTGCGGGTCGCGGCTGCATAGTGGCCAAGCGAAATGACTCGGGACGGCCATGGCTAAAGCGATTTTCTACCACAAGGACGGCAGCGGCTATAAAGATGTCAGAGGACAGCTTTATCACTTCCCGAAAATGTACCTCTCCCGAGTGCAGCAGGCTCTAGGTGACTGGATCGTCTATTACGGTCCACTGACAGGCATGCCGAGTCGCTATTATTCCGGTCTTGCCAGGGTCACTGCAATCGATGACGACCAAGAGCTCCCGGACCACCATTACGCCAGGCTGGCTGACTACATCGATTTTGACCGTCCACTGGACTACCGCGAAAACGGCGGGTCGAGCGACAGTTGG
The DNA here is from genome assembly GCF_050281005.1 of Allorhizobium sp. NPDC080224. NCBI lineage: Bacteria > Pseudomonadati > Pseudomonadota > Alphaproteobacteria > Hyphomicrobiales > Rhizobiaceae > Allorhizobium > Allorhizobium sp. NPDC080224. Next base: position 2,118,899 of record NZ_JBNNWJ010000001.1, read on the forward strand.
TAAGCCCCGATGGAAGCGTCAACCCTGGGCGCAGTGTACAGGCTGTCCGCGTGATCAGTGGCGCTGAATTTGCTGCCCTGGTGAACAGTGGCCTGTCCGAACCCGATGAGTGGCCGCAAAGGATCGACCAGGCATGCGAAAGCCATCTGCCGGCCGCCCCCCTGACCTACTTCGAACTCGATGAGCCCGGTCAAGCCGAGTATGTCGCAGACGGCTATGAACGGCCGATCCTGCAGCAGACGATCAATCGTCCGTTCCGCGACGCGAAATTCCGCCAACATATCCGGCAGGTCTATGACAGGACCTGCGCCTTCACGGGCCTTCGCCTGATCAACGGCGGAGGACGTCCAGAAGTGGAGGCAGCCCATATAGTGCCCGTCGAACGCGGCGGAAACGACTCCGTCCAGAACGGCATCGCCCTCTCAGGCACTGTGCACTGGATGTTCCGCGGCCTCCTGTCACTCGCCGACGACTTCACCATCCTGCGGTCCCGCCAGTTGAACGAGGACATCTCCCACCTGCTCGTCAAGGACGGCAAGGCGCGGGTCCCGACCGCCCCACATCTGCGTCCGCATCCCCATTACCTCGGCTGGCATCGCGAAAACGTCTTCAAGCACTGACGCCCTTTCCCTCCTGCCACCACGCTGGCAAGAACCACCTCTTCCCGTTGCGTTTTTGTTCTGATTATCCTGGCCCCGCCCCTTCCCTTTGCCGGTGCCCTTCTCCATATTCCGCCCATGGCCAAGTCTCCCAAATCCTCCACCCCCTCTGATAGCTTCGAGGAAGCCCCGCAGACCGCATTCGAAGGCGAGCCGCTCTCAGGCTCCGTCTCCGACTGGGTGAAGCAATTGGAGGCGGAAGCCGAGGCGTCCACCGTCGAGAGCCAGCGGGAGCTGGCCTCGAAAGCTGGCAAGCATCGCAAGAAGATCGAGATCGAGGCCCGCCGCCACGCGGAAAAAGTGGCGCTGGAAAAAGCCAAGCCAACGACTGCGAAAAACACCACCTCGACCAAGACCTCTCGCGGAGTATCGATCGGCGCCTCCAACGATCCGAAGACCCGCGCCGCCGCCGGCCTCAATCCGATCGCCGGCATGGACGTTTCGCTCGAGGAAGCCGAGTCGCTGGCGACAGGCGCCGTCACCGCCACGGTCGACGCCTTGTCCAAGCTGATCGAAAGCGGCAATCCGCTGTTCAAGAACGGCGAGCTCTGGATGCCGCACCGCCCGGCCCGGCCGCAAAAGTCCGAAGGCGGCGTGGCGATCCGCATGGCCTCCGACTTTGAGCCCGCCGGCGACCAGCCGACCGCCATCAAGGACCTCGTCGAGGGCTTGAAGAATGACGACCGCACCCAGGTCCTGCTCGGCGTCACCGGTTCAGGCAAGACCTTCACCATGGCCAAGGTGATCGAGGCGACCCAGCGCCCCGCCGTCATCCTCGCGCCCAATAAAACGCTCGCCGCGCAGCTCTATTCCGAGTTCAAGAACTTCTTCCCCGACAACGCGGTCGAATATTTCGTCTCCTACTACGATTACTACCAGCCGGAAGCCTATGTGCCGCGCTCGGATACCTTCATCGAGAAGGAGAGCTCGATCAACGAACAGATCGACCGCATGCGCCACGCCGCCACCCGCGCCATCCTCGAGCGCGACGACTGCATCATCGTCGCCTCGGTCTCCTGCATCTATGGTATCGGCTCGGTCGAAACCTACACCGCCATGACCTTCCAGATGTCGGTCGGCGACCGCATCGACCAGCGCCAGCTCCTGGCCGACCTCGTCGCCCAGCAATACAAGCGCCAGGACATCAACTTCGTCCGCGGCTCCTTCCGCGTCCGTGGCGACACGATCGAACTCTTCCCCGCCCACCTGGAGGATGCCGCCTGGCGCATCACGCTGTTCGGCGACGAGATCGAGAGCATCACCGAATTCGACCCGCTCACCGGCAAGAAGACCGGCGACATGAAGTCGGTGAAGATCTACGCCAACAGCCACTATGTCACGCCGCGGCCCGCCCTCAACGGCGCCATCAAGGCGATCAAGGAGGAGCTCAAGCTCCGCCTCGCCGAGCTGGAAAAGGGCGGCCGCCTGCTCGAAGCCCAGCGCCTGGAACAGCGGACGAAATACGACATCGAAATGCTCGAGGCCACCGGCTCCTGCGCCGGCATCGAGAACTATTCGCGTTACCTCACCGGCCGCAAACCCGGCGAGCCGCCGCCGACGCTGTTCGAATACATCCCCGACAACGCCCTGCTCTTCATCGACGAAAGCCACGTCTCCGTCTCCCAGATCGGCGGCATGTACCGGGGCGACTTCCGCCGCAAGGCGACGCTTGCCGAATACGGCTTCCGCCTGCCCTCCTGCATGGACAACCGCCCGCTGCGTTTCGAGGAATGGGACGCCATGCGCCCCCAGACCGTCGCCGTCTCCGCCACCCCCGGCAATTGGGAAATGGAGGAATCCGGCGGCGTCTTCGCCGAACAGGTCATCCGCCCCACGGGCCTCATCGATCCACCGGTCGAGGTGCGCCCGGCCAAGTCCCAGGTCGACGACGTGCTCGGCGAGATCCGCGAAACCGCGCAAAAGGGCTACCGCACGCTCTGCACCGTGCTCACCAAGCGCATGGCCGAAGACCTGACCGAATACCTGCATGAACAGGGCGTGCGCGTCCGCTACATGCACAGTGACATCGACACGCTGGAGCGCATCGAGATCATCCGGGATCTTAGACTCGGCGCCTTCGACGTGCTCGTCGGCATCAACCTGCTGCGCGAGGGCCTGGACATCCCCGAATGCGGCTTCGTCGCCATCCTCGATGCCGACAAGGAAGGTTTTCTCCGTTCGGAAACCTCGCTCATCCAGACCATCGGCCGCGCCGCGCGAAACGTCGACGGCAAGGTCATCCTCTATGCCGACCAGATCACCGGCTCCATGCAGCGCGCCATGGACGAGACCTCCCGCCGCCGCGAAAAGCAGATGGCCTACAACATCGAACACGGCATCACGCCTGAGTCCGTCAAGGCCCGCATCTCCGACATGCTCGATTCGGTCTACGAGCGCGACCACGTCCGCGCCGACATCTCCGGCGTCTCCGGCAAGGGCTTCGCCGATGGCGGCCACCTCGTCGGCAACAATCTCCAGGCTCACCTCAACGCGCTGGAAAAGGACATGCGCGACGCCGCCGCCGATCTCGACTTCGAAAAGGCCGCGCGCCTCCGCGACGAAATCAAACGCCTCAAAGCCGTCGAACTCGCCGCCATGGACGACCCGATCGCCAGGCAAGAGGCGAAGGCAACGGAGAGCGGTGGAGGAAGCCGCAAGGCCGCCGCAGGCACCCACCTCCCCCTTGAGGGGGGAGGTCGCGCGGCACGCGCGGGTGGGGGTGATCCCGCCGCCGAGGATCACCCCACCCCGGACCTGCGGTCCGACCCTCCCCCTCAAGGGGAGGGTGTACCCCGCATCTCCTCCTCCGGCCGCAACAAATCCGGCGCGCCTGAAGGCAAGGGCAGCTATTTCTCCAAACCCAGCCTCGACGACATGGGCCCTGGCACCGACGCCACCGTCCCCATGCCAAAGGGCACCTCTTCGACCCCTCATGGTGAGGAGGCCCAACGGGCCGTCTCGAACCACGAGGCCCAGACCTCTTACTTCCGCAAAAACACCCTGGACGAAATGACCGTCGGCCGCACCGAAAAACCGGTGACGGGCAAGCTCCCGGAGAAGCCGAAGCCCGAACCAGGCCGCAGCCCGCTCTCCCCCCCTGTGGGGGAGATGTCGCCGCAGGCGACAGAGGGGGGTACCCCAACCTCACGGCCGTCCAACGACCCCCGCCCCATCCTCCGCGCCCGCTCCGGCGCCGGCTCCTACGAGGACCCCACCGATATCAAGCGCAAGGGCCGCACGAAGGGCAAGACGGGACGACCGGGACGGTGATCCACCTTCCCCGCTGGCGGCGGGAATGGACTTTCAGCACGGTTCCCTGTCATGCTCCGACAACATAACGCGACAGACTGCGCGAAACGGAAAATGTTTCTCCCCGGGGATGCACCTCCATAAGGGCCCCTCAACCTCTGCTATGATTAGGGAGGTGCAGACTGAACGCTTCTCGGCTGCAGGAACTCAACCCCTCGGCACCTTGCGCATCTGTTTACGTTTGCATGGTTGTGTCCTATTAAAGATCTGATCGCTGGAGAGGGGAACGAGGCGCAATGAGCGAAAACTACAATCTGCGGAACATCCAATTCGGATTTTCTCGAGCCGAGACGGAACGCACTGAAGCGCCAAGCCTGTTAATGGAGCGCTACTTTGATGAACTAGGCCTGATTGATAGCGCACTCGATGGTCCAACATTTCTATTCTTGGGGAATAAGGGCGCAGGCAAGAGTGCACTAGTTAACCACCTGGATTTGCAGTTCCAGAACAAATACAATAATTTCTCGACAATTTATCAGCTTGAAGACTTTAGTTTCTCAAACTTCTCTAAGATTATCAGAGGCGACCAGGAGCCTGAATCAAAATTCCCAGACGCATGGGCATGGATCCTCCTAATCATATCTCTGGAGTCTTTATCTAGAGACCAGGGTGTTCTCCACCCTGATCCAAATGCGTACCAGCAAACTATCAAAAGCTTGAAAGAAATGGGTTTTATGCCGCAAAGTTCCCTGCGGCACATAGCGAACCTGACTTCGAAGAAGACATTCAAGCTAAATATTCCCTATGTGTTTGAAGCCAACGACGAATACATTAAGATTGAAAAGGTGAATGACATACCGATGTTCGTTCACAACATGAAGAAAATGATATGCAACGCTAGAACAACGTCGAAACATATCATCATGCTCGATGGTCTAGATGACATATTAACAACCCGCTCCGTTCAGTATAAAAGCCTAGGGTCGCTTGTATTTGAAGTCGACAGAATGAACGATTTATTCAAACAAAACAATGTAAATATAAAGTTTATAATTGTGTGCAGAATAGATCTTTACGAGAAAATTTCAGGCGCGAACAAAAATAAAATCAGACAAGACAAATGCAAATATATCGACTGGTATAAAAACCCAAGGAATCCGGACAGATCTCTTCTATTCGACATGGTCAACAAAAAGACCGGTCTACCAGGAGACTTTTTTGCTAAGTATTTTAATTTTAAGATATTCAGCCACGACGCACCTAGATTTTTGCTCGACCACACAAGACACACCCCTAGAGATTTTTTGATGGCTCTCAAGAAGATTGCAGAGCTACAAAAAGACGGAGAGCGCCTAACGCAAAACCTAGTTTTGTCTGGATTGCGAATATACTCAACTGATTACTTTGTTGGCGAAATAGAAGACGAACTTGAGGGATACACCAGAAGTAATTCCCCAAAAGATTGGGTCGAATTCATCGGAATGTTTGGTAAGCGACGCATATCAATGAAAGAAATAGAGCGAAAGTGCTCAGAGATGCGATATGATGCTTCCGAACTGCATCAGGTCCTGAAAGCACTATTCGAGTGCAGCGCAATCGGAACGGTAATAAACTCTGGAAATGGTGAACATTATACGTTTCGATACCGGAACAGAAACTCGAATTTTGTAGTTGGCAATGACATATCAATTCATGTGGGCCTTAGGAAGGCACTAAACATTCCGTAAGCCCGTGTGTTCGATACTATCGACGCAATTTGCGCCAATCCCCTCAATGGACGGCGGTTCGCACACACCGGACCCAGCCCCAGCCCCTCCTCTTGCGAAATCTGAGGTTTGGCCCTGATCGGGCCAATTCCTCTCAAAGCCTTCGCCCGGCGTCGCGCTCAGCCCTCCGTTCGCTGAAATCGATTCACTGGATCGATTTCTGGCCTTCGGCCACCGCTCCGAAGTCTCCCCCGCAAGGGGGAAATAGGCCCCGCGAGCCGCGAACCTCCCAAAAAAGGGGAACGCCTTCCAAAAATCCCCCAACAAAATCAACAAAACAAAGTTTTTTCATCCCCGCCCATTTCCACGCCCTTACCCTAATCCCTGTCCCGCCCTCGGATACACCTGACGATGCGATGTCAGGCGAGGCGGGGCCGGCGCCGGGGTGGAGGGTTGTCGCAGATCCAAATCCCCGGCCCGCTGCAACGGTCTCCCTCCGGACGTGGGGCTGGTAACGAAGGTGACGGGGTCGGATGCCTCATCACCGGATACCCCGATCGGAAGGACGTGCCTTAGAGGCACACAGACAGGGCGCCCGCGCTGTCGCGAACACCCAGACAGCGGGGCGAAACAAACGGCGGGGATGAGGGCCGAGGTCGCAAATGTCCGAAGGCCGCATCCCCCGGGCGAGGGTCCCGGTCGGAATGGTGCACCATCCGGCGGGAACCTCCCGGGCCACCGGCCAGGCTCTGGCAGACATTCCGCGAGGAGGACACTGCCACAGCCGGACCCTACGCCCGGTCGAACGTCGGACGGATCGAAAGATCGTCACGACGCCCGTCGCCGCCTTGCCAGAGGGACGCATGCAGCGGGAATAGACGCCGAACGAGGCGCCGGAAGGAGCCACATAAACTACTTAGACAGGTTGCTTCTGGCGCCTCGTCCGAGACAAGCGTGACCCGACCCGGAGGGAGATGATCCCGGCCGGCGGCGAAGCTTGGGGTTTTTGACAGTTCAGTTCCACCTCCCCCCAATGTGGGGGAGGACGGAAAATCGAAGGCTTAGGCCAGCGCAAGCGGCCTAAACTTCAGATTTTCCTGGTGAGGGGATCCGTGCTGCGGGCACGGGATAACCGCCCCCCTCACTTGCGATTTCAGATGTTTAGGCGGCTTACGCTCGCCTAATTCATCGAAATCGCTTTCTCCCCCACCAAGGGGGAGATGGCAACCCGTTACCATCACCGATCCCCTCACCAACAAAATCTGAGGCTGAGCCCTGATCGGGCCAAGCCCTCGATTTTGTAACCCCTCCCACAAGGGGAGAGGCGCCCCACCCCGCCCCTTCCGAAATTCCCTATTTCGCCAATTCCCTAACCACCGAAAGGAGCCCGACATGCCAGACCCAAGACCTCCCGCCCCCGAACCGCTCACGCTGCGCCTGCTGCGCGACACCCTCGACAAACGGGACATCCCGCGCCGCTGCCCACGCCGCCGATGCCGGCGCAGCCGACACTGCAGCGGTGCAGCACTCAGCCCGGTCGACCCGCTCACCGCAGACGAAAGGCTGCCGCCCTGCGCCGTCAGCGCCAAAGCCGAGGCGCGCCGGCAGTTCATCGCCATGGCGAGAGACCTGCTCCCGCCGCTGGACGACAGCAACACCCTCGGCACATGGCCTGATGACAGAGAGGCGGCCAATCACCTTCGGCAGGCGATCGCGATCGTCGAGCGCATTCATTCCCGCCCCGGCCCGCATCCGGACAGCGAAGGGACAGCGCTTGCCGCCTGGCATGCCACCGACCCAGCACCGGAACTTACCGCCATTTGCCGCCGCATCTGGCTCCAACCCAAAGCGGAAAAGCGCCGGCCTGCGAACCCGGACGCCGCGCCCTCATGAGGCACGCCCCCATCCTGCGACAGGACGTGACGCGGCCTGCCGTCGTCAAGGCGGACAGGCCGCAAGGCCGCGATTGTCGCAACAGGAGGGAAGCGCCGCTAGGTTGCCGCGAGACTGAGCTCGCCGCCAATAGGCTCGTAGAGAAGGAGAAGCTCCCTGTGGACCTCGGCCTGAAAGTCGAGGATCTCCCGGCGCACATCCTCGTAGGTTTGGCCGGTATCGAACAGCTCGGCTTTCAACCGGCTGCAGAGCGTTTTCCAGAAATCGGTCGCCGCCTGTCCGTTCAACTGATCCAGCCGACAGGCTGCGGAGCGAACGAGTTGCCGACGATGCGCAAGGGGAAAGTGAATGATCGTCTCGCGCGCCTGCGAAACGAAGCCGTCGCTGTGCATCTGTGCCTTCTCCAGTTGTTGGTATCTGGGGACCCCTCCCAGGGGCTCACGGCTCAGGCTGAGGAGGCAGCGCAAACGCGCGCAGCGCCCGGCGGACCTGATCCATGCCATGCTATGCCATGCCATGCCAGTCCTACTGGGGTGACAGTGCCGATACCGTCGTCGACAATGGCCAGCTCACCGGAGTATTCGGCAATACTAAAAAACGATATGTCACTGTCAACAGGCGTTGACAGGTTCTCCACCAGATTTGCGTTTGATCAGCTTGTCCGAGGCGAACTGTCAACCGGGGCTTACGTTTCGCCCCTACTCCGCCGCCTTCGGCAGCTCCTCGGCCTCGACTTCCACGGGCAAGGGCTCCATTTCGTAGGAATAGCCCTCGAGCATGGAATAGGCCCGCTCGATCGCGCCGATCTGCACTTCCGCGGACTTGATCGCGTCGGTGATCGATTGCGCCCGGGCTCGGAGCATCGAGCCGAGCACATCCGTATCAGGGCGGCGGCCGAGCCGGTCGAGATGCTTGCGCACCCGCGCCCGGTGGCGCTCGAGTTCGAGAATGTGGAAGCGGGCCTTCAGGATGTCGTCGGTGAGCTTGCGACGCAGCCCGGCAACCGGATCGAAACTGCCCGGTTCGCGCTCATCGAGGATCATGTCGTTAACAAGCGTTTCCAGCACCATCAGCCCCTTGAGGTCGGTGGGCTCGGCCAGCTGCGGATCATAGCCGGTGTCGTCGAAGACGCGGCGGCGCACGGGATCCTTCAGGAGTTCGTAACAGGCGGAGATCTTGGCAAAGGCGTCCGCATCGCCACCGGCATCCGGATGGGCGGTCTTTGCCACCTTGCGATAGGCGGCCTTGATGGCGGCCTCGTCGGCATCGCGGGCCACGCCCAGGAGCTCGTAAGGGTCGATCACTGCGGCACCCGTCTTTGCCATACTCATCCACTCCCGCGCCCAGCCACCTCTCCCCTAACCCCGGATGGCGGCTGCTTCAAGACGGAACAAAGCTCTGTCCCCGGTCACGATCCGGGCGACCCGCACGAGGGCCTCAGGGGCAAGCTCGGAACATGGAAACGGTACCACCCATTAAATCTCAAGGATTTCAGCCCGTTGCCACGACTTTGTCGGCCCGACTGTGACTTTTCATACTTGCCAAGATTCCGAAATGTCCCTACCTCTTACGAAGTTCGGGCACAAATGATCCCGGAGACTGGACTGACTTGTATCGACCGCCCACGCGGTCATTGGGGGCCTTCTCCCGCCGGTAGACGTTCTTTCCCCGTTATCGCGATCCCTCGACGGTTCCGTTTCGGCGGAACTTTACCTTGCCGCTTCCGGTCCGCCGGCCGCGGCGCAGACGACAACACGGGAATAAGGACTATCCCCATGGCCACCAAGGGCACCGTAAAATTCTTCAATCAGGACAAGGGCTTCGGCTTCATCACTCCGGAAGGCGGCGCGAAGGACGTATTCGTCCACATCTCCGCGCTCCAGGCTTCCGGCATGCAGACCCTGCAGGACGGCCAGCAGGTCACCTTCGACACCGAGCCGGACCGCATGGGCAAGGGCCCCAAGGCCGTCAACATCCAGGCTGCCTGATCTGACTTTCGAATGGCGTCCCACGGGACGCCATTTTCGATTTCAGACGAAGATTTGCCGAAAAGCCGCGCTAGAGATTATTCTGCAGCGGCAGAGGTGCCGGACGCGCCCTGTGTCTTCGGCCCGCCAGCAATATCGACCGCCGCAAAGGCCTCAGCGATCAGCTCCGGCGAAATACCCGGTTTCGTCGCCTCCGACGACAGGATCTGCCGGTAACGCCGGGCGCCCGCATAGCCCTGGAACAGCCCGACCATATGCCGCGTGACATGGTTGAGCCGCCCGCCGCCGGCGATCACCCGCTCGGCATAGCCGATCATCACATCGCGCACCCGGTCCCAGTCAACCGAAACAGCCGCCTCGCCATAGATCCGGGCATCGACCTCGGTCAGCAGCGTCGCATTGTGATAACTTGCCCGGCCGAGCATCACGCCATCCATGACCGCGAGGTGCTGAACGGCCTGGTCAAGATCGGTGATCCCGCCATTGATGCCGAGGAAAACGCCAGGGTTTTCCCGCTTTATCCGATAGACCAACTCGTAATCCAACGGCGGGATCTCGCGGTTTTCCTTTGGAGAAAGCCCCTTCAGCCAGGCCTTGCGGGCATGGATCCAGATCGCATCCGCCCCCGCACCGATCATCCGGGCGAGGAAATCGGGAAGCACCTCCGCCGGCTCCTGCTCGTCCACCCCGATCCGGCACTTGACGGTCACCGGCACCGTCGCCACCTTTTTCATCGCCGTGACACAGGCCCCGACAACCTCGGGCGTCTGCATCAGACAAGCCCCGAACGTCCCCGACTGCACCCGATCCGAGGGGCATCCGACATTCAGATTGATCTCGTCATAGCCGTAATCGGCGGCAATCTGCACCGCCTCGACCAGCTTTGTCGGATCCGACCCGCCCAGCTGCAGCGCCACCGGATGCTCGGCGTCATTGAACGACAGGAGTTTCTCTCGCGGCCCATGGATGATCGCGTCGGCCACCACCATCTCGGTATAGAGCAGTGCCTTGGCCGATAGCTGGCGGTGGAAGAACCGGCAATGCCGATCCGTCCAGTCGATCATCGGGGCAACCGCAAACACCGCCCGCCCATAGGGGGCGGGACCGGGAATGGCGCGGGTGAAAAAGGCAGGTTCTGTCGTCATGGCCGCGCCCATAGCATGCTTTGCAGCAGAAGGACACTCAAGGAAAAAGCGCGTGAGAGCCGTTAGGCCAGTCGGCCAAGCTCAGAGCAGTCCGAGCTCGGCGAGTTCCCGCTTCAGATCGTCAGGCATGTCCTCGATATTCGCGCCAGAGGCTGACAGGTCGCGGGGCGCCGCCTCCGCTTCCAGATAGCGCCAGCCCTGGAACGGACGGCGCGGCGCCGGTGCCACCTCGATGACCTCGGGGCCGAGGACCAGCTCACAACGCGTAATCCCGTCGCCGCCGGTGAAGGTCTTGATATCAAGGAGCTTCTGCCGCGCGGACAGTTGCCCCTTGATGATCCAGTAGAGCGATCCGCCATCGAGCAGTTCGTCCGTCCGCTTCGGCACCATCCGGGTGACATGCGAGGAATGCGGCTCAAGGCCGGCCGCCACCGCAACGAGACAGCGTTCGGCGACCCAGTCGCGCAGATCGTCGATGGAGTCGGCTCCGACGCAGAGCTTGAGGAGATGCAGTGCCATGACATCCGAGATAGACGGTCCCACTGACGGGTCAAGGGCCGGGGTGTCGCAGGGGTGATGTGCTCAACAGTTTCGGTGGATTAAGGGCGGCGCATCGTCACCCTCGGACTGGTTCAGCCGCTGGATCGTCATCCTCGGGCTTGTCCCGAGGATCTATTGAGGCAGGCAGAGGACTGGACGTTCAGAAAGAAAAGACCACTGGCGTCGAGCACATCGCAGCGGCAGCAGATCCTCGGGACAAGCCCGAGGATGACGAGGGAAGGTGTCGTCGAGATAACTGCCGCCATGCCATCCCCCTGCCCGCATCAACATTCCACGACGTTGACGGCCAATCCGCCAAGCGAGGTTTCTTTGTATTTCTCGCTCATGTCATTGCCGGTCTGGCGCATGGTTTCGATACAGGCATCGAGCGGTACGAAATGAACGCCGTCTCCTTTGAGGGCGAGCGAGGCAGCGGTGACGGCCTTGACGGCGCCGAGCGCGTTGCGCTCGATGCAGGGGACCTGAACCAGACCCGCGACGGGATCGCAGGTCATGCCGAGATGGTGCTCAAGCGCAATTTCAGCGGCATTCTCGATCTGCTCCGGCGTGCCGCCCATGACGGCAGCGAGACCTGCGGCGGCCATAGCCGAGGCGGAGCCGACTTCACCCTGACAGCCGACTTCTGCGCCCGAGATCGAGGCATTGTGCTTGATGATCCCGCCGATGGCTGCCGCCGTCAGCAGATAGTCGCGAATGCCTTCCTGGTCGGCGTCGGGGTGAAAATGCAGGTAGTAACGGATCGTGGCAGGCACGACGCCGGCCGCCCCATTGGTCGGCGAGGTCACGACACGGCCGCCGGCTGCGTTTTCCTCGTTGACGGCCATGGCATAGACGGAGAGCCAGTCATTGGCGAGAACGGGATTGAGACGGTTGGAGCGCCATTCTTCCTGCAGCTGGTCATGGATCGACTTGGCTCGGCGGCGCACCTTCAAGCCGCCCGGCAGATGGCCCTCCTGGCGAAGGCCACGATCGATGCAGCTGGACATCGCCTCCCAGAGCCTGTCGAGCCCGGCATCGAGGTCTTCGCGCGAGCGGACCGCTTCCTCGTTTGCCCGCTTCATCTGGGCGATCGACAGTCCCGATGAGGAGGCCATGGCGAGCATCTCCTTCGCAGAGGCAAAGGGATAGGGTACCTTCTGGCTGGAGGCCTGCTTCTTCTGCTTCTGCATGGCGAGCAGTTCGGTGTCGGTGACGACGAAACCGCCGCCGATCGAGTAATAGATCTGGGTGAGCAACACCCGGCCGTCCTTGTCGAGAGCCGAAAGCCGCATGCCGTTGGCATGGCCCGAGAGCGGCGTCTTCTTGTCGTAGACGAGGTCATCCTTCGGCTGGAACACATAGCCGGGGTGACCGGGAGGGGTGACCCGTCCCGTACGCTCGACATCGGCGATAATCGCCTCCATCCGATCCGGATCAATGCTGTCGGGCGCCTCCCCCATCAGGCCAATGATCACCGCATTGCCGGTGCCGTGACCAATGCCGGTATAGGCGAGCGAGCCATGCAGGCTGGCCTTGAGCGCTGCCACATGCGCGCCGGCCGGGCGCGGCCATTGGTCGGAGAGAATGAGGTCGAGGAACCGGTTGGCCGCCGTCATTGGACCCATGGTGTGGGAACTCGAGGGGCCGACGCCGATCTTGAACACATCGAAAACCGAAAGAAACATGGGGCTCCTCGCATGCGGGACTGAAAGCACAAAGGCTAGAGCATCGCGTAACACGAATGCTCCTTGCAATCGACATCGGCTTTCACCGCCGCGACATGACCAGAGATGGGATCGGAACTGCAAAAACACAAACAGCGCGGCCGTGAGGACCGCGCTGTTTGATCAATCGACTGTGTCGGGTGTCAGATCGAACCAAAAAGATAAGCCAGGCACATGAAGCCGGCAAAACCCATCAAGGCACGAAATGTGACACCCCAGCACGACTTATGGAAACTACCTTCCATGAAAACTCCGAGTGAGATCACATTCACAGGGAAAGCCGTCCCCCGACCGCTTTCTGACGCCTGATCTATTAAAATCGGAGCGGGTTCGCAACTGCAAAAATGGCAAAAGGAAGGCTTCAAATGGGATGCAGACATGCGCGGCTTGCATGGATTGTCGAAATTTCAATGAGATAGCAGTATTTGCCGGTTATTAGAACGCCAACCACCCTGCCCCAATTTGGGCCAATATCTTTCGCGTGGTTAATTTCCGTTGTGGATGAACCGATCGGCGGGATAATGCGGCCACCGATCACGCCCCTGGGATTCGTTCGATATGACCGTTGTCGACTACTGCGCCATGGCGCTCTTTCTGCTGCTCTGGCTCGCTTATGCCCGGATCACCGGCGACCAGCAGATCCTATCGAGAACGAGCCTGACCAAGGCCATGGCTGAGCGCCGGCGCGAATGGATCATGAACTCGATGAAGCGTGATCTGAAGATGATCGATACCCAGATCATGGGCGGACTTCAGAACGGCACGGCCTTCTTTGCCTCCACGACGATCTTTGCGATCGGGGGCTGCTTCGCACTTCTTGGCGCGACCGAACAGGTCGATGCCATCTTGAAGGACATCCCCTACATCGTGCAGGGCGGACGCGCGACCTTCGAGCTGAAGGTCTGTGGCCTGATCGCGCTGTTTGCCTATTCCTTCTTCAAGTTTGGCTGGTCCTATCGCCTGTTCAACTACTGCACCATTCTCTTCGGTGCGATCCCGATGGCGGACGAGGCGGCGAGGGATCCGGAACGGGCGATGCAGGCGGCCGAGCGGACGATCCGCATGAACATCATCGCGGCAAGCCATTTCAACATGGGCCTTCGGGCGATCTTCTACTCGATCGGCTATCTCGGCTGGTTCGTCAGCCCCTGGGTCTTCATGATCGCCACGGTTCTCGTCTTCATCGTGCTGTTGCGCCGGCAGTTTTTCTCGGAAGCACGCCTTGCCCTGCTCAACGCGAGCGATAGGTGACGGCAGGACATCAGCGGCCGGGGCCTTGAATTCGCCGTCTTTGATGCCGACCCCGCCGAAGCGTAGTGGCGATGGCGAGGTCCGTCGTCGAAGAGCTGAAGGAAGAGCAAGTGGCAGACGTAACCGAGCGCCCCATCGGCCCCACCAGACCGCGCCTCTTGGCGCTCGATGCGGCGCGCGGGCTCGCCCTGATCGCCATGGCGACCTATCACTTCAGCTGGGACCTGGAGTTCTTCGGCTATCTTGCGCCGGGCACATCAACGCAAGGGTTCCTGCGCCTCTATGCCCGCCTGATCGCCTCAAGTTTCCTGTTCCTCGCGGGCTTCAGCCTTGTGCTCGCGCATTATCCGAAGCTCAGGCTTGAGCCCTTCCTGCGGCGTCTCGGCGTGATCGTCGCCGCAGCGGCCGCAATTTCGGTCGCCACTTACTGGTTCACGCCTGACAGCTGGATCTTTTTCGGCATCCTGCATGCCATCGCCCTGTCGAGCCTCATCGGTCTTCTTTTCCTGCGCGTTCCGCCGCCTCTGACACTGCTTGCGGCAGTCCTGGCGTTCGCGCTGCCCGAATTTCTGCGTTCGTCGGCGTTCGATTCGGCCTGGTTCTGGTTTCTCGGGATCTCGGAGACCCTACCCCGCTCCAACGACTATGTGCCGCTTCTTCCCTGGATCGGTGCACTGTTGACCGGCATCGCCACGGCAAGGTTTCTGATCGATGGCAACCGCCTCGGTTGGATCGACCGACTGCCGGCGGGGCAGAGCTGGTTGCGCTGGGGCGGACGACACTCGCTGACCGTCTATCTGCTGCATCAACCGGTGCTGATCGCAGGGCTCTATCTGGCGAGCTTCGTCATTCCGGCACCCGCCCTGGATCCGGTCGCATCCTATATCGGGAGCTGCGAGGCCAGCTGTTTGCAGCAGGGTAACGACGCGGGCCTCTGCGAGCGTTTCTGCAGCTGCACACTGGAGCGCCTGCAGGCGGAAAACCTCCTCGATCCCCTCCAGTCTGGCGCAAACTTGGACGAGCAGAATGCTCGCATCCAGACGCTGGCTGAGGAATGCACCATCAGGAGTCAGCCAGCGCCGTAAGGGGGAATTCTCCGATGAATGCCTACCGCGCGAAGCCTCTGCGATATCCCTGGCCACCCGTGCTTTATCTGGCGGGAATCATCGCCGCGATCATGGCCGGCAGGTTAGCGGACCTGGGGCCGATCCCCTCGCCGCATCCCTATCTTCTGCCGTCAATCGGATTCAGCATCGGCCTCTTGGCCGTTACCCTCGACATCTGGGCGGTGCGAACGCTGATCGATCGACAGACGCCGGTGTTTGACACGGGCTGCGCCCGCCATCTCGTGACCTGCGGTCCGTTTCGCTTCAGCCGCAATCCGATCTATCTCGCCTATACGCTTTTCACGGTGGCACTTGGCTTTTTGAGCGGCAACACCTGGTTCTTCGTTGCGGCACTCTTGGCACTTCTGGGGACGCGGATCCTGGCGATCCCGAGCGAGGAACGCCATCTCGAAGCCCGTTTCGGCTACGACTATGAAAGCTACCGCAAGCGCACGCGGCGCTGGATCTGATTCGTGGCGATTGACGGCCCGGGCTTAAGTCCCGACGCCGATTTCCACCAGCCGCGTGAGACAGGCTTCTTCGGCCTGGTCGAGTTCCGAGAGCGTCTCATCGATATCGCGGCGCTTCTGGCGAAGCTCGTCACGCTTCTCGTCGATCTTCTTCATCATCAGCTTGAGCTGACCGATCTCGCCCGGCGGTTCCTTGTAAACGTGAACGATTTCGCGGATTTCGGCGATCGTGAAGCCGATACGGCGGCCGCGCAGGATCTCTTGCAGGAAACGACGGTCGGCGGCACGGTAAAGGCGAGTCCGGCCACGACGTTCCGGATGCAGCAGACCCTCGTCCTCGTAGAAACGCAGGGTGCGCGTCGATACACCGAATTCTCGCGTGAGCTCAGTTATGCTATAGTATTTCTTCACGGCCATCCGATCCTGTAGGGATCACCATGATATTGACTTTTACGTACAAGTCAATTTTTCGGCATCGCCTGGATCGCCTCTTGCGCGGTCATGGCTTATTCCCGGTGTCGCCGGTCACATGAACCACCATGTCGCGAGCCCGAGAAAGGCGAAGAAGCCGGTGATGTCGGTCACGGTTGTCACGAAGACAGCCGAAGCGACTGCGGGATCCGCGCCGAATCGATCCAGCGACAAGGGAATAAGGATCCCGGCGATAGCAGCCGCCATCATGTTGATCAGCATCGCCGTCGCAATGATGCCGCCGATATTGGGATCCTGAAACCAGAAACCCGCCACAGCACCGATCGAAAGACCGAAGATCAAACCGTTCAAGAGCCCGACGCCGGCCTCGCGTCGCACGACGCGGAAGGCGTTGTGGATATCGAGATTGCGGGTCGCAAGTGCGCGAACCGTCACGGTCATCGTCTGCGAACCGGCATTGCCGCCCATGCCGGCGACGATCGGCATCAGGACGGCGAGTGCAACGATTTCCTGGATGGTCGCTTCGAACAGCGAGATCACTGACGCCGCCATGAAGGCGGTCACCAGATTGACCGCAAGCCACGGCACGCGCGAACGAGACGTTTCGGCAATGCTGTCGGAGAGCTCTTCGTCGCCGACGCCGCCAAGGCGCAACAGGTCCTCTTCCGCCTCTTCCTGGATAACGTCGACCACGTCGTCGATGGTGAGCACACCGACCAGACGATCGTTCTCATCAACGACGGCGGCCGACAGAAGGTCGTATTGCTCGAAGAGCTGGGCCGCCTCTTCCTGGTCCATCTCGGCCGGGATCGGGTGGTTTGTTGCATGCATGATGGTCTCGATCTTCACCGCACGCTTGGTGCGCAGGATCGCATCGAGATTGACTGCACCAAGCAGCTTGAAGGTGGGATCGATGACGAAGATCTGGGTGAAGCTTTCCGGCAGGTCCTCCTCTTCGCGCATGTAGTCGATTGTCTGGCCAACCGTCCAGAAAGGCGGCACGGCGACGAACTCGGTCTGCATGCGCCGGCCAGCCGAGCTTTCCGGATAGTCGAGCGCGCGCCGCAGGCGCACCCGCTCGGTAAAAGGCAGCTGGGCGAGAATTTCCTCGCGGTCCTCGTCGTCGAGATCTTCGAGAATGTAGACAGCATCGTCCGAATCGAGATCGCCGATGGCTGCGGCAATCTGCTCGTTCGGCATCTGGTCGACGATCTGCATACGGATCGTCTCGTCCACCTCCGTCAGTGCCGTCATGTCGAAGTCGGCGCCGAGCAGGCGGATCATGGAGAGACGCTGTTCGGGTTGGATCGCCTCGATCAGGTCGCCGAGTTCCGATTCGTGCAAGCCCGCAACATTTTGCCGGAGAAACAGCACATCGCGATCGGCGATCGCCGCACCGACCATCGTCAGAAAGTCGTGACGGATCGATCCCTCGTCGTCATAGATGTCGTCGTGGCTCTCTTCGGCCGCGGGACGGTTGAGATGTTCGTCTTCGTTTTCTGTCATCTCAACCTCTCACTCGTGACACCACGCCCGGACGCCCCGGAGAATGGCCGCAAAAACCCTCAAGTCAACAAGCAGATAGCGGAAATCTCCTGTTGTCGGTGCAAACCGGCCTTGAGCCTGCTAGCGTGGCCGGACAGCCACAGCCGACAACCGCATCATAGCTGAAGACATGAGCTTTTCGTGACCCGCCTGACCATCCGCCGCTATCCTGATCCCGCCCTCAAAACGCCTGCCGAAGCAGTCAGCCAGTTCGGCCCTGACCTCGCAACCCTCGCCGACGATCTCTACGAGACGATGAAGGCCGCCCCCGGTGTCGGCATCACGGCACCCCATTGCGCGGTTCTCCTTCGACTGACGGTACTAGACCTCCCGGAGATAGGCGGACGGCGTGACTATGTGAACCCGGAAATCCTCTGGGCCTCGGATGCGATGTTCACACATACCGAAGGCAGCGTCTCGATGCCGGGGATCACCGATGAGGTGACGCGACCGGCAGCTGTCAGGATCCGCCACCAGACCCTGGACGGGACCGTGGTCGAGGAGCAGATGGAGGGTTTTGCTGCGATCTGCATGCAGCACGAGATCGACCAGCTTGACGGCATATTCTGGATCATGAAGCTATCGCGGCTCAAGCGCGAGCGGCTCTTGAAGAAGTGGGACAAGCAGGCACGCTGACGCCATCGAACAAAGCCAGTGTCCGGGCGTTATCTCCGTCAGACGAGATGAAAAGGAGCCCTCCCATGGCCAAGGACGACCGCAAGACCGAATTCTCCCGCGAAGACGACTACCGCGATTACGATCAGCGAAATATCGGCGACGGCTGGCCCTATGCAGATGGCCCGGGTGCAACGGCGACACCGGTCGAGAATCGGGGCTATGGCGAAACCGGCGCCAACTTCGACCGAGACCGCAACGAAGGCTTTCGGGTAGACGCGGTTAACGCCGACGGCTTCGAGCCCGAGGTCGCCACACCGGTGCTGCCGACCACAGATGGCCGGGAAGACGATGACCAGCTCGAATCCGATATCGCGACCGCGCTTCAAGATCTTGAAGACAGCATTCTGGCCGGCCTCGACATCCATGTGGACGGTCATGTCGTGACGCTGCGCGGGTCGGTCGACACCGCGGAGGAACGCCGGATGATCGAGTTAAAGGTGCTGGGCGTGAAGGGCGTGAGCAACGTGAAGAACTTCATCACCACGCTCGGCGTCGACAGTCACATCCCTGACGATGGCGACTGAGAAGTCGTTGAAATCACGACAACAAAAAACCCGGCTTGAAAGCCGGGTTCTTTTTTTGGTGCGGTCGAGAAGACTCGAACTTCCACGGGTTGCCCCACAGCGACCTCAACGCTGCGCGTCTACCAATTCCGCCACGACCGCATCGTGGTAGGCGCCGAATTGCTCCGGCGGGGCTGCATGTAGCAAAAGCCTTGGGGGTCCACAAGCCCGCCGTGACAGATTTTTGAAAATTCGTCACGGCCGGTGGATAAGCCCCCTGCACGGGGGAGGCTCGCGCCCTTGAACTCCGGGGCTTTTCTTGCCAAATACAGGGAAAACAAGGCTTTTCGCCAATCCACAGCCCAAGGCGCTTTTCATGCTTCGCACAGATCTCGACCATGCCATGCACCCTCGCGAAGGCTCACCGGCCGTGCGGTGGCGAGTCTCCGACGGGCTCGTTGGTTATGAAGATGCGGTTGCCGAGATGGAGCACCAGGTCGCTCTGATTGCCGACGGCAAGGCCGACGAACTGGTCTGGCTGGTCGAGCACCCTCCCCTCTACACGGCGGGCACGAGTGCCGATTCGAAAGACCTGATCGAGCCCGAGCGATTCCCGGTTTTCGCCACAGGCCGCGGCGGCGAATACACCTATCATGGCCCGGGCCAGCGGGTGGCCTATGTGATGCTTGACCTGAAGCGCCGTCGTCAGGATGTCCGCGCCTATGTGGCGGCCCTCGAGGAGGTGGTAATCCGCACGCTCGACAGCATGAACGTTAAGGGCGAGCGCCGAGAGGATCGCGTCGGCGTCTGGGTCCGTCGCCCGGACAAGCCTGTTCTGCCCGATGGTACGATGAGCGAGGACAAGATCGCAGCGCTCGGCATCCGACTGCGCCGCTGGGTGAGTTTTCACGGCCTGTCGATCAATGTCGATCCTGATCTCTCGCACTTCACCGGGATCGTGCCCTGCGGCATCTCCGCCTATGGCGTGACGAGCCTCGTCGATCTCGGGCTGCCGGTGATGATGGCAGACGTCGATATGCGCCTGCGCGAAGCATTTGATGACGTCTTTGGGCCTACGGTGAACGAAGGCTGAGACCTCAGGCGCGTCCCATTACCGGGCCGTCGAGATCGCCGGAATCGCGGCGACGTTCATGCCGTTCCTCATAGGTCTCGATCTGTTGGGCAATCTTCTCGATCAGCCGGCCGCATTCTAGATGTGCCTCGGTCAGGCGCTGAAGATCAAGCTTGAGCGCTTCGAGCGGCAGATCGCCGGTCTCCTGAATGGGGCCCGAGCCGACGCCGGTCATCAGCCACATCGGCGAAACACCGAGAATGCCGGCGAGATCGATCAGGTTTGACGGTCTCGGCTCGGCACGATCCGCTTCCCAGGCCAAGAGACTGTCGCGTTTCACGCCGATGCGGTTGGCGACATCGGCCAGTGAGAGGCCCGATGCGTCGCGCGCAGTCGACAGGCGCCCCCCAAGCGTATCGTCACTCGAATCCGTCATCCGGGGATAGACTTTGCGTGCGGGCATGCGACTTCTCCTGACCGTGACGAAACGTCGACCCGGAGGGCGACGGTCCGTTCTACCTCGATCTCACATCGCTACATTAGACGACATCAGGATCTTGCATCTTTCCGCAGGCGCCACCAACAGGTGCAAACCCGTCACATGGCGACATCCTGGAGATGCGTACAAACGCATTGTAAACGTCGCAAGCGAGTTTTTGTTCCAGACTTTCTTTGCTTGATCCCAACGAGCGCATGATGCTTCTTCTCTCAAGCCCGCATTCTTCCGGTGAGTCCCGCCATGAACTCCACGCCTTCCAGTCCCTTTCGCGGCATGGTCCTCATGGCGGGCTGCATGCTCGTACTACCGATCATGGATGCCATCGCCAAATACATGGCAACCGTCGAGGGCATGTCTCCGGGACAGGTAACCTTCTACCGCTTTTTCTTCCAGCTGGCCTCCGTCCTGCCGGTTCTGATCGCCCTCAACGGTCTGGCAGCCTTTTCGGCGAAACGTCCGTGGATGAACTTGCTGCGAGGCGCAATCCATGGCGCAGCGAGCCTGATGTTCTTCATGGCGGTCAAATACATGCCTCTAGCCGACGTCTTCGCCATCTACTTTGTCGAGCCCTTCATTCTGACGGCCATGTCGGCCATATTCCTTGGGGAGAAGGTCGGCTGGCGCCGCTGGCTGGCGATCGCGGTCGGCTTCGGCGGTGCGATGATCGTCATCCAGCCAAGTTACGAAGTTTTTGGCATGACGGCCCTGCTGCCGGTTGCCTGCGCCTTTCTCTATGCGCTTTACATGTTTCTGAACCGGGCGATCGGCGAGGCCGATACACCCATGACGATGCAGACCATGGCCGGGATCGGTGGCACGCTTTTCATGGGCGGCGCCCTGCTTCTGGGAACCGCAGCCGGAGAAGCGGATTTCGATATCTCGCTGCCCACATCGGGCCTCGGTCTTGGCCTCCTGATCCTGCTCGGGGGTATTTCCGGCTACATCCACCTGCTGGTCGTGCGCGCCTTCCGCATGGCAACTCTCTCGGTGCTGGCGCCCTTCCAATATTTCGAAATCATCGCGGCGGTCGCGCTCGGTTACTTTCTCTTCAACGAGTTCCCGACACCCTCAAAATGGCTCGGCATCCTGATCATCGTCGGCTCGGGTCTCTTCATTCTCTGGCGCGAACAAAGACGAACGACGCAGGCACGGACCGTCGCGGACATTGCCTGAAAGACCGGCAACTGGAAGGCATTTGAGTGAATTCGATCACGAGATTCTAAGGGTTCTCGCCTAGGTTCGGCTCATCCATCCGCAGCACCGGGAGAGCTTCTTGGCGACGTATCAGGCCGCAGTGTTTCTGGCCGCCCTCAATCTCGGCCTGCTCTGGCTCCTGATGGCTGCACCGCTTGGGCGGCGAACCATCCGTGTCAGCCGGATCATCCGCGAGCGTCCCGAAGAACTGTGGAATATCACGCGCCCCGCTGGCGACCAGACCTCCTGGCATCCCAACGTCATTGCCGTCGAACCTGTCGATGGCAAACCGGATCTGGTGGAATTTGCCTATAGGCAGAGCGATCGCCACGGCCATCCCAGCAGACGAACCATGATTGTCGACCGCACCGCGATGACGGCTGCCGGCTGCTTTTCCTGCGAGCTGCGGGTGGTCAACGACTCGACACTCGATCACACCTTCTGGGAAGGGTACCGCGAACGCCGCAAGGTGGAACGGGCACCGCTGGGCAGCCGGGTGACCTTCGAGCAGACGGACACCTATCGCGGACTTGCCTTTTATCTTTTCCGGCGCATAGCGCTGGCCCGTGAACTGTCTGCACTGCAAAACCATGTGGAGGAAAGCCCTGGGTCGAGCCTCCTGCATTTCGAACACCCGCTGTGGCAGACCGTGCTCGTGATCCTATCGACCGTCCTGCTCTGGCCGTTCTTTGGCCTGACGGCACAGGGCCTGATGATCTCGGTGTTCCTGACCCTCGTCATCCTTCTGCATGAACTCGGCCACATGGTGGCCTACCGCGCCTTCGGCCACCCGACGACGCGCATGCTCTTCGTGCCGCTGCTGGGGGGCGTGGCGATCGGCGGCCGGCCCTACAATACCCATTTCGAGGTCGCGACCTGCGCCCTGATGGGGGCAGGTTTCTCGGCGCTGCTTGTCCCGATCCTCGTGGCAGCCCATCAATCGGCGATGGACATTCCCCACCCGATGGCGATGGATGGCCCGATCCTGGTCTTTCTCGTCATTCTCGGCGCCTTCAATCTTCTCAACCTTCTGCCCACCTACCGTTTCGACGGCGGCCAGGTGCTACGGCAGGTGTTTCAAGGCCCACGCATTCTCGCGTTCACCAGTTTCCTCGTGACCGGTGTGGTCGCCTGGACCGGCTGGCGAATCGGCCTTGCAGCACCTGTCTTGTTGGTCGGCGTAGCGCTCTTCACCCTGCTCGGCATGATCAGGACGAAATCGGCCAAGCCGCGCGAAGCCTTGGTGCCGATGAACGGTCCGGAACGACTGATGACCGGCTTCGGCTACTATGCGGCGCTCGCCATCCACGTCTACGCGGTGATCTATGCCTGCGACAGACTGTTTCCCTGATCGCGTCGCCGCTCCACCCGCTTGACATGCGGCGACGCTCAAGCTCCAAGAGACCGCATGGATACCGATCAAAAGCTCCTTCCCGCCGGCTATCACGATGTCGCGCCGAACATGCTCGCGACCATCGTCACCTGCCTTGAGATGACGACAAGACCAGCACCTCGCCCCAATCCGCCGACCGATGGGCTGACGGTCGAGCGCTGGAACGCGCCAGCGCTTGAGGATTACCGCGCGCTCTACCGCCGCGTGGGAGAAGACTGGCTCTGGGTCTCCCGCGCCGTGATGGCGGATGACGAGCTGGTGGCGATCATTGAAGATCCCGCCGTCGAGATTTTTTCGCTGATGCGCAACGGCGAAAGGCTCGGACTTCTGGAGCTCGACTTCCGCCAGGCCGGGGAATGCGAACTTGCCTTTTTCGGCCTCGACCAGAGCCTGATCGGATCGGGCGCTGGGCGCATCCTGATGAATGTCGCGATCGACAAGGCATGGGACAAGCCGATATCGCGCTTCTGGGTTCACACCTGCCATCTCGACCATCCGACGGCACTCGCCTTCTACCAGCGCTCCGGTTTCCGTCCCTATAAGCGCATGGTCGAGATCTTCGAAGACCCCCGCCAAACGGGCAAGCTCCGCGCCGACGCCGCGCCGCATTTCCCCGTTCTGCAGGCGGAATAGACGAGAAGAATCAGACTTTTGAGAAAATCCGGCTCAGCCCTTGAGCCGGATGCTAAAGCCGTGCGAAAGTCGCCACCAACGATTTGTCAGGAGAAAAACCATGGATGTTCGCGCCGCCGTCGCCACCCAGGCTGGAAAGCCGCTCGAGGTCATGACCGTTCAGCTCGAAGGCCCGCGCGCCGGGGAAGTGCTGATCGAGGTGAAGGCCACCGGTATCTGTCACACGGATGATTTCACGCTCTCGGGCGCAGACCCGGAAGGTCTCTTCCCGGCCATTCTCGGCCATGAAGGTGCAGGCATCGTCGTCGATGTCGGCCCGGGTGTCACCTCGGTGAAGAAGGGTGACCATGTCATTCCGCTCTACACGCCGGAATGCCGCGAATGCTATTCCTGCACCTCGCGCAAGACCAATCTCTGCACCTCGATCCGCGCCACCCAGGGCCAGGGCGTGATGCCTGACGGCACGAGCCGCTTCTCGATCGGCAAGGACAAGATCCACCACTACATGGGCTGCTCGACCTTCTCGAACTTTACCGTTCTGCCCGAGATCGCGGTTGCCAAGGTTAACCCGGACGCGCCTTTCGACAAGATCTGCTACATCGGCTGCGGTGTGACGACCGGCATCGGCGCAGTCATCAACACCGCCAAGGTCGAGATCGGCTCGACGGCCATCGTCTTCGGTCTCGGCGGCATTGGTCTCAACGTCCTGCAAGGACTGCGCCTTGCCGGTGCCGACATGATCATCGGCGTCGACATCAACCCGGACCGCAAGGCTTGGGGCGAGAAGTTCGGCATGACGCATTTCGTCAATCCGAAGGAAGTCGGCGACGACATCGTGCCCTATCTCGTCAACATGACCAAGCGCGGCAGCGACCTGATCGGCGGTGCCGACTACACCTTCGACTGCACCGGCAACACCAAGGTGATGCGCCAGGCGCTGGAGAGCTCGCATCGCGGCTGGGGCAAGTCCGTCATCATCGGCGTGGCCGGCGCCGGCCAGGAAATCTCGACGCGCCCGTTCCAGCTGGTCACCGGCCGCAACTGGATGGGCACGGCCTTTGGCGGTGCGCGCGGGCGCACCGACGTGCCGAAGATCGTCGACTGGTACATGGAGGGCAAGATCCAGATTGACCCGATGATCACCCACACCATGCCGCTCGAAGACATCAACAAGGGCTTCGACCTGATGCACAAGGGCGAATCGATCCGCGGCGTCGTGGTCTATTGATGTCTGTGGCTTACACAGTCGACGTGCGGAGGTTCGACGAGTTCTCCGCCGCCGACCTCTACGACATGCTGAAGCTGCGCGTCGACGTCTTCGTCGTCGAGCAGCACTGCCCCTATCCGGAACTCGACGGTAACGACAAGGACTGCCTGCATCTGCGGCTGCTGATGGATCGCAAATTGTTGGCCTGTGCAAGGCTCTGGCGTCCGACACCGGAGCATCACCCCCGCATCGGACGCGTTGCGGTCTCGCCCGATCATCGCGGCAAGCGGCTGGGGGACGCGCTGATGCGCGAGGCAATTGCCGAAGTGGAGAGACGTTATCCGGGTGAACCGATCGAGATTTCGGCGCAGAGCCATCTGCAGAAATTCTATGGATCGCTAGGGTTTGAGGTGATCTCTGAGGAGTATCTGGAGGATGGGATTCCGCATGTGGATATGCTGCGGAAAGGATAAGCAATGTCAGAAATCTATGTCGATGCCGATGCCTGTCCGGTGAAGCCGGAGATCCTGAAAGTCGCGGAGCGGCATGATCTGCCGGTGACCTTCGTCGCCAATTCCGGCCTTCGCCCCTCGCGCGATCCGATGGTGAAGAACGTGATTGTATCAGGCGCCTTCGATGCGGCCGACGACTGGATTGCTGAGCGCTGCGGCGAAGGCGACATCGTGGTCACCGCCGATGTGCCTCTCGCCGGTCGATGCGTGGCCGCCGGTGCGTTGGTCACAGGGCCGACGGGCCGGATCTTCGACACGGCCAATATCGGCATGGCGACGGCCATGCGCGACCTTGGCGCCCACCTGCGCGAGACCGGCGAGAGCAAGGGCTATAACGCCGCCTTTTCGCCCCGCGACCGCTCGGCCTTCCTCGAAACGCTCGACCGGCTTTGCCGTCGGGTGAAGAAATGAGCCCCGCAAGGGCCCGGAATAAGGACAGATCCCCATGAATATCCTCTCCCAGAACACCGCCTTCGGCGGCATGCAGGGCGTCTTCTCGCATCAGTCGGAAGCAACCGGCACCGAGATGACCTTTGCCGTCTTCGTGCCCCCGCGGGCGATCGCCGAAAAACGGCCGGTACTCTGGTATCTCTCCGGGCTCACCTGCACCCATGCCAATGTCATGGAAAAGGGCGAATACCGCCGCATGGCTGCCGAGCTTGGCCTCATCATCGTCTGCCCGGACACGAGCCCGCGCGGCAATGACGTGCCCGACGAGCTGACCAACTGGAAGATGGGCAAGGGTGCGGGCATGTATCTGAATGCCACAGAAAAGCCCTGGGCCGAGCATTACCAGATGTATTCCTACATCACGGAGGAACTGCCGGCGCTGATCGCCGAACAGTTCCGCGCCGACATGGACCGCCAGGGCATTTTCGGCCATTCCATGGGCGGCCATGGCGCCATGACGATTGCGCTGAAGAATCCTGATCGATTCAAGAGCTGCTCGGCCTTCGCCCCCATCGTCAACCCGCTGACCGCCGATTGGACACAGGACGCTTTCGAGAAATATCTGGGGCCTGACAGGGCGAAGTGGCGCGAATACGACGCCTGCGCGCTGGTGGAAGACGGTGCCCGCTTCTCGGAAGTCCTCATCGATCAGGGCAAGGCGGACAGTTTCCTCGAGACGGGCCTTGCGCCCTGGAAATTCGAAGAGGCGGTCAAGGGCACCGATATCGGCCTGACGCTGCGCATGCATGAGCGCTACGACCATTCCTACTACTTCATTTCGACCTTCATGGAAGATCATCTGAAGTGGCATGCGGAGCGGTTGGGGTGAGCTTCAACCTCACGCCGTCATGCTCGGGCTCGTCCCGAGCATCTACGACCGTCGAATCGCGTGTGAAGGCAGTGGATCCTCGGGACAAGCCCGAGGATGACGACGGAAACGATTGTGCCCCTCACGCGCGCCGATAGACGAACCGCTCGAAATCGGCTGGGCGACCCTGCCCCGTGATGTCGAAGCAGAACATGCCGGCAAAGGCGCCGGTAAACGAGCCGTGTTCGCCAAAGCCGCCTTCGTCGGAGACGACGCCGGCGTCGAGGATGGGGCCGATGGGTTGCCACGCGCCTTGGCCTGCGACACGCCAAGAGAATTGCAGATCGTTGTCGGTGATCTCCATGGCGAGATCGATGGCGCCGTCGGGGATCGATTGGCCCATACCAACAGGGAAAGTGAGATTACCGGAGGGGTAGTCACCTGGGCAGGACAGGATGATCAGCGAGCGGCCGAGCTTTTCGTCCGTGGAGACACCCAGCGCGTGGAACTTGTAGCGATTGTAGTAATGGGTGAGACCGGCGACCTGCTGATAGGTTTCAGGCGAGAATTCCAGCCGCGTTTCAGCGCGGAATCGGTGATGCTCCTGGCGGCGGGCGACCAAAGACTGCTCGAACCAGGAGCCCATGCTTTCGCGGCCAAAGAGGCGCAAGCGCCCTGCCCGCTCGGTCAGGCTGAACAGGCGCTCCGGCTGCGGCGTTCGCAGCCACTGGAATTCTTTCGGTAAGTCCGCGCTGTCGAAGGTTCTCACGATCTCGACCGGCTCCTCGCGTTTGACGGCACCATGAGGTGCCGGCACCTCGACATCAGGCACAACGCCGCCCTGTTCGAGATAGAGCCAGCCGTCTTCCTTCCAGACGCATTTCTGTAAGGCTGTTTCGCGGCCGAGCGTGCAGCGGCGCTTCGGGCCCATCGGGCGACCGCAGAGATGGGTGTGATAGGCCTCTCCGTCAGCCGTCTCGACATATTGGCCATGGCCGGCGCGCTGCAACACGGCATCTGGGTCATCCTTGGAGGTGATGAGATGCGTGTTAGGATGCATTTCATAGGGACCGTCGATCGAGCGCGCGCGGGCCATGGTGACGACATGGTCGTAACCGGTGCCGCCTTCGGCGGTCGTCAGGTAATACCAGCCATTGCGCTTGAAGAGATGCGGGCCTTCGACGAGCCCCTGTTTGCTGCCTTCAAAGATGTTCTTGATCGGGCCGACCAGTTTTTGCGTCTTCGGGTCCCATTCCTGGAGCAGGATGCCGTCGAACTTGGCGTGGCCGATGGTGTTGCGCGCCTCGGGGCGGTGGTTCCACTGCATGTTGAGGAACCACTTTCGCCCGTCGTCATCATGGAAGAGAGAAGGGTCGAAGCCGGAGGAATTAACATAGATGGGATCCGACCACGGTCCCTCGATGGAGGGCGCCGTGACGATGTAGTTATGTGCGTCCTTGAACGCGCCTTCGAAGCGTTTGACGTCGGTATAGACGAGCCAAAACAAGCCATCGGCGTAGGAGAGGCACGGCGCCCAGACGCCGCAGCTATCCGGATTGCCGCGCATGTCGAGCTGACTTGCGCGGTTGAGCGGACGCGTGACAAGCTCCCAGTTGGCGAGGTCGCGCGAGTGGTGGATCTGGACGCCGGGGAACCATTCGAAAGTGGAAGTGGCGATGTAATAGTCGTCGCCCACGCGGCAGATCGACGGGTCCGGATTGAAGCCCGGCAAGATGGGGTTGATGATCATGGCGTGTGCACTCCTGCCTGATGGCAAATCATGAATAGGTTTGCCCCTCATCGGGCTACCGCCACCTTCTCCCCGTGAACGGGAAGAAGGGCAGTGCGGCCACCGTCTCCGCCTTCTCCCCGCTTGCGGGGAGAAGGTCCCGGCAGGGGGATGAGGGGCAACTTCGATGTTACTTCTTCTTCCGTGGCGGGCCCTTGCGCTCGGCGGAGGCTGCCCAGATGTTGATGTCGGCGTCCTTGGCGAAGACGTCGATTTCGGCCAGCTCTTCTGCCGTGAAATCGGGCGTCTCGATGGCCTTGACGCAATCCTCCACCTGCGAGGGCTTCGACGCGCCAATCAGCGCTGTGGTGATGCGCTTGCCGCGCAGGACCCAGGAGAGCGCCATCTGCGCCAGCGTCTGGCCGCGCTTTTCGGCGATGCGGTTGAGCCCTCGGATGTTTTCGAGGTTGCGCTCGTTGAGGAAACCCGGGTCGAGCGACTTGTCCTGGGTGGCGCGCGTGCCTTCCGGGATGCCATCAAGATACTTCGACGTGAGCATACCCTGCGCGAGCGGCGAGAAGACGATCGAGCCGACGCCGAGGTCTTCGAGCGTGTCGATCAGACCGTCTTCCTCGATCCAGCGATTGATCATCGAATAGCTGGGCTGATGGATGAGAAGCGGTGTGCCAAGGCTCTTCAGGATGGCATGGGCTTCGCGGGTGCGCTTCGAATTGTAGGAGGAGATGCCGACATATTGCGCCCTGCCTGAGCGCACGATGTGGTCAAGCGCGCCGCAGGTTTCTTCAAGCGGCGTATCCGGGTCGAAACGGTGCGAATAGAAGATATCGACATAATCGAGGCCCATGCGCTTCAGGCTCTGGTCGCAGGAGGCGATGAGATATTTGCGGCTGCCCCATTCGCCGTAAGGACCCGGCCACATGTTGTAGCCGGCCTTGGACGAGATGATCAATTCGTCGCGATAGCCGCGGAAATCGGTTCTGAGGATTTCGCCGAAGGCCTCTTCCGCCGAGCCTGCCGGCGGACCGTAATTGTTAGCGAGGTCGAAATGGGTGATGCCGAGGTCGAAAGCCTTGCGGCAGATCGCCTGCTTGGTGGAATGCGGCGTGTCGTTGCCGAAATTGTGCCAGAGGCCGAGCGAAATCGCCGGCAGCTTCAGCCCGCTCTTGCCGCAGCGATTGTAGGTCATCCGCTCATAGCGGTTTTCGGCGGGGGTATAGGTCATGGATGGTTCTCTCCCGAATGCAGACGCTTCATACTTGCCCCTCATCCCCCTGCCGGGACCTTCTCCCCGCAAGCGGGGAGAAGGAGCAAGACGCCGGCCATACCGGCCTTCTCCCCGCTTGCGGGGAGAAGGTGGCGGCAGCCGGATGAGGGGCTAAGACACGAACCTTATCTAAGCAGAGCCTGCGCTTCGTCGATACCCAGAGCTGCCGGTTGGGTGCAGGTTGTCGACAGGGTTACGAATTCACCTGTTTCACCTGACTTCAGGATCGAGACCATCACGTCGACACCGTGCAGCGTACGATCAAGCGAGCAGCGGGCATCACGGCCTTCGAGGATCGCGACAGCCATATCAGCCAGACCTGCCGTGCGGTAGTTTGCGCGCGGACCTTGCGGACTTTCCTGGTTGTTGCGACCGAAGGGATGATCCCAGGCTTCGAGCGGCTGGATGTTCTTGTCGCGACCGGAGGCCTCGACTACACCGCCGAAGAAATTCGGGTCCGGCACATAGAGCGAGCCGTCGGTGCCGTAGAGCTCCATATTGGCGTGGCGGTGGCTCCAGACGTCCCAGCTGGCGGACAGCGTGATCGTCGCGCCATTCTGGAATTCCAAGAGCGCATGGATGTTGGTCGGGGTCTTGACCGGGATCATCTCACCATAGCGCGGCTGGCTGGTGATGGTGCGGGTCTCATTGGCCATCGACGTCAGAGCCGCGACGCGCTTTACCGGGCCGATCAGGTTGATCAGGTTGGCGATGTAATAAGGGCCGAGGTCGAGGACCGGGCCGCCGCCGGGCAAGAAGAAGAAGTCCGGGTTCGGATGCCACATTTCCATGCCGGGGCTCATGACATGGCAGGTGCCCGACGTGACACGGCCGATGCCGCCCTTGTCGATATAGGCGCGCGCCAGTTGATGCGCACCGCCCAGGAAGGTATCCGGCGCGCAGCCGACGGACAGGCCCTTGGCCTTGGCAATGGCGCGCAGGTCCTCGCCCTGTTCGAGCGACAGCACCAGCGGCTTTTCCGAATAGACATGTTTGCCGGCTTCGAGGATGCGCTTGGAGATCGGATAATGCGCATCCGGGATCGTCAGGTTGACGACGATGTCGATCTCGTCATTGGCGAGCAACTCCTCGATCGTCTGCGCCTTCACGCCATATTCCTCGGCGCGCAGCTGGGCGGCATTCATGTTGATGTCCGCGCAAGCGAGCACCTTCAACCCGCGAAACAGCGGTGCCAATGTGAAGTAAGTGGTGGAGATATTGCCGCATCCGATGATGCCGACGCCGAGTTCGCGTGCCATGGAAATGTCCTGCTTGCTGCGAGTGGTTCAGTAGGTGTTGAAGGCGGCGATCGAGCGGGTGATCAGCCGGTCGATGTCCTTCGGATTGTCGTGTTCGACGACGAAATGCTTGACGCGTGTGCTCTTCAGCGCCGCGATCAGTCCCTTCCAGTCGACCGTGCCATGGCCAACATCGGCCCATCCGTCTTCGTCTGTATTCTCGCCGGCAGGCGCGATATCCTTCACATGCACGGCGCTGATACGCTTGCCGTAGCTTTCGATCCAGGCAAAGGGATCGGCCTTGCCGCGGATAACCCAGGCGATATCGGCTTCCCAGTCGAGCTCCGGACCGCCGGCGAAAATCTGTTCCTGCGGGGTCGAACCATCCGGCAGGGCCGCGAATTCGAAGTCGTGATTGTGCCAGCCGAAAACGAGGCCGGCATCGCGCAGCGGCTTGCCGGCGGCCTGCAGGCGCTGGCCAAAGGCGAACCAGCCGCTGGCATCCGTCGGACGCTGGTCGGGCATCAGGTAGGGGCAGTAGACCGCCTCGATGCCAAGCGTTTTCGCGATCTTGATCACGCGCTGAGGATCGTTCTCGATCATGTCGAGGCCGAAATGGGCGGTCGGCATAGTCAGGCCGTTGTCGTCGAGTTCCTTGCGGAAGGCGTCGAGTTCGCCATCGGCAAGCGACGCGTAGAGCGCGCCGTAACCCTCGACCTCACTGTAACCGGCGGCCTGGAGCTTCGGGTAGATGCCGCTGAAGGGCTGGAAATTGCGGGCGCTGTAAAGCTGAAAACCGAGTTTGGTCATGGGGGTAGTCTCCTCCTCGTTTGGTCCTGGATCGGGCGCCCAGAACCTTTGATATGATGGCTGTCAGTCCGCCGACTGGCAGCTGTAGAGATCATAGATGCGGAACTCCGGAACGGTGCCGGCGGCAAGCGGAGTATCCGGTTTGAAGATGATGAGGCGGCTCTCGCCGGCCGAAAGGTCGAAGGCGTTATCGGAATAGCGGCCGGCGGTCGCGCTTTCGAGCATGACGAAGAGTGCCAGGCCTTGGGACGTGACGGAGACCTCGAAGCTACCGTCGCCGGTCGGGGACACCGAGACTTCGAGGCGTGCCGGTTCGAGATCGAGTGCCTTGTAGGTGCCATTGATGAAATGCCCCTCCCCGCTCATGCCGTTGGAAGCACTGAAGTTCCAGGCGAGCAGGCCATCGGCCGGGATCTCGCTGGCATCGAGTGTGACCAGCACATCCGCGGCATCAGGGCCGCAATCTCCCTGCACGCCTTTGAGCGGAATGCGCTCGCCCGACAGCGTCAGCACAAAGAGGTTGGCGTCGATGGTGACCGTATCGAGCGCGTCGTTGACCATGGAGAGCGCAATGCTGCTGCCGTCCTCTGTGGGAATGGCGGCAACTGCGACCGGCTGGAAGAAGCGACGCACCATGTAGTGCATAGCCTTCCAGCTGCCACCGTAATCGAGGCTGGACCACGAGGCGACCGGCCATGTGTCGTTGAGCTGCCAATAGATTGTGCCCATGCAATGGGGCTTCAGCGACCGCCAATATTCGACGGCGGTCTTGATCGCGAGGCCCTGCTGGATCTGGCTCAGATAGACGAAATTGGCGAAATCCTTGGGGAAGCGGAAATAGCGGAACATGGTGCCTGCGATCCGCTCGTTGCCGCCGGCATTCTTCTGATGCAGCTCGATCACCGGCGAAGCGATGTTCATGTCGGTCTTGTCGGCAAAGCTCTCGATGACCGGCAGCGAGGTATAGGACTGGAAGCCGAATTCCGAGCAGAAGCGCGGTTTGATAGTTCGGTAATTATCGAAGCTCTTGTTCTCGTGCCAGACCGACCAATAATGCATGTCACCGGAGCCATCAGCATGCCAGGCGTCGCCATAGTCGAGATAGCCCGAGGCCGGGCTCGACGGCCACCAGATGCCTTGCGGGAACGACTTCTTGACCCCCTGTTCGATGACGCGATTGAGGCGGTCATAGGCGACGAGATAGCGGTCGCGGTTGTCGATCGATTCCTTGAACCATGTGAGCGCACCGACAAGCTCATTGTCGCCGCACCAGATGACGATGGAGGCGTGGCTCGACAGGCGTTTGACCTGGTATTCGACCTCATGGGCGACATTGTCGAGGAAGTCTTCGGTGCAAGGGTAGAGATTGCAGGAGAACATGAAATCCTGCCAGACCATGAGCCCGAGCCGGTCGCAGAGATCGTAGAACCAGTCGGCCTCATAAAAGCCGCCGCCCCAGATGCGGATCATGTTCATGTGGGCGTCGGCGGCCGAGTTCAGCAGATCGGTCGTCTTCTCCTCGGACGAGCGGGAGAACAGTGCATCCGCCGGGATCCAGTTGGCGCCGCGGCAGAAGATTTCGCGGCCATTGACCTTGAGCGCGAAGCGGCTGCCGGCCTCGTCCGCATCGGTGATCAGCTCGACGGTGCGAAGGCCGATCTGGCGGGTGACGGTCTCGGTCGGCAGGTCGACGGTGAGCGCATATAGCGCCTGCTCGCCGGAGCCCGATGGCCACCAGAGACGCGGGTTTTCGATCTCGAAGACATGCACGACCTTGGTTTCACCGGCGGCAATCCCGACATCGAGACGCACGCGCTCACCGTCGAGGTCGTAATGCACGGGCACGACGGCGGGGTCTATTGAGTGGATGGTAGCGGTAACCTTGAGCTCCACGCGGCCATCGGCGTGATGGACCTGCTCCGTTTCGACATGCTCGATGCGGGCGGGGTCAAGCTTCTTTAAGCACAGCGTGCCGTAGATCCCGAGCGGCGCGATCGCGATGTTCCAGTCCCAGCCGAAATGGCATTGCGGCTTGCGCAGCATATTGCCGTTGGGAATCGGGGAATTCGCGGTCGAATAGGGAATGTAGAAGGGCTGGCGCGCCTGGCGCTCGGCGCCGGCCGTGATGCTGGAATGGAAGACGATGCGGATGGTGTTTTCGCCCGGCTGCAGCGCCTGGCTCACATCGGGGCGATAACGGCGGAAGCAGTTGTCGGCAGACAGCACCGGCACATCATTGACGAAGACGACGGCCACCGTATCGAGATAGTCGATGTCGAGATACCAGCTGCCAGAAATATCAGGGACGACGACCTGACGTTCGATGACCCAGTCGCGCTCGGCAACCCATTGCACGACTTCTTCGTTGCCGCCGAAATAGGGATCGGGGATCAGGCCTGCGGTATGCAGCGCCGAATGCACATCGCCCGGCAGCGTGATCGCTGCCTGATGATCGCCGTCGGCGGACGAAAGACGCCATTCGCCGTGAAGATCGATGGCGCCGTTGTGGGCATTCTGGGTCATGACGACAGTCCTGCGGAAGAAAAAGGCGCCCCGGTCACAGGCCGGGACGCAGGGGGGAACGTGTCAGATGCGCTCTTCAGTCTGCGCATCAAAAAGGGAAGCAACTTCCATGTCGAAGCCGAGGCGAACCTTGGCGCCCGGCGCATAGCGGCGGGTGCCGCCGATGCGGACCGACATCGTGTGGCCAGCATGCTTCAGCCAGAGCAGATTGTCGGCGCCCATCGGCTCCTCGATGTCGACGATCGCCTCGTGCAACTCGCCGATGCCGGCCTCTTCATCGACCTTGATATGCTCCGGACGCACGCCGAGCACCACCTTGCGCCCACCCGTCAGGGTCTCTTGCGAGCGATACCCCTTCAGCGAGAAGAGCACGTCATGGGTGCGGAAGAAGATCTCGCCGCCTTCATTGACCAGATCGCCATGCAGGAAGTTCATCGACGGAGAACCGATGAAGCCGGCAACGAAGAGGTTTCGCGGCTGGTTGTAGATCGTGTTCGGATCGGCGAGCTGCTGGATCTCGCCGCTCTTCATGATCGCGATACGGTCTGCGAGCGTCAGGGCCTCGATCTGGTCATGGGTGACATAGATCATCGTGTTCTTGAGGTTCTGGTGCAGGCGCTTGATCTCGACGCGCAGCTCCGAGCGCAGCTTGGCGTCGAGGTTCGACAGCGGCTCGTCGAAGAGGAAGACGTCGACGTCGCGGACCAGCGCACGCCCAATCGCCACGCGCTGACGCTGACCACCGGACAGTGCCGAGGGCTTGCGGTCGAGCAGCGGCCCGATCTGCAGGATGTCGGCCGCGCGCTGGACGCGCTTTTCGATTTCGTCCTTCGGCATCTTGGCGACCTGCAGGCCGAAGGAGAGGTTCTTCTTAACCGACATCTGCGGATAGAGCGCATAGGACTGGAACACCATGCCGATGCCTCGGTCCTTGGGCTCTTCCCAGGTGACGTTCTTGCCCTTGATGAAGATCTGCCCGTCGGTCGGCTCGAGCAGTCCGGCGATGCAGTTCAGAAGCGTGGACTTGCCGCAGCCGGATGAGCCCAGGAGAACGATGAACTCGCCGTCGACGATGTCGAGATTGAGGTTTTCCAGCACCTTGACGGCGCCGAAGCTCAACGAGAGGTCCTTGATCGATACACTATGCGACATGAGCTTAACCCTTGACTGCGCCGGCGGCGATGCCCCGGACGAAGAGGCGTCCGGAAATGAAGTAGACGATGAGCGGCACGGCGCCGGTCAGAAGTGTTGCGGCCATGTTGACGTTGTATTCCTTCACGCCCTGGACCGAATTGACGATGTTGTTGAGCTGGACCGTCATCGGGTAATACTCCGGTCTGGTGAACACGACGCCGAACAGGAAGTCGTTCCAGATGCCGGTGATCTGCAGGATCATGGCGACGACGAAGATCGGCAGCGACATGGGCAGCATGATCCTCAGATAGATCTGCCAGAACCCTGCCCCGTCGATGCGGGCGGCCTTAAACAGCTCTTCCGGCAGCGAGGTGAAGTAGTTGCGGAAGAGCAGCGTCAAGATCGGCATGCCGAAGATCGTATGCACGACAACGAGGCCGGTCAGCGTACCGTAGATACCGAGTTCGCGCAGCACGATGACGATCGGATAGATCATGACCTGATAGGGAATGAAGGCGCCGATGATCAGGATGGTGAAGAACAGTTCCGCACCCTTGAAACGCCAGTTGGCCAGCGCATAGCCGTTGACCGAGGCAATAAGGATCGAGATGAGCGTCGAAGGCACGGTGATGCGGACGGAATTCCAGAAGCCGCGCGACAGACCATCACAGTTGAGGCCGGTGCAGGCGGTCGCCCAGGCCTTGACCCAAGGCTCGAAGGTGATCTCCATCGGCGGCGAGAAGATATTGCCCAGACGGATCTCCGGCATGCCCTTCAGCGACGTGACGATCATCACGTAGAGCGGGATCAGATAGTAGATCGCAAAGAAGATCAGCGATCCGTAGAGCATGATATTGCGACCCGAGAAAGTCCGCTTCGGCTTGGCCCCGCGAGGCCCTGACCCGACATGGTCTGACACGGCGTCGAAACCGGCAGCAGTGGTGTTGAGAGAACCGGGATTAGCCACGCTTCTTTCCTCCGAATTCGAGATAGGCCCAGGGAATGATGACGATCGCGACCGTCAGCAGCATCATGGTCGAGGCGGCGAAGCCCTGACCGAGGTTCTGTGCCTGGAACATGTAATCGTAGACGTACTTGGCCGGCACTTCGGAAGCGATGCCGGGCCCGCCGCTGGTCTGGGCCACCACGAGGTCATAAAGACGGACGATGCCGGAGGTGATGATGACGAGCGTAGTGATAAACACCGGGCGCATCATCGGGATAATGATGAAAAGATAGGTCTTCCACATCGGGATGCCGTCGACGCGCGAGGCCTTCCAGATGTCTTCATCGATGCCACGCAGACCCGCGAGCAGCAGGCACATCACGAGCCCTGTGCCCTGCCAGAGACCGGCGATCAGGATGCCGTAGATGACGATGTCCGAATTGTAGAGTGGGTTGAAGGTGAAGGTCTCCCAGCCCAACGACCGCACGATCGACTGCACCCCGAAATCCGGGTTCAGGATCCATTGCCAGACGAGACCGGTGACGATGAAGGACAGCGCGAAGGGATAGAGAAAGATAGTGCGGAACGCGTTTTCGAAACGGATCTTCTGATCCATCAGCGCTGCCAGCAGGAACCCGATCACGATCGAGAAGATCAGCGAGAGTATCCCGTAGATCGCCAGGTTCTGGATCGAAATGATCCATCTCGGCGCATCCCACAGGCGTTCATACTGCTCGAAGCCAATGAAGTTGGCACGCGGCAAGAGCCGTGAATTGGTGAAGGAATAGACGACTGTCCAGATGGTCCCTCCAAGGAAGATGACCATCGCGGTCAGCACCATGGGAATGGAAGCGATCTTGGCGTTCAGATTGCGAAACAGCTTATTGGGTCGACCAGCATGCGACGGGCTCGCCATGGGTCAGTCCTCCTCGTCCTGGACACGGGTGTCGCACCAAGGCCGTCACGCTGAAACGCACACGCTTCCCGCACGCAGCCGGCACACGGGCATGACGCCCTACCCCGGGTCAAAAATGGCCTGTGTCCAGCCAGGGTCGCCCCTGGCTGGACAGGTCACCCGCGATTAGTCAGCGGAAGCGATGATGTCGGCGAAGCGCTTCTGCGCATCTTCGACGGTCATGGACGGATTGGCGAAGAACTCGGAGAAGAGGTCTTCCTTCTGCTTCTGGCTGTCGGCCGAAAGCAGCTGGTCGGTGCCCTGAATGACATTGCCCTTGGCGAGAATGTCGAGGCCCTTCTTCATGCAGTCGTTGGCAGCGGCCAGATCAACGTCACCGCGAACCGGCAGCGAACCCTTTTTCAGGTTGAAAGCGACCTGCGTTCCAGGCGCAACCAGGGTGGCTGCGAGAACGTCCTGCGCTGCAGACTTCGCTTCATCGTTGATGACAGGGAAGTAGAAGGCGTCACCACCGGTGGAGATGATCTCGTTCACGCCGAGGCCCGGAAGGCAGGTGTAGTCCTGGCCCGCAACCTGACCGGCGAGTGCAAACTCACCCTGCGCCCAGTCACCCATGATCTGACCGCCGGCCTTGCCGGTGATGACCAGATTGGTGGCCTGGTTCCAGTCCTGCACGTTGGAGCCCTTGGACATGCGGCGGGCATCGTCGGCGGCCTTGAAGACCTTGGCGATCTCGGGGCCGGCTGCGACGTCCGCATCCTTGTCCTTGAACACCTTCTCGAAGGTCTCCTTGCCGGCGATGGCGACCATCAGCACGTCGAATGCACCGGCCGACTGCCAGGGCTGACCACCGACGGCGAGCGGAATGATGCCCTTGGCTTCTAGCGCAGGTGCTGCCGCGACAAATTCGTCCCAGTTGGCAGGGACGGCAACGCCGGCCTGCTCGAAGGCAGCATTGGACAGCCACAGCCACTGCCAGGAGTGGATGTTGACCGGGGCGCAATAGATCTTGCCGTCGATCGTGCAGCTTTCAAGCAGGCTTGCCGGCTTGATGATATCCTTCCAGCCTTCCTTCTCAGCGACGGCCGTCAGATCCCTCATCAGACCGGCTTGAGCCAGTTCCTCCGCCTGGCGACCATGGTTGAACTGCGTGGCGCCCATCGGATCTCCGCCGGTGATGCGGCTGATCATGATCGGGCGAGCGGTACCGCCGGAACCGGCGATCGCGCCATCGACCCACTTGTTGCCGGTGGCATCGAAAGCCTTGGCGAGTTCGGCGACGGCCGCGGCTTCACCGCCGGACGTCCACCAATGGGTTACTTCGAGATCGGTTGCCTGCGCTGCCGCAAACGGCATGACGACAGTAGCGGCCAAAGCTGCCGCAAAGCTACGAAAATTCATGAGTCTCCTCCCTCACTGAAACGTTGCCGGAAAAACTTATGTCAAAGATTTTTGGAGCGCAACCTTTCGGATTGTAAATTTTCCATTACATCCAAATTTCAGCGCAGGCGTGCAATTCACGCTTCGCATCCAAAACGCTTTGGTTGAGTTTTATATTGCGCAGCAGCATGAGAAGTATCGTTTCAGTTCCAATGAATTGCCGAAAAACCAGGAATAAATTGCTGCACAGGCGTCCACTGACGTTTCTACAGGCGACGAAAACAGGGATAAATTGCCAACTCCCGCTTCGGTTGCGTTGCTTTGCGATGCAGCATGGAAAAGGGCTCGACAAATCGACTGTATCGTTTCAGATTTTTCATTCACCGCACCGGGAGGAGGTGCCGGTCTCCAGGTTTGCAGGCAGGAAAAAGCCAACTATAAGCGTGGCTTGTGCGAGTGGCGGGGACGACATGACAGATCAGCAAGGGGGCGGCCTCATGGACCGCCCAGTGGCGACGAAGGAGCGACCGACGCTCAAGACGATCGCCTTCATGACCGGCCTCGGCATCACCACGGTGTCGCGAGCCCTGAAAGACGCGCCAGACATAGGCGCCGAAACCAAGGAGCGCGTGCGCATGGTCGCACGACAGCTCGGCTACCAGCCGAACCGCGCAGGCGTGCGCCTCAGAACGGGCAAGACCAATGTGATCGCGCTGGTGCTCGGCATCGACGAGGAAATCCTGGGCTTTTCCAACCAGATGGTCGTCGGCATATCCGAAGTTCTTTCCGGCACGCCCTACCATATCGTGGTGACGCCGCATGCCCATACCAAGGATCCGATGCTGCCGGTGCGCTACATCCTGGAGACCGGCTCGGCCGATGGCGTGATCATTTCGCGCACGGAACCGGATGACGCCCGGGTGCGGCTTCTCACCGAGCAGAACATGCCCTTTGCGACCCACGGCCGTACCGCCATGGGCATCGAGCACCCCTATCACGACTTCGACAACGAAACCTTCGCTTATGAGGCTGTCGAACGGCTGGTGAAGCGCGGCCGCAAGCGCATCGCGCTTCTGCCACCACCGAGCAAGCTCACCTATTACAAGCATACATTCGACGGCTTCATGCGCGGCCTCAAGGCCTTCGGTGCGGAGGAAGTGCCGCTACACATCAACATCGACGCTTCGCTGGGGCAGATCCGCGCGGCGGTCGAGGATCTGATGCGAGGACCGGATGCGCCCGACGGCTTGATCTCCTCCTCTGGCAGCGCCGCCATAGCTGCCAACGCCGGGATCGAAGCGGCAGGCAAGCGAGTCGGCGTAGAGATCGACCTGGTCGCCAAACAGGGCACGCCGATCCTGAACTGGATCCGCCCCGACATCATTGCCGTCTACGAGGATGTCCGGCAATCCGGCCGCGAACTCGCCAAGGCGGTGATCGCCAGGATCGACGGCGTCGATCCCGGACTTCTGCAGAGCATCACCGAGCCGCGTTGGGAGCCGTCATAACGACTGCAGACCAACGCCAATCGCTGTGCCATTCTAAGTTTATTCAGGCATAGGACGGACGCTGGCCGCCGTCCCAGACCACCACGGAATTGCGGCCGTTGACCTTGGCGGTGTGCAGAGCCGCGTCCGCCCGCTTCAGGAGTTCGTCAGCCGTCACCTGCATGGCGCCATGGGCGACGCCGACGCTGACCGTCACCGGCACGAGTTCGCCGCCGAGGAAGAACATCTGCTGCTCGACGCTGTCGTGGATGACATGGCCGAGCTTCTCGGCCTCCTCGACCTTGCAGAAGGGTACATACGCCGCAAACTCCGCACCCGCCAGACGGCCGAGCAAGGCATGCTCGGGCAGTTCGCGCAGGATGAGCTCCGCGCAGGTCTTCAGGACCTCGTCACCGCCGGAATGCCCGTATTGGTCATTGATCCGCTTCACATGGTCGACATCGACATAGAGGAAGGCCCCCTCGCCGCGCACCTTGGTCGAGAGCGTCTGCAGCATGTCGAGAAAGGTGAAGCGATTGGCAAGGCCGGTCAGGTTATCGGTCGCTGCCGACCAGCGATGTTCCACCAGCAGGCGGTCGCGCACCAGAAGAAAGATCGACAGCGGCGCGATGACCGCATGCAGGAAAGCCGCGAACGCGACGACGGTCAGCCAGAGAGGGCGGGACCCGACGACATCAGAGGCGTTAAGCGGCCAGACATAGGCCACAAGGGCCGCGATGAGCAAAGCCACCGAGAGGGCCGCAAACCAGAGATAGGCAAAGGGACGGTTGGAAAGTCGCTCTTCGACTTCGGACGCCTTCAGCTCCCAGGCAGCCAATCCGGTATAGATTGCGCCGACAACAGCGGCGACCAGGAAACGGGCCGTCACGTCGTCCTGCAAAAGGGGTGCAGACGCGGCGAGCAGGAAAAAGGCGAGCGGCCCCACGGCGGCGAGCTTCAGATCAAGTGCCCGGTGATCGAAAGCCCGCATGCCCTGCCAGGCAAGTGCCGCGCCCGATAGGATGAGCGTCTGAGCGAGAACGACCGTGATCAGCGCATAGCCGCTATCCGAGAAGGCCGAGAGCAATGCACCGAGCGCAGCAAGCCCGGATGCCGCGGCAAACAGCAAGAATTCGTTTCGATTCGGCTCCTCGCGCCAATGTCGCGTGTAAAGCGCAGCAAAAACCGCCAGAACTGCAAATGCGCCGAGCGCCAGTGTAGATAAATTAACGGATAGCATCATGAATCGCCTGAAATACGCGCGGAATCGTTAACCGCCCCGGCAGGCTAGGCGACAGGCGTTAACTCCAGGGTAAACGAAAGCGTAGGATTTTACCAAAATCGGCGCGCGGTCGCCGTCATTCACAAGGCAATTGCGAGGCCATCGCGACCGATGACGAGCGGTCCGGTCCAATGCGCCGCGACGGCCGCCCGCCAGTCGTCCTCGGTAAAGGCGGGATCATCGGCCGGAATGAGATGATTGAGGACGAGCATGCCGACGCCAGCCTTCGTTGCAATCTGAGCTGCATCCGCAGCAAAACTGTGCGAGGCAACGAGATGCTCGCGCAGACGGGCACCGTTTCCGGTTCGCCTGACAATGCTGTCCAGCCCCTCCGGCAGCATCGCCTCATGCACGAGGATGTCCGCCCCACGAGCGAAGTCGGCAAGCGGCGGGAAGGGCGCGGTATCGGCGGAAAAGACGAGCATCTTATCGGCACCGGAGATCTTCAGCGCAAAACAGTCCGTCACCGGCGGATGGTCGACGCGCAAGGCCTCAACAACCAGATCCCCCGCCCGGAAGATCTCGCCCGGACCATATTCGACAATCTCGACCAGGCTTGCCAGATCGGGACGTCCCTCGTCGGCGACCCGTGTTTCGATGTCATAGGCGAGCGAGGCGAGAAATCCCGTCCAGACGTTCCGCGTACCCTCAGGACCATAGACGCTGACGGAATGGTCGAGCCCCGTCGTCCAGGCCGTGTGGATAAGCGGCCCTAGCTCGAGCACATGGTCGGAATGCAGATGGGTGATGAAGATGAGATCGAGATCCTTCAGCGACATGCCCGTCTCGACAAGACCTCTCGATACGCCAAGCCCGCAATCGATGACGATCCGGCGGCCGGACATTTCAAGCAGCATCGATGTCGGATTAGGCCCGCCGGGGCGGATCGCGGGACCGCCTTTGGTGCCGAGAAGCGTAAGCCTGTCTGTCATGGTCTGCCTCCAATGAAAAAGAGGCCCGACATCACGGGATATCGGGCCTCGAACTGCAAGACGTTGCCGGAACTCTTAGAACTGGCCGGCCCAAGGGCCGTGATGGATGTCCTTGCCGTCGAGACGATCAAAGCCGTGGGCGCCGAAGAAATCGCGTTGCGCCTGGATGAGGTTTGCCGTGCCACGACCGCGACGATAGGTGTCGAAGTAGGAGAGCGCCGAGGCAAGCGCAGGCACCGGCAGACCGGACAGCACGGCATGGGCGACCACGCGGCGAAGTGCCCCGTCGGTTTCCTTGACCATGGCGGCAAAGGCCGGCGTGACGACGAGGTTCGCCACATCAGGATCCCTAGTGAAGGCCGAGGTGATCTCGTCGAGGAATTGCGAGCGGATGATGCAGCCGGCACGCCAGATCTTGGCGATCGTCGGCATGGGCAGCGCCCAGTCGAACTCTTCCGAAGCCGAGGACATCACGGCAAAGCCCTGCGCATAGGCTGCAATCTTGGCAGCGAGCAGCGCATTCTCAAGGTCGGCGATGAAGGCGGCCTTGTCCTTGGGCGCCTCCGCAAGTGCTGGCAGGCCGAAGATCTTCTCGGCAGCGATACGCTCCTCGCGCAGCGACGAAAGCACGCGACCGGCAACCGCGGCTTCAATCCCTGATGCGGCCACCGCCAGGTTCTGCGCCTCGATGGCCGACCATTTGCCAGTGCCCTTCTGGCCAGCGGAATCGACGATCACGTCGACCATCGGCTTGCCGGTTTCCGGATCGGTGGCCTTCAGCACCTTCTCAGTGATCTCGATCAGATAGGAGTTGAGGCGGCCCTTGTTCCACTGACCGAAGATCTCGCCAATCTCGGCAGCCGACATATTGAGACCGTCGCGCAGGATACCGTAGATCTCGGCGATCATCTGCATGTCGGCATATTCGATGCCGTTGTGGATCGTCTTGACGAAATGGCCCGCGCCATCGGTCCCGAGCCAAGCAACGCAGGGCTCGTCGTTGAACTTGGCGGCGATCGAGGTCAGCACCGGCTCGACGCGCTTCCAGCTCTCTTCCGTGCCGCCGACCATGATCGAGGGACCGTGGCGGGCGCCTTCCTCACCACCGGACACTCCCATGCCGATAAAGGTCACGTCGGTTCCGGCGAGCTTTTCGAAGCGCGCAACCGTGTCGCGGAAATTGGCATTGCCGGCATCGATCATGATGTCGTTTTTGGCGAGATGCGGCAGAAGGGCTGCCATCTGCTGGTCGACGGCCTCGCCGGCCTTGATCATGATGATGATCGGGCGCGGCGGGCGGATGGCGGCAACAAACTCTTCGATCGTATGGCAACCGATGATCTGGCCGGCCAGATCGCCGGCTTCCCCGAGGAATTCATCCGTGCGCGCCGGCGTCCGGTTGAAGACCGCGATGCGATTGCCTTTCTCGGCAATGTTGAGCGCCAGATTGGAGCCCATGACTCCGAGACCGATCAGTCCGATTTCCGCCTGCTGCACGATGAAGCCTCCGCATGCAATTTCATGGATGCGGGCTTTCTCGCATTCGCGAAGGGATGCGGCAAGACTGAATTTTGACCGTTCGGTAAACGCTGTATCAAGCGTCCGGCTGGTCGTCCTTCTCGGAGATCACTCGCCAGGCCGCTCCATCGAGGTCTTCGTACTGACCGCTCTTCAGCGACCAGAGGAAGGCGAACAGACCGAGCCCGCCGAGAAAGAGTGCGATCGGGATGAGGTAGATCAGCATGTTCATGCGGCGATCCTCGCATTGTCGGAGGCGCCCGTCGACAGGACGGCGGCCGGACGCTCAGTCAGCGCCCGCTCATCCAGCGACAGTCGATTGAGCCGGAGCGCATTGGCAACCACGATGATCGACGAGGTCGACATGGCGACCGCGGCAATCAGCGGGGTCGCATAGCCGAGCAGCGCGATTGGCACAGCAATGACGTTGTAGCCAATCGCGAGCGCGAAGTTCTCGCGGATCAGACGTCCGGCCCGGCGCGAGGCCTCGATGGCGAAGGGCACAGCTTCGAGCCCATCGCGCATGAAGACGAAATCGGCGGCCTGGCGCCCGACATCGGCAGCTGTCGCCGGCGCCATGGAG
This sequence comes from Allorhizobium sp. NPDC080224, assembly GCF_050281005.1. Classification (NCBI taxonomy): domain Bacteria; kingdom Pseudomonadati; phylum Pseudomonadota; class Alphaproteobacteria; order Hyphomicrobiales; family Rhizobiaceae; genus Allorhizobium; species Allorhizobium sp. NPDC080224. The sequence continues at coordinate 2,163,319 of NZ_JBNNWJ010000001.1, forward strand.
ACATGCGCAGCAGAAAGCGCAGGCGCGTCGTTGATGCCGTCGCCGACCATCAGCACGCGCTGGCCGTGGGCGGACGCCTCGGCGCAGGCTTCGGCCTTGTCCCGTGGCGTGAGGCCAGCGCGCCAGTTGGTGATCCCGAGATCGGCGGCAAGCGTGGCCACCACAGGCGCACGGTCACCCGAGAGGATGCCGAGTTCGAGGCCACCATTCTTCAGCGTCTCGATCGAGGCACGGGCCCGTGGCCGAAGCGTATCTTCGAACAGGAAGGTGGCGCGTTCGATACCGTCGAGAGAGAGGACGACTTCGGAATAGGGCTTGTCGCTGACATCGATCGCCTCGGTTGCACAGGCAAAGCGGCGATTGCCGAGACGCCAGACACCCTCTTGCGTCTCCGCCTCAACGCCAGCGCCCGGCACTTCACGAACGGTGTCGAAGCCACGCGGCTGGCCGCCATAGGCCGACCACAGCGCCCGCGACAGCGGATGGCGGGAATGGGCGGCAAGACCGGCGGCGACAGCGAAGCCAATCGGCTCGATTTTGGCAACGTCCACCAGCTTCGGGCGCCCCAGTGTCAGCGTGCCGGTCTTGTCGAAGGCGACGGCCTCGATTTCGGCGAGCCGCTCCATGGCGGAACCGTCCTTGACCATGACGCCGGCCTTGAACAGCCGACCAGCAGCGACGACCTGAACGACCGGGACTGCGAGACCAAGGGCACAGGGGCAGGTAATGATGAGGACTGCAATCGCGACCATCATCGCGTGTTTCCAGTCGCCGTCATAGAGCCCCCAGCCCATGAAGGCGATGATGGAGAGCAGGTGCACGACCGGCGAATAATACTGAGCCGCCCGGTCCGCAATGCGACGGTAGCGTGCCCTGCCCCCTTCGGCCGCCTCCATCAGATGGATGATCTCTGAGAGGAACGAGTTCTGCGCCGTCGCCGTAGCCTTGACCGTCAGCGAACCGGTCAGGCTGAGTGTACCCGCCTGGACGTCGGAGTCCGGGCGGACCGAAACAGGTGCGCTTTCGCCATTGACGATCGACATGTCGAGATCGCTCTCACCGGCAACGACGACACCGTCGACCGGGATCCGGTCGCCGGCAGCGATGGACACCTGATCGCCGACGCGGATTTCATCGACCGCGCGATACTCCCGCGAGCCATCGTCGGAAAGCACCATGGCACCACGCGGATTAAGGCGGGCAAGCCCGCTGATTGCGGAGCGCGCCCGGTCACGCATGATGTGATCGAGCGTGCGGCCGATCAAAAGGAAGAAGAGAAGCGAGGCCGTCGCGTCGAAATAGGCGTGTTCGCCGTGATGGATGGTCTCCCACAACGAAGCGAAATAGGAGAGCGTGATGCCGATGGCGATCGGCACATCCATGTTGGTGCGCCCATGTTTCAGCGCATTCCAGGCCGATTCGTAGAAGAATCGGCCGGCATAGATCAGCGCAGGGGCCGCGATCATCGCCGAGATCCAGTGGAAGAGATCGCGCGTTGAGGCATCTGCACCCGACCAAACCGACACGGACAGAAGCATGATGTTCGTGGCAGCGAAACCCGACACGGCAACCGCGCGGACCAGTTGATTGCGCAAGGCGTCGGAGGCCTCTTCTGCGGCTGTGAAGAGATGCGCGGAATAGCCTGTTGTGGCGATAGCGCGCGCGAGGTTCACCGGATCGGTCTCGACCCCGTCGACCGCCTCTTTCCAGACGACGGAAACGCGCTTGGTCGAGAGGTTGACGCGGGCCCGCTCGACTTCCGGCAAGGCTTTGAGCACACCCTCTACTGCCGAGATGCAGGTGCCGCAATGGACCGCGGGCACGCTCATGTCGACCTGCCAGAGGCCGGGTCCGACCGCACGGCTGCAGAGCATCAGCTCTTCAGCCGACGGCAGGGAGACCCCTGCCCGCTCCATGTCCAGTGCCCCTTCAGTCCCTGCCGCGCAGCAACTCATCGTCATTCTCCCGAAACGGTAATCCGCTTCGCCTCATGCATGATCATCTTGCCGTCTTTGATCGCTTGAATCTCGACGATCCAGCTGCCCGCAAGCACGTCCATCTCGGCGAGGTAGAGGCCGTCACCGGCGGGCGTCAGTTGCAGTTCGAAATCCTGGGCAGTGCCGACTGGACGCTTGAAATGGGCGGTGACCGAATCGGCAACGACCGGGGTGTTTTCAGGCAATGTCAGGCGGTAGCGCATGCCCTTGGCATCGACAGAGAGTTCACCCGCAATACCGGTAGCCAGCATCTCGCGGATGGCGGCAGTCTTGCCGTTGAACTGCTGGCTGGCGACATAGGTGTTCTTCACCACCAGGCCGCTCCACGTCGATGTGGCGAGATAGGCCATGGTGAAGTTGACCGTGATGATCGTGCCGAAGAAGGCCAGCATGATCGCCAGCATGTGCCAGCCAGTAAAGGTGAACGGTTTTTTGGCGTAAGTGCTCATTTTCTGGCTCCCGGCCCCATGAAGATTGCATCATAGACGTCCCGCTCGTCGCCGTCGGCATCCTGGGCGATGAACTGGAAATTCTGGTTGGCATCGGTGACCTTGTCACCGGCAAGTGTAACGAAGACCTTGAGTGTCGTGGCTTCATCCGGCTCGACCGAGACCGTGAAGGCACGCGACGGCGGCTGGTTGATGCCGTTGATCTTCATCGTGGCATCCGGCAATCCCTCGATCGACACCTCAATGTCACGCGGAACGGCGATCATGTTCAGAATGCGCACTGTATAGCCGTTGCGGATCGAACCATCGGATTCGAGCACGAATTGCGGATTGCGATCATGCAGGACGTTGACCTCCAGCCGGTCGCGACTAAGAAGCGCAACCAGCATTCCGACACCGACGGCAGTCCAAACTGCCATGTAGAGGAGCGTGCGGGCACGGAAGATCACGCGCCAGTCGAAATGGCGAATCTTGTCGGAGAAGCTGCCATCGGCATTGCGCACCATCTTCGGATCGATCGCAGTTGCGCCGCCATTGGTGGCGAGCGCCATGTTCGACTGGTACTCGTCGAGCGTGGCATAGGCAATCAGTCCGCGCGGCTTGCCGATCTTGTCCATGACGCCGTCACAGGCGTCGATGCACAGCGCGCAGGTGATGCATTCGAGCTGTTGCCCATCCCTGATATCGATGCCCATGGGACAGACGGCGACGCAGGCATTGCAATCGACGCAGTCGCCGACCGACTCGCCCGCGGCAATCGCCTTCTTGGCATGCCGGGTGCGAGGCTCGCCGCGCCAGTCATTGTAGGTGACGACCAGTGAATTCTCGTCGAGCATGGCGGCCTGAATGCGCGGCCACGGGCACATGTAGATGCAGACCTGTTCGCGCATCAGGCCACCGAAGACGTAAGTGGTGGCGGTCAGGATGGCGACGGTGATATAGGCGACCGGAGCAGCGTTGCCGGTGAGAAAATCCATGGCAAGCGAAGGCGCATCGGCGAAATAGAAGATCCAGGCACCACCCGTAAGCACCCCAATCAGGATCCAGGTCGCGTGTTTACTGACACGCTTCCAGATCTTGTCGAAGGTCCAGGGCGCCGATTCAAGTTTGATGCGGGCGTTGCGGTCGCCCTCGATGAAGCGCTCAACGACGAGGAAGAGATCGACCCAGACCGTCTGCGGACAGGTATAGCCGCACCAGGCACGGCCGACGGCCGAGGTAACGAGAAACAGGCCGAACCCGGCCATGACGAGCAGGCCTGCGACGAAGAAGAACTCCTGCGGCCAGATCTCGATGAAGAAGAAATAGAAGCGGCGATGGGCAATATCGATCAGCACGGCCTGGTCGGGCGCGAATTCGCCACGATCCCAGCGGAGCCAGGGCGTGAGGTAATAAATGCCGAGCGTGATCGCCATGATGATCCACTTGAATCGGCGGAACACCCCTTCGGCACGCTTGGGAAAGATTTTCTTGCGCGATTCGTAGAGCGGACCCCGGCTCTTGGCCGACATCACGGCCTCGGCGTCGAGCCTTTCGACCTCGGGCGCGTCCGGTGCTCGGTGTGGCTCGGAAAGTATGTTCATGGGACGAGAACCTTCTTCTGATGCTCGCCTTGTCCCATCTGGCAGACCAGCACGCCTTGACTTAAGTCAAGCAGCGGCGAAGCGTCGCAACACATATTATTTTTACAATATGGAATCAAAAAAGGGCCGCATCACCGGATGCGGCCCAAGCTTTCGGAGGACAGGTCGATTATTCGCCGCCGCCCAACTGATGCACGTAGACGGTCAGCTGCTTGACAGTGGTGTCGCCCAGGCGCTGGGCCCAGCCGGGCATCGCGCCGTGACGCGGCTGACGGATCTGTGCCGCGATCTGCGCTTCGCCATCGACCTTCAGCCAGATGGCGTCAGCGAGGTTCGGCGCGCCGAAATCACGCCCGCCCTTGGCATCTTCGCCATGGCAGGATGCGCAGTTTTCGGCATAGATCTGCTGGCCAGGCTCGACCATCGAGGCATCGAGGGGCGTGCCGGTCAGGCTGACGACGTAAGCCGCCACCTGCTTGATCTGATCAGCGTCGAGAATGTCAGCATAGGCCGGCATTTCAGAGAACCGGGTGTCCGGATCCTGGTCGTAGCGAATGCCGTGGGCGATCGAGGTGTGGATCGACTCGAGATCACCGCCCCAAAGCCAGTCGTCGTCGTTGAGGTTCGGATAACCGGCGCCACCGGCAGCACCCGAACCATGGCAAGGCGAGCAGTTGACCTTGAATGCGGCTGCTCCGCCGGCAACGGCAAACTGGGTCAGTTCCTTGTCGGCGACGATCTCTTCGAGAGGCAGGGTCGCGATCTTGTCCAGATAGACTGCCTGCGAAGACTTCGCCGCCGCCAGTTCCTGAGCGACTTCTGCACGGCTCGAATAGCCGAGCAGACCCTTGGTGTTGTCGGTCAGGAGCGGCCAGGCCGGATACATGATCGTGTAGCCGATCGCCCAGACGATGGTTGCGTAGAAGGTATAGACCCACCAGCGCGGCATCGGGTTGTTCAGCTCGCGAATGCCGTCCCATTCATGGCCGGTGGTCTCGACGCCGCTGATCTCGTCGATGTGTTTTTTGTCTGCCATTGTTCAATCCTCCTTGAGAGGGATGCTGGCCGCGTCGTCGGCAGGCTTCTTGCCGCCCGGGCGGAATGTGAAGAGGACGACGCCGACGAAGAACAGGGTCATGGCAAGCAGAGCCCAGCTGTCAGCGAATTGGCGCATGGCGGTGTAGGTTTCCATGATGTCCTCCTCAGCGGTAGCCGCTTGCGTCGTCATAGGTGGAGAAGTCGACCAGCGTGCCGAGCATCTGCAGATAGGCGACGAGCGCGTCCATCTCTGTCAGCTTGGCAGGATCGCCGTCGAAATCACCGACCTTGGCCTTCGGATAGCGTTCCATGAGGCCCGTCGTATCGGCGTTAGGATCGGCCTGCGCCTTGAGATCTGCTTCGGCCTCGGCAATCATCTCGTCCGTATAGGGGACGGTGACGGTGCGGTTAGCCTGGAGCATCATGCTGATACTCGTGATCTTGAGCGGCGTGTCCTTCAGGAAGGCATAGCCAGGCATGATCGATTCCGGCACCACGTCGCGGGGATTGACGAGATGCTGGACGTGCCACTCGTTGGAATAGCGGTCGCCGACGCGTGCCAGATCAGGCCCGGTTCGCTTCGATCCCCATTGGAACGGATGGTCGTACATCGATTCCGCTGCCAGGCTGTAGTGGCCGTAGCGCTCGACCTCGTCCTTGAACGGCCGGATCATCTGACTGTGACAGACATAGCAGCCTTCACGGATGTAGATGTTGCGGCCGACAAGTTCGAGCGGCGAGTAGGGCCGCATGCCCTCCACCTTTTCGATCGTGTTCTCGAGATAGAAGAGCGGAGCGATTTCAACGATACCGCCGATGGTCACGACCACCAGCGAACCGAGGAAGAGAAGGCTCGCGTTCTTCTCGAGGATTGCGTGTTTATCAAGAATGGACATGTGAGCCTTCCTTCTTATTCAGCAGGCTGCGCGGCAGCCGGCACGACCGTTCCGGCGATCGGTGCTTCCTGGCGCTCGTAGCCGAGAATGGTCATGGCGACGTTGTAGGCCATGATGATGCCGCCCAGGAGATACATGACCCCGCCGATTGTCCGCAGCACGTAGTAGGGATGCATGGCCGCGACCGATTCGGCGAAGGAGTAGACCAGGAAGCCCTGGCTGTCGTATTCGCGCCACATCAGACCCTGCTGGATGCCGGCGACCCAGAGCACGGCGGCGTAGACCACGATGCCGAGCGTTGCGAGCCAGAAGTGCCAGTTGACCATGCGCATCGAGTAGAGGCGGTTGCGGTTCCACAGCTTCGGCGTCAGGTAGTAGATGGCGCCGAAGGAGATCATGCCGACCCAGCCGAGAGCGCCAGAGTGAACGTGACCGATGGTCCATTCGGTATAGTGGCTGAGCGAGTTGACGGCCTTGATCGACATCATCGGGCCTTCGAAGGTCGACATGCCGTAGAAGGCGATGGCGATGACCATCATGCGGATGATCGGATCGGTGCGGATCTTGTCCCAGGCGCCAGACAGCGTCATCAGGCCGTTGATCATACCACCCCAGGACGGCATCCAGAGCATGATCGAGAACACCATGCCGAGCGTCTGCGCCCAGTCGGGCAGAGCCGTGTAGTGCAGGTGGTGAGGACCCGCCCAGATATACATGAAGATCAGCGCCCAGAAGTGGATGATCGACAGGCGGTAGGAATAGACAGGGCGACCAGCCTGCTTGGGCACGAAGTAGTACATCATGCCGAGGAAGCCAGCGGTGAGGAAGAAGCCGACCGCGTTATGGCCATACCACCATTGTGTCAGCGCATCCTGCACCCCCGAGAAGGCCGAGTAGCTCTTCACGCCAAGGAAGGAAACCGGCATCGCCAGATTGTTGACGATATGCAGCATCGCAATGGTGACGATGAAGGACAGGTAGAACCAGTTCGCCACATAGATATGCGGCTCCTTACGGTTCAGGATCGTGCCCATGAAGGTGATCAGATAGGCGACCCAGACCACGGTCAACCAGATGTCTACATACCATTCCGGTTCGGCATATTCGCGGCCCTGTGTGATGCCCAGCAGATAGCCGGTGGCCGCCATGACGATAAAGAACTGGTATCCCCAGAAAACGAACCAGCCGAGATTGCCGCCAAACAGGCGTGCACGCGAGGTCCGCTGGACGACGTAGAACGACGTGGCGATCAGCGCATTGCCACCAAAGGCGAAGACGACGGCGGACGTGTGCAGGGGACGAAGCCGGCCGAAGGTGAACCAGGGCTCGATATAGAGCTGGGGATAGGCCATCTGCAGCGCAACGACCACGCCGACCAGGAAGCCGACGACGCCCCAGAAGACGGTGGCAATGACGCCGTAACGCACCACCTCGTCGAAATACTCCGACTGGCTTGCCTTGGACTGGCCGGAAGAGGAGGAGGATGCCGTGGTCGGTGCAAACTGCATCCGGCGCAGCATAATGATCGTGCCCCCCGCGAGCACGAAGAAGGCGACCCACATATGGGCCGCGAAGAGGCTGTCATGGGCGAAAGCCACCCCGAGCAGCGCGGCGAAGGCGAGTACCGCCATCACCAGTGTCTCTAACGTATAGTTCATTGTTGGTATCCCCCAACGGCTTGCTGATCTCATCGCGGGGGCCTCGCCCTCAGGAGATTCCTCCCGCGTCGAATGCACCAATCGCATTGGGGCCGCCCAGCCACCTTGATCCAAGTCAATGCAAGTCTCTCTAAAATTCGCGAGGCTCGAAGCTGCAATCGGGTTTGCGACCTTCGGACACCAAGGCCGGCACATCGCTTGGGCCAAGGCCCGCTCGTGCGTGTCTTGGAGCACTGGGGTTACGCGCGGCGAAAAGCCCCGTTGGAGAAAACGGACATGCTGACGAATATCGAAAACAGCAAGCGGAGCGCTAGCGACACGTGGACGGGCAACCGCCTGCTCGATGCAGGCAAACGCGACCTCGCCTGGCTCTACCGCGCTCACACCGAACAGCTCGCGCTCTGCAGGGAACTGGAAGAGATCGCCGACTCACTGCCTGCAAGCATCAACCGGCAGAAATGCATCTATGCGGCAAAGGCGCTCGGCCCCCTTATCAAGGGCATACATCACTACGAGGAGACGGTGCTGTTTCCGCAGCTACAGTCGAGCCCCGACGCGACGGACGCTTTGGGACCGACGCTTGAACGTCTGAAATTTGAACATTGCGAGGACGAGTGCTTCGCCGAGGAACTGACGGATGCGCTGCTGAAGTTGGGATCCGGAGATCGTGTGAACATGGAGGCCGTCGGCTACATGTTACGCGGCTTCTTCGAGGGTATCAGACGCCACATCGCCTTCGAGCGCGAACATCTGCTTCAGGGCGTCACGGATTGAGAGAAACGGTGCGGCAAGAGCCTCCCGTCCGATCCGCACCATGCGCCTCGGCCTTGATCAGGCGGCGACGCCACCATAGACCGGCTCGCATTCCCCAAGCGTCAGGATGGCACCGCTGATGCTGCCGTCTGCAGACCGAAACGGGCTGAAGCGAGCAGGCATGTCGCCGGTGACGGTTGCGGCCGACATCCGGGCCACGAAGGATCCCGAACGTCCTGAGAAAGCCGAATCGAGCGCATCCTGAAGCCAGTCGTGACCGCCGGCCGCAAGGCCGAGATCAAAGACACTGCGCCCAATCAGTTCGATCTGGCGCATGCCGAGCATTCTAGCCATGGCCGTGTTGGCGAAGAGATAGCGACAGTCCCGCGTAACCACGGCTACACGTTCAGGCAGATTATTGAGGATCGCCTCGTTCAGCTGCTCATCGTCACCATCACGCGGCTGGCGCGTGTCGAAAGCGCGTGGTGCGGGGCTCTCCTCACTGCGTTTCGGACCGAAATAGCGTTCGATGAGCAAGGACAGCATAGAGGCGTGGCGCAGCACGCATGAGCCGTCATCAGCGTCCTCCCGCAGCAGCTTCGTCAGAAGACGCATTTGAAGATAGACATCATCGAGATCAGTGGCACGGTAGCTGATCAGCGTTGCGATCATCGGATCGATTTCCCGATCCAGCATCCGGACAAGATGATCGTCACCATTGCGGATGGCCTGCTGCAACTGAAGATTCTTCAACGAAACCGCTTCGAACATTGCCCGCAGATTCGAATCACGGAATTCGCCAAAAGACATCAGCAACCTCATCCCTCAGGTGTGACAAAAGAAATGAATACGTCACACCACTTTCGGCGTCCGTAACATGAGGTTGCGTCACCTTCAATCGCTACGGGCACTCACGCGCATCGCAGCCCAAAAAATATCTGCAATATCAGATGAAACGAATAGGCCATAAATGCACATGGGCGATCGGCGGCGACGCTCGGCGCGCATCCCGATTTATACGTTAAACGAGCCTAAAGCAGAGACTGTCAGATCTTGTCCTTGATCGCCCAGCGATCGTGATACCAGAGCCATTGCTCCGGATATTCCCGAACCCAGGCCTCGACCTTGTCGTTGAGCAGCTGGGCGGTGGCGTTCACGTCCACCTGGCCCCGCTCGTTGCGTGGCACCGTGATGCGCGGCTCGATCTCCAGACGGAAACGATTGCCGGGCAGACGGATGCAGCGGGCCGGATACACTTCGCAGTCGAACTGGCGCGTCAGCTTGGCGAGCAGCGGATTGGTCTTGACCGGCTGTCCGAAGAACTGGGTCTCGACGCCCTTCCAGAATTTCTGGTCGACGAGCACCCCGACGCCGCCGCCCTGCTCCAGCTGCCGGGCCAGTGCGAAGGAGGACCCTGCATGCGACGGCACGAGCTTGCCCATGCGCTTGCGGCGAAATTCGAAGACCTTCTCGGCGATATAAGGGTTGTTCGGCGGACGGAAGAGTACGGTGACATAAAGCCCGAAGGCAGCCCCCGCGACTGGCAGCAGCTCGAAATTCGCGGTGTGACCGGTGAAGACGATGAAGGGACGCGGATTGTCGCGCAGGTCGAGGAACTGCTCGACGCCCGACACCTCCACCCTGCCCTCGCCTGGCTTTTCCGGATCAAAGTCGAACAGACGGTCAAGGAAGACATATTCGGCCGCAAGCCGGCCCATATGGCCCCAGCTCGCCAGCGCGATCTCCTCCCGTTCGGCATCCGACTTCTCGGGAAACGCATTGCGCAGATTCACCTGCATCAGCCGATGACGTTTCGTCTTCGGTCCGACCCAGCGCATCAGCCGGTCGGCAAAGTTGATCGCCGCATCTGCCGGCAGGATCTTCAATGCCGTCAGGAAGCCGAAGGCCGCCTGGGCGACCGACCACTGATAGAACTTGCGCAGCGCCAGAACGATGCGGGTGACGAGCATCCGCACGCGGTCAGTCCATCTTCAGGATGATCTTGCCAAAGACCTGGCGGCCTTCCATGCGGGCAAGCGCCTTGTCGATATCGTCGAAAGACACCTGCGTGTCGATGACGGGATGCACGAGGCCGCGCGCCATCTTCTGCATTGCATCCGCCATGTTTTCCATGCGGCAGCCGAAGGAGCCGAAGAGCTTGAGCTGCTGCTGGAAAAGCATCATCAGGTTCACTTCGGTCGACACACCAGAGGTGGAGCCGCACGTAACGAGGCGGCCACCGCGCTTCAAGCAGAACATCGAGGCTGCAAAAGTATCCTTTCCGACATGTTCGAAGACGACGTCGACGCCCTTCTTCTTGGTGATCTTGCGGACCATGCCTTCGAAGCGGTCGGTGCGATAGTTGATGACGTGATCGGCACCCAGTGCCTTGGCAGGCTCGATCTTGTCGTCGGAACCGACGGTGGTGATGACGGTGCAGCCGATCTTCTTGGCAAGCTGGATGGCTGCCGTGCCGATACCGGAACCGCCGGCATGGATGAGAATGGTTTCACCCGGCTGGAGCTTGGCATTGTCGAAGAGCATATGCTCCACGGTGCCAAAGGTGACGGGAGCGAGTGCCGCAGCAACCGCATCGACGCCCGGAGGGGCAGGCACCAGCAGGCGGGCAGGCAGATTGATCTTCTCCTGGGCAAAGCCGTCGAGATGGAAGCCATGCACGCCGGAGACGTTTTCGCAGAGATTGTCGCGGCCTTCACGGCAGGGCTTGCAGAGACCGCAGGTGCGCGCGCCGTAAACGGCGGCGAGCTGGCCCGGCAGGATATTGCCAACGCCGGGACCGATCGCCTCGACGACACCGGAGGCTTCCGCACCGATGACGAGCGGCATCTTGCGCTTGGCAAACGCCATGCCGCGCCAGCCCCAAACGTCGATATGGTTCAGCGCGACGGCCTTGACGCGAAGCGTAACCTCACCTGGACCCGGCGCATCCGGCTCCGGCAGGTCAACGATTTCAAGCTTGCGGTCTTCGACGAGTTGCAGTGCGCGCATGACATGATTCCTTCAGGGCCTATGGGGCGGATGCGGATGAGGCGTCGTCACGCTTTCATCGTCACACCAGGGGGTACTCCCTGGCATCTGCCGACCTTCGTTGTTCTTGCGAGGTGCGTGGATCCCCGGCCGAAGGCCGAGGATGACGTCCCGAATTGTTGGCGCTGGCCTTAGACCGGTTCCCGCGTCATGACAAGGCTGGCGTTCTGACCACCGAAGCCGAAGGAGTTGGAGAGAACCGCCGAAACGGAGCCCTCCCGCTTGGTGTTCGGCACCACATCCAGCACGATCGAAGGATCGGGATTGGTGTAGTTGATGGTCGGGGGCAAGGTGCCGGTCAGCATGGTCTGGATCGAGAACACCGCCTCCACCGCACCGGCGGCCGTCAGGGTGTGGCCGATCATCGACTTGTTAGACGAGCAAGGGATCGCGTCCTTCAGCCGGTCACCGAAGACCGACAGCATGGCGCCATATTCCATCTTGTCGTTTTCGGGCGTCGAGGTGCCATGGGCATTGATATAGCCGATGGCCTCTTCGGAGAGCCCGGCATCCGCAAGCGCGGCCTTGATCGTCGCAATAGCAGGGCCGCCATCCGGCGAAGAGCGCGTCCGGTGGAAATGGTCGGCCTTTTCACCGCAGCCCTTGATGATACCGAGCACCTTGGCGCCACGGGCAATGGCCGATTCCAGCGATTCCAAGACGAGCGTCGCGGCACCCTCGGCAATCACGAAGCCGTCGCGTTCCTTGCTGAAGGGCTTCGATGCCTTTTCCGGCGGATCGTTCTGGGTGGACAATGCCGAGAGCAGCGAGAATCGGATCACAGCTTCCGGGCTGATCGAGCCATCGGTCGCAACGGTCAACGCACGCTCCGTGCGGCCCTGACGGATCGCCTCAACGCCGAGCTGGATCGCGGTCGCACCGGACGCGCAAGCCGTCGAAAGCGTTACGGGCAGACCGCGCGTGCCGAACTTGTCGGAGAGGCGCTCGGAGATCGAGCCGAACTGTACGGCTTCGAGGAAGACCGGATCCGGCTTTTCGCGCATCGCTGCCAGGAAGCGGTCATAGGCATCGCCCGGCTGCGTCGATGCCGGAGCCCGTTCGGCGAGCGCAAAACGATCATGCCATTCCGGCTCGACCGGCGGGGCCGCAAGGAAGAGCGGACCGTTGAAGTCACCATTGATGCCGGCCTGGGCCAGCGCCTCGATGGTCGTCTCGCGGGCCAGCGCATAGGAGCGTTCGACGGCATTGTTGGCGGGAACGGCAATGAAATCGACCGTGCCACCGATGCGGGTCGACATACCCTCTGTGTCGAAGCGCTTGATATAGTGGATGCCGGACTTGCCGGACGTCAGCTTCGCCCAGTTCTCGGCAAGCCCCTGGCCGAGCGAGGTGATGACGCCCATGCCGGTGACGGCGATGATCGGGCGGCCCAGATGATCCTTGAAACGGCTGTCGGTCATGGATCTATCCTCCTCACGCATTCGCCGAGAGCACGGCAAGGCCTTCGCCTCGCACATAGCCGACGGTGGAGATGATGGCATGTTTGGCGGGGCCTGCCTGAGCGGTCTCGCTCGCGGCATCGAAAGCCGGTACCGTCGCGCCGGAATCGATCGCAAGCGCGGCAAGCGCCAGACCCGCCGGGAACTGCGCCTCGACCGAGTGACCGATAGAACCGGCATAGCCACGCACCGGCATGCCGTCGAAACGTTCCGTAAGGTGAGCCTTCTCCCGTTGCGTAAGGTCGGCGAGGCCGGACGCGCCGGAGAAGATGATGGTGTCACTTGCCGACAAAGCGGCCGCCTCCGGCACCATGCCGCCGAGACGAGCCTCAAGCTTTCCATCTTCGCGTTTGCCGCGGTCGCCTTCTACGGCGTCGAGCACGGCATAGATATGCGCGCCACGCGCCTCGGCGTGTTCACGCGATTCCAGCACCAGGAAGGCGCCGACCGTGCCGAGGATCATGCCGCCGCCCGAGGAACCATCGCGCGACCACAGCGGCTGCCACGGTCCGGTCTGATGGGCACGGATGCCTTCGACCAGAAGCAGGATGTCGGGGCGCTCGGAAACAAAGGCGCCGCCGACCAGTGTATGGGTCGACTGGCCGGCCTTGATCCGGGCAAAGGCGGTTGCGATCGCCGAGATGCCGGCTGCTTCTTCGCCCATGAAGGTGCGCGAGGAACCGGTGACCTTGTGCACGATCGAGATATTGCCGGCGAGCAGGTTGGAAAGCTGCGCCAGGAAGAGCGTCGGGCGAAGCTCGGTCTTCAGCTTCTCGATCAGGAATTTTTCGCGGTCGTTGCGCTGCAAAGCCTCGTCGACGATCAGGCTGTCGACCGCAATGTCACGCTCGCCACCACCGGCGGCGACGATCAGGTCCATGGTGCCGCAGGCGTCGGCATCATCCTTCATGCCGGCGTCGTCGAGGGCGAGGCCTGCTGCAAAGACGCCGAGGCGCTGCCAGTTTTCCATCTGCCGCTGGTCACCACGCTTGGCGATCTGCTGCGACCAGTCGATCTCGGGCAGCTTGTGCACGACATAGGGCGCGAACTTTTCGGTCTCGAGCACCGGTTCCGGGGCGGACTTTGCGGAAAGCAGCGCGAGATGCGCATCCTTGCCGGTGCCGTGGCAGGTGACGATCCCGACGCCGGTGATCACCACATCATTCGGTTGTTTGACCATATGCAATCCTCTCGCCGGCAGGCTCACCGGCGTAAAATGCGGGTTTTCCCGAATAAGGCCCCAAGGTCAATAGGAATTGCGCCCTTGCGGCCGAAAGCGTCTCAGCCTTGGGCAGCCATCGCGGCCATCAGGCCGACTTCCTCGGCGCGTTTGCGCACGATCGGAGCGAGCGGCACCTCGGAGAATGGCATGGTGCGAAGCTTCAGCTGCGCGTCGCAGACCTTCTTGCCGCCGCTCGTGATCTTCGCCTTGGTGACGGCGAAGCCCGATCCGTCATGCTCGAGTTCCGCCTCGATATCGAGAACGGCACCCGGCTCGACGAAAGTGCGCATCTTGGCGCCATCGACCGACATCAGGAAAGGCATGGCCTCGAAGTCCTTGACGGCGAGCAGCAGCATGCCGGAGGCCTGCGCCATGGTCTCGATCAGGAGAACGCCAGGCACCAGCGGCATGCCGGGAAAATGCCCTTCGAAGACAGGGCTTTCCATCGGCACAGTCGAGGTGGCCTTCAAACGACCAAGGCCGAGATCAACGCTCTCGACCTTGTCAATCATCTGGAAATATTCAAGCAGCATGACGATTTCCGCTCCTTTGGGGGCGGGTCAGCCCTTGGCGGCGCGAAGTTCGTCGATCTTGGCGCAGAGGTTCTTCAGCACGAAGTATTCTTCGGTCGAAACCTTGCCTTCGTTGACTTCCTGCGTCCACTGCTCGAGCGGGATCTTGATGCCGAATTCCTTGTCGATCGCAAAGACGATGTCGAGGAAGTCGAGGCTGTCGATGCCGAGGTCATCGATGGTGTGGCTTTCCGGCGTAATCGTTTCGCGGTCGATTTCGCTGGTCTCAGCAATGATGTCGGCAACTTTGTCGAATGTAGCGGTCACGCCAGTACCTCATGTGTCTTAAATTCTGGGTTCCACATAAGGAAAACACGGTCAAATGCCAATGGTGGTTTTGTGCGGCATCCAAATTTGGAGCCGAAGTGTTGCTTAAACAGCAATCGAATGCCGTCCCTTGCCATTGGCGAGATAGCTGTCGAAGACGGCGGCAATGGTCCGGGCGAAGGGCCGGCCGGCATCCGTGATGACGAAGCGATCCCCCTCGATGAGGCAGATCCGGTCCTGGTTGGATAGCGCAAAGCTCTTCGCCTCGGCGGCGATCGCATCGACCGCATCACCGAACTCCTGCCGCAGGTCAGAGAAGGACATGGCGAAGCGGCACATGATTTCCTCGATCACCCGACGGCGCAGCCTGTCGTCTTCACTGACCTCGATGCCGCGGACGGCTGCCAGTCCGCCGGCGTCGGCCATGCGCTGATACTCGCCGGTGGCCGGCATGTTCTGGACATAACCCTGTGGCAACTGACCGATCGAGGAGGCACCGAGCCCGATCAGCGCTTCGGCGGCATCGTCGGTATAGCCCTGGAAATTCCGCCGCAGCCGCCCTTCCCGCGCCGCGATCGCCATTCGATCGTCGGGCAGCGCGAAATGGTCGATGCCGATTGGCTCGTAGCCAGCGGCAACCAGCATCGAGGCGGCAAGGTTCATCTGCGCGAAACGCTCTTCCAACCCAGGCAGAATTTCGTCCTTGATCATTGTCTGATGCTTCTTCATCCACGGCACATGCGCATAGCCGAAGAGCGCGATGCGGTCGGGGGCAAGGGACAGGATGTCCTTCACCGTTTCAGCCACCGTCGCCTCCGTCTGGTGCGGAAGACCGTAGAGGATGTCGCAATTGACGGAATGCACGCCCCGCGCCCGGACAGCCTCGACCACCGACTTCGTGTGTTCAAATGTCTGGATACGGTTGATCGCCTTCTGCACCTCAGGGTGGAAGTCCTGAACGCCGAGGCTGGCGCGCGTCATGCCGATGGCGGCAAGCGCATCGTAGCGCGGTTCGTCGAGGTCGTTCGGATCCATCTCGACGCTGATCTCGACATCCTCGGCAAAGGTGAAGGCCGAGCGCAGTGCTGCCATCAAGTCGATCATGTCATCTGGCCGGACCATCGTGGGAGAGCCCCCACCGAAATGAACCGCCGTCACGGCAGCGTCACGACTGACCAGCGCGCCAACGGCCGCGATCTCCTTCTTCAACGATTCCAGATAGATCGAGATGGGCTCGTATTTCAACGTATGCTTGGTGTGGCAAGCACAGAACCAACAGAGACGGTCACAATAGGGGACGTGGATATAGAGCGAGATGCGCTCCTGTCCAGTGATTGCCTGCAGCCACTGCGCATATTTGCCGCAGTCGATGCCTTCGTGAAAATGTGGCGCAGTGGGATAGCTGGTGTAACGAGGCACAGCGCCGGAATACTTGGCCAGAAGGGAATTTTGCATGGTTTTGCGCTGCCTTGAGACGTGTCGAGCTACGACCAAAGATAGCGCCGGCTATCGTGCCGGCCTTTGACATCGATCAATTTGCTGATACATTTCTCACGTAGAGTTTATTGAAACTCAGAAGCCTAAATTGGGCACTGACCGCAGGTGACGCATGGCGTCCGGAGCCGGTTTTACGGGATGGCACGACCATGGACACTTTCAGAAAACATTTTCCGGAATGTGAGGCTCCTGCCGTGTGTCGATCCTGCGAGGCGCGCCACGGCGGACTTTGCTCCGTGCTCACCTCTGCCCAGCTGACCGAACTCAACAAGCATTCGATCCGCCGCCGCATTGACAGCGGCAACGAGGTAATCGGCCAAGGCGAACAGGTCGGCAGCTACAGCAATATCCTGAAGGGCGTCATCAAGCTGTCGAAGATGATGGCGGACGGCCGCCAGCAGATCGTCGGCCTGCAATTTGCGCCCGACTTCCTTGGCCGCCCGTTCCTCGGCGAAAGCACGATCACGGCGGAAGCCGCAACGGATACGGAAATCTGCACCTTCCCGCGTAACATCGTAGACCGCATGGTTGGCGAAGTGCCCGACATGGAGCGCAAGCTGCATGCCCAGTCGTTGAAGGAGCTGGACGAGGCCCGCGACTGGATGTTGACCCTGGGTCGCAAGACCGCCCAGGAAAAAGTGGCGAGCTTCCTCTATCTGATCGCGACGCACATTGATCCCGAAAGCGAGGGCACACAGACCTTCGATCTGCCGCTGTCGCGCGCAGACATCGCCGACTTCCTTGGCCTGACCATCGAAACCGTCAGTCGCCAGATGACCAAACTGCGCAAGGACGGCATCATCGTCATCGAGAACAACCGCCACGTCATCGTGCCGAAGCTCGAACGCCTACAGGACGCGGCGGGGATCGACTGATCAGTTCTGCTGTAAGGGGCGAAACCGGGGCATACCGCGAGCCAGTCTAAGCTCGAAACGTCAGATGATTTTCGAGATGGCCCATATCAGGGCGATTAATCCCGCCATGACGCCGCAGGCTGCGTAGAAAACACCGATTCCCGCAAGGATATCAGCAGGCCCGGCATCGCTGCGGCCGGATGCATGCATCATCGGCTCGCTGACCCTGACGCCGCCATAGACCCGCGGGCCGGCGAGTTTCAGATCGAGGGCGCCCGCCATCGCCGCCTCCGGCCAGCCGGAATTCGGCGAGCGATGCAATCCGCTGTCGCGCAGGGCCGCAGACAACGACCGACGGCCCGCCCCTGCCCCGCGTTTCAAGACTGTAGCGAGGGCAATGAAGCCGGCGGAGAGACGCGCGGCCGGCCAGTTCGCGAAATCATCGAGCTTGGCTGAGGCCCAGCCGAATTGCAGGAACCGCTCATTCTTGTGGCCGATCATCGAATCAGCCGTGTTCAGCATCTTGTAGGCAAGGATGCCGGGAAGGCCGGCAACCGCGTACCAGAAGACCGGTGCAACGACGCCATCGGCAAAGTTTTCGGACAGGCTTTCGATCGCCGCGCGCGAAACGCCGGCCTCGTCGAGGGTCTTCGGATCACGCCCGACGATCATCGCAACCGCTTGCCGACCACCCTCAAGACCATCACGCAAGAGACCGTCGGCCACCGCCTGGACATGGTCGCCAAGGCTCTTCTGGGCAAGGAAGACGGCAACGACGATCAGTTCGAGGATGATGCCGAGGAGGCCGAGTTTACCGAACAGGGCAGAAAGCAGCATGCCGAAGACCGCCGAGCCGGCGAGCAGCGCCACGATCGTGAAGACGCCATTCAAGCGTCGACCTTCGGCTGTCAAACTTGTCCTGTTCAGGCGCTTTTCGAACAGATCGATCGCCTTGCCGAAGATCACCACCGGATGCGGCACCCGTTGCCAGAGCCATGGCGGATCGCCGACGACCCGGTCGAGAACGATGGCGGCAAGAAGGAGCAGCAGGTGGTTCATGCCCTCACACTCCGGAAAGTTCTGAGCGCCTCGCGGAGACGCGCATCGCCGGTCTCGTCGGGGGCAAGGCCGAAACGCAACCAGTCCGACCGGTAGTCGAACTTGCGCGTCAGGATCTGGCGGCTGCAGAGATGCCGGTGCAATTCGCCGGCGCTCGCATCTTCGACGAGCTGGAAGAGATCGGTGCCACCGCGGATTGTGAGGCCGGATTCGGCCAGAATATCCTGAAGTCCAAGCGCGCGGCTTCGGATATGCTGGGCAATGAGGCCGGTATCGGACGACATCAAATGCTCGGCAAGCACGAGCGCCGGGCCGGACACCGCCCAAGGTCCAAGCCACTCGGAAAACCGTGCTGTGACGTCGTCGGCGGCGATGACGAAGCCGAGGCGAATGCCGGCAAGGCCGAAGAATTTTCCGAAGGAGCGGAAGACGATGAGGTTTGCACTGTCATCGCCTGCAAGGCTCTGCTCCGGCAGCATGTCGCCGAAGGCCTCATCGACCACCAGTATGCCACCACGGTTTGCGAGATCGGCGGCCAGCGCTCGAAGCTCGGTCGGTGTGTGGAGCCGTCCGTCCGGATTGTTCGGATTGACCACCACGACAAGACCGTGCGCCGTGCTGACCAGATTGAGATCACTGACCGCATCGACCGTAAGACCGGCAAGCGTGAAGGCGCGCGCATATTCGCCATAGGTCGGCGACATCACGGCAACCCGGGCGCCTGATGGCACCAGGCGCGGCAGCAATTGGATGACCGACTGCGTGCCCGGAACAGGAAGGGGCAGCCGATGGCCCGAGCGATAGAAGCGCTGGGCCGCCTGCCGGGAAGCCACCTCCCGCTCCTGGTCTGGCAAGCGATGCCAGGCCCGCATCGGGATCTCGGGCAGATCAGGCGGACAGGGATTGATGCCGGTCGAGAGGTCGAGCCAGTCTTCGATGCGCCCGCCATAGAGGACTGAAGCGGCAGCGAGACCGCCACCATGCTGGATCGGCCCGCTCATGCGCCCTCGCCCGCGACATCGACGAGGTGCATGTATGACCCGGCTACGGATCCACGTCTCAGTCCGACGGCACCGAGCGGTTGGCCGAGAGCGTCCTCTGCCTCGAACAAACGGTCTGCCGCGCCTTCCGAAACAACCGTGGAATAATGGAATTCGTGGCCGGTGTAGTTCTCACCGAACAGATCGGGAGCGAGCGATCTCAGCTGCCGATAACCGAGATGCCGTTTGCGTGTCGCGTAGCTCGTCACCAGCGGCAAGAGCCCGAGCATGGCGTGGCGATGGCCGTCCGCATCGACGAGCCCCTCGCCCAGCACCATATAGCCGCCACACTCACCATAGATCCGCACTCCGCGGTCCGCCGCGGCCATCATTGACGAGCGGAAGCCGTCAGCAGTGGCCAATCTCCCGGCATGCAGTTCGGGATATCCGCCCGGAAGGTAGATCGCATCGGCATCCGAAGACGGACCCTCGTTCGCGAGCGGCGAAAAGAAGGAGAGTGTCGCACCTTGCCTCCGCCAGCCGTCCAGGAGATGCGGATAGGAAAAGGCAAACGCGAGATCGCGGGCAACGGCGATGTGCTGACCGAGCGGGGCGATGCCTTGCACCGGCGCGCTCTCTCCGCGAGGCGCGCCCTGAGCGACCGCATGCAGCACGTCAAGATCGACGCCCGCATCGATGGCATCGGCCGCCCGCTCTATGAAGCTTTCGAGAGTCGCATGTTCACCGGCCTGCACCAGGCCAAGATGCCGCTCCGGCAGGGAAAGCTGCGGGTCACTCCTGAGGCAGCCGAGAACCGGCACCTCGGTCTTTGCCATAGCGGCGCGCAGCATCGCCTCGTGACGATCGCTACCGACGCGGTTGAGGATGACTCCGGCGATCCGCACGTCAGCCCGAAAACGGGCGAACCCGGTTGCGACGGCTGCGACGGATTGCGACGTGCGGGCGCAGTCGACCACCAACACGACCGGCAGGGACAGGAGGCTTGCGAGATCCCCCGCACTTCCCCTCCCGTCGGCCGCGCCATCGAACAAGCCCATCATCGCCTCGATGACCAGCAAGGCATCAGGCGATGTCTTGTTAGCCTGTGCGCTGAGAAAAGACGGACGCATGGCCCAGGGATCGAAGTTGAAGCAGGGTGTACCACTCGCAGCCGTATGAAAGGCGGGATCGATGTAATCGGGGCCGGCCTTGCCAGGTGCCAAAGCCACACCACGACGCCTCAAGGCCCGCATCAGGCCGAGCGTCACCACTGTCTTGCCCGAGCCGGAAGCCGGCGCGGCGATCAGCAATCCGCTCATGCCGTGTCTTTCCGCTCCACGGCGAAGGGATCGGGCAGAAGCGTGCGGCCCGAAAGGGCGCCCAGCCAGTCGAGTGACGGCCGGAGGCGGACGACCTCGCCGATGACGACGATCGCCGGCGGTTCGATGCCGGCTGCTAGCATGTCGGCCTCGGCACGACCGAGCGTGGTTTCCAGCACCGTCTGTTCCTGGGTCGCGGCATTGCAAACAAAGGCCACGGCCTCGTCTGGCCGGCGTCCGGCGGCCATCAGATTGGCGGCGATCTGGCCCATGTGTTTCATCGCCATATACATGACGATGACGGGTGAACCGCGACCGATGGCGGCCCAGTCGATTCGATCGGGCACGACACCGGAGGAATCGTGTCCGGTGAGGAATGTCACCGCGTGGTTGACTTCGCGGTGGGTGACCGGGATCCCGGCATAGGCGAGGCCACCGATCCCTGCCGTGATGCCCGGAACGATGCGGAAGGGCACGCCATGTTCGATAAGCATCAGCGCCTCTTCGCCGCCACGCCCGAAAACGAAGGGATCGCCGCCTTTCAGCCTCAGTACACGGTGACCGGCTTTGGCGAGTTCGACGAGGCGCAGCGAGATGTCGCGCTGCTTGGCGGAGGGTTTCCCGCCGCGTTTGCCGGCATATTCGAGAATGGCACCGCTGCGCGCGAGTTTGAGGCAGTCGTCGTTCACCAGAGCGTCGTGCACGATGATATCGGCTTCCGACAGTGCCTTGGCCGCGAGCAGCGTCAGGAGGCCCGGATCGCCGGGGCCGGCGCCGGCCAGCCACACGTGACCGGGCTCGATGGCCGGCAGGCTCGTGGGCAGGGCTAGACGCGTCGTGTCACTCATGGTCATGGTCTAGGCCTCGTGCGGCAAAAATGCAATTCCGCCATGGCTCTTTCCGACCCAAACCTTCGGCCACATGCCTTCCTCAAGACCACCGGCTCGCCTATAAGCGGTTCATGAGTGACGTCGAGAAACAGGCTGCCAGCAACGCGACCGAGGGCAACCGGCTTGAAAAGCCGGAAGGCGCCCCCTTGCGCAATGGTTGGACGACGGGCGCCTGCGCGACGGCTGCGACCAAGGCCGCCTTCACGGCCCTCCTGACGCGCAGCTTTCCAGACCCGGTCTCGATCACCCTGCCGAAAGGCGAAACGCCGGCCTTCGCGCTCGCCCGAGAAGGTTTCGACGGTGAGAGCGCCTATGCGGGCATCGTCAAGGATGCCGGTGATGATCCGGATGTGACCCATGGTGCCACCGTAATCGCGACCGTGACGCGCCTACCCCCCGGAAGCGGCATCCGCTTTGTGGCTGGCGACGGGGTCGGCACCGTCACCAAAGCGGGCCTGCCGATTGCAGTCGGTGAGCCGGCGATCAATCCGGTACCCCGTGCCATGATGACGGCGGAAATCGAAGCGATTGCTGCAGCCCATGAGGTCGCGCCGGATCTCGAGGTGAAGATCTCCGTTCCCGGCGGCGCACAGATCACAGAAAGCACCTGGAACCCGAGGCTTGGCATTCTCGGCGGAATCTCCATTCTCGGAACGACAGGGATTGTGCATCCCTTCTCCTGCGCCGCCTGGATCCATTCGATTCACCGCGGGATTGACGTCGCCCGCGCCGAAGGCTTGACCCATCTGCTCGGCGCGACTGGTTCGACCTCGGAAAAAGCAGCCCAGATCTTTCACAAGCTGCCGGACGGCGCCCTGATCGACATGGGCGACTTCGCCGGCGGATTGCTCAAATACCTGCGTGCCCATCCTGTCCCGCGGCTGACGATTGCCGGCGGCTTCGCCAAGATGACGAAACTGGCCCAGGGCACCCTCGATCTGCATTCCTCACGCAGTCAGATTGACAATCACTTCTTTCTTTCAATGCCTTGCAGCGATATTCTCACATACTCTGCCCGTCGAGCCGTCGAAAATGCCAACACTGCGCTCGAAGTGCTTGAAATCATGACGCGAGAAGGGGCCGCCATCGCCCCTGCCATTGCCCAGGCGGCAAAGCGGACGGCCGAAGGTGTGTTACGCGACAGCGGCGTGGCGGTCGACATCATCGTCACCGATCGCAAGGGAACGATCATCGCCCATGCCACCTGACCCAGAGCATGCACCGCAGAAAGTCCTGATCCTCGGCGGCACGGCCGAGGCCCGTCTTCTGGCGGAAAGGCTCATCGCCGAAGGCCATCTTGTCACCACCTCACTTGCTGGGCGGACGAATGACCCGATCCTGCCTGCGGGCGCCGTTCGGATAGGAGGCTTCGGAGGGGCAGAAGGTCTGGCAGTCTATCTACGGGCGGAGGGCATCGACCGGATGATCGACGCCACGCATCCCTTCGCGCGGCAGATCAGCGAAAACGCCATCAAAGCCGCGGCGATATCAGGCGTGCCGCTCGAACAGCGGCTGCGCCCGCGCTGGCAGAAGCAACCGGGAGACCGCTGGAGGAGCGTGGCCACGCTCGAGGCGGCGGCCGAGGTCTTGCCGTCGGGCGCGACGGTGTTCCTCGCCCTTGGCCGGCAACATCTGGACGCCTTCGTCGGGCGCGACGATTGCCGCTTCGTGGTCCGCATGGTCGATGCGCCGGAGATGCCACTCGCCTTCGCGGATTACACCCTCGTCCTCGGCAAACCGGCAAGCGATCCCGACCGCGAGGCAGACCTCTTCACGGCATACGGGGTCACACATTTGGTCTGTCGCAATTCGGGAGGTCCCGCGGGTTACGCCAAGATCACTGCGGCGCGACGTCTTGCCCTGCCGGTCGTGATGCTCGAACGCGACTGAACAGCTTGCGGCTCAGCGGAACTCGAAGATCTGGCGGAACACACCCGGCGCGATGATCGACAGGGGGTTGATCACCAGATTGGGCTTCATCGTCGGCCCAGTCAGCTTGAAGGTGATGCCGAGCAGGCCGCGGTCACGCCCATTGCCGAGAATGGCACCGATCACAGGCAATTCGCCGAACAATCGGTTTAGCCCATAGGCTGGCATGAAGGTACCGGTCAGGTCGATGCGTCCGGATTGATCGCGCACGATCCCCTGGAAGGTCGCGCCCACCTGCTCGCCGCGCACGATACCGTTCTCGACGCTGAGCGTGCCGCCGACCAGGGAAAGGCGGGCAAAAGCGCGCTGGAAGCGCGCGGAGCTCACGTCGATATCGCTGCGAACGGCATTGTTGAGGCTGCGTCCGTCGGCACCGGTCGGCGCGGAGACGATCGTCTGGAGCCGCTCTTCGTTTTCGACCTGGAAGTTGCGTAAATCGAGATTGCCGCTCCAGGCGCCGTCGCGGGTTTCCGTCAGGCGCAGGTTGGCAAGACCGCCGCCGAGGCGTTTGTAGGCGTCGAGAAAACGCAAGACGGCACCGGCATCGCTGGTGGTGACGGAAAGTTCTCTCAAGCCTTCAGGTTGACGCAGTTTAGCGACCAGCGCCTGACCGCTGCCCGTGACGCCGGAAAAGTCGACGGCACTGATCCGGCCTTTGCTCGCTCCATAGATGATTGAAACACCCGACAACTGCTCGCCGCTGAACCCGACCACGCGGTCGAAGCGCCCTTCGATCTTGAGCGAAGTTCGCGAGGACTTTGTGTCGCCGCTATCGCTGGACGGCCGTTGCAAGGTGGAGATCAGCGAGCGAGCGTCGAAGGCGCGGCCATTGGCCACGACCGAATAGACGCCCCTGCTGAGACGAACGGTCAGCGCCACCTCGTCTTCCGGCGACAGGCGGACGCGAGACAGATTGGCGGCGACAAGCCCGGTATCATCCGCGGTCATGTCGCCGGAGGCGCCGAAGCCCTCACCATCCAGAGCGAACTTGCGGATCAGCGACAGCTTTCCGTCCTTGGCCAACTCGAACTTGGCGGTTGCGCCGATGCCTTGCCCCTTCGACCACCCCACCCAGGGAATGGTCAGCGTCGCGGATCGGAGATCAACGGAGACGGCCTGGGTCGTTTCATTGATCCGGCGAAGTTCCAGCTTGATCGCTCCATTGACGATCTCACCGAGGCCCGGCGCAAGCTTTTCGCGGGCCGCATTGTCGAGCGTCGCCGTGACCACCCGTTCCCGGAGAACAGCGCCTTCGCCGCGACGCACCGGCTCGGTGAGGTTCACCTCCATGGGGACGTCATCGATTTTCGCCGATGCAGCGAGCTTGGCCTTGTCGCGATCGACCGACAGGGATCCGGTGACATCGGCGATCAGACGCCCGTCAAAGGGTTTGGCCACATCCACGTCGTCGAGCGCGACCTCCGCCGTCCAGCTCGGTTCGGGTGGCGATTGATCGGGCACCAGACCGAGGCGGATCTTCGCCTTTCCGCGGACCTTGCCGGAAAAGTCCGAAGGCTCGAGGTCCACAACCTTCAGCGCTTCGATCGGCTTGAAGGAAACGAGTTCGGCCACCGCATCCGCAGCACCTGCGATATCGAGGTCGATATCCGCCATCAGAGGCTTTTCATAGGCGTCCTGCAACACCAGGCGACCGCTCTCCAACTTGACCATGCGGCCTGACGGGAAGAAGGACCCGGCCGAGCGAATGGCGACATCGACCCGCTCGCCGACCATATCGAAGCGGCCATAGACGTCACGCAGCGGCGGCAGTTCACCTGTCAGGTTGAGACGCGCATCTTCCAGATCAAACCCGATCTTCAGTTCGTCGGCATTGAGCCGCACCGGCGTCGGATCGATCGACAGGCGGTTCTGAGGAATGAAGACATCGATCGTACCCTTGGGGATCATGCCGCCATAGAGGTTTTCGAGAACCCACTGCCGCGGCTTGGAGGCAATCCAGTAGGGCCACAATTGCTTCACCACAGTGGTGCGCATGTTCTCGACCACGGCGTTGAACCGGATCTCCGGCCCCGTTCCACCGAAGCCTACCTGCAGCTTGCCGCGCATGTTGCCTGACGGCGTGGAAACGTCGAGCGTGTCGAGTTGCAGGCGGTTTTCGCCAACCAGGTAGCGACCATAGCCCTTCAGGAAGAAGGGAAACGGTGCTTCGCCAGCGCTCGGCACATTCGCTCGGCCATCGGTGACCACGAGATCGATGCCGAAACCCTTACCGAAACTGCTGCCTTCCGGCAGCCGGTCGAGATCGATCAGGCCACCGGACAGCGGAAAAATGGTTTGATCGAAACGCGCGGTCGAGTCGGCAAGCTCGATCGTGTCCTTGGCGAAGTCGTAGGAGAGCTTGAGACGGGCATCGGTAATCTCCTGCCGTTGGCCGTCGGAGTAGAAGCCGGCTTTCTGCATGTTGATGCCAAGCGAAACGCTGGCACCCTGATCCGGCGCCTCGCGCCGAGCATTGAGCAGCAATTCGGCCGAACCTTCGATCCCCTGGCGCGCCTCGCCCGTGCTGGAACGTCGCAGCAGGAACGGGGTCACCCGCATATCGGCAACGCGCATCGTCAGCGATTCGGCCCGACCATCGACATTCGTCGTCAGCGCCGTCAGTTCCGTTTGTTGTCCGTTGACCGCGACCGCACCGAAGATCGAAAGCGAACCGTCATCGCCGCGTTCCAGCACGATGTCGTCGATCGCAAGCGTCATAGGCCGCCCACTGGCACTCGTGGATGCGATCTCCAGTCCGGCAAGGCGCATGCGGTCGAGACCGCCGCGGGCGATGAAACCCTGCAGCCGGTCGAGTTCGGCAAAGGCATCTGCCAACCGGGCCGGAATATGATCTATCCGCCAATCCGAGATGTCGACAGGCTCCCCCTTCGGCAACACCGTCGCATCGAGATCGATGCCCTCGCTGACGATCTCCCGGATGGAGAACCGACCGCCGAGAAGCGCCAATGGTTCGAGGATGAAGCGGACCGAATTCGTCAGGGCAACCCGCTCGCCGCCCGCCTGTTCGTGCAACGTGACATCCCGCGCCTCGACGGACAATTCCATCCCATTGGAAAAGCGCACCTCCGTGCCGCCAATTTTGGCGGTGAACTGCGGTCCGAGGGCATTGTTGAGGACGGCCTGCGCCCGTTGCGCAAGGGCGGCATCGAGCGTGCCGCTTTCGACCACGGCATATACAGCAAAAAACACCACGACCCAGAGCCCGGCGAAGCCGGCCAGCACCCGCAACAGGCGCCGAAACAGCGATCGCTTCGGCGGCGGACAATGCACGATGAGGGGATCCTCGGCCTGGGCAGACGGAAGAGCATGCAGCGGCACAATGTCCCGCTTGCGAAACCGTAGCTTTTCGCCCCGGATCTCCGACATGTCCTGGTGATTGTCTCCGTCGATCGATGCCGCTAACAAGTCGCTCTGGACGACTGCGGAGCGGACTATATATCGAAGTCGCCCACGATCACCCACAAAACGGGCAAAAGAAAGGTTATCCCATGACGGATTTGGCTGCCGGGGACATGGCCCCCGATTTCTCTCTGCCCCGCAATGGCGGCGGCACCGTTTCGCTTTCCGATTTCGCAGGAAAGCCGGTGATTCTCTATTTCTACCCCAAGGACGACACGAGCGGTTGCACGACGGAGGCCGTCGACTTCTCGGGCCTGACGGAGGAATTCGCAAAGCTCGGCGCAACCGTCATCGGTGTCTCCCCTGATTCGGTGAAGAGCCACGACAAGTTTGCCGCCAAGCATAACCTCTCGGTGGTGCTGGCATCTGACGAGGAGCACAAGGCACTGGAAGCCTATGCCGTCAGGAAAGAGAAGAGCATGTACGGCAAGACCTATATGGGTGTCGAACGCTCCACCTTCCTGATCGACAAATCCGGCAAGGTTGCCGAGGTCTGGCGCAAGGTGAAGGTTCCCGGCCATGCCGAGGCCGTGCTGAAGGCGACACAGGCCCTCTGACGTGCTGGAGACAACGCAGCCCGAGACGGCTTTTCACTCCCTTCGCGGCGCTGCCACCCTCGCCATCCTGAGCGCCGACCTCGACGAGAAGACGGCGCTCGCTCAAACCGCAGCGATGCGCTGGCAGGAGCGACGCCTGTCATTGCGCTCGCCGCTCGATCCGCCGCTTCCCGATCGGCCGGGCCGCCCGGCAAAACCGGAGCTCGTGCCGCCCAAAGCCGTTGGAAAGCGCTCGCTGCACACCCTGCCCGGCCGCATCGCCCTGCTGCATGCCCTCGCCCATATCGAGCTCAATGCGGTCGATCTCGCCCTCGACATCGTCGCCCGCTTCGCCACCGAACCGGTGCCACATTCCTTCTTCGACGGGTGGATGAAGGTCGCCTACGAGGAGGCCAAGCATTTCCGGCTGGTGCGTGATCGCCTGCGGGAACTGGGCGCCGATTATGGCGACATGCCCGCCCATGACGGGCTTTGGCAGGCGGCTCACTCGACGAAGAACGACCTCACCGCCCGCCTCGCCGTCGTGCCGCTCATCCTCGAAGCCCGCGGGCTCGACGTGACCCCGTCGCTGCAGGACAAGATGCGCGAAACGGGCGACATCGAAAGCGCCGATGTCCTGAAGGTCATATACGACGACGAAAAAGGCCATGTCGCTGTCGGTGCGAAATGGTTCCGCTTCCTCTGCGCCCGCGAGAAACGCGATCCGGCGAAAGCCTTCCAGGATCTGGTTCGGGCCAATTTTCGCGGTCAGCTCAAGGCCCCTTTCAACGACGTCGCCCGCGCCGAAGCAGGGTTGACGCCGTCCTTCTACCGATCCTTGTCCTCGAAGAACAACTCGTCGGTTTGACACGCAATTCCAAGCGCCTAACGCTTCATTAACCCTAATTATGCGTAATTGCTAACGGCGGATCGGACAGGCGACTCGCTGCATCGGGCAGACGCGTGACGGCGACCTGCCCGGCATGAAATGGGGGGCAGCGTGACGACGGGTTCGAACAACCAGGTCTTCGGAAAACGCCGGGAACAGCACATCATCATTCTGGCAAGCGGTGACCGCATCCGGCATATGACTATCCGTCCCTGGATGGTGGCGCTCACCGTCTGCTTCCTCGGCACCATGGCGATCGGCTATCTCGGCGCCACGACCTATCTCGTCCTGCGCGACAACCTGATCGGCGCCACCATGGCGCGCCAGGCGCGCATGCAGCATGAATATGAAGACCGAATCGCAGCGCTCCGCGCACAGGTGGACCGTGTCACCTCGCGCCAATTACTCGACCAGCAGGTGGTCGAGGAAAAGGTCGAGAAACTCCTCGAACAGCAGATGGCGCTGACCTCGCGTCACGGTCGGATCGACGCGCTTCTGCAGACGGACAGTGCGCCGGACGCTCTCCCCACTGATGGCCCC
Organism: Allorhizobium sp. NPDC080224; assembly: GCF_050281005.1. Classification (NCBI taxonomy): domain Bacteria; kingdom Pseudomonadati; phylum Pseudomonadota; class Alphaproteobacteria; order Hyphomicrobiales; family Rhizobiaceae; genus Allorhizobium; species Allorhizobium sp. NPDC080224. The sequence goes on from NZ_JBNNWJ010000001.1 coordinate 2,192,175, forward strand.
ATGCCGGCCGAAAAGCCTTTGGTCGAGGGCAAGGACCGAGCTTCCCTCTCGACGGGAACACAAGCCTTTGCCGCCCTGCTCGGTGAAACAGCAGCGCCGTCGAAATCGGAAGTCCCGCAACGTCGCGCGCTCGCGCTTGGTTACGTACCCATGACCGGTGAAAATGTCGCAGACCGCGCCGACCGCCTCTTTTCGCACATGACGCTGTCGCTGAAGGAGATCGAGGCCGAGCAGCTTCAACGAATCGACGAACTGGCGAACGGCGCCTCGCAGACCGCCGACGAGATTGCCGCGATCCTCAGGCGTCAGGGCGTGCCGATCGACGAACAGGCTGCACTGCCGGCAACCGACGCCGTCGGTGGTCCTTATCTGGCGCCGCAGTCAGACCGCGACTTCAACGCCTCGCTGAATGCGCTGGATGTGGCGCTAACGCGCCTGGAGACGGTTCGCGAAACGGCAAAGCGCCTGCCCTTTGCCAACCCCGCACCCGGACGTGAAATCACCAGCCGATTCGGCAACCGTCCGGATCCATTCTTCGGTGGGCTTGCCATGCATGCCGGCATCGATTTCCGCGCGCCGACGGGCACGGAAATCCGCTCCACCGGGGCCGGCAAGGTCGTCACCGCAAGCTTTTCCGGCGGCTATGGCAACATGGTCGAAATCGATCACGGCCTCGGCCTGTCCACCCGTTACGGGCACATGTCCCGCATTCTGGTGAGCGAGGGCGACACGGTCGAAACCGGGCAAATTCTCGGCCTGGCGGGTTCGACGGGACGGTCGACTGGGCCGCATCTGCATTACGAGGTCCGGCGCAACGGCGACCCTGTCGATCCCATGCGTTTTCTCAATGCCGGAATGAAGCTCACGCCGCTTATCAATTGACGGCGAGGCGACGATACGCAGCAGGTTTTCCGTCAGCAGGGCTCCGGTTTGCGGATCACCATGACGTTGCAAGCCAATTAATCGTGATCATTAAGCCTTTGTAGGGGTAAATCCGCCCGTTTCCTTGACTTTCCGGCAGTTTCCTTCTATTCGCCGCAACCATTGTCGCCCGATCTTCCGGGCTATTGAGCGATGTTCGCGAGAACAGGAACGGAAACTACTTCCCTTTGACCACTTTTGCTGACCTTGGCCTGAGCCAAAAAGTCCTTTCTGCCGTCACCGATGCCGGCTACACCATTCCGACCCCGATCCAGGCAGGCGCAATTCCGCCGGCCCTGCAGCGGCGGGACATTCTCGGCATCGCGCAGACAGGCACCGGCAAGACCGCATCTTTCGTTCTTCCGATGTTGACGCTCTTAGAAAAGGGCCGCGCAAGGGCTCGCATGCCGCGCACGCTCATTCTGGAGCCAACGCGCGAATTGGCAGCCCAGGTCGCCGAGAACTTCGAGAAGTACGGACGGAATCACAAGTTGAATGTGGCGCTGCTGATTGGTGGCGTTTCGTTCGATGAGCAGGATCGCAAACTGGAACGTGGTGCCGACGTCCTGATCTGCACGCCAGGCCGCCTGCTCGACCATTGTGAGCGCGGCAAGCTTCTGATGACTGGCGTCGAGATCCTCGTCATCGACGAAGCCGACCGCATGCTCGACATGGGCTTCATCCCCGATATCGAGCGCATCGCCAAGATGATCCCGTTCACGCGTCAGACTCTGTTCTTCTCAGCCACCATGCCGCCGGAAATCCAGAAACTGGCGGATCGCTTTCTGCAGAACCCGGAACGCATCGAGGTTGCCAAGCCCTCCTCGACCGCACTCACGGTGACGCAGCGTCTCGTTGCCTGCCACAACAAGGACTACGAGAAGCGTGCCAAGCTGCGCGAACTGATCGGCACCCAGAGCGAATTGAAGAACGGCATCATCTTCTGCAACCGCAAGAAGGACGTCGCCGACCTGTACCGTTCGCTGGAGCGTCATGGCTTCTCCGTCGGCGCCCTGCATGGCGACATGGACCAGCGCTCGCGCACCAACATGCTGGCCGGCTTCAAGGACAACCAGATCACGCTTCTGGTCGCCTCGGACGTTGCCGCCCGCGGCCTCGACATCCCGGATGTCAGCCACGTCTTCAATTTCGACGTACCTATCCATGCGGAAGATTATGTCCACCGCATCGGACGCACCGGTCGTGCCGGCCGCTCGGGCGCAGCCTTCACACTGGTGACGCGCAGCGACACGAAATTCCTCGACGCCATCGAAAAACTGATCGGTCAGACGATCGAATGGCATGACGGGGACATATCGGCACTTCCGGCTCCGGCTGAGAGCCACGACGAAAGCCGTGGAAAACGCGGCCGCGACAAGGGTCGCGAGCGGCGCGGCGGTCAAAAATCCGATACGCGCAGCGAGTATGTGAAGCCCGTCGAGGCAAGCGTCGAACCAGTCAAAGCGGCAGAGGAAGTTCAGGTGATGGAAGCGATCAAGGTGGAGCCGGTGGCGACAGAACGCAAAACGGACAAGCGCCGCGATCAGAATCCGCGCAACAACCGCAACAATCCTTATCCTGCAAACGACGACAATCGTGATCGCCGCCGGAACCGTCATCACGACCATGACGACGGTCCGACGCCCGTTGGCTTCGGCGATGACATCCCGGCCTTCATGCTGATCGTCGCTGCCGCCAAGGCCTGATCCCTGTGGGTCAGCCAGGTATCGATTTCCCCGGTCTCGGGGTTGGTCTTGCCATCCTTCGGGATGGCAAACTGCTTTTGTGCAAGCGCATGAAGGCGCCAGAAGCCGGCCACTGGAACATCGTCGGCGGCAAGGTCGATCACATGGAGCGTGCCGAGATCGCCGCGCGCCGTGAGGCCGAGGAAGAGACGGGGCTATCGATCGGTCCGATCCGCTATCTCGGTATGACCGAACAATTGATCGAGGCGGACCGTCAGCACTGGATTTCGCTGCTCTACGTCACCGACGACACATCCGGTGATCCGCAGCTGACCGAACCGGACAAGCTTTCGGAAATCGGCTGGTTCGATCTGGATGACCTGCCACAGCCGCTTTCCGTCTTCACCCAGACGGTTCTGACCTATCTGCGCTGAGCGGCCTCACGCTCGGTGACCCGCATTGCGGCATCGAGCGCGATCCGCGCCCATTTCGCCATGATATCGGGGTCGTCGAGCGCCTCATCGGGGATTGTCCAATAGGGCATGGCGACAGGCTTGCCGCTTCGACCCTCATAGCACCAGCGCTTCGCGCCGGCCTCTTCCAGGAGAGGCGCACTCTCCTCATCGCCCTTCAGCATCAGGTCGCCGCGCAGTTCGAGCGCAAAAATGATGCCACGCGCATAGATGCCCTTGCCGCCGAACATCCGACGGATGGTCACCGGTCCGACCGCCTCGAACATTTCCTCGATCGCCGCATTGTCCATGGTCAGCCCTTCAGGATCCCGCCGGCCGCCAGAATAGCCTCCGGCGTATCGACATCAAGACGGGCAGCCGGACCGATTTCGACATCGATGACGGCAAGGCCCGCGCTCTCGATCACCGGGCGGGCTCCGATATCACCTTCCAGGGCCTTCAAGGCCTCGAAGGTCGCTGCGGGCAAAATGACGGGATTGCCGCGCTGGCCATCGGATACAGCGCGCACAATCGCCTTGCCGCCGGACTTTGCATAGGCACGGGCGAGTGCTGTGATATCACCACTGGACACATCAGGCATATCGGCGAGCAGAACCATCATGCCAGGCAGGCCCTTGGCCTCGACGGCAGCAAGGCCAGTCTTCAGCGAGCTCGCCATGCCCGAGGCGAAATCCGTGTTCTCGGCGACCTCCACAGGAAAACCCGATAGCGCTGCGGCAACTTCGGCGCTGCGATGGCCTGTGATGACGGTGACGGGACCAATATCGGCCTCGATCGCCTGGCGCACCGAACGTCGGACCAATGGTTCGCCCTCGAACTCGGCAAGCAGCTTGTGGCGACCACCCTCGCCCATCCGGCTTGCCCGACCGGCGGCGAGCACGACGAGGCCAAGGGCCGCAGGATCGACATCCTTCGTGGCGCTTTGGCGCGGCAACGGACGGCTCGGGATTTCCATCAGCAGACCACCGACTCCCCAGCCGGTCATTTCGACACGATTGGGCGGATGACCGGCGAGAATACCGTTCAGGACCCAGTCGAAACCGTTTTCCTTCGGCGAGCGGGCGCAGCCCGGCGCGCCGATGACGGGTACACCCTCCACATGCCCCAGCACCAGCAAATTGCCCGGGTCCACGGGCAACCCGACCTGATCGACCACGCCGCCGGCAAGCCGGATGGCCGAGGGTATGACGTCTTCTGCATCGGCCACGGCCGAGGCACCGAAGACGATGATGAGCGGCGGACCGTCTTCGGCGGTTCGGTCTTTAAGCGAGGCACTAATGGCGTCCGCCACGGCGTCGGCTCGATGCGGGACGCGCTGTTCCGATGCGAGCCGGCTCCCCGAGGGCAGAAGTCGGGCTTCGAGCACGCGGGTCGTCTTGTCCATGACGGACGGCTTCAGGGACGGCAGTTGGGTGGCGACGAGATGCACCCGGTGCCTGCGATAGAGCGCGACCTCGAAGGCGATACCCTCCTGCAGGATGGCAGCAGCCTCCATAACACGCGCACCCGCCACGGCCAGCGGAATGATCTTGACGGTCGCGACGAGATCGCCGGCCCGCACGTCCCGCCGATCGGCGAGACAGGCAAGCGTGATCGCGGGATCGACGGCGTTGAAGCGGTCGACCAAGGTCTTGTTCGCACGAAAGAGACCATTCGCCGAAGCGTACAAATTCACACGCCCGGTCGATGCCGGACTGCGGGTGAGCCCGCGAAGATCAATCACGGCGCTCAACCGATCGGCCGCTTCATCTTCCATCAGGTCACCGGGTTCCAGCCGGCAGACAATGATGGTGTTTACCTCCTCTGCCTGCAAGCGTGCGAGATCGTCTGTCTGGAGACGGTGTCCCTTGGGCAGCTTGCCGGAAGCCAAAGGCTGGGAATGCGCAAGGATCGCACCACCAGCTTCCGATGTCGGGATTGGCCCGAACTTCACGGCGATGCCTCATAGGAGCCGGAGGCCGCCCCGACAGTGCGCCGGCGCAGCGACTGGATGACATCGGCGAGGATGGCTACCGCGATTTCGGCCGGTGTGGCAGCCCCGATATCGAGGCCGATCGGGGCGTGAATGCGCGAGATGGTCTCGGCGTCGAAACCAGCGGCGGTCAGCCGCTCGATCCGCTTCGCACGCGTCTTGCGCGAGCCAAGCGCACCGACATAGAAACAGCCGGCTTGAAGGGCTGCGATGACGCCAGGATCATCGATCTTCGGATCATGGGTCACGGCAACCATGGCGCTGTAGCGGTCGAGCGGCATCGTGGCGAAGACCTCGTCCGGCCATTCCACACGCAGATCAATGCCAGCGAAGCGCTCCGGCGTGGCAAAGGCCGTGCGAGGATCGATGATGGTAACCGCAAAGCCTGACAGTGCAGCCATGGGCGCCAGTGCCTGGCTGATATGCACGGCGCCTATCACTACGATCCGGGGCGGTGGGAGATAGACGTTGAGAAACAGGCTCTTGCCGTCGATATCAATGATGCCCGATTTGCCAGATAGAAGCCGCGCGCGGATTTCGTCGCCGAGTTGATCCGCAGCAACCCGATCCTCGGTCACCAGATGCGAAGTGCCAGCAGCCAGGTCACTCACCAGCACGGCACCAAGACGTCCACGTTTCGCGGCATTCAGAGCCCTGAGCGTCGAAATCTCCATCAGCCGAGCCTCTCGACCTGCACGCGGATGCGGCCGCCGCAGGAGAGGCCGACCCGCCAGGCGGTCTCGTCGGCCACGCCGAATTCGAGCAACTTCGGCATGCCCGTCTCGATCACGTCGAGCGCCTCCGTGATAACAGCCCCTTCGACACAGCCACCGGAGACCGAGCCCTCGAAATTGCCCTCGCCGTCGATGACAAGATGGCTGCCGATCGGGCGCGGCGCCGAGCCCCAGGTCTCGATCACGGTCGCGATCGCGACGGATCGTCCTTCGGCGAACCAGCTTTCGGCAATCTCAAGCGGATCGCGCAGAACGGCGTCGATGGTCATGCCAGGCTCCTGTCTGAAGCGAGGTAACGCTTGGGGTCGCAATTCCGATCCGGCGCACCGGATAAAGATTGCACGAGATCCGACAGCGCTTCCAGAGTATGGACTGACCGCAACTCGTCGACATGCGGCAGCATGGCCCGCACGCCTCGCGCGCGCGCTTCGAAACCGGCAAAGCGCAGCAGTGGATTGAGCCAGACGAGGCGTCGGCACGAGCGATGCAGCCGGTCGGTCTCGCGGGCAAGCATATCGACCTCGTCCCGCTCCAGCCCGTCTGTGATCAGGAGCACGACGGCACCCTGCCCCAGCACGCGCCGTCCCCAATGGCGGTAGAAGAGCTTCAGCGTCTCGCCGATCCGCGTACCGCCCGACCAGTCGGCAACGGCGTCCGTGCATTGCGCGATCGCCTCGTCCGGATCTCGATGGCGGAGTTGCCTCGTCACATTAGTGAGCCGCGTTCCGAAAAGGAAGGTATGCACCCGGCGGCGACGTTCGGTCAGCACATGCAGGAAATGCAGGAAGATGCGCGTGTACTGGCTCATCGAACCGGAAATGTCGGCAAGGATGACGAGCGGCGGCGGTTGTTGCCGACGCTCCCGGAACTTCGGCAGCATCAGATCGCCACCGGTTCGCAGCGACTGACGCATGCTGGCGCGCGGATCGATGAGGCGCCCGCGCGGAGAGAGCCGGTAGCGGCGCGTTTGAACGAGATCAAGCGGCATAGCCAAACGCTCGATCGCGCGCCGCGCTTCCTTCAACTCGCTGGCTGTCATTTGCCCGAAATCAAGCTGGCGAAACACCTCCTGGCCTGAGACCGTGAGCCGGGCATCGACCTCGACATCCGGCTCTTCGCGTGGCTTCGGCTCGCGGTTCCGATCCGCAAACAGCGCGTCACTCACACGCGCACCGCCGGCCTTCGGCTTCTGTCGCTCACCGATGGCCGCCACCGGCGACATCAAGGCGATCATCTTGCCGACGAGATCGCGCGAGCGCCAGAAGACCGAAAAGGCCTCATCGAAAACGGGCTGATCCTCGTGCCGCTTGACGAAGATCGCCGAAAGCGCAGCATGGAACTCGATGCGCGAACCGATACCGATCGCGTCGACCGCCTCGATGGCATCGATGACGGCACCGGGGCCAGGCTTCAGGCCAGCCTTTCGCAGGACACGCGCGAAATGCACGATATTGTCGGCGAGCTGCCCGTCACCCTTGACCGGCGGCGGCACCACGATGCCGTCGCGTCCACTGGCGGGATGCGGCCCGAAGCTTTCCATCTCAGCCAGCCTTTGCCAGGAGCTCGGCCTTGACCTCCGAGAGCAGCTTTTCGCCTTCGCTGCCCTGGATGCGGGCGATATCCTCCTGGTATTTCAGAAGCGTGCCCAGCGTGTCAGCAATGGTCTCAGGATCAAGCGCCAACCGGTCGAGTTCGGTCAGTGCCGTTGCCCAGTCGATGGTCTCGGCAATGCCGGGGTTCTTGAAGAGGTCGATGGTCCTCAGCTTCTGGACATAGGCGACGATCTGCCGAGACAGCTGCTCGTTGCAGCCCTTGACCTTGCGGCGGATAATCGCCAGTTCATCGGCAGCAGTCGGATAGTCCACCCAGTGATAGAGGCAACGGCGTTTCAGCGCATCATGCACCTCGCGGGTGCGGTTCGACGTGACAATGACGATGGGCGGCTCGGCGGCCTTCACCGTGCCGAATTCGGGGATGGTCACCTGGAAATCCGAGAGCACCTCGAGCAGGAAGGCCTCGAAGGCCTCGTCCGTGCGGTCGAGTTCGTCGATCAGGAAGACCGGCGCGCGTCCCGGCTCGCCTTGCAGCGCCTGCAGTACCGGACGGCGGATCAGATAGCGCTCGGAGAAGATGTCGCCTTCGAGCCGCGTTCGATCCGAGACGCCGGAGGCTTCGGCCATGCGGATTTCCAGCATCTGCGCCGGATAGTTCCATTCGTAGACAGCCGAGGCCACATCGAGGCCTTCGTAACACTGCAAGCGGATCAGCGGGCGGTCGAGCGCCTTGGCGAGCACCTTGGCGACTTCGGTCTTACCAACGCCGGCTTCCCCTTCCAGGAAAAGCGGGCGCTTCATCCTGAGCGCCAGAAACAGCACGGTAGCAAGCGGCCTGCCGGCCAGATAATCCTCAGCCGAAAGCAGATCGATGATGCCATCGATCGTCTCCGGCAGCGCCTTTCCCGAGGTCTCTGCCATGTCTCCTCCCATGTTCGAGGGAAAGTCTATAGCGTGTGATAGCCCCGGTCCAGATAGATGAGAGACGGCTCACGCTCACCGAAATGCACCGCCTTCACCTCGCCGAAGAGCACCGTATGGGTATTCGTCACCTTGCGGTCAGTCACGACGCAGTCGAAGGCGACGATCGCATCGACAAGCACCGGCGAGCCGGTCTCCATCACCTGCCATTCGGCCTGGGCGAAACGGTCTTCGGCCGAGAGTTTGCCGAAACCTGCAAAGGCATTCGCCAGATCCTGGTGATGGGCGCCCAGCGTGTTCAACGCGAAATGCCCACTCTCGAAAAGCACGGCATTGCTTGGATTGCTGTTGTTGAGGCAGGCAAGCACCATGGGCGGGCTGTCTGACACCGAGCAGGCGGCAGTGATGGTGACCCCGCGCCGGATGCCTTGATGCTCCGTCGTCACGATCTGCACATGCCCCGCATAACGGCTCATGGCCTCGCGATAGACGACCGGATCCAGAACTTGCATGCTCAAACTCGAAACTCCCCTCGGTATGTTCCCCCGTCGATATCGGAATATGGGCCGCAGCCCTTACCTTTTCCACAACACCATCACGATTTCACAGCGGACCCGTTTCGATAAGCGGAAAGCCAGCATTTCCAATTGCCTGCGCTTTCGGCTAGGATCGCGGCATGCCCCAATCGCGCTTGCTCACAACCTGGCTTTCGCTTCCACTGCTCCTGCTGCCGGGCATACCTGGAGCATCGGCAGCGGAGCTGAAACTTGCCTTGGTTGCGCCGAAAACCGGCAGCTTCGCCGTGCTCGGCGATCAGGTGCGAAAGGGCGCAACGCTCGCCGCCGAGGGCCTGTCGATAAACCTCGTCGAGATCGATGAACCCTGCACAGACGGCAGCGGCCAGGCGGTCGCGGAAGCGATCACGGCGGCCGGAGCGACAGCAGCGGTCGGCTTTCTCTGCAGCGAAACACTGAAGGAAGGCCTGCCCGTACTGGCAGACGCCGATCTGCCCGCAGTGACGCTGTCGGTTCGTTGGACGGGATTGATGGAGGATGCGGTAAAGGCTGGCTGGCCGCTTTTCCGTCTCGCACCGAATGGCGATCAGGAATCCGCCAAGCTCTCCGAAGTCATCCTGCGTGATTGGCCAGGCGAGCCCGTGGCGCTGCTGGAAGACGGCACGATCCGCGGCCGTGAACTGACAGAGGCCATCCGAATCACGCTCGAGGAGCGCGGCCTGAAGCCCGCTTTCGTCGACACCTTCCGGCCGGGACAGGAACAGCAACTGACGCTGGTCCGGCGGCTGAAGACGGCCGGCATCACGCACGCCTTCGTCGGTGGCGATCGCAACGATGTCTCGATCATCGCCCGGGATGCCAAAGCGGAGGGCCTGTCGCTGACGCTGCTCGGCGGTGAAGCCATGCGCGCGGCAGACGAACCAGTCCCTCTGGAAGATGGAGTGCTCGCGGTCGGTCTAGTGGAGACACCGCAAGGTCCATCGGCATCGGCGCTGATGAGCGCGTTCGAAGCTGTGGGGATCGCGCCGGAGGGCTATGTTCTGCCGGCCCACGCGGCGGTCACCATGCTCGCGGATTCCTGGGGCATCTCGTCTGCCATGGGCACACCCGTCACGGATGCCCTGATCGGCACGACCTTCGAGACGGCGATCGGTTCGATTACCTTCGGCGAGGGGCATGAGCCGACCGAGAACCCCTATCGCTTACTGCAATGGCAGGGCAAGGCCTTCGTGCCCGTGTCCGAACCATCGCAGTAACCGAGGTCAGTCCCGGTACGGCCAGAAGGCCTGGCTGAACACGCCGCCATCCACCCAGATCGTCTGGCCGGTGACAAACGCCGATTGCGGACCGGCAAGGAAGAGGATCGGCCCTGCGATATCCTCCGGCGTGCCGACACGACGCAGAGGCGTCACATCGCCCCAGGTCTTCGCATAGTCAGGCGCTTCGGCCTGGGTGCGTGCCGTTTCGATAGCACCCGGTGCCACGCAATTGACGCGGATCTGATGCGGCCCGAGCTCGACGGCCGACACTTTGGTCAGCTGCTCGATGCCACCCTTCGACGCGGTGTAGTCGACCAGTTTCGGGAAGGCATGCTTGTTGCAGCCGGAGCCGAGATTGATGATCGAGCCGCCCTTGCCAGCCTCCACCATGCGGCGCGCCACGCGCTGGCTGTTGAGGAAGGTGCCCTTGAGATTGGTGCTGACGACGGCGTCCCAGCGCTCTTCGGAAAGTTCGAGCATTGAGGCCCAGGTCTGGATGCCGGCATTGTTGACGAGAACATCAGGCACCTGTCCCGCCCAGGCGATGACCTCGTCGAGGAATGCCTCGATGTCAGCACTGTTGGCCACCTCGCATTCCCGACCGATTGCCCGACCACCGAGGACAGCCGCTTCCTTTTCGACATCGGCTGCGGCATCCGGCTGACTGAGATGGGTAAAGGCGACATTATAGCCTTCGCGTACAAAGGCCGACACCAGATGACGGCCGATGCCGGAGCTACCGCCGGTGATGATTGCAAATTTGGCCATGTCGTCCTCCCGGATGGCTATGCTTTTGCCGAGGGATGCAGCGCCGGGCAGCAATCGTCAAGGCCAGCCATGCCGATGACAGGCGTCTCATCCGAAGGCATGGTTGCCGCTCAAGGGCGCCGATGCTATGCGGACCGCCATCAACAGCTGATGCCCGCGCCTCTCGTCCGCGACGGCATCGATCGATCCCTGGCCCGCGAGGAGCTTCCGATGACCCGTCCTCTCCTGATCTCGCCTTCCATTCTGGCTGCCGACTTCTCCCGCCTCGGAGAAGAAGTGCGCGACGTCGTCGACGGTGGCGCAGAATGGGTGCATCTCGACGTGATGGACGGCCATTTCGTCCCAAACATCTCCTTCGGCCCCGCCATCATCAAGGCGCTGCGCCCCTGGACCAAGGCGGTCTTCGACTGCCACCTGATGATCGCGCCGGCCGATCCCTATCTCGCCGTCTTCGCCGATGCCGGCTGCGATATCATCACCGTTCACGCCGAAGCCGGTCCACATCTGCACCGCTCGCTTCAGACCATTCGGGCGCTCGGCAAGAAGGCCGGCGTCTCGCTCAATCCGGCAACGCCGCTTTCGGTCCTCGAGCACGTCATGGATGATCTCGACCTAATCCTGATCATGAGCGTCAATCCGGGTTTCGGCGGCCAGAAGTATATCCCCGCGATGACGGACAAGATCGCCAAGGCCAAGGCCCTGATCGGCAACCGCCCGATAGACCTCGAGGTCGATGGCGGCGTCACTGCCGACAATGCCGCCGAAATCGCCAAGGCTGGCGCCAATGCACTGGTCGCGGGTTCCGCGATCTTCAAGGGCAAGGGCGTTGACGACTACCGCAAGACGGTCGACACTCTGCGCAAGGCAGCCGAAGGAGGTCGGGCTTGAGACTGCAGCTATCCGCAATCGCGCTCGCTTTTCTGACGGCCTCTGCGGCCTCAGCCGGAGACGTGGCGGAGATGCGGCCCCTGGGTTTTTCGCCTGACGGCAAGTTCTTCGCCTTCGAGCAGTTCGGCGAACAGGATGGCTCCGGCTTCCCCTATGCCGAAATTCAGGTGATCGACACCGAAACGGACCAGTATGTTGCTGGCACCCCGGTCAGCGTTTTGATCCGGCGGGAAGAAGCTTCCATCGGTGAAGCGCGGCGTGAAAGCCTGAAGCAGGCGAAAGCCATCCTCGATGAACGAAAGATTGGCGACGATCCTGGATATCTGGTGGCCATGACACCGATCGGCGAGCTCGCGGGCAAGGTCGATGAGGTACGCTATCAAGCTGTTCCGAGCTTCTACGTCTCGGAAGGGGTGTACCGCGTCAGCATCGAGGATTTCGAGGCCAAGGGTGAGGACCTCTGCGTCAACATGAACGTCAATGTGCGTGGCTTCGCGCTTTCGATCGCCGATGATGCGAAACCCGAAGCCCGGCGCGAGGTCTACCGCGACAAGTCCATTCCGAAAAGCCGCAATTGCCCGAGCGCTTACGCCGTCGGCGGTGTCGTCACACCCGGCTATCGCTCGAACGGGCCGCACATGGTCATGGTTCAGATGGCCACTCTCGGCTTCGAGGGCAACAATCTGCGCTGGCTCGCCGTGCCGGTGAAGCCCTGATGCCGCGCCGCCGGCTGCCGCCGATCCAGTTGTGGATGGGCGGTTCGCTTGCCTGGGGGCTGGCGATGGCGACGAGCTTTCAGCTCTCCGTCCACCTCTTCGGACGCGCGACAAGCAGCCATGACCTCGCCTTGACCCTGATCTACGCTGCCGGCGGTCTGCTCGGCTGGCTCGTCGCCCTGCCCCTCATTCACATGGTCGAGAAGCGCGGCGGGCCGCAGACCGTTCTGGCGGCCTGGCTCTTGCTGCTCGGTGTCGTCACCATCGGTGCGATCTCCGGGCTTTATGCGCTACAATATCGAACCTTCTATGCCCACTGGCACGCGCCATTCCTCTCGCGCATCTGGGTTTATCAGCAGATTTTCACCACGGCGTCTGCCCTCTACCAGTTCGCCGTGCTCGGGCTGCGCCACCTGCTGCCAACCGGACTGGCCATGCTTCTGGTGCTCAGCCTGGTGATGGCCCGCCGCAACCGTTGAGCTTGCCGCCCCACTTTGCTAAGGGGGGGCCAGCATTTTCCCATGTCCAACGAAAGACGAGCCCGATGATCCCGCGTTACTCCCGGCCGGAAATGGTCGCCATCTGGTCACCCGAAACCAAGTTCCGCATCTGGTTCGAGATCGAGGCCCATGCCTGCGACGCGCTCGCCGATCTCGGCGTGATCCCGAAGGAATCCGCCCGCACCATCTGGGAAAAGGGTGGTCCCGCCGAATTCGACGTCGCCCGCATCGACGAGATCGAGGCTGTCACCAAGCACGACGTCATCGCCTTCCTGACACATCTCGCCGAATTCATCGGCCCTGACTCGCGCTTCGTCCACCAGGGCATGACCTCGTCGGACGTTCTCGACACGACGCTCAACATCCAGCTGGTCCGCGCCGCCGACATTCTGATCGCCGACATGGATCGGGTCCTGGCAGCGCTGAAGGCCCGCGCCTTCGAGCACAAGGACACGGTCCGTATCGGTCGCAGCCACGGCATTCATGCCGAGCCGACGACCATGGGCCTGACCTTTGCTCGATTCTATGCCGAAATGGCCCGCAACCGCGACCGCCTCGTCAACGCCCGTGCGGAAGTGGCAACCGGCGCGATCTCCGGCGCCGTCGGCACCTTCGCCAATATCGACCCGCGCGTCGAAGAGCATGTCTGCGCAAAGCTCGGTCTCGTGCCTGAGCCGATCTCGACGCAGGTTATCCCGCGCGACCGCCATGCGATGTTCTTCGCCACGCTGGGCGTCGTCGCCTCCTCGATCGAAAACGTCGCGATCGAAATCCGCCACATGCAGCGCACCGAAGTTCTGGAGGCGGAAGAATTCTTCTCGCCGGGCCAGAAAGGCTCGTCGGCCATGCCGCACAAGCGCAACCCGGTTCTGACCGAAAACCTGACCGGCCTTGCCCGCCTGGTGCGCATGTCGGTGGTCCCAGCCATGGAGAACGTCGCCCTCTGGCACGAACGTGACATCAGCCATTCGAGCGTCGAGCGGGCCATCGGCCCCGACACGACCATCACACTCGACTTCGCCCTCAACCGTCTGGCGGGCGTCATCGAGAAGCTCGTGATCTACCCTGAGAACATGTTGAAGAACATGAACAAGTTCAAGGGCCTTGTCATGAGCCAGCGCGTGCTTCTGGCGCTGACGCAAGCCGGCGTTTCGCGCGAGGACAGCTACCGCCTCGTCCAGCGCAACGCGATGAAGGTTTGGGAAAAGGGTGCCGACTTCCTGGAAGAACTGCTGGGTGATGAAGAGGTGCGCGCCGCGCTTTCGGAAGACGACATCCGCGAAAAGTTCGACCTCGGGTACCATACCAAGCATGTCGACACGATATTTGCCCGCGTCTTCGGCTGATACCCGGCGAGCGGACATGTGACATAACGAGACGGGCGCGGAGACATTCGCGCCCGTTTTGATTGGGGAGGAGTAAAGCATGCCAAGCCTATCACGCCTCCTTCTGTCGGCGATCGCTGCTCTGGCCATCTTCGGCCTCTTGCTCCTCAATGGAAGCGGTTACGACTGGATGGCTGAACTCGACCCGGGCATCGAACCCTCGACGATCGAGACGGATGGTAACCGCGCACTCGTCCGAAATTTGCTGCTGACAACCGCACTGGGGGCCTCGGCCCTGATGGCCATCGGCGCGAAAACGAGGGGCGCACGAATTCTGCCCCTCGTCTTATCGGTGCTGGCTTTGGCCGCCTACGTCTTCAGCGCCGCCTGACGGCCACCAGAACTAGACCACCAGCCGGCGATAGAAGTGCCAGGTCGCATGGCCGAGCACCGGCACAATGACCACCAGCCCGACCATCAACGTCGCCATCCCGATCGCCAGCAGTGCGGCCACCATCAGGCCCCAGACGGCGACCGGCACCGGATTGGCAAGACTTGCCCGGACCGAGGTCGAAACCGCCGAGGCGGCGCCGCAGTCGCGGTCGAGCAGCATCGGAAAAGCGACGATGCTGATGACGAGCGCGACTAGCGCAAGAACGAAGCCAAACGCGTTGCTCCAGAACAGGAAGGCCAGCGCATTGGGATGGTCGAGAATTCCGCTCGCAAAGGCAAAGAGGCCCGGCGAAGGATAGTCACCGATGAGCGAGAGATAGAGCCCGCGTGACACGACCAGCCAGACCATGAAGAGCGTCAACAGGTAGAGGCTCATCATCAAGAGAGCGGGCAAGGATGGCGACTTGAAGAGGTTGAGCACGTCGGACCAGTCTGCAGGCTGGCCGAGTTCGCGGCGACGGCTGATTTCCATGAGCCCAAGCGCCAGAAGCGGGCCGACAAGCGCAAAGCCGGCCAGGAGCGGATAGACCATCGGCAGCAGTTCGACGCCGGCGCTCCAGCCGATCATGATTGCGCCGGCAATCGGATAAATCAGCGCGACGAAGGCATAGTGGGAAGGCTTTTCGCGAAAATCCTCATAACCTTCGCGCAAGGCTGCGAAGACGTCGGACACGGCGATCTGCCGTACCGCAGGCCTGACAATCGTGCCGGTGGCA
Organism: Allorhizobium sp. NPDC080224; assembly: GCF_050281005.1. Taxonomy (NCBI): domain Bacteria; kingdom Pseudomonadati; phylum Pseudomonadota; class Alphaproteobacteria; order Hyphomicrobiales; family Rhizobiaceae; genus Allorhizobium; species Allorhizobium sp. NPDC080224. The sequence goes on from NZ_JBNNWJ010000001.1 coordinate 2,207,574, forward strand.
CCGGTCATCACATGAAATGTCGACATTCTCACTTCCTCCTCGAGCAACAGGGTCTGTAAGCTGCAAAGTGAAATGCGGGCGGCGTCGGGCCGGATCGGTCGCAACAACGCGCCGTCAACAGGGCCGCCGCATGCCTGAAGGAACATGCGACACGCTTGTCCTGAGCTAATTAGTGTATCAGCTAACATTTGTCATGTCGTGCGCAAGTTACGCACGAAGCCGTGAAAGCCCCGGCAGATCGGCAGTGCCGCTGCCGGGGCCGGACCGTCAACGGCAGATATAGCGGCCCTCGCCTTCGGCGGAGGGATCGTCCGCGGCACGCGTCACGGAGGGATAGGGGCAATAGAGGAAGCGCGTGCCCTCGAGCGTGGCCGCTTCCGCATTATCTTCCGTGATTCCTGCCGCAACGCCGGAGGGCGCATTGCCCTGCTCGACCCAGTCGACGAGTGGCGTGAAGAAATCGAAGTCGTTGAAGCTCGGACCACTGGCCCCATGCGGCATTCCGGGGATGCGGTAGAACTTCACGAAATCCGACGCCTTGCCATCATGGTTGGCATCGAGCTTCTTGTACCAGTCAACCGTATCGACGACCGAGAAGACCGGATCGGAATTGCCGTGGAAGACGAGCATCTTGCTGCCCGCCTCCCGGAAGGCATCGAGCCGCGGATCATCGGCACCGGGCGGCACCATGAAGTCCATGGCCGACTCGGTAAAGGTGTCGTCGGTGGCTGCAATCTTCGCACCGTCGCGCACAACGTCGAAGTCGCGCAGGAAGGCGATCAGCTCGTCCGGCGTGCCGCCCACTTCCGTTGGCGGTGTCGTGAAGACCTGGGCCAGCGACGCTGCCCCCATCACCCCGATGATCGGCCTGTTACCCCAGGGTTCGATCGGGCTTTCGAGCTTCCAGGTGCGCCAGTTACCAGAGGCGATGCCGGTATCGAAGATCCAGTGCGTATAGAGCGCCCTGCCCTCGACATCCCTAGGACCGGCGACGGATGTCTTGAGCGCCTCGATCTGTTCCGGACGAAGGCAGCCGGTGTTTGCCCCGCTCTCGCAGGCAAGGGTCTCGATCTTGAAAGTCGTTTCGCAAGCGTCGGCATCCGCAACGATGCCGTCCGAGACACCGTCGAGACTGTCGCAGGCGGCCAGCACCCCATCAGCCACGAGCTTCAGGTCATCCCGACTTAACGCCTTTGCGATGTCGGCATCGACCTTTGACCAGGCCTGGATATCGAGCGCATGCTGGATCGCCGCCTTCGGCAAATTGAAACCGGGATAGCCGACCAGCAATCCGTCGAAGACCTCGGGCATACGCTCCGCCGCCATCATGCCGTGCCGGCCGCCATTGGAGCTGCCAATCCCATAACGATAGGCGATCGGCTTGCCGTAATGCGTCTCGACGATCTGTTCGGCGAGCGGCTGCAGGGTCGCAACGGCGCCGTAGCCATAGTCACGGCGCGCCTGTGGATCAAAGCCGAAGGCCGCACCGCCAGCCAGACCTCGGTCCGGATTGGCATTGCCGTCGTGGCCGGCATCGCTAGAAACAACGGCGTAGCCGCGTCCCAGCGCCGTATCACTCTTGCGGCCTCCGAGAAGTGGACCGAGCGCCGGAACGACCGCGCCGTCATTGCCGCCGTTGAATTGGTGGACGAAACGCTCGTTCCACTCGACCGGCAGCCGCAACTCGAAGCGGATCGTATAGGTCTTCCCATCGATCCCCCGCCTGTCGGGCGTTTTGCCCCTGACCAGGCAATGAGCGACGGAAACCTCGTCGCCCGGCGGCGTCTCAACAGCCTCGGTGATCGTCACATCGGATGGTTGGTTCTCTGACTTGGCGAGGTCGGCGCAAGCGATGGCCGCCTTCGCGGCAGACGGATCAAGGGCGAGCAGCAGCAGTGCCGCCGCCGTCAAATGGACGTGCTTCATGAAATTCCTCCCGGTAACGGCCCTGATCGATCTCCTCCCGATCCGGGCACGACGCGATCGTAACATCGACGCCAAACTCGAACTAGTAAGTGTTGCATATTATTTTTTACGATCCTGCAGGCTGCCCCAATCTTGACGAGGACCATGCGGGACAGCAGATAGGGGCCATGAAAGTTTCAGATGCAGAAATCCTGATCGTTCCCGGCTACACCAATTCCGGCCCCGACCACTGGCAAACCCGGTGGGAGGGCCAGCTGTCGACGGCACGGCGCGTCGAACAGGCGGAATGGTCGAAGCCCGTGCGCGATGACTGGGTCGCCCGCGTTGCCGAAGAGGTCAACGCGGCCACCAAGCCGGTCGTGCTCGTCGGTCATTCGCTCGGCGTCCCCGCGATCGTGCACGCAATCTCGGAAATGAAGAAAAAGGTCGCCGGCGCCTTTCTGGTCGCCCCACCCGATGTCTCCAATCCCGAGATCCGGCCGAAGCACCTGATGACTTTCGGGCCATATCCGCGCCTGACCCTGCCCTTTCCGTCGCTCCTGATCGCGAGCCGGAACGACCCCTTCGGCGAATATGCCCATGCCGAGGACATCGCCAATGCCTGGGGATCTTTCCTCATCGACGCAGGCGAATCGGGTCATATCAACGCCGAATCCGGACATGGACCGTGGCCGGAAGGCACGATGGTTTTCGCCCAGTTTCTCGGCCGTCTGCAGGGCTGAGCCGGGAGCAATCGCCCACTTCGGATGAGCTCCAAACATCGCGTTAATCCCGGCATTGTGAGGGCTAATTTAAGCCCTTCTTAAGCGAGCACTCATAGACTCCGCGCAACCATGTGCAGCGAGGAGCCTGATTTTGCGCCCACAAGCGGCCTCTCCATCCACCCCCGGCGCGGGTGGTATCGACATCGCCTGCCTCCCCTGGCCGGCGGCGTGGCTCAATCCCGACGGCATCATCCGGACGATGAACAAGGCTTTGGGGGCGGCCCTTGGGGAGACTATTGTGCCCGGCGACAATTTGGCCGGCCACCTGCAGGGCGCCGACGCCGCCAAATTGCTGCTCGCCCTTGGTCGGCTGATGGACGGGGCTCCGTCGACACTGGAAATATCGACGCCGGGCAATGACGCAAAGCACTTTGTCGTCACTCTGGCGGGCCATGCCACCGCAGGCTCCCTAGACGGCTCAGTACTCCTCCAGATGACGGATGTGACAGACCTTCGTCGCCAGTTGAATGACGTGCAGGAGCGCGAAAGCCGCTGGAACCACGCGCTCGTCGGCTCGCTCTTGGGCGTCTGGGATCAACGCAGTTCGGGCGAACTCTATTACTCCGACGTCTGGCGCGAGATCCGGGGAATGGGACCGAACGACACCTTTCCACCTACAATGGAGGAATGGCTGGAACTCGTGCATCCTCAGGATCGCGAGCGCGTCTTACATTGCATCGAACGGCAGAACGCGGGCGATCCCGACTACAGCGTCTTCCAGTACAGGGAGCTTCACCGGGACGGACACTATGTCTGGATCGAGTGCCGAGGCGCCTGCGTGGAGCGCGACGAAGATGGCAAGCCCGCCCGCATCATCGGCACCGACACCGACATCAGCGCCCGCAAGCAGCAGGAAGAATGGCTGGAGGGTCTCTCCCGCCGCCTGAAGCTCGCCATCGACATTTCGGGTATCGGCATCTTCGAAACGGATTTCGAGGCCGGCACCAGTGAATGGGACGAAGGAATGCGCCGCATCTTCGAGGTCGACAACGATTGTGAAGTGCAGATCGGCGGATTCTGGGAGAGCAAACTGCATCCGGAAGATCGAGCCCGGACCCTGGCTTACGTCGCGACGAAGATCGCCGAACTGAAGCCCTTCACCGACAATTAGAGGATCATCGCCCGGGACGGCAGCACGCGCTACATCCGTTCCAACAGCCTCCCCTTCATGGACCACGACGGCCGCCTGAAGATGATCGGCGTAAACTGGGACGTCACCGAGGATCAGCGCCTGCGACAGGAACTCGAGCAGCAGAAGATGCTGGCCGAAGCGCGCAACGCGGAACTCGAGCGGACTCGGCTCGAGGCCGAGCAATCCGCCCTTCACGACTACCTCACGGGTTTGCCGAACCGGCGCTATCTGGAGGAAAAGCTCGAAGAATGGCGTGTCGGCAAGGGTACGCTCGGCTCCGGCATCGCGATCCTGCACATCGATCTCGACCGCTTCAAGCAGATCAACGACACGCTGGGCCACGGCGCCGGCGACGCCATGCTGAAACTTGCGGCCCGCATCTTGCGTGACAACATCCGCGTCAGCGACTTCGCGGCACGAATCGGCGGAGACGAATTCGTCGTCCTGATCGACCACGACGGCGCAACCGCAACCCTCGCCGCCATCGCCAGCCGCATCATCGACCAGATGCGCCAGCCGGCCTGGTACAACGGCCAGGAATGCCGATTTGGGGCGAGCATTGGCATCGCGCACACGCTGGCCCGCGACATCGATCCGAAACAGTTGCTGCAGAATGCCGATATCGCCCTTTACAAGGCGAAAAATCTCGGTCGCAACCGGTTCGAATTTTACAAGCAGGCAAGCCGGACCTTGCTTGCCGACACCAACCGCCTGTCCAGCGAACTTCTGCGCGCTTTGGAGAACGACGAGATATTCCCGCACTACCAGCTGCAGTTCGACGCGCGCACACGCGCCGTTGTCGGCGCGGAATGCCTCGCACGCTGGCGCCATCCGACGCGCGGCATCCTGGGGCCTGACAAGTTTCTTCCGATTGCCGAAGAGTATGGTGTTCTGGCACAGATCGATGGCCTGATACTTGAAAAGGCGCTTCGCGACCTCGAGGTCTGGCGCGAGGATGGCATTGCGCCGCCGAAAATCTCCGTAAACGTCTCGGCCCGCCGGCTTACTGACCCCGACCTGGCGCGCGGCCTCGCCGATCTCCACATCAAGCCGGGCACGGTGTCATTCGAACTTCTGGAGAGCGTCTTCCTGGATCGTCAGGATTCTGCCGTCATGAGCAATCTCGACATGCTGCGACGCCTGGCGATCGACATCGAGATCGACGATTTCGGCACTGGCCATGCTTCGATCGTCGGACTTTTGAACCTCAAGCCGACCACCCTGAAGATCGACAGGCAGCTGATCGAAGACATTCCACGCAGCCAGGAGCAGCGGATCCTCGTCAAGTCGATCATCCAGATCGCGCGCTCGCTCGGGATCAAGGTGACGGCCGAGGGCGTGGAGACGGAAGAGCATGCCCGCATTCTCGCCCGGCTGGGTTGCGACGTCCTGCAGGGTTACGGCCTGGCCCGCCCGGCCGGCTTCGGTGATGTCTCCGAACGGCTCAGAAACAGAAAATCCGCCCAAGGCTGAGCCCGGGCGGATTGTCGTTGCAGTCGCGGATCGTTTGATCAGCTGTTCTGGATCTGCTCAATGGCCTGGCCGAGGAACTCGATCATTTTAGCGCGCAGTTCTTCGTCGGTGATCGACACGCCACCAGCCGTCAGATCGCCCATGACCTTGCGGATCACATCCTCGTCGCCAGCCTCTTCGAAATCGGCAGCGACGACTTCTTTCGCATAGGCGTCCGGATCGGCCTTGCCGAGCAGGCCGGCCGCCCACAGACCCACCAGCTTGTTGCGGCGGGCTTCCGCCTTGAAGCGAAGCTCCTGGTCGTGTGCGAACTTGTTTTCGAAGGCCTTTTCGCGATCACTCATGCCGCTCATATCGATCTCCCGTTCTGTCCCGTCATAACGCGGTTTGGTTTCCCCATTAATCAAAAGGGAGTACAAAGTGCAATGCAAACTTCCGCGATTCCAGCTGAGTCTCCGATGGCGCGACGTTTTGGCAGGAAGGGGTGATCTGCGCATTGTGAAAACCGAGGTTTTCCGTTAAGGGACCGCTTCAAAGACCGATCCACTGCATCCGCGCAACTGGCGCCGGGATGCCAACAATAGAGAAAACCACCCATGAACCGTCGCCGCCGCGTTTACGAGGGCAAGGCAAAGATCCTCTATGAAGGTCCCGAGCCCGGCACGCTGATCCAGTTCTTCAAGGATGATGCAACGGCATTCAACAAGAAGAAGCATGAAGTCATCGACGGGAAAGGCGTTCTGAACAACCGCATCTCTGAATACGTCTTCACGCATTTGAACAAGATCGGCATTCCGACCCACTTCATTCGCCGCATGAATATGCGCGAACAGCTGATCAAGGAAGTCGAGATCATCCCGCTCGAGATCGTCGTGCGCAATGTCGCCGCCGGCTCGCTCTCGACCCGCCTCGGCATCGAGGAAGGCATCGTTTTGCCGCGCTCGATCATCGAATTCTACTACAAGTCGGACACGCTCGGTGACCCGATGGTCTCTGAAGAGCACATCACCGCCTTCGGCTGGGCGAACCCTGCAGAACTCGACGACATCATGGCCCTTGCCATCCGCGTCAACGACTTCCTCTCCGGCCTCTTCCTCGGCATCGGCATCCAGCTCGTCGACTTCAAGATCGAATGCGGCCGCCTCTATGAAGGCGACATGATGCGCATCATCCTTGCCGACGAGATCTCGCCGGACAGCTGCCGCCTCTGGGACATCGAGACCCGCGAGAAGCTCGACAAGGACCGCTTCCGCCAGGATCTGGGCGGGCTGCTCGAAGCCTATCAGGAAGTCGCCCGCCGGCTCGGCATCATGAATGAAAACGAACCGATCCGTGGCACCGGCCCGGTTCTCGTCAAGTAAGCTTTGGAGAAGAGATCAGTGATCAAGGCACGCGTCACCGTAACCCTGAAAAACGGCGTACTTGACCCTCAGGGCAAGGCCATCGAAGGCGCGCTCGGCGCGCTCGGCTTCGACGGCGTTGGCCAGATCCGCCAGGGTAAGGTCTTCGATCTCGAGCTTGCAGGCGAAGACAAGGCCAAGGCTGAAAGCGACCTGAAGGCGATGTGCGACAAGCTCCTCGCCAACACGGTCATCGAGAACTATACTATCTCCATCGCCTGAGGGTTGCAGGAGATGCGCGATGGCTGACGTCACCAGCGAATTGATGTTCGAGCTTCTGAAGCGGATTCATGCCGATGTTGCGGACGTAAAGCTGGGGCAGCGGGAGTTGCGCGCCGAGATGAATGCGATACGGGGTGCACTCGTTTCCGTGCATCAGGACATCCACAACATCCACACGACGCTTGCTCGCCAAGAGACGCGTCTCGATCGGATCGAAAATCGCCTGGAACTGCGCGAGTTCCAGGAAGCCCAGATAAGGTTTGAGCCACAGCCATGAAATCAGCCGTCGTCCAGCTCCCAGGCCTCAACCGTGACCGCGACATGATCGCGGCGCTCACCAAGATCTCCGGCCATGCGCCGGTGACGATCTGGCAGACGGAGACCGAGATCCCGGATGTCGACCTGATCGTCATCCCCGGCGGCTTCTCCTATGGCGACTATCTGCGTTGCGGCGCGATCGCCGCACGCATGCCCGTCATGCAGGCGATCAAGGAAAAGGCCGAACAGGGCGTCAAGGTCATCGGCGTCTGCAACGGCTTCCAGATCCTCGTCGAAGCCGGGATGCTGCCAGGCGCCCTGATGCGCAATACCTCGCTCAAATTCGTCTGCAAGGAAATCAAGCTCGAGGTCGTCAACGCCGATACCGACTTCACCCGCGCCTATGCCAAGGGCCAGATCATCCGCTGCCCGGTCGCTCACCACGACGGCAACTATTTCGCCGACGCCGAGACGCTGAAAACGATCGAAGGCAACGGCCAGGTCGTCTTCCGCTATGCCGACGGCACCAATCCGAATGGCTCGATGAACGACATTGCCGGCGTGATCAACGCGAAGGGCAACGTGCTCGGCATGATGCCGCATCCGGAAAACCTGATCGAAGCCGCCCACGGCGGCAACGATGGCCGCGGCATCTTCGCCTCGGCGCTGGACGTCATCGCGGCCTGAGGTAAGCTTCGCTTAACCACAGACCTTTAAGGGAAGGCGGCCATCAGCCGAAAGTTCGCCCATGCGCCGCCTTGCTCTCTCAGCCATTCTCGTCGCAGCAGCCGGCCTCGCGGCCTGCAAGCCTGAGGCTCCGCGCCCTCCTGCGAACGGACAATCGGCCCTCGACATCATGGAAAAGGTCGCCGTCGCCGCGAACACCTGCTGGTTCAAGTCGGGCGACGCCGCATTCAAGGCCTACCAGCTTTCCCCTGAACTCAGCTCCTTCTCCGGTCGCCCACGCATCCTCCTGGTGCGCAAGGGATCACGCGACGACCGCCCCGTACTGGTCGTTCAGGCTGAAGGAAAGCCCCCTCGGCTGGACGCTTTCGGCCCCCTCTTGAACGAGGATGTGGCGCCGCGGATTCGCCAGGACGTCGTTCGCTGGGCCAATGGCAGAAAAGACTGCTGATCAGAACGGCGGCTGGACCGGCCGATCGAGCAGCAAAAGCCGAGATTTCCTTATTTCACGCAAAGCCATCTCAGGCGACAGTCCGACATCGCGCAATTGCTCTTCCGTCAGTTGCGAAAGGTGCGCACGGGTCCTGCGTCCCCGCCACCACAGCTTGAGCATTCGGGCAAGACTGCTCAATGGCGACGATGATTCCTTGCGGACCGGCAAAGCGATGTCGTGACGGGAGTCGTTCGGCGCGATTGTCTCTATTGTCACCATGACGGCAGTTCCTTGCGTTTTCATCTCAACGAAGCCTCTATGAATTGACTCCCAAAGGGTGACAATCTATAGAATTGTCCTCATGACAAATTGGCTTCCTTCACTCGACACTGGCACCGGCCCGCTTTACATCCGCATTGCGGATGACGCAGAAAGCGCTATCAAATCAGGCGCCCTGCCCCATGGAGCAAAGCTCCCGCCGCAGCGCGATCTCGCCTATGATGTTGGGGTGACAATAGGAACAATCTCGCGTGCTTACGCATTGCTTCGGGAACGCGGGCTGGTGACCGGCGAGGTTGGCCGCGGCACTTACGTTCAGGCGAGTGACGGCAACGAAATCCCGGCCCGCGATCCCGTGACGATCAATTATGGGGGCACCCGGGCGATGGTTCCGCCGCCGGGCAAACTGCGCTTCGACACGACGGCTGCGATCGATGTCGGTCAGGCCGAGACGGTCGGCCGGATCATGGCGGAGATCGCAACGGCTCATCCGGGCGAGATCTCGAGCTATACCCGAACACTCTCTCCCGATTGGCTGGAGGCCGGTCGGCTCTGGCTCGCTTCGGGTAGCTGGCAGCCGGAGGCCGAGCAGGTCCTGCCGCAGCTTGGCGTGCATGCCGGCATCAATGCCGTCGTCGCCGCGGTCAGTGGTGCCGGCGACCGGATCGTCTGCGAGCATCTCACCTATTCGCAGGTGTCGCGCAGCGCCAACCTCATGGGACGCCAGATCGCGCTGGTCGATTCGGATCAGGACGGCATCCTGCCCGAGGACTTCGAACGCGTCTGTGCCCGCGAACATCCCAAGGCAGCCTTCATCATGTCCTCGGGCCAGAACCCGACGCTTGCCTGCCTGCCGCTCTCCCGCCGCAAGGACATCGTCGCCATCGCTCGCAAATACAACGTCTGGCTGATCGAGGACTATCTTTATGGCGGCATGATCGACGACCGCATTCCGCTGCTGGCGGAACTCGCGCCCGATCGCACCTTCCTGCTGAACGGCCTGTCGAAATCGGTCGCAGCCGGCGTGCGCGGCGGCTGGGTCGCCTGTCCGCCCCATATGAGCCAGCGCGTGCGCGTCACCCAGAAGATGGTGAGCGGCGGCTTGCCCTTCCTTCTGGCGGAACTCTCCGCACGGCTGGTGCTGTCAGGCGCTGCGGGTGAAATCAGGAGCAAGGTTCTGACAGAAATCGGCGCGCGCGAAGCAGTCGTCCGCGAGCTTTTCGCCGGCAAGGAATTGCGCGCCCATCCGCGCCTGCCCTTCTTCTGGCTGAAGCTGCCCGAGCCCTGGATGTCCGGCACCTTCAAGCAGGCGGTGCTCGATGCCGACGTGCTGATCGACGACGAGGACGAGTTCAAGCCGGCGCGTTCGTCGCGGGTCTATCATCATGTCCGCGTTGGCTTCAGCGAGGGCCGGGATCGCTCGATTTCCATCGAGGGGCTGAAGACGGTCCGCCGCATCCTCGACCAATCCCCCCTCGGTACCAGCGCCATCGTCTGACCATCGGGAATAGCCAAGGCTTCTTGGGCTGCAAAGCCGCAGGAAAGGCCTGATTGCGCGCATTTTTCAAGTGCGCCGGGCGCAGGCTTGCGTTATAGCCTGCCTCGAAACCGATCTCCCATTTCCCTGAGAGCCAGATGACCGTTTCCAACTCCCGTCCCATCACCGCAGAATTGATCGCAAGCCACGGCCTGAAGCCCGACGAATACGATCGCATCCTGAACCTGATCGGACGCGAGCCGACCTTCACCGAGCTCGGGATCTTCTCGGCAATGTGGAACGAGCACTGCTCCTACAAGTCTTCGAAGAAGTGGCTGAAGACGCTGCCGACCAAGGGTCCGCGCGTCATCCAGGGCCCTGGCGAAAACGCGGGCGTTGTCGACATCGATGACGGCGACGTCGTGGTCTTCAAGATGGAGAGCCACAACCACCCGTCCTACATCGAGCCCTATCAGGGCGCGGCAACAGGCGTCGGCGGCATCCTGCGCGACGTCTTCACCATGGGGGCCCGTCCGGTCGCCGCCATGAACGCCCTGCGCTTCGGCGCACCCGATCATCCGAAGACCAAGCATCTGGTCGCTGGCGTCGTGGCCGGTGTCGGCGGTTACGGCAACTCCTTCGGCGTGCCGACGGTTGGCGGCGAAGTCGAATTCGACGCCCGCTACAACGGCAACATCCTGGTCAACGCCTTTGCCGCAGGTCTCGCCAAGGCGGACGGCATCTTCCTGTCGGAAGCCAAGGGCGTCGGCCTGCCTGTCGTCTATCTCGGCGCCAAGACCGGCCGTGATGGCGTCGGCGGCGCGACCATGGCGTCGGCCGAATTCGACGAGTCGATCGAGGAGAAGCGCCCGACTGTTCAGGTCGGCGACCCCTTCACCGAGAAGTGCCTGCTGGAAGCCTGCCTCGAGCTGATGAAAACAGGCGCTGTCATCGCCATTCAGGACATGGGTGCCGCTGGCCTCACTTGCTCGGCTGTTGAAATGGGCGCCAAGGGTGACCTTGGCATCGAGTTGCATCTCGACAAGGTGCCGGTGCGCGAAGAGCGCATGACGGCCTATGAAATGATGCTGTCGGAAAGCCAGGAGCGCATGCTCATGGTGCTCGAGCCTTCCAAGGAAGAGGTCGCCAAGGCGATTTTCGTCAAATGGGGCCTCGATTTTGCGATCGTCGGCTACACCACCGACGACCTGCGCTTCCGCGTCATCCACCAGGGCGAGGAAGTCGCCAACCTGCCGATCAAGGAACTCGGTGATGAGGCGCCGGAATACGACCGTCCCTGGGTCGAGCCGAAGACGCCTGCCCCGCTCGCCGAAAACGACATCCCGGCCGGCGACGTCGCAGACGCCCTCCTGAAGCTCGTCGGCTCTGCCAACAACTCCTCGCGCCGCTGGGTCTACGAACAGTATGACACGCTGATCCAGGGCAATTCACTGCAGCTTCCCGGCGGCGATGCCGGCGTCATCCGCGTCGAAGGCCACGCAACGAAGGCACTCGCCTTCTCCTCCGACGTCACGCCCCGCTATGTCGAGGCCGACCCGTTTGAAGGCGGCAAGCAGGCTGTTGCCGAATGCTGGCGCAACATCACCGCGACCGGCGCACTTCCGCTCGCCGCGACCGACAACCTGAACTTCGGCAATCCCGAGCGCCCTGAGATCATGGGCCAGTTCGTATTCGCCATCAAAGGCATCGGAGAGGCCTGCAAGGCGCTCGATTTCCCGATCGTCTCGGGCAATGTCTCGCTCTACAACGAGACCAATGGCCAGGGCATCCTGCCGACCCCGACGATTGCCGGCGTTGGCCTGATGAAGGACTGGAAGAAGATGGCCCGCATCCGCTTTGCGGCCCAGGGCGAAGCGATCCTGCTGGCAGGCGCCCCGTCCGGCTGGGGCACGCATCTCGGCCAGTCCTGCTACCTGCGCGACATCCATGGCCGCACCGACGGTCCAGCCCCACATGTCGATCTCGAGCATGAAAAGAAGGTCGGCGATTTCGTTCGCGGCCTCATTCAGGATGGTCTGACGACCGCCGTGCACGACTGCTCGTCGGGTGGTCTGGCCCTTGCCGTTGCCGAAATGGCCATGGCGTCCGGTATCGGCGCGCATATCAACGCCTTGAACGATGCCAACCCGGTCGCAGTCTTCTACGGCGAAGACCAGGGCCGTTACGTCCTGACGGTCAAGGAAGCCGATGTCGACCAGGTGCAGGTCCGCGCTGAAGCAGCTGGCGTCTTCTGCCCGTGGATCGGCCGCACCGGTGGTTCGAACGTGGTTCTCGGCGATGCAAAACCTGTAGCGGTCGAGGACCTCAAGACGGCCCACGAAGGCTGGTTCCCAGCCCTCATGGAAGGCGAGCTTGCCTGAGTTCTTGATCACATGCCTGTGGAGCATGGGGTAGGCGCTGCCTGCCCCATTGAAACGCCTCAGCGAATGCACGATAGTTCTCACATTGCTGATTTGCATGAGGGATCCATTACATGCCGATGAAACCAGGCGACATCGAAGACATGATCAAGGCCGGCATTCCGGGAGCGAAGGTCGTCATCCGTGACCTCGCGGGAGACGGCGATCACTACGCCGCCGAGGTCGTCGCCGAAGCCTTCCGCGGCAAGAGCCGGGTCCAGCAGCACCAGATGGTCTACGACGCCTTGAAGGGCAACATGGGTGGCGTTCTGCATGCACTGGCATTGCAGACAAGCATCCCCGACTGACCAAGGACGCACCGATATCCAGACGCGAGAAGGCCTGCCCTATCAGTGGCGGGCCTTTATCATGATGGGGCTTGAAGCTTCGGGGCCGTCGCCGAATCCAGCGTCTTGAACGACAGCGCCGGCAACGGCCCCGCCGTCATCAGCGTGAAGTCGAAACCGCTCGGCTGATCCGGTCCCAGCACATATTGCCGATGCATTCTCAAGAAGTCGCGGCGGTTCTTCTGATAGCGCTCGGCAGACAGCGCATGCTTGAAGCGGATGAAGACGAGCTTCGGTTGCGGCGCGTCTGCGTGTCCCGACAGGGCCGCGGTGTGGCACTTGTAGAGATGGATCGGGTCCGTCAGGCACTGGATATCAAACCAGTCGATGGATGGATGACCCGCAAGCGCCCCGATCCGCTGTCTGAGCAGGGATGCAGATGACAGCAGGCTGCACTGCAGGGCGGCACCGCCCAGCGTAACGAAGACGAGCCTTCGTCCCTTGAGCGCGTCCGGTGACTTTTCGAGAAGTCGCGCAATGACGGAAATGGCGAAGTTCGCACCCATGCTGTGCGATGTCACGAGAATCTCGTCGGCAGGACCTTCCAGGGCCGCAGCCGCCTCTCCTGCCGCCCGCTCGATGATGGCATCCACCTCCTGGCGATTTTCCGCAACGGCCACCGCCAGACGCCAATCCGCGAGCAAATGCAGGACGTGGTACCGCTCCGAAAACGGAATGACCCCGTGGCGGAAGACGAGAGAGCCGGCAGGCACGGACAGCAGCAACCACCAGGAAGAGAGATCGATCGCAGAGGGAATGGCTGCGATGTTCACCGCCAGTGCAATGCCAGCGGCCAGGAACAGGAAGGGGAAAAGGAAGAAAAGACCAAAGCGCCAGGCATGACGGAAATAGCCCCAGGCACCGCCCTGCCAGACCACGTCGAAGCCCGCCTTGAAGCCTTTCGCAATCTGCATCCAGAGCGGCTCTGACCGCATGGTAGAAATCAGGGCATTGTGGTCGAAGACATGGATCTGCGTCCGGACCGCATAACTGTCCCCATGGGTATTCACCGCGAAATGTGCACCCTGCCCGTCAACCACGAGGTCCCCGACATTAAATCGCGCATGCCAGACGGCCGAGGCTTGCGCTGCCGAACGCTTGTAGCGCTGACGATGGGCTTCGGCGTCGAGCGGTTCGAAGCCCGGAAAATGCAGCACGATGCGGCTTTGGATCATTGAGACTGTCACTTGATAGACGGCAGGCCGCCGCAGGTGGCGCTTGCTAGACGAGAATTGCGCTGATTTAAAGAGCGAAGGGAACAAAACCCTCCGAATTCGAGGGCATGGGGAGCAGAGATGGCGGATCTGATCGGCAACATCGTCAAGGACGTCGTGGAAGGCGTGCTGAAGGAGATTCTCAAGAAGTCGACCCGCAAGGGCACCACGCGCCGGCGCAAGCGCCAGGCGCGCTCCGCGACCACGGGCCGTTATATGCGCAAGACGACGAAACGTGTCAAAGCCCCTGCCCGCAAACAAGTGAGCCGTCGCCGCACGGCTGCCAAGCGCAGCCGCCAGCGCAGCCGTTAATTCCGGCGCTGTCGCAAAGTCGCCACTGGCAAAAGTAAAGCCGTGTTGCTATTTCTACGGCAGATCGAAGCTGCCGCCTTGAACGGCATGTGAAAAGGAAGAATGCCATGAGCGCCCACGAATTCATCGACAACGAAGTCAAGACCAACGATGTCGTCCTGTTCATGAAGGGCAGCCCGCAGTTTCCGCAGTGTGGTTTCTCCGGTCAGGTGGTTCAGATCCTCGATTACCTCGGCGTGGACTACAAGGGCGTGAACGTGCTCGCCGACATGGAAATCCGCGAAGGAATCAAGCAGTATTCCAACTGGCCGACCATTCCGCAGCTCTACATCAAGGGCGAGTTCGTCGGCGGTTGTGACATCGTCCGCGAGATGTTCCAGGCCGGTGAACTGCAGAAGCATTTCGAAGATCAGGGCATCGCCGTCCGCGGCGCTGCCTGACAAACTCTGCCGCAAGGCTTTATAAATCTCCAGGCGATGAAGGCGTTGTCCCAAGCAACGCCTTCATGCCGTTCTAAGGTCATAATTCATGTCAGATTCATTACAGTCCTCTCCCAAGACGCTTGGGGGAATGGGACGTGCCGAATTCATCGCAATGATGGCATTCCTCATGGCGCTCAATGCGCTTGCGATCGACATCATGCTGCCGGGTCTGCAGGAAATCGGCGCAGCCCTGAATGTCGAAAACGAAAATCATCGCCAGTATGTCGTTTCCGCTTATCTGATCGGCTTCGGCTTCGCACAGCTCTTCTACGGCCCGATCGCCGACCGCTTCGGGCGCCGGCTCCCGATGATCTTCGGTCTCGCGATCTATGTCGTCTCCTCACTCGCGGTCGTCTTCGTGCCCTCCTTCGAATCGCTGCTCCTCCTGCGCTTCATCCAGGGCATCGGTTCGGCTGCAACCCGTGTCATCACGGTCTCGATCGTTCGTGACGTCTTCGGCGGCCGGCAAATGGCAGAAGTGATGTCGCTGATCATGATGGTCTTCATGGTCATTCCGGTCGTCGCTCCCGGCACCGGTCAGGTGATCATGCTCTTCGGCGATTGGCACTGGATTTTCGTGTTCATGGCGGTAATCGCAGTGATCGTCGGCGTGTGGATGTATATCCGCCTGCCCGAGACGCTGGCGCCGGCGGATGTCCGCCCCTTCACCGTGAAGGTGATCTTCGACGGCTTCCGTATCGTGCTCACCGACCGTGTGGCCCTGTGTTACACGATCGCCAGCACCTTCATCTTCGGTGCGCTGTTCGGCTTCATCAATTCGGCCCAGCAGGTCTATGTCGGCATCTATCAGCTCGGCGTCTGGTTCCCGGTCGCCTTCGCGGCAGTCGCCCTGTTTATGGCGCTCTCCTCCTTCGTCAACGCCAAGCTGGTCGGGCGTTTCGGCATGCGCAAGCTCTCGCATGGCTCGCTGCTCGGCTTCATCGCGATCAACCTGATCTGGCTGGTGGTGCAGGTGCTCGGGCCCCAGCCGATGCCGTTCTTCCTGTTCATCACCTTCTTCTCGCTGGCGATGTTCCAGTTCGGCTGGATCGGTTCGAATTTCAACTCGCTGGCCATGGAGCCCTTGGGCCATGTGGCAGGCACCGCATCGTCGGTTCTCGGCTTCATGGGCACGATCGGCGGCTCGATCATCGGTGCTGCCATCGGCCAGGCCTTCAATGGCACGGCATTGCCGATGGTCGCCGGCTTCTTCGTGGTTTCGGTGATCGGCCTCGTCTTCGTGCTGATCGGCGAGAAGGGTCGCCTGTTCCAGGCGCACAACAAGCCGGTCTGATCCGAGACAATCCACTGAAATGCGAAAGGCCCGGTCAATGCCGGGCCTTTTTGCTGATCAGTCGACGGTGAAGATGCGTTCCCGCAACTCCTGCCAGGCGTCGACGTCGGAGGCCACCAGCAGCCCACCCGAGGTGTGATGCGGCAGATAGGGTGAACCGTCGAAGCGCGCGACATGGGCGCCCGCCTCCTGCATCATCAGCGCACCAGCCAAGTGATCCCAGGGCATCAGCTTGTTGTACATCGCAAAATCCATATGCCCCTGGCCGAGCAGCCGGTACTCATGGGCAGCACAGCGATAGCTGGTGAACAGCCGGACCTCGGCGAGATTGGAGAGGATCTTTCGGCGGGTCTCGATGTCGAAGAAACCGGTATTGGCGATCCCGATCATCTGTTCGAGCGGGCCGCTGGGCCGCACCTGCATCTGCTCCTGGCTGCCATCCGGCCGGTAGATCCATGCACCCGAGCCCTTCTCCACCAGCGCCCAGTCATTGCCGATCGGGTCGTATATGACGCCGCCGATGGTTTCGCCCTTGGAGACAACGGCGAGGATCATGCCGAACAACGTCAGGCCCGATGCGAAGTTGAAGGTGCCGTCGATCGGATCGACGACGACGGCAAGCTCGGCGCCTTCAAGACGATCGAGCAGCGCCGGATCGGCCGCGACCGATTCTTCGCCGACGAACAGGGCATCGGGCATCAGCGCCTCGATTCCCTTGCGAATGACGCGCTCAGCGGCCTCATCTGCTTCCGTCACGAGGTCGATAGCCTCGGATTTCATTCTGACATCACCATCACCGAGATTGCGAAAGCGCGGCAGGATCTCTTCGACGGCAGCCTCCTGCAGGAGATTGGCAAGGGCGGCGATATCGATGGTCGCGGTCATGAGAGGCCTTTCTGTTCCGTGAAAGAGGCGCGAAAACGGGCACCGTTCGGGATGCGCCCGTTCTAGCCTGTCGACAATGGCGAAGTACAGGGCCAATGGCCCGGCAAGTCGGTTGTCAGGCTCGACAAATCATGCATGAATCCGAAACTACTCCATTTTCGAGGATGTCCTCCCCACATGATTTCCAGGCGCGCCCTCCTCTCCCAGGCATCCCTTTTTCTAGTAGCCTCCGTCCTGCCCGCCGAAGCGGCAAAGCCCCGTAAGCCGCAGCCGCCGAATGGGCAGGTCTACCTGTTTCGCGGCTTTGCGGACATCTTTTCGACGGGCATGAACACGCTCGGCCAGCAGTTGAAGGCGGATGGGGTAGATGCGCAGGTAATGTCGCTTCCCAATGCCCAGACCTTTGCACGCAGGATTGCCGATCGCTACCGCGTCTCGAAGGATGCCCGCCCGATCGTGCTCGTCGGTCATTCGCTGGGAGCGGACATGACTTTTTCGGTGGCACGCGCCTTGCAACCGATGAAGATCCCGGTGGCACTCATCCTGAGCTTCGATCCGACCGGCAAGGGGCCGGTGCCTGCCAACGTCAAGAAGACGCTGAACTTCTACACCGGTGGCGAGAACCTGTGGTCACCCGTCCTGCCCGCGCCCGGCTTCAAGGGCGAACTCGCCAATATCAACCTGCGCCAGGGCGAAACGGCAATCAGCGGCATCGGCCACTTCAACATCGACAAGAACCCGAAGCTGCACGAGCGGTCGATCAAGGAGATCAAGCAGGCGCTTCGTCGTCGCTGATGCGCTCAGAATATGCCGGGAACCAACCGCTTGGTGCGGGCGCAATAGGCGTCGTATTCGGCGCCGAAGGTGTCCCGCATCATTGCCTCCTCGCGCGACTGGCGCACGGCATAAAGGGCAAAGACGGCGACCAGTCCGGCAAGGCCTGCAATCCAGTTGGGGATGAGAAGCGCCTGGGTCACGCCCCAGAGCAGGAAGGACGCATACATCGGGTGACGCACATAGGCGTAGACGCCGCCGGTGACCAACTGATGTCCTTCGCGCACTTCCAGCGTCACCGACCAGTTCTTGCCGAGATCCTTGTGGCTGCGACGGAAGAGCCAGAGAAAGGCGACCCCCGAGAGCGTCCCGAGGACGAGGATAACCGCCCCCTGCCCGCGATCGGCCAGTCCTCCAAGGACATCCAGCCGCCAGAGAACAGGCATCACGACCAGCCCGAACGTGCAGAGAACGAGTAGCGAAATGTCGAGCGGCGTGCGCTTGTCGACCGCCGTCTTCTGACGCCGTGCCCGACGCATGGCCGGATAGCGCATGGCGCACCAGGTCACTAGCATCAGGGCCCAGAGGATGAAGGAAATGCGGATCATGAAGTCGCCTTTGCGGTCTTGTCTACCTCTGCCGATAGCGGCAGCCTGTGGCCTCTTACGGCGTCGATCGGCCGGGTGCCACAGCAGATCATGAAGAAATCATAGAAATAGCGGCGGCTGTTCGCCGAGATAAACTGATAGTGAACGCGGAAGAAGTTCTTCTTTATCCGCCTGTAGGTCCGCCTTTCCAGCATGTCACGGATGCGGACCTGAAACTGCCGCGGAAAGGCGTCGCTGCGCTGATGGACAAGCCCTGCACGGGCGTAAGGGTCGCACTTGTAGAAGTTGATGATGTCCGTCAGCGACTGGAACTCGGTCCATCGAATGCCGGGATGACGGGCAAGCGCCTGCAGGCGCGATCGTGCGCGCGATGCTGCAGGGTGCAGCGCAACCTTTAGAGATGTCGAACCGACAGTAACCAGCTGAAAGGCGACGGGCCTTCCTTCCGCTGCCAGTCGTTCCGCCAATTGGTGAGCCACGTCGAGGATGAGAGCGCCGCCCGTCGAATGCCCGACAAGCAGGACTTCGTCATAGGCCGATTGCGCCATGCGCTGCGAAATCAACGCGGCCCAGGCATCGATCCGCTGATCCATGCCTGGGCGCCGGCAATGAAGGTGCTCACGGCTGAACGACCAGAGATCCATGAGGTGGAAAACGAAATAGCGTCGGCCGACAGAACGACCGAGAGCATAGGTGACAGCAAGCCCGGCAAGTCCCGGCAAAAGCGGGCCACCGGGAAGTCCAATCCAGTCCACGAGACGATAGGTGATCGTACCGAACCAGACGAACAGTCCCAGCATGACAAGGGGGTAGAGGAAATAGAGTGCGAAGCGCCAATTGGTGGCAAAGAAGCGGAACATCGTGCCGGAGACGACGTAGTCGAAAAAGGCAACGAGATACGCAAGAAGCCGCGAGACGAACGGTCTGGCACCGTCATGCTTGACGATATCGTCGAAGCTCAAAAAGGTAATCTCGGATCGGCAGACGCCGTCGGGACCTCGATAGTCGGCGACCGCCGTCGTCGCGGAAGCCTCCGCTGCCTCGACCGGTACCCCGAGTGTCGCCTCGACCGACCAGCACTTGCAGAAGCGCTCCATTTCGCGGCCGATTCGCCGAAAAAAGCCGGCAGCATCGTTGCGTTCATATCCCCCGACGAGAAAGACGGCACGCCTCGACACCGAAGGCTGAGCGACCTCAGACATTCCTACTCCCACACAATTCACGGAGCCCGGCAAATCGACCTGCAGGACCCCTAATCCGAGCGCAATGTGCAAGAAGCCTATCGCACAGTCCAGCCTCGCGGCCCGATCTTGGCGCAATGCAGCAATTTTCCTGTGTCTTTACAAGCAAGCCTGAGAGAAACCGGGCGAACCGGGCTTCATTCGCCCCTGGTCGCCATCAGACCGGCGAAATCGAAGAGCTTCGGGTCGAGCAGATGGGAGGGATCGACATGCGCAAGTGCCCTGAGCATCGCATCCTTGCGTCCCGGCATCTTCGCCTCGATTCCGGCCAGCATGTCCTTCATCGCATTGCGCTGCAGACCGTCCTGCGAGCCGCAGAGGTCGCAAGGGATGATCGGGAACTCCATGGCCTGTGCGAAACGCGCCATGTCCTCTTCAGCAGCGTAAGCCAGCGGACGCAGGACGAAGAGATC
This sequence comes from Allorhizobium sp. NPDC080224, assembly GCF_050281005.1. Lineage (NCBI taxonomy): Bacteria > Pseudomonadati > Pseudomonadota > Alphaproteobacteria > Hyphomicrobiales > Rhizobiaceae > Allorhizobium > Allorhizobium sp. NPDC080224. Next base: position 2,227,612 of record NZ_JBNNWJ010000001.1, read on the forward strand.
CTTCTCGTCGTTCAACAGCTTGGCCGGCATGGCCGAGAGCCGGCCGCCATGGAAGAAGTTCATGAAGAAGGTCTCGAGGATATCCTCGCGGTGATGGCCGAGCACCAGCGCATCGCAGCCCTCCTCGCGGGCAATGCGGTAGAGATTGCCGCGACGCAGGCGTGAACAGAGCGAGCAATAGGTGCCGCCACTTGGCACCTTCTCCTTCACGATGGAATAGGTGTCCCGATACTCGATCCGATGTTTCACCCCGATGGAAGCCAGATATTCTGGCAGGACATGTTTCGGAAAATTCGGCTGCCCCTGGTCGAGATTGCAGGCGACCAGCTCCACCGGCAAGAGCCCGCGCCATTGGAGGTCGAGGAGGATGGCAAGCAGGCCATAGCTGTCCTTGCCGCCGGAAAGACCGACCAGCCAGCGCTGCTGGCCTTTCAGCATGTCGAAGTCAGACATTGCCTGGCGCACCTGCCGGATAAGCCGTTTGCGCAGCTTGTTGAACGAGACCGAGCGTGGGGCCTTGGCGAAGACGGGGTGAACCGTCGACAGATCAAGCTCGCCCTCGCCGTCGAGCACGGCGGCATTCTGGCTATCGATCATGTTGACGAGGTTCATCTTCGGCTCCGGCCTCGGCGGCTGTTCGGCTCTCCAATGCCCTGTGCGACCGGCAAGATCAAGTCCCGAAGACCGACCAGCCCGTGCGGGTAGCGAGCATTTCAAGCGCCACGGAGCCGAGCGCCGAATTGCCGACCTTGTTGAGCCCAGGCGACCAGACGGCGATCGACGCTTTGCCCGGAGCCACCGCGAGAATTCCGCCGCCGACGCCCGACTTGCCGGGCAGGCCAACCTGATAGGCGAAATCGCCCGAGCCATCATAGTGGCCGCACATCAGCATCAGCGCGTTGATGCGGCGCGCCCGCTTCGGCGAAACGACCGAAAAGCCGGTCAGCGGATTGGTGCCCCTGTTGGCCAGAAACAGGCCTGCATGGGAAAGCTGGACGCAGGAGAGCGCCAGCGCGCATTGGTGGAAATAGACCCCGAGCGTGTGTTCGACCGGGTGCTGCAGATTGCCGAAGCCGCGCATGAAATTGGCGAGCGCAAAATTGCGGTAACCGGTGCGCTGCTCCGACTGCGCTACCTTCTCGTCGATCGACAGGGTCTCGTCATCGGCGAGATAGCGCATGAAGCGCAGATATTCGCCGATCGCCTCGCGCGGTGCATGGCCCGCAAGCACCATGTCGGTGACGACGATCGCACCGGCATTGATGAAGGGATTGCGCGGGATGCCATGCTCGTGTTCGAGCTGGACGATCGAATTGAACGACGAACCGGACGGCTCGCGACCGACGCGCTTCCAGATCGATTCGCCGGCCTTGCCGAGCGCAAGCGTCAGCATGAACACCTTGGAAATACTCTGGATCGAAAAGGCCGTATCGGCATGGCCGGCCTTGTAGGTCTGGCCCTCGACGGTGGTGATGGCAATGCCGAACTGCTTCGGATCGACGCGGGCGAGTTCCGGAATGTAGTCGGCCACCTTGCCCTCGCCAAGGCGCGGTTCGAGCGCACTGACAATCTCGTCGGCGATCAGCTGCAGATCCATGTCATACCCCTTACCCGCGTTTGTACCCCGTCATATTTCCCGGTGAACGCTGCACTGCAAACAGAAAAAGCCGCCCCGAAGGGCGGCTTTCCACAAATCCGTCTCGCGAGCAATTAGCGCGAGTAGAATTCGACGACCAGGTTCGGTTCCATGATGACCGCATACGGAACATCCGAAAGGCCAGGAACGCGAACGAAGGTGGCAACCATCTTGTTGTGGTCGACTTCGATGTAGTCAGGAACATCACGCTCAGCGAGCGATACCGATTCCAGAACCGTGACCAGCTGCTTCGACTTCTGGCGAACTTCGATGACGTCGCCGGCCTTGCAGCGGTACGAACCGATGTTGACGCGAACGCCGTTGACGGTGACGTGGCCGTGGTTGACGAACTGGCGGGCAGCAAAGACCGTCGGTACGAACTTGGCGCGGTAGACGATGGCGTCCAGACGCGACTCGAGCAGGCCGATCAGGTTTTCGCCCGTGTCACCCTTGCGACGGTTGGCTTCGTCGTAAGTTGCGCGGAACTGCTTTTCGCGGATATCGCCGTAGTAGCCCTTGAGCTTCTGCTTGGCGCGCAGCTGCACGCCGAAGTCGGAAAGCTTGCCCTTGCGGCGCTGGCCGTGCTGGCCGGGGCCGTATTCGCGACGGTTCACCGGGGACTTCGGACGGCCCCAGATGTTCTCGCCCATACGGCGGTCAATTTTGTACTTGGAAGATGCGCGCTTGCTCATCCGTATTTCCTCTCAACAGGTTACAGCGGTTTGTTACCAAGCCGCTTAAGGAAACACGCCCTCCTCTGAGCCCCCGTTTCCGAGGCTCCGACAGGATTCTCACGTCAGCGAACGGAGAAAACCACGGGACATGTCAAAACAAACACCGGGCTTTGTGGCCCGGCGTTGGGGCGTCATTAGTGGGGTGTGTGAGAAAAGTCAACACGTCATCAGGGACGTGTGTGACGAAAGAGTGACTTGAGTATCCGCCATTCTCTGGCGGAAAACCAGGCGATAAGGCCTGCAAAGGCTGACAGACGGGCATAAGTTCGCTATCCCCCATACCATCCTCCATGAAAGAAGTCTCTCCTTCGATGATGACAGACCTGTCCCGCCGTATGCTGCTCGCCTTCGCTGTAACGCTCTCAATGTTTGCGCCGGCAGCGGCCGAGATCCAGAAACCCGGCCATGCCCATATCCTGATCGACGCTGGCACCGGCGCAATCCTCGAGGCCGAGAATGCCGATATGGTCCTCTATCCGGCATCGCTGACGAAGATGATGACGCTCTATCTCACCTTCGAGGCGCTGCATTCGGGACAATTCAAGTGGGCCCAGCGCCTCGTCATGTCTGAGAATGCAAATGGCAAGGAGCCCTACAAATTCGCAGTCGGCGCCGGCAACACGATCAGCGTGCAGGAAGCCGTCATGGGCATGGTCGTACTGTCGACCAATGACGCAGCGACGGCGGTTGCCGAAACGCTGGCAGGCTCCGAGGAAGCCTTTGGCCGGATGATGACGGCGAAAGCCCGCGAACTCGGCATGACCAGCACGGTCTTCACCAACCCTTCAGGCCTTCCCGATCCACGTCAGGTGACGACCGCCACCGACATGGCGCGTTTGGGGCTGGCGCTGCTGCGGGACTTCCCCGAAGAGTACAAGCTGTTCGCCTCGCGCGGCATGACCTTCCGCAGCATGAAATTTCGCGGTCACAACGCCTTCCTCGTGCAGTATCCGGGCGCCGAAGGGATCAAGACCGGCTTCACCAATGCCTCGGGCTACAACATCGTGACCTCAGCAAGCCAGGGTGACCGCCGCCTGATCGGCGTGGTTCTGGGTGCCGAAAGCGCCAATGCCCGCACACAGGAAATGATCACGCTGTTCGACCGTCATTTTGGCACCAAAGTCAGCCAGTGACGGCAGGAAGCCCCAAGAATGCCCCCGAGAAAGCCATTGCCATGACCGACACCGTTCTCGACCGCTTCCTCCGCTATGTCGTCATCGACACCCAGTCCGATCCGGCCTCCGACACCCAGCCTTCGACTGAGAAGCAGAAGGATCTCGGGCGCGTGCTGGTGGCAGAACTTCTGGCGCTTGGCCTTACCGACGCCCATCTCGACGAGCATGGCAACGTCTATGCGACGATCCCATCCAATACGGACAGGGACGTGCCGGTCATCTGCTTCTGCAGCCACATGGACACCGCACCCGACTTCACCGGTACGAACGTCAAGCCGCAGCTGGTGCGCAACTACCAGGGCGGCGACATCACGCTGACCGGCGACACCAGTCAGGTGATCCGTGTCGCCTCCCATCCGCAGCTGAAGAACCAGATTGGCAACGACATCGTCACCACCGACGGCACGACGCTGCTCGGCGCCGACGACAAGGCAGGTGTGGCCGAGATCATGACGGCCGCCGCCCATCTGATGGCGAACCCAGACATCAAGCACGGCACGATCAAGATCCTCTTCACGACGGACGAGGAAATCGGTCGCGGCGCGGACAAGGTGGACCTCGAAAAGCTCGGCGCCCGCTTCGCCTATACGCTCGATGGCTCGACCGTCGGCGAGATCGAGAACGAGACCTTTTCCGCCGATGGTGTCGTGATCGAGATTACCGGCGTCGCCATGCATCCGGGTTATGCCAAGGGCAAGATGGAGAACGCCATCAAGGCCGCAAGCGACATCGTCGCCCGCCTGCCGCGCGACATCGCACCGGAGACCACCGAGGGACGCCAGGGTTTCATCCACCCTGTCGACATGACAGGCAGCATGGAGGCGGCGAAGCTTCAGCTCATCGTCAGAGACTTCACCGAAGCCGGCCTGAAGGAGAAGGAAGAGCTGCTGGAAAAGATCACCCGGGACGTCATGGCGACCTATCCGGGCTCGAGCCACACGCTCAAGGTCAAGCACCAGTATCGCAATATGAAAGAGGTCCTCGATCGCCATCCGGAGATCATGGAGAATCTCGAGGAAGCCGTGCGCCGCGTCGGATTAGAACCCGTCCGCCACAGCATTCGCGGCGGCACCGACGGCTCGCGCCTCTCCTTCATGGGCCTCCCCTGCCCCAACATCTATACCGGTGGCCATGCCTATCACTCACCGCTTGAATGGGTGAGCGTCCAGGACATGGAAAAGGCCGTCGAGACGATCGTCGCGCTGGTCCGGGTATGGGAAGAGCGGGCGGCGTAGGCTGCCCCTCAACGGAGGCGAAAAGCCTTACTCGGCAGCCGATGGCGTCTGCTCTTCGGCATCCACCTGGTTCGGATCGCCGGGCTGCGTTTCGGCTTCGAGATCCGGGAAGGCAACGATGCGCTTGCCGGAAAAGTCGGTGTGCACGACGACCAGCCCCTGTTCCTCGAAATAGCCGAGAAGACGCCGGGCGCGGCGGGCCGAATGGGTGCCATATGCCCGTGCAATCCGCTGGTCGGATGGGCATTCCTCGTTGCGGAGGGCGGCCTTAGCGAGCAGCAGGAACACGCCCTGCAAATCGTCGGAAACCCGCACGGACAGCGACAGCGCCGTCTGCCAGCCCTCGCTTGCAGCCGTCTCCTCGTCGACACCCGCACGGGCGATCGCCACGCGGCGACGAAACTCACCCATCGGCATTGGCGGACCGGAGACACGGCGCATGCGCGCGCGCACTAGGAACTCCTGGTAAAGCACGCTGTCGGTCCGATAGGCCGCCTGCGGATCGCCGAGGATTTCGCCAAGCACGGCGGACAGCCGGTCCTCCCGCTCCTCGGCTGACATTTCAGCGCCACGGCTAGGCGCCTCACTCGAGGAGGGCGCCAGTGAAGCCGGCGTCGAACGCGAGAGCTCGGCCAGAATATCCGTCGTCGGACGGGGTGCCGGTGGTGCACGGCGGACGATCGGCCGTGTGAACTCTTCCGGATCCGGCGTGAAGATCAGGTCTTCGACATCCGGCAGCGCATCCGGCAGCGGCATCAGCATGGGCGACGACGAACGCGCCGACGTTTCGACCGCCCCAATGACGATCGGCAGCGGACGACGCGACATGGCAGGGCCGAGTGCTACGAAATTGCCGCGCTGTAAATCGCGGAACATCTCCGCCTGGCGACGGTCCATGCCGAGCAGGTCGGCTGCACGCGCCATGTCGATATCGAGGAAGGTGCGGCCCATCAGGAAGTTGGAGGCTTCGGCCGCGACGTTCTTCGCAAGCTTTGCCAAACGCTGCGTCGCGATCACGCCGGCAAGCCCGCGCTTACGGCCACGGCACATCAGGTTGGTCATGGCGCCAAGAGACATCTTGCGCGCATCTTCCGAGACATCGCCACCGACGGCTGGCGCAAACATCTGCGCTTCGTCGACCACGACCAGCACTGGATACCAGAACTCGCGATCGGCATCGAAGAGACCGTTGAGGAAGGCGCCGGCCGCACGCATCTGCTGCTCGACATCGAGGCCTTCCAGCGTCAGCACACAGGAAACCCGGTGGCGGCGGATACGGTCGGCGATACCGGCAAGTTCGGCTTCAGTGCGCTCGCCGTCGACGACCACATGGCCATACTTGTCGGAGAGCGTGACGAAATCACCCTCGGGGTCGATGATGACCTGCTGCACCCATTGCGCCGACTGCTCCAAGAGACGGCGAAGCAAATGCGACTTGCCCGAGCCCGAATTGCCCTGCACCAACAGGCGCGTGGCGAGAAGCTCCTCGATATCGAGCTTGGCAGGCTGTCCCCCCTGCACCGTTCCCATATCGATTCCGACCTTCAATGGCGGCATCCTCAAATCATGTGTTGATCTCAAGTCCCTAACAGACTTGGGCGCCCCCGTGTGTGCCGCATAAGCGAAACCCACAGGGAAGTGCGGCTCTCAGGCCCGCTGACGCCGACGCAGAAGCCCGGCAAGCAGGATGCTGAGTAACAGGGTCGGCAGAAGCGTGGCAAGCCCGCTGCGCAGATCGAGCATCTCAGCGACGAAACCGATCATCGGCGGACCGACGAGAAAGCCGAGAAGCGCAATGAAGCTCAAGATCGCAACATTCTCGGCCGCCGGACGGTCGGCGAGATCGGCGGCCGCCGTGACCGCGAGCGGGAAACCGACGGACACGCCGAACCCGACGCAGGCGAGCCCCAGATAGACCAGCGGCGTAACCGGCGCCAGGACGACCACCATCATGCCGGAAAGCGCAAAGACGAGGCAGACCCGGGCAAGCATGACCGAACCGAACTGCTCCTTCGCGCCATCGCCGACAAATCGCCCGACGGAGACCATCAGGGCGAAGACGACGTAACCCATGCCCGTCGCCATGCCTGATGTCGCGAACACATCCTTGAGGTAGACGGCGGACCAGTCGGCGACCGCTCCTTCCGTCATCGTGATCCCGAAGACGAAGAGACTGATGCCTAGAATACTGGGGCTTGGACGCCGCCAAGACGAGCGAGGCTGCGCTTCGGTCACGGGAGCCTCGTAGACGGGCAGTGCGCGACAAACCATCACTGAAATCGGGACCAGGAAGAGCGACAGCAGACAGATCGCCATGAAGGGCGATGTTTGGAGTGCAAGGAAACCAGCACCGATAAGGCTGCCGGTCATGATGCCGAGGCTCCAGAAACCGTGGCAGCGGTTCATGATCGACGCCATGCCGCGCTTTTCGATCACATCTGCCTCGACATTGAGCCCAAGTTCAATCGTCGAGAGGCCGATCCCGAGAAGCACGAGCAGGAAGAACAGCGAGGCAAGACCGGGCGCAGCCACAGGCAGAGGCACGAGCACCAGAAACACCGGAAACCCGAAGATCAGCGTATTGCGACTGCCTATCCGACCGACCAGCTGCCCGGCAAAGGGCAGCATCAGCAGGATGCCGGTTGGCAGTCCGAGCAATGCCATGGCAAGTTCGGCCGGACCGAGCGACAGCCGCTCCTGAACGCCGGGGATCTGCGGCAGCCAGCTACCGAACGCGATTGGCTGCAGGAAAAAGGCAGCCATGATGGTGAGTTTGGGGGACATCAACGAACCGGAGAAAGTTGGCAGGGAATCACGTGGATCCCAACTGTCGGCGAGGGGCACCGGTTTGGAAAGAAGACCACAGCGTCGACTGGTCTTCTTGCCTACGAAAAAGAAGAACGGCTCAGTCGCCTGAACCGTTCTTCTTTGCCTCAGACACGGAAATCCCAGAGGACGAGGCTTCTCGGCCTTCTCCACGCCTCGTCCTCCTCTTCCGGGAGCCCGATGTCGCGCCGCAGCTGGGGCGACAGATGAGACGCCAGATTGCGGATCTGCCGCCGCCTCCAGCTTGCCCTGACCAGAGCGGCCAACAGCCGCCAGGAGCCGAAACGCTCAAGAAGTTCGTCTATCCGCTCGGCCAGCGGCAATTCAACTATGGATTGATTTTTGTGCATGACTTGTCCGTCCCGGAAAACGCGGATGCGCCCAGGTCCTTTCGATGATGAAAAGCGACGTGATGCAGGCACGCGAACGCATTCACACGCGCAGGCGGCAAGTCACGTCAGATGGTGGAGAAACGCCGAAAAGGCAGGAAAATGACTGATCAGACAGTCATCGGGTGGGGCGGCAGGTCGAGGAAAATCCCACGAAAGCCGATGGCACCGATCCGCCAGAGAGGCGCATGCGCATGAAAAAATGAGTCATCTGTCGCCTCCTGTTGGTCGTGTTGCGGATGATGGGAACATGCCACGCGAAAAAGCGCGCCGCAAGCGCGCAATTCGAGATTGCAGAACTTGCGGCGCGCCGTTGCACTTATGCAACAAATTGTCGCAGGTCGTGCGGCGACTTCAGGTCTCGACGGCGCGGGAAACGATAAGCTTGTCGATCCGGCGGCCATCGAGGTCCACCACTTCGAAGCGCCAGTCTCCCTTGACGAAACTCTCACCGAGTTCGGGGATGCGTTTCAACTCGTCCAGCACGAAGCCGGCCACGGTCGTGTAGTCCGGATCCGGATCGATCGGCACACGGATGATGTCGATGAACTCGTCGACAGGCGTCCAACCAGCCACGAGGTAGGAGCCATCCTCGCGCCTCACCATCGCCTGCTCTTCCGTCTCGTCCTGACTGAAGGCGCCGGTGATGGCTTCGAGAATGTCACCGGAGGTGATGATGCCCTCGAAGTGGCCGTATTCGTCATAGACGAGCACCATATGCAAGGAGGTGCGGCGCAGGGATTCGATGATGTCGGTCGCCTTGGCGAGGTCCGATACGACGGGCACCTCGCTGATGAGGTCGGCGAGATTAAGCGTGCCACCCTCGGCAATCTGCTCGTACAGTTTCTTGGTGAAGAGCACCCCGACAATTTCGTCTGAATCACCACTGCGCACAGGGATACGCGAATGAGGGATTTCGCGGAGTTTCTGGCGGACTTCCTCCACCGTGTCCTCGATATCGAGGATCTGCACGTCGCGACGCGGCGTCATCAGACCACGCGCCTGTCGGTCGGCAAGCCGCATGACGCCAGAGAGCATTGCGGATTCGCGGGGTTCGATGACACCGGCACTGTGCGCCTCGGCAAGCACGGTGCGGATTTCCTCATCCGTTACCTTGCCGCCACCGACACCACTCTGGCCGAGAAGGGAGAGAACCAGCTTACCCGACCCGTCCAGCAGCCAGACGAGCGGCGCGGCCACCCTCGACAGGACCGACATCGGAATTGCAACGCGAGCAGCGACACCTTCAGCGTTGCGCAACGCGACCTGTTTCGGGACCAGCTCGCCGACGATCAGCGACAGATAGGTGATGAGAACGACGACCGTGCCAACGCCGAGGGCATCGGATGCCGCAACGGACAAACCCTGCAGCTGCAGCCAGCCGGAAAGGCGCGCTCCGAGGGTGGCGCCGGAGAAAGCGCCGGAAAGCACACCGACGAGCGTGATGCCGATCTGCACGGTGGACAGGAAACGACCGGGGTCACTCTGAAGCTTCAGCGCCGTTTCGGCTCCCCGGCTGCCCTGTTCCGCAAGCACCTTGAGGCGCGCAGGCCGGGCGGAAACAACCGCAAGCTCCGACATGGCGAGAACGCCGTTGAGCACGGTCAGAAAAAGAACAATCGCAATTTCGGTAAACAAGTAAGGGGCTAGGCTCCTCTACACCGGCTAAGCGTCCGGCAGCGCCTCGTAGATAACACGGCGCCCATCAGGTCCCAAAGGGAGATCAGCGGAAAAATGGCGTATCGAGCGACTTCACGGCCAACCCCATGCCTTGCATCAGGCGCCGGGTGGCAAAATCCTGGCTACCGGAGGTGAAGACGGCAAAATCGAAATTGTCGGGATGCTCGGCCCCGTCGACGAGCGGGACAAGCCGCCGCGCCTGACGCGCGATCGCTTCCGCCGGGTCGAGCCAATCCACCGGCCAGGGCGCGAGCCTGCGAAAAACATTGGCGAGGAAGGGATAATGCGTGCAAGCGAGCACCACGATGTCGGTCCGCGCACCATCTTTAGCGACGAAACATGGTGTGATTTCTGCCAGAACGGCCGCGTCATCCAGAGTTTCGCCACGGATATAGGCTTCCGCCATGCGCGCGAGGTTTTCAGAACCGACGAGCCGCACATGGCATTGCGAGGCGAAAGACTGGATCAGATCGCGGGTATAGGCTCGCTTGACAGTGCCCGGCGTCGCCAGAACCGAGACGAGCCCGGATCGCGTGCGTTCAGCAGCCGGCTTAATCGCAGGCACCGTGCCGATGAAGCGCATGTCGGGAAAGCGATGCCTGAGATCGGCGCCGGCAAGCGTAAAGGCAGTATTGCAGGCAACAATCACCGCTTCCGGGTCGTAGCGGTCAAACAGGTCTTCGAAGAGACGGGCAATGCGCGCCTTGAGAGGCTCTTCCTCCCAGCCACCATAGGGAAACCCGGCATCGTCGGCGACATAGATGAAGCCGCGCTCCGGCATCAAAAGCCGCGCCTCACGCAAGACTGTGAGACCGCCAATCCCCGAATCGAAAACCAGGATCGGCTTGAGGTCAGGCATCCCGGTCGTCGTCATGCTGAGCCTCAGCCTCGCTCTCGCTCTTTCCCGCGGGCGGTCTCTGGCCCGGCCTCGCAAAACGGTCGAGCGAACTGATGACACCGCGGACCACATGGATCTCCGGCCCGGTGAAAGCACGTCTGCTGAACACGGCTCGCAGGTTCTCGATCATCCTGGGCTTTTTGTGGGCCGGATGGAAGTAGTTGCGCGCATCGAGCGCTTCTTCCAGATGTTCGAAGAGCCCGATGACCTCCTCCTTGGTCGCCAGCGGCTGTTCCGGCGCGTCAAAGGGCACAGCATGAACATCGTTCATGCCCGACTTCATCCACTCATAGGACATGAGCAGAACGGCCTGGGCAATGTTGAGCGAGGCAAAGGCAGGATTGACTGGGAAGGTGACAATCTCATCGGCGAGCGCCACTTCCTCGTTCGACAGGCCGGACTTTTCCCGGCCGAAGAGGATGCCTGTCTTTTCGCCGGTGCGGAACTTGGCGCGAAGCGTTTCCGCGGCCGTCACCGGCGAGCGGACAGGCTTGAATCCGTCGCGGGAGCGCGCGGTCGTCGCATAGACGAAGTTGAGGTCGGCGATAGCCTCCTCAAGCGTGTCATAGACGACTGTGCCGTCGATGACATGATCCGCCTTGGAGGCAGCAGCACGGGCCTTGTCGGACGGCCAACCGTCGCGAGGATTGACGAGACGCAGTTCCACAAGGCCGAAATTGGCCATGGCGCGCGCCACCATGCCGATGTTTTCGCCGAGCTGCGGCTCCACCAGAATGATGGCCGGCCCCTCGGCCAGCATGACGCGCTCGCTGTTCGTCCCTGCCATTGCATTTCCTTCAGAGAGATTTTGCGCACCCCTTGGCACAAAATGACCGTCAGGCAAAGAGGAGCGCTTACTCTTTGGGCCAGGATCCCGTCAGCCGGAAATCGAGAAAGGCCTTGGCCATGGCAGCGAATTGCGCCTTGACCGAGCTTTCGACTGCACCCTCGCGGTAGTCCTCGCTCCAGAGATTGTCGATGATGTAGCGACCATCTTCCTCGATGACATGGAAGACCGTCTGCGGCTGCGAGAGATCGGGAGAATGGCCGAAGCAGGAGATGGCATCGAAATAGACGTTTACGGGTGTGACGCCATCCTTCTCCGGCCGGGCCTCGAGGCGCACATCCTTCAATTCACAACTGTCCTGCCCGCCGATAACCTCGTCATAGCCGAGCATGTAGCCACTGCCATCCTGCAGTTCGTCCGTCTTCTCGGCCAGACCATAGATGTCGGCAAAACTTGCGCTGTAGATCGTCCCGAGCAGGCGATCATCGAAATAGCCGGACGCCTCCACCTTGGGCGCATCCTTGTCTTTCCATCCGGCGACGCTCATCACGATCCGCACAGGCTCGAGCGGATCGGCCGCCAAGACGGCCCTTGCCGGGAATAAAGCGACGGCTGCGGCAACAGCAGTGATGGCGATGGGGCGATGGACGCGGGTCACAGGCCACCCTGCCGTTTCAGGTCCTGCTTGATCGAACTGCCGGACTGTCCGTCCTCGACGGGATAGATATCATCGATGACAGGGCGACCACCCTCCTCGACAACATGGAAGATCAGGACGGTATCAGGCGCATCGCCACCAAAACAGGAGCGGTTGTCGAAGAGGGCGGTTACCTGCCCGTCGCCGTCATCCTCGATCCTGATGTCTTCAAAGGGGCAGCCATCCTGTCCCTGCGCGATCGGATCGTAATCGAAGGGAAAGCCCGTCGTCTCGCCTTCGGGAATATCGTAAGGCGGGTTCTTCGAAGCCGCTTCGAAGGCGGAAGCGAAGTCGTTGCTGAACAGGCGAGTCAGGCGATCCGTTGAGAAGACCTCCTCTTCCTGCCCGGTGGAGCCCTCGGCCCAGTTGCGGGCGGTCGCCTCCACCACTTCGCGTACAGGCGCCGTCACATCCGCTGCCATGGCGGTGCCCGACAACAGCGTCAGCAGCAATGCGATCCAGGTGCTCTTCATGAAAACTCTCCCGAGGCTCTCTCTGTTGGCGTTCTAGCCGAAAGCGTGCGCGCGATCCGGACCAAGTTTGGGGCGAAAGCGCTCGCCGAAAGTCTGAGCGAGATTTTCCTTCAAGGCGGCCTCTCCTGTTTGCCTTGTAACGAGAGAATGTTATAGGCAGGCCATCGGCAGAGCGCCCTCCCCGCGCCTGCGCGTCAGGCAAAAACTCGTGAGGATATTCATGACCAAGATCAAGGTAGCCAACCCGGTCGTCGATCTCGACGGCGACGAGATGACCCGCATCATCTGGCAGTTCATCAAGGACAAGCTGATCCTCCCCTACCTGGATCTCGACATCGAATATTACGACCTGTCCGTCGAGAACCGCGACGCCACCAACGACCAGGTGACCATCGACGCCGCCCACGCCATCAAGAAGCACGGCGTCGGCATCAAGTGCGCGACCATCACCCCGGACGAAGCCCGCGTGAAGGAATTCAACCTCAAGGAAATGTGGAAGAGCCCGAACGGCACGATCCGCAACATCCTCGGCGGTGTCATCTTCCGCGAACCGATCATCTGCAAAAACGTGCCGCGCCTCGTTCCCGGCTGGACCAAGCCGATCGTCGTCGGCCGTCACGCCTTCGGCGACCAGTACAAGGCAACCGACTTCAAGTTCCCCGGCAAGGGCAAGCTGACCATCAAGTTCGTCGGTGAAGACGGCGAAGTGATCGAGAAGGAAGTCTACAACGCACCGGGTGCCGGCGTGGCACTCGCCATGTACAACCTCGACGAATCGATCCGCGAATTCGCCCGCGCCTCGATGATGTACGGCCTGATGCGCAAGTGGCCGGTCTACCTGTCGACGAAGAACACCATCCTCAAGGCCTATGACGGTCGCTTCAAGGACATCTTCGAAGAAGTCTACCAGGCCGAGTTCAAGGAAAAGTTCGACGAAGCCGGCATCGTCTACGAACACCGCCTGATCGACGACATGGTCGCCTCGGCTCTCAAGTGGTCCGGCGGCTATGTCTGGGCCTGCAAGAACTACGACGGCGACGTGCAGTCGGATACGGTTGCGCAGGGCTTCGGCTCGCTCGGTCTGATGACCTCGGTTCTGCTGTCGCCCGATGGCCGCACGGTCGAAGCCGAAGCTGCCCACGGTACGGTGACCCGCCATTACCGCCAGCACCAGAAGGGTCAGGAAACCTCGACCAACTCGATCGCCTCGATCTTCGCCTGGACCCGTGGCCTCGCGCACCGTGCCAAGCTCGACGACAATGCTGAACTCGCCAACTTTGCCACGACGCTGGAAAAGGTCTGCATCGACACGGTTGAGGCAGGCTTCATGACCAAGGACCTCGCCCTGCTCATCGGCCCGGACCAGCCGTGGCTCTCCACGACCGCCTTCCTCGACAAGGTCGACGAGAACCTGAAGAAGGCCATGGCCGCCTGATCGGCAGTCAAGGTTTGAAAGTTCAGAACCCGGTCACGGCAACGTGGCCGGGTTTTCCAATTCGGGATCAGCAAGATCCTCGCCCTGATCGACCTCGGCAAAGCGCTTGCGGATTTCCGCGCCGAGCCTCCGACCCGTCATGTGATAGCCCGAAAGCGGAAGCGCATAGGTCTCCAACCGCTCGGGTTCATCCTCGTCAATATGGTCGATATCGATCACCCAGCGCCCGTCGACGCGCCGCTGCGCCATTTCGACCATGGATGCCCAGGCGATCCGCCGATCGGTGCGATAATCGATTAGCTCTTCATTGTTGAGCTCGACCAAGGGCCGCATCGCCGCCGCGATCCCTTGCCAGCCCTTGCGAAGACCGAACAGGGCAAGCGTAAGGAGTGCAAGATAGAGCAGCGTCATGGGACTGGCCCAGCCACCGCCCAGGACGCTGGCGAGAAGCCCGCCGAAAGCAACGGACAAGACGATGGCGGACGTCGTGGCCCAGAACACGGCTAAGCCCCGGCGCGGATAGACGATCAAGGTGGGATATGAGGTCTCGGTCTTCATCGGCGATCACCATAGGCAAGAATCGCGGCGCCGAATAGGACCGGTTCGATGACAACTGCCTGTGAGCGTTACCTGGCTGCCCCGGGCGCTGCGCGCCGACACTATCCCTTTGGCCATGTTGTCAAAAGTCGGGACTCAGGCTCCAATGGTCTGCAGGTGTGGCGGGAGGAGCCGGCCACGCACCCCACCCGGCAAGCGCGATCACCATGACCGACGTCATCCTGCCCAAAACCATCAGCGTATTTCGCGAAGGCTACGGCTTTGGCCGGCTCAAGGCCGATGCACTGGCCGGATTGACGGTGGCCATCGTTGCTCTGCCGCTATCCATGGCCATCGCCATCGCCTCGGGCGTGACCCCTGACCGCGGGCTCTATACCGCGATCATCGGTGGTTTCCTCGTCTCGCTTCTGGGCGGCAGTCGCCACCAGATCGGTGGACCGGCCGGCGCCTTCATCGTTTTGGTCAGCACGACCGTTGCCACCCACGGCATCGACGGCCTGCTGCTCGCAACGGCCATGGCAGGGCTCATGCTGATCGCCTGCGGCATGCTGAGGCTCGGCGACTACATCAAGTTCATACCCTATCCGGTGACCGTCGGCTTCACGGCCGGCATTGCCGTGATCATCTTCGCAAGCCAGATCGGCGAACTCTTGGGCCTGTCATTTCCCGATGGTGAACCGGGCCCACTCGCTGACAAACTGGGGGCGATCGTTGCCGCACTGCCGGCGTTTTCACCCCCCGCCGCTGCGATTGCAGCGCTTACCATCACCCTCATCCTTGTCCTGCGCCACCTGCGTCCGACATGGCCGGGTCTGCTGATTGCGGTGATCGCAGCCTCGCTAGCCGCCGCATTACTAGAACTGCCGGTCGCCACGATCGGCTCGAAATTCGGCGGCATCCCCTCCGGTCTGCCTTTGCCGTCCCTGCCAAGCATCACCCCCGAGCTTGCGATCGCCGTTCTCCCCGATGCGATCGCCTTTGCGCTTCTCGGCGCAATCGAATCGCTCCTCTCCGCCGTCGTCGCGGACGGCATGACCGGACGGCGCCATCGATCGAATACGGAACTCTTGGCACAAGGCGTCGCCAATATCGGCTCGGCCCTCTTCGGCGGCATCTGCGTGACAGGCACGATCGCGCGCACCGCGACCAATGTGAGGGCCGGCGCCACGAGCCCCGTCTCCGGCATGCTGCATGCGGCCTTCCTGCTTGCTTTCATGCTGATCGCCGCCCCGCTTGCCGCCTATATCCCGCTGGCAGCGCTCGCGGGCGTGCTCGCCGTCGTCTCGTGGAACATGGTGGAGAAGTCGGCGATTGCGGCACTTGTCCGCTCCTCGCGCGGCGAAGCGCTCATCCTCGCCGTCACCTTCCTGCTCGTTGTCTTCCGCGATCTGACCGAAGGCATCGTGGTCGGCTTTTCGCTGGCGGCTCTGCAGTTCATCCACCACATGTCGAAGAACATTCGCGTGACCGCCGAAGGGCCGGAAAAGCCGCTCGACGCAACAGACACGGCGACGGTTACTTATCGCCTGGACGGCGCCTTCTTCTTCGGTGCCGTGGCAGCGGCCGGCGCCGTGCTCGATCGTATCGGCGATGACCACCGCAACCTCGTGCTCGATTGCACCGGGATCCGCTTCGTCGACACCTCAGGCGTCAATCTTCTGGCGAGCGTCATCCGCAAGGCAGTTCGTCACGGCGTCGAGGTCTATGTCGTTACGGAGCGCAACGAGTTGAAGACGATGCTGCATCATCAGGAAGTGCCGGAAAAGGGCGTTCATTTCGTGCAAACCCTCGCCGAGGCACGCGAAACCCTCGCCCGTGGCACGGCGCGCACTCGCGATTGAACGGATCAGGCTGCTGACCTTGATGCTGCGGACGACAATTCGGAAGGGGCTTCGGTCACGTCGAGTTGGTGCTGGCCCTCGCCAACAAAATCCAAACCGCCCCAGGTCACGCGGTTGCGCCCAGCCTTTTTCGAAGCGTAGAGCGCCTTGTCGGCGCGCGCCAGAGCAAGGGGGAAGTCGAGCGGCCCAGAAGGAAGCGAAGCCGCACCGATACTGATGGTGATCGCCGGCAGCTGGTCCTCATGCTCGACGAGCATATGGCCGACCCTGATACGCAGATCATCCAGCAGATCAGGCTGGCGCAGCACAACACTGGCCGGCAGATAGACCCCGAACTCTTCGCCGCCAAGGCGCCCCACGATGGCCGCCTCGGGCACCTCACGGGTTAACAGACGGCCGAGCTCCACCAGAACGGCGTCACCCGCAGGGTGGCCATAGGTATCGTTGACCTGCTTGAAATGATCGGCATCAACAAGTGCAAGCAAGGCACCCGGTGCCGAACCACCCGCACCGCCACGCGCACGGGCGATGGCGTCGATGAACGCACGCCTGTTGCGCAGCAGGGTCAAGGCATCGGTCTCCGACGCGATTTTGTATCGCCGTGTGGCCCGTTCACGCACCATCGCAAAGATCGCCAATGCAGAAGCCAACCCCTGGAGGAAGAAAGCAAACGTCATCGCCCCGTACCAGAGTGGCGCATGTCCCGCGACGAGTTGTACCGGCTCGATCAACTGCATCGGGATACGGATCAGATGGGCGGCACCATGCGTTCCGAAGGCGACGATCGCCACCATCCGCGCGGGCAGAGGCTCGCGCCGCTGGCCGAAAAACAGCACCGGCAAGATCAGAAAGGAATAGCCTGCATAGAGGATGGAGGCGGCGAATATGCGGGCGCCAAGGTCCGCCGCAAATGTCGGAATGGCAAACAGCGACAGCCAGACGACACCACCTGCCGCCGCGAGCAATCCGGCTCCCTTTCTGGTCTCGCCCTCGAAAGCCAGGCAGCCGAGCCAGATCAGACCGAGACAGGAGATACCCAGGCCGTTACCGAGACCGAACGCGACGATAGGCGGGGCCAGCTCGCGAACGCTCACAAGCACCATGCCGAGCGCACCTGCGGAAAAGCCCAGAGACCAGAAACCCAAAGCACGATTGTCCCGCTCCTGGGCCCAGAGCAAAGTCAGAAAGCCCGACAGCATGATCAACGTTCCCGCCAGGCAAACGGTGAGTGTAGGAATGTGGAAAACTTGGGCCAAATCGATAACCTCAAAGAGGCTCGTGAGATAGCACACAAGACTGAACAAAATTCAAAAGTAATTGGCAAATCCCGATAACCTCAAACAAAAAAAGGCCGGGCAAAGCCCGGCCTGGATCATCTGAGGATGCAAGCTGATCAGGCGAGTGTCGCCTCGACTGCAGCAATTGCGGCATCAGCCTGGGCGCCATCCGGACCACCGGCCTGGGCCATGTCAGGACGTCCACCGCCGCCCTTGCCGCCGAGCGCCGCAGAGGCCACGCGCACCAGATCGACGGCGCTGAAACGGTCCACAAGGTCAGGCGTGACGGAGACCACGGCGCTCGCCTTGCCATCGTCGGCAACCGCGATCAGGACGACGACAGCGGTCGCCAAATCGGCCTTCGCCTCATCGGCCATGCCCTTGAGGTCCTTGGCATCGATCCCGGCCAGCACACGACCGATAAAGTTGACGCCGTTCACCTGCTTCGGCGCCTCGGCACCACCAGATGCGCCGCCACCCATGGCGAGCTTGCGCTTGGCATCGGCGAGTTCCTTCTCAAGTTTGCGGCGCTCGTCGACGAGGGCCTCCACACGAGCGACGACGTCGGTCGGCTGAACCTTGAGCGTCGAAGCGAGCGTCTTCACGCGCTCGTCCTGCTCGGCGAGGTAGGCGCGCGCCGCCTCACCCGTCAGCGCCTCAATACGGCGAACGCCGGCGCCGACGGCGCTTTCGCCGACGAGGCGAACGAGCCCGATATCACCGGTCGCCGACACATGCGTACCGCCGCAAAGCTCGGTCGAATAGGACTTGCCGGCCTTCTCGCCACGCAGCGCCGTTCCCATCGAGACGACGCGAACCTCATCGCCATACTTCTCACCAAACAGCGCCATGGCGCCCTCGGCAATCGCATCGTCAACCGCCATCAGGCGGGTGGTGACCGGCGCGTTCTGGATGATGATCTCGTTTGCCATCTCCTCGACCACCTTCAGCTCCTCGGCCGAGATTGGCTTCGGATGCGAAATGTCGAAACGCAGGCGCTCGGGTGCAACAAGCGAACCCTTCTGGGCGACATGGGTGCCGAGCACTTCGCGCAGTGCCTCATGCAGAAGATGGGTAGCGGAATGGTTCGAGCGCAGCCGCGAGCGACGGGCATGATCGACGTTCAACTGAACCGCGCCGCCGGCCTTGACCACGCCGTTCTGGACGGTCGCGACATGCACGAAGACACCCTCGCCCTTTTTCTGGGTGTCGCTGACGGAGAGCGAGAATCCTTCGCCGATGATCTCGCCGATATCGCCCATCTGGCCACCGGACTCCGCGTAGAACGGCGTCTGATTGACAACGATCTGCACCTCTTCGCCGGCACTTGCCTGCTCGATCACCTTGCCATCCTTGACCACGGCCAGAACCTGACCTTCGGCGGTTTCAGAGCTGTAGCCAAGAAATTCAGTCGCGCCGAACTTTTCCTTCAGCTCGAACCAGACGGTCTCCTGCGCCTTGTCGCCAGATCCCGCCCAGTTGGCACGGGCTTCGGCCTTCTGGCGCTGCATCGCGTCGTTGAAGCCAGTGAGGTCGACGCCGATACCGCGGCCGCGCAACGCATCCTGCGTCAAATCGAGCGGGAAGCCATAGGTGTCGTAGAGCTTGAAGGCGGTCTCGCCGTCGAGGCTGTCGCCCTTGTCGAGCGTTGCAGTTGCATCCGAGAGCAGGGTCAGCCCGCGCTCCAGCGTCTTGCGGAAGCGGGTTTCCTCGAGTTTCAGCGTCTCTGAAATCAGGGATTCCGCCCGGACGAGCTCGGGATAGGCGCGGCCCATCTGCTGCACGAGAACCGGCAGCAGCTTGTAGATGACCGGGTCCTTCGCGCCGAGCAACTGCGCGTGACGCATGGCGCGGCGCATGATGCGGCGCAGCACATAGCCGCGACCTTCATTCGACGGCAAGACACCGTCGGCGATCAGGAAGGCAGATGAGCGCAGGTGGTCGGCGATGACGCGGTGGCTCGCGCGACGCTCGCCTTCGGCCTTGACACCGGTGAGATCGACGGAGGCGTCGATCAGCGCGCGGAACAGGTCGATGTCGTAATTGTCGTGCTTACCCTGCAGGAGGGCCGCGACGCGCTCGAGCCCCATGCCGGTGTCGATCGACGGCCGCGGCAGGTCGATGCGCTCTTCCTTGGTCACCTGCTCGTACTGCATGAAGACGAGGTTCCAGATCTCGATGAACCGGTCACCGTCTTCTTCCGGCGAACCCGGAGGGCCGCCCCAGATGTGATCGCCGTGATCGTAGAAGATTTCGGAGCACGGACCGCAGGGGCCAGTGTCACCCATGGCCCAGAAATTGTCGCTGGTCGGGATGCGAATGATCCTGTCGTCCGAGAGGCCGGCGATCTTCTTCCACAGGCCATGCGCCTCGTCGTCCGTGTGATAGACGGTGACCAGCAGGCGGTTGCGGTCGATGCCGAATTCCTTGGTGATCAGGTTCCAGGCAAGCTCGATGGCGCGCTCCTTGAAGTAGTTGCCGAAGGAGAAATTGCCGAGCATCTCAAAGAAGGTGTGGTGGCGCGCGGTGTAGCCGACATTATCGAGGTCGTTGTGCTTGCCGCCGGCGCGCACACATTTCTGCGCCGTCGCAGCCGTGGTATACGGCCGCTGTTCGAGACCGGTAAAGACGTTCTTGAACTGCACCATGCCGGCATTGGTGAACATCAGCGTTGGGTCATTGCGCGGCACCAGCGGGCTGGAGGAAACGACCTCGTGACCGTTCGTCTTGAAGTAATCGAGAAAAGTCGACCGGATGTCGTTTACACCGCTCATGTCACGCCCTTCATTCAGGCCGGAACCCGGCCAATTTGCAAAATCAATGGCTTTTATCGCCCGGCTTCATCCCTGTCCAGCAGCCGAAACGAAAACCGGCCGCGTCTCGAAGGAAACGCGGCCGACAAATCAGTCGAAGATGGACGGCAGTTTACGCGTCGTCGGCACCATCAGCGTCATTCGCGTCGGGCCCGCCATTCTGCAGGAACTTCTCGGCGATCAGACCGGCATTCTGGCGCAGTGCCATCTCGATTTCCTGGGAGACGGCAGGATTGTCGCGCAGGAAGAGCTTGGCGTTTTCACGCCCCTGGCCAAGACGCTGGCTGTT
Source organism: Allorhizobium sp. NPDC080224 (assembly GCF_050281005.1). NCBI lineage: Bacteria > Pseudomonadati > Pseudomonadota > Alphaproteobacteria > Hyphomicrobiales > Rhizobiaceae > Allorhizobium > Allorhizobium sp. NPDC080224. The sequence continues at coordinate 2,248,355 of NZ_JBNNWJ010000001.1, forward strand.
GTAGGAGAACCAGGCCCCGGACTTCTCGACGATGCCGGCCTTGACGCCGAGATCGACGAGCTCACCGGTCTTCGAGACGCCTTCGCCATACATGATGTCGAATTCCACCTGCTTGAAGGGCGGTGCCATCTTGTTCTTGACGACCTTGACGCGGGTCTGGTTACCGACGACCTCTTCGCGATCCTTGACCGCGCCGATGCGGCGAATGTCGAGACGCACGGAGGCGTAGAACTTCAGAGCGTTACCGCCGGTCGTCGTTTCCGGCGAGCCGAACATGACGCCGATCTTCATGCGGATCTGGTTGATGAAGATGACCATCGTCTTCGACTTGGAGATCGAGGCGGTCAGCTTGCGCAGCGCCTGGCTCATCAGGCGGGCCTGCATGCCCGGCAGGCTGTCGCCCATTTCGCCTTCGATTTCGGCGCGCGGGGTGAGCGCTGCAACGGAGTCGACAACGAGCACGTCGATCGCGCCCGAGCGCACCAGCGTGTCGGTGATTTCGAGTGCCTGCTCGCCTGTATCCGGCTGCGAGATCAGAAGGTTCTGCAGATCCACGCCGAGCTTGCGGGCATAGACCGGATCGAGGGCATGTTCGGCGTCGACGAAGGCGCAGATGCCGCCCTTCTTCTGCGCTTCGGCAATGGTCTGCAGCGCAAGCGTCGTCTTACCCGAGCTTTCAGGCCCGTAAATTTCAATGATGCGCCCCTTCGGCAGGCCGCCAATGCCGAGCGCGATGTCGAGGCTGAGCGACCCCGTCGAGACCGTCTCGACTTCGACCACGCTCTCGTTCGCGCCGAGTTTCATGATCGAGCCCTTGCCGAACGACCGTTCGATCTGCGAGAGCGCCGCTTCCAATGCCTTGCTTTTATCCACCGATTTGTCCTCTACCAGCCGCAAAGAATTCTGTGCCATTTGATCCACCTTTAGGTTATTGAGGCCGCATAGGCAATGAAGCCGCCGATGGGGAATATGTACTCTTTTTGTTCTCATTTTGCAAGAGCAAGCGAAGCGGTTGAATCTAAACCGTTTTCGAGCCCGTGTTCGAACGATGTTCCGCGCGGCGGTGCGAGCACGTCTGTGAGGGGCGCAGCTCCAAGGCAGACCGTGGCAAGCGTCGGTTCGATTCGTGTTTCGCCAATGCTGGAGGCAGGCCCATGACGACCGAAATTCTGGCGATCGGGGGCGCTCATATCGACCGGCGAGGCCGCATATTCGGTGACACGAAGCCGGGTGCGAGCAATCCCGGGCAATGGTTCGAGGAAGTCGGAGGCGGCGTCTTCAACGCGGCATGCAATCTCTCCCGCCTGGGCCACTCGGTCCGCCTGATTGCACCGCGCGGCGGGGATGCCGCAGGTCAGATGGTGGCGGATGCAGCCGAACGCGCCGGTCTCGACGACCAGCCCGTGATGTTTCTCGATCGCGCCACCCCGAGCTATACGGCCGTCCTCGAGCGAGACGGCAATCTGGTCATCGCCCTCGCCGACATGGCGCTTTACGACGCCTTTTCGGCGCGGCGGATGCGGGCGCGGTCGATGCGCGACAGCCTCACCGAGGCAGATCACGTTCTGGCCGACGCCAACCTGCCGGCGGACACCTTGACCGCTCTGGCGGCAAGTTGTCATGCGGCCGGCAAGGGACTGTCGGCCATCGCGATTTCGCCGGCGAAAGTGGTGAAGTTCGCACGCGCCCTGCCCTTTCTCACCCATCTTTTCATGAATGGCGCTGAGGCCGAAGCGGTTGCCGGTCAGCGCCCCGAGCGGCCTGAGCACTGGCCGGACCTGTTGCGCGCCAAAGGCTTGCGCGGCGGCAGCGTTACAAGCGGCGGCGGCCTAACAGTCGTCTTCGATGAGAGCAGCGTCGCCGTCATCGAGCCCAAGCCGCTCGAGCAGATCGCCGATGTCACCGGGGCCGGCGATGCCTTCGCCGCCGGTTTCCTGCATGCCCGCCTGTCCGGCGCGACACTGGACGAAGCGCTCCGCCAGGGCACGGCAAGTGCTGCGATCACCCTCGCCTGCCCCAATGCGACCGATGAAAATCTCTCACCTGAGAAGCTTGCACGTCAAATGGCTCTTGTCCCGCCGGCCCGTTTCCTGTCATGAGACCCTGAATTTCTAACGGAAGATCCCCCCATGACCCGTTCCATATCGCCACTTCTGCCCATCACCTATTCGAGCGAAGTCAGCGCCGCCAAGCAGCGCGGCGCACCGATCGTGGCTCTCGAATCCACCATCATCACCCATGGGATGCCCTATCCGGGCAATCTGGAGATGGCCCGCAGCGTCGAGGACATCATCCGCCAGCAGGGCGCCGTGCCCGCCACGATCGCCGTCATCAAGGGCGTGCTGCATATCGGACTGGAACCGGCAGAGCTCGAGGCGCTGGCGCAGATGGAGCATGTCATGAAGCTCTCGCGCGCCGATCTCGCCTTTGCGATTGCCGAGCGCCGCAACGGCGCGACCACTGTCGCGGCAACGATGATCGCTGCCTACCGCGCCGGCATCCATGTCTTTGCGACAGGCGGCATTGGCGGCGTGCATCGTGGCGCCGAAGAAAGCTTCGACATCTCCGCCGACCTCGAAGAACTGGCGCGCACGGCAGTGATCGTCGTTTCGGCGGGCCCGAAGGCGATCCTCGACATTCCGAAGACCTTGGAAGTGCTGGAAACGCGTGGCGTGCCCGTCGTCACCTATGACAGCGAAGACTTCCCTGCATTCTGGTCGCGCAGCTCGGGCCTGAAGAGCCTGCTCAACCTGCAGAGCCCGGCTGCGATCGCAAACTTCCAGAAGATGCGCGACCAGCTCGGCATCGATGGCGGGATGCTGATTGCCAACCCGGTTCCGGAAGCCGACGAGATCCCGCGGGAGGAGATGGAAATCTATATCAGCCGGGCGCTTGCCAATGCCGAACGCGACGAGATCGCCGGCAAGGCGGTGACACCATACCTCCTGGACAATATCTTCCACCTGACCGGTGGTCGCTCGCTGAAGACCAATATCGCACTGGTTGAAAACAATGCCCGTCTGGCAGCCGAGATCGCCGTTGCGATGAACGGCTGATCGGCCAAACGCACTTCAAACAGAGAAGCCCGCCGGATCGCTCCGGCGGGCTTCTTTGTTTGTTGATGGACAGACACGAAAAGCCTCAGCCTTCGCCGTCCAGCATTTCGCGGACTGCCACAGCCAGTTGCTTCAGCGAGAAGGGCTTGGGCAGGAAGCCGAACTTGGCATCAGCCGGCAGATTGCGGGCAAAGGCGTCCTCGGCATAACCCGAGACGAAGATGAACTTCAGATCCGGATACTTCCTGCGCAGTTCGGTGAGAAGGGTGGGGCCGTCCATCTCCGGCATGACGACGTCGGACACCACGATGTCCACCTCGCCATCCAGCTCTTCCATGATGTCGAGCGCCTCGACGCCGGATCCGGCCTCGTGGACAGTGTAGCCGCGCGTCTCCAGCATACGTTTGCCGCCACGCCGCACCGCCTCTTCGTCTTCGACGAGCAGAACGACGGCAGACTTGCCGGTGAGATCCGGCGTCTCCTGGGCCTCGGCTGCCCCTTGAGCCGGGGCGACCGTGATGGTGTCACCATTGACGGTCGCGTTGACGGCTTGCCCTTCAGCAACCGGCTGCACCTCGGGCACATGGCGCGGCAGGAAGATGCGGAAGGTCGTCCCCTTGCCCACCTCGGACTCGGGATAGATGTAGCCGCCGGACTGCTTGACGATGCCGTAGACCATGGCAAGCCCAAGGCCCGTACCCTTGCCGACTTCCTTCGTCGTGAAGAAGGGCTCGAAGATCTTGTCCATGATCTCGGGCGCAATACCGGTGCCATTGTCGGCAACCTCGACCAGCACCATGTCTTCCGACGGCAGACCGCGATAACCGAAGCCTTCGGCCTGCTCGGCAGTGATGTTGTGGGTCGACACGGTGATCGAACCACCATCGGGCATCGCATCGCGCGCATTGACGCAGAGATTGATGAGCACCTGCTCGAACTGCGACAGGTCTGTTTTCACCGGCCAGAGATCGCGGCCGTAATCGACCTTGAGCTTGACATTCGTGCCCGAAATCAAACGATCGACCAGCATTCTCAAGTCGCCGATCACGTCTGTGAGGTTCAAGACGCTCGGCCGCATCGTCTGCTTGCGCGAGAATGCGAGCAACTGCCGCACCAACACGGCTGCACGATTGGCATTGCGCTTGATCTCCATGAGGTCGGCAAAGCTCGCATCCGATGGCCGCGCCTGCAGGAGCAGGTGATCGGAAGACAGAAGGATCGCCGTCAGCACGTTGTTGAAGTCATGCGCGATGCCACCGGCAAGCGTGCCAACCGCATTCATCTTCTGCGTCTGCGCCATCTGCGCCTCGAGCGCCTTCTGGTCGGTCACATCGACGGCATAGACGATCGCCGCCTCTTCCGGCGCCTCGTCGCTCTGGTCGATGACGGCGTTCACGTAGAAGCGGAAATGCCTGACGTCATTCGTCGGATGACGGCTGTCGATCGGCGAAATGTCGACCTGGCGGTCCATGGCGGCAGCGAGCGCGCCCCGGAAGCCCTCGCGTTCGCTTTCATGCAGCACCACCTCGATCAGCCCGTGCCGTTCGATCTCGTCGCGCGAGATGATGTCGGCAAAGAGCTTCATGAACGGGGCGTTGGTCCTGAGGATCCGGCCTTCGCCGTCGACGGACGCAATCGCCATGGGCGTATTGTTGAAGAAGCGGGTGAACCGCATCGAGGCGACAGAATCGGATTGGTCGCCGTTTTCGCTCTGGGTCCGCGCGAGGACGATCGAACGGCTCTCACCTGGCGCACCGTCGCGGGCAGCGCGGACTCGGTGCACGAGGCGTACGGGCAGGCTCTGGCCGTTCACGCGCCTGAGATCGAGGTCGAGGGTTTCCGTGCGGGCCTGGCCCGGTTCGGCCTGCACCGAATCAATCAGCGCCATGCCTTCCCCGGCCACGAGATCCGAGATCGTCATCGAGCCCGGATTGAATTGCGTGAGATCGACACCCAGCCATTCGGCGAGCGTCGCGTTCAGATAGTAGATCTCGCCCTTGCGGCCGGCGGAGAAGAAACCGGCTGGCGCATGATCGAGATAGTCGATCGCGTGCTGCAATTCTTTGAAGAAGCGCTCCTGATCGTCACGCTCGGCGGTGATGTCCGATATCTGCCAGACATGCAGTGGCTTGCCGCGTCCCTCGCCGGGCAATAACCGCGCCTTCAGCCGATACCAATGGGCACCCGAGCCGTTGCCCGTCTGATTGCCGAGCGGCTTCAGCAGCCGGAATTCCTCGTAGCTGTCGCGACCTTCCCGCAGACCATTGGTCAGACGGTAGAGCGCCTCGCTCGATTCCCGGTAGCGCGAGAGCAGCGCTTCGAGCGTCTGAACCTCGGTTGCCTTGCGCGCGCCCGTCATCGTGCCATAGGCGACATTGGCGAAAACGATGCGGCCTTCGCTGTCGGTGATCAGCGTTCCATCCGGCTGGCTAGACAGGAAACGGCGAGCCAGCGTGTCGCTATTCGACTGCGGCATGACCTCGATGAAACCGATCACCGCTGAGACGATGAAGAAGATCCCCATCATCGCCAGGATCCCGAGAACACCGAGCACGACCTGGTTGTCGAGCTGGTCGCGGAAAAAGATGAAGGCGGCGGAGGCGGCGATCAGGGCAAGGGCCAGCAGCAGGATGCGCAACGCCATGCCGACGCCATTACGGCGATCGACCAGCGGGCCGTCTCCATCTCGATCATACTGCTTTCGTGTCATTGATGCCTCTTGCCTAAGCGCACGGAAGATCCGACCTAGCGAGAATCGGCGCTTCCACCTGTTTATCAATATGCCGAAGCTGCAAAAAGCAAAGAAAGGGCCAGACGGCCCCGCTCGGCCGCTCCCCCACAGGAATGCCGCAATCCTGGCCGATCTTGCCCGACCTTCCGCCCCCAGCGACAGGGCGCGGTCGCACGCAAGATTGCGGAAGGGGCCGTCTTCTGCCAGAAAGCCAGTCAAAAGGAGCACGCACATGCTGGATGAGCTGATCAAGGCCTATGGCGACAAGTTTCTCGTGGCGGCACTCGGCGTCAGCCTCGCTCTGCTCTGCCTGTTCATCGTGCTCTGGATTCTACGCAACCGCGCGCCCTCGCCTTTTGTGCGTGGCGGTCGCAACCGCCAGCCACGTCTGCAGGTACTGGATGCTGCCGCTGTCGATACCCGTCGCCGGATCGTGCTGGTGCGCCGCGACAATGTCGAGCATCTCGTGATGATCGGCGGCCCGACCGACATCGTGATCGAAAGCGGAATCGGCGATGAACGCCCCTATCTCAGCGCAAGGCCGATCGAGCCAAAGGCTTTGGCCGAGCAGCAGGATTTACCCAAATCCGCCGCTCAACCGGCGCTCGTCGCGACCGAACCGGCCGCACCGGCCATCGCATCTCCCGCAATCGCCTCCCCTGCTACTATATCCAATGCCGCAGCAGAAGCACCAGCCAGACGCCCGATGGCCGCGGAAACGCTTCGGCCAGCAGCCGTTTCACCTGCGGCAGATCCTCAACCAGCTGCCACGCCTGCGGCAGAGCAGCGTCGTCAGCAGGCGGCACCTATGCGCGGCCTTGAACCGGCCATCGAAAACCTTGTAACGCCTTCGCCGGTGGCAACCGTGGCGACCGTTGCAGCGGCCCCCATAGCGGCTGCGGCCGTGACCACCGCCACACGCCCGGAGATGGCGCCTCCCGTTCGGGTCCAGTCGCCCGCAATGGAACCGATCGCGCGTCCTGAACCGCCTGTCGAGCCGTCAGCAACCCAGCTGACCGCAACCCTTGAGCCTGTTCTGGTGGCATCGGCACCCGCCGCAACCGCTCCGGCAAACGTCGAACCGGTCATGCGCCGCAATGAGCCGATGCTCGACAGGGGTGACGGCCCCTCGGAGGCCAAGACCAGCGGCACGCCTCCGATTGAAGCTTTCAGGGTTGAGCCAGTCGAGCCTGTCTTGAGGAACGAGCTTGATGCCCCGCAGGTCGAGGACGTCAGGGTCGGACCGCAAGTCGCAACGCCCACCGTCATCGATACGCCCGCCGCAGCAGATCTGCTGGAAGCGGCACGCCAACGGGTTCTTGTGCCGGTTCAAGCGCCCGCAACTTCCCGTCTCGTGGAGCCGGAACGTTTTGAACCGCAGATCGAAAGCAAGGCTTCTGCCGTACCCGCAGAACCCGACGCACGCGACATGAGTGATTTCGAGCGCGTACTCGAGGAAGAAATGGCTCTTCATCTGGCCACGGACCCGGCGCCGCAGCCTGCGCCTCAGACGCCGCAGATCCTGCCCGAAACCCGCGCCGACCGCCCGCGCCCGCCGATTGCCGCGATCTTGCCGGAAGCCAATCGCGCAACGGCAGCAGCGCCCAACGCCGCACAGCCGGCTCCCGAACCCAATCTGCAGAACGAGATCGCCCGGATCTTCGGCGAAATGTCGGCCAGCCGAAATCCGTGACGGGTTACGGCTCTGGCACGACAGCTTGTCACCAAAAAAGAAAAGACCCGCCAATGGCGGGTCTGAATTCGTTCAGAAGACTTGCCTGAGGTTTCTACCTCACTCGTCGCGATAGACCTTTTCGCGGCGCTCGTGCCGTTCCTGTGCCTCGATCGACAGCGTCGCAATCGGGCGGGCATCCAGACGCTTCAGACCGATCGGTTCACCGGTCTCTTCGCAGTAGCCGTAAGTCCCGTCATCGATCCGCTGCAGTGCCGCGTCGATCTTGGAAATCAACTTGCGCTGCCGATCACGGGCTCGCAGTTCGATGGCTCTGTCTGTTTCTGAGGAAGCCCGGTCTGCAAGATCAGGATGATTGGCGCTCTCTTCAGCCAGGTGGTCGAGCGTCTCACGCGCTTCGCGCAGGATGTCGTTTTTCCAGGCGATCAGCTTTGCCCTGAAATAGGCCCGCTGATTGGCGTTCATGAACTCTTCGTCCTCCGAGAGCACATAATTGCTAAGATTGATCTTCTCACTCAACGCGATTCTCCTGAAGAACATCTCAATGGGCGGGTGTATAACCTTTCAAGGCAACCGGTTCAAGCCTTCTGACTGTTTCCAAGCTATTTTTAAATCTGTTACATTTTTCATCTAAACTTCTATTTTTTAAGCATAAATTGCTTTCATCTCGATGGCGGATACATACCCCCCTACCGCGATGGGATGATGCTGGCTTCGACGCGGCATGGTTGACGGCAAGGCCTAAGAACCGGTACGTCAGTTCACAAGCTCCATCGCATGTGGATACCTCAAGGATGACGCCCTCCATTCAGCTTCCCCAGCGCATCTATCTGCTGCGTCACGCGAAATCCGGTTGGGCCGAGCCCGGCGGTCGCGATTTCGACCGCAGCCTTTCGGATGCCGGCTTCGCCGAAGCGGAAATCCTGGCAGAAACCGCAGCCGACAGGGGGTATCGCCCCGATCTGGTGGTGTGCTCGACGGCCAAGCGTTGCCGACAGACGGCAGAGGCGATCAACCGGGTCTTCTCAGGCCTCGTCGAGTTCCGCTATGTCGACGCACTCTACAACGCCCCCGCCGAGGCCTATCTGGAGATCGTCAGTTCGACCCGCGGCGTCGACGCGCTGATGCTCGTCGGTCACAACCCTGCCATTGAGGAAGTCTTTGCACGGCTATGCGGAAACGACGTCATGGCGCGGACCGTGCCAGAAGGCTATCCGACCTCCGGCCTGGCGGTGATCGACGCCCTCAGTGAGGAAGCCTATGCGCTTCGGGACTTTCTTGTCGGCTGACGAGATCAGCCAAGACGCGTAGGTCCGCCTCTTTTTTGCGCTGCACGCCCCGCCTATATGGAGAGAAATGGCGTTGACGGCCGCGTGCCGCCGACGAGCCAGACCCGCCACAGTCTCTGCAGGACGATGCCTTGCCCCCTTCCCTCACCAGCCTGACCGACGAAGCCGCGATCGCATTCGACAATCTCGCCGACCGCGCCGCCCATCTGGTCAATCCGACCATCCGGCTCGGCGTGACCGGATTGTCGCGGGCAGGCAAGACGGTCTTCATCTCGTCGCTGGTGCACAATCTCCTGCATGGCGGTCGCCTGCCACTGTTCGAGCCGCTTCGGTCCGGACGCATGACCGGTGCAGCACTTCAGGAGCAACCCGATGACGCCGTGCCGCGCTTTCAATACGAGGATCACATCCGAGCGCTTGTCGAGGAGCGGGTGTGGCCGGACTCGACCCGTGCGATCTCGGAATTGCGGCTGACGATCGAATACAAGAGCGCCAGCACCTGGAACCGGATGCTATCCTCGGGAAAGCTGTCGATCGACATCGTCGACTATCCCGGCGAATGGCTTCTCGACTTGCCCTTGCTGGGCCAAGACTATCGGACCTTCTCCGAAAACACCGTGAACCTTGCAGGCTCGGGCGTTCGCGCGGAACTGGCGCGGGAGTGGCTGGCGCTCGCAGCGGCAGTGGATCCCGATGGGCCGGCCGACGAGATGACGGCAAAACGCCTGGCCGAAGCCTTCACCACCTATCTGCGGCTTTGCAAGTCGGATGAGCGGTCCCTATCGACGCTGCCGCCGGGGCGTTTCCTCATGCCGGGCGACCTTGACGGCTCGCCGGCCCTGACCTTTGCTCCTCTTCCCGTCCTGCCAGAAGGCCGTGCGCCCAAGGGTTCGCTGCGGGCGATGATGGAGCGCCGCTTCGAGGCCTACAAGTCCGTCGTGGTCAAACCCTTTTTCCGCGAACACTTCGCCCGCCTCGACCGCCAGATCGTGCTCGTCGATGCCCTGCAGGCGATCAACCGCGGCCCCGAAGCGGTCCAGGATCTCGAACGGGCGCTCGGCGACGTGCTCGCCTGCTTCCGCGCAGGGTCGAACAATATCTTGACGGCCCTAGTGCGCCGCCGGATCGACCGGGTGCTGGTTGCCGCCACCAAGGCGGACCATCTGCACCATGAAAGCCATGACCGTCTCGAGGTTTTGACGAGACGCCTTGTCAACCGCGCCATCAAGACGATCGGCATGAGCGGCGCAGGCATCGAGGTCATGGCGCTGGCCTCCGTGCGCGCGACCCGTGAAGCGAATGTGAAGCAGGACGGCCACGATCTGCCGGTTATCGTCGGAACCCCGATGGCCGGCGAGCGCATCGGCGACGAACTCTTCGACGGCAAACGCAAGACGGCAGTGTTTCCCGGCGATCTGCCGCGCGATCCGGAAGCCTATTTCCGCTCGGTCGACGAAAACGACGCCTCCGCTGCCCTGCCGGATCTCAGCATAGTGCGCTTCAGGCCGCCCGAACTCGACGAGAAGCAGGGCATCACCTTGTCCGTGCCGCATATCCGCCTCGACCGGGCGCTGCAATTCCTGCTCGGAGACCGTCTCGCATGAAGAAACCGACCGTACCTCCGACCGGCCCATCTCCGTCATCCCACTCTGATCCCCAGAGGCGGCCAGCGGCCTTCACCGTGGAGCCAGAAGCGCCGCGTAGCCGTCCGGCCGAAAACCGCGCGCCGCGGAGCTTTGCCGGCGATATCGTGATCGTCCCCGACGACCAGGACCCTTTCATCGCCGCAACCGAGGCCCTGCCCGAAGTGCCCGTCGCTGAACCGCGCCGCAGACGTTTCTCCTTCGCCAAGCTTGCGACCGGTGCCTTCGGGCTCCTCCTGTCGCTCGCCTTCGGCCTTTGGGTCGACCGTCTGATCTCGGATCTCTTCGCCCGGGCCGACTGGCTCGGCTACCTCGCGATTGGCGCCCTGGCCATTGGGCTTCTGGCGCTGATGGTCGCGGTCGGGCGCGAGCTGGTCGGGCTCTGGCGCCTCGATACCGTTCAAGACCTCAAGGTTGAGGCGGAAGCAGCGGCCGAGAGCGGCAAGCGGAAGCAGGCGGCCACGGTCGTGAAGAAACTGACCGCACTCGTCGCACATCGTGCCGAGACTGCGCGCGGCCAGAAGACGCTAGCGGCTGTCGAAGACGATATCATCGATGCACCGCAGCTGATCGAGCTTGCCGAACGGGAATTGCTGTCGCCGCTTGATGTAAAGGCACGCGCCCTGATCTTGAATTCGGCGAAGCGGGTTTCGGTCGTCACCGCCGTCAGCCCCCGTGCCGTCGTCGACCTCGCCTATGTCCTCTTCGAGGTGGTGCGCCTCGTCCGCAGCATGGCGGATCTCTATGGCGGGCGCCCCGGATCTCTCGGCATGCTGCGGCTGCTCCGCGATGTCTTTGCCCATCTCGCGGTCACCGGTTCGATTGCCATTGGCGATGGCCTTGCCCAGCAGGTGCTGGGTCATGGCCTTGCGGCCCGGCTGTCCACTCGCCTCGGCGAAGGGGTGATCAACGGCCTGATGACAGCCAGAATCGGCATCGCCGCCATGGACCTCTGCCGCCCCCTGCCATTCCGCGCCGCCAAGCGCCCTAGCATCGGCGACTTCATCGGTGACCTGACGCCGTCGATGACGGGCAAGGATGGAACAAAGACCGGGTGAGGCAGACGGGTCACACCCGAGAAACCAGTGAGTTTTGCCGATTGCCGATCACCCGATTTGAGGGTATTGGCAAGGATGCATTAACCATTTTTCCGCTAGGGTCTTCGCGGGGTTTCTGGTTTCTCGTACCAAGGCAAATCGATGTTCTCTCGCTCTTCGACATTCGGCCGTTGCGCCGCGATCCTTGCCGTTGCCGCATTGATGCCGGTCACGGTCGCTGATGCTGCTTCGCGCGACAAGCGCTTTTTTGAATCCGTCGCCGGATCCTGGAAGGGACCGGGCGAGATCGTTGCCGGAAAATACAAAGGCACCAAGTTCACCTGCAATCTCATCGGCCTGCCGGCCGAGGGCAAGGAAACCGGCCTGAAGTTGGACGGCACCTGCCGCGTTGGCATGTTCAGCCAGCCGATGTCGGCCGTCATTTCTCAGGCCGGCGGCAGCTACAAGGGCCAGTTCCTGGATGGCGCAGACGGCAAGGGCCTCGACATCGTCTCGGGTCAGGTCACCGGCAACCGTGCGGTCATGGGCATCAATCGCGCCAAGCTGAACGGCGCCATGGTCGCGCGCCTCGAAGAGGGCGATGCGATGAACATCACAATTTCAGTGAAGGTCGAAGACCGGATGATTCCTGTCATCGGCCTCAAGCTGAACCGCCAGGCAACCGCCATGGCCGAGAACGACTGATCTGCCTGTTAACCTTCGGCTAAAAGTTCAACCGCGCCACCAGGCGCGGTTTTCGTTTGCAACGGCAATGCCGGTCCGATCGACCTCCGCGATCCAGCTAGCGACCGCCCGCTCCTTCACCTGAAGCTGCGGATCGATGTCGGCAAGCGGCATCAGTACAAAGGCGCGCTCCGTCATCCGCGGATGCGGAACCTTCAGATGCTCCGCATCAATGACCCGATCACCGAAAGTCAGTATGTCGATGTCGATGGTGCGCGGGCCCCAGCGCTCGACACGAACCCGTTTCATCGTCCGCTCGATCTCGAGACAGGCAGCCAGCAGTTCCTGCGGCTCGAGAAGCGTCTCGACCGCCGCACAGGCATTGTAGAAATCGGCCTGGTCCGTCTTGCCCCAGGGCGGCGTGCGATAGAGACGCGAAACGGAGGTCACGCGACAATCCGACCGCTGGTCGAGACGGCGCAGCGCTTCGGCCATCGCCGTGACGGGATCACCGACATTGCCACCAAGCCCAAGTGTCGCGGCCTGCCAGCGCTTAGTTTCTGAATTGCTCAATGCTCACCTGCACATGGTCGAGGATGCCGGCGATCGGCGCACTCGGCTTGCGCACCGTGATCCGGCAGCGCAGCATTTCGGGGAAACGGTCGAGCAGCCCGCGGGCAATGGCCAGCGCCAGCGCCTCGATCAACTGCCGGCGGCTGCCGGTGACGATGTCGCGGATCACCTCGAAGGCGATACCGTAATGCACGGTCCCATCGAGCGTATCGGTCTCTGCGGCAGCAAGCGCATCAACGTCGAACTCCGCATCGACGAAGAAGCGCTGTCCAAGCACCCCCTCCTCCGGGAACACGCCGTGATGGGCGAAAAAGGCACAGTTCTTCAGGGTGATGGTGAAAACACCGCTCATGCAGTCTTATCCTTCATCGCAGCAATCCGCCGCTCGGTTGCGAGCATAGCATCGGCCATGACCAGGGCATCCCGGTTGATCGCGACATTGTGCACCCGGAAAACGGAGGCCCCCTTCAAGCGAAGTGCTACGGTTGTCGCAGCAGTTGCCACGTCCCGGTCGGCGGCATCCCGACCGGTCAGCGCACCGAGAAATCGTTTGCGCGACGTGCCGGCCAGGAGTGGCAGACCGAAGTCGTGCAATTCCTCGAAGCGCGCGATGAGCTCCATGTTCTCTTCCGGGCTTTCCTTGGCGAAACCGAAACCCGGATCGAGCACGATTGTTTCCATCGCTACACCGGCCCGCTCGGCGATCGCAAAGGACTGCTCGAAAAAATGGCGCTGGTCGGCAATCGGATCGGATAGTTTCTCCCGACCGCGGCCGGTATGCATGATGCAGAGCCCGGAGCGATGCTCGGCCGCGACCTTCGCGATGTCGGGTTCCCGCTGCAGGCCATGCACGTCATTGATAATATGCGCCCCGGCCTCGACGGCTGCCTTCGCTGTGGCCGCTCTATAGGTGTCGATGGAGATCAGCGCGTCGGTTTTCTCACGGAGCGCCGCGATCACCGGGACGACGCGACCGATCTCGTCATCGACGCTCACTTCAGCCGCACCCGGGCGCGTCGATTCACCGCCGATATCGAGGATCTCGGCACCCTGATCGGCGCAAGAAAGTGCGTGCCGGACGGCCGCATCGACAGAATTGTGCAGACCGCCATCGGAAAAGGAATCCGGCGTCACATTGACGATGGCCATCAGTGCGCCTCGCGCGGCGAGGTCGAGCGTGCGCCCGTGTCCTACACGCCAAATTGTATGCTCAACTCTGGCCACCAGACCTTCGGACCCCTCGACGGAAAAGCATGAAGCTGCGATAGTGCAGACCGGGTTGGCTATGCCCCAAGGGCGCGGCGAATACAACATTGCGGAAAAAAGAATGAAGCACTCCCGCCGTCTTCGGGCCGCCGTGATCATGGCAGTCCTGACCGGCCTATCCCTGCCGCTTTCGGCCAGCGCGGACGTCGTCGTCCAGAAGTCCATCACCTACTTTCAGATCGGCGGACGCACGGCAGCCGAACTCGATGCGGAACTGTCGCGCAAGGGGCCCTTCACCCAGTCAAGCGGCAGTCGCCATCCTGGTGCCACCCAGATCCGCTTCGGCGGCGACCTCACCTACACACGACGCGGGACCCGTTGCGCGATCGACGACGTGCGCGTCACCGTCGAAACAAAGCTCATCTTGCCGCGCTGGAAGAACCGCAAACGCGCCTCGACCGAGATGGCGCTCTTGTGGGATGCCCTATCGGCCGACATCAAGCGGCATGAAGAGCGTCATGCCGAAATCGCGCGCCAGCATGCAAAACTGCTCGAACAGAGGCTGATGAAGCTGCGGCCGGAGCGCAATTGCGAGATCCTGCAGGATCGGGTCGCAGTCGTCACCGACGAAGTGACAGCAGCCCATGACACGGCGCAGATGCGATTCGATCGTGTAGAGGCGAAGAATTTTCAGGACCGCATGCAGCGGATCCTGCGCTACCGCCGCGAATCCCAGGAAAATCAGTAGAAATCACCCCTGAATTCCGAGGGGAAGTGTTGCTGCGACGCTTCGGCTTGCACGAAGCTTGCGTGATGGCCTGTGAATAACCGGCGATTTCTGGGCGTGGCCCTTGATACAAATCTGAAATATAAGTGTCATCGAATACGTTGCATGAGCGTAACCGATTTCCCCGTTCTCCCGGCGCGTCCTGGTGCCACAGGTGTTTCCTCCCTCGCCTGGTTGGCGATGCGCCCGCTTGCCCCGCTTTCGTGAAAACGAAAGCGGGGCTTTTTTGCGCGGGATAGCGCTGACAGGTGGGCTTAGCCCTGGCGCTCGGGCACGTGGACGACCAGCCCCTCCAGAGCCGCCGTCACCTTGATCTGACAGGAAAGCCGCGAGGTCGGACGGACGTCGACAGCGAAATCCAGCATGTCCTCTTCCATGGCCGACGGCTGGCCGACCTTTTCGGACCATGCATCATCGACATAGACATGACAGGTGGCACAGGCGCAGGCACCGCCACATTCGGCATCGATCCCGGGGACCGAGTTGCGGACGGCGTTTTCCATGACCGTGGAGCCGTCGGCTGCCGCGATGTCGAAACGTGTGCCGTCGAATGCGATGATGCTGATGTTTGCCATGAGTTCCTGTCCAGACTTCGCCTTGTGAAAACCGGCGAAGTCATCTCCCAAATCGGAAAGTCAGTCAACTCACGGCGAAGCGATCATGGGATCGCTACTCGTCGCTATCGTTTCCAGCTCAGCGGGCGAGCTTGAGAATGAAGTGTTCGGCTTCGAGCACGGCAGCCGCAACGGATGCGAGTGCATCTGGATTGGCGCCCTTGGTCTCGAGGAGATCGGCCGCAGCGGCAACGCGCAGCGCACCGACGGCCATGGCGGCATTGCGAAGCCGGTTGGCGGCGGCCTTCACCTCTACCTTGCTCCGATCACCGGTGAGCACCACCAGGCAACCGCGAGCCTGACGCGCGAAGATCTGCAGGATCTCGCTCTCCACGGCCTTGTCGCCCTTGGTCTGGGTCGCCAGATGAACGAGATCGATCGGCCGCTGTTGCGCGGGAGTGAGGCCATGCAGGTTGTCCGGAGCCTCGAATGCGATATTGATTGCTGCTGCCATGCCCTTGATCCTGATTTCTTGCTCTTTGCTGCCGCCAGTTTGCGGCCGCCCTATGGGCATCGCGTTAAAAATGCTGAGGATGGCGGCAAAAAGCTAAAGGTATGGTTAATGGAAGTTAAACCCCGGCTGGGATTGGCTTTTCAGCCGCAACCTTGATTGAAATACTGTTAACAAGAGCCACGGGACCAGGCACCGCGAAAGCGCATTAATTGTATCGGATGACCAAATGTGTCAGTACGATACGGTTGATTGGGCAAAAGTGCGTGAACTTTGCCCGCAAGCCAGTCGGTGCTAGATCTTCCGGCGGGAACGCCGGCTGTCAGCGGCCGCACTGTAAAAGAAGGAATTTCGTCTGGCGTGGCGGCAGGCGGGGTTTCAGGTAAACGGTGAGGTCCGGATACGGCATGGCGATGAGCGGCATCGCCGCTTCAGTCCGTCCTCCCGAGAGTAAGCGGTAACGAGGCGTAACCCTATGGCGAACAAGAAGACCGACTCGATTGACGAGAACGCGTTTCAGGCTCTCGAGGCGGCCCTGAGCATCGATTTCGACGGTGAGGAAGCCGCCGCGCCACCCAAGGCACGGTCTCAAGCACGCGCCCCGGAGGCAAATGTGTCCGATAGTATTCCGCGTTCCGCCGCAAAGAAGACGATCGAGCGGCGATCTGCCCGCGCCGGCGAGCTCAATCCTGAACCGGCCCCCAAGGCGCCCGCCTTCGCACCGGCCAATGACGGCTCTCGCCGCACACCGTCTGCCATTCTGAAGTCGCTGGACGGTGCGTCGCTGACCTCTGCTCTGCGCAATGCCGCCGTCGTGTCGGCGCTCTGGGTGCTCGGCGCCCTCGGCCTCACCCAACTTCTGTACGGCGGCACGATCTGGCAGGCTGGATCGATTGCGGACATCGTCGCCATGCCGGGCGTGGTCGCCATCGTCGTCGGCACCTTCCTGCCGATCATGCTGTTCTTCGCCTTTGCGATCATGATGGCCCGCGCCCATGACCTGCGCAATGCAGCCCGCTCGATGGCGGAAGTGGCGCTTCGTCTGGCAGAACCCGAAACGATCGCCTCCGAACGCATCATGACCGTTGGTCAGGCCGTCCGTCGCGAAGTGTCAGCGATGAACGAAGGCATCGAGCGCACCATTGCCCGCGCCACCGAGCTCGAAACACTCGTTCACTCCGAAGTGACCGCGCTCGAGCGCAGCTACACCGACAACGAGCTGCGCGTCCGCGGTCTTGTCCACGAACTCGGCGCCGAGCGTGACGCGATCGTCAATCACGCCGAGCGTATCCGTTCTTCGATCGTTGGCGCCCACGAGCAGCTCAAGGAAGAGCTGTCGCTGGCAACCGAAGAGATTTCCGTACGCCTGCAGACCTCCGGCGAAGCCTTCGCCTCGATGATCGACACCCGCGCGGCAACGATCATGGAGAAGTCCGACGCGGCCGTGACCGCACTCGGCTCTCTGCTCGCGCACAAGACGGAAAGCATGGTCCAGACGCTGGCCGCGTCCGGCATGTCACTGTCGAACGAGTTCGACACGCAGCTGCAGTCGCTGACCTCGACGCTCAGTGAGCGCGGCCGCGAACTCCTTGGTGAATTCGAAACCCGGGCCTCGACCCTCGACGCCAACACGGAAAAGCTGAACGCCGCCCTCAACGAGCGTGCCCGCCAGCTGAACGAAACGCTTGTCGAGCGTACGCGTGATATCGCCGAAACCCTCAAGGGCAGCGAAAGCGCGATCACCTCGTCGCTCGACGACGTGCTGGGACGCCTCAACAGCTCGCTCGACGAGCGTGGCCGCAGCTTCCGCCAGAGCCTGCAGGCAAGCGCCGACGACGCGATCGTCGATCTCGACCTGCGTTCGGGCCTGTTCGAGGATCGCTTCCAGACCACCATCGGCCAGATCAACGCGACCTTCGACCAAAGGGTCGCCGAGTTTGCCAGCGCCTTCGATCAGCGCTCGGGCTCGCTCGACTCCAAGCTGATGGAAAGCCTCGCTCGCATCAATGAGACTGTGAACGGCGGAACGGATTCGATCAGCGGCATCCTGAGTTCGAGCATCGAGCGTCTTGGCTCGACGCTGACCGACCAGTCGCTTGCACTTGCGATGACGCTGAGCACCAGCCAGGAGATGCTTGACAGCTCGATGTCCGACCGCGCCCAGGAAATCGCGGAAGCGATGTCGGCACGCGCGGCGGCTCTGACCGAGAGCCTGGAAAGCGCCCAGAAGCGGATCGACCAGGTCATGGAAGAGCGCAGTGGATCGCTCTACAATGCGCTGACCGACAACCAGTCGCGTTTCGAGCAGACGCTCTCGTCCCGCGCCGAGCACATCGTCAACGCGCTTGAAACCAATCAGGACCGTTTCGCCGAGACCCTCGACACCAAGGCCCGGGGCATCGCGAGCCTGGTCGAAGGTCAGAGCGAGCAGCTGATCGACGCTCTCAACACCAAGAGCCTCGAACTCGACCTGACGCTGACCGCCCGTACCCAGGATCTCTCCGAAACGCTGAACGACAGCCAGCGCCGGATCGACGAAACTCTGACCCAGCGCGCCTCCGCGATCATCGAGACGGTCGCCGATGCGGACCGTCGCATCGACGCGGCCTTCAGCGAGAAGGCAGAGACTATCCGCAACGCCTATGGCGAAAACCAGGAGCGGCTGGAACTTTCGCTTGCCAGCCACACCTCCTACCTAACCTCGACGCTGGAAGACGCCACCGGCGACATCGAGCGTAGCCTTGGCCAAGCCTCCGGCCATATCGCGGAAACTGTCGCCAACGGCATCTCCGAGCTCGAAACCCGACTGGGTGCGAGCCAGCAGCAGCTGGATACCCTGCTCACGACCGCCTCGAGCACGATTTCGAATACCGTCGCCGACAATGCGAGCCAGATCGCAGAAACGCTGAAATCCGGCGTCAACGACATCGACGGCCGTATCGCCGAGACCGGCGCCTATCTGCGCTCCAGCCTGGATGCCGCAACCGGCGCACTCGCAACCACACTTGGCGAAAACACCGACCGCATCGCCCAAACGATCGACCAGGGCGTCAACGCGATCGACGACCGTCTGGTCAACACCCATGACCGGATCCGCGCCACGCTCGACGACCGGACACAGGCGATCACGGCGGCCATCGGCGACGCACGCGATGCGCTGGATTTGAGCCTCGGCGAACATGCGACATCGATCGGCGCCTCCGTCGCCGCGAGCGCCGGCATGCTCGAAATGAGCCTTGAGGATCACGAGGAAAGCCTGCGCAAGGCGATCGACGAATCGAGCCGTGCCCTGGACGAGCGCCTGCGTGGCACCGCCGGCGCCTTGACGGAACAGATCCGCGACGCCGCCGACGACATCACCCGTTCGGCGCAGGGTTTCTCGGGCACGGTCGAACAGTCCGTCTCCGGCATGACCAGCCGCCTCGACGAAACCAGCACCCGCATCGAACAGAGCCTCGGCACGCTTGAAGACCGTCTGCGCAACGGCCTCGACGGCGTCGACGCCCGGGTCAACGATGCCGGCGAGAAGTTCGCTGCCCGCCTCGACGACAAGGTCGCGACGATCGAACGTGTCGGCGCAGAAGCCAGCATGCGCGTCGCTCAGGTCCTTGATGAAGGCACCACACGTGTCGCCGAAACCTTCGACAGCCGCACGCCTGTCATCGAAGAGCGCCTGGCGACCATGGACCGCGCCCTCAATATCGGCCTCGAAAACGTCAATCGCACCATCGAAGGTAAGGCAGCCGGTCTCGCAACCGCACTGCGCAGCGCCGTTACCGACGCTGCCCGCGACCTCGATGCCGAAGCCCAGCGCTCGGTCGATCGCTTGGCGGCCACCACCTCGCAGTTTGCCGAGCAGATCGGCGAACGCAGCGCCGAACTCAACCGCACGGTCGAGGAGCGCTCGGAGGATCTCGCACGGCGCATCACCGACACCCAGAACCGCCTCGCCGGACAGGCTGCGACGATCGCCGAAACCTTCTCGCAGGCCGGCGATGTCATCAGCAACAAGGTGAACCAGGCAGAAGCGCTGGTCAGCGCCCAGGTGGCCAACCTTTCGGGTACGCTTGGCGAAGTCAGCACCACGCTGGAACAACGCGCAGCCGCCATCCGTGACGCGATTTCCGGCAACACACAGGAACTCGCCGCTGCCATGAACGAGGCAGAAAAGGCACTCGAGGCGCGCGGCAACTCCATCCGCGACGCGATTTCAGGCAATACCCAGGAACTCGCCACCACCATGAACGCGGTGGAGAAGGCGCTGGAAGCCCGCGGCAATTCGATCCGCTCGGTGCTCGACGACCGCACCCGCGAGCTGAACTCCATGCTCTCGACACGCTCGGCCGAACTATCGCGCCTCATCGACGAGAAGGCAGCCCCCGTGGTCGCCTCCTATGCCGAGACCGGCCGTGCAGCCGCTGAGCAGATCGCTGCGGCAGCCGAACAGAGCGCAGAGCGCCTGCGCGCCGAAAATGCAGCCCTCGTCGACGCGATCAACCAGCGCACCGACCGCGCTGTCGCGACGCTCGGCAATGCCGAACAGAACCTCGTTGCCAGTGCCTCGCAGCTCATCGAGCGCCTCGGCGACAGCAATGTCGGCCTGTCCACGATGATCGACCAGGCGGTCCAGAGCATCGGCTCGCTCGACAGCCGCCTCGGTGCGACGGCAAACCGTTTCAGCGAAACGGCGAACCAGGCAACCGACATGCTCTCGACCTCGAACCGCCTGCTCGACGACAAGCTCGGCCGCCTGACTGCCGTCTCCGGCGAGACGCTGCAGCAGGTATCGTCGATCGTCAGCCGCTTCGGCGACCACACCCAGGTGCTGGGCAAGGCCTCCGAACTTCTCTCAGCCGCCCAGTCGAACCTCGTGGGCACGCTCGAAGAACGCCAGCAGGCTCTCCGCGATCTCTCGATCGGCCTCGTCAAGCGCTCGGAAGAGATCGAAACGACGATGCAGACCCTCGGCAAGATGGTCGAGACCGCCTTCGATCGCGCCGAAGAGCGCTCAGGCCAGATGGCCGGCAACCTGCGCCAGAGCGTCCAGGCCTCCTTCTCCGATATCGGCCAAATCCTCGGCGAGACAGAGAAGCGCGCCCAGTCGACGGCTGCCACCATGCGTGACAGCGTCCAGGCCTCGTTCTCCGACGTCGGACAGATGCTTGGCGAGACCGAGAAGAAGGCGCAGATCACCGCCGCCAACATGCGCAACGCTCTGCTGTCTGCCGAACAGGAAGCGCAGGTTTCCATCGACAAGACGCTGACCGAGGCCGAGAAGCGTTCCGGCGAACTGGCAAACCGCCTGCGTGGCGGACTGGCAGTCTCGCTCAACGATATCGACCACCTGCTCGGCGAAGCCGGCCGCAAGTCGGAAGGGGCAGCCGCTGCCCTCCGCCAGGCCATGCAGGAAGCCGTCAGCGAGGCCGTTTCCCGCTTCACCGGTGCTACCGACGAGATCCGTCGCTCGGCCGTCGATATCCGCAAGGAACTCGACCTGACCCGCAACGAGCTGAAGCGCGGCGCCTTCGACCTGCCCGAGGAAGCCAAGGAAAGTGCTGCCCAGATGCGCCGCGCCGTGGCCGAGCAGATCAAGGCGCTGCAGGACATCTCCCAGCTCGTCGGCCGTACCAGCCAGACGCTGGAAATCTCCGAGCCGGTCGCCCGCCGCCTGGCCGAAGCCCAGCCTGAACCGGTCCGTCGCCAGCCAGCTGCAGCACCCGCACCGCAGCCACAGCCGCCGGTGCGCCAGACCGAGACCCTCGGCCTGCGCGGCAGCCTGGCAACCGAAGCCTATGGCCAGCAGAGCACGGCCACGACACGCGCCGAAGGCGGTGGCTGGATCAGCGATCTGCTGCGCGGTGCCTCGCGTGAAGAGCCGCAGGAAGCTGCTCCGACCCGCCCGGCCCCTGCTCCGCAGCGCCCGGTCGCCGAAAGCCAGCCGGCCCGCCAGGGTGACACCCGCAATCCGCGTCACATGGTCGAATCGCTGAACTCGCTCTCCGTCGACATCGCCCGTGCCATCGACCACGACGCCTCGGTCGATCTGTGGCGCCGCTACCAGCGCGGTGAGCGCGACATCTTCACCCGTCGCCTCTACACGCTGAAGGGCCAGCAGACCTTCGACGAGATCAAGCGCAAGTACGACCGCGAGCCGGAATTCCGCGTCGCCGTGGACCGCTACATCGCCGATTTCGAGAAATTGCTTTCGGACGTGGCCCGCACCGACCGCGACAAGTCGATTACCCAGTCCTACCTGACCTCGGACACGGGCAAGGTCTACACCATGCTCGCCCACGCGGCCGGCCGCTTCAACTGATGATAAGATCGGAGCCGGCCATCCGGCTCCGATGTGCAAAACGGAAAAACCCCGGATCATTGATCCGGGGTTTTCTTTTGGTCGGCTGAAATGGAATTGTCGTCGGTCAGATCGATTGCAGCGTCCAGGCAACGATGTCGGCCGTCACGCGGGCGAAAGCACGGTCGAGTGCCGCGACGTAAGCCGCATTGTCCGAGCCGGAGGACGGCACTTCGGCGCGGAAAACACGCTGCGCCTTGACGGTGCCATTGCGGTCGTTGAGCAGCTTGGCCGAGATCTCCACGACGCCGCGATCCGTTCCCTCGGCAGAGATTTCGAAGGCACGCACATCGGTGATCAGCTGGAAGTCGATCGCCAGTCCCTGCCCCGGCCGTCCGACGCCACCGAGGCGCCCGGTGTTTTCGAAGGCGACCACGAGTTTGGACTGAACAACGCGCGTGAGGCGGTCGCTCCACTGCGACTGCGACAGATAGCGGATCTCGGCGCCGGATACGCGCACCAGGATCTGCTCGCTGTCGAGCGCCTTGAGCGCCGACGGATCGGCCACCAGAAGCTGCCGGTTGCGGGCGCTGGCAGATGTTGCCACCTCGCTCACGGAAGCAGTCAGATCAAATGTGTCATTGTTCGCTTTCGAGCCACAGGCCGCAAGGCCAAGGCCCAGGCCCGGCACGAGCACCGAGGCCAGAAGCAGCCGCCGGAACCGTGTCACGCCCGCCACCCGCTTCACGCCGATCCTGTCCATGCTGTCGTCCTTTTCGGTGCTGCTCGTCATCGGCGTGTCCGTCCGTCGAATTCCTTGACCGTATCGCCGCCGAAGAGCAGGCGCTGCGGATCCTGGTCGAAATTGGTGATCGCGTCGTTCAATCCGCGAACGGTGTTGCGCGTATCGTTGACCAGTGTCTGGATATCGCGCAGGCCCGTAGCCGAGAAGCGCTGCAGATTGGCGGCGATCGGTCCGATCTGAGAGTTGAGATTTTCGGCGGTCAATCGGATGGCCTCGAGCGTCTTTCGGGCTTCGACGCTCAGCGAATTTGCGTCCCCGGAGCCAAGGAACGCATCAACCTTCCTAAGGATCCCGTCAACCTGCTCGGACGAGGTGTTCAAGCGGTTCGCAAGCTGCGTGAAATCGTCGATCGCACGGTCGATATCGTCCTTGCGACCGGTGATGCTGGTCGACAGATCCCGGAAGCCGGCAATCGCCTCACGCGCATCAGCCGTTGCAACAGAGACATCGTCGACCACCCGGCCAATCTTCTGGCTATCCACTGCATCGATCAGACTGGAGACCTTTTCAAGCGTCTGATCGGCATTGTTGCCGAAGCGCTGGAAAGTGTCGGCAGTCTCGCGGAAGCTGTCGATCGCAGGTCCGATGCTCTTCGAGGCTTCCGCGAAGCTCGCGGTTGCCTGCTCGGTATTGGTCAGGATCTGATCGATCTTGTCGGAGTTGAGCGCCCTGAACAGATCTTCAGCGGCTGACAATGTCGAGTCGAGACGGCCGGACAGGCCGGAAACGGAATCGGAAAGGGCGCTGACACTCTGCAGGAATTGATCGATACCCTGGGCATTGTCGGCGAGCGACTTCGAAAAGGTCTCGGCGTTGCGCACGGTGTTCGTCAGCGGTGTCCGCGCATCCTCAATAAAGCCCTGCAATTCGGCAACGGCGCCATCGGCGCGCTGAAGGATGCGGTCGGCAGTGGAGAGAAGATTGGTCACGCTCGACTGGTCGGCTGTCAGAATGGCTGGTTCACCGGTATCGAGCGCCCGCTGCAGGATCGCGTCGCCCGAACCCGGTCCGCCGCCGGAAAGCTCGACATAAGCCGCACCGGTCAAACCCTGAATCTCAAGAACGGCTCGCGTTCCCGATGTCACGGGTGCATCAGCGCGCACCTCCGTGAAGGCGACGGAGAAGTTCGGGTCCTCGTTGTCGATGTAGAGATTGCGCACCGAACCGACGGAGATGCCGTTGAAGCGCACCGGCGAACCGATGCTCAGACCGTTGGCGGAGCCCGGGATGCGGATCGCAAGCGGCGCCATCTCTCCGCCCCTTCCGTATTCGGCCATCCAATAGACAAACCCGAAGGCGGCCCCGATGACCAGCATCGTGAAAAAACCGACGATCGCGTAATTGGCTTTGGTTTCCATGGCTCACTCTACCGGATGTCCGGCGGATTGCTCCGGCCGGGGAATGGAACGGGCACGCTTGCCCCGGAAATAGGATTGAACCCACGCATCATCGAAGGCGAGCATGTCGTCCAGCGTGCCCTCGACCAGAACCTTCTTCTGACCGAGCACTGCGATACGGTCGCAGACGGAGAAGAGGCTGTCGAGATCGTGGGTCACCATATAGACGGTCAATCCGAGCGTATCGCGCAGTTGTGCGATCAGTTCATCGAATTCGGCGGCCCCGATCGGGTCGAGACCGGATGTCGGCTCGTCGAGGAAGACGAGATCGGGATCGAGCGCCAGGGCACGCGCAAGCGCCGCGCGCTTGATCATGCCGCCGGACAGTTCCGATGGATACTTGTCTGCTGCATCGGGATGAAGGCCGACCAGTTCGATTTTCAGATAAGCGAGCTCATCCATCAGCCATTGCGGCAGGTCCAGATATTCTCGCATCGGCAGCTGGATATTTTCCTTCACGGTCAATGAAGAAAATAGGGCGCCGTGCTGAAAAAGAACCCCTAGGCGCGTATCAAGCGCCATGCGTTGTGCGTCGTCGACCGCATCGTAATCCGCACCGAGGATCTCGATCGTGCCGGAGCGCCGCGGCAGAAGCCGGAGAACGGTGCGCATCAGGACCGACTTACCCGCACCCGATGCCCCGACGAAGCCGAGAATTTCGCCCCGGTAAATGTCCAGATTGAGTTTGTCGAGAACGATCTTATCGCCAAAACCGACGGTGAGATCCTTCACCGACAGGATGGCTTCGCGCTTTTCGGAGGACGTGGAAATCATCTGGCCCTCCCTTAGAAATCGATGGCTGCGTAGAACATGGCAAAGAGCCCGTCCACGAGAATGACAACGAAGATGGACTTGACCACCGAGGCGGTGACATGCCGGCCGAGCGATTCGGCGCTGCCGCCGACCTTCATGCCTTCGACAGCCGCAATGATGCCGATGATCAGCGCCATGAACGGCGCCTTGATCATCCCGGTCGCGAGCGTCGAATAGTCGACCGCTTCATGCAGGCGCGTGATGAAGACGTCGAAGGTGATTCCGGAATAGGCCCAGGCCACGACAGCGGCACCGTAAAGCGCCGAGAAATTGGCAACGATCGTGAGGAGCGGCAGGGCGATGGTCAGGGCCACAAGCCGCGGAAAGACAAGGACGCCGATCGGGTTGAGGCCGATGACCTTCAGCGCGTCGATTTCCTCGCGCATCTTCATCGACCCGATTTCTGCGGTGATCGCGCTCCCCGAACGGCCGGCGATCATGATCGCGGTCAGGAGCACGCCGATTTCGCGCAATTGCAGAATGCCGACGAGATCGACGACGAAGACTTCCGCGCCGAAATAGCGAAGCTGGAAGGCGCCCTGCTGCGCGATGATCGCGCCGATCAGGAAGGACATGAGGACGATGATCGGCACCGCCCTCACCCCCATATGGTCGAGCTGGTTGACCACGGAGGCCGGCGACACGCCGGAACCGCGTCCAAGCTTGGTCTGCGCGCCACGAACGGCGGAGCCCAGAACGAACATCATCGCGACCGTATCGCCCCAGAGGCTGACCGTTACGCGTCCGACCGGTTCGAAAACCCGTTCGAAGCGGCTGCGATGGTCGACGGGCTTTTCTGGTGCGGTCACTCTTTCGGGAAGCGCTTCGATCAGCTCGCGCATACCGGGCGTGCCGCCGACGATCTCGACCGAGCCTCCGCCGGCGCGCCGCTCCGTAACGAAACGACGGATCAGCCAGGCACCCGCGGTATCCATGTCGGAAACGCCGTCGAGATCGATCGTCTCACGGCCCGTCGCACCGGAATCCACCAGCGGACCGGCCGATTTGATCATCGAGCTCAGGCTGTTGTTTTTCCAGCGACCGGCAAGTCGGATCATCCGACCGTTGCCGTCCGGCTGTTCCTCGATCTCGATACGGGCGTTTTCGGGCTCAACCGGACTCAAAGTGGCGACTACTTCCAAATTCGCGCCGGGATGATCCGGATCCGCAAATCACGTGACAGATGGCTGCACACTATAACCATCGGTGTCCGCGAAGAAATCCTTTGCGAAATGTTAATTGCGTTTTCCCGCCCGATTGCACGCAGTCATGACCGCTTTGCAACAGAGATCGCGTCAGGCGGCGCGCACGCCGTCGTCCTGGGACGGTTCCGAAAGGGGCTTCGGCAAGAGAATCGGCACCAGCTTGCTCGCCCGCTTGCCGGCCGGCGCCTCGCTGACCTTGTGGCTCCACGAGATCAGTTCCAGACGGCCATCCGGGTGCTCAGCAATCGCCGTGCAGCTCTCGACCCAGTCGCCGGTGTTGACGTAGTGGATCCCGTCGATGTCTTCCATGACAGCGTGATGGATGTGGCCGCAGATGACACCATCGACTTCGGCGCGACGGGCCTCGTCGGCCACCACCCGCTGGAACTCGCCGATGAAGTTCACCGCATGCTTGACCTGCAGCTTGGCCCAGGCCGAGAACGACCAGTAGGGCATGCCGAGCCGGCGGCGGACGGCTGCCAGAATGACATTGATCGCAATCGCCGTGTCATAGGCCCAGTCCCCGAGATAGGCGAGCAGGCGGGCATTGCGCACCACGACGTCGAACTCGTCGCCGTGCAGAACCAGATATTTCTTGCCATCAGCCATCTCGTGCACGATGCGCTGCGCGACTTCGATGCCGCCGAAGTGAATGCCCGGGAAGTCGCGCATGAATTCATCGTGATTGCCGGGGATGTAAACGATACGCGTACCCTTGCGCGCCTTGCGCAGCAGCTTCTGCACCACGTCATTGCAGGACTGCGGCCAGTACCAGCTGCGCTTCAGACGCCAGCCATCGACGATATCTCCGACCAGTATGATGGTGTCGGCCTCGTGCGTGCGCAGGAAATGCAGGAGAAAGTCGGTCTTGGCGGCTTTCGATCCGAGGTGGACGTCCGAGATAAACAGGGTCCTGAAATGGCGTGTTTCGCTGGCGTCTTCCACGGCACGATCCTCTTCGCTGTCTGACCAGCGCTAAATCAGACTCGTGTTTCAGGAAGATGACATCGGAAGATTTTCGGCGGATCGCCGGTTCGCCCATGCATTCCGCGCGGACAGGGGATCACGGAACTAAAGTCTACCACTCGCGGCCAATTCGTGTATGACGACAAGGAGTAAGTGAAGACAGGAATTGCCGGTGAACCGATGACTTCTCAGGACAAGAACAAGCCGCAAGTTGCAAACCCGACCGCTGATCTCGACGAACAGGCGCTTTTCTATCACCGCTATCCCCGTCCCGGGAAACTGGAGATTCAGGCCACCAAGCCACTCGGCAACCAGCGCGATCTGGCCCTTGCCTATTCGCCCGGCGTCGCCGCCCCCTGTCTCGCCATCAAGGACGATCCGGCAGCCGCCGATGACTACACGGCACGCTCCAACCTCGTCGCCGTCATCTCCAACGGCACGGCCGTTCTCGGCCTCGGCAATATCGGACCGCTTGCCTCCAAGCCCGTCATGGAAGGCAAGGCCGTCCTCTTCAAGAAATTCGCCGGCATAGATGTATTCGATATCGAGATCGATGCTCCCGGTGTCGACCAGATGGTCTCCACCATCTCGGCATTGGAGCCGACCTTCGGCGGCATCAACCTTGAAGACATCAAGGCGCCTGAATGCTTCCAGGTCGAGGATCAGCTTCGCGAGAAGATGAACATCCCTGTCTTCCACGATGACCAGCACGGCACGGCAATCATCGTCGCAGCCGCCATCCTGAACGGCCTCGAACTCGCCGGCAAGCAGATCGAGGACGTTAAGATCGTCGCCTCCGGCGCTGGTGCTGCAGCTCTCGCCTGCCTCAACCTGCTCGTCATTCTCGGCGCCAAGCGCGAGAACATCTGGGTGCACGACATCGAGGGCCTCGTCTACAAGGGCCGCAACGAGCTGATGGATCCCTGGAAGGAAGTCTACGCCCAGGAAACCGACAAGCGCGCCCTTTCCGAAAGCATCGACGATGCCGACGTCTTCCTCGGCCTCTCGGCCGCCGGCGTCCTGAAGCCGGAGCTGCTCGCCCGCATGGCGCCGAAGCCGCTGATTATGGCACTGGCAAACCCGAAGCCCGAGATCATGCCGGAAGAGGCACGCGCTGCCCGTCCGGACGCGATGATCTGCACCGGCCGCTCGGACTTCCCGAACCAGGTCAACAACGTCCTCTGCTTCCCCTATATCTTCCGCGGCGCGCTCGACTGTGGCGCAACCACGATCAACGAAGAAATGAAGATGGCGGCAGTGCGCGCGATTGCAGCGCTCGCCCGCGAGGAAGTCTCGGAAGTGGCCGCCAAGGCCTATACCGGCGAAACGCCGACCTTCGGCCCCGATTATCTCATCCCCTCGCCTTTCGATCCGCGCCTCATCCTGCGCATCGCCCCGGCTGTCGCCAAGGCTGCGGCCGACAGCGGCGTCGCCCGCCGCCCGATCGCCGATTTCGACACCTATCTCGACCAGCTGAACCGCTTCGTCTTCCGCTCCGGCTTCGTGATGAAGCCAATCTTCGCGGCAGCGAAGACGGCGACCAAGAAGCGTGTGATCTTCTCGGAAGGCGAAGACGAGCGCGTGCTGCGTGCCGCCCAGGTGCTGCTCGAAGACGGCATCGGCGAACCGATCCTGATCGGCCGCCCGCAGATCATCGAGACCCGCCTGAAGCGCTATGGCCTGCGCATCCGCCCGGGCACCGATT
The DNA here is from genome assembly GCF_050281005.1 of Allorhizobium sp. NPDC080224. Classification (NCBI taxonomy): domain Bacteria; kingdom Pseudomonadati; phylum Pseudomonadota; class Alphaproteobacteria; order Hyphomicrobiales; family Rhizobiaceae; genus Allorhizobium; species Allorhizobium sp. NPDC080224. Next base: position 2,277,305 of record NZ_JBNNWJ010000001.1, read on the forward strand.
TCCAGCTGGTCAACCCGGAAGACGATCCGCGCTACCGCGACTATGTCGATGACTACTTCGCCCTCGTTGGCCGAGCCGGCATTAACCCGGAAGCGGCTCGCACGATCGTCCGCACCAACACGACCGTGATCGGTGCGCTGGCCGTGAAGCGCGGTGATGCCGATGCGCTGATCTGCGGCGTCGAAGGCCGTTTCGACCGCCACGTGCGCGACGTTCGCCAGATCATCGGAAAGCGCGCCGGCGTGCGCGACTATTCGGGCTTGAGCCTGCTGATCTCGCAGCGCGGCGCGATCTTCTTCACCGACACCTTCGTCACCGACGACCCGAGTGCCGAAGAGATCGCCGAAATGACGATGCTGGCAGCCCAGGAAATCCGTCGCTTCGGCATCGCGCCGAAGGCAGCGCTGCTATCGCATTCGAACTTCGGCTCGCGGCCGTCCGCCAGCGCCTCGAAGATGCGCCGGGCGCTGGAAATCATCCGAGCTGCCGCACCGGACCTCGAAGTCGACGGTGAGATGCAGGGCGGCTCGGCGCTTTCGGAAGTTCTACGCAAACGCGCCATGCCGGACAGCACGCTGACCGGTGAAGCGAACCTCCTCGTCTTCCCTAACCTCGATGCCGCGAACATTTCGCTCGGCATCGTCCGCATGATGATGGACGCGCTGCATGTCGGCCCGATCCTCCTCGGTGCCGCCCTGCCCGCCCACGTGCTGTCGACCTCGGTCACCTCGCGCGGCGTCGTCAACATGGCGGCGCTTGCCGTCGTGGAAGCCTCGCAGCCGGCAGTCTGAAGAAGCTTTTGCGAGCGGCAAACGGTTTGCCGCTTGCTTTGGCGAAATTTGCCATCTGGACAAGCCAAAGCGGTAGCCCCGACACTGCGCCCCTTGAAATGCTGGGTATTGTTGATGGGGCTGTCAGACGCGTATTTCGATCTCCTGGAGTGGCTGGATCGGCAGGAGACGCCTGATCCCGGAGACTTCTTATCCAGGCTTCAGAGCGCTTACCGGACGGGCCGGATCACTTATCTCAATGGAATGATCGCGAGCGCACGCGTGCGGCCTCACAACATCTCGGATAGCCACCGACGAAACCCGCATCACCTGGCGCGCTTGCTCAACCGCAGAGCGGCTTTTCAACAGGTCGCCAGCCTCCTTGCCGGGCTCGAACCCATCGAGCTTACGTCATGGCAGCGAAGCGTAAATCGCGACCAAAGGATCATCGGCTATCCGCTGCCGGGACGCCAAAGCTGCCTGTTGGTCGAGTTCACCTCTACTCCGGAGGCTCTGTCCGCTTGGCGTCGCGCCCATGACCGCGACATGCTGAGCCTCGGCACCCTGCTCAATGCGCGCCTGGCCAGAGCGTCCACCGATGCACAATTGGAAGCGGCTCGCGCCCGTCCTCTCACCCGCCGCGAACGGGAAACGCTGGCCTGGATCGCCGCTGGCAAGAGCTATTGGGAAACGGCCGTCATTCTCGGCATTTCCGAGCGCACTATCCGCCATTTCATGGCCAATGCGCGCGAGAAACTCGACGTCGTCAACAATGCACAAGCTGTCGCGGAAGCCGTCTGGCGTGGCCTGATCCCGCGGCTCGTAGAGCCAAGTTCCCGTGATTAGGGCAAATCGCATCACGATATCATAGATTGTATTTCATGAAGCTGGCGCCACCGCCAGTTTTAGCGCGTCCCCCTGCAACGCATGCTGCCTGTTCCGTTCTGCAAGAAGGAGCAAAGCATGATCAGGATCATCAACGGCACGCGTCGCAATCAGTTTCCCGCCGATATCGACGCGATGCACAGGCTGAGAAAGCGGGTATTCCATGACCTTTTGGGCTGGGAAGTCCAGGTGCGTGACGCCTGGGAGATCGACGACTACGACCGAGCCAACCCTCTCTATGTCCTGTCCTATGGCGACGAGGGAAGACTGCGTGGGTCATTGCGCCTCCTGCCGACGCTCGGCCCCAACATGCTCGACGACACCTTTCCCATCCTCCTCGGTGATGGACCACAAATCCGCAGCGCCGCAGTTTGGGAATCCAGTCGCTTCTGTATCGATCCGGGGATTTCCCAGGACCGGGCGAGCAACCAGGTGACGATCGCGGCAGCCGAACTGATGTGTGGCGTGGGCGAACTGGGCCTTGCATCTGGTCTCAGCCACATTGTCACCGTCACCGACGTCTTCCTGGAGCGCATGTTCAAACGCATGGGCTGCCCGGGCATCCGGATCGGCGAGCCACAGCGGATCGGCGTGGTCCAGGCGGTGGCGGTCTCCTGGGAGGTGTCGCAGGATCTGCTCGATCGAATGAAAACGGTGGCCGCCATCGACGGCAGCGTGCTTGAAGCGCCGATGACCCTGACGGCAGCACAGGCCGCCTGACGAAAGACGTGGCGGATGGCCGCTCGCGCATCCGCCACGGCATCCGTCATTTTCATTTGGCCGGCACTCGGCTATCTTCAGATCACAAGGGTCGTATTATGCCTTGTAAACGACAACTGGGATCCGAATGTGCCGAGCAGGATAGTCAGTTCCATCGCCTTGCTGATCGCCCTTGGCAGCGCGCTGCCGAACGGGGCTGAGGCCTCGGCGCTCTGCGAGCGGCTGCGCGACAGGCTGGTTCTGGTGGAACAGGGCGGACAGTCGCCTGAAATCAACAGCTATGCCAGCGCCATAGCCCAGCAGAACCTCGAGCTGCGCAAGGCGCGCCAGGATCAGCGGCGGCTGCGCTGCCTGACCTCCTCCATTGTTCAGATCCGCCCCGATGGCGGCAATGACTGCAGCGATCTGGCATCGGCAATCTCCCGCATGGAGGCCAATCGCGACATCCTGGCAGCAAGACTTTCCGATCTGCGCGAAAGCCGTGTCGAGGATGCGCGAGCAGCCCTGGTCACAGCACTTGAGGCGAATGGCTGTGGACCGGATCAAGCGGCTTATCCGGAGGACGCCGAGCGCATTCCATATCTCGACACGCTGGCGGAACCCTATCGCCCGGACCGGGCAGCCGAGGCCGCCTATTCCGCTTCGCCCCCGCCGATGAGCATGATGCCTACCGGCAATGTCCGCACGCTGTGTGTGCGTACCTGCGATGGCGGTTTCTTCCCGATCTCGTCACATACCTCGGCAATGAACTTCGCCCGCGATGCGGCGCAATGTCAGCAGATGTGTCCAGGCACGGAGACGGAGCTGTTTTTCCACGCGCCGGAACGCAGCGAAACCGTGGACATGATCTCGGCAGTCAGCGGCCGCCCCTATCGCGATCTGCCCAACGCCTTCCTCTACCGCAACCGGCGCAGCGACGCGGAACCCGCCTGCGCCTGCAACCTGCAGCAATACCACCAGCGCATGACGCCGCGTCCGGCCGTTCCCGATTACCAGTCGTCCGTCATCGAAGTTTCACCGGAAAAACGAGAGGCTGCGTCAGCAACGGTGCCTGCTACGGAGCGCGTACTGGATGAGGCCAGCCTCAACGTCCGCCGCGTTGGCCCTGCCTTCCTCCCTTCCGACAAGGGAACGATCGATCTCAGGAACCCGGCGACATCAGGTCCACAGCCGCTGCAGGAGTGATCGGCCGTTCCGCGATCTGCCCCCAGCTCTCCTCGAAGATCAAATCGTCGAGCGGCATTCGCTTGCGCCATCCCTTTACCTCAAGCTCCGGCGTCGCATAGAGTTCGTCGACATAGCCGAGGCAGAGGTAGCCAATGATCTGGATCCGCTCCGGAATGCCAAGGAGCGCCTTCACCTCCGATTCGTGGAAAATACTGACCCAGCCGAGCCCGACCCCTTCCGCACGGGCGGCAAGCCAGAGATTCTGGATGGCGCAGACAGTCGAGAAAGCGTCCATCCTGGGATCATGGGTGCGTCCGAGCACGACAGGCCCCGCACGATCCGGATCGCAGGTGACGCAGATGTTAAGCGGCGCCTTGCGGATGCCTTCCAGCTTCAGCGATCGATAGGCGTCGCGCTGCTCGACCGGAAACATCGCCTCCGCCTCTTCGTTCGCCCGTCGGAACGCCTGCCAGATCGCCTCGCGCTTTCGAGCAGAGCGGATCATCAGGAAACTCCATGGCTGCATGAAGCCCACGGAGGGTGCGGCATGGGCTGCCTCAAGCAGCCGGCGCACCAGATCGTCCGGCAGCGGATCGGAAAGGAACTGGTCGCGGACATCGCGTCGCGTGTGAATGGCCCGGTAGACGGCCTGTTTATCCTGATCGGCGAAAGGCGCCGTCCGGACGAGCAACTCGTTCGGTCTGTCGTGCATCGTAATCCCCACAATGCGCAACCACCCGCCGTCCACGCGGGAAAGGTCTATCTCGCCAGGCCGGTCTTCTGACTGGGCATCATCCAGGATGCGCGCCTTCCCGGATCGCTCCAGTGGCCGGGTTTCCCCTTGCGCATCAAGTCCGCCTCACAGCGTTGGGCACGTGCCGGATTTTCGCCGGCTTCCCGATTCTCTCACCTAACGGCAAGCACCTGACTTAGGATCAATACCGCAAGAACCAGCAGCGGGACAGACCCGAATGCGACAGGCTCAGGCCTCGACCGGGAAGTAGCGGACAAAGGCGAAAGCCGATCCGTCCGGCGCCCAGTTCGGCACATTGATCGAGCCCTGACCGCCGAAGAACTCGATGAGTGTTTCGACATTGCCGCCATCGGCATCCATCAACCGAAGCCGTACCTGCTTGTCGCGCGGATGGCCTTCGACATCGGCATCGTAGGAGAGGAAGAGCACCTTCTTCCCATCCGGAGAGGGATGCGGGAACCAGTCACCATAACCGTCTGAGGTCAGCTGCTGCAGGTCGCTGCCATCGATGCGCATGCGCCAGATCTGCATGGTGCCGGTCCGGCTGGAGTTGAAATAGATCCACTGACCATCAGGCGTATAATCGGGACCATCATTGTGCCCTTCGCCGTTCGTCAGCCGCCGCTCGGCCCCGCCCTTGGTCGAGATGGTATAGATATCGAAGGCGCCGTTGCGCTCGCCGCAATAGGCAAGCTCCTTACCGTCCGGCGACCAGCCGTGCCAGTAGGATGGCATTTTGTCGGTGACCTGGCGCGGCTCGTCGTCACCATCACCCAGCAGATAGATGCAGGACTTGCCGAAGAGCGTATGGTCGGAGAAAGCGATCGAGGCGCCATCCGGCGAGATCCCGTGATCATTGTTGAGACGCACGGCAAAACCCGTGTCGATCAGTTCCGGTTCGGGATCGTCTTCATCGAGCGGCAACGCATAAAGCAGACCATCGCCGTTGATGACCAGAAACTCGCCATCGCGCGACCAGTTGGGCGCCTCGACGAGGTCATCCGTCTGCCAGACGACCTCGCATTCTCGGGTCGTCATATCGTAGATCTCGACCGAACTGCGCATCATGGTCTCCTTGGAAGAATCAATCAGCACCTGAGCGATTTTCCATCGCCTGGCGCAGTTTGGCGAAGATCGTCCGGCCCGTCTGCTCAATGTGAGCATTGCGCCATTCGGTGTAGAAACCCCAGATCAAGCTGACGATCAGCGTGAGGAAGCCGATGCCGAGCATCTTGAAGCTCCCCTCCCACAGACCGTAACAGCCGATCGCCATCGAAGGCAGGAAGTAGGCTGCGCTTGAGAGCGTCCGGTACAGCCCGCTATCCTGATTGTCATGCGCTCCGACAGCAAAGATATAGCTGCGCTCTTCCGTCGTGAAATCAGGCAAAGCAGCCCGGGCGTCGCGGTTCTCAATCGACACTCTTATCGATCCCGGAACCGGTTCGTGATCGGATAGCGGCGATCGCGTCCGAAATTCTTCTTGGTGATCTTCACGCCCGGTGCCGACTGCCGCCGCTTGTATTCGGCGAGGTAGAGCAGATGCTCGACCCGGTGAACGGTCGCAATGTCATGGCCACGCGCGACGATCTCATCAACGCCCATCTCCTTTTCGACCAGGCATTCGAGAATGTCGTCAAGCACGGGATAGGGAGGCAGCGAGTCCTGGTCGGTCTGGTTCGGACGAAGCTCCGCTGACGGTGCCTTGGAGAGAATATTGGCAGGGATCACCTCGCCGGAAGGGCCGAGCGCACCGGGCGGTACGTTTTCGTTGCGCCAGGCAGAAAGCGCATAGACCTGCATCTTGTAGAGGTCCTTGATCGGATTGAAGCCGCCATTCATGTCGCCGTAGAGCGTGGCATAACCCACCGACATCTCGGACTTGTTGCCGGTCGTCACGACCATGGAGCCGAACTTGTTGGAGATCGCCATCAGGATCGTGCCGCGCGTCCGGCTCTGCAGGTTCTCTTCGGTAATGCCGCTCTCGGTCCCCTCGAACATGTCGGACAGCGACGAGAGAAACCCTTCGACCGGGTCCTGGATCGGCACGATATCGTAGTGGCAGCCGAGTGCCTTGGCGCAGGCTTCGGCATCGGCAAAGCTTTCCTGAGAAGTATATCGGTAAGGCAACATGATCGTGCGAACCCGCTCCTCGCCAAGCGCGTCCACCGCGATCGCCGCACAGATGGCGGAATCGATACCACCGGAGAGCCCGAGCACGACGCTCTTGAAGCCGTTCTTGTTGACATAATCCCGGAAGCCCAGAACGCAGGCGCGGTAGTCGGCCTCTTCCTTTTCCGGAATGCGCGACATCGGCCCCTGATCGCAGCGCCAGCCATCCGCGGTCCGCTTCCAGGTCGTGACCGACAGCGTCTCCTCGAACTGGCTCATCTGGAAGGCAAGCGACTTGTCACCGTTGAAGGCAAAGCTCGCACCATCGAAAACGAGTTCGTCCTGACCGCCGAGCTGGTTGGCAAACACAAGAGGAAGGCCTGTCTCGATCACCTGGCGCAGCGCCACCTGATGACGGATATCGACCTTGCCGCGATAATAGGGCGAGCCGTTCGGCACGAGCAGGATTTCGGCGCCCGTCTCGGCAAGCGTCTCGCAGACACCGAGATCGTTCCAGATCTCCTCGCAGATCGGCACGCCAATCCGCACACCGCGGAAATTCACGGGCCCCGGCATTTCGCCTTCGACGAAGACGCGCTTCTCGTCGAATTCGCCATAATTCGGTAGATCGATCTTGTCGCGGAAGGCGAGGATCTTGCCACCATCGAGGATCGCGACGGAATTGTGCCGGCCTTTCTCGCCCAGGCGCGGAAAGCCGACGATAACGCCCGGTCCGCCATCGGCCGTATCAGCTGCAAGCGCCTCGACAGCCTGCAGGCAGGCTTTCAGGAAAGACGGCTTCAGGACGAGATCTTCGGGCGGATAGCCGGATATGAAGAGCTCCGTCAGCAAGACCAGGTCAGCCCCCTGCCCGGCCGCATCCGCACGCGCCGCACGCGCCTTGGCCAGATTGCCGACGACATCGCCAACAACAGGATTGAACTGTGCCACCGCAATGCGCAGGACGTCTGAGATCTTCTTTGTTTCGCTCATGAAACCGATTTAGCGGCTCGCCGGACGGTTCGCAACGCTGCTTCTTTCGAAGGCGGGCTCCAGGCGGGCCCGACACTAACCAAACCGCGGAGAACACCGGGAACTTAAGCTCATATGTCGCGGTTCATGTAGCATTCATGACGCTTATGTGACACCTATGCGAACCTTTCATGACACCCTTCCATGACCTGGAGTTCGACGTGGTCCAAACCAGCCCGAAATCGCGAATCGCAAATGTCGTTAGCGCCGTCGGCGTCCTGCGCGAGCGCGAAATCGGCGGCTCTTCGATCATCCAATTTGCGATCCAGCTGATAAACACCGGGCTTATTGCCGCCGCCATCGTCTTCCTGAGCGAGATTTTGGCGCGCGGCACTATGGTCGATGTGGTTGAATACATGACGGCGTCGAACCGGCCGGGTCTGGTGGCAGTCGGCATCGTATTCCTGATACTCGCCTTTGCCGATGCGATCATCGGCAAGGCTTATCAGTCGACACTTCTCATCGCCCCGCTGACCCTCCTGCCCGCTTTCTTCTCAGGCCAGAAGCAGCTTTTCCTGTCGGATCCGCTCTTCCCCAGCGACCTTCTCTTTGGTCGCCAGATCCTGCAGCTCCTGCCGGCCATGGTCGCCGCAGAACCGATGAAGGCAGTCGCACTTGCAATTGGCGGCCTTGTTGCCGTTGCGGCCTTTGTCGCGCTCATCTGGAAGAGCCGGAAGGTCTTCCCGCGCCTCAATCTGACAGGCCGAGGAGTTCGGGCTGCGCTTGCCATTCCGCTGCTCGCCGGCTTCGCGTCGCTGATGGATCCGATGACCTACTCGGCCTTGCGCGATCGGCTGAAAATCGTGCCGATGATGTGGGACCAGAAGGAAAACTATCGCCACAACGGCTTCCTGCTCGCCTTCGCCTTCAACGTGCCGATGGCCAACGTCGCTGCACCCGATGGCTACAGCAAGGTCGCGATCACCGACATGCAAACCGATCTGCTGCCGGCCTCCTTTTTCTCGGGCCGTCAGGCGGATGTCATCGTCGTCATGAGCGAATCCCTTTGGGATCCGACCCGCATGAGCAGCATCCGCTATTCGGCTGACCCGATGCCGACAATCCGGGCGAGCCAGTCCGGCCACGTCTTCTCGCCGGAATTCGGCGGCATGACCGCCAATGTCGAATTCGAGGCCTTGACCGGTTTCTCGAACGCTTTCTTGCCCTATGGCAGCATCCCCTATCAGCAGTATATCCGCCGTCCGGTACCCTCGCTTGCGACCTTCTTTGAATCGAAGGGCTATGTGACAAAGGCCTTTCATCCCTTCCAGGGCTGGTTCTGGAACCGCAACAATGTCTACCAGTCGCTCGGTTTCCGGCAGTTTCATTCGGAAGAGACTATGCCGGCCATGGACAAGCGCGGCATCTTTGCTTCCGACGATGCGTTGACCCGTTACATCATCAAGGAGGCCGACAACACGGACGAGCCCTTCTTCTTCTTCGCCGTCACGCTGCAGGGCCACGGCCCGTACGAGCGCAACCGCTATGTGAAGAATACCATCGGCGTTGATGCCCCCACCCTGTCCGAGCGCAATGTCAGCGCGCTGGAGACCTATACACAGGGCGTGAAGGAAGCCGACGAGAGCCTCAAGGATCTGATGGACTGGGCCAAGAAGCGGCGCCGCGAAACGATCATTGTTCTCTTCGGCGACCATTTACCGCCACTCCACGAGGTCTATACCGAAAGTGGCTATATGGCGAATGTGGTTGCAACCCGCAAAGCCTCGGTCGAGACGATGAAGCGCGAGCATGAGACGCCGCTGGTCGTCTGGTCGTCCAAGCGCGGCGTCCAGAAGGATATCGGCTCCGTCAGCCCGTCGCAGTTGCCCTACTATATCGTCCACATGGCCGGCTACCGTCACCCCTATTACACCGGCATGCTCGGTCGTGTGGCAGAACGTTACGCCGTCATCGACCGCCATCAGCTCATCGGCCGCAACAACAAGGCCCAGGCTGACTGGGCGCTGTCCGGCCGGATCGATCCGCTTATCCGTGACTATCGCCTGCTTCAGCATGACGTGATGTTCGGCGAAGGCTACGGAATGGAACGTTTCTTCCCGGAACAATCGGGTAGACTTCAGCCGAGCAGTTGAGCCGGCCGTTACTTGCGATCACAATTATCCATAAAGAGATTTTGACCGGGCGCTGCTATTGCAGCGCCCCACAATTTCGGCCATAGACTTTTTTTGTTCGACAAATCAGAGTTCTTGACAGTATTGCGACCACTGTCATGGCCCGACTGCGTTTGCAGCCAGCCACTCTGTTGGCACTCAAAGTTTAGAGACGAGCCATTGCCATGCCGTTTTTGACGCGCGCCGAAATATTTGCACATCCGCTTTACCCGGCCATCGAAAAACAGATTGCCCAACACCTGATCGCGATCCACATGCGCACACCGCGCATGTCGCGCCTCAAGGCATCCCATCGCAAGTGGTTGATGACACAGTCGGTCTTTGCGCTGGCACTGCGGCGTACGCCCGATGATCCGCTGTCGGGCCTGACGGCGACCCGCTTCGTCGAAACGGTCATGCGCCTCGGCGCAGCCAGCCGCAATACCGCAACCGGCTACCTCGCCGAGTTGGTCGCCTACAAGTTCCTGCGGGATGTTCCCGAAGTGCCCGACAAGCGCGTGCGCGTCCTCGAGCCCACAGAACTCAGCCTGAATGGGCTTCGAAGCTGGTTCAACGGCCACCTCGCCTGTCTCGATCGCCTCGATGGCGGCAACCGGGAAATGACCTCGCTTGCGGACGAGCGGATCTTCGTGATCGCCCAGCCCATTGGCGCTGATCTTATGGTGGGCGATCCGATTTGGCGCGATCCGCCAGATACGATCGGCCATTTCCTGTGGTCGGATCTCGGCGGAATCATTCTTCACGACATGATCGCGCGGCTTGATGACGTGAACCGGACGGCCGAGGCGCACTCCTGTGGCCCGGTCAGCCTCACGGACCTCAGCGAGACCTATCAGGTTTCGACCACCAACCTAAAACGCATGTTCAAAAAGGCCGAGACCGAGAACCTGCTGCATTGGGAACAGCCGCGACGCCGGGGCGATCTGATGCTGAGCAGCCGATTTGTCGAGGACTATTTCGCTTGGCAGTCCGCCAAGTTCGCCGCCGTCGATCTCTCCTACGATAAAGCCTTGGCGGAATTGGGTATCAAGACCTCGAACGCAGCTGCAGCCTGACTAAGCTCAGTTGCGGCTCGCGGCATATTGCGGCAGTCCGTCATTGATCTCGTAGAAGTCGCCCTTGTCGGCGCAGAAGATGTGGTAGCCGCCTTCGAACCCCGTCGGGTTCGGGAAAAGGCCGGCCATGAGCGACATCCTGCCCTCTCCATTACCCTTCCAGTAGAGTGCCGAGCCGCACTGGCGGCAAAAAGCACGTTCAGCGTCCGCGCTTGCGCGAAAGGTCCCGATGCTGTCGCGCCCCGTAATCTCGACATCGGAGATCGCGGCATCCGCCGTAGCATAATAGAGCCCGGTCTGCCGACGGCACTGCGAGCAGTGACAATAGCTGACCGGAGCGAGTTTTCCCCGAACCGTGATCGTCACCGCGCCGCACAGGCAGCGCCCCGTCTTGTCTTGCATGATGTCACCTCCGAAACGCGAACCGGGCGAGCTTCATGGAAGCCCGCCCGGTCGTCAAACTCGGAAAGCTGAACCTATGTTTCAGCCGTTCGCAACCATCATCCGCTTTTCGTCGCGGCCGCTCTTCATCCGCTCGGCAAGCAGGAAGGCAAGTTCCAGAGCCTGGTCGGCATTGAGACGCGGGTCGCAATGGGTGTGGTAGCGGTCGGCAAGATCATTGCCGGTGACCGCGCGCGCACCACCGGTGCATTCGGTGACGTCCTTGCCGGTCATCTCGATGTGGATACCACCCGGATGCGAGCCTTCCGCACGGTGGATCTGGAAGAAGCTCTCGACTTCCGACAGGATCCGCTCGAAGGGACGGGTCTTGTAGTTGTTGAGCGTAATCGTGTTGCCATGCATGGGATCGCAGGACCACACGACCTTGCGCCCCTCGCGCTCGACGGCACGGATGAGGCGCGGCAGGTGCTCGGCAACCTTGTCGTGACCGAAGCGGCAGATCAGGGTCAGGCGACCGGCTTCGTTCTGCGGGTTCAGGATGTCGATCAGGTTCAGAAGATCGTCCGCCTGCAGCGACGGGCCGCACTTCAGGCCGATCGGGTTCTTGATGCCACGGCAGTATTCCAGGTGTGCATGATCGGCCTGGCGGGTACGGTCGCCGATCCAGATCATGTGGCCAGACGTGGCATACCAGTCGCCCGAGGTCGAATCGACGCGGGTGAGCGCTTCTTCATAGCCGAGAAGCAGGGCCTCGTGGCTGGTGAAGAAATCGGTCTCGCGCAGGCTCGGATTGTTTTCCGAGGTGATGCCGACAGCCTTCATGAAATCCATGGTTTCGGAAATACGGTCGGCCAGCTTGCGGTAGCGCTCGGCCTGCGGGCTATCCTTGACGAAGCCCAGCATCCACTGATGCACGTTCTCGAGGTTGGCATAGCCACCCATGGCGAAAGCGCGCAGCAGGTTGAGCGTCGCCGCCGACTGGCGATAGGCCATCAGCTGGCGTTCCGGGCTCGGAATGCGCGCGTCCTCGGTGAATTCGATGCCGTTGATGATGTCGCCACGGTAGCTCGGCAGCTCGACGTCGCCGATCTTTTCCATGTCGGACGACCGCGGCTTGGCGAACTGGCCGGCGATACGGCCAACCTTGACCACCGGCAGCTGCGCACCAAAGGTCAGCACGACAGCCATCTGCAAGAAGGCGCGGAAGAAGTCGCGGATGTTGTCGGCGCCATGCTCGGCAAAGCTCTCGGCGCAGTCGCCGCCCTGCAGCAGGAAGGCCTCGCCTTCGGCGACCTGCGCGAGCGACTTCTTCAGGCGACGGGCTTCACCCGCAAAGACCAGCGGCGGATAGGTCGAGAGCTGCTGCTCGGCAGCCTTCAATGCATCGAGGTCCGGATAGGCCGGAACCTGCTTGATAGGCTTCTGTCTCCAGCTGCTCGGGGTCCAATTCTGCGCCATGGTCTTCACCTGTCTGAAACTAACTGCGGCAACCTCCCGGCCGCATCGGATGGGGGCTTATAAACGGTTAATCACCGCTTGCAAAGCCGTAGTTTAGGGACTTTCGAAGGGTGGGACGCCGGGAACGGGCACCGTCCACATGGGCGAAAAGTGACCTCACCCGAACGAACCTCGCGCGGTGCTTGATATGACATGAACGTAAACGTAAGATCGGAGTTGGCATCCGGAGCGGGAGGTTCGGCATGACGCAACACGTGATGGAAAAATTCGAGATCCAGTTCGAAACGACGGATCATTTTGCCCTGCACGGCACATTGATGCGCGGCAGCGGTGATGGGCCGCTGGCTCTGATTTCGTCGGCAGCCGCGGTCCCCCGCGGTTTCTATGCCCGCTTTGCCGAGCATCTCGTGACCCAGCACGGTTTCAGAGCGGCACTCATTTACGACTATCGCGGGGTCGCCGGCTCACAGGCTCCGCGCCACTGGAAACGTCCGTTGCTGATGCGCGACTGGGCGCATTTCGACATGCCCGCCGCCCTGCATCGGCTTGAATTGGAAGCGCCAGATCACCCGCTTGTCGGCATCGGCCAATCCTTCGGCGGACAGGTGCTCGCCCTTGGCGGACGCTCGAAGCGCTTCTCCCGCTATCTGATGGTGGCGACAATGACGGGCTACTGGGGCAACACCAAGCCGCGCTTTCGCGTCTTCAGCCAGATGAACCTCGTCGGCGTTCCCCTGGCAACGCTGCTCGGCAAGGTCCCAGGCCAGATCGGCCTTGGCCAGACCTTGCCGGGCACCATCTTCAGGGAATGGGCGCGCTGGGGCAGACATCCCGAATATTTCTTCGCCGACCCGACGATGGATGCCGCCCGCCGTTTTGCCGAGGTCGAGACGCCTATCCTGGCTATAGGCCTGACGGACGACCCCTGGGGCACGCCGAAAGCGCAGCAGGCGCTGCTCAAATACTACAACCGTGCTCCGACGGAGGTCCGCTGGATTTCGCCGGAGGAAGCCGGCGGCCGCGTCGGACACCTTGGCTTCTTCCGATCAGCCTTCAAGGAGACATTGTGGCAACCTGCGATCGACTGGTTGAAACGCTAGACAACTGCTGCACTGCATCATCGTTACCCACATGATTCACAGGGGGCATACAGTCGCCGCATCAGCATTTCCTTGCAAAGCAAATCATTGATGCCAGCATGCAATGTCTGAAGGCACTGTGTTCTAAGCAGTCGTTCATGGATCCGGTCGGAGGCAAGCTTCACGCAAGCCTCGACCTCTACCCCGGCCCCCGGGGGCGTAGCGTGGTGTTCGGGAAGTTTCGACTTCCCGCGTTGATCATGAGGATCGTGTGATGGCGTATGATTGGACTGGCGTACAAACCCGAAAGACCCGCAGGCTCCGGATTGTCCTGCTCTCTCTCCTGACCCTGGCCGCACTGTCGGCACCCGTTCTGGGCCTGGACCTCATTTCGAAGTTCTAGATGGCGCAGGCGGGCCTTTTCGAGGCCCGCCCTGCCTCGTTCATCGTCGGAAGAAGCGACGGATCAGACCCGTTCGCCGTTCCTGATCCGATAGCTCGGCGCATACATCGTCACAAGTTCTTCCGCCGCCGTCGGATGAACGGCCATGGTCCGGTCGAAGTCGTCCTTGGTGCAGCCAGCCTTCAGCGTGATGCCGAGCAACTGGGCCATCTCGCCGGCGTCGTGTCCGAGTATGTGCGCGCCGACCACCTTGCGATCCGCCGCATTGACGATCAGCTTCATGATCATCTTTTCCGCCCGGCCCGACAGCGTCGCCTTCATCGGGCGGAATTGCGCACGATAGACCTCGATCTCCTCGAACTTCTTGGCGGCGGCTTCTTCGGACAATCCAACCGTGCCAATTTCCGGCTGCGAAAAGACAGCTGTGGCAATCAGGTCATGGTCCGGAGACGTCGGGTTGTTCTTGTACTCCGTCTCGATGAAACACATCGCTTCGTGGATGGCGACGGGGGTCAGTTGGACACGATCGGTGACGTCGCCAAGCGCGAAGATGCTCGGCACATTGGTGCGCGAATAGCTGTCGACCACGATCGCACCGCGCTCGTTGGTCTCCACACCCGCAGCTTCGAGCCCAAGGCCCGTCGTGTTCGGATCGCGGCCGAGCGCCAGCATCACCTGCTCCACGACAAGCCGACCATTGTTGATCGTCTCGACCTCAAGATTGCCGGCCGCCGACTTCGTCACCTTCTGAATGTGGTCCTGGCACACAATACGGATACCCTTGGCGACCATCGCCTCGTGCAAGCCGCGCCGCATGTCCAGGTCAAAGCGGCTGAGGATCTCCGCCCCGCGATAGATCAGCGTCGTCTCGACGCCGAGCCCATGGAAGATGTTGGCAAACTCCACCGCGATATAGCCGCCCCCGGCAATCAGGATCGAACGCGGCAGCGCCTCCAGATGGAACGCCTCGTTGGAGGAAATGCAGAGCTCGTGGCCGGGAAGTGCGGCATGGGGATTGGCGGCACCGCCAACGGCAACAACGATGCGCTCGGCGGTGACCTCCTTGCCGGACTTCACCAGGCGAACGCTGTGCGGCCCGGTCAGCTCGGCACGCGTCTCCAGGATCTCGACGCCTGCAGTCTCCAGCCCCTTGCGGTAAAGGCCTTCGAGGCGCGAAATTTCCCTGTCCTTGGCGGCAATCAGCGATGGCCAGTCGAACCGGCTTTCTCCCACAGTCCAGCCGTAGCCAGCGGCATCTTCGAAATGCTCGTGGAACTGCGACGCATAGACGAACAGCTTCTTCGGCACGCATCCCCTGATGACGCAGGTCCCGCCAAACCGGTACTCTTCCGCGATCGCAACCTTCTTCCCGAGAGATGCCGCGACCCGCGCACTGCGCACCCCGCCGGAGCCACCACCGATGACGAAGAGGTCATAGTCGAATTGGCTCATGGGGGATCTCCTGCCCGTTCGGGCTCTGCTTGCAACTGCGCCTGATATAGGAGGCGGGAGCACAAAAAGAAAAGCCCGGGTGTTTGCCCGGGCTTAAAAAACCGACGTTGGTCGACTTAGGGCTGCGCTGCTTCGGGCGCAGGCTGTTCCGCCTGAACCTCTGCAAGCAGCGACTCGTTCGCCTGCTGCTCCAGATCGCGTGCAATACCGGCAGTCCAGATATCCGCGGCCTTCAGCAGTTCGCGGGTCGCGATCGGACCGTCCTTGAGGAGCTTCTTGCCGGTTTCACTGCCGTAGAAGGCGGTGATCTCGTTCAGTTCCGCAGCGGTGAAGGCCTTGGCGTAGACGACGGCGGCTTCACGCTCCAGATCGGCGCGGCGCGCGGCAAGCTTCAGGGCTTCCTCTTCGACCTTCGCCGAAATGACGTCCTGCAGGTTCGGATAGGCCTGAATGAGCTGGGCGGTCAGGCGATCGACGATGTTTGGCAGGATGGCGTCGAAACGGTTGGTGACGCCGAGGGCGCTGATCGCCTCGCGTGCAGCCTGCAGATGTTCTGCCGGCACATCCTGGGCCTTGGCGGAGACCGCACCCAGCATGACGCTACCGGCAATCACGGCGATCGAGGCGAAGCGGCCCATACGCGTAAAGCTGATCATGAAATTCTATGCTCCTGTTAGTTCTTCGGCTCCAGCACTCGCGCACCTGCCGGTCCGGCGATGATTGCAAGCGATGCCAAGTTTATGAAGAGGCCGTGTTCCACCACGCCGGGAATCTGATTGAGCCGGCTTGCCAGTGCGTCTGCATCAGGAATGCGGCCAAAAGATGCGTCGAGAATGAGGTGCCCGCCATCGGTCATGAACAGGCTCTCGTCCGACCGGGTGCGCAATTTCATCGGGCCGGAAAGCCCCAGATCCGAAGCCAGACGCTCAATGGCCAAGACGGTCGATGCCTGGCCGAACGGGTTGATCTCGATCGGCAGCGGGAAGGCCCCGAGCGTCTCGACCAGCTTGGTTTCGTCGGCAATCACGATCATTCGTGTCGAGGCCGCAGCGACGATCTTCTCACGCAGCAACGCACCGCCACCACCCTTGATCAGACGGAACTGCGGATCGATTTCATCAGCGCCATCGATGGTCAGGTCGAGCTCGGGCAGTTCATCAAGCGACTTCAGGGGAACGCCGAGTTCGACGCAGAGACGCGCCGTGCGCTCAGAGGTAGGCACGCCCTGCACCTTTAGTCCGCCGGCAACCTTCTCGGCCAGCAGCCGGACGAATTCTTCGGCCGTAGAACCGGTTCCGATCCCAAGACGCATGCCGTCTTCAACATGCTCCAGCGCCGCAGCTGCGGCCTTGATCTTCATTTCGCGGGCGTCCATGCGCCGAAAGCTCCCGTCCGTTTCGTTGGAAGCTGTTTACACGCCTCCTCGACCGAGTGAAAGCCCTGCATCGCCATGCGACATTGCCTTTTCAGAGGATTTCCCATAACCCGCCAGCACTTTGGAATTGTCTCGGGAGAGCCGGCTTGACCACCACGACCATCGTTTTCGACCTCGACGGCACCCTGATCGCTACCGCACCCGATCTTGTCGAAAGCCTGAACCACACGATCGCGGCCCGCGATCTGGCACCCGTGGGTTACGAGGACCTGACGCATCTGGTCGGCCAAGGCGCGCGCGTGATGATCCAGCGCGCTTTTGCCCTGCGCGGCGCACCGCTTGCGGAAGCGGATGTCCCTGCCCTGCTCGACCGCTTCATCACCCACTATGAAGCCGGCATGCCAGGCAAGAGCCTCCCCTATCCCGGGCTGATCGAAGCGCTCGAGCGGCTGAAGGCTGCCGGATACATTCTTGCTGTTTGCACCAACAAGATGGAGCGGTTGGCGCTCCCGCTGCTCGAACGCCTGCAATTGACCGGCTATTTCGCCACGATTACCGGCGGTGACACCTTCGCCTTTCGCAAGCCGGATCCGGCGCATATCCTTGCGACCGTCGAGCGTGCCGGCGGTCAGGCTGGCAAGGTCCTGATGATCGGTGACAGCATCAACGACATCATGGCCGCCCGAAATGGCAACATCCCCTCGATCGCGGTGCCCTTCGGTTATTCCGACGTCGCCGTCGAAGAGCTTGGCGCCTCGCACATCATCAGCCATTTCGATGAGCTCACAGTCGAACTCGTCGAGCAGCTGGTCGGCTGACACGACAAAATGCAAATGGCGGACCGAGGGTCCGCCATTTGTCAAGTCACCAATCTGATCGCCGACTTAGACGCGCGGCGCCCGTGAATCGGTCGTCGCCTTGAACGCCTTGGCCGTATGGTCGTCGCGGCTATAGACATCATCGAAATATTCGATCACGCCATCCTTGTTCGGCCAGGCGGTGAAGTAGGCAACGTAGACCGGGATCTTCTGCGGCACCTGCACCGCGCGGTTCTGGCCGGAGGCGATCTGCTTGCCGATCTCCTCGACCGTCGTGCCCATGACGGCGGCCGCCATGACGCGCGGCTCGGCCAGACGCACGCAACCATGGCTCAGCGCGCGCATGTCGCGGTTGAAGTAGCTCTTCGACGGCGTGTCATGCATGTAGATCGCATGTTCATTGGGGAAGAGGATCTTCAACTCGCCCAGCGCATTGTCGCCGCCTGGCGGCTGGCGAACGTCGACGGCATGGGTGGCATTCCAGTTGACCTGGCTCGAGGCAACCTTCCGACCGCCATAGGAAACCTCGTAGCCGAGGCGATCGAGATAGGACGGATCGGCCCTGAGCTTCGGCAGCATTTCGTTGACGATGATCGACTTCGGCACGCCCCAATAGGGGTTGAACTCGACGGTCTGGATCTGATCCTGGAAGAAATAGGTCTGGTTGGCCTTGGAGCCGACGACGACCCGCATTGAGAACTGCTCCTTGCCGTCGTTGACGTAGGTCGCCTCGAAGGCCGGCGCGTTGATGAAGACATAACGAGAGCCGAGGTCGGCCGGCAGCCAGCGCAGGGCCTCCATGGCGACTTCGAGCTTGGCAATCTTCTCGGAATTGCTGTGACCGGTCATGGCCCGGATCGTCGCCGGACCGACGACGCCGTCCGGCTTTAAGCCCTTCTCTTTCTGGAACTGTTCGACCACAGCGACAAGTTCAGGCGTGTAGTCCGGCGTGCCGGTATAGGCGGTCAGCGTCGCCGAATGCTGCGTGAGCACCGCTTCCGACGCCACCTGCTTCAGGGCACCGATGACCTGAGCCGTCTCCGGCTTGCTCTGTCCAGGCTTCAGCAGTGTGCCGGGCGCAATCGTGATCGCCTGCGTTTCAGCTTCGGCATCCTCTGCCTTCAGCCGCATAAGCTCGTCGCGCAGCGCCACGAATTGCGGGCTCTTTGGATCGCGGTTACGCAGATAGGCCGCAACATCAGGGCTCTTCCGCAGCATGTCGAGCACGGGGGCAATATTCACGCCCTTGCGTTTGAAGTCATAGTAGCCGGAGATCTTATTCGGATCGATACGGCCGCGAACCGTGTCCTGCACGTAAGTGAGGACCTTAGCGGAGAGAGCAACCTCGAAGGCCATGAGTTCGCGCTGACGCTTTTCCGGATCCGCCGGGTCAGCGTTCTCGGTCGGCATCGCCACGAGATAGTCGTCTGGCGACAGACCGACCGTATCGGCGCCTGCGAGCGCCGAGATCATGGCGCGACCACGCTCGGAAATGCCATCCTCGCTGGTCCAGATCAGCGGCTTGTTGGGATCGCCGTAATAGCCCTCGACGGTCTTGGCGACCTCGTCCGTGGCCCGCACGGAAACGTCGGACAGAAAACGGCGGGCGCCAAGCACCTCCGCAGACGGCGCTTCGGTCGATCCGGCTGCGGCGTCCGTCACCGGCAGCTTGATCTTGATCGCGCGCTGCGCCTCGGGCTTGTAGGTATAGTACCGAGGGCCGGCGACTTTCGGCAGTGGCTCGGGATCGCCCATTTCGAGCCCACCGCGTGCCTGACTTTCGAGAGAGGCGGGAGCCGCCTGCTGTTTTGCCTGGCGTCCTGGTCCGCCCCGGAGAAGATCGAGAAGCGTCGTGGCGGCAGCATCGCCCGGAAGAGTTCCGACCGCAGTCGTCGCAGCGAGGAGCGCGGTGACTACGAATTTCCTGTTTCTCGTCATTCTCTGTTCCATTTCCCGGTCCGAGTCACAAACGGACTCGAAGCACGTTTGGTCATGCGCGGATCACTAGCGGATCGGCATTTCATTGAAAAGTTGGACAATGTCATGCGGGCACACCCGTCGGCCTCAACTTTGCGTGACCCGACCGGCGATGTCCGCCATCGCCTCCGCGCAAACTAAATGGAAATATTCGTTAAATTTTGATTGACGTTAACAAATCCTGCACAGCGACGGTGGGCGAACCGTTTCCAGTCGCGGACAAATAGTCGTCAGACGTGCCGGAAAGGACACAGGCACCCGACACGAGGCGAGCGTCCACGGCGCGAGAAATACTTGACAGAAATTATCGACTTCTGTTCATCGGCTTGTATCGCATGCGTCACTCCCTAAATGCAAAGCACCGCTTCACGACCAGCCACATCCACCATCCCACAGGCAGGAAATCCCATGACCCATCGCACAGAAACCGACACTTTCGGCCCGATCGAGGTCGCCTCCGACCGCTATTGGGGCGCACAGGCTGAGCGGTCGCTCGGCAACTTCAAGATCGGCTGGGAAAAGCAGCCTCTGCCGGTGGTGCGAGCGCTGGGGATCGTCAAGCAGGCCGCCGCCCGCGCCAACATGGCGCTCGGCAAGCTCGACCCGGCACTCGGCGAGGCGATCGTCACGGCCGCCCAGGAGGTGATCGACGGCAAGCTCAACGATCACTTTCCTCTGGTGGTCTGGCAGACGGGTTCTGGTACGCAGTCGAACATGAACGCCAATGAAGTGATCTCGAACCGCGCCATCGAGATGCTGGGCGGGGAGATGGGCTCGAAAAAGCCTGTGCATCCCAACGACCACGTCAACATGAGCCAGTCGTCGAATGACACATATCCTACGGCCATGCATATCGCGGCGTCAGAGCACGTCGTCCATCATCTGCTCCCGGCCCTGAAGCACCTTCATGCGGCGTTGGATGCCAGGGCGAAAGCCTTCGCGCACATCATCAAGATTGGTCGCACGCACACGCAGGATGCGACGCCGCTGACGCTTGGCCAGGAGTTCGGCGGTTATGCCGCTCAGGTTGCCTCATCGATCAAGCGCATCGAAATCACCCTGCCTGGCCTCTACGAACTCGCCCAGGGCGGCACGGCCGTCGGCACGGGCCTCAATGCCCCGATCGGCTTTGCCGAAAAGGTGGCCGAGGAAATCGCCAAGATCACCGGCTTGCCCTTCATCACCGCGCCGAACAAATTCGAGGCGCTGGCCGCCCATGACGCCATGGTCTTTGCCCATGGCGCCATCAATGCAGCCGCAGCTGCCCTCTTCAAGATCGCCAATGACATCCGCTTCCTCGGCTCCGGTCCGCGCGCTGGCCTCGGCGAACTGGCACTCCCGGAAAACGAGCCTGGCTCGTCGATCATGCCGGGCAAGGTCAACCCGACCCAGTCGGAGGCGCTGACCCAGGTCTGCGCCCATATCTTCGGCAACCAGGCGGCCATCACCTTTGCCGGCAGCCAGGGCCATTTCGAGCTCAATGTCTACAATCCGATGATGGCCTATAATTTCTTGCAGTCCGTCCAGCTCCTGGGCGATGCGGCCGTCTCCTTCACCGACAATTGTGTCGTCGGAATCGAGGCCCGAGAAGATAACATCCGCAAGGGAGTGGAAAATTCGCTGATGCTGGTGACGGCTCTCAACAGCCGCCTGGGCTATGACACCTGCGCCAAGATCGCCAAGACCGCCCACAAGAACGGCACCACCCTGCGTCAGGAGGCTGTCGGCGGCGGCTATCTGACCGATGAGGAATTCGACCAGTATGTCCGGCCGGAACTGATGATCGGACCGCAGTGACGCCTGTCATCAGGTCCGCGCATGCGAGGGGTGCGAGCCCCTCGCCCTCAGGGCTTCAGCGTTTCCAACCCGGTGCGTAGCGTATCCTTGGCCCTGAAAAGCGCCATGTCTGCCCGGTGCAGCAGATCGGCCATCGCTTCGTCGGTCCGACGCGGAGCAAGGCCGAAGGTCAGCCGAAGGCTGCCCGCCGCGAGGGGGCCAACCTCGAGTTGCTCCACGTTTTTTCGGATGGCCTCACAGCAGGAGTGGATGACGGCGATCGGATCATCGGCAAAAAGCAGCATGAAGGTCGTTCCCGACATGCGTGCTGCAATCTGTCGAGGCGCGAAGTGCAGGCGCACCAGATCTCCGACGGCAACGAGCACCATATCGGCCACCTCGCGGCCATGCTTGGCACTTACGGCCTCGATCGTTTCCAACTCGAAAACGGCGACATAGATGTCGATGCCGCCCTCGGCTTGTGCGGGAAGCCTCGGCAACGGCACGCTATAGACGGCGCTGGCGTTCATGAGACCGGTCAGCGGATCAAGTCCCGGCTCTCCGTTCACCCGTTCCGCAAGCGCCGAAATCTCCCCGACCATCCCGCAGACGGCGCGCGTAACCACCGCAATTTCGTCTTCGCCGTATTTGCTCAATTGGTCCTCGCTGAAGGCGCCCCCGGCACGGTACTGGCTGATGGCCTTTGCCAGATTGCGCAGAGGCAGCGTCAGCCACCACATTGTCGCTAGGCAGGCGACAGTACCGATCAGCGTAGCCACCAGAACGACAAGACCGACGGACAGCGGGTTCGAACTGGCTCCCGTACCGAAGTTCAACAGCAAGGCGATCAGCGGGATATGGATGCAGACGAAGCAGACCAGAAAAATCTTGACGACGATCGATCGGCGCCAGTTCGTTCCCTTCGCCACATTCAAGCTCATGATGCACCTCCGAATCCATCGCACGCGACGCGTGTCCGAGCCGGGGTTTTTCAGATCCGCGGCTGCCCTGTCAACGCTTGAGCCTTCGGCTTTCGCCGCATTGAAATCTTAAGGGCTTGCGCTTAAACCACCGCAAACTCCAAGCTGATGCCACGAAAGGCCCTGTGATGGCAGACGATCTCTTTCCCCTAGGCGAAGACCTCACCCCCTATCGCAAGATCACATCCGATTATGTTTCGGTCGAAACTTTCAAGGGTCAGGAGATCCTGACCGTCGAGCCTGAGGGCCTGCGTCTCCTCGCGGAGACCGCGCTTTCGGACATCAATCACCTGCTGCGTCCCGGCCACTTGAAACAGCTTGCCTCGATCCTCGAAGACCCCGAGGCGACCGACAATGATCGCTTCGTCGCCTTCGACCTCCTGAAGAACGCCAACATCGCCGCCGGCGGCATCCTGCCGATGTGTCAGGACACGGGTACTGCAATCGTCATGGGTAAGAAAGGTCGCCGCGTCTGGACGGATGGTCAGGACTACGCTGCACTGGCCAAAGGCGTGCGCGACGCTTATGAGCGCCGCAATCTGCGTTACTCGCAGCTCGCCCCGATCAAGATGTTCGAGGAAAAGAACACCAAGACCAACCTCCCCGCCCAGATCGACCTCTACGAAGAGGGCGAGGACGCCTACAAGTTTCTGTTCATGGCGAAGGGTGGCGGTTCAGCAAACAAGACTTTCCTCTACCAGGGCACACCGTCGCTTCTGACCCATGACCGGATGATCGACTTCCTCAAGGAGAAGATCCTCACGTTAGGGACGGCAGCCTGTCCTCCCTACCATCTGGCGATCGTCATCGGCGGCCTTTCCGCCGAGATGACGCTGAAGACCGTCAAGCTCGCCTCGGCGCGCTATCTCGACGACCTCCCGACCGAAGGCTCCGAAAGCGGCCACGCCTTCCGGGACATCGAGATGGAGAAGGAAATCCACAAGCTGACCCAGTCGATGGGCGTCGGCGCGCAGTTCGGCGGCAAGTATTTCTGTCATGACGTGCGCGTCATCCGTCTCCCCCGCCACGGCGCATCGCTGCCGATCGGCCTCGGTGTTAGCTGTTCCGCCGACCGCCAGGCCAAGGGCAAGATCACCAAGGACGGCATCTATATCGAGCAGCTGGAAACCGATCCGTCGAAATACATGCCCGAGATCGACGATACCGCCCTGTCGTCTTCGGTGGTCAAGATCGACCTCAACCAGCCGATGAGCGGTATTCTGGCCGAACTCACCAAACACCCGGTCAAGACCCGCCTGTCGCTGACCGGCACGATCATCGTTGCCCGCGACCTCGCCCATTCCAAGATCCGCGATCGCCTGGAAAAGGGCGAAGGCATGCCGGACTACATGAAGAACCATCCGGTCTATTACGCCGGTCCGGCCAAGACGCCAACGGGTTATGCCTCAGGCTCCTTTGGACCGACCACCGCCGGCCGTATGGACAGTTATGTCGACCAGTTCCAGTCTTTCGGCGGCTCGATGGTGATGCTGGCCAAGGGCAACCGCTCGCGCGCCGTGCGTGAGGCCTGCAAGACCCATGGCGGCTTCTATCTCGGCTCGATCGGCGGCCCGGCCGCCCGTCTCGCCCAGGATTGCATCAAGAAGGTCGAAGTTCTGGAGTATCCTGAACTCGGCATGGAAGCCGTCTGGAAGATCGAAGTCGAAGACTTCCCGGCCTTCATCGTCACCGACGACAAGGGCAACGATTTCTTCCAGGAATTCAATCTCGGCTGAAACTCGTCGAAAATAATGCTGGCACGTTGCGGAGGTTTCCCTCCGCAACGGCAAATTACCGCTTGTTTTACAAGAGGTTGCGCAAGTGAGCGCTGAGTGCTCATTTTGCGCCCGTCACTTCTCATGGCGAGAAGATTAAACATTTTCCAATCATTTGCCGCTAATTGAATCTTTGGACCCTTGAATGTCTCGAGTGACGACCATTGGAGTTGGCCGAATGAGCACGGCAACACCGCCAAAGACGCAGGCACCTGACGTCGCGGCACAGATCACATATGCGATGCGCTCGATGGGGGTCGCCCCGATCCCGCGCAATTACGAGCTGTTCTACGAAGCCTATATCGGCTCCAACCCGTCACTCACCCGCGAGCTGGCAGCGCTCGGCAGTCGCGCCAACCAAGACGAACTCGACGCGCTCGGAGAGCAGTATTTCGGCAGCCATCAGGGCCGCGCCATCGAGAATGCCCATTCGAAGCTGATCGGCGAACTGGATGGATTGCTGCGTCTCTTGCAGCAGGAACAGACATCGCTGCAAAGCTATAACCGGCTCCTCGGCGAGACCTATCACCGGATCAACTCGAAAAGCACGAACAGCGCCGACATCCTGCGCAGCGCCATCAACATCCTGACGGAAGCCACGGGCTCGACCATGGCACACGGCGAACAGACCGTCGTACAGATGTCCGAGCGCTCGAAGGAGATGGACGAAGTCCGTCGCGAGCTCGATGAATACAAGCGGATTGCCAACACCGATTCCCTGACGCGCATTGCCAATCGTCGCGCCTTCGACGAAAAGCTTGCCGCCGTCTACTCGAGCGATGCCAGACCGCTGGCTGGCCTCGTCCTCGCCGATATCGACAACTTCAAGAAGATCAACGACGCCTATGGCCATCCGGTCGGCGACAAGATCCTCGCGACCGTTGCCACCGTCATCCGCAGCAATGTCCGAAAGGACTGCTTCGTGGCCCGCACGGGCGGTGAAGAGTTTGCCATCATCGTCGAGGGCAACACGGCAGAGGAAATCTACCAGACCTGCGAGCGCATCCGCATCGCACTGGAAACGACGCCGTTCAAAAATTCCAAGACCGGCGTCAATTACGGCCCGATCACCATCTCGCTGGGCTTCGCTATGGCCGCTGATTCCGAAGATGCGGGCGAACTTTACGCGAAGTCCGACATCGCCCTCTACTGCGCCAAGAATGCCGGCAGGAACCGGACGAAGCCCTATGAAGACGGGATGAAGAAGGACTTCACCAAGAGCTGGCTGATCTACAAGCGGTAATCGCTGCCCGAGATCACCACATCGTCTTTGCTGCACGCTCCGGCCATTCGCGATCATAGGTTTCGCGATCGAAGTCCTGCTTTGCAGCCTTCAGCATCTCGCCGGGCGTCGGCAGGTCGTTCGCCGCGACCTGTCTTTCAACTTTCCAAAGTTCTGCCCGCATCACGGCCCGCGCACACTGGAAGTATGCCTCGTCGATCGTCACCACGACGACGCTTCGCGGATGGTGTCCATCCATAACGAAGCTCTCGATGAGCTCGGGCGCGACCGAAACCACCGCCCGGCCGTTGATCCGCATGACGCTGTTCGAGCCCGGAATGAGGAACATCAGCGCCACGCGGGGGTCGCGCACGATGTTCAGAAGCGAGTCCACGCGATTATTGCCGCGCCAGTCCGGCAGCGCGAGCGTCCGGTCGTCTTCGATGCGGACCACCGCGCCGCGATCACCGCGGGGCGAGCAATCAAGGCCTTCCGGACCAACGGTCGCGAGCGCCACGAAAGGCGAGCGCTCGATCATCGTCCTGTAGGCCGGCGTCAAGAATGCGGTGACCTTGGCGGTCGATGCCTCGCCTGCCTCGCCGTAAATGGCCTTCAGATCCTCGATCGTCGTTATCACTGTCATGCTGACTCCTCACTCCCCCCAAGCCTAGCGGCAGCTCCGGGTTAGGCAAGAGCCATGACGGGACTATGACACCTTGCGGTTCCCGGCCCTCGACGCGCCCTCGGCGCCTGCCAGGAAAGAGGCGACAGCAGAAATCACCTCAGGCGCACTGGCGATCCTGCGGTGTCCGTGACCATTCGCCCAGAGATGACGGACATGCGGCGACACGCCGATATAGCGCTGCGCATGGCCGACATTGACCTCCTTGTCGTCTTCCGCGTGCACCACGAGCAGCGGCCGGTCGATACGCCGCGCCACCGCGACGCCATCCAAGTCTTCGACCTGCGCTCCGACGAGATCCATGGCTCGATTGCGCATAGCGCCGACGCTGCCACGTCCGAGCCCCACCATGGAGGCGAAGCCGTTGAACACCTCGCCCATGCTGGAGGGTGAGCCGATCAGCGCGATCCTCGGCGCATTCAACGGCTGCAGGTCCGGAAAGACCCGCCCCGCCGCCATCATGACAGCAGCGCCACCGAAGGAATGGCCGACAACACCGTCGAATCGGCCGAAATGGCGCTCGGCGGCGACAATGGCTTCGGCCGCAATCTTGAGGTCGAGCCGCCGCCCGCTGGAAGCGCCGTGCCCGGGCAGATCGAGAACGACCACTTCGGCACCCGTCTGGCGCAATCCGAGCGCCATCTCGGAGAGATATTCCGCCCGCGAGCCCCATCCGTGAACAACGAGAAACCGTGCCCCATTGCCGCTTTCCGGCCCCGAGCTGAGGTGATGGGCAGCAGCCATGCCGCGCGAAAGCGCCAAACGAACGGTCGAAGCCTGCCTCAATCGACTGCGCCCGACGATGAAGACCTGTTTGGCCTTGTCGCCTTTCGGGCGGCGGCTCGGGGTTCGACAGAAGAGCTCGAAGGCAATCCGGCCTGCAACGGTCGGCGAAACCTTCTCCAGCTGCGCGAAAGCCAGGCGGGTGACCTTGAGAGGAAAGGATGGCATAGTCGGAATCCCATCATAATGTTCAATGCTGAACAATAAAGTACAAGAATGAACGAAAAGCAAGCCTTCCCCTGGGACCATCCTCGTTTTCGCAGTTGGATATCGGTGGCGCGCGCCTGCCAGCTCATGCAGCAGGCACTCGCACGCGCGCTGGCACCCCTCGACATCAAGCCGCCGCACCTGGATATCCTGGTCAACCTCTATCGGTTCGAGGGGATTTCCCAGCAGGAACTCGCCCGCAAGCTGCTTGTCGGTCGTTCCAACATGAGTATGCTGCTGCCGCAGATGGAAAAGCGCGGGCTTCTCGAGCGCAGGGCCGACCAACGGGACAAGCGAGTGCTGAGACTTTTCCTGACGGAAGAGGGCCGGAGCCTAAGCGAACAGGCGATGCGCATCCAGACGGAGCTCATCGAGCGGACGCTCTCTGCAACACCGCTCGACGAGTGCCAACACCTCGCCGAGACGATGGACCTCTTGATCCAGCGTATGCTTTCCTCGGACGGGCTCGTCGATCCTGACCTCAGCGAGGATCGCGGCTGAGTTTCTTCTCCGCCAGTTCCTGTTCGTAAGCCGCGAACTTTTCGTCGCCGGTCTCGCCGAGTTCGCGCAGGTAGTTCCAGGTGAAGATGCCGGTATCATGGCCGTCGTCAAAGGCGATGCGAACGGCATAATTACCGGTTGGCACCATCTGCCGGATCGCGACATTGCGCTTGCCTGGAACGGTGACTTTCTGGCCTGGACCATGGCCCTGGACTTCTGCCGAGGGCGACAGCACGCGCAACATCTCGGCAGGAAGCACGGCTGCGACACCGTCATTGAAGCTCACGGTCAGCAGGCGCCTGTCCTTGGACACCTTCAGTTCGGTCGGCCAGATCTCGGTCATGCAGTCCTCGCAGTGTTCCAGGCGGTTGGCGCAGACCTAGGTCGAACCCGCGCCGTTTGCAATCCGAATTGATCGCACAGGGCGGTGTCAACTTGACGCCTGCTAGCCTTGGCACCACATTGCTCCAAACACCGGGAGAGTTTTTTTGGATCATAGCCCCGCCGATTGGCGCCATGCAGAACCGCTTGTCGATCGAGCAAGCCCGATGATCGACCCCTTCGGGCGCGCGGTGACCTACCTGCGCGTCTCCGTAACGGATCGATGCGATTTCCGCTGCAGCTATTGCATGGCGGAAAACATGACCTTCCTGCCGAAGAAGGATCTCCTGACGCTGGAAGAGCTCGACCGGCTCTGTTCCGCCTTCATCGCCAAGGGCGTGCGCAAGCTGCGCCTGACAGGTGGCGAACCGCTGGTGCGCAAGAACATCATGCATCTCGTACGCGGCCTCTCCCGCCATCTCGGCAGCGGTCTGGACGAGCTGACCCTGACCACCAACGGCTCGCAACTCGCCCGCCATGCCGCGGAGCTTGCGGATTGCGGCGTTCGCCGCATCAACGTGTCTATCGATACGCTTGACCCTGCAAAGTTCAAGGAAATCACCCGCTGGGGCGAATTGGACAAGGTGCTCGAAGGCATCCGCGCAGCGCAGGCAGCCGGCATCGGCATCAAGCTCAATGCTGTCGCTCTGAAGGATTTCAACGAGCACGAGATACCTGAGCTGCTGCGCTTCGCCCATGGCGAAGGCATGGATCTGACACTGATCGAGACCATGCCCATGGGCGAGACCGGCGAGGATCGGACAGACCAGTATCTGCCGCTCTCCCTCGTGCGCCAGCGGCTCGACGAACAGTTTACCCTCGACGAAATTCCCTACCGCACCGGCGGCCCGGCCCGTTACGTCGAGGTGAAGGAAACCGGCGGGCGCCTCGGCTTCATCACGCCACTCACCCACAATTTCTGCGAAAGCTGCAACCGCGTTCGCCTGACCTGCACAGGCACGCTCTACATGTGCCTCGGTCAGGATGATGCCGCCGACTTGCGCACGGCACTGCGGGCCTCCGACGATGATGCCTATCTCTCTGCCGCAATCGACGAAGCGATTTCGCGCAAGCCCAAGGGCCACGACTTTATCATCGATCGCAATCACCGCAAACCAGCGGTGGCCCGCCACATGAGCGTCACCGGCGGCTAAGCGCCGCCGGCTTATTCTTCACACTTACGCCGAGCGGCGATAGGCCTGCGGTGCACCGCGCTCAGTATCGGTCCGAAAGCGCGAGATCTTGTGCATCAGGATATCGACGCGCTGGCGCAGGCCCTGGATCTCAGCATTGTTCTCCTCGACCATGGCGGCGTTCTGCTGGGTAATCAGCTCGACATCTCGCACGGCAGACGTCACCTCGCTGATGCCGGTCGACTGCTCGCGGGTCGCAGCCGAAATGCGTTCCACCAGCGACTGCACCTCTTCGACCTGATCGATGATCGACTGCAGCGCGACACCGGTATTCTCGACCAGTTCGACACCCGACTTGACCTGATTACCGCTGACGGAGATCAGCGTCTTGATCTCCTTAGCTGCATTGGCGCAGCGCTGTGCAAGGTCACGCACTTCCTGTGCGACGACAGCAAAGCCACGACCAGCCTCGCCGGCTCGGGCCGCTTCGACACCCGCATTCAGTGCCAGCAGATTCGTCTGGAACGCGATCTCGTCGATGACCCCGATGATGGTCGAGATCTTTTCAGACGAACGGCTGATTTCAGCCATGGCCTCGACCGCCTTCTTGACCACCACGCCGGACTGGCGGGCATGATCACGCGCGGACTGCACGGATTGTGCGGTGCGCCCTGCCCCATCAGCCGTCGAGCGTACGACATCGCTTAGATGCGAGAGCGCCCTCACGCTTTCCTCAAGCGCCGCGGCCTGCTGCTCGGTCCGGCGCGCAAGATCGTCGGCGGAGACAGCAAGGTTCTCGGTGCCGGCATTGATGTCGACGCTTGCCGCACGAACCTCTTCGAGGGTCGCCCGCAGGGCTTCCACAGCTTGGTTGTAGGTCGAGGCCATGGCGACGAAATCGGCCGGCAGGTCGTCACGCATGGAGACGTTGAGCTGACCGTTGGCAAGTGCCTCAAGCACAGAAGACAGAGCTTCGAGCGCAGACCGCTGGTCGGCCTCGACACGGGCCCGGTCCTGGGCACGCTGCGCGCTTTCCTGCTCCGAACGGGTGCGCGCAGCTTCCGCCTCTTCTTCCAGGCGGCGGTTTTCGAGCGCCGCATCACGGAAGACGGTAACCGACCGCACCATATCGCCGATTTCGTCGCCGCGATTGCGGCCCTCGATCGGAACAGACAGGTCGCCACTCGCCAGTCTCGACATCACGCCGGTGATCCGCTTCAGTGGCGCACGCAGCGTTTCCACCAGCATCAGTCCGCCGATGATCGCGAGCAGCGTGCCGACGACCATGGTGATGACGGAGATCGTCGCGGACCTTTCGCTGTCCTCGCGGCCGATTTCCTGAGCTTGGGCGACGAAATTGCGAAGCGATTCCATGGCGGCCGACACTGCCGCATTGGCGGCCAGCCGTTCGTTCTGCCAGCTCCGGCCTGCGTCCAGCATCGCCTGGGACTTTTCGGTGATCGCGAGCAGATGCGGCGCAATCTTCTGGGGGAAGTCGCGAAGCGCACTGTTCTTGGCACCGAGCTCGGAGATCCGGCCGGCCAGTGTCTGGAGTGCTTCCATCTCGTTGATGACCACCACACGGCGTGCGTCGTCCAGCGACCCCAGCATCTGCTGGACCCGCAATTCGATGGTTGCAACACCGAGTGCTGCGGTATCGACCAGGGCCATCAGCTCCTTCTGCTCGGCGACGAGCCGGTCAAGGCTGACGAAGCGGTCGGCGGCGACATCGCTGTTCTTGGCGGCCTGCAACGTGATCTTCTGCTCGATCTCGACGAGTTCGGAAAGCACGAGGCCGAGTTCTCGGGCCCTGGCATCAACTGGGGTGGATTGCCCGAGGATCGTTTCGATCTTGCCGATCGCAGCGCCGACTTCGCCGACCAGAACCTTGCCCTTTTCGGAGGCGATCTCGTTGGCCTTGGCCAGATCCTTCTGCATCGGTGCGAGATAGAGTTTCGCTTCGTCCAGCTGCTCTTCGGGAGTGAAAGCCATCTGCACGCCGACACGCAATTTGCCGAGACGGTCAAGCAGCGTCTTGAAGGCAGAGGCGTCGAACAGCAACTCCTTGGCGAAGCGCTCCTTGCCGGCAAGATCGTTGCGGACGAAATCGACCTGCTTGACGATCTGCTGGCTCTCCGCCTGCAAGGCGGCAACGGCCGCATTCAGGCCGGAATCCAGCTGTTCTCGCGCGGTCTTGTTGTCCCAAAGCGTCGACGTCTGAACCCGCATCTGCGCCGGCAACTGCGTCAGCGCCGAAAGATCAGCCGTCTGAGCCTGCTTGGCGAGCACGCCGTTCAGAACGCCGAGCCCCCTGTCCTGGCCGTCGATGGCCGAAAGAAGAGCTGCCCTGCTCTCCTCTGTCGGATCAAGGCTGAACTCCTGCAGGCCCTGCTGCAGCTTTTCCAAGTCGCTGATATTGCCGATCGTGGCACGCGTGACGGTCATATGGCCGTTGAGGGTGGTGGCAGTCCAATAGCCCAGGAGGCCGACACCGGCCATGAGCAGAACAAGAGGAACGACAAAAAGCAAAACTTTGGTGACGATCCTGCGACTTTGCAGGAGGCGATCAATAAAACTCATGAGACCCTCGGAAAGGCCGAAATCCCGCGAGCTCATCGCGCAGGATCGAAGGAAAGGAGCCGCCTCATGCAGTTCCATCGGCGAGCTTGTCTTCGGGAGCTTGAGCAAAGGTTAACCGGCCACCGCGTTTTTGGCACTGCAGCATCGTTTCAGGGTCATTACAGTGGGAATAAGGTTTCTCGCGCGTGCTGCTTGGTTTAGAACCAGCGGGTACGCACGGGAATCGAGCATGGCATTATCCGAGAACACCCGAGGCGCCCTTCTGATGGCGATCTCGATGGCGGGCTTCACCTTCAACGACGCTCTGACGAAATCGGTTACCGCGGAACTGACCGTGGCGCAGATCATGTTCGTGCGCGGCGCCTTTACCGCCGTTCTGGTCTATATCGTTGCGCGTCGCATGGGCGCGCTCGACCACATCAGGAACATCCTGCAGCCCCTGATCCTGATCCGCATCGCCTTCGAAACGGTCGCAGCCGTCGCCTTCCTTGCGGCACTCGGCCAGGTGCCGCTCGCCAATGCCTCGGCAATCCTGCAGTCCCTGCCTCTGGCCGTGACCCTTGGCGCCGCGCTCTTCTACAAGGAGCCGGTGGGCTGGCGCCGATGGACGGCGATCGGCCTTGGCTTCATTGGTGTGCTCGTCATCATCCAGCCCGGCCCGGAGGGCTTCACGCTCGCCTCGCTCTACATCGTCTTCTGCGTCATCACGGCAGCCGGCCGTGATCTCGTGACGCGCCGGATCGATCCGAGCATCTCGTCGCTCTCCGTCACGCTTTTCACCGCAGCCTCCATCTCCTTTGCCGGCCTGCTGCTCATTCCCGTCTTTGGCGGCTGGCAACCCATGTCCGGCAGCGCGCTCGGCAAGCTCGCCTTTGCCTCAATCTTCCTGTTTGCCGGTTACCAGGCGATCATCATGGCCATGCGCACCGGCGAGATCTCCTTCATCGCGCCCTTCCGCTACACCAGCCTCCTCTGGGCGGTTCTGCTCGGCATGCTCTTCTTCGGCGAAGTGCCGGATATCTGGATGGTCGTTGGCGCCGCTATTGTCATTGGCTCTGGCCTTTACACATTCTATCGCGAGAGCAAGCGAAAGGCGGCCCTCGCCCGCCGCGCCGATCCGGCCTCCCCGGGCTGATCACGTTTGCAGTGCAAGGACATTTGAGCGTGCAGCAGCAGTCTCGCTTTCTCGACAGGACCACGGCCCCGCATATCGTCAGTCTCGTGGCGGTGGCCGGACTGTCGGCATTGACGATGAACATCTTTCTGCCGGCGCTGCCGGCCATGGCGCTCGACTTGGGCGTCGACTACGACCGGGTGCAGGTGCTGGTCTCCGGCTATATTGCGATGACCGCCCTGGTCCAGCTGGTGATCGGCCCTCTGTCCGACCGCTACGGCCGGCGTCCGGTGATGATCGGCGCTCTGCTGATCCTAATTGTTTCCTCGCTGGTCTGCCTGCTGGCAAGCTCGATCGAGATCCTGACCTTCGCCCGGATGATCCAGACGGCCGTGGTCGCCGGCCTCGTTCTCTCCCGCGCCATCATCCGCGACATGGTCCCGATGGACGAAGCCGCCTCGATGATCGGTTATGTCACCATGGGCATGACGCTGATCCCGATGATCGGCCCGACGCTTGGCGGGGTGCTCAGCGACAATTTCGGCTGGCGCTCGAATTTTACAGCCATCCTGATTGCAGCCCTTGCCGTTCTGTTGCTCGTCTATCGCGACCTCGGCGAAACCAACCGGCAAAAGAGCGGCAGTTTTTCCGAGCAGTTCCGGGCCTGGCCGAGACTTCTCGCCTCGCCCCGCTTCTGGGGATACACCATGGCTGGCACCTTTACCTCTGGCGCCTTCTTCGCCTTTCTCGGCGGCGCACCCTTTGTCGGTGGCACGCTGCTGGGCCTGACACCCAGCATGCTCGGCCTGCAGTTCATGTTCATCGCAGCCGGTTATATCGCTGGCAATTATCTCTCCGGACGTTTCGCCCGTCGTGCCGGGATTGATATGATGATGCTGGTCGGTGGCGTGGTCGCCCTGGTCGGCGCCGCCATTCCGATCATCTTGCTTGCCCAGGGATATGTCTCCTATCTGGCCTTCTTCGCCCCGCAGGTCGTCGTCGGCTTCGGCAATGGCCTCTCCCTGCCGAGCACCAATGCCGGCATCGTCAGCGTCCGGCCGGAACTCGCGGGCTCGGCTTCCGGGCTCGGTGGCGCGATCACCATGGGCGGCGGCGCCTTCGTCTCCTGGATTGCATCCCGCATCCTGTCGGTCGAGAGCGGCGCCATGCCCTTGATGCTCGTCATGCTCGCCTGCTGCCTTCTCGCCCTCGTCGCAGTGGTTTTCCTGCGCTTTGCCCCGGGCGAAGAGCGGTGACCCCATGACGCAGGACAGCCGCCCCCCAGCCGTCATTCTCGCTGGCGGCCTGTCGCGCCGAATGGGCCGGGACAAGGCGGAACTGATCCTGGGCACGACGCCGCTTGCCCTGAGGGTTGCCGACCGGTTGCGGCCGCAGACTTCGGCGGTCTACCTCAATGCGTCCGAAGGTCATCCGCTGGCCGCACGCCTTCCCCTCCTCCAGGATACGAGGCCAGACCGACCCGGCCCCCTCGCTGGCGTGCTCGCAGGCGTGAAGCTATTTGCCGAACTACCTGGCGGACCCACACATATTCTGACTACACCGTGCGACAACCCCTTTCTGCCGTGCGACCTGGTAAGGCGCCTGCAAGACGGGGTGAGAGGCGACGCGATCATGCTGGCTGCCTGCAACGGCCGCACCCATCCTATCACCGCCCTCTGGCCGGTCACGCTGGCGGACGATCTCGAACGCTGGCTTGACGACCCCGATCACCGCCGCGTCTTCGACTTCGTCGCCCGCCACCCAAACGAGACCGTGGAGTTCGCATCCTTCGAAGGACCCTTCGGTCCGGTCGATCCCTTCTTCAACATCAACACGCCCGAGGACCTCGCAATGGCCGAGGCCATCATCGAACAGGGTACAGTATGACGAACGCTCCGCGCATCTTCGGCATTGCCGGCTGGAAGAATTCCGGAAAAACCGGGCTTGCCGTGCGGCTCGTCGAGGAATTCACTCGCCGCGGCTACAAGATTTCGACCATCAAGCACGCCCATCATGACTTCGACATCGACAAGGTCGGAGCCGACAGCTACCGGCACCGGGAGGCCGGCGCCCATGAAGTCGTCATCGTGTCCGGTACTCGTTATGCCATCATGCATGAGCTGCGTGGCGCTCCAGAACCGAGCTTCGAGGAAATCCTCGCCCGCATCGGCCCCTGCGACCTCGTGCTGATCGAGGGCTACAAGCGCGAGCCCGTGCCGAAGATCGAAGCGCGGCGGGAAGCATCCGCCAATCGAGAACCCTTGGCGCCATCCGATCCGCACATCCGCGCGATCGCGGCCGATCACCGGGTGGAGGACACCGATCTTCCGGTCTTCGACCTCGATGATACCCAGGCGATTGCGGACTTCATCGCCGCCGTCACGGAGCTCCCACCCCGCACCTGACATTGCACCAAAAGAAAAGGCCGCCGGATCGCTCCGGCGGCCTTCTTTCTTTCGTGAGCGTGGTCGATCAGTTGTTGCTCGACACGTTCGCAGGGCGAACCAGCGTTGTGACGCGGCGAATGGCCACGCGACGGTTCTGCTGTTCGGCGGCTTCCGTGCGGATCTTCAGGAAGCGCTCGCCGTAACCCTGGACCGACATGTTCTCCGGCGGGATGCCGTAGACCTCGGTGAGCAGGTTGGCGACGGTTTCCGCACGCTTGTCCGAAAGGATCAGGTTCGAACGATCCGAACCGACGGCGTCCGTATGGCCTTCGATCAGGAAGACTTCGCCCGGATCGTTTTCGAGTAGCTTTTCCATGGCCTGGGCCACGCGGCGCAGGGTGCGGGCCTGTTCGAGCGGCACCTCGGCCGAACCCGACGGGAAGGTGATGGTGTCGAGATCGATACGACGGACCTTGTCACGGATACGCGCCGACGACTTGACTTCGTCGATCGAGTAGACGCGCTCAACACGCTCGACCGGCGGGCGGGCGAGGAAGTCGTAGTAGTCACGATCTGGCGAACGCGTCGTGCTGACGATATAGTCGTCGACCGGGATGGTCAGACGCATCGGCGGCAGCGATAGCCCCACATCCACGAGGACGCGAGGACGTTCGCTATCGGCCTCTGGCGAATAGATCAGGACATATTCGCGGCCGCGCGGCGAGATACGCGAGCGGATGATGATGTCACCGTAGCGGTTGTAGACTGTCACCAGCTTGCTGCCATCGGCACGCTCGATGGTTTCGCGCGTGCGACCACGCGGCAGCTGCTCGTAATAGGTACGGTCCGCATCCCAACGCAGACGCGGCCGGTCGTCACTACGAACGACAATCTGGTTGCCGACATTGATGACGGTGCGGTTGTCGACTTGCTCAATGACCCGGACTTCCGTGACTTGATTGACCACGTTGTTCTGGATGACCGTGTTGTTCGTCACGTTGTTGTTCGTGACATTGTTGGTGACGTTATTGGTCACGGTGCTGTTGGTCACGTTAGTAACCGTGGTCGGCACTTCGAAGGTCGGCGCGACATCCATGGTGGTGCCTTGCTCGGAGACAGTTGCCTGCAACGTCTGCGGATCGAAGGCCACGGCCTCGGACTGAGCATCGGCATCCGTCTCCGGCGGAGGAGCCACGTCTTCCTGGGCCCTCAGTTCGCTGCGCTGCTGACGGACATTCTCGCCACCGCTGTTGTCGGCATCCTTGTCGCTGTCGAGGACGGCGGCACCGTTGTCGACGGGAAGCACGACGGTTTCAGACGTCTGCGACGGGTCTTCGGCGATAGCCTCCTTCTCCTCAGTGGTCCGGGTATCGGTGATCTGCTGAACCGGCTGATCCTCCGTAGGCTCGACTGCGGGCACGAGAACCTGCTCGCCTTCCGGCTGGGCTTCGGCGGGGACCTCTTCTCCGGTTGCCTGCTCTTCGGTCGGCAGTTCTTCGGTCTGTTCCGGAGCAGCCGGATCCGGCGTAGGCTGCACCTCTTCCGCAGGCTGCTCTTCCGTCTGAGCAGGCTGCTCTTCCACCGGCTGTTCTTCCGGCTGGGCAGGTGCAGCGCATTCTGCTTCAGAAGCGGCCTGCGATCCATCGGCGCAGGTAACGGTGGCGGGCTGTTCTTCGACGGCCGGCTCGGCCTGCTGAGCCTCTTCAGCTGCGCGCTGGGCTTCGGCTTCCGCTTCAGCGGCACGCTGCGCCTCGGCTTCTGCCTGTTGCTGGGCTTCTGCTTCGGCGGCACGCTGAGCTTCAGCTTCAGCAGCGGCCTGTGCTTCCGCGTCAGCGGCTGCCTGTGCCTCTGCCTCGGCAGCGGCCTGGGCTTCTGCCTCGGCCTGACGCTGGGCTTCCGCGTCAGCGGCGGCCTGAGCCTCGGCTTCCGCCTGGCGCTGTGCCTCCGCTTCTGCGGCAGCCTGAGCCTCTGCTTCAGCAGCGCGCTGGGCTTCGGCCTCGGCGGCTGCCTGAGCCTCTGCTTCTGCCTGACGCTGCGCCTCCGCTTCCGCGGCAGCCTGAGCTTCAGCTTCAGCGGCGCGCTGGGCTTCCTCTTCGGCCGCACGCTGCGCTTCGGCTTCCGCCTGGCGGCGTGCTTCTTCCTCGGCCGCAGCCTGTGCGTCGCGGGCAGCACAAGTCTCGGCGTCAGGCGCTTCCGAACCATCGTTGCAGGTGACGGCCTGGGCCAGCTGGATCAGCTGTTCTTCAGCCTGCCGCGTTTGCGTCTGGCGTTCTGGGTGTCCGGTGACAGACGCAG
Organism: Allorhizobium sp. NPDC080224; assembly: GCF_050281005.1. Lineage (NCBI taxonomy): Bacteria > Pseudomonadati > Pseudomonadota > Alphaproteobacteria > Hyphomicrobiales > Rhizobiaceae > Allorhizobium > Allorhizobium sp. NPDC080224. Next base: position 2,314,709 of record NZ_JBNNWJ010000001.1, read on the forward strand.
CGACCGGTTTTGCCAGTACCGCGACGGACAGGACCGGGATTGCCACCGTGTTGAGCAATCTCTTCTTGAACATACCTTGCGTTTCCTTCCCTACGCACGGGCCAGTGACAGTGTCATCCGGATCCGTGCTGTTGAATGCATGCTCGATTGTGCGAACCGAAGCTGCGGCCAAACTAGATTTCGCATAATTAACCGTGGCTGAACGAGTTGGAACGGCTTTTGCTCCACCGAACAAGGCTGGATGGAACAAAAAAATGTCTTTCGTGGCCCCCGGCGGATTTAAAGGGGGCAAATTTTGTCGATCACGCGGTTTGTTGTTGATTTCGGCTGTAAAACCGGACGAATATTGGGCCCAAGTGTGGTCGACCATGCCACACGATCACGGATAGCCGCCTTACAACAACAAACGGCGTCCACCCAACAGAGAGGATCTCATGCGTATTCCGACACGTTTTCTGGCCGCAGCTTCCATCGCTGCCCTGTCGCTCTTTGCCGGCTCGACGATGGCTCAAGAGAAGCTGATCATCGGCACTGAAGGCGCTTACCCGCCCTTCAACAATCTGGAAGCCGATGGCACCCTGGTTGGCTTCGACATCGATATCGCCAATGCGCTTTGTGAAGAAATGAAGGTCTCCTGCGAATTCGTCACACAGGATTGGGACGGCATCATTCCGGCCCTTCAAGCCAAGAAGTTCGACGCGATCATCGCGTCCATGTCGATCACCCCAGAGCGCCTGGAGAAAGTCGACTTCTCGAAGAAGTATTACAACACGCCGCCGGCCGTCGCCGTTCCCAAGGACTCCCCGATCACCGATCTGGCCGGCCTGAAGGGCAAGGCAATTGGCGCGCAGTCCTCCACGACCCATGCCAACTATGCCGAAAAGCACATGGCGGACAGCGAGCTGAAGCTCTATCCGACTGCTGATGAATACAAGCTCGACCTCGAAGGCGGCCGCGTTGACGCCGTCGTCGATGACATCGTCGTGTTGTCGGAATGGCTGAAGTCAGACGCCGGCACCTGCTGCAAGATCCTGACCCCGCTTGAGGTGGATGTCGAGATCAATGGTGAAGGGGCAGGCATTGCAGTGCGCAAGGGTGAAACCGAACTCGCAGACAAGCTGTCTGCTGCGATCGAGGCCATTCGCGCAAACGGCAAATATGCCGAAATCAACAAGAAGTATTTCGATTTCGACGTCTACGGCGAGTGATCCCGGCATAAACCGATAGAACCAGGTGGCGGAAGTCCAACACTTCCGCCATTTTGCATTTGAACTGTAACGACATGAAAAAAGGCGGGAAAAACCGCCAAGGGGGAACGGCATGGGCGGATTGTCTTCCGCGCTCGGCTCGATCTGGGACTGGATCAACTACGCGTTCGATCCGCTCTGTGGACCGATCGGGCTCTTCCGGCTGTTTGCAGCGGACACGCTCGTCGGCTGCGGCGACACCGGCTGGGGCGACGAGATCGCATTCGGCGTCAAGGTGACGATCTCGCTGGCACTTGCGACCCTGCCCGTGGGCCTTGCCCTCGGCTTTCTGATTGCGCTGGCGCGCCAGTCTGGAGAATGGAGCCTGCGGGCAGCGACCGGCGTCTACACGACAATCTTTCGCGGACTGCCCGAGCTGCTGACCCTCTTCATCGTCTATTTCGGCTTCCAGATTCTCGTTCAGTCCGTCTTGTCCTCGCTCGGCATCGACCAGCGCGTCGAAATCAACGCATTTGTTGCGGGCATGATCGCGCTCTCCGTCGTTTTCTCGTCCTATGCCTCGGAAGTTCTGCTCTCGGCCTTTCAGGCCATTCCCCGTGGACAGTATGAAGCTGGAAGCGCAGTCGGCCTGAGCCGGCGCAAGACCATGTGGCTGATCATCGTGCCGCAACTGATCCGCATCGCGCTCCCGGGCCTCAGCAATCTCTGGCTGGTGCTCCTCAAGGACACGGCTCTCGTCTCGGTCATAGGCCTTGCCGACATCGTACGGCAGACCGGTGTGGCAGCACGCGTCACCAAGGAAGCCTTCATGTTCTACGGGATTGCCTGCCTCCTCTATCTCGCGCTTGCCACCGTCTCGTCGATCGGCCTGAATGCCATCGCACGCTGGGCAAACCGCGCGGAGGCAAACCGATGAGCCATGCGCTGGACATGATCCCCGCTCGCCCGGCGCCGCCGACAAAAGCAAGCCGTATTAACCTGGCCCGCGTCGCAGGCTATGCCATCCTGACCCTCTGGGCTGTTCTCGGACTTGCCCTGGTCTGGTACCTGGCATCGAGTTGGGACCCGGCAAAGATCGAACGCTATGGCTGGCGATACCTGGACGGTCTTGCCACGACCTTGATCCTGACTTTCGGCTCAATCACGCTCGGCGCGCTCCTTTCTGTCCCCGTCACATTCGCGCGCATGGCACGCAACCCGATTCTGAACACGATCGCCTATGCCTATGTCTATGTCTTCCGCAGCACGCCGATGCTGTTGCAGATCTTCCTCATCTATTATGGCCTCGGCTCCTTTCGTCCGCAGATCGAGGCCATAGGCCTCTGGTGGTTCTTCCGCGAGGCCTGGTATTGCGCGCTCTTTGCCATGACGCTGAACACGGCAGCCTATCAGGCGGAGATCCTGCGCGGTGCGATCGAAAGCGTACCGCGTGGTCAGACGGAAGGTGCCAAATCCCTTGGCATACCTACCTCGATTACCTTCTGGAAGATCATCCTGCCGCAAGCCCTGATCGTCGCCCTTCGCCCCTATGGCAACGAGATCATCTTCATGATCAAGGGCTCGGCCGTCGTCGCGGTCGTCACCGTTCTCGATCTCATGGGCCAGACGCGCTACGCCTTCTCGCGCACCTTCGACTATCAGACCTATCTCTGGGCGGCGATTTTCTATCTCGCCATCGTCGAGGCACTGCGTCATACATGGGCCGCGATCGAGGCACGCCTGACCCGTCACCTGAAACGATGACTATCGGGTGGCGACCCGGCCTGGATCGCCCCTCAACTCCATTAGCACTTCCTTCACCAACAGATGTTTCCATCATGTCAGGGCCCGCGTCGGTCGCGGCCCCGGTCGGTCGCGGAAGCGATGACACCGCCCGCGTCGATCCGTATTCCACGAGAACACGGGGAACGCTGGCACATGAACAGCGAAATGGAACTGATGCTGAAGGGCTATGGGCTGACAACCGCCCAGATCCTCTATCGCCTGCCCGATCACCCTTCCCTGCTGCAGACCTATATCTGGCAGCACTACGATCTGGCTCCGGACTTTCCGGAGATGCGTGGCTTCCTGCGCTTCTGGCAGGACAAGATCGAGGGGCCGCTTCACTCTGTGACCTATGTGCACAAGAAGATGATCGCGGCCAGCGAATGGCGCTCCTTGAAAGGCGAGTTCATCCTGCACTGAGCTCAGACATGCACCTCGCCATGGGCAATTTCCCCATCTTTCGGCTTCCGATAGAGGATGGCGAAGAGTAACGCAGCATAGAAGGCGCCGACCAGCGCCAGCACGACGCCGCCATACAGCGGTCCTAGATGGGCGTTCTGAACGATTTGGTACAGACTGCTGACGAACTCGGCGGGGGCTTCGTTCTGTTGCAGCTTCGGGCTTGATATCTTGAGCGCCCAGGCAAGGAGCAGGATGAGATACATCCAAATGTAGTTACGGCGAATGCGACGAAAGAGCGCTTCGCGGTATGCCATCAGGAATACGGGCCGTCGAAGGCTGGAAGCAATTGCTTCCGCCCAATCGGGCTTCAATTCGGCCTGCGGGCAGAGCGCCTGGGAGAAGTAGTGCCGCTCGAGCTGGCGCACCCTTGCCCGGTAGACGTCGAAGAAGCGATAGCGCCGCGCCTCGATCAGAAGAAAGACCGAGACGAGCAGCATGGCGAACAGCACGACACCATGGTGCGACGATGGCGTCGACAGTGACACGGAAAGTAGGCCGGCCACCACCGTCATCGACCAGTTCGTGGTCCGATCTATCCGGTCGCGCCAGCTCGTCATCCGACCGATCTCACCGCGATAATAGTGGATGATCATATTGGCTTTTTCAGCCGAACTGGCTGGCAGCGCCGGCGCGAGGCGCGCGGGCGTTGCGCTCTCCAGCGGTAGTATACCGGCTTTGTCTTGTGCGGTTTGTTCCATGCTTGGCTCCATATCAAGAAAACACCAGGAACCGCTCGCGGTTCCCTTTTCATTGCCAAGCCCGGCCCGACCCGCTAGACGACCGGCAAAGGCCCGATGAGCGGCCAAGAAAACAGGAGCCTCACATGGCCAAGATCGACGAAGAAGCCCTGGCGGAAGCCTATAACCGCGCACTCGCCCTCGAAAAGTCCGGCGATATCGACGCAGCCGTCAAAGCCTATGAGGAAGTGCTGGCGATCGATCCCGATGACCACGGCGGCGCATCGGTGCGAATTGCAGCGCTCGGCCGCGGCGAAGCCCCGCCAAAGGCACCCGACGCCTATGTCGAGACACTCTTTGACCAGCACGCCGATGCCTTCGAGGACATCCTCGTCGAACAGCTCGGCTACACAGTTCCGATGATGGTACGCCAGCGTTTGCAGGCGCTCAACCTTGGTCCGTTCAAGCGACTGCTCGACCTGGGCTGCGGCACCGGCCTGACCGGTGGTACGCTGCGCGACATGGTTGACGACATGACCGGCATCGATATCTCGGAGAAGATGGTTGAGCTTGCCCATGAGAAAGATCTCTACGAGACGCTCTATGTGGCGGAACTCGAGGACTTCCTCGAAGACAATGACGACGAACCCTTCGACCTCGTCACGGCAACCGACGTGCTGCCCTATCTCGGCGCGCTGGAACCGCTCTTCTTTGGTGCTGCCGAGAACATGACCGACGGCGGCATCTTTGTCTTCTCTTCCGAAACCCGGCCGGAAGACGTCATGGCCGGCCGTCCCTTCATGGTCGGCCCGCACCAGCGCTTCGTGCATGCGGAGACCTATGTGCGTGAACGGCTGGCCGCGACAGGCTTCGAAGTGGTCGAAATCACCGACATCAACGTGCGCATGCAGGACGGTGAGCCCTCTCCCGGTCATCTCGTGGTGGCGAAAAAGACGAAATAGACAATCCTTGATTGAATCTTCAATCATAGATCGCGCCTAATTGGTAGTCAGCTACCATCAAGAGTTTAGGCTTCCCTCAGAAAAAGGGGGAAGCCATGCAAACAGAACTTGCCGCTCAAGCGATCACCGATCCCTCATTGACATGGACGGTGGTCGTCGCCTTCGCCATATCCCTGATTACCGTCTTCGCCTTGATCTTCGGCCGATACGAGATCAGGCTCCGACGGCTCCGTCTCATTCGCGATTACGTGAAAACCTTCCCTGTCATCGACCTGGGAGAGGAAGGCACCAGCCCGTCTTTCGAATTCGTTCGCAGCAAATACGCCGCCGATGTTAGCAGCGATGACGAACGGGAAGTGAGAGCTTCGAGCGGCAACCTCCGATCGGCGGAGGACATCATCAGCGAGATTAATGATACGATCTCTAGGACCCGCGTCTTTCTGAACCGGGGCGACCTGCGGCTGTTGACCGCTGCAATTCCCTATCTTCTCGTCGTCACGACCGGCTTCATCCTCGCCTTCTCGGGTTTCGGTTGTTTCGAGACGGCGGCGACCTGTCTTGATGGAACGACCTTCAACCTGCTGACGGTAGGCGGCATGAAGTTCTCGGATCAAACCGCCGCAGTTGACGTCAGACAACTCGCCGAAAACGTCCTGACGGTCGCGGCCATCACATTCATTGGCGCCTACCTCTCGTCCTTGCGCTATCTCGTCCAGGCGCTCGCCGTCTTCGACCTGAACGGCTATACGATGATAAGGCAGGCGGCAATGATCGTGATTTCGGTGCTGGCCTCGGCCACGCTCTACCGCGCCATTCCCGACTTGAGCGCTCTTCAGGCGGCCGTGAGCATCGACCGGACCACACCGATCGGGGACCTGCCAGCGCTCTGGATCCTTCTCGGCCTCGCCTTTGGTCTGCTGCCGGGCAGTGTCCTGCAGTTCATCCTGGTCAAGATCGGCACCCAGATCAACTGGATCAAGCAGTCGGACAATCGGTTCATCGACATGACCCGGGTCGTCCCTCTGGATGCCATCGATGGTATAGACTTCTTCACCCGCTTCCGCCTTGAAGAATGCGGCATCTCAGACGTTCAGTCGCTCGCCACCTATAATCCGATCATGCTGCATATCGAGACGCCATACGGGATCTATCAGACCGTCGACTGGATCGCCCAGGCACAGCTCTGCTGCGTCGTCGGCCTCGACCGCTTCCTTTTGCTGCGACAATTCAACGTGCGCACGATCTTCGACCTCGAACGTGCCTTGAAGCAAAATCGCAAGGACGACAGTGAGGCCGACAAACAGGCGATCGATGCCTTCGATCGGATCTACGCATCCGTGCTGTTTGCACCGACTGGCCCGATGAAGCTCATACTGGAGAAGAGTACGGCGAAGTTTCTCATCCCGAGCGCAGATGGCAAGATCACGGAAGTGGACGCGAAGGACTTTAGCATCTGGGCGCTCACCACCATCAGCGAGACCAAGGCAATGTCATCCAGGGCTATCGAGCATCTCATGGACTGGATCGGCGATGACCTCCACGTTCGCCGCCTCCGACGCCTGTGGAACGAGATTTCAGGCCGCCTCGGACAGTTGAGTGTCGAACTGACGCCGGACCACAAGATTGGCGCCAAATCCGATGCGCCGGACCCGCCGCATTGAGGGAGCCCGGCCCTTTCACCCTGCCCTGCCTTCGACTATGCATGTCTCATACCGCAAGGCAGGAGAGACGAAATGTCAAAAGTCGCATTCATCGGTTTGGGCGTGATGGGTTTTCCCATGGCAGGTCACCTGAAGGTCAAGGGTGGCCACGAGGTGAAGGTCTATAACCGCACGACAGCCAAGGCCGAGGCCTGGGTGGCGAAGTTCGGCGGTAGTCATGGTCTCACTCCTGCGGAGGCGGCCGAGGGCGCAGACTTCGTTTTCACCTGCGTCGGCAATGACGACGACCTGCGTTCGGTCACCACAGGCGAAAACGGCGTAATTGCCGCCATGAAGCCGGGGGCGATCCTGATCGACAACACCACGGCCTCCGCTGAGGTCGCCCGCGAACTCGCCGAGGCCACAGCCGCCAAAGGCTGCGGCTTCATCGACGCCCCAGTCTCAGGCGGCCAGGCAGGAGCGGAAAACGGTGTGCTCACCGTGATGTGCGGCGGCGAACCGGACACCTTCGAACGCGCAAAACCCGTGATCGACTCCTTTGCACGCATGGTCGGCCTGATGGGCCCCGCCGGCGCCGGCCAGTTGACCAAGATGGTCAACCAGATCTGCATTGCGGGCCTCGTCCAGGGACTGGCCGAAGGTGTGCATTTCGGCAAGAAGGCCGGCCTCGACATCGAGAAGGTGATCGAGGTCATCTCCAAGGGAGCGGCTGGCTCCTGGCAGATGGAGAACCGTCACAAGACCATGAACCAGGGCAAATACGACTTCGGCTTTGCCGTCGACTGGATGCGCAAGGATCTGGACATCGTCCTTTCGGAAGCGCGCCGCAACGGCGCAAACCTGCCGGTCACGGCGCTCGTCGATCAGTTCTACGGCGAGGTGCAGAAACTCGGCGGCAACCGTTGGGACACCTCGTCCCTGCTGGCGCGGCTGGAAAAAAAATGATCGGCCCCTCCTCCACCGCAGCCGAGATCATCGCATCTCTGCGCTTAATGCGGTCGGAGGAGAACATTGCCGGCATGGCTCGCTACGGGATTGTCACCGACAATGCCCTTGGCATCGGCAATCCCGCCCTGCGGCAGATCGCCAAGGTGATCGGCCCGAACCATTCGCGTGCCGAAGACCTCTGGGCATCCGGCATACGCGAAGCGCGCCTGTTGGCGATCTGGACTTTCGTCCCGGCGCTCCTGTCACCGGATGACATCCGGCGGCTCGTTGCCGATTTCAACTCTTGGGAAATCGTCGATGCGGCGGCCGATCTGCTCACCGAGACGCCCTACTGGCGCGCACTGGTGGACGACTTCGCGGCAGATGACCGGGAGTTCGTCCGCCGAGCCGCCTTTGCCATGATCGCAGGCGCGACCGTTCACAACAAGAGTGAGCCGGACGCGACTTTCCTCGAATGGTTGCCGCTGATTGAGCGACACGCGACCGATCCCCGCAACTTCGTCAAGAAGGCCGTGAACTGGGCTCTGCGCAACACGGGCAAGCGCAGCCGCACATGCCACGCAGCTGCTATTCTTCTGGCGGAAAGACTGGCGGGAGAGAGCGATGCAACAGCCCGTTGGATCGGCAAGGATGCCTTGCGTGAACTGCGCGACCCCAGACGGATCGCGAAGCTCAAATGATACCGGCGCGGTTTATTCTTCGCCGGCCTTGTGATTGTCGATCATCATGTAGTCGAGCGGGAGCTCGGTCGTATACTTGATCTGTTCCATGGCAAAGGCAGAGGACACGTCGCGGATCTCGATCTTGGCGATCATCCGCTTGTAGAAGGCATCATAGGCCGCAATGTCCGGCACGACGACACGCAGCAGGTAGTCCACATCACCGCTCATGCGGTAGAACTCGACCACCTCCGGAAACTCGGACACGACCTCGGAGAAGCGCTTCAGCCATTCAATCGAGTGGCTGGATGTGCGGATCGAGACGAAGACCGTCACCTTGGTGTTGACCTTGGCCGGATCGAGCAATGCGACGCGCCGACGGATCACACCGTCCTCTTCCATCTTCTGGATGCGCCGCCAGCAAGGCGTAGTGGACAGCCCGACCTTCTTGGCGAGATCGGCAACGGCAAGCGTGGAATCTTCCTGGAGAATCCGGAGAATTTTGCGATCGAGGCGGTCCATGAAAAACCCTATAAAACTGATTTTCCTTGATATAGCCGATTTCATAAAAATTATGGAAAATCATTTCAAGCTATCAACAAGGAAACCTCTCGCCGCAGCACGGGCAGCACCTCGGCCTCAAACCAGGGGTGCCGTTTCAGCCAGCCGGTATTGCGCCAGCTCGGATGGGGAAGCGGCAAGACGCGCGGCCCCTCGCGATTGGCGAGAAGGAAGTCTCGCCAGTGAGTGACCGTCTCTGTCATGGTCTTGCGGCGCAAGCGTCCCAGATGCCAGGCCTGCGCATATTGCCCGATTGCGAGGATGAGTTCGACCTGGGGCATCGCATCCATCACCGTCTGCCGCCAATGCGGCGCACATTCCCGGCGCGGCGGCAGATCATGTCCGTTTTCGTCATAACCGGGAAAGCAGAAGCCCATCGGTGCGATCGCCAGTTTGCTGCGGTCATAGAAGGTGTCGCGATCGACGCCTAGCCAGTCTCGCAGGCGGTCGCCTGAGGCGTCGTTGAACGGAATACCCGTTTCATGCACCCGAAGCCCCGGCGCCTGCCCGGCAATCAGCACCCGTGCCGTCGAGGAAAGCCAGGCAACCGGCCGAGGCTCATGCGGCATCCGCCGCTCAGGCCCACCGGCCGGACAATCGCGACAGATGCGACAACGCGCAATCGCGCTCGACAAGACGTCGATCGTCGGCGGCAAGTCACCGCGGGGCATGCTCGGCGGCGAAGGATTGTCAGCGGCCATTGTCTCTTTCGTCCTCAAACCAATGTGTCAGCCATCGCGGCAGTAACGCCTCGACCCAACCCGTGAGTTCCGCCTCCTCGATCTGCCGACGACGCCGCCAGTCGGCTGGGCGCTCGAATTCGCCCCGCCAGATCCCCTCGCCCGCCAGCCGGGCCTTGGCCTCGCTTGCAAGATAACGTCCATCGGCAAAGACAGAACCGGTCTTCACCAGCAGATCGCCGAGATCGTCGAGGCCACGTTTGCAGACCACGAGCAGCCGGCCATATCGATCACGGCCGGTGCCGCTGCATTCGAAGTCACGCCCGGACACGAGCGCTGCCAAGGCACGACGCGCCTCCTCGCCGCAGGCATAGGGCGACCCATCCGCCGCCTTGCAGACCTGAGCAAGCTCGGGTGCATCGATGCCCTCGATCCGCAGCCGTTCGCCGTCTGCGCTGAGCGTATCGCCATCGATCACCGAGAACGAACCGAAGAACCTGAGCGCCTATTCGTTTTCAAGCTTGGCGATGACAAGCAGTGCAAGCGCCAGGATGGCGAGCCCCAGAACCATATCGCGCAGGCGTCGAACATGCCTCGTCACATTTCCACCCACTTCAACAACAGATCCTTTTCACACATGGCAAACAAAACCTTCCAAGACAGGATCTTCTTAAGATTTCGCCGCTAGGGTTCACCAAGGCGCGGAAGACTGCAACGCAATGAGTAACGGCGTAGACACATCGGCGGACAAAAACGTTCTCGACCTGACGCGACATAATCGCAACAGGGCAACGAACCGCGCTGTCCGCTCCACCCGTGAACGTCTGCAGACGGGTCCGGGCACCTCCCCCGCCTTCGATGCCGAGATCCTCGCCATGCATGTCGGCGCCTGCCTGCAGGGCGCGGCCGTCATCCCGATCACCATCCTTCTGATTGCCGCCTCCGGCGCCTATTTCACCACCCAGCCACATTTTCTCATCTGGGGCCTTTTCGCGCTGACTATGCATGCGATCGGCATCCTGATCGTCAAGCGCGCATCGAAGACCGAAATCACGCCCGAGAACCAGATCAAATGGCGTCGCATCCTGCTGGCCGCACAGGCCGCCATGGGACTGTCCTGGGCGATCTTCGTGCTCCAGGACTGCGCGAGCTGCAATCCGACCGCCTTTACCTTCTACAAGGGCGCGGTGCTGTTGGTGGCGCTTTCCATCACAGCGATGGCAAGCATGCTGTTGCGCCAGGCTGTGCTCTTCGGTTTTCTGCCCACCGTGATTGCACTCACGGCCGTATCCATCTCCGGCCGCAACATCCTCGATATCGGCCTGACGGCTGTCTTCACCACTGCGCTGATCTTCTTCATCTACATCACCAACCGACTGCATCAGGCCAATCTCAAGCTCCTGTCCTTTCAAACGGAAAAGGACGACCTGATCGCGGAACTGGAAGTCGCCAAGTCCCTGTCCGATGAGGCAAGGCGTAGGGCCGAAGAGGCCAATATGGCCAAGTCGCGCTTCCTCGCCTCCATGTCCCACGAGCTTCGCACGCCGCTCAACGCCATCCTGGGCTTTTCCGAAGTCATGGCAACGGAAGTGCTCGGGCCGCTGAACAACCCGCTCTATAAGGAATATGCTGGAGACATCCACCGCTCCGGAAGCCATCTGCTCGAACTGATCAACGAGATCCTCGACCTGTCGCGCATCGAGGCCGGCAAATACGAACTGAGCGAAGAGAGTGTGTCGCTCCTGGAGGTGGCCGAAGACTGCATCGGCATGATCCAGCTGCGCGCCAAATCGAAGAACATCCGCATCGAGCAGCAATTCGAGAAGGCGCTGCCGTCGCTCTGGGCCGACGAAAAGGCTCTGCGCCAGGTGATCCTGAACCTCTTGTCGAATGCAGTGAAATTCACGCCCCAGGGCGGCGAGATCATGGTCAAGGCCGGCTGGACCGCCGGCGGCGGACAATACATCTCGATCCGCGACAATGGCCCGGGCATTCCGGAAAATGAAATCCCCGTGGTCCTATCCGCCTTCGGTCAGGGCTCGATTGCGATCAAGAGTGCCGAACAGGGCACGGGACTTGGCCTTCCGATCGTCCAGGCGATCCTCGCCAAGCATGGCGGCGAATTCAAGCTGAAGTCGAAGCTCCGGGAAGGCACAGAAGTCATCGCCATCCTGCCATCGAGCCGCGTGCTCGAAAGCTTGCCTGCCGTATCGGAAGTCAAAGCCATCGAACCCCGCCGCCGGCAGTTCGCCTGATCAGGCGAGAAACAGCCGGCTGATCACGACGTAAGCAGCAAACGCGCCATTGGCCATGATCAGGCAGAAGACGGCAAAGGATCCGAGATCCTTGGCATTGCGGCCGACCGTCGAGATCTCCGGCGAGATGCGGTCGACCAGTTCCTCGATCGCGGTGTTGAGAGCCTCCACCGAAAACATCAGCATCATCAGAACGACGAAGCCGAGGAATTCAAAGAGGCTCGCACCGACCAGACCGAACACGACCAGCCCGCCAACAAAGCCCAGGAGCTCATGCCGGAAGGCAGCTTCCTGGATCAGACGTCGAAATCCCTGAGCCGAATACTGAGCGGCGGCAAACAGATGCGCGATGCCGGTCTTCTTCTTGATGACGGCCGAGGCGAGCGGCTCCGCATCGCCGGACTTTGATGTGCGATCAGTCATGCGACTTGTTGGATACCCCAGCCTGTTCGAAGGTTGCCATGCCGGAATGGCACGCCGCCGCCGCCTTGACGATGCCGGCCGCAAGCGCCGCACCGGTACCCTCACCCAGTCGCATGCCAAGCGCCAGAAGCGGTGTCTTGCCGAGGCGTTCAATTGCGCGCAGATGACCAGGCTCGCCCGAGACGTGACCGATCAAGCAGTGATCGAGTGCGGCAGGGTTGGCGGCCTTCAGGATTGCGGCTGCAGCCGTCGCCACATAGCCGTCGATCAGGACCGGGATCTTTTCCATGCGGGCGGCCAGGATAGCACCGGCCATCGCCGCGATTTCGCGACCGCCGAGACGGCGAAGGACTTCGAGAGGATCGGACAGATGCTCCCGGTGGAACTCGACCGCCTGTTTGACGGCGGCCACCTTGCGGGCGAGGACATCACCTTCCGAGCCGGTGCCCGGACCGACCCAGTCCTCCGCCTCGCCGCCATAGAGCGCGAGATTGATCGCAGCTGCGATCGTCGTATTGCCGATACCCATTTCACCGATGCAAAGCAGATCGGTTCCGCCGGCAATCGCCTCCATGCCGAAGGCCATGGTCGCGGCGCAATCGCGCTCCGACAATGCCGCCTCGCAGGTGATATCGCCCGTCGGATAGTCGAGCGCGAGATCGAAGATCTTCAGGCCAAGATCATGCGTCACGCAGATCTGGTTGATGGCAGCGCCGCCAGCTGCAAAATTCTCGACCATCTGCTGGGTGACCGACGGCGGGAACGGCGTGATACCATGCTTGGTGACACCATGATTGCCGGCAAAGATCGCGACCAGCGGACGATTGACCGCAGGGGCCCGTCCACTCCAGGCGGCAAGCCACATGGCAATCTCTTCGAGCCGTCCAAGCGCGCCCGGCGGCTTGGTCAGTTGCTTGTCGCGTTCGCGCGCAGCCACGAGCGCCGCAGTGCTGGGTCCCGGCAGGTCACGCAGCAGCGTGCGGAAATCGTCGAATGGCAGGCCGGTAACGCTCATGGGTCTGGCTTCCTTGTATTCTTCCAGCAAATCAGGCTTTGTGGCCTCTCTCATAGAGACCGGACCCGCGCTGCTCAACTCAAAAAAGCGACGCAGTCGGTCGAGGACAAACGGAAAGGACCCATGCAGGTCGTCGAGAACCTCGTCACGGAAACGGCGCGTGCCATTTCCTTCCTGAGCCGCCTGCCGGTCCCGGATCGCTTCTTTGCAGGCCATGACGGAAGCCTCAGCCGGACGGTCGCTGGATTCCCGTTGGCTGGCCTGATCATCGCGCTGCCCGCAGCCCTGACAACTGGCCTCCTGTCGGCCTCCGGTGTCGACCCGGTCCTTGTGGCACTCCTGGGTGTCGGGCTGCAGATCATGCTGACCGGCGCCTTGCACGAGGACGGCCTGTCAGACACGGCGGACGGATTGGGCGGCGGTCGCAGCCGCGAAAAGGTCCTGGCGATCATGAAGGACAGCCGCATCGGCACCTATGGTGCGCTGGCGCTGATCCTGTCGGTCGCGCTCCGCGTCGCGGCGCTCTCCATCCTCATCGGAACTCTGCCACCGCTCGCCACGGCTCTTGCATGGCTGGCAACGGCGATCCTCAGCCGAAGCCTGATGGTCTGGCACTGGTCTGCTCTGCCCTCGGCCAGGCCTGATGGTGTGGCCGGATCGGCCGGTGCCCCCGATCCGGAGGCGACGCGCATGGCCTTGGTTCTCGGTGGCGTATTGACGGCCGGCATCGGCCTCCTCGCTCTTCCATTTCACGCCTGGTTCGCGGCCGGACTGATCGCCGTTGGCACGGTGGCGGCTTTCACCCGACATTGCCGCAAGCGCATCGAGGGGCAGACCGGCGACACCATCGGCGCCAGTGAACAACTCTGCGAGATCGCCTTCCTCGTCACCCTTGCCATCATTCTCTGAGCAACCGATATAGGGGCGAAACCAAAGGGCTCGCGATGGAATCTCCCTGCATTCTCATCTGTTCGATCGATGACAAGACCGGCTACTGCTTCGGATGCGGCCGAACGCGCGAAGAGATCGGCCTGTGGACGAGCTATACCGGCCTCGAGCGGCGATCGATCATGGCTGAACTGCCGGCGCGCCTCGAAAACGTCGAGCGCAAGCCCCGCCGCGAGACCCGCCGCACCCGTATGGTGCGTGAGCGCGAGGGCGGCTGATGCGGTTTGTTATCGGCATCGCCATTCTCGCCATAGGCCTCGTCATTCTCGTGATGAACCACGATAGCGGTCAGAGCTTCGGCCTGGACAACGAAGCCTTCGGCCGCCTGGTCGTCGCGCTTCCTATCCTCCTGATGATCTCGGCCGGCATTCTGGTCGGTCGGCGCAATCTGGGCCAGAGCCTGCGCCAGATGGCGATCTGGGTGCTGATCGCTCTTGTGCTGGTCACCGGCTATCTCTATCGCGGCGATTTCCGCAGCGTCGGCGAGCGGGTCCTTGCAGGACTGATCCCTGGGCGAGCCATCACGGTCACGACCGCCGACGGTTCGGCGGAGGTGATCCTGCACAAGAGCCTGGGCGGGCATTTCGAGACCAGGGTCGAGATCGGAGCCGTCACCGTGCCCATGCTGATCGACACCGGCGCAAGCTCGATCGCGCTGCGTTACGAGGACGCGATGCGGATGGGTATCGATCCCGGCGAACTCAGCTTCACGCGCACGGTCCTCACCGCCAACGGTCGCGCATCGGCCGCCCCTCTTCGTATTCCCGAAATTCGGCTCGGCCCGATCGTGCGCAGAGGCGTGGATGCCGTAGTGCTCGAAGAAGGCCTGCTCGACCAGAGCCTTCTCGGCATGAGTTTCCTCTCGACGCTGAGTTCCATGCAGATGCAAACCGACGAACTCAGGCTGCGTGATTAACGGATCAGTTCAGGGTCGGAGTTTGTAGCCCGTCTTGAAGATCCAGGCGAGGAAACCGAGGCAGGCGGCGAGGAAGATGCCGATCATGCCGAGGCTGATGAGCGGATGCACGTCCGACACCTCGAAGAAGCTCCAGCGGAAGCCGCTCACCAGGTAGAGCACCGGATTGAGATGGCTGACCGCCTGCCAGAAGGGCGGCAGCATGTCGATCGAATAGAATGTGCCGCCCAGGAAGGTGAGCGGCGGGACGACCAGCGATGGCACAAGGCTCAACTGCTCGAAATTCTTCGCCAGGATGCCGATGATGAAACCAGCCAGGCTGAAGGTGATCGATGTCAGCACCATGAAGAACAGCATCAGCGCTGGATGAGCGACCTCCAGATCGACGAAGAACATGGCGGTCGCCAGGATGATCAGGCCAATCATCATGCCCTTCGTGGCGGCAGCGCCGACATAACCGATCAGGATTTCCGTCATCGCCACCGGCGCAGACAGGATCTCATAGATCGTGCCCGTGAACTTCGGGAAATAGATGCCCGCCGAACCATTCGAGACGCATTGGGTGATGAGCGCCAGCATGATCAGGCCAGGCGTGATGAAAGCACCATAGGAGACGCCGCCGATCTCTTCCATGCGCGAGCCAACGGCGGCGCCGAAGACGATAAAATAGAGTGCGGTCGATAGCACCGGCGAGATCACGCTCTGCAGCAGTGTGCGGCGCATCCGGGCCATCTCGTAGACATAGATGGACTTGATCGCTTCGATGTTCATGCAGCCTCTCCGATCAGCGAGACGAAGATGTCTTCCAGAGACGTCTGACGTGTGGAGACATCGCCAAACTTCAGGCCGGCGGCATCGATCGCCGCCAAAAGCCGTGCGATCTCCCCGTCTTCGCTTCCGAGTTCATAGTCGTAGACGAGTTCACGCCCGTCTTCGCCGAGTGCGAGCAAATAGCCGGCAAGCTCTGCCGGTATCGCCTGGATGGGTTCGGTGAGTGTGATCGTCATCTGCTTGCGCCCGAGCTTGCGCATCAGCGTATTCTTCTCTTCGACCAGCAGCAGCTTGCCACGGTTGATGACGCCGACACGATCCGCGATCCCCTGCGCTTCCTCGATGTAGTGGGTGGTGAGAATGATGGTCACACCCGTCTTGCGCAGGCGTTCGACGAGTTGCCACATGTCCTTGCGCAGCGCCACGTCGACGCCGGCTGTGGGCTCGTCGAGAAAGAGGATGCGCGGCTGGTGCGACAATGCCTTGGCGATCAACACCCGCCGCTTCATGCCGCCAGACAATTCCCGCAGCGCATTGTCGCGTTTTTCATAAAGGCTGAGATCCTTCAGCACCTGCTCGATATAGGCGGGATCGGGCTTCTTGCCGTGCAGGCCACGGGAAAAACTGACGGTATTGAAGACGGTCTCGAACATGTCGGTCGTCAGTTCCTGCGGCACCAGACCAATTTCGGCGCGGGTCTTGCGAAAGTCCTTGACCACGTCGTGGCCCGCGACGGTCACCTGACCGCCGCTGGGATTGGTCATGCCGCAGATGATCGAGATCAGCGTCGTCTTGCCGGCACCATTGGGACCGAGAAGCGCGAGGATCTCGCCTTCTTCGATATCGAAACTGACGCTGTCGAGCGCCTTGAAACCGTTGGAATAGATCTTGGAGAGAGAATTGATGGAAATAATGGGAGCCATTTGACACTCCGGGCTGCGGAAGGTCGGTCACATATAGGCACGCACCAGCGACACGACCAGAGCGCAATGGAATTCAGATCAGGAAAGCATGGTCTCGGAATAGACACGGTTCCGACCGTAGCTTTTCGCGAGGTATAGCAACTGATCGGCCGCTGCGAGATAATTGCTGAAACTCTCCCGTCCGGCGATCTCCGCGAGCCCGATCGAGATCGTTACGCTGATATCCTGATCATCGAGTGCCACCCGCAGGCTCTCGATCTCGCGCCGCAACGTCTCGCAGAGCCCTGATCCCTTTTCGACATCGAGGCCCAACATCAAGACGCTGAACTCCTCGCCACCGAGCCGGGCCAAGAGGTGACCGCTGCCGTCGAGCCGGCGCGCGAGCTTGGCACCGACCGCCTGCAGAACCCGGTCGCCGATTTCATGGCCATAGGTGTCGTTGAGCTTCTTGAAATGGTCAATGTCAAGCATGGCGATGCAGCATGGCTCGTCCCGCTCAAGACGTCCTGCCACTTGCGCCGGTCCCTCGTCGAAGAAATAGCGGCGATTTGGAAGACCCGTGAGATAATCGCTAAACGCGGCCACGCGGAGCTGCCGGAGCTGCGCCAGCGTCTCGATGTTATGCTGGATCCGGCACTGCAACTCCTCGATGACATAGGGACGATAGACGAAGTCGTTCGCCCCGGCCTTGAGGAAGCTTGCCGACAGAAGGCGATCGGCGGACGAAGAAATGCCGATGATCCGGAGACGGTCGCTGTTGTGATCACGACGGATTCGTCGCGTCAGTTCGTAGCCGTCCATGTCGGGCATGTTGTAATCGGTGATCACGAGCTCGATATGCGGCTGGCGCGTCAGGATATCCATGGCCTGATATCCGGTGGCCGCCTCGTAGACCTGGAATTTCTGCACACGCAGGAGATCGGCCAGCATCGCCCGGGCCGAAGGCAGGTCGTCGACGACAAGCACGCCGACCTGTCGATTGCCGAGTAGGCGCAGGACGGACGAGACGACGAGGTCGATCGCCCCTTCGTTATTCTTGATATGGTAGTCGGCCACGCCCTTCTGGAGCAAACGCTCGCGCAGGTCATGATTGAAATCAGCGGTAAAAACGACCGCCGGAATCCCTTCGGCGATCACGGCATCAAGGATTTCGCCGTCCGATGCACCGGGCAGATTGAGATCGACAACCGCGACATCGAACGTGTCGCCGCCGCGTATCACGTTGCGAAAGACGTCTGCCGAGGCGCATTGGGTCACCTGGCAGAAGAAGTCGTTTTCCAACCGGTGACGCATCACCTGGGAGACCGCGCGTGAATCCTCGATGATCAGGACTCGACCCTGCTCCGCGCGTTTTGAACCCACGACAGCGGGCTTGGTGTCAAACTTCTCAGAAAAATACATAAAATATCCACCGAATTCCCGAGGTCGCTCAATAAGCGACCTCCTCCCTCGGCAGAACACTAGCGACCTTAATTATAAGTCGCACCTATTTTTTGCGGGCTTGCGCCGCTTTAATCTGAACAAGCGTGTCCAGGTTCTGATTCACGCGGCAGTAGAACTCTTCGTCGATAAACGGACGCAGCATGAAGTCGTTTCCGCCAACCTTCAGGAAGCGGGCCGACAGCAGTCGGTTGGTCGATGACGAGACGCCGATGATTCGCAGCTCATGCGACCCGCGCACTGAACGGATGCGTCGCGTCAGCTCGAAACCGTCGATATCGGGCATGTTGTAGTCGGTGACCACGAGGCCGATATCCGGATTGGCCTTCAGGATCTCGATCGCCTTGGCGCCACTCTCGGCAAGGCTGACGCGGAAATTGTAGCGGCGCAGGCGGCTGGACAGAAGGGCGCGTGCGGTCGGACTGTCGTCGACGATCAGCACGTGGTGACGGTGGTTGGTCAGAAAGCGATAGACCGACTCCGCCAACATTTCGACGGCGAAGACATTGTCCTTGAGGATGTAGTCGACAATGTCCTTGGCGAGCAGCTTTTCGCGCATCTCATCCTGAAACGTGCCCGTGAAGACCACGGTCGGGATGTTGCAGTCGATCAGGTATTCCAGCGCTTCGCCGTTTTCGGCGCCCGGCAGGTTGATGTTCGAGATCGCCAGGACCACAGGCTCCTGCGACAGCTCATTGGCCATCTGCAAGTCCTCGAACGTGCGGCATATCTCGATGTCGACGCCCATAAGTTCCTTCAGGCGCTGACTGATCATCTGCGTGAAGACATTGGAGTCCTCACCGAGAACGATCCGAACGTCGGGAAACATCTCTCCCGAATACTGCATTCCAGAAATGCCGAGAACTGCCATGACCAGCCTTCACTGTCTTGTTTATTTGTAAGACATCTAACAAAGGCCGTTTGCGGAAGCGTTAACTCAGGCTCTTCGCCTGCATCAACAATCCCGCATAGTTAAGCATTCAAGAATATCCAGGTACTCCGGCGAGCAGTGCTGGAACCGGTCACTTGATGGTGGCGATACCATCCTTGATTTCGACGGTTTCTTCGCCGGTGAGCCCGATCCGGTCTCCGTTGGGCAGGGTGAGGAAACACCCGGATGCGCAGATCGTGTCGGAGCCCCCGGCATCGAGCGAAATCTCGGTTCGTGTACCCTCTTCAACCACGACAATGACCACGGCGGAGCTGCCGGTGTTGAGCACCGAGGCTGCCAGTGTCGGCCCCGCCAACAGGCTGCTAACCACCACGACAACCAGCTGCGCATAGAACTGCTTCATGCCGATAGCGGAGCCAAAGGCTCCGTCCTCTCAACCGCGCCCGGTACACCTCCGACCGCTCCTGCCCCTCTTGTGCCCCATTTCGCCTGAATGGCTGCTGAATGCGGCGTTCATGGCAGGAGTTTGTCATCATCCGGCGCTGGAGACAATTCCTCTGCGAGTTCGGGACGATCGTCCGCCCGGGTCTTGCGCCGGACAAGAGCTTGCCGGTCATGCTCCTGGATATGCAGCATGACGTCCTGGTGCGGGTAAGGCATGACAATATCGCGGGCGCGGAAACGCCTGAGGATCTCGATACGGACTTCGTTACGCACCCGCAGACCGTTGGCAATATCAGCGAGATGAAAGCGCAGTTCGAAATCGAGCGAGGATGCACCGAAACGAAGGAACTCTACATGCGGCTCGGGATTGCGCAGGACGTCTGACCGCTCGTTCACCACAGCCAGGAGCACATCGATCACCTCCTGCGGATCCGCATCGTATGCCACACTCACGGGCACCTCGGAGCGCTGCATGCGGTTGCGATGTGTCCAGTTGCCGAGCGGCGCATTGATGAGTTCGGAATTCGGCACGATGATAGACTGGCGCCGGAAGGTCTCGATTTCAGTCGCGCGGACCGAGATCCGCTTAACGATGCCTTCATTGACCCCGGTGATCACGTGGTCGCCGACCTTGAAGGGCCGCTCGACCAGCAGGATCAGGCCGGAGACGAAGTTGGAGACGATGTTCTGCAGGCCAAAGCCGATACCGAGCGAAAGTGCACCGGCAACAAGCGCCAGGCTTGAGAGATCAATACCGGCTGCGGAAATGCCGATGATGCCGGCAATGCCGGTACCGAGATAACCCACACCAGTCTTCACCGAATTGCGCACGCCGCCGTCGATATGGCTGCGCGCCATGACATTGCCGTCCAGCCATTTCTGGAACCAGCGCGTCACGACTAGGCCGGCAGCGAACAGCAGGATACCGCCAAGGATTCCGAAGATCGAGATGCGGATTGTGCCGACATTGATCTCGGTGAACAGGTTGAAGAGCCAGAGCTGCAGATCGCGCGGCTGGAACCCCCAGGACATCAGGATCAGCGGAATGCCGGTCACCAGTGCGAAGGCGTAGATGACCAGACCGGCGCCGATACCGCTTTGGTCCAGCACGACAGCCGATAGGCGGAAACGACGGCCGATGAACCGACCGACCCTGGTTTCCCCGAACTGATTGGGAGCGGAAATCGCCTTGCCGGTCAGGATGCCGATATACATCGTCGCCAGAACCGCGCCCGTGAGAACGATCTGGGTCGCGAGGAAGCGCGCGAGCCCGACATAGCCGATGGCAGCAGCAAGGATCAGGACGGCACCGACAATCCGAAGCGTGATGGCCACCGCCCGTGGCCAGGGCCGTCCCCGGACTGCGGGATCGCCTGACTCGGCGAGCACCGGTCGCAGGAAGGACATGAAGAAGAGCAGCAGGCCGATGACCACGGAGGAGGCAAAGCTGCGCATCACGGTCAGCACGACCGGCGAGCTGTAGCTCTCGTTCATGACGGACACGACATAGTCGAGGCCGTTGACGAGCGCCATCAGGAAGATTGCGATGCTGAGGTCTCGTGCACCCTTGTTTGAAAGCTTGACCAACCGCCAGTTAGGCGCCGCGGGCGCAAGCACCGCTCTTGAAATGGCCATGACGAAAAACACAAGACCGATCAATGCAAAGACCGATGCAACGATCGGAGCGATGTCGGTTCTCAGCACATTGAACGTATCGAGCAGGAAATAGGTGGAAGCCAGAAAGAAGCTGAGTGCCAGGGACGGCAGGATCGTCGAGAAGAAGGCAACCGAGAAACGGCTGAGATAAGAGGGCGATTCGATGGATAGGTCACGCCTGTTGATCCGCCCGAACAGCCGGTACTCGACAAACAAGATTAGCGAAGCGAGCGCCATAGAGAGAAGCACCGCGATGGCCAGCGGCAGGGCCTTGAACTTGAAGACGAAGGTCAGCCAGCTCAGGATGCTCCGTTGAACCCGCTCGACATCGGCCGAGAAGGACTGAATCGCATCCTCAAGCACGCTACCATTGATGTCGGTATGTTCAAGCAGTCGGCTCGTGAAGAGCGCGCGGCGGGTGTCAGAGATCCGGTCGGACAGTGTCTTAGCTTCGATCGACAGGTCTTCAGCCTGACCGGTGAGCGCATTAACTTCCGCCCGCGCGGCGTTGAGCCGCGACCTCTCTTCAGCGACGCTGGCGCTTTCGGTCGGCTGCCCCTCGGCGGGTGGCGCGCCCAATTCCGTCAGCCGCCCCTGAATGGCATCGATCCGCGGACGCAAATCGACGGTAATAGCCAGCGCCTCCCGCACCAGCGCGTCGGCCTTCACCTTCAGGTCTGCAAGGACGCCGTCTTCCTGCAGATTTTTCTCGACCTGCTCGCGCAGACCGGTCAGCCGTGCCCGAGCCTCTTCGATGCGCCGTTCGGCAGCGACGATCTGCTCATCGCGTTGTGGCGGCGGTGCGACCGGGGCGGCAGCCGGGGCCGCAGTCGGCGCCGATGTCCCCGGTTGCAGCTGCGGCCCCTCGGGCACTTCGACCGGAGCCGGCTCAGTCACCGCCGGCGCAGCATCGGTGTTCTGTGCTTGGCCAACGCGTGGCGAAAGCAGCAAAGAAGAACCCGCCGCCAGCAGGCAGAGCGTGACAGCGAAATAAATCGAACGGAATCGGATCAAAACGTGGTCCAGTGCGTGGATGAAAGCCGCAGGACAATAGATCCAGTTAAAGGCAAAAGAAAGAAGGGCTTAATGGAAGAACCCGCCGTCCCAGACGGTCCGGCGGGTCGAGTTTATCCGTCAGGCGACTGTCTGCCGCAATGCTTCAAAGCGCGCGACCTGCTCTTCCAGAAGATTGCGCTCCTTGTCGCGACGGACGAAGACCTTGAACATGGCCTTTCCGTCGGCATTCATGAACCAGACGGAACAAGACCGGCGCCCATGGAAGCCGCGATCGACGAAAGCGATCGAGACGCAACGTTCCTTGCGGATGTGACCGCCGATCGGACTGTCGCCATGGATGTTGAACCAGCCATGCCCTTCGCTGCCTTCGGGAAGACTGCCCTCGACCTCGAGTACGATGTCGTCAGTGTGGACGATCATCAGGATCTCGCCCCAGGAGGTTAGGTCCTTCCAGATCGGCTCCCACTTCTCGGAGGGCACCACCACGGCGGCCCCTTCCGGCAGGATGGCGAGCACTTCGGCAGGCGTCACCTCAGCCTTGGCGGCGATCTGTTCGATCACGCCGTCAGGCTTTTCGGCGAGCGCCGCCAGCGCCCGCTCGCGTCTGTCACCGTTGCTTTGCGTCAACGTGTCCATCAGAGCCTCACGCGGCTTCGGAAGCCGAGCGCTTGCCCGAGCGGTCTTCATGAATGATGACGTCGAAGCCCTCGAAATGCGGGCCGGAGAGATACTGAACCTTGCTCTCGCCGGCGCGCGCATGGGCGGCGCGGAACTGCTCAGACTTCGTCCAGGCGACGAAATGGCCATGGGTCTCCCAGACGGTGTGCGAAGCGTACAGCGTATGGTCTTCGGCCTTCGGCCCCTTCAGCATGTGGAATTCGATGTAACCCGGCATTTCTGCGAGCCGGCCTTCACGGGCCTTCCACTGGTTCTCGAAGGCTTCCTCGAAGCCCGGGACGACGCGAAAACGGTTCATGGCGATGTACATGGGTCTGTTTCCCTCTCTGCAAGACAAGATCTGATCGTCGCGGTCGGGCATGATCTCGGCGGACGAGTTTACCCCGAAATCCGGCCTACTGGAACAACCGCGCTCTGTTGCCTTCCTATTTAAACTTGTGTAGCACAGTCAAGTTAAATGTCGGGAGCTTCCCGCACATCAGCTTTCTCATCATCGGCGATCCAGAGCGGCATCGTGCCGGCCTCCGGGCGCCCGGATCATAGGTTCGAGCACATCCATGTTGTCCCTTCGCCCATCCCGCCGCAAGCTCCTCTCCACCCTCGCCTTCGCCCTTTCTTTGCCGCTCGTTCTGCCTCAGACGGCAGCGGCCAAGGATGCCGAGCGGATCGTGGCGATCGGCGGCACCGTGACGGAGATCATCTATGCGCTCGGCGAGGGTGACAGGGTGGTCGCCGTCGACACGACGAGCCTTTATCCGCCGGAGGCAAGCTCCAAGCCTGATATCGGCTATGTTCGCCAGGTCTCGGCAGAAGGCGTCCTTTCCCAGAGACCGGATCTGATCATCGCTGAAGCCGGCGCAGGCCCTATCGATTCCATCAACATCCTGAAGGCGAGCGGCCTCAGCTTCGTCAGCATCCCCTCGCCCCCTGAAACATCGGCGATCCCGGCAAAGATCCGCGCCATCGGCCAGGCGATCGGACGCGCGGAAAAGGCTGACGAACTGGCGAAATCGGTCGAGGCCAGCCTCAAAGCCATTGAAGACAAGGTGAAGGCGGCAACAGGCCCGAAGAAGAAAGTCTTGTTCGCTCTCTCCCTTGCCAATGGACGCGTCATGGCGGCCGGCAGCGAGAGCTCTGCAGACGCAATGATCCGGCTTGCCGGTGGCGAGAACGCCGTGTCCACGATCTCCGGCTACAAGCCGCTGACCGATGAAGCGGTGATTGCCGCAGCCCCCGACGTTATCCTCGTGATGAGCGGCGGAGCCCAGCATCTGACGGCCGAAAAGGCCTTTGAGCTCCCCGCGCTTGCAGCAACCCCGGCCGGCGCGAACAAGGCCTTCCTCACCATGGACGGCCTCTATCTCCTCGGTCTCGGACCGCGTGCTGCCGACGCCGCCCGTGACCTGAACGCCATGCTCTATCCGGAAGGGCAGTAACCGTGAACACGCTGGCCCTGATGTCGACCCTCGGCAGACGTGACGGAGATCGCTCTGCTCTCGGGTTTATCGTTCTTGCCCTGCTGGCTGTGTTGCTTGCGATTGCCGTCTTCGTTTCGATCGTGATCGGTCCGACCGGCGTCGGCCTGCCGCATCTGGTCGCCTATCTGACCGGCGATCATGCGAGCATGGATCAGCAGAACCTGATTATCCTCGAAGCCGTGCGCCTTCCACGCACCGGCATGGGCCTCCTGATCGGCGCAGCACTGGGTGTCTCCGGCGCCATGATGCAGGGCCTCTTCCGCAATCCCCTGGCCGACCCCGGCATCGTCGGGGTCACCTCCGGGGCAGCACTTGCCGCCGTGATCGCCATCGTGCTCGGCCCCACCCTCCTCTTTCCGCTGCAGGTCGTGTTCGGCCAACAGTTCCTGCCGCTGATGGCTTTCCTCGGTGGTCTCGGCAACACTTTCCTGCTCTACGTCATCGCCACCCGTAACGGCCAGACATCGACGACAGCCCTCATCCTCTCGGGGATTGCGATTGCCGCCATGACCGGGGCTGCCACCGGCCTCCTGATCTTCATCGCCGATGACCGGGCGCTGCGCGACATCACTTTCTGGTCTCTCGGCTCATTGAGCGGCGCGACGACGGATAAGATCATCGCCATCTTGCCCTTTGTGGTCTTCGTGCTGGCGATCATTCCCTTCGTCGCACGCGGCTTGGACGCACTGATCCTCGGAGACGCCGCAGCCTTCCACATGGGCGTGCCCGTGCAGCGGCTGAAGCGCATGACGATCCTCGCTGTGGCCGCCGCCTGTGGCGCAACCGTGGCCGCCGCAGGCTCGATCGGCTTCATCGGCATTGTCGTGCCGCATCTGCTGCGCTTGGCGATCGGCCCGTCCCATCGCTTCCTGCTGCCGGCTTCAGCGCTCGGCGGGGCAGCCTTGCTGCTTCTAGCGGACACGGTCGCCCGCACCATCGCCGCACCGGCAGAACTGCCGATCGGCATCATCACCGCGATCCTCGGCGCGCCCGTCTTCCTGATGCTTCTACTCGGCAAACAGGGCCGCCAGGCCATGGAGGGCTTGTAATGATCCGCGCACACGACATCACGATCAGCCGCAGTGGACGCGTTCTCGTCAACAAGGTCAGCCTCCATCTGCAAGCCGGCAAGGTCACCGTGATCATCGGCCCCAACGGGGCGGGCAAGTCCACCCTCTTAAAGACCCTTTCGGGCGAGATGCGCCCCGACCACGGCGACATCCTTTACCAGGACCGGCGTATCGCCTCGCTGAGCCCCGTGGAGCTCGCCCGAGAGCGGGCAGTGCTGCCGCAGTCCACGGCACTCTCCTTCCCCTTCACGGCGCTTGAGGTGGTGCGCATGGGCGCGGTCGCGCATGGCAGCCGCGATCCTAATCTTGCGGGCCGCCAGGCGCTTATCCGTGTAGGGCTGGGTGGCTTCGAGGGGCGCAGCTACAACGCGCTATCAGGCGGCGAGCAACAGCGCGTGCAGCTGGCCCGCGTTCTGGCACAGATGCCCGAACCTGTTCTTGATGGTCGTCCCCGCGCGATCTTCCTCGACGAGCCGACGGCAAGCCTCGACATCGGTCATCAGATCTCGGTTCTTGAGCTCGCCCGTGACTTTGCCCGACGCGGCGGTGTCGTCCTGGCCATCCTGCACGACCTCAACCTCGCCGCTGAATTCGCCGATCACCTGGCCGTCCTCCACCACGGCAAACTGATCCGTGAAGGTCATCCCAAGGAAACGATCGACGACGAGACGATTGCCCATGTCTACGGCATTGCCGGCAGCGTCGGACGGCTGCCGAGTGCTGCGATCCCTTATGTTCTGCCCCAGGCCCGGTTCAGCGCGACACGCTGAGCCGGCTACCTCAGTTGTCCACAGTTATCCACAAGGCAAGACCGACGAACGCGCACAAAAATCCGCAACAAACCCGGAACATGAGCGACGGCACTGGAGAACGTATGACGAACATCAGCGCCCAGAGCGAAAGATGTCCGCACACTTCTTTCCGCGACATTTTGATAGCCGGCTAAACTGATGTGTGCCTAGGCCAAGAACGGCTTGCCGAACGACCAATCGGCTCTGTTATCGCCATCCAGCCACGCCCTGAGGACACAACAAACCCGATGCGCGCAGAACTCCGCCGAAAGACCACATATTGTTTTGAAGAAGAATATGGTGGGTGATGTAGGGCTCGAACCTACGACCCGCTGATTAAGAGTCAGCTGCTCTACCAACTGAGCTAATCACCCGCCTGACACCGTTTCCGGTCTCGTCCGCCCCGTTTCCGGTGGCGTGACCGGGCGTATAAACAGGATATGCGACCTTGTCTAGCGCCGCTGCAAAAATTCTTGGCCGTTTGGTCAAAAAAATTTCAAAAACCGGGAAATGCCCAATGTTTTCAGAGATCCAGCATTCCCGTGGCCAGGCGGACGGCCTGGCCACCGATCCGCGCCCGCGAGACTGCGCCATCCTTCACATCGATATGCAGGTGAATGTAGGAAGGCCGTCCCATCTCCACACCCTGCTCGATCATCATCGGGTGATGACCGTCCGGCAGCGCGTCGAAATGATGGATGGCGCCTGAAAGCGCGGCCACCGCAGAGCCCGTCGCCGGATCCTCGTGAATGCCCATATCGGGCGAGAACATCCGCGCATGGAATTTTGCGGCATGATGCACCCCGCCGCGACAATAGATGTAAGCTGACGTCAGCCGTCCCTCGCTCATCGGCGCCACGCGTTCCCACAGTTGCGGCTCAAATTCGACGCTCTCGATCGTCGCAAGATCATGCAGAGGCACGAGAAGAAACGGGACGCCGGCACTCCACACTATCGGCACATGGTTTTCAAACCCAATGGCGCTGGCCTTGACCGACAACGCATCGGCAAGCCCTTGCCGATCCAGTTGCAACTCATGGCGGCTCGACAGGCGCGGCAGGTCGAATTCGGCGAAACTTGCCTCACCCGGCCTGACCCGGACCGCACAGCGCACCGGACCGATGGTTTCCTCCAGCACGGAGACGAGATCCATGTTGGCGGTCTCGCCGCTATAGGCGCGCTCTGCCAGCGCAATCGCGGTACCCACCGTCGGGTGCCCGGCAAAGGGCAGTTCTCGGCCAGGGGTAAAGATCCGGATCCGGGCGGTGTGCGATGCGTGATCGGCGGGCTGGACGAAAACGGTCTCCGAGAGGTTCATCTCTCCGGCAATCGTTTGCATCATCTCGTCGGACAGGCCGGCGCCGTCGAAGATGACAGCGAGCGGATTTCCCGCCAGTTTGCGGTCGGTGAACACGTCATAGATGGCATACTGTCTCGCCACGGGCCTATCTCCGTTGAAGGTCACGCTCGCGGCACACACTGCCCGAGGCGAAACGGCAAGGCAAGCCGAGCCCCGATCATCCCCGATCCTGAAAATACCAGCCGAGAATCGGCAGCATCGCGGCCCCGTAAGGCTGCGCTGCCGGATCACCAGAGCGGATCACGACCGCCCGGGAGATTTCCGGCTCCGGACAATCGCGGGCGAAGGCGTCGATCCGATCGGCAAGAGCCTCCGCCGTATCCGAAAAGGTGAAGACGCGTGCCAAAGTCAGGCGTCGCGAGCGATAGCTGGCGTAGAGCACCGGATCCGCATGCGCCAGGTTGAGATCAAGCCCTGTCTCCTCCATGACCTCGCGCCGCATATTGCCCTCGATATCGCAAGCCCCGTCCACGACATCGGACAAATCGAGCGAACCCGCAGCGAAATAGACCTGTCCGGGATTGGCGGTGTGCGGCGCCATCTCGACCGCGACCAGCGCCCCGTCAGATGAGACGAGGACAGGATAGCCGAAGAGATGACAGGCACCGGCAAGCTCCGGCTGGCGCCGCCACCAGAGGAAGGTGGCAAAGCTCGACACATGGCCGAGTGCCTCAAGATGCCCGTCGCGGTAGCGGATCTGACGTTGCAGGATCATCCGGCCGTTGAAGAGTGCCGGGTTCGCCGTCACCTCACGCTCCCAATTGGCAGAGATCGCAGTGCTCTGAGTGAGGTCAAGCGGATGCGGATCGGCTGCCACCCTCAGCGCCAGCGAGCGAACCGGATGCAGGCTGCCATCGGCGGGCAGGCCAACCTCGTCAGTCAAGAGATCGCTCATGGCAGATGCAAGGTGATGGCAATCGGGCAGTGGTCGGATGCCTTGGGCCGGTCCCATCCGGTGCGCGGATAGCGTTCGACCTCCTGCCCCGGCGGAAAGGGCGTCCGGAATGGCTGACCATTGCGAATGATTTCCGGCAGCGCCTTCGGATTGGCCTCTGCGAGCCCACTGGAAAGCCAGATATAGTCGAGCTGACACAGATGCTGCTCTTCGGGACCCCGCGCATGATAGAGCGTCCAGCGATCGAGTGCGCCCCGTCTCAGCATCGGGTTTTCCGCAAAACCGTCATGCGAGAACACATCGAGCGCACTCGGTAGATCCGGCCGATGCACATATTCATATCCAGAGCGGCGATCTCCGATCACGTCGATGCGCTCCTGATAGTCATTCATGTCGCCGCAGATCACGAAGTTGCGCCGCGAAGCGTTGTCCGGGCCAAACCGATTCTCGATGATGTGTCGCACCGCCTTCGCCTCGGCCTCGCGGATCGGCATGGTCGAGGTGCGCCCGTCCGTCCCGTCCCGGCCATTGGTCATCGACTTGAAATGCACGACATACACCGTCAGCGGACGACCTCCGACGCGCAGATCGAGCTCCAGGCAGTCGCGCTTGAAGATGCGGTCGTCCGGCCGGATCCGCTCCCCGAGGCCCGGATGATAGAAGCCGAGATCGTGATAGGTGAGTGCGGCATGACTGGTGACGTCGCGTAACTCGATCGGCTGGCCGTCACGGGTTTCTTCCCGCATCAGCACGGCAACATCGATGCCGCGGCTGTCATTGCCCTCGACCAGATATTTCTGCCGATAGCCCGAGCCGATCATGCGGAAGAGATAACCGTATTCGAAGGCCTTCAACGCTTCCATGTTGTCGACCTCCTGCAGGCACAGGATGTCGGCATTGGTGTCGGCGATCGCCAGCGCCGAGAGCTGCCGGGTGTCGTCGGTAGAAGAGACGATTCGGGCGGCCTCAAGCCGCTGATAGTCGGCTTCCGACTTGATCTCGAACAGCTTCAGCACCCGGTCCGATTTCAACTGGTTGCGATAACCGGTGAAATCGAAGCGGGCGATCAGGTTCTCGATATTGAAGGTCGCAATGCGAATGGACATGAGCACCCGGGAATGAGGAGCGGCGCGGGAGGCGGATCAAGCGCAGTCAATCACGCCCTCTCCGCCGCCGCAACCCAAAGCGAGGCTCACGCCTCGCCGCTCACCCAAGGTCAGGCCGCGCGTGCCAGCGCATGTCCGACGAGCCTGCCGAGACGCCGGATGCCCTCCTCGATCATCGCTTCATTCGCACAGGAATAGGAGAGCCGGATCGTATTGGCACCCGAACGATCGGCGAAGAAGGCCTGGCCCGGCACGAAAGCCACCTTTTCCGTCTCGACGGATCGCGCCAGCAGTTCGGCTCCGTCCATGCCCTCCGGTAGCGTGACCCAGACGAACATCCCGCCCTCCGGCCGCGTCCATTCGGTACCTTCAGGCATGTATTTCTGAAGCGCTGCCAGCATGGCATCGCGGCGCGCCACATAGGCTGCCCGTATCTTCTCAATCTGTGCCGAAAAGTGCTTTGCTGCTACCTCGGCCACGACCATCTGGTTGATCGTCGAGGAATGCAGATCCGCCGCCTGTTTCATCAACACGAGCTTGCGGATGACGGGCTTGGCGGCCACGACATAGCCGACGCGCAGACCGGGTGCCAGCGTCTTGGAAAAGCTGCCGCAATAAGTGGTCCGGCCGGCGTCGATGCCGCCGCTGCGGGCAATGTCGAGCGCAAGGATTGGCGGAATAGCCTCCCCGTCATAGCGCAGATGCTGATAGGCCGCGTCTTCGATCACCGGAACATCGAGCTCGTCGGCCAAGGCCAGGATCTGGTGCCGCTCCTCAAGGCTAACCGTCTGACCCGTCGGATTGGCGAAATCGGTGGAGAGATAGGCAAACTTCACGGCGCTCCCCTGCGCCTCAGCCTCGGCCCTGTAGCTCTCGGGCGTCCGGTTTCCGATCGACAGCTGGTCATAGGCCGGCTCGTAGGCATTGAAGGCCTGCAACGCGCCGAGATAGGTCGGCCAGGTCACAAGCGCCGTGTCGCCGGGCGACAGAAACAGCTTCCCGAGATAGTCGAGTGCCTGTTGCGAGCCTGACGTGATGAAGATGTTGTCGAGCTCGCAGGCAATGCCGAGCCGCCCCAATTCCTCCTTCAACCAGGCACGCAGCGGCAGATACCCCTCCGAGACCGAATACTGCAGCGCGCCGCCGGCCTTTCCATCGGCAAACAGGCCGGCGTAAGCCTCGGCAAACTCCTTTTCGGG
The DNA here is from genome assembly GCF_050281005.1 of Allorhizobium sp. NPDC080224. Classification (NCBI taxonomy): domain Bacteria; kingdom Pseudomonadati; phylum Pseudomonadota; class Alphaproteobacteria; order Hyphomicrobiales; family Rhizobiaceae; genus Allorhizobium; species Allorhizobium sp. NPDC080224. The sequence continues at coordinate 2,345,568 of NZ_JBNNWJ010000001.1, forward strand.
AAACAGCGCCGGATCGGGAATACCGCCCGCAAACGAGATGATATCAGGCTTGTCGAGGAGCTTCAGGAGCTCTCGAATTTCAGACGCGCGCATGCGCGACGACCGCGTGGCAAAGACATGATCCCAGTTCAGCATCGGCGTTTCCTCAAGTCTTGTTGTTATCTGAGGCAGCAGACCATGAAAATCTCGATAGGTCAACAATACTGACCTATCGAGGTGAACTCGTGCGCTTTACCGTTTGGCAACCATGTTTCTGCTGTTTCTTCAGGCAAGCCTAAAACGCGAGATGATTCGCTCTATAGTCTTCGTAACAGTGAAAGGACCCGCCACTTGCCGATGCGAAAGCTTACCCTGCCGATGGTCGGCATCGACAATGAAGCGGATCCGCCCTGGGAGCATCTGAGCACTCTCTTCCATATCTTCCCCCACATCGTCGCAGCCATCGCAATCCTGTCGGCCGCCATCCTCCCCTATATGGAGGGTCGGACATGGGAGGTTTGGATCGTTGCGGCCATCCTCTCGCTGCAGGTGAGCATGCGGGGCGTTGCCGACTTCCGGTTCCGGCGGCGGAAATTGTCTGACACGGCGCAGAAATGGCTGAAGCGCTTCACGCTCGTCTCTGTTTTGTCAGGCGTCGCCTGGGGCGCTTCACTTGCCATCCTCTATAGCGGCGGCACCCCTGACACGCAGGTCGTCATCCTCGCCATCGGTTGCGGCATCCTTCAGTCGAGCGCCGCGCGCGCTTACATGGCGCCCCGCTCTACCATGCTCGTCATGCTGGTGATGATCGCCTCGGTCAACTTGGTCGCCGTGCGCGAGGGCAACTGGATCATGGTTCCGATCTGCCTCGCCTATGTCGGCTTTCTCGCCAGCTACATGATCCGGCTGATCGCCATGGACGAGAGACGTCTGGCGGCGGAGAAGAAGACCCGAACGCTGGTGGCGGCCCTGGCCGAAAGCAACGAGAAACTCACTGATGCAAACGAGCAATTGCGCCGCCATGCCGTGACCGACGCCCTGACGGGGCTCGGCAACAGGCGTGGTTTCGACGAGCAGTTCAGCCATCGTCTCGGTCGATACCGCAATGACCGCGAACCTCTGGCGCTGCTCCTGATCGACATCGACCACTTCAAGCTTTTCAACGACACCCATGGCCACCAGGCCGGGGATGCAGCGCTCCAGGTAGTGGCGGAAGTGATCGCTGCAAGCATGGGGGACGTCGACGGCACGGCAGCACGCTATGGCGGTGAAGAATTCGCCGTCGTCTTGCAGGGTGACCATGCCCTGCAGGCCGGCGTCTTCGCCGAAGATCTGCGCGGGCGTGTGGCCTCGCTCTTCCTTTCGACGGCCGATGGTGGATCAGCGGACCTGACTGTCAGCATCGGCGTGGCAACCGCTGGCCCTGAAGAGGATGAGCGCAGCCTGATCGCCCTTGCTGATCGCAGGCTCTACGATGCCAAGGCCTGCGGCAGGAACAGGGTCTGCGACACCGACCATGAGGAAAGGCTCGTCGGCTCCGCCTGAGTGCGCCACGCGCACAAGAAAAAGCCGGAGAAGTTTCCCTCTCCGGCCTCTTGTTCATCCCTGGAGATGAAGATCAGTTGCGGGCCTTGTCGACCAGCTGGTTCTTGGCGATCCAAGGCATCATGCCGCGCAGCTTGGCACCGACTTCTTCGATCTGGTGGCTGTCGTTCATGCGGCGGATACCCTTGAAGCGAGCCGCACCAGCACGGTATTCCTGCATCCAGTCCGAGGTGAACTTGCCGGTCTGGATGTCGTGCAGGACGCGCTTCATTTCAGCCTTGGTTTCAGCCGTGATGATGCGCGGACCGGTGACGTATTCGCCCCACTCGGCGGTGTTCGAGATCGAGTAGTTCATGTTGGCGATGCCGCCTTCATAGATCAGGTCGACGATCAGCTTCACTTCGTGCAGGCACTCGAAATAGGCCATTTCCGGCGCATAGCCGCCTTCGACCAGCGTCTCGAAGCCAGCGCGGATCAGTTCCACCAGACCGCCGCAGAGAACGACCTGTTCGCCGAAGAGGTCGGTTTCGCACTCTTCCTTGAAGGAGGTTTCAATGATGCCCGAACGGCCGCCACCAACGCCACAGGCGTAGGAGAGAGCGAGTTCAAGGGCGTTGCCCGAACCATTGTGGTGGATAGCGACGAGGCAAGGAACGCCGCCGCCCTTCTGGTATTCGCCGCGAACCGTGTGGCCGGGGCCCTTCGGTGCGATCATGACGACGTCGACGGTCGACTTCGGCTCGATCAGGCCGAAATGAACGTTCAGGCCGTGGGCGAATGCGATGGCTGCACCATCACGGATGTTCGGTGCGATGTCGGCCTTGTAGATGTCGGCCTGGAGTTCGTCCGGGGTCGCCATCATCATCAGGTCGGCCCAGGCGGCAGCTTCGGCAACCGTCATGACCTTGAGACCGTCGGCTTCAGCCTTCTTGATGGTCGGCGAGCCGGCCTTCAGGGCAACGACGAGGTTCTGTGCGCCCGAATCCTTGAGGTTCAGCGCATGGGCGCGGCCCTGCGAACCGTAGCCGATGATGGCAACCTTCTTCGACTTGATCAGGTTCAAGTCGGCATCACGATCGTAATAGACGCGCATTGTAGTGTCCTTCCCTATGCTTTTCAGTTGTGATGGATGTTGTTGATCGGCGAGCCGGAACGGGATGCCCCATCCAGGCCCGCCAGTACGCGGTCGGTCCCGTAGAGAGCGAGAAAGGCGGCAACCGCCTTCGTCGCCCGGACACCGAATTTGTGAGTCTGGGGCGCCTCGCCGAGCAGCATGCGCACATGCAGATCGCTGACGATCAGACCGTAAAGAATGCGATAGGCTTCCTCGCCATCGCCGAAACGCAACAGGCCGTCGCGCTGGCCGGCATCGAGCAGCGCCCGTGCCCGACGATCTATCTGCCGGCGACCACGCTCCAGAAGCAATGTACCAAGCTTCGAACCGTCGCGGCTAGACTGGCCAATGGCGAGACGGTTGAGCGCGAGCGAAACGTCGCCGGCGAGAACCTCGAGCAGATCCCGGGCAAAGACCTCCAGATGATCGGTCAGGGTGGCAACAGTCAGGCGCTCACCCGGCCGCTCAAACGTCCGTACCTTGCTGGCTTGATAGGAAATCATCGCCGACAGCAGACCGTCGCGGTCGCCGAACCATTTGTAGAGGCTCTCTTTCGAACAATTGGCGGCGCGCGCCAGACCGGCCGTGGTGACCGCCTTGTCGCCGCCCTCGACGAGCAGACGCAGAGCCTCGGCCAGAACAGCGTTCTGACGCGGCGTAAATTCCGAGGTCTGATTGTCGATGGACATGGGCGCCTCCTGGTACCGTACGGTACGGTTCGCAGGCTTTATGTCCCGCGGGAGGGCTGAGGTCAAGACAGGTTTTGCGAAAAAAGAATGCAGATGCCTCGGAGAGGAGACGCTGTCTTGGGCATCCGCGGACGCCCCAAGGAGCCCACCAAACTGTCACAAAAGGGTGATGATGACAAAAAATAATCGTTGTATGTCATAGTTAAATGACGGTGTCTTTCCATTCTAACCCGCTGTTTTTCCTCAATCCTTCCTTCAAGTATCCTCCATGATACCGGGTACTTTCACCGAACCAATCAGTTCGATTGTGCGCAAAGGGGTATTGATTTCCCAATCGCAATACGCCAAATACATCTCATCGAACCGAGCAGTTCGATCACGCAAGGTTCTAAAGGCCAACACAATGAAGACCATCGCAGCAGCACTCCTGACCACCATCGCAGCCGCTTCGGCCGCTTTCGCGATCGAGCCAGTCCCTGGCTCAATCACCTATGGCGGTGCGCAGCCAAGGCTCGAACAGGCACCCGCCGGTTCGAACTTCTTCCACACCTTCCATCTCAACGGCACGGAAGTCCATGAGATCTACAAGGTGAATGCAGACCGGACCGTCTCCCTCGTCTCCCGTTCCATGTCGAACGACTGACAGGACAAGGACGATCCCCATCACAGGTAGATACTACCCATTACCACAATCTGGAGCTGAATGCCTGAGGCATGGCTCAATCTTAGATAAGGAAACCTGACCATGAAGACCATCATCTCTGCAGCCCTCATCACGCTTGCAGCCGGCTCGGCAGCCTTCGCTTCCGTTCAGCCGATCCCGGGCTCGATCACCTATGACAACGCCAATGTTCAGCTGGAAAAGGCACCTGCCGGTTCGACCTTCTTCCACACGTTCTCGAACGGTGACGGCCGCGACGTTCGCGAAGTTTACAAGGTCAATGCCGACAAGTCGGTGACCCTGGTTAACCGCACTGTTTCCAACGCTTCTTAATCAGCGCGCCTCCCAGGACGCCAAAGACCTCCAGCGGCAGGCTCGGCCCTCTCCACCGCCCCGAGCCCCCGCCCACAAAACGCACAAAGGACCATCACCATGAAGACCATCATCTCTGCAGCCCTGATTACCCTCGCAGCCGGTTCGGCCGCTTTCGCCGCCGTCCAGCCGATCCCGGGCTCGATCACCTATGACAACCCGAACGTCCAGCTCGAAAAGGCTCCTGCCGGCTCGACCTTCTTCCACACCTTCTCAGACGGCAGCGGCCGTGACGTCAACGAAGTCTACAAGGTCAACGCCGACCAGACGGTGACCCTCGTCACCCGCACGATTTCCAACGCTTCGTAATCAGCGCGCCTCCCAGGACGCACCCTTCGGCGGCAGGCTCGGCACCTCCCCTCTGACACTGAGCCGCCGCCCACAAACGCACAAAGGACCATCACCATGAAGACCATCATTTCTGCAGCCCTGATCACCCTCGCAGCCGGTTCGGCCGCTTTCGCTTCCGTCCAGCCGATCCCGGGCTCGATCACCTATGACAACCCGAACGCCCAGCTCGAAAAGGCTCCCGCCGGTTCGACCTTCTTCCACACCTTCTCGGACGGCAGCGGTCGTGACGTCAACGAAGTCTACAAGGTCAACGCCGACCACACGGTGACCCTCGTCACCCGCACGATTTCCAACGCTTCGTAATCAACGCGCGTCCCAAGACGTGACACCCTTCGGCGGCCGGCTCGGTCCCCTCTCCCCTTCCCCCAACCGGGCCGCCGCCAACCCAACGCTACACAAGGAATATCACCATGAAGACCATCATCTCTGCAGCCCTGATCACCCTCGCAGCCGGCTCGGCCGCTTTCGCCTCCGTCCAGCCGATCCCGGGCTCGATCACCTATGACAACCCGAACGTCCAGCTGGAGCGGGCACCGGTCGGTTCGACCTTCTTCCACACCTTCTCAGACGGCAGCGGTCGTGACGTCAACGAAGTCTACAAGGTCAATGCCGACCAGACGGTGACCCTCGTCACCCGCACGGTTTCCAACGCTTCCTGATTCAAGGGTGCGTGGTGGGCCTCGGGGCATCAGTCCCGGGGCCTTTTTTTTTGCGTTTGCCATAGTGTCCAGAGTTGGTCATTCCCAGCACCAGGGGCGAAGAATATGTTGCGGCAAAATCAAGGGAAACACCATGCGCGCCAAACAGCTTCTCGTCTGCCTCGCCCTCACACTTGCCGGGACCTCGACTATCGCCGCGAAGGAAAACCGCTGCGGTTGGATCCAGAATCCGACCCCCGGAAATTACTGGCTCGATGACGGCGAAGGCTCATGGATACTGATGACGCAAGGCTCCGAGATCGAGCCGCTCGGCATGGAGAACATGCCCGATTTCACCACAGGGGATTTCGTCCAGACGAACGGCTACTACGGCTATGCCTGCGGCTGCATTGAAGCTGAGACCGAGCGCAGCAGCGATTTTGGTGACAGCTTCCTCGGCAGGATCTCGGCCATCTACGCCGTGAAGCAGGTGCCGATCGGCCAGTGCCGCGCTGACAAGGCCCTGCCCTCGCCGGAATAATCAACGCGCGTAATCGACAGGCACGGCCAGCCCCTGCTTGAGAATTTCCATCGAGATTGATGCAGAGACGTCGAAGAGTTCGACGCGCTTCACCAGCCGGCGATAGACGACGTCGTAATGCTCGACGCGCGGCAGCACCAGCTTCAGGATATAGTCGTAATGCCCCGTCAAACGATGGGCTTCGACAATCTCGGAGATATCGCTGATCGCGCGGCGGAACTCCTCGATCCAGTCGTCGGCGTGATGGGCTGTCTTCACCAGGGCATAGACCGTGGTCGGCACGCCAATTTTCTCGCGATCGAGGACGACGATGCGCCGGGCGATATAGCCCTGTTCCTCCAGCTTCTGGATCCGCCGCGAGCAGGCAGACGTTGACAAGGCCACGCGCTCAGCGAGATCCGCAACCGCAATGCTCGAATCCTGCTGCAGCAGATCAAGAATCTTCCTGTCTCTTTCGTCGATCACGCCACATCTCCCCGGCCCAAGCGCCTGAACGCGCAAATAATCTGCGCAATCTCCTCATATCCCGCCAACTGTCATGCGCCAAGGGCTGTTCTCGATCCCATCATTGCAACCCAATTGCGCCGGGTTCGCATCATCATCTTCGCATCAGATGACGGAGACGAGACATGAAGACGATTGGCTTGATTGGCGGGATGAGTTTCGAAAGTTCGGCGGTCTATTATCGCCAGGTCAACGAGGCCGTTCGCGCCCGCCTCGGCGGCCTCACTTCGGCAGAGGTCCTGATGCACTCGGTCAACTTCGCGGAGATCGTCGCACTGCAGAAGGCCGGCCGCTGGGATCTTGCCGCGAAGCGCCTCGGCGACGTCGCAACTGGCCTGGAAAAGGCAGGCGCCGACTGCGTTCTCATCTGCACCAACACCATGCATCTCGTCGCCGACGAGGTGCAGGCCAGGATCGACGTACCGCTCATCAACATCATCGATGAAACCGCCCATGCTCTGAAGGCCGGCGGCGCCAAACACCCGCTGCTGCTCGCGACCCGCTACACGATGGAACAGCCGTTTTACGCCGAGCGCATGAGGCGCCATGGCATCGAGATCATGGTGCCGGATGCCGAAGGGCGGACCGTTACCCATGACGTCATCTTCGAAGAGCTTTGCGCAGGCCGCGTTCTGGATGCATCGCGCGGCAAACTGAACGCGATCATCGAACAGGCCAAGGCGGAGGGTGCCGACAGCGTCATTCTTGGCTGCACGGAGATTTGCCTCATCCTCGACCCGACCATGCTTCAGCTGCCCGGCTACGACTCGACGACCATCCATGCCGAAGCGGCCGTGACCTTCGCACTGCAAGGCGATCGCGACATCCGGGCTGCCTGATCAGGTAGCGATCGTTCAGATCGCCTGACCGCAGGCGCGGCAGAAGCGCCTGACGGTTTCGGCCATCCCGTATTCCAGCGCATCGGCGGTCAGGCCGTGACCGATCGAAACTTCGGCAAGATGCGGGATCCGCTCCACCAGCATCGGCAGGTTGGCCACCGTCAGGTCGTGGCCAGCATTGACGTCGAGCCCCTCGGCGCGGGCGGCATCGGCCGTCAGGCCGAGCAGTTCGACCTGACGCAGAGCCTCATCCGGATTGTCGTAGCAACCGCCATAGGGCCCGGTATAGAGCTCGACCCGCTCGGCGCCGGTCGCCTTGGCCAGCGCCATCGGTTCGGAGCGCCCATCGCCGTCAACGAAGAGCGACACCCGCATGCCCTTGGCGCGAAGCCGCGACACGACGCGCTTGAGAAAATCCTGATGCGCAACAAGGTCCCAGCCATGGTCGGACGTCGCCTGCGACGGGTCATCAGGCACCAGGGTAACTTGCTCCGGCTCGGTTGCCTCGCAGAGCGCCAGGAAATCCTCGCTCGGATAGCCTTCGATGTTGAACTCGGCCGTGGGGAACGCGTCGTCGATCAAAGCCCGCAGCACCGGCAGATCGCTGAAGCGGATATGCCGCTGATCCGGGCGCGGATGCACCGTCAGGCCACTGGCACCAGCAGCAAGGGCAATACGGCCGAGACCGGCCACGTCAGGCCAGGGAAGATCCCGGCGGTTGCGAAGCATGGCGATGGCATTGAGGTTGACGGAAAGCTTGGCAGGCATGGCGGCATGATCCGGCGATGAAGAGGTCTGGGGCATCCTTACGGCATCGCGGTATCGAAGGCCAACGAGAATCGCAAATGCTCCGATGCGGGAAATTGATGAATGGCAACCGCATCCACCCCCTAGACTTTAAGGTATTGACGCCTAGCCCCCATCCTTTAGTCAGGTCTCGATTGTGACGGATCGCACAAACGCGCAGTATCGGATAACGGCGCAGGCCTCCCTGCAGCGGTTGGAGCAAGCATGTTGACGGAAACCGGGATCGATAGCGGGGAGGTTTCGGACGCCCTGCAGCGGGTGCTGCGGAGCAGGACATTCGCACGCTCCGAAAAGCTGCGCTCATTCCTCAAATTCATCGTCGAGATGGAGCAGCTCGGCCTGTCGCATCAGTTGAAAGGCTATACGATCGGCATCGATGTTTTCAGCCGCAGCCACGGCTTCGATCCGGGCACAGATCCGCTGGTCCGTGTCCAGGCAGGCAAGTTGCGCAAGCTGCTCAACCAGTTCTATGCCTGCGAGGGCCGCGATGATCCGCTGCGCATTCGCATTCCGCTCGGCGGTTATGTTCCGGTATACGACCGCGTCGCATCGCAAGCCATCGACACCCGTGAGCGCGACATAAAATTCCTCGACACCGAACTCGCCGAAGTCGAAAATCCTGCTCTCGCCGACGACAAGGCCTCACTCCCAAGGCTTTTCATCCGCCGTCCGGACGGCGACGATCTCATCGCCTCGATCTTCGTCAATGCGACCCGGCTCTGGAGCACGAGGCTCTGGGCGGTCTGCATCGCCGGCCCGAGTGAAAAACCCAGTTTCGAAGGCGGAGCACCGCATCCCCTCCATTTCGAATTGAAGGCACAAAGCCTCGGGACCACACTGAAACTAAGCATGCGCCATCTCCGCTCCGGCAGCGAGGTGCCGATCAGCATGGGCGTCTGTGAGACTTCCGGCGACAGTCTGGAAATCGGCGCCTTCGCCAACGGTTTTGCCGGTGCAAACCTGACGCTTCCAGGTTCGATCTATCGCTTCTGTCACAAGAACGATCTGTCGACGGGGCAGATGCAGTGCCTCGACGCCACCTATCGCTATACGCTGGAGCGTTCGGACGCCAGCTACATCAATGCCCGTCAGTCCCAGCAGCAATGGGCCGGCCTGTGTCAAAGCAGCGAGATCATCACCGAGATGACGAGGCTGATCGCCCTTTCCTCCCTGCCACGCTGAACCACGCGTTCCCGGCATGAGGCGCGAAGCCCTTTTGCGAAAACTTATTTTATGAATTTCAAATATACTATAATCTGCAACCAGACAGCGATTCGAGATGCAGCGGGGTCAGCGAGACAGCACAGCAAAAGAGGAGAGAACTTTACGCTTCAGCAGACGCGTTGGCACTGAACATGGAGGGGTACATGCCGCACGGAACACACCATCTGCAACCGATCACCAGCGTATCCGGTCAGCCTAACAAGGCGTTTCTCTTCCCGGACCTCGTCCAGACAAGAACCCCACCAAAAGAGCCGGTCGCGATTGCCGAAATGGCTGAGTTCTTCGGCGTCACCCACCGAACGCTGCATTTCTATGAGGAAAAGGGCCTTCTCACCGCCCGACGCATGGGCCTCATGCGGGTCTACGGATGCGATGAGATCGCCCGGATGGCCCTGATCAATGTGTGCCGAGAGGTCGGCATGTCAGTCTCGCTCATCCAGGACCTGTTCGAGACACTCTCGACCGCCACCTCGACAAGCGAAGCAAACCTGATTCTTGAGGAAGCCCTGCTCGCCCGTCGCCGTGAACTGGCGTCCAACCTTTCGACGATCCATCGCCAGCTCCAGCAACTCAACGCCCTGCTCGACCACGAAGAAGCCGAGGCCGGCCAGTTGAACACGGAACAGAAGGGGCCGAGCCTGACCGAAACGGAAGCCCGCTGCCTGCAGTTGATGGTCGAAGGCTATACCCCGATCCGGATCGCACGCACGCTCGAAATGAAGACCGAGGAAGTCAGTGCGGTGGAGGCGAGCATCGTCGACAAACTCAACGCCCAAAACCGCTTCCAGGCGGTGGCGAAAGCTGTTCTTCTCGGCATGGTCGCCAATTGAAGACCCGCCTTGGTCTTGCCCATCATCAATAGTGGAGGAAGTTTAACGGGACAGCGAAATGCGGCAGCGTTAGGAGCGGGTCATAACCAAAGACTGAGGTCACCCCATGCCGAATATCCTGTCCCGTTATGCAACCCCCTTCACGACCGGCCTGTTCCTGATCTCACTGATCTCGGGAATCGCGCTCTTCTTCCACCTCGGGACCGCAGCCTTCCGCGAGATGCATGAGTGGCTGAGCATGGTGCTCATCCTGCCCTTTGTCCTGCATCTCTGGAAAAACTGACGCCCGTTCCCCGCCTATTTCAAGCGCCTGCCGATGGCGCTGTCGCTCGGCATCTGTCTGGTCGCCGGCTTCGCCTTCGCCTGGCCGGCGATCACCGGAACCGCGACCGGTGCAGCCGGCAATCCGGCTTTCGCCATGATCAAATTGGTGGCCGGCGGCACGCCGGCACAGGTGGCACCGCTACTCGGACGAGGGGAAGCGGATGTGATCGCGGCCCTCAAACTCGCCGGTTTCACCGTCGCCGACGCCACGGCACCGTTATCCGAGATTGCCGCGGCATCGGAGAAGGACACGATGGCGCTGGTGGCAACGCTTGCCGCCCTGAAGGCGCGATAACTCCAAACAGGAGCGCTCACCGGACGATGGTGAGCGTCTCCGCAGCACGGGTGACAGCCGTGTAAAGCCAGCGCTCGCGGGTATCCCGGAACGCCCAGCTTTCGTCGAACAGCACGACGTCATTCCACTGCGAGCCTTGGGCCTTGTGGACCGTCAGCGCATAGCCGTAGTCGAACTCGTCGTAACGCTTGCGCGTCGACCAGGGGATCTCGGTATCGATCTCCTCGAAGGCCGCCTTCAGCAGTTTGATCTTGGCGGCGCCGCGATCCATGTCGTCGTCTTCGGGCTTGATCAGAAGATTGATGCCAGGCTTCACGGTCTCGCGCGACGAGGTCATCACCTGCCAGAGCGAGCCATTGAGCAGGCCCTTGACCTGATCGTTCCTGAGACACACGAGCTTGTCGCCGGCCTGCGGATAGTCGACGGTAAAGCCTTTCAGCTCGCGCAAGCGCATGTTGTAGCGCCGCCGTGTCTTGTTGGTGCCGACCAGAACCTGATCGGCCCCGAGCACGAGATCCTGCGTCACCTCGTTCTTAGAGATCACCCGGGCCGTCGTGCCATAGTCGCCATACATGATCTCCTTGCCCTCGCGGATATGCATCGCGAGTTGGATGATCGGGTTGTCGCGCGCCTGGCGATGGATCTCGGTGAGCAGATAGTCCGGCTCCTGATCGGTGAAGAAGCCGCCACCGGAGACCGGCGGCAACTGGCCGGGGTCACCGAGCACGAGGATTGGCGTGCCGAAGCTCATCAGGTCGCGTCCGAGCGCCTCGTCGACCATCGAGCATTCGTCGATGACGATCAGTGCCGCCTTGGCGACAGGGCTCTGTCGGTTGATCGAGAACATCGGCGCAATCGAGGTCTTGCCGGTTTCCTCGTCCTCCACCGCCTCTTCGCCGCGTGGGCGGTAGATCAGCGAATGAATGGTCTTGGCGTTGGAGGCACCGCGCGAGCGCAGCACCTGCGCTGCCTTGCCGGTAAAGGCCGCAAACAGCACCTCACCGTCGACATGCTCGGCGAAATGCTTGGCAAGCGTCGTCTTGCCCGTTCCGGCATAGCCGAACAGCCGGAAGACGGGGGATTTCCCCTCCTTCAGCCATTTCGAAACGGCCTTGAGGGCCTCGTCTTGCTGGGGCGCGAATTGCATGGCCTAGGTCATGCGCGGATTCGTTGGCCCGATGCAAGGTCAAAGCCGGAAAAATCAGAACAAATCGTGGACATCAGACCCTGAGCGGGTCGTTTGAAAGCTCGATCGGCGCACCATGCGGCGTCGCCTCCGCCGCCCGCTGCCAGCTTTCGCGCAAGGCCTCAACGGTGTCGCGATCGGCAAGCCCCTTGCCCTCCAGCAGTGCGGCCAAGGCCGCGACCCAGGCATCGAAATAGTCAGATCCGTCCGCGGCCCGCTCTGGGAGATGCAGCTCGGCTGACAGGCTGTCGGCCCATTCCGCCCAGCTGAACACACCGCGCGCTTGGAGATGCACGGTCATCGCGAAAGCCTGTGCCTGCCACGGCTCGGCAAAAACCGGTGCCCCTTCGGACGATCGCGGCAGGCCCGGTGATGCCGCGAGATCGGTCACCGGGTCACACGCGCTCAAGATAACTCTCCCAGGCATCAATGGAGACGGTCAGTGTCGCATCGGCACCCTCGCCCCAGATCTCGTCTCCCGTGAACACGACGGTATAAACCCATTGCGGGTTTTCACCCCGTCCATGGGCGTTATCATCAGGGAAAACGAAACCGCCCTGCACTGCCTCGACGACTCCCGCCTTTGCGCGGGCATAACGCGGCAGGCGCGTATGACCGGTCGGATGGAAGTTCCTCGTGCGCACCCGATCGCCCACGCCAAACTTCGGCCCGGTCTCAACGGGACGATCGCAAGGCCCGCCACGGGCCAGCACACCCTTTACCATCTCGGCCTTCAAGACACGTTTCGGCGCGCGTCCCTGCTCCAGATGATGTCCTGATGCCAGTTCCTCGGCGGTGGCAAAGCCATGCCGCTCAAGCAGCATGTCGACACCCCGGATCCAGACCTCGTAATAGCTTGCCGCCAGATAGCTGGCAGGCGGAATAGTCTCGCGCGCATGCCGGCTCTCGTCGATCGACCAGGCGCCGAAAGCCCCACAGGAGAGCGTGATCCCGAGCGCGCGCTTTTCCCAGTCGGCATGGAAAATTGGCTCGTCCTTCTCCGGCGCGACCGGACCGAAGCCCATCTGCCCGCCGAGATCATGCGGCCCGTTCATCGCGCCCCCTCCGGTGAGAGCGCCAGGCCGGTGCCGATCATCGCGTCGCGTGTGACGAGATCGGCGAGTTGCTCTTCGTTGAAGCCATCCGTACCTGCGGGACGCATGGGGACAACGAGATAGCGCAGTTCCGCCGTCGAATCCCAGACCCGGATGCCCATGCTCTCCGGCAAGGTCACGCCGAATTCGGCCAACACCCCGCGCGGATCAATCACCGCCCGCGAACGATAGGCCGGCGCCTTGTACCAGACGGGCGGCAGACCGAGCACGGACCAAGGGTAACAGGAGCAGAGCGTGCAGACGACAAGATTGTGGGTGTCGGGCGTGTTGAAGACGGCGCGCATATGCTCGCCCTGCCGGCCCGTATAGCCGAGGCTCGCGATCGCCGCCGTCGCGTCCCGCTTCAGCCAGTCGGCGAACTCGGGATCGACCCAGGCCTTGGCCACCACCCGCGCGCCATTTCTCGGCCCCACCTTCGTCTCATAGGTCTCTACGATGGCATCGATCGTCGCGGGATCGATCAGGCCCTTTTCCGTCAGCAAGGTCTCGAGCGCCCGCACGCGGGCCTCCATATCGGAATACCGGTTGTCGTGGTGGTGGTCATGCCCGTGATGATGATCATGTTCTTCAGGGTGGTGACCGGACATCGCAGTTTCCTAGTAGAGCATGGGCCAAAGGCTGAGAACCAACAGCACGGCCATGGTGATGTTGAACCATTTGAGCCGCACCGGGACCGACAGCCATTCCCGAAGCGCCGAGCCAAATCCGGCCCAGGTGGAAACGCTGGGAACATTGACGGCCGCGAAGACGAGCGCAACGATCCCGACAGTCAGAGCATAATGATTGGGATTCGGATAGACCGCCATGGCGGTCACGGCCATGACCCAGGCTTTCGGATTGACCCACTGGAACGCGGCAGCGCCGAAGAACGTCATCGGTCGCGCCTTAGCCTCCCCCTCGGCCATCGTGCGGGAAGAGCCGATTTTCCAGGCGATCCAGAGAAGATAGAGGCCGCCGGCAACCTTGAGTGCGAGGAAGGCCGGCGGATAGGCTTGGAGCACCGCGCCGAGACCGAGGCCGACCGCGATCAACAACGAGAGGAACCCGGCACCAATGCCGAGCATATGCGGAATCGTCCGGCGGAAGCCGAAATTGACCCCCGATGCGAATAGCATCATGTTGTTGGGCCCCGGGGTGATCGAGGTCGCGAAGGCAAAGACCACAAGCGCCAGAAGCGTATCGGCCGACATGGATGTTTCTCCCGGATTTTTATGTCAGCCTAGCTGCCCTTTGGACCAATTCCATCCGTAGTCTTGTTATGGTGACACGAATGAGAGCGACTTTGTCGCTTGCCGCGCGGGACCACCTCGCTATCCTTCACACGACCCGCCCCGAGGAGCTTCACAATGCACGACGCCATACCGACTGTCACCCTGCCGGGCGGCGAAGAGGTTCCGAGCCTCGGCTTCGGCACATGGATGATGGGCGAGAATCGATCGACCGCGAAAGCCGAAGTTGATGCCATCAGGCTCGCACTCGACCTCGGCATGACCGTGATCGACACGGCCGAAATGTATGGCGACGGCGGTGCCGAACGCATTGTCGGTGAAGCCTTGAAGGATCGGCGCGAAGACGCCTTTCTCGTTACCAAGATCCTGCCCTGGAATGCGAGTTACGATGGCACAATCAAGGCCTGCCATACCAGCCTCGACCGGCTGGGGACCGACCATCTCGATCTCTATCTTCTGCATTGGCGCGGGGAGCATCCGCTCGACGAGACGGTCGCTGCGATGGAAGAGCTGAAAACAGCCGGCCGCATCCGCGCCTGGGGCGTCTCGAATTTCGATGTCGAGGACATGGAGGAACTGTTCTCCGTGGCCGACGGCAAGAACTGCGCCGTCAACCAGGTGCTCTACAATCTCTCCCGCCGCGGCATCGAATTCGACCTTCTGCCCTGGTGCCAGGAGCACCAGATCCCGGTCATGGCCTATTCACCGATCGAGCAGGGACGGATCCTGCACCATCCCGAACTGGTCCACGTCGCCAAGGCCTATCAGGCGACGCCGGCGCAGGTGGCGCTCGCCTTTCTACTCGAGCGCGAGGGCGTCATTCCCATCCCCAAGACCTCGAACTTGCGCCGCCTGCAGGAAAACCGTGACGCCGTCGATCTCGACGTCTCCGATGAAGACTGGTCACGTCTGGACGCGGCCTTCCCGCCCCCTGCCCGCAAGGTACCGCTGGAAATGCTGTAGTCGAGAGAAGCTGGGGCTCCATATGCTCAGCCACGCATCGGAAAATCACGATCTATCCACAGCCCCCGCATTTCCAGCGCTTTACGACAGCCCCTCAGGAAATTAGGAGATTGCCTAAATCGCAAATGGCAGCCTCGAAGGCTGCGGCTGACAGAGGGCCTCATGGCAAAGCGCGGAAAAACCGAAATACATCCGGCAATGGACAAGACCTCGTCCCGCGTCTTCCACGCACTCGCCTCCGATCCCCGCCGCATGATGCTGGTGCATCTGTCGCAATCGACCCTGACCGCCGGCGAGATCGCCGCCCGCTTCGACATGGCGAAGCCTTCGATCTCTCAGCATCTCTCGATCCTGGAGAATGCCGAACTCATCGAGGGCGAGAAGAAGGGTCAGTACATCCACTACAGTCTGAGACCCTCAGCCCTGCGTCACGCACTGACTGCCATGCTAACGACGACCGAATTCGATGGCGAGACGGCAGGCGCGTCGGCCGCCGAGGAAACGGTAGGCAAGGCCAAAAAGCCGTCGAAGAAGAAGGACGATTTGACAGAAGTCGAGGCAAGCTCTGACAAACCGGAGAAGACTTCGAAGGCAAAGGCCAGCGAGAAACCCGTCAAGGAAAAGCCGAAAAAGGTGGAGGCTGATCTGCCCCCGGCACCGCAGCAAATGGGCCTCCTCGATCTCCTCGGCATGAACTGAAGAGGCGAGGCAACAAAAAGGGCGACCGCGAGGCCGCCCTTCTTCATTTCGGGATTTTCCCGAACTCCTTACATGCCCTGCGGACCGCGGTTCATCGCGGCAATGCCGGTGCGGCAGATCTCGTTGAGGCCGAGCGGCTTCATGATCGAGACGAACTGGTCGATCTTCGACGACTTGCCGGTGATCTCGAAGATGAAATGGTCGACCGTCGCATCCACGACCTTGGCCTGGAAGGCATCGGCAAGCCGAAGCGTCTCGGCCCGCATTTCGCCGGTTGATACGACCTTCACCAGGGCCACCTCCCGCTCGATCGGCCGCTCCTGGCCGAGATCCTTGGCACGGACCGTCAGGTCCAGCACCCTGTGCACCGGAACGATGCGCTCGAGCTGCGCCTTGATCTGCTCGAGCACGCCCGGCGTGCCACGCGTGACGATCGTAATGCGTGACAGATGCGCCTCATGCTCCGTCTCGGAGACGGTCAGGCTCTCGATGTTGTAGCCGCGGCCGGAGAACAGGCCGATGACCCGGGCAAGAACGCCCGGTTCGTTGTCGACGAGTACCGAGAGCGTATGGCTCTCGATGGCTGAGGTTTCCTTGGCGATGAAATAGGCCGAACCGGTCGGCTGAAGATGAGCGTTCATGATCTTTTTCCTCCCGGTCAGACGAGCTGACGGCCCTTGGCATCGATGGCAGTGGCAACCGCTTCGTCGGTCGCCTCGTCCGGCAGCAGCATCTCGTTATGGGCCTTGCCCGAGGGAATCATCGGGAAGCAGTTGGCGAGATTGGCAACGCGGCAGTCGAAGATGACAGGCTTCTTCACCTCGACCATTTCCTGGATCGCGCCGTCCAGATCGTCGGGCTTCTCGCAACGGATGCCGACCGCGCCATAGGCTTCCGCCAGCTTGACGAAGTCAGGCATGGCTTCCGTGTAGGAGCTCGACAGACGGTTTCCATGCAGCAACTGCTGCCACTGGCGCACCATGCCCATGTACTGGTTGTTCAGGATGAAGATCTTGACCGGCAGCTCATACTGGATGGCGCAGGACATTTCCTGAATGCACATCTGGATCGAGGCATCGCCCGCGACATCGATGACCAGCGCGTCGGGATGCGCGACCTGGACGCCGATGGCGGCCGGCAGGCCATAGCCCATCGTGCCGAGGCCGCCTGAGGTCATCCAGCGGTTCGGCTGTTCGAAGCCGATATACTGGGCTGCCCACATCTGGTGCTGGCCGACTTCCGTCGTGATGTAGGTGTCGCGATGCTTGGTCAGTTCATAAAGCCGCTGCAGCGCATATTGCGGCATGATGACGTCCTTGGACGGCGTATAGGCGAAGGAATTACGAGACCGCCATTTGGCAATGCTGGCATTCCATTCGGCCGTCTGCGAGGCCTCAGGCTTCTTCGGCAGGGCGCGCCAGGCGCGGACCATGTCTTCGAGAACACGGCCGACATCGCCGGTGATCGGCACGTCGACGCGGACATTCTTGTTGATCGACGAGGGATCGATGTCGATGTGGATCTTCTTCGAGTTCGGCGAAAACGCGTTCAGACGCCCGGTGATGCGGTCATCGAAGCGCGCACCGATGCAGACCATGACGTCACAGTCATGCATCGCCATGTTCGCCTCATAGGAACCGTGCATGCCGAGCATGCCGAGCCAGTTCTTGCCCGAGGCCGGATAGCAGCCGAGCCCCATCAGCGTCGACGTGATCGGGAAGTCGGTGAGACCGACCAGTTCACGCAGCAGCTTGGTGGCTTCCGGACCGGAATTGATGACGCCGCCACCGGAATAGATGATCGGACGGCGGGCCGTCGCCATCAGCTCGACGGCAGCCTGGATGGCGCGGGCATCGCCAGAGACCTTCGGCTGGTAGCTCTTCAGCGCCTTGTGCGCATCCGGCGGCGTATAGGTGCCGGTGGCGAACTGGATATCCTTCGGGATATCGACGAGCACAGGACCGGGACGACCCGTCTGGGCGATGCGGAAGGCTTCGTGGATGATCGAGGCCAGCTGGTTGACGTCCTTGACCAGCCAGTTGTGCTTGGTGCAGGGGCGCGTGATGCCGACGGTGTCGCATTCCTGGAAGGCGTCCGAGCCGATCAGCGAGGTCGGAACCTGGCCGGAGATGCAGACGAGCGGAACGCTGTCCATCAGCGCATCCTGCAACGGCGTCACCGCATTGGTGGCACCGGGGCCCGACGTGACCAGCATGACGCCGACCTTGCCAGTCGAGCGGGCATAGCCTTCCGCCGCATGGCCCGCGCCCTGCTCGTGGCGGACGAGAATGTGCTGGATGTCTTCCTGCTGGAAGATCTCGTCATAGATCGGAAGCACGGCCCCACCGGGATAGCCGAAGATATGCTCGACACCGTTATCCTTGAGCGCGCGCAGGACGATCTCGGCGCCAGTCATCTGATTGTCTTTACCCGTCATGCTGTGTTTCCATCTGCCTTCTTGGTTTTGGGGCTGATAACCCGGTTCAGGGCATAAAAAAAGGCCCCTTGAGGAGCCTGTCATCTAGCGCATGGGTGGCTATCGCCGGATGGTTACACCATCCTGCCCATGCGCCGTCCCACCACGATAAGTGCCACCGAGTTTTTCATGGAGCGAAGTGTTAGCCAGAAAGCCCTCAAGCGTCAACGCATCTTTTGCAAATTTTCGGACGCTGAAGCGAAAGTTTGTTGCGCAGACAATGATAAACTATCACTGCCAGCCTAATGCATTACACGAAATTTTAAGCGCGCCCCCATAAACTTGCGCCAGCAGGGAGAATGCGCTTGTTGAACGATGATCTTCACAAGTCCGGCGCAGCCGGAGATAAAGACCGCCGCGATGGCATGCGGCCTGGCAACCGGATGCTCGGACGCGTCGTCGCCTGCAACGGCTCGCGCGCGACGATCGCAGCCGTCGCCGAAGACGGTGGCACGGATCTCACGGAGCTGTGGTCCGTCGGCCGTCTGATCTCGATCACCGTTGGCAAGAACCGCGTCGTCGCCCTCGCCTATTCCATGCAGACGGAAGGCAAGGACTGGGGCGAAGGGGCCGACAACCAGTTTCTCATCGAGGTCGAACTGCTCGGCGAAGTCTACGTTCACGAAGACGGCCAGGAACTCTTCTCGACCGGCATTTCGCGCTACCCCTATCTCGGCGCCATCGCCCACCGCATTCGCGCGGCTGATCTTCTGCGCATCTACGACACCCGCCTCGGCGACACTGCAGTCATCGGCAAGCTCACCCAGGACGAAACGATCGACGCGACGATCCATGTCCCGTCTATGCTGTCGAAGCACTTCGCCGTGGTCGGCTCGACCGGCGTTGGCAAATCGACCGCCGTCTCCTTACTTCTGCGCAAGGCCATCGAAAGCGATCCGAAGCTGCGCATTCTCATTCTCGATCCGCACAACGAATTCGCGGCCGCCTTTCCCGAGCTGGCCGTCGTCATCGATACCGACACGCTCGACCTGCCCTTCTGGCTGATGCGCCTGGATGAATTCGCAGAGGTTCTGTTCCGCGGTCGCCCGCCGGTTCCGGAAGAGCTCGACATCCTGCGCGATCTCATGCCAGAAGCCAAACGCGCCTTCCGCGGCAATGAGAGTGCCCTGATGCGGCGCATGGCCGACAAGAGCTCGATGACCGCCGACACACCGGTGCCCTACCGCATCGCCGACCTGCTCGCGCTCATCGACGAGCGCATCGGACGCCTCGAAGGCCGTGGTGAAAAGCCCTATCTGCGCTCGCTGAAAATGCGCATCATGTCGGCGGTCAACGATCCGCGCTATCACTTCATGTTCTCCAACAACACGATCAGCGACACGATCATGGAGACGATCGCGCATATCTTCCGCATACCGGGAGACGACCGCCCGATCTCGACCTTCCAGCTTGCCGGGATACCGTCGGAAGTCGTCAACTCCGTCGCCTCGGTTCTCTGCCGCATGGCCTTCGAGCTGGCGCTCTGGTCGAATGGCGCGATCCACATGCTCGTCGTCTGCGAAGAGGCCCACCGCTATGTGCCGGCCGACCCCACTCTCGGCTTCTTCCCGACGCGCCAGGCCATCGCCCGTATTGCAAAGGAAGGCCGTAAATACGGCGTATCGCTTGGCGTGATCACCCAGCGCCCGGGCGAACTCGACCAGACGATCCTATCGCAGTGCTCGACGCTGTTTGCCATGCGCCTTGCCAACGACCGCGACCAGGAGATCATCCGCTCGGCCATCCCCGACAGTTCGATCTCGACCACCAGCTTCATTTCCTCGATCGGCAATGGCGAAGCCATCGCCTTCGGCGAGGCGATCGCCGTTCCCATGCGGATGCGCTTCACCCGTGTGGCGGAATCGGCGCTGCCGAAAGCCAATGGCGTCAACGCCAAGCAGACCGAGGAAACGCCTGATACCGTCGATCTGCGTACCATTGTCGGTCGTATGCGTGCCATCGCGGGGCCAGACATCTCGGCCTTCCAGCAGAGCTTCGAGACCGGTTTCGGCGGCACCCCGAGCGCCCCTGATGGCATCTATGACGACGAGGAGTTCGACGACGACGACGGACCTTTCGACTCGCTGCGTCCGTCGTTTGCCCCACAGACTCCGGCGCGCCCGGCCGCCTCTCCTTTCCCGACGGCATCACCACCCCCCATGACGCGTCAGCCTTTCGAGACGCCATTGCCGCGACAGACGTTGCCGGTCTCGGAGACACCGCCGATCGAACCCTATCGTCCGGACATGCTGCCGCGCCTTGGTATCGACGAGGCGCCCCGCCCGCGCATGGAAAGCCCGGCGCCGGCTCACTCCATGGCTGGCGAGCCCCCGCCAGCGACCTTCGGCTCCCAGCCCCTGCGCCGTGAGGGCGGCTCATCCTTGCGCGAGAGCATTCTCAAAAAACCGCTGTCGAGCCTCTACAAGCGCGACTGACGGTCAGTCGATCCGGAACACCGCCGGATCGACTCGTTCCCAGCTTTCATCCATCTGGTTGCGGAACCAGGTCATCTGTCGCTTGGCATATTGGCGCGTCGCGGCAGAGGCCCGCTCGATCGCTTCTTGTCGGGTTATCCGACCCGCAAGCATGTCGGCGATTTGCGCCACGCCGATCGCCTTCATGGCAGGCATCTCCGGCTTCAGGCCAAGCGACAGAAGCGCTTCGACCTCCTCGATCGCCCCCTCGTCCATCATCTGTTGGAAGCGCCTGTTGATGCGGTCGTGCAGCACCGCACGATCCGGCAGGACCACGAGCTTGCGGGCACGCTCCGGATCGACCAGCATCGGTCCGGACTGCTTCTGAAACTCGGCGATCGACCGCCCTGTCGCTCGGAACACCTCGAGCGCACGCACGATCCTTTGACCATCACCTGGATTGAGGCGCTGCGCTATCGCCGGATCCAAATCGGCCAATTCCCCGTGCAGCGCTTCGGCCCCTTCGGCTTCAAGCCGGTCGCGGATCTCTGACCGCAGGCCAGCCGGGATCGCGGGCATTTCCGAAAGCCCCCCGGTCAGCGCCTTGAAGTAGAGCCCGGTACCGCCGACGAACACCGGAAGGCGCTTCTCGTGCTTCAGTCGCTCCAGCTGCGCGCCCGCTTCACGCAACCAGTCGCCAGTCGAATAGGTTTGGCCTGCCGGGACATGGCCATAGAGTTCATGCGGCACCCCGCCCATCTCCGCTTCACCAGGACGGGCGGTGACGACGCGCAGCGTGTCATAGACCTGCATGCTGTCGGCATTGATGACGACGCCGTAATGGCGGCGGGCAAATTGAAGCGCGAGCGCAGACTTGCCGCTGGCGGTCGGCCCGGTTATCAGGATCGCGTCATTGTTCTTGTCAGGATCTTCCATCATGGCCTTGGTTGCCACGCTTGTCGCCAATCCGTCAAACCCTGTTCTGAGCCCCGCCCTCGGTGAGAAGGCTGCGGATGCCGTCGCGTCTTCGCGCCTCTACTGGCTGGCCGACGGGATCGCCTGCGACATTCCCCTTCCCGATGGCACCGATCCGATCAAGGCCGAAGGCGCCCTGCGTCAGGTGCTGGCGGGTCAGCCCGTCGACCTGGCGGTCCAGGATGCCGACACTCGCCGCAAGCCCTTCCTGATCGCCGACATGGATTCGACGATGATCGGCCAGGAATGCATCGACGAGCTCGCGGCCGAAGTCGGCCTGAAGGAAAAGGTCTCCCAGATCACGGCCCGGGCCATGAACGGCGAGATCGCCTTCGAGCCCGCCCTGCGCGAACGCGTGGCGCTGTTGAAGGGTTTGCCGATCTCGGTGGTCGGCGAGGTGATCGCCAAGCGCATCACCCTGACCCCGGGCGGCAAGGAACTGATCGCGACGATGAAGGCGAGAGGCGGCTATACCGCGCTTGTTTCCGGTGGCTTTACCGTCTTCACCGGTCCGATCGCCGCCATGCTCGGTTTCGATGAGAACCGTGCCAATATCTTGATCGAAGAGGACGGCGTCCTGACTGGCGAGGTCGCCGAACCGATCCTCGGCAAGCAGGCCAAGGTGGATTCCCTGCTAGACATCGCAAGCCGTCTTGGCATCAGCCCGAACGAAACGATTGCCGTCGGCGACGGCGCCAATGATCTGGGCATGCTCGGCATCGCCGGCTCCGGTGTCGCCCTGCATGCCAAGCCGGCCGTTGCCGCCGAAGCGAAGATCCGCATTGACCACGGCGACCTCACCGCCCTTCTCTATCTGCAGGGCTACCGCAAGTCGGACTTCGTGACCGCATAAGGGCTGATCATGCTGATCGTCGAAACGGAGCGACTGATCCTGCGCAACTGGCAGGAGGAGGATCGAAACCTCTTCTACGAGATCAACCGCGACGAAAAGGTCATGGAGTTCTTCCCGTTCCGCCGCTCCCATGCGGAATGCGACACCCTGTTCGATCGGAACCGGGACATGATCAGTGAAAAGGGCCTTGGATTCTACGCGCTCGCCGATCGGACCACAAACGAAGCAATGGGCTTCTGCGGCCTCTCACCCGTGGACCTTCCCGGCATCTTGCCGGAGGGATCGGTCGAAATCGGCTGGCGTTTGGCCACCCGCTTCTGGGGCCGCGGCTACGTCACCGAAGCGGCGTCCCGCCTGATCGAATACGCACGCACCGACCTACATCTGCCGACAGTCTACGCCTTTGCCGTCGACGCCAATCATCGGTCGACGGCTGTCATGCAACGGATCGGCATGCAGCGTCTGGCTGGCCAGGATTTCGATCATCCCAAGGTGCCTGATACGCATCCGCACCTGAAGCGGCATGTCTTGTTCAGAGCTCAGTTCGATTCCACCCCGATCTGAACAAGATGATATTCCTAATTTACGCAGACTTAAAATGTATCTGCTACGAATTCCCGTATGCAGAAGATGTTTTCCGCGCATGTCGCGGCCCCGATTGTGAGCCTGTACGACCGCTTTCTGCGCCTTGGTGAAGGCAACCAGACCGCGGAAGAGGCCGAGCGTATCCGCGCGGTCCGACTGTCGGTCGTCGGCGCCAGCACGCCATGGATGATGGCGGCCAACCTCTGCAACGCGGTCCTGACAGTTTTTGCCTTTTACGGCAGCCCGTCCGCGACTGAAGTCTATGTGATCTGCGGCCTCATCCTCACTGTTGCGGTATTTACGACCCTGTCCTGGTGGCGCAATCGCAAACGCGGCATGCGCGAGCGGGCAAGCCTGCGCGGGACAGTTCGCGCGATCATTTATGCCGCGATCCTGAGCGGCCTCTGGGCAGCCCTCGATGTGGCCGCCTACCACACGGCCGACGAAACACAACGCATGGTGCTGATCGCGCTCACCGTCGGTATGGCCGGCGGCGGCGGCTTCGCCCTGGCGACCATCCCGCCGGCATCGATCGTCTTTTGCGGCACCGTTGCCGTCGGGGCCGCGCTCGCTCTCTCGCGAGATCCGACGGTTGTCGGCGCTTATCTCTTCGTCCTCTACCTGATCTTTGCTGCAATCATCATCCGCTCATCGCTCGCTGTCTGCCGGAGCCTGACGGAGCGCGTCCGGGCCAAGCTTGCCGCCGACGAGCAGCGCGACGTCATCAATCTGTTGCTGAACGACTTCGAAGAGAATGCGGCTGACTGGTTGTGGGGCACAGACGAGAACCTCAACCTGGTGCGCGCCTCCAGCCGCTTCTACGATCAGATGCAGGTTCCGGAAGCCATGGTGATCGGCAAGCCGCTGACCGGGATCATGCCCTTCGCCGAAGTCGGGGTCGACGGCATGGACTGCAAGGAGAACTTCATCACCTGTCTTGAGGCGCGCCAGTCCTTCCGTGATCAGGACATCTGTGTCGAACTCGGAGGCGAACTGGCGATCTGGTCGCTGACCGCAAAGGCGATCCAGGACGAGACCGGACAGTTCTGCGGCTATCGCGGAGTGGGCCGCGATGTCACCGCCAGCCGTGAAAGCCGGCTGCGGATCGAACACATGGCCCGACACGATCCGTTGACGGAAGTCGGCAACCGGGTTCTCCTTTCCGAAGATTTCGAACGCGCGGTATCGCGTTATCAACGCTTCGGCGACCCTTTCTCGGTCCTGCTGCTGGATCTTGATCGTTTCAAGCATATCAACGACAATTTCGGCCATGCCGGCGGCGACGAACTGCTGCGCGCTATTGCCAGCATTCTGAGCCAGATCCGCGGCGAGAGCGACACGCTGGCGCGCATTGGCGGTGATGAGTTCGCGATCCTGCATGTGACGGGCGACGATCCGCAGAGCGCCGCGAGCCTCGCCTCCCGCATCATCGAAAGCCTCAGCAAGCCGATCAGCCTCCGCTGCGGCACGGCCCATGTCGGCGTCAGCATCGGCATTGCCTGCGCCCCGATCGATGGCACTGATCCGGACCAGTTGATGCGCAATGCAGATCTTGCCCTTTATCGGGCCAAGACAGACGGACGCAACCGTTACCGCTTCTTCGATAGCTCGCTGGATGCCGCTGCGCGACGCCGCAATCTGATCGAACAGGAACTGGCGCTTGCGGTTGCCCAGGAGAGCCTGACCGTCAACTTCCAGCCGCTCGTCGACGCCCAGAGCCGGCAGGTGGTCTGTGCCGAGGCATTGCTGCGGTGGAACCATCCGACGCTCGGGCCCATCAGCCCCGGCGAATTCATCCCGATCGCCGAAGAATCCGGCCAGATCAGCGCAATCGGTAGCTGGGTGCTGCGTCAGGCCTGCAAGCACGCCGTCAACTGGCCGGACCACATCCGCGTTGCCGTCAATCTGTCCTCACGTCAGTTTCTGAGCCCGGGCCTCTTGCCGCTTGTCGAAAGCGCGCTGAAGCAGAACGGGCTTCCCGCGCACCGTCTGGAACTGGAGGTGACGGAAAGTCTGCTGATGCAAACCACAATCGGGGTCGAACAGACCCTTGCCTCCCTGGCAAGGCTCGGACTTCGCATTGCGCTCGACGACTTCGGGACGGGCTTCTCTTCCTTGAGCTACCTGCGCCAGTATCGCTTCGACAAGTTGAAGATCGATCAGTCCTTTATTTCGGACCTCGAGACCAATGCCGACAGCCGCGCCATCGTCGACGCCGTGATCCGTCTTGCGCGTGACCTGCGCATGAGCATTGCGGCAGAAGGCGTCGAAACCAGAGGTCAGTTCGACCTGTTGCGGCAAATGGGCTGCGGCGAGATCCAGGGCTTCCTCGTCGGCCGACCGATGCCGGTCGACCAGTTCGAGGAGTATTTGAGACAGAACAGCATCTCGGTCGAGCGGCTCTACGCCTGAACTATTCGAGTGGAACCGCCACGAGACGGAGATTGCCGTCCTTGTCGGCAATCATCAGATAGCCGCTGCGGCGTCCCTCACCCTTGATGTTGGTCAGCTTCTCGGCCACTTGCTGCGGTGTTCTCATGAACTCCTGCGCCACCTCGACGATCACCTCGCCGACCTGCAGCCCCCTGCCCTCAGCCTTGGAGCCGGGAAGCACGCGGGTGATCAGAACCCCTTCAACGCCCTCGGCAATCGAGAAGCTCACACGGTTCGCATCGGTAAGCGCGGTCAGCTCGACGCCGATGAGCCCTTCCGTCACGGGCGCGCTCTGTTCGGCTTGATCAGGCGTGGCCGGAGCCTCACCCTGCTCGTCTCCGTCAGGAGCCTCCTCGCCGGCAGGCGGCTCTGCAGGCGCCTGCTGATCGCCGTCGGGCGCCGTGCCCTCCTCGTCGGGCTCGACCGTGGTTTCTGGATCCGTCTCGTTGCTCGCGACCTCGTCATCATCAAGACGCCCAAGGGTCACCTTCACCGTCTGTTCCTGTCCGTCGCGCAGGATGACTACGTCGAGCGGTTCGCCGATCGGACTTTCGGCCACAATGCGGGTGAGGTCGCGGGTTTCGGAAATCGCACGTCCATTGAAACGCGTGATGATGTCGCCGACCTGGATCGGGCCATTGGCGACAGGGCCACCTTCGACAATGCCGCTGATCAGGGCGCCACGGGCGCGGTCGATATTCAGGCTCTGCGCCACCTCGTCGGAAACCGGCTGGATGCGAACCCCGAGCCAGCCACGGCGAGTTTCACCGAACTCGATCAATTGATTGACGATGTTCTCCGCCAATTCCGTCGGGACGGCAAAACCGATGCCGATCGATCCACCACTCGGCGATATGATCGCCGTGTTGATCCCGATCACCTCGCCGCTCATGTTGAACAGCGGTCCACCGGAATTGCCCTTGTTGATCGCCGCATCCGTCTGGATGAAGTTGTCATAGGGGCCGGCATTGATATTGCGGCCGCTCGCCGAGATGATGCCGACCGTCACCGAACCGCCTAGGCCGAACGGATTGCCGATCGCCATGACCCAGTCGCCAATGCGCATCTTCGTCGAATCGCCGAACTTCACCGCTGTCAGCGGCTGCGGCGGCTCGACCTTGAGAACGGACAGATCGGTCTTCGTGTCGGTGCCGATCAGCGTCGCCTTCAGCTTCGAACCGTCGGAGAAAATGACCTCGATATCGTCGGCGTTTTCGATCACGTGATTGTTGGTGACGATGAAGCCCGTCGGGTCGATCACAAAGCCGGAGCCAAGCGAGTTCACTTTGTTGCTCGTGCCCCCGCCTTCGCGGTTCCGGTAGAAGTCTTCGAACAACTCCTGGAAGGGCGAGCCCTCCGGAACCTGCGGGCGCGGACCCTCGCCCTCTTCGGCGACGCTTTGCGACGTCGAGATATTGACGACGGCACCGAGCAGGCCGCTCGCGAGATCCGCAACGGATTCAGGCCCTTGCTGCGCCACCGCCGGGATGGGCGACGCCACGGCACCGACGGTCACGGCCGTTCCCGTGAGAAGCGCCGAGAGAATCATTCGCGACGCGCGGGCAGGTTTCATCATCGGCTTCCTCACTGGATTGTCTGGAGTCTGAGTGAACATAAGGCGGAATGGGCTGAGGGAAAATCACAATTGCCGGAAGAGATCTAACCTCAACTTGCGACCACATCTTGTCAGCCGCGCACCCACCAGACGATTGCCACGCCCGTGGTGATCGCGGTGAGGCCAAGCAATCGAAGCTGATCCTCCGGGATCTGTGGCAGAAGCCGCGCCATCCGCACAAGAAAACGAGGGGCCAGCGCATAGGCCAGCCCCTCGATAATCAGAAATATGGCGATCCCTGCGAGCAGGTCGTCCATGATGTCAGTTGCCGGCAGGCGCCGGCGGTGGGGCCGGTTGCTGGGCGGCAGCAGGTGCAGGTGCCACGGTCGCCGAGTTGCCCGTACCGGCTCCGCTGTTGAAGAAGCGGAAGAAGTCGCTGTCGGGCGACAGCACCATCGTCGTGCCCTGATTGCTCAGTGAACCGACATAGGCGCGCATCGAGCGATAGAACTCGAAGAAGGCCGGGTCGCGCTGGAAGGCATCGGCGAAGATGCTGTTACGCTCGGCATCGCCTTCACCACGCAGGATTTCCGAATCGCGCTGCGCTCCGGCCTGCAACTCGACGACCTGACGGTCGGCGATCGCCCGGCGACGCTGGCTTTCTTCGTTACCACGCGCACGGATCAGCTCCGCTTCTGCGAGACGCTCGGCCTTCATACGCTCGAAGGTCTGCTGCGAGACTTCCTGCGTCAGGTCGGTACGACGAATGCGGACGTCGGTGACCTGCAGGCCGAGGCTTTCAGCCGCTGCCTGGAGATCGTTGCGAACGTCGGACATCATCGAGCCACGCTCTTCGGACAGCGCTGCGTCGAAGTTGCGAAGACCGTAGACGCGGCGAAGTGCGGCATCGAGACGGGTACGAAGACGCGATTCCGCAGCTTCTCGGTCGGCCGACACCGTTTCACGGAAGCGCCGTGCGTCGGTGATGCGATAGACCGCGAATGCATCGACCTCATAGAACGCACCGCCACGGACCTGAACACGGATGTCAGGCAGATCGAAGCGCAGGGCGCGGTCCTCGACATATTGCACGCGGTCGGCATCAATGAAGGCGAAGGGCAGCTTGAAATAGAGGCCCGGCTCGTTCTTCACATCCTGGATCTGACCGAAGCGCAGGACGATGGCCTGCTCACGCTCGTTGACCACAAAGATCGACGAATAGGCCAAGAACAGTGCGACGGCCAAAGCGACGAGGAAATAGGGAACACGGTTCTGCATGTCAGTTCCCTCCCGTCGTAGACTGGCCTGCGCCCTGGTTGCCCGGCTGACGCATGAGTTCGTTGAGCGGCAGGTAAGGCACGACACCCTGCTGGTCGCCCATGATGACCTTGTTCGAGTTACGCAGAACGTTCTCCATGGTCTCCAGGTAGATGCGCTGACGGGTCACGTCGGGCGCCTTGACGTATTCGTCGTAGATCGAGATGAAGCGCTGCGCCTCACCCTCGGCTTCCTTGACGACCTGATCCTTGTAGGCGGCTGCCTCTTCGCGGATCTGAGCGGCCTGGCCTCGCGCCTGACCGAGACGCTGGTTGGCGTACTGGTTGGCTTCTTCGACAAAGCGGTCTTCGTCCTGCTGGGCGCGCTGCACTTCTTCGAAGGCTTCGGCCACTTCGCGGGGCGGAGCCGCGTCTTCGATCGGAACCGCGTTGATCGCGATGCCGGCGCCATAGGTGTCCATGGTGCCCTGGATGATGTCACGAACCTGGGTGGAGATCTGTTCGCGGTTGTCGCGGAAGACATCCTGGGCCGGACGACGACCGACAACTTCACGCATGGCGCTCTCGGACACCTGCTGGAGGGTCTGGGTCGGATCTTCGAGGTTGAAGAGATAGGACTGCGGGTCCGATACGGTGTAGAGCACCGAGAACTGGACGCTGACGATGTTCTGATCGCCGCTGAGCATCAGGCCGGCGCCAGGATTGTTCGAGGTCGGACGGCTGCCGATGTTCTGCTGCTGCTCGGTGACCTTGACGATCTCGACCGATTCGATCGGCCAGAGATGGAAATGCAGGCCCGGCATCGAGATTTCTTCCTTCGGCTTGCCGAAGCGCAGTTCAACGCCGCGCTCGTCCGGCTGAACCGTGTAGATGGCCTGCATCGCCCAGAAGGCGACCAGCACAATACCGACGATCACGAATGCACCGCCGTTGAACCCGCCGGGCACGACATTCTTCAGTCGATCCTGACCTCTGCGGATCAGATCCTCCAGATCCGGGGGCTGGTTGCCGCCGCCGCCACCGCCGTTTCCGCGTGGCCGGTTTGGCCCCTGCCCCCAGGGGCCCTGATTGTTACCGCCGCCGCCGCCGCCGCCCCAAGGACCGCCGCCGCCGCCGTTTTGATTGCTCCAGGGCATCAATACCTCTTTGCTGTAAAAGCTCCCAAGTCCCCCGCCCGCTGGCCGATTGACCAGCATGCATGAGGTTCCAAAGGGTTATAGGTATCGAAGCCCTTGCTTTCAACGCGAAGAGGCCAACTTCTTCTTCGGAAAGGGCAAATTTTGCGTTATCAGGCGGCCCTGCGACGGTATATCGCGTATCGTGTGGGGTAATTGTCCTTGTCGCCGGCCGGAACGCCAATTTCCTGGACGCATTCGAACGATGCGGGATCGATCATCGGAAACGAAGTATCCCCGTCCACAACTGTCTCGACATGGGTGACATGCAGGAGATCGGCAAACGCCAGTGCCTGGCGATAAATCTCGCCACCGCCCACGACGCACACCTCGTTCACACCGAGCTCGGCCGCAATCGCCCTGCCCCGTTCGAGAGCTTCGTCGAGACTCTTCACGGTTTCGACACCCGGCATATCGAAGGCCTGACTGCGGCTGACGATGATATGCGGTCGCCCCGGCAGGGGTTTCGATCCGACCGATTCGAAGGTCTTGCGTCCCATCACCAACGGCTTGCCCATGCTGAGCGCCTTGAAGCGTTTCAGGTCAGTCGAAAGCGTCCACGGCATGTCGCCGTCGCGGCCAATGATCCCGTTCCGCGACACGGCAACGATGATGACGGTCTTGATGTCAGCCATGCCGAACCCGTTCACCGCACCGTCAGACGGCAATCGGCGCCTTGATGCTTGCATCGGCCTCATAGCCGATCAGGGTGAAGTCGTCATACGCGAAGGAAAACAGATCCTTGACGTCGGGATTGAGCTTCATGACCGGCAACGCCTTCGGCGTGCGTGTCAGCTGAAGCTTCGCCTGATCGAAATGATTGGCATAGAGATGGGCGTCGCCCAGCGTATGGACAAAGTCTCCCGGCTCGAGACCGGTCACCTGCGCAATCATCAGGGTCAGCAGCGCGTAAGAGGCGATATTGAAGGGAACGCCGAGGAAGATATCGGCCGAGCGCTGGTAGAGCTGGCAGGATAGGCGGCCATCGGCCACGTAAAACTGGAAGAGGCAGTGGCAGGGCGGAAGTGCCATCTCGTCGACCAGCGCCGGGTTCCAGGCGGTGACGATGTGGCGTCGTGAGTTCGGGTTTGTCTTGATGCTCTCGACGAGCTTCGCCATCTGGTCGATCTGCCCGCCGTCATAATCCGGCCAGGAACGCCACTGCGCACCATAGACGGGACCAAGGTCGCCGTTTTCGTCGGCCCATTCGTCCCAGATGCTGACGCCGTTTTCCTTCAGGTAGCGGATATTCGTATCGCCCTTCAGGAACCAGAGCAGTTCGTGAATGATCGACTTCAGATGCAGTCGTTTCGTCGTGATGACAGGAAAGCCTTCCGCCAGATCGAAGCGCATCTGGTAACCGAACACGGAGCGGGTGCCGGTGCCCGTGCGGTCACCGCGATCGCTGCCGGTCTCCAGAACGTGGCGCAGAAGGTCGTGATACTGGTGCATGGGTCCATCATCGAGTCGTTGTCGGCGCCATCTTATCGCCGGCCGGGCCGCGAACCAATCGGCTTCATGGGTTTTCCCCGGTCCGCGCGGCATAATCCGCGATCCTGTCGGTTAGCCTCTTTTCATCGGGAAAGGAAACACCTATATCAGCCTTGCCGGGGCTTGCTCCGGCTATGGCAATAAACGGTCGGTGTAATAAACCTATTGGACCCGGGGGCGGTACCCGGCGCCTCCACCAAAAACCGGTCGGTGACGAAGACTATTCGGACCGGCTTTTGATGGGGGCGAAATAGGATCGACAAGGGCGTAAAGATCGAACTTTTGCTCGGCATGATACCGCCGTTATCGGGTCACAAGTGTAGTTGCAAACGACAACAACGCTAAGGGTTACGCTCTCGCTGCCTAATGGCGGTGCGGGAAACCCGCTCTAAGTCCTTAGGGTTAGCCCCTTAAGGCGGGGTCCGAAGGCGCCTGGCAACAGAAGCCTTCACCTACCCTCCACGGCCAATTTACCTTCAGTCTTTTTCCATGACTTTGCTTCGGATTTCGCTGCTACCAGCAGGCCGAGATTTGATGTACATTGCGCGAACCAGTTTCACGCGTCGGGGCTTTTCCGCGCCGCCGCGTCGTGGCATAAGCCGCTGAAATCGGCATGATAACGAAAGCAGGATCTGATGGGGCACGACCATATTCGCTACGACATTCTGGCCCAGGACGCCCTCCGTGGCGTCATCCGTAAGGTCTTGGCCGAGGTTGCCGCGACGGGGCGCCTGCCGGGTGACCATCATTTCTTCATCACCTTCCTGACCGGTGCGCCAGGCGTTCGCATTTCCCAGCATCTCAAGGCAAAATATGCCGAGCAGATGACCATCGTCGTCCAGCATCAGTTCTGGGACCTGAAGGTCACCGACAGCCTCTTCGAGATCGGCCTCTCCTTCTCCGACACGCCGGAAAAGCTCGTGGTGCCCTTCAACGCCATCCGCGGCTTCTACGACCCCTCGGTGAACTTCGAACTCGAATTCGACGTACCGCTGGCCGACGAGGAAGAAGGCGAAGCCGAAATCACCGCCTATCCGCTGGAGGCCGTCGCCAAGACGGAAGAAGCGGAAGCCGGTAAGACAAAAGAGAAGAAGGAAGGCTCCGTCGTTTCGCTCGACGCCTTCCGCAAGAAGCAGTGACATGACGACGGCCGGGCTCCTGTCCGGCCTTTTCCGTGGAGTTTAGGCCATGGCCGACATCGTCAATCTCCGCCAGTTCCGCAAGGCGAAAGCCCGCGACGAGCGGGAGGCCGTGGCCGAACAGAACCGCATCAGCCATGGCAGAACCAAAGCGGAAAAAACGCTGACCAAAGCACGCAATGACAAGGCGGCCCGGCAGCACGAACAGGGGCGGATCGAGAAGCCCGAGCAGGATTGATCCGAAAAGGTGCCTGGGCGCATCGGCACAGCCATACCTCGAACATTCAAGACGGTGACCGCCATGATCCGCAAGCGCTCGATCACCCTCCACGGACACCGCACCAGTTTTTCGGTCGAAGACGCCTTCCTCGACGAGTTGAAAACCATCGCCAGGAAACGCGGTTTGAGCTTTGCAGCCCTGATCGCCGAAATCGACGAGGGCCGTGCGCTCGACTCGAACCTATCCTCTGCACTTCGCCTGTTCGTCTTGCGCGAACTCAAGCAGGCGGCTGCCTCGTTGTAAGACAAGGTCTTGGACAGAACGGCAGAGGCGAACGTCCAACGCAATTTGCTCAGTTGACCCCAGGCAGTCCCTCGAACCGCATCTCGGGCAAGGGCTGACGGATCACGCGTTCTTCCGGTGCCACTGGAAGAACGGGCGCGACGGGCACCGTTTCGGTCGTCAGGGGCTCCACCGGTGTGGCTGGCGGCACCTCCGGTTGAGCATCCAAGCTATCGGCCTCTTGTGCCGCCCGGGCTTCAGCTTCAGCCTTGAGCCGCGCCTCCTCTTCCAGCCGCAGACGTTCGGCTTCTGCCCGCGCCCGCTCTTCGGCACGCGACCGCGCCAATGCTGCCTCACGCCTCAGCCTCTGCTTTTCGAGAACGCTTGCCTGCAGCGCCTCGACCCGCCGTCGCTCGGTCTCGAAGGCACGTAGCGAGACGAAGTTTGTGAGTTCCGTGACGTCAAGTGACTGACTGGGCGAAAGGGCATCACCTCGGAAGAGGAGCCGGAAATTAGGCTCTCCTCCCTCCATGGCCGACTCTCCGGCGTTCAGGGCCACACCGATTTCACCATCGAGCACGGCGGCTCGCAGATCGAGCCGGAGCGCACCGTCGATCTTGGCCGCATCCGTCTGGTGGCTCGCCGCCTGAATGCGCAGCGTCCCGTCCGACAAGGCAAAGGGCAGGATCAACCCCGTCAGTTCCGTTCGACCATTCCCGACCAGCCGCTCGGTGATATCCCGAACCTTGTCCTCACTGATCTCCGTCCCCAGGGCGTCCACCTCGGCAGTCAGTGCCGGCATGATATCGAGATGCAAGCGGTCGAGCGTGAGGCTGCGGAACCGCGCCTCGCCAGAGCCACTGGCCGTGCCGATCAACTCGGCCGGCGTCTTGCCGGCGCCTTCGGCAACCAAAGTCACATCCATGCGTCCGGCGGGTGTTTCGGTCTCCGTCATTCCACGGCCGAGACGCAGCGCATTGATCGTCCTCAGCAGATCGCCATCCTCGAGATCGAGGCGGGCTTGCAGAAAGCCGTTTCCGTCGGTGTTGGCCACCGAGAACCGACCCTTCGCCTTGCCGCCCAGCCAGTCGCCTGCGATGTCATCGAAGCTAAGTTCGCCGGCCCTGTTCCGCAGCCTTCCGGACACATCCGTCATGGCCTCTGCCGCACCGGGCCAGAATTGCTTGACGGTCAGGCCTAGATCGAGATCGAAGGGCAAGCTGGCGGCGCCGAGAGCCGCTTCCGACAACGCGCCATCAACCGGATCCGTGAGCAGGCCGACCATGGTCGCCGCAAGCCAGCCGAGATCGAGTTCATCGAGGCTCACAGTGCCGGCTATCGAGGGAACGGATCCCGTCAGGGTCACCTGCCCCACAGCCTCGACCTGTTGTCCACCGATCGTCCCAGTCATGCGTTCGATCGCAAGCTGGTTATCGGCCAGTGAGAATTGGGTCTCCCCCTTGACCGGAAGACCCGTCGCCGCATCGGGAAGGCTAAGACCCAGAGCCATCAGATAAGGGCCGATATCCTGGCTGTCGAGCGAAACATCCCACTCGCCATCCAGCATGCCGGGTGTGTCGAAAGCCGTCAGCTGCGCCGTCGCCTCGAGCGTGGTCGCAGGCCCCGCAAAACGCACCATGGCGTCGGCATTGCCTTCGCCCGCAGCGTTCATCGTCAGGGTCAGGACGCCACCTTCACCGGTGGTCCATGGCAGCGGATCAAAACCGGCCTGCCCGAGAAGGACCTGCGCCTCCTCGTTCTCCAGCCGGATTTCGACGCTGCGTTTGCCACCCGTGAGAAACGCGGAGATCGCGTCAGCCTCGGCCGTCACGGCAAGCGCAGTCTGGTCGACACGACCGGTCAGGCCAAGCGTCACGGCACTTGCCTTCGTCACCTGCAGCCGGCCCTTGATGTCGGTTTGCGGATACCATTGGGCACTTTGGGCCAGCCGGTCGATGAGAGCACTCGCCGGCAGGCGCTCCCTGAGGAGCGCAAGGAACGGACCTGGGTCGTCGGAGACGAAGCTGATTTCCGCCTCCCCGGCTGGCGAGGCCAGCGTATTCCGCAGGGTGCCGGTCACCCGGATAGCGCTGCCTGCGACGCTGCCGAGATTGAACCTCTCGATCGAAAGCTGCCCCGCCTCGTATGTAGCAATCGCCTCGACGTCTTCGGCGGTCACACCGAAGGCGCGCAGCGCACCCACCTTCAGACGGGTCGCGACCCGTTCGGCGAGCAGCCGCTGTTCGGCATCCTCGCCGACGACCAGCGCGGCGATCGCCCGTGCTGCATCGAGATCGAGACCGTCCCCGGTCAGATCGATGGAGAGGCTCGGCGCTTGACCGCTTGGTGATTCCCGCTCGATCCGCCCCTTCAGTGGCTCCGAGCCGATCGCAAGCTCCAGATTTTCGAAGCGCTGCAATTCGGGTGTAAGGTTGACCGAGGCCGAGAAACCGGCCGAGGAAAGGCCACGGATCGACGGGTCGACACGCCCCGCAATCCAGGTGGCGAGGCCCGAAGGCTGGGTGGACGCGATCAGCAAATTGCCCTGGAAGGAGGGTGTGCCCACGAGCGCCAGGCGGCCGCTTGCCTCGACCTGTGTGCGGCCCGGCAAGAGGGCGACGGCCTTCTCAACGGTCCAGCCATTGCCCGCAGGGCGCACATCGAGCTGCAGGTCGCGAAACACGGTATCGCCGGCCACGATCGCCGGCAGACGCAGCGTCGCCCGTCCGGGAACCTTGGGGATCGGGATTTCTGCGGCGGTCGCGAGCAGGAGCGCCAGACGCTGCTGAACAGATACGGTACCGTTTCGCGAGGTCTTTGCCCGGCTGCCATCGACAGCCAGCCTGTTGACGTCGACTTGCTGGCCCTCGGCCGTCAGCAGGAACTCCGGATTTGCACCGGTGTCGAGCTTGGCTTCGCCTGAGATCACGTAAGGATCGACGGCATCGCCGAGTTCGAGGCGATAGCTCGGAACCGTGATGCTGTCATTTGCGAGTTTGAACTCGCCGCGCATCCGAGGCGCTGGCACCGGCGTCTGCCCAGCTTCCAGAGCCTCGGCCGGTCTCGCGATCTTCCAGGTGGACGAGAAGCTGCCGGCGTATTGCGGCTTGCCCTCTTCCAGCGCCAGTTCTCCTTCGAGCATCAGGTCGAAGGGACGCGCTTCCGGATCGATCCGCAAGCGAAGCGGAAGCGAAACGCTCGAAAATTCCGAGGTGGTCAGGCCGAACTGCCCGGCCTCTCCGTCGAGCACCGCCCTGCCCTGGACCGACCAGGGCCCCGCAAGCGTGCGTGCAGACAGAGCAGCGTCGAGCTCGGTGAGCATGCGATTGCGCCCCGACTGCTCGTCGATGAACTCGACCGTGCCGCCGGTAACGGAGACCTTTTCCAGAACGACGGTGCGCGCAGGGATGCTGGGTCTGCTGCCGCGCAACCAGTCCAGCGTCCCGTCGGGCCGAAGCCGGATGCGTGCCTTCGGCTCCTCGATGCGCATGTCGAAGATGCGCGCCTCTCCGGACAGGAAGGGCGCAAGCTCCGCATCGAGCGAGAAGCGAGAAACCCGGACAAGCGGTGTGCCGTCCACATCGGTTCCGACGGTTACATCCTCCATGGTGACGGAAGGGAACGGCAGGAGACGGGCACTGACGCTGCCATGCACGACGACCTTCTTGCCGAGCAACTGGCTTGCCTGGTCCTCGAAGTCGCGGCGGAAATTGGTCCAGTCGACAAACAAGGGGGCGAGCAGCGCTGCAAAGAGCGCAACCACCAGAAGGCCGCCAAACGTTACCAGTATGCGTCCGAGCACCGAATGCCACTCCCTTGATTACGGCCCGAAGGTAACGCAATTCACCGCATGGGCAACCCGCAAGCTCTTGCAGTCACAGGCGAAAGATCTTGCCGGGATTGAAAATATTGTCTGGATCGAGCCCTGCCTTGATCGCACGCATGGCAGGCAGCGCCGATCCCAGTTCCTGCTCGAGATAGCTGATCTTGCCCTGTCCGATACCATGCTCTCCGGTGCAGGTGCCTTCCATGGCAAGCGCCCGCCCGTTCAGCCGCTCCAGGAAGGCTTCAGCCTTCTCGACATCAGCGGCGTCCTTGTCGTTGAACAGCAGCAGAACATGAAAATTGCCGTCACCGGCATGGCCGACAATCGGCGCCAGAAAACCCTGTTCGCGAATATCAGCCTGCGTCGCTGCCACGCATTCGGCGAGACGCGAAATCGGCACGCAGACATCCGTCGACAGGGCCGAAAGCTCCGGTGCCAGCGCCCGGCTTGCCCAATAGGCGTTGTGGCGCGCTTTCCAGAGCTGGTTCCGCTCTTCCGCGTTGGCGGTATAGGCAAATTCTCCACCGCCGAACTCAGCCGCGATCTCGCCGAACTGTTCTGCCTGGAGCGCCACCGTCTCTTCCGTCCCATGGAACTCGATGAACAAGGTCGGACGCTCGGCATAGGAAAGCTTGGAATAAGCGTTGCAGGCGCGGATCTGCATCTCGTCCAGGAGTTCGATGCGCGCCACCGGGATCCCCAACTGGATCGTCATGATGACCGCATTGCAGGCGTCTTCGAGCGTCGGGAAAGCTACGACGCCGCCGCTGATCTTCGCCGGAATGCCTTGCAGCCTGAGCGTGATCGAGGTGATGACCCCGAGCGTCCCTTCCGAACCGACGAAGAGCCGCGTCAGATCATAGCCAGCCGAGGACTTGCGGGCCCGCTGCGCGGTGCGGATCTCCTCGCCATCGGCCGTCACCGCCGTCAGCGCCAGCACATTGTCTTTCATCGTGCCGTAACGCACCGCATTGGTACCGGATGCACGCGTTGCAGCCATGCCGCCGAGCGACGCATTCGCGCCCGGATCAATCGGGAAGAAGAGACCGGTGTCTCGCAGATAGGTGTTGAGATCCTCGCGCGTCACGCCGGGTTCGACCGTGCAGTCCAGATCCTCTGCATTGACCGCGAGGATCCGGTTCATTCGGCTGAAATCGATCGATATCCCGCCGCAAGGTGCGTTCACCTGCCCTTCCAGAGAGGAGCCCGTGCCGAAGGGCACGACCGGCACGCGATGCGTGGCGCAGATCCGCACGACCTCTCGAACATCCTCGCTACTCTCGGCGAAGACGACCCCATCCGGTCGCTGTGAAGGCAGATAGGTGGTGGTGTGGCTGTGCTGGTTACGGAAAGACTGACCTGTCTGGAAGCGCTCTCCGAAACGCTGCTTGAGGAGCGGCAAGGCCATAGCGATGCCTTCTTCATTGCGTTTGCCGTCGATCACATCCTTGCGGGCCATCCGCGACCTCCCGAATAATAGCCATGGGACGCACCGGGAAAATGGTGCGTCCCTGCTATGGGATAGGGCTCAGAGATTGTCCAGTCGTCAGACAGCCGCAGAGGCGAGCTCTTCCTGTTACTCGGCCGCAACCCTCGGCGGCGCGCCACGATCATTGGCGATCTTCAGCGTGGCATCCTCGAGTTCCGTCTTCAGGCGCGCCTCTTCCTGGGCATGCGGCTTGGAGAAGCGGGCAAGCAGAAGATAGGCGACCGGCGTGATGTAAAGCGTGACGAGCGTCGCAAAACCGAGGCCGCCGACGATCACCCAGCCAAGCGCGATGCGCGCTTCAGCACCGGCGCCCTGCGCCAGCACCAACGGCACGCCACCGAGCACGGTCGCGATCATCGTCATCATCACCGGGCGAAGACGGATGGTGCAGGCCGTTTCGATCGCCTCGCGAACGGAAAGCCCGCGATCACGCAACTGGTTGGCAAATTCGACGATCAGAATGCCGTTCTTCGCCATAACACCCACAAGCAGAACGAGGCCGATCTGACTGTAGATGTTGAGCGTCGATCCGGTAACGACGAGCGCGAAGACGGCACAGGCAAGACCGAGCGGCACCGTCGCCATGATGATCAGCGAGGAGACCACGCTTTCGAACTGCGCAGCGAGCACCAAGAAGATGATCGCAACCGCGAAGCCGAAGGTCAGCGCCATGCCATAGCTGTTCTCTTCCAGCGTCGCCGCTTCGGCGAGCGGGATCAGGCGCGAACCCGGCGGCAGAAGCGGCTGTGCCAACTGCGTCGCAACTTCGACCGCATCCCCGAGTGCCACGCCATCGGCGAGCCCCGCCGAGAACGACACCGACGCGAGCTGCTGTTCGCGGTTGAGCGTGGGCGAGACGGCCGTCTCCTGCAGCGAGGCGATGGACGACATCGGCACCACCCGTCCATCGGATGTGGTCAGGAAGATGTTTTCAAGGTCCGTCGGGTCATTGATCGGCTGCGTGCTGGAAACCAGCCGCACCGGGATCGAATTGCCGTCGACGAAAACATCGGTCACCGATCGCCCTTCGAGGAGCGCTTGCAACGAGGTTCCGATCGCACCGATATCGATGCCGAGGTCCGACGCCCGTTCACGATTGATGGTGACCGAGATCTGCGCCTGCGTCGGCTCATTGTCGATCCGCGGCGTCTGGAATTCCGGTCGGTCGCGCATCTGCTCGACCACCGATAGCACAGCTTCCGTTAGGTTCTCATGGCTGGATCCGACCATGGCCATCTGCAGTCCGCTGCCCGCACCGCGGATCCTCAGGCTGTTGGACTGGAAGACGTTACCGCGCAAGGCCGGCACTTTGGCCGTCGCCGCATTGATGTCCTGGGCGATCTGGTCCTGTGTGCGGCTGCGTTCCGACCAGGGGGCGAGCGTCATCACCATGAAGGCGCTGTTGGACGATCCCTGTCCGGAAATCGAGAAAATGTTCTGGATTTCACCGCTGTCACGCAGCGGCTGCAGATATTCCTCGACCCGCTGGAGTTGGTCGCGCGTATAGGCAAGGCTCGATCCCTGCGGTGTCGTCAACCGCATCATGACCATCGAGCGATCCTCGCGTGGCGTGATCTCGCTGCGAATGGCGGTGAAGGTCAGATAAGCAGCACCCGAGAATACGACGGCGACGATGATCACGATCAGCGGATTGCCGAGGCATCCTCGCAGTGTCCGCGAATAGAAGTTCGCGAAGCGACGACCCACGGCGCCGAGCACGCCGTGATCCTTCTCTTGCTCGCGCGACAACATGCGCGAGGCCATCATCGGGCAGAGCGTCAGCGCCGTGATGGACGACAGAAGCACCGCAAAGGCCAGCACAAAGCCGAATTCGCGGAAAAGGCCACCGAGCTGTCCGGGCAGGAAGGACAGCGGGACGAAGACGGCGGCAAGGGTCGCCGTCGTTGCGAGAACGGCAAAGAACACCTCTTGC
This sequence comes from Allorhizobium sp. NPDC080224, assembly GCF_050281005.1. Taxonomy (NCBI): domain Bacteria; kingdom Pseudomonadati; phylum Pseudomonadota; class Alphaproteobacteria; order Hyphomicrobiales; family Rhizobiaceae; genus Allorhizobium; species Allorhizobium sp. NPDC080224. Next base: position 2,385,596 of record NZ_JBNNWJ010000001.1, read on the forward strand.
GCACCGAGCACGGCCGCGGCACGGGGGCCCAAGCCCTCTCCACGACGGCGCACGATGTTCTCGAGCACGACGATCGCGTCATCGACGACGAGGCCCGTGGCAAGAACGATCGCGAGCAGCGTGAGGATGTTGATCGAGAACCCGACCATATAGATCGCAGCCAAGGTGCCGATCAAGGCAACGGGCATCGTCAGCGCCGGGATCAGCGTCGCCCGCCAGTCGCGCAGGAAAAGGAACAGGACGACCAGCACGATTGCCGCAGACAGGCCGAGCGCGATTTCGACCTCGTGCAAGGCGCCCTGGATGAACACCGCATCGTCACTGGTGACGATGACGCGGGTGCCCTCGGGCAAAGCGTCCTGCATCCCCTCGACGGCCGCATGAACGCCGGCCGAAATGTTGAGCGTGTTCGACTGCGCCTGGCGGATGACACCAAGGCCGACGCCAGGCACCCCGTTGGAGCGCAGCGACGTCGAGCCGTCATCGGGGCCGAGTGTCACGGTGGCCACGTCGCGCAGGCGGACGCGTTCGCCGATCAGGACGTTTTCGAAGTCCTCGACCGTGGTGAGGTTTGCTGTGGCACGGACGACGATGTCCTGCGTCTGCGATTCGAGCGAACCTGCCGGCACGTCGAGCGAAGCATTCTGCAGACTGGAAGCCAGATCGGCGACGCTCAAGCCACGGCTGGCGAGTGCCGCCTGGTTGACGTCAACGCGGAAGACCTTTTCCTGGTCGCCATAGATCTGGACGTCGGCCACGCCATCGACAGCGGCCAGCCGGTCGGAGATCTCGTTTTCGACCAGAAGCGTCAGGTCCTCCATGGAAAGCGTGCTGGATGTCACGCCGAGACGCATGATCGGCTGGGAGTCCGCATCAGCCTTGACGATACGCGGCTCGTCGACATCGTCGGGAAGCTGGTTCCGGATTCGACCGAGGGCGTCACGCACGTCATTGGCAGCAACGGCGAGGTCGGCACTGTCGCTGAATTCGAGCGTCGTGCGGCTCTGGCCAAACGAGGATCGCGACGACATGGACTTCAGTCCGCTCACCCGGGCGACGGCGCCCTCAATGGTTCGCGTGACTTCCTGGTCCATGGTCTGCGCAGAGGCACCGTCATAATTGGTGCTGACGGTGATGACCGGCTGGTCCACATCGGGCAGTTCGCGGATTTCGATGCCGGCAAGCGCCGCAAGGCCAGCCACGACCAGCAGCGTGTTCAACACCGCTGCCAGCACCGGGCGGCGAATGAAAAGAGCGGTAAAGCTGCGTCCGGATTGTTCGGAACCGTTCCCCGTAGAACTCATCGCGCGGCGACCTCCTCAGAACCATCCTGCGGTACCCCGGCGACTTCGACGGTCCCGCCTTCTCGCACCCGCTGCAGTCCTTCAACGGCAACCACATCGCCTTCCTTGAGCGACGCGTCCACCAGGATCTGATCCGAGTTGCGCTGCACAATGGTGACGCGCGTCTTCACGGATTTGTTATCAACGATCTGCCAGACGAAGGAGCCTTCGCCATCCCACTGGACGGCAAGCGGATTGACCGCTGCATATTGATCGCCGGGGAAGCGCATCACGACGTTGAACGACATGCCGGCACGCAATACGTCGTCCGGATTGTCGATTTTCGCGCGGATGCGGATGGTCCGGCTGGCCTGATCGACGCGGCTGTCCACCGCCTCGACGCTCCCCTGAAACACCTGCCCCGGACGGGAAACAGACCGGGCTTCCACGGGCATGCCGGGCGTTACGGCAGCGGCAAAACGCTCGGGCGCCCAGAAATCGACCAGCAGCTGGCTGCGGTTGTCGAGCGATACGATGGGGGTCGAATTGGTGACATTGTCGCCGACGCTCACGCCGACGATCCCGATGATACCGTCAATGGGCGCGATGATGTCGCGGCGTTTCAGATTGAGCTCGGCGGTCGTCAATTGCAGTTGCGCCTGCTCCTCCGCAATCTGCGCGTCGAGCACGTCGAGGCGCGAAAAGCTCTGCAGGTTACGATACGACTCGGCCTTCTCTTTCGCACTGCGAAGCGCAACGGCCGCCTGATCACGCAGAATGACCTGCTCCTCACGATCGAGCCGGGCGATGATGTCCCCCTTGCTGACCTTCTGGCCGGAAGACACGAGGATCTCGTCCAGCATGCCCGACGCCTGCGGCATGACCGTGACGGCCTCCACGGCCTCACCGTCGCCGATGGCGCTCAGCCGGTCATTGACGACGCCGATCGCGACAGCCTCGGTTGCGACAAGAATGGCCTGCCCGCCGCCCCGCCGATTGCCCTGCCCCTGACCTTGTCCCTGACCTCCACCTTGGCCCCCTGCCTGCGCCCGCGGACCGCCCTGCCCCTCGGCTTCCGGGGTTGCAGCGACCAGCCCGACGACAGACTGGGGCACGCCCATGGAGACGAGTGCCTGGCCGGCACCGGGGGAAAAGTAGACCCACGAACAGAGGCCGATGAACAAGAGGGCAATACTGATGGCGAGTTGCTTCCAAAGCGGCATGCAGGGCTCCGAAATGTCGAACTGGATGATGTCGGTTAAGTATCGGGCGCAAACCCGCAGTGGCAATGCCAGAACGTCAAACTTACTGATTTGTAATCTCGCGTCTTTTCACGCCGCCGTGATCCTGCACCGATTGCATGCCGGTCAAAGCTGTCCTTCGGATAGCCTAACATATCCGGCGGACGAAGCGTCGCGAATTCCGTGCGCAACACGGCGGAAGGAATAAAACCAGAACGCCGTCACTGGCCTTTCCGACCCGAATCACTACATTGGGCCGCATGAGTAACGGTTTCGACGACATTCCCTTCTTCGACGAAGAGCCCGCACCGCGCAAGCCTGCCGCGTCCACTGCCCCCGCTGCTGGCACTCCTGCAGCCGGTGGCCTTGGCATTGCGGCCCGCGCCATGGCAGCCCGCGACCAGGCGAGAGCGCCCGATTATCTCTCCGGCCTCAACCCGGAACAGCGTGAAGCGGTCGAAACCGTCGATGGTCCGGTACTGGTGCTCGCAGGCGCCGGCACCGGCAAGACCCGCGTCCTCACCACCCGCATTGCCCATATCCTGGCAACCGGGAAAGCCTTTCCAAGCCAGATCCTGGCGGTGACCTTCACCAACAAGGCTGCCCGCGAGATGAAGGAGCGCATCGGCCATCTCGTCGGTGGTGCCGTCGAAGGCATGCCCTGGCTCGGCACATTCCACTCGATCGGCGTCAAGCTGCTTCGTCGCCATGCCGAACTTGTCGACCTGCGCTCCGACTTCACCATCCTCGACACCGATGATGTCGTGCGCCTGATCAAGCAGATCATCCAGGCCGAAGGTTTGGACGACAAGCGCTGGCCGGCCAAGCAATTCGCCCAGATGATTGACGGCTGGAAGAACAAGGGGCTCGACCCGGCGCAGATCCCCGAAGGGGATGCCCGCGCCTTTGCCAACGGCAAGGGCCGTGAACTCTACATCGCCTACCAGAACCGCCTGAAGACGCTGAACGCCTGCGATTTCGGCGACTTGCTCCTGCATCCGATCCGGATGTTCAAAGCGAACCCGGACGTGCTGAAGGAGTACCATCAGCGCTTCAAATATGTGCTCGTCGACGAGTATCAGGACACCAACACCGCCCAATACATGTGGCTGCGCCTCCTTGCCCAGCGTCCGCCGGGCGTGCCGCAGAATGTCTGCTGCGTCGGTGATGACGACCAGTCGATCTATGGCTGGCGCGGCGCGGAGGTGGACAATATTTTGCGCTTCGAAAAGGATTTCCCCGGCGCCAAGGTCATCAAGCTCGAGCGCAATTACCGTTCGACCGAACATATCCTGGGTGCTGCCGGATTTCTGATCGCGCATAATGAGGGCCGCCTCGGCAAGACCCTATTCACCGATCGCGTTGATCCGAATGACGACAAAGTCGTTGTCCATGCCGCCTGGGATTCGGAAGAGGAAGCTCGCGCTGTCGGTGAGGAGATCGAGCAGCTCCAGCGCAATCAGCACCCGCTGAACAACATGGCGATCCTCGTCCGCGCCTCCTTCCAGATGCGCGAATTCGAAGACCGCTTTGTAACGCTCGGCCTGAATTACCGAGTCATCGGCGGCCCGCGCTTCTATGAGCGCCTCGAGATCCGTGATGCCATGGCCTATTTCCGGATGGTCTGCCAGCCGGCCGACGACCTCGCCTTCGAGCGCATCGTCAATACGCCTAAGCGCGGCCTCGGCGACACGACGATCCGCAATCTGCACGACTATGCACGCGCCCGCGACATCCCGATGCTGGCGGCAGCGGCCGACATCATTGAGACCGACGAGCTGAAGCCTAAGGCCCGCAAGGCGCTCTTCGACGTCGTCACCGATTTCCGCCGCTGGCAGTCGCTGCTCGAAACCACGCCGCATACCGAACTCGCCGAGCAGATCCTCGACGAGAGTGGCTATACGGCCATGTGGCAGAACGACAAGTCGGCAGAAGCGCCGGGGCGCCTGGAAAACCTGAAGGAACTCATCCGTTCGATGGAAGCCTTCGAGAGTCTTCGCGGCTTCCTCGAACACGTCTCGCTGGTGATGGATGCCGAGACCAACGAGAACCTCGACGCCGTCTCGATCATGACGCTGCATTCGGCGAAGGGCCTCGAATTCGAGACCGTCTTCCTGCCCGGCTGGGAAGAAGGTCTCTTCCCCCATCAGCGGGCGCTGGACGAAGGCGGACGCTCCGGTCTCGAAGAAGAGCGCCGCCTCGCCTATGTCGGCATCACCCGCGCCAAGCGCCGTTGCCACATCTGGTTCGTCTCGAACCGTCGCATTCATGGCCTCTGGCAATCCACCCTGCCCTCGCGCTTCCTCGAAGAGCTACCGCCCGCCCATGTCGAGGTCGCCGAAGCCGAGACCTCCTATGGCGGCTATGGTCGCAACCCCTATGGCCAGTCCCGCTTCGACAAGCAGGAGCCTTTCCAGAACAGCTATTCGACACCCGGCTGGAAACGCGCCCAGGCCAACAAGACCGACGCCACCCGCGACAACTGGGGCAACCGCTCAGGTCATGCTGTGGAGCGCATCGGTTATGGCGAAAGCGGCCCGAGGGCGAAGACGATCGACGGCGAACTTGTCGCCAAGTCGACGACATCAGAACCGTCACGCTTTTCCGTCGGCGACCGCGTCTTCCACATGAAGTTCGGCAATGGAAATGTCTCGGCGATCGAGGGCAACAAGCTGACGATCGACTTCGACCGGGCGGGCCAGAAACGCGTGCTTGACGGGTTCGTTGAGAAAGCCTGAAGCACCCGGCACTATTGACGGTTTCGTGAAGATTGCGCAGAAGGCTGGGCGCCCGCACGTGTCGATGGAGACCGCATTGCAAGTCCTGCCGGAAAGCCGCCTCAACCTCGCCGTCTACCTGATCAACATGGATGGCGCGGAAGACCGTATGGAGGTGATGAACCGCGAGACGGCCGCCGCCGGCATCGTCGCCGAGCGTGTCCCGGCAGTGATCGGCCGAAACCTCAATTTCCCGATCCCGGAATTCTCCGAACTCTCCTACAAGCTGCTGCATGGTCGCCGCCTGAAACACGGCGAGGTCGGCTGCTATCTGAGCCATGTGGACTGCGCGCGCCGCTTCCTCGCTTCAGACGCGGATCTCTGTCTCATTCTCGAAGACGATGTGACATTCGAGCCGGACTTTCTCGAAACGATCGACGCGGCAGCGAAAAACGCCGACGCCTGGGATATCCTGCGCCTCACCACGGTCAGCAGTGGCCGGAAGTTTCCCTTTCGCAAGCTGACGAACGCCCGCTCCCTTTCAATCGCCCTGACCCGCGAAAAGGGCTCGGGCGCCTACATGATCAACCGCAAGGCGGCCCGCTGGATCTCCGAAAAACTCGTGCCGATGCGGCTCGCTTACGACATCGCGTTCGATCTCGAATACCTGTCGGGCCTGAAGGGCGCTTTCGTCACTCCCCTGGCGGCAAGCCAGGATTCAGAATTCGAATCGCAGATCCAGGGCAATATCAATGCCCATAAGCTGCCGCGCTGGCGCTATCTCACCGTTCTGCCCTACCGCGCCTATTTGGAAGTGAGCCGGGTTCTCGCGCGCGGCGGACTGCTGCTCTGGCAGAAGCTGGTCAACCGGAACGGCTGACGCTGCAAGCGCTCAGTTGCTGGCGGTCACTTCTTCCGCGGCAAAGGCCAGTTGCCAATGGCGGCGGCAGAGAGAGGTATAGGTCTCGTTTCCGCCAATCAGCACCTGGGCGCCGTCCCGCTGCGCCTTGCCGTCTTCGCCGACGCGAACGACCATGGTCGCCTTGCGGCCACAATGGCAGATGGAACGGGCCTCGGTGAGTTCGTCGGCGATCGCGAGCAGCGCTTTCGAGCCGGGGAAGAGTTCGCCGCGGAAATCGGTCCGCAATCCATAGGTCATCACGGGAATGTCGAGCGAATCGACGACCCGTGCCAGCTGCCAAACCTGTTCGGTGGTGAGGAACTGCGCTTCGTCAACGAAGACACAAGAAAGCCGCGACGCATCGTGATCCGCCTTGATGGCCGTGAAGAGATCAGCCTCTGGGCCGAAGGCCGAAGCCTCGGCCCGCAGGCCGATCCGCGAGCCGATGAAGCCCTTGCCGGCACGATTGTCGAGCGAGCTGATCAGCATCGCCACCCGCATGCCGCGCTCCTGGTAATTATACGCCGCCTGCAAAAGCAGCGTCGACTTACCGGCATTCATGGTGGCGTAGATGTAGTGGAGTTTGGCCAAGGCTGCGCTGCTCGAACTGGAGTGATGCTGCCGCCGTCTTACCGGAGAGGTGAGACGGGGGACAAGCACCGCTCAGCGTTGCCAACAGGAACTATCACGCGTGACGCCAAAGGGCTCAGCCCTGGGCGGCTTCCCCGCGATGCAGCCACATCAGTTCGACCTGGACGGCCGCCTGGAAGTCCATGATTTCGGCACGCATCTCGTCCTCGGGGCAACCGAGTTCGAGAAGTTCGTTGCCGAGCCGACGGCATGTCGTCTTCCAGAATTCCGTCGCGGCATAGCCATTCAGGCGGTCGAGTTCGATCGCGGAACGGCGCACCAGATCCCGGCGGCTCGCGAGCGGAAAGAAGGCGATTGTCGTCGGGTTGGACTGGCCGTTCATGGCTTGGCTACTCATGCGAAACATCCTCACGTTACGACATGTGTGTAGAATCACATGGTTAACGTTCCGTTTCGCAGCAAGGCCGGACACGCTGAAGTGTGCCGAAAGTGAACCCGCCCGCGGTCGCGGGCGGGTTCAAGGCTATTAAGCCATGGTCAGTCAGGTAGCGTGTAGGCGATCATGTAGTCGCCAGGATCCGTGCCCACGGAGCCATGGCCGCCGGCGACCATCACGACATACTGCTTGCCGTTGTCGAGCGCATAGGTCATCGGGGTCGCCTGGCCACCAGCCGGCAGTCGGCTCTCCCAGAGCTGCTCGCCCGTCGTCAGGTTATAGGCCCGCAGATAGTTGTCGACGGCAGCACCGAGGAAGACAACGCCGCCCTTGGTGATCATCGGGCCACCGATACCGGGCACACCGACCTTGAAGGGCAGCGGCAGCGGCGTCATGTCGTAAACCGTGCCGTTGCGCTTCTGATAGGCGATCTCACCCGAACGCAAATCGACGCCGGCAATCGTGCCCCATGGCGGCGCCTGGCAGGGAATGCCAAGCGGCGACAGGAACGGCCCCATGATGATCCCGTAGGGTGCACCCTCGTTGCGGTTGAGCCCCTGCTCCGAGCCGGTTTCGCCCTCTTCCTTCGGCGGAATTTCGGAACGCGGCACAAGCTTAGACGTGAAGGCCAGATAGGTCGGCATGCCGAACATCACCTGTCGCTCCGGATCGACGGCGACCGAACCCCAGTTGAAGGTGCCAAAATTGCCGGGATAGACGAGTGTGCCTTCCAGCGAGGGCGGCGTGTACTGGCCCTCGTATTTCAGCTGATGGAACTGAATACGGCACATCATCTGGTCGATGATGGTCAGGCCCCACATATTGCTCTCGGTCATGGTCGGCGGACGGAAGGTCAGATCCGAGATCGGCTGGGTCGGCGCGGTGAAATCTTCCGGGATCGCACCACCGGGTGCCGGGAGCTCGCGCACCGGAATGATCGGCTCACCCGTCCGGCGGTCCAGCACATAGATGTCACCCTGCTTGGTCGGCCCGATCAGCGCGGGCGTCACGACACCCTCGGCATTCGTCAGATCCATCAGCACGGGCTGTGCCGGGACGTCCATGTCCCAGAGGTCATGGTGCACCGTTTGCATGACCCAGCGATCCTGTCCGGTATTGACGTCGAGCGCGACGATCGAAGAGGAATATTTCTCAACACTCTCGCTGCGCCCCATGCCGAGCTGGTCCGGAACCTGATTGCCAAGAGGGATATAGACGAGGCCAAGCTCTTCATCGACCGAGAAAATCGACCAGCTGTTGGGCGAATTGGGCATGTAGGTCTCATCGGGGCCGATCGGAGCAGTTTCCGTCGGGTTGCCGCTGTCCCAGTTCCAGACCAGTTCACCGGTGTTCACATCGAAGGCGCGGATGACGCCGGACGGCGACTGGATCGAGTAGTTGTCGTTGACGGCGCCGCCGATAATGATTTTGCCGGCAGCGATGACCGGCGGCGAGGTCGAATAGTAATAGCCGGCCGGATTGAAGGGCATGTTCTGCTCGAGCCTGAGCGTACCGCCGTCGGCAAAATTCTCGCAAATGGCGCCTGTTCCGGCGTCGAGGGCAATCAGCCTGGCATCCGACGTCGGCAGATAGACGCGCTCGGCGCAAACGGTGCCTTCAACGGCTGTCGGATCACGGTAATAGGTGACACCGCGGCAGGTCTGATGCTGGCGATCGGATTCGAGACCGGCATTCGGATCGAACTTCCACTTCTCCTGACCGGTCTCGGCATCCACGGCGATCGCCCAATTGTGCGGCGTGCAGAGATAGAGCGTGTCGTCGATCTTGAGCGGCGTGACCTGATAGGTCGTCTCGGTCACATCCTCCGGCAGTTTCACATCGCCGGTCTGATAGGTCCACGCGATCTTCAGATCTTTAACGTTGTCGGTATTGATCTGGGTCAGTGGGGAATAGCGCTGGCCATAGGGTGTCCGTCCATACTGGTGCCAATCACCGTCAGGAACAGCGCCACCGAGAGCCGGCGCTGCGGCCACCTGTTCGGTCGGCAGAACGCCGTCGCGATCATAGGTTTCGACGAAGAGCGAGATCCCGGCGACGATCACGGCAATCAGAACCGGCACCGCAATCGGCAGGATGGCAGTTGCCGCTCGTTCGCGTCGATCGGCCGGTCCCAGTTTTCGGCGAATGGCCGGCAACATCAGCCACAGGCCGAGGACGATGATCAGCCCGCCGCGCGGACCGAGCTGCCACCAGTCAAGTCCGACTTCAAACAAGGCCCAGGCAAGACTTCCCAAAATAAAGAGGCCATAGACCCAAAGGGCCTCGACCCGCCTCAGGAAAAGCAGGACTGCTGTCGCAAGAAACGCAAGTCCGGCGAGAAGGAAATAGAAGCTGCCCCCCAGGATCAGGAGCTGAATGCCCCCTGCTCCGAGGACAAGCCCCAGAATCCCGAAGACGACGGCGGTAACGGTGAGAAACATGCCGAATCCATTCGATGTTTTGAAAATTGCCGACATGGCCGCCTGCGGTCATGTCGGAGGACGATTTGAACGGAACGATGGAACAAGATGATTGTTCCCTGTTTCGGAACCTCTGAATTCAGGTCTTTCGGCCTTGATCCCGCGGCTGGCGATTGCCATCTTGCGCCGCACAAGAATGGGAGTGCGATCATGACCAAGGCTCTGCTACTCATCGACATCCAGAACGGCTTCTGCCCGGGTGGCAATCTGCCGGTTGCAGAAGGCGACGCGGTCGTGCCCGTGGCGAACCGTTTGATGGCGCATGGCGCCTATGATCTCGTCGTCGCCTCGCAGGACTGGCACCCGGCAAACCATGGCAGCTTCGCCTCACAACATCCGGGAAAGAAGCCCTTCGACATGGGCGAACTCTCCGGGCAGCCGCAGGTGATGTGGCCGGACCATTGCGTTCAGGGCACGCTTGACGCGGAGTTTCACCCCGATCTCGACACAGACCGCATCGATTACATCCAGCGCAAGGGCGAAAACCCCGCCGTCGACAGCTATTCCGCCTTCCGCGACAATGACAAATCAGCCCTCACCGGTCTCGCCGATTGGCTGAAGGCAAAGGGCGTGACCGAACTCGACGTCATGGGGCTTGCCACGGACTACTGCGTGAAGTTTTCGGCTCTCGATGCCGTCGACATGCTGCCGGGCGTCAAGGTCCGCCTGATCTCCGATGGCTGCCGTGGCATCGATGCGAAGGGCGTGGAGGATGCGATCGAAGCCATGCGCGAGGCGGGCGTCGAGATCATCGACAGCGGCCGAATCGGTTTCTGAGGAAGTTTCTGCAAAGGATTCGTGCGATTGCCTTTTTTGACGGCAAGCGCTAGAGCCGAGCCAGTGAGAAGACAGGGAGGACGCCGGTCATGGAAGTCGTCACCACGATCGCCGCTTTGCGACAGAAGCTCGCGCCCCGCCGCCGCGCCGGCCAGACCATAGGCTTCGTGCCGACCATGGGTTACCTGCATCAGGGGCATCTGAGCCTTGTCGGCCGCGCCAAGTCTGAAAACGACGTGACGGTCGTCTCGATCTTCGTCAATCCGCTTCAGTTCGGCAAGAACGAGGATCTGGAAAAGTATCCGCGCGACCTCGCCCGCGACAGCACCATGCTCGAAGAGGCCGGCGTCGACTATCTCTTCGCGCCGGGCGTGGAAGACATGTATCCCGAACCGATGCAGACGGTCGTCGATCTGCCGAAGCTCGGCTCCGAGCTTGAGGGCGAGGCCCGTCCGGGCCACTTCGCCGGTGTCGCGACCGTGGTCACCAAGCTCTTCAACATCGTCCAGCCGGACGCCGCCTATTTCGGCGAGAAGGACTATCAGCAGGTCACGATCATCCAGAAGATGGTCGTGGACCTCGCACAACCGGTGCGCGTCGTGCCCGTTCCAACCGTCCGCGAGGCCGACGGTCTCGCCTGCTCCTCGCGCAACGTCTATCTCTCGCCCGCCGAACGCGCTGCAGCCGTGATCGTGCCGAAGACCCTCGCCGAGGCAGAAAGGCTTCTGCTGACCGGCATCCGCGACGTCGCGACCCTGGAAGCAAAACTCATTGAATTCCTGCAAACGGAACCGCTCGCAGAGCCGGAAGTCGTTGCTATCCGCCATCCGCGCACGCTGGAGCGCATCGAGACCGTGACGACCACAGCACTCGTTCTTCTCTATGTTCGCTTCGGCAAGACCAAGCTTCTCGACAACCGTATCATCGGCCAAGCGGCCGCCACCGGCATGGAGGCCGCCTGACATGAGCACACCCCCCCGCCAGAAACGCCTGACCCCGGCCGACATCACGGCATTGAAGGGCAACCGTCCGATCGTGTCGCTGACCGCCTACACGACCCCGATCGCCCGCATCCTCGACCGCCACTGCGACCTGCTGCTCGTCGGAGACAGCCTCGGCATGGTGCTCTACGGCATGGACACGACGGTTGGCGTAACCATGGACATGATGGTCGCCCACGGCCAGGCGGTCATGCGCGGCGTATCCCGTGCCTGCGTCATCGTCGACCTCCCCTTCGGCGCATACCAGGAGAGCAAGGAACAGGCCTTCCGCAATGCTGTCCGCCTGATGAAGGAAACCGGCTGTGACGGAGTGAAGCTCGAGGGCGGCGCCGAAATGGCCGAGACCGTCGCATTTCTCGTCAGCCGCGGCGTGCCCGTCTTCGGCCATATCGGCCTGATGCCGCAGCAGGTGAATACGTCGGGTGGCTATCGCTCGAAGGGGCATAGCGAGGCCGAACAGGACAAGATCCGCCGCGATGCCAAGGCGATCGACGAAGCCGGCGCCTTCGCCATGGTCATCGAGGGGACCGTCGAGCCCCTGGCGCGCGAAATCACGACCACGGTGATGGCAGCGACCATCGGCATCGGCGCTTCGCCGGCCTGCGACGGACAGATCCTCGTCTCCGATGACATGCTGGGCCTCTTCAACGAGTTCAAACCACGCTTCGTCAAGCACTACAGTGAGCTCGCCGAGGTGATCGAGAAAGCCGCAGGCGACTACGCGACCGAGGTCAAGGAGCGCGTCTTCCCCGGTCAGGAACACACCTTCCAGATCCGGCCGAAGAAGTAGCCAAAATTCCGATGTGTCCCTCAGCTGACCGGAATGGTTTCTCCGACTTAACCGGTAGCTCTACGGAGTTCGATGAAGCGCGGTCGCCGCTGCGGAACGCTTACATCGAGGCTGCGACACGCCTTTATTTGCCAGTCGAGCCGGGACGATGAAAGACTATCGCCCCGACGTGATCTTTGTTGTCAGCGGCGAGGTTTGGCGCGACTTTTGTACGCTGCGTGAGGCATGGGGACACCCTCTGACAGTGGGACTGTCCGAAGAGTGCATCACCTATATCAGAACGGCCATCCGAGCCGGAGACACTGCTAAAGCGGCGCATTGGAGGGCCGTTCGGGATCTTGCCACCCAATATGGCCTATCCTGGATCAGCGCGGTCGAAGTGGATGGAACGCTGATCCAGGAGGAACCTGAACACAGTATTTTCAGGTATCCGCCGCTTTCACAGCGCAAGCGGGTCGTAATTGACGGGCGAAGCCCGGTGACGATCTGACCGCAATCGACAGCCACGTCGATGAAGCCGGAGCCGGGGCAGTCCGTGATCTTCCTTGAATGCGACTTTTCGACAAGACGCCAACAACCGTCCACGCCAATAGGCAATCATCAATGCCGATGGTCGTTCCATCAGCGGAATTGGTTTGTCCGACAAGCCGACAGCGGCTAGCCAGCAGATAAATGTGAGAAACTGCGCCATGTCCCGATCAGAGTTCACCGTGGGTGCATTGAAGGCCCTCCCCGTCATCATATCAGCGGGGCCTTTCGCCGTGCTGTTTGGTGCCGTGGCAGTGGCAAACGGCCAGACGGTCGCCGAGGCCGCCCTGATGAGCGCGACCGTCTATGCCGGCGCAAGTCAGTTGGTCGGCATTGAGCTCTTCGGTCAGGCGGTGCCCATGTGGGTCGTGGTGCTCTCGATCCTCGCGGTGAACTTCCGGCACATCCTCTATTCGGCCGCGATCACGCCCTTCATGGATCACTTCACGCTGCCTCAGAAAATGCTGAGCTTCTTCCTGCTCACCGATCCGCAATTCGCCGAAACGCTGGCGCGTGGCGAAAGCGGCCGCAGCGTTTCCTTCCCCTGGTATCTCGGTTTCGGAGCGATGATCTATGTGCCCTGGGTCGCCATGACGGCCGTCGGAGGACTGGTCGGGAAGGCGATGGGCGACCCGGCGGACTGGGGAATCGACGTGCTGCTGCCCATCTATTTTCTCGGCCTGGTGCTCGGCTTCCGCAAGCGCGGCAATTTCCTGCTGATTGTGGCGGTCAGTGCCGTGGTCTCGGTCATCGCCCAGCATCTGATCGGCTCCCCCTGGCATATCAGCGTCGGGGCGCTTGCCGGCGTCGTGCTCGCGGCCCTGTTGCCGCTGCCTGATCAGCGAGCCGAGCGCGAGGAGACGATCTGATGACCACCCTCCTGACGCCTTACATGACGCTGCTGATCGCTGCCGCAGCTGCTGCAACCTTCGCGACCCGCATTGGCGGCTACATTCTGGTGAAGCGCCTGAAGCATATGCCGCCCCGCTTGGAAGCGGCGCTGAACGCCGTTCCGGCAGCGGTGTTGACGACGCTCGTCGCGCCCGCCTTCTTCTATGGCGAGATCGACGTGAAGGTCGCCATGGCGGCGGCCTTCCTGATCGGCTTGCGCTTCGGCGCCATTCCGATGCTGATCGGCGGCTGGGCCGCCGTCATGCTGATGCGTCAGTTCCTCGGCTGACGCTCAGCGCCCAAAGGGCGCCGTTGCCTGCTCCAGCCACGCCCGCGTCGAAGCGTCCGGGATCAACGGCAAGAGTTCGGCCCGCGTCTTGGCGTGATACGCATCCAGCCATTGCAGCTCATCGCGCGTCAGCAGGTCCTCGACGATCAGCGCGCGGTCGATCGGCACAAAGGTGAGCGTCTCGAAGCCGAGCATCGGCTGGTCACCGCCCTCGATCGCCTCGGCTTCGCGCACATAGATCAGGTTTTCAATGCGGATGCCGAAGCTGCCCGGGCGGTAATAGCCGGGCTCGTTCGACAGGATCATGCCGGGCAGCAGCTCCTGCGTCGAAAGCCGGGCAATCCGCTGCGGCCCCTCATGCACCGAGAGATAGGAACCGACGCCATGGCCCGTGCCATGGGCGAAGTCGGCACCGGCCTTCCAGAGCGCGATGCGCGCCAGGGGATCGAGATCGCAACCACGCGTGCCCTTCGGGAAACGCGCCGTGCTGATCGCGATCATGCCCTTGAGCGCCAGCGTGAAGAAACGCTTCTGCTCTTCTGGCACCTTGCCGACGGCAAGCGTGCGGGTGATGTCGGTGGTGCCGTTCACATATTGCGCACCGGAATCGATCAGGAACATCTCGGCCGAGCGGATCTGTCGGTCGCTTTCGGTGGTGACGCGGTAATGCATGATGGCGGCATTTTCGCCGGCACCGGAGATCGTGTCGAAGGAAATGTCCTTGAGCGGGTTCTGCATGCGCTCGCCAACCGCCGCACGCACGGCTTCGAGCTTCTTCGCCGCCGCAATCTCCGTCAGGCTGCCATGTGGCTGTTCGTTGAACCAGTGAAGGAACTCGACCATCGCCACACCGTCCTGCAGATGTGCGGCCGCCGAGCCGTTGAGCTCGACCATGTTCTTGACTGCCCGGCCGAGTTTTGCCGGGTCGTTGCCCTCGACCACTTCACCACCGCTCTCGCGGATCATCCGCGAAAGTGCGTAAGGCGTGAGGTCGGGGTCGACCAGAATGCGGGCACCGTCCCGCGCAACCCGCTCGATGTGTTCGGAAAGAACTGCCGGATCCACCTGCTCGCAGAGATCGCGCAGATAGCTTTCGACTTCGAGGTTGGTCTTTGCGCTGTCGAGGAAGAGTTCGGCCGAACCATCGGCCTTGATGATCGCACGCGACAGCGGATGCGGCGTATGCGGCACGTCACTGCCACGAAGGTTGAAAATCCAAGCAACCGACGAGGGGTCGGCAATCAGGACGGCTGCCAGGTCCCTGTCGCGGAGATCGGCTGCTATGGTTTTCAGCTTGTCGGCGGCAGAAACACCGGCCTGGTTCAGCGCCTGGATCGTCACCGCGCCCTTCGGCTCGGCCGGACGATCGGTCCATAGGCGATCCACGGGATTGAAAGGCAGGAAGACCAGACTGCCGCCCTTGTCGGCCAGCGCCTTTTCCAGCCGCCGGACTTCCGCACCCGTATGGGTCCAAGGGTCAATGCCGAGACGGAAACCCTTCGGTGCACGGTTTTCGATCCATTTGTGCGGCGGCTCTCCGACCAGGTCGCCCGGCGTGAACACCGATGCATCGACCTGCTGGGCAAGCTGCGTGACATAGCGGCCATCGACGAAAACGACGGCGAGCGTTTCAGTTACCATCAACATGCCGGCGGAACCGGTGAAGCCCGTCGCCCAGGCGAGACGCTCGGTAGACTCAGGCACATATTCTCCGAGATACTCATCCGAGCGAGGCACGAGCAGTCCATCGATCTGAAGTTCGGCAAACAGCGCGCGAAGGGCTGCGATCCTGGACTTGCCGTGAAGCGGCGTGGACTTGACCTCAAAGGACTGAAACATGGCATGGCTCGCGATCGGTTTCGGATTCTGTCAGGGCTTATAGCAAGGCCACATCGCCCCCACCACCACCGCCGCACGCTTTCGCAGCATATGCGCGCCCGCTGATATCGTTATGCCGCAAATTCAGGCAGAGTTTATGCTGCTATGCAGCATTCGCAGACCTCCCGTGCTTCAAGCCCTCTGACTGAGCATCGCGGATCAGACTATATCAGGGTCATCGAGGACGTGAGCAACGAAGCGTCCGCAACCGAAAAGGAACCGAGAGATGGCCAAGTCTTTCCTGCGCACCGCCCTCAACAATCTCGTCGAGGCACGCCAGCGCCGCGCCGATCTCTATACGACGGGTGCCCTGCTGTCGCTCGACGACGCATCGCTGGAGGCCATGGGCCTGAAGCGCGAAGAACTGCGCCGTCGCCCGCATCAGCACTCGATCATCTGAACAAACCTTGGTCTGAACGACCGTCCAGTCTAGCATCCGCTTGAGCGCTCCTCCCACGCTCGCGGACCCCGGCGCGGCATGATGCCTGTGCCAAAAAGGCGGCTCCTTGCGGGCCGCCTTTTTCTATTCTGCGGTAGCTGACGTTAGGTGTCAGCCCTTCCCTTGCGTGAAGTGGATTGTCACCCAGCCGTTGCGCCAGATCGTCTTCACATGCGACAGGCCCTGGCCGCTATAGGCCGCAATCACCTTCCAGCGCTGCTCGGCAAGGATACCGGAGAGGATGACGGAGCCACCCGGCGCGAGATGCGCGACCAGCTGCGGTGCCATCTTGATCAGCGGCCTCGCGAGAATGTTGGCAATGACGAGATCAAACGGTCCATGCTCGCGAAAAGCCGTCGAATGAAACCCGGGCGCCGTGCGGAAGTCGATCCCCTCGACGATCCGGTTGCGACGGGCATTATCCTTGGCGACGCGGACGGCGATCGGGTCGATATCCGTCGCGAGAACCGGCACCGGGAGCAGCTTGCGCACGGCGATTGCCAGAACACCACTGCCAGTACCCAGGTCCAGCGCATTGCGGACCTTGCGAGAGCGAACCACCTTCTCGATGACTTCCAGGCAGCCTGCCGTTGTGCCGTGATGACCCGTCCCGAAGGCCTGGCCAGCGTCGATCTCGATGGCAACGTCGTGCGCCTGCACCTTGTCGCGGTCATGCGAACCATGCACCAGGAAGCGACCGGCGCGCACCGGCTTCAGGCCTTCGAGTGATTTGGCGATCCAGTCGATGTCAGGGATGACCTCCCGCACAATCGTCGCATCTGCGAATTCTTCGGCGAGCAGGTCCTCGACACGTGGCCTGACCTCGTCTTCCTGGTCCGCCATCATATAGATGGACGCCTCCCAGATATCCGCCTTCTCATCGACCTCGGTGGTCGCGATCGCATAATCCTCCTCGCCGAAAGCGAAGCTCATCAGATCGAGGATCCGGTTGGCGTTCTTCTCGGTGGTGGTCACATAGAGGCGGATTTCGCTCACGGTCGGGTCTTCCTCGGAGGTCACGGGGGTCAGGCGTTGCGGTACAACGCAATCGCCGTCATGGCAACCTCCGCCAGGGTACGGACCGTCAGCCCTTCATCAGGTTTTCGAGCTTCTTGACGGCCGTATCCGGGTTCTCGCCATAAGCAATCGTGCCCTTGAAGCGTCCCTCGGCATCGAGCAGGAAAATCGAAGCGGTATGATCCATCGTGTAGTCACCATCGGGCTGCGCCTCGTCGAGCGGGACCTTCTTCGCGTAGACCCGGAACCCCCTGACGACCTCGGCGATCTTGTCGGGTTCCCCGGCAATCGCCTTCACCCGATCGGTAACGTTGGAGACGTAACGGCCGAGGATCTCCGGTGTATCCCGCTCGGGATCAACCGTCACGAAATACGCCTGCAGACCCTTGGCGTCGGGATCGACCTGCTTCAACCAGCCATCCAGCTCGAAGAGCGTAGTCGGGCAGACTTCCGGGCAATGGGTGAAGCCGAAGAACAGCGCCGTCGGCTTGCCGCGGAAAGCCTGTTCGGTGATCGGCTGGCCATTCTGGTCGACGAGCTCAAACGGCACACCGAAGGGCGCCTCCGCGATCTTCTGATCCGACTGCGTGACCGAATAGGTCAGCCAGCCGAGAACACCCGCCATGACGACGACCGCCGCCCACAAGATGACCCTGACCGTTTTCATGATGGCATTCCCTTGAAATCGAACTTCTCGCCCAGCCGGATAAGCCTCCCGACGAAAGAAGGCAATTCAACTCGCTGTAAATGCTGCAACGAGCGCTGATTTGTCACGGAGCACGAAGACTAGAAGCAATAGGCCAGACCGGATTCGATCAGGCTTAGGAAGATGTCCGAGCCGTAATGCAACCAGCCAAGAAACACAGCCACGGTGAACAGCGTCCCCGCAAGCATGAGGGCGGTCAAAGGCAACCATTTCTGTGAGCGCGCGAAATCGGACATGACGCCATGATAGCGCAGTTCGGTCCGGAGGAAACGCGAGAATTTGAACTCCCGGCCTTGCGATTTGACGGATATCAAGGAACACACGTGGTAGTTTCTGACAGATTGTCGCAGCACCGCATGTCTTGGGAGGGACGCATGGAACAGCAGGCACTCGATCGGGGCTCTCTGCCGAAGCTGCAGATCAACCGGCTGCGCATGAACGATATCCGTGCAGCCTTTTCCGACGGCTGGCGTGACTTTCGCAGCTATCCCGCTTACGGCCTGTTTTTTGGTGCAATCTATGCCGCAGGCGGCATCTTCATCGCGGTTATGCTCGCTTATTACCACCTGCCATGGATGATCATTCCGGTTGCGATCGGCTTCCCGCTTATCGGACCGTTTATTGCTGTCGGTCTCTACGAGATCAGCCGCCGGCACACGCTTGGCGAAACGATAAGCTGGAAGGCAATCCTTGCCGAAGTCTTTCGCCAGCGCGAGCGGCAACTGTCCTGGATGGCCTTCGTCGTGCTCTTCATCTTCTGGATCTGGATCTACCAGGTACGCCTGTTGATGGCGCTGTTCCTCGGCTTCCGCGTTCCCGCAACCCTCGACGCATTCGTCAATGTCGTGCTCACCACCCCGGAAGGTCTGATGTTCCTCGCTGTGGGCACAGTTGTTGGGGCAGTCCTTGCAATAATCCTCTTTAGCGCAACGGTCATCTCGATGCCGCTGCTTCTCGATCACGATGTGGACTTCGTGACCGCGATGCTGACTAGCATGCGCACGGTGATCGAGAATGCAGCCCCCATGCTCGTCTTCGGGCTGATCATCGCCGCCTTGGCTATCCTCGCCATGGTGCCGCTTTTTCTGGGACTGCTGGTCGTCTTGCCGGTCGCAGGACACGCAACTTGGCACGTTTATCGTCGCGCAATCACAGCCACCTAACTCGCGAGAGACAAGGAATTCGACCGATGGCCGCACTATTAGTTCTTGATTAACTAATATTAGAGATTCTGTATCGGCGTTTTGGCTCAAGCGGGCCAAGCGGACATGATCGTCCGCCGGAATACTCCTCTCCGGATTGCGCATGACACGTCACCGGCGTGCAGGAGCAACCGGGACAAGGGCTGGGGAGTTTCATGGTCAATCTCATTACGGGTAAAGACCTGTCAGTCAAACAGCGTCTGATGACGCTGGGCGCCGCGGCAGTGCTGGGCATCGGCTCGATGCTGGCCGTCGGCTGGTACCAGAACGCACGCATATCGACGGCAATTCAGGACTCGATCGAGATCAAGAACGAAGTCGAGCGCATCAACGAGATGCGCCTCGCCAACGCCAACATGGTGCTGGCGGCTATGGATACGATCATCGACCGCGGCGAAGGAAGCATCCAGCCGGAGCGCATGGAGATCATCAATGCCGCGGTGACCCTTCTTCGGGATGGGGCGTCCGTGCTGGCATCAGTTGCGGCTGAAGCGGGTGCGCCGGGCGAAGTCGGCAGTTATGAAGCCGACCTGAATGCCGTGGCACAAGCCATCCAGGTGGATCTCAAGCGCATGGTCGAGACCGGCGCGCCGGAAGCAGATTACGCAGCCATCGACGATGCGATCGACGGTTCGGGGGAGCGCCTCGGTGACGTACTCAACAACCTCTCGGCACTCGGTGGCAATCTGGTCGAAGACTTCGCAAACGAGGCGACCCGTCGAAGCAATCAGGCGCTGACCTTCCAGCTTGGGCTGGGCAGTATCGCCTTCTTCTCGGTCATCGCACTACAGCTCATTCACGGCAACTCGATTGCCAACGGCATCCGGCTCGTTCGCACGAGCATGCAGCGCATCACGGACGGCGACTACCAGACGGAAGTCGCCGGGACTGACCGGCATGACGAAATCGGCGGCATGGCCCGTTCGGCCGATATCTTCCGCAAGGCGGCTATCGAGAAGCATGACCTGGAGGAAGCAAGCCTTGCCCAGCGCCGGCAGAACGAGGCTGAGCGCGAGAGCCGCACGGCAACCATGGAGGCCGACACGCGCGCCCTCAAGCTCGCGGTCGATGCGCTCGGCGAAGGACTGACCCGCCTGTCTCAGGGTGATCTCTGCGCAACCATCGTTGTGCCCTTCCCGCAGGATCTCGAGCGGCTCCGGATCGATTTCAACGAAGTGGCCTCGAACCTCAAGCGGGTTATGACCGAGATTGCGACCAACAGCAGCTCGATTCGCGCCAACAGCCAGCAGATGAAGAGCGCCGCAGACGATCTTGCACGCCGCACCGAGCAGCAGGCTGCCTCGCTCGAGGAAACGTCCGCCGCCCTTTCCGAGATCACCGAGACCGTGAAGAGCGCAACCGACCGGGCAGAAGAAGCCAGCCATATGGTCGACAACGCAAAGGACTATGCCGAGAAATCCGGCGCGGTGGTCAACGACGCCATGTCCGCGATGAACCGCATCGAGGATGCCACCGACGAAATCGGCAAGATCATCAACGTCATCGATGAAATCGCTTTTCAGACCAACCTTCTCGCTCTGAACGCCGGCGTCGAGGCAGCCCGCGCCGGCGAAGCGGGCAAGGGCTTCGCCGTTGTGGCGCAGGAAGTCCGCGCCCTCGCCGGACGCGCGGCCGATGCAGCACGTGACATCAAGACCCTGGTCACCCGTTCCAACGACGAAGTGCGCTCCGGGGTGGAGCTGGTCACCGCGACCGGACGGGCGCTCCACCGGATTGGCGAAGATGTTTTACGAATTAACGAGCACGTTAAGGCAATCGTTACCAGCGCGAGAGAACAATCAGTTGGACTGAGCGAGATCAATTCGGCCGTCAGCCAGATGGACCAGGTCACGCAACAGAATGCCGCGATGGTGGAGCAGACCAATGCGGCGAGCCACACGCTGGCAAGTGACGCGGAAAACCTTTCGCGGCTTGTTGGACAGTTCAAGGTGAACTTGGGCGAGGCTGCTCATGACCAATATCAGGAGGCTGCGCGCGCTGCCTCCCCTCAGAGACCGTCTCCCGCACGGGCGCTGATGAACAAGGTTGCGGGATCGTTCAACCGTACCGCCACGGCAACAGCCTCTGCTGCCGCAGCACAGGAACACTGGGAAGAGTTCTGAACATGAGTAATGCCATCAAACAGTCGGGCGCCTATCTGGAAATCGTATCCTTCCATCTCGGCGACCAGGAATTTTGCATCGACATCATGGCCATCCGCGAAATCCGCGGCTGGGCACCGGTCACCCCGATGCCGCATACCCCCCCTTACGTTCTCGGCCTCATCAACCTGCGCGGCGCCGTAATCCCGGTCATCGACATGGCCTGCCGTCTCGGCATGAAGATGACCGAACCGTCGGAACGCGCAGCGATCATCGTCACCGACATCGCCGGCAAGCTGGTCGGTCTCCTGGTCGAACAGGTCTCGGACATGATGACGATCAAGAGTGAAGACCTGCAGCCGGCACCGGAGATCATCCCGGAAACCCAGCGCGCCTTCTGCCGCGGCATCGTCGCACTCGAGAAGTCGATGGTCTGCTTCCTGAACCTCGACACCGTCATTGCCGACGAGCTTGCTCAGGCAGCTTGAGCCGACTTACCTTCCCAGGAAAATGCTCCGTATCCGCGGGGCATTTTTTCTCCAGCTTCTTTATGAACGCGATCGGCCTCACCGGTGGCGTGTATTTTTGTTTTAAGAAATTATGATGAATATCCGTTATTTTATATAATTAATTTTAACGCTTGCCGGAACCCTCTCCGTGGTCCCGCGTTTTCCTGTCAGCTTCCCAAGAAGCAGAAAATTCGAAAAGAAACCAAGGAGAAAGACCATGAATTCTGCAGTAAAGCTTGCGCTCGCCGGTGCCATGTCCATCGCCTCCGTTTCGGGCGTTGCCCTTGCCCAGACCGCTGAACCGATGGTCGACACCACGACCATGACCAATTCCACGACCATGGCAACCGAGGGCGTCAACATCGTTCGCCTCGACAGCCTGGACAACGACCAGAACCGTTCTGAACACACCCGTCTTTCGCAGCTGGCCAACAGCTCGGAGTCGATGACTGAAGCGCAGGCGCTGATTTCGTCTGACCCGGCGGTCGCCCAGGCTCTCGAGGCCGAGAGCGTTCAGGCCACCAACGTCTTCCACGTTGAGGAAGCGGCCAACGGCGGCAAGATCGTCTACGTCAAGTAAGACATCGGTCACCGCATGAAAACGCCCTGGATCCGCAAGGCTCCAGGGCGTCTTTGCGTGGAGAGTTGAACAGGATGCTCTCCGCCCGGCTGCGAAATTGGGGGTGACGCGGTGCCGGTTCAAAATGCATGAACCAGGGCATTGCCCCGTTGAAGTGACAGATGTCACACCCGGCACACCAATCCGAGTTGCCCCCAAAACTGGTCTGTCAGTTCGGCTTGCCCGAAGTCCAGACGACCGTCTGGTTGAACAGCGGCACCGTCGAGATCGCCATCTTGGCCGACCCTTCGACAACCTGTCGTGAATGGGCGAGATAGATCAGAGTATCGTTCTTCTTGTCGTAGATACGATTGACGACGAGCGACTTCCAGATGATCGACAGCCCTTCCCGGAAGACCTCTTCCCCATCGTCCGATAGATCGATGTCGCCGATTTCAATCGGCCCTGTCTGACGGCAGGCAATCGAGTTGTTGGAGGGATCCTCGAACCAGTTGCCTTTGGATAGGCGATCGATGATCGAGCGATCGAAATAGGTGACGTGGCAGGTAATCCCCTTCACTTCCGGATCGGTCATCGCTTCGATCACGATGTCATTGCCGACCCAGTCCACGCCGACCTTGCCGACGACTTCGGACGATGCAGGGATCGCCGTCGAGGCGAGAATGACTGCAGCAACAGTGGCTTTGCGGATCGACATCGAGTTCACTCCTTCGTGATATACCTGAAGATAGGATGCCCGGTCACGCTTGCAAGGCGAGCGCCTTCTTCTTCGGCTTGCGGGCAAAGGAGCAGGCATCATAGCCTTGCCGGTGCAGACGCCCCGGATTGAGCCCCAGCTTCAGAGCGAGATCGAAGAGGTCTTCGACCTCGGCCTCCAAAGCCATGGCGAGACAGGCTTCCGCGCAGATGCGCGCATCTTCGGCGGCATTGTGGTGCTGAAAGCTGAAACCGAGATGCGCGGCCAGCACGTTCAGCCGGTGCGATCCGAGCGAGGGCCAGTGGCGCTGGGCGAGCTTGACGCTGCACAGATAGGACAGTTCCGGATACTCCAGCCCCGAAAAATCGAGGCTGGCCCTTAGCACAGAAAAGTCGAAAGAGGCATTGTGCGCGATCATCCGCGCCCCCTCGAAATCGGCGGCGAATTCGAGCATGACGTCGGCAAACTCCGGGGCATGGGCAGTGTGCTCGGGCCGGATGCCGTGAATGGCGATGTTGAACGGCGAGTAGCGGTTCTCCGGTGGCCGGATCAGGCGCTCCTCGACACGCACGACACGGCCGTTCTCGATGAAGGCGAGGCCGATGGAGCAGGCACTCGCGCGCGCCTCAGTCGCGGTCTCGAAGTCGATGGCAATCGTCTTGCCGGAAAATTGAGAGATGGACATGTCAAAGCCTTAAAAGCTGCAGCGGATTCGGACAAGGGTGCAGGCGTCGGACTTGACCGACGCCTGCACCCTATCCATCATGCGCACATGGCTGCAGCTGACTTGACCACAACAATGACCCTTTATGTGACCACCCTTTGCAAGGGTGTCCGGGTCATGTCGCGTCTGTAGCACCGATTTATCCCGAACGCCCTGCGGTTGAGCAGGCGTCCGGTTCGCTCTCCCGCCGATCACATGGAGAGCAAGCATGACGCAGTCACACCCTCACCCCTCGCGACACGATCGAGCCTGGCCCGAAGGCCTGACGATCCGCGCGCGATCACTGACAGACGCTGCAGCAATCGCAGACCTGCACAACCTGCCTGGCTACCGCTGGGGCACCATGCGCCTCCCCTATCACAGCGTAGAGGAAATCAGGCGCGGGATAGAACAGCAGCCCGCTGATGTCCGAAGCCTCGTGGCCGTGCTCGACGGAATGGTGGTCGGCGATATCGCCTTGTTGCCCGCCAAAGGCAGGCGTGCCCATGTCGCCACGCTCGGCATGGGCGTCCATGACGACCACACCCGCCGTGGGATCGGACGCGCGCTCCTCGGCGAAGCGATCGGGATCGCGGATGACTGGCTCAACCTGCGACGCCTTGAATTGACCGTTTACGCGGACAATCATGCAGCCATTGCCCTCTATGAAAGCTTCGGCTTCACCGTGGAGGGGCGGATGGCGGACTATGCCTTTCGGGGCGGAACCTATGTCGAAGCTTTGGCCATGGCGCGGCTCAGCGCGTGACTTTTCTGGATGATGCGAGGCCCCATGGTTCACCATAGCGCAGCGTTTTCGTTCCCTGCCCCTCGACTTTCCGGGTCGAGACGAGTAGGAACAGCGCCAACATACCCGCAATCGGCGGGCGCGGCGCTTTGGCCCGCATCATCCATCACTTTCGAAAGACCACTCCATGACTGATTTCGACGCCATCGTTCCGGCGATCGCTGAGGCCTTGCGCAAGCGCGGCTACGACACCCTGACACCCGTGCAGCAGGCCATGATCGACCCCGAACTGGAAGGTCGCGATGCGCTCGTTTCGGCGCAGACGGGCTCTGGCAAGACGGTTGCCTTCGGTCTCGCCATGGCCCCGACGCTGCTGCCGGAAGGCGGTCGTTTCGAGCGCGCCGGTGCGCCACTCGCCCTTGCGATCGCGCCGACCCGTGAGCTGGCCATGCAGGTCAAGCGCGAACTGGAGTGGCTCTATGCCGAGACCGGCGCGATCATTGGATCCTGCGTCGGCGGCATGGACATCCGCAACGAGCGCCGGGCGCTTGAGCGCGGTGCCCATATCATCGTCGGCACACCGGGACGCCTGCGCGACCACATTACCCGCCGCGCGCTCGATCTGTCCCAGATGCGCGTCGTCGTGCTCGACGAAGCCGACGAAATGCTCGATCTCGGCTTCCGCGAGGACCTCGAATTCATCCTGGAAGAATCGCCGGACGATCGCCGCACCCTGATGTTCTCGGCAACCGTGCCGCGGTCGATCGCCGATCTCGCCAAGAGCTACCAGCGGGATGCGCGCCGCATCGAGGCCGTATCCGAACAGAAGCAGCACGTCGACATCGAATATCGCGCGCTGATGGTCGCCAATCCCGATCGCGAGAATGCCATCATCAATGTGCTGCGCTTCTATGAAGCCCGCAACGCCATTGTCTTCTGCTCCACTCGCGCTGCCGTGAACCATCTGACGGCACGCCTGCACAATCGTGGCTTCTCGGTCGTGGCCCTGTCCGGCGAGCTTTCGCAGAACGAACGCACCCACGCCCTGCAGGCCATGCGCGATGGCCGTGCGCGCGTCTGCATCGCGACCGACGTCGCTGCCCGCGGCATCGACCTCCCCGGTCTGGAACTCGTCATTCATGCCGACCTGCCGACCAATTCCGAAACCCTGCTGCATCGCTCCGGCCGCACAGGCCGCGCCGGCAACAAGGGCGTCTCGGCACTAATCGTGCCGAACAGTGCCCGTCGCAAGGCCGAGCGCCTGCTGGGCGGCGCCAATGTTCGCCCGACCTGGGCGCTCCCGCCCTCCGCCGACGAAGTTCAGGCCCGTGACGATGAACGCCTCATGGGCGATCCCATGCTGACGGAAGTGATCACCGAAGACGAAGCGCCGATGATCGCATCGCTGATCGCGACCCACGGCGCCGAACAGGTGGCTGCGGCCTTCCTGCGTCTGCAGCGCGGCAAGCGTTCAGCACCGGAAGATCTGATCCCGGTCAGCCTCGAAGCCGGAAAGGCTCGCAAGGAGCCGGACTATGCCAACCCGGCGAACTCGGCGACCAAGCCGCGTGGCGATTTTGGCGCCAGCGTCTGGTTCTCCGTGTCCGTCGGCCGCCGCCAGCATGCCGAGCCGCGCTGGCTGATCCCGATGCTCTGCCGCAACGGCAACATCACCAAGAACGAGATCGGCGCAATCAAGATGCAGCCGGAGGAAACCTTCGTCGAGATCGCCGAAAGCGCGCTCGACACGTTCCTCAGCGCACTTGGTCCGAACAAGGCGCTCGAGCGCGGCATCACCATGGCGCAGCTCCCCGGCATGCCGGACTTCAATGCAGCGCCGAAGGAACGCGCAGCCCGGCCGCCGCGCGAAGATGGCGATCGCAAGCCCTTTGGCGACAAGAAGCCGTATGCCGACAACAAGCCTTACGGCGAAAAGAAAGCCTATGGCGACAAGGCACCCTATGGTGAAAAGAAGCCGTTCGGGGACAAGAAACCCTATGCCCGCAAGGACGACGGCCCTGCCCGGCCGCCGCGCGACGCCATGGCGGTGACGGATTCGGAAGTCTGGGGCGACGCGCCCAAGCCGAAGCGCACCGACTGGAGCGACGACAAGCCGGGTTTCAAGAAGAAGCCGAAGGGTGCCTCGAATTCCTGGGACAAGCCTGCCAAGCCCGACTGGGCCGGCAAGCCGAAGGGCGACAAGCCCGCCTTTGCCGGCGCTGGAAAGCCCAAGGGCAAGTTCGACGACCGTGGCCCATCGGCTGGTCCAAAGAAGAAGACCTTCAAGCCGAAGGGCTGAGCAGCCCCTGGTCGCAGGGAGGCGCAGTAGCCCTCCTTCAAGACATGAGCCGGTTGCCTTACGGCAGCCGGTCAACCTCCTGCCAGACGGAACAACCACCCCCATTTGCGCATTCCCTGCGCGGCAAGGGACGGTGGAACAATGGCAGAAGTCGCGAATGAAACTCACGAATCGGCACGGGTAAGCCGGTTTCTCGTCGGCCTTGCACGCGGGCTTGCCGGAGCCCTGCTCTTCTCCATCCCCATGCTGATGACGATGGAGATGTGGTTCCTGGGCTTCTACATGGACCGAGAGCGGCTTCTGCTGCTGCTCGTTCTCAATCTTCCTCTCCTCATCGGGCTCTCCCACCGCATCGGTTTCGAACGGACCGCCACCTGGCGCGAGTCGGCCCGAGACGCGATCGTCGCCTATGGCATGGGCGTGGTGGCCAGTGCGTTGATCCTCGTGCTGCTCGGGGTGATCAAGTTCGGCATGGCGCCGCGCGAATGGGTCGGCATGGTGGCGCTGCAGGCGGTGCCGGCGAGCATCGGCGCATTGCTCGGCCGAAGCCAGCTCAGCATGCAGGACGAGGATGACGATGAGGACGACAGCGATCCAAGCCAGCAAGCCAGTACGGGATATCTCACCGAACTTTTCATGATGGCCGTCGGCGCGCTCTTCCTGTCGCTCAATCTCGCCCCGACGGAAGAAATGATCCTGCTCGCCTACAAGATGACCATCTGGCACGCCCTTGCGCTTATGGCGCTGTCGATGATGCTGATGCATGGTTTCGTCTACGCGCTCGCCTTCAAGGGCAGCCATAGTCTTCAGGAGGACACGCCGGTCTGGCACGCCTTTGTGCGCTTCACGATACCCGGCTATGTCGTCGCCCTCGCCGTCAGCCTCTACAGCCTCTGGACCTTCGGCCGACTGGATGACCTCGGCACCACCGAGGCCGTTTTGACGCTGGTCGTCCTCGGCTTCCCCGCAGCGATCGGCGCGGCTGCCGCCAGACTTATCCTTTGAGGAGGCCCGCCATGACCCGTCATGATGTCAGCAAATCTGCCGATCCGATCCGACCACACTGGGTCGAGTGGCTCACCGGACTTGCATCAACCACAATCGTCGTGGCGATGATCGGCTGGATGGCATTCGAAGCAATGACGAACGCAGACCGCCCACCGGAGATCGCCGCCCAGATCCTCACCATCGATCCCCTGCCCTCGGGCTGGCGCGTGATGATCGAGGTGCGCAATTCAGGCGATCAGGCCGCCGCAGCGGTCGAGATAAAGGGATCCCTTCGCGACGGGACCACGGCGATCGAGGAGGCAGGAATGACCTTCGACTATGTCGCTGCCGGCTCGACATCGCGTGGCGGTCTGGTCTTCGTCAACAATCCGTCTCTTCATCAGTTGCAGATTGTGCCATCCGGTTTCACAGAGCCGTGAGCGTCTCGGTTCGACACGAGATCCGATGCAATCCAGGGTTTCGAATTCATCGAACCTTAATTTTTAGGGGATTAATAATAGTAGAAATGAAAATGAGCTCTTTACTGCCAGGGTTGCATTCGGCACCTTGACGTAAAGCGGTCGCAACGGTCGCGACCAAATCTATTTCATGACAGCAGACGGCCGCAGATAAGCTCTCGCGTCGACTGATCGATTTTCGTTTCAAGTCATTCTGTGTGGTCAAAAACTATGTTGAAGCAACGGATTGAAGCGTGGGTCATCCGCGATATTGGGCTGACAGAATTCGATAACTGGGATGCGGTGCTCCGCTTTGCAACCAGACTGTCGATCCGCAACTCCATCATCGCCTGCTTTATGGTCGCAGGCATCTTGCTTGTCCCGCATGCCTTCGACGTCCTGCTCAACCCACTGTTGCGCGATCTGGCAATCGGCTGCGGCATCGCCATGATCGTATCCTTCGTCCTGACGATGCTCTGCTCTCTCTACATGGGTTATGCGGTCGTCCACCTTGCCAGAACCAGGCTGGAGTTCCGCCAATTGAGCCGCACGGACATGTTGTCGGGCCTTCTCAATCGCCGCGCCTTCATCGACGATCTCTCTCAGGTTGAGCGCGGGCATCTGCTGATCCTGGACATCGACCGTTTCAAGCAGATCAACGACCGCTATGGCCATCTGGCCGGCGACGACGTGATTGTCTCGGTTGCAAAAACGCTCTGCGAAATCACCGGCCCCGCCCATCTCGTCGCGCGTATCGGCGGAGAAGAGTTCGCCATCCTCTTTCGGGATGCCGAGTTTGCCGATGTCATCGCGATGGCGGAAAAGCTACGGCGAAGTATTGCCAACCGTCTGGTCGAGTCCGTCCACCAGTCGATCGCCGTCACCATATCCGGCGGCTTGGCCGACATCACACCGCTTCGCGATTTCACCGCCGTCTACGCCGCAGCCGATCAGGCGCTTTATCTCGCGAAGTCGTCCGGCCGCAACAGGATCGTGCTCGAACGCGACCTGCCGCGCACGCCCCATCAGCCGGAACCCGTTCGCCTCGACCTTGCGGAAACAGCAATTACCGCAGCCTGACCTCAGCCCCCGATCAGCGTCAACCACTCGTCTTCGGTCATCACCTGGACGCCGAGTTCACGTGCCTTGTCGAGCTTGGAGCCGGCACCCGGACCCGCCACCACATAGTCTGTCTTTTTCGATACGGAGCCCGCGACCTTTGCCCCGAGCCCTTCGGCCCGTGCCTTGGCCTCGTCCCGCGTGAAGCGCTCCAGCGATCCGGTGAAGACGACGGTCTTGCCGGCCACAGGACTGTTGCTTGCGACCGGCGCCTCTGCGTCCAGTGGCGTCACTTCGCTCAACAGGCGTTGGACGACTTCGAGATTGCGCGGCTCCTTGAAAAATTCGACGATCGAGGCTGCGACGACCTCGCCGATCCCCTCAATGCTGTTCAATTCGCTCCACGCATCGCCGAACTTTGGCGCTGCCGCCTGCATGGCTTCCGCAAAGGCCGCATAGCTGCCGTAGGACCGCGCCAGGAGCTTGGCCGTCGTCTCGCCGACATGGCGGATGCCAAGCGCAAAGATCAAACGGTGGAGCGCGATCTCGCGCCGCGCATCGATCGCCTCGAACAGCTTGCGCACACTGATACGACCAAAGCCTTCGATATTCTCGAGCTTGGTCAGCGATTGGTCCTGCCGCGCCTTCAGCGTGAAGATGTCGGGCGCGGTGCGGATCATCAGCGCCGGATCGTCGCTCTCGAAGAAGAAGTCGACCTGCTTGGTCCCGAGCCCTTCGATGTCGAAGGCATTGCGTGACACAAAATGCTTGATGTGTTCCACGGCCTGGGCCCGGCAGACGAAACCGCCGGTGCAGCGCGTGACCGAATCGAGCTTGCCCGTCTTTTCGTTCTTCTCCCGCACCGCATGGCTGCCACAAACCGGGCAGGTCTTCGGGAAAACATACGGCGCCGAGTCCTCTGGCCGCTTCTCCAGGACCACGTCGAGCACCTGCGGGATGACGTCGCCAGCGCGCTGGACGATCACCGTGTCACCGATGCGGATATCTTGGTCGTCAGGCCGGATGCGGTCGCCGGAATTGCCGATACCCTTGATGTAGTCCTCGTTGTGCAGCGTCGCATTGGTGACGACCACGCCGCCGACGGTGATCGGCGTCAGACGCGCAACCGGCGTCAGCGCCCCCGTGCGGCCCACCTGGATGTCGATGGCCTCGACCGTGGTGAAGGCCTGCTCGGCCGGGAACTTGTGCGCCGTCGCCCAGCGCGGCGATCGGGACCGGAAACCGAGGCGTGCCTGAAGATCGAGCCGGTCGACCTTGTAGACGACGCCGTCGATGTCATAGTCGAGATCAGGCCGCTGCAGCCCGATCTCATGGTAATGGTCGAGGATCGCCGAAACCGAGCTCAGACGTTGGGTGAGCGGGTTGATCGGGAATCCCCAGCGGCCGAAAACCTGCACCATCTCCCATTGCGTTTCCGCCGGCATCTGGCTCATCTCGCCCCAGGCATAGGCAAAAAAGCGCAGCTTGCGGTTCGCCGTCACCTTCGGATCGAGCTGGCGCAGCGAGCCGGAAGCCGTGTTGCGCGGATTGACGTAGGTCTGCTTGCCCTCAGCCTCCATCTGCGCGTTGAGCGCCAGGAAGTCGGACTTCGCCATATAGACTTCGCCGCGCACCTCGACCACGTCAGGGGCATCCGACGGAAGCTCGGTCGGGATTTCCTTGATCGTGCGGATGTTCGCCGTGACATTCTCACCCGTCGTACCGTCGCCGCGGGTCGCGGCCGTGACCAGCCTGCGGTTTTCGTAACGCAGCGACATCGACAGTCCGTCGATCTTGGGCTCGGCCGTGAAGGCGATGGAATCGTCCGGCAGCTGGCCAAGGAAGCGATAGACCGAGGATACGAAGTCCTGGACGTCCTCGTCGGAAAAGGTGTTGTCGAGCGACAGCATCGGGCGGGCGTGAACCACCTGCGCGAAGATGCCCGCAGGGGCCGCACCGACGCGCTGGGAGGGACTGTCGGTGCGCACCAGCTCCGGAAACTGCGCTTCGATCGCATCATTGCGCAGCTTCAGCGCGTCATAATCCGCGTCCGAGATCTCCGGCTTGTCCTTGCCGTGATAGAGCGCATCGTGATGGGCGATCTCGCTTGCCAGCCGCTGCAATTCGGCCTTCGCCTGTTCCTCGGTCAAAGTCTCGACAGGAATGGTCTCAACAGCCATGGCAACCTCCGCATTTCGTCAGTCGGGTTTAGCGGAAAATCGGCGAATGAAAAGAGCGTGCGCTCACTCCTCCACCTTGCTGAGATCAAGCCTTGCCGTCAGCGGCAGATGATCCGAAGCAAGGCGTGCAAGCGGTGTATCATGCGCCGTCAGATCGGCGATCAGACCGGACCGGTTCGCCATGATCCGGTCGAGAGAAAGAACAGGCATACGAGCCGGAAAACTCGGGACAGGTGGCGGCAGAGGCCCGAAAACCGGCTCCAGCCGTGTGAGCGCCGAGCCGGGCCCCAGGCGCCACTCGTTGAAATCCCCCATCAAAAGCGTGGCCCGCTCGGCACGGTTCTGCAGGAGATCGAGAATGACATCCGCCTGCTGGCGGCGAGCCCAGCGCAACAATCCCAGATGCGCCGCAATCACCCGCAGCCCGGCCCTGCCTTCAATATCGATCTCGGCCACCAGAGCGCCACGCGGCTCAAGCCCGGGCAGCGCCACCTGATGCACGTCACGCACGATGCCTTCTCGAAACAGGAGCACATTGCCGCGCCATCCATGGGATTTCGGGCGGTGTTCCACGGGTACCGGCAAAAGGCCGGTCTCGAGCCTCAACCGATTGAGATCAAGCAGCCCGGAACGCTCGCCGAAACGCTGGTCCGCTTCCTGAAGGGCGATCACGTCGGGGCCGATTTCCCGGATAACGTCGATGATCCGTTCGGGATCGAACTTGCCGTCCGTGCCGACGCATTTGTGCACATTGTAGGAGGCGACCGTCAGCGCACCGTCGACCTGTGTCTTGACCATCCCCTCGGCCGGACGCCATCTGCGATTTCGGATGGAGGTCACCATCGTGCGGGCGAGGCTAGGTTTGGTCTTCTTCATCACACCTGTAGCAT
Organism: Allorhizobium sp. NPDC080224; assembly: GCF_050281005.1. Lineage (NCBI taxonomy): Bacteria > Pseudomonadati > Pseudomonadota > Alphaproteobacteria > Hyphomicrobiales > Rhizobiaceae > Allorhizobium > Allorhizobium sp. NPDC080224. Next base: position 2,417,972 of record NZ_JBNNWJ010000001.1, read on the forward strand.
CCGTCGTCGGTTGGGCCGGTGGCCGGTTGCGGTTGAGGCCGCGCTGAAAACGCCCGCCTCGATCAAAGATAGGGCGATCCGAGCCAGAACAAGCGATCAATCATCCGATTGGGCAGAGATCGTGCCCTGAGTGTATCGAGCGTGACCTGTCTGGCGCTGGACAGACGGCGGTCGATCCGGTCTTCGATCTGCGCGGCAAGACCGCGATCATAGACTTCGAGATCGATCTCGAAATTCAATCGAAGCGAGCGCGAATCGAGATTGGACGAGCCGATGAAGCACCATTGCCGGTCGATGACCATGAGCTTCGAATGATCGAAGGCACCTGTCGACAGATGCACGCGGCAGCCTTCCCGCAGGATCTGGTCGAACTGCCCCATCATCGCGCGGGCGACGATGGCGAGATTGTTCTGCGACGGCACGATCACGTCCACCTGAACGCCCCGACGCGCAGCGGTGTTCAGCGCCGCAATGAAGGTCGTATCGGGCAGAAAGTAGGGTGAGACGATGCGGATTGACCGTTCGGCCACGGAAAACGCGCCGAGCAAGAGCCGGTGATTCGTCTCGATACGGGTGTCCGGCCCGGATACCACCGCACGCACAGCCGTCCCTGCCCCAGCCACGGCGTCATCGAGCCGGACGCCCCATTCCGGCCCGAGCAGCACCTCGCCGGTCTCGAAGTGCCAGTCCTCGGCGGCAACCGCCAAGATATCGGCGACAACAGGTCCGGTGACGCGAAAATGGGTGTCTCGCGCGCCATCCGGCCCGGTGAAGCCCGCTCGGATATTCATGCCACCGACAAAGGCGGTGGCCCCGTCAGCGACCAGAATTTTCCGGTGCGTACGCAGATTGGCATAAGGAAGCCTGAGCCCCATGATGACCTGCCCGTTGAAGACGGCGACCCGAACGCCGCCCTCTTCGAGATAGCCGATGATACTGGGAACGCTGTAGCGGGCCCCGACGGCGTCGACGATCACCCGGACGGCGACACCCCGCTGATGCGCGGCGATCAGGCAGTCGGCCACGCGCCGGCCGACGACATCGCGATCGAAGATATAGGTTTCGAGGATGATGCTGTGCTGCGCGGCATCGATCGCCTGACACATGGCATCGAAGGTCTCCTCACCGGACGAGAGCATTTCGATTTGGTTGCCTGACGACAGCGGATGCCGGGTCACTCTGTCGCCGAGCAGTTTCATCGGTCCGAATCGGTCGCCGAACTGGGCGGCCACGGTTTCGCGGTCGATGCTGTAGAGCGAGAGACTGCGCCAGATCTCATCGAGCTCAAGCGCGCGCCTGGAGATGAGAGTCGCCCGGCGGATGCGGTTGATCCCAGCGACCGAGTAGATCATGGCTCCCACCAGCGGCGACAGGATGATGATGCCGACCCAGCCGAGCGCCGAGCGCACCTCGCGTTTCGTCATCGCGGCATGGGTGGCCGCCACCGTGCCGAAAACGACGGACAGAACGGCAAGGGTCTCGGCCCAGTAGGTCTGGATCAGGTCCATCATGATGCGGCAACGAAACAGGTTTCAGGGTGGAAGGCAACCACGGCCGGATGGATGTGGCTCACTCGCCGGCGGCAAGCAGTTTGGCGGCTGCCGCACGCGCCTCATCGGTGACGGAAGCGCCCGCAAGCATGCGCGCGATCTCTTCCTTCCGATGCTCCGGCTCCATGATGGCAACCCGGGTCGCGATCTTGTCCCCCGCATCGCCGGTCGGTCCCTTGGAGATAAGGAAATGCGCCGACGCGCGAGCCGCAACCTGCGGCGCATGGGTAACAGACAGAACCTGCACCTTGGCCGAGAGACGCTTCAGCCGCTGGCCGATGGCATCGGCCACAGCACCGCCGACCCCGGTATCGATCTCGTCGAAGACAAGCGTGGGCGCGGACCCTCGATCCGCAAGCGCCACCTTGAGCGCGAGCAGGAAGCGCGACAGCTCACCGCCCGAGGCCACCTTCATGATCGGGCCGGGTCGCGTGCCGGGATTGGTCTGAACGTGGAACTCGACCGTGTCGATGCCATCGACGGTCGCATTCTCGGCGTCCGCTGAAACCTCGACCATGAAACGCGCCCGCTCCAGCTTCAAGGCCGGCAGTTCCTGCATGACGGCATCGGCGAGCGCCTGGGCGGCGTTCTGCCGTTTGCCGGACAGCTGCAGCGCTAGGTGGTCGTAATGCGCCCGGGTCTCCAGGACGGCAGCCTCCAGCTGGCCAAGCCGCTCTTCACCGGCATCGAGATCGGCGAGATCGGCCACCATCTTTTCGGCGAGCGCCGGGAGATCTGCGACGGCGACCGAGTATTTCCGGCCCGCCGCACGAAGCGCAAACAGTCGCTCCTCGACCCGCTCCAGCTCGCGCGGATCGAACTCCGTGCGGCGCAAGGCAGCTTCCACCTCCATCTGCGCGGCAGACAGGGTGTCGAGAGCCGTGCCAAGCAGCTGTACGGTCTCTTCCAGCAGTCCGGGAGCCTCATGGCTCTTGCGTTCCAGTCGGCGCATCAGGGATGCAATATGCGGCACTGGCGACGCATTGCCATTGAGGAATTCTGAAGCTTCAGCGATGTCACCGGCGATGCGTTCGGATTTTTGCATGGCGGAACGTCGCTCGGCGAGCTCATCCTCCTCACCATCAAGCGGTGAAAGGCCCTCCAACTCCTCGACGGAGGCCCGCAGATAATCGGCTTCGCGTGCAGCCGCCTCGACCTTCGCCTTGTGGGTCTTGTAGGCCCGCTCGGCCTCCCGCCAGCGGCGATAGCTTTCCCCGAGATCCAGCGCTTCGTCGGTCAGCCCGGCAAAGGCGTCGAGCAGCATGCGGTGGGCATTGGTATCGATCAGCGCACGATCGTCGTGCTGGCCATGGATCTCGACCAGCAACTGGCCAACCTGGCGCATCAGCTGCACGCTGACGGGCTGATCATTGATATAGGCCCGGGTGCGGCCATCGGCGGATTGCACGCGACGGAAGATCAGATCGCCGTCATCGTCAACGCCATTGCCCTTCAAAAGCGTACGGGCCGGATGGCTGCCGCCGACATCGAACACGGCCGTGACCTGCCCCTTGTCCTCGCCATGGCGGACCAGCGAGCCATCGCCCCGGCCACCAAGGGCCAGCGAGAGGCTGTCGAGAAGGATGGATTTGCCGGCCCCGGTTTCGCCGGTCAGCACGGATAGGCCGGTCTCGAAGGCAAGATCCAGCCGCTCGATCAGAACGATATCGCGGATCGACAGCTGGACCAGCATAGGCTCTGTTTCTCACTTCGTGACTTAAGACCGTCAGGTCCCGATCAGCAGCCTGCGACCGGCGCGGGTGATCCACGAACCGGAATTCTCACGCGGTTCAAGACCGCCTCTCTGCAGCAGCGCATAGCTGTCGGCATACCACTGGCTGTCCGGATAGTTGTGACCGAGCACAGCCGCTGCAGCCTGGGCCTCCGAGACGACGCCCATCGCGTAGTAGGACTCCACCAGACGCGCCAGAGCCTCTTCGATCTGGTTGGTGTTCGGATACTGCTCGACAACGACGCGGAAGCGCGAGACGGCTGCGAGGTACTCCTTACGCTCCAGATAGTAGCGTCCGACCTGCATTTCCTTGCCGGCGAGCTGGTCACGCGCGAAGCGGATCTTCGCCTGTGCGTCATCGACATACTCCGAATCGGGGAAGTCGTTGACGACGCGCTCCATCGCTTCGATCGTCTTGACCGAGTTGCGCTGGTCCTGCGTGACGTTTGAAATCTGCTTCCAGTATGCCAGACCGACGAGATACTGCGCGTAAGCGGCATCCTCGGACTTCGGATACAGGTTCATATAGCGGTTGCCGGTCGCGATCGCGTCGGCATAGCGGCCGAGGCGATACTTCGTGAAGGTGCTCATCACGAGCGCCTTGCGCGACCACTCCGAGAACGGGTTCTGCGCATCGACCGCGTCGAACTTGCGGGACGCCTCGGCCATATTGCCGGCCTTGATGTTGGCAAGGCCCTGATTATAGAGCACTTCCGGCGGCTCGGTCTCGGCGGCGAGCTTGCTGATGTCGATATCCGGGTCGCTCTGGCAGCCCGCGAGCACGGCACCGAAAGACAACATGACGCTCAGGCCCGCAATACGCACGGCATTCTTCACAACGACCGATCCCACTTGATTCATTCGAAAGATCCCGATTGCAGCGCCGCTTGAAAACCGTCGCCTTCAACTGGCGTTTCTAGCCACAAAAGCGGCACTAGGGCAACGCAGTGATGCGACTTTAACGCATTTTTGTGGCAGGGCACCCAGAAAGTGCCATTCCGCCCCAATCCTTTTCTGCTCAGCAAAACGCCGGCCTTCTTGAAGAGGCCGGCGCTGAACTTTGCCTGATCTGTCTTGTACTTACGCCGACCAGGGCGCAAATTCCGAAACCTGAACCGGAACGAATTCCCGGGCGCGGACCTGGTGGCTGCGGCTCGGTGCTTCGACGACTTCATAGGCCGTCGGATCGCTGAGCAGCGCCTTCAGCGCATTCGCGTTCATCTTGTGACCGCCGCGATAGGAGCGGTAGCAGCCGATGAACTGCGCACCGGCGAGCGCCAGATCACCGACGGCGTCGAGCGTCTTGTGACGGACGAACTCGTCCTTTTCGTAACGCAAGCCTTCGACATTGATCACGGTATCGTCGTCCGAGATGACGACGGAATTTTCAAGCGAAGAGCCAAGAGCAAAGCCAGCAGCCCAGAGGCGCTCGACATCGCGCATGAAGCCAAAGGTGCGTGCGCGCGACAATTCGGTCTTGAAGGTTTCAGCCGTCAGGTCGCCTTCCCACTTCTGCCGGCCGATCAGCTTGCTGTCGAAATCGATTTCGACCTCGAATCGCGTGCCGTCATAGGGGCGGAACTCGGACCAGGAACCACCGGCCTCGATGCGAACCGGCTTCGTGACGCGAATATAGCGGCGCTTGACGCCGAGATTGGTGATGCCAACCTGCTCGATGGCATCGATGAAGACTTCCGAGCTGCCATCCATAATCGGCATTTCGGCGCCATCGACTTCGACGACGACATTGTCCAGACCGAGCGCATAAAAGGCCGCCATGACATGTTCGATCGTTGCAACGGAGCGCGCCGGATTGGTGCCGAGCACGGTGCAGAGATCGGTGTTGCCGACATGTGCAGACACTGCGCGATATTCGCTAGTCGAACCGTCGTCATGCTGGCGCACAAAGACGACACCGGTTCCTGCTTCCGCTGGCTGGAGAGTGATGGAGACCTCGCGGCCGGAATGAACCCCGATACCCGTCAGCGTGAGAGGCGCTGCGATCGTGGTTTGAAATCCGAGCAAAGCAATTGCCATTCCGATAGCCTTAAAATAAAGCGACGAGGCGGTGGATCTTGTGTTCCCGTCGCAATCTCTTGTCGAAGGGCCATAAGACCCTGTTTCTGATCACATACATACGTGTGACCGGGACGTGAGCCAAATCACTGATTCTTTCGCTTTGTAACGAAGCCAACCCCTTGATTATCATCAAGAATTCGACGTCTCGTAACGGAGCGTGAAACGCAAGAAACCCGGGCCTCTCGACCCGGGTCTCCAAAGCTGAGTCTCGGCTTCCCTTAGCTCGTCTGGCGACGCAGGAAAGCAGGAATTTCAAGCTGATCGTCTTCGCTGGTGGCACGGGCCGGCGTGGCACGGCCGTGATCGTCGAGCTGGCCACGACGCGGAGCGTACAGGCTGGCTTCGGCCGACAGCGGACGACGCTGCTGCGATGCAGCGGCCGGAGCCGAACCGGTCATGTCACCCATGACAGGCTCTTCGTCAGCCTGGCGACCGAGCGAATTGGTGATTCGCTTCAAGAGCCCCATCGGTCCGCGCTCGTCCTGGGCAGCGGGTGCTGCCGGCTGGGCGCGATGATCGATCTCGGCACGCAGCACCGGCGGGAAGTCTTCCACCTTCGGCATACGAACGGGCTCAGCAGCTGCCATGCGCGGCTCTGCCATGACAGGTGCCGGAGCGACCGGCGCCTGCATGACAGGTGCGGGCTGCTGCATCACCGGAGCCGGCTGGCTCATGATTGGCGCAGGCGCGACCGGCTGCATCATCTGCGGAGCCGGAGCAGCTTCCGGAGCCGGCGAAGCGAACAGACGGCTTGCCGGACGGAATTCCTGCTGCGGAGCAGGCTGCGGCTGGCTCATCACCGGCTGGCGGGCGGTTGCGATTTCGAGTTCGCGTTCCATTGCGGCTTCAGCCGAACGGATGGTGTCTGCGACCGGATCCATGGTCGGCTTGGGGGCCTGCGTCATTGCAGGCTGATATGCGGCCGGTGCCGGAGCAACGGCCGCGGAGGGACGCATAGCGGGCTTTGCGAGCGGAGCGGCTTCGAAGCCCTTGGAGGCAAGTGCTGCACGGTCGATGCCGGTGGCAACGACAGACACGCGGATGATGCCTTCGAGTGCTTCGTCGAAGGTTGCACCCAGGATGATGTTGGCGTCCGGATCGACTTCTTCGCGGATGCGGGTCGCGGCTTCGTCGACTTCGAACAGGGTCAGGTCACGACCGCCAGTAATGGAGATCAGGAGGCCCTGGGCGCCCTTCATCGAGGTTTCGTCGAGCAGCGGGTTGGCGATGGCAGCTTCGGCAGCCTGCATTGCGCGGCCTTCGCCGGAAGCTTCGCCGGTACCCATCATCGCGCGGCCCATCTCGCGCATTACGGAGCGAACGTCCGCGAAGTCAAGGTTGATCAGGCCTTCCTTGACCATCAGGTCGGTGATGCAGGCGACGCCGGAATACAGAACCTGGTCGGCCATTGCGAAGGCGTCGGCAAAGGTCGTGCGGTCGTTGGCGATGCGGAAGAGGTTCTGGTTCGGGATGACGATCAGCGTGTCGACCGACTTCTGCAGCTCCTCGATGCCCTGCTCGGCGAGGCGCATACGGCGCGCACCTTCGAAATGGAACGGCTTGGTGACGACGCCAACGGTCAGGATGCCCTTGTTGCGGGCAGCCTGAGCGACGACCGGAGCAGCACCGGTACCGGTACCACCGCCCATGCCGGCGGTGACGAAGCACATGTGAGTACCATTGAGATGGTCGATGATTTCGTCGATGCATTCTTCAGCGGCAGCGCGCCCGACTTCCGGCTGGGAGCCTGCGCCGAGGCCTTCCGTGACATTGACGCCGAGCTGGATGATGCGCTCGGCCTTGGTCATGGTCAGCGCCTGGGCATCCGTGTTGGCAACGACGAAATCGACGCCCTGCAGACCAGCGGTGATCATGTTGTTGACGGCATTGCCGCCACCGCCACCGACACCGAAGACGGTGATGCGGGGCTTCAGCTCAGTAATATCTGGCTTCTGCAGCTTGATGGTCATGGTACCCGTTCCTTCTTTTTCCGGCCGCATCGCCAAGCCGGCCATGTCATTTCAACAGATTTCCCTTGGCCGAACCTTGTGTCCGGCCGGGTAAACTCAAAAACTCTCTTTCAGCCATTGGCCCATGCGGGCGAAGCGGCTGTTTCCGTTGCCGAAGGGCGAGAACAACCCGCCCTGCCCGGCATGTGTTTCCTGATCCGCCATCTGCGGATAGATCGTCAGCCCGACGGCCGTCGAAAAGGCCGGTCCCTTGGCTGCCGCCGGCAGACCCGAGACACCCATCGGCCGACCGATACGCACGTTCCGGGCCAGAATGCGGCGGGCCGCTTCCGGCATACCCGTGAGCTGGCAGGCACCACCGGTCAGAACCACGCGCTTGCCAACCACCGGCGAGAAGCCCGACTTCTGAATCCGGTCGCGCAGCATCTCGAGGGTTTCCTCGATCCGCGCGCTGATGATCCGGGTCACAAGCGCCTTCGATACCTGGGTCGGCTGATCACGATCGTCTTCGCCGATCGGCGGAACGGACACGACCTCACGATCGTCAGCGCCGTTGGCGACAGCCGAACCGTGAACGACCTTCAGACGTTCTGCATCCTCGATACGGGTCGAAAGCCCGCGCGCCAGATCGGTCGTCACATGGTGACCACCAATCCCGATGGCGTCCGTATGGATCAGCTTGCCTTCGGCGAAGACAGAGATGGTGGTCATGCCACCGCCCATGTCGATCGCCGCGCAACCGAGCTCCACCTCGTCGTCGACCAGGGCTGCAAGGCCGCTGGCATAAGGCGTGGCAACCACGCCCTCGACGGTCAGATGAGCCCTGTTGATGCAGAGCTCCAGATTGCGAAGCGCTGCACGTTCGGCCGTGACCACATGCATGTCGACGCCGAGAACGTCGCCATACATGCCAAGTGGATCACGGATTCCCCGCTCGCCGTCAAGAGAAAAGCCTGTCGGCAGCGAATGCAGGACGGCACGGTCATTGCCCTGGGACTGCTGACCGGCGGCAATCAGCACCTTGCGCAGATCGCCGGATTCGACTTCCTGGCCACCGAGATCGATGGATGCGGTGTAGACGTCAGAACCGATGCGACCGGCCGAAACGTTGACAATCAGGCTCTCGACGGTGAGGCCTGCCATACGCTCGGCGGCGTCGACGGCCAAACGGACGACATTTTCGACGGCATCAAGATCGGCAATCACGCCGGACTTGATGCCATGCGAGCGCTGATGACCGAGACCGATGACCTCGACATTGTGCGTACGACCCGGCAGGACAGCAGACTCGCGGCGCGGTGTGAGGCGCGCGATGATGCAGACCACCTTGGTCGAACCGATATCGAGCACCGAAACGACATGAGCGCGCTTCGAAGAGAGCGGCTTGGTACGCGGAAAACCGAAGGAAGAGCCACCGAAGATGCTCATATCTTCCGCTCCATTTTCTTGAGGGCCTTGCGACGCTCTTCGAGTGCAGCCGTACGGCGCTCCTGCGCACCTTCGGTCAGGCGAATCGCGACCCGATCCGGCAGGCGCAGGTCGACGACGGCAACATCACGCGAGAGAACCTGCTGCTCTCCGTCGAAGCGATTGAGCAGAGCGAGAGCCCCCGGGACGTTTTCCTCCGGCAGGCGAACGACAATGCCGTTCTCCATATGAACGTCCCAGCGACGGCCGCCGACACGCACGAAAGCCTTCACCCGTGAGGCAATTGCCGGCCACTTGGAGAATTCTTCATCGATGGCTGCAGCAGCCGTTTCGGCATCGCGACCGACGAAGAGCGGAAGCGAGGCGAACTTGTTATCGCGCAGAGGTGCAATCACCGAACCGGAGCGCTCGATAAGAGAAAGATCAGTGCCGTGCTGCCAGATGCCATAGGCTTGACGCTCCCGCAGAACAACCTCGACCGTTGACGGATAAACCTTACGCACCTCGGCCGATTCGACCCAGGGAAGCTCGGAGAGCGCTTGCCGTGCAGTCGCGATATCGAGACCGAGGAGGCTGGTCGAGCCATCAAGCCCGAGCAACTGCAGAATATCGATCTCCGACGTATGCTGGTTGCCGGAGACGCGAACATCTTCGACAGCAAACCCGGCCGATGCCGTTACCGTCTGCATCACAACGGGACCATGACCGCCGACCACAACGCCATGCAGGCCCACAAGACCATAGAAAGCCGCCAGGCTGACCTTGCCAAGATGGCGGGGCAGAGCGATGCGACCCGAGCACAGGGCCAGCACGAAGCGCACCAGGCGACGCAGCGGACGCGGCAGCACCTTTGCCTCACCCGAGGCAAGCGGCGCAGCCGGATACGCGCCGGACCCACCCACCAATTTGTTGCCGCTCAACGAGAACAAGAAGCGTCCTCCACCATCCAACGTACGAATTCACCAAAGCTGTAGCCCGCAAGGGCAGCCATTTCCGGCAGCAACGAGGTAGGGGTCATGCCCGGCTGGTTATTGAGCTCCAGCCAAATCAGATCACCATCCTCGGAGAAGCGATCGTCGTAGCGGAAGTCGGACCGACTCACTCCGCGACACCCGAGCGCCTGATGTGCCTTCAGCGCCAATGATTGTATTTTTTGGTAAATTTTCGGTGAAATTTGCGCAGGAAGCACGTGCTCCGAACCACCCGCCGCATACTTGGAGTCGTAATCGTAGAAGCTGTTGCCCAGCGGCACGATCTCGGTCACGCCGAGCACCTTGCCATCCATCACACCACATGTCAGTTCGCGACCCGCGACATAACGTTCGACCATCACGAGATCGCCGTAACGCCATTCGCTCGAAGTCAGGATCTGCGGCGGGTGCGCCATGTCCTCACGGACGATAACGACGCCGAAGCTCGAACCCTCACGAACCGGCTTGACGACATAGGGCGGCGCCATTGGATGCACATTGCCGACGTCGAAGCGGTTGATGACCATGGCTTCGGCGACAGGAATACCGGCCTGGGCGGCCACGATCTTCGCCTGCTTCTTGTCCATGGCTAGCGCCGAAGCAAGCACGCCGGAATGGGTGTAGGGGATTTCGAGATATTCAAGCACGCCCTGAATGGTGCCATCTTCGCCATAGGGACCATGCAGCGCATTGAAGGCGACATCCGGCTTCAGATCCTCGAGAACACGACCGATATCGCGACCGACATCGACGCGCGTGACCTTGAAGCCCTCACCTTCGAGAGCCGAAGCGCAGGCGTTGCCGGAGGACAAGCTCACAGGCCGCTCGGAGGACAATCCACCCATCAAAACCGCGACATGCTTGCCACTCATCTACGCCTCGCAAAATCTAAAATTCGACCGGCAATCGCACCGACTGCTCCGGCTTTGTCAGATCAGTTGAACAACATTAAGGTTAATGAACCGTTTACTTTCGTTAACTTGCTCGCGAAAGCGCCTGCCCTGCAAGCCAAACAAAGACTTGAGGTTATGGCAAGAAGCCGATGAAAATACTGTAGAAGTTAACGGACGATCCGGATCATGCGCTCAATCGGCCGAGCTCGATGCCAACTTGACCGTCGTCAGGAATGGATGCGCTGAGAGGCATCCCCCGCAGCTCTTTTGCATGCACGATTCGATTCCGACCGCTGGCCTTCGCGAGATAAAGGGCGCGGTCGGCCCCTGAAAAAAGCTCGCTGAAGCCGAGCTCGGCCACGCCTTCGGCGACCCCGGCAGACACGGATATCGAAACGGGCCGCCCTGAAATTTCAAGACGCATCCCTTCCACAGATGCGCGGATCGCTTCAGCGATCTCCATCGCCTGCTCCGTCCCCTGCGCGGTCAAGAGCACGGCAAACTCCTCGCCGCCGATCCGGGCTATGGCCTCATCCGGGCCGAGCACAGTCGTCAGGCAGTTCGCCGTTTGGACGATAACGTCGTCGCCCGCTTTGTGACCGAGAGTGTCATTGACCGACTTGAAACGATCGATATCGAGCAGGATCAGAGCCACCGGCCCACGCGCGGCCTCGAACGTGTCGAGGAATGCCCGGCGGTTCATCAGACCGGACAACATGTCGGTTCGGCTCAACGTCTCGAAACGCTGGCGCGACACGCCAAGGTCATAGATCGCAAGGCCGACGACCGAATAGGCAATGACGGCAACGATAAAGGAAACCGGCGGCGTCAGCATGGTGGCAACGACGAGCGCCGGGCCGAGCGGATACGGCAGGAGCCCAAGACCGACGAGAATGAAGTGAGCGATAACGTTCAGGCCGTAAGCGAACACGGCGATCTTGGCTGCCATGGCCATAGCCTTCCACAGCACCGCCTGCCGCGAGGAAAACTCGCCAAGCGTGAGCTGCCGGATTACCCAGACATGCACCAGATCAAACATGAAACTCCCCGAACCTCCGGGGAGCCTAATCGAGCGAAGTTAAAACTTCGTAGGAAAAGGGCGCAGTATCAGGCCTCGACAACCCCCATGAACGGCTTCACCTCGCGGCCGGGCATGAAGATGCCGAGGCGCTTGATTTCCCATTCGAGCTTGATGCCTGCGGTCTCGAATACCCGCTGACGCACGGTCTCGCCAAGATATTCGAGATCGTAACCGGTTGCGTGGCCAACATTGATCATGAAATTGCAATGGAGCGATGACATCTGCGCACCGCCGATCATCAGCCCGCGGCAGCCGGCCTCGTCGATGAGCTCCCAGGCGGAATGCCCCTCCGGGTTCTTGAACGTCGAGCCACCGGTCTTTTCCTTGACCGGCTGCACCGTCTCACGATGGTGACGGACCGCATCCATGTCGGCGCGGATCTTCGCCTTCTCTTCCGGATAACCTTCGAAGAGCGCACTGGTGAAGATCAGGCCGTCCGGTGCTGACGAATGGCGATAGCTGTAGCCCATGTCGGCATTCGACAGGACGTGGACATTGCCCTTGCGATCGACGGCTTCGACCTCGATCAACCTGCCGGCCGTATCGCCGCCATTGGCGCCAGCGTTCATGCGGATCGCACCACCGATCGAACCGGGAATGCCGTAGTAGAAGTGGAATCCGCCGATATTGTTGTCCATCGCCATGGCAGCGATATGCTTGTCCGGGCAGATCGCGCCAGCTCGGATGCGGTTCTCGCCCGCAAGTTCGACCTGGCCGAACCCCTTGGCAGACAGACGGATCACGACGCCGGGAATGCCACCGTCGCGCACCAGCAGGTTCGATCCAACGCCGACGACCGTCAGCGGCACTTCTTCCGGCAGAAGCTTCAGGAAACTGGTGAGGTCGTCAACGTCATGCGGCTGGAACATCAGCTCCGCGAGCCCGCCGGCCTGGAACCAGGTGACCCGGTCCATCGGCGCATCAGGCGTCAGCCGCCCCTTGAGATCATTAACTTCAGGGCCGAGCGACGCCAGAAGCTTTTCCCCATCCACCTGTTTCATTCAAGACTTTCCCGCAATTGCATCTAATTCCGTCGGTAAGGCAGCAGCCCACTGGGTAATGTTGCCGGCCCCCAACAGGACCACGAAATCACCCGGTTGCGCAATGCCCGCGACGAGAGAGGCGAGCTGATCCGGCGCGGCCAAGTAGCGCGCATCGCGATGACCACCAGACTTGATGCGCGATACCAGCACCTCCGAATCGATGCCCTCGATCGGATCTTCGCCCGCAGCGTAAACCGGCGAGAGGAAGATCGTGTCGGCATCGTTGAAGCAGTTGGCAAAATCATCAAAGAGGCTGGCGAGGCGCGAAAAGCGATGTGGCTGATGCACCGCGATGATTCGCCCCTGACAGGCTTCGCGCGCCGCTCTGAGCACAGCCTTGATCTCCACCGGGTGGTGCCCGTAATCGTCGAACACCTGCACGCCATTCGATGTGCCCGTCAGGGTGAAGCGCCGCTTGACGCCACCGAAGCCGGCAAGCCCCTTGCGGATACCCTCTTCCGAAATGTCGAGGCGATTGGCAACCGCGATCGCTGCACAGGCATTCGAGATGTTGTGTCGACCCGGCATCGGCAGCACGAGATCCTTGAAGGTGAAGACGCGCCCCGTTCGGCGACGGCGGATCTCAACGTCGAAGATCGAGCGCGTGCCATCGAGGCGCACATTGGAGAAGCGCACGTCGGCCTGCGGGTTCTCGCCATAGGTGATGACCTTGCGGTCCTCGATCTTGCTGACCAGCGCCTGCACTTCCGGATGGTCGAGGCACATCACGCCAAAACCGTAGAACGGCACGTTCTCGACAAACTGCCGGAAAGCCGCCCGCGCATTGTCGAAGGTGCCGTAATGGTCGAGATGTTCAGGGTCGATATTGGTGACGACAGCGACGTCGGCCGGCAGTTTCAGGAAGGTGCCGTCGGATTCGTCCGCCTCGACCACCATCCACTCACCTTCACCCATGCGGGCATTGGTGCCATAGGCATTGATGATGCCGCCATTGATGACGGTCGGGTCGAGATTGCCGGCTTCCAGGAGAGCGGCAACCATCGAGGTGGTCGTCGTCTTGCCATGCGTGCCGCCGATCGCGATCGCATTGCGGAAGCGCATGAGCTCGGCGAGCATCTCGGCGCGCCGGACGATCGGCAGGAGCTTCTCACGCGCGGCAATCAGTTCCGGGTTGTTCTTCTTGATCGCGGTCGAGACAACAACGACTTCAGCGTCACCGAGGTTCTCGGCCTTGTGACCGACAAAGACTTCGATGCCCTTGGCGCGCAACCTCTGGACATTGGCGCTCTCGGACTGATCCGACCCTTGCACCTTGTGTCCTAGATTGTGCAGCACCTCGGCGATCCCGCTCATCCCGATGCCGCCGATCCCGATGAAATGGACGAGGCCGATGGTTTTCGGCATTTTCATTGTGTGGCTCCCTTCGACTGGGCAATGCCCTTGCCGGCGGCAATAGCCTCTACGAGGTCTGCGAGCAAGCCGGCAGCATCGGGCTTGCCCGTGCTTTTCGCAGCGGCCGCCATGGTTCCGAGCCGCTCCGGCTCTTCCATCGCTGTCGTCAGAAGGTCGGCAATGCGCTCGGCGGAGAGATCCGCCTGGGCAATCACCTGCGCCCCGCCTTGTGCCGCGAGCGCCGCTGCATTCGCGGCCTGGTCGTGGTCGAGCGCATGCGGATAGGGCACGAGCAGGCTCGGGCGACCGATCACCGCGAGTTCGGAGACCGTCGAAGCCCCGGAGCGGCAGATCACGAGATGGGCGGCTGCCAGCCGCTCCGCCATGTCGGTAAAGAATGGTGCCACATCGGCGCCAATGCCGAGCGTCGCATAGCTGTCGATCACCTTCTGGCGATCTTCCGGCCGCGCCTGCTGCGTCACGACCAGACGCTGACGCAGCGCATCGGGCAAAAGCCGGATGGCGCCGGGAATGGCGTCGGAGAAGAACTGAGCGCCCTGGCTTCCGCCAAAGACCACGAGATTGAAGGCTTCGCCGGCGCCGGACGCCACATAGGGCTGGGCGGAAGCCGCGATGACGGCAGGCCGTACCGGATTGCCGGTCAGCACCATCTTGGCCTTGTGTTCGCCGTCGGGCGACAGAAAACCACCCGCGATTGCCCGCACCCGTGAGGCGAGCAGCTTGTTTGCCCGTCCCATCACGGCATTCTGCTCATGCACCGCTGTCGGCACGCCGAGACCAGCGGCCGCGAAAAGCGGCGGAACGGTCGGGTAGCCACCAAAACCGATGACGGCCTTCGGCATCAAACGGGAAACAAGTGCCCGCGCCTCGCGATAACCACGCCACAGCGAGAGGAACGCCTTGACCACGGCGACCGGGGTCTTCGAGCCGATCGTCGCTGACGAAACGGTGTGAATCTCATCGGCCGGGAAGCTTGCCGCGTAACGTTCGGCACGCCGGTCGGTCACCAGATGAACGCTAAAGCCACGCGCCTTCAATTCATGCGCCAAAGCTTCGGCCGGAAAGAGATGGCCGCCGGTTCCCCCGGCGGCGAGCAAGACGATACCCTTGGTCATGACGCTTTACTCCGCAGGCACGCCCGCGACCGAACGGAACAGGCTGCGCTCCTGGGCGCGTTTTTCCGGACGGCGGCGGGTCAGCGCCAGGATGAAGCCGGCCGTGACACAGATCGCCGTCATCGACGATCCGCCATAGGAGATGAGCGGCAGCGTCATGCCCTTGGCCGGCAGAAGTTCGAGATTGACACCGATATTGATCATCGACTGAACGCCGAGCAGCAGCACGAGACCGGACACGGCGAGACGGTTGAAGTCGTTGCGCTCCTTGTAGGCATGGCTGAGGCCGCGCAGGACAAGGAAGGCGAAGATCGCGACGAGCACCATGCAGAAGACGATGCCGAATTCTTCGGCCGCGACCGAGAAAATGAAGTCGGTATGGCTGTCGGGAATGATGCGCTTGACGATACCCTCGCCCGGCCCCTGGCCGAACCAGTCGCCGCGAATGATGGCCTCGCGGGCGGTATCGACCTGGAAGGTGTCCCCCTCGCCGGTCAGGAACCGGTCGATTCGGCCGGCAACGTGCGGCAGGGTCATATAGGCCCCGAAGAAGCCAGCACCGCCGAGCGCGCCGAGGACCACGATCCACAGCCAGGGCATGCCGGCCATGAAGAACATCGCGCCCCAGACGCTGCCGATCAGGATGGTCTGACCGAGGTCAGGCTGGGCAATCAGGAGGGCGGCCGCGATGCCAAACAGCAGGATGGCAAAGAGATTGCCTGGAATTTCAGGCTGGCGGGCATGTTCGGCGAACAACCAGGCGCAGATCACGACGAAGGCCGGCTTCATGAATTCCGAAGGCTGGATCGACATGGAGCCCAAAGACAGCCAGCGCCGTCCGCCCTTGACCTCGAGACCGATGAAAAGCACCAGCACCATCATGATCAGCGAGGCTGCCAGAATCAGCATGGCCATGCGACGGACCTGACGCGGCGACAGAAAGGACAGGCCGATCATCACCCCGAGTGCCGGCAGCATGAAAAAGGCGTGGCGCTTGACGAAGTGGAAGCTGTCGAGATTAAGGCGTTCTGCAACCGCCGGTGAGGCCGCAAAAGAGAGCATCAGCCCGATCCCCATCAGGAGAACGAAGGTGATCAGGAACAGACGGTCGATCGTCCAGAACCAGTCTGCGACCGGCCCTCTCTCTACGCGGCTTACCATCTCAATTGCCTCCTGTCGGCAGGTCGATCAGCATCGTCACTCCGTCCAGATCTGCGACATGCGCAACAAAGGCGTCGCCGCGGACCTCGAAATTCTTGTACTGGTCGAAGCTTGCGCAAGCCGGTGAAAGCATCACGGCCGAAGCTTCGCCATCCCGATCGGCATCATGAGCGGCATGCGCCACGGCGCGCTCCAGGCGGTCCGAGATCTCATAAGCCACGCGGTCGCCGAGTTGAGCCGCAAAGGCCGACGCAGCCTC
This sequence comes from Allorhizobium sp. NPDC080224, assembly GCF_050281005.1. Taxonomy (NCBI): domain Bacteria; kingdom Pseudomonadati; phylum Pseudomonadota; class Alphaproteobacteria; order Hyphomicrobiales; family Rhizobiaceae; genus Allorhizobium; species Allorhizobium sp. NPDC080224. The sequence continues at coordinate 2,434,628 of NZ_JBNNWJ010000001.1, forward strand.
ACCGATCAGGTAGGCTTTCACGATGCGCGGGAAGAGTGGTGCGAGGCTTGCGATGCCACCTTCCTTGGGCAGGCCACCGGCAATCCAGTAGATCCGCTCGTAGCTGGAAAGGGCCGGTGCCGCCGCGTCCGCATTGGTTGCCTTGCTGTCGTTGACGAAGACCACCTCGCCGCGACGCGCCACAGGCTGCATGCGATGCTTAAGGCCGGGAAAGCTCTGCAGTCCCTTGCGGATCTCGTCTTCGGAGACGCCGACCGCAAGGCAAGCCGCAATCGCGGCACAGGCGTTCTGGGAATTATGGCTGCCGCGCAGCGTCTGGATCCCGTCGAGATCGACCAGTGGCGCCGACGCTCCGTTCTCGGCCCGCATGATACGCGAGCCCTCGGCATAGAGGCCATCAGCGAGCGGCTGCCGCTTCGAGATCCGGATGACCTTGGTCCCTGCCCGCTCGACCCGGTCACCGATCAGCTCGCAATGACTGTCATCGGTGCCGATGATCGCGGTCTTGGCACCGGCGACCAGGCGTTCCTTCACATCGGCATAGTGCTGCATCGTACCGTGACGATCGAGATGATCGGGCGTCAGGTTGAGCAGGATGCCGGCGGTGGGATTGAGCGTCGGGGCAAGATCAATCTGATAGGACGAGCACTCGACGACGAAGAAGCGGCCATCCCGGGGCGAATCGAGCGTCAGCACGGCACGGCCGATATTGCCGCCAAGCTGCGTGTCGCGACCGCTTGCCTGGAGAATATGGGCGATGAGAGCGGTGGTCGTCGACTTGCCGTTCGTGCCAGTGATCGCGATAAACGGGCAATCGGGCGCATGCGCCCGCCGCTCGCGCACGAAGATCTCGACATCGCCGATGATCTCCACGCCAGCATTTCGGGCAAAGCCGACCGTCCAGTGCGGTTTCGGATGCGTAAGCGGAACGCCAGGTGACAGCACAAAGGACGCGACCGACGACCAGTCGATCTCGCGCAAGTCCCGGGCCGGTACGCCTTCGGCTTCTGCCCGCGCCACGCTGTCGGGATTGTCGTCCCAGGCAATGACATTGGCGCCACCGGCCTGAAGCGCCTTTGCGGTCGCAAGCCCGGACCCGCCGAGCCCGAACAGCGCGACGGTCTTGCCCTTGAACGTCGTGGCCGCGATCATCGCCGCCTCACCGCAGCTTCAGGGTCGAGAGGCCGAGCATGGCCAAGCCGACCGCGATGATCCAGAAGCGGATGACGACCTGGCTCTCGGTCCAGCCGAGCTTCTCGAAATGGTGGTGGATCGGCGCCATCAGGAAGACTCGCCTGCCGGTCAGCTTGAAATAGCCGACCTGGATGATGACCGACAGCGTCTCCATGACGAAGAGGCCGCCGATGATTGCCATGACGATCTCATGCTTGGTGGCAACAGCCACCGAGCCGATCAGACCGCCGAGCGCGAGCGACCCCGTATCACCCATGAAAATAGCAGCCGGCGGTGCGTTGAACCACAGGAAGCCGAGGCCGGCACCGATCACGGCGCCCAGCACCACGGCAAGTTCACCCGTCCCCGGCGTGAAATTGATCTGCAGGTAGTTGGAAAACACCGCATTTCCGGCGAGATAGGCGATGACGCCGAAGGAGGCAGCCGCGATCATCACGGGCACGATGGCAAGACCGTCGAGACCATCAGTCAGGTTGACCGCATTGCCAGCACCGACAATGACGAAGCCGCCGAACAGCACGAAAAAGATTCCGAGATCGATCAGGAAGTCCTTGAAGAACGGGAAGGCGATCGAGGAACCGAAAGTCGAGCCCTGCGGGCCGGAGCTGAGCGCCGTCGACATCATGAAATAGACCGCAATGCCCGCGATCAAAAACTCGATACCCAGACGCGCCTTGCCGGAAAAGCCCTTTTCCGTCTGCTTCGTCACCTTGAGATAGTCGTCATAAAAGCCGATCGCGCCGAAACCGAGTGTGACCAGCAGTGTCGCGACGACATAGACGTTCGAAAGATCCGCCCAGAGCAGCGATGACACGACGATCCCGGCGAGGATCATCAAACCGCCCATGGTCGGCGTTCCCGCCTTCTTGAAATGGGTTTGCGGTCCGTCGGCGCGGATCGGCTGCCCCTTGCCCTGGCGCACGCGCAAGGACGAGATGATGGCCGGGCCGAACAGGAAAACCACCAGTGCCGAGGTGAAGAGAGCAGCCCCGGTGCGGAAGGTGATGTAACGGAAGAGATTGAAAAACTGAAGGTTATCCGCCAGTTCCACAAGCCAGATCAGCATTGGAGCCCTTTCCAAAAGCCCGGATTAAAAGTGGCGCTCCGTGTCGGTGAATGCCGGATACTTGTCAAGCAGAGCCGATACGATCTTGCCGAAACCGATGCCGAGAGAAGATTTGACCATCACGACATCGCCCGCGCGGACCTCGGCGGTAACGAAATTCACGAGCTCCTCCGTGGTCTCGAGATAGACGACGTGAACCGTTTCCGGCAAGGCGTCGCGCAGCGCCACCATTTCCGGGCCCGCGAGCCAGACATGTTCGATACCGGCGGCCAAGAGAGGACCAGCAAGCTCGGCATGAACACTGGAAGCAAATTCGCCCATCTCCAACATGTCGCCGAGCACGGCGATCCGCCGCCCCTCGCCCGACGGCTGGGCCGATGCAAGCACGGCGATCGCCGCGCGCATCGAGGCGGGATTGGCATTATAGCTTTCGTCGATCAGCGTCAGGACGCCATCGGGCATCTGCAGCCTGTGCCGTTCACCACGCCCCTTGACCGGAGCAAGGTTTGCAAGGGCTTCGATCGCAGCGTCGATGTCGGCACCGACCAGCGAAACCGCCGCAAGAACGGCCATGGCATTTTCAGCCAGATGCCGCCCCGGCGCACCGATCGTCACTTCGCGCGTCTCGCCCCCGAAGGAGACCCAAACGGTGGAAAGTTCAGCAGCGCCATCGAATTCCGCGAGCCGGAACTCCGCCTTGGCATGCTGACCGAAACTATGGATGTTTTCGATACCCTGGGCGAGTGCCGCCTGTTCGAGGCGCTCATAATAGGGATTGTCGCGGTTGAGGATCGCGTCGCCACCATTGACGACACCCTCGAAGATCTCGGCCTTGGCGTCGGCGATCTCGTCGACGCTGGCGAAATTACCGAGATGCGCCGGCGCGATCGTCGTGATGACCGCCACATCAGGCCGCACCATGCGCGACAACGGCCCGAGCTCGCCGGAATGATTCATCCCAAGCTCGAACACGCCGTAACGGGTGTCGATAGGCATGCGGGCGAGCGTCAGCGGCACGCCCCAATGGTTGTTGAAGGAGGCGACGGACGCATGCACCTTGCCGGACGGCGCAAGTGTTGCGCGCAGCATCTCCTTGGTGGTCGTCTTGCCGACGGAGCCGGTGACCGCAATGACCGTCGCAGGCGTGCGGTCGCGGGCGGCCATGCCGAGCTTCTGCAGGCCGACGAGAACGTCTTCGACGACGATCATCGGGATTGTCAGCCGACCGAGCGCCGGCAATTTGGCCTCGCTGACAACGAGCAGGGCAGCCCCGTTGGCGATGGCAATGCTGGCATAGTTGTGACCATCGACGCGGTCGCCCTTGATGGCGAAGAAAGCTTCGCCGGGGGTAATCGTCCGACTGTCGATCGAAATGCCGGTGACACCTTCCGGCAGATTGCCAAAGGGTCTGCCGCCCATGGCGACGACCATTTCACGCGCGGTCCAGAGCAGGGTCAACGGTCAAACTCCTCCAAGGCTTTGCGGACTTCCTGACGGTCCGAAAACGGATGCGTCTCGGCTCCGACCGTCTGTCCTTCCTCATGCCCCTTGCCCGCAACGATCAGCGTGTCCCCGGTCGACATCATCGCGACACCCGCCCGGATGGCCTGGGCACGGTCCCCGATCTCGATACCCTTGGGCGTTGCCGCCATGATCTCGGAACGGATGGTCGCCGGCACTTCGGAGCGCGGATTGTCGTCTGTGACGATGGTGATGTCTGCGAGCCGCGAGGCGATCTCGCCCATGATCGGTCGCTTGCCCTTGTCGCGGTCTCCGCCACAGCCGAACACGACGATCACACGACCAGTCGTGAAAGGGCGAACCGAAGTCAGCACATTTTCAAGGGCTTCCGGCTTGTGCGCGTAGTCGACATAGGCGAGCGCACCGGCCTTGGTCTGGCCGACCAGCTCGAGGCGGCCGGAGGCACCCTTCAGATGTTCCAGCGCCTTCAACGCCACGGCCGGTGAAACGCCGGTGGAGATTGCAAGGCCGGCGGACACAAGCGCATTGGCGATCTGGAAATCGCCGGCGAGTGGAATGTGAACCTCATAGATGTCACCGCCATGATGCACTTCGGCGACCTGCTTGTGGCGGAAATGCTCGACCCGCTTGAGACTGAGGAAATCACCCTTGCGGCCGACGGTTCGCACTTCGTGGCCGCAGGCCTTGGCGGCCCGGATCGCTTCGTCCGACCAGGCGTCGTCTGCAAAGATCACCGCAGGCGCGCCCTTCGGCAGCAGCGTATCGAAGAGCCGCATCTTCGCCGCCATGTAATCTTCCATGGTCGGATGATAGTCCATGTGGTCGCGGCCGAGATTGGTAAAGCCGGCAGCCGACAGGGCGACGCCGTCGAGTCGGCTCTGGTCAAGGCCATGGCTGGAGGCTTCCATCGCAGCATGGGTCACGCCCTCATCGGCAAGTTCGCCAAGAAGCGTGTGAAGGGCCAGCGGATCGGGCGTGGTCAGCGAACCGTAATCGTTGCGCTTCGGCGATATCACGCCCGTCGTTCCGATCTGGGCGGCGGCATGGCCGGCTTCGGCCCAGATCTGGCGCGTAAAGGAGGCAACGGAAGTCTTTCCTGCGGTGCCGGTCACAGCGACCATGGTCTTCGGCTGGCGCCCGACGAGGCGGGCTGCGGCAAGCGCGAGGAAGCGACGCGGATGGTCGACGATGACGACCGGTACAGTCGCATCGAGCGCATGCGATGCCACCACAGCAACAGCGCCCTTCTCGACCGCCTGGGCGACATAGGCCGAACCATCGGCCTTGGAACCGGAAAGGGCGAAGAACACGGTGCCCGGCTCGACCTTGCGGCTATCGGCGGAAAGTCCGCGAACCTCGACGTCTGCAGCGCCACTGGCTGCCACCTGTTCCCCAAACTCCTCGCCAGCCAGTCCACCCAAAAGCATTTTGCAGTCCATCCTTGAGGGGCAAGTTGCGCGAATCGCCCCGCCTGTAGTCGATCTGATCAATAAGAGACGAGCAACGCTGAGCCGTCTTCCCCGTATTTGGGTTCTACACCAAGAATTGCGGCGCTTCTGCGGATGATCTCGCCAACGATCGGCGCTGCGGTCAGACCGGCGGTCCGGCCACCGCCCTCGCCCGTCTTCGGTGCGTCGATGAAGCTCAGCACGAGATATTGCGGGTTTTCGATCGGGAAGGCGGCGACATAGGAGTTGAAGTTCTGGTCGCTCGAATAGCGTCCGTTGACCACCTTTTCCGCCGTCCCGGTCTTGCCGCCGACATCGAAGCCCTCGACGAGCGCATGCCGGCCCGAGCCGCTCTTGCCGTTCAGCCAGAACAGATGGCGGATATCGTCGCTCGTCTGCTTCTTGATCACGACCTGCGCAATATCTTCAGCCTGTTCGCGCGTGCGGGTCAGGAAGGTCGGAGAGATAAGCTTGCCGCCGTTGACCAGGGCAGCGGCGGAGACGGCCGTCTGCAAGGGCGTGGTCGAGACCCCGTGGCCGAACGAGATGGTGATCGAATTGATCTGCTTCCATTCACGCGGCTGCGACGGCGTCTTCACCTCCGGCAGCTCGGTTTCCAACTTGGTCAACAACCCGATCCGCGTCAGGAATTCCTGATGCGCCGTCGTGCCGACCACTTCGGCCATGCGGGCCGTGCCGATATTGGACGAATACTGGAAGATTTCCGGAACGGTCAGGACGCGGTGCTTGCCGTGGAAATCCTTGATCGTGAACCGGCCGATTCGGATCGGATAGCGCGCGTCAAAGCTGTCCTTCATCGACACCTTGCCCGAATCGAGCGCCATGGCCGTCGTGAAGGTCTTGAAGGTAGAACCCATTTCGAACGTACCGTTCGTCATCCGGTTCATCCAGCCCTCCTGCGCGCCCTCCTGAGGCCGATTCGGGTCGAAATCGGGGATCGAAGACATCGCCACGACTTCACCGGTATGCACGTCGAGCACCACGGCCCCGGCCGCAATCGCCTCATACTTGGTGACCGCCGTGACCAGCGCATCACGCAGGATATTCTGAACCCGGATGTCGACCGACAGCTGAACGGGTTCCAAAGGCGTGTCGCTGGTCATGCCGAGCGCCCGCAGATCCGCCATGCCCTGGTTGTCGATATAACGCTCCATTCCGGCCATGCCGCGATTGTCGATATTGACGTAGCCGACGATATGCGAGGCGGTCGCACCGCCCGGATAAAAGCGCCGCTTCTCCGGACGGAAGCCAATGCCGGGGATACCGAGCGCAAGGATCTGGCTCTGCTGCTTCGGGGTCAGCTGACGGCGCAACCACTGGAAACGCGAATTCGACGAGAGCTTGCGATACGTGTCCCGGACATCGAGATCCTTCAAAACGGTCGCCAGACGTTCGACCGCCTCGTCCGCATCGACGATCTTGTGCGGTTCGGCAAACAGCGAAACGGTGCGAATGTCGGTCGCGAGCACTTCGCCATTGCGGTCGAGGATATCAGGGCGCGAGGCCATCAGGCGGTCGGCCGGCAGGATGCTGGACACGGTTTCCGGCTGCGCATGACCATATTGCACGAGACGTCCGCCGATGACGGCATAGGCGACGCAGAAGGTCGCGATCATCAGCCCGACGCGGGTCTTGGCCATTTCTGACTTGCGCTTGCCGGTACCCTTGAAGGTCGCGCCGTTCACGACGGCACCGCCGCGCTGCACATCGGTCGAAAAATGCGCCTGGCTCTTCAACAACATGATTCGCGAAAGAAAAGTCATCAGCGGTCCACCGATCCTGTCGTGATGAGGTCCTTGATGGGATCAGAGGGCGCCTCCGCGCTCACCGGCCCCTCTTCGCCTTCCGGCACAGGCAACTGATCCTTGAGCATGGGAAGCTCCATCGGCCGCGCCAACTGGCTGGGCTCCGTCGGCACAAGCTGCAGCTCGGCGGCGTAGGCCTGAACCAGGCGCTCGAGCCTGTTCGGCTGGGTGAGCAGCGCCTTGTCGGCCTTGAGGAGGTCGATCGTATCCTTCTCCAGCTTGATTTCGGCCTCGAGGCGACGGACTTCGGCCGCCTTGTTATCCGTGTTGTGTTTGATCTGGTAGGTCACGGTGGCTGCGGCCAGCATGGCTCCGATCATCAGGAAGTCGAAGGTTCTCAGCACTGTCAGCCTCCGATCTTTTCGAGAGTGGCAAGGTCAGGCAGATCGAAGATCGACATGTCGGCCCGCTCGGCGGGTGCCGAGGTGCGGATGCCGGCGCGCAGCTTCGCGGAACGGGCGCGGGGGTTCATCTCCGCCTCTTCTTCGCTGGCTGCCACCATGCCCTTGCCGACCGGTTCGAAGGTTGCCGGTCGCGCTTCGACCATGGGAAGATGGCGCGAGCCTGACGCCTTGCCGGACCGTTCGGAGAAGAATTTTTTGACGATGCGATCCTCCAGCGAGTGGAAGGTCACGATAACAAGGCGACCGCCTGGCTTGAGCGACCGCTCCGCCGCAAACAGCGCCTGCGCCAGTTCCCCGAGCTCGTCGTTGACGTAGATGCGAAGCGCCTGGAAGACGCGCGTTGCCGGATGGATCTTGTCCTTCGCCTTTCGCGGATTGACGGTCTCGATGAGGTTGGCAAGTTCGCGGGTTGTCTGGAAAGGCTCGACAGCGCGGCGCTTCTCGATGGCGCGGGCAATACGCCCTGCGTGTTTCTCTTCGCCGAGGAAGCCGAAGATCCGGATCAGATCGGAGACCTTGGCACGATTGACGACATCGGCTGCCGAAACGCCGGAGACGGCCATGCGCATGTCGAGCGGGCCGTTGCGCTGGAACGAGAAGCCGCGCTCGGCCTCGTCGATCTGCATCGAGGACACGCCGATATCGAGCACGACGCCGTCGAGACCGCCTTCCGGCGCGAACTCGGCGAGATTGGAGAATTCCGTGTGATGGAGGACGAGCCGACCACCGCTCGATTCGACCAGATCCTTGCCGCCGGCAATGGCGTTGGGATCGCGGTCGAGCGCAATGACATCGGCACCTTTGCCGAGGATGGCCGAGGTGTAACCACCCGCGCCGAAGGTACCGTCGAGAATGACTTTGCCGGGCTCGGGGTCAAGCGACTGCAGGACCTCCGAAAGAAGAACCGGAATGTGACGAACCGGTCCGCCATCGGCATCGGAAAAACCTTCGCCAAAGTTCGCCGCCATTCCGTTTCCCCGTCTTTCTATGTGCGCAGGCCTCGTTGCCTGACCACCTCTCTGGCTCGCGCCTGCGCCTCGTGAAACGCCTGCGGTTGCCACACCTGAAAATGATCCGAACGACCGACGAAACAGACCTCCGAGGAAATCCCCGTGAAATCCCGGATAAAATCCGTCACCGCCAATCGCCCTTCGGCATCGAGTCGCGCAAAGACGCCGCCACCATGAAGCAACAGCGACATCTCGTTCGCCTCCAACGCGAAGGGATCCTCGGCTGCCATCTTCCGCTCGTACCGCTCGAGCAGATCCGGACCACCGATGTTGACCGCCGGATAGACGAAATCCTGGAGACAATAAAGCTCCTGAATTCCGCGCTGCACCAGCACGGCACGAAACGCCGCAGGGACGGAAACCCGCCCCTTCGCATCGATCCTGTTTGTCGCGTTGGACAGGAAGCGGCTCATCACTGACAACCAGCCCCCCCTTGGATGCAGGGCCGATCAGAGACCCTGGAACACACCTGATTACGCCAACCGTCGAACCCGCAACACACCCGCCCGAAAGGCGAGAGGAAGCACCTGCTTCACGAGATTTCGGGGATGAAACGACCCCCGCAACGGCATGCGATTGGGATACCATGGGACAATATGGGCGTCAATGGGAACGGCCGGGATGAACCTCTTCCGCGATTCAAACATTGATAGGCGGTTAAGCTTAACGAATGGTTAGAAACCGCTGTTTTCCGACGCCTTTTCGCAGCCGGCTGCCGTGAACGTGATCCACGACGCAGAATAGCGAACCACCTGAAATTTCAGGTGGTTCGCCGAAAAGTCGAAAAAGGGGAAATTTACCAGTTGGCCTGTAAGCCGGGTTCTGTATGGCCCCGGTTTCCCGGAACGTGGCAGCCATTCATCTGGGACAGCGTTTACACGCTGCCTCGCGCAACCCACCCGGATGACTGGCCCGGAAACAGGCTGTAGCAGTACTTACGCACCACCCGTGTCATCCCTATTCGGTCTTGCTCCCGGTGGGGTTTGCCGTGCCGTCCCTGTTGCCAGCGACGCGGTGGGCTCTTACCCCACCCTTTCACCCTGACCTCGCAAGCGAGGCGGTTTGCTTTCTGTGGCACTTTCCCTGAGGTCGCCCTCGCCGGACGTTATCCGGCACCGTGTTTCCGTGGAGCCCGGACTTTCCTCACCCTACCGCCTTTCGGCATTGGTAAAGCGCGGCTGCCCGGCCAACTGGCAAGGGGTCCTTAACCGACCCTTGCCCCGAATGCCAACGAAAACCGTGCGCGGATGGCCACTTGGCCGCTTTTGGTGAATCAGTCTCTGAACACTGGCCGGAAGACGGCGCCATAGACATCGTCGACGATTCGGCCGTGTTGAATAAGCTCGGCACCGAGCCGTCCAATCTCGTCGGAACTCTTGGCCGCTGCACCGCAGCCGCCGGTCAGAACCGCGATGCGCTCGCTCGCAAAGCCAATGGCCGGATAATTTTCCGGCGTGAACGACGTGACGCAGGCCGCCATGGAAAGCGGCGCATCTGCAAGCGACGGCACGAGACGCGTGATGATCCGATGCAGGTGATCGCGCGTCGTGAGACGACCACCACGCCGGAACCAGGCGCGGATTTCCGGTTCGGCCTCCAACTGCAAATCATCCGGATCGCCGCCGATCTTCAGATAGGTCTTGCCATCGGGATAGCGCACCGGCGGCAGAAGATAGATGTGATCGACGGGATTTTCCGGCTGATGGATGAGCGACGGCATGCCGCGATAGGCTTCCAGCTCATCATCCGGGATTTCGAAGAAGGCCACAGTCCGCCCGAAGACCTTGAGATCGAGCGGTCGCGGGAGGAGGTTCTCATTTATCGAGAAGCCGCCTGCGGCTACCAGCACGCGTTCGGCCGAATAGACAGCGCCATCATCTGTGGTGACAATCGCGAAACCGTCCTCTTCCCTGACGGAGACCGCCGTTCGGCGGATAACCCTGGCGCCGGCCTTTTCGGCAAGCAGGCTCTGAGCCTCGACCAGCCGGCGCGGATTGACGTAGCCGGCATTGCTTTGCTCGTAGACACCTTCGCACTGCGCACCGAAATCGAAATAGCGGAACCGGGCCTTGAGTGCCGCATCCGACAGCATCTCGATGGACACACCGAGCTGTCTTGCCGCATCCTCGACCTGAGCGACATAGGGATCCGCCCCACCGCGCGCCGGTCCGACGATCAGGCAGCCGACCTCCTCGTAGAAGTCGATCCCGCTTTCAGCAGCGATCTCGCCGTAGCGCGCAATGGACCGGTTGGCGAGCCTTGCCCAGACGGGGTTCGCATCGATCGTCCTGGTGATCCGCGCCTCGTCGTAATGGCTGGCAAAGACGCCGTGATGGTTCGCCCAGTCCTTCGGCTCGTCGGGTCCGATGACGGCGACACCATCGCCCTGAAGCGCAAGATATCGGGCAGCAGCAGCCCCCATCATGCCTCGACCAACGACTATCGACTTGAACCGCTCAATCATGCGTCACCATCCTTACGTTGCGTCCGGTGATAGCATGACGAGCCCTCGTGTCCAGTCACAGGAACGGCAAGGGCACAGCTCTTTCTCAGTTTCCAATCAAGGCGATAACCTTGCCGCAATAGCGCTTGGAGATGGGGTTCATGCGCTTGGCGCCATGGCCGGCATTGTAGCGCAGGATGGTGCCGCAGGTCTCGCCGCCACCCAGCTCATGGGCCATCGAGAGATACTTCATGCCGTAGCGGATATTGGTCTCGGGATCGTAGAGACCCTTGGTCTTGCCGCGATAGCCCATGGCCCGCGCTGTCGCCGGCTTGATCTGCATCAGACCCACTTCGCCGGCACTGCCGCGCGCCTTGGGATTGAAATTGCTCTCGACGCGAACGACGGCATGGGCCAGATCGACCGGGACCCCGTAGCTCTTCGCATATTTCGTGATGATCGCGCTGTAGGGGCTTTTCGAGAAGGAGGGTGCGGCCGGATAACCGGCATCGCGGGTAATCGTCTTGAGGGGCTTTTTGAAGCGGCGCTCCTCGCTACCGGCAAGCGCGGACTGGGCGTGAGTCAACAGAAGGGCAATGCATGCCGCGGCAGCAACAAGTCGTCGTGTCATGAGAAGGTTCAGTCTCCAATCGAGCCACCGGAATCCACGCGCGTCAAAGCGGGCGCAGTTCAACGCCGCGAGCCCTCGTCAGGCCGCCAGTCCGGGTCTCTCAAGTTGATGTTTGCGCCAGGTCCGTCTGCGAACCTCAAGCGCCGTTCAGCCCGTCCCTTAGAGCGGCCCAATGAGGAATTCCTGTGGCACCGCAACAAATCGCTCTCCGGCGCGTTGATTTCGTTGGTCCAAAAACAGCGCAGGATGTGGCTTAATCAGGCGAAACGCGGCAGGGTGGTCAGGAGCTTGTGTAGGGTCTCGATGGTCGAGCTATCGGCAACACCGTCAACCTTGGCTTGCCGGAAATGCCGTTGAAACGCGGCGACAACACCTTCGGTCTGGGGGCTGAATTCACCAGAAATCTCAAGACCGTACCCGTAGAGCGACAGCATCGATTGCAGGGCCTCGACGGGCTGCCCGCGGTCGCCGCGCTGGAAGAAGCGTCCGCCGCCGATCGGAGCCGGTTCGACCCAGTGCCCGACCCCTGCCCGATGCAGCCGATCCCAGGGGAAATTTTCACCGGGATCGACCTTGCGAATGGGGGCTACATCGGAGTGGGCAAGCACCCTTTCGGGGGCAATATCGTGCCGTTTGACGCATTCGAGACACAATTCGATGACGGTTTCGATCTGCCGATCCGGGTAATCCGGAAGCCCGGCGGGATGGCCGGCATTGGCGATCTCGATCCCGATCGACCGGGAGTTGATGTCGGTCTCTCCGCCCCAGACACTCTTGCCGGCGTGCCAGGCCCGTCGATCTTCCGGCACCATCTGCACGACACGACCGTCCTCATGCACGATGTAATGGCTCGACACCTGGCTTTCGGGATTGCAGAGCCAGGCCTGAGCACCCTCGGCCGACGGCATGCCTGTGTAGTGGAGAAGCAGGATATCCGGACGGTCGATGCCCACCCGTTCATTGTGGTTGGGCGACGGTGAGACTTCCGCACCGCGATAATCGGCCTGGAAGGACGTCATGCGGCGCGGCGCGCCTTTTCGATCGCCGAATAGGCGGCGTTGAACTTCGCCATGCGGTGATGGGCAACGGCATGAAACTCGGTGGGCACGCCACGGGCATGCAGCCGGTCCGGATGATTTTCGGCAGCCAGAGCACGGTAGCGCTTCCGGATCGTCGCGAAATCATCCGATGGCTTTACGCCAAGCACGCCATAGGGATCGCCGTCCTGATGGATGTGCCGCTCGGTGATCGCCTCGAACCGCTCTTCCGAGAGGCCAAAGATCTCCGCGATACGAGCGAGGAAGTCGAGCTCCTTCTCATGCACAAGGCCGTCAGCCTTGGCGATATGGAACAGGGCATCGATGATATCCTCGAGCACCGGGCAGAAATCATCGCAAGTCCGGCACATGCCAGCGAGGTTTTTCGCATAGGTCTCAAAACCGGCGACGTCCTGGCGGGCGAGATTGTAAAGCCGGGCCACGTTGCGGGCCTCTTCTGGCGGGAATTCGAAAATCTTCCGGAAGGCCTCGACTTCGGCATTCGACACGACGCCATCGGCTTTCGCCATCTTCGCCGAAAGAGCGATGATCGCCACGGAGAAGGAAACGCGCCGGCGTGTTTCCGGGTCGCCTTCGAACATCGTCCGCACGGCCTCGACAATGCTGCCGATGACGTTGCCGGCCGCATCACCGACTGCGCCGAGCAAACGGTCCCAGAATGACGATATTTGTTCACAAGCGAAATCGAAGATCATGTTGAAAGCTTGACCAAATATACCCAGAAAAAGCAAGGAGTCGGGCCCGAAAGCGAGGATTAAAGTTTCTTCATCTTGAATCGGTTTCGCTGAACTCGCACTGCCCCGACGCCCGGCACGGGCTCCAATCGCTTATCCACAGAAGCCATCCCGTCACCCGGCCGCGATTGAAACGATTATATTCGGATTTGAAGCTCGCATGGCTGCGAAATGCCCGATTTCCTTGATTTTTTCGCTTTACACCCAGCCGCGCCTATCGCATCCATTTGCCACCTGAACACCCAAGTTGCACGGGCGATGAAGCGTCCGAGGAGGATCGATGGCCAAGCAGAAAGTCGCGATGTTGACCGCCGGGGGCCTTGCGCCCTGTCTCTCGTCTGCCGTGGGCGGATTGATCGAGCGCTACTCCGACATCGCACCCGAAATCGAGCTCATCGCCTACAAGTCCGGTTTTCGGGGACTGCTGATGGACTACAAGATCGAGATCACCAAGGAGATGCGCGAGAAGGCGCATGTTCTGCATCGCTATGGCGGCTCGCCGATCGGCAACAGCCGCGTGAAGCTTACCAATGTTGCCGATTGCGTGAAGCGCGGCCTGGTCAAGGAAAACGAAAACCCGCTGCGGGTCGCCGCCGAACGGCTGGCGGCAGATGGCATCACCATCCTTCACACCATCGGCGGTGACGACACCAACACCACCGCCGCCGACCTCGCCGCCTATCTCGGCGCCAACGGCTACGACCTGACCGTCGTCGGCATGCCCAAGACCGTCGACAACGACGTCTACCCGATCAAGCAGACGCTCGGCGCCTGGACGGCCGCCGAAGTCGGCGCCCGATTCTTCGACCATGTCTCCAACGAACAGAGCGCCTCGCCGCGCACACTGGTCATTCACGAGGTGATGGGCCGCCATTGCGGCTGGCTGACCGCCGCCACCGCCCGCGCCTACATGCAGCGCACGCAGCACAATGAATACATCGAAGGCTTCATGATGAACCAGGAGCTGAAGAACATCGACGGCCTTTATCTGCCGGAGACCCATTTCGACATGGAGGGCGAGGCCGCCCGCCTGAAGGACATCATCGACCGGACCGGCTTCGTCACGCTCTTCGTGTCGGAAGGCGCCTGCATGGACGAGATCGTCGCCGACCGGGAGGCCGCCGGCGAGGAAATCAAGCGTGACGCCTTCGGCCATGTGAAGCTCGACACGATCAATGTCGGCAACTGGTTCCAGAAGCACTTTGCCAAACTCCTCGATGCCGATCGCTCGATGGTGCAGAAATCAGGCTACTATGCTCGCTCTGCCCCCGCCAATTACGAAGACCTCCGCCTCATCCAGAGCATGGTCGATCTCGCCGTCGAAAGCGGGCTGAACAAAGTCTCCGGAGTCACCGGTCATGACGAGGACCAGGGCGGACGCCTGCGGACCATCGAGTTCCCGCGGATCAAGGGCGGCAAGCCGTTCGACCTCGGCACGCCGTGGTTCAAAGAAGTGATGGACTATCTCGGGCAGAAGTACCGCCCCATCCATTGACCTGACCGCCGAAAGCTGGCTTGCTCTTCTGGAGGAGTGAGTGTCATGCCCCATTCTACCTGGATCCTGTTCGCAGTCGTCGCCGCGGCCCTTCTGGTCGTGCCCGGCCGGTCCAAGCGCATGGTTTTGTCCTATGCGCTGGCCCATGGCCGCAAAAGCGTCTTCGCCACAGGAACGGGCGTTGCATTCGGCACCGCAGTTTCTGTTGCAGCGACGCTCGCTGTCTCCTGGCTGCTGATATCGCTGTCGGCGCTGACATTCTCGATCTTCCAATGGATTGGCCTGTTCTGGCTGATGCTCTTCGGGCTGGGCCTCGCGCGTGCGCCTGCCGGCATCGAACCGGTGGCCGACAACGACAATCTGCCGGAGGAGAAGCCGCTGCGCGTGATCGCGCACTGCTTCGAAAGCGAATCCCGTGATCCGCGCAGCGCCCTGCTCGTTGCCGCACTTCTGCCGCAATTCCTGACGCCGGCGGCTCCTTTTCTGCCGCAAGCGACCGCGCTTGGCGCGACCTTCGTCGCCCTCTCCGCCGTGTCCTGCCTCGTCTATGCACTCTTCCCCGAGCGCATCCGGAAAATCGTCAGAAAACATGCAGTTCGCCGCACCGCCAACCGGTCCGGCGGCACCGTCCTGATCGCTGCAAAGGCGGTTACGGCCGGCTATCGGAAGATCGCGGCCTGAGCCGCTGGACGCATCTGCGAAATGCCCCCGAGGTCGCAAGCTTGCCGCAATGCTGGGCATAGATTAAGAAACGGAAACGAACAGTCGGCTGATTTGCCGGTGACCTCGCGTGTATCTCGTAACGGATAGTGGCATGAACGTCAGAACTGATCGCGGCATCGCTCTCTGCATGGCTGCTTCACTGTTGGCTGGACTGGGTGGATGCACCGCGATCGATGAGAGCGTGAAGGCAGATCTTGCCGCCGCGCCGATTGCCAATCCGAAGTCTCCGGAAATGCAGGCTGCCATGGCGGCCGAAGCCGCAACGAATGGCACAGCTGCGCCCGATTCGGCAGCGGCGACACAGGCCGAGCTTGCAGCCGCAAACCCCGGTCCCGCGCCGATCATTCCCGGTACGGAAACTGCAGCGCCGATCCCGGCCCTCAAGGCCTCTGCCCTTTCCCCCACCACGCCGCAGACGGCAGCCACCGATGCTCTGGCCATGGTGACGACGCCGGCGACCACAGAGAGCCAGCAGATGGCCGTGGCAGCGGCATCCACCGAGGCAACACTCAGCCCACCCGCAGCAAGTGCGGCTCCCGCATCCGCCCCGACGGCTACTACGGAGCCTGCAGCGGCGAAGCCGCCGGTCGTTCTTGCTTACGCTGCCCCGCTGCGCGCAACGGCACTGACAAGTTTCGGCGATCCCTTCGACGTCTCGCCCCCGGGCGAACCGCCGGCACCCAACGCGGGACGCAAGCCGGACACGGTTGGCCCGACGCGGCTTAATGCGCTCATCGAGAAATATTCCAAGCTCTACGAGATCCCGACCGATCTCGTCCATCGTGTCGTTCATCGCGAGAGCCGCTACAATCCGGCCGCCTACAGCAAGGGCAATTACGGCCTGATGCAGATCCGCTACAACACGGCGAAGGCCATGGGTTACAACGGCCCCGCCGATGGCCTCTTCGACGCCGAAACCAACATCAAATACGCGGTCAAGTATCTGAAGGGTGCCTGGGTGGTCGCGGACAATGATCACGATCAGGCTGTCCGCCTGTATTCCCGTGGCTATTACTACGATGCCAAGCGCAAGGGCCTGCTGCACCTGACGCGTTGACCTCCGGGATCAGCGCAGTGCGTCTCGTACCGCCTGCAACAGTCTCTGCGGCCTGTAGTCGAGCCTACGCGGCGTCAGACCAAGCCTCACGACCACCAACCTCTCCGACGGAATGACGGCAATCGACTGGCCGTCATGGCCGAGCATCCAGAGGGTCTCTTCGGGCAGCGAAAAGCTGCTGTCCTTGTCTCCCGGACCATTCTGCCAGGCCTGCCCTCTCGTATAGGCGCCATTGGAAACGGCAGCCGGTTCGAAGATGCGTGCCATGATCGACGGATCGATAAGCTGTCGGCCGGACCAGCGTCCGTTCTCCGCAATCAGAAGACCGAAGCGTGCCCAGTCGCGGGCCGTTGCGTAGAGATAGGAACTGCCGACAAAGGTGCCGTTTGGATCCGCCTCGAGCACGGCGCTGCCCATGCCGATCACGTCGAACAGGGCCTCACGCGGATAGGCGAGCGCTGTCTCCCGGTCCGAGAAGCGCGCCATCCAGTAGCGCGAGATCAGCACCGTTTCGCCGGAAGAGTAGTTGAACCGCGTTCCCGGCTCCGCCGCGGGAGGCAGCGACGCCGCATAGGCGCCCATATCCCCTTCGAGATAGAGCATGCGCGTCACGTCGGTCACATCGCCATAACTCTCGTTGAAGCCGAGGCCGCTTTCCATGGCGAGCAAATCCGAAAGCGAAATCTCGCCGCGACTGTCACCGTTCCATTCGCCAAAGAGGCTCGTCGCACTCTCGTCGATCCGGCCCTCCTCCTTCAGGATGCCGATGAGCGCGGCCGTCACCGTCTTTGTCATCGACCAACCCAGAAGCGGTGTGTCCGCATTGAAACCCGGGCCATAGGCCTCACCGACGATCCGGCCGTCCTTGACGACGACGACTGCTCGGGCACTCGGTCCGAGAAGGTCGGCATCGGAGAGTATGGCATGCAGCCGCGGATCGTTCTCCGGCACTGCGTCACCCTCCGGCCAGGCCGCAGCCGTGTCCACCGAGGCGGCTTCGGCCGGCGGAGCAGACAGACCCCTCGCCGCCTCGATCGCAGAATCGCTCAAGGTCGCGCAGCCGATGCCGGTTCGATGCAGCGCGGTCGATGGTGCGACGAAGCCCAGCAGGGCAGTTTTCACGAGGCCCTGTTCGAGATCGACCTCCGCGCGCACGAGTTTCAGCAGCGGGTGTCCGGGGGCCTGCACATCATCGCGCAGCACCTCGTCGGCGTCGCGACCGGCGATGAAGACATTCGAGCAGACGATCTTCGCGGCATAGCCGGTGCCGACCCTGAGCAGTTCGGGCGGATACACAACGACCCAGGCTGCGGCCACCGCAATGATGCCGACCAGAGCCACCGCCACCCGAACGCCCCACGTCATCAGTTTCCGCATCAACCACTCCTCCTGTTGCCACTATCGAAGCAGGAATGGATGACAGGCGAAAGATGAGGATGTCGGATGCCTTAAGTTATCCCGCGACTTTCAACCGACAGGCGCTGCACGCTGCGCCAGGCGCGCCTGCAGATAGCTCAAGGCCTCCGCCGCAGCGAAGGGGCGCGAAAACAGGAACCCTTGAGCCTCGCCGATACCGAGACGCTTGATGAAGTCCAACTGGTTCTTGGTCTCGATCCCTTCGATGGTGGTCCGGATCTGGAAGGTTTCCGACAGCTTGTGCATGAGGTCGACGAGTTTCGCTCCCTGGCTGGTCTCGAGCATCTGGTTCGCAAAGGAGCGGTCGATCTTCAGTTCATCGAGCGGGAAGAGCCGGAGATTGTTGATCGACGAAAAGCCGGTGCCGAAATCGTCAAGCGCGATGCGCACGCCGCTCGACCTGAGCTCGGCGAGACTGCGGCAAACAAGATCAATGTCGACGGAAAACACCGCTTCGGTCACTTCGATCGTCAGCCGCTCGGGCGAGAGCCCTGTTTCCACCAGACAATCAAGGATATGCGTGACGAAGTTCGGATCCTTGAACTGATCGCCCGACACGTTGACGCTGACCCCAGTCGGTGCCGGCCAGGTTGCAGCTGCAGCGCATGCCTGCTGCACGACCCATTTGCCGATCACCTGGATGATGCCGGTCTTTTCTGCGAGCGGGATAAAGATGTCGGGTGTGATCAGTCCCCTCTTCGGATGGCGCCAGCGCAGCAGCGCCTCCAGCGAACGCACATCGCCATTCTCCACAGCGACGATCGGCTGGTATTCGAGATAGAACTCCCCGTCGACAAAGCCGCGCGAAAGGTCGCGTTCGAGTTCAAGCCCTTCCTTCACTTCGCGGGCGAGACCTTCATCGTAGAAGGCATGGGCAGGCCCAAAGACCTCCTTGGCGCGGTAGAGGGCAAGATCAGCCCGCTGCAAGACGGCTGCGACCTCCCTGTCCTCGGCCGACATGTGGGTTGCACCGATACTGACACCGGCCATCACGCGGCCCTGCTCCAGTATGAACGGTTCGGCGAGCGCGGCTTCGATCGCCAGGCAGACGAACTCCGCCACGGGGCGGCGTAGCGCTTGCGGCAGGATGACGGCGAACTCGTCGGCCCCGAGACGAAAGAGCTGCGCGCCCTCGCCCGAAGCCTGACGCAAACGATCGGCCACGCCGATCAGCAGTGCATCGCCAGCCGCATGTCCGAGCGTATCGTTGACATATTTGAACCGGTCGAGATCGATGAGCAGAAGCGTCCCGCGCGAAGGACCTCGTGCCACCATCACGGCTTCGAGCGCTTCATTCAGCGCCTGACGGTTGCCGAGGCCGGTCAGGCCGTCGAAACGCGAGGCCGCTTCGAGCGCCGTCGCACCGCCTTCGAGGTGGCGGATACGCTCATGCAACATCGCCTCCCAGGACGCGATTCGCCATCCGACCGCGGTACCGACAAGCGGCAGACTGATGGCTGCAAGCGAGGTCCATTCACTGAGGAAAGCTGTGGAAAGAGCATTAAATCCGGACTGCGCCACAACGGGCAGAGCCATGGCGGCCGGCGCTGCAGCACCACCCACAAATCCGGCAAGTCCGTAACGCAGTCGCCTCCCAAACGGGATTTCACTTAACATCATGTTAAACACCCCTAAAATAACTGAGGACAATTTGTATAAAATGCATTGAAATTCGGTTACCGCCCTTCCGTCAACCACGTCATCAAACTGTAGCACCCGAACGCTACACGCCGTGAAACCCAACAGGACGGCGGATCGACATGACTGAGCTTGCACCCGATGCCGGATTTCGTGGAAACGAGAAGCTGAAGGGTGCATTGCTGCAGCATGCCGCTCTTTCACCTGCGGGCCTGTCTGAAAGACTGTTCGGCCTGCTGTTCTCCGGCCTCGTCTATGCGCAGATCTGGGAAGACCCGGAGGTCGACATGCAGGCCATGGAACTTGCCGAAGGCCATCGCATCGTCACCATCGGTTCCGGCGGCTGCAACATGCTCGCCTATCTCAGCCGCCGCCCGGCCTCGATCGATGTGGTCGACCTGAACCCGAACCATATCGCGCTCAATCGCCTGAAGCTTGCCGCCTTCCGCCACCTGCCAGACCATGCCTCGGTCCGTCGCCTGCTCGGCGAACAGGGCGTCAGCACGAATGTCCGGATGTATGAACGCCACATCGCGCCCAATCTGGACACGGCGACACGGCGCCACTGGGAGGCTCGCGGCGTGACGGGGCGTCGCCGCATCTCCGTCTTCAATGGCAACATCTACCGCACAGGCCTTCTCGGGCGGTTCATCACCATCGGCCACCTGATCGCCCGCAGCCATGGCGTTCGCCTGGAGGAGATCGCCGAAACCCGCTCCTTGCGCGAACAGCGCATGTTCTTCGACAGCCGCATTGCACCCTTGTTCGACAAGCCGCTCATTCGCTGGCTGACCCGCCGCAAGAGTTCGCTCTTCGGCCTCGGCATCCCGCCGCAGCAATATGACGAGCTCGCATCGCTGGCCAGTGACGGGACGATCGCCCCCGTCCTGCGCCATCGCCTGGAAAAGCTCTGCTGCCATTTCCTGCTGCGCGACAACTACTTCGCCTGGCAGGCCTTCCTCCGCCGCTATCCGAAGGCGGAAGAAGGTGTCCTGCCGACCTATCTGCAGGAACAGCACTATCATGCCATCAGGGAGACGACGGATCGCGTGACCGTTCACCACGCCAACTTCACCGAACTCCTGGCGAAGAAGCCCGCCGGCAGCGTCGATCGCTACGTGCTTCTCGATGCACAGGACTGGATGAACGAGCGACAGCTGAACGACCTGTGGACCGAGATCACCCGCACCGCCTCGGAAGGCGCCCGCGTCATCTTCCGCACCGCCGCGGAAGACAGCATCCTGAACGGAAAGCTCGCACCCGACCTTCTCGACCAATGGCATTATCAGGCCGAACGCTCGCATACCCTCAACACGCAGGACCGCTCCGCCATCTATGGTGGCTTCCACATCTATGAGAAGCGGCCCGCATGAGCGAGAGCCCTGCCGCCCTCGCTGCGACCGAAAGCCAGGACCACGCGGACCGCATGGACCGGATGTATCGCCATCAGCGGCATATCTACGATCTGACGCGGAAATACTACCTGCTCGGTCGAGACCGCATGATCGCAGGCCTTGATCTGCAAAATGGCGGCTCACTCCTGGAAATCGGCTGCGGCACGGGGCGCAACCTCGTCCTTGCCCGGCGGCACTTTCCGCATGCAAACCTCTTCGGCCTCGACATCTCGGCCGAAATGCTCGCAACAGCCCATGCAAAGTTCGAGGGCAAGGCATCACGCCCAAGGCTAGAGGTCGCCGATGCCACGACATTTCGCGCCGCCGATTTTGGACAGCCGCATTTTGACCGGGTGATGATCTCCTATGCCCTGTCGATGATTCCTGACTGGCAGGCGGCGATCGACCGGGGCATTGAGGCGCTTGATCCCGAGGGATCCCTGCACATCGTCGATTTCGGCCAGCAGGAGCGCCTGCCCCAGTGGTTTCAAAAGGGTTTGCAGGCCTGGCTCGCCCGCTTCCACGTCACCCCGCGCCCGGACTTGAAAAGCGTTCTCCAAGAGCGGGCGGCGGCAAAGGGCTTGCAGTTGACGTTCGAGCCCCTCTGGCGTGGCTATGCCTGGCACGCCGTCCTCACCCGCTGACGGCCTCGCGCAAGCAAGATTGCATCTAATCCGGAATTGACGATGATGGGCGACGATGGTCGTCTTCCAAACGTGTCGTTGTTGCACCTTGTGGGGCATCTTCCCCTAATGATGAGATCACGGACCCTCGATGCGGTGGCTTCCCCCATTCCTTCTCCCCCTTTGCCTTGCAGTCACGGGCTGTACCTCGGGCTCCTATGACCTCCTGGAGACAGCCTCTCTCTCGCCGCGCTTCCAGGACAACGACCCCCAGCATTTCGACGGCAAGACGCCGCATCGTCACGAAGTGCACGGCATCGACGTCTCCAAGTGGAACGGCGATGTCGATTGGCGCCAGGTGAAGAAGTCGGGCGTGTCCTTCGTCTTCATCAAGGCGACGGAAGGCAAGGACATGCTCGACCCCCGCTTCCACGAATACTGGAAGGGCGCGAGCGATGCCGGGATCCCGCACGCCGCCTACCACTTCTACTATTTCTGCTCGACGGCCGACGAGCAGGCTGACTGGTTCATCAAGAATGTGCCGCGTGATGCCAATCTCCTGCCGCCGGTTCTCGACGTCGAATGGAACCCCACATCTCCGACCTGCCGCCTGCGTCCTGACCCCGCGACGGTACGCAGGGAGATGCAGCGCTTCATGCAGCGCATCGAGGCCCATTTCGGCAAGCGTCCGATCATCTACACCTCCGTCGACTTTCATCGTGACAATCTCGAAGGCGCGTTCAAGGACCATCACTTCTGGGTCAGAGCCGTGGCGCAGCATCCAAGCGTGATCTATCCGGAACGACGCTGGTCCTTCTGGCAATACACGTCGACAGGGGTCATTCCCGGTATCCGCGGCGAAACCGACATCAATGTTTTCGCCGGCACCCAGAAGAACTGGCAGAACTGGGTCGCCACCGTCTCGAAATGATCGCAAACACGGCCTAGAGGCTCTGAGAAACAAACTCATGCCGGTGCAGGCCGCCTCAAGAGTGGCCTACACCGGCACGCAACCCGAAGGACTGATCGATGAACAAAGCCCTGCGTCATGCGCTCCCTGTTGCCCTCATTCTTGCCTCTGCCGGTTTCGCCCAGGCGCAACAGCAATGCGGCGGCGATCTCGCGACCTTCCTCGAAGGCGTTAAGGCGGAAGCCATTGCAGCAGGCACACCGGCCGAAATCGCCGACAAGGCGCTTGCGGGTGCCGCCATCGACCAGAAGGTTCTGTCCCGCGACCGCTCGCAGGGCGTCTTCCGCCAGACCTTCCTGGAATTCTCGAGCCGCACCGGCAGTCAGGCGCGCCTCGACACCGGCCTGCAAAAAATCAGGGAATATTCCAATGTATTCGCGCGCGCCGAACAGGAATATGGCGTACCGGCCGGCGTCATCACCGCCTTCTGGGCCAAGGAGACAGATTTTGGTGCCGTGCAGGGCGACTTCAACACCCGCAATGCCTTGGTCACGCTCGCCCATGACTGCCGCCGTCCAGAACTTTTCCGCCCGCAGCTACTGGCGCTCATCAAGATGGTCGAGCATGGCGATCTCGACCCTGCGACCAACACCGGAGCCTGGGCCGGCGAAATTGGCCAGGTGCAGATGCTCCCCCAAGACATCATCGCCTTCGGCGTGGATGGCGATGGCGACAACCATGTGAACGTCAAGCAGAGCAGCCCTGACGCCCTTCTCACGGCTGCACGCTTCATTCAGCACCTCGGCTTCAAGCGCGGAGAACCCTGGATCCAGGAAGTCAGCATTCCGGAAAACCTGCCCTTCGAGAAGTCCGGCCTTGGAGGCACGATGACGGCAGGAGAGTGGTTTGCGCTCGGCGTTCAGCCCCGCGACGGCGAGACGGCTTTCTCCGCCCTGCCCGCCTCGCTGATTCTGCCGCAGGGTCGCAAGGGACCGGCCTTCATCACCTATCCGAACTTCAACATCTATCTCGAATGGAATCAATCCTTCATCTACACGACCTCGGCAGCCTACTTCGCCACGCGCTTTGGCGGGGCGCCTGCCTACCAGAAGGGCAATCCGGAACCGGGCCTCGACACCGACCAGATGATGGCGCTGCAGACCAAGCTGCAGGGCCTTGGCCATGACGTCGGCAAGATCGACGGCATCCTCGGTGCCGGCACACGCGTCGCGGTGCAGAAGGAGCAGCAGCGAGTGGGCCTACCCGCCGATGGCTGGCCGACACCGGCACTGCTGGCCGCGCTCTGATATCAGCATCTGAGACCGCATGATCGAGCCGGGGCGCCTCCACGCCCCGGCTTTTTTGTTTGCGCGATTGTCGGCCGGAGGAGCAGTGAGCAATTCAGCCCTCGAAATCGATGGGTAAACGCTCACGGAAATTAAACTTCATTAACAGCGCGAGAGCGGAAGCAACCCATTGATTGAAATAGCTTATCGCATGTTATGGATACCTTTTTCACTGCTTATTGACGCAGCGCAGCACAGATTGGCCCTTGCGCCGACACAAATCAGACATAATATCTAACGGTCAACGCAAGGAGGCACACATGGGACTGACCAATTCAATTAATGTCCTGATCGTCGGTGCAGCGTTTGTTTTCATCGCAACGATGCTGTTTATCTGACACGGGTCTAAACAACTGAAACCCATGAGTTGGCCAGGTTAGGCCTCTCTCCAGCAGATACCATTTCAAAACAAGTAAGAGGCGCAGGACACTTAAGTCCTGCGCCTCTTTTTATGCCGTAACGAAAGAGATCAGGCGGCCGCGTTGGAGACCTTGTCGACCTTAGCGGCGATGCCGAGGCGCTCCAGCGTTGCGATGGTCAGTGGCGCCCGGTTCATCGTGTAGATGTGAAACTCCTCGATGCCGCGCCGCGAGAGATCGGCGATCTGCTCTGCCGCAATGTCGGCCGCAACCGCGGCACGCGCTTGAGCATCGCCTTCCGTCCCCTCGAAACGCTCGTCGAGGAATGACGGGGTGCTGGCGCCGCACATCGAGGCGAAGCGCTTTAGCTGCGTCAGGTTCTGGATCGGCATGATGCCCGGCACGATCGGGATGCTGATCCCCGCCGCCCGCACCCGTTCCAGGTAACGCTCGAAGATATCGTTGTCGAAGAAGAATTGCGTCAGAGCGCGCGTTGCCCCGGCATCGACCTTCTGCTTGAGCATATCCAGATCGACATCGTCGTTTTCGCTTTCCGGGTGGCGTTCGGGATAGGCTGAGACGGAAATCTCGAAATCGCCCAGGTCACGCAGACCGGAAACGAGGTCGGCAGCGTTGACGAAGCCGCCCGGATGCGGCGCATAACGGCTGCCCATGCCGCCTTGTGGATCGCCACGCAGCGCCACGAAGTGACGAACGCCGGCTGCTTGGAACTCTTCGACCACCGCACGCACCTCGTCACGCGTTGCCCCCACACAGGTGAGATGGGACGCGGTGGCGAGTGGGGTGTCGGCAATCAACCGCTTGACTGTCGCAAGGGTCGGCTCGCGTGTCGTCCCACCGGCACCATAGGTCACCGAAACGAAATCGGGCTGGTAAGGCTGCAAGGCCTGCACCGTCTGCCAGAGCTGATCCTCCATGTCGGGCGACTTGGGTGGGAAGAACTCGAAGGAGATCCGTACATCGGGGGTCTTGGCGATCGGCCGTTCGGGCTTCGTCATTTATCTGCTCCCGGTCAAGGCAAGGGGTTGTTCAGAAGCGGCATGCGCCACAGCACGTCCGCGCCGGGCAAGCCAGATGGTCACGGTGAGCCCGCGCCCCGCGGCAGTTTCCGGCGGCAGGTCGATGACGTCCTCGACGGCCAATCCCTGGCGGTCCAGCCATTCGGCCATGACAGCATGGGAGAAGCCGAGCCGTACATGGGCGTGCTCGTCTCGGAGATACTCGTGGGCATGAGGTGCCAGATCGATGATGGCGAGCCGACCGCCCGGCTTCAGCATGCGTGCGGCTTCGGCGAGCGCCAGCTCCGGCTCTTCCAGGAAGTGCAAGACCTGATGGATCGTCACGAGATCGTAGTCGCCGGCATCGAGCGGCAGGTTCAGGATGTCGCCGTGACGCACGCTCGCCGACAGGATACCTTCCTTGTCGAGGTTCGAGCGAGCGACCGCCAGCATGTCCCGGCTGGCATCGATGCCGATTGCCCGACGGTAACGCGGCGAAAGCAGTTGCAGGATGCGGCCGGTGCCTGTGCCGAGGTCGAGCATGGATTCGACCGCGTCGGTTCCGACGATCCGCAGCAGTGCCGCTTCCACATCGGCATCGTTGACATGCAGGCGGCGAAGCTCGTCCCATTCGGATGCGTTGCGGCTGAAATAGGCCTGGGCCTTCTCCGCCCTCGCCCGCTTCACGCCAGCCAAGCGATCCCGGTCACGCTGAAGCACCGGATCACTGTCCTCGGCCGCATCCAGCAGCAGCCGGACCAGTGCCGCGCCGGAGCCATCCTGTTTCAATCGAAAATAGGCCCAGGCGCCCTCCTGATAGCGGTCAATCAGGTCGGCTTCCGCGAGCAGTTTGAGATGACGCGAGATTCGCGGCTGCGACTGGCCGAGAATTTCTGTAAGGTCGGTGACCGTGAGATCGCCCGCCGACAGAAGCGTCAGAAGACGCAGGCGGGTTGGCTCGCCCGCCGCCTTCAGCAATTCCACAAGAGTATCGACGCCGAGTCTCATTCACACCACCGCAATAACGACATAAAGATATCTTTATGTCCGTTTTTGACGCGATGCAAGCCTTAATCCGCGACCAATGCCGGCTTGAGGTCGAAATGAAGAACGGCCGCCTCTTCAGGCGGCCGTCAGGGTCTCAGTGAGACAGTCGTTCAGCGATGGGCTGAAGCCTCAGAACTCTTCCCAGCTCTCAGCTGCGAGAGCGGTGTTACCAGACACAGCCGACGTCAAACGACGCGGAGCAGCCTGCTGTGTTGCCGGTACAGCAACGCGTGCTGGCGGCGGCGATGCAGGAGCCGCCGAACGGGTCTGACGCGAAGCCTGGCCAGCCGAGGTGGTGCTGCCCTGTCCCGTCCGGAAACGCTGCAACAGTTCCGCAAGGCTCGCGGCCTCCTGTGCAAGACCCGCGGATGCCGCGTTCATCTCTTCCACCATGGCCGCATTCTTCTGGGTCGCCTGGTCCATGTGGTTGACGGCCTGGTTGACCTCGCCGAGACCGACCGACTGTTCCTGCGCAGCAGAGGCGATGGCGTCCATATGCTCGTTGATCGCCTGCACCAGACCCGCGATCGCCGTCAGGCCGTCACCGGTCTCGTTGACCAGTTTCACGCCTTCGCTGACAGCGACTTCGGAATTGCCAATCAGCGCCTTGATTTCCTTCGCCGCATTCGCCGAGCGTTGTGCGAGCTCGCGAACCTCCTGCGCAACAACCGCAAAGCCCTTGCCCGCTTCACCCGCACGCGCGGCCTCGACGCCGGCATTGAGCGCCAGGAGGTTGGTCTGGAAGGCGATCTCGTCAATCACGCCGATGATCTGGCTGATCTGCTTGGAAGCGTGTTCGATCCGCTCCATGGCGGTCACGGCATTGCCGACCACCACACCGGACTGTTCCGCACGGCTGCGGGTATTGCGCACGATGTCGCGTGCCTCGCCGGTGCGGCGCGACGTGGCCGTCACGTTGGAGGTGATCTCTTCGAGCGCCGCTGCGGTCTCCTCGAGCGAGGCCGCCTGCTGTTCGGTGCGCTTGGCCAGATCGTCGGAGGCATGCGAGATTTCGCCCGAGCCGCCGCTGACGGCATGAGCCGAGCGGCCGACGGACACCAGCACGCCGCGCAGCTGTTGCACCGAGGTGTTGAAGTCGTGACGCAGAGCTTCGAACTGCGGAGCGAATTCTTCCTCGATCTCGCAAAGCAGATCGCCTGATGCCAGCCGCTTGAGCCCTGCAGCCAGCGTGCCCGTTGCCTTGGTCAGGCGTTCTTCGGCATCCGCTTCCGCCCGCGCCTGCATCTCGGCACGCTCGCGCTCGGTGCGAATTCGGCTTTCCGACGCCTCGGCTTCCAGTTCGGCGTTGCGAATGGCAGCCTCGCGGAAAACCTCGACGGACCGGGCCATCGCCCCGATCTCATCGGTGCGCTCGGTGAACGGGATGGACTGCCGCGTATCGCCATTGGCCAGTCCGATCATCGAGCCGCTGACCCGCCCAATGGAGCGGGATAGCGTGCGGGTGACGGAGACGCTGAAGGCCACGACCAGCAGGATAAAGCCGGAAAGAGCGACGATCGCCGAAATCATGCCGAAGCGCGCATCTGCCAGACGCTCATTGATCGAATCCAGGAACGCCGTCGCGTTGTCACGGATGATCGCCGCCGCAAAGTCACGGCGCTTCGCCATGCTGTCGGTGAAGGGCTTTGCATCTCGCGGCCCCGTGTAGTCCTCAAGGCTCTCCATCGCCTGGAGCGTCTCGCTGATCTGCTTGCCCTCTGCCGTATCGAAGAAGGAATAGAAACGGCTGATCACATCCGGCCGTGCAAGCTCACGGAAGGGACCATCAAAAGTCCGCAACTGGCTCTGCAGAGCGCTGAACCGGACAAGCTCGGCTTTGCCGAAAGCGCCGTTCTCGATGTAGAACTGGCCCATGCGATTGAGACCGAGATAGGCTTCGTTCACCTTCATCAGCGCATGATGGGCACGGATGTCGGACGAGAGCGTCAGGTCCTCGGTGAGGCTTGCCGTTCTGAGCGTCAGGTCAAGGCCGGCTGCAGCGACCGGCTGGGCGTAGCGCAGCGGCAGGATCGGGTCCTTGTCGCCGGCATCGATTTTCTGGCGATACTCCGGCATCCGGGCATACATCTTCTCCAGATTGCTCCGAAGCTGCACGGTGATCGGATCGCCATATCCCATGCGATCGAGCTCAGTCATCTGGTTGATCATCGCCTGGTAGATCGCATCCGATTGTTTGCGGATCTCCATGCGGTTGGGCGCCGTCTCCAACGGCATGATCATCATCAGCTCGCCGCCCTGATAGGCGAGCTCCGCGAGCGCTGCGGCGCGCGTGAGCTTCTGATACTCCAGATAGCTGTTATAGCCCGCCGCGCCACCGAGACCGGTGACGGCAAGCAACGGCACCAACGCAATCAGGGTCAGTGCTTTTTGAAATGAAATTCTTCCCAGGATAGACACCTGTCAGTTCCCTCCAGACAGAGAAGGCGGACCTGATGTCGTCTCCTGCCAATTCCCACTGCGCCTGATGCGCAGCCCCTCGCAATTGGTATGACACGCAAACTGTTTACAGTCAGTTTATAGCAATAAGCAGATATATTGACGCAAGTCGTTTCGAGTATCCCAAACGCAATGTGGCTCGCAAACATTGCGAGCCACATTGATCATGCTTCGAAGTTAACCAGATAACCCGTTCGGGTTTAGCGCGTCAGGCGCTTGTAGGCCTGGCTGCCCGGGTTCAGCGCATCGGGGCCGAGACGACGGATCTTGTCCTGTTCGTAGTCTTCGAAGTTGCCTTCGAACCATTCGACATGCCCGTCGCCTTCAAAGGCGAGGATATGGGTCGCCAGACGGTCGAGGAACATGCGATCGTGAGAGATGATGATCGCGCAACCGGCGAAGTTTTCGAGCGCAGTTTCAAGAGCACCGAGCGTTTCCGTATCAAGGTCGTTGGTCGGTTCGTCGAGCAGAAGAACGTTGCCGCCGGCCTTCAGCATCTTGGCCAGGTGAACGCGGTTGCGCTGACCGCCGGAAAGATTGCCGACCTTCTGCTGCTGGTCGCCGCCCTTGAAGTTGAAGGCGCCGCAATAGGCGCGGGAGTTCATGTCGAACTTGCCGAGCTTGATGACTTCGGCGCCGCCGGAGATCTCTTCCCATACCGTCTTGTTGGGATCGAGCGAGTCGCGGCTCTGGTCGACATAACCGAGATGCACGGTGTCACCGATACGGATCGAACCCGCATCCGGCTTTTCCTGACCGGTGATCATCTTGAACAGCGTCGACTTGCCGGCGCCGTTCGGACCGATAATGCCGACGATGCCACCAGGCGGCAGCTTGATCGACAGATCGTTGATCAGCGTACGCCCCTCGAAGCCCTTGGTGATACCGTCGAGCTCGATGACGACATTGCCGAGACGCTCGGAGACCGGAATGATGATCTGCGCATCGCCGGGACGAATGCCTTCGGCGGCATCCACCAACTGCTCATAGGCCTTGATACGGGCCTTGGACTTGGCCTGACGCGCCTTCGGGCTGGATGCGATCCATTCCTGTTCGCGCGAAATCGCCTTCTGGCGACCGGCCTCTTCGCGGTTTTCCTGAAGCATGCGCTTGGCCTTCGCCTGCAGGTAAGCCGAATAGTTGCCTTCGTAGGGAATGCCACGGCCGCGGTCGAGTTCGAGGATCCAGCCGGTGACGTTGTCGAGGAAGTAGCGATCGTGGGTGATCATCATCACGGCGCCCGGATAGTCGCGCAGGTGCTTTTCAAGCCAGGCGATCGTCTCGGCGTCCAAGTGGTTGGTCGGTTCGTCGAGCAAGAGCAGGTCAGGCTGTGAGAGCAGCAGACGGCAAAGCGCGATACGACGGCGCTCACCACCCGAAAGAAGCGTGACGTCTGCGTCCTTCGGCGGGCAGCGCAGCGCTTCCATCGCCATTTCGACCTGCTGTTCGAGGTCCCAGAGGTTCTGGCTGTCGATGATGTCCTGAAGCTTGGAGCCCTCTTCCGCCGTCTCGTCGGAATAGTTCATCATCAGCTCGTTGTAGCGATCGAGCACGGCCTGCTTGTCGGCCACGCCTTCCATGACGTTCTCGAAGGCGTTCTTCGCGGGATCGAGATGCGGTTCCTGCTCGAGATAACCCACGGTCGCACCTTCGGCGAGCCAGGCTTCACCCGTGTACTCCTTGTCCTGACCGGCGATGATGCGCAGCACGGTCGACTTACCCGCACCGTTCGGGCCGAGGATACCGATCTTGGCATCGGGATAGAACGAGAGATGGATGTTCTCGAGAATCTTCTTTGCGCCGTAGGACTTGCTAAGTCCCGACATGTGATAGATGAACTGGCGTGCCATGGGGTCTTGCTCCGGCGGGAATGGGAATTGGCCCGCTATGTAGGCGAATTGCGTCCTTGGGGCAATGCGGCGCACAAAAAACTGCCGAGAAATACAGCAGTTCTCGCAAGCTTCAGATCATTGCGCACTCCCCGCCTCGTCGGCCGGGTTCGTTCTTCGCCGGCTTGTTCGCGCATCCGGGGTCAAGCCATTGACGCTATTGCGCATGGCAGAGAAATGACCTCCTATCGCGCTATCGGGGGAACCAAATGTTTTCAGATCTTGCCTTACACCAATCACCATCAGGCGCGCGACTGGCCTATCACCACCAGCCATCGACGACCGTGCCTCGCGGTATCGTCGTTATCTGCCACGGCCTGGCGGAACATTCGCGGCGCTACGAGGAATTCGCCTCGGCTCTCGCCGCCCAAGGCTACCACGTCTTTGCCCATGATCACCGGGGACACGGCGAGACGACGGCACCGGACGCTCAACTCGGATTGTTCGCGCGCCGCGACGGCGTCGCAAAGGTCATCGCCGACGTCATGGCCATGCGCGAGCTTGCCGTCGAAACCCATCCCGGGCTCCCGGTCATCCTCTTCGGTCACTCCATGGGCGGCCTGATCGCGCTCAACGTCGCGACGGAGCACCCACAAGCCTTTCATGCCCTGACGATCTGGAATTCCAACTTCAATCCCGGCCTTGCCGGACGGGTTGCGCAGGGCGTGCTTTCTCTCGAACAGATGTTGAAGGGCTCGGACGTCCCCTCCCTCATCCTGCCGAAGGCCACCTTTGCCGCCTGGGGCCGCGCCATCAAGGGCCATCGCACCCCCTTCGACTGGCTGTCGCATGACGCCCGCGAGGTCGACGCCTATATCGCCGATCCGCTCTGCGGCTTCGATGCCAGCGTCTCGATGTGGCGCGATATCTTTCGCCTGACTTTCGCAGGCGCCGCCCCCGAACGTCTCGAGCGCCTGCCGCCACGCCTCCCCGTCTATCTGGTCGGCGGCGCTGAGGACCCCGCGACCAACATGGGCCGCGAGATCCGCTGGCTCGGCCAACGCATGCTCGATGTCGGCATGACGGATGTCGAAACCACTGTCTATGACGGCATGCGCCATGAGACGCTGAACGAGATCGGTCGCGAAAAACCGATTGCCGATTTTCTCGCTTGGCTCGCCAATCTCGGCCCCTGATCTGGCCAGATCTTGCCGAA
The DNA here is from genome assembly GCF_050281005.1 of Allorhizobium sp. NPDC080224. Lineage (NCBI taxonomy): Bacteria > Pseudomonadati > Pseudomonadota > Alphaproteobacteria > Hyphomicrobiales > Rhizobiaceae > Allorhizobium > Allorhizobium sp. NPDC080224. Next base: position 2,466,453 of record NZ_JBNNWJ010000001.1, read on the forward strand.
ACGGAATGATGCCATGAGAGAATATCAGGTGCGAATGGCAAAATGGGGCGATATAGCTCTGTCGATAGCAGTTCTTGTCATGGCAGGAGATCCAATTTTGTCGGATCGCCTGATCTGACGACGCCGCACAGGATCGCGCAATGACGCCCAAGCCCTCCGCCCCTGCCCCGCTCAACGGCATCCGTGTGATCGAACTCGCCCGTGTACTCGCAGGCCCCTGGGCAGGCCAGATGCTCGCCGATCTCGGCGCCGACGTGATTAAAGTCGAAAACCCCGAAGGTGGCGACGATACCCGCGCCTGGGGGCCTCCCTTCGTCGAAGGCGCCGATGGCGAGAACCTCTCGGCCGCCTATTACCATTCGACCAACCGCAACAAGCGCTCGATCGCGGTCGATCTGAAGACACCCGAAGGTCAGGAAATTGTCCGCCGCCTCTGCGCTTCTGCCGATGTGGTCATCGAAAACTTCAAGCGCGGTGGCCTTGAGAAATACGGCCTCGACTACGCGAGCCTGAAAGCGATCAACCCCAAGCTCGTCTACTGCTCGATCACCGGCTTCGGCCAGAACGGCCCCTATGCAGATTTCGCCGGCTATGACTACATCGTCCAGGGCATGTCCGGCTTCATGTCGATCACGGGCGAAAAGGACGGCGAGCCGATGAAGGCAGGCGTTGCCATCGCGGACATCTTCACCGGCATCTATGCCGTGACCGCGATCCAGGCCGCCCTGATCCACGTCATGAAAACCGGCAAGGGCCAGTTCGTCGACATGGCCCTGCTCGACGTCATGTCGGCGGTGCTCGCCAACCAGAACATGAACTACCTGATCTCCGGAAAGCCCCCAACCCGGCTCGGCAATGCCCATCCGAACATCAGCCCCTATGAAGTCGTGCCGACAGCAGACGGCCATCTGATCCTCGCCGTCGGCAATGACGGCCAATTCAAGCGCCTCTGCACCATCCTCGGCATTCCTGCCATCGCCGATGACGAACGCTTCGCCACCAACAAGGCCCGCGTCGCCAACAAGGTCGAGGTTCGCCGCATCGTCACGGCAGAGACCATGAAGTGGCAGAAGCGCGACCTGCTGTCCGCCTGCGAGGCCAATGCCGTGCCGGCCGGGCCGATCAACTCGATCGAGGAAATGTTCGCCGACCCGCAGGTCCAGGCGCGCGGGTTGAAGATCGACCTCACCGACGGCAAGGGCACCGTGATCCCGAGCGTGCGCACGCCGATCGTGCTCTCCGAGACACCCCTGCGTTACGAGCGCCCGAGCCCGCGCATCGGCGAGCACGGAAACGAAATTCTGGCCGAACTGGCCGAGCTGGAAAGGAAGACGAAATGAAGAGAACCGGCGGAGCCCTGATCGTCGAAGCCTTGAAGGCCAACGGCGTCGAGCGCGTGTCCTGCGTTCCCGGCGAAAGCTATCTGGCCGTGCTCGACGCGCTGAAGGACAGCGGCATCGAGACGCTGGTCTGCCGCCAGGAAGGCGGCGCTGCGATGATGGCCGACACCTGGGGCCGCCTCACCGGCAAGCCCGGCATCTGCATGGTGACCCGTGGTCCGGGCGCCACCAATGCCTCTGCCGGCCTGCATGTCGCAAAGCAGGATTCGATCCCGATGATCCTGTTCATCGGCCAGATCGGCCGTGACATGAAGGAGCGCGAAGCCTTCCAGGAGGTCGAATACCGCCGCGCCTTCACCGAATTCGCCAAATGGGTCGGCGAGATCGACGACGCCCGCCGCATCCCGGAATTCGTTACACGCGCCTTTGCCGTCGCAACTTCTGGTCGCCCCGGCCCGGTCGTGCTGACGCTGCCGGAAGACATGCTGCTTGACGAAGTCGACGCGCCGGAAGCGAAGCCCTACACGCCCGTCGAGGCCCATCCCGGCCCAAGCCAGATCGCCGCCCTCGGCGAAATGTTGAAGACTGCCAAGCGCCCGATGGTTGTTCTCGGCGGCACCCGCTGGAGCGAAACCTCGGTCGCAGGCATCCAGACTTTTGCGGAAAGGTTCAAGCTGCCGGTCGGCTGCTCCTTCCGCCGCCAGATGCTCTTCGATCACCTGCACCCGTCTTATGCCGGCGACGTCGGCATTGGCATCAACCCAGCGCTGGCGAAGGAAGTGAAGGAGGCCGATCTCCTGATCCTGCTCGGCGGCCGCTTCTCGGAAATGCCCTCCTCCTCCTACACGCTGATGGACATCCCCTACCCGGCGCAAAAACTGGTCCACATCCACCCGGACCCGTCCGAACTCGGCCGCGTCTACCGCGCCGACCTCGCCATCTGTGCCGCACCTGAGGAATTCATCTACGCGCTTGTTTCGCTAGAGGCACCAGCCGCCCCTGTATGGGCCGAGCGCACGCAGACGATGCACGCCGCCTATCTCGCCTGGTCGACGCCGCCCAAGGCCGGCCCCGGCGCCGTGCAGATGGGGCCGATCATGGAATGGATCGAAGCAAACACCCCGAAGGACGCAATCTTTACCAATGGCGCCGGCAACTATGCCACCTGGCTGCATCGCTTCCACCGCTTCCAGGCCTTCGACACCCAGGCCGCCCCGACCTCCGGCTCCATGGGCTATGGCCTTCCGGCAGCCGTCGCTGCCAAGCAACTCTTCCCGGAGCGTGAGGTCATCTGCTTTGCCGGAGACGGCTGTTTCATGATGCATGGTCAGGAATTCGCGACCGCCATCCGCTACAACCTGCCGATCATCACGCTTGTGATCAACAACGGCATGTACGGCACGATCCGCATGCATCAGGAGCGCGAATATCCGGGCCGCGTCAGCGCCACAGATCTGACCAACCCCGACTTCGCGGCTCTCGCCAAAGCCTATGGCGGCCACGGCGAAACGGTGGAAAAGACCGAAGACTTCGCCCCCGCCTTCCTGCGCGCCCGCGCTTCCGGCAAGCCCGCGGTCATCGAGATCAAGCTCGACCCGGAGGCGATCACGCCGACAAGGACGCTGACTCAAATTCGCAACAAGGCCTGACAGGCCGTTGAATCAAAACAGAATGGCCGGCTCATCCCCGGCCATTCTCTTGGTTGCGCAGAGGTCTCCGCGCAACAAGGGGCAATCACGATGGGCGCGGCGACGAACTCCGTTTGATCACCGTCGGTGGTCGTTTGTAAACCTCCTGAAAAACGGCATTGAACCGCCTGACGCTTCCAAAACCCGCCTGCAGCGCAATCTCGGTGATCGGCATATCCGTGCCGGTCAGCAAGCGCTTGGCGCGTTGCACCCGCGCCGTTTTCGCCACCTGGAGCGGGCTTGCGCCGAGATGCTTCTGAAACAGCCGCGAGAGATGCCGCCCGCCGACCCCGACGCGGGCCGCAAGCGCCTCCACGGTCGCATCCGGCGCATCGAGTGCGCCTTCGTCGCGGATCAGTCTTGCTGCCCTTTCCACGATTGCCGCACTGCCCTTCCATGCTGAACTGAAAGGCGCCGTTTCCGGACGGCAGCGCAGACAAGGCCGATAGCCGGCAAGTTCGGCCGCTGCCGCACTCGGGAGGAACTCGATATTGCAGCGAAAGGGCTGGCGCACCGGACAGACGCAGCGGCAATAGATCGCGGTTGTTCGAACGCCAATGAAGAATCGGCCGTCAAACTGCGGATCACGCGCAAGCCATGCCTGCTCACATTGGTGGATATCCAAGCTCATGATGCGAGATTACACCAGCGTTCGGAGCGTCAAAAGGACAGAGTCCGAATCCGGCGAGCAAACCTTGGCCCGGCGGGCCACACATGGCCAACCGATCCACGACGGAACCTTTCGGATGCAGCAGAACCAATCCATGAGCCTTACCGGCTGGGCTCTACTCTTGGCACTGTCCGTTCTGTGGGGCGGCTCCTTCTTCTTTTCCAAAGTCGCCCTTTCAGAGTTGCCGCCGCTCACGGTGGTTCTGGCCCGTGTGGCGATCGCAGCATTGGCTCTGCTTAGCTATTTGCGCATCCGCCGCCAGCCAATTCCTAAAGATGCGACCACCTGGACCGCCTTCTTCGGCATGGGGCTCCTCAACAACCTCATTCCCTTCACGCTTCTATCCTGGGGGCAGACCCAGATTGCCAGCGGTCTGGCCTCGATCCTCAACGCGACCACGCCGATCTTCTCCATCCTCGTCGCGCATTTTCTGACAGCAGACGAAGGCATGACTCGCAACAAGCTCGTGGGCATCGCGCTTGAATTTTCGGGTGTGGCGGTACTGATGGCCGGAAACGGCGTAAAGACCGAGGGCCTGCCGCTCCTGCCGATTCTTGCCTGCCTCGGTGCAGCCCTGTCCTATGGCTTTGCCAGTGTCTTCGGCAGGCGCTTCCGGCGCATGGGCATCTCGCCGGCCACCAGTGCATTCGGACAGGTGTCGGCGACAACGCTGCTGATGATACCCATGGTTACGCTGGTCGACACGCCCTGGCATCTGCCGATGCCGGGAGTGACGACAATCGCCGCGCTTATCGGCCTCGGTCTGCTGTCCACGGCACTCGCCTATATCATCTTCTTCCACATCCTGGCGGTCGGCGGCGCGATCAACAGTTCTCTCGTAACCCTGCTGATCCCCGTCAGCGCCATCCTACTTGGCTATCTGTTCCTCGGCGAACGATTGGCATCCAACCATTTCGTTGGCATGAGCCTGATAGCGCTTGGACTACTCTCCATAGACGGACGCCTGTATCGCTGGCTTCTTGGCCAGCGACGCAAGTCCGGTGCGACCGCGAAACTGTGAACCCTGAGCAAGCATTTGTAAAAACAACAAAAAGCCGGGATCGCTCCCGGCCTTTTGCATTTCAGACATTGCCCTGAAAGATCAGACAGCAGCCGTGACAATGAATTCGACCAGATAGTCAGGGGTCGCAAGCGGCGCGCCGCTTGTTGCGCGGGCCGGCGGGTTGGCCGGGTCGATCCAGGCTTCCCAGACGGCGTTCATTTCGCCGAAGGTCGACATGTCCGAGAGGTAGATGATCGTCTGCAGGATCTTCGACTTGTCCGAACCGGCGGCAGCCAGCAGGCGGTCGACTTCGGCGAGTGCCGACTTCGACTGCTCGGTCACGGTCGAGCCTTCGCCAACCTGGCCTGCGAGGTAGACGGTGTTGCCGTGGACGACGGCGCCGCTCATGCGCTTGCCGGGCTCGATACGCTTGATGCTCATGGGGATACTCCTGCTTGAGACTGGTGAACGAAGACAGACGGCCGGAACGAGATGGTCCGGCCGCAAAATCGGAAATGGGAAATCAGCCGCGCTGGCGCTGTGCGTGTTCGTAGGTCGCCGTCGAGCGGGCGCCGGAACGGCAGTAGCCGAGCATCGGGCGCTCGAATTCTTCCAGCGCATCGACCATGTCGGCGACCGCGTCAGGTGTGACGCCCATCGGTCCGACCGGCACATGCTTGATCTTGAGGCCCAGTTCTTCGGCGCGTTTGGCAACCGCTGCGAATTCCGGCTGGCCGAACTCCTCGCCATCGGGGCGATGGCAGACGATGGACTTGAAGCCGAGCGCCTTGATCTCGTCGACCTCGTCGACCGTGATCTGGCCGCTGACCGAATATTCCTCGTTGATCTCACGGATGTTCATCGGGGCTCCTCGTCAGTTTCCTTGGGGCCAAACATCTACGACGGGCGTTCCTGAGCGTCAATCGCGGGGGGATAACCGATCGGTATTCAGACGAAGGAAAATGCAAACCCATAGTCGCGGCTTTCGCCCGGCTGCAGGATGTTGAATTCGCCGGCGGCCTCGAGCTCGGCACGCCCGACCCAGCGATGCGACACGGGCTCGATGCCGAGCACATGCGCAGGCGCCTTCTGGTTTCGCCACACCTGCAGATGCGGCAGCGTATCGGTTCGAAAGCGGACATTCAGCCGCTTGCCGCCAATCGCGGCGATCGGTCCCAGACGCAGTTCCGCCCAGCCGCCATGGCCCGCGGGCACGCAGAAGATGCCACCCTCCGCTTCGCCGAAGGTCCAAGGAAAGCCGCCGCCGTCAAGCATCGCCCCTTCGAGCTGCGTTTCGTCGTCGAAGTGCTTGGCGCCCAGGTTTATGTGATACATCAGAAAGGTCGGAAAGGCGGTTTCGCCGACATTCACGACTGTATCGGAAAGCTGCACCTCGCCGCTCTCCGCTTTCAGCCGCCATTGCCGCCGCAAATGCGCATGGCCGCCAGCCGCAAGCGTCACATCGACCACGGCCCGCGCAACGAGATCCTCCCCCTCGACCGTCATCTCGATCGAATGCGCCTGGCTGGCGGAGAATGAGCCGTGCAGAGGAAAGTGCCGGTCCGTGCCCGCGATCGGCTCTCGATGACGGATATGGTCGGGACCGCAGGTGAACAGGAACCCTTCCAGGGAATGATCGATTCGCGGATCGCCGTCATCGGGGATCGCCCGGCCGGGTGACAGATCGACGCCCTCGACGACGCAGGAGCCGATATCGAATACCGAGCTCTCGTCGAGCGCCAGACGCGGTCCCTTGGGACCGGAAAAAGTGATCATGCAAGAGGTTCCTCGGCCTGCCGATGCGGAGCCCTGAGGTGACCGGTGGAAATGAGATCCTCCAAGCCGACGAGCCCGCTGTCGAGCGAGGAGAGATAGGCGATGTTGACGCTGCGCTCAAGCCACCGCTGGAAGGCACCCGCTTCGTCGGCAAGGCGCTCGAACCTGTGCTGCCCCTTCTGCGTTAGAGACAGAAGTTCAAAGCGCCGGTCCGATCGATCCTTCTTGCGAATGAGATAACCCTTGTCCTCCAGCACTTTCACAGCACGGCTGATTTTGGTCTTGGACAGACCCGAATGGGAGGAGATGGCCTTCGCCGTCGTCGGCGTGTGTTCACCCAGCGACCAGAGAACCTGCCATTCGGACCAGGACAGCTCGTCTTCCGGGCCGCAGAATTGCGTGAAGCCGTGGTCAACGCTTTCGGCCACGCGCAAAAGCCGGAAGGGCATGAATGCCTCCATCCTCAGTCTATCCTGCATTGTCCCCCCTCAACCCGGCACTGCGACCCTGCATCCAGCCCGGTTATCTCTTCCGCCCCCACAGCGAGTTAACTCTCAATTCATTATGAATTCACCTTTTCCACATTAGTGTCAAATTTATCGCGTTTGTCGCCGGCTCAGACGAGGAAACCGAATCGTGTTCGACTTCAGGAAATCTAGCTTGATACTTGCGGTTTTGGCCGCCGCCTCCCTCACCTCGGTGAGCACTGCATCGGCACAATCGGTGTATGACGATCGCCACTCCCAGATGCTGCTCGTCTCGCCGGAAGGCGATATCCTCGACTATGTCCCGGAGGTCGGCGAAGTCATGATCAGCCGCGACCGGATGGGCCGCACTGTGCTGATTGACCGCAGAGGCAATCTCGTCGCGACTGAGATCCCGGCTGAAAGCTATTATCCTCCCCGCCAGCGGGGTGGAAACCGTGGCCTGCCCGGCGTCTACGATCCCTATGCCGAGCCGGCGCCGCGAGGCTGGGACGACGACGTCACGACCGCCTCCATTCCCGACATCGACCCGCGTGACAGTCTGCCACTCGAGGGCATGCCCCAGGACATGCCGTATGGCGGCCCGGACCTTCCCGCACCCGCCGACACAGCCCCGGCACGCACGGTGACGCCGGAAATCCCGGTCAAGAGCAATCTGTCCCGCCTGGAGATCACCGCCCTGCAGGTGTTCCTCGACCGCGAAGGCATTTCGCCCGGCGTCATCGACGGCAAGATGGGCCAGAACGTCAACAAGGCGATCGTCGCCTGGGAGCAGATGACCGGCGAGACACTCGACCCGAACAATGCCGATGACATCCTGGAACGCCTGCGCCTCTCCGGCGGCCTGGCGATCAAGAGCTATACGATCACTGCCGGCGATGCGGCCGGCCCGTTCGTTGCGTCGATCCCCGACGACTACGCTCACAAGGCACAGCTTCCGGCCATGTCCTACACCTCGACGGCCGAGATGCTCGCCGAGCGCTTCCACATGGACGAGGGCTATCTGCGCGAACTCAACCCCGGCGTCGATTTTTCGATCCCGGGCACGACGATCAAGGTGGTCGAGCCCGGCCCGTACAAGAAAGGCAACGTGACACGCATCGTCGCCAACAAGGGTCTGAAGCAGGTCTTCGCCTATGGCGAAGATGGCGGCCTCATTGCCGCCTATCCGGCCAGCATCGGCTCCGCAGACACCCCTTCCCCGTCCGGCACGGTCACGATCGAACGCATCGCTCTCAATCCAGGCTACACCTACAATCCGAAGATCAATTTCCAGCAGGGCAACAACACCCAGATCCTGCAGATCCCGCCTGGCCCGAACGGCCCTGTCGGAACGGTCTGGCTGGCGCTGTCCAAGCCCACCTACGGCATCCACGGCACCCCCGAGCCTTCCAAGATCGGCCGCACCCAGAGCCATGGCTGTATTCGCCTGACCAACTGGGACGCCACGGAACTGGCCAAGATGGTGAAGCCGGGCGTAACGGTGGAATTTGTCGAGTAAGACGCAAAGCCTTCGAGACGCGCTTGCGCAATAACAGACTCAGATCTGAATACGAAGAGACCGCCGGCAGCACCGGCGGTCTCTTCGTTTTTGGAATTTTGGACGCGAGCGGCTCAGGCGGCTGATCGAACCAGACGGAACAGGCGGCGCGGCTCGTTGGAGCGGATCACCTTGACCGGCAGCAGGCGCATGACCTCGGTGGCAAAGGCCTTGGCATTGTCCTGAGCCTTGTCGAGATTGCTGATTTTCGCCATATCCATCGAATACAGCGTGCCACCACAGTCGAAGATCTCGCGATAGGCGCTGCGCTCGGCAATCGGCGTGTTGATGACATTGACGCCGCGGGCAGCCAGCAGCCCCTTGATGGTCAGAAGCGCGCGCGTCGTCACCATGGAGGTGACGCGTGTGAGAACGACCGAATGCGGAATGACGAGGTTGCCCGCATCTTCCATCAGCTTGATCAGGTCGAGGATCTGGGCGCCACCCTTGGCATCCATGGCGCAGCCCTGGACCGGGATCATCACGTGATCGGAGAGACCGATCGCGGTTGTTACCATGGCATCACGCGCACCGGCCAGATCCATGATGATGTAGTCGTTGCTGCGCGAAAGCTCGCGGATATGGCCCTGGACGGAAGCGACCGTAACCTCGGAGACCACCTGGATGTTGCGCTGCGGACCCGAGATCTCGTGCCACTGGGTGATCCAGCGCTGCGGATCGGCATCAAGGATGGCGACGCGATATCCTTGATGGGCCAGCTCGGTGGCGAGTAGAAGGGCTGCGGTGGTCTTGCCGGCACCACCCTTGGCATTGGCAAAAGAAATGACTGGCATGCTGTTTCCTTGGGAGGTCGGATCCGAGCGGCTCATCGCTCTTTGGCAACCTGCGTCATCGGCGCCACATGCAGTCATCATGGCCCAAACATGGTTAACAAACTGGAAACGAGCACCAGCTCCCCCTCCCCCTTAATGGGGAGAAGCGACGGAAAACCCTAGTATATTCGCAGATAGGAATGGGCAGGCAGAAGCTCGGCCCGACAGAATGACTCGAAAGGCCCCGGCACGACATGCCGGGGCCTTTCAGCGAGCGACGCTTGAGATCAGAAGCAGTCGGCAAAGAGCTGCTTGGTGTTTTCGAGAGTCATCTTCACCGGATTGCCGCCGGCGCTGGGATCCTCGATCGCCATGGCGGAGAGTTCGTCGATCCGGTCATTGGCGATGCCCATGGCCGTGAGGTTTTCCGGCACATGCAGCTCCGCACGGAGTGAAAGCACGTAGTCATAGAAGCCGTCGAAGCCACCCGCGATGCCGAGATAGGCGGCAGCCCGCTCGATGCGATCCTCGATGACGTGACGGTTGAACTTCAGCACCGGAGGCATCACAACCGCGTTCGTCATGCCGTGATGGGTATTGTAGACGGCGCCGATCGGATGCGACAGCGCGTGGATGGCACCGAGCCCCTTCTGGAAGGCAACAGCGCCCATGGCAGCCGCCGACATCATGTTGGTGCGGGCTTCGATGTCGGTGCCGTCCTTGTAGGCGCGCGGCAGGAATTCCTTGACCAGCCGCATGCCTTCGAGCGCGATGCCTTGGCTCATCGGGTGATAGAAAGGCGAGGAATAGGCTTCGAGGCAGTGCGCGAAGGCATCCATGCCCGTTCCGGCGGTGATCATCTTCGGCATGCCGACGGTCAGTTCAGGGTCGCAAATGACGACGCCGGGCAGGAACTTTGGATGGAAGATGATCTTCTTCACATGGGTTTCGGAATTGGTGATGACCGAAGCGCGACCGACTTCCGATCCGGTACCCGCGGTGGTCGGCACGGCAACTATCGGCGCGATCGCATCGGAATTGGCCCGCGTCCACCAGTCGCCGATATCCTCGAAGTCCCAGACCGGCCGGGTCTGGCCGGCCATGAACGCCACGCACTTGCCAAGGTCGAGGCCCGAGCCGCCGCCGAAGGCAACCACGCCATCATGGCCACCATCCTTGTAGGCCTTGATACCGGCTTCGAGGTTCTTCTCATTCGGGTTCGGATCGACATCGGCAAAGAGCGCTCGACCAAGGCCTGCCTCTTCCAGCACATCGAGCGCCGTCTGGGTGATCGCCATCGGGGCAAGCCCCCGGTCGGTGATCAGGAGCGGCTTCTTCATGCCGAGCGACTTGCAAGCGTCCGCCAGTTCCTTGATGCGGCCACGTCCCATCTTGATGGCGGTGGGATAGCTCCAATTGGCGACGATGTTCATTTGGTGACTTTCTTCAGGTGATAGGATTTGGGACGGGTAAGATTCTGGAAGCCGAGGACTGACAGCGAGCCGCCCTTGCCGGTTTCCTTGACGCCGGTCCAGCAAAGCGCCGGGTCGAGGTAATCGGCGCGGTTCATGAACACGGTGCCGGTCTCGATATCGCGGCCGATGCGGGCAGCGCGTTCGGGGTCTTGCGTCCAGAGCGAGGCAGTGAGGCCATAGGGGCTGTCGTTCATCAGACCGAGCGCCTCGTCGTCGCTCTTCACCTTCATGATACCGACGGCCGGACCAAAGGTCTCGTCCTTCATAAAGGCCATGGAATGATCTACGTTCACCAGGACCTGCGGCATGATATAGGCGCCGCCGTCATCGGCCGGGAAAAGCTTCGGATCGACCAGCGCCTTCGCACCCTTCGACACGGCATCGGCGATCTGCTCGCGCACCACCTTGGCGAAACGCTTGTTGGCCATCGGCCCGAGCGTCGTTTCGGCATCCAGCGGATTGCCGAGCTTGTAGTTCGACACCCAGGCGACCGACTTCTCGACGAAGGCGTCGTAGAGGCTCTCATGCACATAGATGCGCTCGATGCCGCAGCAGCACTGGCCGGAATTATAGGTTGCGCCATCCATCAACGTATCGACGGCAGCATCGAGATCCGCGTCTTCCATGACGTAACCGGGGTCCTTGCCGCCGAGCTCCAGGCCGAGACCGGCAAAGGTACCGGCAGCGGCCCGTTCGATGGAACGCCCGCCTTCGACCGAACCGGTGAAATTGATGAAGTTGAAATTGCCCGCTGCGATCAGGGCGGACGTCGTGGCATGGTCGAGGAAGAGGTTGATGAAGACATCATCCGGAACACCCGCCTCAACGAAAGCCCGCACCATGCGCTCGCCGACGAGAAGCGTCTGGGTCGCATGCTTGAGGACGACGGTGTTGCCCGCCATCAGCGCCGGCGCGATCGTGTTGATCGCGGTCATGTAAGGATAGTTCCACGGCGCGATGACGAAGACGACGCCATGCGGCTCGCGCTCGATGCGACGCTCGAACGTGTCACTTGCTTCCACGACCAGTGGCGCAAGCGAGTCGGCAGCAATCGCCGCGACATAGTTGGAGCGCTCGTTGAAGCCCTTGTATTCGCCGCCGTAGCGCACCGGACGGCCCATCATATGGGCCAGTTCCGGCACCACTTCGTCCGCCATCTCGTTGAGGCGGGCAACGCCCTTCAGCACCAGCTGAACGCGGTCCTCAAGCGGCCGGCGCGCCCAGGCCTTCTGCGCCTTGCGCGCACGAGCCACGGCCTCGCTTGCCGCTTCCAGCGACATCGCCGGTCGCTCCGCGTAAACCGATCCATCGATCGGCGAAATGCATTGGATCATGGTCATGATCGTCTTCCTGTTGTTCTAGAACGAGATGACAGCGGCCGCAGCCGCTGTCCTTGTTTCCACCCTTACGCCGGGGATCGTGGCGGGCTCAAGGCCGCCTTTGGTCACGCGCGCTCGAAGCCGCGCGCCACCTCCCAGTCCGTGATCCGGCGATCATATTCTTCCTGCTCCCACTCTGCGGCGCGAACGTAGTGATCCACGACGTCGTCGCCGAAAGCAGCCCGCAGCATCTGCGACCCGCGAAGCGTTTCCGCAGCCGCCCGCAAAGTACGAGGAATCTCGCGAGCCTCCTTTGCGCCATAGGCATCGCCCGAGAATTCCGGCTCGAGCGCCATCTTTTTCTCGATGCCGTCGATCCCGGCGGCGAGCAGTGCTGCCATGGCGAGATACGGGTTGAGATCGGAACCACCCACGCGGCATTCGACGCGGATGCCCTTGCTCTGCTCGCCGCACAAGCGGTAGCCGGCGGTGCGATTGTCCTTCGACCAGATCGCCTTGGTCGGCGCAAACGTGCCGGCGACGAAGCGCTTGTAGGAGTTGATGTAAGGAGCCAGGAAATAGGTGAAATCGCTGGCATGGGCAAGCAACCCGGCCATGTAGTGCTTCATGGTCTCGGACATGCCGTATTCGCCATTCTTATCGAAGAACAGCGGCGTCTTGCCATCGGCAGACCAGAGAGACTGGTGGATATGCGAGGAAGACCCGGCAGCATTGTAATGCCACTTGGCGAGGAAGGTGATGGCCTTGCCCTTCGACCAGGCAATCTCCTTGCAGCCATTCTTGATGATCACGTGCCGGTCCGCCATGGTCAGCACGTCGGCATAGCGGACATTGATCTCTTCCTGACCGGCAGACGCCTCGCCCTTGGAATTCTCAACCGGGATACCCGCCCCCTGCAGGCCCTTTCGGATCGCCCGCATCACGTCCTCTTCCTTGGTCGTCTGGAAGATGTGGTAGTCCTCGTTGTAGCCCGAGACCGTTTTCAGGTCGCGATAGCCGGAGAGCCGCGCCTCGTCATAGGTCTGATCGAAGAGGAAGAATTCGAGTTCGGTCGCCATGAAGGCCTTCATGCCCATGGCCTCAAGCCGGGCGACCTGCCTCTTCAGGATCGCGCGCGGCGAATGCGGCACTTCCGCATGGGTGGCGTGGTCGAGCATGTCGCAGAGAACCAGCGCTGTGCCTTCGAGCCAGGGAATGCGGCGAAGGGTCGAAAGATCCGGCTTCATCGTGTAGTCGCCGTAACCCTTTTCCCAGCTGGTCGCCTTGTAGCCGGAGACAGTTTCCATCTCCATGTCGGTGGCGAGCAGGTAGTTGCAGCTATGGGTTTCCTTGTAAGCGCTCTCGACGAAGAACTCCGCCTGGAACCGCTTGCCCATCAATCGGCCCTGCATGTCCACCTGACACGCCAGAACCGTGTCGATGCGCCCTTCTGCGACGTCTTTTTTCAACTCTTCGAATGTGTACGTGGTCATCTCGGTGTTCCCAGGGCAGCGATTGGCTCATGCCGTCTTGTTTTGTGAAGGCGACCCGGCAGAAGCCGGATCGCCATTGCGTGTGATCAGCCGTAACGATAGGGCTTGCCGGCCTTTTCCATGTCGGAATTGTACTTCTTGAGGATCTCGACGACCTTGCCGGTGCGCTCGGTCTGCTTGGCGACTTCGTCCCAGAAGACGAGGGCCGCATCTTCGACCGACTTCCATTCGGCATCCGGGATGCTGGTGAGTTCCAGGCGGCCACCCTCGGCGCGGAGCCGGGCTTCGCCACCCCAGTACCAGTGCAGACGCTTGTAGTGGGAGGAATCCATGCACATCTGCCACAGGGTCTGCAGGTGTGGCGGGACCTCGTTCCAGCGATCGGCATTTGCGAAGAACGAACCGCACCAGCCGCCCGACACATTGTTGGTCAGGAAGTACTTGGTCACGTCGACCCAGCCCGAGGTGAAGACTTCGGTGATGCCGGACCAGGCGATCGCGTCGATTTCACCCGTCTGCATGGCAACCGGCACGTCTTCGAACGGAATGGTGACCGGCACGACGCCGAATTGCGACAGGAACTGACCGGCCGTCGGGAAAGTGAAGACGCGCAGGCCCTTCAGGTCATCGAGTTTGGTGATCGGCTTGTTGGTGGCGAAGTTGCACGGGTCCCAGGCGCCGGCGGAGAGCCACTTCACGCCCACTTCCGAATAGGCCTGATCCCAGATTTCGGCGAGGCCGTATTCGTAAAACAGCGTCGGCACATCGAGGCTGTAGCGCGAGGCGAACGGGAAGTAGCCGCCGAAGACCTTGATATCAACAGGCGAGTTCATCGAGTCGTCGTCCGACTGGACGGCGTCGATCGTGCCGGCCTGCATCGCGCGGAACAGTTCGCCTGTGGGCACGAGCTGGTCTGCAGTGAAGAGCTGGATCTCCATCTCACCGTTGGCCGCCTTGTTGAAGGCGTCGACGGCCGGACGGATGACAAATTCGGCGAGTGCTGCACCGGCATAGGTCTGCAGGCGCCAGGTGATCTTCGCGTTCTGGGCCTTGACGTAAGGGGCTGCCAGAACGGCAGGGGTGGCCATGGCGGCCGTCTTCAGGAATGAACGTCTGCTGTTGGTCATGTTGTTTCCCTCTGTTCTTCGTTTCTTTTGAAGCCCGCAGGACCTAAGGTCCGGCGGGTAGTCCTGGTGCCGGGCCCGTTTGCCGAGCCTCTTGTCATTCGAACGCTAACCTCTGAGATAGATCTGGCTGGGCAGCCAAGTCGCGATCTGCGGAAAGATCATGATGATTACCATGCCGAGCATCATGATCAGGACGAACGGGATCACCGACCGATAGATATCGATCAGCCGGATGTCGGGTGGCGCCATCGCCTTCATCAGGAAGAGATTGTAGCCGAAGGGCGGTGTCATGTAGGCGATCTGGCAGGTGATCGTGTAGAGTACGCCGTACCAGATGAGCGCGTTATCGACGCCGAGATCGAGCTTGCCGACGAGCGGAATGTAGAGCGGCGCGACGATGACCAGCATCGCCGTATCGTCGAGAAATGCCCCCATCACCAGGAACGACAGCTGCATGATGATCAGGATCTCCCAAGGCGTGAGACCGATATCACGCACCAGCAAAGTCTCGATGGCCCTGACGGCTCCCAGCCCATCGAAGACGGCGCCGAAGCAGAGTGCGGCCAGGATGATCCACATGAACATGCAGGAGATGCCGAGCGTCTGCTCGAGCACCCGGTTCCAGACTGCCTTGGAAAGGCGTCCCTTGTACCACGCAGCAAACAGGGCGCCGAGAGCACCGACCGCCGAGCTTTCCACGAGGCTGGTGATGCCCATCAGGAACAGGCCCATCATCAGGAAGAAGATGAGGAACGGCAGGATGCCCGCCTGCAAGAGTTTGAGCTTCTCGATCATCGGCATGTCGCGCTCTTCTTTGGGAAGGGCCGGACCGAGAGCTGGATTGAGACGGCAGCGGATGATGATGTAGAGGCAGAACATCGTCGCAAGCATCAGCCCAGGGAAGACGCCCGCAAGCCAAAGCTGGCTCACCGGCTGGCGCGCGATCATGCCATAGAGCACCAGCACGACGCTCGGCGGGATCAGGATCCCGAGCGAACTGCCGGCCTGGATGACGCCGGAGACCATGATCTTGTCGTAGCCACGGCGCAAAAGTTCCGGCAGCGCAATCGACGCCCCGATGGCCATGCCGGCGACCGACAGACCATTCATCGCGGAAATCACGACCATCAACCCGATCGTGCCGACCGCCAGACCGCCCGGCATGCCACCGAACCAGACATGGAAGGCCTTGTAGAGGTCCTCTGCGATGCCGGATTCCGACAGCATGTAGCCCATGTAGATGAAGAGCGGCAGCGTCAGCAGCGGATACCACTTCATCAGCTTCATGCCGGCCGAAAAGCCCATCTCGAAGCCACCATTGCCCCAGAGCACGGCCGCCGCCACGACGCCGACGAAGCCGATGGTCGCAAACACGCGCTGCCCTGTGAGCATCGACATCATCATCGACGAGAACATCAGGAGCGCTATCATTTCATAGCTCAAGAAATCGCTCATGCGATCGGCCTCCCCATGGCGACCGCGAGGTCCTTGATGAAGATCGACGTCGCCTGCAGGAAGGTCAGGAAGATACCGATGACCATGACGATCTTCACGGGGGCCATGTAGGGCGACCAGGAAGAGTAGCTGGTTTCACCATATTGCAGCGCATAGGAGGTGCTCGACACCCCGCCCCACATCAGGAAGAACAGGTAAACGAAGAGCATCATGATCGTGATCACATCGACGACGGCCTTGGTCTTCGGCGACCAGCGACCATAGAGCAGATCCATGCGCACGTGACTGTCGAGCTGGAGCGAGTAGGCGCCGCCGAGCAGATAGTAGCCGGCCATGACGAACTGCGCCATTTCAAGCGTCCAGTGCGCCGGCAGGAACAGGCCTTTCGAGATGGACGAATACAGCAGGATGCCCATCATGACGAAGACGCCATACATGACGATCCGGCCAACGCGGCGATTGAAAGCATCCACGATACGCACATAGGTTTGCAGGGCTTGCGGCATCAGTTTACCGCCAGCCCGGAACGCTTGAGCGGTCCTCGTCTCATCATCTCGTATGCCGGCATCCGTTCCCTCTTTGATATGTGGTTTGCCCAGCGTTTCGGATAGTTATGCGACCCTTTCGAGCGCTCCTGAAATCAAGTCCGCGAGATAGGCGGAGATAGCCTTAAGGCCTGCCTCGTCGCGAACCAGGTCGTTGCGCACCTCGATCATGACATTGGCGAAGCCTTGCGGCAGCGCATGCAGACGCAGCGTATGGGTGACGCCGTCTTCTGGCCCATACGGCGAGTTGCGCTCAACACGGTAAGGACCACCGGCTGCGGCCTCAAGCATGGCATCCGCCAGACGACTGTCCGTATCGTGCAGAATTCCGATCTCGACCTCGCGCGCCTTGCCAAAATAGACCGGCGTAAAGGTATGCACAGTGACGATGACGGGCTTGCCGCCGTCCCCGGCGATCCGCGCAATCTCGGCAGCAATCCGGTCGTGGAAGGGAACGTAAAGTGCCGCAGTCCGCGCATAACGCTCAGCCGGACTGAGGTTCAAATTGCCCGGGATCGTGTAGATCTCGCTCTTTTCCGGCATGGCGGCCGGCGACTCCGGCGGACGATTGCAGTCATAGACCAGTCTTGAAAAACGCTGATGGACGAGCAGTCCGTCGAGTGCAGTTGAAAGGCGGCGGGCGATCTCAAGAGCACCCGGATCCCAGGCGATATGGCTGGATAGAGCATCCGGCGAAAGACCCAGGTCACCTGCCGATGGCGGCAACACGGCAGATGCGTGCTCGCAGACGAAGACGAGACCGCTCGCCGCTGCCGCATTGTCGACTGCAACCACCTCACCGTCCAACGCTGTCAGGATCCCCGACCTCAAGAGCATGCTGATTGTTCCCCTGGGCTCGTTGGCCCAATTTATTTTCGAAGAGAATTCTTCACGGTTAAGCGTCTGTCAATCCGCTACTGAAAAATTCTCTTCAAAGGGCAGTTGACTCAATTGTGACAGCGAGGCTTAATCCTGAAAAAGCCGGCGACAGACTGGCTTGAGGGGAGTCAATCGGTTCTTGATGAATGCGTCGACCACGGTGTCGGACGTGATCCATGCCCATTTTGATGGGCTGACGCGTGCCGAACGGCAGCTGGCAGAAAGCCTGCTGCAGAACTACCCCGTCTCAGGACTGGGCAGCATCACCACCGTTGCCGAAAATGCCCGGGTGTCGACACCGACAGTCGCCCGCATGGTGCAGAAGCTCGGCTACAAGGGCTATCCCGAGTTCCAGGCGCATCTCCACCAGGAACTTGAGGCGACGATCTCAAACCCGATCGCCAAGCACGACCGATGGGCCGCCAACGCTCCCAACCGGCACATCCTCAACCGGTTTGCTGAAGCCGTCATGGCCAATCTGCGCAACTCGCTGGGAGAACTGCGCACGGCGACCTTCGATGAAGCCGCTCGTCTGATCGGGGACCGCCATCGCAGCATTTATTTCGTCGGCGGACGCATCACGGGTGCGCTTGCCGAATACTTCTTCACCCATATGCAGGTCATCCGTCCCCGGACGACCTTGATGTCCTCGAATGCCAGTTCATGGCCGCAGCACGTCCTCAATATGCAGGATGGCGACGTGCTCGTGATCTTCGACATCAGGCGCTACGAGGCGGATCTGACGACGCTCGCGGAGGTCGCGCGCGCCAACGGCGTACAGATTATTGTCTTTACGGACCAGTGGATGTCGCCGGTGGCACAGCATGCGCGCCACTGTTTCAAGCTCCATATCGAGGCACCGTCGGCATGGGACAGCTCCGTCGTGACGCTGTTCGTCGTCGAAGCCCTGATCGAGGCCGTGCAGAGCTCGTCCTGGGACGAGACGCGCGAGCGCATGAACACACTCGAAGGACTTTTTGAACAGGCACGCCTGTTCCGAAAGCCCCGACATGGGTGAGAGAAGAAACCGGAGGATCATTCAGGATACAGGCCATCATCGATAGACCGCGCAAGGCCGATATCCGTCACATAACCATAACAAAGGCCACATAAGTGAACCGCATCGCTTCCAACACAAGAGGAGAACTACAGTGACCACCAATCTTCGCAAATTCCTGTCGCTCACGACCGCGCTGGTCATGACAAGCTCGGCCGTTGCCTATGCCGAGCCGAGCGCCGAGCTGATCGAAGCCGCCAAGAAGGAAGGCATGCTGACCACCATCGCCCTGCCCCACGACTGGTGCGGCTACGGCGAAGTCATCGCCGCCTTCAAGGCGAAGTATCCGGAAATCACCGTCAACGAATTGAACCCGGATGCCGGCTCAGCCGACGAAGTTGAAGCCATCAAGGCCAACAAGGACAACAAGGGCCCGCAGGCTCCTGACGTCGTCGACGTCGGTCTCGCCTTCGGCCCGCAGATGAAGGCTGAAGGCCTTCTGCAGCCCTACAAGGTCTCCACCTGGGACGAAATCCCGGACAACATCAAGGACGCCGAAGGCTACTGGTACGGCGACTACTACGGCGTCATGTCCTTCCTGGTGAACAAGGACCTCGTCGAAAACACCCCGAAGGACTGGGCTGACCTCCTGAAGCCGGAATATGCCGGTCAGGTCGCTCTCGCCGGTGACCCGCGCGCCTCCAACCAGGCCATCCTCGGCGTTCTCGCGGCCGGCATGGCAACGGGCGCAGCTGCTGGCAAGGACGCCGGAGAAGCTGGCCTCAACTACTTCGCCGAAATGAACAAGGCCGGCAACTTCGTGCCTGTTATCGGCAAGTCCGGCACGCTCGCTCAGGGCGCGACCCCGATCGTCGTCATGTGGGACTACAACGCGCTCGCCGCTCGTGACACGCTCGCCGGCAACCCGCCGGTCGAAGTCGTCGTTCCGGACAAGGGCGTTCTCGCTGGCGTCTACGTTCAGGGCATCTCGGCCTATGCACCGCATCCAAATGCAGCGAAGCTCTGGATGGAGCACCTGTACTCCGACGAAGGTCAGCTCGGCTGGCTGAAGGGTTACTGCCACCCGGCCCGCTTCAACGCCATGGTCAAGGCCGGCAAGGTTCCGCAGGACCTGCTCGACGCCCTGCCGCCGGCTGAATCCTACGAAAAGGCCTACTTCCCGACGCTCGAAGAAGTCGACGCAAACAAGGCTGCCGTCACGGCTGGCTGGGACAGCGTCGTCGGCGCCAACGTTCAGTAAGTTGAGACCTTGATGTGCCGCCCCGATCTTTTCTAAGGTCGGGGCGGCGCTCGCATTTTAAGAAGATCCGTCGAAACGCGGACAGAGGGGCAGATCGAATGTCGACAGAGGCGGTGAGCCCGGGCCATCAGGCACGGCCACGAACGAAACTTCCACTTCACTGGCTCGGGGTCTTGCCCTTTGCAGCCTTCGTGATTCTCTTCCTGATCATGCCGACGATGAAGATCGTCATCGGCGCCTTTCAGCGTCCGGACGGCTCGTTCACCTTCGACAACGTGCTTGGCCTATTCACCCCGTCGATCATGGCCGCCTACTGGATCTCCATCAAGATCAGTCTAGCCTCGGCCATTCTCGGCTGCCTGATCGGCTTCGGCGTGGCCGCCGCGGTTATTCTCGGCGGACTGCCTGCCTGGATCCGCAGCCCGCTACTGACATTTTCCGGTGTTGCCTCGAACTTCGCCGGCGTGCCGCTCGCCTTCGCCTTCCTCGCGACGCTTGGCCCCGTCGGCATGTTGACCGTCTTCCTCAAGACCCAACTCGGCATCGATCTGCGCCTTCTCGGCTTCAATCTTCTGTCCTTCTGGGGACTGACGATCACCTATCTCTTCTTCCAGATTCCCCTCATGATCCTGATCATCACACCCGCACTCGACGGCCTGAAGCGCGAATGGCGTGAAGCAGCCTCAATCCTCGGCGCGACGAATGCGCAATACTGGCGGCTCGTGGCCTTCCCGATCCTTTTGCCCTCGATCCTTGGCACTATGGCCCTGCTTTTCGCAAATGCGTTCGGCGCCGTCGCAACCGCGATCGCACTGACCGGCTCTTCGCTGAATATCGTGCCGATCCTGCTCTTCGCCCAGATCCGCGGCGACGTGCTGGGCGACCCCCATCTCGGCTACGCGCTCGCCTTTGGCATGATCGTCGTCACCGGAATTGCCAATGGCCTCTACATCTGGCTGCGCGCCCGCAGCGAAAGGTGGATGAAATGAAACGTCTCTGGGCTTGGGCCGCACTGATCTTCGGCCTTCTCTATTTCATCCTGCCGCTGATCGGCATGACCAACTTCTCGCTGAAGATGCGCCGCGGCGAGTATTCCTTCGATGCCTATGCCAAGGTTCTGGCCGATCCGCGTTTCCAGGAAACCTTCAGCTATTCCGTGACGATGGCACTGACGACCATCATCTTCGGGGTATTCCTGATCGTACCGTCAGCCTATTGGGTGCGCCTCAAGATGCCGGGCCTCCGCCCCTATATCGAATTCGTCACGTTGCTGCCGCTCGTCATCCCGGCGATCGTCGTCGTCTTCGGCTATATCAGGCTCTACAACACCTCAAGCTGGCTACCGCTGACCGGCTCCTCGATGGGCACGAACATGCTGCTGATGTTCGGTTATGCCACGCTCGGTCTGCCCTACATGTACCGGGCAGTTGATACGGGCTTGAGAACCATCGACGTCGCCACCCTGACGGAGGCAGCCCAAAGCCTCGGCGCGGGCTGGGCCACGATCATCGGCCGTATCATCCTGCCGAATGTCTCGGTCGCCGTCATGTCGGGCGCCTTCGTCACCTTCGCCATCGTCATGGGCGAATTCACGATGGCCGCCCTTCTGAACAAGCCGGCCTTCGGACCCTACATGCAGCTGCTCGGCGCCAACCGCGCCTATGAGCCGGCCGCCCTCGCCGTGATCGCCTTCGGCATCACCTGGGCATGCCTCGGCCTGATGCAGCTCGTCTCCCGCCTCCAGAAAACAGCCCCCCGCCAGGCTTGAGGACATCAATTCATGAGCTTTCTAACCCTGAACCACCTCAAGAAATCCTTCGGCGCAACCCAGGTCGTGCACGACTTCAACATGGCGATCGACAAGGGCGAGTTCATCTCCTTCCTTGGGCCCTCCGGCTGCGGCAAGACCACCGTGCTGCGCATGGTGGCCGGTTTCGAGACCCCGTCGGCCGGCTCCATCGTCGTTGATGGCAAGGACCAGACCAACTTGAAGCCGAACCAGCGCAATATTGGCATGGTCTTTCAGGCCTATGCGCTGTTTCCCAACATGAATGTCTTCGACAACGTCGCCTTTGGCCTGAAGATTGCCGGCATGTCGAAAGCCGATATCGAAACACGCGTGAAGGAGATGCTCTCCCTCATTCACCTCGAACATCTCGCTGAGCGCTATCCCTACCAGCTGTCGGGCGGACAGCAGCAGCGCGTCGCACTCGCCCGCGCGCTTGCCCCCAAACCCCAGGTCCTGCTCCTCGACGAACCGCTTTCGGCGCTCGACGCCAAGATCCGTGTTTCACTGCGCGAAGAGATCCGCCAGATCCAGCAGAAGCTCGGCATCACCACCGTCTTCGTTACCCATGACCAGGAAGAGGCGCTGTCGATCTCTGACCGGATCGTCGTCATGAATGCAGGCAAGGCCGACCAGATCGGCACGCCCTTCGAGATCTACAACCGTCCCACGACCCGCTTCGTCGCCTCCTTCGTCGGCACGCTCAACGTGCTCGACGCCGTCGTTGCAGATCAGGGCGCCGGCTTGGTCAAGATCGGCGACAAGATGCTCACCATCAAGGAGGCGATTTCGTCCGCGAACGGCCAGACAATCCAGCTCGCCATGCGACCGGAAGCCGGCACGCTCTCAGGCGCGGATGAAGCCACGGTGCATGGGCAGGTGACATCGAGCCAGTTCCTCGGCTCCGTCATCCGCACACGCATCGATGTCGCCGGAAAGACGCTCTCCTTCGACACCTTCAACGACCCCGGCATTAAACCGCCTGTTGTCGGCGATACCGTCGGCGTGAAAATCGACCCCTCCGCCTTGATCGTGCTCGCCGACTGAGGCAAACCACGTCCAAAGGCAAACGTGTCGGAATGCCGTCCGCAAGGGCGGCATTCGCATCTGGAGGATATCCCATGCGGGCGATGTATTTTGAAGCATTCGGTGCAACACCGGAGATCCGCACGCTACCCGATCCGACGCCGACCAATGCCGGCGTCGTCATCTCCGTGAAGGCAACGGGCCTCTGCCGCAGCGACTGGCACGGCTGGATGGGCCACGATCCCGATATCCGACTTCCCCACGTCCCCGGCCATGAACTGGCCGGCACGATCGCGGCTGTCGGCCGTGACGTGCGCCGCTTCAAGGTCGGCGATCGTGTAACGGTGCCCTTCGTCTCAGGCTGCGGCCACTGCATGGAATGCCGCTCCGGCAACCAGCAGGTTTGCGAAGAGCAATTCCAGCCCGGCTTTACCCATTGGGGCTCGTTCGCCGAATATGTGGCCATCGACTATGCCGACCAGAACCTCGTGCATCTGCCGACTGAGATCAGCTACGAGACGGCGGCCAGCCTTGGCTGCCGCTTTGCCACCTCCTTCCGGGCGGTGGTCGACCAGGGACGTCTGCAGGGCGGTGAATGGCTGGCAGTCCATGGTTGCGGCGGTGTGGGCCTCTCGGCGATCATGATCGGTGCTGCGCTCGGCGCTAATGTGGTGGCGATCGACATAGCCGAGGACAAGCTGGCGCTGGCCAAGGCGCTGGGCGCATCCGTTGCCATCGACAGCCGTTCGGTCGCCGATGTCTCCGAAGCAGTGCGTGACGTGACCGGTGGCGGTGCGCATGTCTCGGTCGATGCGCTCGGCCATCCCCAGACCTGCTGCAACTCGATCCTCAACCTTCGCCGGCGCGGCCGCCATGTGCAGGTCGGCCTGATGCTTGCCGATCACGCGACGCCGGCGATCCCGATGGCGCGGGTCATTGCCCACGAACTCGAGATCTATGGCAGCCACGGCATGCAGTCCTGGCGTTACGATTCCATGCTCCGCATGATCCTGTCGGGCAAGCTCTCACCGGACCGCTTGATCGGCCGCCGCATCACCCTGACCGAGGCAGCACCGGCGCTCGCTACCATGGACAGCTTCCGCGAAAACGGCATCAGCATCATCGACCGGATGGTTTGAGGACTGCCCGCGCAATCACGTTTCGCCCTATGGTGTGATAGCGTTAACCCGTTTGTGGTGAACTTCGGCTGCACGAAACCGGCAACGGATCGAGAGCAGCCATGGTCAGGAAGAAGACATCGACGGAGATTGACGCCAAGGGTTTCATGGCCGAATTCATGCGGCTGAAACGCGGCTCCGTCACGCGTCGTCATTTTCTCTCTGTCACCGGGCTCGGAATGGCAGCCCTCGTCATCGGAGGAAGCAGCAGGACAAGCGTGGCGACTTCGGAAGGTTCGCCGCTCGGCAAGAAGGTCTCGCTCGCAACCTGGCCGAACTATCATGATCCCAAGACCTTCGAGGACTTCACCGCCCGCTATGGCGTAGAGGTCGACGTCTCGATCATCGGTTCCAACGAGGGCACTTTGCTCGCCCTTGAACGAGGCAGGGTCTGGGACATCATCATCCCCACCCAGTATGCGATCGCGCCCTATGTGAAGCGCGACATGCTCGAGCCCCTCGAACTCCGACGCCTGCCGAATTTCGATCTTGCCGCCCATGCCGACCGCTTCCTGAAGCCCGGCGTCCGGGCAGGCGCGATCTTTGCCGTGCCGAAAAACGCCGGCACGACCGGCATCGCATACAACAGCCGCCAACTGAAGCCAGTCGAGACCTGGCGCGACTTCTTCGATGTCGCCATGACGAAGGCGACGGGCCGGACCATCGTGCATGACTACCAGCTGACCGCCATCGGCGGCGCTCTGGTGGCGCTTGGCCACGACTTCAACTCCCTGGACCCGACGGAACTGCAACACGCCGAAGACCTGCTCATGCGGGTCAGGCCGCACCTCTTGGCCGTCGACAGCGACTACCAGCCTGCAATGCGCACCGGGGAAGCCTGGATGACCATGTGCTGGAGCAATGACGCCTCGCAAATGCACCGCGACGTGCCCGAGATCGCCTATGCCATTGCGACCGATGGCGGAGAGATCTGGACGGATTATTACGCGATCCCTGCCAAGGCCCATAACAAACCGGGCGCCCATGCCCTGATCAACCACCTGCTCGAACCCGAGATCGCCGCCCGCGAGCACATCGTCCATGGCGGCACGGTCACCGACAGCCGCGTCCGCGCGCTTCTGCCCGAAGAGATCCTCGCGGACGAAATCATTTATCCCGACGAAGCAAAGCTGACACCGCTGGAGTTCGGATTGGCCGTCGCAATGACGGACCCGACCCGCGCCGAGATCATGAACCGCTTTCGCGCCGCCCGCGGCTGACGTCGCTCTTCCCGCGTGATAGGCAAGGCACGTGCACGGGAGGCTCCGGCACGATCGATCAAGCACGGGATTGCCATGCCGCAGATTTCCATCATCGACACCATTTCAGACCCCGGCAAAGACACGAGACCAAACGAGGATCGCCTCGGCTACAACAGCCACGCCGCTTTCGTCATCGACGGCGCAACCGGCCTTGGCGACCGCCAGTTCATGGATGGCTTCGGCTCGGACGCCGCATGGATCGCGGAATTCGCAGCGCTGCGTTTCGCCGAGCACCTCGACCGGAGCGCAGATCCGAAAGCGGTACTGAGAGCCGTGTCCGAAGAAGCGCGCGACGCCTTCCTCGCGACGGCGGGCGAACAGCCGCGCTACACCTGGCCGCTCTGCAGCCTGACCGCCCTGCAGGCGACCAGCACCGGTTTCCGCTGGTTCGGCCTTGGCGACAGCTGCATGTATATCCTGCATGACGACGGCCAGTCCGACTTCGTCATCCCGATCCCCGGTGCCTATGAATGGGAGCAGCATCGGGCGGCAGAGCATATCGTTCGCGTTGGCGGCATCGGCGCGGCAGGCGTCGCCAATGACGATCCGCAGACGCTGGAAGACCTACGTCGTGGCCGCGCCTTGCAGAACACATCAGGTGGCTCGACCTGGACCTTCGGCGTGGTCCCCGAAGCCGCCGATCACCTCGCCATGGTGGACGTCCCCGTCTACGGCGGCGGCGCCACAGCCCTCCTCTGCTCCGACGGCCTCGCCGATCTGGTCGCGCTCTACAAGCTCTACACCCCCGCCACGCTGATCCAGCGCGCTGCGACGACGGGGCTGAAGTCACTGGTCTCAGAGCTTCGCCACATGGAGCGGGAGGTCGATCCGGATGGCTTGAAATATCCGCGCTACAAGCAGAGCGACGACACGACGGCGATCCTGCTGAGGCTGGAGGCGTGAAGGCAATTAGGAATCTGCCTCAATAGCTTACTAGCGAATTCGGAATCGATTTGTGAGCGGCCTAATGGAAAGGTGGAACGCCCAGTTGGGCCCCTCATCCGCCCTTCGGGCACCTTCTCCCCGCAAGCGGGGAGAAGGCCGTGTGGCTGGCGTTTTGCCGCCTTCTCCCCGTTCACGGGGAGAAGGTCCCGGCAGGGGGATGAGGGGCAATTGCCCGCCAGCCGATTACTCCGCGGCCACCGCCTTCGGCACATAATTCAACACCGGCCCAAGCCAACGTTCCACTTCGCGCACATCCATACCCTTGCGCGCCGCATAGTCCTCGACCTGGTCACGCTCGACCTTGGCGACGCCGAAGTAATAGCTGTCGGGATGGCCGATATAGAGACCGGAGACGGACGAGCCCGGCCACATGGCATAGCTCTCCGTCAGCGTCACACCGGTCGCCTTGGTCGCGTCGAGCAGCGAGAACAGCGTCACCTTTTCCGTATGGTCGGGCTGCGCCGGATAGCCAGGCGCCGGCCGGATGCCGGCATAGGTTTCCGAGATCAGCTCCTCGGGCGTTAGGGCCTCATCCGAAGCATAGCCCCAGAACTCCTTGCGTACCTGTTCATGCATGCGCTCGGCAAAGGCCTCGGCGAAACGGTCAGCCAAAGCCTTCACCAGGATCGAAGAGTAATCGTCATTCGCCCGCTCGAAGCGTTCGGCGATCGCCACCTCCTCGATACCGGCCGTGACAACGAATCCGCCGACATAATCCGGAAGGCCCGTCTCCAGAGGTGCTACGAAATCCGACAAGGCGACATTCGCCCGTCCCTCGCGCTTGGCGATCTGCTGACGCAGCGTGAAGAAGGTTGCGAGTTCCTCCTTCCGGCTGTCATCCTTGAACAGCCGGATGTCATCACCCACAGCATTGGCCGGCCAGAAGCCGATGACCGCACGCGGCCGGAACCAGTTCTCCTCGATGATCTTCTTGAGCATCGCCTGCGCATCGGCAAACAGCTGTCGCGCCGCCTCGCCCTGCTTCTCGTCTTCCAGGATCGCCGGATAGCGACCCTTCAGCTCCCAGGTCTGGAAGAAGGGCGTCCAGTCGATATAGCGGGCAAGCTCGGCAAGATCATAGGTCTCGAACACCTTCGTGCCGGTAAAGCTCGGCTTGGTCGGCTTGTAGGTGCTCCAGTCGAGCTTGACCGCATTCTCCCGGGCGGATGCCAGCGGCTGGCGCTGCTTTTCGGCTTCCGCCCGCGCATGGGCCTCTGCCACCTTGGCATATTCGCCCTTGATGCCCTCGACATAGGTCTCGTTGCCATCTTCGGCCAGCAATGCGGAAACGACGCCGACGGCACGGCTGGCATCGGTCACATAGATCGCCTGCCCCGCCTTGTATTGCGGATGGATCTTGACGGCCGTGTGTACCCGGCTCGTTGTCGCCCCGCCGATCAGGAGTGGTATGCTAAAGCCCTGTCGCTGCATTTCGGAGGCCACATGCACCATCTCGTCCAGCGACGGCGTGATCAGGCCGGAGAGCCCGATGACATCGACATTCTCTGCTTTCGCCACTTCGAGGATCTTGGTGGCCGGCACCATGACGCCGAGATCGATGATCTCGTAATTGTTGCAGGCAAGCACGACACCGACGATGTTCTTGCCGATGTCGTGCACATCGCCCTTCACCGTCGCCATCAGTACCTTGCCGGCCGCCTGGCGATCGCCGGTACCGCCATTCAGCCGCTTCTCTTCTTCCATGTAAGGAAGAAGCACGGCCACCGCCTGCTTCATCACGCGGGCCGATTTCACCACCTGCGGCAGGAACATCTTGCCGGCGCCGAAGAGGTCGCCGACGACATTCATGCCCGCCATCAGCGGCCCCTCGATGACGTGAAGCGGACGGTCGGCCTTTTGGCGCGCCTCTTCCGTATCGATATCGATGAACTCGGTGATGCCGTTGACCAGCGCATGCTCCAGCCGCTTTTCGACCGGCCATTCGCGCCACGTCATGTCCTGCGTGCGGGTCTTCGCCTCGCCAGTGCCACGATAGCGCTCAGCAATCTCCAGCAGCAGCTCGGTGCCGTCGCGGCGCCGGTTCAGCACGACGTCTTCGCAGGCCTCGCGCAGGTCAGGATCGATGCTTTCATAGACCGCCAGCTGGCCGGCATTGACGATGCCCATATCCATGCCCGCCTGGATGGCGTGATAAAGGAAAACCGCATGCATGGCCTCCCGCACCGGCTCATTGCCACGGAAGGAGAATGAGAGGTTCGAAACACCGCCCGAGATATGCACCAGCGGCATTTCCTGCCGGATCGTCCGCGTCGCCTCGATGAAGTCGACACCGTAATTGTCGTGCTCCTCGATGCCGGTCGCGACCGCAAAGACGTTCGGATCGAAGATGATGTCTTCGGGCGCAAAGCCCGCCTCTTCCGTCAGGATGCGATAAGCGCGGCGGCAGATCTCGACCTTTCGCTCATAGGTATCGGCCTGGCCCTTCTCGTCGAAGGCCATGACGACGACGGCAGCACCATAATTGCGGATGAGCTTCGCCTGGGCGACGAAATTCTCCTCGCCCTCCTTGAGCGAGATGGAATTCACCACCGCTTTGCCCTGCAAGCATTTGAGGCCCGCTTCGATGATCGGGAACTTCGACGAGTCGATCATCACGGGCACGCGGGCGATGTCGGGCTCGGCGGCGATCAGGTTCAGGAATTCGACCATGGCCTTCTCGGAATCGATGAGGCCCTCGTCCATGTTGATGTCGATGATCTGCGCGCCGTTCTCCACCTGGTCGCGCGCAACGACAAGCGCTGCGGAATAGTCGCCAGCGGTGATCAGCTTGCGGAACTTGGCCGAGCCCGTGACATTGGTGCGCTCGCCAACATTGACGAAGGGAATGTCCTTGGTGAGCTCAAAGGGCTCGAGGCCGGAGAGGGACATGAACGGGCGGTGTTCGGCGGGCAGCCGCGGCGCCCTGCCCTTCACGGCCTCGGCAATGGCCGCGATATGCGCGGGCGTCGAGCCGCAGCAACCGCCAACGACATTGACGATACCCTCTTCGGCAAAACCGGCAACGAGCTCCGCCATCTCCTCCGGGCTCTGGTCATACTGGCCGAATTCATTCGGCAACCCGGCATTCGGATAAGCGGAAATGAATGTGTCGGCGACACCCGACAGCTCCTGCAAATGCGGGCGCATGGCGTCTGCCCCGAGCGCGCAGTTCAAACCGACGGCAAACGGCTTGGCATGGCGGATCGAATTCCAGAAGGCCGTCGGCGTCTGGCCGGACAGCGTGCGGCCCGAAAGGTCTGTGATCGTTCCCGAAATCATCACCGGCAGGCGAATGCCCTTGGCAAGGAAACGCTCCTCACAGGCAAAGATCGCCGCCTTGGCATTCAGCGTATCGAAGATCGTCTCGATCAGGATGAGATCGGCACCGCCGTCGATCAACCCGTCGATCTGCTCGCCATAGGCGGCGCGCAAGTCATCGAAGGAAACAGCGCGGTACCCCGGATTGTTGACGTCAGGCGAAATCGACGCCGTGCGGTTTGTCGGCCCGATGGCTCCGGCGACGAAACGTCGCTTGCCGTCCTCGCGTTCGGCCCGGAAGGCCGCCCGGCGCACGAGTTCGGCGCCATGGCGATTGAGGTCATAGACCGCCCCTTCCATCTCGTAATCGGCTTGCGCAATGCGTGTCGACGAAAAGGTGTTGGTCTCGAGAATGTCGGCCCCCGCCATCGCATAGCGGAAATGGATGTCCTCGATGGCATCAGGCTGCGTCAGGATCAGCAGGTCGTTATTGCCCTGCTGGTGACAGGCGCAGCCAAGGAAACGTTCGCCGCGAAAATCGTCTTCCGTCAGGCCGAGGCCTTGGATTTCCGTACCCATGGCGCCATCGAGGATCAGGATGCGTTCGCGCGCCGCCTCTTGCAGCGCCTTCAGGATCTCCGCCCCGTCACGGTTTGCGCCCTCGCGGCCGAACAGTTGATCGAGCATCTGCGAACTCTCCTATTGCGTATGCGACACGCCCAAATCACATAAAGATATCTTTATGTCAACATTTGATCCATCTGTGCGTGACAAAGGTCAGGCGGTGGAAGCGACGTCGGCGATCGGCTATAGAAACGGCTACGATGCGTCCAGGGAGGAAGAAATGTCGGAAAATCAATCACAGCTGCTGCCATCCCCCCCCTGGAGCGCCCGCCCCTATCATCGCAAATGGCTGCTGGCACGCGCCGACGAACTCTTCGATTTCTTCTCCGGCCCGGCCATCAACCCGAAGGGCGGCTTCTACGACCTGTCGCGCGATGGCAAGCCGCTGTCGACCGACAACCCCGCGCGTGGCATCCATGCCAGCGCCCGCATGGTGCATTGCTACGCCATCGGCCACCTGCTCGGCCGGCCAGGTTCTGCCGACATCGTCGATCACGGCATGCGTTATCTCTGGGATCGCCACCGCGATGAGAAGAACGGCGGTTATTTCTGGCAGGCTGATAACACAGGTCCTGCCGACGACTCGAAACAGGGCTACGGCCACGCCTTCGTCCTGCTCGCGGCCTCCTCGGCCAAATGCGCCGGCCACCCGCTCGCCGACGCCATGCTCGCCGATATCACCGAGGTGATCGAGCAGAAATTCTGGGAGGAAGAGCACGGCGCAATCGCCGAGGAATTCTCCGCCGACTGGCAGCCGGTCCCAGGCTATCGCGGCCAGAATTCCAACATGCACCTGACCGAAAGCCTGATGGCCGCTTATGAGGCGACCGGCGAACGGCACTATCTCACAAAGGCCGAGCGCATCGCCGACCTGATCATCAACCGCCGCGCCCGCGAGGAAGCCTTCCGCGTCGCCGAGCATTTCGATGAAAACTGGGTGGTCGACCGCAAATACTATCACCCGAACGAAATGTTCCGCCCGGCCGGCACCACACCGGGCCACTGGCTGGAATGGGCAAGGCTTCTCTTGCAGCTCTGGGTGCTCGGCGGCAAGCGCCAGGCCTGGATGCCGGAGGCGGCACGCGGCCTCTTCTTCCAGTCCATGGCGCTCGGCTGGGACAAAGAGAAGGGCGGCTTCTTCTACACGCTCGACTGGGAAAACGCCCCCGACAAGCGCGCCAAACTCTGGTGGCCGCTTTGCGAGGGTGCCGCTGCCGCGCATTTTCTCAGCCAGCACCAGGAAAGCGACTTCCACGAAGAGAGCTACCGCAAGATCTGGAACTACATCGCGAACAACAATCTCGACCGCGAGTTCGGCGGCTGGCACGAGGAACTGACCGAAGACGGCATCCCGTCCAACATCCTCTTCCCCGGCAAGGGCGACATCTACCACGCGCTTCAGGCCTGCCTGATCCCGCTCTTCCCGGCAGACGGAAGCCTGACGAAGATGATCGCCGAGCATCCGCTCGACGTTTGAACGTCGTCGAGATAACTGAACACAAAAAGGGCCGGAAAACCGGCCCTTTCTCATACTCGCAACGGTGGGCGCGCTTACTGTTCGATGGCGTAGGTGATGTTGACGGTCACCGAATAGCGGTTTTCGCCGGATGCGATCGGCACCGACTCGTCCGCCATCTTTGCCATCGGCGCTGCGGCATACATTTGCGGCATCGGCCGGGCGAAGTTTTCCGAGATCTCGACGATACGACCGATCCTCACGCCGGCGGCCTCCGTCAGCGTCTTTGCCTTGGCGGCAGCCTTCTCGACCGCCTGCTTGCGCGCAGCTTCGATAGCCGTATCCGGATCGTCATTGGTGAACGTGATGCCACCGCCCTGGTTGACGCCGAGCGTCACCGACCGATCGATGATCTCACCCAGCTTGGCAAGGTCGCGAACCCGAACGGTCAAGCCGTTGCTGACCGTGTAGCCGACGATCACAGGCGCCTCATAGGTGCCATCGGTTCTGTTTTCCTGCTTGTATTTCGGCTGGATCGAAAAATCCGTGGTCTGCACGTCCTTCTCGGCGATGCCCTGCTCCTTGAGGGCGGCAAGCACTTCACGCATGGCGGCACTGTTGGCCGACAGCGCCTCGCCAGCAGTCTCTGCATCGCGAACGACGGAGAGCGAAATGACCGCCATATCGGGCGCGATCGCCGCCTCCCCCTCGCCCGAGACCATGATCGTCGCTTCGCGAAGCTGGCCTTCAGCCGCCACGGCTTGCGCAACAAAACCGGTCGAGAGAACCGAACCCGACAAAGCCGTGGCCATGACGAGCGCGCGTGTAAATTTCAGCATGGAATATGTCCTTTGTCCCGCAATGCCGGCGGACCTCTTCGTCTCACCCGGCACAATGCCCTTCCGGCACCTGTGATGACGCGTGATTGTGAAGCCAATGCGGCAGAGGCTTGTCGCATACCGGAAATTGCGTTAGAGCCCGTGACCGGTGCGGGGTGACCATAACCCGCCCGACGGCATCACGCCGGGCTGGGCCTGTAGCTCAATGGTTAGAGCCGGCGGCTCATAACCGCTTGGTTGGGGGTTCGAGTCCCTCCGGGCCCACCACTTCTGCTTTCCACCATTGTTTTTGCATCGTTTTCTCCGTTTATTGTCTCACTGAATTCCCGACCCGCCGAAAGTGGGACATTTCGCCGGGCCACGTAGCTTCTACGCCGCTCAAAACCGGCATCGATAACGCGCTTCGATTGGGCCGTTTTCGTATAGTGCTGAGCCATCTTCGAATCGGACCAGCCGAAAATGGCCATGAGCTGATGTTCTGTGGCGCCCGCTTCTGCAAGGATCGTGGCGGAGGCCTTTCGAAGTCCGTGTGACGAACATTCCGGTAGCCCGGCTTCATCACACCATTGCCGCATCTTGTTGCCGAAACCGTTGGACATGAACGGCTTGCCGTATTCCGTCACCAGGAAGGTCGGTTTGTCATGAGTGATGGCGTTCAAAGCGTCGTTGAGCTCTGCGGTGACCGGCAAGCTCAAGAACTGCGCATATTTGCCCGCGCCCTTTTGCGGCACGAACTCGATGCGCTCGCCGATCAGGTTGCGCCAGCCGAGCTTGACCAAGTCCGATCGCCTCACACCGAGGTTCAACATCAGCTCGAATGCCAGTCTCGCCATCGTTCCGAGCGGATAGACAGTTCGAAACCGATCTAGCTCGATCTCGCTCCAAGAATGAAAGCCGTCTGACTTGTGAATTTTTGTCACGCCCTCTGCAGGGTTGAAGGTTGCAATGCCTTCCCTGATCGCCCAATTGAATAGAGCCTTCAGATACTTGACGAGTTTGTCGGCGGCTCCAGGCGTGTGACTGCGCTTCATCTGGCTTGCCTCAACGTCCGACTTCCGCATTTTCTTGAACGGCAGGTTGCCAACAAGCTCGCAATAGCGATTGAGGACACTCTTCTTGTCGTTCTTCGTCGCCGCCGAATAGGTCTGGAAAAGCTTTGACCGGTAGTAGGTCTCCACAAGCCACCGGACTGTCCCCTCTTGGACACGCAACGGCGGCAATGGCTTGCTGCCACGATCCCCGGCAATGACGCGATGATACTCTTCAGCAAAGGCTGCGGTGATATTGCCTTGATCGTCGACATATGGCGACGTCATCCGATATTTCGGCAAGCCAGGAATACGGATGTAATAACGCGCGTTGCCAAACCGGTCGACATCGCGACTGCAATAGCGAAACGGCGTGCTGGCTCTACCCAACCGTCTTGTCGAAGGGGTTTTCGATGTCATCGTCTACATCTCCTTCCTGGTTCGCCTCAACGAGATCGTACCAGCACGCCCGAAGCTGACCAGCATCCCAGCGGCGCAAATTTCCGATCTTGATCCCTTTGGGCATCAATCCCTGCCTGACCCAAGTGTCGAAGGTACTCGGCGAAACATCAAGAAGTCTCGCCGCCTCGAGACGACCAACTGCGAAACGAACCAGAGGCGGCTCCACGCTACGAGAAACATCCGGCTTCATACTAAGTCCCCAGCTTTGTTCGATTCGAACACGGCAACTAGATCGAAAGCACCCGCCACTCATGTTGGAGGCGCCAATAATTGGCGAGAGCGCTTTTGAGCGGTCCCAAACGGCAATAATCAGCGTTATTGCTCGGCTCGTAAACCGACAGATTTGTAGTGATTGAAATCCGGATAGCGCTTGACTGGTCGGCATTGCTTGGTCAACCGGTCAATTTCGGCACGCGGATTCGCTTCTCCTATGGATTGGAGCGTCGCCGATTGCCTAGGTGACAGTCTGATGACCCATTGGAATCCAAGGCAAGTTTGCCAATCTGTACGGCTGACAACCATGAAAGGTGGCGCGTCCAATCACACTTCCTGCGAGCCAGACAAATTTGCGGCGTGATCGAAGCAGCATTTGGCGCGTGGGTTTGAATATTTGCCTGAGCAGACGCCAAGCGACGTCAGTTCTTCTAAGGCGGGGCAGTTCGGAAGTTAGGCTGAAAGACGAGGTTGCACCTATCCACTGCTGCGGTTGAAGGCGCGCCACAGGCGCCGTACCACCGGTGGGAACAGGCTGTTTAGACCCAACAGGTCCTCTAAGTGGGCGCTCAACTAACTCACAGCTTCCGCAATGAGATAGCGCATGATCTCCAGCAATTGCGTGCGATCATCCTCGCCGAGTTGATCCAATGCAATGCGCATGGGATTGTCGAGGGATGTACCGCGAAAGAGATCGACTATCGCTCGCGCAGCATCCAGCGGTTTGTCGCCCGAGGGAGCGGCTTGGATGTTCGGATCACATGCATTCTGATCCCAAGGCCATCCAGTCCCACGCAGGAAATGGAGGCGAGCCATTTTCCTCACTGCTACGTCGCGGCTCTCCGTCACTTCATAGACCTTGAAAACGGAAAGCCCCGTCTGACGCGAAATGTCAGGCACACTGATATTCATAGCACGAAGCCGTTTGGCCTCTTCTTCTGCGGCGTTCAAAAAGCGCGCTCCTCGACAAAGCTTCGATCGGCAGGACGGATACCACCCAGTTCCTTAACTTGGTCTTCCTGACCTGCGGGCGGCGACGGCATAATCTCACGCCTACAAACGGACGAAATCGCCAAGACCCTGAAATGTTTGCGAATAGATCACAACCGATAAGGGTCCTTAAGCGAAAATTAGCGCCTGATAAGTGAGGCTGCACTCCTCGCCGGAGTTTCAGATGCACTTATCGCCCAGCCTTCCTTCAGTTCTCGTCTCAGCGCTTCTCGCCTGTACCGGGATCTCCCATGCAAGCGAACCCACGCCAGTCCTGGAGTTGGCCAATGCGCCCGGCTTCACAGAGCGCTATGCCGGCAACACACAAGTTAACGGCCAGTTTCTCTCTGGGCTGTCTTATGTCAGTGGCCGACCAAGCGGGGCTTTCAAGGATCTCAAGCTCGCATTTGTTCGAAGAGATGACGCGGCACCACAAACACTTTGCGTCCGTTTGACGTCTGACGACGGGCGATACTGGGCGGCCAACGTGTATCGTGCGACAGGATTGTTCAACGTGCCGCCAAGGGTGCCAATCCCAACCAAATATCAAGAACAGCTGGATCTGTATGGCGCAAACAGTCTGCTGATGCTGGCAACCGTTGCAACCGACTGCGGGGAGACGGCCGAGAAGATCTATGTTCCGGGAATTATCGGTGAAAGCGACGAGGAGCAGTTGCTCCTGGCGCATGTCAATGTCAGCCAGAGCAAGGTGCTAGCGAGGCTTGAGGCCGAGGACCACAGCATCCTGCAATCTGGAAGCTGCAAGAAGCCTTCCGGCGGTCCGCGTGTAACCTACTCGCACATCTGCCAGGTTGCGATTCCAGCCGCGGTCAGAGGCAAGCAAGTCGATCTCGTCATCGGCGTGAGGGGACTAACCGGACAGGCAACCGAGCAACGCTACGCAATTCATGTTGACTAGGCTCAAGAGCATCGGCGGCAATCCGATTGCTGCATCGTTCGGCGTGGCGGCATTGCTCGCAACGGCGGCCACCTCCGCATTGTTCTGGTTCTCGGCCAACTCGACAACGCTGACATCGATCAAGGCCAACTCTGAAATCGTCTCATTCAGCGTATTCAACCCAGAACTGGCGATCATTTACGCGAAAGGTCTTAAGGTCAGCACCTGGTCTGGTGATGAGAACCGGGAAAATCGGTGCTTCGAAGGCGCGTTTCTACCTGGCGTCGGTGCGCAGGTCACATATCTGCGCACCGAAGACGGCCCCCTACAAATCATTATTGAGGGCAAGGGCGAGCTTCGCAGCCCACAGGGCAGCGTTGTACCGTTTGAAGGCGAGTTGCTGCTTTTTCGAGACAACGACGAGTGTGGCACACTGCAGGCGGAGCGCTTTCCCGTATGGGGGCCAGGTCGGATTGGATCGCCCTTCTCGATGCGTGGCGACGGACCAGGACCAATACTTGTTTCCGGATCGCTCGACGTTTTTGGTCGCACCCTGAACCTCCCCCTGCTTGGCGATGGCGGCTCTCTTTATGCGGCCATCGAGGGGATGGCTGTACCGCCAGGCAGTTTGATTGAAACAAACGTCAGAGAAGGCGCCCCAGGGAATGACGGTGCCGAAGCCGCAATGTTCGGCTTCATAGAAGTCAGTGACACTGATCCGGGGTTTTCCGTATCTGTGTCCACTGAGTCAAGAGAACTACGCCTGACACCGCCCGGCGCACGCGCTGACAGCAGCAGAATTGACCTCGGCTTATTCGTGCAGGCGCTGAACGACCCCGGCTTCCTGAAAATCCAGCTGTTCTTCATCTTCATGTTCGCTCTTTGGCCGTTCGCTATTGAGCTAATTAGGTCAGCAACAACGGCGCTCAGCAAGCCCCACGTTGAGAGCAAGGGAACCGCCGAGCAACCCATCGGCGAAGGCTGAAAGCAAAATGACAACCAACTCCCGCCAATTCTGCACCACCGCCTTGGTAGGCTTGGCACTCTGCCTATCGCAAGTTCCAGCGACTGCGGAAACGGTAATGCTGTCCCGAGGAGATGACACTTTCGGCCAAGGATGGCTATTCCTGGATGGCTCGGGAAAGTGCCGCATAGCAACCCCCAGGCATGTGATTGAAGCGGCGGATGGAACGCTGACGACCCCGGACTTGCTCGACAGTTTCGGCCGTCTTCATCCAACGGCAAATCCTGTGCCTGCTGCAGATGCAGATCTAGACCTGGCGTTTCTGACGGTCGGCGGCCCGATCACGCAGGAGCCGTGCAGCAGAGACCGGGTCCAGGCGACGCCGCTTCAGCCAATCATCGATCGCATCAAGCAAGCAACACTGGAAATCACAACCCCGACAGAGCGGCAATCGATCACCGTTGCCTTTCGCGCTTTGTCACGAGACAGCGAAGGCGGCAAGATCATAGCACTGTCAGCGACCGATGCTAGGGCCTCGCTGCAAAAGGGGATGAGCGGCGGCACGATCATGTACAACGGCAGACCGATCGCCATGTTGTACGAGGTCGATCCGGACGAAGGCATCGGTGTCGCCTTGCGTTACGACCAGATTGCCGTCGAACTGCAAAAAGTTTCGGGCGTATCGAAGCCCCAGATACAGCATAACCTGCCTTTTCAAAGCCTTATGCTTGCCAAGGGACGCATATCGAAACGCGATAGCAGCATCGGCGCGTTCCTCGCCGAGACTTCTCCTCTTTATCTGTCGCCGTCAGGAGATCGCGTGACGCTTGTCGTCGAAATGGAGCAGCTTTCCAACATCAGCGGCATTCGCTTGAACGGGAGCGGGTTGTCAGGGCAAGGCGCGCTGGTCATCGAGACTGATACAGACGGACAAGGGTTCGTTCCGGGAGCACGCTGCGAGCTTTCGAACGAAACCACATGCAACATGTCCCCCAGACGCGTGTCACGTCTTCGCCTGACTCTCACCGGCCCACAAACAACAGATTATGTGATTAATAGCATTGAGCCCTTTGCGGACGAACTATAACCGCAAGATATCTAGTCCACGTGCTAGTTTTTCCCTGCAGGTTTCTCGTCATCAAAGAGCTGCAGCGTTGCAGGGAACAAAAATCCCCCATCCACATTGCAGCTGCCAAAGCCCTTTAACGCGAAACCTTCATACCGTGTGAATTCGAAGCTACATGCTTTATCGCCGGAACTGAAATAAAACGGCGTAGCAACGGTTATCATGCCTCCACGAATATTTCCCGATCCGATATACTCGTCCGAAACTCGTGGATTGTTTAGCATTTTGACACGAAATTCGAGATTTTCACTACTCGGATATTCCGCCTCAAAACTGAACTGATATCCAAGATCACGGAAAAGCCTCATAAGATAATTGTTGCTTACCCTCTCGACCATATCCTTATCTGTACTTTCAGTAGCTTTCTGCCAATCCTCCGGCAGTTGTGCGGTGATGACAAATGTCTTGAAACCAGCAAAATGCGCACGAAGCGCCAGCGAGCGAACATTCGGATCTTCGACTGAAAATGCAGTGCGGATTGCAAGCTGAACCTCGGTGGCGTCGCCCTTTTTGAGGATCTCATCCAGCTGGGCCAACCTCATCACCGGATCGGGATCGTTGATAGCATCAATGACTGCCTGGAGTTCACCATAGCGGACAGTCGCATCCGCAAAGACCGGGCTGGAAATCGACAAAGAGCAGAGTGCTGCAGAGGCGAACAACTTGGAGAAAAACGTCATAAGCGAGCTCCTAGATTACGTCACAGCATTATCAAGCGTTTGATAACCTAGGGTTAAGTCCCGGCGCGATTTACTCGTCCACACCCACCATCGCCCGGACATCACGCGCGCTCTGAGATCAGATCTACCGCAGATTTCCCCAAGGCCGCGTCAGGTCAATTCACCCGAACACTCTCACTTCAGATCAGAAGCCCAAGCTGCTCCAGCTGACAGCGTACCGCTACTGGCGGGCAGCTGATCGACATATGCTGGCGCATCGGAAATTCGCTCAACTCCTTCCTGCCAACTCGCAGTCGTTGGTCATCAAGCGCAGCGGAGAACCTGACCATGGCGGGGCCTTCAGCTGAACCCACGGTTTTTTAGCGAGCAACTTAAACGAAACGAAACAACGAGGTTGCATCATCAAGAATACTCAACGCGCCGAGGCCATAGACTGCTGGCTCGGCACGAGATCCAGTCTTTACGTCACCGCACCATAGAGAACCTGATTTCATGAAGCTCGCATACTCTTCCCTGATCGCTTTTTCTCTGCTTATCCCGGCCGCAAATGCCGCGACACGAGAGGAATTCAGAGGCGGATGGTCGCGACCGTGCGGCGAGGGTCAAACCTGCCGATTGGATATCGACGACATGAAGTCGCGTAAGACAGTCGAGATCAAGTTTTCGATCGAGGGCAACGGACAGAATTGCAGTTGGTCCGTTGATGCGGTCTACGACAAGAGTTTGGGCGGACCGGTCGCCATGGACCCCTATGGTAACTACGGCTTCTACCTGGCTGTCCTTGACGACGGACGCCTTTATTCGTCTGGCACCATGATACAAATCTGCGGCCCTCAGCCGCTTGACCAGCACTACACATCCGACGTGCAGCATCTGATCGAGTATCGATCTGTCTTTGACCACAACGGCTCAGAGATGGACGTCGATCCTGAGGCCGGCACAATCCTTTACAGGGCACCAAAGCCGGCCATATCGGGCACCGTCAAACCACGAACCCTGCTGTTCAAGGCAGACCGCCCCTGGGACGTTTACGACGAACAGTCGGTGGTGGAAGGCACAGCCTATGTGTTCAAGAAGGGATGCGAACCTGCCCCTTATCGCGTTTCAGGGCGCCACGAAGGTTGGCATACGCTGATACTAAAAGGTCCCGCCCCCGTTCGCGAGAAGAACGGCTGCAAGATAATCGGCTACAAGAACAATGGCAACGCCACCCTGAAATTCGTCAGCTTGGGGGATTAGTCCAGAGCAGGCGATTTGCCCAACACTTTGGATTACAAACCTGCATCACACATCAAGAGTCAAATATTGCTTGCGCTTCATCGGCAGCCACTGACCGCCTAAACGCGTCCTCCTCGGCTGACTGAGAACTGGCCGAATGAGCACGCCCCCGGATGAGCGTAACGCTAATCCCGGGACTGGTTGAGCGCGTCATTCAGCCCGTCACCAAGCAAATTGAAGCCGAGCACGATCACGACGATGGCCAAGCCTGGCCAGATCGACATCCACGGCGCGTCGATCATGAACTGACGGGCGACGTCGAGCATGCTGCCCCACGAAGCCGCTGGGGGGCGCTGGCCAAGCCCCAAGAAGGCGAGGCTTGCCTCTGCGAGGATCGCAACCGCCATGGTGATTGTTGCCTGGACCACCACGGGGGTCACGACATTGGGCAAAATATGCGAGATGATGATCGAACCATCTCGCATGCCCTGCCCGCGTGCTGCGGTCACGAAGTCTTCGTTCTTGATCGACAGCACCTGGCCGCGCACCAGCCTGATGAAGATTGGCATTGCAGAAATACCGATGGCGATCATCGCATTTTGCAGACTTGCACCGAGAAAAGCGGCGAGCGCGATCGCCAGGACCAGAAACGGGCATGCTAGCAGCGCATCGGTACAACGGGAGATAACGCTGTCTAGCCAGCCGCCGAAGTAGCCAGCGATGAGCCCAAGCGGCAGACCTGCCAAAATAGCGATACTGACTGCGATCAACCCTGCGAGAAGTGAGGCCTGCGCACCATACACCACGCGTGAGAGCACATCGCGTCCAAGATCATCGGTGCCCATCCAGTGCATGGCTGATGGCGCCTTGCGCACATTCAGCCAGTCCGAGGCGACTGGATCATAAGGGGCGATCCACGGAGCAAAGACCGCCAGCACGACGAAGAGCAGGACGATCGCCAATCCGATCACTGCGCTGCGCTGAGCAAGAACACGCGAGACGAAACTCCGCTTCTGCGCGCCGGTCGCTGCCGGAACTGTCATAACCGTGCTCATGCTTGCAACCTCGGGCTCAGTTTTACGTAAAGGATATCTGCGATAAGGCTCAGCAGAAGAAAGATCGCAGCGGACGCCAGGATCACAGCCTGGACGACCGCGTAGTCCCGGCTGAACACGCCATCGACGATCATTTTCCCAAAGCCGGGGATCCCGAAGACTTGTTCGGTGAGCACGGCACCCGAAAGCAACTCGCCAAGGTGCAGGGTTCCGGTTGTGACGATAGGAATAAGACCGTTACGCAACGCGTGTCTAACAATGACAATGCGCTCGTTCAGACCCTTGGCGCGCGCGGTCCGGACGTAATCTTGCTTCAGAACGGTCAGCATCGAATTGCGGGTATGGCGCATGATAATTGCCGCAGCAGCCGTGCCGAGGACCAGACTTGGCAAAAATGTGTAGCGCAGGTTCTCTAAAGGAGACACGGTGAAATTAACGAAGCCACCACTGGGTAGCCATCCGAGGGTCACGGCAAAGATCATGATCAAGATGATGCCGAACCAGAAACTTGGTACCGACAGGCCCGCAAGTCCGAGCGTGGTCACGGTGACATCAATATAGCTCCCGCGCCGGATAGCAGCCAGGATCCCGGCGGGCACGCCGATGATGATTGCAATGAGCATAGCCTGCAGGGAAAGCTGCAGCGTTACAGGGAGGCGTTGCGCCAGCATTTCACCAATTGGCAACTTGGTGCGGATCGACACCCCGAAATCGCCCTGCAGCACGCCACCGAGCCATTTGACATACTGGACCGGCAAAGGCTGATCCAGGCCATACTTGACCCTGATGCTTTCAATGGCCGCCGGGCTCGGATCCTCTCCAGCGAGAGCGATAGCGGGGTCCCCAGGCAGAAGTTTGAGCAGCAGGAAGACGAAGATGGAGAGGATCAAAAGCGTCGGGATTGCTGAAAGCGCCCGCCGAAGGATGAAGTTGAGCAATGCCATGTTGAAGGCCCTTCACGGATGCCGGGCGGACAGCAGTCCGCCCGGTCATCACAGTATCAGTTTGAAGGCTTGAGCCCAGTTACGCGAAGCAATCCGTCTGGATAGATCTCAATGCCGTCCACATTGGCTCGGGCACCGTAGATCCACGAAGGATGGTAAAGCGGAATCGTCGGCAAGTCGCCCAGCAGGATCTCGTTGATCTTGCTGTAAAGCGCGACACGCTCCTCCTGCCTCACTTCGGTACGCGCATCCGCTAGCAGCTTGTCCAATTCCGGATTGCTGTATCCGTTGAGGTTTTGGCTGCCCTTGGATCCGAAGAATGTATTGAGCGTTGGGTCAGGATCCGCACGACCGCTCCAGTTACCGATGTAAAGTTGGAAGTTGCCCGCCAGATAACGCTCGATTGCGGAAGACGTCTCGAGCGGGAGAAGCTCGACCTTGAACCCGGCCTCGCCGGCCATCGCTTGGATCATCTGAGCCACTCGGCCGTCGGTGAGGGAGTTCTCGTAAGTGATTTCGATGGTCGGCGCCTCGACGCCTGACTGCACAATCAGCTCCTTCGCCTGTTCGACGTCGCGCACAGGCATCGCCATATCCTTGCTATGGAAAGGACTGAGCGGCGTCAGCATCTGATTGTCAGCTGTGAACGCGCCATTGAACGCAACTTGATTGATGGCATTTCGATCAAGCGATAGCTCCAGCGCCTTGCGCAGCTGCGGCTGTGTTGCCAGAGCGCTCCCGGAGTCTTCTCGCACGTTGATGAAGAGATGAGAAACGCCAAGGCCGGGCGATTCATGCAGAGCCAACCGGTCGTCGTCTTTGAGCGTCTGCAGGTCAGTGGGCGCAATACGCTCAGCAATATCGAGATCGCCGGCCTGAAGGCGTGACAAACGGACAGTCGAATCCGGGAGGATCAAATATTGAATGCTGTCGTAGCCAATGGCATCCGCGTTCCAGTAATCGGCAAATTTTTCAAGCTTGATGGAATCGCGGGCAATTCGTTCGACGAACTTGAACGGGCCCGAGCAAACCGGCGAAGCCGCAAAGCCATCGCCTGCAGCTTCGGCAGCAGAGGTCGAGACCATCATGCCAGCGCGGTCAGTCAAGACGGAGAGCAGC
The DNA here is from genome assembly GCF_050281005.1 of Allorhizobium sp. NPDC080224. Taxonomy (NCBI): domain Bacteria; kingdom Pseudomonadati; phylum Pseudomonadota; class Alphaproteobacteria; order Hyphomicrobiales; family Rhizobiaceae; genus Allorhizobium; species Allorhizobium sp. NPDC080224. The sequence goes on from NZ_JBNNWJ010000001.1 coordinate 2,509,350, forward strand.
GGAGCGAAAGGGGCTTCAAGCTTGAAGACGACGGTCTGGGAATCTACGACCTCGACCTCCTTGATCGGGGAAAGCTCGCCCTTCCGCTTCGAGTCCTCCAGTGACTGCATTCGCTCGATGTTGGCCTTGACTGAAGCCGCGTCGAACTTGCTGCCATCATGGTAGACGACGCCTTCGCGAAGCTTGAACGTCAATTGGGTGCTGTCTTCGTTCCAGGACCATTCGGTCGCCAACTTGGGAACGATTTGAAGATCCTTGTTGAGGTCAACGAGCTTGTCGCACATGGCTTCAAACACGATGCGTCCGGCATAGGTGCCGCCCTGCGCCGGATCCAAGGCATCCGGGTCGTCCTGCAAGCCAACGCTCAGGCTGGCGGCACTGGCCGACGACATCGCAACCATTAAGGCCGCACCGGTAACGGAAAGCTTGCGCGCAATTCTCATGGCATTCCCCTTTTTTGTCTTTGAAGCAACTCCAGGCAGCGAACCACAGCAAAAATGATTTGTAAACATGGTGGACTAATTTTTTCACATAACGCGTCTCTATCGGCAAAAATGCCGCCGAAACAGGTTGACGCACCGCTTCAATCGGATAATTTGTCCACTAATCAAACTAATTACGGGTCGTCATGAACTTTCTTGCGCAGTCTTTCTCGTCACGACAGCAGATCCAGCGCGCTGTCATTCTCGAAGCCTTCGGCAATGACCAAGTGTCACGTGCCGAGCTGGCACGCGTCTCGGGGCTCTCCAAGCAAACGATGTCCGACGTTTTCCGGGATCTCGAAGAGGATGGCTGGCTTGAAGTGGTAGGCCGGACGACCGGCACTGTCGGTCGCGCTGCGGCCGTCTACAAACTCGCGCCCAAGCGGGCGCTTCTGTTCGGAGCGGATGTCGGAGGCACGAAAGTGCATGCGGCCATCACCGATGTGCATGGTAACGTATTGGCCGAGCGAGAAGAGCCGACAACGCAAGACGGTGGAGTGGCCTTTTGCGAGCAGATCCTGGCATGTTGCCGCACACTGGCGGAAGAGGCGGGAGAGCCCATTGAGCGCATTGTTGCCGGGACTGTGGGTATTCCGGGAGCCTTCGACCCTGTGCGCCGCAAGCTGTTCATGGTTCCAAACATCGCCGGCTTGAACGATTATCCGATCGAGGACGATCTGACCAAGCGCCTGGGCTTTCCGGTTAGGGTCGAAAACGATGTCAACATGGCCGCCAAGGGCGAGATGTGGCGCGGCGAGGGTCAGAATATTCCCTGTTTCGCGTTCATCGCGCTCGGCACGGGCGTCGGGATGGGCATCATCAACGAGGGCAGAGTCCTGTCCGGATCGCGCGGGGCGGCAGGAGAGATTTCCACGCTGCCGATCGGCGGAGACCCGTTCGATGCGCGCAACTTCCATGCAGGTTCCCTGGAGCGCAGTGTTGGAAGCATCGCAATTCGTGAACGCTACGAAGGGGCCGGTGGCGTCCAGGGGCTCACTGTCCGCGACATCTTCGACGCGATCGACCGAGGCGACGCAATTGCCAGCGCCACATTGACAGAGGTGGCGCGTCAGCTGGCTGTCGGCATCGTTGCAATTTGTGCGGTCCTCGATCCTCAGCGGATTGTCATGGGCGGGAGTATCGGCGCGCGCGAAGAGCTGGTCGATCGGATTAGGCAGTTCATTCCGCTCTGCACCCCAACTCCACCTGAATGCGTCGTCAGCACGCTTGGGCGGCGAGCTGGGCTGCTCGGCACGATTAGCCAGAGCCGCGACCTCCTTCTCAACATCCTGCAGACCGGAGATCTTGCGAAGGTGGGACGTTGATGACGATGCACGAACGGGTTCGCCGACAGCACGGCCCAGCCAGAGTCGTGATCTGCGACACGATTGCAGAGGCAGAACAGGAAGCAGCAGGGATGATCCGCGATCATCTGCAAACGAATGCAAAGCAGGTTCTGGGCCTCGCCACCGGGCGAACTATGGTGAATGTCTACGCCAAGTTGCGCCAATGGCACAGCGAAGGGGCGCTATCCTTCTCCAACGCCAGAAGTTTCAACCTCGACGAATATTGTGGCGTCTCGCCGGATGAGCCGGCAAGCTTTGCACACTACATGCGCAGTCATCTGTTCGACCATGTCGATATGGCCGAGGAAAACATCCACTTTCCCGCTGAGGACGCGCCGGAGCAATTCGATTTGGAGATCGCGGCAGAAGGCGGCATCGATCTGCAACTCCTTGGAATTGGCGGAAATGGGCACATTGGCTTCAACGAGCCGGGTGCGCGACGCGAAGATCGCACACGGATCGTAACACTTGCAGAGGCGACGCGCGAAGCGAATGCGGCCGACTTCCCTGCGGGACAGACAATTCCGGTAAAGGCTGTGACCATGGGCGTCGCCACCATCCTTGATGGTCGGCGGATGGTGCTTCTGGCGACAGGTTCCGGCAAGGCCGGGGCCGTCTGGCGGGCCTTGCGCGGCCCCGTCGACCCGCAGTGCCCAGCTTCATATCTGCAACTGCATGATGACGTCACCGTCATCTGTGACCGCGACGCCGCACAATTTCTGGGAGATGAAACATGATCAGTCAAACAATCAACGAACGAGACTTCATGCGGCCAGGCAAATCCGTGGCGCTTGCCGGTAAAGCAATGATCGCAACCTCGCATCCTCAGGCTACGATGGCAGGCCTGAAGGTCCTGGAAGCCGGCGGCAATGCAGTGGACGCGGCCCTCGCTGCCGTTGCTCTCCAGTCCGTTATCGATCCGCACATGACGGGAATCGGCGGCGATTGCTTCGCACTCTACGCGGAAAGCGGCAAGAAGCCTGTCGCGATCAACGGGTCTGGCCGAGCGCCGAAAGCGGCAACTCTTGGGCATATTACCGCGCTTGGCCTGGATAAGATCCCGGACAATTCTGTTCATGCCGTCACCATTCCTGGCGCCGTGGACGCATGGTGTCTTCTGAGCGAACGCTACGGCAGAACTCCGCTTGGTGCCGTTCTGAAGCCGGCAATCGATGCCACCAACGAAGGATTCGTCATTACCCCACGCGTGGCACTCGATTGGGCTCGCTACGCCGATCGCTTACGCCCCTACCCGGCGGCGGTCGAGCAGTTTCTGCCCAACGGCAAGGCACCCGGTATCGGCGATCGCATTGCCAATCCAGCGCTTGGAAAGACACTGCAGCGTATCGCAGAGGAAGGACGATCCGCATTTTATGAGGGCGATGTCGCCGAAGACATGGTTTCTACCTTGCGGGAACTGGGTGGCGTGCACACGCTCGAGGATTTTGCCAACCATCGCGCATTCGAGACCGATCCGATTTCGGCGCGCTATCGAGGGTACGAACTGGTGGAATGCCCGCCGAATGGGCAGGGTCTGGCCGCGCTGATCATGGCACGCCTTCTAGACGGGTTCGACCTCACTTCCACCGAATTAAGCGAGGCGGATCGCATCCATCTTTTCGCGGAAGTGACAAAGGCGGCCTATCTTCAGCGCGATCTTTACATCGCCGATCCTGAGCACATGAAGCATTCAGTGGAAGATCTTTTGTCCGACGAGTTCATCGCAGCTTTGAGGGCGAGTATCGACATGCAGAAGGCCGGCGCGATCGAAGATTTTGAAATGCCGGTGCACCGCGACACGGTCTATGTGACGGTCGTGGATACGGATGGCAATGCAATCTCTCTGATCAACTCGATCTTCTTCGCCTTCGGAAGCGGCATCTATGCCCCCGGCGCGGGTGTACTTCTGCAAAATCGTGGGGCGGGTTTCTCGCTGACCGAAGGACATCCCAATGCCATCGGCCCCGGCAAGCTTCCCTTCCACACGATCATCCCTGCCATGGTCTTCAAGGATGGACGAGCAGTCATGTCGTTTGGCGTAATGGGCGGCCAGTATCAGGCACTCGGACATGTCCATATCCTCTCAAAGATCGTCGACCAAGGGCTCGACGTACAGATGGCAAGCGATCAACCGCGATCCTTCTTTACTGACGGTGCAATCTCGCTAGAGCCCACGATTGCCATAGAGGTGAAGGCCGAGCTCGAGCGACGCGGTCACCGGACGCGCTGGGCCGACGAACCCCTCGGTGGTTGCCAGGCGATCTGGATTGATGACGAACGCGGGGTGCTCTGGGGAGCATCTGATCATCGCAAAGACGGTGTGGCACTGGGCTTTTGACCATGGACAAGCATGTTGTTGTTTCGATCGAAGGCTTGAGCCTTCGCCTGCCGCCTGGCGCGGACCGTGAATACGCTTTGAAGGACATGAACCTCGACCTGCGTGCAAATGAGATCGTCTGTGTCGTCGGGGAATCAGGATCCGGCAAGTCGCTCTGTGCCCAAGCGCTGATGGGCCTCCTGTCGAAGGAGATACATATCGAGAGCGGCAGGGCCACCTTCGGAACTGTCGATCTTCTGGCAGCTAGTCAGGCCGAGCTGAGAAGCATTCGCGGTGCCCGTATATCGATGATCTTTCAGGAGCCGATGACAGCGCTGAACCCATCGATGCGTGTCGGCGAGCAGATTGCTGAAGTCTTCGAAGCGCATAACCTCTATACCGCGACCGAGCGACAATCTCGCGTGCTTGAACTCGCCCGGGAGGTCAGGCTCCCCGACCCAGAGAAACTCCTTCGCGCCTATCCTCATGAACTTTCCGGGGGACAGCGGCAGAGGGCCATGATCGCTATGGCGCTCGCGCTCGAGCCGGACCTTATCATCGCCGACGAACCGACCACGGCGCTTGATGTCACGACCCAGGCCCAGGTTCTCAAGCTGATAAGAGAGATTCAGCAGCGCCGAGGCACCGCTGTCATGTTCATCACCCACGATTTCGGTGTCGTTGCCGAAATCGCTGATCGTGTGTTGGTCTTGAAGCGGGGAGTGGTTGTTGAACAAGGGACCGTGGATGCTGTCCTGCAGGCACCTCAACATGAGTACACCAAAGCACTCCTGGCTGCGGTTCCGCATGGCACACCGATGGTGGCCGATGCTGCTCGCAGCCGTCCGGCAGTCCTGGAAGTCAACGATCTGCGGAAGACATACCGCACGCGCTCCGGCATGCTTGGCCCGATCCGGGAAGTGGCGGCCGTCAATGGAGTGAGCTTTTCCATAGAGCGCGGGGAGACCCTCGGTCTGGTCGGTGAATCAGGCTCGGGCAAGTCGAGCATAGCCAAACTGGTTACGCGGATCAGTGAGCCCGACAGTGGCACCATCCTGCTAGATGGCGAGGACTTGCTCGAGAAAAAGGGAGAAGCCCTGAGGGAAAGCCGAAGCCGCATCCAGATGGTATTCCAGGATCCGTTCGCATCGCTCAATCCACGACGATCCGTCGGACTTTCGATTGCCGACGGCCCGATCGCACGGGGCGTTTCCCGCTCTGCAGCCCTAAGCCGAGCGCGAGACCTCATGGAGATGGTGGGGCTTTCTCCCGATGCCGTCGACCGTATGCCGCACGAATTTTCGGGCGGACAAAGACAGCGGATCGGGATTGCCCGCGCCCTTGCACTTGACCCGGATGTGCTTATTGCGGACGAAGCTGTTTCAGCGCTCGACGTGACCGTGCAGGCACAGGTGCTGCAAAAGCTTTCTGAGCTCAAAACAGAACTCAATCTCGCCATGCTGTTCATAACGCACGACCTGCACGTTGCGGCTCAGGTCTGCGACCGGCTCGCGGTCATGCTGCGGGGACAGATTGTCGAGATAGGGCCGACGGCCGAGCTCTTCTCCAATCCCGAGCACGAATATACCCGGGCCCTGCTTTCGGCCATACCGGGATCACGTCTCTCGCATTAGGAAATCTACCATGCCTTCGGATCTGATGACGGATTACGCGCTGTTTGCTGGCGCCATGATCTTTGCTGGTGCAATGGGCGGTTTTATCGCCGGACTACTGGGCGTCGGTGGCGGCATCGTGATTGTGCCGGTGCTGTACTTCGTGTTGGGCGGATTGGGCGTAGATGATAGCATCCGCATGAAAATCGCGGTGGCGACGTCACTTTCAACAATACTGTTCACATCGCTCTCGTCAGCGGGCGCACATTATCGCAAGGGGTCCATTGACTTCGGCCTGCTTAAAAGCTGGGCCGTGCCTGTATTCCTTGGCGTCGTGGCAGGAACCGCTCTGGCAGCATATGTGTCAGGCATCGTGCTGACCGCAGTGTTTGCTGTGGTGGCATTTCTGGTCGCAATCAATATGACACTCAGGGCGAAAAGCGAACCAATCAGAGATGGATTTCCCAACGCCGGTGTGAAGGCAGCCTCGGGCTTCACCGTCGGTCTCATCTCCGCAATGATGGGTATCGGAGGTGGAACGTTGAGCGTGCCTATCCAGACGGCGTTCGGTTACGATATTCGAAGGGCAGTGGGGACAGCTGCCGCCGTAGGTTTCGTCATCGCGATCCCCGGCATGATAGGCTATGCAATTGCGGGCTGGGATGTCGACGGTTTGCCGACGGGCTCATTAGGTTTCGTCAACCTTATCGCGCTTCTGGCCCTCATCCCTTTGACCATGGGCATCGCGCCGCTGGGCGCAAAGGTGGCTCACATCATTCCCAAACCAGTGCTGAGCTACTCGTTTGCAGCCTTTCTGGCGCTGACATCGGCACGCATGCTTGTCGACCTCTACCAATACCTACCCTAAAAGTGAACGGCCTGATCCACGGACACTCGTGCGTGCACCGGCTGCGTCAGTCATGCGTATCTATTCGCCTCCACAGTGCCACTGAAAGCTCGCTTGACTGTGCGAGCTTCCCGCCAAGACAAATGCTCCACACAAAGCCACCCATTGTCAGCGTCTAAAGACGCAACCCCAACCCAAGCCTCTGCCTCTCCTTCCTTACCAGTTCCTCCTGCCTGAACATCTCCGCCGTCTTCGCGCGATAAGTGATCCGCGCAACCTCGGCCAATCGCTCTAAATCCACTCTGTCCGCAAGCTCCCTCGTCAATGCCGCCAGGTTCTTGTTGCGTAGATCATCAGTCCCAAACCGCTGCCTCATCGCATGGGTGACTGCCTCCGCCTCTTCAAGCGCCCGCTTACCCTCAAGCGTCCCGAGGAGCTTCTCCAGAAACGCATCCCTCTCCTCACGCTCCAGGCCGTCCAACTGCCTGAGTATTGTTTCCGTCTGCGGACTTAACCCTGGCACCTCGATCACATCCTCCTTCTTGCGCCTCCATTCTTCCGATTTCACCGTCTGCTCATATCGCTTCGTCCAGTGTTGCGCCGCATATTCAACGTGAGCACTGAGCGCGTCTGCCACACGTCGAGCGTGCTTGCGATCCCGGTTCTCGCCTAGGAGCCCAGCCCGACCACGGAGTTCACCGAATGCCTCCGGGCGCTCGGCCACGGCCTTCGCCAATGCAGCGACATCACCCTTGCGCTCAATGATCATCTTTGCGACCAGCGCTGCAAATGGTTGGGAATCAACGAACACCCGGGGCCCAACGGAACGCACCCCATCGAGCGCCTGGCCGAGATGCCGCGACGCCTCTGCCAGCGCCACTTCCTCGACCGTATGCGCGTAGCGGGTGATCACCGGCACCAGCGGCGGGACCTTGACGCCTTGCGCCTCGGCTGCTGGACCATTCTCAGTCCCCTGCCCACGCCCAATCTCTGCCCGAGCAGTCTCCTCCAAGGGCTGCCGATCGGACGGGGAGCGAACGCGCTCACCCGAAGCGCCGTAGTGAGCCGCCGGGCGATCGGCAGCGCGCTGTGCAGCAGTGTCCATCACGATCTCACTGGTGATGCCAATGCCCTCACCGAGCCCGCGCCGGGCGGCAAACGCCTCGGTATAATCCAGCACCGACTCCTTGGCGCCGGATCGCCCGAGACTGGCCGAAAGAGCCTTCATGTCCTTCAGCTCGTCGAGCCCGGCATAGAGCTTGACCGCATCCCGATGCCTCGTCATCGCCACATAGGTCAGATGCCGGTCCATAGTGGCGGATGCCATGACGAAGGCGCGATCGACCGTTGCCCCTTGCGCCTTGTGGATCGTCGTGGCGTAGCCGTGGTCAAAGCTTTGGTAACTCCTGACCGGTATCGAGATGACACGGGCGGCATTCTGCCCTGCGCCGTCGAGCCTCACCTGTATTGCGTCAGGCTCGACGGCCGTCACCGTCCCGAGCATCCCGTTCTTCACGCCAAGATCCCGGTTGTTCTCCAGGAGCACGATGCGGTCGCCAGGTGCAAAGCCGCGTTTGCCGTCATTCGTCTGATAGACAATCTCCTGATTGGCTCTGTCCGCCCCCTGCCCCTGCCCTTGATTTTGACCTTGCCGAATGCCCTGCCCCGGCTCTCCTGCGTCAGTTGCCTGATCGGCTTTCGCCAGATCTCCCCGTGCCTGTAATTCCGAACGGATTGCATCGTTGATCGCCCGGACATCGACGCGCCGATGCGCCAGAGCAATACGTGACCCCTCCGGCCGTGCATCCCGATCTGCCAGATAATCCCGCACCAGCGCTTCGCGTGCGCCGTCCCCGGCATCGGCAAAGTGTACCTGCCCGCGCTCGGCATAGGCGGATAGTCCCTCCCCCGTTCGATGGGTGGCAAAGGCAATCGAGGCCTGCCGCTGCCAGTCCTCTTTCTGCCGGCGGATCTCCGAGAGTTCGACCGCACCGATCCGCTCGGCAATTGCCCGGAACGGCGACCCCGCCCCGATCGCCTGCAGCTGTTCGTGGTCGCCGACCAGCACCAGCTTTGCTCCACGTCGCTCGACCTCTTCGACAAACCGGCCAAGCTGGCGACTGCCGATCATGCCGGCCTCATCGATGACCATGACGTCACCAGACTGCAGTTCCGCCCTGCCCGCCTGCCAGCTGTATTCCCAAGAAGCGAGCGTCCGCGAGATGATGCCGGAGGATTCCTCCAGGCCTTCCGCCGCCTTGCCGGCAAGCGCTGCTCCATGCACCCGGTAGCCTTGCGCCTCCCAGGCAGTGCGGGCTGCTGCCAGCATGGTCGACTTGCCAGCCCCCGCAAAGCCGATCACGGAGGCAATCTGCTGAGGCCCCGTGACATGCCGGACCGCAAGCCGCTGTTCTTCGCTCAGTCCTCCTGGAGGCGTGTAGCGTGCTGTGACCCAAGGGACAGTTCGTGTTTGCCGTTCAACTGTCCGCGAGCCTGCACCCTCTGTTATTGCCCTGAGTGCGTCGTCCTGTAGCCTCAATGCCCGGTCGACATGATGCCGATCGACGCCATGGCCACTCCCATTACGGGATGCGTGCGAGCCGACCTGCGAAGGTGGGTGCCGGCTCATGCGATCCGCACGCAGGGCCATGGCGTGCTCGATCTCCAGCATCTCGCGTGTCGTGTAGCGGGCAAGCTCACCCGCCGTCTCCTTGCGCAGCTCCACCAGAGCCTTCGAGCCCATCACCGCGGCAAAGGCATTGCGGAACGCGTGGCTGTCGTCGATGTAGCGGTGGAGTGCGCGCGCAACATCGTAGCGATCGAAGACGCTCTTCTCGCCCGTGATCAGCGTCAGCACCTGTTCTGGCTTCTCGCGGATCAGCTCGGCATTGCGCCGTGCCGTCTCCTCGTCGATCCGTGTGCGCGAGACAGATCCTCCCCGCCGGTCGATCTCGCTTGCATGCACGCCCATATGCTCGGTCGGCTCGATCTCCAGCCCACGCTCCAGATGCGAGCGATGATCGATCCGCACCTCATGGCCTGCCAGCATCAGCGCCCGATTGGCATGCGTCTCCCAGGCCTGGCGGATCTCGCGCAGCTGCATCTGCGCTGTCGGCAGATCGTGGTTCAACAGCCACTTGTTCTCCCGCTCGATCAGGGTCTTTTCGCCCAAGCCATCCGGCCCAACAGTGCGCGTCGTCATCATCACATGCGCATGGCTGTTGCGGATGTCGCTGTCCCCGCTTGGTGCATGAATGGCAAAGTCGACGGCTGCCACATGCCGGTCTGCAAGATCACGGGCAAAGGCACGCACCAGCGCCAACCTCTGATCGGCATTCAGCTCATGCGGAAGTGCGACTTCGAACTCGCGTGCCAGCCGCGCATCCTTGCGCTTCTCGGCAAACTCAACCGCATTCCACAGCGCAGATCTGTCGAGCGCCCATGTCGCCTCTGAGCCCTCAGGAAGCACGATCTCGCAATGCACGACACCGGTCTTTCGGGTGAAGTCATACCAGACGTTCTCGCGCTCATTGATCATCCGGCTTGCCGTGCGATAGGCGATCGCGGCCACGGCGCTACGGCCACCACCGCGGCTGACCGGCTTCATGCTGCAATGGTAGATCGCCATTGGCAGTCTCCAGCACGTCTCAGGTCATCTGAGCACTGAGTTGCGCAGCAACTCGTAAGTGCGCCCTTGTTGCTTTCTTCGCTTCGCTCGGCAGCCACCGGGATGCGGCTTCGCCGCCACTCGTCTCAACAGATTTGTACCTTGTGCGATTTTGCCCATCCGCGTCGAATGTTGTTTTGTTTCGAAAGGACGAGGCAATGGCGAGACGCAGCATCCAGGAAAGACTGAGACAGCTCGAAGCCCGCAGAGATGTACTGGTGGCGCGGTTGGGCAAGCAGCAGAGAGCCCGTGACACCAGACGCAAGATCCTGATCGGGGCGCTTGTGCTCGACCGGATCGAACGACAACCCGAGCAATATCTGAGCAGCCGTCTCGACGAGTGGCTCCGCACAGAGCTGCCCGGGTTCCTGACGCGGGAGAATGACCGGGCGCTGTTCGACGATATTCTCGGCCCGAGCATGGACATGAGAACGAGCACGGGCACGCCCGATGCATCTACTGGCAACGACGGGGAGGAGCAGCCATGACCCTCCTCACGCGCCTTCGTCTACTGGCAATCGGCATCAAGCTTGCCGTGATCTACCTGTTCCTCGGTTACCTCCTGGTCGGGATCATCCTGGGCATCGATGTCATCATCCAGCACAATGCGGAACCGGGCGAAGAGCGCGGTTGGCTGAGCCGCGTTCTGCCCGATGTGCTGAAGTATGTGCCCTTGATCGCAGTGGCCATCGGACTTCTCATTCCCTTCCTCGCTCGGGCTCGTGCCTCATGGATCCATGGGACGGCAAAATGGGCAACGCGGAAGGACCTGAACAAGCTGACCAGGAGCGAGGACGGGCTGCTGATCGGACGGGACCTGCATTCTGGAAAACTACTGCGCCATGATGGACCGGGCCATCTTCTCACCATGGCGCCGACCAGAACCGGAAAGGGTGTGGGAACGATCATTCCCAATCTCCTGACCAGTCAGCGCTCGGTCATCTGCATCGACCCCAAGGGCGAGAATGCCAGGATCACGGCACGCGCCCGGCTGAGCTTCGGCCCGGTCTACATCCTTGATCCCTTCGCCGTCACTGGCTTCAAAACTGCAGCCTTCAATCCGCTCGACCGTCTTGATCCTGACAGTCTCGATCTGGCCGAAGATGCCGGCACGCTTGCCGATGCGCTTGTCTTCGATGAACCCGGCATGGCGGGAGAAGCACACTGGAACGAGGAGGCAAAGGCGCTGATTGCGGGCGTGATCCTGATGATCGTTGCAACAGCCCCACCACACGAGCGGCATCTTGGAACACTGCGCCGGCATCTCACGGCAGACCAGCAAGGCTTTGCAGATTTGCTGAAGGACATGCAGCAGATGCCGGAAGCCGACGGCCTGATTGCCCGGGCTGCCAATCGTCACCTTTGCAAGGCGGACCGGGAGGCAGCCGGCGTCTTGTCCGCTGCCCAGCGCCACACGCATTTCCTCGACAGTCCGCGCATGGTGGAGGTGCTGAAGCGATCGGACTTCCGCTTTACCGATCTTAAACACCAGGCAGCGACCGTCTTCCTTGTCCTGCCGCCGGATCGATTGTCGACCTATTCGCGGTGGCTAAGATTGCTCATCACCCAGAGCCTCACCGACATGGCGCGAGATCCAACGACACCGACAAAGCCCGTCCTCTATCTGCTCGACGAGTTCGCAGCGCTTGGGCATCTCGCTCCCGTCGAACGGGCCATGGGCCTGATGGCAGGTTATGGCGTGCAGCTCTGGCCAATCCTGCAGGACATGCATCAACTGCGGGCCACCTACGGGGAACGCTCTGGCACCTTTCTCTCCAATGCAAGCGTACTTCAGGTATTCGGCGTCAACGACATCGAGACCGCAAGTCTGATTGCCCGGACCATCGGCCGCATGGACGAACGGCACGTCACGCAATCCTGGAGCAATCCGACCCTCCCCTGGAAGCCAACCGGCATCACGTCGAGCGAGCATGTCGTTGCCCGAGATCTGATGACCCCGGACGAGATCATGCGGCTGCCGGCTGAGGCGATGATCCTGCTCGCCCAGGGTCAGAGGCCTGCACTTGCGCGCAAGATCCGCTACTATGCGGATCCCGAGTTCCGGGATCTGTTCGAACCGTCCTGAGCGGCAAGGGCCGCACCCATCGCATGCAGGGCAAACATTGCACCCGACGCCCCATACCAACCGGATCAAAGCCGCGCTTGCGCGAGATCCGGGTCAGACAATGAAGAGCATCGGAGCGTTCAGCATAGCGGCGACCGCAGGGCGCGAACGCGGGAATTCTCGACACGTCAGGGCCGGAACAAGGGAAGCCGCAGGAGCCTGAGCATAGCGACCCCAGTGGGGGGCAGGCGGAACCGCCTTCCCCCGGCCATGGCGTTCCGCACGAAGGGGTCGTGAGCTTGGTGAGCCCGCTCGCTGATATGAACATAGGAATGCGATTAAACCGCTTGCCATCGCCACCCCTCACCCCATTCCCCGTCACAGGAATTTTCACACTTGAATGCGGGTGCTTTCTGGCCCTACCTTCGCAGAGCTTATTCAAATCACTTTTGCGCGTCCGATTGAGAGACATGGCCATATTGAATGCGAAGAGCTCTTGGGATCACTCTAATGGACCCGATATTCAATGTGACACACAACTTGTCCGCGGTGCTGGCGCCATGGGAGGTGCTTTCACGGCTCAGCGCAAAAGTTCACCCTCGACACGACGACTCGCAAAAAACAATGGAGAACGCGCGACCAGATGGGAGCCTGCAGCCTCTAGCCTGCATCGAGCACTGAACTGCGCAACCCGTCTGTGCCAGCTGTGGACTGTTGCCATGGCACTAGTCGGCACCAGTCACTGGCTCAGTTCAAGACGACCATATCGCCTGACAATATAACAATGAAGGGAACGATAAGATGACAATGTTTGACAGACACCTCAGACTTCTGGCGACCAGCGGTATTTTCGCCCTCATGGCCGCAACCGCACCCAACGCATATGCGGCAACACCTGCCGACACGCTCGTCCAGGCGTGGGCCATCGACGACATCATCACGCTCGATCCAGGCGAAGCTTTCGAAATCTCAACCGCGGAAGTGACGGCCAACACCTACAGCAAGCTCGTTGCGCTCGATCCGACAGATACGTCGAAGATCGTCAGCGATCTGGCCGAGAGCTGGGATGTATCGGAGGATGGTCTCACCTATACCTTCAAGCTGAAACCCAACCTCACCTTCGCTTCCGGCAATCCGATCAGGGCCGAGGACGTGGCGTTCTCGTTCGAACGTGTCGTCAAGCTCGACAAGTCACCGGCCTTTCTCCTCACGCAGTTCGGCCTCAACGGCGACAACGTGACGGAAATGGCCAAAGCTGCCGACGCGTCGACCTTCGTCCTGACCGTCGACAAGCCCTATGCACCGAGCTTCGTATTGAACGTGCTGACCGCCACCGTCGCTTCCGTCGTCGACAAGAAGGTGGTGATGGAGAATGCCAAGCCGGTGACGCCGACAGAGGAGTACAAATATGAAACGGACTTCGGCAACGAGTTCCTGAAAACCGGCTATGCCGGTTCGGGGCCATTCAAGATCCGCGAATGGCGTGCCAACGAAGTCGTGGTGCTCGAGCGCAACGACAACTACTATGGCGAAAAGGCCAAGCTCGCCCGCGTCATCTATCGCTACATGAAAGAGAGCTCCGGCCAGCGTCTGGCGCTCGAAAACGGCGATATCGACGTCGCCCGCAACCTCGATCCCAACGATTTCGACGCCGTAGCCAGCAAGGATGGCATCGCAACCACCTCGGCACCGAAGGGCACACTCTACTACTTCAGCCTCAACCAGAAGAACCCGAACCTGGCAAAACCCGAGGTGATCGAGGCCTTCAAATACCTCGTGGACTATGATGCTCTGGGCGAAACCCTAATCAAGGGCATCGGTACGATCCACCAGACGTTTCTGCCGTCCGGCCAGCTCGGTGCATTGGAAGACAAGCCTTACGAGCTCGACGTCGCAAAGGCCAAGGAACTGCTGGCCAAGGCCGGTCTGGCAGACGGCTTCACCGTCACCATGGACGTCCGCAACACCCAGCCCGTGACCGGCATTGCCGAAAACGTCCAGCAGACCCTTGCCCAGGCCGGTATCAAGCTGGAAATCATTCCCGGTGACGGCAAGCAGACGTTGACGAAGTACCGCGCCCGCCAGCACGACATCTATATCGGCCAGTGGGGATCGGACTATTTCGATCCCAATTCGAATGCCGAGACTTTCACTTTCAATCCAGACAATTCCGACGAAGGCACGAACAAGACGCTCGCCTGGCGCAATGCCTGGGACCCGAAGGAGTTGTCGGCCAATACGGCCGCCGCCCTGCTCGAAAAAGACACCGCCAAGCGCGCCGCAATCTACCAGGACCTGCAAAAGCAGGTGCTCGCATCCGGCCCGTTCGTGGTGATCTTCCAGCAGACGGAAATCGCGGGCTATTCGAACAAGGTGCAAAACTACAAACTCGGGCCGAGCTTCGACACCAATTACATCAGCACGGTCAGCAAGGAATAGCAGTCCTTGTCTCCCGTTGACAGCCAGGTCGATCGAAGGCGCGCTTCGCAGCGCGTCTTCGCGATCATCACCACCATAGGCAAATTCTTGCTCACCGTGGTGACCACCTATCTCGGCCTTCTGGCTGTGACCTTTTTCATCGGTCGAGTCGTTCCCATCGATCCAGCACTTGCCATCGTCGGGGACCGGGCGCCCGCGCATGTGGTCGAACGCGTGCGTGAAGAGCTCGGCCTCAACCTGCCGCTATGGCATCAGTTCATAATCTATGTCCGCCAGGCGCTGTCTGGTGACTTCGGCGTGTCGGTGCTGACCACCAATCCGGTCATGAAGGATATCGCCCGCGTCTTTCCGGCGACGATTGAACTTGCGACAGTGGGCACGTTCATCGGAGCCGTTTTCGGCGTTCCGCTTGGGGTGCTGGCCGCCGTCAAGCGTGGCTCGATCGTAGACCAGCTGGTGCGTGTGATCGGGCTGATCGGTTACTCGGTCCCGATCTTCTGGCTTGGTCTGCTGGCCCTTCTTCTCTTTTATGCGAAGCTGAACTGGGTCGCCTATCCAGGCCGAGTCGACATCGTCTATGAATACAGCTTCACCCCCGTCACCGGCTTCTACCTGCTGGACGCGACAATGCAGCGGCAGTGGGACGTGTTGTGGGATCTCTTTCGCCACATAATCCTGCCCGGTGGCCTGCTCGGCTATTTCTCCATGGCCTATATCAGCCGGATGACCCGGTCCTTCATGCTCAATGAGCTTGCGCAGGAGTACATCGTCGCAGCACGCGCCAAGGGGCTGAGCGAAACCCGTATCATCTGGTTTCATGCGCTTCGAAACGCCGCTGTCCCTCTGGTCACGGTCATTGCGCTTTCCTATGCCGGACTGCTGGAAGGCTCGGTGCTGACCGAGACAATCTTCTCCTGGCCGGGGCTCGGACTCTACATCACCAATTCCCTACAGAATGCCGATTTGAACGCCGTTCTCGGCGGGACGATCGTCATTGGATCCGTGTTTATCGGCATCAATCTCCTGTCCGATATACTTTATCGCACTCTGGATCCGAGGACGCGCAGCCGATGACCACACCCGTCTCCGCCGCTTCCGAACAAGGTTGGAAGGCTTGGCTCACCTCTGACAAACCGCAATCCCGCCTGCAGGCCCGCTGCGGCCGCGCCTATTTCATTTGGCAGCGTTTTGCTGAAAATCGACTGGCGCTGGCCGGGCTTGCCATCCTGCTCGCTCTTCTCTTCGTCGCCGCCTTTGCCGATGTGCTGGCGCCCCATTCGCCAGTTCAAGGCGATCTGCGCAACGCACGCCTTTTGCCACCTGGCAGCACCGGCTATCTGCTCGGCACGGACGACCAGGGACGCGATATTCTCTCCCGTCTGATCCACGGATCGAGGCTGACTTTGTTCGTCGTCGCTCTGGTCGCGATCATAGCAGCGCCTGTTGGCCTGATCGTCGGCACGATCGCCGGTTATGCCGGCGGCTGGATCGATGGGGTGCTGATGCGCATCACCGACATCTTCCTCGCCTTCCCCAAGTTGGTCCTCGCGCTGGCACTTGTCGCGGCGCTCGGTCCTGGGATCGAGAATGCCGTGCTTGCCATCGCCATCACGTCCTGGCCGCCCTACGCGCGCATTGCACGCGCCGAGACGCTGACATTTCGCAATTCGGATTTCATCGCGGCCGTACAGCTGATGGGCGCGTCGCCACCCCGCATCGTGCTGTCGCATATCGCGCCGCTCTGCCTCTCCTCGGTTATCGTCCGCGTCACCCTCGATATGGCCGGGATCATCCTCACGGCGGCTGGCCTCGGCTTCCTCGGCCTCGGCGCGCAGCCGCCGCTACCAGAATGGGGTGCAATGATTGCATCCGGCCGTCGCTTTATTCTCGATCAATGGTGGGTCGCGGCGATGCCGGGCTTCGCCATCCTGATCGTATCGCTCGGCTTCAACCTTTTGGGTGACGGTCTGCGCGATGCGCTCGACCCGAAGGAGGCTGGCCAATGAGCGCACTTCTGACCGTCGAGAATCTACGCGTCAGCTTTCCAACCCGTACAGGCCTGATCGAGGCGGTGCGCGGTGTGAGTTTTACACTCGGGCGCGAAAGGCTCGGCATCGTGGGTGAATCCGGCTCCGGCAAGTCGCAAACCGGGCGAGCCATCATGGGGCTGACCTCGCCGCAGGCCAGGATCTCGGCGGATAGGCTGCAGTTCCGCGAGACCGATCTTATGACCGCAAACCCGGCGCGTCGCCGATCGCTGCGCGGCAAGCAGCTGGCGATGATCCTCCAGGATCCCAAATATTCGCTGAATCCAGTCATGACCGTCGGGCGCCAGATCATGGAGACGCTGCGGACCCACGAGAAGGTTTCCTCGGCCACGGCACGCAGTCGCGCTCTCGCCATGCTCGAAGCCGTTCAGATCCGCAATCCTGAACGGGTGTTTGATCTCTATCCGCATGAAGTTTCCGGCGGCATGGGTCAGCGCGTAATGATTGCCATGATGCTGATCTGCGGCCCTGAACTTCTGATTGCCGACGAACCGACGTCAGCTCTCGACGTGACGGTCCAGCTCGAAGTCCTTGCTATTCTGGATGGCCTGGTGCGGGATCGCGGTATGGGGCTGATCTTCATCAGCCACGATCTCAGGCTCGTTTCTTCCTTCTGCGATCGAGTGCTGGTCATGTATGCCGGTCGGGTCGTGGAGGAGATCGAAGCTACACGGCTTCACGAGGCACAGCATCCCTATACCCGTGGGCTGCTCGAATGCCTGCCACAGATAGCGGCCGATCGGCATCCCTTGCCGGTTCTGTTGCGCAAGGCGGAGTGGGCACGATGAGGCCGGCAATTGCCATTCGAGACATGGTCGTCAGCTTCGATGGCTATCGTGCGCTCGATAGTGTCAATCTGGATGTCGAAGACGGCGCCTCCTTCGGCGTTGTGGGAGAATCCGGTTCGGGTAAATCGACGCTCCTGAGGGCCGTGGCTGGCCTCAACTACTTCAGCTCAGGCATTCTGTCGGTGAATGGGCAACTGTATGAGGGGCGCAAACGCGAAAAACACTTCTACCGCCAGGTTCAGATGGTTTTCCAGGATCCCTACGGCTCGTTGCATCCGCGCCAGACCGTAGACCGCCTGCTGCGCGAACCACTCACGATCCATGGCTTCACCGACGTAGAAACGCGCATAACCCGAGCCTTGGACGAGGTGGGGCTAGGGAGCGGCTTCCGTTTCCGCTTCTCGCATCAGCTGTCTGGTGGCCAGCGCCAGCGCATCGCCATCGCCCGTGCCCTCATTCTTGAGCCAAAGGTGCTTCTGCTCGACGAGCCGACTTCGGCATTGGACGCCTCTATCCAGGCAGAAATCCTCAACCTGCTCGAACAAGTGCGCAAGGATCGGGCTCTGACATTTATCTTGGTCAGCCACGACCTGGCCGTGATCAGCCATATGTGTGAGAATCTGGCCGTCATGAAATCCGGCAAGATCGTCGAGACGCTGAGCGTCGAACAATTGCGCCATGGCGGTTTCTCGACTGACTATACGCGCCAGCTAATGACGGCGAGCGAGGGTTTTCAGCGCCGCTAGACAAGCCGGCGGCTCTTCGGGTTCGCCTCGCGAGCACGCCGCGCCAACTTACCAGGAGCAGTCTGGCGACCTGGCACAGGTTTGCATGGCGAAGCCTCCGCCCCGCGCCTTGGTTCTGGCAGCGGGTTCGAGCCTGCTCTCGTCTCCCAAATGCCAGCCATTGTGGGGCTCATCGCATCCGCCATTCCAGGTCCAAGGCGGGTCTGATTGATTGCCGGAGCACCAGCCCCGTTCACCCGCCCCCCAAGCGCTCGATAGTCTTGAACATGGGGGTATGAACGCCCATATCGGTGACAGTTGACGCTGGACCAATCCTCCCCGTCTTGCGTCAGCTGTTCCCCTCTGGAGGTTTTGACCTTCACACCTTAAGGGCCGCGGCTTCCGCTGGCCCTTTTCTTTTGAAGCAAGCTGTGCCGCATTCAGCCACAGCTTGCTCGCGTAACAAGTCCGGATGCAGGATCTGTCTCGATCGTCACCCGATCCTCGCGAAAATCTTGTGTCACCATGTCCCCCGGCGCAATCTGACGCACCGTCGTGGCGCCGGTGAGCTGCATTGCGGCCTGGTCTGTCGGCTTAGGCTTGCCCACAAGTCCTTGAGCGGCTTCAGGCTTGCATGATCCTGCGACAGGAGAGGTGACGCCACCGTCAGCGCTGCATGAGGACAGGGCGAATGCCACACAGGCGAAAGCCATGGGCACGGAATAGCGTGGTGGTGTCATCGAGATTCTCCTTGCTCTGAAGCGCCCATAAGGAGGTCAGTGTCGGCTTTTTCATGTCAGCCCCGTCATAGCACGACGATTTCCCCTCGCGCACGACTGGCAAACCGAAGCGAAGCACTCAACCAGGTCTCATAGACCGACGAATGCAGCATGACGCGCATGGGCAGCCGGCGATGTCGCGCCTGGTGTTGTCACCCGAGCAGGAGGCGCTACCAGTTTGTGAAAGAGCCGTCGGTCCGCCGCAGATGCGGGGGCTCGGAATATTCGAACGGCATCTTCGCCAGTTCTGCCTCATCAACGTCGACACCGAGCCCCGGCGCGTCAGGCACGACGTAGAATGCGCCGTCCATCTGGACTTGCCCCGGAAACAAGGTGGTGTTGTCGAAGCCCCAATGCTGCTCGGCCGGGCTCTGGCGGCATTCGAGCCAGGCAAAGTTTGCGACTGCCGCGCCGAGATGGACGGAGGCGGCCGTGCAGATGGGCCCGAGCGGATTGTGCGGCATCAAGTCGATATAGTGAGCCTCGCACCACCCAGCGACCTTCATCGCTTCGGTAAAACCGCCGACATTGCAGATGTCGATCCGGCTGAACTGCAGGATGTCGCGCTCGATATAGGGCAAGAACTGCCATTTCGACGAGAATTCCTCGCCGATGGCAAAGGGAATGTCCGTCATCTTGCGCAAGGCTTCATAGGCCGACGGGGTCTCGTCACGAATTGCCTCTTCGATGAAGTCGATCGTGCCCTGTGGCATCTTCTGACAGAAGGATGCAGCTTCCGCGACGCTGAGCCTGTGGTGATATTCCACACCGAGCGTCATGGCATGGCCGACCTCCTGACGTGCGCGCGCCACCCACTCGGCCGTGACGGCAATGGATTCGCGCGGCTCGAAATGCGCGTCATTTTCCTGACCGGCGGCAATGAAGCGGACGCAGTTCCAACCCGCATCTTTCAGCATGACCGTCTGCTCGACCATCGCCTCACCCGGTTCGGCGGATGTCGTCGCAAAGGCGGGCACAAGATCGCGCTGTTTGCCGCCGAGCAATTGGTAGACAGGCACACCGAGCGCCTTTCCCTTGATGTCGTGAAACGCGATATCAAGGGCTGCGATGGCGGCAGTCAGAACCCGGCCGCCTTCGAAGTACTGACTTCGATACATTTCCTGCCAGAGTGCTCCGCAGCGCATCGGGTCCTTGCCAAGCAGGAACTTGGCATAATGATCAATCGCAGCAGCCACAGCCTTTTCCCGATAGGACAGCCCGGACTCGCCCCATCCGTAGATGCCGCTATCCGTCTCGACCTTGACCACGAGCTGGTTTCTCACCCCGACGCGAGCGATATACGGCTTGATGGCGGAAATTTTCATGATCTTATCCAGAATGGGACGATGCGAGGCAGGCAAGGCAGATGGCTATGACCCTCAGCCCCCTCTCCCTAGAGAGCCATCCCGCTTTCCCGGTCGAACACATGGACCTGGTCTGCAGGCACGCCCCCCTCGAAGGTCATTCCGTGACGGGCCGGGTAACCGCCATCGACGACGGCCGTGATCGGTTCACCCGATAGGCTGAACACCACATGTGTCTGGGCGCCTGTCGGTTCCACCACAATGGTCTCTCCCCGCATCAGGCTGCCGCCTGAAGTGTCGACGAGAATATGCTCGGGGCGAATGCCAAGCCGCACCCTTTTGCCGGGTTCAACGCGGCGGCCGGCCGCGATGCGGATGCTCGTGCCGTCCGACAGACGGGCGGCCGGCAGCCCGCCATTGCCCTCGACAGTCGCATCCAGGAAGTTCATGGCTGGGGAACCGATGAAACCCGCCACGAACAGATTGGCGGGACTGCGATAAAGCTCGAGCGGCGTGCCGACCTGCTCCACCCGCCCGGCATTCAGCACGACGATGCGATCGGCGAGCGTCATGGCTTCAATCTGGTCATGGGTCACATAGACCGATGTCGTGCCCACCTTCTGGTGGAGCGTCTTGATTTCAGTGCGCATCTGTACGCGCAGCTTGGCATCGAGATTTGATAGAGGCTCATCGAACAGGAAGACGGCGGGATTGCGCACGATGGCGCGTCCCATGGCGACGCGCTGGCGCTGACCACCCGACAGCTGGCTCGGCTTGCGGTCGAGCAAATCCTCCAGTGCCAGCATGCGCGCAGCCTCGCCCACCAGCTTCTTGATCTCTGGCTTGGAAACTCCAGAGAGCTTGAGATTGAAGCCCATGTTTTCGGCCACGGTCATGTGCGGATACAAGGCGTAGGACTGGAAGACCATCGCGATGTTGCGCTCACGCGGTGTCAGCGAATTGACGACGTTTCCGCCGATCAACACCTCGCCGTCAGTGATGTCTTCCAGTCCGGCGATCATCCTCAGCAGGGTGGACTTGCCGCAACCAGATGGCCCGACCAGCGCGATAAACTCTCCCTCTGCGATCGAGAGCGAGACTCCGTGGATAACCTCGAGCGCGCCATAGGTCTTGCGGACGTGGCTGAGTTCGACAGATGCCATTTCGCTCTCCGTATTCAGGACTTGACGGCGCCGGCCGTCAGACCTGCGATGATGTGCTTTTGGGCAAGGAAGAAGACGATGACCGTGGGCAAGATGGTCAAGGTGATGAACGCAAGCACCAGCTGCCACTCGGTGCCGAATTCCCCACGATAGACCATGATACCAAGCGGCCAGGGATACTTGCTCTCGGTGTTGAGCATGATCAGCGGCAGGATGTAGCTGTTCCAGCTGTTGACGAAGCTGACGATGCTGACGGTTGCGATGATCGGCCGTGAGAGCGGCAACGTCACATACCAGAAGAAGCGGATGTAGCCGCAGCCATCGACGAAGGCCGCCTGGAACAATTCGTCCGGCAGATTGCGGAAATAGTTGCGGAACAGCAGGATGCTCATGCCGAGACCAAAGGCGACTTGCGGCAGGATCACCCCCCAATAGGAGTCGAGAAGTCCGAGGTCGCGAATGCGGATGAACAGCGGCAGAATGGCCGTGGCCACCGGAAACATCAGTCCGATCAGAAAGTAGTTGGTCAGATAGCCGGATCCGAAGAACCGCACATGGGCGAAGGTGAAGGCCGCCATGGCCGACACCACCACCGTCAGGAAGACGCTGACACATGAAATCAGAAGCGAATTCGCCATCTGGCGCCAGTAGCGCTCACCGAACAGGATATCGCCGTAGTTGGACCAGACCCACTCGGACGGCAGCCCGAACGGATTGACACGCAGATCGCCAAGCGACTTGAAGCCTCCGAGAGCCGTCGTCACCAAGGGGACGAGCACAAGTGCCGCCACAAGCGTCAGCGAAACATAGAGATAAAGGCGGGTTGCCACGGTGGCCGGTGGGCCGGATGTCGTTGTGTCAGTCATGGCGCATGAAGATCCGTTTGTAGCCGAAGGCCAGCGTGACGCAGATGACGAACAGCACCACGCCGACAGCGCTGCCAAGCCCAACCTGCATTCGCGTCACCCCGTAGGTATAAAGGAAGGTGACCATGGTCTGCGTGGAGTTCGAAGGACCGCCGCCGGTGAGCGGCATCACCAGATCGAACAGCTGTAGTGAACCAATGATGGCGAAAAAGACAGAAAGGCGAACCGTGGATGACAGCAGCGGCAAGGTGACATAGCGGAACTTCTGCCAGCCGGTGGCGCCGTCGATTTCGGCCGCCTCCAGCACGCTCTTGTCGACGGACTGGAGGCCAGCGATGAACAGCATCATATGGAAACCGAAGTATTTCCACACGACCACACCGAGCACCGCGTAGATGGCAAGATCCCGATCCGCCAGCACATAAGGTGTCGCCACGCCGAGGAAACCGGCGATGGCAGCAAAGAGACCATAGTCCCCGTCATAGACGAAACGCCAGATGAGACCGGCCGCCACATCGGCAAGCACGTAAGGGAGAAAGAAGATCAGGCGAAACGCGACCACACCCGGAATCTTGTGCGCCAGCATCATCGCCAACCAGATGGCGAGCGGGATCTGCAAAAGCAACGAAACGATAATGATCAGGCCATTGTTGATCAGCGCCTGAGAGAAGGCGGCGTTGTTGAACAGGACCGTAAAATTGCGCGTACCAACGAATTCGGTCGGGACACCGTAACCGTTCCAGCGATAGAGACTGTACCAGGCGGCCTCGCCCATCGGCAGGATCACGAACATCGTGAAGAGCAGCAGCGCTGGCGGCAGAAACAGGATCAGGACAGGAAGACGTCCCCTCGCCGTCGGGCTCTTGTAACGGGTCTTTGATCTCGGTGCATGCGCGATGGCCGCCGCCCCGGCAGTCGTGTCTGTCATGCCTCGCCTCCTCCCAGCAAGCAGTCTGCATGAACATCGCCGGGCGGTTTTGCCCGGCGACATCCTTGTTGGCGCTAGTCGAGTTCGCGGGCATCCTGGATCATCTGGGCGCCTTCTTCCGCAGAAAGCTGACCTGCGAGAATCTCGACCGACACGTCGTTGACCACACGGCCGACCGAAGGACCGAGGTCCTGGTCGAAGAAGTTCTGGTGCCATGTAGACGCTGCCAGCTGATCTGCCGCCTGACGCATCAGATCGTCTTTCAGAGCATCTTCAGCTTCGGCCGCCGCCGGGATGATCACACCGGCTGCTGCCATTCGACGTTCCTGCTCAGGGCTGGTGAAGAAGCGAAGAAAGTCGATGGCAGCCGGCGAGGCATTCTTGGTCACGGCCCAGCCATTCAAGCCACCCAGCGTATCGGTGACTTTACCGACGCCACCTTCAACAATCGGGAATGGGAAGCGGCCGATATTGGCGGCTTCCAGACCCTTGCCATCGCCTGCATTCTTGCGCTGGTTGGCCTCGGTATGCTCGAACCCGAGCAGGATTGCTGCCCGGCCATCAGCAAATGTGCCAAGCGTTTGCGGCCAGGTCGCGCCGAGATAGCCATCCTGGAACGGCTCAAGCTTGCCGAGTTCGGCCAATTGCTCGCCTGCCTTGATGATCGCTGGATCGAGGAAGCCATCGCCTTCATTGTTCTTTGCGCGATCGAAGACCTCCTGGCCGCCATTGCGCATCACCAGATAGCTCCAGTAGAAATGCAGAGGCCACTTGTCGCCGCCACCGCCGGCGATCGGAGTAATGCCCGCCTCTTTCAGCGTCTTCACGGCCCCGAGGAAATCCTCCCAGGTCTTGATGGTGTCGGCCTGGAGACCTGCTTTCTCGAACAGCGCCTTGTTGTAGAAGAAGGCAATCGTTCCCATGCGATAAGGGACCGCCCATGTCTTGCCATCATAGGTCAAGCCGTCGAGCGCTGCCGGCTTGTAGTTCTTGGCCCAGGCACCACCATCAGCATTGATCGCCTCGCTGAGGTCCATCAATGCGCCGGTTTCTGCCTGCTGGCGAAGCACGCCACCGCCCCAGGAGTAGAAAAAGTCAGGTGCTGCATCAGATTGCAGCAAAGTCGGGAGCTTGGCCTTGAAGGCTTCGTTCTCCAGGAACTGCAGCTGTATGTCGACGTCCGGATGCTGGGCCTCGTAGTCGGCTGCGATATCCTCCCAGAGCTTCAGGTTTTCCGGGACGGTTTCGAGATGCAGCCATTTGACGACCGTTTGCGCCGAGGCAGCACTCATGCTTGCCGTCAGCGCCACGGCTGTTGCTGTGGCCAAAGCCAATAGTCTTGTGGCGCCAGCGGGCGCCCTCCTCCTCAGATGCGACATCCTTTTCTCCTCCCAGGCTGCGCATTTATTCCTCAACGCGTACAAAATCAGACCAAGTTTTCATCCTGTCAACTCAAATAATGATGATTTTTTAGCCGATGCGGATTGACACGGACCGGCCTTTGCCGATTATTTTTCCGGAGAGCAAATTTAATTATCGTGAGCGCCCATCATCCATGAAGACTGCAGACCCGGAACTGATGCGCGCCATCAACCGCTTCACCGTGCTGGATACGATCAGGCGCCACGGCCCTATTTCTCGGGTCGAAATCAGCGAACGATCACAGCTGTCGACCACGACAGTGTCTGCAATTACCGGCTCTCTCCTGGATGACGGCCTCATCCTGACACGCCACGAGGGAGACATCCGCAATGCAGCAGCGCGCGGACGGCCGCGGGTCATGCTGGAGCTCAATCCCGATGCGGTGCGCGTCGTAGGCGCCAAGATTGCAGCCCACCACATGGTGTTCGTCGTCACCAATTTCTGCGGAGAAGTCATTTCCCAGCTGTCGCTGCCTATCCGGGTCAACCGCCAGCCGATTGCCGTGATTGCCGACCTCATCGAGGATGGCATCCGACGCTGCGTCGTCGACGCAGGATTGGCTCTCGACGACATAGCGTCGGTCTGCATCGGCTTTCCAGGCGTGGTGGAGCACCGCAGCGGCCTGGTGCGATCGAGCCCGATCCTGTCCGAACCCGACGTGGATTTCGCCGCAGAAATGACTAACCGTCTGCACGTGGCAACGATCGTCGAAAGCGATTCCCACGCCATCACCCTTGCTCATCACTGGTTCGGCAAGGGACGAGATCTTGACGACATGGTTCTGGTGTCGCTGGAGCAAACGCTGGGTCTGGGCGTCCTGCACAGGGGACAGCTGTTCCGAGGTGCTGGCGGGCTCAGCCATAACCTCGGCGATCTGATGATGGGCAATGGCCTTTCAGAAACGGTCCGTCTGGCAGCAGTCGCCGGAGAAAACGCGATCCTGGGCGCAAACATGCAAGAGACCCGGTTCGCAGACGCGGTGCGCCTCGGGCGGGGTATGACCATGGCCCAGGCGCTGATCGCGGGCGAAGACAACAGCATGATCATGGCCGCCACGCGCGCCGGTGAAGCGGTCGGCATAGCGGTTGCCAATATCGTGACACTGTTTGGGCCTCCCCGGGTCATCATCGTCGGCTCCAGCCTCTCCCTGGGAGAGATCTTCCTGCATGCGCTTGCCGATGCCTATCGAACCGCCATTCCGTCCTCCATCCGGGAGATCGCCGAGCTCGTTTTCGATGCCTCGGCCGAAGAGATGTGGGCCCAGGGTGCCGCGGTGGTGGCGCTCTGCGAACTTTATGAATCGCCCTGGGGAACCACTGGCCCGGCACCAGCACCAAGAACACAAGCCTGAACGGAATTCTGGGAGGATCCATGCAAAAGGTTGGTATCGGCATCATCGGATGTGGCAATATCTCGTCAGCTTACCTGAAGGCGATGGCCGGTTTTCCGATCCTCGACATACGCGGCCTCGCCGATCTGAACGAAGACCTCGCCGCACGGCGGGCCTCAGAATTCGGTCTCAAAGCACGCAGCATCGCAGATCTGCTCAATGACCCTGAGATCGAGATCATCGTCAATCTGACAGTGCCGAAAGCGCATGTCGCAGTCGCCATGCAGGCCCTGGAAGCCGGCAAGCACACCTATTCGGAAAAACCGCTCGGCATCAATTTCGCAGAAGGCAAATCGCTCTATGAGGCGGCGAAGTCGCGCGGCCTGCGCATCGGGGCTGCTCCCGACACGTTTCTCGGCGGATCGCACCAGACAGCGCGGGCCATCATCGATTCCGGCGTTCTGGGCCTGCCTGTCGGCGGCACGGCCACATTCATGTGTCCGGGTCACGAACGCTGGCACCCCAATCCCGATTTCTACTATGAGATCGGTGGCGGGCCGATGCTCGACATGGGCCCCTACTACATCACGGATCTCGTCAATCTGCTGGGTCCGGTCGCGAAGGTTGCGGGCTTTGCCTTTGCCCCGCGTTCGGAAAGACTGATCACAAGTGAGCCGCGCAACGGCCAGACGATCCCGGTGAACGTCCCCACGCATGTAGCGGGTGCCATGGCATTCCGGACCGGCGCGATCGTGCAGATCGGCATGAGTTTCGACGTCGCGGGGCATCGCCATGCGCCCCTGGAGATCTATGGGACCGAAGGCACGTTGATCGTCCCGGATCCCAACCACTTCGGCGGACAGGTCGAGCTCCTGAAGAAAGGCGGCGCCTTCGAGCATCAGGAGACCTCTGCTCCCTATGCAGACGGAAACCACCGTTCGATCGGCGTGGCCGATATGGCGCATGCGATCCGCTCGGACCGGCCGCACCGGGCAAATGGCGAGCTGGCACTCCATGTTCTCGAAGTCATGGAGGCGTTTCAGCGGGCCAGCGACACCGGAACGACCATCGAGATGTCGACCACAGTCGAGCGCCCCGCGCCCTTGTCTCAATCGATTACCGACGACCACCTGGCGCGTTGAACACTGGAAGGACTATGACATGCGAGAAGCACTTATTGTCTGGGGCGGCTGGAGTGGCCATGAGCCCGAAGAATGCGCCCACACCATCCGTGACCTGCTGCAGGAGGACGGGTTCAAGGTCTATCTGGAACATACGACGGAAGCCTTTGCCGACCCCTCGATCCATGATCTCTCTCTGATCGTGCCGATCATGACCATGTCGAAGATCGAGAAGGAGGAGGCAAAAAATCTTGCGGC
The DNA here is from genome assembly GCF_050281005.1 of Allorhizobium sp. NPDC080224. NCBI lineage: Bacteria > Pseudomonadati > Pseudomonadota > Alphaproteobacteria > Hyphomicrobiales > Rhizobiaceae > Allorhizobium > Allorhizobium sp. NPDC080224. Next base: position 2,536,858 of record NZ_JBNNWJ010000001.1, read on the forward strand.
CGCCGTCGAGAACGGTGTTGGTATTGCCGGCTATCATGGAGGCACAGGCGATGCCTTTCGCGAATGCGTCGAATATCAGTTCATCATCGGAGGCCAATGGGTCGCGCATCCCGGCAATATCATCGACTACACGGTCAACATCACCCGGCCCGATGATCCGCTCATGCAGGGGATCGAGGACTTCCCCTACACCTCGGAACAGTATTACATGCATGTCGACCCCTCGAACGAGGTCCTCGCGACCACACGCTTCACCGGTGAACATGCCTGGTGGATCGACGGTGTTGTGATGCCTGTCGTCTGGAAAAGACAATACGGCAAGGGGCGGGTCTTCTATTCGTCGCTCGGCCATGTGGCGAAGGAGTTCGAGGTGCCGCAAATGCGCGAGATCTATCGTCGTGGTGCCAACTGGGCCGCCCGCGAGACTGCAGCATGACGGCAACGCAGCAGCCAAGCTTCAGACCTGCCAAGCGAGATCCATGGAAGCTTCATACCACTCTCAAAGACGCCTAACGAACGCTCAGCGGGAAGAGCTAAACGCCCAAACGGGCCTTGGCCTCCCCGCCGACGGGACGACCAGGATCAGGATCTCGGCGACCTGAGGCAAAAGCCGAAGGATCAGCTTCCCAACCGGACCCGTGAGCATTCTCTGCGTACCGATGCCCCATCCCAGCCACATCTCGCTCCCGCCATGGGGCTGCTGAACCGCTGTTCGATCCTCGCAGCCCTTCACGACCAGCCGCACTCTGCACCGACCCTGGCAACCAGGATGGACCCGTGCGCCTCACGCCGATGAATAGGCCGCAACACCAGCTCACCTGCAGACTGTAAGGCTCTGATAGCAACATCCGTCGTTCAGCCCGGTCCGCCCTCAGCCATTGCGCTTGCTTGCGAGCGACGGAGAACAGATGCCCCGACAGGCTAGTGCAGCCCGTCGCCGGTGCATTCGAGGCCTGGACATAGGGCTTCTCACTGTCGTCGGAACATAATGCCCTTTGCCGAATTAGCGAAACAAAGGAGATCACCGTGCCCTACAAAGCCTATCAGCCTGAAGTTCGCACCCCAGACGCGATCATCGTCAAGCTCTATACATCCGGCGACCAAATCAGGGGTTATGTGCGAAAGATCGTCGATCCCGCGAAGAACGATACGATCTTTCCCGGCGAAGAGATGGAGCCCGAAGCCGCCTTCAAACTGGCTGCCAGCCACAGCGAGGGGGAAGCACCAATTTTCATCGAGCTGACAGAAGGGGTTCAGTGGGACCCCGACTGGGGTGACCTGCTTCCCTGATTGTTAACTCCAGACCACCTCTCACAACATCGACCCGGATCAAAGCCGCGCTTGCACGAGATCCGGGTCAGACAATGAAGAACATCGGAGCGTTCAGCATAGCGGCGACCGCAGGGCGCGAACGCGGGAATTCTCGTCACGTCAGGGCCGGAAAAAGGGAAGCCGCAGGAGCCTGAGCATAGCGACCCCAGTGGGGGTCAGGCGGGACCGCCTTCCCCCGGCCATGGCGTTCCGCTTGAAGGGGTCGTGAGCTTCGTCGGAGAAGCCGCACCCACCACCGCCCTCACCTGCCCGTCCGCCCCAGTGTCTTGGCAATATCGATGATGTCATCGCGGGCGGCCGTTGGATCATCCTTGCTCCAGGCAACGCCAAGCCCGATTTTCAGATCGATGCCCGTCACCTTCTTCAGCACAACGTCCCTGCCCGGCAGATCTCCCGTCCACTCCGGCGCGAAGCCAACACCAAGGCCGGAGGACACGAGCGAGATCAGCGAGAAGGTGTCGTCACAGGTGTAGGCGACATTGTCATTCAGCCCATGCTCATCGAAGGTCTCGGCAAAATAGCGCTCGGTGTAGGAGAGGTTCTGCCGCTTGAAGGCGATGATCTTCTCGGCCCTTAGGTCCTCGATCGTCACCTCGTGCTTCAGGGCAAGCGGATTGCCCGACGGCACCGCCAGCAGATACCGCTCATGGGCAATCGAGAAGAAGCGCAGCGAGCCAATGTTCTCGACAGGCCGGATGAATCCGAGGTTCAGCTTGCCGCATTCCAGCTGCCGGATGATCTCCGATGTCGAGCCATTCGAGACATGCAGACGGATGTCCGGGAACTTCCGTCCGATCCGAGCAAGGAACGCCGGCAGCACGCCTGTCGTTGCCGGATAAATCGTGCCGATCCTGATCTCCCGCATGCTGCCACCTCCTGCCGCACGCGCCATTTCGGCTGAGAGATCGAGTTCACCCAGCATTCTGACACAGCGATCATAGAACACCTCCCCTGCCCGCGTCAGTTCGACCTTGCGGGTCGAGCGGGTCAGAAGCTGTACACCGAGCCCCTTTTCCAGCGCCTGGACCTGTGTACTCAGCGCCGGCTGGGCAATGTTCACCCGCATGGCGGCACGACCGAAGTGCAGCTCCTCGGCAACAGCGACAAAGTAGGAGAGTTGGCGGAGTTCCATTGGGCACCTCTCTGCTCCTCAACAAGAGCAACAAAGCTGGGCTAAAGCGTATTGCGAACAAGCCAAAAACTTCACCGCTCAGCGACAAAGCCAACGGCGTTCGGGCACGAATCATTGCGGCCTGAGCGATCGAAAGGTAACTTCGAACCTACTAGCATCCCTAACTTTTCTTTTCAATGTCAAACTTTCTAAAAACGAAGGTTATCTTGATAAAAGCTGCTCAATGCCGCGCAGCGCGCGCTCTACTCGACTGGACGCAAGCGGATCTCGCGAGCCAGACTGCCATAAGCGCGGTCTCGATCCGTGCGTTTGAACGAGGTGGTGAAATGCGCGAGAGTAACCTGAAGCTCTTGCGACTGACCTTTGAGGCCGCGGGCGTAATCTTCGAGGCGGATGGTGAGATGACTACCGGGGGCATCGGCGTTCGATTGAGAGGCTGAGCCTTGCTTTACATGCATATTGTGAAGCACTCGGGCGCAATCAAAAGCTGGTAGCGCTTCCCGGAAGTCGTAAGCGCTACCAAATTAGCGGACAGGTTTGATTTATCTTAACAACAGTACACGGCTCACCCCGGGCCAGTTCCCCGAAGCCTAAACAATAAATTTATTCATCCGATTCAACCACTTAAACAAGAAAGCATAATTATGGAACCTAAATTGCTCAACGTGGAGAATTCCTCTCCCACCGCGGATGCCCATTTCCAGCAGGGAGCCCAATTGATGCTTTTCAACCCAGCTGGGGAGGTCCATAAAGCTGCGACGGCATAGTTGAAGGCCAATTTGGGTACTGCCTCCAGTCCAAGCAAAAGGTTCCAGCGGCAGAATGCATTGTCCTTTGTAATCCGCAGGCGTTTCGCATTCTGGGAACGCTCAATACCACCACGTTTCTGCTAAAGTTCGAATGAATGCGTTAGTGGCGCAGTCAGAACTATGTGTGACAGTCAACGCCAACGCCCGTGTAGATACGCGCACGATGTCCTGGTCTGGAGGAAACAGATGCTGTTTAACAAGTTGGCCACTACGGCCTGTCTCGCTTTGGCTGTTTCGGCCGCACCCTTTGCACACTTCTCAGACGGAACAGGTATCGGCGCGCCGGCTGCCTTCGCCAAAGACAAGGGCGGTGGCAATGGCAATGGCGGAGGTAACGGTGGTGGCAAGAGCAGCGACAACGGGGGCGGCGGCAAGAGCGGAGGCAACGGCGGCAAAGAAGGCGGAAAAGGCAGCGGCAAGAGTGGTGGAAACAACCGGGGCTCCCAGACCCGGGACGCCCGCAACGTCGACCGCAGCCAGAAGGGCAACTTCTTCACCGATGTCTTCGCCACCATCGCCGGTAAGAAGACCAGCCCTGGCAAAGGCCAAGTCTCTGAACAAAGGGCCAAGCGGCCTGCGGCCAAATCAAGCGTAAGCCGGCCAGTCGAACCCGTAACGACGCTGGCATCCGTTCCGCGGGGAAAGCCGAAGACCAGACCACTTGAAGCAAAGCTCGCTGGTTTGAACTCGCTCAACCGCAACTATCACGCATATCTCAGTTCGTCGGATCCCCGCATGGCCGCCATCCGCGACTATGCCGTGGCCTATGCGACCTATGAACTCGCCAACGGCGTCGACACCTTGCCCACCGATGCTGCGCTTGATGACGAAGCGCTACGTGCAGCACTCGAAGCGGCTTCCAAGCCAGGCACAGTGATCGATGATGAGATGCTCGGATGGGCAAAGACAACGCTTGGAGTCGGTTCAGCCATTGGCAAGATTGACGAGATCCGGGACGAGCTCGCGGCAGCTGCGCCAGCCGAACCCGTCGTCGATCCGGTAGTGGATCCCGTGGTCGATTCGGTAACCGATCCGTCAGCCGATCTCGGTGACGAGGTCGTGACTGCGCCGGATCCGACAGAGCTCTCACCTGAAGATGACGTGGTCCTGCCCTCAGATACCACCGATACAGCGAGCGTTACGCCTTAAGACGAAGAAGCGCTGAGACCGCGATCCACTGCTCGACATTTTGCTGCAGACCGATCAGAAGCTGAGCGAGATTGATCGGCGATTTTTTGGTATTGCCAGAAAAGCCCTTTGCGGGTTGATAGGGATGCGGGCGGGGTTCTACCTCCGACCTCGAAACGGACCACCGACGCCCCCAGCCGAACCGTGGCCGCCCGCACCTCACGTCCTAACGGGTTCTTCCGGCAATTCTACATAACGCCATCGAAGCCTACGCCTGTTAGGCTGCCCAGTTTGATCCCCTCTCGCTCAGCGTTGCTCCGCATAGGCGGGTTCATCGGGTGGAGGCGACCCGGCGCTCAAGGAAGTCGACTGCGGCGTCGGCTCCTGGATCCGTCTTTATGGCATCTGACAAGCTTTGCGCCCTTCTCCGCATCTTGGAATCTTCCAATGCGGTCAGCGCCTTTGCCAGCGTTTCAGCAGTCAAATTGGCGCGTTTCAATGGAGGCGGACCTGCACCGAGCTCTGCCACGCGTCTGCCCCAAAAGGGCTGATCACCGAAGAACGGAATGATCTGGGTTGGAAGACCAGCCCGGAGCCCCGCCGCTGTTGTCCCGGCACCACCATGATGAACGATCGCACTCATTTCGGGGAGAAGTCGATCATGAGGCGCGCTGTCGAGAAAGAAGACTGGTCCCTCGGCTCGACCCGTGCTGATAGCCCCACCACCACGTGCAAGCACACCTCTATCTCCGGTCATTGAGAGAGCCTGAATTATCATCTCGGTCACTGCCTCCGGGTTCAACCCTGGCATGCTTCCAAACCCGAAATAGACGGGCGGAGGCCCGTCATCGAGAAAGCGGGCAAGTGCCGGATCCGGCGTCCAATCAGGCTCATTCAGAAACCAGTTGCCGCTCACCAGAATATCAGGACCCCAATCATACGGCTTGGGAAGTATCGCCGGGCTATAGGCATAGATCGTTCCTGCCCGCGGCGCAGGCCTGTCGGCAGATGTTCCCAAGGCTCGTTCTCGCCAAGCCTTCAAATCCCGACCAAAGAGCAGATCAACGGCTTTCAGCGCAAATGTGTGGCTCAGCCGATTGAAAGGACCGAGTGACAAAAATGGAAGGAGCGGGCTCGGGAAGGCCTGTGTTGGCGTCAAGCCCGGCACTGGCGAGGCAAGAACGTGCGGGATCCCGAGCGCTGTGGCGATAAAAGGAGAAACGAGTGACTTGGGGTGGTAGACGATGATGTCTGGCGCGAAGCTCTAGACTGCCTGCCATTCTCGGTCAAACAGCTCCATCATCAACGGGCGAATATGCTTGAGGAGCTTCAGCCCACCGCTAAACCCTTGGCCACCTGCAATGGCGGCATTTCCCTCCGGCGTATCAAGCAGTGTAAGAAACTGGCCTGGAAGAGCGACATAGGGAATGTTGTGACGCTCCACGAAACCCTGGAACTGCGCCGGGGCTGCGAGCTGTACGTCGTGTCCGCGTGACAGAAGAGCCAAGGCAAGGGCGACATACGGCTGGACATCACCACGGGATCCGAGCGTCTCGATTGCAACACGCATGTTCCCTCCAAGCAAAGATTATGGGCTGAAGTGAATGATAAGAGAAGTGACCGCCGCCGATCTTCCGGAGATCAAGATCCTCATCGATGCAACTGAGCTCTTTCCGTCTTCGATGTTGGGTGAGATGGTCCAACAATTTCTTAGTGGCAACGAGGCGAAAGAAATATGGCTCGTGCTCACGAACCCTCAGTCGGTCGGTGTCGCCTATGTTGCGCCGGAAAAGCTTACCGATGGCACTTTCAATCTGCTCCTGATCGCAGTCCACCCCAAGCAACAGGGCAAGGGTTCCGGAACTCAGTTGATTGCAGAGGTCGAGAACCGTCTCAAAGAGCTCGGCGCCCGCATTCTCCTAGTCGAGACCTCTGGTCTTGAAGGTTTCGAGCTCACACGGCGCTTCTATCTCAAGAACGGCTATGAATTGGAAGGGCGCATCCGCGATTTCTACCAGGACGGCGACGACAAGGTGATCTTCAGGAAGGTCCTCACTTGAAACCCTTCGGCCCGGCTGCGCTGATGACAGAGCCGCCGGGCGCCAGCACATGATCACGATAGAGCATTGGCCAGGTCTAGCATTGAATTGGACCGGCAAAACGGCTCGCGGGCCGCGCATCTTACTTTGAGCAGCACTCCCTGTGCCGAGAAGAAGAAGCTTATACAGACAGCCCGCTTTTCGGCCCAATCCGTGGAGCCGGCAGATTGATCTGCCGGCATCCTCGTTTCGTCTGATGCCACTCTGTCACATTTGATGTCCTGGCATGATCCCGGAGTAGGCCAATGCCATCCAGACAGCCATCGCGATCATCATCAGGTTCTCGGTGAGTGAGATGAACCCGAGCGGCACATTGCTCGAGCCACCGACACAAGCGCATTTCAGTTCGCGCTTGTCGATGTAGACCGCCTTGAAGACCGAGGCTGCGCCAATGCCACCAATGAACAGAGCCACGGGAACGGACAGCCAGTTCGCAACGCCTGCCACCATCAGAACGCCTGCAAGTCCTTCCGCGTAGGGGTAGATGTAGCTGTATGGCACCCACCGCTTCGCGAGAAGATCATAGTTCAGGAACATCGTCGCGAAGGTTTCGACATTCTGAAGCTTGAGCATGGCCAGAACGACCATCGAGAAAGCGATGAACCATTCGGCTGCCCTGATGGTGAAAGGCGTGTCGAAAACGGCGTAGCTTGCTGCCATTGCCATCAGGGCAGTCAAGACAAACAGCACGATGACAGGCCGGTAGGTCGTCGCCTTGGGATCTGTAACGGACTTTCCCAAGTGCCGCCGCAGATCGTCATATCCGCCGATACGCTTTCCGCCGATGAAAACCTGAGGCGTTGTCTGGACGCCATGCTCCTGCTTGAACTCGTCCGTTTCCGCGCGCGTCTTCAGATGATGGTCTTCGACCTCATATCCTGATCGCTTGAGTAGATCCTTGGCTTTAAGGCCGTACGGGCAGATATGCTCCGCAGTTACCATCCGGTAGAGAGCGGCCTTCTTCGCTGTGTTCATTGGGCTGGTGCTGTCCAACATTTCACGTCTCCTTTGGCTTGTGAAACAGTTGGCAAGACCATACGTTCCGTACCATGGTACGGAGTCAAGCCCATGGACATGACAATCGGAAAATTTGCATCAACCGGTGGCGTCGGCGTGGAGACCGTCAGGTTCTACCAGCGCAAGGGTCTCCTCAAGACCCCAAAGCGCCTCGAGGGCGGCAGGCGCTATGGAACTGAGGATCTGAGGCGGCTGCAGTTTATCCGCCAGGCTCAGACGGCTGGATTTACGCTGGAGGAGATACGGGAACTGCTCGAACTCGATGCCGGAGATGACAGGGACCGGGCACGCGAGGCCGCAAAGGCGCGGCTGATCGCGCTGGAAACGCGGATCACCGAGCTCAACCGCACCCGCGACGCGCTTGAGCGCCTGGTTGCAGAGTGCTCATCCGGCAAAAGCGGCCCCTGCCCTATCCTCAAGTCCTTTGGACTGTAGACTGCAAAAGCAGCAGTTCCTGTCAGTTCGGCTTGAATGACAGATAGACATACATGTCACCGCCATCGCGCGGGATAGCCATGACGTCGTATGGTTCCGGCGAACCACCCATGCCGAGCGACCCCAATGGCATTCCTGCGACTGCGAGCCCCGCCAGGGGAGGCCGTTCATCGAGCAGCGTTCTCACGGCGGCGATCGGAACATGGCCCTCAAGGAAATAGCCGTCGAGCTCTGCAGTGTGGCAGGCTTGAACGGACGGCGGCACCTTGAGGCGTTGCTTGACCTGATCCATGTCCGGTTCCTCGACAGTATGAACCGAGAAACCCACCTTGCTGAAAGCATCGCCCCATGACGAGCAACAGCCACAATTGGGATCCTTATGCAGGATGACCCATGGCACTGCGGCGAAGCCAGTGGCTGGTGTCAGAGCCACCGTGGCGGCCACAGCCAGAAATTCTCTGCGTCTCATACTCTCTCCTGCGAACTTCGGTAAGCCACTCAAAACTGGAAGGAGATGCCCGGCATGGCTCCCGACAGTTGATGACCTGATCTTGGCACGGCGATGGCGTGACATCTTTGCCGCAAGACAAGGATCCTGCCCATCCCTCCCTTGCGAGTTTTTCAGATCAGAACTTTCCCTGCGCGGTGGTCCCGTCTGGTGTGATCACCTGGATCGCACCCTTGACACCCGGATTGACCGGAACAGGCGAAGTCCCGGTGAGGCGGTTGCCGTCAGCAGCAGACAGCTCGAAACGCCTGATAGCGCCGTCAATCAACAAGATTGCATTGCCCGTGTGTCCCGTTGCAGAGACGGGCTGGTCGGCAGCATCGAACAGGTAAACCGTCACTTCAGTCGTTCCCGTCGCCACCAGTTCGACATGGTGACTTGCGCCTGCATCGACCTTAAGGCCCCCATTCGGACCAGGGCGGGGTGCGTGGGCGTAAGCGGGCAGAGCCGCCATGGAGGCGACGAGGGACAGGGCAAATAGACTGCGGCGCATGGAGTTCTCCTGGTAGGACTTAAAAGGCTTCAATGGGTTGTGTGGGCGTTCCGGCGACTTGCACCGCGTCCCTCTGCTGACTGCGGGCCTGCTCGACGAGGCGCTCCAATGGCTTGCGGCCGTATTTCAGGAACAGCGTCGGCGTGAGAAGCGTGTCGAGTACGGTCGCTGTGACCAAGCCTCCGAAGATCGTGATTGCGACCGGGTGGAGGATTTCCTTGCCCGGTGCGGTCGCATCGATCATCAGCGGGATCAGGGCGACCCCCGCCGACAGGGCGGTCATCAAGACAGGGGTCAGACGCTCCAGTGAGCCACGCAAGACCAACTCCTTGCCGAACGGCAGATCTTCCTGGATCGCCAGGTTGATGTAGTGGCTGATCTTCAGGATGCCATTCCGCGTCGAGATGCCGGTCAGCGTGATGAAGCCGATCATCGATGCGACTGAGAGTGGCTGGCCGGCAATCCAGAGCGCGGTGACCGAGCCGATCAGTGCCAGCGGCACACTCGCCATGATGATTAAGACGAAGAGCACCGAGCGGTAGCGGGAATACAGGATCGCAAACACCATCGTCAGCGAGATGATGGAGAGGAGGCCGATGGTTCTCATCGACTCCTCCTGCGCCTGGAAGGTCCCTTCAAGGCTCACGAAGAAGCCGGGTGGGAGGGTAGAACCCGCAATCACATTCCGGATTTCGGCGATCACAGTTGCCATATCAGCTTCGCCGTCCGTATTGGCGAGAACGACCACACGACGCTTGCCGTTTTCGCGCAGGATCTGGTTGGGACCATCCGTCTCACGGACCTCTGCGATCTGGCTGACCGGGATCCAGCCCGCAGGTGTCTCGATGAGGAGATCCGATAGCCCCTTGGTGCTGCGGGTCTCGTCCTCGAGACGCAGCACGACGTCGAACCGCTTGTTGCCGTCGACGATGCGGGACACGATCGTCCCGTTCGACAGGCGCTCAAGCTGCTCGGTGACGGCCGCCGGCTGGATACCGTAAAGGGCCGCCCGACGGTAATCGACGATGACCTCGAGATGCGGGATGCGCACCTGCTTTTCCACCTGAAGGTCCACGATCCCCGGGATCTCAGCCAGCTTGCCGCGAAACTCCTCGGCAAAGCCGCGGATGCTGTCGAGATCCTCACCGAAGATCTTGAGTGCGATCTGCGCCCGCACGCCCGACAGCATATGATCGAGGCGATGCGAGATCGGCTGGCCGACATTGGTGGCGACGGGCAGGACCGAGAGCCGCGAGCGGATATCGGCAATGATCTCGTCCTTGGACCGACCGTCTGCACCGAGCGCCACTTCGATTTCGGACGAGTGGACGCCCTCTGCATGTTCGTCGAGCTCGGCGCGTCCCGTACGACGACCAACTTGCTCGACCTCCGGCACTTCCATGATCAACCGCTCTGCGATCAGGCCGACCCGATGGCTCTCGGCAAGCGAGATGCCCGGGTTGAAGAGCATGCTGATCGTCAGTGTCCCTTCATTGAAGGGCGGCAGGAAGGAGCGCGGCAATTGGGTGGCAAACAGAACCGCTGCCACGACGCCAGCGAGCACGGTGGTCATCAGGATCTTCGGATGCCCGAATGACCAGTCGAGCAGCCGACGGTTTGCACGTTTCAGGACCCGCACGACCACGCCCTCATGCTCGTCGAGACGTTTCAGGCCGGGCAGCATGTAATAGGCCATGACCGGGGTCAGCGTGATCGAGACGACGAGCGAGGCGAGAATGGAGATGATGTAGGCCTGACCAAGCGGCGCAAAGAGCCGTCCCTCGATACCTGACAGGGCAAACAAAGGCACGAAGACCAGAACAATGATCATCGTTGCATAGACGATCCCCGAGCGGACTTCCTGACTTGCCGAGACGACGACATCGAAGACTGATCGCGGGTTGTCCTTTTCCCGGTTCTCCCGCAGCCGCCGGAAGATGTTCTCGACGTCGACAACGGCATCATCGACCAATTCGCCGATGGCGATTGCCAGGCCGCCGAGCGTCATGGTGTTGATCGACAACCCGAGCAGGTGAAAGACGATCGCGGTCACCAGGATGGATACCGGAATGGCCGTCAACGAGATCGCCGTCGTTCGCGTGTTCAAGAGGAAGACGAAGAGAATGATGGCAACGACGACAATTGCCTCGCCCAACACCTTCTGCACGTTGCCGATCGAGGTTTCGATGAAATTGGCCTGCCGGAAAAGAACCTGATCCGCCTTCACGCCTGCAGGCAATGTTGCACTGATTTCGCTGAGGGCGGTCTCGACCTCGCGAGTCAATTTGACAGTGTCGACATCAGGTTGCTTTTCTACCGAGACGATCACCGCAGACTGACCCTGATAACCGGCGTCTCCACGTTTCAGGCGCGGCGCGAAGCCGACTTCGGCGACCTGCCTCAAAAGGACAGGCTGGCCGTCGACGCTAGCCACGACGACGTTTGCGAGATCTTCGATATTTTGCGTGCGGCCGACATTTCGTATCAAGAACTCACGGCTGTACTGGTCGGTGAAGCCGCCGCCGGTGTTAGAGCCGAACTGCGCGAGAGCCTGTTCAATCTGTTCGAAGGACACGCCGAGTGCCCGCATGGCGGCCGAATTCGGAGAAACCCGATATTGGCGAACTTCGCCCCCGATCGGAATGACCTGGGCCACACCCGGAATGCTCAGGATCCGCGGTCGGACGGTGAAATCAGCGAGTTCGCGCAAATCCATGGCCGAGACATTGTCCGGCCCGGTCACGGCAATGAGCATGACCTGACCCATGATCGAGTTGATCGGCCCCATTTGCGGCACGACATTTGCCGGCAGTTGTGGCTGTACAAGCGACAGCCTCTCGGCGATCTGCTGGCGGTTGCGGTAGATATCCGTGTCCCAGTCGAACTCGACATAGATGATCGAGAGACCGACGCCCGATGTCGAGCGGACGCGGCTCACACCGGGAAGCCCGTTCATCTGGGATTCGAGCGGATAGGTGACGAGCTGCTCGACTTCTTCCGGTGCCAGCCCCTCTGCCTCCGTCATGATGGTGACGGTCGGTCGGTTGAGATCGGGGAAGACGTCAACCGGCAGCCTCGTGACCGTAAACGCCCCGTAGATCATCAGGACTGCGGCAATCGCCAGGACGAACAGGCGGTTGCGCAGTGACTGGGTAACGAGAAAATTGAACATCGGAGCCTCAGCGGATCTGGTTCAGGAGTTCGGCGCCCTGTGTGACGATGCGCTTTCCGGCTTCGATCCCGGAGACGATGAGAAGACGGTCACCATCCAGCGGCTCGGTCCGGACTTCCCTCGGGACGAAACGTTCCGAATTGGTGTGTTCATAGACAAGTGATTGCCCGTTGGAAGCACGCAGAACACTGGTGCGTGGCACGGCAATGCCCGTGCGCTCGTCAGTGGTCGATGACAGAACGGTCAGCAACTGCCCGGCACGGATACCTTCTGCCTGGCCCTCGACGCTGAAATGGATCGGGATGGCCTGATTGCGATCCGCAAGCCCACTGCCGCGATAGGAGAGAGAAGCGGTCCTGCCATCCATGAACTTGCCCCGCGCGGCTCCGGTGACGGAATGCGCGTCGAAGCTCAGTGCTTCTACCCAATAACGGCTGGGGTCGATGATCTGGAAGATCACGGTATTGGGCTCGGCAATCTGACCGGCAACGGCCTGGGCTGCAGCGATGACACCTGATACGGGTGCGGTCAGTTTTTCAGCCGCCGTCGGTGCCTGCTCCAGATTGGCGCGCCGGGCCTTCAGGCCCTGGAGTTCCAATGTTGCATCCTCGATCTCGGCGCGCGCCACCACCGACTGAAGCCGCTCGAAGCGCTGCAGCTTGCGTTCGACCAGCATGATCTCCTGATCGAGCTCGCGGGCCTGCTGCTGCTGGCTCGTTAGATCTGCGGCACCGACGGAGGGCTGTACGAGGGCCAAGACGTCCCCGGCGGACACCCTCGCGCCAAGCTGCGGGAAGCCACCGGTTGGCGGCAGAAGCCTTCCCGACACAGAGGCCTGGACATAGCCTGACGTTGTGGGGTCTGGGATGATGCGGGCCGGAAGTTCAACCGTGCCTGCGTGTGCTGCCTGTTCCGTGAGGATCGTGCGAATAGCAAGGATCCGCTGGGTTGCCTTCGGAACGAAGATCGACCCATCGGCAAACCGTTGGGCGACATCCCGTTCGGCTGCTTGTGCCGTGAGTGCAGCAGGACCAGAGGCCTCCGACTGCGGTGCTCCGGAAAATAGGAGGGCTGCCGCGATCGCAGCGACAGATCCGGCAGGCTTACGGCGGCGGAAGAATGCCGCGAGCAGAAGCCCGACCACCACACCGCCACCACCGACGGCCCACAGTGTCATGTCCCGGCGCTGCAGTCGCGCCCCCACTTCCTGTGCGAACGCAGAACTGATCAGGAAGTTATCTGCGGCTGCGGCGGGAACGGCACTGGTCGCCATCCCCGGGATTACCATGGTCACCGTCAGGACGTCGAACAGGTCTCCGGCCATTACCGTTATGGCAAGGTCATACGAGCCGGGCTTTGTCAGCCATGGCGCATTCGCCACGTAGATGCCCTCGCCCGAAGCTTCGGCCGAGAGCGTTCCCGACGGACCGTCGATCTCAAGCATTGCACCGTCGACCGGTTCATTACCCTTGAAGCTGTCGAGGAAGATTTCCAGCCGCTCTCCGCGTGCCACGGCTACCAGTTCGAGATCGGCCGTCGATGCGTCGGCGCGCGGTGCGATCGTGGTGGAGACGGGCGGGGGCGGCGCGCCGTGATCATGGCCCTCATGGGCCGCTGCAGAGGTTGCAGCAAGTCCTATGACAGAAAGGCAGATTCCAGCGAGAACAGAGGCGAATCGGTCGACCATCGTAACCCTGAGCAAAAGTTGATTTGCTCCGGTGTAGCTGCGCCTTTTTGTCCGTCGATGTCCCGATTGTTACAGAATGTTTCAGGATGGTTTTGCCACGCCCTTCGGGAGGATGACACTGACGACCAGCCCTCCTGTTTGGCGGTTCTCCAGGCGAAGCGTACCGGAATGCCCGTCAATTATCGCCTGGGCAATCGGGAGTCCGAGCCCGAAACCGCCTGTTTCAAGGCTCCTGGATGGCTCAAGCCGAACGAAGGGTGAAAGGGCCCGCTCGACGTCCTGAGCCGCGATGCCGGGGCCGTCGTCACTGATTGAGACGAGGACGTCGGACTGCCGATCGTCTACCTGGACCCTTGCCCTCTCGCCATATTTGAGTGCGTTGTCGATGAGATTGGAGAAGGCGCGCTTAAGCGCCAGCCTCCGGCCCGTCACGATCGCATGGGCGGCCCCGGACAGTTTGATGGATGCGCCACGGTCGGCCGCATCGTCGACCAGCGTTCCGAGGATCGCGACGATGTCGATCGGCTTCAGTTCTTCGTCGCTGCGATCGCCACGCAGGAAAGAAAGGGTCTGATCGAGCATCCGCTCCATCTCAGTCAAATCTTCCGCCATTGCATCGCGCGCGACACCATCGGCCAGATCCTCGGCTCTGAACCGCAGCCGTGTGATCGGAGTCTTCAGATCATGCGAAACGGCTGCGAGCGCTTGGGTGCGGTCTTCGATCAATCGCTCGATGCGCCGTTGCATATCATTGAAGGCGACAGCGAGTTCAACCACCTCTCTTGGCCCGGTTTCCGGAACGGGAACGACAGTCTTGCCTCGATAGAAATCCTTGGCCGCAGTAGCCATCGCTGTCAGAGGACGAGTGAACCAGCGCACCAGGAGCATGGAGACCACGACTGCCCCGAGAGCCATCAAGGTTGTCGAAACCAGCATTCCTCCCGGCGGCGGCACTTTGCGATCCCAGGAGACGAGATTGACGTTGATCCAAGATGCATCGGGGAGCTTGATCGACACGACTGCCAGATGCGGATCATCACCTGCCTGGTTATCCGGCCCTATAATGAGACCGTCCTCGGCAATCTCTGGAGCAAGTGCTCGAAGGTTGCGACGAAGTGGCTCCCAGTTCTGACCAGCGGTATCGCCCTCAACCGCGTACGGAGTGGAACCCCAATGGGCGTCTATCGACCCCCCGGAGAAGTCGTGCGCGACATCCTCCCGTTCATCGACTGGCGCACGCATGACGGATCGTTTGATCGTCAGAAGCTGGTCTGCAAGCCGGACTTCGTTTGCGAGGTCCAGTTCCTGTTCCAGGCTCTGGTGGTAAGTGAAGAGACTGCCAAAATGGACGAGAGAGATGCCAAACAGCACGACGAGGGCTGTCCGCAGTCTCAGGCTGTCTATCGACCGCCACCAGCCTTGCAACCGTGTTTCGAAACGAACATCAGGCACGGACGACATCCGTCGCAAAGAGATAACCCGCGCCGCGCACCGTTTTGATGAGATCCTCACGTCCGTCGAGCTTGCGACGCAGACGGCTGACCTGGACATCGATCGACCGATCATAGCCTTCGATTGCCCGATTGCGGGCCGCGTCCAAGAGGAACTCACGGCTGAGAACCCGTTGTGGCGCTTCGAGGAACGCGAGCAGCAGGTCGTATTCCCCCGTTGAAAGATCCACGACCACACCACTTGGTGCGGTCAGTTCCCGCTTCATGGTGTCGAGCGACCATCCAGCAAAGCTGAAGCTCCGACCGGCACGCTCAGTCGAAGGGTTACCAGTCGTGCGAGTCCGCCTTAGCACCGCGCCGACGCGTGCCAGCAGTTCGCGAGGATTGAAGGGTTTGGGCAGATAGTCGTCGGCACCGACCTCAAGACCGATAATGCGATCCGTCTCGTCACCCTTGGCCGTCAGCATGATGATCGGGACGGAGGAAGTGCGGCGCAGTTCGCGACAGATCTCCAGCCCGTTCTTCCCCGGCAGCATGAGATCGAGCACGATGAGATCGACCGACAAGCGCTTTAGCGTCTCGGCCATTTCCACTCCGTTTCGCGCCGTGTGAACGCGAAAGCCGTTTGCCCGAAGAAACTTGGCGACCAGGATCAGGATCTGGCCGTCATCGTCAACGATCAGGATTTCGGCTGAGGCATCCAAGGGTATTCTCTCCGCAGCTTCACCTAGTTTGCAGACTCTGGAGTTAGCAGAGCGACTTGCGGCAATATGTGTCGCGAAGGTAACAGATTGTTTCAACAGCAGAAGCCCTAAGATCGAGAATCCAACTGTTCGAGGCACACAAGGCGCACGAAGGACCTAGAACATGGGCCGTCACGCCTAAGAGGCGATCATCAACAGGTGCGCGCGATCAGCTTCATAGCTTTATGTTTCTCAGGCGAAGCGAGTTCGCGATAACGCTCACCGACGACAGGGCCATTGCTCCTGCGGCAATGATCGGGGAGAGCAACAGGCCGAAGACGGGGTAGAGAACGCCTGCTGCGACAGGCACGCCTGCGGCATTGTATATGAAGGCAAAGAAGAGGTTCTGACGGATGTTGCTCATCGTCGCGCGGCTCATCTGCCTCGCCCGGACGATGCCCTGAAGGTCTCCCTTCAGAAGGGTGACCCCTGCACTCTCAATGGCAACGTCGGTTCCTGTTCCCATGGCAACACCTACATCTGCTGCGGCCAGTGCAGGAGCATCATTCACACCGTCGCCCGCCATGGCAACGATCCTGCCTTCACTGCGCAGCCGCGAGACGATCTTGCTCTTGTCCTCAGGCAGGACTTCCGCTTCCACCTCCGAGATCCCGAGGCGGCGTGCTACGGCAAGAGCGGTTGTCTTGTTGTCGCCCGTCAGCATGACGACGCGAATACCGTCTTCGATGAGCGCCATCACCGCATCCGGTGTCGTCGCCTTAATGGGATCGGCAATGGCAAAGAGACCTGCCAAGTGGCCGTCAATAGCAATGAAAATGACCGTTGCGCCCTCGTTACGAAGCTCTTCTGCCTTCGCAGTCATCGCGGTAACGTCGACACCTTCTTCCTCCATGATGCGGTGGCTGCCGAGGATCAGCCGCTTGCCTTCGACCACGCCCGTCGCGCCTTTGCCCACTGGACTGTCAAAGTCGGTAGCATCTCCCAGAGCGATGCCACGGTTGTTGGCCGCATTGACGATTGCCAGTGCCAGCGGATGTTCGCTTGAACGCTCGACTGTGGCCGCGAGCCGCAGCAGTTCGGATTCTGATATGCCTGCGACCGCGGCGATCGCTGTCACCTCGGGCCGCCCCTCCGTCAAAGTGCCTGTCTTGTCGACGACAAGCGTATTGACCTTCTCAAAGCGCTCTAGGGCCTCGGCGTTTTTGATCAACACGCCAAGACTTGCTCCGCGACCGACGCCGACCATGATTGACATTGGTGTTGCCAGGCCCAGGGCACAGGGGCAGGCAATGATCAGAACGGCAACGGCCGCCACTAAAGCGTGAGCAAAGCGAGGCTCAGGCCCATAAATCATCCAGGCAGCAAACGCCACGAGCGCAACCGCGATGACGACCGGAACGAACCAGCCCGAGACTTCATCGGCGAGGCGCTGGATGGGTGCCCGAGAGCGTTGGGCGTCTGCGACCATGCGGACGATCTGTGAGAGCATGGTGTCGCTCCCGACCTTGCCAGCCTCCATGACGAAACCACCGGTCTGGTTCATGGTGCCGCCGATCAGCTTCGACCCGACATCCTTGGTGACAGGCATTGATTCGCCCGTGATCATGGATTCGTCGACGGAGCTTCGACCCTCCAGAAGCAGGCCATCAACTGGCACCTTCTCCCCCGGCCGAACGCGCAGGCGGTCGCCGACAGCAACGGCGTCGAGGCCGACATCCTCATCTATGCCATCGGCGCTCACGCGCCGTGCGGTCTTCGGTGCCAGATCGAGAAGCGCGCGGATGGCACCGCCCGTCTGTTCGCGCGCCCTCAGCTCCAGAACCTGACCAAGCAGGACGAGGACCGTGATGACGGCAGCAGCCTCGAAATAGACGGCGACCGAACCTCCCTCTGCGCGGAACGTGACCGGAAACAGTCCAGGCGTAACGGTCGCGACGACGCTGTAAATCCAAGCCGCACCCGTTCCCATCGAGATCAGGGTGAACATGTTCAGGCGGCGCGTCACCAAGGATTTCCAGCCGCGTTCGAAGAAGGGCCATCCGGACCAAAGGACAACAGGTGTCGCGAGCACCAACTGCAGCCAGTTCGATGTCTGTGGCCCCAGTATCATATGGAGGTTTGTGAGATGCCCAGCCATTTCCAAGGCGATCACCGGGATGCTGAGGACGAGGCCGATCCAGAACCGTCTGGTCATATCCGCCAGTTCTGGACTTGGACCCGTTTCCAAGTTCGCCACCTCCGGCTCAAGCGCCATTCCGCAGATGGGGCAATTGCCGGGCTCCGTTTGCCGGATTTGGGGATGCATGGGGCAGGTGTAGATCGACGCTTTGACAATGCCCGGGCCACCGGGCTTGAATGAAGAAGCTGCCGGATCGTGGGACCGTCCGTGGTGTTGGTGATGCGCGTGACTTGAGTTGTTCATCTCGCCCTCCTTCAGCCCTGCTGGCCATAGTCGACGAATGTCATCATGCCTGTCGCCATATGATAGAGATGATGGCAATGCAGCGGCCAGCGGCCTGGATTATCCGCGTCGAACTCGATCGATACCTGCGACATGGGCGGAAGCATCACAGTGTCCCGCATCGCGCCGGAAATGTTCTTGCCGTTGATTTCCGCGACTTGGAAGTGATGGCCATGCAGATGCATCGGATGCGCCATCATCGACATGTTGTGCATGGAAATCCGAATGCGCTGTCCGCTGCTGACTTCGATCGGGCTGTCGGTATCGATGGACCAGCGATAGGTCGCCATGTCGCCCCCCAGCCTCAGCGCAAACTGCCGATCAACAGCGCGCCCTGCCAGCGGTGTCTGGCCTTGAAGGCTTTGCTCGAGCGAAAGGTCGAGCACCGGTCCCTTGGCTGCCGCAGTGGTTTCAAGCTTTTGCACTCGTGCAGAGGCGGTGGCGAGGATAACACCAGTGCGCTCAACTGCCCCTTCCCGCAGGGCCAGTATAGGATACGCCCCGTCGCCAAGTGGCAAGGCCAAACGGATGTCGGCGCGTTGGCCCATCGACAAGGGGAACTGTCGGCCGCGGACCGGGACGATGTCCATCCCGTCGACAGCGATCAGCTCGCCCTCGAGTTCGCCCGTATCGATCGTGAAGGCGGTTGCCGTGGCGCCATTTATGATGCGCAGCCTGATGCGGCCGCCCCGATCTACCCTAACGATCTCGGGGTCATCGAGCGTCCGGTCATTGGCGAGATAGGCGTCATACTCGATGTCGTTCAGGTCCATGCCCGTCATCATATGAGGCCCGGCCGAAGTTTCAGCCGAGCCCATCTGATGGCCACCATGCATGTTCATCATGGAGGACATATCTCCGTGTCCGGAGGGCATGGCATGACCGCCACCGCTCTGAAGGTCGGAAAGCAGTTCCTCGGGCGACTTGAAGGAGAAATCATGCAGGAGCACGATGACCTCTTGCTCGTCGCGGGCAAGATCCTCGGCGGTTCGTATGATCAGGGGTGCCGCGAGCAGGCTCTGCTCCTGCAGAGTGTGGGCATGCATCCAATGGGTACCGCCTCTCGGCAAGGGAAAATTGTAGGCCCGGCTTTCCTTAGGCGGAAGCAGCGCAGCTGGGTTTCCCGGCACCCCGTCCAAATCCCAAGGCGGCGTAAGCCCATGCCAGTGGATGAGCGTCTCCTCGTCGCTTTCGTTGCGAAGAAGAACGTCGAAGTCCGAGGGCGCGTTGAGGACCAGCCCGGCGTTCCCGGCCTTGTCGGTCAGTCCGAAGACGGAGGCGGCCTTGCCGTGGACCTCCAGAGTCCGTTTACCAATCACAAGCTCGCTCGTTTGTGTTCCTGGGTTTGCCCAGACATGGCCGAGGGGAGACAGGGCCACGGAACCCAAGGCGAGCGTTTTCAGAAAGTCTCTGCGATACATGATGTTTCTCTCGATCCGGTCATTGTGATGACCATGCTGTTGACAGGAAGATGCGCACTAAGCGCGTTTGTCAGACAGCGGTTCGAGGGGGATGACGTCCTGGAGAAGGGATCTGCCCGTGAAGGGGTGAGCACGCAGTGATTGGGACAAGCGCACGCTCGAATTGATCAGCCAACAGCGACATCACTGAGAACGACGGAGGGCAGAGCGTGCAGGCCTGCGCACAACAGCCATGCGTGGCCGAGTGGTCCATATCCGTCTGGCCGTCTGTCTGGATGTGGTTTTCACCGCCGGCATGGACGATTTGGGACGGGCATGGCGGTGGACCGGCATGCGATTGGGTGGACGCGAATAGAAGCGTCATCGCCAGCAAGGCGACGGTCAGCATGATCCAATTCTGGAACCTCAAAATACCGCTCATCACCTTCTCTCTATCGATACCACCAGAATAGGCGTTTTCGAGCCCTTGCGGATTGATGTCGGTCAACCGGAAATCAAGCCTGCAGCTTCCCATGATGGGAAGGTCAAGTGCCCCGAAGCGCAAGCTTGCGGCAATAGCGAATATAGGGTACCCCCCTATGTTATGAGCCATACCAAAAAGCACAAAGACAAGCTGCTCGCCCGCGTTCGACGGCTTAAGGGACAAATCGAGGCTGTGGAACGATCGTTGGAGAGCGACGCCTCTTGCGGTGAGGTCTTGAACCTGGTTGCATCTATTCGGGGTGCTGTCACTGGGCTGACCGGAGAACTGATCGAAGACCACATCCGCGAGCACGTTTCGAACCCGCAATCCGATCCCGATCAGGCTCGAGCACATGCCGCGACTGAACTCATCGATGCCATCAGGACCTATCTGAAATGACCGCGGACACTCGCCTTCAGTCCCCTCACGAGCACATTTTCCTCGGTGACAACCACGCACGCAACGAGCGCCGTACCTGGCTCGTGATTGTGATTACTGCGACCATGATGGTGATCGAGATCGCCGCCGGCTCGCTATACGGATCGATGGCACTTGTAGCCGATGGCTGGCACATGTCGACGCACGCGGCCGCCATGTTGATTGCAGCCCTCGCCTATATGTTCGCCCGCAAGAATGCCCATAACCCACGGTTTACCTTCGGCACAGGCAAACTCGGTGACCTTGCGGCCTTCGGCAGTGCAGTCGTCCTGGCGCTGATTGCGCTATTGATCGGCTGGGAGAGCCTGATGCGCCTCTACAGTCCGGTAGCGATCGATTTCCCGCAGGCAATCTCGGTGGCGGTGGTAGGTCTCGGTGTGAATCTGCTGTGCGCATGGCTACTGCGTGACGACCACTCGCATCACCACCATGGACACGACCACCATCATTCTCATGACAGTGACAGCCACGGGCATCATCATGCGGCAGTTACCGACAACAATCTCCGTGCTGCCTATCTTCACGTGCTAGCAGATGCCTTGACTTCGGTTCTCGCGATCGCGGCGCTGATTTTTGGTAGCCTCTACGGCTGGAACTGGATGGACCCTGCTATGGGTATCGTCGGCGGTCTGGTGATTGCACGTTGGTCGTGGGGTTTGATGCGGGATACGGGCGCTGTCCTGCTTGACTATCTTCCGCCGGATGAGGACCTTCCGCAAGAAATTCGGGACATCATCGAGACCGAAGGAGATGAGATAGTCGATCTGCATGTCTGGCAGCTCGGCCCAGGACATCATGGAGCTATCGTCGCGCTCCGTTCACCGGCACCGCTACCCGTCGCAGCCTACAAAGCCAAGTTGGCCGCTATTCACGATCTCTCTCACGTCACGGTCGAAGTGCAGTCCGCCTAAGCTCCTGGATCAGGAGACGAATATCCGATGAAGGCGATCGCATTATTCGGCTCGCATTGATGGTGTTTCGGCAAGGCCGTCCTAGTCAATCACGGCCAACCCCACGCCACCGACTGCGGCTACAACTACGACGATCCACGGCGGAAGCTTCCACGCCATCAACAGGACGAAGCAAAGAAGCGCCAGCGTGAAGTCACGCATGTTGCCGATCGCGCTGGTGAACACAGGGGAATAGAGTGCAGCAGCGAGGATGCCGACGACAGCAGCGTTTGCTCCCTGCATCACGGACTGCGCCGTCGCCATCGAGCGGAAGCGATCCCAGTACGGTAGCACGCCGACGAGAAGCAGAAAGCCAGGCAGGAAAACCGACAGAAGCGCGATCATCGCACCTGCGATACCATTCGGCTCGGGACCGAGCACAGCACCCAGATAGGCGGCGAAGGTGAACAGCGGTCCGGGGACGGCTTGAGTGGCTCCATAACCTGCGAGGAACGCGTCAGGTGTAACCCAGCCCGGCTGGACGACTTCGGCCTCGAGAAGGGGCAAGACCACGTGGCCGCCGCCAAACACTAGTGATCCTGCGCGGTAGAAGCTGTCGGCGACGGCGAATGTTTGGCCGTACTTGGCAAGCAAGGGCAGCGCCACCAGCAGGCCGAAAAAGGCGATGAGTGCCGCAGCCGCGCCCCGGCGTGATACCGGCATCGTCACATGGCCGCTCAAGGGCGTGCCGGTGCCACGGCCGAGGAGAAGACCTGCAATGGCGCCAGCGAGGATCGCTCCAATCATACCGAAGGCACCCGGGAGGAAAGCAAGGATCGCGACGGCCAGGACCGCGATCGCTGCCCTTTCCTTGTCCGGGCAGAGGTTTTTTGCCATGCCCCAGACCGCCTGCGCCACGATGGCGACGGCGACGATTTTGAGACCATGCAGCGCGCCCGTTCCAATTGGCCCGGATATGCTTGGAGCCGAGAGGGCAAACACCAGGAGGATCAGCGCGGACGGTAGGGTAAAGGCTGTGAACGCTGCAAGCGCCCCAAGCCAGCCCGCGCGCATCATGCCGAGAGCAAAACCAACCTGGCTGGAGGCAGGACCGGGCAGGAATTGGCATAGTGCTACCAGATCGGCATAAGCGTGGTCGGAAAGCCATGCGCGCCTGTTGACGAGTTCTTCCCGGAAATAACCAAGGTGAGCGATCGGACCGCCGAAGGATGTCACGCCGAGTTTGAGGAAGGTGGTGAAGACTTCCGATGGCGTGCCTGCCGGCATCTTCGTATCGGTCGTGATCGCGCTATCCGTCATGAGGTTCCAGCCTCTCCCTTGAGTTCTTTCAATTGGATCTTGGCAACCGCCAGGCCTTCGCGCCCGAGATCCGTGATGGCGTAGAATTTTCGTGATGTGCGCCCGTCGCGCTCAGTCGTGCTGGAAAGGTAGCCGTCCCGCTCCATCTTGGACAGCATCGGATACAGCGTGCCGGGAGACAGGCGGTAGCCGTGTCGGCCCAGTTCGTCGATCATCCATTGCCCATAGACCGGATGCTGCGCTGCGTGATGCAGGATATGCAGCCGAACCAGGCCCGAGAGCAAATCATGGTGGTCCATACGGCTCGACATGGAGGCACTGTCCGATTTCGTTATCGACATCCGATAAACCATCCTCTAGTTTCGAGGTCAATCCTTGTTCAATAGCGATGGGCAGAATGAAGCCCGGGGACAAGGGGCCAACTGCGCAACCATTTTGGCCCGCAGACCGGAGAAGACCATGGACCACGCCCCTCTCATCAGCGCCAACGAGCTTCAGATGCTTTCGCCGCTACGATTGCTTTACGTGCCGGGCGGCGGCGAACGAGCGGACGGACTTACCAGCGTTCCAATTGATGACTGGATCGAGACCGCCAAGCGCAGCCAGAGCGGCTTTGACGACCTCACCTTTTGGCATCGTGAGCTTCAGGCACTCGGGGTCGGACCGGACGCTATGACTGTTGTGCTCGACGATGGCCGCATGACCGAGGCTGCCCGTGTCTGGTTTATTCTGCAATATTTCGGGCTGCCCGTGGCAGTTCTCAATGGCGGGTTATCCGCACTGAACCAAAAGCCGGAGCAGTTGGCTCCTCATTCGACCCCTCTGAATCTCCGGCCCGGCTCAGGTCGCGTGGGACTGAGGGACAGGTTGACCCTCAGAGGCGAGCTGGAAAACGTGCAGATATTCGACGCACGCACCGGTGCAGTGTATCGCGGCGAGGATCTGAAGGGAAACTCACGCGGCGGACATCTGCCGGGTGCCTTCAATCTTTCGCATGACGTGCTATTGGATGGGCAGCGTCTGCGCGACGCCCGCGAGATTGAAAACATGCTGGATGCGGCCGGCCTGAGCGGTGATCTGCCGATCGTCAGCCACTGCAACGGTGGCGGTCGCGCTGCACTTGCGGCACTCGCCGCTGTGATGGCGGGCCGGAGCAATGTGAATGTCTACTATCTGAGTTTTGCCGATTGGGCAGCAGATGAGAGTTGTGCAATCAGCACGCCGCGCTGAAAACTGGCAGGCACGACTGCAGCTTGGATCCTATGCTGTTGTGAGCGGAGGCCGTGCTGCTGGTCCCGTTCCAGCCGTTCATTGGGACTCATATGCTGTCTCCTGTGAGCGCTAAGCGGTCATAGCATTCGCCTTGATGGGAATCGAACCTGCGACCTATGATTCCGCGGGAGAAAAGCCGGCAGCAAGTGCGCGCTTTGGTTTTACTCCATGTCATGAATGCCGAGCACGGCTGGGCAGGCGACGATGCGGACGTTGCCTGAGCGCGCTCCTGGTTCGAGACCGTCGCCACCCGCTAGTTCCGCAATTGGCGCGACGCGCAAATGATTTCAGCGAGGCGGCTGTGACCAGCTGTCCGGTTCGCAATACGAGGGCGAACCAAGCTGCCGCTTACGATCGACCGTGCCTGCAGTGACATCAGCCGGGTCACATAATCATTGCGGCTGGCGGGATTACCTCGACCAGCCTTCTTTTACGTGTGTTCAAGACGCACCGCCGTCACCCCGTGCCAGCAAGGGTCCAGCCCATGCCGAAGACGGCGGCACCGAGCATCACCGTCATGACCGACATCTTGAGGCGGAAGATTGCGATAACCGCCAGAAGCGTCAGCACGAGCGATACCCAGTCGACGGACGACAGCACTGGCACTTCCATCGAGAGCGGCCCGGCCTGGACACGGTTCACTTCGGAAAACAAGACATGCAGCCCAAACCAGACCGCAAGGTTCAGGATCACTCCGACGACGGCGGCGGTGATCGCCGCCATGCCGCCGGAGATGGCTACGTTGCTTCGCAGCCGCTCGATGAACGGCGCGCCGAGAAATATCCAGAGAAAGCACGGAACGAAGGTCACCCAGGTCGCAAGGATAGCGCCAAACGTTGCGGCCTGTAACGGATCAAGCCCGCCTGCATCGCGATAGGCGCCGAGGAACCCAACGAACTGTAGCACCATGATCAGCGGTCCCGGCGTTGTTTCCGCCATGCCGAGCCCGTCCAGCATCTCGCCGGGCCGCAGCCACTGGTAACTCTGCACCGCCTCCTGTGCCACATAGGCCAGGACCGCATAGGCACCTCCGAAGGTGACGACCGCCATCTTGCTGAAGAAGACGCCGATCTGGGTAAAGACGTTTTCCGGGCCGAGCGTGACATAAAGTAAGGCCACGGGCGCAAGCCAGAGCAGCAGAAGAACTACCGACACCCTTAGCGACCACTTAAGATTCGGCCTCGCATGCGCGGGCATGCTTTCGCCAAGCGCAGAATCCGCGTCAGACAGGATCTTGCCTGCCGCCGCCTTGTGTCCGCCTGCAATCGCAAACCAACCATGCCCGGTCTTTGCCCTGAGATAGCCGAGAATGCCCGCCGCAAGGATGATCAAGGGAAACGGGACCTGGAACGCGAAGATTGCCAGGAAGGCCACAGCGGCGATCAGCACCATGGCCGGGCTCTTCAATGCCCTGCCGCCAATGCGGAAAACAGCCTGAAGAACGATCGCGAGGACCGCAGCCTTCAAGCCGAATAACAGGCCCTTAACAACTGATACGTCACCATAGAGGACATAGATGTAGCTGAGTGCAAGGATAGAAAGAAAGCCGGGCAGGATGAAGAGTATCCCCGCCATAAGACCGCCTGCCGTACGATGCATCAGCCAGCCGAGATAAACGGCAAGCTGCTGCGCTTCAGGACCCGGAAGCAGCATGCAATAGTTCAAGGCATGCAGAAAACGGTTCTCGCCGACCCATTTCTTCTCATCGACGACAATCCGGTGCATCACCGCGATCTGGCCTGCAGGTCCACCAAAGCTCAAAGCCGCGACGCGGAGCCAAACCCTGAATGCTTCCATGAATGGGATACCGTGTTCTGCCGGCCTGCGCGATGTTTCTGCCGATACGACCGTGTCAGACATCTCAGATACCTTTCTTTCCAGCGGGCCAGTCGTGTGTTTCGCCGGTTGCATCGCGGCACCAGCGATAGAACGCGTCGTAGAGCGTCATTCCTGCCTCGAGATGTTGAAGGTCGTCGTTGAACATGCGCGACAGGCCAAGTGACACGGCAAGCAGGCCCGCCACCTCGGGGGCGAGATTCGGCCGCGCCGTATCGGCACCGCGCACGATGGTCGCCAGGCGAAGGAGTGGTGCAGTCGCAAGTCCGAACTCCTCGATCAGCACATCGAAGGTGCAAAGCTCACCTCGGTGGCTCCAGAAGACATCGTCGACATCGAAAGGCGTTGCGGCAAAATGCTCTGCCACGGCGACGACTTCGCCTGGCGCGACGAACAGAAAGACTGCGCCCGGATCGATGAAGCGTCGGATCAGCCACGGGCAGGCAATGCGATCAATCTTCGGCCGCGAGCGCGTCACCCAGACGGTCCGGCCCCGAGCATTGCGCTTCGGCATTCGACTCGTCGATGTCAAGGGCAGAGCTGCGGCCTTCCAGGAGTCGAAACCGCCTTCAAGAACTTCCGCAGAAATTCCTCCCGTTCGCAAATAGGCAGCAACACCGTGGCTGAGCTTTTTGCCCTTCTGGCAGATGATCACAGCCGGGCAATTAATCAACTCTCCAGCCCAGGATGCGACATCTTCATAAGAACGGCGACGAGAGCCGGGGATCAGCGTTGGATCGGCCTCAAAATCCTCATCGGTGCGCACGTCGATGAGCACCGGGGCGCTCGGTGTACCGACAAGGCGGCTTAATTTTTCGGGTGAGATTTCGAGAAATGACGGCATGGCGCGTCCTCCGGTAGCCGGGTTGATGGACGCGATTCTTCGGCATGACGCCTCGTGGGGCGATCGCAACCCCATCGCTTTTGTTTAACGCAGTTTTGCGGACTGTCAATTCTCAGGCTCAGCCTAGCAGGCCCCATAGACTTTACTACGCTCAATGGAAGAGCGAAACCGACGTGTGCGGTTCGCCATGTGACGCCGCTTATGACCGTACGGCAATGCAACGCGGCCCTCCCAATTCGCAATATATTTCCGTCAGGAAATATTAAGCTGCTTCTGCGATTTTCCAAGCAATAGCCAATCTTGGGTCATTCGTGGCCGCCACAGGCGCCAAATGGGCGCGGGGTCGGAAGGCGCAATGAATACTCGCAATTTGCCATATTTCTTCAAAGAGCTTGGATACTACGTCCCAGCCATCGTCGCCACATTTGCCGTGCTGATTGCAGTATTCCTTGCCGACACGCAGAAGCGTCGGCTGGAGCAGGAATACCTTCGCTCCTTTACCACTGAGCAACTAGGCCTGCTGCGTTCACGCCTGGAGGGGAATCTTCTGGGCAATATCAAGTTGGTCCAGGGCCTGGTTTCGACATTTGAGACTGAGCCAAACATGCTGCCCGCCCGTTTTGCGGATCTTGCGAGCCGCATTTTCAGGGAAGACAACCAGCTCCGCAGCCTGGCGATTGCGCCGGATCTTGTCGTCAGCCGCGTCTATCCTCTCCAGGGAAACGAGGCGAGCCTAGGGCTTGATTACCGCAAGAACGAACGCCAGCGCGCTGCAGCCATGCAGGTGATGGAGCAAAACCGGCTCATCGTTACCGGCCCGGTCGAGCTCGTCCAGGGCGGACGTGGGGTGATTGCGCGTTATCCAATCCATACCGGTACAGAAAACGCTTTCTTCGGTATCGCCTCCGCTGTCATCAATCTCGACAAGCTTCTGGAAAGCAGCGGGTTCAAGTCTGATCTGCCCGTCGCCGTCTCAATGTCCAGCCTTTCCAAAGATGGAGGAGAGGCGCAAAAATTCTTCCAGACGGATGCTGCCGTCGATGTCGAGCCGGTCGTGATGTCGATTGACATCGGCCACGAGGTCTGGGTCATGTCAGCGTCACCGCTACAAGGCTGGGGCCAGCCATCTCATCAGTTCAGTCTCTTCCGTGTCGGACTCGCGCTCCTTGCCGTCGTCATCGTCGTACCGATGTTCTGGGTCGGATATCTGATGAAGGACAGGAATCGACACATTCTTATCCTCCAAGATCGGGAAGACCAGCTCGAAACCATCTCGCAGCGCCTGCAACTCGCTCTGGATGCCTCAAAGGTGGGCGTGTGGGAATATGACTGCGCCACCAAGGCGTTGTCTTGGGACGCGCGCATGCGAACGCTCTATGACGTCGCGCCGGAACAGAGGATTTGCCGATATGACGATTGGCGCAATGCCTTACATCCGCAAGATCTGGAGCATGCAGAGCAGGTTTTTGCCAAGGCCGTTGAGGCGGAGGAACCATACATTACCGATTTCCGCGTCGTCGGACAGGATGGCAGTATTCGCCATATCCGGGCACACGGAATGACCTACCGCAGCTCCTCGGGTGCCAAGCGCATCGTTGGCGCGAACTGGGATGTTACGGAAGACGTACGGCTTCAAGAGGAACTGCTGCAGGCCAAACTCACTGCGGAAGCACAGAACAGGGCACTCGAAGACGCTCGCCTTGTCCTTGAACACAATTCCCTGCACGACGCCCTGACAGGCCTTCCCAACAGGCGCTTCCTTGATCATCAGCTTGCGCTTGCCGGCGCAAATCACGACACTCTGCCATTGAGCCTGTTACATATCGACCTTGACCGCTTCAAGGATATCAACGACACGCTAGGCCATGCGGCGGGGGACGAGGTGCTCAGGCAAGTCGCTTCGGTTCTTCGTGCTCATGTGCCTCCTGAAGACTTCATTGCTCGAATTGGCGGCGACGAATTCGTGCTGCTGTCGCGTCGCGATCCGCCAAAGGCCAACTTCCCTCTCCTGTCGGCTCAACTCGTTGAGGCGATCAGCCAGCCAATGACGGTCGCGGGCCACGACTGTCGCATCGGCGCCAGTGTCGGCCTGGCAATACGCTACAACTGCGACGAGACGCCTGAGCAATCACTCGTAAACGCCGACATAGCACTGTATGAGGCGAAGCGCCGAGGCCGCAACCGTGTCGAGGCGTTCAACGGCGAACTGCGCCTGCGCACGGTGGAAGTCAAACGGCTCAGTGACGACATCCTACGGGGGCTCGAACGCGGTGAATTCAGACCCTTCTTCCAGCCGCAATTCGATGCCGAGACGTTCGAGATCGCCGGCGTTGAAGCTCTCGCCAGATGGGAGCATCCAACCCGCGGTTTCGTCGCGCCGGATGTTTTTCTGCCAATCGCAGAAAGCCTCAACATCGTCGCTCGGATTGATGAGACGATCCTCGATCAAGCTCTATTCCAAGCAATGCGATGGGAGAGCCAGGGACTAGCCATTCCCTGTGTTTCGGTAAACGTTTCCTGTCAGCGCTTGCGCGACGAACAGCTCATCAGCAAGTTGAAGGCGATGAACATTAGGCCAGGTTCACTGACATTCGAATTGCTGGAGTCGATCTCGTTCGATACTGCCGACGAAAGGCTCAAGCAGGCTATCGTGGAAATCAAGGCGCTCGGCATCGACATAGAGCTCGACGACTTTGGCACCGGGCATGCATCCATTATCAGCCTTCTCGAACTGTCGCCCAGGCGGCTGAAGATCGACCGACGTCTGGTGCAGCCGCTCCTGGAGTCCACTGCACAGCAGAGCCTTGTGCGTTCCATCATCGACATTGGCAAGGTCCGAGGTATCGAGACGGTCGCGGAGGGTGTTGAGACCCTGGCGCATGCTGAACAGCTTCGCCGCCTTGGCTGCCATGTGTTGCAAGGATACGCCTTTGCCAAACCGATGACTGCCGACGAGTTCGTCGCTTTTGCCAAGACCCGCCAATGGATGCCGGAGCGCGAGCGCCTGTATCGATAGGCGCACAAACACCACTATTGCCACCCAGTCATCATGCACGACAGGCGTTTCACGCCTGGCCCAAACTCAAGACCGAACTTGGGCCCGAATGCAGTGGACAACGGGAAACTGGCAATCGGCTTGTGGGCTATCCCGCTAAAGGCATCGTGGCCGCAAAGACTGGTATAGCTAAAGTCGCGATTGAGATGATTGCGGATACCGCAAGTTTGATCCGGCGTATCCTGCGTGTGCGTTTTCCGGTCCAGTCATAGCCCATAGTCAACACTCCTTAGCCGGACATCATGACCGGCACCACAAGCAATGTCAGACAACCAGCTTGCCCGAAGCTTTCCACGCGTTACAGCAGAAGTCAGTCGTAGCGCCGCCACAAAGACCTGGGAAACCGAAATCCGTTGATCCTCAGTCAGGCTGAACTGTTAACTGCATATCTGTCCTGGCGCATCGAGAAAGCTGCAGCGCGAAATGCACAAAAAACGGCCGGCGGGGTCTAGCCAAGAGATAGTTCCGCTTCTGCCCTAAGCGCGCGCACCAGATCTGCTGCTGGCATTGGACGAGTGAAGCTCACTCCCTGCCCCGCCCAAAAGACGCCGAACCCATCTACTTCAGCAGTCCGGGCCGCTCGGCTCAGAGGCTTCCCATCGTCGTAGGCAAGAGATAGGCAGGCAGCGCTTGTCGACTGCAGGCATCAACCAACCCCGCAAACTCCGTGTCAACTATCCTTGCTGGTCTTCCTGATGCCACTGACGTTATTAGCACATTCTGAGGATCTACCACAAGAAATCCGGTACATCATCGAAGGCGACGGTGACGAAATTGTCGATCTTCATGTCTGGCAGCTTGGCCCGGGACATCATGGCGCCATTCTTTCTATCAGGTCGCCGGCAACGCTCACCGTCGCCGCTTACAAAGCCAAGCTGTCCGCCATTCACGATCTCTCCCATGTAACGGTCGAAGTTCAGGCGGCTTAGGCGAGGGGTAGCGGTCTATCATCTGCAAGACGGCAGATGTCGGGCTAAGAGAAGGGGGAAACGAGTGTCCGGATAGAAGGCACAAAACGGTCGTAGCCTAGCCCTTGAAGAGATTTGAACCTCTGTCACCCGGCATAAGCGGTAATTATTTCCGCCTACGCGCAATCTCCCCTCCGCCGCCTTGATGGGAATCGAACCAGCGTTCCGAAGAACCGCCCCCATCATCACCATTGCAACCAGCGCGCCGACATTGATCCTGAGCCTTGATCGGGGCCGCGTCTTGTGGCCGACAGGAGATGTAACCCTTCTATACCTCACAAAAGTGACCAATAGTGAGCTATTGCAAGCCTTCCTATCGCTCAGAACCACGATCAGAGTCATGACTGAGCAGCGACCAAGTGATCACCAACCAGTCTGGATGCATATTCTTCAAGCCCCTCCTCATCGATTTTTCCTGACGCCATATGTGGAGACAGACGCCCGAATTCTGCGAACTGCGTGTCTGGCCGATCGCATCAAGGTGCGTGCTGGACAACGTCAGCAATCGGACGTCCGAATGACTTCACAGCTTCCGAACGATGAGCGAAACAAATGACTTTTATCGCTCACTTCATTGCGGCATTGTGGGCGATAAATATGGAGTTTATCGCCCATGGCTTGGAATTGGGAATTGGCGGGATGGCCGGCATTCGAATGGAACCCTGAACTTCTGCGGGTCAGGGAGCAGGCATTCATGGAGAATGCCGCTATTGCCGTCGGCACCATGCGCCATCTGGGGCAAGTCGAACGCGAGGAGGTCGTGATCGAGCTGCTCAGCTCTGATGCTTTGAGCACATCGGCGATCGAGGGCGAAGTCCTTGACCGAGACAGCGTGCAATCGTCCCTTCGGAAGCAACTTGGAATGTCCGCGGCTGCATTCCGGAGCAAGCCGGCCGAGGCAGGCATAGCCGAAATGATGGCGGACCTCTATCGCCACCCGCTTAACCCGATAACTGAGGAGCGGCTGTTCGAATGGCACCGGATGGTCATGAACGGTCGCCGGGACATCGCAGCTATCGGCAGCTACCGTCATCATGACGAACCGATGCAAATCATCTCAGGCGCATTCGGGCGCGAGCGCGTGCACTTCGAAGCACCTCCATCCAACCGCCTGGCAGCGGAGATGGGCAGGCTTCTGGAATGGCTGGAACAAACCTCTCCCGAAGGTGCAGACCCGCTTGCCGCTCTCACCCGTGCCGGCATCGCTCATCTGTGGTTCGAGAGCATTCATCCTTTCGAGGACGGCAATGGCCGCATAGGCCGCGCGATCGCCGAAAGCGCCCTTGCACGGGCGATCTCGACGCCAACCTTTAGCGCATTGTCCAAGTCGCTGCTCAGGCATCGCAAAGGCTACTACGCCATGCTGGAAGCGGCGAGCACCACGCTTGCTATCGACGGCTGGCTCTCATGGTTCGCGGATCGGGCACTCGAAGCCCAGACATCAGCGGACGAGCTGGTCCGCTTCCTGATCGAGAAGACGCGCTTCATGGACCGGTTGCGTGGCGCACTGAACGAGCGGCAAGAGAAAGTGCTACTGCGTATGCTGGCTGAAGGCCCTGAGGGCTTCACCGGCGGCCTGAGCGCCAGCAACTACGCAACAATCACCGGCGCTCCGCCCTCGACTATAACGCGCGACCTCTCGGATCTGGTCGAGAAAGGCGCCCTGCTACGCAGCGGTGAACGTAAGGCAACACGCTACCGGCTGAACACTGTAGCCAGCACATAGGCCACCTTTTCTAGCTCTGCATCCTCCCGGGCCGATCTTGCAAGCGTTGCCTCGACCTCCCGCAACTTCCGTCGCGGCATCAGTGTCTGTGCACGGTCCTGACGCCATCAAACGACCCCCCACGCCCGAAACCTCCCCCTGCCCGTCATCTCGCGAAGGCCAAGTTCCTGAACGATCCGCCTTGCCCCTTGCGGCGTCACCTCGAGCGTCTTCGCCACCATCCCGGCGGATATCAGCGGTCGGGCCATGACAAGCTCGACCAGCTCCGGCAGCCTGGACGACATCCGCCGACCCTCCAGCTTGCGCATCATCATCTGCCGCGCCAGCACCAGCCGGTCATGCTCCTTCAGCCCCGTCTCCGCCGCAATGGTCAGCGCCTTGGCTATTGCCAGCAACCGCGTCTCCCGATCACGATGCCGGCGCCGATCGACGGGGATGGCCTTCAGCCCGAGATTGATCGCCGCGAGATGTCCGCCGGAGGTCACGCCACCTTCGCGCAGGATCGAGGCGGCGAGCAGCCGGCCGAGCCAAGGCGCATGCTGCAGGACGGAGATCTCATTCCACGCATCGAGGGCGACGATCGCCTGAAGGACCGGTGGCAGATCCTGGGCACGAGCCAGCACGGCCTGCCACTCCGCCAGCCGCTCGTCCTCATCCCAGTCGAGATCGTAGACGAACGGATCCTTGTCCGGAACGTTTTTGGCGCGCCCCGGCTTCTTCGCCTCTTCGATCGCGGCCCCGGATCGGGCGAGTACTGCATCGATCGCGGCAAACGCATCACCCAGACCATCAATGTCGGGATCTTTCGCTTCCCCTATCATGGCCGGAGCGCCGATCACCTCCACATTCCCATCCGGCACCCCCTCCCCGTCTACGCCCCCGGATGCTGCAGGCCACGCCTGCCCGCGGAGGGAGGCAAGGCCTTGAGCAGAGAGAGCCCAGGCGGCTGGATGGGCTGCAATGCGGCGTCGGGTTTTCAGGATGTCGCGGGCGATGGTGAGTTCGTGGGTGGGTGCGCGGATGTCCCGGAGGGCGTCATGCAGAACGAGGTCCTCGAGATGGACGAGTTCGCCGTCGACCCAGAGCGAAGCATGTGCCTCGAGGAAATGCGAGCGCTCGAGAAAGCCCTGACCGACGGCGGAACGGGCGACGCGCTCATCGAGACGGGCAAGAGCGACCCCAGCCTCGGAAATCGGCCGCAACAGGCTCGGGATGGGCAATCTGGCGATATCGTAAGACATTGAATTTATGGTAAATGATTCGTTAAGCGAAAGCTATATTGTTAATACGGTTCTATACCCCGCACAAATCAGACTGGGGTCTCTGACCTCCGATAAGTAACCCTTATCGGAAATTGAGTAATGTCGAGACATGCAAAATCATCATTGATACTAAAATACGAAACAATTATCAAAAAAGACTATAAATAATGACCCAGGGACAAATTTTAATCAATTTTCGATCAACCACTTGAACTCTGGCGCGACGCCTAACAACCGCCTCCGGCCTTAAGGAAAAATAAACGACACCTCAAAAATTCAACCTTAAATAGCGATTCATTCTCCATTTAGAAATCACTTAGATCTAATCTCAGATTACTTCGAACCAGGTCGACAAGGTACTTGATCACGGCAAAGGCGGCATCTGGGGAATGATTGACAAGACGCGTCAAGCGGACATACCCCGGGCGGAAACCGGGCCGATAGCACGGATCCCTTTCTTGCGCCGTAGTCTTGCAAGGGTCGCGGCCTGGAAACGGTCGCTCGTTTCCAAAATCACCTTGGCCTTCGTGATGGTAGCGCTTGCCTCCTATGGACTGGGCGCAATGGTCGGCTGGTCCATGTTCGTGGATGCAGCCAACGAACAATGGCACAATCAGGCGCGCATCAATGCCCAGATCGCCAGCTCGACCCTCCGGAACATCTACACCTATATAGTGATAAAGGCCGACGAAAGCGGCCAGGTCGAGCAGATCGTGTCGAGCGAACCGGTCGGAAACGATGATTCCATCCTTTTCACGGGGTTCACGCCCACAGACGTTCTGGCCATGGTGGCAACTCAAACAAAGAACGACGCCTGGCTCTTCCACTTTGACCAAAACACTCAGCGATTTGTTGACATAGCAGCCTCGACAGGTGTCTCGCCGGGCGACACTGCGTGGATCCGTCGCGACGAAGGACTTTTTCTTGGCGCCCTTCAGGCTGGCAAGGTGACAAGTGGATTTGCAACGATTGCCGGAGAACGCCATTTTCTCGGCCTCCTGCCCATCGTCAGCACAGACGACAAGCTGTTTGGCGCTGTTGCGGTCTCGATCGGCAAGGCCTCGGTCCTCAACCAGACACGAGACGCTCTACTCCGCCAAGCCCTGCTTGCAGTCCTGACCGTCCTGCTGATGACAGGATGTTTCGTTGCGGTCTTTGCCCGACGCCTTTTCCGGCCTGTGCCGACGCTGGTTCAAGCCACCTTGAAGATCGCAAGCGAGGTGACAGACAGCGCTACACCTTTTCAGGACCGCACCGATGAGATCGGCGCAATGGCAAGGGCCATCGAAGCGCTGCGAGAAGCTGTTGTCGAGCGTGCACGCCTCAGGGAAATCCGCGACATGGCTGTGAAACTTGAATACATGGCCCACCACGACGCGCTGACCGGGCTCGCCAACCGCGCACTCTTGATGAAGACCTTGAGCGAAGCCCTCGATACACAACGCGCTTTCAACGTTCTCCTGCTCGATCTCGACCGTTTCAAGGTGATCAACGACACCCTGGGACACGGTTGCGGTGACCAGCTCTTGGTGACGATCGCAGATCGGATCAGGGCGTTGCTTGGCGAAGGCGACCTGGCAGCCCGGTTGGGAGGGGATGAGTTCGCGATCATCCAGCTTGTCGACGGAGACGCGATAGAGGATGCCAGAGAATTGGCTCTGCGCCTTTTGCAGTCGATCTCAGCAGGTGTTGTCCTCGAAGGAAACGAAGTGATCGTCGGCACGAGCATTGGCGTGTCTTGTGCCCCTGCCGATGGTTACACGCCCGGCCAGCTGCTGCAGAACGCCGACCTGGCCCTTTATCGGGCCAAAGCTGAAGGGCGCGGTACCCTGGTGGTCTACGAACAGGGCATGGACATGGTGGTCCAGGATCAACATGCACTGGAGATCGATCTTCGGCTCGCGCTGCAGCGCGGCGAATTCGAGATCCACTACCAACCCTTCATAAAGCTTGGAAGCGACACGGTCGACGGCTTTGAGGCGCTTGTCCGGTGGCGGCACCCCAATCACGGACTGATCTCGCCGGACCGCTTCATTCCTTTGGCCGAGGAGACCGGCATAATCGTGCCGCTCGGCGCATGGGTCCTAGAGCGCGCTTGTGCGGATGCGATGTCTTGGCCAAAGACCATGAAGCTTGCGGTCAACCTGTCACCCATTCAATTGCGCCAAGGCAACATCGTGGACACGGTCGCCAGGGCGTTGAAAATCTCGGGGCTTCGGGCTTCACGCCTGGAGCTGGAGGTGACCGAAACCGCCGTGCTGGCCGGCGCTGACAGCCGTAGAGCTCTCGAGTTGATAGCTGGACTGGGTATTGCAGTCGTGCTCGACGACTTCGGCACTGGATATGCATCGCTCAGCCATCTCGCCGAGATGCCGTTTAAAAAGATCAAGATCGACCGCGGGTTCGTTGCAAACCTGCCAACCCACTCCACCTCACGTGCAATCGTTGCAGCCATCACAAATCTTGCTCGAGAACTGGGTATGGAGGTGACAGCGGAAGGGGTCGAGACCGAAGAGCAACTGATCATCCTCAAGGCCGCAGGCTGTACGAATGCCCAAGGCTATTTCTTTGCACGCCCCCACCCGCATTCGCAGATCGAGTTCAACGCTATGAAGCCGGTGGATGGCAGACAGAAGCATGCATGAACGATTGACCGGGGCAATTCATCTCCCCGGGACCTATGGGAGAATGACATGCGCAGACTGGCATCCGTTGCCTTGACACTTGCGACACTCGTTGCGCCGCTGCCCGTGGCGGCCGAGGCCGATAGTGAGACCCTGCGAAAGATCGCAGAAACCGGCGTGATCACGCTAGGCTACCGGGTCGCAGAGCCGCCGTTTTCGTTTCAGACCCCAGAAGGAAAGATCGTCGGCTTCACGATCGATCTGTGCCATGCCGTCGTCGATCAGGTCAGGCAGCACCTGAAACTCGAGAAGTTGCGCATTGACTATGTGCCGGCAACCTCTGCCACGCGTTTCGTTCTTGTGAAGAGTGGAAAGATCGACATCGAGTGTGCGGCGACCACTAACAATGCCGAGCGGCGCAAGATCGTAGGCTTTTCCTATCCGCATTTCACGACGGCCACCCAGTACATGACGCGACGTGACGATCGGATCGCGAGGATCGAAGATCTCGCCGGCCGTTCGGTCGCAGCAGCCTCCGGCACCGTCAACATAGAGCAGTTGAATGCGATCAACCGCGAGAAGCAGCTGAACATTGGCGTCATCCCGACCAAGACCAACTCCGAAGCCTTTGAACTTGTCAGCGACGGGCGTGCTGCAGCCTTTGTCTGGGATGGAATCTTGCTCGCGGCCATGATTGCGCAGGCGCCAGAGCCAGAAAAATTCGCGCTGTCCGAGGAGACGCTGAGCCCACCGGAGCCCTATGGACTCCTTGTTCGCCATGGCGACGAGGAGTTCCGCTCAATCGTCAATGCTGCGCTGGAACGGGTGTTCACCGGTCCGCAGATCGAAACCATATACAACACCTGGTTCATGTCACCGATCCCGCCTGACGGTATGAACCTGAAGCTGCCATTGTCGCCTTCCCTGAAAGCCGCCTTCGACGCTCCAACCGACTATCTTGATTGATAAGGAACGAGAGATGACGCAGCAAATCTTGAAGCGCAGACCGTTCACGATCCTTCGAGCCGCCATTGCAGTCCTGTCAGTTTGGCTTCTACCGGTGGCGGCATATGCGCAGGCTAGCGAACCGACCCTGGCAAAGATTGCAAAGACCGGGATCGTGCTGATCGGGCATAGCGCCGAGAACTTCCCCTTTTCCTATCGCCAACCGGACGGGACGGTCACCGGCTACTCGACGGAACTCTGTCTTGAGGTCGTCGAAAGGCTAAGACAAAGGCTGAATTTACCCGAGGTCAGAGTCGAGTTTGTAGAACGTACACCGCGCAATCGGGTTGCCATGCTTCGTGAAGGAGACATCGATATCGAGTGTGTTGCGAGCACCAACAATGCCGAGCGGCGCAAGAGCGTAGGCTTTTCCTATCCCCACTTCATCACCGGCACCCAATTCGTCTCCCTGAAGAAAAGCAATCTGCGAACGATCGATGATCTTGAAGGTCACACGGTGGTCGCGACTTCAGGCACAACGAATATCGGTCAATTGAATACGATCAACCGTGAGCGATCACTGCATATCGCCGTCATTCCCGTCGAGACCCATAAGGACGCTTTTCAGCTGGTCAACGAGGGGCGCGCCGCAGCCTTCGTCATGGACGGCATACTTCTCGCAGCCATGGTAGCCAAATCCTCCAATCCAGATGATTACGAGCTGTCCAGCGATGCGCTGGGATGGCCAGAGCCCTACGGCCTGATGGTGCGGCTTGAGGACACCGAATTCAGGGAGGCCATCAACGCTGCGTTGGTGGAAATCTATTCATCGGACAGGATTGAAGCGCTCTACGAGAAATGGTTCACCTCCCCGGTCCCCCCTGAAGGCATCAACATGCGCGTACCGATGTCAGCAGAACTCAAGGCGGCCTTCGACAATCCAAAAGACCCTACCGATTAAGCGGGACTTCAAGAAGGCTTGAAGCAAAAGCATGTGGTCTCATGACCAAGGTCGTCTGATGCTGGTACGCCCGCTTCACCTGGTAAGCCGACAACAATTTGATCGCGAGCCTTTCGCAACACTTGTTGTCGTGCGCGTGAAGCCGCGCCAGATTATCGGCTGCCGTCCGATAACCGGGCCCCTTACGAAGACAAACGGAGGCAGCTGAAGCGACAGGCCTGCCCCATATCAAGTTGGTCCCCGGCGCGACTGAACGACTGGCGCTGCCCTCCAGTTCACTGATCAGAGCCGCGTCATCACCGCGTCATACGCATGCTCTATCCACGATTCATTCGAATGAATCATGGATAGCGCATGCAAAGAGACACCTGGCAAATCGTCAAAGACCACCTGGCCAGTGACATCGCCTCGGGCAAACTTCCTCCCGGCACGCGGCTGCCGACGGAGCCCGAGCTGTGCGAGGTCTATGGCGTTGGCCGCCACTCGGTCCGGCGCGCAGTTTCAGCGCTCGCGGTCGAAGGCAAGCTTAGGGTTGAACAGGGGCGCGGCACCTTCGTCGAGGCGACCCGGCTGATCAACTACCAGATCGGGCGCAGGACGCGTTTCCGCGAGAACCTGACCGGACAGGGCTACAAGCCGTCTGGCGAGCACCTCTCCACCACCATCGTGCCGGCACCCGATCGTGTGGCCGAGGCACTAAGGATTGCGCGCGGGGCCGAGGTCCATCGGATCATGCGGCGCGGTCTGGCCGACGACATGCCGATCAATCTCGGTATAGCCTTTCATCCGGTCGCACTCTTTCCCGATCTCGGCGCGCGCCGCGAGGCCGGCGTTTCCGTGACGGAGATTTATCGAGACCACGGGGTCACGGACTATTTCCGCAAGAGCACCACCATCTTCACCCGTCGCGCCGAGCCGGAAGAATCCAGGCTTCTTCGGCAACACCCAGATCATCCCGTCATGGTCGTCACAAAGATCGACGTCGATACCAAGGGCACCGCGCTTGGTTATTCCGAGGCGGTCTGGGCGGGCGACCGTGTCCAGTTTTCTTTCGACAGTCTCGATGACCCCTTCGTGGGCGAGGAAGGCAAGACCCCATGACAACACAGTTCCAGCATGCCGGGGCGTTTGGCGAGGACCACGCCCGCCGGCTCGAAACCCTTGCGCGCGCCGATGAAGCCGCACTGAAAGCATTCGCAGAAGAGCTTCTTCCTCCACTCGGCGCCATCGACGTCGTCCAGAGCCGCACAGGGCTCGCGATGCTGCCAATGCGCGACACCGTGAAGGGCACGGATTTCCATCTCGGCGAGGTGCTGGTGGCCGAGGCGCATATTCGGCTCCGGTCCAACGGCACGGAAGGCTACGGCATGATCGTCGGCCGGGACCTCGAGCGCGCCATGGCGATGGCGATCGTGGATGCAGCCGGGTCGATCGAAACCCTTGCCGCGCGCGTGAGTGACTTCGTGGAAGATGAGGCCCTGAAGATCGTGAGCGCAGACACAGAGCGCCTTCGCGCGGTCGAGGCGACCCGTGTAGACATGGAGACCTTCTGATGGATGCCTCCGCCCTGATCGCAATCCCCGTTCCGAACGACCTGGAGCGGCTTCACAATGCCACCTACGATGCCCTGATGTGGGCGCTCGCCCGCCCCGGCACTGTCCAGACACTGCCGCAGCCGGGTCTGGAGGCCATCGTCGAAACGCTGGTCGACCGCGAATGCCGGGTCGTTTCGAGCCACAAGACGCTTCTGCCGCTGATCGCCTCGACCGGAGCGGCAATTACCGGCCCGCGCGACGCCGACCACGCCTTCCTCGATCTGGAAGCGGAGGCGGGCCTGCGCGATCTAGCCGTCGTGCCCGCGGGGTCGCACCTCTATCCCGATGACGGCGCGACCGTGTTTTCATCGGCGAGGGTTGGCGAAGGACAGAGGCTCCGCCTGCGCGGCCCCGGTATCGAAACTCATGCAGACATCAGCATCGGCGGCCTCAAGCCTGATGTCTGGACGCTCCGCGCAAAGCGCTGCCTCTATCCGACCGGCTTCGAACTCTTTTTCGTCGACGGCGACCGCGTTGTCGGTCTTCCACGCTCAACCACGGTGGAGGTGCTCTAATGGCCTATGTGGCAACCCGAGGCGGTGAACGCGCCATTGAACAGTCTGAACGGCTCTACCGCGCCGAAATGGGCGCGATTGACGTCGAACGCGTCACGGAAGTCCGCGACAGCCTGCCTTACCTGATCGACCGCGTGATGGGCGAAGCCTCGCTCTACGACCGGGATCTGGCAGCACTTGCGCTCTCCCAGGCCGGCGGCGACCTTTACGAGGCGGTGCTCCTTCTGCGTGCCTGGCGCACCACCCAGCCGCGCCTTGCGATCGCAGAACCGGTGACACAGGAAAGCCTGTTCACCCACCGTCGCATTTCCGCAGCTTTCAAGGATATTCCCGGCGGCCAGTTGCTCGGTCCGACGCTCGACTATTCGCACCGGCTGCTGGCGACCGGAGTGCTGGAAGGCCAGGCATTGCAGCCGGCCCCGGTCGAACCAGCGGCAAATCCCGCGCCTGCACGACAGCCATCGCTTGCCGCCTGGCAAAAGGCGCAAGGGCTGGTCGCCGACGTCGCCGCCGACGAAGTCGCCCGGGAAGACATTCCAGACCTCACCCGCGAGCCGCTTCTGTTTCCGGCCAAACGCGCCCATACGCTGCAAAGCCTGGCTCGCGCCGACACCGGCGGTGTGCTGGCACTCGGTTATTCGGCGATGCGCGGCTATGGTAATGCGCATCCCACCGTCAACGAACTGCGTCTTGCAGAAGCGGACGTGCGTGTGCGTCATCCGGCGGGCACGATTTTCTCGGCTGGTCGCGTCCGCGTCTCGCAGGCAGAAGTCACGAGCAAGGGAAAAGACGGTCAGCTTGAGCTCGGCTTCTGCGCGACCCTCGGCTGGAACGAAATCAAGACCATTGCGGGGGCGACGCTGGATCTGAATTCAGCAGCAGCAGGTCAGAATTCAGCCGTCAGCGAGGAGTTCTTCCTCTACCACACCGAACCGGTGGAAGCCTCGGGCTTCTGCATCCATTTCAAGCTGCCGCACTACGTCACCTTCCAGTCTTCGCTCGACGCCCTGCGCGACGCGAAGAAGAAGGTCGCCCCCACTGATGATACCCCCAGAACCAGCAAGCTCGTGGAGGAGCCGGCATGAGCCTTTCCTCACTCACAAAGCCATGGGAAGCCTTCAGCTACGGCTTCCTAGACGCCTCGGCCAAGCGCGAACTGCGTCGCAAGATGCTCAAAGCGATTGCTGTGCCGGGCTGCCAGATGCCCTATGCCAGCCGTGAGGTGCCGATCGCGCGCGGCTGGGGCACCGGCGGCCTGCAGGTGACACTGACCTTGATCAAGCCTTCCTCCGTGATCAAGGTGATAGACCAGGGCGCCGACGACAGCGTCAACGCCGCCTCGATCCGCCGCTTCCTGTCGCGCGTCTCCGGCGCCGGCGAAACCTGGGACACCCAGGAAGCGACAATCGTTCAAAGCCGGCACCGTATCCCTGAGGAAAAATTGCGTGAGGACCAGATCCTCGTGCTGCAGGTGCCGAACCCCGAGCCACTGCGCCCGGTCGAGCCCAACATGTCGATTGCCCGCCATATGCATGCCGACGCAGATTACGGCCGGCTGTGGCTGACGCTATACGAGCAGATCGTACGTTCGGGCCGCATCATGCAGGGCGCATCCTATCCTTCGCTGGTGAACGGCCGCCATGTCATGACCCCCTCCCCGATCCCACGCTGGGACGTGCCGAAGCTCGACATGGCACGGCACCTGACTTTCCTATCAGCTGGGCGAGAAAAGCGGCTCTACGCCGTGCCGCCTTTCACGCGGGTCGAGCCGCTGGTCTTCTCCGACGTGCCCTACAAGGTCGAGGACCATGCCGGCCTCACCTGCCATCGCTCGGGTGTCACCGGTTACTTCATGAACGAGATCCCGCAGGACGACGGCGGCTCGCAATTCGAGCTGTCCGATAGCAATTTCGGCATCAAGGTGATCCGCCGCACCGAGGGGCTGAATGTGGAACAAGGCGAGACTTGGTACAAGAACGGAGAATTCCGCCCATGATCGCAGAAAATCTGGCCCCGCGGCTGCAGAACGCGCCCCAACTAATGACAACCCCACCGCTTCTGACAATTACCGACGTCAGCAAACGCTTCGACAAGGTGGCCGCTCTTCAGGACGTTTCCGCAACCGTCTATCCCGGCGAGGTACTCGGCATCGTCGGCGAAAGCGGCTCAGGCAAATCCACGCTTCTGAGGATGATGAACCTCGAGGACACGCCCGACAGCGGTGACTATCGCCTGGCCCTGCCAGAGCTCGACGGCAACCTGTTCGATCTCGACCGCTTCGCCCGCCGCATGCTTTGCGCACGCCATATCGGCATCGTTTACCAGAACCCGCATCTCGGCCTGCTGATGGGTCATACCAGTTCCGGCAACGTGGCGGAGCGACTGCTGATCGCCGGCGAGCGAAGTTTCGCCCAGCTGCGCTCAAAGGCGCGAGAGGCGCTCGATGCCTCAGAATTTCCCTTGGAGCGCATGGATGCGCGGCCGATCGAACTGTCCGGCGGCATGCAGCAGCGCGTGCAGCTCGCCAAGGCGATTGCGCTCGAACCGGCACTGCTGCTGCTCGACGAGCCGACCACCGGCCTCGACGTGTCCGTCCAGGCGCTGGTGCTCGACACCTTGAAGCGGTTGCAGCGGGATCGGGCGATCACCATGGTCATCGTCAGCCATGATCTCGGCGTGATCCGCACCATGGCAGACCGGGTCATGGTCATGCGGCGCGGTCGCGTGGTCGAGCAAGGCTTGGTCGACCAGATCTTCCAGGACCCGCAACACGAATACACCCAACAACTTGTTCATGCCAAATTGTGAGACCAGCATGCAGCCCGTCTTGGAGGTGGAAGGCCTCTCGAAAACCTTCCACATGCATCATCTCGACCAGAACCTTCACGCATTCTCAGGCATCGGGTTTACGCTAAACCCCGGCGAATTCCTGCTTTTGAGAGGGCCGAATGGCGTCGGCAAATCGACGCTTTTGCGCACCCTCTATCGCAGCTATCTGCCGCGCGCGGGGCAGATCTGGTACCACACGGCCGAGGGCCGCATCGACCTCGCCAGGGCAGCCGATGTCGACATCGCGCTCTTGCGCCGGCGCGAGATCGGCTTCGTCACCCAGTTCCTGATCGCCCGCCCGCGGGTTCCTGCCGAGGATATTGTCGCCGAGCCCTTGCGCCAGGCGGGCATGCCGCGCGACGAGGCGCTCGTCGAGGCACGGCACTGGTTGGAAGCCTTCGGCGTCAAGCGCAGTCTCTGGAAGGCCTATCCCACCACCTTTTCCGGCGGAGAACAGCAGAAGGTCAACCTCGCCCGGGCGCTCATTCTGCCGCAGCGGCTGCTGCTTCTCGACGAGCCAACGGCCTCGCTGGATGCCGGCGCTCGAAACGCGCTGGTAGACCGTCTCGCCGACCTCAAGGCGCAGGGCGTCGCCATGATCGGCGTTTTTCATCATCCAGGAGATGTAGCTGGGCTCATCGACCGGGAAATCGAACTTCAAGCCTTTGAGGAACTTGCCAATGTGGATCTCTGATTGCCGAGTGGTGCTGCGAGACCGCGTGCTGCCGAACGGTGCGGTGCGCATCGAAAACGGCATGATCGCCGAAATTTCGGAAAAACCCGTCACCAATGCCGACATGTCGGCGCAGGGCCTGATCCTGATGCCCGGCTTCATCGACATGCATGGCGACATGGTGGAACGCGAGGTAGAGCCCCGGCCGAATGTGCGCATGCCGCTTGAGCTCGGTCTGCGCGATCTCGATCGCCGTCTTGCCGTTTCCGGCGTCACGACCGCCTATGCCGCGCTGTCCTTCAGCCCGGCCTCGACCTACGGGCACCTGCGTAGCTACGATCACACCAGCAGCGTCATCCGCGCGATCAAGACTATGCGCGGCAAGCTTCTGGTCGATCACAAGGTCCATGCGCGCTTCGAAATCACGTTCCCCAAGGCGTTGGCCGTGATTGAGGAGCTGATCGCCGAGGGCTCGGTGGATCTGATCTCGCTCAACGATCACACGCCGGGCCAGGGACAGTACCGCGATGTCGAGCGCCACGTCGAAAAGCTCGCCCGCGAAAAGGGCATGAGCCTCGAAGACGCCGCACAGTCGATCGCGCGTCGTATCGAGGAACGCACCCAGCCTGCCGACGTGATGACGCATACGCTGGATGCGATCTCCAAAGCCTGTCACGCCCATGGTGTGGTACTCGCCAGCCATGACGACGACACCGTCGCCAAGGTGCAGCTGATGCACTCGCTCGGTGTCCTGATCACCGAGTTTCCGGTCACCCTCGAGGCAGCGGCCGAGGCGAAAAGGCTCGGCCTGATGAACGCCATGGGCGCGCCAAACGCGCTGCGCGGACAGTCCTATTCAGGCAATCTTTC
Organism: Allorhizobium sp. NPDC080224; assembly: GCF_050281005.1. Lineage (NCBI taxonomy): Bacteria > Pseudomonadati > Pseudomonadota > Alphaproteobacteria > Hyphomicrobiales > Rhizobiaceae > Allorhizobium > Allorhizobium sp. NPDC080224. The sequence continues at coordinate 2,581,793 of NZ_JBNNWJ010000001.1, forward strand.
GGCGCGCGACGCCCATGCCGCCGGGCTGCTTGATATCCTGGCCGCCGATTATCATCCTTCGGCCATCCTGCCGGCCGTGCTGGAACTGGCAAAGGCTGATAAGCACGGACTTCCCGGTGCCTGCCGGCTGGCGACGTCCAATCCAGCCCAGGCGCTCGGACTTTCGGATCGCGGTGAGATCGCGGTCGGAAAGAAGGCCGACCTCCTTGTCGCCGACGACCGCGGCATCGGTCATGTCCGCTGCGTCTTCCGGGACGGCCGCAAAATCTATTCCGACGGTTCGCTCGCCTTCTCGCGCGCGGCGTAAGATCGCGAAAGAACCTAAGGCCGCCCGACGGGCCGTGCATTGCGCGGCCCGTTTCTCTTTTGCCCTTACCTACACGGCTTGGAACACCGCGGAGGCTGCTACAGAACTGTCGCAAATCCTCCAAATTAAATTCATTCGAATGATATGCCGCTGTCATAGAGACGCTCCATGATCGCTTCATGGAAAAGAACACACTCTCCCTTCGCAAGCTCGGCCGCAGCTTTGGCCAGACCAGAGCCGTCGGCGGTGTCAGTCTCGACATCGCCGCCGGAGAGTTCGTCGGTGTCATAGGCCGCTCTGGCGCTGGCAAGTCCACGCTTCTGCGCCTCATCAATCGGCTGATCGATCCGACCGAGGGCGGCGTCCATTTTGGTGACCGCGAGATCACATCTCTCAACGGACGGGCACTGCGCCAGTGGCGACGCGAATGTGCGATGATCTTTCAGCAGTTCAACCTGATTGAGCGGCTGGACGTTTTGACCAATGTGCTGGTCGGCCGCATCTCCTCGCATGGTTTTGCGAGCTCAATGGCGATGCTTTTTTCTGACGCCGAACGGGCGCTGGCTATCCGCGCGCTCGACCGGCTCGATCTTGCGCCCCAGGCCCTTCAGCGTGCCGGCACACTCTCAGGCGGACAGCAGCAGCGCGTGGCGATCGCCCGCGCTCTCCTGCAGGAGCCGCGCATCCTGCTTGCCGACGAACCCATCGCCAGCCTCGATCCCGGCAATGCCATGCGCGTCATGGAAGCGCTGCGCACCATCAACACCGAAGACGGCATCACCGTTATCGTTAACCTGCACACCCTCGACACCGCGCGCGCCTATTGTGACCGCATCATCGCCATGCGTTCCGGCAACGTCATGTTCGACGGCAGCGCCCGCAATCTTACCGACGATGTCGTTCGCGACATCTACGGCGGTTCCGGCCTCACCGAGTTCAATGAATCCATAACTTCGACCTCTATCCGGTCGGCAGTTCCGGCCTGATCAAACTTTGGGAGAATACCAATGCGTCTCATCGCCGCCACAGCCCTCCTCACGCTCTCAACCCTCCCGGCACTCGCTGCCGACTGGAAATCCGACTACAAAGTCGTCCGCTTCGGCGTCCTGTCCGGCGAGAACGAGAAGGATCGTGTTGCTCGCTACAAGCCTTTCGAGGCCTATCTTGAAAAGACCCTCGGCATCGACGTCGAACTCTTCACGGCCGGCAATTATGACGGAGTCGTACAGGCGCTCGCCGCCGACCAGATCGAATTCGCCTTCCTCGGCTCTTCCGCCTATGCGGCAGCCTATACCGAAACAGATGGGGGCATCGTTCCGCTTCTCACTGCGGTTCAGGAAGACGATTCTACCGGTTATTTCTCGGTTATCACGGTGCGCTGCGACAGCCCTTACAAGAAGATCGAGGACCTTAAGGGCAAGGTTCTGGCCTTCGCAGATCCGGCCTCCACCAGCGGCTATGCCGTTCCGAACTATAACCTCGTGCAGCAGGGCTATGAGCCCTCGACCTATTTCTCGGCCACGCCCTTCTCCGGCAGCCACGAGGCCGGCGTTCAAGGCGTCGTCAACGGCCAGTTTGATGCCGCGGCCACCTATATCAACAACGAAAAGAGCGGCATTCCGCAGCGCATGGTCAGCAAGGGCATGATCAAGGAAGGCGAGGTCTGCAACATCTGGATGTCGCCCGAGATCACGTCTGGTCCGTTCACTGCCCGCGCCAACCTGCCGACAGAACTGATCGCTGACATGAAGGCCGCCGTGAAGGCCGTTCCAGAGGTCGATCCGGCTGCCCACAAGGAAATGACCGGTGCCGAAAACTCGACAGCAAAGGGCTATGTCGAGGTCGACCATGACCGCTACCAGTGGATCGTCGACATGCGCGCCTGGCTGAAGGCCCAGCGCAAGAGCTGATCCCAAGCAATACGAACGGGGCGATCTCGACAGGGTTCGCCCCTTTTTCACAGGGAAACGCCATGACCTTCGCCTCTGCCGCAGCCCCTTCCGAGGCGGTACTGGATTTCGAACGCGCCTATGCACGCCACCGCGCCCGCGGCCGGCTGACCTTTCTCATCGTGACGGCGGCCCTTCTGATTGCCTTCATTGTGACGGCCGAATTCTCCAATCTTCTCAAGGTCAGCCAGATTACGCTGTCAGACGGCAGCAGGGCCGAACGCTGGATCCTGCTTGCAGGCTTGCCACGGCTTGGCGAATACCTTGCCAAGACCATTCCTCAGCTGTCGTTGGAAACGCTTGGCGCCGATCTCGCCGCATGGTTCTGGCGGTGGAAGGTCTGGGGCTGGCTCCTTCTCGAAACCGTGCTCATTGCCTTCATGGCGACCGCGCTTGGGGTCGCAGGCGGCTTCGTCATGTCCTTCCCGGCAGCGCGCAACCTCTCGCCCAGCAAGTGGCTGCTCTGGCTTTCGCGCCGCTATCTTGAGATCGCTCGCACTGTCCCGGAGCTCGTGTTTGCGCTGATCTTCGTCTTCTGTTTCGGCGTCGGCCCGATGGCGGGCGTGCTGGCGATCGCGCTGCACACCTGCGGGGCGCTCGGCAAACTCTATTCCGAAGTGAATGAGAACATCGACATGCGCCCGCTGGAGGGCGTCAAATCGGCGGGCGGCAGCTGGGCCGACCAGATCCGCTATGGCGCGGTGCCGCAGATCCTGCCGAACATCATCAGCTACACGCTGCTGCGCTTCGAGATCAATGTCCGCTCGTCCTCGATCATCGGCTATGTCGGCGCTGGCGGTCTGGGCCAGGAGCTTCGCACAGCCATCTCCTTGCAGGAATACACCGATCTGTCGGCGCTCTTCATCATCGTCTTCGTCACGGTCTTCGTGATCGACTGGGGCTCGGAGAAATTGCGCCACCGCATCATCGGCATGGAAAGGACCCACTGATGACGACGATTACCCGCGCGGAAATCCTGGCGTTGCGCCGGTCCATGCCGCTCGCCTTCCGCCCGTCCATGGGCACGCGGCTAAAGCGCTGGGGGCTGATGCTCGGCTTCTGCGCGCTCTTCGCCTGGTGCCTCTATGATTTCGGCTTTTCACCGGAACGCATCATCAACGGCCTGAGCCGCCTCGGCCGTGTTCTCTCCTTCATGTTCCCACCGCATATCTGGACGGAATGGGATCAGATAAGCGATATCCTGAAGGGCCTCGGCGAAACGCTCGCCATGGCCTTTCTCGGCACGCTGCTCGGCGCCGTCTTCGCCTTTCCGCTTTCCTTTCTCGGCGCCAAGAACATCAACCGCTTCGCCTTCTTTCGCTTCGGCGTTCGGCGCGGTTTTGACATCATCCGCGCCTTCGAGACGCTGATTCTGGCGCTCGTCTTCATCCGCGCATTCGGCCTCGGCCCACTTCCCGGAGTGCTAGCGATCGCAGTGGGCGAGATCGGTGTTCTTGCAAAGCTCTATGCCGAGGCGATCGAGAACATCTCCAAGAAACCTGTCGAGGGCGTGGTCGCCTCCGGAGGGTCCCGCTCCCAAGCCATTCGCTTCGGCATGCTGCCCCAGGTCTGGCCGGTGCTTCTTTCCATCACTCTCTACAACTTCGAATCCAATGTCCGTTCAGGCACCATTCTCGGCATTGTCGGCGCAGGCGGCATCGGCTTCATCCTCTCGGACCGCATCGGCGCCTATCGATGGGACGAGGCCTGGTCGATCATCTTCCTGATCATCGCCATGGTCTATGTCATCGACGCCCTTTCCGGCGCAATCCGCGAGCGGTTCATCGGCAAATGGGAACACGCGAAATGAAGATGCTCTCCGAAGCTCCGACCATCCATGAAACGGCAACCGTCGTCGGTTGCGAGCTCGGCAAATGGACCGAAATCCAAACCCAGGTCAGCATGCGGGAAAGTCAGTTCGGCGACTATTCCTACATCGTCAAGGGCGGCAACGTCGTCTGGACGACGATTGGCAAGTTTTGCTCGATCGCCGAAGGTGCGCGCATCAATCCCGGCAACCACGCCACCTGGCGCGCAAGCCAGCACCACTTCAGCTATCGCGCGGCACAATACGGGCTGGGCGAAGACGACACCGACTTTTTCCAATGGCGCAAGGATCACTGGGTGACCATCGGTCACGACGTGTGGATCGGCCACGGTGTCACGGTGCTTGCCGGCGTGAAGATCGGCACAGGCGCCGTGATTGGCGCCGGTGCAGTCGTCTCGAAGGATGTCGAACCTTACACGATCGTCGGTGGCGTTCCCGCAAGAATTATCAAGCGGCGCTTCAGTGAGGAGCAGGCCGAAGCACTGCTTGATATCGCTTGGTGGGACTGGGACCATGACACGCTGCGCGCCCGCCTTCCTGACATCCGCGGACTCTCGATCGACGCCTTCATCGACAAGTATCGCCGGGACACGGCCTCCCCTATGTCAACACGAATTTCGGCGTAGGACGCCCTTGCGTAGCTATTGAAATGCCGCGGACCGCTGACGAAATCGATATCGGCCGCGGGTCATCGCAACGGTTGCACCAATGGCTGAGCCTCGCTGCTGAGTCGGGCGGCATTCGCCTAACCGCAAGCCGCTCTAGGCGATAAGGAGGCCCTTGCTGCAGGACCTTAAATAACTTGCACAAAACCATGAAAAGAATCGCGATTTCGTGGAAAGACAAAGCTCCAATTTGGGTTACAGGTCCCGTTTTACAACTTGCCCCATTAACGAGAGCGTCGCCTGCCCCAAAACCTCACAGCCGGCGATGATTTCTAACGGTTCCACATGTTCGGCTTCGTTGTGACTGAGCCCATCGCGGCAAGGCACAAAGATCATCCCCGCTGGCGCGACGCGGTTGACAAACAGCGCATCGTGAAACGCCCCTGAGAGCATCTGCATACTCTCGACCTTGCAGACGGCCGCAGCATCCTTGATCACCTCGCCAAGTGGCTCGGAGAACACGCAGGGCGGCATATCGAAGGCGCGTGAGAACTGTGCATGGCAGCCGTGGCTCTCCGCTTCCTGACCGATCCGCAATTTGACGAGTTCCTCGATCTCGTCCAGCCGCCCTGGATCGGGATGCCGGATATCGACCGAACAGTGAACCTCCTCGGGGATCGCGTTGACCGACCCTGGCTCGGCGGAGATCCGACCAATGGTGAAACGGGCATCCGGATCGCCGGGCATGACGGCTGCGTAGAGGCTCGACAGAGCAGCCGTCAAAGCGTGAAGTGGGTCGCGACGCCAGGCGAGACCCGTCGTGCCAGCATGGGCTGTCTGGCCGGCAACCGTCACATCCAGCCACCGTGTCCCCTGGATGCCTTTCACGACACCGATAGGGATACCCGCCGCCTCAAGCGACGGCCCTTGTTCGATATGCACTTCGAGATAGGCATGGATCGGAAAGCCGAGCGGCAGCATGGCCGCCTCTGGCAGGCTTGCGATCGTCAGCGCCAATTCTTCTGGAAATCCCGCTCCGTCCGTGGCGACCTTGTCACCCCAGGTGGCGGGGATCATGCCTTCAGAAAACGCCATGGATCCCATGCAGCCTGGCGAGAAACGGCACCCTTCTTCATTCGTCCAGGAGACGACGACAACCGAGCGCTCGCACTGGACGTTTTGATCCTCCAGACTTTCCAGGACCTCAAAGGCCGACAGCGTCCCCAGCGCCCCATCGAAGCGACCACCCGCCGGCTGGGTGTCGAGATGGCTCCCGATCAGCAAGGGAGGCAGCGTCGCATCATGCCCCTTGCGCCACACGAAGAGGTTGGCCATCGGATCCTGAAAAACCTCAAATCCCCTCGCAACAGCAAGCCCTGCAAGAAGCTGCCGCGCGTGCCGGTCGCCTTCGGTCAAGGCCTGGCGATTGACGCCCCCTTTGGCTGTACCGCCGATTTCGGCAAAAGACTGAAGACGGGCCAGGAGCCGTCCGCCATTGATTGTCAGCATCGGGGCTCCTCCTCAAAGATAGGGTGCGTCGTGGAAGGCTATCTCGAGCGACTGGGCCTGGCCGAAGATGGCGCTCAGACGCGACCGCTCAGTCTCGCTCATGCCCTCCCCCGCCTGATCCAGTTCAGCCTTCAACCAGAGTGCCTGAGCTGCAAAATCCGGATGGGCGTGCAGGTCCACCCATTCCTTCAGCAAGGGATCGCTGATCTGCCGCGCCGCCGCCTGCCTCGACCAGGTCCAGTACATCCACTCGGCTGCAAACATCGCAGCGACCGTGTCGAGGAAACCGCCGTCGCGCGCAATCGCCAACATGCCGTCCTGAAACGCCGCCACTTCCGGTATCGCATGATCGAAGGCTTGAGGATCGATGCCACGCGCAGCAAAGGTCTTCTCGAAATAGGCAATCTGCTGGTTGGCGAGCGCATCAAGAACGCCGATCAACCAGCGCTTTTGCGCCATCGTCTCGGCCTTGGCAGCGGCGAAGGCGAAGATCGAGATCGCCGTGTCGACGAAGGCGCCTTCAAAGACGAGGTAGCGCTCGAAAACCTCCGTCGGAAGCCGATCGGCCTTGATGTCCTCGATGAAGCGATGGGTTAGCATCGCATCCAAGACTTCAGCATTTTCACGCAGGATCTGCTCGGAAAGTGTTTCCGCCATCTCAGGCCCCCAGACCCGGACGTGCGGCTTCGACAAAGGCTTTCACCCGGGCAAGTTCAACCGGATTCCACCAGACACCACCTTCCTTCAAGGAGGAGGCGACGATCACGCCATTGGTCCGTTTGAGGATTTCGAGGATATTGTCTTTCGTGACACCGGACCCGACCAGGAGAGGCAGATGGGTTGCCGCACCAATGGTCTCGATCTCCTCCACCGTCGCCGAATTTCCGGTCCGCTGACCTGTGGCGATGATCACGTCGGCGTCGAAGAAGGCGAGGTCACGGGTCAGTTCCTCGATGCTGCGATCGGCAGTAATGGCGTGAGCACCGTGCTTGACATGGCTGTCGGCGAAAACTTTCACATGTTCGGCACGCAAGGCGGAACGATACCGCATGGCTTCGGCGGCACGGCCCTCCATGAAGCCTTCATTGGCGACATAGGCATTGGCCCATTGATTCACACGGATGAAGCGCGCGCCACCGGCCATGGCGATGGCGAAAGCCGGGATCGGGGCATTGGCAAGCACATTGATGCCCATGGGAACGCCGGTAGCACGCCCGATACGATCGGCGACGACCGACATGAAGGCGGATGTTTCAGGCCCTATATCGTCAGGCTTGGAGAACGGAATATCGCCATGATTTTCGATGATCAGACCATGCAGACCGCCCTCGATCAAGGCTTCAGCATCACGCATGGCGACGTCGTAGATTGCGTCGACTGACGTCCCTCGATAGCGCGGCGCGCCGGGAAAGGGAGCGCAATGGATCATCCCGATCAGCGCCTTGTCAGTGCCGAATATTTCCCTTATGGCGCTTGAATTGTTATCCGAAATCGTCTGCATTTTCATTTCCTTCCGAAGGCCAGCAATGCCTGCCAATGTTCGTGCTCATGTGATCGGTAACGTCGCTGTCGACGAGACCATATCCGTTTCGACCATGCCGGAAGCCGGGGCTTCCATCCTCGGTCGCGAAGAAACGCGTGACCTTGGTGGCAAGGGTGCAAACCAGGCGGTGGTCATGGGCCGCACGGGTCTGCCCACCACCCTGGTCTCGGCCGTGGGCGAGGATTTCCGCGCCCAGACCATTCGCAATCAGCTGGCACTAGAGCCAGTCGATACCAAGCTCATCACCTTGGCCGGTCGCTCCAGCGACTTTTCCATCATCTTCACGACCCCGGATGGCGAAAATGCCATCGTCACCACCACGGATTCAGCCGGCTCACTTGCGCCAGAAGAAGCCGTCACGGCCCTTGAGGGTGCCACGGCCGGCGACCTTGTGGTCCTGCAGGGCAACCTGAGCGAGGCAACCACGCGTGCCTTGCTGGAGGAAGCCCGCCGTCGCAAGCTGGTCACCGCCTTCAACCCCTCGCCGCTGAGGCCGTATTTCGGGGCCTTCTGGCCATTGGTGGACATCGCCTTCTTGAACCGGGGAGAAGCAGAGAGCCTCACTGGTTCTTCGAATGGTGCTGCGACTGACTGGCTGCTCCAGGCGGGCGTCGCCCACGTCGTCCTGACACTTGGCGGCGATGGCGCGCTGCTCGCCAGCCAGAGTAAACCCGTATCAAACATACCGGCTGTTTCTGCCAAGGCCATCGACACCACCGGTGCCGGCGACACCTTCATGGCCGTCGCTCTCGCGTCGGCTGCCTTGCGCGGCGTCGAACTCGACAGACGCGCCATCAGCCATGCGGCAGCGGCTTCGGCCTTGACCGTGAGCCGCCGTGGCACACGGTCAGCCTTCCCCACCAGTGAAGAGATGCGGTCCATTCTCGCGGGCTGAGACCCGCCCTGATGAACCACAGCGCTCTCAACCCTTTTCGCTAAGCCAGCCCAGGATGTTCTTCCACAGTCGGCCATAGCCCTCCCATTCGCAAAATGCGGGCGACAGCCAGTGGGGACCGATATCGGACGTCCAGGCAGCGCTTCTTCCATTGCCGAGCTTGCCCGTGACCAGCAGAGGATGGCTGCCCTGCTCGTCAGGCAGACGAGCGATCACCTCGACATCGGCGCGGTCCCGCACCTCGACCTCGTTGACGCCGAGAAGCACGGGCCACTCGCCCTCCATACCCGCCACCGTTGGATGGTCCGCCTTGACGATGACGGCCCCCGTTCCCTCCGGTATCTCGACGCGGTCATCATAGGGCAAGCACGTCACCGGAAGCACATCTTCGACGGGTGTGCGACGCCAACGGGCCTTGCCGTCGATACCCTGGAAGGAAAAATAGCCGCCGACCATCAACAGGCCGCCGCCTTTTTCAACCCATGCCTTGATCAGTTTCAGTCTGTTCGGCACCGTCCTGGAATGCAGCCAGACGGCTGGCGGCAGCAACAGGGAATTGGCGCCAATGTCCGAAAGGATGATCACGTCATAGGCGTCCAGCCCCTCCATATCGAAGGGGAATTTTTCCACGGCATCGTGCGCGGTCATGTAGGTCAGATCAAACTCACTGCCCTCAAGCGCTTTGACGAGTGGCTCTGCACCCAGATGGAACGTCACGCTGCCAAACTGGTCAAACCCCTTGTAATGGGTGGCCGAACTGACCCAGCTTTCGCCGACGAGTAGAACTTTCTTTGTCATCTTATCTTCCATGGTTTGTCGTCTGTCGGTCAGGCTTTCGCCTCGAAGACCGATCTTGGATTGTCACGCATGAGGATCTCGAGCTGGCGATCGCTCAGGCCGTGACGCTTCAGTCGCGGCAGAAAATGCTTGAGGATGTAAGCGTATCCATTGCCACCGTACCGGGTCAGCATCATCTTCACGAAGACATCGTGGGAGAGCAGAATACGGTCGATGAGCCCCTTCTCGACCAGCTTGACGATCGCACGCGCAGCCTCTTCGTCGCTCGGGCACTGGACCTGCTGGTCGGCATAAAAGAAATCCATGCCGATCATGTCATATTCCAGAAAGGCTCCGCGTATCGCGAGTTCCTGCTGGTAGGTCAGATCGTCATGCGAGGGGTTCATGTGGCAGAGCACGGTATGACGGAGCTCTGCCCCCTCCCCCTCAACGACATCGAGCACCTTGTGCCCAAGGCGAAACCAGCCCGGCAGATGCACCATCAACGGCAGCCCCGTGCGCCTTTGCGCGCGCGCTGCTGCCCGCAGTGATTTCTCTTCCTGTGCCGTGAAGTCTGAGGAAACACCGATCTCACCGATCAGTCCGATCTTGATCTCGGTGCCGTCCACGCCAACGACCGCCTCCTGGACGATCTCATCGGCGATCTGGTCGATCGACATGTCGGCCACCTTGGCCGGATGTGAGGAGCCAAGATAGTAGCCAGCCCCCATGACGATGTTGAGACCCGCCGCCTCGGAGATGCGTCGCAGCGCTCGCGGATCTCGTCCAATCCCCTGGCATGTCGGCTCGACGACGGTCCGACCGCCATGCGCGGCGAAATCCTTCAATTCAACGATCGCCAGAAGCTCGTCATCCAGCGTGATGTTGTGCTTGTTGACGAAGGGGTCCTGTCGCAGTTCGGACAGGATCTCGATGCACACAAAGCTGTCAGCCAGATACTGGCGTTCTGGCGTTTTGGGAGCGTGCCACCAGCAACGGCAATCATTGAGGATATGCTCGTGCATCAGGGTGACACCGAGCCCGGAGGCAGGGATGGCACCAGCCACCGTCATGACGTTGCCCGAGCGGCTATGGCCTTCAGATAATTCGCTCATTGCCTTCACCTCGTCTTTGCGCCGAAGCGAAAATTGGTTGTGAAGATCTTGGTGTTGAGCCAGATGGCCACGAGAATGATGGCACCAGTAACAATCTGCGTGAAGAACGGCGAGATATGCATCAGGATCAGGCCGTTGCCGATGACGGCAATGGTCAGCGTGCCGAGAACCGTGCCCAGAATGCTCCCGCGTCCCCCCATCAAGGATGTTCCACCGAGAACCACGGCCGCGATCACCTGAAGTTCAAACCCCACCGCAGCATTGGATGAACCTGAACCAAGCCGAGCGGCGATCAACAGCCCCGCCACGGCGCAAGCAATACCGGAGACCATGTAGACGGAGGCAACAATCCATTTGGCCGGCATGCCGACACGCCGTGCCGCTTCGAGATTGGAACCGACCGCGACCACCTGCCGCCCATACTTGGTATAGGCGATGATGATATAGCCGATCACCGCCACCAGCACCGCGATCAGTGCGGGAACCGGGATGCTGAAGAGCTCGCCACGACCAAGCCAGAAAAATCCCGGCGCGTCCTTGATGGGGATCGAGTAGCCCTGTGTCAGCCAGAGAGCAAAGCCTCTGAGAATAGAGAGACCGGCCAGTGTCACGATGAAGGCCGGAATTCCCTGATAGGCAATGAACCAGCCCTGCGCGATGCCGAGCAGCGCTCCGAAACCGATCATGCCAGCCAGAACAAGCGGCCATGGATAGCCCATGGCAAGCAAGATCGCGGCGACCGCATTCACAAGTGCGACCTGCGAACCGACGGATAGATCGATACCACCGGTGATGATGACCAGCGTCATGGCAACTGCCACGATCAGGATCGGTGCTGCCTGACGGACGACATTCAAGATGTTGCCGAAGGTCAGGAAGGTATCGGTCATGGCCGAAAAGAAGAGGAGGCAGGCGATGAAGAAGACGGTGATGGACATCACCTGTGCATGTTCAGACACGAAGTCGGCGATCGGCGAGCCGGACGCGCGTTCAGTATAGGCGGTCAATGTCTCTGCCCTCCGACGATCAGTTGCACGAGGTCCTGGAGGTCCGTGTTGGCGATATTGCGTTCAGCAACCTTGGTGCCTTCGTACATGACGGCGATGCGGTCACAGACGCGGAAGAGATCCTGCAGCCGGTGGGTGATCAAAATGACGGAAACACCCTTTGCCTTTACCCGGTTGATGAGATTGAGCACGGCCTCGACTTCAGCCACGGCCAGAGCCGAGGTCGGCTCGTCCATGATCAGGACCTTGGGATTGAAGGATGCAGCGCGCGCGATCGCGATTGCCTGGCGCTGGCCGCCCGACAGTTTCTCGACCTTTGCATTGAGCCTTGGTATCCGAATTTCGAGCGCATCCAGCATTGCGCGCGCCTCGGTCATCATTCGAGTCCGATCGAGAAACAGACCCTTGGTCAGTTCTCGCCCGAGGAAAAGGTTACCGACAACATCAACATGGTCGCAAAGGCTCAGGTCCTGAAACACCATCTCGATGTTGCGATCGCGCGCATCGGCGGGTCCACTGAATTGAACCTTTTGGCCGTCGACGGTGATCGTCCCGTCATCCGGGATATAGGTCCCGGAAATCACCTTGGTCAGGGTGGATTTTCCGGCTGCATTGTCACCGACCAGGCCTAAGCACTCGCCGGGATAGATATCGAGATCGACGCCGCGCAAGGCCTGATGCGATCCGAAATTCTTGCGGATGCCCTTGAGTGAGATACGGGGCTGGCGAACCGCGCCTTCGCCGGACCGATGGGGGAGGATTTCTCCTCCCCCCGACCCTGCGACAGCGGTTGGGTGCTGTCTGTCAGAGATCATTTGAAGATGGCCCGGTACGGTTCGACGTTTTCCTTGGTGACGATGGTGATCGGAACGGAGATCGTCTTCTCCACCGTGCCGCCATCCGAGATCGTCTTCAGAGCGTCGACGGCTGCCGCACCCATGGCCGCAGGATCCTGCTGGATGACTGCGGTGACGTAGCCAGCATCGATCCCGGCGATGGCCTGGGCGGTCAGATCCCAGCCGAAGACCTTGACGTCAGCCTGCTTGCCCTGGCTCTCCACGGCAGCAATGGCACCCATCAATGCGGGTTCGCCCGTCGCATAGACGGCCGTCATATCCGGGTTGGCGGTGATGAGGTTCTCGGCTGCGGCAAGTGCCGTGTCCTGGACGTTCTGACCGTCGACGACACCAGCGGTGGTCACACCTTCGGCAGCCTTCACCGTGGTCTCGAAACCTTCCTGCCGGACATTCTGGATGGCAGAGTTCAAGGCTCCAACGACGCCGTACTTCACGGAGCCGCCCATGCTGTTCTTCACATAATCGATGAAGAATGCGCCCATATCGGCACCAGCCTTGGCGTTGTCGACACCGATCTGCGCCATTTGCGGCCCTTCAGGCAGGATCGCGTCGATGGCAACCACCGGAATTCCGGCGGCGGCCGCCTGCTGAACGGCAGGCATGATCCCGTTCACATCAATTGCGACGACGGCAAGACCGTCGACCTTCTGCTGGATGTAGGTCTCGATGGCACTGTTTTGTGCGGCCGGATCGTTGTTGGCGTTGAAGATCACCAGTTTCGCACCGGCAGCTTCCGCAGCCTTTTGCGCTCCCTCGTTCATCTGGTTGAAGAACAAGGCCTGCTGGTTGATTTGAACGAGTGCGAAGGTTTTTTCGGCCGAATGAGCGATGGAGCCGAATGAAATGCTTGCAAATGCTGTTGCTGCGAGTGCGGCAGTCACTGTTCTGCGTGTCAGATGTGTCATGTTCTTGTCCTCTGGTTCGGTTCAGCTTCGTTGCTTTTTATGGTTTCGCCGGCGGTGCAACGGAATGCCGCACGACGATTTCGACAGGCAGCAACTCCTCGGAAGCCAGGCTTTCTGAAGTCTGCCAATTCGTTTCAAGAAGAAGCGCCAGCGCACGCTCGCCAAGTGCCCTGACCGGCTGGCGTATTGCAGTGAGCGATGGTGAAAAAAGATGGAGAGGCCCGACATCGTCGAAGCCGACCACCGAGATCTCATCCGGGATGGAGACGCCCTGAGCTCGCAAGACCTCAACCAGTCCGATCGCGATCTCGTCGGAGCTGGCAAAGATTGCAGTTGCCGGCATTCCTTCCGCGATGAAGCGCCTGGCCGCCTCGCGGCCGAACTCGACGGAGAAGCTGCCTTCGTAGCGTGTCACCTCGAAGGGCATACCGGTCTCCAGCAGCGCCCTCTCCAGCCCCCTGTAACGACGGCGGGTGCTGATCATGTCCTGCGGACCGCCGATGTAGACAATTCGCCGATGACCATGCTCAGCAAGGTGGCGCCCTGCCAGATATCCGCCTTCCTCGTTGTCACAAAACAGCTTCGGAACAACAGCGTCGGGCACGTCTTCATCGACGATCACGACTTTGCCAGTCTGATTGATCAGACCGGCCAGAACGCCATCGTCGGGGTGATTGGTCACAAAGATCAGTCCGTCGACATGATTGCGGGCAAGCGCAGTCACATAGGAAATCTCGCGCCCGGGACGATTGAGCGTAACATGCAGCGACAGCGACAGCCCACGCTTGTCGGCCTCCTGCTCCACGGCAGCAACAAGCGTTGCGAAGAATGGGTTGGCGATATCTGGAACGACGAGACCGATTGTATCGGAGCGACCGCGGCTGAGGCGGCGCGCATGAGGATTGGGCTCGTAGCGCAAGTCGCGGATCGCAGTCTCGATCCGCTCTCTGGTCTCTGGCGGCAGCTGGAGCGTGCCGTTGAGCAGGCGGGAGACTGTGGCCACCGAAACGCCGGCGGCTTCCGCCACGTCCTTCAGGCTTGTCGCTGTCGTCCTTGCCATCCCGTCCAACACCCCTATTGCCGATCCGGTATACCGCCTAGTAAAGCGGTTTAGTAAAACGCTTTACTAAACCGCTTTACAGTGCCACCGGCTTTTGGCTTGTCAAGAACAAATTTGAAGGACACGCCGAGGTGACTGCTTCTTTTTTTGGCGAAATTTCCCAGTGGCGAAAACTAAGTCACGACATGGCGCCCGGGAAGAACTTGGCTCAGGCAGCCGATGGCAAGTAAGCCCCGACACGGCAACGAAGGCGGTCCGGGGCTTTTTTTGTGTCATCCATCTGACGCAGTCCCAAGCGATGCGAGCGACCCTAAAGCAGGGGTATCTTGCTGCGAAGGCAGAAAGAAGCATCGGGGAGATGGTCTCGCTGACGCGCGAAACCGCGCCGATCCCGATCCTTTATTCCACCACACTCCCCTATGCTTCCTTGGGACGCGAGGCAGTGGACGGCACCCTGGCCGCGGCCTCCGAGGCCAACGCAAGCACGGACGACCCGTTTCGCCTTGAACCCAAGATTGCAGCCCCCTACGGGGTGCGCAGAACAATACGCCTCGCTGGCTGACGCGGCCATTCGTCAACAAGGCTGTCGCCATGTGATCGGCAAGATCACATCGTGGAGCCGCAAGGATGTACTGCCGGTCATGGAACGACATGGCACCGCTCGGAGCTGTTTTGGGGAACGCCCTCAAGTTTCCAAGCCTCATCTTGATGCAGTATAAAGCATCAGAATCTGATCCTGATGCGCCATACAACATCACCTTGAGAAAACAGCGGTCGTCTGATATCGTAAACGACATCAGATGAGCAAAATGATGCAGAAATAAACATCGATGAAATACGAAACCCAGGAGATCGCGGATCGCCTACGCGAAGCCAGAGAAGCCAGACAGCTCAGCCAACGCGAGTTGAGCCGGTTGGCTGGCGTCCCGCAAGCGCAGATTTCGCGGATTGAATCCAACAGCGTTGATCTGCGCCTGTCGAGCCTCGTCGCGATCGCCAGCGCATTGGATCTGGAGATCGCCTTGGTACCACGCAAGGCGATGCCTGCGATCAAATCGATTACGCGTCAGACCACCGATCGCACTGTGATCCAACCGCCTGCGATCAACAAGGAAATGCAGCGATTGCAAAAGTCGGTTCGCGCCATTCAGATCGAGGCGCCGACCTTGCCGGAGCTGGATGAGCTGCGCAAAGCCACGGCAGCACTCCAGCGTCTCCAGATCGACACGCGGTTTTTGGGCAATCTCCGCTCACTGCGCCAAATGATCGACCACGCCAGACTGACAGAGCACTGGAAGGGCATACTGGACGCGACCAACAGCATGAGAGCGCTCCGCAACCAGATCGCCCAATTCGAGCCGACGAGCGAACAACGCGGCGCCAATCGTCCCGCATACTCGTTAGGTGAGGAGGATGACGATGCCTGATCTATCTGTTTTGAGTGTGCGCCTCTATGGCGAAGACATCGGCACCATCACCTATGTCGGAACAGAAAAGACGCTCTTTGCCTTCAACGATGCCTATGTCGAAAACCGAGACAGACCGTCCCTCGGCCTGCAGTTCAAAGATAGCCTCGGTGACCTGATCACGGACTTTAGGCCGTATAAAATCAAGCTGATGCCCTATTTCTCGAACCTTTTACCAGAGGGCCATCTGCGCCGGTATCTGGCCGACAGGGCTGACATCCATATCGACCGCGAGTTCTTCCTCTTGTGGGTGCTCGGGCAGGACCTGCCCGGCGCGATCACCGTCGTCCCGGCAGACGGTGAAGAATGGCCGGACGAAGCACTCAACATCCTGGAAGGCGAAGCCGCAAAGGAAGCTGCCGAAGATGCCATGCGGTTTTCATTGGCGGGTGTGCAGCTCAAGTTCTCGGCGGTTCAAAGCGCCAGCGGTGGCTTGACCATTCCGACCAGCGGCGTCGGCGGTAATCGCATCGTCAAACTCCCCTCGCGCGAGTTTGAAAACGTTCCGGAAAACGAATTCTCGATGATGAGCCTTGCGAGGATGGTCGGGATCAACGTGCCAGCGATCGGGCTGATCGATGTACGATCGATCGGCAATCTGCCCGATGGCATTGAGAAGATAGGGCAACAGGCCTTCGTCATCGAGCGCTTCGATCGCAATGAAGATGGCAGCGTCACCCATATCGAGGATTTCGCGCAGGTCTTTAACGTCTACCCTGAGGACAAGTACAAGAAAGCCAGTTACCGCAATCTGATATCGGTGGTCGCGTCTGAATCCGATCAGGACGATGTGGCCGAATTCATTCGCCGCCTGACATTCAATGTCCTGATCGGCAATGGCGACATGCATCTGAAAAACTGGTCGCTGATCTATCCTGATCGACGAAACGCCCGCCTTGCTCCTGCTTATGACTTGGTATCGACGATCCCATATATCGCCAATGACAAGTCCGCGCTGACCTTCAGCCGGACGAAAGAGTTCACCGGGTTCACAACCGACGAGCTGGCCCACCTGTCTGCGAAGGCAAATCTGCCCAAGAAACTCGTCCTTGATACAGCCAAGGAAACCGTCGCGCTCTTCATGGAGCGATGGGAGACCGAAAAGGCCAACCTTCCTATGCACCAAGATGTTGTCGAGGCCATCGACAAACATCTTAAGACCTTGCCTGTCGTCACCGGCAAAGAGTGAAAGAATGCGGCCTAAGCCGCACCCCCGATGTCGCACTGCGAGGACGCCAGAGACATCAACCAGTTGCTGGCCTCAGAGGCTTTCGACGCTGCGGTGAACACCGCCTTCTTGTCGGACTTCATCACGGACAACCAGTGCTTGATGTACTGGGCATGATCGAGACGCGGCTCGGGCACCAGACCGAGATCGCCGCACAGGAAGGCAGCCCCCAGTTCGGCGACAAGCTCCTCTATGGCATAGGCTTCAGTGCCAAATCTGCCGGACAGATCGCGTGAAAGACGGCCCTTCGATCCTGACCAATGGGTCAGTTCATGACATAGCGTGCTGTAAAATCCTGCCGCAGCACTCGTGGTGGCAGTGCCCGTGAAGCGGCGACGCTCCGGCATCCGGATGATATCAGTCGAGGGGACATAGCAGGCCTTGTCACCCCTCTCCTCGATGACAGCACCGGTTGCCTTAACGAAGGCTTCGGCGCGAGCAATCGGATCGAAACAAGGCTCTTCGGGGATTTCGGTCTCGTCGAGCGGGAAACCATCCACCTGGGCGGCATTGAAGACCCAGCTGGCACGCAGAACCTTACGTTCGGCCGGTTCGACCTCGCCGGTCTGGTCATTGACCTGCTCGACGTCGAAAGTCTTGTAGAAGACGACGAGCGTGGATTTCTCTCGCCTGCGCACCTGGCAACCGGCCTCTTGCCACTGGCGGTATGTGCCCCAGACATTGGAGGGATAGTCAGAAGCCTGGGCCGCGACCCACAGGCTGACAATGTTCACGCCGTTATAGGGCTTGCGCGATGCGACATTGACGGGACGTGCGACACTTGCCGCCGTGTTGCCGATCCAGGGAAGCTGGAATTCGCCTGCATGTTCGAGGGCATCGACGATGCGGTTGGTGATTTCCTGATGGACATCGAATTTGGATGACGATGATTTCGACATGATTGTCTCCTTTCGCTGTGGAGACCGCGACCATCGCGGCCTGATGGCGTCCGGAGAGACAGACCAAAACAGCCCATGCACCCCGAAGGGGCGGGCGAAGCGAAAAGACGGTGCATACCGTTGCATGGGATGGGAGGGACTGTCAGGAACGCCTAAAGAAGGCAGCTATGGCCGTGGCTCTTTGCGACAGGGACGAAGCTTGATCAGCAAGCATCGAATTTTTGCGCAAACATCATGAAGCATCTCGTCATGGGCACGCGTAGAGCTTGGCGCCATGACATGAGCAACAAAACAACCGACGAGGCCTTGAGACCGCATGGCGCTTGAGCCGGTTTCAGCCACAGCCTGATGTTGACGTTCGGCAACGAGAAGAACAGAAAGGTTGAACCACACCAACCGCCAATGCACTGGATCCAGAAACGCTTTGCCATTCCGCTTCGTCCATACAGCAGACATTCATCTCGATTCCCCCCTCCGCTCACTGGCTTTGCGCAATGCTGAGCTTGCGGAGCTTATTGGCGATGCGAGCCGTCAAGCGCTGACCGCAATCATCGATCTCTGCCTCGATGAACAGGTCGACGCCTTGATCATTGCCGGGGATCTCTATGACGGCGATCAGACATCGATGAAGACGGCGCGGTTTCTCGCAGGACAGCTGGAAAAACTTCATCAGGCGGGCATCCGCACCTATCTGATCAAAGGCAATCACGATGCTTTGTCGAAGATTGCCAAGGAGTTGGTCCTGCCGGACACGGTCAAGATATTCGGCGGCAATGCTGAGGCGATTGAAATCACCGCTGGGAGCCTGCCGGTCGCACTTCACGGATTGAGCTTCGCCAAGCCACATGCGCCTGAAACTCTACTGCCGAGATACAGACCACCGGTGCTGGATGCGGTGAACATTGGCATCATGCATACCAGTCTTGCAGGATCTGTTGGCCATGACGCCTATGCGCCCTGCAATGTGATCGATCTTCACGCATCCGGCTTCGACTACTGGGCGCTTGGTCACATCCATCAACGCACCCACCATGCCGGGAAATCCACAGTCATCATGCCGGGCATGCCCCAGGGGCGCGACATCAACGAGGCTGGCCCGAAGTCCGTATCGATCGTGACGGTGGCAGATGATCGAACGATCACGGTTGAGGAGCGGCTGACCAGCATAGCCCAGTTTCAACGTGTCGAGGTCGATCTCACAGATGTTGTGGAATGGCGCGATGCGGCCGGAGCAATCGAAACGGCACTGGCGGCCGAGCGTGAGCGAACCGCATCTGCGCACCTCGTTGCCCGGCTGCGGTTGACCGGTCAGACCCCTCTGGCCTGGCAGGTCCGCCGCGACCTCGATCTCATGCTGGCCGAGGCTGAGCAACGCGGCGATCGGATCGGCAAGACCTGGATCGAGAAGCTGGAACTCGCGATTGACACGCCGCAGTCAGCCCCCGACGGCCTTGCGGCCAATCCCGTCGTTGAACTTGGGGCTCTGATGCGCGAGGAAGTGACCAATCGCAGCGGCTTCCGCGACGAAGTGAGGGATATGGTCCGTGAGCTTCTGAGCGACCTTCCAGCCGAATGCCGAGACTTCGCCGGGCGCGACGAAGCTGCCTTCGAGCGTTTCGTGGACAGTCTTTTGGCCGAAGGGTCCATTGATATCGCGGCGCGGATGATGGCGGCCGAGCGAGGAGGCAACTGATGCGCCTTCGCCGACTTGATCTCAGCCGCTATGGAAAATTCACCGACCATTCCATCGATTTCGGTGCAGCGCGACCCGGCACACCTGATCTGCATATCATCTACGGACTGAATGAAGCCGGGAAATCGACAACCTTTTCGGCCTTCCTCGATCTGCTCTATGGCATCGGCGAACGCAGCCCGTACAATTTTCTGCATCCCTACAATACGATGAAGATCGGCGGGTGTCTCGAATTCGATGGGGCTGAGCACGAGGTCGCAAGGCTGAAGCAAAGGAGCGGTAGCCTCGTCAACGAGCGTGGTCAGGCTTTGAATGAGGCACTGCTCTTGGGCGCGCTCGGCGGCATCGGCCGGGACGCCTATCGGACGATGTTCTCACTCGATGACCAGTCCCTCAAGGAAGGCGGCAATGCCATCATCCAGAGCAAAGGCGAGCTTGGAGAATTGCTGTTCTCAGCAAGCTCTGGGCTGGCAGGGCTCAGCAAGTCACTGGCAGCGGCGGCCGACGAGGCGAACCAGATCTACAAGAAGCGATCGTCCAGCACCAAGCTTGCCGAACTCAAGAGGGCGCTGGACACACTGAAAGTCGAACGCAACACGATCGACACTCTGGCTTCGACTTATGCAGGCTTTAAGATAGGCCATGACCAGGCCGATTTGGCCTACCGCACGGCAACGCGGGAGCTTGGCGAAGCGCAAGCCAGGTACCAGGAACTGACGCGCCTGCTGAACGCCCTGCCGGCTCAGCGTGAGCTCACCAGGCTGAATGGTGAACTGGCTGCGCTCGGTGACGTGCCCCGCCCGCCTTCTGAATGGTTCAACCTGCTGCCAAAACTGTTGCAAGATGAGATCCGTCTCTCCGCAGTCGTGGAGATGGCTGACAGGGCGACCCGACAACTGGTCGAAGAAATCGAAGAGATTGTCGTGGATGACAAGGCCGCAACCATTGCGGCGCATATGGACACGCTGGATCAAGGGCGCGCGCGCTACCTGGCTGCGGAAGCCGACCTGCCCAAGCGCCGGCTTGCCCTGGCAGAGCAGGAAGGTGTCCTTGCCCGGCTTCTCAGCGATCTCGAGCAGGCGGAACACCCGGACCCGGCCGCTCTTCTGTTGCCAGCCTCCTTGGTTGGCACACTGAGGGATCTCATTGAAGAGCGCTCCGGCGTCGATGCGAAGCGCACGGCCGCCGAACGGGAACTCATGCGCTCACGCGAAAATCTCGAACGTCTCCGGGCAGAAAACAAAAGTGCTAGCATTGCCTCGCATATCAATCACGCCCAGCTGAGCCGCCTCGAGGCGGCACACGCGCAACTGACTGGCTCTGATCTTCCAGCCAGGCTTGTCATGGAAGAACGCAATCTCGCTGAATTACGTCGTAGCTACGAAAACACGATTGCGCAGCTGGCACCCTGGACCGGAGACATGGAGGTGCTCAAGCGCACCGCTTCAGCCGAACCGCGTCAGATCGAACTCTGGCGAAGTCAGGCAGTCGCGATCGAGAGACGCATCTTTGACCAAGAGGGCCGGATCCGCGACCTTGAGGTGGAACTTGCGCAAACAAAGGCGCGGCTTGCGACCTGTGCCAGCGACGCGATGCTGGATGACGGAGAGGCTGCCAAACTTCGCGCCGAACGCGATACAGCTTGGCAGACCCATCTGGCTTCCTTGGATGCCGCCAGTGCGAAACTCTTTGAAGCCCAGATGCTTCGTGATGACGCCATATCGGCCTCACGATTGTCGCGGGCCAAAGAACTCGCTGAGCTGCGCCAGTTGCGCCAGAGTGAGGCGGCCGCAACCGTGGCGCTGGAGCGACAACTCGCTTTGTTGGCAGAGGCGCAAGACGAGCACGACAAACTCGTACAAAAGATCAAAGCACTCTTGCCCGAGGTTATCAGTCATGACGTCAGCGCGAGCGAGGGCCTGGTCACGCTCGAAACGTGGATGGCACGACGGGCCGCAGTGCTTGCCGCCTGGCACAGGATGAACGAGAGCCAGGAGGCCATCGAGCCGCTACGTGCCGAGCTTGAGCAACTGGTCGAAGCCGTGGTTGCCAGTCTTGCTGCAGCCGGCATCGAGGCCGCAGATCCGTCGGTCGCAGCGCTTGTCCAGACCGCAGCCGACGCTCTTTCCGAGGCCCGGGCCGAACGCACGGCACGGATCACACTTGAAAAGGCGGTCGCCGACATTGAGCGTGACATCAGGGAACGGGAGCGTGACAAACACGAGGCAGAGGTACGGAGTGACGCCTGGCACAAGGACTGGATCGATACGCTGTCCCGCACATGGTTCGCCGACAAGGCCGGCTCGATCCCGGCAGTCAGAGCGATTTTAACCGCTGTTGGCACCCTCCCCTCTGTCTTGAAAGAGCGACAGGATCTCTTGAACCGTGTCGCGGCAATGGAGCGTGATCAGGTGCAGTTTCGCGAAGCGATGGAAAGCTTGCTGATCGAATGCAAAGAGCAAACTCCAGCCAAGGATATAGTGACTGCAGCCAATGCACTCACGCAGCGCTTTGAGGCAGCGAAATTGGCCGACCGACTTCGTGATGGCAAACAGGCCGAGCTTGAAAAGCTGAAAGCGAAGCGGCTTGGCCTCGAGGAGGAGCTGGCAATACACAAAGCGCGCCGAAACGAGGTGACCCGCTTCTTCGCGGTGGACGGGCTTGCCGAGGTCGAAGCCTTGCTGGCTCAGGTCAGGGAGCGTGATCAACTGGAAAAGCGCATCAGCGAAGTGCGCCACCAGATCATGGACGCGCTGAGAATGGCAAGCTTCGAAGAGGCTGCGACACGGCTTAGCGAAATCGAGGCCGACCAGTTGGAACGCGATAGCATGGAGCTTGAGCGACGGATCGAGGATTTGACCGAGCAATCCAAGCAGCTCTACGCTGAAAGATCTCTGGCACAGCAAAAGCTGGATGCCGTTGGCGGCGATGACGCGGTCGCTCGCATCGAGGCACGGCGCCGCACCCTCCTTCTTGAAATTGAAGAACATGCCCGCAGGCATCTTATACTTCGCACCGGGACACTTGCCGCGGACCAAGCGCTGCATCTTTACAGGGATCGACATCGCAGTGCGATGATGCGCCGCGCGTCTGACGCATTTCGGTTGATCACCGGCGGCAATTATTCCGGTCTGACGACCCAACCGGATCGTGACCGCGAGATCCTGATCGGCGTCACACGGGATGGCGGCTCAAAATTGGCAGATGCCATGTCCACCGGAACGCAGTTCCAACTCTATCTTGCGCTGCGGTTGGCGGGTTACGAGGAATTTGCGGCGATCCGACCGCCCGTGCCTTTCGTCGCCGACGACATTATGGAGAGCTTCGACAATCCGCGCTCGGAAGAAGTCTTTCGGCTTCTGAGCGAGATGGCGAAGGTGGGGCAGGTCATCTACCTGACCCATCACTGGCATCTTTGCGAGATCGCCCAGCGGGTGGTACCCGACGTGACGATCCATCACCTCAACTGAGACTTTGAAGCGCCCAAGCCCGATTGCGTGATGGGGCGAGGATCTGCGCCTGCACGATCTTGAGAGCAGGCTACATCAAAACCTAGCCTGACGAGCGACGACGGTTCTGCAGCAACTGCCTTGCTGCAACCGGTGCCATCAGCAAAATGCCAATCAATGTTGCGATCAAATCGGGCGCAACCAGCAAGATGGCAGCAAGAACCAGGCCGGCGCGTTCGTACCAATGGAGCGGTGCGAACAGCCAGTTGGAGACCGCCGCAGCCAAAGCCCAGATGCCGAGGATTGTGCCACCGAATGCAAGGAAAAACGCGGTCCAGGTGAAGTTATCGGTCACCAGCAGCAAGGCTGGCTGGAAGGCGAACACGAAGGGGACCAAGGCCTTGCCCATGCTTAGCCTGAAGGCGGTATTGCCCGCCTTGAAGGCATTGGCATTGGCGATGCCTGCGCCGGCATAGGCCGCCATCGCAACCGGCGGCGTCACATCGGCGAGCACCCCATAGTAAAAGACGAAGAAATGCGCGACCAGCGGTTCTACGCCCAGGAGACCCAGGATTGGTGCGGCAACAGCAACCATGATGATGTAATTCGCTGTTGTCGGAATGCCGCATCCCATCAGGATACACACAATGGCCGTCAGGATCAGGGTGAACAGCAGCGTCAGCGTCGGAACGCCCATCAGCTCAAAGGGCAGGAAGTCGAGTAAGCTGTGAATGGAACTGGCCCAATCCTGGGCAATGCCCGTGACCATATAGGCGACTTTAAAACCGACGCCGGTTAGCGTCACCACCCCGATGACAACGCCCACAAGTGCTGCGGCAGCGGTGACGGAGAGTGATTGCTTGGCGCCAAGGATGAAGCCTTCCCAAACCCCATGGGCTGCTCCGCGCAGGCCATCGGTCACACCGCTTGCGCGAACCTGTTGGATGATGAGAACCGCGATACAGGCCGTTATCGACCAGAAGGCGGCAGAAAACGGCGTACGTCCAGACAACAGGATTGCAATCAGAACGATGAGTGGCGCGACCGAAAGCCAGCCTTCTTTGAGGACCTTCCAGGCATTCGGCAATTCAGCCGCCGACAGACCGCGCAGGCCGAGCCGCCGGGCTTCCAGATGCACTTGAACAAGCACGCCGAAGAAATGCATGAAAGCCGGCACCAGGGCTGCGGTCAAAATGGTGGTGAGCGGAAGGCCGAGATATTCGATCATCAGGAATGCCACGGCGCCCATGACAGGAGGCGTGATTTGACCGCCTGTCGAGGCTGCGGCTTCAACGGCCGCGGCAAAGTGGCGGGGATAGCCGATGCGGATCATGGCCGGAATGGTCAGCGCGCCCGTTGTGACCGTATTGGCGATCGACGATCCCGAAATCGACCCCAGCAGGGCCGATGAGAGAACCGATACTTTGGCCGGACCGCCAGCGTACCTGCCAGCAAGGGCCGACGCCACGTCAATGAAGAGCTGACCCAAACCAATCCGGGTTGCCATCACGCCAAACAGCACGAAGTGAAAAACATAGGTCGCAATGACACCAAGGGCGGTGCCATAAATTCCCTGAGACGTCAGGTAGAGGTGGTTCACGATGCCGGACCAGCTGGCGCCTGGATGCACGAAAATGCCAGGCATCGCCCTGCCGAAGTAGGCATAGCCGATAAACAGAAGGGCGATCACCGGCAGCGGCCAGCCCATGGAGCGACGGACCGCTTCCAGAAGCACGACGATCAGGACAGTTCCCATGATGACGTCGATCGGCAAGGGATTTCCGACGCGGAAGGCAAGGTCGCTGTAGATCCAGGGGACATAGAGAGCGGCAATCAGGCCGGCGATGCCGAGTATCCAGTCGACGAGCGGTAAGCCTAAGGGAGTGAAGGCACCCGGCTTCATCTCCTTCTTGCCGAAAGCCGAGAAGCTCAGGAAGACGACCAGAAGCGTGACACCGAGATGCAGACCCCGATGCACTGTTGCCTGAGGGATACCAAAGCCTGCAGTATAAAAATGGTAGCATGACAGGAGGAACAGGACCGTCGCCGTGATGACGGTCAGGGGCCAGACCAGCCGGCGAAAACGGAGCTCAGGATCGAATGTCTCCTCGATCTCCTGCAATTCATCCGCAGTCAATTGACGGACCGACTTGCCCTGATCCAGCTCTTGTTTATCCACGCTCATCGTCCCACCAGGATTTTCTAAAGCTTCCGAAACAGAGGGCCGCGCATCGACTGCGCGGCCCTTCGAAGATCATTCTCATTGGATGAGCAATCGGCCTTGTCCTACTTCAGGAGCCCTGCTTCCTTGTAGAACTTTTCTGCACCTGGATGCAGCGGAATGCCAACGCCGTTGAGCGCGGTTTCCTTGGTGATCGACTTGCCCTTGGCATGGCCAGCATCGAGCTGCTTGCGGGTGTTTTCGTTCCACAAGGCCTTGGTAATGCCATAGATCAGATCTTCTGGCTGATCCGCGCCGGTGACCCACTGTGCGCCAACGGCGAGTGTCTTCACGTCATCGGGGTTGCCTTCATAAGTGCCGCCGGGAACGGTGTCCGATGCGAAGAATGTGTACTTCTCGCAAATCGTTGGTGCGTCCTCACACGAGATCGATACCAGCTTTACGTCGTGCTGGCTCGCAAGCTCGGCAATGGCGCCGGCAGGATAGCCACCAACAAAGAAAAAGGCATCCATGGCGCCGTCACGCATGCGGTCGGCCGCCTGATCCGGCTTGAGATATTCAGGCATGATGTCTGTCTCGGAAAGGCCATAGCCTTCCAGAATGACGCGAGCATCAACCAGGGTGCCAGAGCCTGGCTCGTCCAGCGAGACGCGCTTGCCCTTGAGGTCGGCAACGCTGTTGATGCCTGAGGCTGCGCTGGCCACGAGGTGAATGCTCTCCGGATAGAGATTGGCAATCGCCCGAAGATTTTCAACGGCAGGCTTGCCCTCCCAGATGCCCGTACCGGTATAGGCCCAGGTCGCCACATCCGACTGAGCGAATCCGGATTCCAAGGTACCGCCGGCGATGCCGTTGATATTGGCAACCGACCCATTGGATGACAGAGCCGAAGCGACGAGACCCGGCACACCACAAGAGCCGCCCTCCTCGCAACTGCGCGAACCGGGTGGGTTGGAGATCGCATTGGCAAGCAATCCGCCGATTGGGTAATAGGTTCCAGCTGTGCCACCTGTGCCGATGCGGAAGAAGGACATGTCCTGCGCACCTGCAGATGTTGCCAAGCCGACCGCCAGAACCGCGCCAAAGATGGATTTGTAGTGTCTCATGGAATCTCCCTATTCTTCCCTTCTGATTTCCGAGCAGCTTATGAGCGTTCATAGATCCGTGCAAGGCAACGCTGAACGGTATCCTCGCTCAATCCTGTGGTCAGTCATCATATGACCTGGTGCCCAGATCAGGAATCACTCCCATGGTCGGACAAAAGGCTTCTGGGCAGTCTCATTCGAGATTTTTAAACGGGCGGAACAGTGAGAATGGTCGGACCAGTCCAAGACTTTTGGTCGGCGGGTTTCCTTGGCGATGTGATCAGTCCGGTCATGATTCTGCGAACCTGGCGCCTCACCGCGCCAATCCAAGCTTGGGGGCGGATCGGGGATCAGAGATCAAAATTCACGCGGCCAATAAGAAGATAATCGTTTTTCATTGAAAATCATCGAGTTTCACAAAAGCGCAGAGCAACTGAGACAATGCCGGATCCTGAATGTCACAGAGAGGTGGATTGGTCCTCGTCTCAAGGTTTCCAACACGTGGCCTTCCAGGCGCATGGAAACATGGCTCCAGATCGGCAGTTCTTCTGCCGGCCGAAGAACAAAGAGCTTTAGAGTTCAGGCAAGCAACAGACAGGTGCCCGCGGCCGCCATGGCCTCGGCAATGTAAGGTGGAGGCTGGACATCAGTCGCCAGCTCGGCGATCGCCTCGAAGCCACAGACACGGACCAGGCCCTCGCGACCGAATTTGCTCTGGTCTGTCACAACCAGCGTGCGTCGACCACGCGTGATAACCGTGCGGGCAAATTCCGCCTCATCCAGATCGTAATCCATCATCCCGGCTGCATTGACGGCACCGGTCGAGATGATCGCGTGGGTCACGGAAAATCGGCTGATGAAATCGATAGCCGTACTCCCGAACGCCGCCCCGTTGTCGCTGCGCAACTCCCCACCGGCCATGTAGACTTTGTTGTCGTTCACCGTGGCAAGCGTGCGCGCGATGTCGGAAGAGTTTGTCACGACCGTCAGACGCCGGTGAGCCAGGAGCTCCCGCGCCAGGAAGCTCGTTGTCGTGCCTGTGTCCATCATGATCGAGTCACCGTCGCGGATTGTCGCTGCAACAGAGGCGGCTATCGCCCGTTTGGCCTCGCTGTTTTCGCGCATCCGACGTTCGAACGGCGCCTCGCCGACCATGGAAGCCAGGCTCACTGCGCCATGCATCCTGATCAGACTGCCACCATTTGCTAGCGGCTTGAGGTCCCGCCGGATGGTCTCCAGTGATACACCGAGTTTGCGCGCGAGGGTCGAAAGCGCCACGGTTCCCTCGCGATCCAGAAGACGCAAGATCTCTCGCTGCCGTGTTGAAGGGGGCATGACCATCTCCATCCTGCTCGTCACCGCATCGATAGCTCGCGATAGCACCAGCTTCAAGCAGACACCACATAATCGGTCACAAAATCACAAAATGCCACAGATTCGGATTGACAAGCTCTCGCGCTTGACCCGAGACTGCAGCCATACACGCGGTCGTCATCAGATACGAAAAGTACGGGGAACGGCGACCGGGTGCCTTGCCAGATCTAAGCAATCTCAACGGGCTCTACGGGGAGAACTCGAATGCCTCACCATGACCGCATGCCGAGAACTATCGCAGCCGCATTGCTGATGAGTGCCGCCTTCTTCGTCGCACCGGCATCAGCGCAGGAATCCACCGATCCGATCAAACTGACATTACATGACTGGACGGGCCAGTTGATCACCACCCAGATCATGGGCGAGGTCTTGAAGAAGGCGGGCTATTCCGTCGAGTTTGTTCAGGCCGACTATCTGGCCCAGTTTGCCGGCCTCGAATCCGGCGACCTCCATGTCGCCATGGAAATCTGGGAAACGACCGGCCGCGAGGCGATGGATGCAGCAACCGCAACCGGCAAGGTCGAGAACCTCGGCGAAACCGGCATGCAAGCCAAGGAAGAATGGTGGTTTCCCGAATACATGAAGGAAAAATGCCCTGGCCTGCCCAACTGGGAAGCACTGAAGGCTGAAGCCTGCGCCGAAGCCTTCTCGACGGCGGAAACAGCACCAAAGGGCCGCTATCTCGGCGGTCCGGTTACCTGGGGCGGTTTTGACGACGAGCGCGTCGAAGCGCTCGATCTGCCCTTCGAGGTCGTGCATGCCGGAACCGATGCGGCGCTCTTTGCGGAGCTTGAAAGCGCCTATCAGCGCCAGGCACCGATCCTCCTCTGGATCTACGCGCCGCATTGGGCGCCGGCCAAATACAAGGGGGAATGGGTCGAGTTCCCGCAATATACCAAGGAATGCTACGAGGACGCCGCCTGGGGTTCAAACCCGGACATGGCCTATGATTGCGGCAAGCCCTTCGGTCCGATCTGGAAGGTCGCCTGGTCTGGTTTGAAGGACAAGTGGCCCGGCGCTCATGAGGCTATAAAGGCCTTCAATGTCGGCAACGACGAAATGGGTGAGATGATCACCAAGGTCGACCTCGAAGGCAAGAAGGTCGAGGAAGTCGTTGCCGAATGGGTCGGCGCCAACGAGGCCAAATGGTCGGAATGGATCAAGAAATAGCCGGACTGGCTTAGGTCGCCCGCGCACTCCCTCGGCGCGGGTGGCCCTTCTTTCGAGCGGCCCCTGCGGGCCATCCGTCCTGCGATCCAGCGGAACTGCCATGTCGACTGAAGCCAAACTCGTCTGCCGCAATGTCTGGAAGATATTTGGTGCGGGCGCCCGTGATGCCGTGTCCTCGAATGGTGGCAAGCCGAACGCCGAAGCGCTCTCAAGCGCCGGCCTGGTCGGCGCCGTCCGCGACGTCAATCTTGAGGTGAGAGCCGGCGAGATCTTCGTGATCATGGGCCTCTCAGGGTCTGGCAAATCAACGCTGGTGCGCTGCCTGTCACGGCTGATCGAGCCGACATCGGGCGAAATACTCTTCAACGGGGAAAACCTGCTTTCGGCCAGCGAAGCGCGGATGATCGAGATCCGGCGCCATCAGATGGGCATGGTCTTCCAGCATTTTGCTCTTCTGCCGCATCTGACGGTGCTCGACAATGTCGCTTTCCCGCTGGAGGTTCAGGGGGTCGACAGGCCGGCGCGAGTGGGTCGCGCCAGACGCATGGTCGAACTGGTCGGTCTCGCCGGCAAGGAGACCGCCTATCCGCGCCAACTTTCCGGTGGCCAGCAGCAACGTGTCGGCATTGCCCGCTCGCTTGCGGTCGAACCGGAACTCTGGTTCCTGGACGAACCCTTTTCGGCGCTTGATCCGCTGATCCGACGCGAAATGCAGGACGAATTCCTCCGCCTGCAATCGGTCCTGAAGAAGACCATTGTCTTCATCACCCACGACTTCGACGAAGCGATCCGGCTCGCCGACCGCATCGCGATCATGAAGGATGGCGAGATCGTCCAGGCCGGCACGCCCGAAGAGCTGGTTCTGGCGCCCGCCACCGATTACGTCGCCGAATTCACCCGCAATGTCGCCCGTTCCAAGGTCGTCAAGGTCGCTTCGCTGATGAAGACCGCAACCGGACCCCTGCCCGCGGCCACCACATCGCCATTAGCTTCCATCGCGCAAGCCGCCCCCCTGTTCGCCTCAGCCGGGGACACACTCGGCGTCGTCGATGCCGATGGCCGAATGGTTGGTCTCCTGCGACGCAGCGATGTCGTCGATGTCATGATGCAGGGCTGAGCCGATGAGCGCGCTATCCGCCCCGACATTGCAAGCCCTTGAGACCGGAAGCCCAGCGTCTGGCAAACGCTTCGTGGATATCGCCCTGGCGCTTGCCGCCTTTGCCATGCTCATGGCCTGGTGGCTCGGCCCGTCGATCGGAAAATGGGCCTTCGACTATCCCCGCGCCTGGCAAATCCCCGCGGCTCGACACATCAGCGGCTGGATGAAATGGCTGGTCAACGAAGCGAGCTTCGGCCTCTTCTCCTTCACCGATCTCACGCGCTTCACCGCTGACCTCATCGACATTCCCTACAGGTTTACGCTCAGCCTGCTCTCCACCGGCTTCCTCTCGGGCCAGGGATCCGCCGCAGTCCAGATCGTGCCGCCGATCTCCTATCTGGGTGTCATCGTGCTCGTCGGTTTGATGGGATACTATTCAGGCGGCGCCAAGTTGGCGGCCCTGGTCGTCACGTGCTTCGGATTCCTTGCCGCCTTCGGACAATGGTCGAGCGCCATGGTGACGCTTTCCTCCATCCTGGTCGCCGTTCCGATCGGTGTCGTTCTCGGCCTTCTACTCGGGCTCGCCGGCTACCGCTTCGCGTGGGTGGAACGGGCGATCTCGCCACTTCTCGACCTGATGCAAACCATCCCGATCTTCGCCTATCTCGTACCGATCCTTTTCCTCTTCGGTTTCGGGCCGACGGCAGCCATCGTCGGGACCATTATCTACGCCATGCCGCCCATGGTCCGCATCACCCTTCTAGGCCTGAGGGCCGTGCCGTCAGAGATCCGTGATCTCGGCCAAATGGTCGGCTGCTCGCGCCGACAAATGACCTGGAAGGTCATGGTCCCCTCGGCCGCCGACGCGCTGATGGTCGGCGTCAATCAGGTCATCATGCTCTCACTCAACATGGTGATCATCGCCTCGATGATCGGCGCGGGCGGCCTCGGCTTCGACGTGCTGGCTGCCCTCCGCCGCCTCGACATCGGTGCCGGCTTCGAAGCGGGTTTCGCGATCGTGGCACTTGCCGTCGCCCTCGATCGCTTGAGCCAGGCCTTCGCGCGAAAGGCCGGCGATCCGTCCATCATGGCGACCAGCGGCGACAGGCTGATGCTGCGCCACCCGTATCTCACAGCAGGCCTTGCCGTGATCGTCTTCAGCCTCGTCGCAAGTCTGATCTCGCCTGCTCTCGCCACCCTGCCCGACAGCCTCACCCTGTCGACCGGCAGTTTCTGGAACGAGGTGGTGAAATGGATCAACATCAACTTTTTCGACGTGCTCGAGGCGATCCGCACCACCCTCCTCATCCACCTCCTGGTACCGATCAAGCGCTTCCTGGCCGAGTTGCCCTGGCTGGGTGTCGTCGCCGTGCTGGCGATTGCCGGCTTTCGCCTCGGCGGGCTGCGGCTCGCTGTCCTGGCCGCCACGCTCTCCTTCCTGATCGCGGCCACCGGCCAGTGGGAAAAGGCGATGGTGACGGTCTATCTCTGTGGCATCGCGGTGATCATCGCCTGCCTGATCGGCATTCCAATCGGGATTCTCGCCGCAGAGCGTGAGCGGCTCTGGCGCTGGCTGCAGGTGGTGATCGACACGCTGCAGACGCTGCCTTCCTTTGTTTATCTGATGCCGGCCGTGATGCTCTTCAGGGTCGGCGACTTCACAGCTCTGATCGCCATCGTTGCCTATGCCGTGGCACCAGCGATCCGCTACACGGCACTCGGGATCCAGCGCGTCGACCCGAAGGTCGTCGAAGCCGGACGCGCCATGGGTTGCACGCCGTTTCAGATCCTCACCAAGATCAAGCTGAAACTCGCACTTCCCGAACTCATGCTCGGTCTGAACCAGACGATCATGTTCGCCCTGTCGATGCTCGTGATCACGGCCCTGGTCGGTACCCGCGATCTCGGCCAGGAGGTCTATATCGCCTTGACCAAGGCCGATACCGGCCGCGGCATTGTCGCCGGGCTCGCCGTTGCCTTCATTGCCATCATCGCCGATCGGTTGATCTCTGCCGGCGCGGCTCGTCTGAGGGAGCGTATGGCATGACCGACCTTGCCCCGAACCCAAGACTGGAAGATCGCATCGCGTCCCTGCCCTGCTGGAACGGAGCGCTGGAGATCTGCGTGCTCAAGGGTGGCCTCAGCAATGAAAGCTTCCTGGTGGCCGATGCCTCTGGCCGCCACGTCGTGCGCTTCGGAACAGACTATCCCTTCCATCACGTTTCCAGGGCCCGCGAACTGATGACGGCCCGCGCTGCCCACGAGGCCGGCTTCGCCCCGAAGGTGGAATATGCGGAACCGGGCGTCATGGTGTCTGCCTTCCTGGACGCGAAGACGTTTTCGGCAAATGACGTCGTGGCCGAACGCGAGCGCGTGGCGCTCCTTCTCCAACGATTTCACCAGCAAATGCCGCGCTACGTCACCGGCGCGGGCTTCATGTTCTGGCCCTTCCATGTGGTGCGCGACTATGCCCGCACGCTTAAAGCCGGCAACAGCCGGATGATCCCGGAGCTGGAGCAATTTCTCACGCTGGCGCAGGAGCTGGAAGCCGTCCAGGCGCCGCTTCCCATCATCTTTGCCCATAACGACCTCCTGCCCTCCAACATTCTCGACGATGGCGAAAGGCTCTGGCTGATCGATTTCGAATATGCCGGCTTCTCGACGCCCATGTTCGATCTCGCCGGTGCGACCTCCAATGCCGGCCTGACACCCGAGCAGTCGGAAGAGTTTCTCACCGCCTATTTCGGGGGGATGCCCTCGCTCGAGATCCGCCGCTCGCTCGCCGCGATGCAATGCGCCTCCCTTTTGCGCGAGGCGATGTGGAGCATGACATCCGAACTCTACCTCGATGCACCGGGCGCCGACTATGTCGGCTACAGGGCCGAAAACCTCACGCGCCTCCAAGAAGCGCTCGACCACTACAACTCAGTCTACGGGAACCATGCGTCATGACCCTGCCCTCCCACGCCCAGATCGTCGTCATTGGCGGTGGCATCATCGGCTGCTCCACCGCTTATCATCTCGCCAGGGATCACAAGCCAGACGTTCTGCTGCTTGAACAGGGCGCCCTCACCTCGGGTTCGACCTGGCATGCGGCCGGTCTTGTCGGCCAGCTGCGTTCATCCGCCTCGATCACCCGCGTGCTGAAATACTCGGTCGAACTCTACAAGGGGCTGGAAGCCGAAACCGGGCTCGCAACGGGCTGGAAGATGACGGGCTGCCTGCGGCTTGCCACGAACCAGGACCGCTGGACCGAATTCAAGCGCCTCTCCACCACCGCCGGCAGTTTCGGAATGGAGATGCATCTTGTCTCCCCCGAGGAGGTGAAGCAGATGTGGCCACTGATGAATGTCGATGACCTCGTCGGTGCGAGCTGGCTGCCGACGGACGGGCAGGCAAGCCCCTCAGACATCACCCAGTCGCTGGCAAAAGGCGCCCGCATGCATGGCGCCAAGATCCTCGAAAATGTTCGGGTTACTGGCTTTGAGATGAAGGACGGCCGGATCACGGCTGTGAAAACCACGCTGGGCGACGTCGCTTGCGAAAAGGTCGTCAACTGTGCCGGCCAATGGGCGCGCCAGGTCGGCGAAATGGCCGGCATCAACGTGCCTCTCCAGGCGGTCAAGCACCAGTATATCATCACCGAGAAGATCGAGGGACTATCGACCGACGCCCCGACAATTCGCGACCCTGACAGACGGACCTACTACAAGGAAGAGGTGGGTGGGCTGGTGATGGGCGGCTATGAGCCCAACCCGCAACCCTGGCTCACCGGCGACTTGCCAAACGACTGGGCCTTCCGCCTGTTCGACGATGATTTCGACCATTTTGAACAGCACATGATCCAGGCCGTCGAGCGCGTTCCGGCGCTCGAGACGGTTGGCGTGAAACAGATGATCAATGGCCCGGAGAGCTTCACGCCCGACGGTAACTTCATCCTCGGCGCAGCCCCCGAATGCAAGAACATGTTCGTCGGCGCCGGCTTCAACGCCTTCGGCATCGCGTCCGGTGGAGGCGCTGGCTGGGTGCTGGCACAATGGGTGGTCGACGGCGAGGCCCCGCTCGATCTCTGGGTCGTCGATATCAGGCGTTTCGCCGCAATGCATCGCGACCGCCAATGGGTCTGCGACCGGACGCTCGAAGCCTATGGCAAGCATTACACCGTCGCCTTCCCGCACGAGGAATACGACAGCGGTCGCCCTCGCCTCGTCTCGCCGCTCTTTGACCGCTTGCAGGCATCCGGCGCCGTCTTCGGCTCCAAGCTCGGCTGGGAGCGCCCCAACTGGTTCGCGCCCTCCGGAGCGGAGCGCAAAGACATCTATTCGATGGGCCGGCAGAACTGGTTCAATTCGGTCGGTGAGGAACACCGCCATGTGCGTGAGGCAGTCGGGGTCTTTGACCAGTCGTCCTTTGCGAAATACGAGCTTTCAGGTCCCGATGCCCTCAAGGCACTCGACTGGATTTGCGCCAACGACGTGAAAAAGCCCGTCGGCCGTCTGACCTATACCCAGCTCCTCAACACACGAGGTGGGATCGAGGCGGACTTGACCGTTGCGCGCGTCGCCGACGAAAAATTCTACATCGTTACGGGCACGGGCTTCCGTACCCACGACTTTGGCTGGATAGCAGACCATATTCCCGCCGGTCTGGACTGCAGGCTCTCAGACATCACCGAAGACTGGGGCACGCTTTCGCTTATGGGACCATCGGCCCGCGACGTGCTCGCCGGCGTCACGACCGCAGATGTCTCGAATGAGGCTTTCCCCTTCGGCCATGTGCGCGACATCGAGATAGCCGGCGCCGCTGTTCGGGCGCTCCGGGTTACCTATGTCGGCGAACTCGGCTGGGAGCTTCATATCCCGATCACGGCTCTCGGCGATGTCTATGACGCCCTGATGGCAGCGGGAAAAGACCATCACATCCGCCCGATCGGCTACCGCGCTTTGGAATCCCTGCGCCTCGAAAAAGGCTACCGTGCCTGGAGTTCCGACATCACACCAAACGACACCCCCTTCGAGGCGGGCCTTGGCTGGGCGGTAAAACTTCGCAAGAACACCGATTTTCTCGGTCGCAGAGCGCTGGAAAGCCTGGCCGGTCAGCCGCTCAAGAAGCGGTTGATGGGGTTCACTGTCGACGACCCGTCGATCGTGCTCGCCGGACGCGAGACGATCCTCAGAAACGGCGAGCCTGTCGGCTATCTCACCAGCGGCGGCTATGGCTACACACTCGGCAAGAACATTGGCTACGGCTATGTCCGCAACACTGAGGGCGTCAGCGACGATTATCTGAAGAGCGGAAGTTACGAGCTCGTGGTCGCGGCGGAAAAGACGCCGGCCATCCTTCACTTCGGGCCGATGTTCGACCCGGCCATGGACAAGATCAAGGCCTGAGGTATGCCCATGTCATTTCGTGCGGATCGTCACGTCCACATTCTCATCATCGGCGGCGGGGCGATCGGCACATCTGTCGCCTACCACCTCGCCCGCGACGGTGCCAGCGATGTCCTTCTAGTCGAAAAGGCCATGCTCACCCATGGCTGCACCTGGCATGCGGCAGGTCTCGTGGGCCAACTTCGGGCAAAGCGCAATCTCACCCGCCTGATGCAGAATTCCGTCGCGGTCTTCGACCGTCTGGAAGAGGAAACGGGCCAGCACATTGCCTGGAAGAAAGTGGGCTCGCTCAGGCTTGCCGGAAGTCCTGAGCGCTGGAGCGAAATCCGCCGTTCGATGACCCAGGCAAAGAGCTTTGGCGTCGAATGCTACTCCCTCTCCGCGGATGAGGCAGCGAAGCGTTTTC
Organism: Allorhizobium sp. NPDC080224; assembly: GCF_050281005.1. Classification (NCBI taxonomy): domain Bacteria; kingdom Pseudomonadati; phylum Pseudomonadota; class Alphaproteobacteria; order Hyphomicrobiales; family Rhizobiaceae; genus Allorhizobium; species Allorhizobium sp. NPDC080224. Next base: position 2,617,591 of record NZ_JBNNWJ010000001.1, read on the forward strand.
CCTACATCGTCAAGGAGGGTATCGAGGGTGCCGCCTTTATCCCCGGTGACGGCTATATCGATCCCTATTCCCTGACCATGGCCTATGCCAAGGGCGCTCGAATGAACGGCGCCAAGATCGAGGAGGGGGTGACGGTCAAGGAGATCGTCATCGAGAACCGCCGGGCCGTCGGCGTGGTGACGAATGGCGGGACGATTTCCTGCGACATTATTGTCAATTGCGCCGGGCTCTGGGCGAAACGCGTTGGCGAGATGGCCGGCGTCCCGCTGGCAGCGGGCGTCGTGGAACACCAGTATTTCCTCACGGAGAAGAAACTCACCCTGCCGCCGGATCTCACGACCTTGCGCGATCCCGACAACAATTTCTATCTGAAGCCGGACACCGGCTCCTTTGCCATCGGCGGCTGGGAAGACGGCACGAAAGGTTGCTGGCGCGGCAAGCCCCCACTCGACTTCGGCCGCGAACTCTTCGAGCCAAACTGGGAGCGACTGGAACTCTTTGCCCTGCCCACCGCCACCCGCATTCCCACGCTCAACGAGATCGGCATCCAGACGGTGATCAATGGCCCGATCCCCGTTTCCTTCGACGGCGAGCCGATCATGGGGCTCGCTCCCGAGCTCGATAATTTCTATGTCGCCTGCGGCTTCACGGCCGGTATCGCCGCCTCTGGCGGTGCTGGCCTTGCGCTTTCGAACCTCATCCTGCACGGCGATGCCGGCATGGACCTGTGGCCTTTCGACGTCAGGCGTTTCGGGGCGGTGCATGCGCAGGGGCGTTATCTCGAACAGCGCGCCATCGAGGCTTATGGCGCCTATTACAAGGTCCATTGGCCGGGCGAGGAAGCCCAGGCCGGCCGGGGTCTGCGCCGATCGCCCCTGCATGAGACCCTCGCGAAGAACGGCGCCATCTTCGGCTCCAAGTTCGGTTGGGAACGCCCCAACTGGTTTTCAAAAGGGGGCCCCGACGATCGGGACATCCCCTCCTTCGAGGGCAAGCCGAACTGGTTCGAGGCCGTTGCAGACGAGGTAAAGGCGATCCGCGAAGGCGTGGCGCTGATCGATCAGTCCTCCTTCTCCAAGTTCGAGATCAGCGGGCCCGGTGCTTGGGCCGCCATGCAGCGGATCGCGGCCAATGACCTGTCCGGTCCGCCGGGCAAGGCCGTGTACACCCAGCTCTGCAACGAGCGCGGCGGCATCGAGGCTGACGTGACGATCCTTCATCTCGCCGACGATCTGCTCTACCTGATCACCGGGTCCGGCTTCGGGGTCCGAGACGGGAACTGGGTCTCCCGCCACCTGCCAGCAGGTGTCTGCCTTCGCGACGTCACAAATCGCTTCGCGACCCTCAACATTTGCGGACCGCGGGCGCGTGACGTCCTGCAAAGCACCTCAGACGACGACCTCTCCAATGAGGTGCTGCCATTCCTCGCAGCCAGACGCATCGACATCGGCTCAGCCTCGGCGCTTGCGGTCCGCATCGGTTATGTCGGCGAACTCGGCTATGAACTCTATATCGACCAGGAATACGCGTCCCATGTCTACGACACACTGAAGACGGCCGGGGAAGCCTTCGGCATCACCGATGTCGGGTACCGGGCGATTGATGCGGCCCGCATGGAAAAGGGCTATCTTTACTGGTCCGGGGACATCAGCCCCGACTACAATCCGTTTGAGGCTGGTCTCGGCTTCTGCGTCGCGCTCGACAAGGGCGACTTCATCGGCCGGGAGGCTCTGGCGACGATCAAAGCCGCCGGCGTAAAGCGCAAGCTCGTCTCCTATACCGTCGAGGGTTACGCGCCTTTTCACGGCGGTGAGGCGGTTTTGCTCGATGGCAAGGTGGTGGGCTCCACGGCCAGTACCGGTTACGGATATACGCTCGGCAAGACCATCGCCTTCGGTTACCTGCCCTCCGAAATCGCAGCTGGCGAACAGTTCCAGATCGAAGCCTTCGGCAGGACCTATGAAGCCCGCCGGGGCGCCCGCACCCTCTACGATGCGAAAATGGAGAGGCTGAAGGCATGAGCGAAGAGGCCGAGATCGCGCTTGCCCGCGAAACACTGAAGACAATCCCCCTGCTGGCCGGTCACGACGGCCCGGTCGAACGCCTGGGCGGACTGACCAATCTCGTTTTCCGCGTTGGCGATCACTGTCTGCGCATCCCTGGAAAGGGCACGGAGGAGTACATTGACCGGATCAACGATATGATTGCAACAGAGGCAGCCGCCCATGCAGGCGTCGGCCCGGATGTGCTTTATGCAGACGCCTCGAGCGGCATCTTCGTCTCCCGCTTCGTATGCGGTGGCGTTACAATGACCCCTGCCCTGTTCCGCAGCATTGAGGGCGCCCCCGCGCGTGCCGCCCAGGCGTTTCGAAAACTCCACGACAGCGGCGCGGTGTTTCCCGCGCGATTCGAACTCTTCTCGATGATCGACAGCTACCTCGGCCTCCTCGCCACAAAGTCCGTTGCTCTTCCGAACGGGTATGGCGACGTGCTCAAAGCTGCAGAAACCGTCCGAGCCGCCTTGGCTGCCCATCCTCTGCCCAATGTCGCCTGCCACTGCGATCCGTTATGCGAGAACTTCATCGACACTGGCCAGAGGATGTGGATTGTCGACTGGGAGTATTCCGGCATGAACGATCCGATGTGGGATCTCGGGGACCTCAGTGTGGAAGGTGAATTTGATAGCAAGCAGGAGGAGGAAATGATCCTTGCCTATTTCGGTGGTGAGCCATCTGCCGCCGAGCGTGGGCGCATCATCATCTACAAGGCAATGTGTGACCTTCTGTGGACGCTCTGGGGTTTGATACAGCTCGCAAACGACAATCCTGCAGACGACTTCCGCAGCTATGCCGACAAACGCTTCGCCCGTTGCAGATCTCTGATGGGCACAAGCCACTTCGCAGAGGCATTAGAGGCTGTTGCGACACCCAAGTCGGCCGACACATGACAGACCAAACGGTCCTTTTGCCCAACGATTGTTGACGGGTTATCCAATGCTGAAGCGCAATGGCGACGGGAGAAAGCGGAGATCGATGAAAAGGAACCCACAGTCCGAGTTTGGCCTGACAGTAAGACGGCTGTCGGCCCATTGCGGACATTGATGCGGCTTCGTCCCAAGCCGGGGATAACAGCCATGGATATCAGTGGTTGGCAGTTGAAATTTACCAAATGTTAAGACTGTGAATGCAACCAGTAAGGGAGCTGAGCGGCCTCAAGAAGGCAGGCCGCTTAGAAAGTGATTGGGCGAGCGCCAACTTCGGAACGGACACTTGGGTATGATTTCATTCATCGTCCGGCGGAGGAGTATCGCACACTTTCAAGTTGGCCATCGTCTTGGCAACTCGCCATTGTCTTTTCGATCAACCCGGAAATCCAACGCAAAGCAGCGCGTAGGCATACTGATTGCGGGCTTCGGACTTGTCTTCACGACTGTCGGGGTTCGGCTCACCCAGTATGGGCTCGCTGAGCCCGCTACGACGAGCTCGATTTATAGCCAAGGCAATTCGGCAGCCTCTCGCCCTGATATCCTCGACCGCAACGGAGAATTGCTGGCGACCGACCTGCGTATGGTCTCGCTATTCGCGGAGCCTCGCAGGATCGTGGATGCCGACGAGGCAGTAGAGAAACTCGCGACGGTTATCCCTGATCTTAACTGGAGCGAGACCCATCGGCGACTCAGGTCGGGTACAGGTTTTCAATGGCTGAAGCGGCAAATCACTCCCCGGCAGCAGGCAGACATTCTCAAGCTCGGTATTCCTGGGATAGGGTTCCGCCCGGAGAAGCGTCGCTTCTATCCAGGAGGTCGCACAGCCTCTCATATCCTTGGCCACGTGAACGTGGACAATCAGGGACTGGCAGGGATGGAGCGCTATCTCGATCAGCAAGGGTTGGCTGATCTTCGCGCGATCGGCATGACGAGCGAAACGCCACTCGAGCCAGTTACTCTGTCAATCGACATCAGGGTTCAGCACATCGTGCGCGAGATCGTCGCCGCAGCGATGGTCAACTACAAGGCCGAGGCTGCCGGCGCAGTCATCCTTGATGTCGAGACAGGGGAGGTCATCGCGCTCGCTTCGGTACCAGATTACGACCCCAACGAGCCATCTCGGACACTCCCCGATGGCAGCGTGGACAAGGACTATGAGAAGGGCTGGTTTAACCGGATCAGTAACGCCACCTTCGAGATGGGATCCACCTTCAAAAGCTTCACTCTTGCGATGGGTCTGGATGAAGGCAAGATCACCCTCAATTCGGTAGTCGATGCGTCTCACCCCATCCGGATGGGCGGCTTCACCATCAAGGACTTCAAGGGAAAGAACCGTCCACTGACGATTCCGGAGGTGTTTCAATACTCCTCAAACATCGGGACCGCGGCTGTGGCGGACATGGTCGGCATCGAGAGACATAGGGAGTTTCTGACACGGTTAGGTCTGCTTTCCAAAGTGGAGACTGAGATGCCAGGGGTCGCGTTGCCGACCCAACCGCGGGAGTGGAAGAAGATCAATTCCGTGACGATCTCGTTTGGACACGGTGTCGCAACGACGCCTTTGCAGACGGCGGTCGCGGCGTCTGCATTGATGAATGGCGGCAATCTTATCGCTCCGACCTTCCTCCCTCGTTCCAAGGACGATGCCGCCATCATTGCCCGCAAGGTCATTGGCGAACAGACCAGCGCGGATATGCGCTACCTTTACAACTGGAACGGCCTGAAAGGCTCGGGTCGATCGGCGCAGGTCGAGGGTTTCCATGTCGGTGGCAAGACGGGAACTGCGGACAAGGTTATCAATGGTCGATACGCCAGTGATCAGAACTTCAACGCCTTCGTGGCGTCTTTCCCCATGGATCAACCCCGGTACACGCTTCTCACCATTATTGACGCACCCCAGACCGGAGAACATGGCGGTAGAACAGCAGCATCGACTGCAGCGCCGATGGCAAAAGCGATCATTGCACGGACGGCGTCACTTTTAGGAGTGCAACCCCGATTCGGACCTGAGGCCGCGCCGCAGGTCCTAGCAAATTATTGAAAGTCCACTGTCGGGAGATGTTCCAGGTCACTCTAGACGCCGCGCGTGCTGCGTCCGCAATTGGCGCAAACCGGAAGACTGCATTCGGCCCACTAGACCTCATATGATCACGTGCGCTGCATCGCGACCTGCAAACCCAGCCCTACGAGCACGGTTCCACCAGCGCGTTGAAGCAGCTTCTGCACCGTGCCGGAGCCCTTCAGCCTCGTCATGATGAGCCCGGCTAGGAAGACGCAAACGACATCTGCGAAGGTGAAGGTGGCGTTTACTATGGCTCCAAGTATAGCGAGCTGCGCCCAAAGTGGCAGGCCTCCATCGCCATCCACAAATTGAGGGAGAAACGCCATGAAGAAGATCGCCGTCTTTGGGTTCAGCACTTCAACGGCGATGCTTTGGAGGAATGCTTTCTTTGCGGACGTGGGTGGCACATTCGGCACGCCATTAGATGGTGCTGGTGCTCGAAACATTGAGATGCCAAGCCAAATCAGATAGAGAGCGCCCGCCAGTTTGACGGTTGTGTAGGCCACAGGGACCGCATGGAAAAGCGCGGATAACCCTGCTGCCGCAGCGACAACGTGCACATAAGCGCCCAGGTGAATGCCTAGCACTGCCCAGAGCCCCGCGCGTCGGCCGCCTGCCATGGTACGTGCAGCGGCATAGAGCATGGCCGGTCCCGGAATAAATGCGAATACGGCCGTAGTGGCGGCAAATGCGAGCAAGACTTCAAGCGATGGCATCCGAGACGTTCCTTAGTCGGAGGTGTCAGTCAAACACTAGAGACTTTCTCAGTCGACGCAATGACCGCTGTTGGCGCAAAGCGGTCGTCACGGCTGGGCGCCATTCGACCATAGTGGAAGCGAACAGCCCAAGCTTTTCATTCCGCGCAGTCCAGATGCATGCCAAACCAATATCTCGCAACAAGTTGTTGACCAGCCGCCAAGTGAGAACATAATAGGAACATTTTCCGCTATCACCGGCAGCAAAGGCTCGTCCTCTCATGCAACACGATCACGCAAAGATCCTGGAACTCCATGTCGTTATTGCCCTTGGCTGCCTTAGGCGCACGACAATCAGAAGCTATGCCGGCCGCGGACAAAGCCGCCGTCGCGATCTACACTTGATCCCGTCCATGGCAGAGGCTGTCGCTCACCACGTGACATCCTCGCTCCATTTTGAGAAAGACGGCGCCGCAGTTATCCTGAGCCGCGTAACACGACATATCGAGGCCGTTTTGCAGAGCGTCTCCGATGCTGAGGCGCGCGCATGGGCAGGGATTGATGCCAATCAGCGTGACCTTGCGCGAAGTGTCATCGGCAACCGCATAAGCCTACGCCTGCAGGAGCGCTACGCGGTTCTATCAAATCGTCGGTCGGCCATTGTGCCAGCAAGCGGCGTCTGGTGCGGGCTCCCGTCTGCCGAAAGCTATTAGCAATCACAGTCAGACACCGCAGCCTGATCCCGCATGTTAGTGCGGCAGGGCGATCGAATGGACATCTCCGTACATGACGAATCTGTGGCCGGCTTCTTGAAGATCGACCTCACTTTCAGTTCATATTTATGACCATTGAAGCGGCATTGCTTCGGCGGAATGAACACGAATTGACAGCCAACCGCTGCGCGCCACGATGTTCATAATTATGAACATAACAGCGTTATACGTTCAGCAGAATGAACACGGCAGGCCGCATCTGCTTCAATGTCCTTTGCGGCAATACCGACGACCAGGCCCGCAATCACGCAGCATTCTGGGATGGCAGACAGCTGACGCTGACGCCTGCATACGACATATGCCCGCAAAGTCGCACTGGCAGCGAGGCCACACAGGCCATGCTGATCAAGGGCGACATTCGCGCCAGCACGCTTGCGACATGCCTCGCGGCAGCGCCAGATTATCATTTGACCGAAGCAGAAGCGGCCAAGCTCATCGAGCATCAGCTTACAACCATTGCGCAAGATTGGCAGTCGGTCTGCGAAGAGGCCGAGTTGACCGAAGTCGACCGCAAGCTGTTTGCTGGACGCCAGTTCCTCAACAACTACGCCCTCGAAGGGCTCCATGGTCATTCCGCCTGGGGGATGCCCACAGCAGCGCACAGAACGCATTGATTAGCCGCTGAGAGGTTGGGGGATTGGATGCGTCGCTGTCTCTGGCGCGCACAAGGCTCCATCTCTGTGTCTGCTCGCTCAGAGATTTTCCTTGAGAAGGATTTCGATGCGGATCTTTTCCTGTGCGGCCAGCGGCTCGCGGGCGTCCGAGCGGGCACGCATGATGCGAATGGCGCTGCGCACCGCATGGCCCGGATCCTGCGCGATGACGGCATCGATCAGGTCGTCACGAAGCGCCTGCTCGGTAAAGGGCGTACGCTCGTGTACCACCACTGCAATCCCGCTCAGTTCGACATTTCCGGCAGCAGCAAGGATCGGCACGCGAGCCTCTGCGCTCAGCACATAGATGCCTGAAACGTCGCGATTGCCAGCCAGGACGCGGCCGATCACCTGTCGGGTGCGCGCCTCATCTGCATGGGTTTCGATCGAGGGCAGACAGGTCAGGTGCGGAAAGGCGCGATTGATGACCTGATCGAAACCGAGACGGCGCTGGATACTGTCGAGCGATTGCATGGTTTCTGCAACCACCAGGACTTTCCCAGGCTGAGGTCCGGCCAGCATGCCCATCAGCTTGCCAGCGGTTGCGCCGGCCGCGAAGTTGTCAATGCCGACAAAATCAGCCTCAGGCAATTTCTCCTGACCCGAAAGAAACTGCACAACCTTGATATTGCGCTCGAGAAGCCTGGCCATGGCATCGCGCACCTGCGGAGACTCGGGCGCCATCACCGCAACGCCATCAACACTCTCCTTGTCCAGACTGGAGAGGAGCTTTGCTACGCCATGGGCATCGTCTGTCGCAATCTGGCGGCAGGTGATTTCAGTGAGGTCGCCCTTCAGCGCAGCGGTGAGCTCTTCTACGTGGCGCCTGAGCTCGGTGAGGTACAGATCGCCGCTGCCCGGCAGCAGGAACAGGAAACGGTAAAGCTTGTTCCGGGCAAGACTGACAGCTGCCGGGTTGCGAACGAAGCCGATCCGCTCGATCGCGTCATTGACCAGCCGGGCGGCCTTTGGGCTCACATTCGGCCGCTCATTCAAGACACGGTCCACAGTCGCAAGGCTGACGCCCGCAGCCTCAGCCAGATCCTTCGCTGTTGGACGCATAGTGACTTCCTGCTGATTTCCCTCTGGCAGAGCTTTCCTTCAAAACGCGGCAAAACGCAAGAAATGATGTGCGCACCTCAAAAACGGCTTGCTTTGAGGTGCGCACATCAATTAGCCTTGTTCTTGGGTCAGGGTAGCGCGTTCAACGCAGCCCGATCCGCTGGAGGAGGCCGGCCAGGGATGAGGGTCCGGAGCCGGCATTTTGCCCGCAAGGGCGTTTCGCCATCCGTTGGAGACCGGACGGCGCTGGGAGGATGACATGATGACATCGCTTTACGTGAAAGGCCTGCTTGCTGCCGCGACAGTTGCATCTTCAATGAGCTTTGGCGCTCTTGTGGCGCATGCCAATGAAAAGGAACTGACGCTCTGCTGGGCAACCTGGGACCCAGCAAACGCGCTGGTCGAACTCAGCAAGGATTTTGAGGCCTCGTCCGGCATCAAGATGAAATTCGAGTTTGTGCCGTGGCCGAACTTCGCCGACCGCATGCTCAACGAGCTCAATTCCGGCGGCAAACTCTGCGACCTAATGATCGGCGACAGCCAGTGGATTGGTGGTGCCGCCGAAAACGGCTGGTATGTGAAGCTCAACGACTTCTTCGACAAGGAAGGCATCAGCATGGATGCCTTCGTACCGGCAACGGTCACGGGCTATTCGGAATGGCCGAAGAATAGCCCGAACTACTGGTCGCTGCCGGCCTTTGGCGACGTGGTCGGCTGGACTTACCGCAAGGACTGGTTCGAACGCCCCGAGATCCAGAGCGCCTTCAAGGAAAAGTTCGGTCGCGACCTGACGCCGCCTGCAACCTTCGACGAACTCAAGCAGGTCGCCGAATTCTTCCAGGGCCGCGAGATCGACGGCAAGACCGTTTACGGCGCCTCCATCTACACCGAGCGTGGCTCCGAGGGCATCACGATGGGCGTGATGGACGTGCTTTACAGCTATGGCTTCAAGTACGACAACCCGGAAAAGCCCTATGATATGGAAGGCTTCGTGAATTCGGACGGTGCGGTGAAGGGCCTTGAATTCTACAAGTCGCTCTATGACTGCTGCGTCGCGCCGGGCACATCCAACACCTACATGGGTGAAGGTATCGACGCCTACAAATCGGGCCAGGTTGCCATGCAGATGAACTTCGCATTCACCTGGCCGGGCTTCGAGGCCGATCCGAACGTTGGTGGCGGCAAGACGGGCTATCTCGTCAATCCGGCAGGCCCTGGCGGCGAACAGTTCGCCCAACTCGGCGGCCAGGGCATTTCAGTGGTCGCCAATACAGACAACATGGACGGCGCGCTGGCCTACATCAAGTGGTTCGCCCAGAAGGATGTGCAGGACAAATGGTGGTCCATGGGCGGCTTCTCATGCCTTCGCGCCGTGGTCGAAGACCCGAACTTCGCCAAGAGTCAGCCCTATGCGCAGACCTTCCTCGACAGCATGGCGATCGTGAAGGACTTCTGGGCAGAGCCGGCCTATGCGTCGCTGCTTCAGGCATCGCAGAAACGCTTCCACGATTATGTCGTCGCAGGCAATGGCACCGCAAAAGAAGCGCTTGACGGACTGATCGCCGACTGGACGGAAACCTTCGAGGACGAAGGCAAGCTCTGACACAAGCTGAGCCTGGCGCCCTGAATGGGCTTACCCCTCCTGCCCTCTCCCTCGGCAATGCCGGGGGCGAGACACAAAGCCAGCGCTGCCGCCGGCACCAATCTTTCAAAGCCTTGAAGCCTGCCGGCACTAGTAGAACCTTGCCTCGTTGCGACAAGGCACGAGGAGCCGGCTGCCCATTTGGAAACGTTAAACGGATCCGGACGATGACCGACAAAGCTGCAGCCCGCCTCGCCCGCGCGACACCAGAACCGGTTGCAAAACGAATCCGGGGTCTGAGCGATAGAGCCATCGCCTGGATTTTCGTCGCGCCGACGATCTTTCTGCTTTTGTCCATCAACATTTTCCCGCTGATCTGGACGATCCGCCTGTCGTTTACGAACTTCGCCGCCAACAAGCCGAATGCGGAAGTGCAGTGGGTCGGATTGCGCAATTACACGCGCATCCTGACAGACGCAGACACCTGGGCGAACATGCAGACAACAGCCCACTTCCTTATCTGGACGATCACCTTCCAGGTGCTGATCGGCTTTTCCCTGGCATGGCTGATCAACCGCAAGTTCAAGGGCAATGACCTGGTGACGACGTTAATCGTCATCCCGATGATGCTCTCGCCCGCCGTGGTCGGCAACTTCTGGACCTTTCTCTACCAGCCGCAGATCGGCCTCGTGAACTATGCCGTCGAATTCCTGACCGGCATTCCGGCCGACAGCTTCTCGATGCTTGGCCCCGGCGGCTGGGCACGCTGGGCGATCGTCATCGTCGACACCTGGATGTGGACGCCCTTCGTCATGCTGATCTGCCTTGCCGGTCTGCGTTCCATCCCCGACTACATCTATGAGGCAGCGGAAGTCGACCGCGCATCGAAGTGGCGGCAGTTCTGGACGATCACCCTGCCGATGGCGCTTCCGTTCCTGATGCTTGCGGTCCTATTCCGCGGCATCGAGAATTTCCGGATGTTCGACCTCGTGGTCCTTCTCACAGGTGGCGGGCCGGGGGACGAAACGCTGCTCGCCTCGATCGACCTCAAGCGCGAAGCCTTCGAGAAGTGGCGGACCGGCTATTCCAGCGCCTATGCAATCATCCTGTTCGTCACGGTATTCGGCCTCGCCTCCATCTACGTCAAGGCACTGAACAAGGTTAAGGAACGATGAGCGCACATTCCGTCACCGAACCGTCGACCGTCTCCAAGTGGATTGCCGGCATCCTGGTTGGACTTTACGCACTGATCACGTTGATCCCGTTGCTGTGGATCATTTCGACGAGCTTCAAGTCTGGCCCAGACTCGATCAGCTATCCGCCGAAAGTGGTCTTTCAGCCGACGCTTGAAGGCTATGTGAACCTCTTTACGACACAATCGCGCCCATCCGCAGCAGACCTTGCCAAACTGCCGCCGCCCACCACCTGGTATGACAAGATCACCCGTGACAGGGGCATGATCATCTCGGGTCCTTCGCGCTTCGGACAGAGGTTCCTGAACTCTGTCATCATCGGCTTCGGCTCGACATTCCTGTCGATCTTCCTTGGAACGCTCGCCGCTTATGCTTTCAGCCGCTTCAAGGTACCGCTGAAGGATGACCTTCTGTTTTTCATCCTTTCGACCAGAATGATGCCGCCGATTGCGGTCGCGATCCCAATCTATCTGATGTTCAGACAGCTTGGGCTATCCGACACCCATCTCGGCATGATCCTGCTCTATACGGCGGTCAACCTGTCGCTGTCGGTCTGGCTGCTCAAGGGCTTCATCGACGAAATCCCGCGCGAATACGAGGAAGCGGCACTGATCGATGGCTACACCCGCTTCCAGGCCTTCTACAAGGTCGTCCTACCGCAGGCGGCGACAGGTATCGCCTCGACCGCAATCTTCTGCCTGATCTTTGCCTGGAATGAATATGCCTTCGCAGTCCTTCTGACGAGCGGCAATGCCCAGACCGCACCTCCCTTTATCCCCACCATCCTCTCAGTCGGAGGCGGGATCGACTGGCCGGCCGTTGCGGCTGCGGCAACGCTGTTCTTGCTGCCCGTGGTCGTCTTCACCGTTTTGCTGCGCAAGCATCTGCTCCGCGGCATCACCTTTGGAGCCGTACGCAAATGATGAACTTCCTAACCCGCCTCAGCCGGTTTCGCCGGTCCGAATGGGAAATGCTTGCCTCGGCCCTGATCGCACTCGGCGTCATCATGCTCATGCAGCCACTGTCCCTGACCCTCTTCACCCTCTCCTTTCCGGTGACGCTGATCGGAACCGTCATGTTCATCGTCGTCAGTCATTTCCCGGAGTAAGTCATGGCCCAGATTCGCGTTGAAAACCTGCGCAAGGACTTTGGAGCCTTCAACGCTGTGAAGTCGTCCACCTTTACCGTCGAGGATGGCGAGTTCTTCATGCTGCTTGGCCCCTCCGGCTGCGGCAAGACGACGACATTGCGGATGATGGCCGGCCTTGAACTGCCAACCAGTGGCGAGATCTATATCGGCGGCGAGGAGGTCGGTATGAAGCGCGCCAGCGAGCGCGACATCGCTTTCGTCTTTCAGATGTTTGCGCTTTATCCGCATATGAACGTTCGCAAGAACATCTCCTATCCCCTAGTGAGCCAGGGCGTGTCACGGTCCGAAGTCGATCGTCGCGTGGCTGAAGTGGCTCGCATCCTGCAGATTGCATCCATCCTCGACAAACCGGTCGGCGGGCTTTCGGGCGGCGACCGCCAGCGCGTGGCGCTCGGCCGTGCGATCGTCCGCCAGCCGAAAGCCTTTTTCATGGACGAGCCCCTTGGAGCGCTCGATGCTGAGTTTCGCGAGCATATGGCAGAGGAACTGCGCGCCCTGCATGATCGCATGGGGGCTACAACGGTCTACGTCACCCACGACCAGCTGGAAGCCATGCAGATGGGCGACAAAATCGTTGTCATGAACCATGGCGTGATCGAGCAGTTCGGCAAACCGCAGCAGATCTACGACTGGCCGGCGACCAAGTTCGTGGCAAAGTTTATCGGCTCGCCGCCGATGTCCTTCCTGGAGTTCGATGGCGCAATTGAAGAAGGCGGCAACGCTGTAACGATCGGTGAATCGCGCATCGAGCTTCCCAAATCCAGAGAAGGCCGCAAGGGCGCGCTCACGCTCGGGGTAAGACCGGAACATGTTCGTCTGTCGGACGCAGCTGACCTTAGGGGACGGGTCGCCGCCGTCGAATATCTGGGCACCACACAGATCGTCACGATCGAGACCAACCACGGAGAGATCAAGGCGCGGACAGCATCGAGCGATGTGATCAGAACAGGGGCTTCCGTTGGTCTTGAATTGGATCGCCGCTCGCTCACCCTCTTTGATGCGATGAGCGGAAGGGCCCTGCTATCCGAAGGCAATGAAGGAGTGCTCGCTCGTGGCTGACGTCGTCCTTTCCAGCATCAGCAAGTCGTTCGGTGCCACCTGTGCGCTCGATGACGTGACGATGACCGTTCCCGACGGCGCGTTCGTTGTACTCCTGGGGCCCACCGGAGCCGGAAAAACCACGCTTCTGCGCACGGTGTCCGGCCTTGAAACCCAAGATAAGGGTGACGTCAGGATCGGCGGACGTTCCATGGCGGGCCTGACACCGGCACAGCGCAACATCGCGATGGTCTTTCAGCAATATTCCCTCTATCCGCACATGACGGTGCGGCAAAACCTCGAATTCCCGCTGAAGTCGCCGCTGTTGCGCACGTCCCAGTCGATGATCGACCAGAAGGTCAAGGCGATCGCCGAGGTCCTGCAGATCTCCCACAAGCTCGACAACAAGGCGACAGCCCTTTCGGGGGGTGAGATGCAGCGCGTCTCGATCGGTCGGGCGCTCGTGCGCAATCCGCAGATCTATCTCATGGATGAACCGCTGAGCTCGCTCGACGCGAAACTCCGGTCCGATCTCCGCGTTGAACTGAAAAACATCCAGGCACAGTCGGGCGCCACTTTCCTCTATGTGACGCATGACCAGATCGAGGCGATGACCATGGCGACCCATGTCGGTGTCTTAAAGGAGGGCCGGCTCGTACAATTCGGATCGCCACGCGAGATCTATGAAACACCGGTCAGCATCTATGCCGCAACCCGGCTTGGCCAGCCGCGCATTAACGTCCTCCCCGCAAACCTCTTCCCCGGCGCACCGGCCAGGGCCCATTCCATTGGCCTGCGTCCCGAGCATATTCACCAGGGGGAAGGTCCAGAGGCCCGGGTGACCCGGGTCGAGCATCTCGGCGATCAGACGCGCCTTCATCTGACCCTTGGGGCACACCCGATCATCACTGTCACCGATGCCCATACCGCCCTGAAGGGCGGCGACGTCATCAGAATCCAGCCGCGCGAGCCGCTCTATTTCGATGCGGCCGGAATGCGTCTCATTTAAGGGAGGGTCTCATGCCTCAATTTCTCAACAGCAGGGAAAATGCCGTTACCGAAGCCATCGACGGCGCGCTCATTGCCTCGGCCGGCGCTTTGAGCCGCCTGGACGGCTATCCCCACATCCGCGTCGTGGTGCGGTCCGACTGGGACAAGTCGAAGGTAGCGATTGTGTCGGGCGGCGGATCCGGCCACGAGCCGGCTCATGCCGGCTTTGTCGGACGCGGAATGCTGACGGCAGCTGTGTGTGGTGATGTTTTTGCCTCGCCGAGCGTCGATGCCATCCTGGCTGCAATCCTTGCGGTAACTGGACCGCTCGGTTGCCTGCTGATCGTCAAGAATTACACCGGTGACCGGCTGAACTTCGGCCTTGCGGCCGAGCGCGCCCGCGCCTTCGGGCTCAATGTCGGCATGGTGATCGTTGACGATGACATCGCGCTTCCCGACCTGCCGCAGTCACGCGGGGTCGCGGGCACGCTCTTCGTTCACAAGATTGCCGGTGCGATGGCAGAAAACGGAGCCAGCCTCGATGCCGTCACCGATACGGCTCGCCGGGTGATCGCCAATATTCGCTCGATCGGCATTTCGCTCGACACCTGCACCGTGCCGGGCTCGCCCAAGGAATCGAGAATTCCCGAAGGCCGTGCCGAACTTGGCCTTGGCATCCATGGCGAGGCCGGTGTGGAGCAGATCGAATATGACGGCGTGCGCGGCGCGGTGGCCGCGATGGTGGAACGGCTAGGCGCGGGCATGGAAGCCAAGCCGCATGTCGTGCTCATCAACAATCTCGGTGGGACCTCCGTCCTCGAAATGGCGGTGGTCGTCAACGAACTGGTCCAGTCGGCGATCGGCTCGCGGATCTCTCATATCGTCGGACCTGCCCCATTGATGACCTCGCTGGACATGCAGGGTTTTTCGATCTCGGTCATGCCGGCGGAAAAAGCCGATCTCGACCTTCTGGCCAAGTCCGTCGATCTTGCGGCATGGCCCGGTGTAAGGGTTGTCCGACCGGTCAACGTCATAGCCCTGCCCGACGGACTGACCCCGATTGCGCCACTTGCCTCGCAGCATGTGCCGACGCGGCAGTTCCTGACCGAATGCTGCAAGCTTCTGATCGAGGCGGAGAAGGATCTCAACGCGCTTGATGCAAAATCTGGTGACGGTGATACCGGCTCGACCCTTGCAAGTGCCGCACGGGCCCTGATGGAGGCGCTGGACAGGCTGCCGCTTGCTGATCATACGCAATTGCTGCGCGCCATGGGCCAGGAGCTGAGCCAGACCATGGGCGGCTCCTCCGGTGTACTGCTCGCCATCTTCTTCGCCGCGGCGGGCGATGGGGCCTCAAGTGGTCTGGGGATGCGCGATGCGCTCAAGGCCGGCCTCACCCGGATGCAGGAGATTGGCGGCGCCGAGCTCGGTGACCGAACCATGATCGATGCGCTCTCGCCCGCACTTGACGCCTATGACAAGGGTTTCGCGGCAGCAGCAAGTGCTGCGCGCGCAGGCGCCAACCTCACCGCCACTTACGTCAAGGCCCGAGCCGGGCGGGCCGCTTACATCAATGCTCAGCAGCTCGAAGGACACATCGATCCAGGTGCAGAGGCTGTCGCGCGTCTCTTCGAGTTCCTTGCGCGACGCCATGGCGGCTCTCAGGGCAAGGCAGCTGAGTGATGCACTGAGCCAAGGACGGGTGCGGTAGATGCCGAGCATCCGCACCGTCTCTGACGCGCCGACTTAAACCTGTCTTTGGACAGCGGCCTTAGCTGCGGCCAAAACCGCGACAAGCCTATCAATCTTCAAAGGCAGGATGCCACAAACCGTCGTCACCCTTGACCAGCATCGGTGTTGAAAACGTGCCACGCACCCGCTCCGGCCAATGCGGCCCCTGCCCGGCCAGAGCCGCTCGCCAGCGATCCGACTGCAGCATGGCGGCGCCGACAACCAAGGGTTCGATGCCTGCAGACTTCAACAGCGAGAGCCCGGCCCGGATCGAGGCACCGCTTGAAATCACGTCATCAATCAGAGCGACGCGACAGTCCTTCAACAGGGGCAACATGCGCGGATCGACATAGAGCCGCTTTTCCTGGTCAGGGGTGGTGATCGACTTCAGCGGCACAGACAGTTCGTCGAAATACCAGAACTTCTTCGAGGTCCCGAGCGGAACGTAACGGCGATGGCCGAGCTTCTGCGCCACGGCTGATGCAAGCGTCAGACCAAGCGTCGGCAGGCCCACCACGACATCGGGTTCCAGCAAGGCCAATTGTCCGGCAAGATCGTCGGCCAGGGCATCGAGCACAGTAAAACTAGCTTGGTTGACGATCAGCGAAGCAAGCGCATGCCGCCCGTCGGAAAGCGGCCGGATCGGCAAGCGGATCTGTCGTCCGTCGGCAAGCGTCGCCGGATAGAAATTCGAATGCCCGCCTTTGGGATCGAAACTCGCCGGCGGATAAGTCTCCTGCCAGAAATCATGGGGCTGCATGCGGTCATCCTCGAGTAGAGCCAGCGCCACGGGTGCAAAAGCACTGCCCGGCACAACGAAACGGTTCAAATTGCTCAACTTTCCATCTATACCAATGGCACCACGTTTGTAACCTTCTCATGCGCCTGGATGGGCCGGCACACCCACATCCCCGCGCTTCTTTCCCAGGTTTCCAAGGCACCCAGGACCCATGCAGATCAACCCAGACATCGCCGCTGACCTCAGCATCCTGACGGCACTTCGCCGCGATCTGCATCAATATCCGGAGCTCGGCTTCGAGGAGACCCGCACCAGCGCCGTCGTCGCCAAACTGCTGGAAGAAGCAGGCGTCCAAGTCACGCTTGGTCTCGGAGGCACCGGTGTCGTCGGCACATTGCAGGTGGGCAATGGCACACGCGTGATAGGTCTTCGCGCCGACATGGACGCGCTGGCGATGCCGGAAAAGGCCGACCGACCCTACAAATCGAAGATAGACGGCAAGATGCATGCGTGCGGCCATGACGGCCACACAACGCTGCTTGTTGGCGCTGCGCGCCATCTGGCCCGGACCCGCAACTTCTCCGGCACGGTGCATTTCATCTTCCAGCCTGCGGAAGAAGGGCGCGGCGGCGCCCGCCGCATGGTCGAGGATGGGCTATTCGAGAAGTTTCCCTGCGATGCGGTCTATGGCCTGCACAATATGCCAGGCCTCGACCCAGACGAGATCGCCGTGGTCGAAGGCCCGCAACTGGCCTCTTCCGACAGCTGGCGCATCACTTTCCGCGGCACCGGCACCCACGGTGCCAAGCCACATCTCGGCAAGGACCCGATAACCGCTGCCGGCACATTCCTATCCTCGCTACAGACCATCGTCGGCCGTGTGATCGATCCGTTGCAGCCAGCAGTCGTCAGCGCCTGTTCTGTACAGGCCGGCAATCCGGAAGCGCTCAATGTCATTCCCGACACCGTGGAGATAGGCGGCACAGCGCGCGCCTATTCAGCAGATGTGCGCGACAAGCTCGAGGCCGAGATTGGCCGTCTGGCCAAAGGTACGGCCGCCATGTTCGGCATTGCGGTCGACTATGGTTTCCAGCGCCGCATTCCACCTGTCATCAACCACGCCGATGCCACGAGACGCGCGCTTAGAGCGGCCCGCTCCGTCTTTGGCGACAAGGTCCGCACCGCCTTCCCCCCATCAACCGCGGGCGACGATTTCGCCTATTTCGCCGACAAGGCCCCAGGATGCTATGTCTGGCTGGGAAATGGACCGGCCGTGGACGGCGCGCTCCACCACAATACCGCCTATGATTTCAACGATGCGGCCATCGGCCCTGGCGTCAGCTTCTGGAGCACGCTGGTCGAGCACGAGCTGGCGTCCACCTGACCAGCGCTCCGGATTGCTTCATGCGTCCGCCAGGACAGGACTTTGCAACAGCTGGCCCGTACCGACATCAGCGATACCGCGGTCGGTTTGGTGCGGCCCCGCATTGCAGGCAAGTGTTGCCCCGAAACAGGCCTTGAACACCAGATAAGGTGGCTGCCAGTCGACGATCTCATCCATTGCCGATCGGAGTAGAGAAAAATCGCGCGCAACTTGCTCCAGCGGAACATCCGAGACGAGACCTGACAGAGGCAGCGGTAGGAGTGCCACGATCCGCCGCTGAGAGACCACCGCCATGCCGCCGCCGGATGCGATCACCGCATTGGCAGCCCTTGCCATATCCTCGGGATCGCTGCCGAACACGGTCAGGTTATGGCTGTCATGAGAAACCGTGGTGGCGAAAGCACCGCGCCATTGACCCCAGTTTTCGAGAAATCCGACCCGTGGTCGGCTGTCACTGCGGCCGTGGCGATGGGCAACCGCTATGAGCGTCGTCCCTTCCGGGGGCACGACAAAGCCATTCTCCACCCTCGCCTGCCGCTCACCCCATTCGGTAAACCTTGGTCGATTGATGGTGGCAACCCGCGCGCTCTGCCCCTTTGCTGCGACCCGAAAGTCATCGGAGGTCAGAGGCTCGATTTTGATAGACCGGGTGAGCGCGGAAGGATCGACAGAGGTCGGCTTTGCAAGCAGCTCCCCGTTGCGGGCAACGAGCACTCCATTGGAAAAGACAAGCCTGGCCTTCAGATCTGTCAGGTCATCGAAGACGACGACATCAGCTCTGCGCCCTGCAGCAATGAGACCCAGATCAGGTCGGCCAAGCCGTTGTGCCGCATTTAGCGTTGCCGCCCGCAATGCCCAGTCGGGATTCAACCCATAGCGAACCAGACGGCGCACCACATCATCGAGTCCGCCGCCCTGATATAGGTCATCGGGGAAGACATCGTCAGTGCACAACGTCACCGTTTGCGGCAGGTGGCCAAGCCGGTTAAGCGCCTCGACAAAGTCCGGCAGAAGATGGTCGTGCGAGCCACGCAATTCGATCGCCAGACCGGCCCTGAGCTTTTCCATCAAGTCATCGCTGGACACGAGCTCGTGGTCTGAACTGACGCCTGCCGTCATGAAGGCAGCGAGATCGCCATCCTTCAGGCCACGCGCATGACCGCAGATCAGCTTGCCCGAGGCAAGGCCTGCCTGGACAATTGCGCTCATGCGCGGATCGCGGTCGATCACGCCGCGCATGTTCATCACCTCAGCCACACCGCCGACCTCGGGCCATCTCAAGAGATCCGCGATGACTGCGGCGTCGAAATCCGCACCGTTCAGTTCAAGATCAGGCGCTGAGGGCACGCAGGAAGGCGCAAGCAGGATCATCCTGAGCGGCAGCGGGCGCGCAGCTTCCGCTGCATAGCGGACACCGGGTACCCCATGCACATTGCCAAATTCATGCGGGTCCCAAACGATGGTCGTCACGCCGCGCGGCAGAACGGCGCCCGCGTAAGTCGCAGGCGTCACCATCGAGCTTTCGATATGCATATGCGTATCGATCAGTCCGGGGGACAGATAGCCACCTTGGGCGTCGAAGACCTCACCGGCGTCTTCGCGACGACCTGTTGCATGAACGCTGGCAATCAGTGGCCCGACCAGGCCGATATCGGCCAGGCGACGCTCGCCTGTGACCATGTCGATGAGCGTGCCATTGACAATCAGCCGGTCAAAGGCTGCATCTCCCCGGGCGGCTGCCACGGCGCGCGCGCGCAGGTCGCCATCGTTCAGATCCGTTGGTTCTGCCCCGCATTTTAACGTCACTTGGCCGCCTCCCATTGCAGCGCATCGCAGACGATCGCCTTGATCGCAGCAGCATCGCAATCAGCAACGAATTCCGCGTTGAAGACGGCATGCGACGATCGCGTCTCGACGATGGTTCGCCCCCGGGTCAGACCATTGCCACATTCCATGTCGATCCGCGCCTTCTGCACGGTCACGAGATCGCCGCGAACGAAGGCAGCGGCTGCTGCCGGATCGTAAAGCGCCATGGCCGTACGACCACGGCTGACGGCGATGTCAATGAAGCCTGCCAGCATATCGGCAATGAGCGCCGCGTTCGTTCCGCCTGCACCGCGGATCGGATCGACGTCATCGGGGGTCGCCACCACCTTTCTGCACAGATCGAGATCAACCATTCGCAGCGGCAGACCATGCGCCAGAATAATGGCGACCGCCTCGGGATCGGCCAGTGCATTGAACTCCGCCGATGCGGTGTGGTTCCCTTGCGTCAGCCCGCCTCCCATCCAGGTCAGATCATCGATCCGTGCCGCCAGGTCTGGCCGCGCGAGAGCCAGCGCCGCAAGATTGGTCAAGGGCCCGAGCGCCAGGATCCGGCGCGGCGCGGTAGCTTTCTCAAGCCAGGTGCAAAGGGCGGAAAATGCGTCGCCGCCGGGCAGATCACCGCCTTCTGGCAGCGTCAGGCCAGTCGTCGGGATGCCGCTTTCACCGAGGATTTCCTGCGCCGTCTCCAAGGCGCCCATCACCGGTCTCTCCCGCCCGCAATAGATCGGAAAGCGCCAATCGAAGGCCTTTCTTGCGCCAGCGGCGTTGCGTTTAACCTGGTTGAGCGGGGTATTGCCGAACACCAGCGAGACACCGTCTATCTCAAGGCCCTGATGCAAGACGACCAGTATAGCCGCAATGTCATCGAAACCCATATCCGTATCGATCCAGATCCCCATGCGCGATTACCCGAACCGTTGAAGGGGAGCGGCGTCGGCAACCGGCAGATCAAAAGCGATTTCGGCGCCAAGTCCATGTGCCGGCAAAGCCGCGTCTACCTCTGCCTTGATCACGCCGAGGCGCGACTCCAGCACATATTCACGCGTGCCTCCGGCGAAGGAAACGCCGCGCACGACACCCGTCAGCGGACCTGAGCCCATGGTGACCGCGCGTGGACGCCAGGCCAATCCCTCAGCCACGGGAAGTCCGTCACGAAGGCTGATATCGCCACCAGACGTGACAAGCTTGCCGTCACGAACGGCAAAGATGTTTTCAAAGCCGACGAAATCGGCAACGAAGCGCGAGACAGGATGGTTGTAAATTTCCTGAGGCGTCCCGATCTGCTCGATCGCTCCGCCCTTCATCACCACAATCCGGTCCGCCAGCGCCAAGGCCTCGACCTGGTCATGGGTGACAAAGATCATGGTCACGCCGCTCTCCTTCTGCACACGCTGCAGTTCGGTGCGCATCTCGAGGCGCAGGCGCGCATCGAGATTGGACAACGGCTCGTCAAGCAGCAGCACCTTCGGCTCCATGACCATGGAGCGGGCGAGCGCCACACGCTGCTGCTGGCCACCGGAAAGCTCGGGCGTCTTGCGGTTGGCAAAGGCAGACAGGCCGACGGACTTCAGACCGGCCGAGACTTTTGCTTCCAGTTCGGCACCGCGCATACCCTTCAGCTTGAGACCGAATGCAACATTGTCGAACACCGAGAGGTGCGGAAACAGCGCATAGGATTGGAAAACGAGGCCAACCGCGCGCTTGTTGGCCGATACCCGTGTGATATCCGATCCATCAAGTCGGATCCTGCCACTGACCGGGTTCATCAATCCGGCGATCGAGCGCATCGTCGTGGTCTTGCCGCAGCCCGAAGGACCGAGAAGAGCAAGCAGTTCGCCCTTTCGGACTTCAAGATCGAGGTCCTTGACGGCGATCGTATTCCCGTAGGCGAGAGACAGCTTATCGAGTGTCAGAAAGGATGCGTCAGACATAGCGGGAAAACCCCAGAAAACGTTCGGCGGCAAATACGATGCCGATTGACAGGAAGGCGAGCAGTGAAGAAAGCGCGGCGATCGACGGATCGAAGACGATCTCCATGTATCCGATCATGTCGATCGGCAGGGTGCGAACGCCAGGCCCCGACAGGAACAGCGAAACCGGAACCTGATTGAAGCTGGTGACGAAGCCGAGAATGAAGGCGGACAGGATCCCTCCGCGGATGTTTGGCAAGACCACGCGCGTGAAGGCTCCGAGCCGCGATGAGCCGAGCAGAACCGCTGCCTCCTCGATATCAGAGCGCAAATTGTTGAGGCTCGCCGAGACGACACGCACTGCATAAGGCAGAACTAGCGCGGTATGGGCCAGGAAAAGAGCCAGCGTGATCGACACACCGATTGGCACAACGAAATAGCGGAGCAATGCCAAGCCGACGATAATGCCAGGCACGATGATCGGTGCCGAGACAATCGTGCGGACGGTCTCAGAGAACGGCAGCCTGTAGCGCGACATGGCATAGGAGGCTGGGATCCCCAGCATGAGGGCTACGAACGTGCCGCCGATCGCCAGGAACATCGACATCAGGAAGCTCTGCCGGAAGCTTTCGATGGTGAACACCTTGACGATCCACTTGAAGGAAAATCCCTGTGGCGGGAAAGCAAGCGTGTCCCCGGCAGAAAACGATGCGGCGACAATGATCAGGAATGGCCCGATCAGGAAAAGCAGCACCAGCGCCAGTGTGAGCGGGGCAAACAGTCTCTGGATCATGTCTTGCTCCTTGCCGTTGCGATGCGCTTCAAAAGAATGTTCGCGGCAAAGCTCATGACGATCAGAATGAAAGCGATGACGCTTGCGGCAACGAAATTGTTGGCGACAGTCACCTGCTGATAGAGCAAGGTCTCCAGCATCAGCACCTTGGAGCCGCCCAGAATGGCCGGCGTGATATAGGCGGTCATCGAACCGGTGAAGACGAGCGTTCCGCCGACCACCAGGCCCTCCCGGGTCAGCGGCAGAATGATCTTCCAGAACACCTGGAACCAGTTTGCGCCGAGCACCCGAGCTGCTGGCACGGCATCCCGCGGCAAATTCTCAAGCGCACTGACCAGCGAGATGATCATCAGCGGCAGGAAAAGCTGCAGCAGGCCGATGAAAACGGCGGTTTCGGTGAACAGGATCCGGAACGGTTCGTCACTCAAACCGACAGCCATCAATGCCTGGTTTACGATTCCAGTGCGCCCGAGAATAACGATCCAGGCGTAGGTGCGGGCAACAGGCGAAATCATAAGCGGCAGGACGACCAGACCGATCATCCGACCCTTGGCGCCGGGCGGCAGGCTGACAATGGCATAGGCTGCCGCGTAACCGATGACCGCGGCAACCGCGGTCACCGTGACGCCGAGCCGAAGCGTGCGCAGGAATACGGTCTGGTTGAGAGGCTGGGAGAAGAAATCCCCATAGGCCGACAGCGTCCAGCCATCGGCCGAGCGAAAGCCTTCAGACAGCAAAAGAATGACAGGCACGAGGAAGACCACGGCCGCAAATATTGCTGCCGGCAGGGCTAGCGCCAGAGCTTCCGCCCGATTGTTGAACATGGCAATTCGCCCTTCATGGAGGTGACCAAAGTCACAGTCGGGGCGCAGCTTCGAGCTGATGTCCGATCGCCGCGCCCCTTTGCCTTGGGAGGCATTCGTGTGATCGAAGCTTACTGCCCGACCTTGGCGTTCCATTCGGACAGCCAGGCATCGCGGTTGTCGAGCGCGTCGGCGGAGGGGATCAGCTTGAGGCTCTTGGCAGTCTCCTCACCATAGGTCAGATTGTTGGCGACCTCATCGGAAACCTTGACCTCCTGGTTCGCCGGGCTGTCGACCAGCTTTTCGGCAAGCTTGGTCTGGACGTCGGTCGAAAGCCAGAAATCCATGAACTCGAGTGCCAGATCCTGATTCTTCGACCCCTTGGTGACGACCATGACATTCATGCCGCCAGTCTGGCCTTCCTTCGGCGACGCCCAGCCGAGCGGCAGGTCGAGCTTGGTGAACGGCGCCCAGGAGAACCGACCGATCGGTGCCGCCCAGATTTCTTCCTGCTGCATCAGCTGCACGAGCTGCGATGACTTCACATAGAAAGTCACGATCTCGTCCTTCTGCGCGCCCACGGCTTCGATGGCTCCCTTAAGATCGGGGGTATCCTTGCCCAGCGCCTGACCCAGCATGTAGAGAGCCGGCGGCCCCTGGTTGGTCGTCACGTTCGGAAACGCGACATGGCCAACATATTCGGGTTTCAGCAGGTCAGCCCAGGACTCGATCGTCATCTTGTCAGTCCGATAGACGATCGACGTCGCGTAAAACGTGTAACCAACGCTCATACCATCGCCGTTCGGGTCCTTGGCGATGTCATAGAGCTTGTCAAAATTGCTGAGCTTGGAGGTGTCGATTTTTTCGATCAGATCGCCCCGTGAAGCCATGAGCGCGTCGGCCATGGAAACGACGGCCATATCGATAACCGGATTTGCCTTGTTCGCCTCGATCTTGGCCAGCCGTTCGACACTGTTTCCGGTCTCGACGACAAGCTTGCAGCCGCATTTGGCTTCGAAGGGATCATAGACGATCTCCTTGAATTCGTCCTGCGCAAAGGCATAGACGGAGATCGTCAGGGTCTTTTCCTGAGCTTGCGCTGCCCCCATCGTCAACATCAGCGCGGTGGCCGAGGCCAGTAGTGTCTTAGTCATGTGCGTTCTCCTTTTATCGATTTTATTGGTTCATCACGGAAAGAGGGGCATGGCGCTCCCGAGGTCTGACGGACGATCAACGTCATTGGAACGCTGCTTCGCTCGGCGGCAACAGCAGTGCTCGTCGCCATCCTCGGAATGTCATCGCTATTTACGGCATCCGCTTCGATCACCCGCACAAGAGCGGCAATGGCGATCTCGGCGATGGCGGCCATGTTCATGCGCACGGTGGTGAGGCTCGGCGTAACCACTGAGGACCAGACGAGATCGTCAAAGCCGGTCACGCTGACATCCGCCGGGACGGAGAGACCGGCACTCTGCAGTTCCGTCAGAACACGCAGCGCGATCAGATCGGACACGGCGGCAAAGGCGGTGAAACCTTCCTCGACCTTCGCATGCAAACCGAGCAGAGCTCCGCGGCCATGACGTTCTTCATGCGCCTCGATCCACAAGACACCCGCCTGGCCACCGGCAGGCAGAGCCGATTTCATCCCCCCGATACGGTCGCCCTGTACATTGGACGCAGGGTTGTTTCCGATCAGCAGAAGCTTGCGATGTCCCAGCGATACAAGATGCTCGGCCACAGCCTGCCCGCCCTGCCAATGATCGGCGGAAACTGTATTGCCGGGGGTCGAGGGGCTGTCGATGACAGCGACAGGGCAGCCGATATCGGCAATCCGGGTCCCAAGCCGAGGTACAATGACGATTCCGTCGACGCCGCGCTCGATGAGGCGATTGATCGCCTCTGTCTGCATCGAGACGCTACCGCGGGAATCCGCGATCAGCACACCGTAGCCCGCACTGCTCGCGGCAAATTCGATCGCCTGAGCAATCTGCGGAAACAGCGGGTTGGCAATGTCGGGCAGAACAAGCCCCAAAACGCCGCTGCGCCCGGTACGCAAAGCCCGCCCAATATGGCTCGGCGTATAGCCCAACTCGGTAGCCTTGGCCCTGACACTCTCGATCAATTCCGCCGACACGCGTCCCTTGCCCGTGAGTGCATTGGATACGGTGGCGACAGAAACGCCAAGCGCTTTCGCGATATTGCCGAGATTTGCACCTGGTCGTTGGCCTGCCATTTGCCGTGATCTCGCGTGATTAAACGATTAATCATCGGTATTGCAGGCGGCCTGACCTGTCAAGGTCAAGGGGACTGACATCTGCCATCAGGTCTGGACAGCGTCTTCACCCCTCACCCGCCACTGCTTGGCGTCGGAAGAAATTGTGGGGATGTCGATCTTCGACGTCCAAGTCGGAGGCCGACCAAGCTTGCGCTCGACACTAAGATCGACCGTCCGGCCAACGGATCTTGCTGCGTGTGCGGCAACAGTTTCAGGCTGTCGGATCACCTTTCACCGAGCATGCCAGAATTTCTGCTCGTCGTTCGAAGGTTTTCCTGCCTTTCTTGAAACCCATCAAGACGGGAGCAATGCTGCCGAAAGCCTCGTCTTCATCTGTCGCATCGAGAATGATCAGATCTGCAAAATCGGCAGGCGCAAGCCCGTAGGCGTCGATACGCATCAGCCGGGCAGCATCTCGGGTGATCAGATCAAGGCACAGGGAGAAGCCTTCGGGTCCAATGTGCATCAGATTTGCGTAGAGATTGGCCATGCGCAGCAAGGAGCAATCGCCGTAAGGCGTGAAGGGATTCATGACGTTATTCGTCGCAATAGACGTCGTGATGCCGCGCTCAGCCAAGACATGCACGGGCGCCACGCCCCGCGGCGCACGAAACCCCTTGTCGCGCCCATTGAGATAGAGATCAGTCGACGGAAGGGCCGTAACCGCAACCCCGGCGGCCAACAACTGCGAAACGTGACGATCGAATGCCGCCTCCTCCATTGCGGCCAGTTTGGTGACATGGCCGATCGCCACCCGCCCCTGCCACCCCCTAGCTTCCGTCAAGCGACAGATGTCAGGCATATGGGTCCAGCTCGGATCAAGGTCGAAATCAAGGTGGAAATCGAGATCGACGTCATGGCTCACTGCCATTTCAAACAGACGCTCCATATGCGCGGCAGGATCGCTGTCCGTGTAGGGACATCCGCCGAGAAGATCCGCGCCACCGTCCAGCGCCCTCTCAAGCAGCGCCTCGGTACCGGGATCATTAAACAGGCCTTCCTGCGGAAAGACGCAAACGGAGAGATCAATGGCAAAGGCATAGTCGCGCTTCAGCCGTTGGATAGCAGCAAGGCTTCGCAGACCGACGCGCGGATCGACCTCCACATGCGTGCGCATATGCATTGTGCCCTGCAGGATAGCCATTTCGATGGTTCTGGCACCGCGCCGGTAGACGTCCTCTTCCGTGAAATCCTGCTTGAGCCGTGACACTGCCGCAACTGCGCCTTTCAGCCCTCCCCCAACACCCCTGCAGCACGCAAGAAGACAGGATTTGTCCAGATGCACATGGGTGTCCACGAACCCCGGCAGCACCAGACGACCGCCGACGTCTTCGACGACACGGGCTTTTGCTTCCCGGCGCTGCGCAACAGGGATGATCTCGGCGATGCGCCCATCGCGAATGCAGATGTCCGTCAAAGACTGACTACCCTGGAGGGCTGCGTTGCGGATCAGGGTATCGAAAATGGGAGTGGAACTCATGCTTGAAGCCGGATTATGTATTGAGTAATGGAACTGTATGCAGTTTAATGCCGAACATGGCAACAGACGGGGATGACAAAATGAACGACAGCTCCCAGCGTGACCTTCAGGCAGTCAAGGATTATTTGGAAGCCTCCATGGCGCCAGATCCCGTTCGGGCAGCGCGATACGTGGATGCAAGCTTCATCTGCAGGTTCACAGGCAACCGGGTGTTTGACACGCCAAGCGGTCCGACAGGGTTCAATGCCTCTCGCTACAAATGGGTCAAGAAGCGTATCGAGCGTTACGATGTCATGCCAGGCGAAGGCGAGACGATCGTCTACAGCCTCGGATACCTTTACGGCGAATGGCCGAGCGGGCAACGCTTCGACAACAATCGCTATGTCGACCGCTTCGTCGTGCGCAACGGGCTTATCGTCGAGACCGACGTCTGGAACGACAGCGCCGAATGGATCCTCGATCCCACCTGCGCAAGCCAATGAGATCGCCGCTCAGAAAGTGTCAGTCGGCGTAGGGTGCAAGGATATTCATGAGATCCCGGCTTCTGGCGCCCGCGCTTTGCAGCAGCGCTCGCGATGCGACGGCTTCCAGATGTTCATCCATCAACGCGCAGGCCCGCTCGGCGGGGCCCTGCTTGATGGCATCGATCAGTTCCAGGTGCTCGCTGACGGCGCAGTCAGAGGAATGCGGCCGCGCAAAAGCGGACAGGGACAGACCGGCGCGGTAGCAGATCTCCGTCACGTAGCGAACGAGGATCGGCTTGCCAGTCATTTCCGCAAGCCGAACATGGAACTCTGTGGCCAGGCGGATTGACGTGCCTTCTGCGCCGTGGCGAGCTTCATGCTCTGCCTCAACGATCGCCTTCAACTGCTTGACTTGTGCGTCCGTCAGCTTGCCCGCCAGATGGCGCACAACCTGGCGCTCAAGATCGACACGGATGTCGAAGATGTCCCTGGCATCCTCAAATGAGGGCGTCGCCACAACAGCAATTCGATTTCGTCTCAGGTCCACCAGACCTTCGGATGCGAGCTGACCAAGCGCATGCCTGGCGATCGTGCGGCTGACGCCGAAACGTTCACCAAGCGCATCTTCGGGCAGCCGGTCCCCCGGCAATAGCGCGCGTTCGATGATGGCCGTGCGCAGAGCATGGCAAATGCCCTGGACGCGATCGATTTCGCTCCGCGGCCGACGCTTCTCAGATGCCATGACAAGTTCCCTTCATGCCGCTCTGGATAATCCACCCACGCCGCTTTTTCAACTCGCATCAATGCCGCGACAGCAAGCAAACTGCACAAATTAATTGCATGCACTTTTCGCATGGACATTCCGTGTTGTTGAAACCGCCTTGATTCCTGCTCCTCGTCCTCCTTGTGACCGTCTGGCACGCCCATTGCATACACCTCTCGCAGCAACTGAAGGTGAGGTGCATGATCGATTATTCAGAAACGAGAGACAGGCATCCTGTGGCGGTAGAGCTGTCGCAGGCGGGCGTATCCTTTGGCCGCGGGGAAAGAGCAGTTGCGGCCTTGCAGGAAACGAGCCTCAAGATTGCCGAGGGCGAGTTCCTCGCGCTCGTCGGCCCGTCCGGCTGCGGCAAGTCTACTATTCTGAAACTGGCCTCCGGCCTTTTGCAGCCGAGCCGCGGTGCGGTGATCGTAGGCGGCAAGGAAGTCAGCGCCAAGGCTCTGCGCATCGGCATGGCCTTCCAGAACCCCACGCTCCTTCCCTGGCTGACCATCGAACGCAACGTCATGCTGCCTTTGAAGATCGTGCGCCCGTTCCGCTCGCAGTACCGTTCCAAGAAGAATACGGAGTACCGCGATCGCGTCCAAGCCCTTCTGGCCGATGTCGGGCTACAGCGCTTCGCGAACCACTACCCCTGGCAGCTGTCCGGGGGCATGTTGCAGCGCGCCAATCTTTGTCGTGCACTGGTCCATGAACCGAGCCTTCTCCTGCTCGACGAACCCTTCGGAGCGCTCGATCAGTTCACCCGCGAGGAGCTCTGGGCGACGATGCAGTCGCTCTGGATGAAGCGCAAACCGACGGTTCTGCTGGTGACGCACGACCTCAAGGAAGCCGGCTTTCTGGCATCGCGCATCTGTGTGATGAGCGCCCGCCCCGGCAGGATCATCGACGACAGCACCGTCGACTTCGCCCGACCCCGCACGGTCCCAATGACCTTCGAGCCGGAATTCACGGCGCTTAACCAGCGCCTGCGCGAGCTGATCATCGATGCCCGCACCGACGTCGCCGAGGAGGCCTGAGATGTCCTACACAATTCGCCGCCGTTTCTGGGCAGCATTTCTGATCTTCGCCTTCTTCGGCCTCTGGGAAATCCTCTGCATCGCGCTGCAGGTTTCCGACCTCGTCCTGCCCCGCCCCTCGCAGGTCATGACGACCCTGGTGGACCGCTTCGGTGTCCTCTGGCCGCATATCCTGCAGACACTGTGGACGACGATGGTGGGCTTCCTCCTCGGCGTCACGGTCGGCCTGCTGATCGGGGCTTGTATCGGCACCTCGCGGATTGCTTACGATACGGCCTATCCCCTGCTGATCGGCTTTTCCTCCATCCCCAAGGTGGCCGTCGTTCCGATCTTCGTCCTCTGGTTCGGATCCGGTTCCGTGCCGGCGATCCTGACGGCGCTCGCCATGTGCTTCTTCCCGATCGTCGTCAACATCGCAACGGGTCTCGCCACCAGCGAGCCTGAACTTGAGGACGTCTTGAAGTCGATGGGCGCCAGCAAGCTGGACATCCTTTGGAATGTCGGGCTGCCGCGCACCATGCCCTTCTTCTTTGCCTCTCTGAAAATCGCCGCGACCTTTGCCTTCGTCGGCTCCGTCCTGTCCGAGACGGTCGCCTCCAATCGAGGCATCGGCAACGTCATGATGACGGCATCCTCGAATTTCGACGTGCCGCTGGTCTTTGCGGGACTGTTCATTCTCGCAGTGCTTGGCGTGCTTCTCTACGCCGCCTTCTCTCTCATCGAAATGCGTGTCGCCGGCTGGGCGAACCGCCGCAACGATCTCACCACCACCGCCTGACCCTCGAACAATTGGAGCTCACCATGCTGAAGACATTTCTCTCCACCGTCGCTCTGGGCCTTTGCCTCAACAGCGCGGCGCTTGCCGACACCGCCATCAAGTTCACGCTGGGCTGGAAGACGCAAGGATCGGACGCTGCCTTTCTGCTGGCCAAGGAGGCCGGCTATTTCGAAGCGGAAGGTCTCGACGTGACCATTGACCAGGGCGAAGGCTCGGCAGCCACCGTCACGCGCATCATGTCGGGCACCTATGATGCCGGCTTCGGCGACATCAACGCCATCATCCAGAATGCCGCGACCCGTCCGGATGAAGCGCCTGTGATGGTCTACCAGCTCTGGAACAAGCCCCCCTTCGCAATCGTCAGCAAGAAGGAGACGAATATCACCACGCCGGCCGACCTCATCGGCAAGACGCTCGGTGGAGCGCAGGGAACGCCGACGACCCGCCTGGTCACTGTCCTTGCCACCCTCAACAAGGTCGACATGACCCAGGTGAGGATCGACAACATGGGTCCGAACCTGCAGGAACCCATGCTGATCAAGGGCGATATCGACGGCGCGCTGGTGTTCAACATCACCAGCTGGTTCAACCTGATCAACAACCGCCAGGATCCCGCAAAGGACTATAACTGGCTGCTGTTCGGTGATCACGGCCTTGATCTCTACTCGAACGGCCTCATGGTGTCGCAGAAGCTGATCGCCGAGAATCCTCAAGCGGTTGCCGGCCTGGTCCGTGCGGTCAACAAGGCCGCCATCGAAATTGGGCTCGACACCGAAAAGGGCATGGATTCCGTCGTCGCCTACGACAACCTCGTCAAGCGTGACCTGGAGCACGACCGCCTCAAATTCTCTTACGAGAACCTGATCGTCTCCCCGGAAGTCGAAAAGCTCGGACTGGGCGATGTCGATGACAGCCGTCTTGCCCGCTCCATCGACATCGTGGCCGAAGGCTATCAGCTGCCGTCCAAGCCGACGGCCGAACAGATCTTCGACCGCCAGTTCCTGCCGCCGCTCGAAGAGCGCAAGCTCACCTACACGGTCAACTGATCCAATGGCACGGCCGGCGGCTCCTGCCGCCGGCCACAAACCCTTTGCGAGCAACATCCATGCAGCCAACAAACCCCCACCGACTGAAATCAGGCATGGTCGTGAGCCCTCACCCGCTCGCAACGGAAGCCGGCAGATCCGTGCTGGCAGGCGGAGGCAACGCGATCGAGGCAGCGGTTGCAGTTGGTGCCGTTCTCGCCGTCGTTATGCCCCATTTTTGCGGCCTGGGCGGCGATGCCGTCTGGTTGGTCTGCGACCGGGAGGGGCGCCGTCGCTGCTTTCTTGGCATAGGCCAGGCGGCCGCCGGGGTCACCGTTCCGAAAGACGGCATTCCAACCCGTGGCCCGTCAGCAATGCTGACCTCCGCCTGTGCTGTCGACAGCTGGGGTCATGCACTCACCTTCAGCGAAGCAAACTGGGCCGGTCAGGAAAGTTTTTCGGACCTGGTAGCCCCAGCGATCGAACTGGCAGAGGGCGGCTATGTCCCAAGTCCTTCCCAGGATTTCTGGCTGGATTTTCGCGCTGACGATCATCCCGCATGGCCCGGATTTTCCGAAATCTTCAACCATCGCAGCGACGCGGGGCTCCTGCGCCAACCGGAGTTGGCTGCAAGCCTCCAGCGCCTTGCGGACGACGGATACCGCAGCTTCTACGAGGGTCCACTATCGCAGGTGATCGCGGATGGCTTGGCAAGAACAGGGTCGCCGCTCAACGCCTCAGATCTGGCTGCCACTCGCACGCGCGAAGTCGATCCACTGACGCTGGATTACCGCGGAACTCTCCTCCTGGCGCCGCCGCCTCCGACGCAGGGCTGCTCGACGCTTACCATCATGGGTATCCTCTCCCGGTTCGATCTCGCGCAAACTTCCCCGGGAACCGCCGCCCGGATCCATCTACTGGTAGAGGCCACCAAGCAGGCTTTCCTGAAGCGGTCATCAGTCGCCGATCCAGACATCGATACTGGAAACAATCACCCGGCCGCAGCCATGCTCGAGGCAGGCAAGCTCGACGCCGCCGCGCGCAGGATCGATCCCACATGCGCGATGCCCTGGCCCCATCCGGTCAACGACGCAGATACCGTCTTCTTTGCCGTCGCAGATCCTCAGGGACGTTGCGCCAGCGTCCTGCAGAGCACATATTTTGATTGGGGCAGTGGCGTCACCGTTCCTGGGACAGGCATCCTCTGGCAAAATCGTGGCGCGGCCTTTTCGACTGAACCCGGCCACCCGAATTACCTGGCGCCCGGCAAGCGGCCCTTCTACACCCTAAACCCGGGCGTCGCCATCCGCGACGGCGACCCCTATCTCCTCTACGGCACGCAGGGTGCCGACGGTCAGCCACAGACGCTATCCGTTCTGCTGACCAGCCTGATTGACGACGGCATGACACCCGAGCAGGCGCTGGCCCAGCCACGTTTCCTGCTGGGACGAACCTTCTCCGACAGCCGTGACAGCCTGAAGATCGAGGGATCGGTACGTCCACAAGAGGCCGAAGCACTCTCGGCCCTCGGCCATGAAGTTGCCATGCTCCCCGCCCTTTCACCAATTTTCGGACAGGCAGGCGTGATCCACCTGTCCGACGATGGAAGTGTGGAAGGTGCCCATGATCCGCGCGGCAACGGCTCAGCAGCTGGTTTCAGCTTATGACCGGACCGTAACCGATGACGCATTCCGGAGAGTTATACGCCAGCCACACGATCGGCGAGCCTCAGGGCCCGCAGAAGGACCGCCGTATTCGGTGGCAGAACGGCGTCATCACGGCGGTGGAAGACGCCGGCCCTGTGGCGGCCGGGGTCCCGCGCACTCTGGTGATCCCGGCGCTGGCCAATGCCCATGATCATGTTCGGCCACTGCCAATGTCATCCTTCGGAACCGCCTTTCTGCCTCTCGAGGCATGGTTGCCGAGAACGATCCTTGCCACCCCGCCGGATGCCTACAAGGCCGCCTTGGCGCCGCTCGCGCGGGCGGCTCTTTCCGGCTGTGGTGCGGTCATGGTTCACTATACACGGCCCAGCGGCAAGCTCGACCCTGTCGAGGAAGCTTTCGAAGTCGCACGGGCCGCACGGGACGTTGGCGTCAGGATTGCCTTCGCCCCGGCGATCAGGGACCGCAACCCGCTCGTCTATGGCGACGACACGGAGCTCCTCGATAAGCTTCCGGCCAGCACCGTGGCTCTGCTGCGGGAAACCTTTTGCCGGCCGCCCCTATCTCCCGAGCGTTTGATCGAGGCGACGGAACAGATCGCCGAAGCCATCCAGGGACCGATGGTCGATGTGCAGTTCGGACCGGCGGGCGTGCAATGGTGTTCCGACGAACTGCTCCAGGCCATCGCTCAGCGCTCTGCGCAAACCGGTCGCAGGGTCCATATGCACCTCCTTGAGACGCCCTATCAGAGACGGTGGGCGGACCTCACCTTCCCGCAAGGGATCATCAGTTATCTCAAGCACATCGGCCTGCTCTCGCCGCGGTTGACCCTGGCGCATTGCGTCCATGCCCGTGCACACGAGCTGGCTATGATCGCAGACGCGGGTTGCCGCATCGTCACCAACTCCGGATCCAACCTGCATCTGCGCTCCGGCCTTGGGCCAGTTGCCGATGCGCGAAGGCGCGGCTGCAATGTCGCGATCGGTGTTGATGGTCAGGCCTTCGACGAGGACGACGACATGATCCGCGAGATCCGGCTTGCCAACGCTCTGCACGGTGGAACGGGCTTTGCCGAGAACTGGTCGCGGCAAGACTTCCTCCGGCAGAGCGTCGCCCATGGACGCCAGGCTATCGGCTCGCCCGGTACCGGCAGCATTGCGGCGGGAGAACCGGCCGACTTTCTTGAGCTGGACTATGACCGCCTCGATCGCGACAGGATCATGGAGGTTGAGCCTGTCGACCTGTTTTTTGCACGCGCAAATGCACGACATGTGCTGCAGGTGATCGTGGCGGGAAAGACCATCGTCTCGCAGGGACGTTTACCCGGCATAGACCTCGATGCCCTGGAAAACGAACTGCGCAGCAGCTACCGACAATCTGTCCGACGATTTGAGACATTGCGGCGGGACTGGCCCCTCATCAAGACGTCGCTCGCTGAGTGGAACCAAGCCTACAATGGCTGCTGCTAGCCGGGCCGGCGCTTAGCGGATGCCGTTCCCCCCCGGTCCCGTGTCACCCGATCCTCGGCGAGTTCGTGACCATGCTTGGCCAAGAACGTGTCCAGGCAAACGCCCATTGGATGAAACGCCCGGCGCTAGCCGATGAAATCGCAGGGCTCGTCCTCTTCCTCTGCTCGGAAGATGCCCGGTGGGTGAATGGGGTAGACCTGCCGATCGATGGCGGTCTTGCAGCAACCTACACATGATCGCCGGGTTTCATCTGGCTCTTTTCTGAAGCAAGCCTGACCGAACCGCTGCAGAACCTATTTTCCGGGCGACTGCTGAGACGACATGAGAACCGGCTCCGGCGCGGCAAGGACAAACCGCCGCGCGAGCCACGCACAAAGCATCAACTGGATCTGGTGAAAGAGCATCAGCGGCAGCACGATTGCGCCAACCGACTGGCCGGCGAAGATGACGCCGGCCATCGGCACACCGCTTGCCAAGCTCTTTTTCGATCCACAGAAGATCGCGGTGATCCGGTCCTCCCGGCTGAAGCCGCACAATTTCGCTCCGAACGCGGTAATCAACAGCACTGCGAGAAGCAGGGCAACATCCAGACCGATCACCAAGGCCAAGTCCGCGGTGGAGAGTTCAGACCAGATGCCCTCGATCACGGCATTGGAGAAGGCGAGATAGACGACCATCAAGATCGAACCACGATCAACGGGCGCAAGCAGGGACTTGCGCGCCCGGATCCAGTTGCCGATGAAGGGCTGCAACAACTGTCCGAGGACGAAGGGCAGAAACAGTTGCAGCATGATCTTCCAGATCATATCCAGCGACACCCCGACATGCCCCCCTGCCGAAAAGAGCACCGCAACAAGCGCAGGCGTCAGGAACATGCCCAGAATGTTTGACGCCGAAGCAGCACAGATGGCGGCCGGCACATTGCCTCCGGCGATCGATGTGAATGCGATGGAGGATTGCACTGTCGATGGCAAAACGCAGACATAGAGAAGGCCAAGATAGAGCGCCGGCGGGATCAACCACGGCGATAGGAAACCCATCAATAGACCGAGCAGTGGAAAGACCAGGAAGGTGACCGCGAGAATGAAGCTCTGGAGCCGCCAGTGCAGGAAGCCCGTCACGACCACATCGGTCGAAAGGCGTGCGCCATGCAGGAAGAAAAGCAGCGCGATCGCCAAACTGGTCGCCAGCCCAAACCATTCCGCAGGCTCTCCGGAGATCGGTAGAAGGCTTGCCAGCACAACCATGGCGACGAGCAACAGCGTGAAAGTATCTGGTAGGAAGCGTTTCATCTGAGGGATCCAGCTGGACAGCGTCTTGAGACTAGTTATCGTTAAATCCGATGCAAGAAATAACAGTCATCGGAAAACGTGATATGCTCGACCTCGTTCACCTGCGCAGCTTCGTGTCGATTGCCCAGCTCGCCAGCTTCACCCATGCCAGCCGGAAACTGGGCCTGCGACAGTCGACCGTCAGCCAGCACCTGCAGCGCCTCGAAGAGGTGCTTGGCCGGCGCCTGCTTGACCGCGACACCCACGGCGTGCGCTTGACGGCCGACGGCGAAGCCCTCCTTCCGCATGCCCGGCAACTTCTATCACTCGAACGGCAGACGGCGTCCCTCTTCGAGGCTGCCCGGCCACGCGGCAGATTGCGGCTCGGCATCTCCGAAGATCTGGTTTCGGGCCAGCTTCCGGCACTCCTGCAGGACTTCATTGCCGATTATCCCGCCGTCGAGCTCCACCTTACGGTTGCGCTCTCCAAGGATCTCGCGGACATGCAGGACAAGGGCGACCTTGATCTAGTCTTTGCCAAGCGTCGCCTGGGCGATCGCCGGGGCGAGGCGATCCTGCGCGAACCGCTTGTCTGGCTTGCCGCCGATCCGGAAGCAGTCCTTGCAAAACCCATCCTGCCGCTGATCGTGTTCCCACCTCCGAGCCTCACAAGAACGCTCCTGATGGAAGCGCTGGAGCGCGCCGGGCAACCCTGGCGCATCGTCTGTTCCTGCCAAAGCCTGAGCGGCCTGACCGCTGCAGCCCGAGCCGGCATGGGCGTGCTTGTCCAGCCACGCAACCTGGCGCCATCGGGGTTGCGGGAACTGCCCCCTTCCGCCCTGCCAGCGATCGAGGACGTCGAATTCATCCTCGTGGCGTCGCCCGGCGCGGACCGCAACACGATCGCGGCCTTCACCCGCCTCGTCCGGGAAAGGGTCGCAAACGGCCTCCATCCCGCCCGCTGAGACCCTCCGTAGCTTTTGATCAAAAAGCGCTTGACGGCTCTCGAACGCGGTGTTTGGATGAGTGGATACAAAAATCCAGTGAGCCAAACATGCCGATATCGACCGCCGCCACGACGCATCTTGCTTCCACGGCCGAGCAGGAGGCCTATCTCCATCTGCAGCGCGCCTTGCGGGTCGGCAGATACAAGCCGGGCGAGCGGTTGATCCCGGAAGAGATCGCAGCCGAAATCGGCATGAGCCGAATGCCGGTTCGCGAAGCCTTTCGGCGGCTGGCGGCCGATGGTTTGGTGACGCTGCGGCCCAATCGCGGCTGCGTCGTCGCCGGACTGACGCTGGACGAAATCCATGAAACCTTCGAAATTCGCTCCGTGCTTGAGGGCCTGGCCGTTCGTCTCGCGACGCCCCGGATGAATTCCGAAACCTTCGAGGAGCTGGAGCGGCTGCTGGAGCGCATGGAGCGCGCCGGACAGTCGGGCAGCAGCGACTGGGTCCTGCGCCATCAGGAATTTCACGCGCTCATCTACAACCTGAGTGGTCGCCCGAAGCTGATCCGCCAGATTACCGCGCTGCATGTGGCGATCGAACCCTACATGCGCATCTGGTTCGATTATGTCGACAAGCCGCTCTCCGCCCGCGAGGAGCACCAGAAACTGATCGACGCCTTGCGGTCTGGCGATGCCCGCCATGCCGAGGCAGTCATGCAGGAGCACATCATCGAAACAGCATCCATGCTTGCCGATTACGCCAGTCCCGGGCGGCCTTGAGCCCAGCCTGAAGATATGTCCGCAGCCGGGGGTACATCCGGCACGGACGGGGAACCGCCGCTATCCACGGCACAACAACGAAGAGGAAAAGTCATGACGATCCATCGCATGGCAGCGCTTACGGCTGTCTTCACCACACTTGTATTCACTCAGCCGGTTCTGGCCCAGGATGCGCAGAAACCGATCAAGATCGCGACCGAAGGCGCCTATGCGCCCTGGAACTTCACCACGGCGGACGGCAAGCTCGACGGCCTCGAAGTCGAACTGGCAAACGATCTCTGCGCCCGCATGAAGGTCACCTGCGAGATCGTTGCCCAGGATTGGGACGGCCTCATTCCCTCGCTCACCGTCGGCAAGTTCGATGTCATCATGGCGAGCATGTTCATCACCCCGAAGCGCCTGGAAACCATTGACTTCACCCAGCCTTACGCCGTCGATCCCTCAGGCTTTGCGGTCGCCAAGAACAGTGACCTCGGCAAGCTCGGCGTCTCCGCCGAAAAGTTCAAGCTGGAGGATGAAGCAGCGGCGATCGCCGCCATCGACAAACTGAAGCCGCTCCTTCAGGGCAAGATTGTCGGCGTGCAGGCGGCGACGACCAACCTCGACTTCGTCAAGAAATACTTTGGCGACACCGTCGAGATCCGTGAATACAAGACTACCGAACAGCACGACCTCGACCTGGCCGCCGGCCGCATTGACGCGCTCTTTGCCCAGCAGACGGCGCTTGCGGCCACGCTCGCCAAGCCGGAATTCGCCGACTACACGATCGCCGGCCCGGGCTTCGTCGGCGGCGTTTTCGGCCTCGGCACCGGCGCTGGTCTGCGCAAGGAAGACACCAAACTCAAGGACATGCTGAACGCGGCGATCGACTCCGCCATCGCCGATGGCACGATCAAGCGCATTTCCGAGAAGTGGGTCGGCACAGACGTCACCCCGGTCAAGTGATCAAGGCGAACCGACTGCAGCCGGAATTCGCGAAATTCCGGCTGCAGGAAGACCATAAAGGGGTTCGCCCGCATGCTTGAAAAACTGCATCTGCTTGGTTTCGCGGAAGGCGGCTGGGGCGCGGCACTTCTGGGTGCGGCCGCCATGACGCTGCTGCTCTCGATACTGGGCTTTCTGCTTGGAGCCGTCTTTGGTGCCCTTGGCGCGAGCGGCGCCTTGTCGTCGAAACGTCTCCCGAGGTCGCTGGCCTCGGCCTACGGCACCGTCTTTCGCGGCGTGCCCGATCTCCTGACCATTTACCTCTTCTACTACGGCGGCTCCGTCGCCCTCACCGCGATCGCCAAAAGCTTCGGCTCCGAAGGCTTCGTTGGCCTGCCCTCGCTTGCGACAGGCGTCATCGCGATCGGCATCATCTCCGGCGCCTATCAGGCCGAGGTCTACCGCGGCGCCTATCTCGCAGTCGAACGCGGACAGTTCGACGCCGCGAAAGCCTTGGCCCTGTCGCGCCTGCAGATGCTGCGCCTCGTCATCATTCCCCAACTCTTGCGCCACGCGATCCCGGGCCTCAGCAATGTCTGGCAGCTGGTTCTGAAGGATTCCGCCCTGATCTCCGTCATCGGCCTCGTCGAACTGATGCGACAGGCACAGATCGGTGCCGGCTCCACCCGGGAACCCTTCCTGTTCTATCTCGCCGCCGCCGGCCTGTACTTCGTCATCGCCGGCATCACAGGACAGGTCTTCCGTATCGCCGAGACTCGCACCGCCCGGGGGATCATGCATCGATGATCGACTTCGGCTTCTTCCTCGAAATCATTCCGAAGCTTCTCTCCGGCGTGCCTTTGACACTGCAATTGGCCGGCACCTCGATCCTGCTCGGCTTTGTTCTCGCCCTCCTGATGGCACTCGCCCAGCAAGGCGAACACCGGTTCGTCGTCTGGCCCA
The DNA here is from genome assembly GCF_050281005.1 of Allorhizobium sp. NPDC080224. Classification (NCBI taxonomy): domain Bacteria; kingdom Pseudomonadati; phylum Pseudomonadota; class Alphaproteobacteria; order Hyphomicrobiales; family Rhizobiaceae; genus Allorhizobium; species Allorhizobium sp. NPDC080224. The sequence continues at coordinate 2,656,804 of NZ_JBNNWJ010000001.1, forward strand.
TCAGAACCTTTGTGGCCGTCTTCCGCGGCACGCCGCTGCTCGTTCAGATCTTCCTGATCTATTACGGGCTCGGCCAGTTCCGCCCTTCCCTTCAGGCCATCGGCCTCTGGGGGCTGTTTCGCGAACCCTATTGGTGCGCCATCCTTGCGCTGACGCTGAATACCGCCGCCTATGGCAGCGAGATCCTGCGTGGCGCGATCAAGAACGTTCCGCGTGGCCTCGGCGAAGCAGCCCAGGCGCTCGGCATGTCCCGCGTCCTGACGCTTCGCCTCGTCATCCTGCCAATCGCGCTGCGTCAGTCGATCCCTGCCTATGGCAACGAAATCATCCTGATGGTGAAGGGCACTTCGCTTGCCTCGATCATCACTCTGATGGAGGTGACGGGCATCGCCCAGGGCCTGATTTCCCAGAGCTACCGCGCAATCGAAGTCTTCATCGCGGCAGGCGCCATCTATCTTTTCATCAACTTCCTGATCGTCCGGGCACTAGCCTTCCTGGAGATCCGCATGACACCATACAGATCCCGCGGCTGAAGCCGTGGCACAAATGAATACGAGGAGACTGACAAGGATGCGCAATTTCGAGAAGCCGACGCGATCGGTGGCCGTCTCGGCCAAGGCCATGGCTGCGACCTCCCACCCCTATGCCACACTGACGGCCATCAACATCCTGCAGGCGGGTGGCAATGCTATGGATGCAGCGATTGCCGCCTGCGCCGTGCAATGCGTGGTCGAACCCGGCTCCACCGGCATCGGTGGCGATTGTTTCGCCTTGTACGCTCCGAAGGGCGGCGCAGAGGTTATTGCCTACAATGGCTCCGGCCGCACGCCGAAGGCGCTGACGATAGACTGGTTCGAAGAGCGCGGCCTGACCGAAGTCCCGCGCCAGTCTCCATCCGCCGTCACCATCCCCGGCGCCATCGACGCCTGGACCCGCCTGCATGCCGACCACGGGCGCCTATCCTTCGCCGAGGTCCTTGCACCCGCAATTCGCTACGCCGAGGAAGGCTATGCCATCTCGCCGCGCGTCCACCGCGACTGGAAGAAGGAAGAGGAGCTTCTCGCCGCAGACAAGGCAGCAGCCGAGGTCTTCCTGCCAGGCGGCCGGGCACCGCGCATCGGCGAAACGCACCGCCAGCCGAAGCTTGCCGCAACGCTCCGCAAGATTGCCGCCGAAGGCCGCGACGGCTTCTACAAGGGCTCCGTCGCCGAAGACATGGTGGCCCACCTCAACACCCATGGCGGCCTCCACACACTGGAGGATTTTGCGACGGCAGAGGGCGAATACGTGACCCCGGTTACCACCAATTTCCGCGGCTACACCGTCCACGAGTGCCCGCCGAACGGCCAGGGCATCATTGCGCTGCTGATCCTCAACATCCTCTCCTGCTTCGACAACACGCTGGAACCGCACTCCGCCGATCGACTGCATCTGGAAATCGAGGCCACTCGCCTCGCCTATGCCGCGCGTGACGCCTGGATTGCCGATCCGGACAAGGCAAACGTGCCGATCGATGAACTCCTTTCGGCCGACTTCGCGCTGGGACTGGCTAAGAAGATTGACCTGACCCGCGCAATGACCGAACTGCCGGATTTCGAGATGCCGCTGCACCGTGACACCGTCTACATCTCGATCGTCGACGAAGACCGCAATGCGGTGAGCTTCATCAATTCGATCTTCGACAGCTTCGGCACCGGTCTCGTCGCGCCGAATTCCGGCGTCATCCTCCACAATCGCGGCCAGAGTTTTTCGCTGAAGCGCGGTCATCCCAACATAATCGCGCCGGAAAAACGCCCGCTGCACACGATCATCCCGGGCATGGTCACGCGCAACGGCCGCACGGAAATGTCCTTTGGCGTCATGGGCGGCTACTACCAGGCCATGGGCCATGCCCATCTGATTTCGAAGGTGGTCGATTACGACATGGACATGCAGGATGCGATCGACCTGCCGCGCCTGATCCCGGTTGGCGGCAAGGTCCCGCGCGTCGAGGCCGAGCATACCGTTTCCTCGGAGACCAAGGCTGAGCTCACCCGCCGTGGCTTCGAGATCGTGCCGACCGAAGATCCGATCGGCGGCGCGCAGGTCGTGCGGATCGACTGGGAGAACGGCACCCTGATGGGCGCATCTGAACCCCGTAAGGATGGGATTGCCCTGGGCTATTGAGAGCCCCAAGCCACTTATACCAAGTGTCATCATCCGCAACGGATCGCAGAATACCACAAGGCCGGGGAAAACCCTGGCCTTCTTCATGTTTAAGCGTTGAGAAAACATGCCCGATCACGACGTTCTCATAGGCAAATGCAAGAGCCGTCATGAAAGGCGCATGGACGTCGGCGGCGGAGATCCTCCTGTCGCCAAACGCCAGATCACTGGTCGTGACGGCATCATGGACGACGAGCACACCATAGCCGAGGTTGGATGCAGCCCGCGCCGGCGCGTCGAAGATCAACTTGAGATCGGCTCCCAGGAAGCCGTCGATGTTCCCCTTGCAGGATGCCATTCCGCGAGCCTGGGAAGGTTCTCAAGATCTCCTCCGAGTCTAAGCTTCCGTCTTTTTTCGCATCATCCTGCCGCAATATTGGGCACTTTCATATCTGCCCAAAAAGCAGCTTGACGAGCGGCAGGTTTCGACGTTCACTGAACCAATCGCAAATTGGTTCGAACCTTTCATGCCAGAGATATCACCCCAGGAAAACTCCAACTACGCCCTGGAAAAGCTGCGGGAGCTTCTTCGCCACGGCGACATCGGTTCGGATGGGAAACTGCCGACCGAACGGACACTATGCGAAAAGCTCGGCCTGAGCCGCAGGGCGATCCGCCGCGCGCTCGAAGTCCTGGAGGCCGAGGGCGCGATCTGGCGCAAGCAGGGCTCGGGCACGTTTGCCGGTCAGAAACCTGACGAATGGAGCGACCGACTAGAGACCATCGTCGCCGGAACCAATTTCATGGAGATCATGGAAGTGCGACTGCGTATCGAGCCGCAACTTGCTCAACTGGCTGCTCTTCGCGCCAAGAGCAGCGACATCGACCGCATGCGCGAGCTCGCCCAGAAGATCCTCGGCAGCGAAGATGCAGATGCCAAGGAACTCTGGGACGGCGCACTACACCGCCAGATCGCGCAGGCCGCCGGCAACCAGCTTTTCCTGTCCATCTTCGACGTGATCAACCGGGTGCGTCAGGACGACGCCTGGCAGTCGATCCGCGAGCGCGCCCGCAGCAACACAAACACCATGAGCCTGTCGAACGCACAGCATGCCACGATCATAGATGCGATTGCCTCACGCGATCCGGCAAAGGCCGGCGAAGCGATGCGTCAGCACCTTTTGATGCTGCAGGAGCGGCTGATCCGCCAAACATCCATGGACCATCTGGAGGGCGACCCGCTGGGCGAGGTTTCCTGACAGACGCATTCCGGCGAGCGCCGGCCAGACCTGAACGCCGGAGCCATAACCGGCGACACCCATGAAAACAGAGAACCAGACCAGAGGATTTTCGACCATGAAGATAATGTCGCGTTTATCCACCATTCTCCTGGCGAGCGCCATGCTTGCCGGCCCCGCACTGTCTGCCGAACTGCGCATCGGCCTACAGGACGACGCCGACGTGCTCGACCCTGCCCAGTCGCGGACCTTTGTCGGCCGCATCGTCTACACGGCCATGTGCGACAAGCTGGTCGACGTTTCACCAGACCTGAAGATCGTGCCGCAACTTGCGACCGAATGGGCCTGGTCAGCCGATGGCAAGGAACTGACCATGAAGCTGCGCGAAGGCGTTAAGTTTCATGATGACACACCACTCAACGCTGCCGCCGTGGTTGCCACCATCGAGCGCAACATGACGTTGCCGGAATCGCGGCGCAAGAGCGAGCTGAGCTCGGTCTCGAAGGTGGAAGCCACCAGCGACTACGAGGTCAAATTCACTCTTAAGGCGCCCGATGTCACGCTGCTCGCGCAGCTCTCGGACCGCGCCGGAATGATCGTCTCACCGAAAGCTGCTACCGAACTGGGTGCCAATTTCGGCTCCGCCCCGGTCTGCGCCGGACCGTTCAAATTCGTCGAACGCATCCAGCAGGATCGCATCGTGCTCGAAAAGTTCGCCGACTACTGGGACAAGGACAAGGTCTTCATCGACAAGGTGACCTACCTGCCGATCCCTGACACCACGGTGCGGCTGGCCAACCTGCGCTCCGGCGAACTCGACATGATCGAGCGACTGGCCGCGACCGATGCGGCATCCGTCAAGGCCGACGACAGCCTCACCTATGCCGACGTCGTCAATATTGGCTACATGGCGCTCTACGTGAACATTGCCAATGGCACGCGCGCCGACAACCCCTTGGGCAAGGACAAGCGCCTGCGCCAGGCCTTTTCGCTGGCCATCGACCGCGAAGCGCTGAACCAGGTCGTCTATGAGGGCACGGCGGTTGGCGGCAACCAGCCCTACCCGCCGAACAGCCCATGGTTCAACAAGGACCTGCCGGTTCCGGCCCGCGACATCGAGAAGGCCAAGGCCCTGATTAAGGAAGCCGGCTTTGAACGAGTGCCGATCGAAATGCAGATCCCTAACAATCCGGTTGCAGCCCAGATGATGCAGATCGTCCAGGCGATGGTGGCCGAGGCCGGCTTCGATGTCAGCCTGAAGACCACCGAGTTTGCCACGCTGCTCAGCGAACAGACCGCCGGCAATTATCAGCTCAGCCGTTCCGACTGGTCCGGCCGCGTCGATCCTGATGGCAACCTGCATCAGTTCGTCACCTGCGAGGGCGGCATCAACGACACCAAATACTGCAATCCGGAAGTTGATACGCTCCTGAACGAAGCCCGCGCCACGGCGGACGATGCCGTGCGCAAGCAGAAATACGATGCCGCCGGCAAGATACTCAACGACGACCTGCCGGTTATCTATCTCGGCCACCAGTCCTGGATCTGGGCGACCAAGAAAGACGTGACGGGCTTCGTTCCTTCGCCGGACGGCATGATCCGCCTGCTCGGCGTCAAGAAGGGCTGATCCGCCTCGATCTCTCCTGCGGAGCGTCTGACGCTCCGCAGGGACTTCCCAAAATCAGGACCGGATGTTCATGCATATCTACATCGGAAAACGGCTGTTGGTCGCCATACCGACGCTTTTGATCGTCTCGATCTTCGTCTTCTCGCTGCAGAAGCTGCTGCCGGGCGATCCAATCCTTGCCATGGCCGGCGAAGAGCGCGATCCACAGGTGATTGAGTTCCTCCGGGAGAAGTACCGCCTGAATGATCCCGTCATCTACCAATACGGCTACTGGATCGCCAATGTGCTTCAGGGTGATTTCGGCATATCTCTGCGCACCAACCAGCCGGTGCTCGAACTGATCGGGGAAAAGCTGCCCGTCACCATCCAGCTGGCCATCATGTCGATGATTTTCGCCTTTGCCATCGGCGTGCCGATGGGCATCCTGGCGGCTGTCAAGAAAAACACAGTCATCGACTATGTCGCCAATATAGTCGCTTTATCCGGCCTTTCGATCCCGAACTTCTGGCTGGGAATCATGCTGATCCTGCTGGTTTCGGTAAAACTCGGCTGGTTGCCAGCGTCCGGCTATGAATCGATCTTCGTAGATCCCGTCCGCTCGATCGAAACCATGATCATGCCGGCCTTCGTGCTGGGCACAGCACTCGCTGCCACTTTGATGCGTCATACTCGCTCGGCCATGCTCAGTGTGATGAAAGCCGACTACATCCGTACGGCGCGTGCCAAGGGATTGTCGGAACGGGTCGTGATCCTCAGCCACACTTTTCGTAACGCGGTGCTGCCGATCGTCACGCTGAGCGCCCTCCTGTTCGGCGAACTGCTGGCAGGCGCGGTGCTGACCGAGCAGATCTTTACCATTCCAGGCTTCGGCAAACTGATCGTCGATGCCGTTTTCAACCGCGACTATGCCGTGGTGCAGGGTGTCGTTCTGTGCACGGCAGTCGGCTTCATCCTGATGAACCTGGTGGCGGACGTGCTCTACGTGATCCTCAATCCGCGCATGAGGGCCAGCTTATGACGACGCTTGATCCGACTGTGAATGTGATCGTACCAGCCAAAAGCAGCAATCGTGCCTGGCGCAAGCTAAAAGCCAATCGCAGCGCCCTGGTTGGCCTCTGCATCATCCTCTTCTTTGCGCTCCTGGCGCTCTCGGCGCCCCTTTTGCCGATTGCCGATCCGCTCGCCACCAGCTGGACCGCAATCCGCAAGGCACCATCCGCCGCGCATTGGATGGGCACTGACGATATCGGCCGCGATATCCTGTCCCGGATGATCTGGGGTGCGCAGGCCTCACTGATGGCTGGCATCTTTTCGGTCGTGATCGCTGTCGTCATCGGCGTTCCCTTCGGCCTGATTGCCGGCTATTTCGGCGGCTGGGTGGATCAGGTCATCTCGCGCATCACTGAAGCGTTCCTCGCCCTGCCCTTCCTGATCATGGCGATCGCACTCGCCGCCTTTCTCGGACCAAGTCTCAGCAATGCGATGATTGCCATCGGGCTCTCAGCAATGCCGGTCTTCGTGCGGCTAACCCGCGGACAAGTGCTCGCGATCAAGACGGAAGATTATGTTGAAGGCGCCCGCTCGATCGGCCTTGGCCATCTCGACATCATGCTCCGCTACATCCTGCCCAACATCACGGCGCCGATCATCGTCCAGGCGACACTGACGGTGGCAACCGCCATCATCGCTGAAGCGAGCCTCTCCTTCCTCGGGCTCGGCCAGCAGCCGCCCGCTCCGAGCTGGGGTTCGATGCTCAATGTCGCGAAGAACTTCCTCGATCAGGCACCCTGGATGGCCATGTGGCCGGGGGCAGCGATCTTCCTTGTCGTGATCGGCTTCAATCTGCTCGGCGATGGTCTGCGCGATGCGCTCGACCCCCGGGAATCCTGACGAATACCTGCGAAGGAATATTGCATGACTGAGTTCACAACCCGCCCGGAGATCCTCGGCACATTCGGTGTCGTCACCTCCACCCATTGGATCGCCTCCGCCGTCGGCATGAGCATCCTGGAAAAGGGCGGAAATGCATTCGATGCGGCGGTCGCAACCGGCTTCGTGCTGCAGATCCTCGAGCCGCATCTGGTGGGTCCGGGCGGTGACATGCCAGCGCTGATCTATTCGGCAAAGAGCGGCAAGGTGGAGGTGATCTGTGCACAGGGACCTGCTCCGACTGGGGCGACGATTGAGCACTATACGGCAGAAGGGTTGAAGCTGATCCCCGGCGACGGTTTGCTTGCCACCGTTATTCCCGGTGCCTTCGACGGCTGGATGCTGATGCTGCGCAATTACGGCACGATGAGCGTGCGCGAGGTGCTTGAACCGGCCATCCACTATGCCGGACATGGCCACCCGATGCTGCCGCGCGTCTCGGCCACCATAAAGGGACTGGCCGATTTCTTCGAGAAGGAATGGCCGACGTCCTATGAGACCTGGATGCCCGGCGGCGTGGCGCCCGAGCCGCATGCGCTGTTTCGCAATCCGGTTCTCGCCGCCACCTATAACCGCATCGTCAAGGAAGCCGAAAGCGTCACCGGTCGCGAGAACCAGATCGACGCAGCCCGCGACGCCTTCTACCGCGGCTTCGTCGCCGAGGCGATCGAGGACTATTTGAAGACTGCCGAGGTGATGGATGCCAGCGGCAGCCGCCACAAGGGTGTGTTGACCGCTGACGACATGGCCGGCTGGTCTGCAACAGTGGAAGCACCGCAAACGTTTGACTATCACGGCTGGACAATCGCCAAGACAGGACCATGGGGCCAGGGGCCGGTTCTGTTGCAGTCGCTGGCACTGCTGAAGGGTTTTGATGTCGCGGCGATGGATCCGCTGGGTGCCGATATCGTCCACACGATCGTCGAGAGCATGAAGCTCGCCTATGCCGACCGCGAGGTCTATTACGGCGATCCGGCCTTTGCCAGCGTGCCCATGGAGCACCTCCTGTCAGATGCCTACAATGACGCGCGCCGCAAGCTGATCGGTACCACCGCATCCATGGAGCTGCGTGCCGGCCGATTGCCGGGTTTCGAGAACCAGCACGACCTGACCATGGAAATGCTGGCCTCCATGTCCGGCACGGGTGCTGTCTACGAGCCAACCATGTCGCATCTGACGGAAAAGCGCGGCGATACCGTCCATGTGGATGTCATCGACCGAGAAGGAAACATGGTCTCGGTCACGCCATCCGGCGGCTGGCTGCAATCCTCGCCAATCATCCCCGGCCTTGGCTTTTGCCTAAATTCCCGCGCCCAGATGTTCTGGCTGAAACCGGGCCTTCCAACCTCGCTAGCGCCAGGCAAACGGCCGCGCACCACGCTCACACCATCGATCGCGCTTTACGAAGGGCGACCAACGCTTGCCTTTGGTACCCCCGGTGGCGACCAGCAGGACCAGTGGCAGCTGTCTTTCTTCCTGCGCTATGTGCATCACAAGCAGAACCTGCAGGCAGCGATCGACATGCCGCTGTTCCACACGGCGCATTTCCCCGGCTCCTTCTATCCGCGCACCAGCCAGCCGGGCAATGTGATGATCGAAAGCTCGATCGGCGCAGAGACCATCAAGGCGCTGAAAGCCATGGGTCACGACATCACCGAGGCTGATCCCTGGACCGTCGGCCGACTGACCGCCGCAGGCCGCGATGCTGACGGTTTGCTACGAGCAGCCGCGACGCCAAGGCTCATGCAAGCTTATGCGATCGGGAGATAATTCATGACCTGGTCAATCGTTGCACGCGACCCTGAAACCGGACATCTCGGCATCGCCGTCGCCAGCCGCTTTTTCGCGGTCGGCGCCATCGTACCCTCCATGCGCGGGGGAATCGGCGCCATTGCCACTCAAGCATTCATCAGCCCGCTCTACGGCACCGACGGCTTGATGCTATTAGCTGATGGCCAGTCACCCGAGTCGATCATCGCAACCCTGACCGACCGCGACGATGGGTGCCAACAACGACAAATGCACCTGATTGACAGGCAAGGCCGCAACGCTGCCTTCACAGGTCAAAAATGCATCGACTGGGCCGGGCACATCATTGACGACAATGTATCGGTCGCCGGGAACATGCTGGTGGGCCCCAATGTCATTGCCGAGACCTTGCGGGTCTACAAGGAGACCGAAGGTGCGCCCCTCCCCGAACGGCTTTTGGCGGCGATGGATGCCGGCGAGGCGGCCGGTGGCGACAAACGGGGACGGCAGTCGGCAGCCCTCAAAATCTGCCGCGACCAGGACTATCCCTGGCTCGACATCCGCACCGACGACCATCCCGATCCTCTGGGTGAGTTGCGACGGCTTTATGCCGTGGCGCAGGAGCGCTTCCTGCATGTCGTGGAAACCATGCCGACCCGCGCCAATCCGCACGGCCTGACCGACCGCCGCCTGATCGACGAAAAGATTGCCGCCCTTGAAGCGGCCCGCATCGCGGAGGGACGCCCCTCGCCTTCCTTTGCCACACCGCTCAAGCCAGTCTGAACCAGACCGTATCAGAAGCACACGTCAAGTATCGGACCCGCAAAGCCATGAACGCCATAACAACAGCTGCCGCAAAGATCGAGACATCAGCCGTTCTCTCCGTCGAGGACCTGACAACGTCTTTCCTCGTCGATGGCCAGTGGCGGACGGTCGTACGCAATATTTCCTTCGACGTGAAACCTGGAGAAACCGTCGCCATTGTCGGCGAATCCGGCTCCGGCAAGAGCGTCACCTCGCTGTCGATCATGCGTCTTCTGGCCCGTGCACAAAGTCGCGTCGAGGGACGCATCTGGCTGAACGGGCATGACATTCTGGCGCTGACTGAAAAGGATATGCAAGCTGTCCGTGGCAATGCGGCGGCAATGATTTTCCAGGAGCCGATGACCAGCCTCAATCCGATCTTCACGATCGGACGGCAAATCTCGGAAGTGTTGACGCGGCACAAGGGCATGACAAGAATCGAAGCCCGTGCCGAGACGATCCGCATGCTGGACAAGGTGCGCATTCCCAATGCGGCAAACCGTTTCGCCGATTATCCGCATCAGTTTTCCGGGGGCATGCGACAACGCGTGATGATTGCCATGGCGCTGGCTTCGCGCCCAAATCTTTTGATCGCCGACGAACCGACAACGGCGCTTGACGTGACAATCCAGGGCCAGATTCTTGACTTGATCAAAGAGCTGCAAGAGGAAGAGGGCATGTCCGTTCTCTTCATCACCCACGACATGGGCGTGGTAGCTGAGATCGCCGACCGTACCATCGTCATGCTGCGTGGCGACGTGGTCGAGCAAGGACCAACGGCTGAGGTTTTCCACCGCGGCGAGCACCCTTACACGCGCGCATTGCTTGCTGCTGTCCCAAAGCTCGGCTCGATGCAGGATCGTGCCTGGCCGCTGCGGTTTCCAATCATCGACATCGGTTCGGGTCTGGCAAACGAGCCGACCGAAGTGGCGAACACTGTCGATGTCGGCAAGACGCCAGTGCTCGCGGTCAAGAACCTCGTGACACGCTTCCCGATCCGCAGCGGGCTCTTCGGTCGGCAAACAGGTGCGGTTCATGCGGTTGAGGGGGTTTCGTTCGACCTCTTCCAGGGAGAAACCCTTTCAATCGTCGGCGAAAGCGGTTGCGGCAAGTCGACCACAGGACGTTCCATTACGCGTCTCGTCGAGCCTGAGAGTGGGGAAGTCCATCTCGACGGCTACAATGTCCTCTCACTCGACCAGCCAAGCCTGCGCGCGATGCGCCGCAGCGTGCAGATGATCTTTCAGGACCCGTTTTCGAGTCTGAATCCGCGCATGACGGTCGGTGCCGCCATCGCAGAGCCTTACCTCAAGCACCGACTGGGGACGCGGCAGGAAGCTCAGGCCAAAGCCGCCGATCTTCTCCGCAAAGTTGGCCTTACCCCGGAGATGATGGATCGTTATCCGCATGAGTTTTCGGGCGGCCAGCGCCAACGCATCGCGATCGCCCGCGCTCTATCGCTTAATCCGAAAGTCATCGTGGCCGACGAAAGCGTGTCGGCGCTTGATGTCTCGATCAAGGCACAGGTGTGCAACTTGCTGATGGACCTGCAGGAAGAATTCAATCTCGCCTTCCTGTTCATTAGCCATGACATGGCTGTGGTCGAGCGGATCAGCCACCGGGTTGCTGTCATGTATCTGGGCGAAATCGTTGAGATCGGCCCCCGCGCCGCGATCTTCGACAACCCGCAGCATGACTACACAAAAAAGCTGTTGGCAGCCGTGCCGATTCCCGATCCCGAGCGCCGTGGCCTGAGGCGCAGCGCGGCCATCGACGAATTGAAAAGCCCGGTGCGGCCAATCGGCTATACACCGCCCCGCCGCGAGTACCGCGAAGTCAGCGAGGGGCATTTCGTGCAGCTGTCTTGAATGGCAAGGGCGACGCCCATTATCACACGGGCCCTTCCCGACTGCCTACACGTCAGTCAGTGGGACTGATGTGTTGGTACACGCCGAGAAGAAATTGTTAGCGAAACAGAACCCGCTCAGGCGACCTTGCCACTACTCGGCCTGATCAGGACTTCTGCAGATATACCCAATCGGTCGTGAAGTTTGCGGATCATGTCGATCGACAGGCTTCGCTTGCGGTTCAGGACATCTGCTACACGGTTACGCGGCCCAATCATCGGTTCGAGGTCCTTGCGGGTCAAACCCTGCTGCTCCATCCTAAAACGGATCGCTTCCACCGGATCTGGGGGATCCATGGGATATGTTTTTGCCTCGTAAGCGTCGATGAGGGTCGCCAGAATATCCAACCGGTCTCCCTCTGGAGTGCCAGCTTTTGCTCCCCACAAGGTTTCGACCTCAGCAAGAGCTGCGTCGTAATCCCGTTCTGATCGGATGGGCTTCAGATCAGCTGCCATGTTCGATCTCCTTCACATCGATCTGGTCGTATGCCTTGTGCATCCCGATCCACTTGATCCAGACGATGCCTTTTTCAAAATCTGCCGCGACAACCAATCGATGATCGTTGCCTTTGATGTTGAAGACGATCCGTTCCGCGCTGACGATGCTTGCAGTTGCATACAGTCGCTTCACGTCCGCGGAACTAGTCCATTGCGCCTTGCTAACTTCGTCGAATCACGCATCAAGCGCGGCCATCACAGCGGGCTGCCCCTTGTTGTCAGGAAGCCGGTCGACATGTTCGCGGAGGGTGCGCCTTGCTGTGATCCTCATAGCGCACCTATAGCACGGGAGAGAATTGGACTTAATTCGCTGCCTCTTGGCTGTGCATCGCAGCTACCATCGCGACGCTCGGCTACGCCGGCGCGTCGGCGGCTGAAGAAACTAATCCAGCTCCCTGAATTCGGATCCGTTTCAGCAGGAGGCCAGTGACCCGGCAGACGATAGCCTGTTTGCCCGTTGACCGTCGCGCGAGCGCACAGTGTATCGAGCCTTCCGAGACCACAAGAATCCAGCCATTTTTGCCATTGGTGCAATTGCTCGATTTTGGTGTCCGCCACGAAAATGGCGGGCACCGCAGGTAACCGATTGGCGGATAACGAGCGCTCCTCGCGCGCGTTAGGTTTATATATATTTTCTTTCTCTGGATTCGGTGGACATATTTGACCGCCTTCGCCGGACATATCTGACTGCCTTTGGGGACGGATCTGCCCTCCTTCGCTCCTTCGAAGGGTGACAATTCTGTCCGTCTTTTCACGTGCCTCGGATGCTCGTACGATCGACAATGCTGAGGGACGATATTCTGTATTGTGCCCTATGCCATTCCCGCGCCGGACGTCGAACCACTCTTTGTCTTCGAGTTCCCGGATCGCACGCTGGATGGTCTTGACGCTCTTGCCGGTCGCGTCGGCAATCGTTTGATAGGACGGCCACGCCTTCTCGGTGTGGCCGTTCATGTGCGTGGTGACGATGTATAAAGCGATCGACCGAGCGTTGTCGCTCAGATCCTTGTCGCAGCTCAGCTGCTGGAGCCACTGCAACTTTACTTCGCGGAATGGACGACGGGCACTCATACCACCCTCCGTGCAAGCGCGGGAAACGCACTGAATTCGACCCAAAAAAGTGGGACAGTCAAAATCTTAAGTCTTTGATTTTCCTCAAATCTGGTTTTTGCCCCATGTGCATGTAGCAGGTTGAAATTATTTGAGTTCGGCAGGCCCTCCGGGCCCACCAAAAACCCATTGCCCCGTCCGGCTGCCTGAATATCGTGCAGCCCCTTTCTCGCTCCGGGGCACATCGCGGATTGCCTCGCAGCGGCGGCAAAACCGAGCACTGTCTAAAATTGTAACTGTCAGTTTGATCTGAAGTTCAGCGCTCTGTGTCCAAAGTGTCTTCAACGGAGGCACCTATGACCATTTCGAAATTCAGCCTGACACTGACCGCGGTCGCTCTCTCTCTGTCGGCTTTCAACGCCAACGCTGTGCCACGCACGGGCAATGAGCATGTGATCCGTCACGACCGCGGCGGCTACGTGATCGACTATGCGATCGATATGCTGAAAATGGAAAAGTCTCGGCGTCTGGTAAAGTTCGCTGGGCGCTGTGATTCCGCCTGCACCATCTACCTCGGGCTCAACAAAGCCCAGACATGCATTACCACTGCAGCCAAGTTCGGGTTCCACCTGCCGTTCGGCAGCGATCGACGAGGCAACCAGGTTGCGGCGAACTTCATGATGAAGAAATACCCCAAATGGGTGCATAAGTGGCTGGAAGCCAATGGCGGTCTGAGTGCCAAGCTGAAGGTGATGCCTTACTCATATGCAAGTCAGTATATCAAACCTTGCGATGGCCGCTCGAACATGGCGCAGCAGGCAAGTTTCTGAGCGAACATGCCAACGCCCGTCCAGCGACATGAGTTCGAAAAAAGGCCGGGGTGTTCGTTCCCCGGCCCAAAAGCTCGAAACTCAAAGACTGATATCAGTCCTTTTTAGGTCCGTTCCCGTTTCCACCGGCATTCTCGCTTTTGCCGTTGTTACCGCTGTTGTTATTGCCGTTGTCGTTGGAGTCACTCTTGTCGGCCTGACCTTCGCTGGCAACTCCATTGCCGCCGCCATTGCCGCCGCCGACACCCCGATTGCCATCGCTGGGGGCGTTGTCGCTTTTGGCGGCATTGCCTTCATTAGCAGTCCCATTGCCACCGCCATTGCCACCGCCGTTGCCGCGGTTGCCGCCGCGGGCATTGCCACCGCCGTCGGATCCGCTTTCGGTGCCGCCACCCGTGCCAGTGTCTGCGCCAGCGTCACCGTCATTTGGGCCGCCAGTACTGTCATCGGTCGCCTGCCCGCCGCTGGAATTGTCAGCGACCTCCGTGGCACCAGAACCGCTGCCAGAGTTGACCGCGGCACCTCCGCCAAAGCCACCAAAGACAGCCTCGACAAATGACCTTTCGCTGCGAGCGCCGCCTTCGGAAGAACCGGTACGGGAAGCGGGTGCTGCGGCTGTGGATGCGCGAGCGGAACAGGCGGTAACGACCGATTTGTATTCTTTCCGGACCTTTTCCAGCGCCGCAAGGTCACCAGACATGAGTGCTGCTTCGCAGGCACTGTTCGCCATGGAAACCAATTGAGCGCGTGTCTGCTTAGCCACTGCTTCCGAATTCAAGCCGAAGAGAACCGTCACTGCCGCAGCAGCGAACAACGCTTTATTACCATACATAAGGGGAACCTCTGAGAATGCGGCAGCAGCCATCCGCGCCGTTAACGGTCTGTTAGTCACAAATGCATCTATGCGCAAGATCTTTTTAGAGATGCATAATTTAACGTTAACGAGCAAACGGAAGCGGCAATGCAGCAGGCGGCCGAGGCAAGCCCCATGCTGTTGCTCGACACCTCCAATGTATTGGTGAGTGGCACACAGAAGGAGTTGCCGACCGCGCAAGGTCGGCAACCGTCAGAGATCGTAGCCCGGCCAAACAGACGATCCGTCTAGTGACCGCAATCTTCAGGCGTCCGCCGTCTCGCGAACGTCGTCGAGCAGGAAATGCACCACGACATAGTGTGTCGAGTAGGGACGGCCGCCGTCGGAGACGCTTTCGACCGTGCCGCCGTCGGCGGGGTGCCATTGACCATAGTGGGGATTGTTGACGATCAGGGTGATTGCTTTGCCGCTCCGCTGGCCCTGCAGGCGGTAGCGCGCTTCCGCAAGTGGCCAGATTCGCTCGAAGTCGGCCTGCGTCAGGCGCACCTTGAGTGCCTGGCGACGGATCGCTTCACTATGCGCACCATCCTCACGGGTTCGTGCCGGACTGGTCAGTGTGACCTCCTCCGCACCGTCGAGCAACGAACTGAACTCCTCCGGCCACATGCGTCTCATTGATTTGCTCCTCCCAAAGCCCGTCTATGGTGACAAGCGAAGTGTAACGCGTCTTGCGCCGGACACAACGCAAGATCGGAGGATCAATGTAAGAAGGGTGCCGGCTGCTATTCGGTGCAGCCGGTGTCCTTCAGCGCCTGGGCATGAAAGCGGCGCAGCGCCGCCTCGATATCGGTCTTGCTCAACGAGTGCCCGGCGGTCGCCAGATCCCGCGACAGCCGCGCGATCACGTCGCTGTCGCCGGTCACCACATGATCGACCGCATGCAGATCGCGCGCGTAGCGCCCGAGGTCATCGCCGGTAAAGCCGATCAGCGACCCGGCCCAGTAGCCGGCAAGCAGATTGCGGCGGGCACGGATGCTGCCGAGGCCGTCGTCCTCATGCGGGTGAGCGGATTGGGCGACGGCCTTCACAATGGTCAGTGTCATGGATCGATTTTCCTCCTCGGTCAGGAATCAGGCTTCCGCTTCAGCGGAGATGAGATAGTTGGCGATGGGCGCGCAAGCCGGGTTGTCGGCATCGAGCAATTCCGCCGGGCTTGTCAGCCCTGTCGTCACGGTTATCGCCGTTATTGCGGCCCACCACAGATCTCCGCCGGCGCGGTCGACGAGCGCAGGGCCGGTCGTACGAAGACAGTCACCCACCTGGGCAACGACCTGGACGGGCGCCTGCATCTCCTCGAGCCTCTGGCGAATATCTGCTTCGACAGAATCGATGACAAATGCGGCAAAAAGCGATGCGATCCAGTCACCAATCATCGGATGGTCTCCGACCTTGCCGACATCAGACCATGCGGAATGGGCTGGCGAATACGCGGCTTCGGCATGCCGGGGCGCGGATGTACGCCGTCAAGCGCCGGGAAGCGACCCGGTGAAATCAGGATGGAGTGGTGGTGTCTCATGGACTGGTCCTTGGACCGGCAGCGGTGTCGAAAAAGGTCCGACATCGCAAGAGCGCCGGAGGCTCTTGCCAGAGGGGCCCGGACCAGCGGGTTGACGCTGATATGACAATCGATTCGGGCGTCTTCAAGGCATCGGGATCAACCGATATAAAAAAGGTCGGGCCATGCAGCCGGGGTCTTGTCTGGCCCCTTGTTGCATGGCCCGGGCAGCGGGCGATCAAGGCTCAAGCGTTCGGGCGAAAGCCGATCGGCTCCGCAGCCATGGCGTCAGTGGCGAATGACCGGGCAGCCGCGGACATTGGCGAAGACCATCCGGTCGCGACCGCCGTGACGCACACCGGCCACCACCACGCGCCGCGGCGTCACATCGGCGACGAAGGCGCGGCGCAAACCGTTCCAGCGCGCCTTTTCCACGGCCTGATGCGGACGGCATTCACCGCGACGGGGCCCATCCCAGCCCGGACGGTCCCAACCCGGGCGGTGGCCGGGGCGATCCCAGCCGGGGCCGCCATGGCGGGGACCTTCGATATAGACACCCCAGCCGAAGCTGTCGGCCGAAGCCGTGCCGGCAAGGCCCGTGGTCGCCATGACCGAGACGATGGCTGCGAGACCGATTTTGCGAAGCATGCCGATCATTTTCTCTCTCCTAGGACTGGCGCATCCCGGCGCCTTGGTTTCCATCCCGCCGTTACGAGCGATTGAGGAGAGAGTAGATGCGCCTCACTGAACGCAGTCCGAATCCGTCATTCAGGCACGGTTCACCTTGCCATGGCAGATGCACCGCGACCCCTCAGACATGAAGGATGACCTCTCGGCGATGCGGGCTGTCGCGGTGTTCGAAGAGATAGATGCCCTGCCATGTTCCGAGCAACAGGCGCCCCTCGGAAAAGGGAACGGAGAGTGACACCGGCAGAAGAGCCGCCTTGATATGCGCCGGCATGTCATCCGGCCCCTCGTCGCGATGGGTGATGTAGTTCATCGCCGGATCCGTCGTCGGTGGCACGAGGCGGCGGAAAAAGGCCTTGAGATCGACCTGAACGGAGGGATCGGCGTTTTCCTGGATCAGAAGCGAACAAGAGGTGTGGCGCACGAAGATCGTCAGGACACCCTCGTCAGCGCCGCTGTCCGCAAGAAATCTGCGGGCGCCATCCGTGAACTCGTAAAGCCCCTGTCCGCGCGTGGCGATCACCAGTCGCTGCATTGCCATTTCAAATATCCCTTTATGCTTCGGCGGGGAGAACCGGGCGCCACCCCTAGCCTATCCGGACCACCCTCTGTAGTCTCGCGCCGACAAACGGAGGACCGTCCATCATGAGCCTGATCGAAACCATCGAGAGACAGGAAAGCCTGCTCGTTTTCAAGAGCTTCGACGAAAACGTGGCGCTCGATATCGGTCAGCGTCTCGTAGACCTGGCACTATCGCAGAAGGCGCCCGTGGTCATCGATATCCGCACCTCCGACCGCACGCTGTTTCACGCCGCCCTGCCCGGCGCCTCGCCGGACAATGACCACTGGGCGCGCCGCAAGAGCAATGTGACGCTGCGCATGCACAAGGCCTCCCTTCGGGTCGGCGAACTCAATCGCGCCCGTGGCCGCAGTGTATCAGCGGATATCGGGCTCGATCCCATGGACTATGCCGATCACGGCGGCAGCTTTCCGGTCCGTGTGGAAGGCACCGGCGTCGTCGCGGCCATCACCGTCTCCGGCCTGAAGTCGGAAGAGGATCATGCGATGATCGTGACTGTCTTGGAAGCCTATCTCGGCACCGGCTGAAGAGCGCCTCGCTTAAGGACGCGTTCCCGCATAGAGGCTGAGCCGAAGGAACAGATCGCTCTCGCGCTCTAGCACAAGGACGGCTGGCAGGGCATATGGCCCCTCATCGGCCTCGGCGCCGCCCTCGGCGTCGCGCCGGTCCGAACCGTTCAGCGTACATTCCACCGCAACGCGAAAGCCTGCGGCATCCGTCATCACGACATGATCCGACAGCGTGATGCCATGGCGCAGAACATAAGCGGCCAGCGTGTCCCGGAAGGAGGCATGGCCGATCACCCGGATCCCATCCGGCAGGTCGAGCACCGCCTCCTCCTCGAACATTGCGAGAAGCCTATCGAAGTCATGCCGATTGAGGGCATCGATGACGGCAAGTGTCTGTTCTTTCAGGGACATGGGCCTCTCCTTCTTCTCAGACAAGATAGGCCTGTCAGCGCGGGAAGCAAGATGCCGCCCCCGGGCGGCCAGGCGTCACGGAATTGGACGCAACACGCGGGCGGATGCACGGATCACGGTTTCGGTGATCGGTTTCATCGCGCCGGCCACGGAGCGGCTGATATGCCAGTAGAGCGGCACGTCGAGCGGCTTTCCCGGCACAACTTCCCGCAGACGTCCATCGGAAAGAGCGGCACCGGCAAGCAGTTCGGGGTTCATGCCCCAGCCAAGGCCGGCAATGGCCGCATCGACAAAGGCGTGGCTGGAGGGCAGCCAATGCGACGGACCAGTTGTTGCGACACCCAGCACCTCCTCCGCCCAGCGGACCTGAAGCCGGTCCTTGGAGTTGAAGGTGATGACGGGAGCCCGGCCGAGGCTGGCCGCAGTCACCCTGTCACCCTCGAACCATTGCGCCATGAACCGAGGGCTTGCGGTCGCCAGATAGCGCAGCGTTCCGAGTGGTCGGCAATCGCATCCCTGGACCGGTTTGGCCGAGCCGCTGATCGCAGCCCGCACCTCGCCGCGCTTCAACCAATCGGCACTGTGATCCTGATCGTCGATGACGAGATCGAACAAGACACCCTCGATATCCTGCATGGCAGCCACGAACCAGGTGGCCAGGCTGTCGGCATTGACGGCAAGCCGCAGCGTCGGGAAGCCGGCAGCGTCGCCGCCTGTGTGCGCAGAAAGCCCGAGATCACGGCGCACCCCCTGTTCCAGGAGACGCACCTCTTCGGCATGACGAAACAGGCGCTCGCCGGCCTCGGTCGCCCGGCATGGCTGGGAGCGGATGACGAGCGACGTGCCCACCTGCTCCTCGAGCTGCCGCAGACGCTGTGAAATTGCCGATTGGGTCACATGCAGCATCTGCGCGGCCCGCTCGAAACTGCCCGCCCGAAGAATGGCAGACAGGGCGGCGAGCTGAGAGGGATTAAACATCAGGAATCCTTATCCTGCATTAGACTTATTAGCTGTTCTAATTTGACTAGGGCGACTAGTCAAAGCGGCGTCGCCAATGGGAGTTCGCCATGTTCACTGCCGCCACCGCCGGTTTCCTGCTCGGTCTCAGCCTCATTGTCGCGATCGGCGCGCAGAATGCCTTCATCTTGCGGCAGGGCCTGCGGCGGGAACATGTCCTGCCGCTGGTACTCACCTGCGCGATCTCCGATGCTATCCTGATCGCGCTCGGCGTCGCCGGTTTTGCAACGGTTCTGTCACGCCTCGACTGGCTGGAACCGGTGATGCGCTATGGCGGGGCCGCTTTTCTCACCGTCTATGCGCTACGCAGTGCCCATGCGGCCTGGGTGGGTGGTGCCAGCCTCAGGACGGGCGAAACCACCGCAACGAGCCTCAAGGCCGCCTTTCTCACTTGCCTCGCCTTCACCTGGCTCAATCCGCATGTCTATCTCGACACGGTCGTGCTGCTAGGCTCGATCTCAACCCGCTATGCCGGACAGGAGACGGCCTTTGCGCTGGGTGCAATGACCGCTTCCTTCACCTTCTTCTTCAGCCTGGGTTATGGCGCGCGCCTGCTTGCCCCTTTGTTCGCCAGGCCCGTTGCCTGGCGTGTTCTCGACGGTTTGATCGCCCTCGTCATGGCAGCCATCGCGGTCAAGCTGATCCTGTGATCTTGAGCCCGCTCCGCCTTGGGCGACGACCAGCGATGGTATAGACCGGATGCAGAATGTCATGAGGAGGAACCGATGTTTCTGACCAACCGCGATGTGATCGAGCTTCAGGCTTTTCGGCACGAGCTGCACCGTTATCCGGAAGTGTCGGGCGAAGAGCGGGAAACCGCCCGGCGCGTGGTCGAGGCCTTGCGGCCACTCGGACCCTCCCGGATCGTCACGGATCTCGGCGGTCATGGTGTTGCGGCCGTCTTCGACAGCGGACTGACGGGTCCTACGCTTCTCATCCGCGCCGAGCTCGATGCCCTGCCGATCGAGGAGAAGTCGGAAGCTTTCCACCGTTCGACCATCGCCGGCAAGGGCCATCTCTGCGGCCACGACGGTCACTCGACCATCCTTCTGGCGCTGGCTCGGGGCCTGTCCCGGCAACCCGTCGGCAAGGGACGCGTGGTGCTGCTCTGGCAACCGGCAGAAGAAGACGGGAGCGGGGCAGCAGCCGTGCTCGCCGATCCGCGTTTCGAGGAAATCCGGCCGGATTTCGCCTATTCGCTTCACAACATGCCGGGTCTTTCCTTCGGCACCGTGGCGCTGAAGAGCGGCCCGGTGAACTGCGCCTCGCGCGGCATGAAGATCAGACTTTCGGGCAAGACCGCCCACGCCTCCCAACCGGAAACCGGCATCTCCCCCATGGCCGCGATGTCCCGCCTGATGCCGGAGCTGACGGCTCTCTCGCATGGTGCACCGCCATCGACGGATTTCACGCTGGCCACCGTCACCCACGCCGCGCTTGGCGAACAGGCCTTCGGGATTGCCCCGGGTGATGCAGAAATCTGGGTGACGTTGAGAACCCTGATCGACGATCGGATGGCCGATCTCTGCGAAAGGGCGGAAACACTCGTGACGGAGGCCGTGCGGCCCGCCGGGCTTCAGCACAGCATCAGCTACCACGACATCTTCTTCCATTGCGAAAATGCGCAGGAAGCCGTTGATCATCTGGAGGCAGTACTGCAGGCGGAAGGGATCCGCTTCGATGAAGGCAACCTCCCCATGCGGGCATCGGAAGATTTTGGCCGTCTGCGCGCCGTCTGCCCCTCGGCCATGTTCTTCCTGGGCGCCGGCGAGAACCACCCTGCCCTGCACAATCCCGACTACGACTACCCGGATGACCTGACCGCCATCGGCGCCCGCATTTTCATGGCGGTCATCCGGAAAGCGCTCGGGTAACCGCGTCTGCCTCAGCTGTCCGGAAAGCCGCGCTCCGCCCATTCCGAGCGCGGAACCGCCTTGCCCACCGACAGCGAGAAGCGCACGACCTCGGTCGCGTCGTCGTCAACCTCGCAGCGCACGGCGATGTTGATCCAGGACCCGTTGACATCACGGAAGGCCGCAAGCGGCACGTCGACCACATTACCCTCCCGCAGGCGCAGGATGGGCAGGAAATAGGGCACATAGGCAGGTGTGCCGTTGCGAAGCTGCTGGCTGAGTTCGGTGCCGCACAGCTGATCCCCGCGCTCCTGCCGCGTCAGCCCGGCCATGGCCGTCATCGCCGCCCGATCCCCAGAAATCGCCGAGGAGAAAAGCTCGGTCACCTCACGCGGTTCAAGCCGCGCTTCGGAGATGGCGGCGACAACGGCGGGGTCCGTCGGCTCCTCCTGGGCAGAGGCCGCAGCCTCGCCTTCACCCTCATTGGTCTCCGCGGCAGCCTCCGGCAGCACTCCGTCGAGTGGCGGGGCCTCGGGCAGCGTGATCTCGGGCTGTGCCAGCGTCGATGCGGCATCGGCGACTTCGTCCGCCTGTTCCTGCGTCTGAGCCTCCTCGGCGGTCTCTACCTCGGCCTCCGTCCCGCGAGAGAGTTCCGGTCCGCTGT
This sequence comes from Allorhizobium sp. NPDC080224, assembly GCF_050281005.1. Lineage (NCBI taxonomy): Bacteria > Pseudomonadati > Pseudomonadota > Alphaproteobacteria > Hyphomicrobiales > Rhizobiaceae > Allorhizobium > Allorhizobium sp. NPDC080224. The sequence goes on from NZ_JBNNWJ010000001.1 coordinate 2,678,670, forward strand.
CTCTCTCGCCAAAGCGCACCACCGGCCGCAGCACGGGAATGGGCGCGGACGCTGCGTCGGGCAGTTCCGGTTCGGGCACGGGTGGTTGCTCAACGGGTTCCGGCTGCGGTTCCTGTTCGACTTCCGGTTCCGGTGCCGGCGGCTCCGGCTCGGGTGCTGGCGGCTCGGCCTCTGCGGTTTCTTCGGGCGGAGGCTCCGTTACCTCCGGCTCAGGCTCTGGTGCAGGCACCGGCTCGACCTCAGGCTCAGGTTCAGGCGGCGGCGCAACCAGCGTCACCTCGACCGCCTGCTCCTCCGGCGGAAGCTCAATCGGAGTATCGAAACTCAACAGAAAGACGGCCACTGCAAGCCCGTGCAGCAGCAGAGAAAGGGTCAGCCCTCCACCGAAGCGCCGCCAGCCTGTCGTCTTGGTATCCGTCATGATCCGATCCATAGCGACGATTGCGGCAAAAAGGGAGGCCGATCCCCAAAGAGATAAAAAGGCGTGTCAGGAAAGCAATCGTGCCGATTGACCGTTGGCCTCGACGATACGCACGGCCTTCCGGTCAAATGAGACGAACTCCTCACCACCCATCATCCGACCGGAGAAGGCGATCACGCCATCAGCGAAATCACCACCCTGTTCGAGGAAGTTAAGCCCGTGCTGCGCCAGGGCACGATCAACGACGACGTTGCTCGTTTCAAGCAGACTGCGAACCACTCGGGCGATGTCGACCCTCTGGACGCCATAGCTCCGATCCAGAACCCAGACAAGCTCGCAAAGAGCCAGAGGGGAAATGGCAACCAGACCGGCTTCCGTCAACATATCGAGGGCGACCTTCGACTGCTCTACATCATCGCCGACGATGGCGCGCACCAGCACATTCGTGTCAGCCATGATTTTCATGGCACACGATCCGAACCTTTTCCGGCAAGGGCACCGGCAGACGCGATCGCCTCATTCAATTCATCGACGGACAGGCTCCTGCCATTGGTGCGCCCTTCAAGCATCTGGGCGAGATCAGCAAAGGTCCTCTCGGATCGCACCGCAGACAGCGCTGCACGACCATCAGGCAAGAGGTCGACTGCGACTTTGTCTCCAGGCCGCAATCCGAGATGTTGAAGAACCTCCTTCCGGAGGGTGACCTGTCCCTTGGCTGTGATGCTGAGCTTTGTCATGACCCGCTCCTTCTTCACCTAGAGTAAGGCGAAAGAGCCTTACCGACAAGCTCCAGTGCGTTGCTGGCGCAAAAAACCCGCCGGATCGCTCCGACGGGTCCTGATGTCAAACATCCATGTCTAGCTCAGCTGTCCAGGAAGCTCCGAAGCTTCCGCGACCGGCTTGGATGCTTCAGCTTCCGGAGCGCCTTGGCCTCGATCTGACGGATACGTTCACGGGTAACCGAGAACTGCTGGCCGACTTCTTCGAGCGTATGGTCGGTGTTCATACCGATGCCGAAGCGCATGCGCAAAACGCGTTCTTCACGCGGCGTAAGCGATGCGAGAACGCGGGTCGTCGTCTCGCGCAGGTTCGCCTGGATGGCGGCGTCGATCGGCAGAAGCGCATTCTTGTCTTCGATGAAGTCGCCGAGGTGGCTATCCTCTTCGTCACCCACGGGGGTTTCGAGCGAGATCGGCTCCTTGGCGATCTTCAGGACCTTGCGGACCTTTTCGAGCGGCATGGCCAGCTTTTCGGCCAGTTCTTCCGGCGTCGGCTCGCGGCCGATTTCGTGCAGCATCTGGCGCGATGTGCGGACGATCTTGTTGATCGTCTCGATCATATGCACCGGAATACGGATTGTGCGGGCCTGGTCGGCGATCGAGCGGGTGATCGCCTGACGAATCCACCAGGTCGCATAGGTCGAGAACTTGTAACCACGGCGATATTCGAACTTATCGACCGCCTTCATCAGGCCGATATTGCCTTCCTGAATGAGGTCAAGGAACTGCAGGCCGCGGTTCGTGTATTTCTTGGCGATCGAGATGACGAGACGCAGGTTTGCCTCGACCATTTCCTTCTTGGCGATACGCGCTTCACGCTCGCCCTTCTGGACCATCGATACGATACGGCGGAATTCGGCGATCGAGATGCCGGTTTCGGTTGCAAGGTTCTGGATCTCGCCGCGGATATCGCGGATCGTCTGGTTTTCCTCGCGTGCGAAATCCTTCCAGCCACGCGCCGAAAGATTGGCGATCGACTTCATCCAGTTCGGGTCAAGTTCAGCGCCCTGATACTGTTCGAGGAACGAGTCACGCTTGACGCCGTAGCTTTCAGCGAGACGCAGCAGGCGCCCCTCGTTCTGCATCAGGCGCTTGGAGATGTCGTAGAGCTGCTCGACAAGGCTGTCGATGCGGTTCTGATTAAGCGACAGCGACTTGACCGCCGTGACCAGCTGATCCTTCAGTTCCTTGTAGCGACGCTCCTGGCCGGACGACAGCGTGCCCGCACAGGCAAGACGTGCCTCCACCTGCTGGTCCTGCAGCTTGCGCAGCTTCTTGTAGGTGTCGGCGATGAGGTCGAGGGTCTCCATGACCTGAGGACGCAGTTCCGATTCCATCGCAGCCAGCGACAGGTTCGATTCGTCCTCGTCCTCTTCCTCTTCTTCCGGCGGCATGCCTTCACCGCCAATGGCGGTGATGTCGTCGTCGTCACCGGAAGCGGCCTGCGGACGGCGCTTGGCGCGCTCCTTTTCCTTCTCTTCGGCGGCCTTGCGGTCGGCCTCGATCTTTTCCGGGCTCTGGAACTGCGGAGCAGCCTTGGCTTCCGGACCAGAATAGGTGGTTTCGAGATCAATGATCTCGCGCAGAAGCGTCGTGCCTTCGTTCAACTCGTCGCGCCAGATGATCAGCGCCTGGAAGGTCAGCGGGCTCTCACAGAGGCCGGAGATCATCGTCTCGCGGCCAGCCTCGATGCGCTTGGCGATCGCAATTTCGCCTTCGCGCGACAGAAGCTCGACGGAGCCCATTTCGCGCAGATACATGCGCACCGGATCGTCGGTGCGGTCTGTCGGCTCTTTCTTCTTGGCGGTTGCAACAGCCGTACCGGCCGTCGGGGCCAATTCGCCGCCTTCGCTTTCGCCTTCTTCCTCGGCGTCGTCTTCCCCGCTCTGGGCTTCATCAACGTCTTCGTCTTCGATGACATTGATGCCCATGTCGGAAAGCATGGCCATGGTGTCCTCGATCTGCTCGGAGGTCACTTCCTCCGACGGCAGAACCGAGTTCAACTCATCCATGGTCACATAGCCGCGTTTTTTCGCGGCCTTGATCATCTTTTTGACCGCGTCATCGGAAAGATCGAGAAGCGGGCCGTCCGTCGCGCCGTCGCGTTCGCCTTCGGCTTCTTCGTTTTCTTTGACTTTCGATGCCATCTATCTTGTCGCTTTCCCTGACGTCTGATCATGCGGCTTGCCGCCGGAGGAATGGGAGACGAACCACTCACCCGGGCGGATAGCTGTCACTGACCTAACGGAGTGTTGCTTAATTCCTGCTTAACTATGGGCATTGCGGTCGCAGCGCCAAAAACTTGTTTGTCTGCATGACCGGTCATCATACCAGAGATCCGTCCGAACCCACTTCACCCTTGTGTGCTTGGATTGGTGATTCCCACAATTTTTCCTGCCGTCAAGCCTTTCTGGCGGCTCGAGGGGGAAAATCAACAAAACAAGCCGTTCAACGGCGTCTTTATCACCGATCTTCGCAAATGTAGGACGTCGGCCCCGAGAAACAAGAGGGAAAACCCGCAAGCGCCGAGTCAGGCTGCGGCCAGAGACTCGCTCTTGACACCCGTCAGGAACCAGACGCGCATCAACCCCTTGCCCTTCACATCGATGTCCCCGCGCAGTTCGAAATCAAAGCGGCTTTCCAATCTCTGCTTCAGGCAGTCGGCAACCTGGATGCGGCCGGCAACGCCATGGGATTCCATATGTGCCGCAGTGTTCACCGTATCGCCCCAGACATCGTAAAGGAGCTTGTTGGGACCGATCACGCCGGCAACCACAGGCCCCGTATCAAGGCCGATACGAACCTCGACCACCTCTCCCACCTGCTCCGAAATCTTGCGACAGCAGGCGATGATGTCGAGTGCCATCAGGGCGACCGCTGTCTCATGATCCGGCTTCGGTTCGGGAAGGCCGCCGGCCACCATGTAGGCATCGCCAATAGTCTTGATTTTCTCCAGTCCATGAGCGGTCGCAATCGCATCGAAGTGCGAGAAGACTCGCCCAAGGAAGGCGATGACTTGTTGCGGCTGCCAGCGTGCCGCCCGCGGCGTGAAATCGACGATATCGGCAAACAGGATGGTGGCAGAGGGAATCTGATCAGCAACGACCTGCGTCCTTTGATCACGAAGCCGACTTGCCACGGCCTGCGGCAGAATATTCTGCAGCAGCCGCTCTGAAAACTCATGCTCGGATTCCAGCGCCATCTCCGCCTGGGCGGCTTCCTTGAAGGCAAAGAAGGAGGTGGTAAAGATCAACAGGAAGGCGAAGGGTACCGTCAGATAATAGAGCGTATTGAGAAAAATCGGCTCCACCCGGATAAAATCGAGCGGCGCGACGAACAGGATCTCGGTCGCAAGAAAGGCGGCCAGCCCGACAATCGTGACAAAGGCCGAAAGCAATAGCCGCTCGGCTCCAAAGACGAGCATGGAGGCCGCCGCCCCGGGCAGAAAATAGAAATGCAGCCCCGAGTCCCGGCCGAAGAACATGCAGTAGCCGATCCCGAAGATCAGCCAGATAGTACAGAGATAGAGCGCCCCAGAAATCGGTCCGTAGCGGTGAAAATAGGGCGTCAGCGCGTAGAAGATCACCTGCGGAGAAAAGGCGATGATCGCCGGCAGCAGACCATACCAGTCATAGGCAACGTAGAGCAGTACGTAGGGAATGGTCATCAGGCTGACCATCGCTGCGATGATGTTGGTGACCGCGAGCCTGCGGCGAATACGCGGCGGATAGCCGGCGGTTCCGATCCTTGCCACCCACCAGACGGCATTCGGCAGGCGCCAGAACGAGCGGAGCTTACGCCCGTTTCGGGCTATGAAATCGAACTCGTGCTGCGCCACTCTTGTTTCCGGTAACAATGGAACAGGACCTGAATCCCCCATTTGCCGCCGCAGTGCAACAGGTTTATGCAAACGATTACATCAGCCGTGCCCGGTCGCTGGTCCCTTGACGCGTCCAGACATCACGCCGAAGCCATCGATGATCGCTTCCTGGTTTTCCATGCGCGTCACTTCGAGCTGCACCTCATGCAAGGCGCTGATCACCTGCTCGATGCGCGCGCCGTCGTCCGTTTCGGTCGCCTCGGCAATCTCCCGCTCCAACTCCATGCGCTGACGCTTCAAGGCCCTTGCCCGCTTGTAAAGCGCAAGCGCCTGGCGATAGCCCTCACGGGCATCCTCCGACGCAGCAATTTCCGTGGCGATCCAGAGCCTCGCATTGCGGATCTGCTGATCGAGACCACGCAGCAGCGTGCCGTGACCGTGGGCCTCAAGCTTCTGGATCAGGATTTCGCGGCTCAGCAACGGACCGGCTTCCGCAACAGCCGTCAGCAGCGACGACCACAGTTTCTGCAATCCCGCATGCTCGTAATCGATCGCGGCGACCTCATCATACTCGCCCTCCAACAACTGCGGATGGTTGACGATGGTCAGCGCCAGCACGCTTTCCCTGAGCGTCGGCTGATCGAGCGCGCCGCGCACGAGGCCTGATCGCGCCAGCCGGTCCGAAATCGTGCCACGGCTTGAGGCAACGGGACCGGGAGGACGCCCGCCGCCATTTCGGCCATCCTGCCCCTGTCCGCGGCCACCGCCCTGGAAATTGCCACGTTCTCCGCGGCCGGGCTGACTGCCCTTAAAGAAGGCATAGAGGCGGTCACGCACATCCTGCTGATAGTGGCGACGCACGTTCTCGTCGGCAATAACGTTGACGATCTGCTTGAGCTTCGCTTCGAGTTCGGCGCGCTTTTCCGGCGTATCGAAGCCGCCGGCCTGCGTTTCGCGCATCCAAACCATTTCGGCGAGCGGACGAGCCTCCGACAGCACACGGTCGAAAGGCTGGCGCCCATCGCGCTTGACGAGATCATCCGGATCCTTGCCATCAGGCAGCATGGCAAAGCGGAGCGACTGGCCCGGCTTGATGTGCGGCAAAGCCAGATCGACGGCGCGAAACGCCGCCCGCTGCCCCGCTCCATCGCCGTCGAAGCAAAGCACCGGCACCGGCGTCGTCTTCCACATCAGCTGCAACTGGTTTTCGGTTAGCGCCGTGCCGAGCGGCGCGACAGCATTCTCGATCCCGGCCTGATAGAGCGCGATCACGTCCATGTAGCCTTCGACAGCAATCAGGGTATCGGCGCCGTCAGCCCCCTGCATCGCACGGCGAGCGCGGGAAAAATTGTAGAGAACATTGCCCTTGTGAAAGAGCTCGGTCTCGTTGGAATTGAGATACTTCGCCATCGCATCGGCCGCCATGGCGCGCCCGCCAAAGGCGATGACCTTGTCGCGCGACGACAGGATCGGGAACATGATACGATCGCGGAAGCGATCATAGGAGACCGGGATATCAGGGCCATGCACGACGAGCCCGCAGGCTTCGATCTGCTCCTTCGGCACCCCCCTGGACGCCAGATATTCTTTCAGCGCATTGCGACTTTCCGGCGCATAGCCGAGCCTGAACGTCTCGATCGTACGCCCCGAGAGACCACGCTCTCGTAAGTAAGCCCTCGCTCGCGCGCCACTCGCCGTCTGCAGCTGATCCTGGAAGAACTGCGTCGCCATCTCCATGACGTCCTGCAGTGTCGTGCGCTCCCGCTCGCGCCGCTCCGCCTGAGGATCGGGCTGCGGCATGGCAATCCCGGCCATATCAGCGACCTGCTGAACGGCTTCGACGAAGCTCAGGCCTTCAAGATCGGTCAGGAAACGGAAGTGATCGCCGGACACACCGCAGCCGAAGCAGTGATAGCGGCCCTTGCGATCTTCGCAGTGAAAGCTCGGGCTCTTCTCGCCATGGAAGGGGCAGCACGCCCAGTAGTCCTGACGCGACACATTGGTCTTCTTGCGATCCCAGGTCACGCGGCGGCCCACCACGGCCGAAATCGGCACGCGGTCACGGATCTCGTCGAGGAAGTCGCTGGAAAAACGCATCTGTATCCCTGGGAAGCTGATCCTCCATATAGGCGTGCCCTGAGCGCAGCGCCAAGGCTTTCGCACGCAGTGCCCGTTATTCACAGCGGTTGTACATCAAGACGTTTGTATATACACTCTAAGCACGAGCACCCGAGAGCCGCCATGCGAAGCCTGGACGACATTCCGCAGGAAGAATGGGCCTTCGAGTGGGTCGAGGCGAAGCGGATCAGCAATCGCCACAAGCATGGGATTGATTTCGATGACGTTGTCTTAGCGCTGGCTGGACCTCGTCTTGAGACCCAGACCATAGCCAACGGTGAGTTGCGGGTTCTTGCGACATGCCCGGAAAGCGGCCGGTTGATTACCGCCGTCTACACCATGAGAGGAAACGTCTGTCGGATCATATCCGCCCGCGTTGCGAGAAGAAATGAGCGAAGAGAATATCACGCGCACTACCATAGCTGAGATTTTGGAAAAGCGGGCGCGCGGTGAAAAAAGCCAGACTGACTGGGCGCGCGTCGATGCCATGACCGACGAAGATATCGAGCGGGCCATGCGCGACGATCCCGATTGGAAGGACTTCATGGACATCGACTGGTCCAAGGCCAGGATGGTCATCCCCGACAAGAAGAAGGCGATCTCGATCCGCCTCGATCCCGACATCATCGATTTCTTCCAGGCGACCGGAAAGGGCTATCAGACCCGCATCAACGCGGTCCTGCGCCATTTCGTCGACGAGCAGAAGCGCTCGAAACCCTGAAACGAAAGACGCCGCCCGGAGGCGGCGTCGAACATCTTAGGATCAGGCCTCTTACTTCAAGAGATCCTTGACCACGCCCGAAGCCTTGCCGAAATCCATCTGGCCGGCATAGCGTTCCTTCAGAGCACTGATGCACTTGCCCATGTCGCGGAGGCCTTGAGCGCCGGTTTCGTTGATCACCGCAGCGCAGAGCTCGCGCACCTTCTCTTCTGAGAGCTGCTCCGGCATGAACGTCTTGATGATGGCGATTTCCTCGCGCTCCTGCGCGGCAAGTTCCGGCCGATCGTTTTCGGCATAGATCTTGGCGGATTCGTCCCGCTGCTTGATCATCTTCATCAGGATCTGCATGATCTCGTCGTCGCTAACCGGGTCCTTGCCGGCACCGCGATGGGCGATGTCGCGGTCCTTGATCGCGGTCTGGATCAGGCGCACGGTCGAGGTCCTGCGGACATCCTTGGCCTTCAAAGCTTCTTTCAGCGAGTTGGCGAGCGTGTCGCGTATCATTTTCTTCTCCGGGGAGTGGCCGCCTCGCTCTTGGCGATTGTGGCTTTTCCGTGTTGTTGAGTAGTTCTCATAGCCAGACATTTGCTGCGGCGCAAACGAATTGAGCAAAGCCTTGAAATGGCTTGGGAGAAATCCGCCCCGGATGCGACTCCGGAATTGACCTCTCCCCGCGATGCGTCTATTGCTCGGCACCTGCACGCAAATTGTCATCAGGGCCGAAAACGCGCGACTTCGCGCGCCCTCGATCTGCAACATAAATGGTCCTGCGAAACCGCTCCGACAAGGGGCAGGCACGCGGGCGAACAAGGAACGACCATGACCGCGACAGCCCCCTGGACGACCCGCAAGCCGACCGCCCTCCTCGTTCTCGCCGACGGCACCGTCATCGAAGGCCACGGAATCGGCGCGACCGGCAAGGTCCAGGCCGAGGTCTGCTTCAACACGGCCCTGACCGGATACGAGGAAATCCTGACCGATCCCTCCTATCTCGGCCAGATCGTCACCTTCACATTCCCGCATATCGGCAATGTCGGCACCAATGACGAAGACATCGAAGACCTGACGCCGGCAGCACGCCACGGGGCGGTCGGCACGATCTTCAAGGCCGACATCACGGAGCCTTCAAATTATCGTGCCGCAAGCCATCTCGACGCTTGGCTGAAGAGCCGCGGCATCATTGGCCTCTCGGGCATCGACACCCGCGCGCTGACCGCCTGGATCCGTGAAAACGGTGCGCCCAATGCGGTTATCGCCCATGATCCGAACGGCGTTTTCGACATTGAGGCGCTGAAGGCCGAAGCCAAGGCCTGGAGCGGTCTCGAAGGCCTCGACCTCGCCAAGGTCGCAACCTCGGGCCAATCGTCCGTCTGGAGCGAGAAGGACTGGAACTGGACCGAAGGCCACACAACGCTCGGTGCGGACGACGCCAAATACCACATTGTTTGCGTCGACTTCGGCGTGAAGCGCAACATCCTGCGCCTCTTTGCCGGCCTCGATTGCAAGGTGACCGTCGTTCCCGCCACCACTTCGGCGGAGGATATCATGGCGCTCAATCCGGATGGCGTCTTCCTGTCGAATGGTCCGGGAGATCCGGCAGCAACCGGCGAATACGCAGTCCCTGTCATCCAGAACCTGATCAAGACGGACAAGCCGGTCTTTGGCATCTGCCTCGGCCATCAGATGCTCGGCCTCGCCCTTGGCGGCACAACCGAGAAGATGCACCAGGGCCACCACGGCGCAAACCACCCGGTGAAGGACTTCACCACAGGCAAGGTCGAGATCGTCTCGATGAACCACGGCTTCGCAGTCGACTCCAAGTCGCTGCCGGAAAGCGTTGAAGAGACTCACATTTCGCTGTTCGACGGCACCAATTGCGGCCTGCGCCTCAAGGGCAAGCCGGTCTTCTCCGTCCAGCACCACCCGGAAGCCTCCCCCGGCCCGCAGGACAGCCACTATCTCTTCCGCCGCTTCATCAACATGGTGCGCGAAACGAAGGGCGAACCGGCTCTCGCCGAACGCTGAGCGATTTCTGACTGTTTGAAGACGACGGCCCGGTTTACCCCCGGGCCGTTTGCATTTCCCCACGGACCTTCAGGTAGAACCGAAGGCTGAGCATAAAGGCAGCGCTGGCAAGCCCAAGGCAGAAGCCGTACCAGATGCCGATGCCACCGATCCCAAGCGGGAAGGCCATGAGCCAGGCGAGGAAGAAGCCGATCGGCCAATAGGCAACGAGCGCGAGGATCATCGGGACCCGCGCATCCTTCAGTCCGCGCAGGAGGCCCGCCGCGATCGCCTGCAGCCCGTCAACCAGCTGGAAGAGCCCGGCCACCATGACGAGCGGCCCCGCATAGGCCAGCACTTCGGCAGCGGCCGGGGCATTCTCGTTGATGAAGGCGGCAGACAATTGGTTCGGCACGAGCAGGAACAGGATTGCGCCCGACAGGGACATGAGACCGGCAATGCCAAGCACCGTGATCGATGCTCGCACCAGCTCGGGATAATTGCCGCGTCCATGGGCGAGCCCGACCCGCACGGTTGCGGCTTGAGCCAAACCGAGCGGCAGCATGAAGGCGATCGAGGCGAGCTGCAGCGCGATGCCATGGGCTGCGAGTTCAATCGTGCCGATCCGCCCCATCAGCAGCGAGGCCGCGCTGAACAGGCTGACTTCGGCAAGTACTGTGACGCTGATCGGCATCCCCAGATGCAGCACTTCGCGAAACGCCTGCCAGTCGGGCCGCCAGAAGCGCACGAAGAGTTCGTAGCGCCGCGTCTCGTCGCGGGTCTGGATGTAGATCACCATGGCGACGAAGCTCACCCATTGCACGATGACAGCAACGATCGCCGCTCCGGTCATGCCGAGCGCCGGCAGTCCGAAATGTCCGAGCACCAACGCATAGGCGAGGATCGCATTGAGGACCAGGATGCCGAGCGTCACCCACAGCACGATCCGCGCCCGGCCGGTCGCGCTGACCAGCGCACGCAAGACGGCAAAGAGCAGTGCCGGAAGCAGGCCGAGCTGGATGATGAAGACATAGTTTGCCGCAAGTGCTGCCACCTCGGGCTTTTGCCCCAAGGCAAGCAGGATCGCCTCCGCATTGAAGAACAACGGCATGGTCAGGATCACATAGAGGATCGACACCCACATGCCCATGCGGATGGAGCGCCGAACGGAGACGATGTCACCGCGTCCATAAGCCTGGGCAACCATGGGCATGACAGCCATGGAGAAACCGGATCCGAAAATGAAGATCGTGAAGAAGAACTGCCCGGCCAGCACCATGGCTGCAAGCGGCACCGCCCCAAGCTGACCGACGATGACTACATCCGTCGTGTGAATGCCGAGTTGCGCCAGCTGCGCGCCGATCAGCGGTATCCCGAGCGAAAGGGTGGCGCGGATATGAGACGTCCAGCTGCCGGCACCCACGGGTGCATGGCTGTGCGTTTCAAGCGGAGCGACGTCGATGTGCATGGCGATGATCTCAACGGAAAAAGCCGCTTCCAGGGGTCCCTGGCGAGCGGCATGTCGCAACGGGATAAGCGGCAACCTGCAATCCAGCAAGTCGGAATCGACAACCTGCAAAATAATTGCGCCATGCATCAGCAAGATTGATGAAAATCAGGACCGAACCATCCAATCCGAACCGATTTCCTCCCGAAAAACAGGGGATGTGCCCGTTGACGTGCAAAACGGCCTTTCTCACGGCCGGAAACCGCCCATAGGTTCAAGTCTCTATTTCCAATCACAGGGGCGGATTAAGCATGTGGGAACTGATCTGGCGCGGCTCCATCATTGGGTTCGGCGCGACGCTTGCCATGGACCTCTGGGCCATATGTCTGACGCTCGCCTTCCGCCAGCCGAAGGCCAACTGGGCCCCGGTAGGACGATGGTTCTACCATCTGAAAGCCGGCACGGTGTTTCATCACACGATCGCAGACGCTGCGCCCTACCGCCACGAACAGGCTCTCGGCTGGATCGCGCATTACGCCGTCGGCATTGCCTACGGCATCATCCTCGTCCTTGCGCTCGGCTCAAGCTGGCTTGCCCAGCCGACCCTACTGCCGGCCTGGATCTGGGCCATTGTCACCGTTGCCGCCGGCTGGTTCCTGCTGCAGCCAGGCCTTGGGCTCGGCTGGGCCGCCGCAAAGACCCCGAACCCGAACAAGGTCCGCACCCTCAATCTCTTGGCCCATACAGTGTTCGGTCTCGGCCTCTGGCTGACCGCATTGGTGATCCGCTGAAAGGACCGGCGCGTCAGATCGCGCCGGAGAAGGTGTCGCAAGACCCGACATTGCCGCTGTCATAGCCGCGCTTGAACCACTTCATCCGCTGCGCAGACGTGCCGTGATTGAAGGCGTCGGGCACGACATAGCCCTGGCTGCGCTTCTGCAGCGTATCGTCGCCGATCTGCTGCGCGGCATTCAACGCTTCCTCCAGGTCGCCGTCCGACAGGATGCCCTCCTTGTCGGCCGATTTCGCCCAGATCCCGGCATAGCAGTCCGCCTGAAGCTCGACGCGCACAGACATCTGGTTTGCCTCGCGCTGCCCCATCGAGCGCCGCTGGCGGTTGAACTCCGGCAGAACACCGGTGAGGTTCTGCACATGATGCCCGACCTCATGCGCGATCACGTAAGCCTGGGCGAAATCGCCGGCCGCATCGAACTTCTGCTCGAGCTGGTCGAAGAACTCCGTATCGAGATAGACCTTGCTGTCGGCAGGGCAATAGAACGGCCCCGTGGCCGAAGAGGCCTGACCGCAGGGCGATGATGTCGAACCGGCAAACAGAACAAGGGTCGGCTCCCGATAGTTTTCGCCGGAAGCGGCAAAGATTGTGTTCCAAGTGGTCTCGGTTTCGGCCAGAACCGTGCGCACGAAAGCTGTGGTGTCGTCGCTGGACTGTCCTGAAGGACGCTGACCGATCGACTGCTCGTAGCCGGATCCGGCGCCGCCGACATTGCCTTCGCCCAACACCTGCAGCATGTCGATGCCCATGGCCTTCAGCACGAAGTAGATGACGACAAGAAAAATGATGGTGCCGAAGCTCAAGCCGCCGCCGCGCCGCCCGCCCATCGGGATTTGAATGCCCGAGCGACCGAAGGGATTGCGTCCCAGGCCGCCACCGGAGGATTGCCCACGCCGGTCCTCGACATTGTTCGACTGCCGCCGCCCTCGCCATTCCATGGTGCTACCTCTCTCCGCTGTCGCAGCTTAATGAGAAGATAGCCGAACTGTTCCACGACACCAGTGAGCCAACGACATTCTTCTGGCGAAAGGCAAGCGAAGAGCCGACCGAATGTCTATCAGCTCTTGGCGTAACCGTAATCTCCGCCACGCGACAGCGCCCGTTGATAGGCCGGTCGTGCGCGGATGCGTTCGATCCAGCCTTTCAGCACGCTCACATCCTTGCCACCGGAGATCCGGGTCAGACCGGCCTCGACCGGAAAGCTCATGGCGATATCGGCGGCCGAAAACTCCCGGCCGGCGAACCAGCCGTCCTTGCCGACTTCGTTGATCCAGAGGTCGAGATGGTCGGAGAGCTGCGGGTCAAGCAGCTTGCGCGAGACACCCTGGCTGATCATCTTGGCCACCGGCCGAATGAAGAAGGGCACCTGCCCAGGAATGCGCGCAAAGATCAGCTTCATAACCAGAAGTGGCATGGCCGATCCCTCGGCATAATGCATCCAGTAGCGATAGCGCAGCCGCTCCTCGGTGCCGGCTGCGGGGCGCAAGCCCTCCCCGCCATATGTCTCGATAAGATATTCCATGATCGCGCCGCTTTCCGCGACAACGCGCCCGGCATCCTCAATGACCGGCGACTTGCCGAGCGGATGCACCGCCTTCAGCTCCCTCGGCGCCAGGTATTCCTTCGTCCGATGATAGACCTTGACCTGATAGTCGAGCCCGAGCTCCTCGAGCAGCCAGAGAATCCGGTGGGCGCGCGAGTTGTCGAGATAGTGCACAGTGATCATCAAAAACGGGCCTTCGATTGTCGTTGCTTGAACATCTAGCGACGACCCCGACCGCCGTCGAGGCTGAGACCGCAACTTTGTCGACGACCGGACACCAGATCGCCCGCAACGACGACTTGGCAGCCCTCCTCCTGCATGCAAATCTGCAAGGACAGACAGTGCTTTGGGAGGAGTGACGAATGAAGGCGATGCGACTGGAAGCAACGGGCCAGCTTTTCACACGGGAGGTGGAAAAGCCGGAAGCAGGACCCGATGATCTCTTGGTGCGCGTCGAAGCCTGCGGCGTCTGCGGCACCGACCGGCATCTCTACCACGGTGAATTTCCCTGCACGCCACCGGTCACCCTTGGTCACGAATTCAGCGGCATCGTCGAAAAGGTGGGCAGCGCCATTACCGATTTTAAGGTCGGGGACCGCATCACGGGCGACCCGAATATCGCCTGCGGCCGCTGCAGCCACTGCGTCAATGGCCGGGTCAATCTCTGCCGGAACCTGAAAGCCATCGGCATTCATCGCGATGGCGGTTTCGCCGATTATGTGGTCGTTCCCCACAAACAGGCCTTTCTGCTCCCGGCAGATCTCGACCCGATGCATGGCGCCTTTTGTGAACCGCTTGCATGCTGCCTGCACGGCATTGATCTCGCCGAGATCAAGGCCGGCTCCTCGGTCGTGGTGCTCGGCGGAGGCGTCATCGGCTTGCTCACGGTGCAACTCGCCCGCCTGGCGGGTGCTGCGACCGTCATTCTCGTGACCCGCCAGGCCGCCCGGCGCAAACTCGCCGAAGAGCTCGGCGCGACGGCGAGTGTCGATCCTGCCGCAGGTGACGTCGTCACGCAGATATCCAGCGATGCCGGCCTCGTCCCCGGTGGGGTCGATGTCGTCCTCGAATGTGCAGGCGTCGGCGAAACGGTCATCCAGGCGACGAAGCTCGTCCGTCCGGGCGGCACTGCAGTCATACTGGGTGTGATGGCGCAAGGGGAAAAAGTGGCGATCGAGCCCTTCGACCTGCTCTTCCGCGAGGTGAAGCTCGTCACCTCCTTCTTGAACCCCTTCACCCACCGCCGCGCAGCCGACCTGATCGCCTCGGGCAAAATCGAGGTCGGGAAACTCATCTCCCGCAAGGTCTCGCTCGATGACGCGCCGGGCGTGGTCAGCAATCCGCCGCAGCCCGGTGAGGTCAAGGTGCTCGTCGTGCCCGGCCTGTAAGCGGGGCTGTCAGAGCGGCGGGCGTCTGTCCTTCCAGGGCAGCGCCTGCTCGAGCTGGCCCGCAAGCGAAAACAGCGTGTCCTCCCCGGCAAATTGCCCGACGAACTGCATGCCGATCGGCAAGCCCTCGGGCGACCAGCCTGTCGGAACCGACATGGCCGGCTGGCCGGTGACGTTGAAGACGGGTGTCCAGGGAATGAACTCGAAGGTCTGGGCCGCCAGCTGCTCGGCAATCCCAAGCTTCTTCAACAGTCTGCCGCCGCCGACATAGCCGAGCAGCGTCAAGAGCTTCTTCTCGATGGCGCTCGGCTGCAAGGCACCGATCTTGACGGGCAGGGTCGATAGCACCGGCGTCATCAGCACATCGACATCCTCGAAGAAACCGAGGATGGAGCGGGCCGACAGCGTGAGATAGCGATGGGCGGTGATCAAGTCGGAGGCGGTGAAACCCTCGCCCAGGAGCCCCATGCCGAAGGAGGAGGCATCATAGTCGCCGGGACGGATCTTTACCCCGAAGGTCTTTGCCGTGAACTCGATATCGGCTCGAAGCTCCCCGGCAAGAGCCGTCAGGAAGGCCATGGAAAAGGCCTCGCGCTCCACAGGAGGCGCCGCCTCGATCACCTCGTGACCGAGATCGGCCAAAAGCTTCACCGTATCATTGAAGGCAGCCACGACTTCCGGCGCCACGGCCTTGCCGAGCATCGGCTGGCGCGACACCGCGATTTTCAGCTTTCCAGGCGCGCGCTGGCAGGCAGCGAGGAATGTGCCTTCCTGCGACGGCAGCGGATGGGGCGAACCGCGGTCGGCTCCATGCGTGGCGTCGAGCACGGCTGCGCTGTCGCGCACCGAGCGCGTCAGCACATGCTCGATGGCAAAACCGGACCAGGCCTCGCCGATGAAGGGTCCGACCGGTGTGCGCCCACGCGTCGGCTTCATGCCGAATACGCCACAGGCAGATGCCGGGATGCGGATGGACCCTCCCCCGTCGCCGCCCGATGCGATCGGCACCATGCCGGAGGCTACCGCCGCACCCGAACCGCCGGATGAGCCGCCGGGGGTGCGCGTAAGATCCCATGGATTGCGTGTCGGGCCATTGGCGCCTGGTTCGGTATAGGGCGTCAGTCCGAATTCCGGCGTATTGGTGCGCCCTGCGATGACGAGGCCGGCCTTCTCCCACCGGTTGACCAATTCGCTGTTGCCCTGTGCGACCCGCGTTGCCCAGAGGCGATTGCCATTACCCGTCGGCACACCGTCAATCTGCGCCAGCAGATCCTTCACCAAGAACGGAACACCGGAAAACGGGCCGTCCGGCAATCCCTTCGCGACCCGCTGCCGCGCCCGATCGAAGAGCGGTCGGATCACTGCGTTCAGCTTGGGATTGACCGCCTCGATCCGTGTGATCGCCGCCTCCAGCACTTCGCCAGCGGACACCTCTTTGCGCCTGATCAGATCGGCCAGCGCCAATCCGTCGAAATCAGCATACTCCTTGAACACCATCACTCCCCCCACGGCCGACTCGGTCGATTGTCCTCACCTTCCGGTCGATCCACACCTCGATCAAGCGCCATCGGACTTAGCGGCTCACCCGAATATAAACACCTACTTAACCATGGAGGACTAAAGTCTGCCTCAACGGCCGGCACAACACCGGCGCGGCGGACGCTGTCTGCCGCAACGCAGTCATAGGCTAATGAGGGAACGGCCCATGTTATTCAAATCCGCAACCAGCCGGAACATCTTCTCGACGGTGGCACTCGGCGTCGTGACGACCATCGGCGTGGCCGCGACAGTGGTTGGCATCAGCTATGGTGCAATCCGCGGTGCCGGCATCGACAAGATGCAGACGGCAGCCTCTGAAGCCGCCGCCGAGGTCAATCGCACGCTGAGCGTGGCCCATGAAATGGTCGCAGGCCTCGACTACTCGGTCTCGGCACTCAGGCAGCAAGGAATAGCCGACCGCGAACTCGTCATGGCGGTTCTGACGAAGACGCTCGAAGGCTTTCCGGGAGCCATCGGCCTCTCCACAGGCTGGGAACCCAATGCCTTCGATGGCAAGGATTCTGAATTCGTTGGCAAACCCGTCCACGATCAGACCGGCCGCTTCGTGCCCTACATCTATCGTGCCGGCGGCGTGATCAAGACCGACGTGCTGGTCGACTATGACACGCCCGGCGCCGGCGACTATTATCAACTGCCAGTCAAGACCGGGAAGACGGTCCTGCTCGAGCCTTATGTCTATCCGGTGGACGGCAAGGACGTCCTGATGACCACGATCTCGATCCCGGTGATGGAGAATGGCAAGGCACTCGGTTACGTCGGCGCGGACATCGATCTCGACAAGACGGCCGCCGACCTCGCGGCCAAGCGCCCGCTGGGCGACGGTTACATCGCCCTCCTCTCCTCCGCCAACGCCTTTGTCAGCCATCCGGACAAGGCCGCCATGGGCAAGGCGCTGAAGGACAGCGGTCTCGATGCCGCCGCCTGGGAAGGCCTGCTGAAATCACCCGGTACGGTCGGCACCATGATCGACAAGAACGGCGTCGAGCGCATGGCCATTGCTGTCCCGATCGAGCCCTTCCCGGGTGCCGTCTGGAATGTCGTGGTCGCTGTCCCGAGCGCAACCGTGCTCGGCGTCCTGACGGAGACCGTCTGGACCTCTGCCCTCATCATCGCCGGCGCCACCATCATTCTCATCGTCGTCGGCTGGCTGCTCGCCCGCCGCTTCATCGGCCGAATCAACCGCGTTATCGGCCAGACTACCGACATCGCCGCCGGTCGCCTCGATGTCGAACTGACAGACAAGGACCGTTCGGACGAGTTGGGCGACCTCTCCCGCTCGCTCGCCGTCCTACTCGATAGCAACCGCAAGAAGGTCGCGCTCGAGAAGGAGGCGGAAGCCCGTTACGAGCAGGAAGAGATCGAACGCGTCGAACGCTCCAAGGGACACAAGGCCCGCGAAGAAGAAATACGCTTCGTCGTCGACGAACTGCGCGCTGGCCTCGCCCGCCTGTCGGACGGCGACATGACTGTCCGGCTCGAAAAGCCCTTCTCGCCGGCGCTCGACGAAATCCGCGGCAACTTCAACGATTCGATCGAGAAGCTGCGCGCAGCGATGATCTCGTTCCGCGACAACGCGACCACCATCGAGAACGGCTCGAACGAAATCCGCTCGGCAGCCGACGATCTGGCGCGCCGCACCGAACAGCAGGCGGCCTCGGTCGAACAGACGTCAGCCGCCCTTTCGCAGATCACCCGTTCCGTCAAGGAATCGACCCAGCGCGCCGAAGAAGCCGGCCAGCAGGTCAGCCGCACCAAGGAAAGCGCCGAACGCTCCGGTGAGGTCGTACGCTCCGCGATCGATGCGATGAGCGCCATCGAACAGTCATCGCAGTCGATCTCCAACATTATCGGCGTGATCGACGAGATCGCCTTCCAGACCAATCTGCTGGCGCTCAATGCAGGCGTCGAGGCCGCCCGCGCGGGCGAAGCCGGCAAGGGTTTTGCTGTCGTCGCCCAGGAAGTCCGAGAACTCGCGCAGCGCTCGGCCAATGCCGCAAAGGAAATCAAGACCCTGATCACCGCATCTGGCGAGCAGGTCAAACACGGGGTTTCGCTCGTCGATGAGACGGGAGAGGCCCTCTCGGCGATCGTCGCCGAAGTGCAGCAGATCAACACCAACGTCCATGCAATCGTCGAAGCGGCCCGCGAGCAGTCGACCGGCCTTCACGAGATCAACTCGGCCGTCAACATCATGGATCAGGGCACGCAGAAGAACGCCGCCATGGTCGAGGAGACGAATGCCGCCTCGCACACCCTTGTGTCGGAAGTGCAGGCCCTCTCGGCTCGCCTCGCGCAGTTCAATCTCGGCGCGGCCTCACATGCATCGGCAACGACGCATTCGGCGCGGACCCACAGCGCTCCGGCATCCATCGTCACGCGACCCGCATCCCCTGCCCGTCCGTCGGCCGTAAGCGAAGCTGCCCGCCCGGTCCCCTCCCCGGCCCGCACACTGGCCGGCAAGATCGCCTCGGCCATGGGCGCAAAGCCCGCCCCGAGTGGCGGCGAGTGGGAAGAATTCTGATCGTAGAGACGATTTCTGATGCTTGGGATGGCGGGCTCGGCCCGCCATTTTCGTTTTCGCTTTGCAGCTCACTTCGGCTCGAAGACAAGAAGCTCTTCGAAGTGGTTCATGTCGTCAAAGGCACAGAAGGCCGGGGGTCGAAGCGTGATGACCGGAGCACGCGCACGAATATCCTTGGCCATGTCATCAAGGAACGGCACCCAGGCGGCCATGGTCCGATCGTCGAATCGCTCGATCATGTAGGCGAAGGTGATGTGGAAGACGTAGGTCTCGTGATCCGGATGCCGGTAGCCGAGCAGATCCGCCAGGCGGTTCCGCCAGTCTTTCAGGATTGCCCGGTCGCGCTCCGTCACACCATCGAGCGTGAGGCCATTTGGGGTGGCATGCGTCACCTCCATCGCGAAGGCGTCGCCCGGCTCGAATCGCGCCAGGCGATCAATGAAGAGCCCCGTCATGTCGTCGATCGGAGTCTCCAGCGGCACGTCGGAAGGCCAGTAGGGCAACTCCCGCCGCGTCTCGATGATGCCCTGAAAGAGCGTCATGTGCAGGCTGGAGGCGGCCGTGAAGGCAAGCTTGTAGGCACCGGGCATCTGCCTGAACCGCTCCCTTGCGTCGCTGATCGCAGCCGCCGCTTGAGATCCCTCGACGAGGTGGCACACGACCGTGTTGCCGCGTTCTTTCAGAAATGTGCCCGAGGTGTCGTAGCGCCGCCCGAGATGCGGGATCGGGCCGGTGCTGTGGCCGAGTGATGCAGATTTGAGGTGGTCGGGAACACGCGGGGTCATCAGGTTTCATTCCTTTGAGTTGGGAGCACCTGCGGTACGCGCCGAGTGCGAACCAGGTGTGACATTGGGCGCCAGTCGCAGCCCCATTCCACCCCTCCCCAACTTTCCTGTCGGACGGTGCAAATATGGGGTTCCTTCCCAGCCAACATTTCCCTATAAGCCGCTTCTAGCCTGAAAAGACCATCTATCTGCGCCCGGCCGGTGACCTCCCTCACCCAGGCCGGTTTTTCGCGCAGGTCAAAGAACGGATAGAGCCATGCCCAAGCGCCAAGACATCAAGTCCATCCTCATCATCGGCGCGGGGCCGATTGTCATCGGCCAGGCATGTGAATTCGACTATTCCGGCACCCAGGCCGTCAAGGCGCTGAAGGAAGAAGGCTACCGGGTCATTCTGGTGAATTCCAACCCGGCCACGATCATGACGGATCCGGGTCTTGCCGACGCGACCTATGTCGAGCCGATCACGCCGGAAGTCGTCGCCAAGATCATCGCCAAGGAGCGCCCAGACGCGCTGCTCCCGACCATGGGCGGCCAGACGGCGCTCAACACCGCGCTCTCCTTGAAGCGCATGGGCGTGCTCGACCGCTACAATGTCGAGATGATCGGCGCCAAGCCCGCCGCCATCGACATGGCAGAAGACCGCGCCCTCTTCCGCGAAGCCATGACCCGCATCGGGCTCGAAACGCCGAAGTCGATGCTCGCCAACGCGACCGAGATCAAGGACGCCGACCGCAAGACGCATGAAGCCGCCCGCAACGAGCTGAAGGCAAAACTGTCAGGCGCCGAACTCGACAAGGCGCTCGATGAGCTGGAAAACCAGTGGAATCTCGGCGAGACCGACCGCAAGCAGCGCTACATGAGCCATGCAATGGCGATTGCCGCACAGGCGCTCGACGTCGTCGGCCTACCCGCCATCATCCGCCCCTCCTTCACCATGGGCGGCACCGGCGGCGGCATCGCCTATAACCGCTCAGAATTCTACGAGATCATCAATTCCGGCCTCGATGCCTCTCCGACCACCGAAGTCCTGATCGAAGAATCGGTGCTCGGCTGGAAGGAGTATGAAATGGAGGTCGTCCGCGACAAGGCGGACAACTGCATCATCGTCTGCTCAATCGAGAACATCGATCCGATGGGCGTGCACACCGGCGATAGCATCACGGTCGCACCGGCGCTGACGCTGACGGACAAGGAATACCAGATCATGCGTAACGCCTCAATCGCGGTTCTCCGCGAGATCGGCGTTGAAACCGGTGGCTCGAACGTCCAGTTCGCCGTGAACCCGGCCGATGGCCGCCTCGTCGTCATCGAAATGAACCCGCGCGTCTCGCGCTCGTCGGCGCTTGCTTCGAAGGCGACCGGCTTCCCGATTGCCAAGATCGCTGCCAAGCTCGCCGTGGGCTACACGCTCGACGAACTCGAAAACGACATTACCGGCGGCGCAACTCCGGCCTCCTTCGAGCCGTCGATCGACTACGTCGTCACCAAGATCCCGCGTTTTGCCTTCGAAAAGTTCCCGGGCGCCGAACCGACGCTGACCACTGCCATGAAGTCGGTCGGTGAAGTCATGGCGATCGGCCGCACCTTTGCCGAATCGCTGCAGAAGGCTCTGCGTGGTCTCGAAACCGGCCTCACCGGCCTCGACGAGATCGAGATCCCCGGCCTCGGCCAGGGTGACGACAAGAATGCCATTCGTGCCGCCATCGGCACCCCGACCCCCGATCGCCTGCGCATGGTTGCCCAGGCGCTTCGCCTCGGCATGTCGCCGGAAGAAGTCCACGAGGGCTGCAAGATCGATCCGTGGTTCATCGCCCAGTTCAAGGCGATCACCGACATGGAAGCCCGTGTTCGTGAACACGGCTTGCCGCAGGATGCTGAAAACCTGCGCATGCTCAAAGCCATGGGCTTCTCCGATGCCCGCCTCGCTTCGCTCTCCGGCAAGCGCCCGAAGGAAGTCGCTGAACTCCGCAACGGTCTCGGCGTCCGCCCGGTCTTCAAGCGCATCGACACCTGCGCTGCCGAATTCGCCTCGCCGACGGCCTACATGTACTCGACCTATGAGACGCCTTTCGTCGGCGCGCTCCGCTCGGAAGCTCAGGTCTCCGACCGCAAGAAGGTGGTCATCCTCGGTGGTGGTCCGAACCGCATCGGCCAGGGCATCGAGTTCGACTATTGCTGCTGCCATGCCGCCTTCGCGCTGAAGGATGCCGGCTTCGAAGCCATCATGGTCAACTGCAACCCCGAAACCGTGTCGACCGACTACGACACCTCCGACCGCCTCTATTTCGAGCCGTTGACGGCCGAAGACGTGATTGAGATCCTGCGCGCTGAGCAGGAAAAGGGTGAAGTCGTCGGTGTCATCGTGCAGTTCGGTGGTCAGACACCGCTGAAGCTCGCTGAAGCACTCGAAAAGAACGGCATCCCGATCCTCGGCACCGCGCCCGACATGATCGACCTTGCCGAAGACCGCGACCGCTTCCAGAAGCTCCTGATGAAGCTCGACCTGACGCAGCCGAACAATGGCATCGCCTATTCCGTCGAGCAGGCTCGCCTGGTCGCCAGCGAGATCGGCTTCCCGCTGGTCGTACGTCCCTCCTATGTTCTGGGTGGCCGCGCCATGCAGATCATCCATTCGGAATCGATGCTGCAGTCCTATCTGCTCGACACGGTTCCGGGCCTGGTCCCCGAGGATATCAAGCAGCGCTACCCGAACGACAAGACCGGCCAGATCAACACGCTGCTTGGCAAGAACCCGCTGCTTTTCGATAGCTACCTGACCAACGCCATTGAAGTGGATGTCGACGCGCTCTGCGACGGCGAGACAGTCTTCGTCTCCGGCATCATGGAGCATATCGAGGAGGCCGGTATCCATTCGGGCGATAGCGCCTGCTCGCTCCCCTCGCGTTCGCTCTCCAAGGCGATGCTCGACGAGTTGGAACGCCAGACGGCCGCCATGGCGAAGGCGCTCAATGTCGGCGGCCTGATGAACGTCCAGTACGCCATCAAGGACGATGTGATCTACGTTCTCGAAGTCAACCCGCGCGCCTCGCGCACGGTCCCCTTTGTGGCCAAGACCATCGGCGCACCGATTGCCAAGATCGCCGCCCGCATCATGACCGGCGAAAAGCTCGACGATGCGATTGCCGCCTATGGCGCCAAACCCGATCCGCGCAATCTCAAGCACATCGCCGTCAAGGAAGCCGTCTTCCCGTTTGCCCGCTTCCCCGGTGTCGATACGCTGCTGGGCCCGGAAATGCGCTCGACCGGCGAAGTCATCGGCCTCGACACCGATTTTGCACTGGCCTTCGCCAAGAGCCAGCTCGGTGCATCCGTCGAGCTGCCGCGTGACGGAACGGTCTTCGTCTCGGTGCGTGACGAGGACAAGGTCCGCGTCCTGCCGGCAATTCTCATCTTGGCGGAAATCGGCTTCAAGGTCATGGCAACGGGTGGCACCCAGCGCTTCCTCGCCGAAAACGGCATCGAGGCGATCAAGATCAACAAGGTGCTCGAGGGACGTCCGCATATCGAGGACGCGATCCGCAACCGTCAGGTCCAGCTGGTCATCAACACGACCGACGGCAACAAGGCGATCTCGGACTCCAAGTCGCTCCGCCGCGCCGCGCTGATGCAGAAGGTGCCCTACTACACGACGATGGCAGGAGCCCTCGCCGCCGCCGAAGCCATCCGAGCACTCAAGGGCGGCCAGCTCGAAGTCCGCCCGCTGCAGAGCTACTTCTGAGTTGGCAACGGCTTGGCCACTCTACGCGTGGCTCCGGCAAGCACTAACAAGACATTTTCGCCGCGTCCTCGGATGCGGCGATTTTTGTTTGTGGGCAAGGTGTATTGAGGCAACGGCTGAAGTGGCTATCCTGGAGCCGTTCTTCGATCGGAACGCACGGATGCCGCAATGAAGCCAAAGGTCGAATACGATGCTGCAGCCAACGCTGCCTATATCCGTTTCTCCACCGAGGCGGTGCAGGAAACCGAAGAGGTCTCTGAAGGCGTAATGTTCGACTATGATCGCGATGGCCGAATCGTCGGCCTGGAAGTCCTGAACGCGCGTGCCAACCTGCCGGCGGCAGCACTTGAAGATACCGCCTAGGCCGCACTCCGTTTCGCGCGACCACTAGCCCATTAAAGCCAAACACCGGCGCCGATTGACAGTCCCAGGTGGAAATCTGTTCCCCCTGCCTATGTTATGAGGATCGATCCTCACCGACCGGCAGACGAGACAGGTCAACCGTCATGTTTCTCGATCTCAAGAATTATACGCCGCCGCCAGAGCCACCACCGAGCCGGGGGCCGGAGCCTCTGACGCCGCGCCAGCAGAAGGCGCTGGCCTGGATCGTCGCATTGAACATCATTCTGCTGTTCATCGCCCCCATCGGCGGCGCAACGGTCATTTCGGGATTGCTCGAATTCTTCAACTGACCAAGGTGAACCTCGGCGCATTCAGACCTGCCGCTTCTGCTTGGCGAGAATGGCGAAGGCGATGCCGCCGATGACGAAAGCGGCCGCCACGACAAAATGCAGGGTCAGCCGCTCATTGAGGAAGAGGATGGCCCCGAGCGCCGCAATCACCGGGACGGAAAGCTGAATGAGCGCCGCCTGGAACGTGGTGAGCCCGCGCAGCGCCCTGTACCAGACGGAGTAGCCAAGCCCGGAGGCAACGATGCCAGAGCCGAGGGCCAGGAGCACGCCCGCAAGCGTCGCCGTCTCGTAAAGCAGCGCGAAAATCACAAGCGGCAGGCAGAAGAAGGAGGCCCGGACGAAATTGCCCGCCGTCTCGCCGATCGGATCCCGCGAGCCTCGACCGCGCAGCGTATAGACGGCCCAGGCGATGCCCGAGGCGATCATCAGCAAACTGCCGCCGAGATCCGGTCGCCCCACACCGGGCAGGATCAGATAGACGAAGGCCGCAAACGCGATCGCAAAGCCAATCATTTCCCGCAGGCTCGGCCGATCACCCTTGAAAAGTCCGAAGGCCAGCATGCTTGCCTGGACGGAGGAAAAGAGGATCAGCGCGCCGGTCGCAGCGCCAAGCGAAAGATAAGCTGCGGAGAATGCGATGGCATAGACGAAAAGAGCCGCAGCCGCCCACCAGTCCCCCGGCAGGTGCCTGCCATCGGATGTAGGCTGATCCTGCCCCCGCCGCATCAGGGCATAAAGCACAAGCGCCCCGGAGACGATACGGACGGCGGTGTAGCCCGCAGCCTCGATCGACACGGTGCCGAGCGCTTCTCGCGCCAAGAGCGAATTGGCGGCGAAGGCCAGCATGGCGACGGCGGTCAGTAAAAATGTCGAATGCAACTGAAATACCCCTCCCGAACCATGCCGTGTCGCAAGACTATCCGGCTGGCTCCGCCACGTGTTAAACGCGAAGCTCCACACCTTGGCAAGCTGTGATCGTCTGGAGATTTCCATGGAAAAGCTGCACATCATCACCGAACGGATCTTCGACGTTCAGGCCGAAACCCTCTTCGCCGCCTTTGCCGATCCGGCGACCCTTGCCCGCTGGTGGGGACCGCACGGCTTCACCAACCAGATCACCCATTTCGACTTTTCGCCCGGCGGTGACTGGCGCGTCACCATGACCAATTCCGACGGCACCGATTTTGCCAATCGCTGGACTTTTCAGGCGATCGAGCCGCCGTCCCGGATCCTGGCGCTCCACCATGAGCCGATGCATGTCTTCACGCTCGAGGTGACCTTCGCCACGGAGGCCGAGGGAACACGCATGATCTGGCGTATGCAGTTCGACGACACGCCAGAAAACCGCGAGATCGAGCGCTTCATTGCTGCGGCCAACGAACAGAACTTCGATCGGCTGGAAGCGGAGCTTAGGGCCTAGAGGTTATCCGTCGATCGATCAGTTGGCGTGACCGATCCCATCAAAATTTGACGTTTGTCGAAAGACACCGGCTGCGGCACTCTCCCTTGGTTTCAAGTGAGAGATTGCCCCATGTCCGTTACGTCTGCCGATGGCGCCGCAAAGGCGACGCGCCGCGAGTGGATCGGTTTGCTGATCCTGTCCATTGCCTGCCTGATCTACTCGATGGACCTCTCGGTCCTCTTCCTCGCCATGCCGGCGATCGTCGCTGATCTGGATCCGTCGGCCACCCAACTGCTGTGGATCAACGACATCTATGGCTTCATGGTCGCCGGCTTCCTGGTGACCATGGGCACGCTCGGCGACCACATCGGCCGTCGCAAGGTGCTGCTGATCGGCGCCTTCTTCTTTGGCGCCGCTTCCGTCTTCGCCGCTTTTGCCAACACTGCCTCAATGCTGATCGTCGCGCGCGCCCTGCTCGGCATTGCCGGGGCCACGATCGCGCCTTCGACGCTGTCGCTGGTCGTCAACCTTTTCCGCGACGAGCACGAACGCAATCGCGCGATCAGCATCTGGGGCACCGCCTTTGCGCTCGGCGGCCTGATCGGCCCGCTGATCGGAGGCCTACTGCTGCAATATTTCCACTGGGGCTCTGTCTTCTTGATCAATGTTCCGATCATGGCAGCACTTCTCGCCAGCGCTCCTTTCCTGCTGCCCGAATACAAGGATGAAAATGCCGGGCGCCTCGATCTCTTCAGTGTCCTGCTCTCGCTCCTGAGCGTGCTTCCGGTCGTCTATGGCTTCAAGAAGATGGCAGCCGAAGGCTTTGAACCGATCCAGCTCGTTCCCGTGCTCTTCGGCCTTGCCGTCGGCGCGATTTTCGTCACGCGTCAGAAGGTGCTGGAGCATCCGATGATCGATCTTGCCTTGTTCAGGATCCCGGCGTTCACAGCCTCGCTGATGGTCAATCTCGCCGGCGTCTTCTTCATCTTCGGCATCTTCCTGTTTCAGAACCTTTTTCTGCAACTGGTTATCGGTCTGACACCGCTGAAGGCAGCCCTTTGGTCGATCCCCTCCTCGTTGGTCTTTACCATCATGTCCTTCCAGGCATGGCGCGTGACGAACCGGCTCGGCCCTGTCCGAACCGTGCTGCTCGGCCTCATGGTCAATGCGCTCGGCACAGGCCTCATGGCAATCGCCGCCTGGCATTCGAGCCTTATCGGTGTCCTCGGCGCAAGCATGATCATGGGCCTCGGCTTCGTGACGGTGATCCTGACGACCACAGGCCTGATCGTCGGCACGGCCCCTCCGGAGCGCGCGGGCTCGGCATCTGCCATTTCTGAAACCAGTGCCGAATTCGGTGGTGCGCTCGGCGTCGCCGTCCTCGGCAGTCTTGGAACGCTCTTCTACCGTTTCGGCATGCAGGACGCCAACTTGGCCGGCCTTTCCGCCACCGACCAGACGTCGGTCACCTCCGCACTGGGCACGGCCCTCGAAGTCGCCCGCAACACCGGCAACGACGCCGCACCATGGATCGATCTGGCAAAGGCGAGCTATGCCGGCGGCTTTGCCCTCTGCTGCGCACTGGCGACCGTCACCCTGCTCTTGCTCGCGGCCATCGCTGCGCGGGTTTATGCGAGGACCAAAATCGATCTCGACGCTGCGGCCGCTAGCCACTGACCGCGAAAATCAGACAGCGGCTAGCGTGTCGTATAGCCGCTTGACGTCTGCAAGGTCAGATCGGAAGGCCGCAAGGCTTCGTGCCTTCAGATCCAGATCCGGCATCCTGAGGATCGCCGACGGATGGGTGGTGACGAGCAGCATGCGGTTGTCCTGCATTGGGATCGGCATGCCCCTGACCTCAGCGATGGGCCGGCTCTCGCCCGTCAGCGACAGATAGGCGGTCGCCCCCAGCGCAACGACGATACGCGGCCGGACGACCTCGATTTCCTTTGCAACCCACCAGCGGCAATGGGCAACCTCGCCGGCATCGGGGCGCATATGGATGCGTCGTTTGCCGCGCCGCTCGTATTTGAAATGTTTAACTGCGTTTGTGACGTAGACTTGAGACCGGTCGATCCCTGCGGCCGTCGCGGCCTCATCGAAGACCTGACCGGCCGGGCCGATGAAAGGCTTGCCAGCGAGATCCTCGGTATCGCCGGGCTGCTCTCCGACAAACATGATCTCGGCATTTTGGGGGCCCTCGCCGAAAACCGTTTGCGTCGCATGGCAATGGAGCGGACAGCGCGTGCAGCGGGCCGCCTCCTGGCGCAACCGTTCGAGCGGCGGCAGGTCGGCGGCCACCTCGTCCTCCTCTTCGCGCCCGCGCCACTGTGCCTGCAGGCGCTCATGAAAAGCCGGCGGCTGGCTCGCCTGCCGTTCTTCCATCTCGGCGACCCGTCGCTCCGCACCGGCAATCAGGTCCGGAATGAGCGAGGCTTCCGGCATGTTCTTCCAGTATTTCTTCGGCATTTCCGACTGCATCGCCCTGATCTTCACCCGCGCCGGATTGAAGATATTGGCGAAATAGGTCCGCCACAGCTCGTCGGTCGCATCCTCGGCCTTTGGGCGCAGGGCAGGCTCGTGCGCGGTCTTCAGCTCCTGCCCGTTCCAGGCCGCAGATCCCTTTGGCGTCGCGATCAGCCAGTCCATGTCGGTGAAGCGCCGCTGGAAGAAACCGGCGGTGCGAGCAACTATGAAATGCTCCGGCTCGAACCAGGCAACGAAACGCCGTCGCCCCGCCTGCACGGCCTTGACCTCACGAAACCGCACGAAGGCCTTCATCTTGTGGCTGTCGCGCCGGACATTCTTGATGAGTCGTGTGAGGTCGGCGACATCGGGATCGGAGCGCACCTGCAGCAGTGCCCGTTCCCCCTGCAGCCGCCAGAGGATGCGATAGAGAAGTGAAAATCGATCCGGATCCGAATGGCAGATCGCCGCCTCCGCCGCCTCGATGAAGCCCTTCGGCACCACGGTCCCGGAGGGTGCCTCGACAGGGGTTCTCTCTGGTAGCAACGGGCCGAACAGATCGTCACCCTCGCCAGAAAGCTGCCAGCGCACCTGATCTGGCGCCACCCGCTCAGCCAGCAGCGCCCTTGTAGCATCGCGCCACTCGTCGAATGCCCCTCGCCCTTCGAGCGTCACGGTCCGCATCAGAAGAGCGACAGCTGCTCGGCCGGCGGCGCGAACACCGACCGCAGATCCGACCGGTCAAGACTGCGATTGGGCGACCATCCCTCGGCGACGATGAAGGATCGCACCTTCTTCAGTGACACGCCCAGACGCGTCAGGTCTTCGAGCCGCACACGCCGATGGCGACGGGCCGAGAGGAGCCCGTTTACCGTTTTCGTCCCGAAACCGGGGACGCGCAGAAGCGTCTCGCGATCCGCCTTGTTCACATCAACCGGAAAACGATCGCGGTTCGCCAGCGCCCAGGCAAGCTTGGGATCCAGCTCAAGATCAAGCATGCCGCCCTGCCCGATCGACGAAATCTCCTCGACCGAGAAACCGTAGAAGCGATAAAGCCAGTCCGCCTGATAGAGTCGATGCTCGCGCATCAGGGGCGGCTTGATCAGCGGCAGGTTTTTCGAACTGTCGGGGATCGGGCTGAAGGCGGAGTAGTAGACGCGCTTCAATCCGTAACTGCTGTAAAGCCGTGCGCTGGAGCCGAGGATAGTCGCGTCATTGGCGCCATCGGCACCGACGATCATCTGGGTGCTTTGCCCGCCGGGCACGAACTTCTTGCGCCGTCCGGTGTGAGTCGGCTCGCGCGCCTCGTCGATCTTCAGCCTCAGATCTGCCATTGAGCGGCGGATGTTGACCGGACGCTTCTCCGGTGCATAGCGCTCCAGCCCGTGATCGGTCGGCAGCTCGATATTGATCGACAGGCGATCGGCATAAAGCCCCGCCTCCTCGACCAGATGCGCGGATGCCTCGGGGATCGTCTTCAGATGGATATAGCCGCGAAAATCGTGCTTGGTCCTCAGATCCCGTGCGATCTTCACCATCTCGGCCATGGTATCATCCGAGGACTTGATGATGCCGGAGGAGAGGAACAGACCCTCGATGTAATTGCGACGATAGAATTCGATCGTCAGCCAAACAACTTCGTCCGGCGTGAAGCGCGCCCGCTCGACATTGCTCGAAGAGCGGTTGATGCAATAGGCACAGTCGTAAATGCAGAAATTGGTGAGCAGGATCTTCAGGAGCGAGATACAGCGTCCATCCGGCGCATAGGCATGGCAGATGCCCGAGCCCTCCGTGGAGCCGAGCCCGCCCGATGCCGACGAGTCGCGCTTCGTTGTCCCGCTCGATGCGCAGGAGGCATCATATTTGGCAGCGTCGGACAGGATGGCGAGACGTTCTTTGAGCGACTTCTTCATAAGAATGTTCTCTATATGTTCTCGTGACAATGGTCAAGAATACCACCTGCGACATTGCGTCCGCCTATCGTTCTTCACTCTGATTTTACTACGCTTTTTCAGTCTCGGACAGGCTTTCGGAGCCGCTCGACGAAAACTCTGGAAATTGCGCGAAGCATTCTGCTATAGTCCCTATCAATGTGATTTGTGACTGGTTCCGCAGCTTTGCTTCGGAACCTGTTTTCTTTTGTGCCCGCGCTCGCGGCCATGAAGACGAAGGAAGAGGAAATGGTAGACAAGGTACCGATGACGCAGAACGGTTTCGAGAAGCTCAGCGAAGAGCTGCGCTGGCGTCAGCAGGAAGAGCGTCCGCGCATCATCGAGGCAATTGCCGAGGCGCGCGCTCATGGCGACCTTTCCGAAAATGCGGAATATCACGCAGCCAAGGAAGCGCAGAGCCACAACGAGGGTCGTGTTGGCGAACTCGAGGATCTGATCGCGCGCGCCGAGGTCATCGATCTCTCGAAAATGTCCGGTTCGAAGATCAAGTTCGGCGCCACCGTCAAGCTGGTCGATGAAGACACCGAGGAAGAGAAGACCTACCAGATCGTCGGCGACCAGGAAGCCGACGTGAAAGCCGGACGTATCTCGATCTCCTCGCCGATCGCACGCGCTCTGATCGGCAAGGAAGTCGGCGACAACATCGAAGTTGTCGCCCCAGGCGGCTCGAAGGCCTACGAGATCCTCGCGGTCAAGTGGGGCTGATCCAGTCCGGAAGGGCCCCTCTGTGGCGCATTCTCTCGACGACATCACGGTGATTGCGCCGCATTTCAAGCGGCGCCTCTCCGGTGTGACCTCGACCGTCATCCAGCTCGTGCCGGAACAGAAGCGCCAGGGTCTCGGCATCCTGACGCTCGGCCCAGGCCTTCCCGGTCATCTGCCCAGCATGCGCTGGGCCGAGCTGCCCGGCCTCTGGAAGAGGCCGAAAGCCGCCCCTGCACGCGTCTGGCATGCTCGCCGCAACAACGAAATGCTGGCGGGCCTGATCCTGCGCGATCTCTTCCGCATGCCGCTGAAACTGCTTTTCACGTCTGCGGCCCAAAGACATCACAGCCGCTACACCCGCTGGCTCATCTCGAAGATGGACGGCGTGGTCGCGACGAATGGGAAGTCCGGCTCCTTTCTCAAGGTCCCGCATCGTGTCATCCGCCACGGCGTGGACTTGCAGCTGTTCCATCCCTCCGACGAGATCGACACGAGCCTCCCGGAAGATTTGAAGGGTCGGCATTTCGTCGGCTGCTTCGGCCGGGTCCGCCATCAAAAGGGCACGGATCTCTTCGTCCGGGCGATGATCGAACTCCTCCCGGATAATCCCGAATGGACAGCTGTGATCTCCGGCCGGGTCACCGCCGAGCATACGGCCTTTGCAGACAAGCTGAAGGCCGACATCGCCGCCGCCGGGCTCACCGATCGCATCCGCTTCCTTGGCGAAGTCGATGACATCAAGCCCTGGTATCGCCGCCTGACGCTTTATGTCGCCCCCTCGCGCAATGAGGGCTTCGGCCTCACGCCGCTTGAGGCCATGGCCTCCGGCACCGCCGTGGTCGCAAGCGACGCCGGCGCCTATGCAGAGATGATCGTCGAGGGCGAAACGGGTTCGGTCGTGCCGGCCGACGACTATGAACGCCTGCGCGACGCGATCTCGACCTTTCTCGAGCCGCAAAAGGCCATGCAGGCCGGTCGGCGCGGACGCGCGCATGTCGAGGCGGCGTTCGGACTGGAACGGGAAGCGGACCAGTTGGCCGAAGTCTATGCGGGTCTGCTCGGCACTGCCCTGCCGCATGCGAGCGCAAGCTCCAAGCCTGCAACATCCGGAACCGTTTGACCGATGGCCGACCGCGATCTTCTCGACATCCTCATCGTCAACAAGGACAACAGCTTCGGGCTGACGCGCGACACGTCTTTGCTGATCGAAGCGCTGGCCTCCGTCGGCCGCTCCGAGGATGTGGCGACCAAGGGTATTCGAGCACGAAACGTCGTCGACCGGCTGCTTCGCCGCAAACAGGCAAAGACCATCATCCACGTCGAACGCGCCTTTCCCCGCTGGTACAGCGCCGCCCGACACAATCTGCTTTGTCCCAACCAGGAACGCTTCCCGCGGCGGCACATTGGCCGGCTGAAGGGTATCGACCTCGTTCTGGCCAAGAGCCGCCATGCCGAAGAGATCTTCCGTGATCTGGGCGTAACCACTGTTTATGTCGGCTTCACGTCCGAAGACCGGCTCGACGACAGCGTCGCGAAGAACTGGAACAGCTTCTTTCATCTGGCCGGCGGCAGCACGCTGAAAGGCACGGAAGACGTCATCGAATTATGGTCCCGCCATCCCGAATGGCCGGAACTGGTCCTGGTCCAGCGCGATCCGCATCCGAAGGCCGCCGGGGTCCCGAATATCCGAGTGGTCAGTGGCTACATCACCGACGCCGAACTGAGAAAATTGCAGAACAGCTGCGGCCTTCATCTTTGCCCCTCCCGCTCGGAAGGCTGGGGGCATCATCTCGTCGAAGCCCTCTCCGTCGGCGCGGTGACCGTCACTACCGATGGCCCGCCGATGAACGAGCACGTAACCGCCGATTGCGGCATCCTCGTGCCCTATGCGCGGACGGAACCCAGGCATCTGGGCACCAATTATTGCGTTGATCCCGAAGCGATGGAGACGGTCATCAACAATCTGCTGAGCATGGACGTCGCGCAAAAGCAGGCGCTGGGGGCTGCTGCGCGCCAACGTTTCGTCGAGATCGACACCGGCTTCCGCACCAGACTGGCGGAAGCGCTAAAATCGTTCTGAGCTCGTTGCTCAGATCTCCACCAGACCGACCTTCTTCACTTGCCGGATCGTCAGCATGGTGCGCACCGTGTCGACATGTTCGTTCGCCGTCAGCACTTCAATGACGAAGTCCTGGAAGCGTGTCAGGTTTTCCGCCACGCAATGCAGCAGGAAATCGCTGTCACCGTTGACCATCCAGGCCTGCCGGACGATCGGCCAGCTGTCGGTCGCCGCCGCAAAGGCCTTGAGGTTCGCCTCCGACTGGTGCTTCAACCCCACCATGCAGAAGGCAACGAGATCATAGCCCAGCCGGCTGGCATTCAGAACGGCGTGATAGCTTTCGATCACGCCGGCCTCCTCGAGCTTGCGCACCCGGCGCAGGCAGGGCGGTGCCGATATGCCGACACGTTCGGAGAGTTCCACATTGGTCATGCGCCCGTCCCGCTGCAATTCTTTCAGAATGCGCAGGTCGATGGCGTCGAGTTCTACCTTAAGCACGGTCGATCCTTTTGAAGATGTGTGCGATATCTACTCCTTCAGACGTAATTGGCAAGAATCCTCCGCGTTCACGCACAATTATTGCGTGGACGCGCAAAGCTCTGTTGCTAATGACGGGCCATGCCTTGAATTGCTTGTCGCTTCGATCCTAAATGGGCGACAGTTGCGCAACGGTCGGGCTTGCCTGCGCTTGATACCCCCGATCGAAGACGAAGACCGCGCATTGAAAGGAAGCGACATGACTGCCCGCCACACCAAGGTGCTGATCATCGGCTCAGGCCCTGCCGGCTACACCGCTGCGATCTATGCCGCCCGCGCCATGCTGAAGCCGATTCTGATCGCCGGCATGGAACAGGGTGGTCAGTTGATGATCACCACGGATGTGGAAAACTACCCGGGCTTTGCCGATCCGATCCAGGGCCCCTGGCTCATGGAGCAGATGCTCAATCAGGCCATCCATGTCGGCACCGAGATCGTCAGCGATCTCGTGACCGAAGTGGGCACCAGCCATCGTCCGTTCACGGTGAAGACCGACAGCGGTCAGGTCTGGACAGCAGATACGCTGATCATCTGCACCGGCGCCAAGGCCAAGTGGCTCGGCATCGAGAGCGAGCAGCATTTCCAGGGCTTCGGCGTCTCGGCTTGCGCGACTTGCGACGGCTTCTTCTATCGCAACAAGGACGTCATCGTCGTCGGCGGCGGCAACTCGGCCGTCGAGGAAGCCCTCTACCTTTCGCATATCTGCAAGTCTGTCACCGTCGTCCATCGCCGTGACTCATTCCGTTCGGAGAAGATCCTGCAGGAACGCCTCTTCGCCAAGGAGAACATCCGCGTCCTGTGGAACACGACAGTCGAGGAAATCACCGGCGCCCCGGCCAAGCCGCCGATGCCGCCGTCCGTCTCCGGCGTCAGGCTCAAGGATGCGCTGACCGGTGCCGTCACCGACATGCCGATCGACGGCGTCTTCGTCGCCATCGGCCATGCGCCGGCCGTCGAACTGTTCAAGGACAAGCTGAAGCTGAAGTCGAACGGCTATCTCTGGACCGCGCCGGATTCGACCGCGACCGACGTGCCCGGCATCTTTGCCGCCGGTGACGTGACCGACGACGTCTACCGCCAGGCGATCACCGCCGCCGGCATGGGCTGCATGGCAGCGCTCGAGGCCGAACGTTTCCTCTCGGCCCTGCCCGTCGAGACACAACAAGCCGCGGAATAGCCGCCATGAGAGGGGGCGGCATGCCGCTGGATTGGGACAAACTGCGCATTTTTCATGCGGCCGCCGAAGCTGGGTCCTTCACCCACGCGGCCGACAAGCTGCATCTGTCCCAGTCGGCGATCAGCCGCCAGGTCTCCTCGCTGGAACAGGACATCGGGGTCAAACTCTTTCACCGCCATGCCCGCGGCCTGATCCTGACCGAACAGGGCGAACTGCTCTATCGCACCGCCCATGACGTTCTACTGAAGCTGCAGACGGTCAAGATGCAGCTGACCGAGACGACCGAAAAGCCGTCCGGCAAGCTGCGCGTCACGACAACCGTCGGCCTCGGCCAGGGCTGGCTGACCGACAAGGTGCAGGAATTCCTGCAGCTCTATCCCGACATGTCGATCCAGCTGCTCCTCGACAACGAGGAATTGGACGTCAACATGCGCCATGCCGACTGCGCCATCCGGCTGCGCCAGCCGCAGCAATCGGACCTCATCCAGCGCAAGCTGTTCACGGTGCATATGCACGTCTACGCCGCACCGTCCTATATCAACCGCTACGGCGAACCGCAGTCGATCGAGGATCTCGACAACCATCGGATCATCACCTTCGGCGAACCGGCACCGAATTACCTGTTGGACGTCAATTGGCTGGAAGTCGCCGGCCGTTCCTCCGACAATCCGCGCATGCCGCATCTGCAGATCAACAGCCTGACCTCGATCAAGCGTGCCTGCCTGCTCGGCATAGGCATCGCCATGCTTCCGGATTACATCGTCGGCCGCGATCCCGGTCTGCTGCAGCTGGTCACCAGTGCCGACGTGCCCTCCTTCGACACCTATTTCTGCTATCCCGACGAAATCAAGAACGCCGCAAAGCTCAAGGCTTTCAGGGATTTCATCGTCGCCAAGGCCCGCAACTGGAACTTCTAAGGCAGCCGTTCGGCTGCCTTTTTAGTAGGTTGCGCACACAGACTTGCGCATCACGCATGCCTGACATGCATAAAAAAGCATTGTTCACTGCACAAAAAACCACCATATCGCACACAGCTGATGCACATGGTGGCTTTTTCCTCCCAGTTCCACCGCAGCAGCTGTTCCCCTCTGGAGGTTTTTGACCTTCACAATTCAAAGGGCCCTGGTTTTTCCGGTGGCCCTCTTTTTTTGTTATTTTGTTGGAACAATAGATCCCTCGAACCGTTTCAGCGTCTGGCGGAACTGACGCCGGACACTCTCAGTGCCCGACACCAGAGATCGCTCCGCCGCAGACTGGAATTGTTGACGATTTGGAGGGGACATGTTCCTGGAGGACGTGATGAAGGCGCTGGCTCACCCGGCGCGCATGGAAATGCTGATTTGGCTGAAAGATCCCAAAGAGTATTTCGGGGTTCCGAAAGAGGACGCGACCGACGGCATAAGCGCCGGTCAGTTCGAGCGGTCAGGCCTGTCACAATCCGCGGTTTCCGCCCATCTTGCGACCCTTCAGCGCGCGGGCCTCATCAGTTCCAAGCGTGTTGGCCAGCGGGTTCTGTACCGACGCAATGAAGATGCCATCGCGGAGTTCGTCAAGACCTTGAATGGAACACTCTGAGGCACCACATCGGGATCGCCAATGAACCTTCCCATCATTGGAAACTCCCGAGAGGTTTCATGTCCAAGCTTTTTGAACCGACATCCGTCGGCACCATCCCCGTTTCGAACCGCATCGCTATGGCGCCGCTGACCCGCAACCGGTCGCCGGGCGCAGTGCCGAACGATCTCAACGTCGAGTACTACCGCCAG
The DNA here is from genome assembly GCF_050281005.1 of Allorhizobium sp. NPDC080224. Taxonomy (NCBI): domain Bacteria; kingdom Pseudomonadati; phylum Pseudomonadota; class Alphaproteobacteria; order Hyphomicrobiales; family Rhizobiaceae; genus Allorhizobium; species Allorhizobium sp. NPDC080224. The sequence continues at coordinate 2,715,065 of NZ_JBNNWJ010000001.1, forward strand.
CGTGCGACTGCCGGCCTGATCATCAGCGAAGGCACGGCGATCACCCACCAGGCGCAGGGCTATGCCGACGTTCCCGGTCTCTACAAGTCCGAAGCCATTGAAGGTTGGAAGAAGGTCACCGACGCCGTGCATGCAGCCGGCGGCAAGATCGTCACCCAGCTCTGGCATGTCGGCCGCATCTCGCATACGAGCTTGCAGCCCGAGGGCGCCGCCCCGGTAGCACCCTCCGCCATCGCGGCTCAGTCCAAGACCTACATCCTCAATCCTGACGGTTCAGGCGCATTCGTCGAGACGTCCGAGCCGCGTGCTTTGGAAACGGCAGAGCTGGCCGGCATCGTCGAGGACTACCGCAAGGCGGCACGCGCTGCCATTGAAGGCGGCTTCGATGGCGTGGAAATCCACGCTGCCAACGGCTATCTTCTCGAGCAGTTCATGCGCTCGAACAGCAACCAGCGCACGGATCAATACGGTGGATCGATCGAAAACCGCATCCGCCTGACGCTGGAAGTGGTCGAAGCCGTGGCCAAGGAAATCGGCGCCGAGAAGACCGGCATCCGCATTTCCCCGACCACCCCGGCGAACGATGTCTCCGACCCTGATCCGAAGGCCGTCTACACGGCACTTGTCGAGGCGCTGGCCAAGTTCGACCTCGCCTTCGTGCACGTCATCGAAGGCGCGACCGGCGGTCCGCGCGATGTCCTGCCTTTCGACTGGAAGGCGCTGAAATCCGCCTATCGCGATGCTGGCGGCAAGGGTGCCTGGATCGCCAACAATGGCTATGACCGCGCGTCTGCGATCGAAGCCGTCGAGAGCGGCTATGCCGACCTCGTCGCCTTCGGCCGCCCCTTCATCGCCAATCCGGATCTCGTCCGCCGCCTTAAAGAAGATGCAGCCCTCAACCCGCTGGATCAGGCCACGCTCTACGGCGGCGGGGCGGAAGGCTACACGACCTATCCGGCACTCGCCTGACACGACGAGGGCACCCGGTTCTGCCGGGTGCCCTTCGGCTTGCGTCTGACATCGTCAGAGCGCCGCGCGGCCGACCAGCCTTACAGTGATCAGCCCCATCAGCATCCCATTGACCGGATGCAGCGCCCCCAGCATCGGCAACGCGTCCCCAACAGCGGCCAGCGCGACCTGCAGCAGATAGATGGCGAACAACAGTCCGCCATCGCGCCGATATGGGTGTAGCGCTGGCGAGAGCGACAACAGGAAGAGCGTGAGCACCGGCAATCCAAGTGCCCCGCCAGTCGCCACATGCAATTCCCAGCCTGTCCCGGCGCCAAACACAGCCATCCCGGCAAGCAGGAATTGTCCGGCGACACCGGCGAGCACCACGATCCCCAGTCCTCTGAAGACCGAGACCGCAAACGGCGTGCGAGTGACCGCCGCGCTCATTGTTCGCCTCCCGCAAGACGCAGCACCGGTTCACTCATCGCCGCAGTTTCGGCCTCAGTCAGGCAATCGAGGCTCAGAAGTGTCGCGGTGAGCGCGACATCGATCGGGGTCTGAGGCTCTTCCCCGAGAAAGTCGACGAGCCGGGAATTATCGAGCCGGATCGTTTCACGCCAGAGATAGCGCATCTCGTACAATTCTCGCATCAGGTGAAAGAAGGGTCGGGCGAGCCCCGCCAGACGCCAGGGAAAACCGATCGTCAGAATGCGCGGCCGGCCGACGGCCCGGCCGATCGCAGCCACGATCTGCGTTCCATCCCGATCGTAGAATCCGTCCATGTGAAAGCGGGCGAAGCGTGGCAGAGCATCAGCCCGATCAAGCAGCCGCATGAAAGTCTCGGCAACATCCGGCAGATAAGCCCAGGCATGCCCGACACCCTTGCGTCCGGGATTGACGACGAAGCGCACCGGTTTGCCGGGCTGCACGAGGCCCTGCGCGAACCAGTTGTTGCCGGCATCAGGCCCGAAGAAGTCCCCGGCGCGAACGATCAGCACCGGCACGCCCTCCTCCGCCGCCTGTTTCAACCGCCGCTCAAGCTCCACGCGGATGCAGCCCTTCACCGTTTCCGGCGCCTGACGACAGTCCTCGGCCACGAGCGGGAAGCTATCGCGGCCATAATTATAGATCGTGCCGGGCATCAGGATCCGCGCCCCGACGGCGCGTGCAGCGGCAATCGTGTTGTCGATCATCGGCAGGACAAGCTCGCCCCAATTCTGGTAGCCCGGTGGATTGACGCCGTGCACGATGATGCTTGCGCCTTCCGCTGCCCGCAAGACATCCTCAGCCCGCATTGCGTCACCCCTTACCCACTCGTAGGCCGGACGAGTCGATACCTGGCGCTCCGGTGCGCGGTGCATGGCGCGAACGCGGTAGCCGCGCTGCAGAAGTGCTTTGGCCAGTGCGCCGCCGATACCGCCCGTTGCCCCGAGCACCAGTGCCAGCGGTCGCTCCAGCGATGTCATTGTCCTTATCTCTGTCATGCTCATCTCCTGTGATTGAAACTGGAGTGAGTGTGACAGCGACAAACGATATGCAGAATTGCCAAAGAGCGTTCAGTCGATATACAAAAATGAATGACTATTGATCAAATCAGCTGGGATCACTACCGAACCTTTCTCGCCGTCCTTGAGACCGGGTCGCTGTCGGCCGCCGCTCGCCGACTGGGTTTGACCCAGCCCACGGCGGGCCGACATATTGAGGCGCTGGAACAGGCCTTTGGCGCACCGCTTTTCCTGCGCAGCCCACAGGGTCTGCTGCCCACGGAAAAGGCACGCGCCATGCAGGGACATGCGCTTGGCATGGCCGCGATGTCCTCGGCTCTCGCTCGCATTGCCTCTGGCGACATGGAGGCGGTACGCGGCACCGTGCGGATCAGCGCTAGCGAGGTGATCGCGGTCGAAACCTTGCCACCCATCCTCACCCAGTTGCAAGAGAAGCATCCAGGGCTAGAGATCGAGCTTTCGGCCTCCGATGCGGTTGAGGATCTGCTTCAGCAGGAAGCAGACATTGCCATCCGCATGGTCCAGCCCAGACAGGCCGCATTGCTCAGTCGGCGGATCGGCAAGCTGTCGCTCGGTTTCCATGCCCACCGGCGCTATCTTGATCGCCATGGAACGCCAGAAGCCCTGAGCGATTTTGCCACCCACCGTCTTATAGGCTTCGACAGACAGCTCGCTTATATCAGGGACATCCTGAAGGAGCGGCAAGACTTGGCCGGCATCGGCTTCGACTTCCGCGCCGACAGCAACCTGGTCCAGCTCGCCGCCATCCGCGCAGGGCTCGGCATCGGCATGTGCCAGCACGCCATCGCAGCCCGGGAACCGGACCTCGTGGAAGTCCTGCCGGGAGCACTCGAGCTGTCACTCGAAACCTTCGTCGTGATGCACGAGAACCTGAAATCCGTGCCGCGTTATCGCGCCACCTTCGACGCGCTGGTTTCTGGCCTCAACGACTGGAAGAAGCTGACGCGCGAAGCATCGGACGACGACAAAACGAGCGGAATCGAGACCTGAACGAACGACCTCAAGCGACTGAAACGACTTACGTTCTGGTACGGTACATCAAGCCGGGGGCCGCTGCTCATCGACAAAGGTGTCGACGATCTCGACCTCGGGACGGTCGCCGCCATCGCTGTATTCTTCTCGCCATCGTCCCGTCTCGTCCTGATAGCTGATCGTGACCGGCTCGTCGCCGACCTGTTGCTCCAGCATGACGATGCGTGCGGCTTCGAGGGCCTGGTCATGGGTCGGGAACGCCTCCGAATAGGCGCCACCGAGCCGATAGGCCCAACCGCCATCATGAGGAACGATCTCGTAGATGATCTTCACCATGGCCTTCTCCTCCTAGGCTAAGAAGGAGTATTCCATCAAAAGAGCCTCGGCGCAAACGGACGAGCGATCGGACGGCCAATGACGATGACGCCGGTGCAGACCACCATGGTCGCCATGACCCGGGTCGCGGCAGCGATCAATCTCAACGATGGAGACGAATGCGATCCTACGCAGACCCATTTCGTCCTCTTCGCCACCTTCAGCATGCGCCCCTGCCTAGGTCTTTTGAACACGCATGATTCGCCTTAACTGCGGCTTCCGCCCACGAATCCGTGAGCAAACCGGCTCGGAACTTTTGTTGAAAACCACCGTTCCCTCCGCACGGATCGGCCCAGTTGGGCCTCCCGCCGCATTCTCAACACGATGCGGATGATGATCGCCGCCGCGGGTGACCGGGGGGCCAACTCGGGAGTCGAACGTGAAGAGATTGGATGTGATCGACGGCATGCGGGGATACTTCCTCGTCTTCATGCTGATCAACCACCTGGTGTTCACGGGGGGCCTTTGGCTCGTTCAAGTTAACCATCGCAACCTCGCCTTCGTCGAGGATGCACAAGGCTTCGTCTTCCTTTCGGGCCTGCTGACCGGCATGGTCTACAGTCGCAAGATGATGAAAGACGGCTATGCCATCGGCCGCGACAAGATCTGGTCCCGCGCATTGGAGCTTTATCGCTATGCCATGGCGATCGTATTGATCGTGCTCGCACTGCAACTGGTCCTGCCCGGTGCTGTCTCGGCCTGGAAGAACTGGCTCGGTGACGCAAGCCTGCTTGATCCAAGCTCGCTCGCGCCGATCGCCACGTTCCTCGTTCAGCCAACCTTCATGGACATCCTCCCGCAATACATTGTCTACATGATATTCGCGCCTGTCGTGATCTGGCTTTGCATCCGCGGCCACTGGCTCGGCGTCGCCGTCGGTTCGCTGCTGATCTGGCTTGCGGCCCAGCTAGGCCTGCACCGTATTGTCACCTACCCACTCGACGCCTGGCTCGCCGGCGCGCCGGACCAGCAGGGCCTGCGTGTCTCCTTCAACCTTCTGGGCTGGCAGATCGTATTCTTCGCCGGCATCATCGCCGGCACCCTGACCTCGATGAAGAAGATCGAGTGGCAGAAGGTCTTCGACCCCAAGCGCACCACGCTCGCCTGGACGGCTCTTGCGATCACCCTCTTTTTCCTGCCGCTTCGCCTGGCGACGGCCCACGGCTTCATGCCGGGCTTCGTCCTCGAAAAATTCGGCCTGATGGAAATCCGCGCCGACTTTGGTCCGGTTTATCTCATCAACTTCGCAGCCGTGGCCTATGGCATGGCCTGGATCCTGGTGGCCGGTCCGCGTCACGAGAATGCAGTCATCCGCAAGATCGCCTCGACGCTGACAAGCCTCTTCACGCTGAACTTCCTGCAACTGCTCGGCCGCCATTCGCTTCAGATCTATGTCTGGCACGTACTGATCGTCTATGCGGTCTACTACATCGATGCCCGTACACCGGAACTGTCGCAGCTGACCAAGACGGCCATCACAATCGGCGCGCTCGCCATCCTCGCCTTGCCGGCCTTGTGGCGAGACCGCGAAAAGATCTTCGCCAATGCGCCTTACGTCGGCAGCTGGATCAAAACTCCAGCATGAAGAGAGACCATCAGAGCGGGCCCCTGGACCCGCTCTTTCTTTGAGATCAGCCAGCTCCGCACTCACCAACCGATAAAGCGAACTTGATCTGGCGTGCTCTACCGAGCTGGAGCTTTCAGACCACTTAGGCGTTGAACGGGTCCAATCATTCGACCAGGAGGAATTGATGAAGCGTCTACCCCACATTCTCGCCGGAACCATGCTGAGCGTCAGCCTTGTCTCCGCGCCCGCTCTTGCCCAGCAGGCGGGAACGCCCGTCGAGACCCAGGCACCCAACGCGCCCGACCAGCAGCCGGCCTTTTCCGGTCAGACGAGAGCGCCGCAGCCTCCGGAATCCGTCAGCATCCAGACCGAAGTCGTGGCCGAAGGCTTGCCGCATCTCTGGGCGATGGAATTCCTCCCCGATGGCCGCATGCTTGTCACCGCCAAGCAGGGCGCCATGCACATCATCGGCACCGACGGTACGGCCGGCCCCGAGATTGCAAACGTTCCGGAAGTCCTCGCCGACGGTCAGGGCGGCTTGCTCGACGTTGCCCTGGCACCCGACTTTGAAAGCTCGGGCATGATCTTCTTCTCCTTCGCCGAACCACGGGATGACGACGGCAACGGCACATCGGTTGCTTCCGCACGCCTCGTCGCGGACGACCAGGGCGGCGGCGCTCTGGAAGACGTCAATGTGATCTTCCGCCAGACCCCCGGCTATGACGGCAACAAGCACTTCGGCTCGCGCCTCGCCTTCGGTCCGGAAGGTGAACTCTACGTGACGGTCGGCGAGCGCTCCGACGCCGAACCTCGCGTTCAGGCCCAGGATCTGCAGAGCGGTCTCGGCAAGATCTTCCGTATCAGCCAGACGGGGGAAGCTCTGGAAGGCAACCCCTTCATCGGCCAGAACGGCGCCCAGCCGGAAATCTGGTCGCTCGGCCACCGCAACCTGCAGTCCGCCACGATTGACGGCCAGGGCCGCCTGTGGACCGTCGAACATGGACCGAAGGGTGGCGACGAACTGAACCTGCCCGAAGCCGGCAAGAACTATGGCTGGCCGGAAGTGACCTATGGCGTGGAATACAGTGGCGCTGAAGTAGGCGACGGCATCACCCAGATGGCCGACACGGAACAGCCCGTCTACTATTGGGATCCCGTTATCGCGCCTTCCGGCATGGCCTATTATGATGCCGATGCCATCCCCGAATGGAAGGGCGCCTTCCTCGTTGGCGGCTTGGTCAGCCAGGGCGTGGTTGTCCTGCACATGGAAAACGACCGGGTGAAGCATGAGGAGCGCGTCGACCTCGGCGCCCGCATTCGCGACGTGAGAGTAGGCCCCGACGGCGCCGTCTACGCCGTCACCGAACAGCGCGGCGGCGGCAATTCGACCATCGTCAAGCTGACCAAGGGTTGATCAACCCATTCCGCCTCTGGCTCTCGCAGTCAGGGGCGGAATGCTAAGGGATGATCGACAAGGGCACGGTCGACTGTGATGAGCTGAAGGCCCTCAACATGGCATTGGGCAAGCAACAGCCGGTCGAAGGGGTCGCGTGTGGGTGGTTCAGGTTCGAGGGTGTGGAGAACGTGGGCGACTTCGATCCCGAGTATTTGGAGGCCAACTGACGCTATGGCTTCTGGTAAATCACAAAGTGGCATACCAACATCCAGCTTGCCGAGCCTGGTTTTTATCGCAATTTCCCACAGAGTTGCAGCGCTGACAAAACCGTCGACGCCCCCGACTTCGAGCAGTTCGTGTATCACAGGAAAATGCTGCCGAAATGAACGCCCAAAAAAGGCAAGCGCTATGTGCGTATCAAGCAGGACAGGCGACACTACGGGAGCGGCCTTAGGAGGAAATCTTCCGGAAGCGGATCATCAAAATCTTCGGCGATATAGGGAAAGGCATTCTCGATCCCCCTCGACCGCAAATATGCCTGGCCAGCCTCCCAATCGATCCCACCTTTTTTCGGATTCGCTTCCGTCTCCTGCACCGATCCCGCCCCCGCATGCGGCACCAGATCCAGAACCGGCTTGCCGTCCCGCGTCACCGTCACGACCTCGCCTTGCTCAACCGCGCGGGCGAGTCCATCAAGATCACGTGTGGCTTCCTGCAGGCTGACCGTCTTCATGCCAGAGACAATATCACAAGCACTCTGCCCTCTCAACAAACACCTGAAATACGAAAAGGGCCCGCCTCACGGCGAGCCCTTTCAAAACACATGAAGCTTACGCTTACTTCAGCGAAGCGCAGAAACGCTGGATGCGGCTGCAGGCCTCTTCCAGCTTGGCATTCGAGGTCGCGTAGGAGACGCGGAAGTTCGGGCCAAGGCCGAAGGACGAGCCGTGCACGGTCGCAACACCTTCGGTCGCCAGCAGTTCCATGACGAAGTCTTCGTCCGTCTCAATGACCTTGCCCGACGGCGAGGTCTTGCCGATGAGCGCGGCACAGGACGGGTATACGTAGAAGGCGCCTTCCGGCTTCGGGCAAACGATACCGGAGGCCTGGTTGAGCATCGAAACAACGAGGTCACGGCGCTCTTCAAAGGCCTTCTTCGATTCCGTGATGAAATCCTGCGGACCATTCAGCGCCTCGACGGCGGCCCACTGGGCCACCGAGCAGGCACCGGACGTCTGCTGGCCCTGGATCATGTCCATGGCCTTGATCAGCGGCAGCGGGCCGGCGGCATAGCCGATACGCCAGCCGGTCATGGCATAGGCCTTCGACACTCCGTTCATCGTCAGCGTACGCTCATAGAGCGCGGGTTCCACCTGGGCCGGCGTGTAGTAGACGAAGTCGCCGAAGACGAGATGCTCGTACATGTCGTCGGTCAGGACCCATACATGCGGATGCTTCATCAGCACGTCGGTCAGCGCCTTCAGCTCGTCCTTGCTATAGGCGGCACCCGACGGGTTCGACGGCGAATTGAACATGAACCACTTGGTCTTCGGCGTGATCGCCTTGTCCAGCTGTTCGGCGGTCAGCTTGAAATTGTTCTCAAGCGTGGTCTCGACGAAGACAGGCGTGCCACCGCAAAGCGCGATCATTTCCGGATAAGAGACCCAGAACGGCGCCGGGATGACGACTTCATCTCCCGGATTGATTGTCGCCATGAAGGCGTTGAAAAGAATCTGCTTTCCGCCGGTGCCGACGATGACCTGCTCCGGCTTGTAGTTGAGACCGTTCTCGCGCTTGAACTTGTCGGCAATTGCCTTGCGCAGCTCCGGAATGCCGGCGACCGGCGTGTACTTCGTCTCGCCGCGAGCAATCGCCGCCACGGCCGCATCCTTGATATTCTGTGGCGTGTCGAAGTCGGGCTCGCCAACGGAGAGCGAAATGACGTCTTTCCCCTGCGCTTTGAGTTCCCGGGCCATCTGCGTGACGGCGATGGTCGCGGAAGGCTTGATGCGGGAAAGGGCGTCGGCAAGGAAAGCCATTGTGCAGGTCCTGAGCTGATTGAACATCGACCCCGCTCCCCGGGGCCTCAGGTCCAAGCTCTATGGCGAAAGAGCCCCGGCCTTTCAAGCCAAAAGCACGGATGACGCAAGAGATTTGCGTCACCATTCCAATGCGTCTGTGGGCACGATTTCCCAAGCACCGCCGAAATCACAATTCGAGTTGGGAAACGCCACAATTTCGTCGCCATGACGACGCGATCACACGGTTTCATGCGGTCAGGACAAGAATGAAGGTGCCTGTCATGGATTATGAATTGGAAGCATGTACGCCACCCTCAAGGCGAAGCCGTTCACTGGCCTGGCTCGCCGCTGCCAGCGGCTTGGCTTTGGCTCTCTTCATGTTCGGAAGCCCGGGTGCCGCCTCGCCACCCAGCGGGGACAAGCTCATCGTGGCACCGCAGACCTCCACCATCTCGGCAGATCGCCTGACCACCGGCAGCATCGTCCCGGCCTCCCCCGTCCGACTGGTCGATGTCCCGGCCTCCGCGATGAAGCACCTGCCCCTTCCGCAAAAGGAGCGTCATGTGCTGATCGTCCTCCTCTTCGCCTGCTTCACGGTCATGGCAGCCGGAGGCTTCGCCCTTTGGCGGCGGGGATGGCGGGAGATCGTTCAAGGCGAAAGCAGCGATCAGCGTTAAGCGCAGGTCGAATCCGGGACACTGACGACGGCAGCCGCGCGCTTCGCCTTCAAAACTCCGTCATGAAGCCCGCGCCGGCTGTGAAACGCCTTGCCAGCTGCATTTCAGTCCCCATCTTCTCGACGAGCAATCGATGGCTGTGAGGAGATGACGATGCTGAACCCCTTCGACAAGATCGGACGACTGTGCGTATCCGTTCTAGCCTTGTCGGTTGCGACATCCGCGTCGGCCGAAGAGCCCCGGGAGATCCGGGCCGGCGACGTCACCATCGAGGTCACCAGCATCGCCGAGGGCCTAGAAAACCCCTGGTCGGTTGAAGTGCTGCCGGATGGGGCCTTCATCGTCACCGAGCGGCCAGGCCGCATGCGCATCATCCGTGATGGTGAAGTCGGGCGGCCCTTGGGCGGCCTGCCGAGGATCGCGGCCGTCGGCCAGGGTGGCCTGCTCGACCTCGCCCTCTCTCCCGACTTTGCCGAAAGCCGACGTCTCTTCTTTACCGCCGCCGCCCCCGGTCCGGGTGGCCAGGGTACGGCCGTCTTCTCCGCCCGCCTGAGCGCGAACGAACGACGCCTTGAGGATGTCCGTCGGATCTTTCTCATGAACAAGCTGACTGGCGCCGGCCAGCATTTTGGATCCCGGATCGCTGTCGCAGCTGATGGCAGCCTGTTTTTCGGCATCGGCGATCGGGGAGAACCGGACCGCGCCCAAGATCAGGGCGATCACGCCGGCAAGATCATACGCATCAATGCAGACGGCACCCCCTCTTCCGCCAATCCCGGCGGGCAGCCCCTTCCCGAAGTCTGGTCCAGCGGCCACCGAAATCCCCAAGGCATCGTCATCGATCCCGCCGACAACAGGCTTTATACCGTAGAACATGGCGCGCGCGGCGGTGACGAGATCAATGCACCCGAAGCAGGCAACAACTATGGCTGGCCCATCATCTCCTACGGCAAGCACTATTCCGGCGCCGAAATCGGCATCGGTCAGTCCGCCGATGGCTACGAGCAGCCGCTTCACTACTGGGACCCGTCGATCGCGCCGGGAGCGCTAGCAATCTACCGGGGCGCCATGTTCCCGGAATGGGAAGGCGATTTCCTGGTCGCCGCCTTGAAATACCAGCTGATCGCCCGCATCGAGCGCAACAATGACGGCTCGATCGGCAAAGAAGAACGCATTCTGCAAGGCGACTACGGCCGCATCCGTGACGTGAAGGTCGCGCCAGACGGCTCCATCCTGCTGGTGACCGACGAAGAGGATGGGCAGCTTCTGCGCCTCACCCGCGCTGGCCAGACTTGAGGAGACGACGCCCGCCTCTTATCCGCCGGGCATTTGCCCCATATTCGGGGCCAATTTGCCTGACAAACCTGGCCCCGCAGAATGCGAGACCATTGAACACGAAAAATTTTCACCCGCAAATTTCCGTGTTCGAGAGGGGTTTTGCCTCAATCTCCATCGCAAGCGATGCAAATTTTCTTCGAAATGGCGTGACGACGCCTTTCGACGGTAACGAATCACTCCATTCACACTGAAAACAAAGGAATCTCGCCCCATACAGGGTTAAAACTTTCGCTTGCCAATTTCCGACAAACCAAGCAATCTTCACGCGTTCGGGCAATTTTGCGAGCATGGGAAGACCTATAAATGAGTGCGCGCCGGGGACGCTATAACAACCCCGGGCAGGCTAACTTGAGAGGGTGGAAACATCGTCGGGAGTTAGACTGCGGTAACAGGGCCCCTTTCCTCTAATTTCGACAAATGCCTGTCGCTCACCCGCTTGCGGGTACATTGCAATGCTGCCCCGCCGAATATGGGCAGAGAGAAAAGGACCTGACGCATGGCCGAGACTGGCACTGTAAAGTTTTTTAACACCGACAAGGGCTTTGGCTTCATCAAGCCCGACAATGGCGGCGCGGACATCTTCGTCCACATCTCCGCCGTTCAGGCATCGGGCCTGTCGGGCCTGACCGAAAACCAAAAGGTCAGCTTCGACACCGAACCCGATCGCCGTGGCAAGGGCCCTAAGGCCGTAAACCTGCAGATCTCCGGCTGATTTCACCCGGTTTTCTACGAATTGCGGCCCGGCATTTATGCCGGGTTTTTTCGTTCAGCCTCCGTTCAGGCAAGGCCTCATAGATTGCGATCATCGCCGATGGCCCGAACAGCCACATCGGCCAGATAGTTTCCGAAGGTCGAGGAACGACGTCATGATGAAATTCGCGCAAAATGCACTTCTCGCGGCTGCAGTCACCCTGACGCCGATTGCCGCGGCAAGCCAGGCCGAAGCCGGCGACCGTCACTACCGCCACCGCAGTGACGATGCCCTTGCACTGGGAGTGATCGGTCTCGCAACCGGCATGATTGTCGGCTCGGCGATCGCAAGCCCGCCGCCGCAGCGCCGTGTGTACATCGATCGCCCCGTCTCGGTCTATGACGAGCCCGGCTATTACGTCGACGATTATCCGCCGCCGCCCCCGCGTCATACTTATCGCCCACGCCCGGTCTATCAGCAGCCGCGCCCGGTGGTTCAGTCCTATGCCGTCGAGCCCTGGACCGGCGCCTGGTATGACTATTGTGCGCAGCGCTATCGCAGCTTCAACCCGCGCACAGGCACCTTCGTCGGCTATGACGGCAGAACTCATTTCTGCACGGCCCGCTAAGGACCGTAACCGCACCGCAGAATGACAAAAGCGCCGGTCACACGGCGCTTTTTCTCGTTCAGAGGCCCTGGATGAAGGGATTGGATCGGCGCTCGTCGCCGATGCGGCTGCCGGGCCCATGGCCGCAGATGAAGCCGACGTCATCCCCGAGCGGCAGAACCTTGTCACGGATCGAATTCATCAGCGTCTGGTGGTCACCACCCGGCAGATCCGTTCGTCCGACCGAGCCGCTGAACAGGACGTCGCCCAGATGGGCAAACTTCTGGTCGCGGTTGAAGTAGATGACATGCCCCGGCGCATGGCCCGGGCAGTGATAGACCTCGAAGGTATGATCGCCGAAGCTGACCGTATCGCCGTCTTCGAGCCACTGATCGGGAAGCACGCTGCGCAATCCCGAAATGCCGTAGCTTGCCGCCTGCGTCTCGATGCGCTGCAGAAGCGGCAGGTCGTCCTTATGCGGTCCGATGATGGTGAGCCCCGTCTTTTCCTTGAGCTCGGCAGCACCTCCCGCATGATCCAGATGCCCATGTGTGAGCCAGATCGCCTTGAGGGTCAGTCCATTCTCCGCAATCACCTGCAGGATGACATCCACATCCCCACCCGGATCGACGATCACGCCCTCGCGCGTTTCGTCATCGAACAGGATCGTACAATTCTGCTGGAAGGGGGTAACCGGGATGATGCCCGCCTGTATCTGTCCCATGGGCTCGCTATCCTTCTGATCGTGATCGACATGCGCTCTATCATGTCAGATCGACGAGAGAAACCGCGACGAACTCAAAGGGTTTAGGCTTAACGGGACAGGCCGTACACCTGAGACACAGGCGACGCCGGAAGCAGGGAAGCCTGAGCGACGAGAAAGCTCGCCACCATCAGCTTGGCGGTGAACACGAAGATCGCAACGGGACGAAGGCTTGGGCTTACGGAAATCTTGGCGGTACGGTCACGGTTCATCATGGCGCGAATCCTCTCTCCTACGGCAAAGCCTTGCCGAAGCTGCTTGTCCGGAACTTGTGATTGATCAGTGCAGTAGTAACGAGCATGGTGGCCATAGGTTTCCAGGTGAATGTCTAACCTGTGCGATCAGCGTAAATTTGTTGGAAATTTGCTACACTTGCGCATAGTTTTGCCGGCAATCCCCGTCAAGGAGACGAGGATGAACGGTCGATCACATTGTGATGTCCGACGTTCGGAAAAGCGTCGCCTTCGGCGATGAGGCAATAACCGGCGGTGGCACTCGCGTCTGCGCCGGAGGAAAGGAATGACGAGCGTGGCCCGACAGTCTGCGACGAAGACTGCCAAAAAGATCCTGCCGGAGTTGCCGGTGGTCGATGACAAGTCGATCGACTTCGAAACCATCGAAAGCCTGTTTTTCGCCTATCGCGATTTCGTGTCCGATCCGGATGCCATCCTTGCCAAGCTCGGTTACGGACGCGCCCATCACCGCGTCGTGCATTTCGTCAGCCGCCGTCCAGGCATGACCGTTGCCGACTTGCTCGGCATCCTGCAAATCACGAAGCAAAGTCTTGCCCGGGTTCTGAAGGAACTGATCGACAGCGGTTATATCAGGCAGATGGCGGGTCCCGCCGACCGTCGCCAACGCCGTCTTTACCCGACGCTTGCCGGACGTGAACTGTCGCTGGCGCTCTCCGAACCACAGTCGCGCCGCATTGCCCATGCCATGCACGGCATGAGCGCTGACGAGCGCGCGACCGTGCGCCGTTTCCTCGACGGTATGCAGAGACAGACCGTGACCCAGCCCCTTGAAACGGACGGAGCCGACTGACGTGTCGAAGAAGATCGAGCTGACCGACGACGCCCCGCATCTCCTGGTGGTTGACGACGACACGCGTATTCGCGACCTCTTGCATCGGTTCCTCACGGAAAAAGGCTTCCGCGTCTCCGTCGCAGCCGATGCCGCAGAGGCACGCCGCAAGCTTGAAGGCCTGAGCTTCGATCTTCTCGTCCTCGACGTGATGATGCCGGGCGAATCCGGTCTTTCTCTCACCCAGAGCCTGTCCGACGAGAAGCGCGTGCCGGTCATTCTGCTGACCGCCCGCTCCGAGGCCGATAGCCGCATTGCCGGTCTGGAGGCCGGTGCGGACGACTATCTTGCCAAACCTTTCGATCCGCGCGAACTGGTGCTCAGGATCAACAATATTCTCAAGCGCAACATGAACCCCGATGCGCCGAAGATTGAGCAGGTGATGTTCGGTCCCTACACCTTCTCGGTGCTGCGCAAGGAGTTGCGCAAGGGTGCGGAGGTCATCCGCCTCACCGATCGTGAACAGGACATCATGTACCTCTTTGCGACGCGTGCCGGCGACACGATCCCGCGCCACGAATTGGTCGGCAACGACGCCGAAGTCGGTGAGCGCACGATCGACGTCCAGATCAATCGCTTGCGGCGCAAGATCGAGGATGATCCCGCCAACCCCGTCTGGCTGCAGACGGTGCGCGGCATCGGTTATCGCCTCAGCATGGACTGAGGCTGCGGCAACGGCGCGCGATGCGTCGAGGAAGTGTAGCAGATGACGCTGTTCGATCAGATCCGCCGGGATCGCGACCGCAACCCGGCGACCGGCCTGAAGGGCTCTTTCCGCTGGCTGCGTCACAGGCTGCCGACTGGCATCTACGCCCGATCCCTGCTGATCATCATCCTGCCGATGCTGATCCTGCAGACGGTCGTCGCCTTCGTCTTCATGGAACGTCACTGGCAGCTCGTCACCGAGCGGCTTTCGGAAGCCGTGACACGAGACATCGCAGCTGTCATCGAACTTCTGCAGCGCTATCCAGGCGACGAGGACTTCTCCACGATCGCCGATGTTGCCGCCAGCAAGTTGAACCTGATGGTCTCGATCGAACCGGGCACCGAACTGCCCTCCCCGCGACCGCGGCCATTTTTCTCGATCCTCGACCAGATCCTGTCCGACGAGATCGCCGAGCAGATCCGCCGCCCCTTCTGGATCGACACGGTCGGAACCTCGCGCCTCGTCGAGATCCGCATCGTCATCGACGGCAGGACCTTGCGGATCTTCGCCCCGCGCAATTCCGCCTATGCTTCCAACACCCATATCTTCCTGGTCTGGATGGTTTCGACCGCGCTCGTGCTGATCGCCATTTCCATCCTCTTCCTGCGCGGCCAGATCCGCCCGATCCTCGCCTTGGCCAATGCCGCCGAAAGCTTTGGCAAGGGGCAACGTCCGCCGGAAGACTTCTCGCCGCGTGGTGCCGACGAAGTGCGCCGCGCCGGCCTTGCCTTCATCCTGATGCGAGAGCGTATCGAACGGCAAATGGAACAGCGCACCGCCATGCTGGCGGGCGTCAGCCATGACCTGCGCACCATCCTGACGCGCTTTCGCCTGCAGCTGGCGCTCGCCGGTGACGGACCGGAAATCGACAGTCTCAATCAGGATATCGACGACATGCAGAGCATGCTCGAAGGCTATCTCGATTTCGCCAAGGGAGAGGTCGAGGAAGATGTCGGAACACTCGATCTTGGCGACCTCTTCGAACGCGTCGCCGCCGACTTCAGCCTGCACAACCGCGCTTTCTCCTGGACGCTGGAGGGCGAGCCTCTGGTCCATGTGCGCCCCAATGCCTTCTCGCGCCTGGTGACCAACCTCGCCTCCAATGCGCGACGCTACGCACACAGGCTCGACATCGACGCCCGCCACACGGCGAAATGGCTGATCATCGTTTTCGACGACGACGGCCCGGGCATTCCCAAGGAATCGCGCGACGATGTCTTCAAACCCTTCTATCGGCTCGATGAAGCACGAAACCTGGATGCTTCCGGGACCGGGCTCGGTCTTGCAATCGCCCGCGACATCGCCCGCAGCCACGGCGGCAACGTGACGCTCGAGGACAGCCCGCTCGGCGGCCTGCGCGCCATCATCCGCGTTCCGGTCTGAGGTCATTTCGGCCAGTAAAAAGGGGCCCGAGGGCCCCTGGTCACATCATCTTCTTGCCGTTCGGTACAGGCTGCTCGACGGCCGCCAGCACGATGGCGCCATTCTCGTCCTCGAATCCGAGCGTCAGAACCTCCGAGCGAAACGGCCCGATCTGGCGAGGCGGAAAGTTGACGACGCCAAGCACCTGGCGTCCCAGCAGCATCTCCGGCGTGTAATGCACGGTGATCTGCGCCGAAGACTTCTTGATACCGATCTCGGGACCGAAATCGATCTTCAGCTTGAAGGCCGGCTTGCGCGCTTCCGGGAAGTTTTCGACCTCGACGATCGTGCCGACACGGATGTCGACCTTCTCGAAATCGGCAAACGTGATCTCGGAGCCGCTCACTGGGCGAGTTCCTCGGCCCGCTTGCGCGCCGCCTCGATCGCCTGATCGAACAGCGGCTGCATGCCGTCCTCAGCCATCAGCACCGAAAGAGCCGCCGCGGTAGTGCCGCCCGGGGAGGTGACATTCTTTCGCAACTGGGCAGCCGGGTCGGGGGACTGGTGCAACAATTCACCAGCCCCCGCGACCGTTTCTCGTGCGAGACGCATGGCGAGGTCCGCCGGCAGGCCCGCTTTCCGGCCTGCCTCTGCCATGCATTCGACGAGGTAAAAGACATAGGCCGGTCCGCTACCAGACAGGGCGGTCACGGCATTGATGTCGGCTTCGCTCGAGACCCATTCGACCGGGCCGGACACCTGAAGAAGACGATGAACGACGTCGCGCTGCTCTTCGGAGACGGCAGCATTGGCAAAGGCACCAGTGACGCCACGGCCGACCATAGCAGGCGTATTTGGCATGGCGCGCACCATGGCCGCCTTACCGAGATGGCCTTCCATCGAGGCGATGGTCTTGCCGGCGGCGACGGAAACCACCGTCGTCTTCGGCCCGACAACAGACGTGAGGCCCGGCAGGACCGCGTCCATGACCTGCGGCTTCAGGGCGAGAAAGAGAATATCAGCCTGCAGACCCACGGGCGGCGTGACAAAGTGCTGGGCACCGGCATCGTTGATCGCCGCCATCATCTTGTCGGAGGGACCCGGATCGAGCACCGTGACGGCGCTGCCCGGCACACCGCTCTTCAGCCAGCCAGCCAGCATCGCGCCGCCCATGTTGCCGGCTCCGACGAGGACGATCTGTCCAAATGCGGCATCCGTCATACTCAGGCTTCTCCGACCGTCTCGAACAGGACGGCATCCATGGCGCTCTTGGCGTCCATGCCGGACCAGACGACGAACTGAAAGGCCTGGTAATAGGCTTCACAGGCATCGACAGCGGAGGAGAGAAGCACCTCGACCTGGCGATTGGTCGGCTCGGCACCACCGGCAAGCAGAAGAGACTGGCGGAAGATCACAACGTCTTCGTTCCGCCACAGGTCGAAATGGCCCATCAGCACCTGCCCGTTGACGTAGGACAGAAGCTTGATGACTTCGTTCAGGCGGTTTTCAGGGATCTTCAGATCGAAGGCGGAAGCCAGATGCAGCGCCTCGAACTCCTCCATCCAGGAGAAGGAGACATGGTAATCGGCCCAGCGCCCCTCGACAGTCATTGCGATTTCGTCTTCGCCCGAACGCTCGAACGACCAGTCATTGGTCGCCGCGACAAACTCGATCATGTCGACCGGGTTGGATTGGCGTTCGACTTCGATTTCCATGAGGCTCATGCATCACCTTCTTGACCGGAATGAATACGGGCACCCGGCGAACCGCCGGGCCACTCGGACACCTGAACCGGAAACTACTGAAAACGATTCCGAAGGACCCCAGGGTAGAACACGCACCCTGTCCGAAACTTACGCGGCCCCCGCTCAGAATCATCGTTGAAAATCAGTGTATAATCGTCAGGGGCCAGCACCAGCCCCCTTCGCCATATTTGACTGTGTGACCTGTGGATGGCGCTTTCAGAATCGCCTTTGCATCACCCCATAAGCGACTCTGCCGATTGGCTTTTTCGAAGCTGTCCACAAGCTGCAATTTTTTCGTGGGTTCCGGCCCGAGCGACACCCGTCAAGGTGCTGAAAATACAAAAAGACCCAAAGCCACAGGCAATGGGTCTTGCTAAGCCTTGCGGCGTCTCGCGAAGCTGTTTCGAAACGGAGCAGCCGTTACTTAGGCTGGGTGGAGAGCTGGGCCTCGAGAGCCTCGATACGCTTCTGTAGCGCATCGTTCTCTTCGCGCGCCTTCAGCGCCATCTCGCGCACCACATCGAACTCTTCACGCTTGACCAGATCCATGCTGTTCAGCCAGCGCTCCGCCTGAGCGTGAAACGCCGTTTCCACCTCTTTTCGAACGCCTTGGGCAGCGCCCGCGGCGTCCGTCATCAACTTAGCGAAATCATCGAGAATACGGTTGGGGCCGGTCGACATGGAAAACTCCTCTGAAGCAGACTGCGGACTGGAAAATCGGTACCTGCAGATGAGGTAGGACCAGACAGCCCGGCACGCAAGACGCGAAGGACAGATAAAGGTGGTTGACGGTGTCGCAGCCGCCGCGATTCCATCTTGACCGTGCCAATTCGCAACGCCATTTTCCAGCAGCATTAACGAAAGTACTCCATTGTTGTCAGTCCTGGATCTTTTCGCCGCCGTATCCTTTCCCGCGATCGACCCGGTCGCTTTCTCGATCGGCCCGCTGTCGGTCCATTGGTATGGCCTCGCCTATGTTGCCGGCATCCTCCTCGGCTGGTTGATCGCCCGCGATCTCCTGAAGCGCCCGCATCTGTGGCCGAACGGCCAGGCACCCGCCAGCTTACAACAGATCGACGACTTCATCCTGTGGGTCGCGATCGGCGTCGTTGCCGGCGGTCGTCTGGGCTACATCTTCTTCTATGACTTCGCCTCGGTTGCCGCCAATCCGATGCGCGCTATCGAAGTCTGGAACGGCGGCATGTCCTTCCATGGCGGCTTCATCGGCGCGACGCTCGCCATGGTCTACTTCGCCCGGAAACATCAGATCCGCCTGTGGAGCCTCTTCGACCTGGTCGCCAGCGTCGTGCCGCTCGGCCTGCTGTTCGGGCGCATCGCAAACTTCATCAACGGCGAACTTTGGGGCCGGCCCGCCGATGTGCCGTGGGCGATGGCCTTTCCAACCGGAGGCCCCTTCCCCCGCCATCCGAGCCAGCTTTATGAAGCAGCGCTCGAAGGTCTGGTCCTGCTCATCCTGCTGCAGATCCTCGCCCGCGCATTCGGCGCCCTGCGCGCCCCCGGTCGCATCACCGGCATATTCGTTGCCGGCTACGCGTCGGCCCGTATCTTCGTCGAATTCTTCCGCGAGCCCGACGTGCAGCTCGGCTATCTCTATGGCGGCTGGCTGACCATGGGCATGGTGCTGTCGCTACCGATGGTCGTGATCGGGATCTGGATTTTCGTGCGGTCGGGGCGTCAGACCACCGCGACCCAAGGCTGAGGAGCCAAGATGGCCACACCGCTCGCCGAAAAGATCAAGTCGCTGATCTCTGCCAATGGTCCGATCAGCATCACGGACTATTTCGCCCTCTGCCTCGCCGACCCCGAACACGGCTACTATCGCACCCGCCATCCGTTCGGCCGTGCCGGCGATTTCGTCACGGCACCCGAGATTAGCCAGCTCTTCGGCGAAATGCTCGGCATCTTCATGATCAACACCTGGCAGCGCCACGGCGAACCGCGCGACGTGCGCCTCGTCGAAATCGGCCCTGGCCGCGGCACGATGATGGCCGACATGCTGAGGGTGATATCCCGTGCGGCACCCGAGCTCTACGAAACGGCGACCGTCCACCTCGTCGAAACAAGCGCACTCCTGAAACTCACCCAGATGGAAACGCTCTCCAGCCACGGCGACAAGGTCTCCTGGCACGAAAGCTTCGACGGCGTGCCTGAAGGGTTTACCCTGCTCGCAGCCAACGAACTCTTCGATGCGATCCCGATCCGCCAGTTCGTCAAGACCGCAGAGGGTTTTCGCGAACGCATGGTCGGTATCGACGACAATGACGAGCTGTGCTTCACGCTCGGCGTCGCAACGCTCGACCCGTCTATGCTGCCGCAGGGCGCCGATACGGCTGCCGATGGCGAAATCTTCGAAGTGGCCCCTGCCCGTCAGTCGGTGATGCTGACGATCTGCGAACGTCTGAAGCAAAGCCACGGCACCGCGCTGATCATCGACTATGGCCACATGGTCACCAATTTCGGCGACACCCTCCAGGCGGTGCGCGCCCATGAGTACGATCCGCCGCTTGCCCATCCGGGATTGGCCGATCTCACGAGCCATGTCGACTTCGAAAATCTCGCCCGCACTGCCCTTGCCGCCGGCGTGCATCTGAACGGCTGCATGCATCAGGGCGACTTTCTCGTAGGCCTCGGCATCGAGCAGCGCGCAGCCTCGCTTGGCCGTGACAAGGACGAGAAGACGCAAGCCGAAATCGTAGAGGCCGTGCATCGGCTTGCCGGCGCCGGCAATGGCTACATGGGCGAGCTGTTTAAGGTCATGGCGGTGTCGATGCCTGTCGTCCACTTGTTGCCATTCAAGTCCAAGCATTGACAGGACGGGATGCGATCTGCACGATCGCGCCCGTTCCAGACGGCTCGAACTTGAAGAAAGCCGATTGAATCCAATCGTTTCGCAGTATCCGCATAGCATACGCGTGATTTGCCAAGGCTCAGGAGACAAATCATGAGCACAGCCGACCAGCCACGCCCCATCCTAGCAGAGAGCCTCGACGCCACGACTGCAGCCGGCATCCGCCACGGCTTTTTCACCCGCGACGGCGGCGTCTCGGAAGGCATCTATCGCGGCCTCAATGTCGGTCTCGGTTCGAACGATGAGCCTGACAAGGTGCGCGAGAACCGCCGCCGGGTCAGCGCCTGGTTCGGCCTGCCGCCCGAACGGCTTGCCACCGCCCATCAGATCCATTCGCCCGACGTCGTGGTGGTCGGCGCCGATTATGACGGCAGCCGGCCAGAGGCTGATGCACAGGTCACAGCGAGCCCTGGCGTGGTGCTTGGCGTCCTGACCGCCGATTGCGGTCCGATCCTCTTCGCCGACCCAGAAAATCGGGTCATCGGTGCGGCGCATGCCGGGTGGAAGGGCGCATTGGGTGGCGTTCTCGAAAACACCGTTGACGCCATGATCGCGCTTGGCGCTCGGCGCGAGGCCATACGGGCGACCCTAGGACCTTCTATTTCCCAGAGAAATTACGAGGTCGGTCCGGAATTCGTCGACCGTTTCCTCGCCACCAATCCCCAATTCGAGGTCTTCTTCACCCCCTCGTCGAAACCTGACCATGCCATGTTCGACCTTCCAGGTCTCACCATCATGCGCCTAAGCCAAGCTGGCGTCATCGCCGACAGCACCGGCCATTGCACCTATGCGGCCCCTGAAACGTTCTTCTCCTATCGCCGGACGACCCATGCGTGCGAACCCGACTATGGGCGGCAGATATCCGCGATTGCGATTATGGAGGAATAAGATGGCCTTGCATTTTACGGAAAGCGAGTTCTCCGCTCGTCGCACCCGCCTGATGGCCCGTATGGCCGAAGAAAAGCTCGACGCCCTGCTGCTCTTCGCCCAGGAAAGCATGTATTGGCTGACCGGCTACGACACCTTTGGCTACTGCTTTTTCCAGACCCTCGTCGTCAAGGCAGATGGAAGCCTGACGCTGCTCACCCGGACCCCCGATTTGCGTCAGGCCAAGCAGACCTCGACGATCGAGAACATTGTCGTCTGGGTCGACCGGATGAATGCCGATCCGGCTGTCGATCTGCGCAACCTGCTGAGCGATCTCGATCTTCTCGGCATGCGCGTCGGCGTCGAATACGACACCCATGGCATGACCGGTCGCGTCGCGCGTCTCGTCGACAACCAGCTCACCAATTTTTGTGAAGCCGTGGATGCCTCTTACCTCGTCAGCAATCTCCGCCTGGTGAAGTCTCCAGCCGAGATCGCCAAGGTGACCGAGGCTGCCGAATTGGCCGACCTTGCGTTCGACGCCGCCCTGCCCCTCATCGGACCCGGTGCAGACGAAGCGGAGATTCTGGCTGCCATGCAGTCGGCGGTGCTCGCCGGCGGCGGCGACTATCCAGCCAATCCCTTCGTCATCGGATCGGCCGCCGACGCGCTTCTCTGCCGCTACAAGTCGGGCCGCCGAAAGCTCTCTGCCAACGACCAGGTGACGCTCGAATGGGCCGGTGTCGCCTCCCATTATCACGCTCCCATGCTGCGCACCGTCCTGATCGGCGACGTTACCTCCCGTCACCGCGAACTCTATACGGCAGCGATCGAGGGTATGCGGGCGATCGAGCAGGTGCTGCGCCCCGGCCACACCTTCGGCGAGGTCTTCGACGCCCATGCCAAGGTCATGGACGACCGCGGCCTCACCCGGCATCGCTTCAATGCCTGCGGCTATTCGGTCGGCGCGCGTTTCGCGCCGTCCTGGATGGAGCACCAGATGTTCCATGCGGGCAACCCGCTGGAGATCGCAGCCGACATGACCGTCTTCGTGCACATGATCATCATGGACAGTGACAAGGAAGCGGCGATGACCATCGGACACACCTACCTGACGACGGAAACGGGCCCGCGCGCTCTTTCGCGCCATCCGCTCGATCTGATCAGCGTCTGACGAAAGCTCGTCGGACGCCTTTGTCGAGGGGTGGCACGGTTTTGCCTGTCTGTTCAGGGAATTGACAGCCTGATCATGCTAGTCACATTAATTGTGACAGGATCGAAGCGGAAGGACCCGCCGTGGTGAGATGTTCTCGCAGGATGACCACGAAGCTGGCCGGCATCCTCGGCTTGCTGGCGCTGATCTCGGGCTGCAACAGCACGGATGTGCTGACGCCCCCGGAGAATGTCGGCAATGGCAGTCTGCCGCAGACCTATTCCCAGGAGCTTGCAGCCCCGGCAGGCGGCACTCAGCCGGTTCAAAGTGCACCGCTCGGCCAGCCCGGCGTCTATACAGAGCCAGTACGCGGCCCGCAGAATTCGCTGGAGGCCCAGGCCGCGGCCCTGGCACAGGGCGGCCGCAATCCGGCAGCCTCCGCACCGCTTGATGGCGCAGGCAATCAGACTTTCCCCAGCGCCCCGCAACAACAGCAGGCCACCACCCTCCAGGCGTCGCAACCCGCGCAGCCCGCCCCGCAAGCCACGCAGTCTCAGCAGGCGGCCCTGCCGCCTGCGGCCCAATCGACCGGCAGCATCCGCTTCCTGCCGATCATCGGCGCCCCGGTCCAGGCCGTCACGCCGCTCTCTCGCCAGCTCGGCGCAGAGGCGCGCGCCCGTGGCCTGACGATCAAGAGTGCCAGCGACGCTTCGAGCGAGCACATCCTCAAAGGCTACTTCTCCGCCTTCTCCGATGGCGGGAATGTCACGATCACCTATGTCTGGGATGTCCTCGATGGCAGCGGCGGACGGCTGCACCGGATCCAGGGCCAGGAGGTCGTGCCATCGGGTGCGCAGGACCCCTGGGCCGGCGTGCCGGCCTCGGTCATGCAGCAGATCGCGACCAAAAGCATGGCCGAATATGTATCATGGCGGAACACTCGCGCGGGTTGACGCCCAAGCGACATCCGCTCTGTAAAACCGCAAATCATGCGCCCCTTTTGGCGCATCAACCGAAAATATGGGCCTTGCCGTCCAAACCTCTTGCATTCAGGGGGAACGGCGCTAAAAAGCCCGCATCTCAGCATGGTAACAGGCGGGCCAAGATGAAGGTTTTCGCAGGTAATTCGAACCGGCAACTGGCCGAAACGATCTGCTCCTATCTCAACGTACCACTCGGCAAGGCCAGCGTCCGCCGTTTCGCAGACCAGGAAATCTTCGTAGAGATCCAGGAAAACGTTCGCGGCGAAGACGTCTTTGTCGTTCAATCGACGTCCTTCCCGACGAACGACCACTTGATGGAACTGCTGATCATGATCGACGCCTTCCGTCGATCCTCGGCACGCCGCATCACGGCCGTTCTTCCTTATTTCGGCTATGCACGTCAGGACCGCAAACCTGGTCCGCGCACGCCGATCTCGGCAAAGCTGGTCGCAAACCTGATCACCGAGGCTGGTGCAGACCGCGTTCTAACGCTCGACCTGCATGCCGGTCAGATCCAGGGCTTCTTCGACATTCCGACGGACAACCTTTATGCCGTGCCGCTCCTGGCGCGCGACATCAAGGAAAAGTACGACACCAACAACGTCATGGTCGTTTCGCCTGACGTCGGCGGCGTGGTGCGTGCCCGTTCACTTGCCAAGCGTCTCGACTGTCTGCTCGCAATCGTCGACAAGCGTCGCGACCGCCCGGGTGAATCCGAAGTCATGAA
This sequence comes from Allorhizobium sp. NPDC080224, assembly GCF_050281005.1. Lineage (NCBI taxonomy): Bacteria > Pseudomonadati > Pseudomonadota > Alphaproteobacteria > Hyphomicrobiales > Rhizobiaceae > Allorhizobium > Allorhizobium sp. NPDC080224. The sequence continues at coordinate 2,739,444 of NZ_JBNNWJ010000001.1, forward strand.
CGTCATCGGCGAAGTGGCCGGCAAGGACTGCATCCTGATCGACGACATCGTCGATTCCGGCGGCACGCTTTGCAATGCAGCCGAGGCGCTGTTGAAGAACGGTGCGACCAGCGTGACGGCCTATATCACCCACGGCGTGCTCTCCGGTGGTGCCGTGACCCGCGTTGCCTCCTCCAAGCTGCGCGAACTCGTGATCACCGACTCGATCCAACCGACAACGGCCGTCCAGTCGGCGCACAACATTCGCGTGCTCTCGACGGCAACGCTGCTCGGCGAAGCAATCAACCGCACGAGCCAGGAAGAGTCGGTCTCCAGTTTGTTCGACTGAGACCGATCCTTAACAGTTAAGATTAAGACCGACAAAGCGATGTGAGCGGTGTCACAGCCACTTGCACGCGGTCTTTGCTTTGCATACAGCTTCGCCCGCAATACTTCCTTTCGGACCCGGCACCCCGGCTTTTGCGCGTGAGTTGATGTCACTCTCGGTTGAACAACTTCTGGCCAATCCAGATCTGCACGAAACGGTCCAGGACCAGTCCAGGGCTCTGCTGCGCGTCAATGAGGAAAGCCCACGGCTTGCCGCCGTGTTCGGCACCCAACAACGTTGGCTGCTGGGTCATCTGGCGATGAGCCACTATTTCCAGGAGGTCGCCCGCGGCAATCCGGAACCCGTCATTCTCATGGCCCGCTACCTGGAGCAGGTGAAGACGCTGGACATATCATCGGTCAACACCGCAGACGCCTTCATCAAGGAGATGCTTGTCTACGGCATTGCCCAGCACGGCCAGGCGCCCGACCGCCGCAACCGTCCCTTCGTGCCGGCACCGATCACGATCGCGGCCACCCGACGATGGGTCTTCATTCATCTGACCAGTCTTGACCGCCTGGACGGCGGCAACAGGCTGGATGCCTTCGAGGCGGACGAAACGATCCTTGCCCGGCTGCATCCGGAGATCACCCGCCGCGCCATGGTCTCGCAGGAAATCCGCACACCGCCTCAGACCTGGTCGCTGTTCACCTGGCTGAACAATGGCGGCATCGTCATGGACTGGCTGATGGTCGGGATCGATCCGGTCGATCCGGCGATCGAACGCGTGCCCACACAGGTGCGCTCCGTGCCGGAACTTGCGGAAAACTTCCGGCTCTCCCGCACGCATCTGACGCGCAAGCTGCGCGAAGCAGAAGCCATCGGCAGTGTCGGCTGGGAAGGCAATCGCGGTCGCTCGATCATGTGGATTTCCCGCGACTTCCTCCAGGAATATCTCGCCACGCAGGCCGTCAAGCTTGCGGTCATCGATGCCGCCTGCGAGGCCGTCGGCCTGCGCTGATCAAGTGGTGCCGGAAGAACGGGCCATCTCCGGCAGCGGGCACACCTCGCCACCGTCAAACAGCCGAGAGCGCGTCAGAAAACGCCGCTCACGGCCATTGTCGAGCGAGAACATGCCCCCTCGCCCCGGCACCACGTCGATGATCAACTGCGTATGCGCCCAGACCGCATACTGACTGCCGCTGATATAGAACGGCACTCCGCCGATCTCGCCGAGCTTCACATCCGTTTCGCCGACCCGGTAGTCGCTCACCGGATAACACATCGGCGAAGACCCGTCGCAACATCCACCGGACTGGTGGAAGAGGATCTCGGGGTGATCCTGTTTGATTTCGGCGAGAAACGCGAGTGCGGCGTCGGTTGCGGCGACGCGCGGCTGGTCTCCATTGGTCATGATCTGCCCTCCTCCTGTTGTCAGAACGAAAGAACCCCTCCTCCTGGTCGAGAGCAGGAAGAGGGGGTATCGGGGCGGCATTGGCGGACACCGCCCCTGGGGAGGGCCTCAGAAAAACCCGAGTGCCTTCGGGCTGTAGGACACAAGCATGTTCTTGGTCTGCTGGTAATGGTCGAGCATCATCTTGTGTGTCTCGCGACCGATGCCCGACTGCTTGTAGCCGCCGAAGGCCGCATGGGCCGGATAGGCATGATAGCAATTGGTCCACACGCGACCGGCCTGGATGTTGCGGCCGAAGTTGTAGCAGGTATTCGCATCGCGGCTCCACACGCCGGCCCCCAGGCCATAAAGCGTGTCGTTGGCGATTTCGAGCGCTTCCGCCTCGTCCTTGAAGGTCGTGACCGACACGACAGGCCCGAAGATCTCCTCCTGGAAGACGCGCATCTTGTTATGGCCCTTGAACACCGTCGGCTTGACGTAGTAGCCGCCGGCCAGTTCGCCCGAGAGATTGTTGCGCTCGCCGCCGATCAGCACTTCGGCGCCCTCCTGGCGACCGATATCCATATAGGACAGGATCTTTTCCAGCTGCTCGGAGGATGCCTGCGCGCCGATCATCGTTGACATGTCGAGCGGATCGCCTTGGCGGATCGCGGCCACGCGCTTCAGCGCCTTCTCCATGAAGCGGTCATAGATCTTTTCATGCACCAGCGCGCGGCTCGGGCAGGTGCACACCTCGCCCTGGTTGAGCGCAAACATCGCAAAGCCTTCGAGCGCCTTGTCGAGATAGTCATCGTCCTCGCGCATGACATCCTCGAAGAAGATGTTCGGCGACTTGCCGCCCAGTTCCAGCGTCACCGGGATCAGATTCTGCGATGCGTATTGCATGATGAGGCGACCGGTCGAGGTCTCGCCGGTGAAGGCGATCTTGGCGATGCGCGGGCTGGTGGCGAGCGGCTTGCCGGCTTCGAGGCCAAAACCATTGACGATGTTGAGCACGCCCGGCGGCAGGAGATCGCCGACCAGTTCAATCCAGACGAGGATCGAAGCCGGGGTCTGTTCGGCCGGCTTCAGCACGACGCAGTTTCCGGCCGCCAGTGCCGGCGCCATCTTCCAGGCTGCCATCAGGATCGGGAAGTTCCAGGGAATGATCTGGCCAACGACGCCGAGCGGCTCATGGAAGTGATAGGCGATCGTGTCGTGGTCGACCTCGCCGATCGTGCCTTCTTGGGCGCGAATGCAGGAAGCGAAATAGCGGAAGTGGTCGATGGCGAGCGGAATGTCGGCCGCCATGGTCTCGCGCAACGGCTTGCCATTGTCCCAGGTCTCGGCGCGGGCGAGCAGTTCGAGATTGTCCTCCATCCGCTGGGCGATCTTCATCAGGATGTTGGAGCGTTCGGTCGAGGACGTCCGACCCCATTTGTCCTTGGCGGCATGGGCCGCATCGAGCGCCAGATTGATGTCATGCTCATCGGAGCGGGCGATATCGCAGAGCTTGCCGCCGGTCACCGGCGTGGTGTTCTCGAAGTAGCGACCATTGACCGGCTCACGGAACTCGCCGCCGATGAAGTTGCCGTATTTCAGCTTGAACGGCGAAGCCGCAATGGTCTGGACCTGAATGTTCATCTGTCATCCTCCCTGTGAAAGGACCCCTCCTCGGGTCCCGATGGCAGGATGATTGCTGCGTTCCGGGTCAGTAGATAGTGGCGCGAAACAGTGCTGCAGCGCACAGTGTTTCAGGAATGCGACACATATCGGCAGGTCAGTGCAGCTGGAAGCGCTTCATCTTCCGGTGCAGGGTCGCGCGGCTGATGCCGAGCATCTGGGCTGCTTGTGAGACATTGCCATTAGTCCGCGAAAGCACGCGTCGCAATGCAGCCCGCTCGGCATCGTCGAGATCGCTACTCACCTCCCCGCGTGTCTCGCGCAGCGCATCGGCAGCCGGAAGCCCCTGCGCGATCAGCCCGTCATCGAGCTTCAGGGCAAGACGCGCCGCCTTGGTCGCGCCGAGGATCAGGTCGTCCCCATCGACCGCAATCAATGCGGACAAGGAGTTCGCCTGGGGCACAATGACGATGCGCGCGCCGGCAAATGCCTGGCGGAAGAGATTGCTTTCGACCCGGGCTGCGGCATCGCGCACAGCCTGGGAAAGCACGGCGAGCGTCATGTCGGAGACATCGTTGCGGCAGGTGGAAACATCGAGTGCTGCCGTCAGCCGGCCGAGATGGTCGCGGATCGGTGCCGTCGCACAGGAGAGCTCGATATTTGCGCTCATGAAATGCTGGTCACGGTGGATAACGACGGCGCGCTCGTCGGCCAGCGCCGTGCCGATCCCGTTTGTCCCGACACTCGCCTCGCTCCATAGCGTCTGCTGCCACAGCCCCAGCGCCTGGAACTCGACGTCGTCACCGGGCGCACCACGCCGGTCGACCACGATGCCGTTCTGATCGGCGAGAATGATGCAACAGCCGGATTTTCCGACCAGCTGATAGAGCCGGTCCACCTCGTCGGCGGAGCTACCGATCAGCCGTTCCATGCGCTCGCGCGCTTCGCGATACATCGCCTCGTCGACCAGCACCGGCTTGCGCGCCTCTTCGGGTTGCAGGTGGTAAAGGTTGAGGCAACGGCTCCACGAGGCAGCAACCGGCGAGGTCACAGCGGCGGATGCCTTCTGCGCCGTCGAATACACGAGTTCGGAATGTCTGAGATCCTGACGCATCTGCTCCTCCCAAAGCACAGGCTGCAGTATGCGCCTTCCTGCTCCAGAGGCAATCGCTCATATAACCGGCAAATGATCAGGCAACATTTTGTCGCCCGGAATGGCGCAAATCTGCGACACCTTCAAAACACGTTTATTTCGAACGCTCAGGCCGCCATATCGGCAGCGCTGCCGGGCTTGAGAACTTCTTCCCCGCTCGGCACCGAGGGCTGCGCGGGATTGACGATATCCTGCAGTTCCGAGAGCGGCTGCGGTTTGCCATAGAGGAAGCCCTGAACCTGCTGACACCCCTCCTCCTGGAGGAAGCGCAGATGCGCCGCATTCTCGACGCCTTCGGCCAGCACGGGAATGTCGAGGCTCTGGGCCAGAATGAGCGTCGAGCGGACGATCGCGGCCGACTGGCGGTTCTCCACGACGCTGTCGATGAAGCCCCTGTCGATCTTGATCTTGTCGAAGGGGAAAAGCTGCAGCGTCGAAAGCGACGAATATCCCGTGCCGTAGTCATCCATGGCGATGTTCACGCCAATCGCCTTCAACTGTCGGATAATGTGCAGTGCATGCTGCTGGTCATCAATGATGCCGGACTCGGTGATCTCCAGTTCGAGGCGCGCCGGATCGAGACCCGACTCATCGAGAATTTCGCGCACCCGCTCAGGCAGCGCTGAATTGGCCAACTGCTTGGGCGCGACATTCACGGCGATCTTGAGCGGATTGCGCCACTGCACGGATTCCAGGCAGGCCTGACGCAGCACCCAGTCACCGAGCTCGCCGATGAATCCTGTCCGCTCCGCAATCGGAATGAATTCGGATGGCGGAACCATGCCCCGTGTGGGATGAAACCAGCGCAACAGAACCTCGAAACCGACCACCTCGCCGGTCTGCGTGTCGTTCTGCTTCTGGAAATAGAGCTGAAACTCGTTGCGCAGGAAGCCGGCCCGCATGTCCATCGCGAGCGCGCTCCGCTCGCGAGCGGCCTGGTCCATGGACTTGTCGTAGAAGCAGACATTGTTCGAGCCGGCAGACTTTGCGCGATACATGGCAATATCCGCCTGCGCCATGAGGTCGTCGATGTCCTCGGCGCCATCAGGAAAGGCCGTAACCCCGATGCTTGTCCCGACGGAGAGTGTCAGTCCCTTCCATTGGATCGGCGACACCAGTTCGGAGATGATGCTCCGTGCAAAGGACTCGGCAGCGCCTGCGGTGAACAACCGGGGACTGACCGCAATGAATTCATCTCCGCCGATGCGGGCCACGAATTCACCCGGTTTCAGGCTGGCCGACATGCGCTCGGCAACCACACGCAACACGTGGTCACCTGCCGCATGGCCGTGCACGTCATTGATCTCCTTGAAACGGTCGAGATCGAAGGAGAAGATGTAGATGCGATCATTGCGCGCAGCCGGCCGGTCCATGAGGTCCCCGAGACGCTCCAGGAACGCCATGCGGTTCGGCAGGCCAGTGAGCGCGTCATGCAGCGACAGCTGGCGATAGCGCTCGACCGCCGAGCGGTTCGATTGGCGGTCGATGACATAGGTCATCGCACCGATCGCCAGGATCAGCAGCGTGACGAAGATCAGCACGACCGTCATCACGCTTTCGGGCAGCATGTTTACCGGCAACGAAGCACCAAAATTCGGCTCGACGGTCAATGCTGTCATGCCGATGAAGTGCGTCGACGCAATTGCCAGCACGAGTGCGACGCCACCGCCATAACGGCAGAATCGCGTGACCGGCCGGGCCACGCGATTGGTGGCAAGGGCTCCGAACAGTCCGGCTGCCACCAGAGAGGCCCAGACGTAGTTCATGTTCCAATGCAGATCCGCCTGAACCTGATAGCCAGACATGCCGACATAATGCATCGATGCAATGCCAGCACCGACGATCGCTCCACCGGCTTCAATGAGGAGGCTGCGCGTGGTCACTGCGGCAATGAAGAGACCCATGCCCGTGATCACGATGGCGAGCACCAGCGAAAGCAGCGTCGCGGTCGGCTCATAGCCTGCGAGAGCGTCTGCTTCGTAGCCCATCATGGCAACGAAATGCGTCGTCCAGATGGATGAACCGCCGATGATGGACGTAAGGGCAATCCAGCTCGCACGCGCCGGACCCCGTGTGCTGCGAACGCGGCTGAAAAGGCGCATTGTGAGCAGCGATCCCAGCACACAGATAAGGACTGCTGCGACCAGTGAAACCGGGTCGTGATCGACGGCGATGCAGGATAGAACGGCGAGCATGGGCGAAAACCAGTTCGAATTGACGGTCAAATCTATCAATGGTCAATTTCCAAATGCTCACCGCGCATGGTTATCAAGTTGTGTTTCAGGCCGTGTTGGCGAGCAGCCGGATCACAAGCGCGTTATGCGGCAGTTTCTCCCGCACAACCTTGCTATTGCGCCACATCTGGTCTATAGGCGCCCGATCCGCACAGACACCCTTGGAGGCAATGTGGATGGGACCGGCAACGGTCTCCGGTTCTGGCATTGCATAACTGCCGCCAGGGCTCTCCAGTAACTTGAAAGGTAAAGCCATGAGCCACGCTTCTTACGAGCTCAAGGCCGTAGCACGCGAACGGGTAGGTAAGGGGTCCTCCCGCGAACTTCGCCGCAACGGTCTCATCCCGGCTGTCATCTATGGTGACAAGCAGGCCCCGATTGCGATCTCGATCAACACGAACGAGATCACCAAGCGCATCCATGCCGGCGGTTTCATGACCACGATCGCCACCATCGATCTCGATGGCAAGAAGATCAGCGTTCTGCCGAAGGACTACCAGCTCGACCGCGTTCGTGACTTCACGATGCATGTCGACTTCCTGCGCGTCTCGGCAAACAGCCAGGTCTCGGTTCAGGTTCCGGTTCACTTCGTCAACGAAGAGAAGTCGGCCATCAAGACCGGCGCCGTTCTCAACATCGTTCGTCACGAAGTTGAACTGCACTGCCCGGCTTCCGACATTCCGGAAGCGATCACGGTTGACCTCGCCGGCCTGAAGGTTGGCGACGCGATCCACATCTCGGCCGTCAAGCTGCCGAAGGGCGTGACCCCGGTCATCGCAGACCGCGACTTCACGATCGCAACGATCGTCGCTCCGGCAGCCGGCGTTGCCGAAGAAGAAGGTTCGGCGGAAGCCTGATCGATCTGATCCATTCGATGGATGGAGCCCACCCTTTCCGGGGTGGGCTTTTTTATGGCTTTCGCGCGGCAGTAGAAGAGACTCGAATCCCACTATTTCTCTTTAGGCAAGTTTAAAGTATTTCGTGAAACGCTCCGCCTCTCAATTATTGCGTGAGGGAGCATTGAGCAGCATGCCGCATCATCCCGCGCCGCTTGAGGCGGACCGCTGATGACCCGTTCGGTGGAGAGCCGCTTCCTGGCGATCGTGGGCACGACGATTTTTATCCTCGTCGTACCGCTCTTCGCGTTGTTCCTGTCTTTGGCGACAGAACGCGCCTCCAACGAATTGCAGCAGAACCTCGATATCCTGCTCGCCGCCAATGCCCAGGCGCTGGCCAAGCCGCTCTGGGACTTCGACCAGGAAAGCGTCGAACAGATTACCGCGACCATCGTCTCGAACGGCCCCGTCAGCCGCGTCAACGTCAAGGACGTCTCGGGCGGCATTGCCGTCTCCATGCCGGCTCTGCCGAAATGGCCGAAAAACGGCCTGGAATCGATCACCCGCGAGATCTTCTACCGTGCGGTCGAAGGTCCCAAGCTGGTCGGCACCATCACCATCTATTACAGCCGGATCGATATCTTCTCCTCGCTGCGCCAGGCAGAGGTGATGCTGATCGGCATCTTCATGCTGGCAGTCATCGGCGTCGTCGGCGCGGCCATCATCGGCAATCGTCTGATGGTGATGAAACCGCTCCTGAAGCTCACCGCCGCCATCGAGGCGACCCGCCGTCTGGGTTCCCGCCACCATGTGGATTGGCAGTCCAACGACGAGATTGGGCGTCTGGCGCGCAGCTTCAACGCCATGCAGATCAAGCTTGAGCAGGAAGAAGGCGAGTTGCGTCTCGCCCACCGCCGCGCGACCGATATCTACAACACCACGCCGGCCATGCTGTTTTCGCTCGATGAAGAAGATCGCATCACCGGCGTCAGCGACTACTGGCTGCTCGCCACCGGCTACCAACGCCAGCAGATCGTCGGCCGCCGCTTCATCGAACTGGTGCCCCCGGAAGCGCGCGCCGCCTATCTGGAGCGCAAGAAGACACGCTCGATCGCCGACGTGCTGGAAGCGACGACCCAATTCGTCTGCGCCGACGGCATCGTGATGGACGTGCTGATTGCCGAAGCAAACCGCAAGATCGAGGGCGCCGAGGAAGACCTCTCCCTTTCGGTCATGACCGACGTCACCGCGCTCAAGCAGTCCGAAGAGCGTAACCACCGCCAGGCCATTACCGACCATCTGACCGGGCTACGCAATCGCCAGGGCTTTGAAACCGCCCTCGACAGCGAGATCGCCGCGACCGATGCTGCGGGCGAAGAACTCGCCTGCATTTTCGTCGATCTCGACCGCTTCAAGTGGATCAACGACAATCTCGGCCACCAGGCCGGCGACCTCGTGCTGTGCCGCTTCGTCGAGCGCATGCAGGAACAGCTTCCGAAGGGTGCGATCGCAGCAAGGCTTGGTGGCGACGAGTTTGCCATCCTGTTGCGCGGTGTCGCGATCGAAGACGTGGCGACTGGGATCAGCCGTGCACTCTGCGACATCTTCGTTGACCCCATGTCGATCGAGGGCTCGACCGTGCGCTTGAGCGCCAGCATTGGCATCGCCCTTTATCCGCGCCATGCCGCCAATGCCGCAGAACTGCTGCAAAAGTCCGACATGGCTATGTACAGCAAGAAGCGCGACGGCAAGAATGGCGCGCAGCTCTACGACCCGCAAATCCAGGATCACACCCGCCGCCGTGCCGAAATCGAACACGACATCGAGGAAGGTCTAAAGGAAGACTGGTTCGATGCCTTCTTCCAACCGATCGTCGAGATCGAGAGTGGACGGACTGTCGGCTACGAAGCATTGATGCGCCTCGTCCACCCGCAACGCGGGATCGTGCCACCGGCAGAAATCATCGGCGTCGCCGAGGAAACCGGCGCGATCAGCCGCCTAGGCGGCCATGTGCTTGAGAAGGCGCTTTCCAATCTCGCCCGCCTGAGCGCGGCCACCTGCAACCACGACGCCTATCTCGCCGTCAACTTCTCGCCGCTGCAGTTCGACGCCTCGCTGCCGGTCCGGCTGGCAGCCCTCACCGCCCATTTCGACATCGCGCCGCGCCGCATCGTCATCGAGATCACCGAAGCGACGCTGCTGCACGACAATCCGCAGATCCGCACCATCCTCGATGAATTCAGCCGCTACGGCTATCGTCTCGCGCTCGACGATTTCGGCACCGGCTATTCATCCCTGAGCTATCTCAACCGCTTCCCGGTCGACATCGTGAAGATCGACCAGTCCTTCATCCGATCGTTGACCGAGGACGAACCTGAACTGCGCCACAAGAGCCGCATGCTCGTCGAAGGCATCACCGCCATCTCTCACAAGATGGAATGCACCGTCGTCGCCGAAGGCATCGAGACGGATGAACAGCGCCGCATTCTGGAAGAGTTCGGCGTCGACTACGGCCAGGGCTATCACTTCGCCCGCCCGCAGCCGCTGCCGAAGCTGATCGAACTCGCCCTGTCCGCCCCGACCAACCTGCCAAAGGTGTCCGCAGGCTGACATCATCAGAAAGAGGGAACCGCAATGAAAGTCTATACAATCATGCTTTCACTTGCGGCGGCCCCGGTCGCCGCCGCAGACATCGTCCATTTCACCACGGAGGACTACCCGCCCTACAATTTCAGGGTCGGAAGCGAAATCCGCGGAGCCGGTTACGATCAGGTCCTTCTGATGATGGAGGACATCAACCATCCCTACACCATCGAGATGATGCCCTGGGCCCGCGCCATTGCCCTGGCCGAAAGCGAACCGATGCATTGCGTCTTCACCACCGCCCATATCCCGGAGCGCGACACGCGCTTCAAATGGGTGGAGCCGGTCGCGGTCGGCCGCAACTTTATGGTCTCCCACAAGAATTCGGGCATCAAGGCTGCCAATATTGAAGAGGCCAAGCGCCACATCGTCGGCACCCAGCGCAACGATTACACCCAGACCTTGCTGGAAAACGAGGGCTTCCCGAAGATCGATCTCGCCACCGACCTGAAGCTGACCCTGAAGAAGCTGGAAAGCAAGCGCATCGACTTGATGCCAATCTCCGAGCAGCATTACATCGAATTGCAGGAGAAGGGCGTCGACCTCGAAGCCCAGTTCGTCTTCTCCGAGCAGAAGTTCGCCATTGCCTGCAACGTCAACTTTCCCGCCGATCTGCTCGCCCGCATGCAGGGCGCACTCGACAAGTTGATCGCTGACGGCACCCAAGCGGAAATCTTCGAGACCTACGATCTGCGCTATTCGAGTTTCGGTCAGGTCGCCGCCAAACCCTGAGCCGGCCGACATCAGTCTTGACTTTCGCGCCGTTTCGCTGTCGGGAAAGGCAAAGGAATTCAAGACGGAGCCTCGGCGATGATCATCCTGGCCGGCCTCGGCAATCCCGGTGCGCAGTACCAGAATAACCGGCACAATATCGGCTTCATGGCGGTTGACGCGATCCAGCGCCGCCATGGCTTTTCGCCATGGGCGAAAAAGTTCAAGGCCGAGATTTCGGAAGGCACGCTTGCCGGCGAAAAGGTCATGCTGATAAAGCCGCAGACCTTCATGAACCTCTCCGGCGAAAGCGTTGGCGAAGCCATGCGCTTCTACAAGCTCGGCCCCGAAGACATTGTCGCCATCTATGACGAGCTCGACCTCCTGCCCGGCAAGGCCCGCATCAAGACCGGCGGCGGCCATGGCGGCCACAACGGCATCAAGTCGCTCGATGCGCATTGCGGGCTGAACTACAGACGCCTCCGTCTCGGAATCGGCCATCCCGGCGACAAGTCGAAGGTCCACAACCACGTGCTCGGCGACTTCGCCAAGGTGGACGCCGAATGGCTCGATCCGCTGCTCGAGGCACTCGCCGACAATGCCGAGATGCTGGTACGTGGCGAAGATTCGCAGCTGATGAACAAGCTGGCGCTCGCAACCGGTGCTAAGGCCGAGGACGAAAAGCCGGCCAAGACGCCGAAGGCGCCCAAGGCGCCGAAACCCGCCCAGTCCCACATCCATCAGGCACGCAATTTCAACCAGCCGAAGAAGCTTCCCGAAACGGGCCCGATGGCGGACATGCTGAAGAAGCTGTTCGGCCCTAAGGGCGATTAACACGATCCGGGCGGATGACTGCCCTGCCCCCGCCTCAAACCGATAGCCGCAGAAACGACCGGATAACGCCATGAGCCACGACATCACCACCGACCTCGTCACCCTGCGCGACTACTGGCGTTATGCCATTTCCCGCTTCAATGTCGCTGAACTGAGCTACGGCCACGGCACCCACAATGCTGTCGATGATGCCGCCTTCCTCGTGCTCGACAGCCTCGACCTGCCGATCGACACGCTCGATCCCTTCCTTGACGCGAAACTGCTGCCCGCGGAACGCCGCCTGCTCGCCGAGCGTATCGAAACGCGCGTCGCGACCCGAAAGCCCTCGGCCTATCTCACCGGCCGCTCCTACATTCAGGGCCTTCGCTTCTTCGTCGACGAGCGCGTGATCGTGCCGCGCTCGCATATCGGCGAGATCCTGTTCAACGAATATGGCGGCGAGTTCGGCTCGACCTTCCTGCCCGATCCCTTCGCGGTGGAAAGCGTCGTCGACATCTGCACCGGCTCCGGCTGCCTCGCGATCCTCGCCACGCGCTTCTTCCCGCTGGCATCAGTCGATGCCGTCGATCTCTCCGCCGATGCGCTTGAGGTCGCCGAAAAGAACCGCCAGGCCTATGGCCTCGAAGACCAGCTGACGCTGCACCAGGGCGATCTCTTTACGCCGCTATCAGGCCGCAAGTTCGACCTCATCATCACCAATCCGCCCTATGTCGACCACGAGGCCATGGACGCCTTCCCGGCCGAATACCGCGCCGAACCGGCCATGGCCCATGACGGCGGCGAAGACGGCCTCGACCTCGTCCGCACGCTGCTCACTGAGGCCCCCAAGCACCTGAACCCGGGCGGCGGCATGCTGTGTGAGATCGGCCGCGGCCGCGATATCCTCGAAGTCGAGTTTCCCGACCTCGACTTCCTCTGGGTCGAGACGACGGAAGAGGAAGACGCGGTGTTCTGGATCTCAGCGGAAGCGCTTGGCGTGAAGTCGGTCAAGGGCAAGTAAGGCCACGGCCTCACCTGTGTTTGACGATGCAGATCACCGCGCCAAAAGCCCTTCAACCAGCGCCCGAAACGCCTCCTGCGCTTTTGGCAAGACCTTTTCGGGCTCTGCGCTGGCGGCAATCCACATGGCGGCATTCAGCGCCGCGCCACTGATCAGCCGGGCGGCCGCTTCGGCGTCGACCGGCTTCAAGACGCCCTGCCCCATCAATGCTCCGATCGCCTCGCGCGTCACCTGCAGACAGGAATTCTGGCTCGGCCATTGCGAGGGGTCTCCGAGCACCGCCGGCCCATCGAGCAACACGATCCGCTGCACTTCCGGATCGAGCGCCATCTCGATATAGGCGGCCCCTTCAGCGAGCAGCGCATCCCACCCCTCGCCGGCCGCCGCGGCATGCCGCTTCGCCCTCCCTGCCATTTCCGTATCGATCTGTTCGACCACGGCGGCGAAGAGGCCCCGCTTGTCGCCGAAATTGTGATAAAGCGCGCCCCGCGTCAGCCCGGCCTCTGCGGTGAGCGCATCCATGGACGCTGCCGCATAGCCCTTGTCGGCAAAGGCCTTGCGCGCCGCGGCAATCAACCGGGCGCGGTTTTCTTCCATGCTTTCCGCTCTTGTGCGCTTCAAGGAGACCTCCGGAATTCACATACGTCGCGTATGCGAGATTGACATACGTTCCGTATGCGAATAAACCTACATACGCAACGTATATGAAATCTTCAGCCCGCAGCCAAGCGGCATTTCACCGACCCACTCTAGGGCGGAATGACGCCGCATGCCCGAAAGGATACCCATGACCAAGCCAGAACCCGTCTTCCCGGCAAACCGCCACGCCCTTTACGAGGCACATGGCTATTCCGCCGCCATCCGCTCCGGCGACCTCCTCTTCGTCTCCGGCCAGGTCGGAAGCCGCGAGGATGGCACGCCAGAACCGGACTTCGAGGCCCAGGTGCGCCGCGCCTTCGCCAATCTTGAAGCAACATTGGCAGCCGCCGGATGCACCCTCGCTGACATCGTCGACGTCACCAGCTTCCACACCGACCCGGAAAACCAGTTCGAGACAATCATGAAGGTCAAGGCAGAGGTTTTCCCCGCCCCGCCCTATCCGAACTGGACGGCGGTCGGCGTGAACTGGCTGGCTGGCTTCGATTTCGAGATCAAGGTGATCGCGCGCATTCCGCAGGCGCGATGAGCAAGCGCAGGTAACCGCTTGCCCGATCGAGAGGACGCGAGCTTCGCGTCCTCACTCCTCCGGTTCTGCCGTAAACAACAGCGGCATGCCCGCCTCCTTGGCGAGATCCATGGCTTCCGTCACCTTCGTCTCGGCAATCTCGCGCGTGCAGACCACGACAACTGCCGACCCGAACTTGTGCGCCGTCATCATCACCCGGTAGCCCGTCTCCTCACTCATCCGGAACACAACCTTCAGGACGATCGTGACGAATTCCCGCGGCGTATAATCGTCATTGTGCAGAAGCACCTTGTAGAGCCTGGGCTTCTCCACCTTGGGCTTGGTCACCGTCTTCGGCGTCAGTACCGTATCCTTCGCCATGGGTTCCTTCCGGATCTAGAGGCCGCATCAGGGCCACAACACTTGACCATGCCCCTCCTATACCCCATAGGCGTGGGCAACGAAAATCCATCCCGAGCAGGTATATAGAGCCATGGGCTTCAAATGCGGTATCGTCGGGCTGCCGAATGTCGGCAAGTCCACTCTCTTCAACGCGCTGACCAAGACGGCCGCCGCCCAGGCAGCCAACTATCCCTTCTGCACGATCGAGCCGAACACCGGTGAAGTGGCCGTCCCCGATCCGCGCATGAAGAAGCTGGCCGACATCGCCGGCTCCAAGGAAATCATCCCGACCCGCATCTCCTTCGTCGACATCGCCGGCCTCGTGCGCGGCGCCTCGAAGGGCGAAGGCCTCGGCAACAAGTTCCTCGCCAATATCCGCGAAGTCGATGCTGTCGTCCACGTGCTGCGCTGCTTCGAAGACGACGACATCACCCATGTCGAAGGCAAGATCGATCCCGTGGGTGACGCCGACACGATCGAGACCGAGCTGATGCTTGCAGACCTCGAAAGCCTTGAGCGTCGCGTCGAACAGGCCCGCAAGCGCGCGACCGGCAAGGACAAGGAAGCCGCTGCCCAACTGCCGGTGATGGAAGCCGTCATCAAGCTTCTGAACGAAGGCAAGCCGGCTCGCGTCCTCCTGAAGACAATGCCGGCCGACGAGATCGAAGTCCTGAAGGGCCTCAACCTCCTCACTTCGCACCCGGTCCTTTACGTTTGCAACGTCGCCGAGGGTGACGCTGCGACCGGCAACAAGCACACCGAAGCCGTTGCCAAGATGGCTGCCGAACAGGGCGCCGAATGCGTCGTGATCTCGGCTGCAATCGAAGCCGAAGTCGCCCAGCTGCCGGAAGAAGAAGCGACCGAATTCTTGTCGGCCCTCGGCCTCGACGAAGCCGGCCTCGACCGCCTGATCCGCGCCGGTTATCACCTGCTCGACCTGATCACTTACTTTACCGTCGGCCCGAAGGAATGCCGCGCCTGGACCATTGTCCGCGGCACCAAGGCGCCAGCGGCTGCCGGCGTCATCCACACCGATTTCGAACGCGGCTTCATCCGCGCCTTCACCATCTCCTATGACGACTACATCGCCTTCAAGGGCGAAGTCGGCGCCAAGGAAGCCGGCAAGGGCCGCGATGAAGGCAAGGAATATGTCGTCCAGGACGGCGACGTCATCCACTTCCGCTTCAACACTTGAAGCGCGACGATCAGAACGACGAAAGGCCGCGATCCCCTCGCGGCCTTTTTTTTTTGTTTCAGGGAGGTAGGAAGCGTCAGGCCCGCTTCACCGGGCAGGTCGAAAGGCCCATGATCGAATAGAGCGGGCAGCTCGACATCAAACCTGTTGCCAGAGGTACGATGCCGATCAGCGTGAAATAGCGCCAGGAGGCATCCGGATAGATGAAGAACAGCGACAGCAGCACCAGCCCTACAACGATCCTGAGGATGCGGTCGATACCGCCGACATTCTTGGCAAACATGATTTTCCCTCCGTTTGATCTGACAATGAGCAGACCCTAGCGGGATATGACAGTGACGTCGGTGACTTAGTCACGGCTTTTGCAAAGTCTTAACCCTCACCGACCCGGGCCATGCGCGAAAGCTCGCCGCGGTCGACCAGACGGATCTGGCCGCGCTCGTTTTCCACGACCCCCTTCGATGAAAGCGCCTCCAGCCGCCGGGACACCACTTCCCGTGCCGTCCCGATGACTGCCGCAAGCTCCTGATGCGTAAGCGCCACCCGCCCTTCCTCGTCCGCCCGCTCGAGAAGCGCATGCGCCAGCCGCTGCTCGACCTTCACGAAGGCAACCTGCTCGAGCACGAACATCAGATCACCGAGCCGATCGGCAAAAGCCTTGAAGACGAAGGCGCGGAAGGCCGGAGAGCTCGCCATCAGCCGCTCGAACACGGCAGGCGGCACCATCACCGCCACCAGATCGCTTTCCGCAACAGCCTCGCCCGAATAGGGCGCGCCACCTAGCACTCCAAGTGTGGTCTGCACGCAGGTTTCCCCGGGTGTCACCGAATAGAGCAGCAATTCTCGCCCGTTGCGGCCCGTCAGATAAACCCCGATCCGGCCGGAGAGCAGGATGACGAAGCTCTGCGCCGCGTCTCCCGGGCGAAACAGCGTGGTGCGTTGAGGTACATGCATCGGCTTCAGCACCTGAAGCGCCTGCCGCGCCTCAGCATCGATATCCGCCAGAAAGCTAACCTGATCCGCCCAGCCTGCCATGGACCGTCTCCCGATTCCCGCATATGACCATAGCGACTGACAGTGCATTGGAGAACATGCCGCATGCAGGCAGAGAAGCTTTACTACGAGGACTTCGCGCAGGGGCGCAGCTTCGATCTCGGACCGAGATTGGTGACCGCCGAAGAGATCATCGAATTCGCGACCGAGTTCGATCCGCAGCCGATGCATCTCTCCGAGGAAGCTGGCAAGGCAAGCATCCTTGGCGGCCTCTCCGCCTCCGGCTGGCACACCTCGAGCCTCTTCATGCGCCTGATGATTGACGCGTATGTGTTGAAAGCCGCCTCCGAAGGCGCACCCGGCATCGAATTCATGCAGTGGCGCAAGCCCGTGCTGGCTGGCGACACGCTCTCCGGCCACTCCGTCGTGGAAGAGGCCCGCCTCATGCGCTCGCGGCCACATCTCGGCATCGTCACCTTCGGCCACGAGTTGAAAAACCAGCGCGGCGAAACCGTACTGAAGGCCCGCAACGCCGTCATGGTCCGCCGCCGCGCAGTGACAGAGGTGACGGCATGAGAATGCTCGACCTCTACAGTGCCGGCACCCGTCTCGAACTCGGTTCCGTAACCTTCACCGCCGACGACATTGTCCGCTTCGCCGAGAAATTCGATCCGCAGCCCTTTCATGTCGATGCGGAAGCAGCGAAGTCTTACGTCTTCGGCGCGCTCTGCGCGTCGGGCTGGCATACCTGCGCCAACTGGATGAAGAGCTTCATGGCTTTCTGGGGAGGCGAGACCAGGCGTCTGAAGGCCGAGGGCATCGCACCGCCGAAGCTCGGCCCCTCGCCGGGCTTTACCGAACTGCAATGGCTAAAGCCCGTCTATGCCGGCGACACGATCACCTTCTTCATGACCCCGCTTGAAAGCCGCACCGTCCAGGGGCGCCATCGCTATATTCTCAACTCCGCGCTGTCCGAAGGCATCAACCAGAACGGCGAGACGGTCTTGCGCTTCAAGAGCAATCTGATTGAATTCTTCCCCGATGAGGAGCAAGCGCCATGAGCGTGCACGACTTCACCATGACCGCCATCGACGGCACGGCGCGCAGCCTGAAGGACTACGCCGGCAAGGTCCTGCTGATCGTCAACACCGCAAGCGCCTGCGGGCTGACGCCCCAGTACGAAGGCCTCGAAGCGCTCTACAAGGCCCATCCCAATCTCATCGTGCTCGGGTTCCCTTGCAACCAGTTCGCCGGTCAGGAACCCGGAACGGAGAAGGAGATCGCCCTCTTCTGCGAAACCCAGTTCGCCGTCACCTTCCCGCTGTTCACCAAAATCGAGGTCAATGGACAAGGCGCGCACCCGCTTTATGCCTTTCTCAAATCGCAGACGCTTGGGACCGAACAGGGCCAGGACATCGGCTGGAACTTCGCCAAGTTTCTCATCGGTCGCGATGGCAAGCCGGTCGCCCGCTACTCACCCCGCACGGCACCCGCCGATCTCGAGGCGGACATCGCCGCTGCCCTCGCCGGCTGACGCCATGGCCGGCTTCCGCTTCCAACGGACACCCCTTGCCGGCCTGGAAGCGGTCTCGGCCACCAGCGCCCACGTCTTCCCCAAACACACCCATGACACCTATGGCATCGGCTTCCTCTCCGCGGGAGGCCAGATCTCGGCCTCCGGTCGCGGCCAGGTGGAAGCCGAAGCCGGGCACCTGATCACCGTCAATCCCGGCGAAGTGCATGACGGCGCCCCCATCGGCCGAACCGCTCGCAGCTGGCACATGCTCTATCTGACGCCGGACCTCATCTCCGACAGCCTGTCCGATCTCGTCTCCACCTCGACCGATCTCGAATTCGAACGTCCGGTCTTCGCCGACCCAGTCATCCGCAGCCTGCTCTTGGCCGTCCATCACCGGCTTGAAGATGATGATCTGTCGACGGATAGGGGCGCACTGCAGGAGGCACTCGTCCACCTCTGCGGCAGGACACTAACCCGCAGCGCCACCGCACCCTTGCCCCTCCCCTTATCGCTCAGGCGTGTCCGCCAGCGTCTCGACGATGATCCGGCACAAGCAGCCGACCTCCAGCTTCTGGCTTGCGAGGCCGGCCTCAGCCGCTTCCAGCTGATCCGCGCCTTCCAGCGCCACACCGGCCTGACACCCCATGCCTATCACATGCAGCGGCGGGCGCTTCTCAGCCGCCGCCTGCTTGCCGACGGCCTCTCACCGGCAGATGTTGCCGCCGCTTGCGGCTATGTCGACCAGAGCCACATGCACCGCGAATTCCGCCGCCGCTTCGGCCTGACACCCGGCGCCTACCGCAGCGCCTGGCTGAACTGCAATCCTGTACAAGACCGGTTGGCCTGACAACCGCATGCTCTCCTCGCCAATGCAGGAGAGATTGATGAGCCTTGATTTCCTACTGACCACTCTGATCATCGTCGCCACGCCGGGTACCGGCGCGCTCTACACGCTCGCAGCCGCCCTCGGCGGCGGACGCCGCAGTGCCCTGATTGCTACCTTCGGCTGCACGCTCGGCATCATCCCGCACATGCTCGCGGCAGCCATTGGCCTCGCCGCCCTCGTCGCGGCAGAACCGCGCCTCTTCGAACTGATCCGCTTTGCCGGCATCGCCTATCTTGTCTGGATGGCCATTGGCCTCTGGAGAAGCGGTCTTGCAACGGATACCGCAGCGGAACCGCGCCGGGAAGCCTGGCGCATCATCCGCAAGGCGGTGCTGATCAACCTCCTGAACCCAAAGCTGTCGCTTTTCTTCCTGGCCTTCCTGCCGCAGTTCGTGCAAGCGACAGATCCCTCTCCGCTGAAGACAATGGCAGGTTTGAGCCTCGTCTTCATGGCGGCAACCTTCGCCGTCTTCGCGCTCTACGGCATGGCCGCCGCAACGATGCGCCAGGGGCTTGTCACGCGACCGCACAGGATGCGCCTCGTCAACCGAATTCTATCGGGCGGATTTCTGTTGATGGCGGGAAAACTGGCGCTGGCGCAACGCTGATACACTGGCATATTGGCCACCCGGGACGATTGGTCCCCGGTCGCGACGAGCGGCTCAGTGCCCCTCGAATTCCACCAGCGTACGGACTTCGACGCCGAGCGCCTCAAGCTTCTTGCGGCCACCAAGCTCCGGCAGGTCGATGACGAAGCAGGCCGACACGACATCGGCACCGATCTGCCGCAGCAGCTGAACCGCGCCGACAGCAGTCCCGCCGGTCGCGATGAGATCGTCAACGAGAATGACCTTCTCACCCGGCTTCACCGCATCCATATGGATTTCCATCTCGTCGACGCCGTATTCCAGGCTGTAGGCGATGCGCACGGTCTCGTGTGGCAGCTTGCCCTTCTTGCGGATCGGCACGAAGCCCGCCGAGAGCTGGTGCGCGACCGCGCCCCCGAGAATGAAGCCACGTGCCTCCATGCCGGCAATCTTGTCGACCTTCAGCCCCACATAGGGCTGCACCAGCTCATCTACAGCGCGACGAAACGCCCGCGCGTCGCCGAGCAGCGTGGTGATGTCACGAAAGATGATCCCGGGCTTGGGATAGTCTGGAATGGAGCGGATGGCTGCGGCGAGTTCGTGGGCGATCTTGGTCATATGGCATCCGGAGAGTGACGGGAGGGGTTTTGCGGGACCTTACCAAGATTGGCATGGCCCCCCAACAAAAAAGGCGGCCCGAAGACCGCCTTTTCAGTGAAACGTCATTCCCGAAGGATCAGTGTTCCTTGGTCGAGTAGACCGACTTCTTCGTCAGGTAGATCAGCGCGGTGAAGATCGCGAGGAACACCATGACCATGAAGCCCATGCGCTTGCGGTCTTCGAGATGCGGCTCGGCGGCCCACATCAGGAAGGCAGACACGTCGAGCGAATACTGCTCGAGCGTCTCCGGCGAACCGTCGTCATAGGTGACCTGGCCATCGGAGAGCGGCGGCGCCATGGCAAGCGACTGGCCGGCAATGAAGTAAGGGTTGAAGTAGGTGCCTTCGGCAACTTCAACACCCTCTGGCGGATCCTGGTAGCCGGTCAGCAGCGCGTGGATGTAATCCGGGCCACCCTGCTGATACTGCGTGAAGATGTCGAACACGAAGGTCGGGAAGCCACGGGTCACGGCGCGGGCCTTGGCGATCAGCGAGAAGTCCGGCGGAGCCGCACCACCCATGGCCGCCGCAGCCGCTTCCTTGTTCGGGAAGGGCGACGGGAAGTGATCGGAGGCAACGGCCGCGCGCATAAACATTTCGCCGTCGGCGTTCGGACCGTCCTCGACTTCGTAGTTTGCGGCGAAGGCCTTTACCTGCGCTTCCGAGTAGCCGAGGTCTTCCAGCGTGCGGAAGGCAACCAGCTCCATCGAGTGACAGGCGGCGCAGACTTCGGTGTAGACCTTGAGTCCACGCTGAAGCTGGCCCTTGTCATACTTGCCGAAGGGGCCGGCAAAGGACCAGTCCATCTGCTCGGGCTTCAGGATCGGATAGTGACCGGTCTGCGCTGCATGATGCGTCATCTCGGCCAGATCGCCGCCTTCTGCCGCGATGGCCTGGCCGGAAAAACCGGCCATGGCTGCGATCAGAGCGATGCTCGTGACAAGCTTTTTCATTGTTATCGTCCTCTCACGTGCTCAGGCTTGTGCGGCGGCGGACTTGCCGCTCTTTTCGAGAACCGCTTCGGTGATCGAGTTCGGGATGCGCCGTGGCGTCTCGAACAGTCCGAGCAGCGGCATGATCACGAGGAAGAAGCCGAAGTAATAGGCGGTACCGGCCTGCGACAGGATGACGTAGATGCCTTCCGCCGGCATGGCACCGAGCCAGCCGAGGAGCAGCGAGTTTGCCACGAAGAGCCAGAAGAACAGCTTGTACCACGGGCGGTAGACGGCCGAACGGACCTTCGACGTGTCGAGCCAGGGCAGGAAGAACAGCACGATGATCGCACCGAACATCACGAGGACGCCACCGAGCTTCGAGTCGATGAAGAGAATGTCGAACGTGATCGCGCGCAGCATCGCGTAGAACGGCAGGAAGTACCATTCCGGAACGATGTGCGCCGGGGTCTTCAGCGAGTCGGCCGGGATGTAGTTGTCGGCGTGGCCAAGATAGTTCGGCAGGTAGAAGATGAAGTAAGCGAAGACCAGAAGGAAGACCGACAGGCCGAGCGCATCCTTCAGCGTCGCATAGGGCGTGAAGGGAACGGTATCGGTCTTCGACTTCACTTCTACGCCGGTCGGGTTGGTCTGACCGGTAACGTGCAGCGCCCAAACGTGCAGGATGACCACACCGGCGATCATGAACGGCAGCAGGTAATGCAGCGCGAAGAAGCGGTTCAGCGTCGGATTGTCGACCGCAAAGCCGCCAAGCAGGAACTGCTGGATGGTTTCGCCGACAAACGGGAAGGCGGTGAAGAAGCCGGTGATGACGGTCGCACCCCAGAAGGACATCTGACCCCACGGCAGAACGTAACCCATGAAGGCGGTTGCCATCATCAGGAGAAAGATCACCACGCCGAGGATCCAGAGGATTTCGCGCGGCGCCTTGTAGGAACCGTAGTAGAGACCACGGGCGATATGCAGGTAGACGGCGATGAAGAAGAACGATGCACCGTTGGCATGCATGTAGCGCAACAGCCAGCCGTTGTTGACGTCGCGCATGATCTTCTCGACCGAGTTGAAGGCGACGGTCGTCTCAGCAGCATAGTGCATGGCAAGCACGACGCCGGTGAGGATCTGCACGAGCAGCATGACGGTCAGCATGCCACCAAAGGTGTAGGCATAATTCAGGTTCCGGGGCACCGGATAGGCGACAAAGCTGTCATACATCAGACGCGGCAGCGGCAGGCGCGCGTCAATCCACTTCTCGACGCCGGTGGACGGCTGGTAACTCGAATGGCCACTCATTGTGTCTTATCCCCTCAGCCGATCTTGATGACAGTGTCGGATGTGAATGCGAAGGTCGGCACCGGCAGGTTCGTCGGCGCAGGACCCTTGCGGATACGGCCCGCCGTATCATAGTGCGAGCCGTGGCAGGGACAGAACCAGCCACCGAAATCACCGGCCTGGCCGAGCGGCACGCAGCCCAGATGGGTGCAGGAGCCGATCATGACGATCCAGTTTTCCTTGCCTTCGCCGGCCGAGCGCGCGAGGTCGGTCGCTTCGGCGGTCGCATCGACGTTTTCGTTGCGGGCAACCGGATCCTTCAGCTCAGCAAGCGCAACAGCGTTGGCTTCCTCGACTTCCTTGTCCGTACGGTTGCGGATGAAGACCGGCTTGCCGCGCCACTTCACCGTCAGCGACATGCCCGGCTCGAGCGCCGACACGTCCACTTCGATCGAAGCGAGCGCGAGCGTCGATGCGTCCGGACGCATCTGGTCGATGAAGGGCCAGGCGAACGAAGCCGCACCAACCGCGCCGGCCATGCCGGTCACCATGTAGAGAAAGTCGCGGCGCGTAGGCTCGCCCGCATGTTCTGTCGTTGTCTCGTGTTCGCTCACGGTCACTTTTTCCTCTCGCAATCCTGCGACACACCGCATTTGCCCCCGCAGCGGGAATCACAATTCAGCCACTGTGCAGCCACAGATTCCCCGCCAGATTGGCGCGTTCTAAGCCCGATAATCTATTCTGTCCAGTCTTCGTCGGACAAGGAGCCACGTTGTCGCGGATTTCCGGGACACCATCCCCAAAAGCTTGATTTAACGCAAGAGTGACAGGCAGTTTATCAAGCAATGCAGCGCGTTAAACGTCCAGGAAAACACGACAGCAGGCATCAAGCCGTTACCAGCTGGTCCCGCGTATCGAGGAAGCCGCCCGATTGCCGTGCCCAGAGCTCGGAATAGAGGCCGCCTTGCGCCACCAGCTCCTGATGCGTTCCCTGCTCGATGATCCGCCCCTTGTCCATGACCACGAGACGATCCAGCGCCGCGATCGTCGACAGACGGTGGGCGATCGCCAGCACGGTCTTGCCCTGCATCAGCCGATCGAGATTGGACTGGATCGCCGCCTCCACTTCCGAGTCCAGCGCAGACGTCGCCTCATCCAGCACGAGGATCGGCGCATCTTTCAGCATAACGCGCGCAATCGCGATGCGCTGTCGCTGGCCACCGGAAAGCTTCACTCCGCGTTCGCCGACATGGGCGTCGAAACCCTTCCGCCCGCGCTGATCTTCCAGCCGCTGGATGAAGTCGAGCGCTTCGGCGCGCTCGGCGGCCTTCACCAGCATCTCGTCGCTTGCATCCTCGCGACCGAAAAGAATGTTGTCGCGGATCGAACGGTGAAGAAGCGCCGTATCTTGCGTAACCATGCCGATCTGCGAGCGCAGGCTCTCCTGAGTCACGGTCGAGATGTCCTGTCCGTCGATCAGGATACGGCCACCTTCCAGGTCGTAGAATCGCAACAGCAGATTGACCAGCGTCGACTTGCCCGCGCCTGAACGTCCGACGATGCCGACCTTCTCGCCGGGCTCGATGGTCAGCGTCAGATTGTCGATCGCACCGGTCTTGCGTCCGTAGTGGAAGGTCACATCCTCGAAGCGGATCTCCGGCGACTTCACCTGAAGCTTGGCCGCATCCGGCCTGTCGGTAAGCCCGATGGGCTTTGCCACCAGTTCGGCAGAATTCTGGATCGTGCCGATATTGCGCATGATGCCGTTGAGCTGCGTCATCATCCGGCCGAGAAGCATGTTGAGACGCAGCACAAGGCCAAGCGTGAACGCGACGCCGCCGGCGGTCACGGCTCCGGCGAACCAGAGATCGACGGACAGAAGTGCCACCATGAGGATCATGAAACCGGACAGTATGGCAAGTGAAGCTCGCACTCCAGTCAGCAACCGGGCGAATGGGCGCAGCGTATCCTGGAAACGGTCGAAACCGGCCCGGATATAGTGGTCGTTCTGCCGCTCGCGGGCAAAGAGCTTGAGCGTCTGGATGTTCGAATAGCTGTCGACAAGACGGCCATTCAGCATCGATGACGCCTCCGCCGTCTCTCGCGCGTGATGGCGGATCTTCGGCACGAAATACCGGGCCAACACCAGAAAGATCGCCACCCAGGCGCCGATGATGGCCGCAAGCCGCCAGTCGAGTTGTGCAACGAGCGCCATGGTCGAAATGGTGTAGATTACCATGAACCAGACGACCTGGAGCAGCGAGGTCAACAGATCCCCGGTCGACTGCCCCGCAGACCAGACCTTGGTGACAATGCGCCCGGCAAAATCATTCTGGAAGAAGGAGAGCGACTGACGCGCCACATGCGCATGCGCCTGCCAGCGCACAAGGTTGAAGAAGTTGAGGACGATGACCTGTTCTTCAACGAGGGCGCCGATCGTCACGACGACAAAGCGGCCGATCAACACGATCAGCGCCATCGCGAGCAACTCACCTCCGTGAGCCGCAATCAGCCCTTCCCAGCCGGCCTCTTTCGGCACGGTATCGAGCAGATCGACAAGCCGTCCGACGAACCAGAACAGTCCGGCTTCGAGCATGGCCACGGCACCGCCGAAGATCGCCATCAGGAAGAAGGCCATCTTCGCCTGGCTGACATAGAACCAGACGAAGGCCCAGATCTTTTCCGGTGGACGCAGATTGTCCGATCGGGCGAAGGGATCGAGCCAGTTTTCGAAGAGGCGGGCGACAGCTTGAAACATGAAAAGCGATATAGGCCGATTGCCCAGGAGGGCAAAGCCTCAAACATGATCGCGACCATTACATTTTGGTCAGAGACCAACGTCCCATATGATGTACCGTAACGTCAGCCGCGGTGACGGCGGCCGTAAAGCGCCTCGTAGCGGCGCAAGGTCGAGGCATCTATTGAGACCCCCGTGAACACGGGCACCAGGCTCTCGGTTAGTTCGGCACGCTGAAGGGATTGCCGCGCAGCACCATAGAGCTGAGCCACCGGCACCGGTCGATCCGTTCTTGCGCAACCGAACCGACAGGCGAGCTTCGGCATCGACTTGATCGACTTGCGCGCGATAGCCTCGGCGTCCGCAACAACTCGGGAGACTTTTTCGCCGAGTTGGGCGAGATAGGTTTCGCTGCTTGCCCCGATCAGCAAGCCTAGCTCGTCGGGTGCGGTCCAGTAGGCCGCATCGTTTTTGGCAATCAGTCGATGGGTGAAGCGCGCCAGCGTGTTCTTCATGTAGTCACTGACCTTGACAAGACCGCTGCGGCTTAAGGGCTCCAGTCCCTCGATCCGGCACAGCATCAGGCTCAGCCCCTCCTCGGGCATACCCTCCTTGAATACATCGTCCAGACGCTGCACGAGGGAAGAATAACCCGGCAATCCGAAGCTGAGTTGCGCGGTCAAATGGTCCTGCCCCGGCACTTCGACCGGTTCGGCAATGACGAGCTTGCAGACGGCTTGCAGCGCATCGAGACAGGCCTGGAGCTGGGTATCCAATGCCGCCATCGGGTCCTCGCCATCATCCGACGATCCGGCGACCGTCACGGCCCCACCCTCCAGCAACCTCCGCAGATCCTCCAGCGCTCCCACCGCCTGTTCGCTCGTCGTTTTGAGCGCTGACACCATCGGGCGCCGGGGAAGGAAACGCTGCGCGAGGATCGAGA
Source organism: Allorhizobium sp. NPDC080224 (assembly GCF_050281005.1). Taxonomy (NCBI): domain Bacteria; kingdom Pseudomonadati; phylum Pseudomonadota; class Alphaproteobacteria; order Hyphomicrobiales; family Rhizobiaceae; genus Allorhizobium; species Allorhizobium sp. NPDC080224. The sequence goes on from NZ_JBNNWJ010000001.1 coordinate 2,765,485, forward strand.
GAGCCGCCTGGCCGACTGGCTTCGGCAGCGCGAGAAAAGCGGCGCGAAGCGCCTTGTCGCGCCCCGTCATCACCGCGTGGACGAGCTCGAAGTTGTCAGGACTAAGGTCGAGATGGTTCTTGCTGAGGAACTCGAAAGCCTTGCGGCCAAGAATGTCGGCTTCCCTGACATGGGGCAAGAGGCGATGGGGCGGCGGGCGCATGCGAGGCACCTCCGATGGCTGTTCCTATCCGGTCAAGCTACGCGCCAAACAAAAACCGATCCTTTCGGAAAACACTAAAATGCCTTGAGCCTCGCCCCGCGCCTGTGGAGTGGTGATCCTCTAGCGCGTGTAGCGGGTGAGATAGATGCCCAGGAGGATTAACGCCACGCCGGCCGGCTGGCCGATGTGGAACTCGGCGGTACCGCGTGCGAGATCGATGAGAAGGCCTGTGATCATCTGCCCGCCGATGATCAGAAGGCCCGAGCGGGCCGCACCTATGCGCGGAAAGACATAGGAGCTGATGACCACGAAACAGGCTCCGATCACGCCGCCCGTGAGATAGAAGACCGGGACATCGGCGAGCAGCGGCAGCCCGATGCGGTGGAAGAGAAGCACATAGACGGTCAACAACAGGAAGCCGATCCAGTGGTTCCAGGCCGACGCCGTAAACGCTCCACGGTCCATGGTCAGCCGACCGTTGATCGACCGGCTCATGCCGACGGCAGCACCGCCGGCGAGTGCGATGAGAACAGCGCCCAGCATTCACGCCCCCTTCGAGAAGATGAGCAGTGCGCTGCCGCCGATAACGCATGCCGTGGCCAGGAAATCGAACCGGTTGAGCCTGCGCTTCGGCGTGCCGAACAGCCCGAACTGATCGGAAAGGAGCCCGAACAGGATCTGACCGACGAGCAACAAGGATAGGCCGCCGGCCAGTGCCAGCTCCGAATTGACCGCAATCGAACTCAACGCCACCGCAAAGGCACCCGGCGCACCGCCGAGATAGGACCAGAGCGGCGCCTTGCCATTGGCCGGAATGCGCCCCGCCCGGCGCGCGACGGCACCATTGGCGACCAAGAGCAGAAAGGCAACCACGCCGCCGACGCCGTGCACCACCCAGGATGCGGTAAACGGGGTCGTCAAAGCCGCAAGGCCGCTGTTGATGGTCACCATGACGGCGAGCAGGGCCCCGGCAAGGACCGCCCAGATCCAGTCGATATGTTTCAGCATGTTGCTCCTGAGTGGAACGCGAGGGCGCGCGTGAAGGTGTCGGCCCCGTCTGTTTGAAGTCACCGCATAGCGGCCCCGCCATCCCGCCGACAAGCCAATTCGGCAAATGAACCGATCAGCCGCATGAATGTCCGGCACAACACCGCCCCGACAAACGCGAAACGGGGCATCCCTGCCCCGTTTCTTTGTCTCTGGATCCGATGTGGAGGATCTCAGAACTCCGACCACTCCGCTGCGACAGCCGCATTGCCATTGAAGGCATTGGCGATCTTGCGGCCAAGGGCACGCGCCGGCGACGCTTGCGGCTGGCTTTCGCCCCGCGCCGGGGCAAGCCGCGGTGCAGCCACGCGAGGCGTCTCTTCCCCGAGGCGGAACTGGCCGAGCAACTGCGTCAGCGATGTCGCCTGCTGCGCCAGGCCATGGCAGGCAGCGCTCGATTGCTCCACCATGGACGCATTCTTCTGCGTGCCCTGATCCATCTGGTTCACGGCCGCATTGATTTCGGCCAAGCCCGTCGACTGCTCGCGTGCGGACGTGACGATCGCGGAAACGTTCTGGTTGATCTCCTGCACCTGTCGGACAATGGCTTCGAGCGCCTGACCGGTCTCACCGACCAGAGTGACCCCGCTCCGGACCTGCTCGCCAGACGCCGTGATCAGACCCTTGATTTCCTTCGCCGCATGGGCCGAACGCTGGGCGAGCTCACGGACTTCCTGGGCAACGACGGCAAAGCCCTTGCCGGCGTCTCCGGCACGCGCAGCTTCGACACCCGCGTTCAGCGCCAGAAGATTGGTCTGGAAGGCGATCTCGTCGATCACACCGATGATGTTGGAGATTTCGCTCGACGACTTTTCGATCGCATGCATCGCATCGACCGCGCGGCGAACCACGTCACCCGACTGTTCGGCTCCGACCCGTGTCCGCGATACCAGTGCCCCAGCCTCCTCCGCGCGCACGGCGCTGTCCTTGACCGCAGTCGTCACCTGTTCCAAGGCGGCTGCCGTTTCCTCGACAGAGGCTGCCTGCTGCTCGGTGCGCTTGGACAGGTCGTCGGCTGCTGCCAGCATTTCGCTCGCTCCGGCGTCGATGGCACGCGCATTTTCGCCGACGGCGCGCATGGCATCACGCAGCCGCTCGACGGAGTGATTGAAGTTCACACGCAGCGGATCGAGGTGCTCAGCGAAGCGTTCGCCGATTTCGACGGCAAGATCACCATCGGAAAGCTTCTGCAAACCACCGGCCAGACGGTCGACGGCAAACTGTACTTCGGCCGCTTCACGCGCCTTCTGTGCTTCGCGCGCCAGACGCTCCGTCTCGCTCAGCGACCGGTTCTCTTCGGCCTGGCGCTCGAGGGCCGCACGCTCGATCGCATTGTCACGGAAGACGGAAACGGCCGCCGCCATCTCGCCGATCTCGTCCCGACGGTTCGCAAACGGAACCTCCGTTTCGGTGTCGCCACCGGCAAGCGTCCGCATCGAACCTGTGATCGCTGAGATGGGACGCGCAACCCGCAGGATCGACACGACAGCCGCGCCGAGCGCCATCAGCGCGGCCAGCACGAAAGCCGCCAGCGACAGGCGCATGGCAAGCGTCGCAGACGCATCGGCATCATGACGAACCTGCACGCCGGCAGCCCGGTTGATGTCCTTGATGTCCCCCAGGCTCTGTTCCGCAGCGCTGCCGAGCGGCACCATCTGGGCCAGCGTGTCCTTCGCCTGGTAGAGCTTCGATGCCATGGCCTGTTCGACGAAGCTCTGGCCAAGACCGTTGAACTCGACGACGGTCGCCTTGAAACTGTCAAAACGCTGGCGGACATCGGGGAGCACGATCGCAGCGTCAAACTCGGCGATCGCGGCATCCAGCCGCTCACGCGCGGCGCCGAGGTCTTCGACCAGCGTCTTCTTCTCGGCCGAGGTGGCGGCCGTCAGGATCATCAGGTGGAGACGGCGAACATCGCCGAGAACGGAATCGATCTCGGCAATCATCATGGAACGATCGAGACGGCCGCCCAGCGCTTCCATCTGACCACTCATGTCGGTCACGGAGCGGACGGCAATAGCACCCTGCCCGAGCGATACGATCACCATCAGCCCGAAGAGAAGCGGCAGCAGCAGTTTGATCTTGAGATTTTTCACGACTGAAATCCTGGATTGAAACGGAATGAGACGACCGGGGAAAAATGCCGGCAGACTTCCATGCCAATCCGAATTCTAACAAAGCCTTACGCGCCGAAGGGCAGTTCTCGCCTCATCCACAATCCGGTGCGCAGGCATCGACAACAAAAGAGGGGCATTTCTGCCCCTCTACTTCGCATCGTCTAATATGCAGTGCTCAGAACTCGGACCACTCGGCCGCCACGGCCGTGTTGCCCTTGAAGGCATTGGCGATCTTGCGACCCAGCGCCCGGGCAGGCGAAGGCTGCGGCTGGGCGGCCGGCGTTGCCGGGGCGACCCGCGGCGAAGCGCGATAGCCGTTCTCGTCCGTCTTGAACTGCGCCATCAGCTGCATCAGCTGACCGGCCTGCTGAGCCAGACCATGGCTTGCCGCCGTGGATTGCTCCACCATGGCCGCGTTCTTCTGCGTGCCCTGGTCCATCTGGTTGACAGCCATGTTGATTTCCTGGAGGCCAGTCGACTGCTCGCGGGTGGAGGTGACGATCGCCAGAACATTCTGGTTGATCTCCTGCACCTCGCGCACGATGGTCTCCAGCGCCTTGCCGGTTTCATCCACGAGGCTGACACCGTTGCGGACCTGTTCGCCCGAAGTGGTGATCAGGGCCTTGATCTCCTTCGCCGCATTGGCCGAACGCTGGGCAAGCTCGCGCACTTCCTGGGCAACGACCGCAAAGCCCTTGCCGGCTTCACCGGCGCGAGCCGCTTCGACGCCGGCATTCAGCGCCAGAAGGTTGGTCTGGAACGCGATGTCATCGATCACGCCGATGATGTTCGAGATTTCCGAAGAGGATTTCTCGATTGCCTGCATCGCAGCAACGGCACGGCGAACGACTTCGCCCGAATGCTCGGCCCCTTCCCGCGTGCGGCTAACCAGCTGGCCGGCCTCGTCAGCGCGCACAGCGCTGTCCTTGACCGCAGTCGTCACCTGCTCGAGTGCTGCTGCCGTCTCTTCGACGGACGCCGCCTGCTGCTCGGTCCGCTTCGAAAGATCGTCGGCGGCAGCCAGCATCTCGTTGGCGCCGGCATCGATCGTCCGGGCGTTTTCGCTAACGGCGCGCATAGCCTCCTTCAGTCGGGAGACGGACTGGTTGAAATTCAAACGCAGCGGATCGAGATGATCGGCGAAACGTTCGTTGATCTGCGCCACGAGATCGCCATCCGACAGACGTTGCAGACCCGAAGCGAGCTGGTCGACGGCAAACTGCACTTCGGCCGCTTCCCGTGCCTTCTGGGCCTCGCGCGCCTGACGCTCGGTTTCGCTGAGCGAACGGTTTTCTTCGGCCTGACGCTCGAGCGCTGCACGCTCGATGGCATTGTCGCGGAACACGCTAACGGCAGCCGCCATCTCGCCGATTTCATCCTGACGACCGGCAAACGGGATCTCGGTCTGCGTGTCGCCGGAAGCAAGGGTACGCATCGACCCGGTGATCGCCGAAATCGGGCGAACGATCCGGGCAAAGCTGAAGAAGGCGGCACCGACGGCAATCAGCGCGCTGATCAGAACGGCGATGATCGTGGTGTTGACCGCAGTGTTGGAGACGTCGTCCGCTTTGACAATTGCGGCGTCGCTGAGCTGCACATTGGACTTGATCATCTCGTCCATGAGCTGGACGAGCGTGCGAGCATTCGCCGCCATGGTGCCATTGAAGACGGCCTTAGCCGCTGCCTGATTGCCGGTACGCTTCAATTCGACCATCTGCAAGGCGAGTCGATCATACTCCGCGAGCGCAGCCTTCATGCTGTCGAAGCGAGCGCGAGTTGCAGGCATGGTGATCATCGGCTCATAGGCGGCAAAAGCTGCATCGCGCTCCGCAACGGCGGTCTGAGTGGCAGAAACGATCGAATCCAGCTCTGCCGGTTCCGCATTCAACAGCATCGCGTAGTCGCGGCGGACCTCGGCGAAAGTCGCATTCATCCGTGCGACAGCAAGCGTTCTGGGCAGGCGTTCGCGCCCGATGACGTTCACCTGCTCCTTGACGTCGCCAATGAAGTTAATCGCCAGAATGCCCTGGCCGATACCGAAGGTAAGTACCACGGCAAACAGCAGTGGCAGCACCACTTTGATCTTGAGATTGGACATGAATGGTCTCCAGGGGAGGAAAAATACATTCCCAACCGGGCGTGGGAGGTCGCCAGGTGTGAGGACAAGACATCGTCCGTATAGGTCGGGATGAAACCGTTCTAAGATGTAAACAATGAATAATTTACTTAGATTGCACGCAACCTTTGATGACCAAAATTGGCTGGAAATTCGCGAAATAGCTGTAGCCCAAAAAAGGTCGGCGGCAGATTGCTCCGCCGCCGCCAGTTTTCCAACAATCGTTTTAGCCGTGACGGCAGCGCGTCACTCAGCCGCCGTTTCCCGGACCTCGTTCGGCCCGTCGGCCTGATCGGCTAGGAAACCACCGGACTGGCGGGTCCACAGATCGGCATAGATGCCGCCATTCGCCACCAACTGCTGATGCGTCCCCTCTTCGACGATCCGGCCCTTGTCGAGCACGATCAGCCGATCCATCTGCGTCAGCGTCGACAGCCGGTGGGCGATAGCAATCACCGTCTTGTCCTCGATCAGCTTGAACAGGCTTTCCTGGATCGCAGCCTCGACTTCTGAATCGAGCGCCGAGGTCGCCTCGTCGAGCACCAGGATCGGCGCATCCTTCAGGAATACACGGGCGATCGCGATACGCTGCCGCTGGCCGCCCGAGAGTTTCACGCCGCGCTCACCGACATGCGCGTCGAGCCCGCTGCGGCCCTGCATGTCGGAAAGCCCCTGGATGAACTCCCAGGCATTGGCCCGCTTGGCCGCCTCGATCACTTCGGCATCGGTCGCTTCCGGCCGGCCATAGGCGATGTTATCCCGGATCGAGCGGTGCAGAAGCGACGTATCCTGGGTCACAACGCCGACGAGTGCCCGCAGACTGTCCTGGCTCACCGCCGAGATATCCTGGCCATCGACAAGGATCCTGCCCTTCTCCAGATCGTAGAAGCGCAGAAGCAGGTTCATCAGCGTCGTCTTGCCGGCACCGGAGCGCCCAACGAGGCCGACCTTCTCGCCCGCCTTGATGGTCAGCGAGAAGTCCTCGATCACGCCCTTCTGCTTGCCATAGTGGAAGCGCACGGCGTCATAGACGATTTCGCCCTTCGGTGCGGCGAGCGCCTTGGCGGCCGGCTTGTCGACGATATCGTGGGCCTTGGTCATCATGCCCATGCCGTCATAGACGGTGCCGATATTCTCGAAGAGCGCCGCCACTTCCCACATGATCCACTGCGACATGCCGTTGATGCGCATGGAAAGACCGATGGCGACCGCAATCGCGCCGACGGTCACCGTGCCGTTCAGCCAGAACCAGATGCCCAAGGCCGCCACGAAGAACTGGACGATGGCATTGTTGATGTCGACACAGATATTGAGCAACGAGATCTGCCGCATCTGCCGGTGCACCGTGCCGAGAAAGGCGTCCATGCCCTCTTTGGCATAGGTCTCTTCCCGGCCGGCATGCGAGAACAGCTTCACTGTCGCGATATTGGTATAGCTGTCGACGATCCGCCCCGTCATCATCGAGCGGGCATCCGCCTGCTCGCTGGAGGACTTGCGAAGCTTCGGAATGAAGTGCCTGAGGATCAGCGCATAGATCACCAGCCAGAGGACGAGCGGCACACCGAGCCGCCAGTCGACCGATGCCACCAGCGCCAGCATCGAGACGAAGAAGGTCGTCGCATAGATGAAGACGTCGATGATCTTCATCACGCTTTCGCGGACAGACAGCGCCGTCTGCATCACCTTGGTCGAGACACGACCGGCGAACTCGTTGGCGAAGAAGGTCATCGAGTGCCGGAGCAGGAAGCGGTGCATCTGCCAGCGTGCGATCATCGGGAAGTTGCCGGCCAGCACCTGGTGCATGGTGATCGTGTGCATGACGCCGAGCACCGGCAGGCCAATCAGCAGCAGGCCCGCCATCCAGGCAAGCGTGCCGCCTTCCGTCTGCAAGAAGGTCGAACGTTCGGCCGTCGACAGCCAGTCAACGATATTGCCGAGGAACTGGTACAGGAACACTTCGGCAACCGCGATCAGGCCGGAGCACAGGCCGAGCAACGCCAGCCACCAGCCGGCGGGCTTGGTGTAGTGCCAGCAGAAGGCGACAAGGCCCTTGGGCGGCAGGACCGGATCACCGGCCGGGTACGGATTCAGGCGGTTTTCGAACCACGAGAACATGAAACGTCTCCAGAAATGGCGCGCGCGCGACACCGAACAAAGGTGCAAAACACGCGAATATTCAATGATTGGGGCCACTTATGGCCGCAGGATGAATCAGTTTGGGAAAAGAGGCGGAGGTGACGCGCTCAGGCAGCCACAGCCATAAATCGGGGCTGGCGCGAAATACCGAATAGATCCATCGATGGCCCTCCCGCTTGCGTGTTGAAGTAGAGCACCGTTCTATCGGCCGACTGCCAAATTTTCCAGCCGGCTTTCGAGGCGATCGAGACATTCTGCCGCAACTGTTGCACACCGATCACAGACGGCAACAAGCAAGGCTGCGTCCGCCTTGAGCGACGTGCCCCGATCGCATAAGACCGGCCCATGACCGACTTGCGCATCGCCCTCTATCAGCCCGACATCCCAGGCAACACCGGCACGATCCTGAGGCTGGCTGCCTGTCTCGGGCTGAAGGTCGATATCATCGAGCCAGCCGGCTTTGTGCTTTCCGACAAGAATCTGAAGCGTGCCGGCATGGACTATCTCGCAAGCGTCGCCATGACACGCCATGTCAACTGGGAGCAATTCGACGCATGGCGGCTTTCCGAACGACGCCGCCTCGTGCTCGCCTCGACCAAAGCCGCCCTGCCCTACACCCAATTCGATTACGCCGAAAATGACATCCTTCTCTTCGGGCGCGAAAGTGCCGGTGTCCCCGATCCGGTGCATGACCGGGCCGATCACCGTGTGATCATCCCCATGGTCGCGGGCCAGCGTTCGATCAATGTCGCGATGTCGGCAGCCATGATCGCCGGGGAAGCGCTGCGCCAGACCGGTTTCTGACTCCGGATCGGCAGGAACCAGACATAGATCAATGCGCCCACAGTCGCCCTCGCCTAGGATAGCGAGACGGTAGCAATGCGCCCCTTCAACCGCAATTGCTAATTCAACCGTATTGCGCTATGCTGCATTGCAGCAAAAAGGGAGATGGAGTCATGTTCGAGACAGCATTCGCCCTGGGTCTGACCCAGTTCGCCCGATCCTTGAGCTTTCCCGAGCGCTTGAGCCAGCGCCCGGTCCGAAACGCCGCCCTGGAGCCCTGGCGGCTCCGCAACACGGGCATGGACGCGCTCTACTATGACGTCAAGGCCCTCACGGCCGACGAGACCTTCTACATCAGTGACAGTCTCGCCTCTGAAGGCCTGATCATGATCGTTCCGCCCACAGGCGCCGGAATGCTGACACTCTGCGACAGCGTCGAGGAATTCCGCCTGCGCGGTGGGCGCGAGGTGCGCGCCATGGCAGTCGCCGGCATCGGCGGCTCGGCGATCGGTGCCGCCGCCTTCGCCCGCAACGTGGCCGACGCGATCGACGCCCCGGTAGCAGCGGTGGTATCGGGCTACGGCCTCGGCGACATCCTAAACGAGGCTATCGGCGGCGCCTTCCTCTTCGGCTGGCTCGGTCATGTCAGAAGCAACCTCGAGGTGATCGACGACGTCGTCGGTCGGCCGAAGCTCGGTGCCTATGGCAAGCGCAGCGAGGATACCGATACCAGTCGCCGCACCGGCCTTGATGCCGATACGGTATCGACCCTGCTTGCAGATCCCACGCTGTCCTTCACTCTGATCGCTGGCCATTCCCGCGGCAATCGCGTGATTGCGGATGCCCTCTACGCCTTGAAGGGGAGCGACCCGGACCGGATAGAAACGCTGGCCAACACCGCGCGGATCGTCACCTTCGGCGGCCGGATCAAGATGCCGGAAGCCTTCACCGAGGTTATCGACGTCGTCGGCGAACTCGACTGGTTCGGCGAACTGAATTCGCGCCCGAAGATTGCCACCGACATCAAGGTGTCCTTCTGCGGCCATTCGACCAATACCGACCTACCGACAGCCCTGAAGGTGACCAGAATACTCGGCGATATTCTGAGTGGTGAAGCACCTATCGCAGAAGCGCCCGCCGAGGCTGTGATTGCAACAGCCGAGGAGGTCGCAGGCCCGGTCGTTGAAGACACTGTCCTGGAACCGGTCACAATCGAAACAGAACCGGTCGAGCCTGAAGCCCTTCCGGTGCTCGCCGCGGAGGCGTCGCTCCCCGCCGCGATCGACGTTGAACCACCAGCATGGGACGAGCCATTACCGGAGGCTTCGGCATCACCGGAAGCCGCAGAGCCGACCGTCGAGGCGGCCCCATCGCCGGAAGTCATGACCAAGGGCACCGACGTGCCGAAGAAGGCAGGAAAAGCTGCGACCCCGATCATGGTTCCGCTGCCGCGCGGCAAGGCAAGGCGTCCCCGCGCGAAGAACTGACGAGCGGCAAGTCAGCCACCAGAAACAGCAAAAGGCCCGCGCGAAGCGGGCCTTTTCGATTCACAAACAGAAGCTTGAGCTCAGAGCTTCAACCACGACGTCATCGAGACATTCGCCATGTTCAGCGCCGAGGACTGCAACTGATCCTGCACCTTCTCCGCCGTCAGCCGCACGCGCTGCTCGTTGAGCTCCGTATCGACCAGCCGGCTGACGCCGAGTTCGGATGACCCCTGCAAGCCCTGAAGAAGCACACCGCCGCCCGTCACCTGGCTGCGCGTCGTGCTCACCTCGGCACTGGCGCTGACCATATCGATCAGAACGCGATTGAGGGTCGAGATCATCCCGTCGATCTCGTCGCCGGTTGTACGGCTATCGATCCTGATCTCGCGGGCCCCGGCCTCAGCCGGCTCGCGCGATTGCGCATCCATCAGGTAATAATTGTAAGGCACGCCGCCGAGGCTGGTGCCCGCATAGGCCCGCGTCAAAACACCGTCGCGCGCATCCTCGCGCGAGACAAGCGTCGATTTGGCAGTGTCGAAATCGACCATGTTGATGGAGAGGCCGCCATCATTGCCCGTGGTCACGGAGGCGAGCAGCGAGGTGACCTTGGGCCGTCCGCCGGCCTCCACCATCAGCCAATTGTCGCCGTTGAACGTACTGTCAGCAACGACGTCAACAAGCTCGGCCTTCATCTGCGAGATGTCGGCATTGATACCATTGCGATCGGCCCCGACGGCCTTGGCAAGCACGAGCTTCTGCTGGATGCGCGCGACGATATCCGTCGCCTGTTCCAGACCGAGCGCTGCCGTATCCGATACGGCTGCCGCAATCTCGTTGGCTTCCTGCACGCTGCCGGCCGAAAGGCTTCCGGGCCGCATGGTGGTCGAAATCGACCAATAGCTGGACGCATCCGTCTCAGTCTCGGCGACAGGTGCTGTCACCGCGCGCGGCGTCACGCGATCGAGCGCGGACGCGGCAGCGCTCGCCATCGAAGCCGCACCGGCAACGGATGGGTTGAGCCAGACTGTACTCATGGGAAAACCTTATGTCGCATATCATGTCGATCCGAAGCCGGCATCATTCCGGCTATGTACAGACGAACCTAGCGACGAGGTTTTGTGATTGGCTTTCAAAGAAAGTTAGAATTCTAGCGAATTGAGAATTTGCCGTTGGATCGCACCTGGGCGGGGCGCCGTCAATCTGCCGAAGGCAGCCGGCGCATTGTGAACTCGATCTGGTCTTCGTCGAGCTGCCGCCAGCTTTCAACTTCGGTCCAGTAAGCCGCCTTCGGAAAGGCGTCGAACCACTCGCGCGCCTTGGCTCGAGCCTCTTCGCGTGTCAGGCAATAGGTTTCGCGCACGAACTGCCCACCGAGACGCCCGGCCGTTCCGGCGCGGTGATCGGCAATACGTTTCCTGAGACCTGTAAATGGCGGCGGGCCAGGTATCTTCGTCATGAAATCCCTCGCATGGACAAGAGATTAATCCACGCAAAACCGGAAGGCGAGTCGATTTTACGGGGACACCCCCGCCCCCATATGGCCGCCTGCGATTTCACCTGATATTCGTTTGCCTGAAGAAGTTGAGGGGGACGACATGGAGCGACCGGTTCTGCCGAAAGGCCTGCCCGAGGATATCGAGGAGAAGAAGGACGCGGCACGCGCCTGGTTCGAAAGTCTGCGCGATGCGATCTGCGCCTCGTTCGAAACCCTGGAGAACGAACTCACCGGGCCGATGTCCGATCGCGAGCCTGGCCGATTCCAGGCCAAGGACTGGCTGCGTGAAGAGGGCAAGGGCGGCGGCGGCCGCATGTCGATGATGTATGGCCGCGTCTTCGAGAAGGTCGGCGTGCACACCTCGACGGTGCATGGCGAGTTCTCGCCCGAATTCCGCAAGCAGATGCCGGGCGCCGAGGAAGACCCGCGCTTCTGGGCGTCTGGCATTTCGCTGATCGCGCATCCCGTGAACCCGCATGTCCCAACGGTGCACATGAACACCCGCATGGTGGTCACATCGAGCCAGTGGTTCGGTGGCGGCGCCGACCTGACGCCGGTGCTCGACCGCCGGCGCAGCCAGGATGATCCCGACACCCGCCTCTTCCACCGTGCCATGGAGGTCACCTGCGAACGCCATCCCGCCGTGGCCGACTACCCCGCCTACAAGAAGTGGTGCGACGAATACTTCTTCCTGCCCCACCGCAACGAGGCGCGCGGCATCGGCGGCATTTTCTTCGACTGGCTGACGGCAGACGAGGACAAGGGGGGCTGGAACGCCAACTTCGCCTTTGTCCAGGATGTCGGCCGTGCCTTCAATCTCGTCTATCCGAAGATCGTCCGGGGCAATTTCAACAATCCCTGGACGGATGAGGACCGCGAGGAACAGCTTGTCCGTCGCGGCCGCTATGTGGAGTTCAACCTGCTCTACGACCGCGGCACGATCTTCGGCCTGAAGACCGGCGGCAATGTCGAATCAATCCTCTCCTCGCTCCCGCCGCTCGTGCGATATCCCTGATCGCTTGGGGTTACCGCTGACACGGTTATCCACAAGTCAATTCACGAAAAAGAATGAGCGGTGATTCCCGTCGCTTACGACAAAGTGTGTCGAGAACTTGACGGTTTTCATTGCGCTCACGCCGGACGGGAGGCATTCTGCGGCCTCACGCAGTATCGAGGAGGAGATTGCGATGCCCCCATCCAGCTCAGTATCCGTATCCCGCGTCAGTGACCCCGCCGATCGTGCGCTCAAGGCACCAGAATTGATCGATCGGCTGGCGGAGCAAATGCGTCAGTCGAGTGATGTCGACTTGCCCCATTCTTATTTCGTTGAGCAGGTGCGCCTCGGTCTGGCCGGCAAAGATCTCGCCGACCGGCTCGCCGCAAACGACATCGAAACCGGCAGCCATCGGGGCAAACGCCAGCCCGCGCGCTCCGTTTTCCATGCCTGGGCCATGCCCGATTGATCAGACAGAATCCACCGCGTCGATACTTTGGCCCGCCCTGTGCGGGCCATTTTTTTGGCATCCGCCGAACAATCGTGGCATTCTGCGGTTTCGAGAGTTGAGGAGACGAAGGAGGAGACGATCATGAAACGCTTCGAATGCGGAACTCTGGTCCCCGGCTGCGACTGGCACACGCGGGCCGAGGAAGAGGCTGAAGTCGTGAGAAGGGCCGTGGAACACTTGAAGGTCACCCATGGCGAGGAGATCATCCGTCCGTCCATGGTGGATCACATCAAGGAACGGATTCGCAACGATCAGTCCCAGACGGCCTGAAGCCGCGCGCGACTGCCCAAACGGCAACGGAGCCCGGCATGCGGGCTCCGTCTCCAGAAAGAAGCTTGCGTGTCTCAGCTGCTCGGCAGCATGACCTTGTCGATCACATGAATGACGCCGTTATCCGTGCGGATATCGGCAGACACCACGTTTGCGCCGTCAACGGTTACACCCGAACCCGACTTGGACACCGCGAGCGTGCGATCACCGCCGCTCTTGATCGTGCGGACATGGATCGTGCGGCCCGGCAGCATGGTCGAGGTCAGTTCGCGACCGACGACATGATAACTCAGGATCGCGGCGAGCTGGTCCTTGTTCTCCGGCTTGAGCAGGTTCTCGACCGTGCCGGCCGGCAATGCAGCAAAGGCTTCGTCGGTCGGCGCGAAGACGGTCAGCGGACCGCCGCCCGAAAGCGCATCAACGAGACCGGCCGCCTCTGCCGCGGCAAGCAGCGTCTTGAAGCTGCCGGCCTGCTGGGCGGTCTCGACGATATTGGCGGAATTCGCCGAAGAAGCGGCGAAGGTCATGCCTGCGGCAAGAAATGCGGCTGCGATGCGTGTCATGGAAATCCCTCCTCTGAAAGGCCAGACCGACGTCATGTCGATCATCTGAAGCCGGGAGAGATACGCTCCAGGGATCGCCGCTGGATCGCGGGCAAATGGACACTCTTTGTTGAGCAGGGCCTGATGAACCGAACCCGCTCTCGGACGTATTGACTTACCTTGTTGCGCCGAACTTTCAAGCTTTCGCCAGTGTCTCCAGCCGGGCAAGCAGATCCTCGCGGCTGAGGTTGAACTGCGATGCGATCCAGCCTTCCTCGAGCTTGCCGAGAATTTCTCCGACCTTCGGCCCGGCAGGAATACCGGCAGCAAGCACGTCGGAGCCTTTGATCGGCAGCACCGGCCGCACGAAGCCCTCGGCACGCTTCAACAGCGAAAACAGCCGCGCACTGCGGCTCATCGCCTTCTGGTCACCCTCCGCACGCGCACGGGCGGAGGCAAGTTCGAGCTTCAGCATCGAGATCATGCCGTCCTTGCCGAACCGGTAGAGATCGCGATCGAAGGCAACATCTCTCACCGTCTCCTGTGGCTTCGGCGCCCGCGCGAACCGGTCGAGCGCCATTGCCTCGGCATTCGACATCCGCAACCGCTCGGACAGCGTCACCAGCCGCGCTGCATCCTTCGGTACGATCGCGCAAAGACGCAACAGCGCATCCGGCTCCCAGCCGAGCGCCTGTTCAGCTGCGATGAGGCCGGGGATCGCATCGATTCCCCATTTCTCCGTTTCCGGCAGGATCTCGGTTAGCACGCCCGACTGCCGCATCCAGAGCAGCGCCCGCCCCGGATCGCGCGCCGACAAGAGCTTCTTGATCTCGCTCCAGACGCGCTCGGCGGAGAGCGATTTCAGCTGGCTGCGCGCCCTCGCACAAGCCTTCAACCCATCGGTATCCGGACGCCCACTGCCATAATGGGCGAAGAAGCGGAAGAAGCGCAGGACGCGCAGATAGTCTTCGGCAATCCGCTGCTCGGCATTGCCGATGAAGCGCACGGTTCTCGTTTCGATGTCCTTCAAGCCGCCGACGAGATCGATCACCTCACCATCGAGACCGACATAAAGCGCGTTCATCGTCAGGTCGCGCCGGTCGGCATCCTCCTGCCAGCTCGCGCCGAAGGCGACCTGGGCATGGCGACCATTGGTCTCGACGTCACGCCGGAGCGTCGTAACTTCATAACCCTTGCCGTCGACAACAAGCGTCACGGTCCCATGCTCGATCCCGGTCGGTACCGCCTTGATGCCTTTCGCCGCCGCCCGTCCGCTCACCTCTTCCGGCATCAGCGTCGTGGCAAGGTCGATATCCCCGACCGGCAGTCCCATCAGACTGTTGCGCACAGCGCCACCGACCACCCGTGTCTCCGCGCCGCCGCTATTCAGCAGCGTCAGCAGCTTTTGCAGAGCGGGCTCCTGGAACCAGTCGCGATCGGCCAGATTGGTCATGCATAGAGCCTTTCATAGAGCGTCCGGATGATGCCGGCCGTAATGCCCCAGATATGCCGCTCTCGATAGGGCATCACATAGAAATGCCTGACGGAGCCCTGCCACATCCGGCTGTCCTGCCGATGATTGGATGGATTCATCAGGAAGGAAAGCGGCACCTCGAAGACGCTGTCCACCTCGTCGGGATTGAGCACCAGCTCGAAGCCGGGTTGCACGACGGAAAGCACCGGCTGGATGCGAAACCCAGTGCCTGAGAGATATTGCGGCAGCCGGCCGACCGTCTCGACGAAACGGCGGTCGAGGCCGATCTCTTCCTCGGCCTCGCGGAGCGCCGCTTCTTCCGGCGAGGTATCCGTCGCATCGATGCCGCCGCCCGGAAAGGCGATCTGGCCAGCATGTTGCCGGAGCTTGCTGGTGCGCTGGGTGAGGATGATCCGCGCCTCGTCCGGATCGTCGATCACGCCGATCAGCACCGCCGCGTCCTTCAGCTTCAGCTGCTCGTATTGCAGGATGGTATCGGGATTCAGCGCATGGTCGCCATGGTCGCGCCAGGCATGTTCGAGCGGCGCACCCACCTGCTCCAGCGCCCGACGACGAAAATCCTCTGCGGTAAACGGCATCAAGCTCATCGCGACAGTCGATCGAGTTCTTCGGCGGGCATCACAGGAAACACGGCGCCGCGCGAGCGCACGGCAAACATCGCCTTGCCCTCGATCTCCACCACCTCTCCCCGCTCGACGAGATCATACATGACCGCTCGCGAGACTAGCGCCTCCAGACGGCCACGAACGGACAGGTAAGGCTTGAGTTCATGGTTCTCGCCGACGATCTCGAACCGCAGCTTATGCTCGGGCCCCGCCTCGACCACGTCGCCGACATTCGTGCGGAATGTCAGCACCGACTCACCCGCCTCTTCCGTCACGCTCATCTCGACCGCGACGAAATGGGCGTCCTCGACGCGGATGCCGACCTTTTCCACAGGCGTGACGAGATAGGTCTTACCGTCCTCGTCCTTGCGCAGAACCGTCGAAAACAGACGGACCAGAGGCTCCCGACCGATCGGCGTACCCATGTAGAACCAGGTCCCGTCGGCCCTGATTTCCATGTCCAGATCCCCGCAGAACGGCGGTTCCCAGCGCTCCACCGGCGGCAGCGACGCCTTTCCGCCCGATGTTTGCGCTGACGCGCGCGAAATCAGCGCGGCAAGCCCCGCCGCATCTGTCGTCGCCTTTAGCGTATCGCCTGCCATCTTTGCGTCCCGGTTTTGTCTTTAGCCTATAACAGTCACGAGATAGTCATTCGAAACGTCCTTGTCAGCCGTCCTCTCGCCAATAAGTTAGTTTCAGTAACATGCACCTTACGCGTCCGTTCGATTCGCCGGACACGTCCAAAACCAATTGGAGCAGACCATGGGCATGATGCCAAATCCCGATGTTGCACTGGACGAGAAGGCGATCGTCGCGGAAGCCGAAAAGGCGCTCGCGGACATCGCGGCGATCCGCCAGGAAGTGGCCAAGGTCATCTTCGGTCAGGAAAAGGTCGTCGAAAATACCCTTCTCGCCATCCTCTCCGGTGGCCATGCTCTTCTGGTCGGTGTCCCCGGTCTCGCCAAGACCAAACTGGTGACGACGCTCGGCTCGGCCCTTGGCCTCGATGCCAACCGTATCCAGTTCACGCCGGACCTGATGCCCTCGGACATTATCGGCACTGAGGTCATGGACCAGGACGAAACGGGGCGTCGCTCCTTCCGCTTCGTCAAGGGTCCGGTCTTTGCCCAGTTGCTGATGGCCGACGAGATCAACCGCGCGAGCCCGCGCACTCAGTCCGCTCTTCTGCAGTCCATGCAGGAATATCATGTCACCGTCGCCGGCCAGCCCTATCAGCTGCCCGCCCCCTTCCACGTGCTCGCGACCCAGAACCCGCTGGAGCAGGAAGGCACTTACCCGCTGCCGGAAGCCCAGCTCGACCGCTTCCTTCTGCAGGTCGACGTTCTCTATCCGGAACTTGCCGCAGAGCGGCAGATCCTGCTGGAGACAACAGGCGTCGGTGACCGCCGCGCCAGTGCAGTCATCAACAGCGCTCGTCTGCTGGAGATCCAGAAGCTGATCCGCCAGATGCCGGTCTCCGACACCGTCGTCGACGCCATTTTGACGCTCGTTCGCTCGGCACGTCCGGGCCACGGCAACGACACGACCGACAAGAACATCGCCTGGGGTCCCGGTCCCCGCGCCGGACAGGCCCTGATGCTCTGCGCCCGCGCCCGCGCACTCTATGAGGGACGCCTCGCCCCCTCCATCGACGACGTGTACGCACTCGCCGAACCCGTGCTCGAACACCGCATGGCGCTGACCTTTGCGGCCCGCGCCGAAGGCATGACCGTCCGCGACGTCATCGCGGGTCTCGTTTCCGACCTGCGCAAGTAAGGGAGGCCTTAACCGCGTGGCATCGATCGGCCAGATCGTCGAGCAAACCGCCGGCAGCGAAGTGCTGAAGCGCGCGCGCCAGCGCGCCGTGCTCGTGCCTGACTGCATGGTCGAGGCAAAGCGTATCGCCAATACCGTGATTGCCGGCTGGCATGGCCGCCGCAAGCGCGGCATCGGGGAAAACTTCTGGCAGTTCCGGCCCTATGCCGATGGCGAGAGCTTCTCGCGCATCGACTGGCGCCGCTCGGCCCGCGACGACCACATGTATATCCGAGATCGCGAATGGGAAGCGGCCCACACGGTCTGGCTCTGGGCTGATATGTCGCCGTCGATGATGTACAAGTCGACGCTGGCCTCTGTCTCCAAGGAAAGCCGCGCCCTCGTCCTGATGCTGGCCCTCGCCGAAATCCTCGCCCGTTCCGGCGAACGCATTGGTTGCCCTGGCATCATGGAGCCGATCTCCGCCCGAAACGCCGCCGAGCGACTGGCCACCGCTATCATGCATGCGCCGCCGACCGAAGGCCTGCCCGACACCCGTATGATCCGCGGCGCAAGCGACATCGTGCTGATCGGCGATTTTCTTGACGATGCGGACCGGGTGATGGAGCGCATCACGCCGCTAGCCCGCCGCGGCCTGCGCGGCCATGTGCTCGAGGTCGCAGACCCCGCCGAAGAAACCTTCCCTTATACCGGCCGCACCGAATTCACCGATCCGGAAACCGGCGAAAAGCTCACCTCCGGCCGCGCTGAGACGCTGCGCGAAGACTATCAGCAGGCCTATCTCGCCCGTCGCGAGACCATGTCCGACCAGCTCCGCCGCATGGGCTGGAGCTTCACTCATAACCGCACCGATCGCCTCGCCTCCGAGGCCCTCGTCGCCGTCCACATGCACCTGTCGGGCATGCCGCCCGCCGTCAACAGGAGTGCGGGCTGATGTTCGGTATGCCACTCGCCTTCGGCGCTCCCGCCATTCTCGGCGCCCTGCTCGCCCTGCCATTGATCTGGTGGCTCCTGAAGCTCACGCCGCCGCGCCCCAAGGCGGAAGTCTTCCCGCCACTGAAGATCCTGGCCGGTGTCTTGAAGCGCGAGGAAACGCCCTCGAAAAGCCCGTGGTGGCTGACGCTCCTGCGCATGCTGATGGCCGCGATCGTCATCTTCGCACTCGCTGACCCGGTTCTCAATCCGCGCAACGCGACGCTTTCCGGCGACCGCCCGCTGCTGCTTGTCGTTGACAACGGCTGGGCCACCGTCGGCGACTGGGATCGCCGCGTCGAGACAGCAACGGCGCTGATCGGTGACGCCGCCGACCGCAGCCTGCCCGTCTCCATCGTCTTCACCGCCGATGCGACCCATGACGCAATCCCCGGCACGCCGGCCGTCGCGCTCGAAAAACTCGCAGCCGCCACCCCGCATCCGCTTCGACCGGACCGCACGAGGACGATCGAAGCCCTGCGCACCACCTTCTCCTCAGAACGCCCGGGCACGCTGACCTATGTCTCCGACGGCATCGCACGCGATCCGGAAGATCCGTTCCTGTCAGACCTCGCCGACCTCTCGCCCGCAGAATTCCGCATCGTCGAAGGCGACGGCGCAACGAGCGTCGCCATCACCGGCGCCAACAACGGCTCGGATGCACTCACTGTCTCGCTCTCGCGCCTCAACGCCTCGGAACCTCGCAGCCTCATCGTCGATGCCCAGGACCGCCAGGGCCGCGTCATCGCCTCTGGCCAGGTCGATTTCGCAGCGGGCACCGCTGAAGCCTCCGGCGAGATTGCCGCGCCCTTCGAGCTGCGCAATGATTTCGCCCGCCTCTCGATTGCAGGTGTTGCCTCGGCCGGTGCCACCCACCTGCTCGACGACGGCTTCCGCCGCCGCAAGGTCGCGCTTGTTTCCGGCGACAGTGGAGACGGCTTCCAGCCGCTGCTTTCGCCGCTATATTACATTGAACGCGCGCTCGGCCCCTATGCCGATGTGGTCAAGCCCGGCCAGACCGACCTCGCCGTCGCCATCCCCGAGATCCTCAACCAGAACCCGTCCGCTCTGGTGCTCGCCGATGTGGGCCGTCTCCCGGCCGATGTCTATGATCCGCTGCAAGCTTGGATCAACCGTGGCGGCACGCTGATCCGCTTTGCCGGTCCGCGTTTGGCCGCAGCCCCCGCAGACGACCCGCTGGTCCCGGTCATCCTGCGTCAGGGCGAACGCGCGCTCGGCGGCGCGCTCTCCTGGGCCGAGCCGCAGCCGCTCGCCGACTTCCCGACCTTCGGCCCGTTTGCCGGCATGCCGCGCCCCGAAGGTATCCTCGTCAAGCGCCAGGTTCTCGCCGAACCGACCCCGGATCTCGCCGCCCGCACCTGGGCAAGCCTTGCCGACGGCACGCCGCTCGTCACTGTCGAAGACGACGGCGCCGGCCGCATCGTACTCTTCCATGTCAGCGCCGAAGCCACCTGGTCGGACCTGCCGATTTCCGGCACCTTCGTCGAAATGCTCCGCCGTATCGTCCAGCTCACCCGCGTTGGCGCAGCCGAAGCGCAAGCCGGCCAGGCGACCGCCCCCTCGCTGCCGCCCTTCCGCCTGCTCAACGAGCGTGGTGCGCTGACGACGGAAGCCGGGACCGCCAAGCCGCTCTCGCTCGGCCCGGAACGTCCCGAAGCCGCAACCTTCGACAACCCGCCCGGCCTCTACGGCACGGAAGACGGCTTCACCGCCCTCAACCTCCTGCCATCCGACGCCACACTGCGCCCGCTCCCCTCGCCAGCAGGTCTCAACGTCGCCCGAGACCCTATGGCCGGCACCGCTGCCACGCCGCTGAAGCCGAGCCTGTTGACGCTTGCCTTCCTGCTCCTCGTTATCGACAGCCTGATCGTGCTCTTCATGGGCGGCGCCTTCTCGCGCATGCCGCAGCGCGCGCCCGCCGCTGCCGCCTCGATCCTGGCCCTCGCTTTCGCCTTCGGTATCTCCACCACCCCCGGTCAGGCGCTGGCTCAGTCGGCCGATACCAAGCCCGGAGACGAACAGATCCTGGAGCGCCTCGACAACACCCACCTCGCCTATGTCATCACCGGCGACGCGGAGGTCGACCGCTTGTCCGAACAAGGGCTCGCGGGCCTCACGGACTTCCTCACCTATCGCACGACGCTCGAACCCGCGCCGCCAGTTGGCGTCGACATCTCGAAGGATGAACTCTCCTTCTACCCGATCATTTTCTGGCCGATTTCCGCCTCCGCGCCCATGCCTTCGGCCGCCGCGATCAGTCGCATCGACGCCTATATGCGATCAGGCGGCACCGTGCTCTTCGATACGCGTGACCAGGGCTCGACACTGGGCAACGAAGTCGGCGCCTCGCCAAACGGCGAGCGTCTGCAGGCGATCCTCGCTAATATCGATATCCCGCCGCTAGAGCCGGTGCCTTCAGATCACGTGCTGACGCGTGCCTTCTACCTGCTGCAGGGCTTTCCCGGCCGCTACAGCGGCAGCCCGCTCTGGGTCGAGGCCCGTCAGGAGGCGCTCTCCAGCAACAGCGGCGTTGCCTCCTCCGGCGATGGCGTGACCCCGATCATGATCACCGGCAACGATCTCATGGGCGCCTGGGCGGTCGATGCGAATGGCGCAAGCGTGCTTCCCGTCGTCCCCGCCGACGAAATGCAGCGCGAAATGTCCTTCCGCTCGGGCGTTAACATCATGATGTATATGCTGACCGGCAACTACAAGGCAGACCAGGTCCACGTGCCTGCTTTGCTCGAACGACTGGGGCAGTGAGGCCATGACGCTCGAATTCGCCCCCTTCATCCCCTGGATCGCCATTGCCACACTTGCCGTGCTCGCCGTGGTGCTCTCCGCCCTCGGCTTCCTGCGCGGCGTCCGCGGCACGGCCATCCGGCTTGCCGCCTCGATCGCCGTACTCGCAGCCCTCGCGAACCCGCTTCTCCTGCAGGAAGAGCGCGATCCGCTGACCACGGTCGTGCCCGTCATCGTCGACCGCAGCCAGAGCCAGCAGATCGCCGGCCGCGCCGAGGAAACCGATCAGGCGCTTCAGGGCATCCGCGACCGCCTCGGCCGTTTCCCCAATATCGAACCGCGCATCGTCGAGGTGACCGATCCCGGCGACAGCGACGCCCCCTCCACCAAGCTCTTCGAAGCGCTGGCTGCGGCAACGACGGATGTTCCCCCCGCCCGTGTCGGTGGCGCAATCTTCGTCACCGACGGCCAGGTGCATGATATCCCGGCCGAAAACCAGGCGCTCCCCTTCGACGCACCGGTGCATTCCCTGATCACGGGCAAGGCCGACGAATTCGACCGCCGCATCGAGGTCCTGCGCGCACCGCGATTCGGCATCGTCGACGAGGAACAGGAACTCACCTTCCGCGTCTTCGACGATGGTGAGGCCTCCAACCAGCCGGCCGACGTTTCGGTCAGAATGAACGGCGAAGACCTCGGCACCGTGCCAGCTGTCCCCGGCGCCGAGACCTCCTTTGCCTTCCGCGTCCCCCGCGGCGGCAACAATGTCCTGGAATTCTCGGTCGCAGCGACACCGGGCGAAGTCACCGACGTCAACAATCGCGCTATCCACCTGATCGAGGGCATCCGCCAGAACCTGCGCGTGTTACTCGTCTCGGGCGAACCCCATGCCGGCGAGCGTGCCTGGCGCAACCTCTTGAAGTCAGACGCCTCGGTCGACCTCGTCCACTTCACCATCCTGCGTCCGCCGGAAAAGCAGGACGGCACGCCGATCAATGAGCTCTCGCTGATCGCCTTCCCGACCCGCGAGCTCTTCGTCGAAAAAATCAACGATTTCGACCTGATCATCTTCGACCGCTACCAGCATCGCGGCGTATTGCCGATTCTCTATTACGACTACATCGCCGAATATGTGAGGAATGGCGGCGCGCTGCTGATCGCAGCTGGCCCCGAACATGCCGGCCAGGATTCGATCGCCCTCACGCCGCTCGAGTCAGTGCTTCCGGCCACGCCAACCGGCGATGTCCATCAGGCCGGCTTCTATCCGCGCCTGTCGGAACAGGGCAAGCGGCACCCCGTCACCCGTGGCCTTGATGGCTCGGCCGTCGAGCCGCCGCAATGGGGGCGCTGGTTCCGCAGCGTCGATGTCGGACGTACCGACGGCGAAACCGTCATGACCGGCGACGGCGACCGTCCTCTGCTGGTGCTGAACCGCGCCAATGAGGGCCGCGTTGCCATGCTGCTCTCCGATCAGGGCTGGCTCTGGGCCCGCGGCTTCGAAGGCGGCGGCCCGCATGTCTCGCTCTATCGCCGCATCGCTCACTGGCTGATGAAGGAGCCGGAACTCGAGGAAGAGGCGCTCAAAGCCCGCGCTACCGGCCGCACGTTGGAGGTGACCCGCCAGACCATCGGCGACGCCCCCGGCCCCGCGACGATCACCACGCCCTCGGGTGAGACGATCGCGCTAAACCTGAACGAAATCCAGCCCGGCCTCTATCGCGGCGAGAGCCGCATGACAGAGACCGGCCTCTTCACCATCACCAATGGTGACTTCTCGACCCTCGTGCATGTCGGCGCCGTCGATGCGCCCGAATTCCGCGCGATGATCTCGACGACCGACACGCTCGCCCCGATCAGCCAGGAAACCCGTGGCCTCACCGCCCGCCTCGACGACGGCGATGAGACCGTGCGCATTCCCGACATCCTGCCCGTGCGCGGCGAAGTCCGCGTCGCCGACGATCGCCGCATGCTGATCAAGCTGACCGACGAAACCGTGCTCAAGGGCGTCAATACGCTGCCCCTGTTTGCAGGATTTGCCGGTCTCGGCATCCTGCTGATCGCGGTATCCGCCATGTGGTGGCGCGAGGGCCGGTAAGGCGCTTCAGATGAAGAAAGTGCCGTGTCAGGCGGAAAACCGGGGATAGTGTCGATAGACGAGGTCCTCTGGCGCTGGCCGTTCTGCGCTGGGGTCAAGGACCGCACCGAGCCGAAGGGCAAGCCCAGCCGACCGCGTATTTTCGGGATCGACATAACTCACCAGGCTCGGCAGTTTGCGAATGTCCCGCGCCCAGGAAAGCATCGCCTCCGCAGCTTCCCGCGCATAGCCGCGCCCTTCGAACTCCGGATAGACGAACCAGCCGAGCTCGAACTCCGGGAACAGCGGCCACGCATTGATCCCCACCTGACCGACGCATGCGCCACTGGCCAGATCCTCGATCATCAGCGCCCCGCAGCCAAACAGATCCCACTGCGCATGATCGCTGCAGAACATACCCCAGGCTGCAGCCTCAGAAAACGGCCCGCCCATGAACTGCGCCCGCTCCGACGCCATCAGCTGCCGGTACGCCGGCCAGTCATCGAAGCGCATGGGACGCAAGGTGAGACGTGAGGTTGTGAGCGTGGGTATGGGCTGCATTCTCTGGTATGGGCTCGTACTGTTCGACTAAGCAGTGAGCCTATAAGGTTCTTCCCGCCGACGCTACGCGCTCCCCTCACCCCATCAACGCCTTGGCCTTCTCCTTGGCCAGCCCGCGCGATGCCGCGACACCCTTCGGAAACCCGCTTCGGTCACCGAAATCCCGCACCTCGCCACGACGCATGTGCCGCCCTGTCGAAGCCCCTGCAGCAATGAAATCGAGCAGGGTCACGCCCGCGACCATCACAAGCGCGATCGCCACATTGTCCTGCTTGGGATTATCGGGGTGCATCGCGGATCCCAGTGCAACGATGTCGAGCCCGTCGCCGGCAATGCGGCTGGCAAGCCCCACCTCCTTGTCGACAGAGAGCGTCATCATGCCCGAGCCGATCTCGCGCAGGCCATAGGCCCTGACCGCCACCTCCTGACCCTCCATGCCGAGTGCCCGTGTGATCCGGTGCGCGCCGAACAGCTGGACGACACCGAGCCCGATGCTGAACCAGCCGAGATTGCGAGCCAGGCGGTCGGACGATGAAAACGAGCTCGGTCCTGTTTCGAGAACCTTAGGATCGCTCTTCGAACGCTTGAGTGTGCTGAGAAAATTCATGACGATACCTCCGGTTAGGGCTTGAGCACGACCTTGATGCAGCTGTCCTGCTTGTCGCGAAACACCTTGTACATCTCCGGCCCGTCCTCGAGCCCGACGGTGTGGGTGATGACGAAGGATGGATCGAGTTCGCCCTCTTCGATGCGGCGCAGGAGATCGTCCGTCCAGCGTTTGACATGCGTCTGCCCCATGCGGAAGGTCAGTCCCTTGTTCATCGCCATGCCCATCGGGACCTTGTCGACGAGCCCGCTATAGACGCCGGGAATCGAGATGATCCCGCCCGGCCGGCAGACATAGATCATCTCGCGCAGCACATGCGGCCGATCGTTTTCCATCAGCATCATCTGCTTGGCCCGGTCCATCAGACTGTCAGGGTGGCTCACCGAGACATGGCTCTCCATGCCGACGGCGTCGATGCATTTCTCCGGCCCCTTGCCCCTGGTGAGTTCGTCAATCCGGTCGATGACGCTCTCCTCCTTGAAGTTGACAGGAATTGCGCCGCCAGCTTCCGCCATGGAAAGCCGCTCCGGCAGATAATCGATCGCCACGACCTGGGCTGCGCCCAGGAGAACGGCGCTGCGGATTGCCATCTGTCCGACAGGCCCGCAGCCCCAGACGACCACGGTGTCGGTAGGCTCGATCTCGCATTGCACGGCGGCCTGCCAGCCGGTTGGTAGAATGTCGCTGAGGAAGAGCGCCTGCTCGTCGCTCATGCCGTCGGGCACCTTGATATGCGTGCTGTCGGCAAAGGGGACGCGCAGATATTCGGCCTGGCCACCCGGATAACCACCGGTCAGGTGCGAATAGCCGAACAGCCCCGCGGTGGTCCGCCCGAAGGCTTTTTCCGCGAGTTCCTTCTTCCGGTTCGAGCGCTCACAGACCGAGAAATTACCGCGCTGACACTGCTCGCACTCGCCGCAGGTGATGGTGAAGGGAATGACCACACGGTCGCCCTTCTTCAGCTTGCCGTTCATGCCCGAACCGGTCTCAACGACCTCGCCCATGGTCTCATGGCCCATGATGTCGCCCGGCATCATCGCGGGTACGAAATTGTGGAAGAGATGCAGGTCCGAGCCGCAGATCGCACAGCTTGTCACCTTGATGATCGCATCGCGCGGATCCTCGATTTCGGGGTCCGACACCCGATCACATCGGATATCTTCCTTGCCGTGCCATACCAGTGCGCGCATCCGGGCCTCCTCATTGCCATCTGTTGATGCCTGCCCAACACGCGCTGCACCGAAGGGTTCCTCAGGAATTTCGAGGACCCGCTCTCGACAATCCCCGGGTAAAGCGGAACACTGCAAGGCATGACGATACCCCTCACCCTCTCGGACACCGTTCCCGAATCCGCCCGCGATTCCATCCTCGCCAGTATCAAGGCGCACAACGGAACGCTGCTTGGCGCAACGGATAGAAAAGACATCTACATCCCGATCACCGCCGATGACGGCACGGTCGACGGTGGCCTCGTCGGCTACACGGGCCGGGGCTGGCTGTTTGTGGAGCTGCTTGCAGTTCCCGAGCGCCTGCGCGGTCAGGGCATAGCCGGGGCGCTACTGGCACGAGCTGAGGAGGAAGCGAGGGCCCGCGGCTGCATCGGCGCTTACATCGACACGATCAACCCGGTCGCCTGCCGCGCCTATGAGCGTGCCGGCTACCATGTTTTCGGCCGCATCGAGGATTTCGCCAAGGGCTACGATATCTGCTGGCTGATCAAGCGCTTCGGCGAAGCGCTTGAGGACACGTCTCACGCCGAAGCATAGGCGCGATCCGGGGCCTCGTCGGCCGCCGCAGGCATCTTCGCCCCGCAGTCCCGCCAGGCGATCACACCCTTCAACCGGTCATGCACGTCGTCGGCCAAAGGCACGACCAACACACGGTTTGGATCGACGGGACCGGGAAAGTCGAGCGCTTGGTAGGCGACCTTCTCGAAGCCGAGCGGCATGTAATAGGGCGGATCACCGATCAGAATGACACCTTCCGAGCCCTTCCGCCGCGCCGCCTCGATCGCGATCCGCACGAGTTCGCGGCCAATCCCCCGGTTCTTGTGGGAGGGACGCACAGCAAGCGGTCCGAGCAGATGCCCTTGGACGCCGCCGGCCAGAACCGGCGTCATGCGGACGGAAGCGATCGTCTCGCCATTGTCGGTGCAGATGAAGGAAAGTGACCGGTCATGTGGCCCCTGCTCGCGGATGCGCGCTGCCGCACGGGTGTGCCGGCCAGGACCAAAAGCTTCTTCGTTGATGAGTTCAATGACAGCGTCGTGCGACGCATCCTCGGTGAGGTAGACAAGGCCGGAGTGAAACATGGATGACCGAAACCAATAGACAGACAGCAATAGGGTTCACGCGCACGAAATTCGTGCGTTCGAGAGCTTCAGCGTCGTCGTGGGTTCCGTGCGATGGTCATCGGGGCCTTCAAATTTTCAGTTTTGTTCTGATAGCAGCAAATTTTCTCGCCGTCCAACGGAAAACGCACTGTTCAACCCATCGCCCCTCGCAATTGCAGCCAGCAGCCGTATTTTGCCTGACAAGTGAAAAACAGAAGGAAATGATCATGGGCAGACTAGTGGATGGCGTCTGGCAGGACGTCTGGTACGACACGAAATCGACCTCAGGGCATTTCAAGCGAGCCGATTCGAGCTTTCGCAACTGGGTAACCGCAGACGGCTCGGCCGGCCCGTCGGGCAAGGGCGGCTTCAAGGCGGAGGCCGGTCGATACCACCTCTATGCCTCCTATGCCTGCCCCTGGGCGCATCGCACCCTGATCTTCCGCAAGCTGAAAGGTCTCGAAGACCTAATTTCAGTCTCGGTCGTCGATCCCTTGATGCTGAAGAATGGCTGGGAATTTCATGACCGTGATGGCGCGACGCCTGACCATATCTTCGGCTCGGACTATCTCTGGCAGGTATATGTCAAGGCTGACCCGGAATTCTCAGGTCGCGTTACGGTCCCGGTGCTCTGGGACAAGCATCAGGGCACGATCGTCTCGAACGAGTCCTCCGAGATCATCCGCATGCTCAATTCGGCCTTCGACGTCCTGACCGGCTCGACCCTCGACATGCATCCCGAAGATCTGCATGCGGAGATCGACGAGGTGAACGCCCGCATTTACGACACCGTCAACAACGGCGTCTACAAGGCCGGTTTTGCCACCACTCAGGATGCCTATGAAAGCGCCGTCTATCCGCTGTTCGAGACGCTCGACTGGCTGGAAAAGCGGCTGACGGATCAGCGCTACCTCTTCGGCAGGCGCATGACGGAAGCCGACTGGCGGCTCTTCACCACGCTGGTGCGCTTCGACCCCGTCTATGTCGGCCACTTCAAGTGCAACATCCGCCGCATCGCGGACTATCCGGCGCTCTCGGCCTATCTACGCGACCTCTACCAGACGCCGGGCATCGCCGAGACGGTCGAGATGCGCCACATCAAGCATCACTATTATCGCAGCCACACGATGATCAATCCGACGGGCGTCGTCCCGGTCGGCCCGGACGAGAATCTGATGGCGCCCCACGGCCGCGAAACGCTTGGCGCCTGAGCCTACCAGTGATGCGCGGGGGCGATTTCCCCGCGCAGTTCCGCGATCCGCAGCTGTGTAGCCTGGGTCACGCCCTCCGGCAGTGCGTCGAGGGCGAAAAAGCCCGCCTCGGCGATCTCCCGATCCGCCGGACGGGCCGAGGTCTGGCGCACGTTGACGCGGTAGAGCAGGACGTGATCGCGCCGGCTGACGCGCGCGTTGAAGTACACATGAAAGAGCGCGGGTTCGTTGACCGCTTCAAGATTGCCCTCTTCCCACATTTCCTTCAAAAGCGCCTCCATCGCGGTTTCGCCGCGCTCCACCCCGCCACCCGGCATATGCCAGCCTGGCACATAGGTGTGCCGGACGAGGAAGATCCGTCCTGCCTCGTCGAAACAGGCCGCGCGAACGCCGAGCGTCATCCCGCGATTGACGGCGAAATAGACATGCAGAAGGCGAATGAGGAACCTCTTGGGCCATCCGAGCCTTTCGCTATCGGCGCCCCGCACGGTGCCTCCTGCTGGCTTCATTTTCCTTGCCCCTCGGTTTCAGCGCCGCTAAGAGAAGCGCCATGTTCAAGCTCGCCCACATCTCCGACGTGCATCTCGGCCCGCTGCCGAACCTGACGATCCGGGAATTGGCCTCGAAGCGTATTACGGGCTATGTGAACTGGCACCGCAACCGTCGCAAGCATCTTTTTCCCAATGCACTGGAAATGGTTCTGGACGGCCTGCGTGCCGAAAATCCCGATCATCTGGCGATCACAGGCGATCTGGTGAACCTCGCCTCGAAGCTCGAGGTGAAGCTTGTCGCGGAATGGCTGAGTGAAGCGGGCGCGCCGCTCGACACGTCCGTTGTTCCGGGCAATCACGACGCCTATGTGCCCGGCGCGCACGAGCGCTCGGTCCAGGCCTGGTACGACTACATGCGCGGTGACGACGACCCGCTGATCTACCAGGACGACCACAAGCTCTTTCCCTATATCCGCCGCCGCGGCCCCGTCGCGCTGATCGGCTGCTCGACCTCGATTGCCACCCCACCCTTTTCCGCCCAGGGCTATTTCAGCGGCCGGCAGGCCCGCGAGACGGCCGCCCTCCTGAAGGCCGCCGGCGAGGAAGGCCTGTTCCGCGTGGTGATGATCCATCACCCGCCGATCCGCGGAGCCGCCGCCCAGCACAAGCGCATGATCGGCATCCGCCGCTTTGCCGCCGCGATCCGCACCGGCGGCGCCGAACTCGTGCTGCACGGCCACACCCATTTGAATACGCTCTACTGGCTGACAGACCGCGAGAAGAAGGTCCCCGTCGTCGGCATCGCCTCGGCAAGCCAGGGGCCTGGCGCCAAGAAACCGGCCGCCGGCTACAATCTCTTCTCCATCGATGGCGAAGCCGGAAACTGGCAGCTCGACTGGCAGCGTTACAAGATCGAGCGCGAGGATGCGCCGCTGAAGCTCGACCACAGCGAAAGACTGCTCGGCTAACCCCCTAGCCTTCAGCCATCGCCGCCCGGATGGCCGCGGCCACCCGTTCAGGCGCCTCGTCGATCAGCATGTGGCCGGCACCTTCGATCAGAGCAACCTCGGCCCCCTGCCAGATGTTCTTGGCCTGCGCGACCGGCAAAATCGGGTCGGCCGTTCCCCAGAGCAACCGCGTTGGAATGCCGAGATCGGAGAATGAGGAAAGTGGCAGCGTCCCCTGCCCAATCCGTTCGTCGGTTTCCACGAGGAAGGATTGGACGATCTGCATCAGTCGATCCGCTGCCCCGGCATTCCGTCGAGCCGCCGCGTGCAGGTCGAGACCCACTGCCTCGAACGCAACGCCCTGGGCAGCCATCGCGGCCAACCCGCCAGCCAACTCCTCGACTTCGACGGCCAGGCCATAGCGCCGCAAGGCCTGATGATCGATCTCGGGACCAAAGCCGCCAGGCGCCACAAGTGTCAGGGATGCCACCCGATCCCGCGCCCTGAGCGCGATCAAACTGGCAATCGCTCCGCCCATGGAATGGCCACAGAGATGGAAAAACGACAATCCGCGTTTGTCGAGATCATCGAGAATGGCCTTGGCCATGACGCCGGCATGCCCGACACCCACTGCATCGAGCGAGTGTCCATGCCCTGGCAGGTCATAGACGAGAAGTGGCAGATCCGGATCAAGCCGCGCGATGACCGGCGCCCACGCAGACCCAATGCCGCCAAACCCATGCAGCAGCACGAGCGGAGCCTTCGCCGAGGACAAATGTCGAACCTCGGCGAAGAGCGTCATGGCATCAGGCCTTCTTCTGCTCGTCCAACACACGGTTGGCGGCCGAGACGATCGCTTCCAGCGAGGCCGTCACGATATTGGTGTTGATGCCGGCTCCGAAGAGCTTGCCGCCGGAATGCGCCATCTCGACATAGGCGATGGCCGCCGCATTCGAGCCATGCTGCAGCGAATGCTCGGAATAATCCTGCACCGAGAGATCAATGCCGAGATAGGTCGAGAGTGCATTGACGAAGCCGTCGATCGGTCCCGTGCCCTTGCCCTCGATCCGCTTCGTCTCACCGTTGTCGGTGATTTCAGCGGCAACCACGCGGATGCCCTTCTGATCTGTGCCGGCCGGATAGGTGTGGTGGTCGACGAACTTGATCCGCGCGCCGGTCTGGTCGACATAGCGCTCGATGAAGCGCTCATAGATCGCCTTCGACGGCAGCTCCTTGCCGCCTTCGTCGGTGATCCGCTGGATATCCTCACGAAACTCGATCTGCAGGTTGCGCGGCAGGTTGATGCCATAGTCTTCCTGCAGGATATAGGCGATGCCGCCCTTGCCCGACTGTGAGTTGATTCGGATGATCGCCTCATAGGTGCGGCCGACATCCTGCGGGTCGATCGGCAGGTAAGGCACCTCCCAGACAGGCGAATTCGCCTGGCGGATCGCCTTCATGCCCTTGTTGATCGCGTCCTGATGCGAGCCGGAGAAGGCCGTATAGACCAGTTCGCCGACATAAGGGTGGCGCTCAGGGATCACCATCTCGTTGGAATATTCGTAGACGGCCTTGATCCGCTCGATATCGGAGCAGTCCAGCTCCGGATCGACGCCCTGCGTATACATGTTCAGCGCCAGGGTGACGATGTCGACATTGCCGGTGCGCTCGCCATTGCCGAACAGCGTGCCCTCGACACGGTCCGCGCCCGCCATCAGACCGAGCTCGGTG
Source organism: Allorhizobium sp. NPDC080224 (assembly GCF_050281005.1). Taxonomy (NCBI): domain Bacteria; kingdom Pseudomonadati; phylum Pseudomonadota; class Alphaproteobacteria; order Hyphomicrobiales; family Rhizobiaceae; genus Allorhizobium; species Allorhizobium sp. NPDC080224. Next base: position 2,796,750 of record NZ_JBNNWJ010000001.1, read on the forward strand.
GCAGCAATCCCGGTGCCCCGGTCATTGTGCGGATGCAGCGAGATCAGCACATTCTCGCGGTTGTCGATATTGCGGCACATCCACTCGATCTGGTCGGCATAGATGTTGGGCGTCGACATCTCGACGGTCGACGGCAGATTGAGGATCAGCTTGTTGTCGGCGGTCGGCTTCACTTCGGCGATGACGGCATTGCAGATCTCCAAGGCCACTTCCAGCTCGGTGCCGGTAAAGCTCTCAGGCGAATATTCGAAGCGATAGCCGCCACCGGCCTTGGCCGCCATATCCATGATCATCTTCGCCGCATCGACGGCGATCTGCTTGATGCCGGCCACATCCTTGCCGAACACCACGCGACGCTGCAGTTCGGAGGTCGAGTTGTAGAAATGGATGATCGGGTTCGTGGCCCCTTCCAGCGCCTCGAAGGTCCGCGTGATCAGCTCAGGGCGGCACTGTACCAGCACCTGCAGGGAGACATCGGCGGGAACACCGCCCTCTTCCACGCACCAACGGGCAAAGTCGAAATCGGTCTGGGAAGCCGACGGGAAACCGATCTCGATTTCCTTGAAGCCCATGTCGAGCAAGAGCTGGAACATGCGCGCCTTGCGGTCATGGCCCATCGGGTTGACCAGCGACTGGTTGCCGTCGCGCAGGTCGACCGAGCACCAGATCGGCGCCTTGTCGATCACTTTCGACGGCCATGTGCGGTCGGCAATATCGATCTGCGGATAGGGGCGGTACTTCTGCGAAGCGTCCGGCATGCCCTGCTTCACGGTATGGGTCTTCAAAATCATTGTGTTGGTCTCTTCTCGTCCCTGGCGGCTGCCGTGGCTGATAACAAATCAGCGGAGCTTTGGCACGTCCGAACAGGCCCTATTCAAAGGATGGATTGCATTACAAAGGGAAATTCGAGGAGCAATCGCCAAACGGCTGACCCGGCCGCCGGGCGCTCCTCAATGGACCCGGCAACCGCGGATAAGGCCGAGAAGAAGAAGCGAGTTTGGCACAGACGCGACGAAGCCGGCCGCAGTGCGGGCCGTCATGTCTGTCGCAGCAATAGTCGTGCCGTTGGTATTCATGGGATCAGGAATAACGCGATGAATTGAATCGCGCAAGGGTGTTATTCGGCAGCTGACTTCGGGGGCTGTTCGAAGCCTTTGCGAACCCATCGCGAAAACAGCTTACCTCGAGAGCGGTTTCACCAGATCCGACACACCTCGCTCACCGACGCCCGAACTGCACGATAAAGGCCGCGGCCAGGAAGCCGAGCGCGATCATGCCCCAGACCATTCCACCATCGGTGACATTGCTGCCATCAGACGTCACGCAACTCGACTGCGCTACCGCGATACAGTCGCGCCAGATCCAGTAGCGGGTGTAGAAAACGAAGCCGAAGAGACCGGCAGCCAGGGCAAGGACGATCGCCCTGATCCGTATCCGCCTCACGCGCGAACTCTGGCGAGCTTCACCAGCCCCAGCATGGCCACCCCCGCGATCAGCCCCCAGAACGCGCCTGAAATCCCCAGAATGGAAATCCCCGACGCCGTCACCAAGAAGGTCACCGCAGCCGCCTCCCGCGTCTCCGGCAACTGAAACGCTGCGACCGCAGAGCCCGAAAACGCCCCGATCAGCGCCAGCCCCGCCACCGCCTGGATGAGGATCGGCGGCGCGAGCGCCACGAAGGCGGTCACGGCGCCGGCAGTCAGGCCGAGCAGAACATAGCCGATGCCAGCGATGATCGCAGACCAATAGCGCCTGGCAGGATCGGGATGCGCATCCTCGCCTGCGCACATCGCCGCCGTGATCGCCGCAAGATTGACCGCATGCCCGCCGAAGGGCGCCGACAGCGCCGAGAACAAGCCTGTGACCGCGAACATCGGCCCAGGCTGCGGCTCGTACTTATTGACCTTGAGGATCGCGATCCCCGGAATGTTCTGCGAGGCCATGGTGACGATGAAGAGCGGCAGGGCAATCGAGATCAGCGCCGGCAGCGTAAACGCCGGAGCTACGAACTCCACCGGCGGCGCGAGCGACGCCGCCCAGCTGGCCATGGCGCCATGAGGCAGGTCGACCCCGAAGACGATCACCACGACGAAAGCAAGCAATGCAGCCGGCACCGCATAGAGCCGCTTGAAGGCCGCAACCACCGCCCAGACGACCAGGATCGGCAGTCCGAGGGCCCCATCAAAGGCGACCGCCTGGAACGGTGCAAAGCAGAGATTGAGGATCACGCCCGCCAGCATGGCATTGGCAATCGGCGCCGGAATGGCGGCAACCGCCCGCCCGAAGGGCCGAATGAGGCCGGCGAGCACGATCAGCGCCGCACAGACCAGAAACGCCCCGACCGCCGCCGGAAACCCGCCGACAGGAATTCCCGCCGTCACCATCAGCGCAGCACCCGGCGTCGACCAGGCGACAGAGACCGGCAGCTTTGTCCAGACACTCAAGACGATCCCGCAGATCCCCATGGCGACCGACAGCGCCATCAACCCGGAGGCCGCCTCATAGTCCGTCGCGCCGACGCCTTTCAACCCCTGAAGCACCACGGCAAATGAACTGGCAAAACCGACAAAGGCGACGAGCACGCCCATGAAGGCGGCCTGGGGGGAAAAATCTTTGAGCATGGTAGGATCCGAACGGGACAAGGAAGGGTGAAAGCTGCGAGCATTCGACGTACGCCGCTTGAAATGCAAGCCGCATGACGCCACCTGCGGTACGCCCGCAGACGAGCGGTCGACGGTTGTGGCAACACCGCCCCGGCAGCTGCGCCCTTGAACCTGTCAACTCCGCCGAACCGTGTCATGCAGGTTTCACCTTGTTCGGGCATCCCGGTGGCACGACTCTTGAAAAGCCGAGCTTCCGCTTGCCTTTTGACCCCCTTTTGCCTATGGGACCCCTCCGACGCATTCGGGGCGTCCCGTTCACTTCCGCCAGATATGGCTGGGTTCACGAAGGATAGAGCCTTGATCCAGACTCCTTATTACCTGATCGACAAGTCCAAGCTGCTCCAGAACATGGAGAAGATCGCGACATTGCGCGAACTCTCCGGCGCGAAGGCGCTTCTGGCGCTGAAATGCTTCGCCACCTGGTCTGTCTTCGATTTCATGCGCGACTATATGGACGGCACGACCTCCTCGTCGCTCAATGAAGTCCGCCTCGGCCATGAGCGTTTCGGCAAGGAGACGCACGCCTATTCCGTGGCTTACGCCGATTACGAGATCGACGAAGTCGTGTCGCACGCCGACAAGATCATCTTCAATTCGATCGGCCAGTTGACCCGCTTCGAGAGCCAGTCCGCAGGCATCATCCGCGGCCTGCGGCTGAACCCCGGCGTCTCTTCCTCAAGCTTCGATCTTGCCGACCCCGCGCGTCCCTTCTCGCGGCTGGGCGAATGGGATCTGAAAAAGGTCGAGCCGGTCGTGGACATGATCTCCGGCTTCATGATCCACAACAACTGCGAAAACGGCGATTTCGACCTCTTCGACCGCATGCTCGGCGACATCGAACAGAAATTCGGCCCCCTGTTGAAGAAGGCCGACTGGGTCAGCCTAGGCGGCGGCATTCATTTCACCGGCGAAGACTATCCGCTGAAGAAGTTCGCCGAGCGCCTGAAGCGTTTCTCCGGCGAGTTCGGCGTCCAGGTCTTTCTGGAGCCCGGCGAAGCCTCGATCACCAAGTCGACCACGCTCGAAGTCACCGTGCTCGACAAGCTTTACAACGGCAAGGATCTTGTCGTGGTGGATTCGTCCATCGAAGCGCATCTCCTCGATCTCCTGATCTACCGGGAAAGCGCGAAGGTCCACCCCAACCAGGGACCGCACCGGTACCAGGTCTGCGGCAAGTCCTGCCTCGCGGGCGATATCTTCGGCGAGTTCAATTTTGAAGCAGAATTGAACATCGGCGACCGCATCTCGCTGCAGGACACCGCCGGCTACACGATGGTCAAGAAAAACTGGTTTAACGGCGTGCAAATGCCGGCAATCGCCATCCGCGAACTGGATGGCAGCCTCAGGACGGTCCGTGAGTTCGACTACACGGACTACGAACAAAGCCTGTCTTGAAATCCTTCAAGCCCAGGTTCTGACGATTGGACATAGGAGTTGGTCCCATTATGAAGAAGAACGTGCTCATCATCGGCGCCGGCGGCGTCGCCCAGGTGGTCGCCCACAAGTGTGCGCAGAACAATGACGTGCTCGGCGACATCCATATCGCCTCGCGCACCAAGGCGAAGTGCGACGCCATCATCGCTTCGGTTCATGAAAAGAAGGCGATGAAGCAGGAAGGCGTTCTCGAAGCCCATGCGCTCGACGCCCTCGACATCGAAGCCACCAAGGCGCTGATCAAGAAGCTTGGTACTCAGATCGTCATCAATGTCGGCACCGCCTTCCTCAACATGTCGGTGCTGCGCGCCTGCATGGACACCGGCGTCGCCTATATCGACACCGCGATCCATGAAGAGCCGAACAAGATCTGCGAGACACCGCCGTGGTACGGAAACTACGAGTGGAAGCGTGCGGAAGAATGCGCTGAAAAGGGTATCACCGCCATCCTCGGCGCCGGCTTCGATCCGGGCGTGGTCAACGCCTATGCGCGTCTCGCCAAGGACGAATATCTCGACAAGGTGACCGACGTCGACATCGTCGACATCAATGCCGGCAGCCACGGCAAATACTTCGCCACCAACTTCGACCCGGAAATCAATTTCCGCGAATTCACCGGCGTCGTCTATTCCTGGCAGGGCGGCGAATGGAAGGTCAACAAGATGTTCGAGATCGGCAAGGACTACGACCTGCCGGTCGTCGGCACCCGCCGCGCCTATCTCTGCGGCCATGACGAAGTGCACTCATTGGCCAAGAACATGGACGGCGCAGACGTGCGCTTCTGGATGGGCTTCGGCGATCACTACATCAACGTCTTCACCGTCCTGAAGTCGATCGGTCTGCTCTCCGAACAGCCGGTCAAGCTCGCCGACGGCTCCGAAGTTGTGCCGCTCAAGGTCGTCAAGGCCTGCCTGCCGGATCCGGCCTCGCTTGCGCCCAACTACGAAGGCAAGACCTGCATCGGCGATTACGTGAAGGGTTTGAAGGACGGCAAGGAAAAGACCGTCTTTCTCTACAACGTCGCCGACCACAAGGAAGCCTATAACGAAGTGGGCAGCCAAGGCATCTCCTACACCGCCGGCGTCCCCCCGGTCGCAGCCGCGATGCTCGTCGCCACGGGCGAATGGGACGTGAAGAAGATGGCCAACGTCGAAGAACTGCCGCCCAAGCCCTTCATCAACCTCCTGAACAAGATCGGCCTGCCGACGCGCATTCAGGACGAAGATGGCGATCGGGCCGTGGAATTCTGAGAGCGCGGGTAAGCGCTTGAGGATTGAGGGAATGATGACCCCGCCGGAGCGATCTGGCGGGGTTTTTCTTGTGTCCACCAACGCCCGCTGCCCTCATCCTCGGGCCAGGCCCATGTCCCGAGGATCTTACGACGCGGGCGGTAGGCAGCAAGGTCGAAGGCCGAGTTACCAGCCATCCGAAAGCGGTTGCGAAAGGGTTTGGAGCGTTTCCCTTTCATCAAGCGGCACCCCGAGTTCCTGACCCACACCCCTCTGACCGCTGTCGGACCAGGTCGGGGCTTCCAAGGGCTGCCGAACGGCCGGCGAGCGAACGCGCTTCCCCATAGCGCCGTAGTGAGCCGCCGGCCGATCGTCAGCCCGGTTGGCAGCAATGTCCAGGACCGCTCCTGACAGTAATGCCTTCGCCCAGCCCACGCCGTGCGGCAAAGGCATGCGTGTAATCGAGCATCGTCTCCTTGGCGCCCCGCGCGACCGAGGCTCATCGAGAGAGCCTCCAGATCCTTCAGCTCATCGCGCCCGGCATAGAGCCCCACAGCATCCCGGTGCCTGGTCATCGCCACATAGGTCAGATGCCGGTGCATGGTGGTGGATGCCATGACAACCGCCCGGTCGACCGTTGCCCATTGCGGCTTATGGATCGTCGTCGCGTAGCCGTGCCCTTGTTGATTGCTTCGCTTACCTCGCCAGCAGTTGGGATGCGGCTTCGCAGATCGCGACCGATGACAGATTTGTACCTTGCGGGACTTGCCGCCTGCGCGTCGAATTAAGTTTCATTTCGAACCGACGACGCGGAGAACGATGCGATGACCAGACGAAGCATTCAGGAAAGACTGCGACAGCTGGAAGCCCGCAAGCAGATGCTGGTGGCACGCCTTGGCAGAGAAGAGCGTGCCCGGGATACGAGACGCAAGATCCTGATCGGGACACTCGTGCTCGATCGGATCGAGCGCCAACCGGACCGCTATCTCACTGGCCGACTCGAAGAGTGGCTGCGTGCCGAACTGGCGGGGCTTCTGATGCGGGAGAAGGATCGGGAGCTGTTCGACGATATCCTCGGGACAGCCAACCCGGACGAGGCCACAGACGGGAGCAGCAGTCATGACCCTGTTCGATCGACTTCGTCTGCTGGGTCTGGGTATCAAGCTTGCTCTGGTCGGGTTGTTTCTGGGCTACATCCTGATCTCGGTCATCCTCGGGGTGGATGTGGTGATCCAGCACAACTCCGGACGAAGAGCGGGGATGGCTCAGTCGCGTCCTGCCCGACGTGCTGAAGTACGTGCCGCTGATCCTGGCATTCACCGGCCTCGTGTTTCCATTCTTGGTCAGAGCCCGGCCATCAGCGATCCATGGCTCTGCCGGCTGGGCGACCGAAGGAGCTGGCACGCCTCACGAAGAGCGATGACGGCCTGCTGATCGGGCGCGATCCCCATTCGCGCAAGCTGCAGCGCCTTGACGGACCAGGGCACCTGCTCACCATGGCACCGACCAGAACCGGCAAGGATGTCGGTACGATCATTCCCAATCTGCTGACCGCCAATCGCTCGGTCATCTGCATCGATCCCAAGGGAGAGAATGCCAGGATCACGGCGCGTGCAAGAATGATGTTCGGTCCGGTGCACGTGCTCGATCCCTTCGGTAGTACCGGCTCCCAGACCGCGGCATTCAATCCGCTCGACCATCTCGATCCTGATGGGCTCGATCTGGCCGAAGATGCCGGCACGCTAGCCGATGCCCTCGTCTTCGATGGACCGGGCGTGGCGGGAGAAGCCCATTGGAATGAGGAAGCAAACGCGCTGATATCGGGGCTGATCCTGATGATTGTCGCAACGGCTCCACCCGACGAGCGGCATCTCGGAACGCTGCGCCGACATCTGACCGCCGACCCGCAAAGCTTCACAGATCTGCTAAAGCGAATGCAGCAGATGCATGAAGCAAACGGCCTGATTGCCCGGGCCGCCAATCGTCATCTGGGCAAGGCGGACCGGGAAGCGGCGGGCGTCTTGTCGGCTGCCCAGCGCCACACGCATTTCCTCGACAGTCCGCGCATGGTGGAGGTGCTGAAGCAATCGGACTTCCGCTTCACCGATCTGAAGCACCAGCCCGCCACAGTCTTCCTCGTCCTGCCGCCGGATCGTCTCTCGACCTATTCGCGATGGCTGAGACTGCTGATCACCCAAAGCCTGACCGACATGGCGCGCGATCCGATGACACCGGCCAAACCCGTGCTCTATCTGCTCGACGAGTTTGCCGCCCTTGGCCATCTCGCACCGGTCGAACGCGCCATGGGCCTGATGGCGGGATATGGTGTGCAGCTCTGGCCGATCCTCCAGGACATGCATCAGCTGCGCGCCACATACGGCGGGCGGGATGGCACCTTCCTTTCCAATGCCAGCGTATGCCAAGTGTTCGGGGTCAACGACATCGAGACGGCAAGCTTGATCGCAAAGACCATCGGCCGCATGGATGCCCATCACATGACGAACTCATGGAGCAGTCCGCAACTACCGTGGAAGCCACCGGCGAATACGTCGAGCGAACATGTCGTGGCGCGCGACCTGATCACACCCGATGAGATCATGCGGCTTCCCAGCGAGGCGATGATCCTGCTGAACACCGGTCAGAGGCCGGCACTTGCAGGCACAGCCGCCCAAGACCGACCCGGATCAAAGCCGCGCCTGCGCGAGATCCGGGTCAGACAATGAAGAACATCGGAGCTTTCAGCATCGCGGCGACCGCAGGGCGCGAAAGCGGGAATTCTCGACACGTCAGGGCCGGACAAAGGGAAGCCGCAGGAGCCTGAGCATAGCGACCCCTCAGGGTCAGGCGGGACCGCCTTCCCCCGGCCATGGCGTTCCGCTTGAAGGGCCGTCAGCTTCGTCGGAGAAGCCGCACCAACTGCGGCCCTCACCTGCCCGACCGCCCCAATGTCTTTGCAATATCGATGATGTCGTCACGTGCCGCCGTTGGATCATCCTTGCTCCAGGCAACACCGAGCCCGATCTTCAGATCAATGCCCGTTACCTTCTTCAGCACCACGTCCCTGCCCGGCAGATCTCCTGTCCATTCGGGCGCGAAACCGACACCAAGCCCGGAAGAGACGAGCGAGATCAGCGAGAAGGTGTCGTCACAGGTATAGGCGACATTGTCATTCAGCCCGTGCTCTTGGAAAGTCTCTGCAAAGTAGCGCTCGGTGTAGGACAGGTTCTGTCGCCTGAAGGCGATGATTTTCTCGGCCTTCAGATCCTCGATCGTCACCTCGTGCTTTGAGGCTAGCGGGTTTCCCAACGGCACCGCCAGCAGATAGCGCTCATGGGCAATCGAGAAGAAGCGCAGGGACCCGATGTTTTCGACAGGACGGATGAAGCCTAGGTTCAACTTGCCGCATTCCAGCTGGCGGATGATCTCCGATGTCGAACCATTCGACACATGCAGGCGAATAGCGGGAAACTTCCGACCGATGCGGGCGAGGAACGCCGGCAGGACTCCCGTCGTTGCCGGATAGATCGTCCCGATCCTGATCTCCCGCATGGTGCCCCCTCCTGCCGCACGTGCCATCTCCGCGGAGAGATCAAGCTCCCCCAGCATCCTGACACAGCGATCGTAGAACACCTCCCCTGCCCGCGTCAGTTCGACCTTGCGCGTCGAGCGGGTCAAAAGCTGCACACCAAGCCCCTTCTCCAGCGCCTGGACCTGTGTGCTCAGCGCCGGCTGGGCGATGTTCACCCTCATGGCGGCACGACCGAAATGCAGCTCTTCAGCGACAGCGACAAAGTAGGAGAGTTGGCGAAGTTCCATAAACACTATCCCAAACTGCATACGCGAGACTGCCGCAATAGCAGCAGCACGCGCCGTTTGTAGAGAATACTCCGTAGCCGAATACTCTACAAACGATTTTCGTGAGGTATGGGAATTCGTGAACTGTTCGCCAAAAATCTGCGGAAATCGCGGCAGGCAAAAGGCCTGTCGCAGGAAGAATTGGCTCACCTAGCGAGCATCGACCGAACCTATGTCAGTTCTCTAGAGAGGGCTGTTTACAGCCCGAGTATCGAGGTTCTTGAGAAGTTGGCCCACGCCCTTGGGGTTCAGCCTGAAGATCTGATCAAATGACTGCGCATTGGTTGCGGGGGCCTGATTGCACTGAGACTTGCATAATTTCCACGTTGAGAGGGCTAAAGTTAGCCCTTGTCAAAGCTGATTAGAGGTGCGTGCTCACTAGCCAGTTAGAAACGCGACACTCGCGCTGCCGATCAGCCCCGATCTGAGCGGCAGACCCGCTTGCAAGATCAGATCGGGGCGGGTGGGAACTCCGCTTCGGCTTTAGCTTTGAGAATAGCTAACGTCATTCTGCGGCTTCCATGCGCGCCAAAGCCTTCTTCCTTTTGGCGATGACTTCCGGATCGTTCATGAAATCCGTCCGAGGGCCGGACTTGCGGCCGCGCTTCTGATAACCGTTTCCAATGCTGCCGTCCCGAATGCCAAACATATGATCTTTCTGACCCGTCCGGGATGGGCCGCTCTTGCTGCGCTCAAGTTGGCGCCCGGCCTGCATCTCAGCAACGATCGACAGCATGTCATCCAGCCGCTTGTTGTCGACGACCTGCGCTCGATGCACAGACCGTAATTTGTCGAAAGTTCTGTAGGGCAGGGAAAAGCTCTGATGCATGATCTCCAGCCTGCCGTCCGGGTAATCACAGACGACGACCTTCTGCCCAGCCAGTGGCTGCGAGATCTCGGTCGGATCGAGAATGAACAGCACCTTGTCGTAACGTAGCGTCAAAGCCTGCGACAGGGTGCGGACTGTTGATTTCCACTGAGAGCTGACCCGGCGCAGCCCGATATTTCCATTGAGAATTGACCCATGTTTCAACCGTCCCTCGCATGTTTTCAGCGGGGGCTCTGGAGTGATCGACATGGCGTTACTGAGCGTAATCCGACGCTGGCATTTTCGAGAGCATCTATCGATCCGGGAGATTTGCCGCAGGACCGGCTTGTCCCGGAATACCATCCGCAAATATCTGCGCGCCGGCGACGTGGAGCCGAAGTTCAACGTGCCGGAGAGGCCGAGCAAGCTTGATCCGTTTGCAGATCGTCTATCGGCCTGGCTGAAGACGGAGTCTAAGAAAGGCCGCAAGCAGAAGCGGACGATGAAGCAGCTACACGCTGATCTTGTCAGCCTCGGCTACGAGGGGTCGTACAATCGTGTGGCTGCCTTTGCGCGGGAATGGCGCGATGATCGTCAGAGGGAATTGCAGACGACGGGCCGCGGGACATTTGTGCCCTTGGCGTTCGAACCCGGCGAGGCCTTCCAGTTCGACTGGTCGGAAGATTGGGCGATCATTGGCAATGAGCGCACCAAGCTGCAGATCGCCCACACGAAGCTGAGCTACTCCAGGGCCTTCATCGTCCGGGCATACCTCCTGCAGACGCACGAGATGCTGTTCGATGCCCATAACCATGCCTTCCGTGTCTTCGGTGGCATTCCTGGTCGCGGCATCTACGACAACATGCGCACGGCGATCGACAAGGTCGGTCGTGGCAAGGAGCGCGACGTCAACGTCCGCTTCATGGCGATGGCCAGCCATTATGTGTTCGAGCCCGAGTTCTGCAATCCGGCTTCCGGCTGGGAGAAGGGACAGGTCGAGAAGAACGTGCAGGATGCGCGTCATCGCTTCTTTCAACCGATCCCGCGCTTTCCATCACTGGAGGCCTTGAACGATTGGCTCGAGGCCCGTTGCAAGGAGTTCTGGGCTAAGACGCCCCACGGTCAGATGCGTGGCACTATTGCCGACATCTGGGCCGAGGAAGTCCCAGCTCTCATGGCGCTCACCAGGCCGTTCGACGGGTTCGTCGAATATACGAAGCGGGTCACGCCCACCTGCCTCGTGCATCTGGAGCGCAATCGCTACAGCGTTCCGGCATCCTTCGCCAATCGCCCGGTGAGCCTCCGGGTCTACCCGGATCGGGTTGTCGTCGCGGCAGAAGGCCAGATCGTCTGCGAGCACCGTCGCGTCATCGATCGTTCCCATGATCGGCCAGGACAGACCATCTATGACTGGCGTCACTATCTGGCGGTGGTGCAGCGCAAGCCCGGCGCTCTTCGCAACGGCGCACCGTTCATCGAGCTTCCCGATGCATTCCGGACCTTGCAGCAATACCTGCTCAAGAAGCCGGGTGGCGATCGAGAGATGGTCGATATCCTGGCCCTCGTTCTTCAGCACGACGAGCAGGCAGTCCTGTCTGCCGTCGACATGGCGCTGAAGTCTGGCGTTCCGACCAAGACGCATGTGCTGAACCTGCTGCATCGGCTCGTTGACGGTAAATCCTTCACGCCGCCGACCCTCGACGCGCCACAGGCACTGACACTCACCAACGAACCCAAGGCCAATGTTGAACGATACGATACATTGAGAAAGATGGAGGCTCGCCATGCGTCATAATCCAGCAAGCGGCGCGATCGTCATCATGCTGCGGCAGTTGAAGATGCATGGCATGGCTCAGGCAGTCGGAGAGCTTACCGAGCAGGGATCACCCGCGTTCGAGGCTGCCCTTCCGATCCTGTCGCAGCTTCTCAAGGCAGAGACGGCGGAGCGCGAGGTTCGATCAACGGCCTATCAGCTCAAGACCGCACGCTTTCCAGCGTACCGCGACCTGAATGGCTTCGACTTTACCAGCAGCGAGATCAACGAGGCTCTCGTACAGCAACTCCATCGCTGCGACTTCCTCGATGAGGCCAACAACATCGTACTGGTCGGCGGACCTGGCACGGGCAAGACGCACATTGCCACCGCGCTCGGCGTTCAGGCCATTGAGCATCACCACAAGCGAGTGAGATTCTTCTCGACGGTCGAACTGGTCAACGCGCTCGAGCAAGAGAAGGCGCAAGGCAAGTCGGGACAGATCGCCAATCGGCTCGTTCACTCCGATCTCGTCATTCTCGACGAGCTGGGATACCTGCCATTCAGCGCTTCAGGTGGGGCGCTGCTCTTCCATCTGCTGAGCAGGCTGTACGAGCGCACCAGCGTCATTATCACCACCAACCTCAGCTTCAGTGAATGGGCAAGCGTCTTCGGAGACGCAAAGATGACCACCGCGCTGCTCGACAGGCTCACCCACCACTGCCACATCCTCGAAACCGGAAACGATAGCTTCCGCTTCAAGAACAGCTCGGCGCATCAGCCCAAAACATCAAAGGAGAAACGCAGGAACTTGACCCCGACCAACAACACGAACGATACCTAAAGGCGGGTCAATTCTCGGTGGAAACGCCGGGTCAGCTCTCAGTGGAAATCAACAATAAATCGAGATACTGCGTTTTGCTGGTCAAATTTGGGGGTGCATGGTCCAGCGCCTGTTTCAGCATAAACGAATACTGTCCCGTAGCCTTGTCGACGGTGACGGTGAACACAACGTTCGCGTCCGATGCAGCGCTCGGGGCGGTCGTGCCGAGATAACCGATCAGTAGGGCGCCCACCAGTGCGACCTGAACGTCTTCGCCGTTGGACTTCAGGTTAACTGCATTCCCATCCTGATCCTTGACAACCACCGACGGAGCGAGAGTCAGATCCTTAGTCGCACCGTCGTCGGCTCCCCATTTGACGCCGATCGAACCCGTCGCGGTTTTAACACCGTCTTCAGAGACCACCCCAGCAGCCGCAGTGCTGGCAATCTCCGGCGCATCGTCCGTCACATTGACCTTCACCAGGTTCGTCAGCGTCACGCTGTCGCCATCCTTGTCGGTCGCCTGAAGAACTGCGCCGAAGTCGATCTTCAGGGAATTCTTGTCAGGCGAGAGGCCAACCGTTGGCCCCTTATGGTCCAGCTGATCATGCAGCTTGAACGTGAACGTGCCGTTCGGGTTCAAGATGAACTCGAACACAAGGCGATCGGGACCCGAATTGTAGTCCTGACCCGGAGAAGGCTCGCCTTCCTTGTTCACAAAACCGATGATCTTGCCGGCCTCATCCAGATCGAAGCCAAGCGGCTTCTCGCCTGACATCAGCTTGAGACCTTCAAGATAGGTCCGCATCGTCGCCGTGTCGACGAAGCCGAACGAAACAGCTTCGTCCGCGCCACCCTTCACAAGACCTGCAAGCGTCCCAACCGATGTCGCATTCGCAGGGCCAGCACCGCCATTCGGCGACGTGCCCAGCGAAGTCGAGGTGTTGATGTCGTCTTCATCGACCGCAATCGAGATCGCAGCCGCAGTGCTGGCAATCTCCGGCGCATCGTCCGTCACATTGACCTTAACCAGGTTCGTCAGCGTCACGCTGTCGCCATCCTTGTCGGTCGCCTGAAGAACTGCGCCGAAGTCGATCTTTAGGGAATTCTTGTCAGGCGAGAGGCCAACCGTTGGCCCCTTATGGTCCAGCTGATCATGCAGCTTGAACGTGAACGTGCCGTTCGGGTTCAAGATGAACTCGAACACAAGGCGATCGGGACCCGAATTGTAGTCCTGACCCGGAGAAGGCTCGCCTTCCTTGTTCACAAAACCGATGATCTTGCCGGCCTCATCCAGATCGAAGCCAAGCGGCTTCTCGCCTGACATCAGCTTGAGACCTTCAAGATAGGTCCGCATCGTCGCCGTGTCGACGAAGCCGAACGAAACAGCTTCGTCCGCGCCACCCTTCACAAGACCTGCAAGCGTCCCAACCGATGTCGCATTCGCAGGGCCAGCACCGCCATTCGGCGACGTGCCCAGCGAAGTCGGGGTGTTGATGTCGTCTTCATCGACCGCAATCGTGATCGCAGCCGCAGTGCCGGCAATCTCCGGCGCATCGTCCGTCACATTGACCTTCACCAGGTTCGTCAGCGTCACGCTGTCGCCATCCTTGTCGGTCGCCTGAAGAACTGCGCCGAAGTCGATCTTCAGGGAATTCTTGTCAGGCGAGAGGCCAACCGTTGGCCCCTTATGGTCCAGCTGATCATGCAGCTTGAACGTGAACGTGCCGTTCGGGTTCAAGACGAACTCGAACACCAAACGGTCATCACCAGAATTGTAATCCTCGCCCGGAACAGCCTGGCCATTTCCCTGCTTGTTCACAAAACCGACAATCTTGCCAGCCTCGTCGAGGTCAAAGCCGAGCGGCTTCTCGCCTGACATCAGCTTCAGACCTTCCAGATAGCCCCGCATCGTTGCCTTGTCGATGAAGCCGAAGGATACAGCTTCATCCGCGCCACCCTTCACAAGACCTGCAAGCGTCCCAACCGATGTCGCATTCGCAGGGCCAGCACCGCCGTCACCCGCAGGCCCCGTGAAGGAGAAGTCCTTGCCTGCACCATCATTCGGCGACGTGCCAAGCGAGGTCGGGGTGTCGATGTCATCTTCATCGACCGTGATCGTGATCGCAGCCGCAGTGCCGTCAATCTCCGGCGCATCGTCCGTCACATTGACCTTCACCAGGTTCGTCAGCGTCACGCTGTCGCCGTCCTTGTCGGTCCCCTGCAGAACTGCGCCGAAGTCGATCGTCAGAGAGTTCTTGTCAGCCGAGAGGCCAACCGTCTGCCCCTTGTGGTCCAGCTGATCATGCAGATTGAACGTGAACGTGCCGTTCGGGTTCAAGACGAACTCGAACACCAAACGGTCATCACCAGAATTGTAATCCTCGCCCGGAACAGCCTGGCCATTTCCCTGCTTGTTCACAAAACCGACAATCTTGCCAGCCTCGTCGAGGTCAAAGCCGAGCGGCTTCTCGCCTGACATCAGCTTCAGACCTTCCAGATAGCCCCGCATCGTTGCCTTGTCGATGAAGCCGAAGGATACAGCTTCATCCGCGCCACCCTTCACAAGACCTGCAAGCGTCCCAACCGATGTCGCATTCGCAGGGCCAGCACCGCCGTCACCCGCAGGCCCCGTGAAGGAGAAGTCCTTGCCTGCACCATCATCCGGCGACGTGCCAAGCGAGGTCGGGGTGTCGATGTCATCTTCATCGACCGTGATCGTGATCGCAGCCGCAGTGCCGTCAATCTCCGGCGCATCGTCCATGACGTCGATGTTGAACGAGCCCGTAACTTATCCGCAACAGACAGACACGTTCCTCAGTCAATTTGAATGACAGAAAAACTGGAATCTAAAACGATCTACTATTCTTGATTGACGGAATACACATTACAGGTAACATTAAAAGAGAAACCTCCTTTCGATTTTTTGTTGGTGTGACATGATTGCGTTAAGGAAAACTGCGACGGTTGACGCCGACGAGAAACAGATATTCATGGACGTTCCCTATGATTTCTTGACGTTTCATGAAGTCGTCGATTGCATCGAAGCCGAGCGGCGATCCGGGCAATTTCGCTACGTGGTCACTCCGAATGTCGATCACGTCGTCCGAATGCGCGGTAATTTGAGATTGAAGGAAATCTACAAGGCTTCATGGCTCTCGCTATGCGACAGCAAGCCCATTTACTGGGTCGCCCGGTTGCTGGGCATCCGCATGACCTTGGTGACCGGTTCAGACCTCACCTCGCACCTCTTCCATGAGAGAATTCGCCCTCATGACAAGGTTGTACTGATTGCTCCCTATGCCGAGGTCGGCAGCCGAATGGCCGAGCGCTTCCCAGAAATCGATTTTCGATGCCACGTGCCACCACAGGGCTTGATCAGCAAGCCTGAAGCTATGGAAGCATGCGTCCGTTTCGTGACCGAGAGCGAAACAGACTTCGTGTTCATCGCCGTGGGCTCTCCACAGTCGGAGCTCCTCGCCCATGAGATCTCGAAAAGCAAACAAGCAAGCGGCATTTGTATCTGTTGCGGTGCATCGCTCGAGTTCATAACGGATCTTCAAACGCGTGCACCAGCGCTTATGCAACGCCTTGGACTGGAATGGCTTTATCGTCTCCTGTCGGACCCGAAGCGTCTATGGCGACGGTATGTCTATTCAGTGCCGCCATTGGCGTGGCTATGTTTGAAAGAAATCATGAAACGCAGCGGCGTGATCGCAAGCAAGACAACGCCACTTCGCGCTGGTTAAAGTTTGTCGCGCGCCAGGACAGGGATACCAAACTGCCCGCCCTTGCTTGCCCCGACAAGTGGGAGGCTAACGCATTTCATTCCAGGATTTTGCCTTCAACGCGCCGCCTCTGCGTCGAGGAAGAGAGCGAGAAAGGCGATCGGCCCTATGGCTTGATCGACGGTGTATTCCTGCTGAATGATGACGGCAGGGTGCTCCACCAGATACTCGAAATACGGCAGGGCAAAACGCTGCGGCTCGATGCGCCTGTGCCCTATGACGCTGGGGTCACCAACTTCCGGCAAGGGAGACCACTCCGGGCCAAAAACCCATCCATAAGCAGAAGCGCTCTGCGGCGCCCATCCATATATCGTGATCCCGCTTGGTGCCGGAACGCCCATGGCTCGATGATCTTCATGCAGGGGATGCTCGATCTGTCGCACGCCCAAACCGGTCGTGAAGCTTAGTCCCAGTTGGTTGGCGCCATGCAGGCCGTGCAATGTCTGTTGGATGAGCGCCAGGATTTCAGGGTTGCGATTGATCTGATAGGCCCTGAACACTAACTGGCTCTGGGAAAAGTCAGGCGGCCCGCCCTGGCCCCATCCGGCCGGCGCATAGGGGTGCTTCATACTCGGATAACTGGAGGTAGACTGGCCAGACAGGAGTAAACTCGTTTCCTGGATTACAGTTTCTTCGATCTGACGCTGAATGGCTGGATCGGCTCCAGCACTCCGGTAATAGTCCCAGGCTGCGTCACCCTTGTGAAAATAGAGCTCCCGCCCGTTCCGCCATCCGGCCTCGAAGATCTCGGCAAACTGGCGACTTCCGTCCAGCCGAAAAAGGGAAGCTGCCGCCGCTGCTCGAAACTCGGCCGCCGCCGCTTGAATTGCCGGCTTGCGCTCATCCCAGGACGCGCCTCCCCAACCGTCCATTTCATTTGCGGCCCCAATCGCCTCTTCGTAGAACCTGTCAGGTTCTGAAAAGCCGTCCTCTGCTGCATGCCATGCAGCCAGCGCGCTGGCCCGATAGATACCAGCAAGTTCCGCAAGTTTTAGCTCACCCAAGATCCGCGACAGCCGGGCCGCAGACGCCGCGTAGCGATAGGTGGACACGACATCGGGCGCATAGGCATAAACCGGAAGATGCTCCAGGTAGCTCGTTGTGCCCAGCAGCGGGTGGCCAGCACTTTCCACACCTCCGCGAACCCGACCATCGGGCATCTGCAGACGACGGTAGAAATCGATGTTCCAGACAGCCTCATGAATGAGGTCACTCACTCCGTCGAGACTTGCATACTCTGCGAGCGGCAGAACATCGCCTGATTTCGGAATGCCCAGCTCGACGGCGCGCTTTTCCTGTGGCAGTTGCTCCCAAAGATCCAGGAAAGCGTCGGAGATGGCCAGGTGCTGGATGCGTCTGTCCCAGTCGCCTGCATCCATGTACCCGCCCCAATAGTCCTCAGAGGCCGGACGTCCGGAATTCCACGCACCTTTCAGCCCGTCATCGAGCGACACGAAGCCATTGGGCCAGTTTGACGACCAGAGCAGTGGCAAGGCGCTTTCAAGTATTTGAAAGCCGCCAAGAGGACGGAATGCACTTGGCCTTCGATAGCCAAAACGTCCATCGAGTGCGATACCGCTGCGGTGA
Source organism: Allorhizobium sp. NPDC080224 (assembly GCF_050281005.1). Lineage (NCBI taxonomy): Bacteria > Pseudomonadati > Pseudomonadota > Alphaproteobacteria > Hyphomicrobiales > Rhizobiaceae > Allorhizobium > Allorhizobium sp. NPDC080224. The sequence continues at coordinate 2,814,690 of NZ_JBNNWJ010000001.1, forward strand.
TGATAGAGGCCAGAGAAGCCCACCGCGCCAAGCCGAAGCCATTGATCATTGGCCACCTCGAAGTGATCACTCACCCCCAGCCCTGGAACGGCGAGCCGGTAGCGGCCCGGTCCTTGCGGTACCCATTCGGAATAATCCAGCTCGAAGACGAATGTCCCGGCTCTATTGGCCTTGTAGGTTGGCGCAAATGTCGCACCCGGCGCGATGACCTCAGGAAAAGGCCTCTCCATATCGGTAACGGCAAAACCCTGTTCATCGACCCGAAGCACGGTGGCTGCCAACGCCGAGGCGTCCTGGTCCCCTTGCAGACGTTGAAAGAGAACGCGTTGTCCCTCGATCAGCCCATGACCGTCCGCTTCAACATAAGGGGTCGGTCCTGGCCGGAAGCCATCCAACTGCCGTGGGGCGCCGGCGACGTAGTCGACCAATGATGCAGGCAGACCATTTCCGGGTTCGGGATCCGAAGGCCGCGTTCGAAGGCGCACGGCACCAGAAAACACGGGAGTCCCGCCGTTATCAATGACGGAGAACGTCTTGATCCCATACTGACCGAAGTCGACCGCACCGTTGTCCGGACCATTTGGAATCCAGAGAGACAGATAGGCAGTCTTTGATACATCCGCAGCAGCATGACCGACCTGCGTGGTGCGCAGCGCCAATGCACGCGTCTTCAAGGGGTCAAAACTGAAGGTCTCGGGCGGTAACCGGCCGTCGGGCCAGTCTATCCGATACATCCCCGGCTCAAGAGCGTGATCCAACTTCAGGTACAGAAAATGTTTGAACGTAGCCCCGGACTTGGTCTGCCCATCATCTCCCCTGAAAAGGCCCGAGCCATATGGCATTGACTTGCGGTACACCGAAACGACGCGCGCCTCACCGTTGAGCCGGTAGCTATCCGGATCGTCGAAAGCCACCCGGTCGAGAAAGACCTCCGGCGGATCATCTGCCAGTCGAAGATGGCGCTGCCGAGTACCAATCACCATCGCCCATGTGTCGCTGTGGCGGATCCACGATCCGACGGGCCCATCCACCGCCTCTTCCAGCTCCAGAACGCCGCCGCGCTTGAACGGAGCATCTCTAATCTCGACTGCGATGGTGTCCGGCGTTGCCATCGTTATCTCGTGGACGCGCAAACTCTGCCCCTGATCGCCAGCCGCGTTGCCCTGATACGGCACCGAGAAGATTAAAAAGATGAGACTGAGAACATGCGTAAACGATTTAGGCATAGAGTTCGAAGACCTTTCCACGGTCACGCAGTGTGCTAGAGATTAAGAGAAACGATAGATCGACGGCTATCAAGGGAAATCGTGTTGAAACTAGCGTTTGTTGCCCTGCTTTTACTGAGCCTGTTTCCGGCAGCCCTGTTGATCAGGCGTTACGCCTGGCTCACACGAATATTCTGGCTATGCTTCGGCGCACTACCCTTCACGCTCTCTTCGGCCCCCCTATTTGATGTCGGCATCATTTTATGGGAAGACTGGCCCGGCTTCGTGGCTGCCATCGAAGTAACGGCCATCGACCTTCTCGCGGTTATGGCCTTTCTTATCCTGCCAGCGCATCGTACGCCGCTCGTCTACTTCCTGCCGTTTCTCGTCTACTTTGCCATCGCAGCGGCCAGCATGACTTATGCACCTGAACCGCTGGCCGCGGGATTTGCCGTCTGGCAATTCGCCCGTGTGTTCCTTGTCTTGGGCGTCGTTGCCCGAGCCTGCGCTTTCGAGGGCGTCCCCTATCTTATATTCAAGGGTATGGTGATTGGCCTTTTTGCCAATTTTATTGCCGTGCTGTGGCAACGCTTTGGGCTGGATCTTGCCCAGAATACCGGGCTTTTCGCGCATCAGAACACGCTCGGCATGGCAATCCATTTTGTCTTGGTGCCACATCTGGTCATGCTTCTGTCCGGAACGAGACGACTGATTTACCTTGGGCCCACAATCATGCTTTCGCTGCTCGCCATCATCTTCACTGCTTCGCGCGGCTCCGTCGGGACGGCCGCGATCGGTATGGCCATCACGTTCGCATTTGTGGCAATGCAGGGCCTCACTCAACGAAAGATCGCAGCCATAGCCGCCACCCTGCTTGCCGTCGCACTGGCGGCACCCATCGTGATTGCCACGTTTGAGAAACGTTTCGAAAGAGCACCACTGAACGAGGAAGCCTATGACGAAAGGGCCGCGTTCAACAATGTCTCAGCCTATATCTTGGAAGATTTCCCGATGGGTATCGGGGTCAACCACTATGTCTACGCAGCGCAGAACTTTGGTTATTCGGATCGAGGCGGCGTTATGCCGTTTGAAGGAAATCGCAGGTCGATCGTGCACAACGCCTATCTACTGGCGGCGGCCGAAACTGGATATGCCGGCCTCTTCGCCTTTTCACTTATGCTGCTGACCCCTGTGGCGATCGCTTTCGGCAATGGTTTTCGAATAAAAGATCGAGCGGACGGCGTGCTGTTGACCGGATGCGGGATGGCTTTGGTAACTGTTTATCTGCATTCTTTCCTGGAATGGATAATCTACGCCAAGGAAATACAATATATGATGGCCATCGCCATGGGCATAATATTTGGCGTTTCATCCAGACAGAAGAAGGCAGCGAAGAGTTAAAATTCATAATGAAGACGGCGCAGTCAAAAAATGATTTGACTGCGCTTTGAAAAGAAAATTCTCTATAAACTACCGCCAGGTGCAATTCTGAACTGGTTCAGATCGGCCTTGGGCGGGAAGGTTTCTCGCAGAAGACAGCGTTCGAGTGACACCCATGAGATTTTGCAGGATCAAAGAGCCCTATGAAGAAGGTCCAAACAGGGACGGCAGGGTGAGAGGCGCCTCGGCCATCGTGATGTCGCTGTTGTCACTTCTACTGCTTATTGTGCCGGCCCGAGCCTCGGAACCATACGCGCTCGACGTGCAGGATCGTGTCAGGGTATATGTCGCGGAGTGGCCGGCGCTGAATGTCGAGGTTGCCGTCGGCGCGAACGGAAGCGTCGCGCTGCCCCTGATCGGCGAGATCCCCGCGCGCGGCTTGGCGCCAGCTGAGCTAGCCAGTACAATAGCCACCCAGTTGCAGGAAAAATCCAGACAAAGGAAGCTTCCCGACGTCTCGATCGACATCGTTGGCTATCGTCCTTTCTATATTCTGGGATCTGTTACAACGCCCGGCGAATATGCCTACCGACCCGAAATGCTCGTCGTGAATGCCGTCAGCATCGCCAGCGGCATATACCGTGCCGTGGGAATTTCCGAATGGGATCTCGCGCGGACCTCGATCAGCGGGATGGGAGAGGCCGGGGTTGCCGAACTGCGCCAGGCAACACTTCGCGCCGAGCAGATCCGCTACGAGGCGGAGGTGAACGAACGCTCCTTTCCGCCGACACCTTCAGATGCCTCCCCTGAGTTCGTTCGAGCATTGGCGGAGCAAAGGGAACTTTTCGAGGCAAGCCAGGCAAGCCACGGCAAGCAGACCGAAACGCTCGAAGCCATGGTTGGGCTGCATCAGGCCGAGATCGAGTCAATTGTGACGCAACTCGAGACCGTTGGCGCCAAACTTCTGTCCTACGAGGAGGAAGTCACCAAAGCGACACGGCTGGAAGACGCCGGTCTTGCGACAAACCGCCGCTTACCGCTTCAGCGCGATGTCTTCGACATTCAGCGCGAAAAGCGCCAGTTGGAATTTGAAAAGGTCCGGGCCGAGCGGGCTGTACAGGAAGCAAGGCTACGGATCGAAACGCTACAAAGTGCGAGGAAAGCGTCTGCACAAGAGGGACTGCAGCGGACGCACGCCATGATACGCGAGACCGAACAGCAACTGGCGACATTGGGCCAGCTGGTCGCGGGCGCCACAGCCCAAAGTGGTCAGATATCCGCTGATAATTCCTCCCGCTCCCAGCCTCAGATACGCTACACCATAATCCGAGGGCGCGATGATGCCATGCGGCACATAGAAGCCACTGAGGTGACGCCCGTACTGCCGGGAGATATCATAAAGGTGGAGTTGTCGAGCAGGAATGGGATGTAATGGTTCCTTTCACGGTTCTCTCGCACCGAGCAACGACCAAACCAAACGATCTCCCGCCCGTTACGGCCCGCTTGATCCTTCCATCTCATGACACTGGAATTCGAGGTCAGAATGCCGTCAGCCGATTTGATTGATGCTTCACAGAACTCGCTGCCGGTCGCTCCAGGTAGCATGTATGACATGCGTTGGATGCTCCGCACAGTCTTTGGCAAATTTGCTCTTGTAGTCCTGATCACGTCGTTGTTCGCTGGCGCGGCCGTGGCCTACGTGCTTTTGCGACCCGCAGAGTACACGGCGGTTTCGACGCTGAACATCAACAATCTGAGACTGACACTAAGTCGCGATGATGCATACTTCGCTGAAATGCAGTTTGATCCGACCTTTCTGGAAACTCAGATTCAGATCATCGGCTCCGACACAGTCCTCCATCAAGCGCTAATAAAACTAGGCTTGATGGAGCCCCGCAATATCGACGCCTCGCCAGAAGAAGAGGCAATCTGGCGTTTAGCGGATGCCAAGGCACTCGACGAATTTCGCCGTGCTCTTGAGGTCCAACGCCGTGGAATGAGTAATCTCGTCAGCATCAACTTTACGGCCGAGGATCCACAATACGCAGCGCAAGTCGCCAATGCGGTGTCAACAACCTACCTCGAGAAACTGGATCAGGATCGGTCCGAGGCCGCTGAGACTGCGAGCAGTTGGCTGAGGGAAAGACTTCAGGAGGTCGGACCAAAGGCTCAGATCGTCTCGGAAGCGCTCCCCCCGGTCAACAAGAGCAGCATTCGTGGGGTTTTCCTGATAGCTGCGGCGATCAGCGTCGGTGCAGCAAGTTCAGTATTCTTGATACTAACGTTGGCGGCAATCGATAGGCAGGTGAGAATCCCCGAACAAATTACAAGCATCGTGGGCAAGCCCTGCTTGGGACTTTTGCCAACACTTCGTACACCCGGTGCGCGGGGAGACAGACACAGCTTCGCAGTTTTGGCGGCAATTTCGAGAGATGACGGGGCGCAACTCCGGCATGCGCTGCGCCATGTCGATGCCACTGTAACCAAAGCGGATGGAAGTGCCGCTCCGTTGATCGTTGGCTTTACATCGACCGTCGCTGGTGAGGGTGCCACGACTGTTGCCGCCAACTTTGCGGCTCTGAAGATGTTACAGGGCCAACGCACTCTGCTGGTCGATGGGCAGCTCTATGATAGCCAGCTGTCCCGTCTACTCCACGCACGGGGAAAAGAAGGTCTTTGTGACATTTTGACGAGTGGTGGGGATAGCCACGCAGATTGCGTCATCGTCGATGAAAGGACGGGCCTCGAACTCCTGCCTCTCGGCAACGGCACTGCGGAGCCGACAGCTCAGCTGAACTGGTCGGGCGCAGAGGTAACCAGGCGCTTGGCGCCACTATTCGCCATGTACGACGTGGTCGTAATCGACCTGCCGCCTCTCGTGGCAATGGGCGATCTACAATCCGCCGCGCGCGTAGTCGATCACTTCGTGCTCGTCGTCGGGTGGGGCCAGTTGACCACTGATATGCTGCGCGCCGCGTTAGCACTGAATCCCCGGCTCCACACCAAGCTCGCAGGCGCTGTCCTTAACCGGGCGGACCGCTCACGCATGAAACGCGTCTTCTCTCCCTCGGCAACACTTTTCCAAAAGCAAGCAGCACTTTCGCCCGCGTAGAGGACTGAGTGCGCGCCATCGAGCGGCTTTCGCTGTCCCTCCCCCCCCAGGATTGGTCTCCGAGAAATTGTCCGTCACTTCTCGGACGCCTGTCCGTTTGTGTCACATGCCATCGCGTGACACAATTATGCTAGGTTTTGCCTGAGACAGTTTGATTCTTAGCTGTCGGCCATCGTAGAGAGAGACTATGACCCCACGAATGAAGGCACTGCTCTACGCCGCAGTCTTTTCGGCAGCATGCTGGTCGCTTGTGGTCGTCGCTGCAGTCGGCATCCTTCACGGTCAGGAACCAAGGCTCGACACGAACAACACTGCCAGCGTCAAAAAGTGACGCGTATGGGGTGAGCGGATCCCCGTCTCCAGTCAGCCTCAGATTTCAACAGATCATGGCACCGAGCACTTGCACCACACAGAAAAGCGGCAAGTCGCGTCCAATTCTGGGTACAACTCAGTGACGCGCCGTATCCGTATTGCAATGAAACACTGTGCCGGGCGAAGGTTAACAACTGGTTGATAATACACCGGAAGCCTACTACACTTCATTGGCGGTATTTTTCGGCATTTTAGTTCAAGCATGTGGTGATTTATGGCGTATCTCCCGGCATCACATCGGCGGCCTGTCAATATGCGGCGCCAATTTTCTCGGTTGGCGCCGCATCAAGCAAACATACGTTCCCAAATTACGGCCAATTCGAAGCTGAAACGGCTGTTTGACGTCGTGGTTTCGGCAAGCGCTCTGATTTTCTTGCTGCCTGCTCTCCTCGCCCTGGCCATATTGATTAAGCTGGATAGCCCGGGGCCGATCCTCTTCAAGCAGAAGAGATGGGGTAAAGACGGTAGCGTAATCGTCATACATAAGTTTCGCTCGATGAAGATCGACGAATGCGACGCAAGTGGCCGAAGGCAGACCACCGTTCAAGATCCTCGACTTACTTTCGTCGGAGCGTGGCTTCGCCGCACCAATATGGATGAACTGCCACAATTGTGGAACATACTGATCGGCGACATGTCCCTGGTGGGGCCGCGCTGTCATGCAATCGGAATGATGGCTGCGGGCCGGCCATACGAGGAACTGGTTCCTAACTACGGAGCACGCCATACGGTAAGACCAGGCCTCACCGGACTGGCGCAAGTTCGCGGTTTACGCGGTCCCACAGACAGACCTTCCAAGGCTAAAGCCAGAATCGCGTGTGATCTGTATTACATCCAGAACTACAGTATATGGCTCGATCTGTGGATCGTTTTTGCAACGATCCGCAACGAGCTTAAGGGCGGAACCGGGTTTTAACCAGCGCCCAGAGCAGACCGTCTCGGCTCTCCAAAGCAGAGGGAGGGGCGGCATGGCAGACGCCACCGACATATGCGGCACAATACTGTCCTATGCAGACTTGCGAGGTGCCTCACCGTCAGCCAAGCGAAGATGCTGGCGCATCTTGTCAGACATAACCCGGACATTCGGGTTCAGGACCATACTATCGTGGTCTCCCGGGACCTCGATCACGGTGAGGTGCGGGCAATACGCCGACCAGCCGTTGTCGTGCGACGCAATATTGCGCCCTTCTTGTAACTTCCGGCCGCCGGTGATGTGATAGAGGACTTTCAGTTTGGGCCGGAGCAACACGACCTCTCCGTCGTATGGCGCGATACGATAGCGTTCCAGCGCGCGCAGGAAGGCTTCGTGAACCCGCTCGTTGTGAAGTTCGAACGACTTTGGCTGTTGTGCCAAGGCGTCTAGTCTCGATTTCTGGTAGTTAGCCCAGCGACGCCGGCTGTTGATCCAGTTCGCGGCGAATTGCACTCGGTCACGCCGCATATCCTGCAGCTTCATCAGAAGGCGATCGAGCAGTGTCAGGCGCGTCTTTTCCGGAAGAGGCGTGTCGAGCATGAAAAGCTGCGCGACCGTTTCTCCAGCTTCCTGCAATTGAAGGGCCATCTCATACGCGACCAAGCCGCCGCCGGAGAAACCGCCAAGATAGTACGGACCCTGCGGCTGCACGCGTCGAATCTCGGCCAGGCAATCTCGTGCCGCTGCCTCGAACGTCTCATGTGGCTCCTGCCCCGCATAGAGGCCGCGCGCCTGCAGACAGTAAACCGGTCGCTCCTGCCCCAGCTGCATGGCGAGAGATCGAAGGTTCAGGACGTTGCCGAACATTCCCGCGCAAAGGAAGATCGGACGACGCCAGTTTTTCGGCCCGTCGCTCATCGCCACCAAGTGTGTCAGCTCGTCAGGGGGGCCATCAGCCCGTTCTTTTGATGATCCTTGCGTATTCGCCGGCATCTGCTCATCAATCAAGGCAGCACAGGCAGCAATTGTTGGCGCACGAAATAGGACTGAAATTGGCAATTCCATTCCGAAGTTTTGATGGATCATCCGGAACAGCCGCACTGCGATCAGCGAATGTCCACCAATATCAAAGAAGTTGTCATGGACGCCGACCCGCTCTACCCCGAGCAGTTCACTCCAGCATTGGGCAAGCCTCCGTTCGGTGTCGCTCTCTGGTGCAACATAGTCGGTATCCAAATCTGGTCTGTCGAAAAGCTGGACGCCCGCATGCTGCGATGCGTGACGGCGCCGCTCCGCCTTATCGATCAATGTTTCAAGTGTTATCGAAGAGACAATAGGCTGCGTCTTGCCAGACGCAAGTGCACGCTCCAGAACCTCAAACCCTTCGGAAGGCAGTATTCCTAGGCTCACCTGAAAGGCGAAGTCTGCACTCACTGCGGACGAAGCTCCATCTGACGCATTCCGCGTCTTTGCAGCCGCGATCTGCGCACCCTCCGCAAAGCCGGTGTCGGCAGCCAACCGCTTGACCATGAAGCGATCAACCTGCAGTAAAACCCGTCCATCAGGATCCGCTATCGTCACATCGAAGACCGCGTATCCCTGCTGCGTTTGGCCAACTTCTGCAAGGCTTACATGACTGCAAATCACGGCCGGCAGATCACCCAAGACGCGAATGCGTCCGTATGAGATCGGAGCCCAAAGTGTGTCGGACTTCTCATATTCGGCAACAAGCGCCATCGCATATCCGGTCGCAATGTCGAGTAGGGCCGGATGAAGGCGCCATCCCTCCACCAAATCCGTGAAGAACTCTCGCGGCAAAGAAAGCGTGGCGAGGGCCTCGGCCTTTCCCAGAGAGAGCTTTCGCAGAACAGCCCAACGCGGACCGAAGTTGACCCTGCCCTCCTGGGCTGAGACCAATGCCGTGCCATCCGGCGCTTCAATTGTCGAGATCCAACGGCCGTCAGAATGGTCGGCTATGAAAGAGGTTATCACCGGTCGCGCTTCGGTTCGCGGAACAACCCTAGCTTCTGCATAGAGCCTAAACCCGTCTTGGCCGCCGTCGCTACCATCTGGACCAGCAGTCACGAAAGCGCGCAGTCCGTTTTCCTGCGCCTCTATGCGGCAACGGACCCTCTTCGTCCCTCCATCGGCTATATCGAGCATACCCAGGAAGACCAGATCTTCAAAGTCGACCCCGGAACCGAATCCGTACTCTGCAGCAGCCTGCATCATGAGTTCGATGTATCCCGTCCCTGGCAGAATGGAGTGCCCGGAAACAAGGCGATGCTCGTTCCACAGCCAATGACTTTGGGGGCTGGCCACGAATTCAAGCCAGACGCTGCCGTCACTGTCTTCCACCCATCGCTCGAACAGGGCGCTCAGGGATACTTCATCGCTTCGCCCGCCGAGCGACTGTTGACTTGACCCAACCGCACGCGCTGCGATACCGACTTCGTTCCAGATACCCCAGTGGACGGCAACAGTTCGGCGACCCGCCGACGCCGCGCTCTCGGCATAGGCGTTCAAATAGGCGTTTGCCGCCACATAATCGACTTGGCCGGCCGGCGCGATATCGGTGCTGGTCGAAGAAAAAAGAATGAAGAGGTCGAGCGGCTCGTCTTTAAGGAGACGGTCCAATACGTCTGTCCCATACACTTTTGGCGCCATCACGCGCTCAATTTCGTCGAGCGACTTCAGCTGAATCAAATTGTCGTTCACGACGCCTGCCGTGTGCAGCACACCATGGAGCGCGCCGAACTTCTGCTTGCCATACGCAACAGCTGTCGCCATCTGTTCTGCATTGCACACATCCGCCTCGACATAGCAAATCTCGGCACCCAATGCGTCAAATTCCTGCAGCACCTTGATCGCTCGCGCTATCCGGTCATCGCCCCGATGCAGGCGGCGATAAAGCTGCCATTCACTCCGTTCTGGGAGCTTGGTACGTCCGACGAGGATAAGGCGCGCCTGATAGCGTTCAATCAGTTCTCGGGCGATGACAAGCGAAAGATCACCCAGCCCCCCCGTCAAAAGATAGACGCCACCTGAGCGGAATTGCGGTCTGGAACCTGCATCCAGCAGTGGCAATGGCATATGGCCCGCCTTGAAACGACGCCCCTGCCGATAAGCGATAACTTCGCTTACCGGTGACCCACACAGCTCTTCCCATAAGAGTGCCAGACTGTCAGTCGCGAAAGTATCCGCTCTGGAAGGCGATGCTCGGCCTGTAGGCCACCACCATGATTGACGCTCGGCTGCCGGGAGCTCGAGGTCGATCACGCGAACTGTGACTCCGTCAAGTTCCTTCGGCATGACAAGTGCCGGCCCGAAGACCGTTGCCTTGCTTGGATAAGGCAGGGTCTCGTCCCCGAGCCGCTGCATGCCATTTGCAACGACGGTTAGGTGAACACTCGAAACCTCGGCGTCACCCATTGCTTGGCCGAGATGCAAGAGGCTGTAGAAACCATGTTCCTGCGTTCTTTCGAAAAAGCTCGATCCGCGCCGATGAGTCTCATCGGTAGTCAAAAGCCAGAGATGGAGCACCTGACTTGGGAAGCCCGCTCCTTCGACAAGGCTGGATACCAACGCGTCATAACCGGCCCTGCCGTCCTCGGGACATAGCTGATAGGCCCGCGGGGAGATTTGCTCAAATCCATCGCCGACAGCCACGGTGACCACTTCGTGTCCGTCGTCGCGCAGGCGTGCCGCCAATCGCTCGCCCAACCCGGTTTCATCAAGGAAGATCAGCCAGGATGATGGTTCCAGTTCTGCATCGAGCGGCGTGTCGGAAGCGACTTGTCGCCAGCAGGGCCTGTATCCCCAGTCCCTCATGTCCGTATGGCGCTTAAGTTCTGCCGCATGGTCCTTTACCGCGACAGTCTCGTTTCGCTCTATGAAATAGCGCTGTTGCTGGAAGGCATAGGTGGGCAACGTAACGAGCCGGCCCCTGTTCTTGGCGTCCGGCTCCACCGGCTCAACCGGCAAGCCCAGGGCCCAGGCACGCCCAATAGCCGAAAGAAAATGAAGATGGTCGTCTGTCTCATGCTCGGGATGCGGAAGCGTATTGATGACCTGATTGGCCTCTATGCCCGGCTGCGCTTTTGCCAGCGTCGACAGCGAGCGACCAGGGCCTACTTCGATGTAAACCCGGGTGGAAACAGGAGCCAGTTCGGCCATGCCCTCGGCAAACAGGACAGTCGAGCGCAAATGCCGGACCCAATATAGCGGGTCCCGCGCATCGTCGTCAGACAAGTAGTTACCTGTCAGATTGGACAGGATCGGGACGGTTGGCGCACTCAAACGGATCCCGCGTAAAAACGCTTCGAAGCGCGGCAGGACAGCATCGAGCATCCGGGAATGCGCTGCGATGTTGATCGGAATTCGACTGCTGTCGACACCTTGTTCGGCCAATTGGCTCGCAAAGCGATCGAGGTCAGCATCCCGGCCCGATACAACACAGAGTTCAGGTGCGTTGACAGAAGCAAGGTCCAGTTCCGATGGCAGCAGCGATTGCAACTGGCCGGCGGAAAGCGGCACGCTGAGCATGCCACCAGGCTCGACATTATCAAAAAGCTCGCCACGCAAGCGAACGAGGTTGACCACATCGCGATAGGACATCACCCCCGCGACACATGCGGCAGCGTTTTCACCCATCGAGTGACCGATCATTGCAGATGGACGAAGTCCCCAATGCATCCAAAGGCGCGCGGTGGCAATTTCGGCAATCAGGATGGCAGGCAACTGCAGTGATGGCAGGAGAAATAGTTGCGCAGCGTCTGCCATCCTGTCTAAGCCGAACCAGGCCGCTCGGATTTCGGCGGCAGCCTTTTGAGGCAAATAGGAGAGACCTTCGTCAATCCACTCCTTGAAACGCCTCTCCCTAGAATAGAGGTTCCGTACCATTCCAACGTGCTGGGCGCCACCGCCCGGGAACATGAAGACCGCTTCGGCCGCCCCATCAATCACCGAGTGGGAGAAAATGCGCCTTTCATCACCCCCCCCCAAAACGGCAAGCGCATCGTCCCGTCCACGCACAGATATGACCCGGCGATGTTCAAAGTGCTTCCTGCCCCTGAACAGCGTATGAGCGGCGTCCAGAATGTTCAGATCGGCATCTGTCGCAAGCGCCTTCGCCATCCGCGCCACTTGCTCGTCCAGGGCTTTGCGGCTCTTGGCACTGAACACCAATACGTTTCCCATGTCGGCATCGACAAAGGGTTTCAGAGCGGCGCGCGGCGCTTCCTCAATGATCACATGGGCGTTTGTGCCGCCGACACCAAGGGAATTGACAGCTGCGCGTCGTGGGCCAACCACTGCCGGCCAGGGCGCAACTTGGCTGTTGACCAGAAACGGACTATTAGCGAAATCGATTGCGGGGTTTGGCTTCTCAAATCCCAATGTCGGCGGTATCTCTCCGTGCCGCACCGCAAGTGTCGCCTTGATAAGGCCCACGACGCCGGCTGCGGTATCGAGATGGCCTATGTTCGACTTGACTGAGCCCACATGGCAAAACCCCGTCCTGCCGGTACTTTGGCGAAAGGCTTCTGTCAGCGCCTGGATCTCGATGGGATCGCCAAGAGCGGTTCCTGTTCCATGACATTCCACATACTGGATTGTCTCAGCATCAATGCCGCCTAATCCTTGCGCTTCAATTATGGCTTCCGCCTGCCCCGTCACGCTTGGCGCCAAATAGCCGGCCTTGGTTGCTCCATCATTATTGACCGCCGACGCCTTAATTACGCCGTGAATGATGTCGCCATCAGCCATCGCATCCGCCAGGCGACGCAATACCACGACCCCAGCTCCACTACCAAAGACCGTTCCAGCGGCGCGATGATCGAAGGGGCGACAATGTCCGTCTGGCGACAGTATTTCCCCCTCCTGGAAGACGTATCCCCGGCGATGCGGCAGTTCGATTGTCGAACCGCCTGCTAGGGCCATGTCGCATTCCCCATTCAGGAGGCTCTGACAAGCATAATGCACGGCAACCAGCGATGTCGAACAGGCCGTCTGCACATTGACGCTTGGCCCCCTGAGATCAAATGAGAAGGAGGCCCGGGTCGCGAGAAAGTCCTTGTCGTTCCCAGTATGCCGCAGCAGGAACATACCGGTCTCCTCGACCAGTTGCGGGTTGCTGCAAATATTGAAATAGAAATAGCTTCCCATGCCGCAGCCGGCGAACACACCAATGGGCCCTGCCAGCGTGTTGGGGGTGCGCCCGGCCGCCTCCATAGCTTCCCAGGCACACTCAAGAAACTTGCGGTGCTGCGGATCCATGACCGCGGCCTCCTTCGGGCTTAACCCGAAGAATTCAGCGTCGAACAATTCCATGTCCGCGACATCGGCAGTGCGCGCGACATAGTTCGGATGCTGAAGCCGCGCCGCCGATTCACCGGCTGCCAGAGCCTCCTCGTCCGGAACCGACCGGATGGATTCCACGCCAGCCTTCAGGTTGCGCCAGAATTGGTCGGTTGTCGCGGCACCAGGCACGCGAAGTGCCATTCCAACAATTGCAACGTCGCTCGGCGACACATCAGTCTGTTCTTGCATTTTTCAAGCGCTTCTCAAAAATCCGAAAAATGGTAAACCTGCATTAAGCCGTAGCGAAAGAATGAAACCCAGGTCGTTGGATGAAAGCACGGGAACATTAACAGGCTTCTACTTAAGCAAGGAGTCAAATGTGAATTGACCTTGGCCGAAACGCAACATAGGTTGAACATGTTTTTTGGCATGGACTAAAATTGGTAGTATTTGTCTTCGAGAGCCTTCGTGATTGGCAGAGCCAACGGGATAAGGCCTTGCGAGGAGCTGAAATTGGCTTTTAGTGAACATGTCATAACGTGGCCACTCCTCGTTATGAACATTGGCGCGTTGGTTCTGGTGCTTATGTATGCTGCCCAGCTCTTGGCGTCACTTTTGCCACAGCATGAAAACACATCGTTAGAGCCGACTCCTGCGGGACCGGTGGCAATTCTCGTACCCGCCCACGACGAGGAGGTGGGAATCGGTGCTACGCTTTCGGCGATGCGCCAAGCAATGGCCTCGACTGACAGGCTTCTGGTTGTTGCCGACAATTGCACCGACAGAACCGCGAGCGTCGCGCGCGCCGCGGGGGCCGAGGTGATAGAGCGGCATGATGCATTACTGCGGGGAAAAGGCTATGCTCTCGACGCCGGCATCCGGCATCTCGCACTGTCCCCCCCGGCCATAGTCATTATGGTTGATGCTGATTGCTTTCCCGAGCCGGACGCCTTTAGCTGGCTTGCGGCAACGGCATCCAAGAGCGGGCGGCCAACGCAATCGCTCTATCTGATGACATCTCCCGCCGGCGGGCCGTTGAGTACAAAGGTTAGCGAATTCGCCTTCACTCTCAAGAACAGGGTGAGACAGCGAGGCCTGCATAGGCTTGGCCTGCCCTGTCACCTGACCGGCAGCGGAATGGCTTTCCCGTGGGCGACAATCAGCACGCTCGACCTTGCCGACGGACATCTTGCGGAAGACATGAAGATGGGCCTGAAACTCGCTCTTGCAGGTCACCCACCCCTGTTTTGTGAACGCGCTGTTGTTCTCAGTGCATTTCCTGAAACGACCACAGGGCTTGATACACAGCGTGGACGCTGGATCCAGGGCCATATCTCTTTGATTTCGTCAGCCTTGCGCGCTATTCCGACAGCACTTTATCAGGGAAGGCTGGCTGCAGCCCTTTCGGCTGTGGCGACGGCCATTCCGCCATTGACCATATTTGTTCTCATGCTCGGCCTGCTCTTTGCCATCAGTCTGATCGCCAGCCTCCTGGCCGAAGGGGCTTTAGCGGCAGTGCTTATTGCCGCGTTCAATCTGACCGTAGCGCTTGCGATGACGCTCATCGCGTGGGTGAAGTTCGGTCAGGAGATACTCCCCCCTCGCGCCGCCATGCGGGCGGCCTGGCTAATCCTGGCGAGACTGGCGTCTGCGCCACGTAGTCTCGCCCGCTTGAGAACGTCGTCCTGGATACGGACAGATCGCAGCCGTAGCGGCGACTGACGTCTCTGTCTACTTGTACTCGATTATGGCCTTCCGCCGCTTGAAAAACACACCCGTGGCATAATGTGCGACACCCTTTGCTTCAGCAAATTTACCCAGCACCATAAGGCTTGCGCGTTTATAACTTGTGCGTTCTGTCATCCCGGTTCGCTGAACCAAGCGGAGGATCTGGACGGGGTAAAGCAGTAGAAGCAGAAACAGGCCGGAGTGGATCACGCCGCCGATCAGTGCCAGCGCTGGTATACAAGCACCCCATACCACGGAGCGCTGCAAATTGGTGGACCAGATCCGTTTCGTGGACTTTCTGTGCAGCATAGAGATTTCCGCATAGGCATGCCCTGCCCGAACCGAGCGTTTGAACCACTGATGGAAGTGTCTGATATTGACATCGTGCAGGGTCATTTCCGCATCGATCCGCCAGATCGTCCAGCCTCGCTCGCGCATCCTGAGGCACATTTCAGGCTCTTCACCCGCGATCAATTTCGAGGCGTAACCACCGACTTCGAGAAAGGCTGTGCATCTAACAAGGCAATCGCCCCCGCAAGCCTCCGCCTCGCCGACCGGTGTGTTCCACTCTTCGTCGCAAAGCAGATTGTAAATTGACGCCTCCGGAAACATTTCACGCCGGCGCCCGCAAACCACTGCAAGTCCGGCGTTGGCGACCATATAGGCACGCGCTGTTTCCACCCAATTATTGGCAAGTTGGCAGTCGCCGTCGAGGAATTGAACGAAAGCAAGGTTTGGCACCGATTTCACCAGGGCCTCGAAACCGGCATTGCGCGCGCGTGCAGCCGTGAATGGTTGGTCGCAAGGCAGTATGACCACGGTCAGACCCATCTGCTTCGCTGCTTCGACGCTGCCATCGGTGGAACCGGAATCCACATACACCCCTCTCGAGGCAAGGCCTCCCAAGGATGCAAGGCAGCCAAGGAGACGAGCGCCCTCGTTGCGCCCAATCAAGACGACGCCGACATCGTTCAGGCCCGGGTCTGGAATGGCCGTCATAGTCTGCTCCATGCCGGCAGCGAGACGGCCTCGAAGGGCGTTCCGTAGCCGATTTCAAAACGTAGAAGCAGAAACAGTGCAAGCGCTGAGAAAAAGACCAAGTGGAGCAGGAGGTCTTGCCGAACAAAGGATAGGCCTTCCGCAAATTGTCCGCGAAGCACCGGAAAGTAGCGCAGAATTTCTCCGGCTATGATGGCGAGTATCGCACCTGGAAGACCCAGGTAGTGTATCCCGACAGGAGTAAGAGACACGAGGGCAAGAAGCTTGACGATGTTGCCTGCCACGCCATAGGCGGGCTTGCCGAGCCCCATCATCGTGTATTCGTTGACGGTGCACAAAATTGCGAACCAGGACGCGATCAGGAGCAAGGCGAGCATCCAGCCCGCTTCGCCATAGCGTGCATCATAGATAATCCCGACCGCTATATCGGACAGGACGACGGTCAGCGCCAAGCCGACGGCCACAACAAGCAGAAGCTTGAGGCGCATTGGTCCGACTTGCCGTCGCATAGTCGCGCGGACTTCTCCAGAATTGGCTGAGATCAAGGGGAATACGAGTTGAAAGCTGACCCTTGCCACCAGGGTCGCGGGAAGCTCAGAAATCGTCCTTGCAATCGCATAGATACCAAACACGGCAAGCGGCACGGACTGCGCCAGGAAAAGCTTGTCGAAGCTGTTGGCGAGAAAGACTAGCATCGACGACAGGAAGATCCACTTCCCAAACGAGAGGATCTCACGAACATAGGGTCCCTCCCAGGCAAACCAGTTGCGGGCACCCGGCAGCAGATAACTTGTCGCAGCCCGGAAGAGGGCCGCGACAACGCTGGCGACCATGATCGACCAGACCGTCGGGCTGAGATAGGCAAAACCGAGCACAAGGACGATCGAGGCAATATCGCAGACGAGATCGAAGATGTTCATTTTCTTCAGCTGCATATGCCGTTGCATATAGTAGTGAACCGTCGAAGCGGAACCGAGTACCATGATAGTGAGGGCACCCAATTGCAGGATGCCAGGCGGGACATCATAAAATGCACCAAGCGGAAAGGAGGCGAGCAAGAGCAGCGTGCAAAGAAGGAAACTGCGCAGAACCTGCAGCGTCCAGGCCGTATAGCGAAACCGCACATTATCGGCGTTCTCGTTGCGCACGACAGATTGGCCGATCCCGACATCGGTCAGGAGTTCCATCCCGATCTTCAAAGTGGTGACGATCATGACCATCCCGAAGACATCTGGTGCGACGAGCCGGGTCAAGACGACATTGGAGCCGAAGCGGAGCACCACAGTCAACGCATAGGTTCCCACGGTCCAAAGGGCGCCGTTGAAAATCCGCTTCTCTGAAATGGACGACATCAGTTTACTTTCGTGGGCCGGACCATCCGGGCGAGACGGACTGGGGGAGTATACGTTTCCGCGCAATGGAGGGTGGCATCAGGAGATCAGTGTGCGACAGCTTCAATATTTCGGCAAAGCGCCTCTGCGAGATCGCGAATATCATGCAATCGCGCGACTCGCTGTTGGCCGGCAAGCCCCATTATGTCCAGATCTTGCGGCGTGGCGAGAAGGGCTGCCCGCAAGGCCGCGACAAGTTCATCGTGATCTCCGGGCGACACCAGCCAGCCGCAACTGGCGTCGACCAACTCGGGAATGGCGGTGATCCTGGTTGTGACGACGGGGCGCGCCAGTGCCAAAGCCTCCATCAGGACAATCGGCAAGCCTTCATGGTAACTGGGAAGCAGAAGCGCACGGCTTTCGCAAATCAGACGCTTTACCTGCGCATTTGCTGCCCAACCTTTAAAGACAATCCTGTCCCCTTCCAGGCCATGGCGTTCAGCTTCCGCCTCAATCTCTGAGCGGCTTTCACCGTCTCCGACCAAAATTACCCGCAGATCAGGAAACTCGTCACGAAGTGCTGCCACGGCCGCCGGGATGTGGACCTGCCCCTTTTGCGGACAAAGCCGACCAACACAGACGAAGGTGTGATTGTTTGATGCCACCGGCGCGCATGGCTGGAATTCATCAAGCTCAAGACCGCATCGGGCGATCGCGATCTTCTCGTGATCATCCGCAGACAGACATCGATCGACCAAAAGTTTGCGGCAATAGTCGGAGATGGCTATGACGAAAGCTGCATGCTGGATCTTCAGTCCAAAATTCGCTGCGGTCTCATTGAAAAATTCGTCTGGGCCGTGGGCGGTAAAGCTGTACCGGGGGCCACCCATCAGATGAGACAGCATCACCACGGTCGTCGCGTTGGTCCCATAATGTGCATGAAAATGGTCGATATCGGCGAGACGCGCTTTCTGGCGCAGGTCTGCCGCCTGCATCAGATAGGCAGCGTGTCGCACGACCCCCGCCTTTCCGTGCCTGAAGAGCTTTATGGACGCGACCAGCGCACGCCCCACCCCGCGCGGATTGCCAAGCAGTTCCCGTGCGAAGGAGGTAAGCAGTGTCATGCCGCTGCCCTGCAGCAGGTAGGCCGTTTTCGAAGCTTCTGCGAGGTCCCGTTCATCGACGAGAGCATTTGTGAACCTTCGCGCAGCAAACCGGACAACGACCTGCCCGCGCGCCTCGAGCGCCTCAATCTCGCGTCTGATAAATGTAGCACTCGGTACGGGATAGGTGTTGAGGAAATAACCGATCTTCATCACAGTCCCCACCCGAGCAAATACATCGCAAAACTGACCATCCCGACTGTCCCTGACCGAGTGAGTACACGCAGGCTACAGCAAAAACATTGCTGCTTTGATATGCGCGTAGCAAGACTGCGTCCATGAGGACTGCCACCACCGGAAACTTCTAAACAAAAGTACATAGCAGATAATTAAACCGCACAGGTTCCACGCGCACACAAAAGTCGCAGACTGGCAGTTAACAATTGATTTAGCAGGTTTTTTCAGCCAATTTAAGGATAGGTGGTCTATATTCAACGTAACCGTCATCTCATGCGCTGACTATGTTGGATCTCCCGTTCCGACCGGCGCGTATAGGCTCATTTGCGCCGCTGACAAAGTGTTGGAGTAAGTCTTGGATGTTTAAGTGCCTATTGATCGGCAATGAATCCCTCCTGGTCCAATGCGGACAGCTCATTCTCGATCGCGGGAACGTGATCGCCGCAATTGTCACCTCCAACAATGCGGTCAGAAGCTGGGCCGGCCGAAACAGCATCCCGACGGTGGAGTGGGGGGCCAGTCTTGAGCATGCGGTAGAGACGATCGATTATGATTATCTCTTCAGTATCGCAAACCTTCGCATCATCCCTTCGCCGGTGTTGCGCAAAGCCCGGTTCGGGGCGATCAATTTCCATGACGGCCCCCTGCCCCGGTTTGCCGGCCTCAACGTACCGGCCTGGGCCGTTATGCAAGGTGAGACCCGCTTCGGCGTCACATGGCACGAGATCACCGATGGCGTTGACGAAGGCTGCATTCATGTGCAGGCCGATTTCGACATAAGCGCCGACGACACGAGCCTGAGCCTCAACACCAAGTGCTTTGCTGCCGGCATTGATTCCTTCGCGACCCTGCTTGACGCGATCGCTAAATCCTCTCTGCCGCGGGTCGCTCAGGACCTGTCGCTTCGCAATTACTACGCGAAGACCAAACGGCCGGATGCGGCGGGTACTCTTCTTTTCGATCGGCCAGCCGAGCAACTCTTTCGCCTTTTTCGCGGCTTGAATTTTGGATCGGGCTACGCCAATCGCCTCGTCTGCCCGAAGCTACGGCTCAAGGACGGCGTATTCATCGTTCGCAGCCTTACAGTGCGTGACACAGCCGAGGGTTTCGCAGAGCCCGGCATTGTTCTCGCGGTTGAGGCAGAAGGCGTGGTCGTTGCCACCGGGCGCGGCAGCGTGCTGCTTGAGGCCGTAAAGCAGGATCGGCACACGGAAACGAAGCTCCGCGACTGCGTGCGTCCGGGTGACCGCCTACCGCTTCTTTCCGAAGGTGAGATCGACGCGCTGACGTCGGCCGTTGGCGATCTGGTCAGACATGAAGATCATTTCATCCACAGATTGAGGTCGGTGGAAGACGTCAAGCTGGTCGACGTCGCGGACCGGTCGGTCGGCGAAACGCGCTTCACGACAATTGGGCTGGAGTTTCCGGTCCACCTGCCTCGTGACAGGCGCATTGCGGCGATTGTCGCATTCCTGGCGCGGCTGTCGACACAGGACGGGTTCGACATCGCGTATGCCGGTCCAAAGACCCAAGACCTGGCCAGCCGTTTCCCGGGCTATTTCGCAGAGGCCGTACCGCTCCGCCTCCATGTGGACGCCGCCGACACTGCAGCAACGCTTACGGTCGCAATTGGCGAGAACATTGCAAGCCTGCGCGAGCGCGGAAGCCATCTTGCAGACCTCATTTGGCGACACCCCGATGTGGCGCAGCCGCATTACAGTGTCGGGCTCATCGATGGAAGACCGCCGATCGACGGCCAGGGCCTGGCAGGTTGCGCGTTGACCTTCGTCATCGATGAGGCAGATGCTGGCATCTGCATGATTGTCGATGAGGCTCGCCTCGCATCCCATGTGGCCACTCAATATGCGCGACGCATAGAGATACTCGCCGCAGCGTTTACGACCGACGACGCTTTGGTCGCGGAAATGCCGCTCATGACGGATATCGAACTGGACATGGTCCAGAATGGCTGTCACGACAGCGCAAGGCCCTTCGATCCGACAGCGTGTATGCACATGCTGATCGAACAGCAGGCCGCAACAACGCCTGATGCGATTGCGATCGCATGGCGGGACGAGCAGATCAGCTACCGGGACATGGACGAGCGCGCCAACCGCATTGCCCAGACGCTCATTTCAATGGGGGTCGGTCCCGACACCATGGTCGGGCTCAATATCCCACGCTGCACCAATCTTCCGGTGGCAGCTCTGGCCATTCAGAAGGCAGGCGGCGCCTATCTGCCGCTGGATCCGAACTTTCCGACGGATCGACTGTCCTACATGGTCAAGGATAGCCGTCTGGAGATCATTCTTTCCAGTCGCATGACGGCTGCTGCCCTTCATGAGCCGGGCACGCGCACCGTCTTCATTGAGGACATTCTTGCGGCAAATCTCTCAGCCGCCAAGCCAGAGGTGCAGGTCTCAGGTGAAAACCTCGCTTACGTGATTTACACTTCGGGTTCGACGGGGCGGCCGAAGGGCGTGATGGTGGAGCATCGAAACGTCACCAATTTCTTCGTCGGCATGGACGAACGCATCACTTATGATCGCGATCTGCAGCCGGTCTGGCTCGCTGTCACGAGCCTTTCCTTTGACATTTCGGTCCTGGAGTTATTCTGGACACTCGCACGTGGTTTCAAGGTCGTCATTCACTCCTCACAACCAAAAGTTGGCAAGAGCAAGGTCAGGGAAGGTCGCCCGCCGGGCTCCAGGCCGATGGACTTCGGCCTCTTCTACTGGGGCAATGATGACGGTGCCGGACCTGCCAAATATCACCTGCTTCTGGAAGGTGCCAAATTTGCTGACGACAATGGCTTTCAGTCCATCTGGACGCCGGAACGGCACTTCCACGCCTTTGGCGGCCCCTATCCCAACCCGGCGGTGACCGGAGCCGCCGTCGCCGCTATCACACGGAACCTGTCGATCAGAGCGGGTAGTTGCGTCCTGCCGCTCCACCATCCGATCCGGATTGCCGAAGAATGGGCCGTGATCGACAATCTGAGCAACGGAAGGGTAGCCCTCGCCTTTGCCTCGGGATGGATGCCTGAAGACTTCGTGCTTCGTCCGGAGAATGCGCCGCCAAACAACAAAATGGCGCTGATGCAAGGGATCGAAACCGTCCGCCGACTGTGGCGAGGCGAACAAATGGACTTCGATTTCGGTCACGGAATGGCCGGTGTTATCACCCAGCCGCGACCACTTCAGCCGGAGCTTCCCGTATGGCTGACGACGGCTGGTAATCCCGAGACGTATCGCGAAGCCGCTCGTGCCGGCACCCATGTCCTCACTCACCTGCTGGGCCAATCGATCGACGAGCTGGCCTTGAAGATCAGGATCTACCGCGAAACCCTGGTCGAATGCGGCCGCTCCCCGAGCGACTTCAAGGTGACACTGATGCTCCACACACTTCTCGGCGACAACCGGGAGGATGTCAGGGAGGCAGCCCGGGGGCCGATGAAGGCCTATCTTCAGAGCGCAGCCGCATTGATCAAGCAGTATGCCTGGGCTTTCCCGGCCTTCAAGAAGCCGGCAGGTGCCACAGCCGCCCACGACATCGATCTTCAGTCACTGGATGCCGCTGAACTGGATAGCATTCTCGAGTTCGCGTTTCTTCGCTACTTCGAAGACAGTGGCCTGTTCGGCACGATCGATGACGCAATGGCCCGCATCCGGCAACTCGAAGACATCGGTGTCGACGAAATTGCCTGCCTGATCGATTTCGGCGTCCCCTCGGCGCTTGTCCTTGAGCGCCTTGAGCCTCTGGCCAAGGCCGTGGCGCAGGCGCGTGTAGATCGGCCCGAAGCTGAGATCGAAAGCGATGCCGGCAGTTTCCACGAAGATGTGCGTCGCCATGGTATCACGCATCTTCAATGTACGCCTTCGATGATCCGCATGTTTCTGGTCAACGAGGCCGACAGGGCGGCTTTTTCCAAAATAGCTCATCTCTTTGTTGGCGGAGAGGCCTTGACCAGGTCGCTTCTGCAAGAGATCAGGGCCGTGAGCGATGCCAGCGTGGAGAATATGTACGGTCCAACGGAGACGACGATCTGGTCTTCGACGATGCCTGCTGACATGTCGGAAAGCGTTGTTCCACTCGGTCTTCCGATCGCCAATACCCAGCTTTACGTGCTCGATCCCGCCGGACGGCTGACGGCTCCCGGCCAGCCTGGCGAACTTTACATCGGCGGGGACGGGGTGACACGGGGATATCTGCACCGCGAGGATCTGACACGCGAGCGCTTCCTGCCCAACCCGTTTGCACCTGGCCGCATATACCGGACCGGCGATCTGGTCTGTCGTTCCCAGAACGGGACGCTGCGGTTCCTCGGCCGTACCGATCATCAGGTCAAGGTGCGCGGCTACCGTATTGAACTTGGCGAGATCGAAACAGTGCTATCGGCCTATCCAGGCGTCGCCGAAGCTGTTGTGGTCGCGCGGGAGGATCGGGCTGACGATGTCAGGATCGTCGCTTACCTTCGCATGAACCAGTCGCTGCTTGACGAGGAGATCCTGCGTCGACATCTATCCGATATCCTGCCTGACTATATGGTCCCCGCCCATTTCGTGGTTCTTCATGCTTTTCCAATGACACCGAATGCCAAGGTGGACCGCAAGGCGCTCCCGAAGCCGGAAGCGACGACGAAACCTGTGGCAAACGAGATCTTCGTCGCGCCGGAGAACACGCTGGAACGGGATCTTGCCGAAGCCTACCGACGCACACTGGGCCTTGATCGCGTCGGACTGAACGACAACTTCTTCGCGATCGGCGGCCATTCGCTTCTCGCCGTGCAACTGCATCGCGATCTCAAAGCAAGCATCGCGCCTGAACTGACGATCACGGACGTGTTTCGCTTTCCAACGGTTGGAACCCTGGCGGCGCATCTTTTCGATCGGGGGAAAGCGGACGAACGGCTGAGCCAGGTCGCGGACAGGGCGGCGACGCGACGCGCGGCATTGGGTGACAGACGCGCGGCGCTCAGCCGACCCAGGACATGATGGCTGCGAATGACATTTTGGAGGATTTTCTCGGTCCAGGGGTGGCGCTGGCTTGCACAGATCCACGGCTCGCATGTGTCGAGGCACACCCGCAGGAGATGAAATATGTTCAACAGGCTGTAGAACGCCGCAAGCGCGAGTTTCACGCCGCTCGCGCTTGTGCACGGCTGGCAATGGAGCTTCTGGGGGAGCTGCCGGTTGCGATACCGGCAGCACCGGACCGATCACCCGTCTGGCCGGCACATTTGATCGGAAGCATCAGCCATTGCGCGACCTTCTGCTTGGCTGCGGTCGCTCGCAAGGGCGAAAGACACGGTGCCATCGGCGTGGATGTCGAACCGGCCGAAGATCTGCCATCCGAACTTCTCGATGCCATCTGCTCGCCAGGCGAAAAGGCGGCACTGGATGACAAATTGCCTGAAGAGCGGCTTCTTTTGGCACGTATCCTCTTCAGCGCCAAGGAAGCTGTCTACAAATGCC
The DNA here is from genome assembly GCF_050281005.1 of Allorhizobium sp. NPDC080224. NCBI lineage: Bacteria > Pseudomonadati > Pseudomonadota > Alphaproteobacteria > Hyphomicrobiales > Rhizobiaceae > Allorhizobium > Allorhizobium sp. NPDC080224. Next base: position 2,838,844 of record NZ_JBNNWJ010000001.1, read on the forward strand.
AGTATCCCCTGACGGGGACCATTCTCGATTTCCAGGATCTGGAGGTCACCTTCGCCGAGACCTGTTTTCAGGCGAAGTTGCAACGCCCTGTCGGCATGTTCGGCAAGGGTTCGATCTTCGAAGGGCGGGTCGCATTCGCCCATGGCTGCATCGTCACCGGCGTCACTGTTCCGGTTGCCCGGCTAGGGAGCTTGACTGCATGAATATTGCCACAGAAGGCCACGCCCTGGAGACTACCTCGCACTTGCACCAATGCGCATCCGAGACACTCCAGCAAGGAAGCGTCCTGCTGGTAACGGCCGTGCGATTGAAAGCTGGGCCCCGCGGGCTGCAAATTGATGACCAGACTTATGCGGGCCTTGCACGCTATGCGGAGAATTTCCGGTGGGTAAAGTTTGCCGGGATCGCACTCAACAGGGAGAAGGAGGAGGAGACATCCGTCACATGGCTGGATGTCACTGATCACCCCCAAGCGGACCGTATCGAGTTCATCGCATTACCTCACGCCTACCGGATCAACAGCTTTCTTCGAAGCTACAAGCGCACCCGCACTGTCTTGGGTGAGCATATTCGTCAGGTCGACCATCTCTGCTTCACCCTTGGCTATCTTTTCGGGGACTGGGGAGCGGTTGCCGCACTTGAAGCTAACGCTCAGGGCCGCAAGTTCGCAGTCTGGTTCGATAGGGTGGAGCACGACGTGATCGCCCGCACACTGCCGACGCTCAGTTTCCGCCGTCGGATCAAAGAGCGGGCGACACTTCCGATCATGAAGCGATATCATCGCTACCTGATCGGCCGCAGCGCTCTGGGGCTGTTCCAGGGACGGGACACGTTCAACGCCTACGAGAAAGCCTCTTCTAATCCGGTCTGCATGTATGACGTGCACACGGATGAAGAGGACAAAATCAGCGAGGAAGATCTGCTGATCAAAACGGCGCGGGTGATGTCCGGAGCACCACTGCGCATCCTCTACGCAGGCAGGGCAGTGGAGATGAAGGGGCCTGAAGACTGGATTTCCAGCCTTGCTGAGGCGGCCGCGCAAGGGGTCGAATTTGAGGCCCGCTGGCTCGGAGACGGACCGCTGATTGCGCGCATGCAGGAGGCGCTGGGCAAAAAAAACCTGACGGATCGGGTGAAGCTGATGGGGCACGTCTCTGACCGCGAGACCGTATTGCAGGCAATGCGGGAGAGTGATGTCTTGTTGTTCTGCCACAAGACCCCGGAATCCCCACGCTGCCTGATCGAATCTCTGGTCAGCGGTTGCCCGATCGTCGGCTATTCCTCGCCCTACCCGCAAGATCTGCTCTCGCTCCACGGCGGCGGGGCGCTGACGCCGCTCAACAATCCCGCAGAGCTTGGACAGAAAATCGCCGAACTCCATCAAAACCGGCAAGCGCTTGCAAAACACATCCAAAACGCCGCTCTGTCGGGAACGCGCTTCGATGAAGCCACACTCTATCGCCGGCGTGCGGAACTGCTAAAGGCATTTACATGACACGACCTCGCGCCGTCCCGATTCTTGCATGCGCCGTCATTATCGGGATCGGGATCGGGATCGCTTTGACGTCCACAGGACGAATTTCACATAACGAAAGGGACAGTCGCGTGGACGTGTCTTTACCCGATCCGCAGGAGATGATCGGCAAACGCCGGATCTTCGTTTCCGGCCACAGTCTAACTGCACGCCCCATGCCGGATTTCCTCCAGGAAATCACTGCAGTCTCCGGCCTGGCAATCTCCTGGGACGGGCAGCACGCTGACGGCTCCTCGATCAAGGACCGCTCCTTCGGTCAGGACCCCTCTCGCCCGTGGACAGGCTTTGAACGTGGACAGAGTGCCAGCGGCAATGCCGCGAATGTCCTGGCGACGCTGAAAAAGGGAGCGGTTGATGACAAGCCGTACGATGTCCTGCTGATCACAGAACAGCATGGCCTGCTGGACGCCCTTCTCTGGCAAGATACAAAAAGATATCTGCGTGCCTATCGAGACCGTTTCATCAGCTTCAGCCCGCAGGCGGAAATTCTGTTCTTCACCCCCTGGATCAGCCTCTCCGACAAAAATGACCTTTCGGACTGGATTACCTATGAGCGTGCAGCTTGGCCTGTCTGGCGGTGCGCCGTCGCCGATGTCAATCAGGGCCTTAAGGGTGTAGAAGGCAGCCGACCGATAGGGATGATTCCGGCATCCCTTGCGCTTGCAGCCTTGCTGGAAAATCTCCAGCAAAACCCGGATCAGCCGGGATTTGAAAGGCTGAAAGGACGCCACCTCACGGATGCCTTCTTTTCTGACACTGTGCATCTGACGCCATTAGGATCTTATTTCGTGGCCGCCCTGACTGCGAGCGCACTTTACGGCGATTTGCCAGCTAAGGATTATCCACGCAGCATCCCGGCTGAACAGGCAATGACATTGCAACGCTTTGCAGCGAACTTCATTGCCGCAAACCGCCGTTCTGGGCCGACCTTCGGAGTAGAATGCAGTAAAACAGTCGGCTGGGCTTTCGTCGCCCATTACACTGGCTACGTTGAAAAGGCCTATCATCGTGAAGAAATGGGCTATGTTCGCGCAAAGCTTCGGCGTGTGCGTAATCTGCTGCGCTTCGCGCTCGCCGTCTAACCCGAAGTCGGTTCGGCTCTGACACACGGGCACGAAAGCCGAGCGCCGATCGATCAATAATGGAAACCGGCCGCTTCCTTCTGGCTGAGTGGTTAAAGCCCGCTCATCAAAGCGCTCGCCTTCCTCACTGCCTGTCAGGGACAAGCCAAGCCTGATGCAGCCTACCAGCCAGCAAAATTATATTGGCCATCGTCCTTAAATAATTCTGCCACATCGGCTTCAGTTACGCTTAAAATGGCGGCTATTGCTAAATGTTTGGCACGACGAAGACAGAAGCTGCGGTGTAAGCGCAGAAGTATTTTAAACTGACCAACTCAGCGCCTGCCGGGGGTTGCGGCTTGCAAGAAACCTCACCGCGGACAATCTGCGCGAGATCGCCACTGTTCATGGTTTCCACCCGCACGCGCATGACGTGATTGAATGTCGACAGATAAGCTGTCGAGTCAGTGACGGGTTCGAGGCCGACGGGTTGTATGCGCCACAGCGTTCCATCGTTTCGGGAAAGCATCTGAACGGCGTCACCATTGCTCAGATAGTGAAGGGGGAAATAAGCGTGACCCCAGTGCCCTGTTTCATCGTGAACAATGGCAGGGCGTTGCGTCTCGACCCAAAGCTCGGCGAGCCATTCGCCTGGACCATGGCTGTAGACTGGGGCATGCCGTAGGACAATTGCATTCGCTGCGAGATACCCGACGAGCACAATGACCCCGAAGACCTGCGCGCTGCGGGTGAACCATGCGTGGCCCGGATTGGGCGCGAAGGCCCCGGCGATAAAGACCGCCGCCAACGGGACCATCCAGAGATTGTAGTGGGGTGCAAGCACCTCAAAACTGCCGATGCTGAGGTCCAGGATGGGCAATGCAATACCTGCCAGCATGAGCGGCAGAAGTATAAAGGCCCCCTGCCGCGGTCCGAAAGTCTCTCTATCCACCTTACGACGTAAACGCGCCAGCGTCAGGATCGCAAGGCCCAGCAGCCCTAGGCCCGTCGCAAGCAAGACGCTCATATACACGCTATGGCTGCCGTGCAGGAACAACCGGAAGAAAAGCCTAGCACTGGCCGCTGCAACATCGCGCAGCGAAGATTCGGTCGCCGCGCCCACGTCACCGGATTTAGCGACCGCACTGAGAACGAACGGAACGAGACCGCCCAGCGCTACAGCGCCGCATAGACCGGCAAGGAGGATCGGGCGAACGCTATCGCCCGACAGGATGCGCTCGATCAGAAGAGTGGCGAGGAGCGCTCCAGCGAGGACAATTCCAAAGAAATGCGTGTAGGCTGTCAGCACAAGCAGGATCGTAAGCGCCGCGAGCCTACCGATCCGATTGCCGGTATCGGGGGCCAGGCAGCGCAAGAAGGCCCAAACACTCCAAGCCGAGAGCGTGAGGAACAGCGGATAAGCGCGGATCTCCCCCGCCATGACCAGCGTGTTTGGCGAGAGAAACACCACAGCCATGACGAAAAGTCCGCCCGTCACCCCCCCCCGCATACGCCCTGCGAGGTATAGCGCGGGCGCAGCTGCCAGTGTCGCAAAAACACCGAACCAACGCATCGTGGCCTCAGAGAGACCGAACAAGGCCGCCCAGAGCGTCCCGGCCCAGTAGCTCAGGGGCGGCATCCGGTCTGGCGGCACACCGAGTTGCAACTCCGAACGACCGACAAGCCATTGAAGCTGCGAATCCAGGGGCAGCGCCAAACCCGAAAGCTGGGTCGTCTCGTCTACCCAGATCGTCTGTTGAGATGAGAAATATCCGGCGCCGGCGACAAACAGGAAGCAGATCAGCGCCGACAGTCCAGCTGTCAAGGATTGATTCATCGACGAATGTACCTCTTGCGAAAGACCAAGTAGCGGTTTCCCAGAAAATTGAAGAGCATCCCGCTCGCTACACCCGCCAGTGCTGCGAAATAAACCGATGTCGGACGCTCGGGTAGAACAGCGGATACGAGATAGAGGGCGACACCATAATTCACAGCCAGACCAACCGCGGATGCGCCGACGAACCCGGCGAACTGCTTCCAAGGATTGCGGTCTCGCGCGTAGCTAAAAGTGAAGCGGCGGTTCAGAAGGAAATTGGTCACAAGACTGACCGCAATGCCGCCGGCTAATGACACGGCTTCAGGTAGCCCGGTTAGGAGTATTGCTGAGAGCACCAGCAGGTTGACCGCCGTTCCGGAAGCTCCAACGACCAAGAACTGGAGGAAATGCATCGCATTCCCGAACTCGTGGATGTAGAGGCGGCGGATGTGCTGAAGATACTTCAGCTGCTCCTTAAGCGTCAGCTTGCTCTCGCCATAAACACGGTCGGCGAAGTGGATGGGCACCTCGGCTACGTTTTCGAAGCCGCATTTTACAATCAACTCGAGGCCGATCTTGTAGCCGACTGGATTAAGCTCCCTCGCCTTCTCGAAATCCGCCCGACGCAAGGCGAAGAAGCCCGACATCGGATCGCGTGCCGACGTCAACGGGCGAGCCATAAGAGTGGCGATCCGGCTGTTGAGCCAGCGAAGGAAGCCCCAGTCATCATCGGTCGAACCACCTGGGACATAGCGCGATCCAATCACAAACTGCTGGCCGGAGGACAACGCCAGAATGAGTTGAGGGATCTTCTCCGGTGGATGGCTCAGGTCGCAGTCCATGCAGACGAGCACCGGGTTGCGCGCCAGCCGGAAACCGTCGATCACAGCTGGGCTGAGCCCGCGCTCCCCGTCACGCTCCAAGATTCTTACCCAGTCGAGCCCTGTGGCGGCCACGACCTCAACACTGCCGTCGCGGCTCTGATCGTCCATGAAGATCAGCTCAAGCGAAATGTCGTGCGCCTCTTTGAGAGCCCGTACTCGCTCGATCAGCCGAGGAATGTTCTCGCACTCTCTAAAGGTGGGGACGATGATGCTGAGGGGCGTCGAAATGACGATTTTTGCGAACGTCTCCTGCTCTTCCTGCGGCACCGCATCTCGCAACGCTAGACCCTGCTTTACTAAATTTGACATCGCCACCGCACCCAAAGAACGCTCTGATATGTGTATAGATAATCTTCGTCTTATTTGCGGTTATGCACTATCCAAGTCGATCTGAAAACTGTCTTTGATTGCCTCAGGCTCACTGATGCCTCTTAACACGCAAACCCCTCCACCTCCTCGAGAAGTGTCTCGGTTTGTCTGAACAGTTTCGGGCGTTTTGCTAAGTATGTTTCAACCTAGGTTCTTGTTGCGCAGATCATCGGTCCCAAACCGCTCTTTCATCGCATCGGTGATGGCCTCTGCCTCCGCAAGCGTCTTCCTCCCTTCCGGCGTCTGAACGAGCTTCTCCAGAAATACTGGCCTCTGCGAACTGCCGAGGCCTACCATCTGCCCAAGGATAGCCTCACTTCCTGGGCTCAGACCCGGCACCTCGATCACATCCTTCTTCTCCCGCCTCCACTGCTCGGTATCGACCGCCTGTTCTTGACGCCGGATCCAGTCCTTCCGGTGTAGCCCACGTGAGCGGCAAGTGATCCCGCCAGATGACGAACCTCCTTCCGCTCCCTGTTTCCCCGAACGATCCGGCCTTGCCTCGCAACGCGCCAAACACTTCCGGCGGCTCGGCCACTGCTTTTGCCAGGGCACTGACGTCGCCATCCCGCTGCTGAATGCTTTTCGCGACCAGCTCGACAAACCGGTCGCGATCGACAATGACCCCGGCACCCAGGGAGCCTACCGTCTCCCACCCCCCCTCCATATGCTGTGCCGCCGCCTCCCGCGCCACCTGATCGACCGTCCGCGCGGAAGTCGTAATGGCAGGCACCAGCGGCGGCACCCCAAGTTGCTCACCCACACCCCTCTGATCACTCTCAGACCCCGCCTCCGGCTCCAAGGGCTGCCGATCGGCGGGCGAGCGAACGCGCTCACCCACAGCGCCGTAGTGAGCCGCCGGCCGATCGTCAGCTCGGTGTGCGCCATCCCGGTGTGGCGTTGCGGCCATGACCATCTCACTCCGGAGAGAAATGCCCTCCTCCAGCCCCGCCCGTGCGGCAAAGGCATTGGTGTAGTCGAGCACCGTTTCCTTGGCGCCGGAGCTACCAAGGCTCGGCAAGCGCATTCAGATCCTGGAGCTCATCGCGCCCAGCATAGGGCCCGACAGCATGCCGGTGGCTGGTCACCGTCACATAGGTCAGATGCCGATCCATTGTGGTGGATGCGATGACGAAGGCCCGGTCGACCGTTGCGCCTTGCGACTTGTGGATTGTCGTAGCAAAGCCATGGTCAAAACTCTGGTAACTTCTGACTGGTATGGAGATCATACGGGCGGTATTCTGCCCCGCGCCGTCGAGCCTTACCTGTACTGCGTCAGGCTCGACGGCAGTAACCGTCCCCAGCATGCCGTTATTCATCCTGAGATCCGATTGTTCTCCAGCAGCACGATCCGGTCACCTGGCGCAAAGCCGCGCTTGCTATCATTCGTCTGGTAGACAATCTCCCGGTTGGCTCTGCCCCCATCCTGTACCTGAGCTCACGGATGCCCTGCACCGGCTCTCCCCGTATCAGCTTTCGCCAAAACTCCCCGCGCTTGCAGTGCTGATCGAACAGCATCGTTGATCGCCCGGACATCGACACGCCTGTGACCCTCCGAAACTATGACAACCGGAATAGCGCTCTTCAATTGTCTTTCATCAGCAGCAGGCTTTGTTGGAGGCGGTTCTGCGGAAGGGCTGACCAAACCCTGATCTGCAAACTGCGCGGCTGATCTGGCGCTCAGTCATCCGCGCCGGCTGTTCTGGAAACTCCATCATCCTGACGCTATTTGCGTCAGAACTATCGGCGATAAGAGAATGGACGCAACGACCATGAGCCTTGCCCAATATGCCGAGGACGGGCTGTTTTCCCCACGCAAGATTGCAGAAACCCTGCGGACGACCAGCGAAGACATTGCCCGGACAGCGGGCCTTGGCAAGGATGCGGTTCAACGCAAGGACCGGATCCGTTCAGACAAGACGCAGCGCCGTTTGCGCGAAGTGGCGGAAATCATCAATAAGGTCGAACCCCGCTTCGGCTCGGCGCTGATGGCCTATGCCTGGTATCGCTCCCAACCCCTCCCCGGCTTCTCGGGCATGACAGCGATGCAGCTGGTGCGAAATGGACGCGCTGACGATGTGCTCGATTATATCGACGCCGTCGATGCTGGCATCCACGCCTAGGCGAGCCTCCATGAGGTTTAAGGGCGCGTTGTACAGGGCACTTAACCCCATCTACGCCCGTGAACCACGGTCTGGCCGTGGGGCGCAGCTTAATGGCGGGCGCTTCAACAATAGGGGCGTGCCTGCGCTCTACACCTCCCTGTCAATACTGACCGCTATCCGAGAGGCCAATCAGGTCGGCAGCTTACAACCCACGACAATCGTTTCTTACAAGGCGGAGGTCGATCGGGTCTTTGACAGCCGGGATGAGGCCGCTCTGGCGGCTTACGGGATGGATGCTGCGGCACTCGCAGACATCACCTGGCGCGACCAGATAAAATCGAGTGGGGAGGCAAGAACACGGGCCTTTGCTCGGCAGCTGGTCAAAGATGACTATCATGGACTGCTCGAGCGAGGTTTCGTGCATGGTTCATCGCCAAGCGACCTCAATCTCGTTCTTTGGCAATGGGCCGACGAAGCGTCATCGCGTCTTATCGTCATTGATGACGAAAACCGGCTTGCTTGATGGCAGACCAAGGCTTTGTCTGCTCGAAGCTGAGGTCCTCCCGAGCTCGCAATCAACTCAGCATCCAATGATGGCAGTCCACTCAAGGCGCCCTCAACTTACTCCTGCTTGACAAGAGGGGACCGTATCGCGATGCGCGAGATCGCGTCAGCCAGGCTTGCAAGGCCGGCAATACGTCGACCTCCCGACCTAGTATCCCGCGCAATGCACGGATACAGGCGGAAGATCGGTTTTCTTCGCGCGACGTTTGAAATCTGATATCGGCCGCTATAGCCCCGCTATCAGCCCAGCTGGCTTTCCTTGTGAAGGTCTCAAACGCGCTGCACGGGGGCGGCGTGCGAACTTGTGTGTATTCTGGCTCTCTCAGGACGGCTCGCCTCGGATGCGTTTATCGCAAACGCTGCCTTGGCACGGTTCAGTCGGCTCTTGATTGTACCAATCGGGCAATCACAGATCGCAGCAGCCTCCCAATAACGCAGCCCAAACACCGTGACGGTCATAAGCACGTTTCTGTGATAGGGCGGCAGCTGGCGAATAAGAGAGACTGGATCACGATCGGTCAGTGATGCAGGAGGCGCTCGAACCACCTCCTGTTCACGAATGAGCCTTGCCAGATCGTTCAGCAAGGCGGGCAAGAGGCTTTGAGCGTCGCTGATCTCAGACAGATGATCTTGGGCTTGCGAAAGGCACCGTGCAACGAGATCATCAGCGCGTTCCACATCGTTGCACATCACCCTCGCGAACATTCGCAACTGAGGCAGACAGTCTGTAACCGTCGCAGGGTGCTGCGCCATTGTTTAGTCCCGGCATTTGATGGTGCGGATTGAGTTTAAACCGTTTTGGCTCTGTTGCCCAGATTTTGCAGATGTATTCGTAGGGCGTGAGGCCGCGCAGCGTCTTTAGCCGCCGGCCGTAATTGTAGGCGTCAACGAAGTCATGAAGGTGGGCGGTTAGCTGGGCATGGCTGTCGTAGTGGTAACGTTTGACAGTCGCTTCCTTGATCGTTCGGTTCATTCGCTCGACCTGGCCGTTGGTCCAGGGATGCTTGATTTTGGTGAGCCTGTGCTCGATCCCGTTTTCACGGCAACGCATGTCGAACATGTGCGTCATGTAAGTGGCAGTCGGCCCATCGGCGTAGCGCGGCGGGAACGTGAACTGGATACCATTATCGGTCAGGACGGTGTGGATTTTGTAGGGCACGGCCGCGATCAGCGCGACCAGAAAGGCGGACGCCGATGTCCTGCCTGTTTTGGTGACCAACTGGACGAAGGCGAACTTGCTGGTCCGGTCTATCGCTACGTAAAGATAGAGTTTGCCTTCGGCCGTGCGCACTTCGGCGATGTCGATGTGGAAGTAGCCAATGGGGTAGGTCTTGAACTTCTTCTTCGGTTCCTTTTCCCCTGTCACTTCTGGCAATCGGCTGATCTCATGCCGTTGTAAGCAGCGATGCAGCGACGAACGGGTCAAATGCGGGATCGTAGCCTGCAGGGCGTAGAGGCAGTCATCCAACGGCAGCAGCGTGTGTCGGCGGAAGGCAACGACGATCGCCTCTTCTTCGATTGAAAGTGTGGTTGAGCGCGCGTCTTTCGGACCGGTTGGCAGGTCCTTCACCGCTGTGCGCCGCTTCCACTTAGCGACGGTTTTCTGGTTGATCCCATAGCGTTTCGCCAGAACCCTCAGGCTCTCTTGACTATGTTGTATCGCTCGACGGACTGCCTCTGTCGTGCGGGCGCTCCCGTGTAGAATTTGACCCATAGCGCATCCCTCCATTCCTGGCTGAATAATGCACCATCAAATGCCGGGACTAAACACCTAGAGCAACCACTACAGTCACAATATGCGCCTCTGCCCGGTGATCCACAACGCCCGATATCCACCCTGCCCCCAACATGCTATGAGGCCGCCACACGACACCCCACACACGCCGAGACGCTCCATGCCCACCGCCCTCCACACCGACCTGACCGCCGCCCTCCGTCCCCTACTTACCGAACTCCACCAATCCCCCGAGCTCTTCCAGACGTGGAACGCCCATCTGGAACTCGTCGCCGCTGGCGGTCTCGTGGTGGTGAAGTCGAAGCGGGCCAAGGGCGTGGTCGACAGCCTGTTCTGGGGCCGCGCACCCAATGCACAAGAAAACAAGCAGCTGCCGGAGGCGACAGCCTTTGCCGCCATCGACCGTTTCCTCGGCCTCGGCGCCCACCTGGCGCTGTCGGATGCGCTGCCGGAAGGTGCGGTGCTCGACGAAGCCTATCCCCATTGCGCGGTGAAACTTTCCTATCGCAAGAAGGGCGCGCCGAAGGCGAAATCGCTGTCGATGATCTTCATCGGCTTCAACGACGAGGCGGATGCGATCGCCTATGCGGAGCTTGCAGAGGGCAAACTGCCGCTGGTGACATCTCGGCCGCTGATGGCTGACAGGCTGCACGAGTGGCGCTGAAAGCCGGCTCATCCGCCTAAGACGAGGGAACTTTCGGGCTCCGTGCGACTTTCTCCGCCACGACATCAAAGGAGCCCCCATCATGTCCGCCAAGTTCCTGCGCGCCGCGCTCGTAACCACGCTCGCCCTCGCCGGCCTTCCGCTCGCCGCCCCCTTTTTCGCCCCGGCTGCCGCGCAAGGGATTGAACTGCGCATCGGCCCGGATGGTGTGCGCCCGATTATTCGCGAGCGCGAAGCCGAGCGTGACCGCCGCGATCGCAATCGCGGCTGCAGCCCGCGTGAAGCCCAGCGTGCGGCAGCGCAAGAGGGTCTGCGCCGCGCCGAAGTGGTGCGCGTCACCGATCGCAGCATCACGGTGCGTGGCTTCACCCGTCGCGGGCCTGAACAGCTGCGCTTTGCCAACCGTCGCGGCTGCCCGCTGATCTGATCGAAAAGCCTGAAATGACAAAAGCCGCCGGATCGCTCCGGCGGCTTTTTCACATCAATCTCAGGCAAGCGCCTCAGCCGATGTCGGCGTGGCTCTCGATGATCCGGCCGACCAGTCCATAGGTGACGGCGTCTTCGGCCGACAACCAGTAGTCGCGGTCGATGTCTTTTGCGATCTTCTCTTCCGACTGGCCAGTGGCCTTGGCGTAGATCTTGATCAGGCGCTCGTTCATCTTGATGATTTCGCGGGCCTGGATCTCGATATCCGAGGCCATGCCGCGGGTGCCGCCAGACGGCTGGTGCATCAGGAAGCGGGTGTTCGGCAGGGCCAGACGACGCTCCTTCGGAACCGCAACGAAAATCAGCGAGCCGGCAGACGCCGCCCAGCCGGTCGCGATGATCCAGACCTTCGGCTTGATGAACTTGATCATGTCATGGATCGCGTCACCGGCTTCCACATGGCCGCCCGGCGAGCAGACGAACACGCGGATGTCTTCATCCGATGCGGCAGCGAGCGCGACGAGCTGCGTGCAGACCTTCTGCGCCAGCTCCATGGTGATGCCGCCATAGATGAAGATCGAACGCGACTTGAAGAGGTTCGCTTCCGTTTCCTTGCCGATCGGCAGTTCCTTGCTCTTGTCGTCTTCGTCTTCGTTCATCACAGGGGACAGTCCTCGTTGGTTTGGCTTATCCGCACATAGTGCGTCTCATGGCTTAAGACAATGCGGGAAAAAGACAAGCATGGAAGCGATGAACAGGAGGTTGACGCGAGGACCTTCGTCAACCCTGTCCAACACTTGTTCTTAATATTAGCGGGTTAGCTTGGCCCTCATCTGAGGAGCGCCCATGACCGAGACCATCCGCCTGGCAGAACTGATCGAGGCCTTGAGCCACGCGCTCGACATGACGGAAGGCCAGCCGGCCGGCCATTGCGTGCGCTGCTGCTTCATCGGCACACGCATCGGGCAGACGCTCGGCCTCGATGAACAGGCGCTGCGTGATCTCTATTACACCCTGCTTTTGAAGGATCTCGGCTGCTCGTCGAATGCCGCCCGCATTTGCGAGCTCTATCTGGCCGACGACCTGAAGTTCAAACGCGACTTCAAGCTGGTCGATGGTTCCTTCCCGCAGATCCTGAAATTCGTGCTCTCCCACACCGGCATGGAAGCGGGGCTTGCCGAACGCTTCCGCGGCATTCTCAACATCTTCAAGAATGGCGGCGAGATCTCGACCAGCCTGATCCAGACGCGATGCCAGCGCGGCGCCGAGATTGCCCGGCAGATGCGCTTTTCCGAAGAAGTGGCCAAGGGCATTCTCGATCTCGACGAACATGTCGATGGCGGCGGCCAGCCTCAAGGTTTGAAGGGCGAGCAAATCCACCTCTTCGCCCGCATCGCGCTGATGGCGCAGGTGATCGACGTCTTCTTCGTCCATCAGGGCCCGGAGGCAGCCCTGATTGAGGTGAAGAAGCGCGCCGGCGGCTGGTTCGATCCGGAACTCGTCACCGTCTTCGAAAGGCTTGCCACCCCGGTCTTTTTTGCTGAGCTCGGCGCCGACAATCTCGAAGCCTATGTACTGGCGCTTGAACCGGGCCGCCAGGCCGTTATGGCCGACGAGTGTTATCTCGACGATATCGCCGCAGGCTTTGCCCGCGTCATCGATGCGAAGAGCTCCTACACCTCGGGGCATAGCGACCGCGTCGCCCTGTTTACCGACATGATCGCGGAGGAAATGGGCATGGCATTGCCGGAACGACGCCGCCTGAAACGTGCTGCCCTGCTGCATGACATCGGCAAGCTCGGCGTCTCCAACAGCGTGCTCGACAAGCCGGGCCGGCTGGAGGGCGAGGAGTGGCAACAGATGCAGCGCCACGCGGAATTCTCCGAGACCATCCTGTCGCGCGTCGCAGCCTTTGCCGATCTCGCCTTGATCGGCGGCGCCCATCACGAAAAGCTCGACGGCTCAGGCTATCCGCGCGGCCTGAAGGGCGACGAGATTTCCTTCGAGACCCGCATCGTCGCCACCGCCGATGTCTTCGATGCGCTCACCGCCGACCGCCCCTACCGGGCCGCGATGCCTGTCGAAAAGGCACTCGCCATCCTCTGGGAAGGCGCCGGCCGCCACCACGATGAAACCTGCATCGCAGCACTCGAACGGGCACTGGCAAGGGCGGAACTCAAGGCGGCGTAATCTTTACCGCGATATCCGCGTCGACAGGATGATCGACGACAGCGTCCGCTCTACGCCGGACAATTCGCCGATCCGGTCGATCAACCGGTCGAGCTCGGAAATCGACGGGGCGGCGACAATGGCGATCAGGTCGTAGGGGCCGTTGACCGAATAGAGTGCGGTCACTTCGCGGATCGCATTTAGCTCTCCGGTCACCGCGGTCAGCGCCTTCGGCGCGATGGTGATCATCACATGCGCCCGGATCAGCCCGCTCTCATAGGCATCGGAGAGCCGCACCTGATAGCTGGCAATCACCCCTTGCGCTTCCAGCCGCTCAAGCCGGGCCTGAACCGTGGTGCGGGAAAGATTGAGCCGCCGCGCGAGTTCCGCCACCGGCATTCGCGCATTCTCCGAAAGCAGGGAGAGCAACTCCCGATCCTTGTCCGTGATCTGCATTTCGCCCACTTTATCCGTCGATACGTGAAGATTGATACTGCAATCTGATCAGATCGTCACTTGGAATCGACAGCCTCCGCCCGCACACTGCTTTGACAAATGACATCTCGTCCGAATTGCGGACATCAGGCATGCGAGGGGCAACATGAAGAACATCACCATCATCGGCGCGGGCAAGATCGGCGGCGCAATTGCCCGGATGCTCGCTGAAACCGGCGACTACGCGGTCACAGTCGCCGACCGCAGCGCCGAACAGCTGGCAAAGCTCGACGCACATCCCGCCGTCAAGACGCTCGAACTCGACATATCGGACGCGGCGGCCCTCGACGCGGCCCTTTCCGGTCAGTTCGCCGTCCTCTCGGCCGCTCCGTTCCATCTCACGGGCGCGATCGCTGAAAGTGCCGCCCGCACCGCGACCCACTATCTCGACCTCACGGAAGACGTGGCGACGACCCGCAAGGTCGAGGAGCTCGCCCGCGGCGCACGCTCCGCCTTCATTCCGCAATGCGGTCTCGCGCCCGGCTTCATCTCGATCGTCGCCAACGACCTCACCAAACATTTCGACACGCTGGATACGGTGCGCATGCGCGTCGGGGCGCTTCCCCAATACCCGTCGAATGCGCTGAACTACAATCTGACCTGGTCGACCGATGGGCTGATCAACGAATACATCGAGCCCTGTGAGGCGATCGTTGAAGGCAAGCTGACGGTCGTGCCGGCCATGGAAGAGCGCGAGGAATTTTCCCTCGACGGCGTCACGTATGAGGCATTCAACACCTCGGGCGGCCTTGGCACGCTGGCGAAGACGCTGGAAGGCCGGGTCCGCACGATGAACTATCGCACCATCCGCTATCCCGGCCATCAGGCGATCATCAAAGCACTTCTCAACGACTTCAACCTGAAGAACCGCCGCGACGTGCTGAAGGACCTCTTCGAAAACGCCCTGCCTGCCACCATGCAGGACGTGGTTGTCGTCTTCGTCACGGTCTGCGGCTGGAAGGATGGCCGCTACCTGCAGGAAACTTATGCCAACAAGGTCTATGCCGGTGTGGTCGCGGGCAAAAAGATGAGCGCCATCCAGATCACCACGGCCGCCGGCATCTGCACCGTGCTCGATCTGCTGGCCGACGGCACCCTGCCCCAGGCCGGTTTTGTCCGCCAGGAAGAGATCGATCTTCCCGCCTTCCTCGCCAATCGCTTCGGCCGCGTCTACGATCCCGAGGTCATGAAGGTCGCCAAGGCCGGCTGAAAATCGAGCTGTTAATTCTCCGGGGGGAGGATGGACCGTCAAGGTCCGGCGGGGCGGTTCATCGCGAGATGGGCCGCCCCGAACACCGTTCGACTTGCGAGACTTCTTGACGAACAGAAAAACTTGATCATCGAGATACATGGTTTCTTTAGCGGGCTAAGTTAGGGTATCCTGAATTTCAGCCTCCGAAAGCACTTGGATCACCGTGCCAGAGAGGCCTAACCCGGGGCCCGAAGGGACGATTTTGCGGATGATGTTCGGCAAGGGCAATCACAAGGACAAGGCGGATCGCGTCATCCGGGTCTATCAGGCCGTGACCCTTGCCGTGGGTGGCTTCGCACTGTTCTGGACGGTGATATTCCTGGTCAGGGGCTACCCTCTACTGGCCTTCGCCGAATTCTTTCCGGTGATCGCTGCCCTCGTCTGCTTCGCGCTCGTCACCCGCCGACGGCTTGATCTCTTTCTTCTCGTTGCACAGATCAGTTTTCTCTTTTTCGTCATCGGCTTCTGCCTGATGTTCGACGTGCCGCAGAATGGCGCGCCGCGCGTCACCCATCTCTTCCTGCCGGTGCTTGGCATGCTCGCCTACATCAATTATCTGCGACGCCCGTCCCGCCTGCAACTGTCGGTGATCGCTGCAAGCCTCATCGCATTTGTCGTCCTGCACGCCGCCGATCTGCGGCTCCCCTTCGCCCAGCCGGTTCCCCCGGACCTGCACCGCATCGGCGTCTGGCTCAATCCAACCATGGCCGCCCTCATCTTCTGCACTGCCATCTACGCCTTGCAGCAACGGCTCTCCGCGCCCCGCGGCATCGCCCGGGATCTGGTGGCAGCTCTCCGGCATGGCGAGCTCAACCTCGCCTACCAGCCGCAGGTCGATGGGAAGGGCGATATCACAGGCGCCGAAGCCCTGCTGCGCTGGCATCACCCAGTGAAGGGTCCCATACCGCCTTCCACCTTCATCCCCGCCGCCGAAGAAGTTGGGCTGATGCCGCTCGTCGGCAGTTTCGTGCTGGAGGAGGCGATGGCGACGCTTTCCCGCTGGCAGGCCGACCCTAAGCTCGGGCGCCTCACACTTTCCGTCAATGTCAGTGCCAGCCAGTTCAACGAGGCCGATTTCGAAACCACGCTGCGGGACTTGCTCGCCCGTCACCGCATCGATGCCACACGTCTAAGGCTCGAACTCACCGAAAGCGTCTTGATCGCCGGACCCGAACCCGTGGCGGAAAAAATGGCCTCCCTGAAGAAGCTCGGCCTCACCTTCTCGCTCGACGATTTCGGCACCGGCTTTTCCTCGCTCGCCTATCTGCGCCGCCTGCCGGTGAGCGAGCTGAAGATCGACCGCAGCTTCGTCACGGCCGCCGCCGAAAACGACCGAGATGCAGCCCTCGTTCGCTCCATCCGGGCAATCGCCACCGATCTTGGGCTCGAAACCGTCGCCGAGGGCGTCGAGACCCAGGCTCAGCTCGCCTTTCTCAAAACGACCGGCTGCCGGGTCTTCCAGGGCTATCTCTTCGGTCGGCCCATGCCGCTTGCCGAATTCGAACTCTCGGTGCTGGCCCCGAAGCCGAAGCCAATGCCTGCCCCGGAACGGCCCTCGCCCCGCCTTGCCGCCGGCTGACCGAAAAACCTGATCACTCAGCCGAAGCGGCCGAGCAGTTTCAGCATCCACTGCGCCATGCGCCCGTAGGGCGGATAGAGGAACTTCACGCCCGAGATCACCGACTGCTTCAGCACTGGCTTTTCCTTGCTGAGCGCCAGGAAGCCTGCCTCGCCGTGATAGGCGCCGTAACCCGAAGCACCCACGCCGCCAAACGGCAGATCGTCCTGGGCCAGATGCAGGATCGTGTCGTTGATCGTCACGCCACCGGCAATCGTACCCGTGAGGACACGCTCCTGCGCCGCCTTGTCGTCGCCGAACCAGTAGAGCGCCAGTGGCCGGTCGCGCCGGTTGATATAGGCAATCGCCTCGTCCAGCGTGTCATAGGGCACGATCGGCAGGATCGGCCCGAAGATCTCTTCCGACATCACCGCAGTCTCATCAGGCGCACCGATCACGGCCACCGGCGAGAATACCCGTCGCTCGCCGTCATGCGGACCACCTAGCTCGACCACCTCCGCACCTCGGTCGCGCGCCTCCTCGACCAGCCGGGTGAGCCGCGAAAAATGCCTTGGGCTGATGATCGAGGTGTAATCGGCATTGGCAGGAAGCCCGGGATATTGCCTGTTAACCTCTGCCTTAACGGCAGCGAGGAAGTCCTGGACCCGCTCGCGCGGCACCAGCGCATAATCGGGCGCCACACAGGTCTGGCCGGAATTCAAAAGCTTGCCCCAGACGAGGCGCGGCACGGCCTTGTCGAACTGCACGGAAGCGTCGAGAATAGCGGGCGACTTGCCGCCGAGCTCGAGGGTGACAGGCGTCAGGTTGTTGGCGGCTGCTTCCGCAACCTTGCGGCCGTTGGCGGTTGATCCGGTGAAGATCAGGTGGTCGAAGGGTGCAGCGGTAAAGGCGGTCGCCACCTCAGGCCCGCCGGTGACGACGGCCACCTCGTCCTCGGCGAATGTCTCGGCAACGGCCTTGGCCAGCACTTCGGAAAAGGCCGGCGTCAGCTCGGACGGTTTCAGCATCGCCCGATTGCCGGCAGCAAGCGCGCCGGTCAGCGGCGAGAGCATCAGGTTGAGTGGATAGTTCCAGGGGGCAACGATGCCGACCACGCCGAGCGGCTGTCGCAGAATGACCGCCGAGGCAGGCTTGCCCGTCCAGGCGAGCGACACGCGGCGCAACCGCATCCAGCGCTTCAGATGCTTACGCGCGTGGCGGATCGCGGCGCGCACCGGCACGATGTCGGTGAGCGTGGTAACGACGGCCGGCCGATTGCCGAAGTCCTCAGAGATTGCCACGGCGAAACGCTCCTGCCAGGCTTCAACCATCCGATCGAGCCGCGCCAGGCGATCGTCGCGGATGGCATGGCTTGGGGTAACGTCAGCGGCCCAGGCGGCTTTTTGGGCGGCAAGCAGGGATGCGATGCGCGCGGCCGGATCTGCGATCTCTGCTTTCGGCGATACCTGTCCGTCCATGGCCGTTTCCTTCTCATTGTTCTTCTTGTTCAATGTGGGCAGTTTACGGTGGTTTGTTCAAGGGAGAACGAATTGTTTTTGGGGCCCTCTCCGCTTGTAGGAGAGGGGCCCAAAATCGAGGTTTAGCCCGATCAGGGCTAAACCTCAGATTTTGTTGGTGAGGGGATTGGTGATGGTGGCACGACGAACGGACCCCCTCACTTGCGAAATCTGAAGTTTAGGCGGCTTGCGCTCGCCTAAGCCTTCGATTTCGCTTTCTCCCCCACCAAGGGGGAGATGCGTTCCGCGAATGCGTCTCGACACCCTCATGCCGAGGTGCCCGCGTGAAGCGCGGGCCTCGAAGCATCCCTCTTTCCACTGTATAGCTGGCCTCGCCCATCGAGGCCCGACGAGGTCGGGCACCTCATGGACGGCTCCAAGTCTATGAAAGAAAAAAGGGCGAGGATGAAATATCATCTCCGCCCTTGTTTTCATTGGGAAATGTCTCGAAGCTCCCCCTCGCTCTGCGAAGATCGAGGCGGATGACGCGATTTATCGTCGAACCATTCTACCGACGGCAATCAGCATGCAGGCGCCGATGAAGCCGATGATCAGATAGGCGATGGCCCCGGCAAAGGCCACGTTGAACACGGCGGCCAGGATGAAGTTGAGCGCGATGGCGCCCACGATACCCAGAAGAATGTTCATCACGAGCCCCATATTGCTGCGCATGAACCGCTCTGCCAGCCAACCGGCGAGGCCGCCGATCACGATTGCGCCGAGAATACCCACGCCGTTCAGATCCATCGTCTTATCTCCATTGTCGTTCGAATGATGGAACAATGGTTCCTGGCGACAAATGTTCCTCTTTGGTCTGCCCCTCTTTCACACGCCTGGGAGAAGCCGGAGCCCGCCGCTGGCTCAGAATGCTAGGTTCTTGCCCCTCAGCCTACCTTCTCCCCCGCAGGCGGGGAGAGGGAGGAGCCAAGCGGTGGCGGTCGTATCCTTCTCCCCGCCTGCGGGGAGAAGGTGCCCGCCCTTCGACAACTCAGGAGGCGGATGAGGGGCGAAGGCCGCATGTGCGATGGCTATCTCAACTTGCGGGAGAGGCGCCTAGCTTCTTGCAAAAACCCGCCGGCCTCTCGACCGACGGGTCCATAACTCACTGAGCAAACCTCCCTGCCCTCAGCTGCGCGGCTTCAGATTCTCCGGATCATAGAGCGGCTTATACCCCACTGCCGCGACCTCGACCGGGAAGCTCTCGGCGAAGTATTCCACGTTCAGCTTCCGCCCCACTTCGCAATACTCCGCAGGCAGATAGGCGAGCGCGATGTTCTTGCCGATCGTCGGGCCGAAGGCGACGGACGTCGTGTAAGAGCGCCGTCCGAGGCTGTCGACGAGCACCTCGCCGGTGGCGGAGTCAACGACCGGCATGGAGCCGACGGGGTAGCGGGCGACACCTGACTTGTCGACATTGTCGGTCATCACGAGCGTGCAGAGCATGGCCGGCTGCTGTGCTCGGGCCTTGTATTCGAGATGCTTGGCCTTGCCGCGGAAATCGGCTTCCTTGACCTTCGGGCGCGCCAGATCGGCTTCGATCAGGTTGTACTGGGTCAAGAGATCGGCGTTCTGCAGGCGCAGGCTCTTTTCCATGCGGCGCGAGTTCGCATAGGTCTCGACACCGAAGGCCATGACGCCGGTCGCACGCAGCGCATCCCAGACGGCAAGGCCATCCTCGTATTTCATGTGCAGTTCCCAGCCCTGCTCGCCGACATAGGAGATGCGGAAGGCAGTGACGGATTTGCCGGCGAGTTCGATCTGCTTGATCGCGGCGAAGGGGAAGTTTTCGGGGTCCAGACCAGCCGGATCGGTGACGGCCTTTTTCAGCGTATCGCGGGCGTTCGGGCCCCAGATGCCGATGGTGATGTATTTTTCCGACGTGTCGGTGATGGTGACGTCGAGGCCCCGATCTTGGGCGACACGCTTCATGTAGTGGAAGTCGCGCGGGCCGGCATCGGCGCCGTTCACCAGGCGGCAGCGGTCGGCGAGGCGGAAGACGGTGAAGTCGGCGCGCACCATGCCCTCGTCGTCGAGGAAGTGGGTATAGATGCCCTTTCCGATATTCGCGTCACCGCCGATTTTCGCGGCGCAGAGCCATTCGAGCAGCTCGACATGATCAGGGCCTTCGATGTCGACCATGTGGAAATGAGAAAGATTGACGATGCCGCAATCCTCGCTCATCGCCAGATGTTCGGCATTCGAAACACGCCAGAAGTGTCTGTTATCCCATTCGTTTTCACGAACCGGAACGCGGTCGCCATACTTTTCAAGAAGGTGTTCGTTGGCAGCATAGCCATGCGCACGCTCCCAGCCGCCGAGTTCCATAAAATAGCCGCCGAGCTCGACCTCGCGTTCATACATCGGCGAGCGCTTCGCGCCGCGACCGGATGCATAGGGTTCGCGGGTGTGGACCGCCGGGAAGTAAATCTTCTGGGCGGCCTCGTAGCAGCGGCCGGCGATGAAGTCTTCGGTCAGCTGGTGCGGATAGAAGCGGGCGTAATCGATCGAGTTGTGGTCGATCTCAGTGCGACCATCCGTCATCCAGTCGGCAATCAGCTTGCCGTAGCCGGGGCCGTCCTTGACCCAGATGGCGACGCAATACCAGAGCCCGCGCACCTTCTGGCTTTCGCCACACGAAGGTCCGCCGGCAGCGGAGACCTGCAGGAGGCCGTTAAACGAATGGCTCTCATTGTAGCCGAGTTCGCCGAGGATCGGGGTGAGCTCCATGGCGCGCTCGAGCGGCTCGAGGATCTGCTCCATGTCGAGGTCGCGCTGCGAGGGCGAAAGCCGCGCCTCGTGCTTTTCGAGGAGCTCGCGCGGATGGCACATGCGCGGATTGTGCTGCTCGTAATAGCCCCATTCGATCTGGCCGCCCTCTGATGTCTTCGGGTCGCCGGTATCGCGCATATAGGCGGAATTGCCTTGGTCGCGCAGCAGCGGATAGCCGATATCCTTGCCGGTGCCTTCGAACTCGTTATACGGACCGAAGAAGGTCAGCGGATGGTCGACCGGCATGACGGGCAGGTCTTCGCCGACCATTTCGGCAATCAGGCGGCCCCAGAGGCCGGCGCAGACGACGACGTGATCGGCCATGATCGTGCCGCGATGGGTGACGACGCCCTTGATGCGACCATTCTCGACGATCAGCGACTGGGCCGGCGTATTGCCGAACATCTTGAGCTTGCCGGACTTTTCAGCCGCATCGACGAGCTTGCCGGCAACGGTCTGTGAGCGGGGAACGACGAGGCCGGCATCCGGATCGAACATGCCACCCATGACCTGATCTTCCTCGATCAACGGGAAGAGCTTCTTGATCTCCGGCGGAGAGACGTAATGGGCGCGGGTGCCGAAGGCGCGGGCCGACGACAGCTTGCGCTTGATCTCTTCCATCCAGGTATCGTCGCCGGTACGGGCGACTTCGAGACCGCCGATGCGGGCGTAGTGGCCCATTTTCTCGTAGAAATCGATCGAATACTGTGTGGTCCAGACCGAGAGGTAGTCGTGGGAGGTGGTGTAGCAGAAGTCGGAGGCATGGGCGGTCGAGCCGATATCGGTCGGAATGCCGGACTTGTCGATGCCGACGATGTCATCCCAGCCGCGCTCGATGAGATGATGCGCGATCGACGCGCCGACGATGCCGCCTAGACCGATGATGACGACTTTCGCCTTGGTCGGAAACTCTACCATAGCCTTGTGAACCCTGATGTCTGGGAGTGGATGATGTGGCACCGATCTTAAGAGGCGGGCAAAGACAATTGCAGCCTGTCTGCGACATTCTGCAAGAGACCCACGACCCGTTTGCACCGCAAAATCCGTCTGATCGCGGCGCGATGGGCGGAAGGGATGTCGCATCGGGAACGAGAATGGGCGCCGACAACAGTCGACGCCCATTTAATGTGTTTGCCGCAGGTGAAAATCAGACGCGGATCACGCCATTGTCCTCGCCATCCCAATACTGGATGGTCTCGGCATGCACCTTGATCATGATGATGCCGGGTGTGTCCATGCCCTCGGGGAACCAGCGATCGAGATCCTTGGTCCAATGGGCTTCGAAGACGGCCTTATCGGCAATAAGGCTGCCGCGACCTTCGACGGCGACGAAGATGCCAGGCTTTCCGAGCAGGCTGGGCGGGGCGGTGAATGTGAGCGACACGGTCGGATCGGCCGTCAGTTCGCGGATCTTGCGGGTGTCGGTATAGGAGAAGAAGTAGCTGTCGCCGTCATAGTCGACATCGCCGTTATTGCTCATCGGTCGGCTGGCGATGGCGCCGAATTCGGACTTGGTGATCATCATGCAGAAGTCGATCTTCTGCATCTTCTTGGCGAGTTCGGGAAGGGTGAGCGTCATGGGGGCCTCCGGCTTGAGTGTCCGGGACAAGCGCCGAACGGCGCAAATGTTCCGGCAAGGAAAGCCCGGCGCGGCGCCGGTTCTCCTTAGGCCGATAAGCCGGTGGATCGCCACCTTGCCGCCTATCTTCAGCCTCAGTTGGATCAATCTTTGCCGATAGGCGTTGTTCCACGCTGTCCGAGAAGCCGAAAACGGCCACCCTCCCCGCGGGCAGCAGAACATGGAAGGAGAAATCCCATGAAGAAATTCGTTACGCTCACCCTCGCCGCCCTCCCCGTCCTCACCTCGGCCGGCATCACCACCGCCGCAGACATGACCGGCGCGGCCCCTGCCCCCGTCGTCATCGAAAGCGACCGTGTCGGCGGTGTTCGCATCGGCTACCTGGATTGCCAGATCGGCGGCGGCTTCGGCTATGTCCTCGGCTCGGCCAAGACCGCCGATTGCGCCTTCACCTCCGTGATCGACGGCGAGCCGCTCGACACCTATTCCGGCTCAATCAAGAAGTTCGGCGTCGACCTCGGCTTCACCACCCAGAGCCGCGTGGTCTGGGCCGTCTTCGCCCCGACCGCCGGTTACCACAAGGGCTCGCTCGGCGGCCTTTATGGCGGTGCGACTGCGGAAGCGACCGTCGGTGCCGGCATCGGTGCCAATGTGCTGTTCGGCGGCACCTCCGGCTCGATCCACCTGCAGCCCGTCAGCATTTCCGGCCAGATCGGCCTGAACATCGCTGCCACCGGCACCTCGATGACCTTGCAGCCGTCGGCAATCTGATCGGTCGCATTCGTCGGTCAATAGAAAAGGCGCCTCGGAAGGGGCGCCTTTTTTTCCGTGCTGCGTCTCACTCACCGACGCGAAGGGTAACTTAGGTTCCGCAGAAGGTTCGCGTGACCCGCTCGTCTGGCGTCGGGGGCACGCGCAGGTCAGCGATGTCGGGATCCTCCACGTAAGGATTGGCAAGCGCCTCGACCAGCCGGTGGAAGAAGGAGAAATCGCCGTAGACGGCAGCGGCAATGGCCTCCTCGATCCGGTGATTGCGGGCGATCAGCGCCGGATTGACCGCCTCCATCGCCGCCTGGCGCGCGGCGGCGGTGCGATCATCATCCATGCGGGCCTGCCAGCGGATGATCCAATCGGACAACCCCGGCGGCGGCACGGTGAAGAGATCGGTGAACGTTTCGACGGCCGCCCCGCCAGCGACCTTCGACAGAGTACGAAAGGTCAGCGTGAAATCGGCCTCACCCTGGTGCATCAGTTCAAGGAGATCGGTGATCAGCAGCCGATCGTCCGGGCCCTCGCCCGTGAGACCGAGCTTGGACTTGAAGAGTTCAAGCCACGCGTCCTGGAAGACGTCGCCGAAGGCTTTCAAGACACCGTTCGCCGCCTCGATCGCCTTTTCCTCGTCCGCATCAAGCAGCGGCAACAGGCATTCGGCAAGCCGGGCGATATTCCACTGACCGATGCCGGGCTGGTTGGCATAGGCATAACGGCCGCGCTGATCGATCGAAGAAAAGACCTTGCGCGGATCATACTCATCGAGAAATGCGCAAGGGCCGAAATCGATGGTCTCGCCCGAGATCGCCATGTTGTCGGTGTTCATCACCCCATGGATGAAGCCGATCGAGAGCCAGCGGGCGATGAGCCGTGCCTGCCGTTCGGCGACCATTGTCAGCATCGCGAGGTAAGGGTTGTCCGTCTCGCGCGCCTCGGGATAATGGCGATCAATCACGTGGTCTGCGAGCGTCTGAACCGCCTGTTCGTCGCCTTGGGCGGCAAAGAACTGGAAGGTTCCCACGCGGACATGGCTTGCGGCAACACGGGTGAAAACCGCACCTGGCAGCATGGTCTCGCGGACGACCCGTTCACCCGTCGAAACGGCGGCGAGCGCCCGGGTGGCGGGGACGCCGAGGGCGGCAAAGGCTTCCGACACGATATATTCCCTAAGCACCGGGCCAAGGGCTGCCATGCCGTCGCCATTGCGCGAAAAGGCCGTCGGGCCCGAGCCCTTGAGCTGGATGTCGCGGCGCCTGCCGGCACGGTCGATGACTTCGCCGAGCAGCAACGCGCGCCCATCGCCGAGCTGCGGATTGAAATGGCCGAACTGATGGCCGGCATAGGCCTGAGCCAGAGGCTCGGCGCCAACCGGAATCACCTGTCCGCCGAACACCTGCGCCAGCCGCCCCTCATTAACATCCTCAAGATCGAGCCCGAGCTCCTCGGCCAGCACATGATTGAAGCGGATCAGGCCGGGCGCCCTTGCGGCGGCCGGCCTCGCCGGTCGATGAAAACTCTGTGGCAGCCGGGCGTAACTGTTGTCGAAGGAAAACAAAATGGCACTCCTTGTCCGTGGGGGCGGACATGTGTTGGGCTTTCTTTCAGATATGGGATCGCCACCCGGGCAAACAAGCCGAAACGCGGCTCACTCCCGTGGTTCAGGCGGGAGCAAAGCCCCTCTTTCAGCGGCGAGCGGTGCGAAAGGTAGCGAGGGCGCATCGAGGCCGGCGAAGGGATCGGACCACGCAGGCAGCACCTCCAGCCGACGGTACCAGGCATAGACCGCGGGGTAGTCGATGAGCGGCAGCCCCGCAACGTCGTTGAAGGGCAGGAAGCTCGCCATCCGAAAATCGGCATAGGAAAGGCCGCTGTCGAGCAGGAAGGGCCGCGCCTTGAGTTCGATCTCCAAAATGCCGGCCGACTGTCGAAAGGTCTTGAGCCCCTCCTCTACCCTTGCTGCATCGACAGGGCCGATCCCGTAACGTTGTTTGGTCCCATATTCGAAATGCACCATGTCGCAGGCACGGACGAAATTCGCCTTGCCCCAGCTCAGCCAGCGGATCATGTCCGGCTCGTCCTCATCCGTCCGCCAGAAGCCTGTGCCCGAAAGCCGGGACAGCCGGCAGGCGATCGCATCAGCCTCCCACAGGCTGCGCCGCCCCTCCTCTTCGAGGATCGGAATGGAGAGGCTGGGATTGAGCGACAGGTAGCGCTCCGCCTGGCCGGGCGCGAAAGGCGCGGCGAAGACGAACTCGATCGGCACGCTCAGATGACGGGCGACGGCCACGGCAAGCCGCGGATTGGGATTGCGACTGTAATGCAGTGTCATCATTGAATTGCGCCTCTCACCTATGCCTCCAAGGACAGGGAGCCATGGAACACGCAGTCGGTCCAGTCCCATCAGCTCAAAACGACCAGGATTGGACCAGGACTTCAGCCCGACAGACCACCACATCATCTTGCGGGCGACGCCACCGACGCAGTACGACTGAAGACCTCAACACGTACCTGTCTTGCGAGAACCAGATGCGCCCCGCCCGAGACCTGATCGCCGCTTTTCTTCTGCCGCTATCGCTGCTTGCCGGTTGCACGACGACAGAGGATGCCAATCGCGCCCTGCAGTCGCGCTGGATCGGCCAACCCGTCGAGCGCTTCTTTGCAGCCTATGGTCCGCCGGAGAGTGAATATCCGCTGTCATCCGGCAAGATCTACACATGGCGCGGCGGCGACAAGACACGCTACATCCCGCCGACGTATTCGAGCCCGGAACCGGACCGCACCATCGTGCGCACGGAAACCCGCACCGACGGATCCGGCCAGACGGTCGTGACCCAGACACGCGTCATAACCCGTGATCCCTTCTGGGAATCCGAGATGATCACGCCGCCGCAATATCAGCAGCTCTTCTGTGAGTTGCAGATCAATAGCGATACTGCAGGCGCAATCACCAGCATCCGTGCCAGCAACGACACCGACGGCGATGGCTTCAGCCTGTCGCGCTGCGCAGAAGTACTGGGCGTGTAAAAGTGACCCAGCAGCAGCGCCTTCAACGGATTGAACGGAAAACGTGAGCGAAAACAAGCGACGCCCAGACCCGTTCAAGGATGAAGGAAGACGCTACGGACTGCGCCACACCAGCTGCCGTCAGCCCGAGCTCAATTGGTCGAGGCGACCACTGCGGTCTCGGCCCGATCGTCCTGGGACGCCTTGGGCAGATAGACGTCGCAGGCGCCCTTGTGCCCGGTCAATTCCTTGACGAGATCATAGGTTGCATCAGCGAGTGTCCAGCGAATCGCGGCCTGCAAGCCTTCCTGTGACTTCGTGCCAATCTTGATGTCGAACAACTCATCGGAGAAGAAGCGGAAGACGGAGGCAAAGACTTCGCGTCCGACGGCCTGCTTCGAATAGGATTTGGCCTTGACGATGCGTGTCGACTTGGTGTCCGTGACCCGGATGTCGACGGCCGCTGTCACGGCAAACCGACGGGCGCCACCGCCGCCGCCACCCACGGTTGCCTCGAGGCCGCTGGAATAGGTGTTGAAGTCGAGCTGCGTGATCACACCATCGATGACATAGTCGGAGCCGCGTAGCGCCCCCTTGACGAGGGGGCGGAACGGCAGGCTCTCGTCGCCGACAACCACATTGCCGCCGTCGCCCAGGATCTGCTCACGGGCGCGGGCGATCTCCCATTCGGAAACAGCCGTGTTTGACCGATTAACCTGTTTTACCCCAGCCTTCTGCAGTAGCGAGACCATCATTCCGGCGCTGTCGCGCGGCAGGTAGTTGCCTGCTTCTTCGGACGAATAGCGGCCAGTCTGGTCGGTGATGACGTGGACGGCAAACATGCGCGGGTAGCGCTGAACCTCGGGCGTCTTGCTCAGGCATTCAAGCGCTGCGTCGACCGGCGTACGCGTGGCAATCGGCACTGGCCCAAGGAAAGGTTCCTTTGGGGCCTTCTCGGCCGTCTGCGACTGGCATGCGGCGAGCAACAGGACGGGGGCGAGCAAGAGACTGCGGATTTTACCAGAAGTCATGCCCCAAGCCTCAATTGTTCAGGATGGAATTGTTGCTGTCGGTCTGGGTGATCGTTTGATCACCGGAATTGTCCTGATCGACAGTCACTGTATTTCCCGAGCCATTGATCGTGATGGTCGTGGCATTGCCGGTCTGCTGGGTCCCAAGACCGGCCGACGATCCGACGCCAGTCGCCGGGAACTTGCCCTGCAGTTCGAGGCGGGTACGCTCAAGGTTGAGAAGGACCTGGCGCTCGTTGGGTGTGCGAAACTGATAGGGACGATCCTCACCGAGGCCATTCGCGAGAGCAGCCGCAGGGCTGACGAGACCCAACGCAACAAGCCAGGCGACATGCGGAGAATTGATCATAATACCCCCATAACTTTATAGTTTACGCATCTCTTTCCACCCAATTACTAGGGGTTGGATAGCACTAAAGCCATCGAGACACAGCGGAAATATACACACAAAACAAGAGAGCAGAAAAGTCGCCGCTGGCTCGTTGCTGAAAGACAACACCTTGAAACAACAACAGGGGCGCATATTACGACGCTGGACAATAGACGATGAATGAAGCAAAAATTCTTTAAGCGAAGAGCGATTGTATAGGCGACTACGATGCGTATTTTTGCATATTTTACACTTGCATTAGGCCTTGGCGCGACACCGGCCGCGTCCGAGACAACCGCTGTCGAGAACATGGTGCGTGCCATGGTGGAACTGAAGCGAACCGGCGCGACATGCGAATCCTATGTCCGGGGTTCGCCGATGAGCGTAACGAGCAGCATTGACGCCTACTTCGCAACCTTGAACCAGCCGGTGCCGAATACCGTGGATCAACGCTCGAAGGACAGCATCGGCAAGCTGATAAAACAGCACGCCGCCTATGTTTGTTCGACAAAACTGGTGAAAGCGCAAGACAACTACCTTCGCGCGGCCGCGTCTTACATGGAGACGAAGCCGGCACAATGGCCTGACGCACCATGGATCGATTTCCCGCAATGGTGCCAGGATCCGGCCTGCGCAGATTATTGACAGTACTGAAACAGAAGATCACCACCTGAACAGGCAGCAGTCGTGCGATCAGCGCTCGATCACGACCGCATTGCCGGTCTGGGACACGGCGCCGGCGTTTGCGCCCTGGACGGTCTGACCATACTCGGCAGACTGCAGCACATCGACCACTTGTGACGTGCCGTCCGGTAGCGTTTTCTTCAGGACGATCACGTTGACATAGTTGTTCGAATTCTGAGTGATGTTCGGCGAAGTGATCGTCTGCGTCAGACCGTCGAGCGTGACCTGCTCGACCCGGTTGTTGACGATCTGCTGTCCATTGCTGGATGTCTGGCGGAGATAGCCGATGCTCTCCGCTTCGATGTAGTTCGCAATATTGATGCCGTTCTGACTGATCGATCCCCAACGCGCCCCATTTTGTAGCGTCACCACATTGTTGATGACCTGATCGCCGGAGAAATCGCGCACGACCTCATCGACATTGCGCGCGATGATGATGTTGCCGAGATTGGTACCCTCCTGGACAATCGCCCCGCCGGCCCCGACCCCGGTGACGTTGAGTCTGTTGTCGACAACCTGTTCGGCCTGCTTGGTGAAATTCTGCGAGCTCAGCGCCACCGACTGCTCGGAATAGACCAAATTCATGGTGTTGAGGCCGACCTGTCGCACTGTGTTCGGCAAGTCAGGCAGGACAAGATGGTTTATCGCGTGCTGCACAGAACCATCAGCGAAGTATTGCTCGACATTGCCGATATCGCCGCCGATCACAGCATTGCCGACATTGGAGGAATCCTGCTCGATCGACTCCAGGGCAGCAATGGTGTTCAGCACGATTTCATTCAGCGAAAGCTGTTTTCCGTCGAAATCCTGACGCACGCTTTTCAGCGCCCTATCATTGATATCGACGAGATTGCCCGCATTGCTGGCTATCTGCCGAACTCCAACTGCCGACGATGGTGCGCTCCAGTTCAACACCTGCGTCGCATCCTGCTGACTAGCGAAACGCTGCATGATCTGGGTAGAGCGCACGGCCTCACCAGACGCGACCAGTTCGAGAGGTTCCGCGGCCGGAAAGCCGGGCACCACAATGGCGACCCCACAGGCAACTGCGAGGGGAACTCGCAAACTCCGGAACATGACAACACGCATCCCGGCTCGTCATGAACCGGAACCCCTCAGACATCTATTGGAAGAAAATGGGGGCGAGTCGACACTCGCCCCCATCCAAACAAGTCACTCACCCGCGGTGATTGCACCGATAGAGTTGGCGACGTTCGTCGCGCTCTGCGTGACCTTCGATACGTTGTCGAGCGCACCGACGTAGTTCGCAGCAAGCTGGCCAGTTGTGAAGGTCTGAACGATGTTCAGATCTTCACTGACGCTGCCGAGCGAGACCAGGTTCGCCGCATTGAGAGCTGTCTGCGTGACGTCATTGATGTCATCGCTGCCATAGCCGCCATACTTCCCATGCTTCCAGCTGTAGGAGCCGACACCCTCAACCGCATTCAACGCGGACTGGCCGGCCGTCGTCGTCTGTGTGATCGAACCCGTCACGGAATCGACGGTGAGCGAGTTCAAGACGTTCGTCGCCGACTGCGTGACCTCGGACAGATCCTTGGAGAAGTTCACGTAGTTGGCAGCAAGCTGCGCGCCAGCCGCAACCTGGGTTACCACGTCGAGTTCTTCGTCCGGGAGGTTGATCAGGTTGGCAGCGTTCAAGGCTTCCTGCTCCACGCCGCTGACGTCTTTCCCGCCTTCGATCTTGTTCAACGCAGACTGGATGCCATTGAAGACCTGAAGCATGTTCACCTCAGGCGCCGGGACCGGCGGATTATGTGGCTTCGGCCACTTCGGGCCACCCGCCATCGCAGAAGTAGCCATCAACACAATGACCGAAGTTGCAAGAATAGTTTTCATAGTCTCTCTCCTCTGTTTTAACTTATCGCCCCGATTTCAATCTGTACTCATCCACCTCAGACAGAGATTAGGCAGCACAAGACGACAGAGCTTTCCACTCTCCAGACTATTCCGGAGAATCTACATGTATATTTTCATTTTTTAAGAGTCCCCGCGCGCCGGCAGAGACAATAAAACACCAACCCTGACGACACAGAACGAGCGCCGGTCGCGCCAAATCCGTTGCAAACGCCACAATATATATTTAGTTATTTTTATATGTGCAGCGCAATTCTTGCAATCATACGCAGAACGGCTGAAAGGAATAGAACCACACCTTAGTTGCCATGGTCAATACTTTACTAACACAAAATTAATGATGATTAATGACACTGGCGGAACTCAAAAATGAGTTTCGAATCAGATGTTTGATTATCATTGGTTGCGATAGCCACCATTACTTCGGCAAAACGGCTCATCCGTGGCGTGGCGCAAGTCGGGAATTTCGGACACAAGAGGCCTCCGGCGTGACCGCAGCCGATCCGATTTTAAGTAACTGTCACTGTTTACTTCGCGCCGTCGGCGACCTCAGTCACCTTCGGAGATGCCACCCTCGATGACAGGGAGAAGGCGGTTGCGATCATCGAGATTTGGTTTGCGACCTCCGCTATTCGACATAGATTTGCTCCGTGTTTCCGTGGACGACGGAGAACGGCTTGCGCTGACGTTTCTCATCATTGAAAAGTAACGATCGGGGGACGCGAATACCGGACGCTTTGGTCGAATCAGGAAAGAGACACGGACAGGTTGAAGCGCCTTGCACTTGCGGCGCCGCCTTGTCCAGGCTGACCGCAGCCCCAGCCTTTGCCCGCATCGATCCGTGCGAAAACGGGTCCTTGGTGGTCTGCATCTCCCTCCCACGCTTCGTGTCGATGCTGGCGATCCTCGCCTCGGTCAACGGTCTCGACCTCCTCCTCGCCGCAGCCACACGCTGCCTGTCGGTCGCAGCCCTAGCCGCCGTCGTCGGCATCTGCGCGTCGGCGACCTCCTCTCAGCATCGGGTTCCTGATTGCCGCCGCAGCACCGCATGTTACAGGCATCGCGCTTGGCCTCTGCGTAAGCCGCCTCGGCCCCATGGTCATAAGATGGATTGGCCTGATGACAACCTCAGGCGACGCTCTGATCGCCTTCGGCTGATCAAGCCCTATCCGAAGATGCAACAGGCGGTTCCTGGCCGCCGGTTTTGTTTGTACTGAGAGATATGACGCAGACGCTGACCTCAGTCCGGCGGATCGGTAACGAAGGGCATGATATCGACGCCATCACCGGGAAAAACGGTGATATGCGGATGGTCTTCGAAAAGCAGGGCTGCCGCCTCTGCCGTTTCCGCTTCGACAATCAGATAGCCGCAGATCCCATTTGTCGCCGGGGCTATGCCATGCTTGGTGACGCGCGTGGTCTTGCCAACCATGCCGCCTCGATTGACGATGGCGGCAGCGTTGCGCTCCTCCCAGGCCATCCAGTTCGGAATGCCCTCGGCATCGATCGCATCCTGCTCCGCCTTGGGCAGGTTACGGAAGCGCGCGAAGTCCTCGTGCTTCATCGTATAGACGGCAAGAAACTGTGGCATGAAGGGCCTCCGATCCGGATGCAACGGGCCGGAGGCTAGCGCTTCGGGCGCGGGAAGTCACCCGAAGCGTTTGAGATCAACCGCGTCCGCGATAGGTGGCGACGCCCTGTTCGGGGAGCCAGACGCCTTTTGGCGGCTCGCCGGTCTGCCAGAAGACATCGATCGGGATGCCGCCGCGGGGATACCAGTAGGCACCGATACGCAGCCACTTGGGATCCAGAAGTTCGACGATGCGCTTGGCGATATAGACCGAGCAATCCTCGTGGAAGGCGCCGTGATTGCGGAAGGAAAACAGGAAAAGCTTCAACGACTTCGATTCCACCAGCCAGTCCCCGGGAATGTAGTCGATGACGATATGGGCAAAATCCGGCTGACCGGTCATCGGGCAGAGCGAGGTAAACTCGGGTGCTGTGAAGCGCACGACATAATCCGTCCCGGCATTGCCGTTCGGCACCCGCTCGAGAATGGCGGTTTCGGGGCTGGTCGGGGCCTCCACGCTCTGGCCGAGCTGGGTCAGCCCTGAAGTATCGGTCTTGCTCATGATGGGATCCTTTGAATTTACCGCCCGAGTTCGATGCCGGCGCCATGCGCCATCTCGTTTTCGGGCTCAACGTGAATGGTAACGCGGGTGCCGGGCACGGCATCATGCACGGCCATTTCGAGCCGGTCGCAGATCAGATGAGCGTCGCGCACGTTCATCGTCGAGGGCACGACCAGATCGAAGGCGACGAAGGTCGCAGCCCCTGCCCGGCGCGAGCGCAGATAATGGACGCCCAGCGATCCTTCCGAATTGTCCTTGATCGCCTGCCGGATCGCCTCGGCTTCCTCGGGGGAGACGGCGACATCCATCAGCCCGGCGACGGATTGCGCGATTACCTTCCAGCCCTGCCAGATGATGTTGAGCGCAACGAGGATCGCAAGCACCGGATCGAGGATGGCATAGCCGGTCGCCAGCACCAGCAGCAGACCGACGATCACACCGACGGAGGTGACGACATCCGACATGATGTGCTGCCCATCGGCCGACAGCGCAGGCGAACGGTGGCTTCTGCCGACGCGGATGAGGATGGTCGCCCAGGCCGCATTGATCACGGCAGCAAGGCCGTTGATCGCAAGCCCAAGGAAGGGCGCATCGGGCAAGGTCGGGTTCTGAAGGGCCGGGATCGCCTCGCGGATGATGAGCAGTGCCGCCACCACGATCAGCACGCCCTCGAGAACGGCCGAGAGATATTCCGCCTTGTGGTGGCCATAGGGATGATCGTCATCCGCCGGCTTCTGCGCATAGCGGATGACGAAATAGGCAAGGAAGGCGGCAATCACATTGACGGTGGATTCCAACGCATCGGACAAGAGCGCGACCGAACCCGTCACCCACCAGGCGCAAAGCTTCAGCCCCATGACACCGAAGGCAAGCGGAATGCCGAAGAGCGCGAGCCGCCGAACGTAAGTGTTGTTGTCAGCCACCATGGCCTTTTCCCTGCAGATGCGAGTGAATTGCAGACGCAATTCCAAAACGACAAAACCGCCCGGCAAAGCGGGCGGTTCGTTGAAGTGTGAGCGTAATGCCGAAGGGTTGAGGAAAGGTCAAGGCAGGAGATGCTCTCTGCACAGAACCGAAAGGCCGCGCCGTGAACAGCGCGGCCAATTCCTTCGTCAGGGTGTTGTCAACGCTTAGAAATCGAAGGAGGCGGAGAGCATGAATGTCCGGGGTGCGCCGGCCGCGAGGAAACCACGCGCGGACGATGCCCAGTAGTTCTCGTTGAAGACGTTCTCGACATTCGCCCGGATTTCAATCGGCTTGCCGTTCTCACGTTCGAACTTGTAGCGCGCACCGAGATCGACGCGGGTCCAGCCATCGACCTTCTGCGTGTTGGCCTGGTCGTAGAAGGTACTGCCGCTGTAGACGAGGCGACCGGTGAGCGTCAGGTTCTCGATCGATGGCAGGTCATACTCGCCGTAAAGGCTGACCATCGTCTTCGGCACTCCCGGCGCATCCTTGCCGTCGAAGGCGCCATTGCGGGTCCGTGCCAGTTCCGCATCGAGGAACGTGACGCCGCCGAGGAGCCGCAAGCCGCCGATCGGCTCGCCGAAAGCGGAGAGTTCGATTCCGCGGTTCACCTGTAGACCGTCAACCGAATACATGTTCGTGGCAGCCGTAGTATACCCGCTCGCCTGTCGGATTTCGAACAGGGCGGCGGTAAACGCAACACTGCCGAGATCGTATTTGAAGCCGATTTCCTTCTGCTCGTTGACGAAGGGCTGGAACACCTCGTTGGCATTGGCGGCGGTCGCCGGGGCAATCGCCCCTTCCGTCAATGCTTCGACATAGTTGGCATAGACTGAGAGACCGTACATCAGGCGCAGATTGGCGGCAACGGCCGGGCTGAAACGGGCGTCGTCATAATAGTAGTTTTGCACGCCGACCGTCCCGCGATCGGGCCGGGTGTTGAAGCCCCTCTGGCGCATTTCCTGATAGCGGCCACCGAGTGTGACCTCGAGGCGCTCGTCGAAGAAACCCAGCGTGTCCGAAAACGCGACGCTGGTGGACAAGAGGTCGGCAAACAGCGGCAGGTTGTCCGATGTCGGCAGATTGAGACTGCTCACGGCGCTACCAGGCAGGTAGCTCGGATTGTAGATATTGGTCGAATAGGATCCGGGCAGCCCGAGTGCACCGGGCGCAAAGCCGCCACGGTAGTTCTCGTTGAGGCTCTTCTGCACCGAGAGATTGACCTTGTGGTTGACCGGGCCTGTCTCGAACTCTGAACGGATGCCGATTTCCCCGGAATAGCCATCGATCTGCTGCGGCTGGATCGCAAGCTCCGAGGTCGCATTGCCGTTGGCATTGTTGATCGTATAGGACGAGGTCAGGAAGTCCTCGCGATAGCGGCTGGCGCCCACGGCAGCATAAAGCGTCGTGTTGTCGAGCAGATCATATTCGACCCGGGCAGCAGCCATGCTGTGGGTGCTGTCGTGATATTCGAAGGGGCTCGCCGTATTGATACGGCCATCGGGAGCATCCGGGATCGCAATGCCGGAGGCCGCCGCATTGAACAGCGATGTCGGCGCATCGATCTTCTGGTTCGTATGACTAAGATCGAGCGAGGCGCGCACGTCTTCACCCTCGTAGTCGAGACCGAGCGAGGCAACGCCGACCTTGATCTCGTTACTGTCCATGGCGGTATCGCCGAAGCGGTAGGAGCCATTGGCGCGAATGCCCCATTCGCCGGCCGCGCCATAGCGGCGACCGACATCGAGATGGTTCCAGAACTGCCCGTCGCTGATATAGGTTGTCGTCAGGCGGGTCAGCGGTTCGTCGCTGGCGCGCTTGGGGATGAGATTGACGGTACCGCCGACACGGCCGATGCC
The DNA here is from genome assembly GCF_050281005.1 of Allorhizobium sp. NPDC080224. Taxonomy (NCBI): domain Bacteria; kingdom Pseudomonadati; phylum Pseudomonadota; class Alphaproteobacteria; order Hyphomicrobiales; family Rhizobiaceae; genus Allorhizobium; species Allorhizobium sp. NPDC080224. Next base: position 2,874,032 of record NZ_JBNNWJ010000001.1, read on the forward strand.
GCCGTTGACGAAGGCAGTCGGACCTTTCAGAACCTCGACCCGCTCAATGCCTTCAAGGTAGCTGCGACGGGGATTGGCGATATAGGGCAGCCCGTCATAGAGCACGTCCAGATTGACCACCGAAAAACCGCGAATGAAGAAGGAATCGCGCTCGCTGAAGGCAGGCGCATCAGCGCGCACCGAGGGGTCGTTGAGCGTGATGTCGGCGACCGTGCGCGCTTGCTGGTCGCGGATCAGCTTTGCCGTATAGGCCGTGATGCTGAACGGCGTTTCCATGATTGAACGATTGCCGAGCGAACCGAGGCGGGCACCCTTGGCCACCTGGTTGCCGGCATAGGCTTCCGGCGGCTGGCCGACCGTTCCCGTGGCCGGCGGCTGGCCTTCGGCCGTCGTCGTCACCACGATCGGCGCAAGCCTCGTATCACCGTTCTCGGTGGCGCCGTCTTCGCTGGTCGCATCCTGGCCATGCGCCGAAACGACCGAGATCGCCAGAAGCGAAACGCCTGCAACAATGCTCCGCCTGCTCGCCTTCAGGCTTCGCGTGTGAGTTCCCCTCGACATGTGCATAAAAAGTCCCCTGTTACCAAAACACGATCAGCAGCGTCCGAGCCTTGCCGCAAAGCGCATCCTCGAAGCGAGGCTGCGCGCGCATGCGGCCGTTTCACCGGGTTCAACGCTGACCGAAGCCGTCCAACGACGGGACATGACCATTGAGACCACCGGCTCCTGACGCAGGCTGCCAAGGGAAAAACGATCGGGTCAGCGGGATTTTTCAGGGGAAAGAAAAAATCTTGAGAGATTTCATCATTATTCGAGTAGGGCGGGGGTAGGCATGGGCCAATGCCCTCCTTGCAGGCCATGACGCACTGCGTCATAGTGGATTATGATCCAGAGTTTCGCGGATGCCGAGACTGAACGCATCCGGTCAGCGAAGCCGAAAACTTCCGCCGGACATACAGGCTGTGGCGCTCAGGAAACTGCGCCTGATGAACAGTGCACGGAACCTGAACAACCTCCGCGTGCCGCCAGGAAACCGGCTGGAAGCGTTGAAAGGCAATCAGCTCGGCCAGCACAGCTCCGGCTCAACGACCAATGGCGCATTCGCTTCACCTGGAATGGCGGAGGACCAAGCGATGTCGGGATCGTCGACTATCATGACTGACCTTTTGCCCAACCCAAGTCCGGGGGACATCCTGCTTGAGGATTTCCTGAAGCCGATGGTGTTGAGCCAGAACGCCCTGGCGCGCGCCGTGAACGTGCCCCCTCGCCGCATCAACGAAATTGTGCTCGGCAAGCGTTCGCTGACCGCAGACACGGATCTACGGCTGGCGCGCTATTTCGGCGTTTCCGAAGGTTTCTTCCTCGGACTGCAAGCAGATTACGACCTCATGCAACGGCGGCGCGAGATCGAGGACGAATTGAAGCGGATCGAGCCGAGAGCCGCGTAACCAGTTCAACGTGCGGCCTGATTGCGGGGACGAAAACGGTCAGGCTTTCGATATCCACCTGTCCGACGTCGCAACACGGTGTTCGAAATCGAGATTGCCGAGATCGGCATCCGCACCTGGCTCATTCGGCAAGCCCAAACCTATCACAACGGCCTATTCGACCTTTTCGAGCTGATCGCATCGACACCTGAGATGGCCCGACAGAGAACCGAGTTATCGCCGCCGGTCCGGGTTCAGCGCAATCGAGCACACTTGGCGATTTACCTGATTGAAGACGGCGGCGGCGTGCTGATCGTTCGTGTTCGCCATGGTCGGGAAGATTGGCAGGAGGATATATGAGCCGATAGGCGCGACCGTTTCCAGCCGCGCCCCGCCTCAACCCCTCAAGCCGCCTTCACCTTCGCCCGCTTCGCCAGCTTCTCCACCACATTCTCGATCATCCGCATGCCGGCTTCGCCGCCGAGTGTCATGATCGATTCTGGGTGGAACTGGACGGCAGCGACCGGTTCCTTCGCGTGTTCGATACCCATGATCGTGCCATCTTCGCTTTCGGCGGTGATCATGAACTCACGCGGAAGCGACGACGGATCGGCGAAGATCGAGTGGTATCGGCCGACGGTCACTTCCTTGCCAAGCCCCGAGAAGACGAGGCCGGGTTCGAGCACACGAATACGCGACGGCTTGCCGTGCATCGGCACGGCGAGCTGGCGCAGCTCCCCGCCATAGGCTTCTGCCAGCGCCTGGAGACCAAGGCAGACCCCGAAAATTGGCAGTTCGCGGGCGCGGGCCTTCTTGATCGTCGCCTTGCAATCGAAATCCGTCGGTGATCCCGGGCCGGGCGAGAGCACGACGAGATCGGGCTTCAGGCTGTCGAAGATCTCTTCTGGCACCGGCGTGCGCACCGTATTCACGGTCGCGCCCGTCTGGCGGAAGTAGTTGGCCAACGTGTGGACGAATGAATCTTCGTGGTCGACAAGCAGGATATTGACCCCCTCGCCCACCCGGGCCACGCCGCGCTTGGAGGAAGCATCATTGCCGCTCTTGGCGTCACGGATCGCTGCAATCATGGCGGAGGCCTTCAGTTCGGTTTCGGCTTCTTCTTCCTGCGGGTCGCTGTCGTTCAAGAGCGTCGCACCGGCACGCACTTCGGCAATGCCATCCTTGATGCGCACGGTGCGGAGCGTAAGCCCCGTGTTCATGTCGCCGTTGAAGCCAACCATGCCGATGGCACCGCCATACCAGGCGCGCGGGCTCTTTTCGTGCTTCTCGATGAAGCGCATGGCCCACAGCTTCGGTGCACCCGTGACGGTGACAGCCCAGGCGTGGGACAGGAAGCCGTCGAAGGCATCCATGCCGTCGCGCAGGCGGCCTTCAATGTGGTCGACGGTGTGGATGAGGCGCGAATACATCTCGATCTGGCGCCGCCCGATGACCTTGACCGAACCCGGCTCGCAGACGCGGGACTTGTCGTTGCGGTCAACGTCGGAACACATCGTCAGCTCGCTCTCATCCTTCTTGGAGTTGAGCAGCTTCAGGATCTGCGCCGAATCCTCGATCGGGTCGGCACCGCGGCGGATTGTGCCGGAGATCGGGCAGGTCTCGATGCGGCGACCATTGACGCGCACGAACATCTCCGGCGAGGCACCGACGAGATATTCCTGATGGCCGAGATTGATGAAGAAGGAATAGGGCGAAGGGTTGATTTCCTTCAGCCGCTTGGAGATCTGCGATGGCTTGCTGTCACAGCGCTCCATGAACTTCTGGCCCGGCACCACCTCGAACAGGTCGCCCTTGCGGAAGCTTTCCTTGGCCTTGGTGACGAGTTCGGCATATTCGCCCGGACGATGATCGCCACGCGGCGGGATCGTGTCGGTATGCTGGAACGGCTCGGGTGCGATCTCTTCCGACTGGCCGATGGTGGTGACATCACCCTTGGTGAAGTCGTAGCGGTCGATCCAGGCCTTAGCGGAATAGTGGTCAACAACGAGGATCTCGTCGGGCAGGAAGAGCACCATGTCGCGCTGGTCATCGGGACGGATGAGCTTCAGGTCGATGGCATCGAACTGGAAGGCCAGATCATAGCCGAAAGCACCGAAGAGGCCGATGGCCGCGTCTTCTTCCGAATAGAACAGCGCCGTGATCGCGCGAAGAACCGTAAATACGGTCGGCATCTTCGAGCGCTCTTCTTCGGTAAACACACGCGACGGCGGCTTGACGTCGAGATCGAGGCGGGTGGCGGTGCGGGCACCGAGCGCGAGATCGTCCACGGAGGCGAGCGCCTGGGCAATCATGGTCAGCAGCGCTTCGCCGCGACCATTATATGTCTCGATCCAGACCTTGCGGCCGAAGGAGGAAATGCCGAGCGGCGGATCGACGATCGCCGTATCCCAGCGGGTGTAACGACCCGGATATTCGTAGTTGGACGAAAAGACGGCGCCGCGCCGCTCGTCGAGCTTGTCGACATAGGTGGAGATGGCATCGGCGTAGGGCGTTGGCCGGCGCTTGCGCGTGACGGTCACACCGCCGCGGGTCTGATAGGCTTCCGAGCCGTCTTCCTGCAAAATCGTCGACATGTCTGTCCTTTTCTGTTCTTCGAGGCCCTCTCCCGGCGCCTTGAATACAAAAAAGCCGCCTCAGGAGATTTTCCGGGCGGCTTTGGGGTCAATCGTCGAGAAGACATGACTGGTCAAGGCCGCGTCAGCGTGCCCACCACCAAGCAATGTTCTTCGAAACGATCTTCATGCGCCAAGGAATACCGTGGAGCCGCCGCCTTAGCAAGGGCGTTTTGCCATGCTCTGAAGATGAACTTTTCGGCGGCTCGCGCCTTTTCGACCTGGGGACTGGGGAACAGGAAGACGAGATGACGAAGACGATAGCGCCGACACTGGTCGGCCTCCTGCTTGCCTGGCCGATCGCGACCGGGCTCACCCTGCCCTCGCGCGGCCCCCTGCCGCAAATGCGACCGGAAGTGACGACGTCGGCACCAGATCCGGAAGCGAAACCGCCAGAAGAGGCAAAAGCTGCCGAGCCCCAGGACATTCCCACGCCGCAGAACAAGCCCACGGCTCCGGCAGGCGAGGCTGAGGAAGAAGCAAAGCCGGCGAGCCCCGCGGAGACAGAGGCCGAAAAGGACGAGGCGAGTGAGGGGGCCGAGCCGGATGCAGAGGAGCAAAAGGCCGTTGCCGTCGACCCGCCCCCGCCGGTCGAAGACCCGAAGGCTCTTGCCGCCTGCCTTGCCGATCTCAAGGCGATTGGCGCGCGCTTCGAGACAGACAAGGCCATTGATGACGCCGATGGCTGCGGCGTCGCGTCCCCGATCACGCTGACCAAGCTGCTCCCGGACGTCGCCCTTGAGCCGGTGGCCACCATCCGCTGCGAAACGGCATTGCAGCTGGCGCGCATGACACGCGACATGTTGAAACCGGCGGCAGAGGCCGCCTTCCCCGATAAGCCGAAGCTTACCGCCATCCGTCACGCCTCCGGCTATGTCTGCCGCAACAGGAATAGCCAGGAGACCGGTAAGGTATCAGAGCACGCCTATGGCAATGCGATCGACATTGCGGCCTTGCGCTTCGGCGACGAAGAGGAGCCTGTCATGATCGCAAAGCAGGATGACGGCACGGCCGAGGCTGCCTTCCAGCGCGCCTTCAACGCCATTGCCTGTCTCTACTTCACCACTGTGCTCTCCCCTGGCAGCGACGCCACCCACCAGGACCACATGCATCTCGACGTCATCAAGCGGAAGAGCGGCTACCGCTATTGCCGTTGACGCCATGAAAAAAGGCGGCGCATCGCTGCGCCGCCTTTCCATCGTTCTTGCTCTGATCAGAACTTCTGGGTGAGCGAGATTTTGAAGGTCGTTCCGGCTTCCGAGTAGAAGGCCGTGGGCTGGTTGGCCGAGCTTGCAGCATTCGGGTTGACCGATTCCACCCCGACCGCGTTCCAATAGGTCTTGTCGAAGATGTTGTAGACGCCAGCCTGGATGCGCAGCCCCTTCGCAGCCTCCGGTTCCCACCAGCCGGACACGTTGAAGACGCCGTAGCCGGGGGCATCGAAGGTGTTGGCGACGTTGTCATCGGGCATGGCGGCAGAGAAGATGCCGGTCAGCTGCGTTCCCCAGGTTTCCTGCTGATAGCCGAGGCCAAGGATAGCCTTGAGCGGCGCTACGCTGCGCAGCCGGGCATTGGTATCGCCGTATTCGCCATAGGCCACCGCCAGAGAGCCTTCCGCGAAGAAGCCGTTGGCAAAGTCTTTCCGCGTCTTGATCTCGGCACCGGAGATGCGGGCATCACGGACGTTCTCGTAGGTAAAGAGACTTGCCGGCTGTGGCGACACGCCAACGCGCGTCACGTTGTTGATGAAGTTGTCGTACATATTGTGGAACAGCGTCACGCTGCCGTTGAAATCACCCGTATTCCACTTGGCACCCACCTCGAAGCCATGCCCGGTCTCAGCCTCAAGATTGGGATTGCCGATGCTGGCATAGCCGCCCAGCGTGTTCGTGAAGTTGCCGTAGAGCTCGTCCACGGTTGGTGCACGATAGGCCATTGCCCACTGGGCAAAGACACCAACGCTTTCGTTCAGCTGATATTCGGCCAGAAGCTTCGGAGAGAAGTTGCTGTCGCTGAAGGATTTCGGAAGGCCGAAGGCATTGTAGCCGGTATTGCCACGATAGGCGGCCGAATCCTGCGGCTCATAATCGTGGAAGTCGAAGCGGATGCCCGGTGTGAGCGAGAAGCCGCTGTCGCCGAAAGTGATCTGATCCTCGATCGAGAAGCCCAGCGTCACGCCATCGACATCGGGTGCATCGGACTGCGAGACCACCGTCGCCGAGGCCGGGAAGGCCGAGATGAACTGGTGCGTTTCGAAGGTGGTGGCATTGCCGCGCAACCGCAATTGATGGCTAAGCGCGCCGGTGTCGAATTCGGAGACCAGCGAGCCGATCACCCCGAAATCCTGTTCCTCTGCCGAGTTGGCGCGGAGATATTGCGCGCCACTGTTGCGCAGACCGAAGGACCCGGCATCCTTGCTCAGTTGCTGCCAGTAGAGGCGCAGGCTGGCGGCCTGAACGAGCGTGTCGGTGGAAGGTGCCTCGTAGAAGTAATCGAGGGACACACGCTCGCGCCGGACGTCATCCCAGCCGAAATAGGCATCCGGGCGGAAGGTGGAAGCGGCAGTAGTCGTGGTGAACGTGGAAGACTGCAGCGTCTTGAGATTGCTGTCGCTCGTGTAGTCGTACCGCTCCGCGGTCAGACCGACGGTGTGACCACCCTCGAGCTTGTGACGGAACTTGAAGAGCAGGTTGTTGCGGACGAAGTCCATAGGGTTGGGCTCGGTGCGCGAGCTACCGTAGATATCAGCTGTGCCCTGGTTGTCTGTCTCGTGGCCGCGCGTGTAGGAGCCCTGGAAGAGCACCGAGGTATTTTCCACCTGCTTGGCCACAGCCAGGGAGTTGCTGAAGCTATTGTCTTCGCTGTCATAGCCGGTCTTTGCGACACCGCCCCAATTACGCCCCTCGGCGATCAGATCTTCCGGCTCAAGCGTGCGGGCAACGAGCGCGCCGCCGAGCGCGCCAGAGCCGACCTTGCTGGAATCGGCACCGCGCAGGACATCCAGTCCACCGAGCGAATCCACGTCGAAACTGTCTGGCTGACCATTGATGCCAGTCGTCGGTGAGCCCGCGCCGTTACGCGCAATGGTCTGCAGGAAGGGAACAGGAATCTCGTCCACCAGAACGGCAACGCGCGGGCCGGTCAGACCGCGGATGAACAGGCCACCGGTCCTGCCGGGCTTCGACTTGATGAAATCAATCCCGGCTTCGGTCGTATTGCCGAGGTCGCTCAGGTCCTTGATTTCCTTCTTCCGGATGTCGTCCGCCGTCGTCTCCGTGGCCAGAGGCGTATCGGCAACCGATCCGGCCGCCACCCGTTTGCCCTTCACCACGATCGTCTGCAGTTGCGTCTCGTCAGCATTCGTCGTGGTCGTTGCAGCAGTCTGCGCCTGGGCGGGCGCCAGCGAAGTGATCGCTGCGAGCGCCGTGCAGGCGAGCAAGATGGGGCGGAGGGACCGGGAGCGCATGGGTGTCGTCCTTTCGATGGCCGCAGGAAAGGGTTCCCGCTTCCGAGGGCGAAAGCGGATCGGCCGAATGTGATTGCGTCAAAAACGTGGCGGAGGCGTTGTTCCCGCCGTAATCATGCCGTATAAAACATGATTACTATCGTCAAGATATAAAACATGATTCTTTTCATCATGAATTATCACGCACTCGGACGTGACGGAAATACCACAAGATTTCAGTGGTAATTTTCAGGACCGACTAAAACAGCCCCTCGATGGCGCCGTCCGTATTGAGCCGGATCCTTTCCGAGGACGGCACGCGCGGCAGGCCCGGCATGGTCATGATCTCGCCCGTGATTGCGACGATGAAGCCGGCGCCGGCCGAGAGCCGCACCTCGCGAACATGCACTTCGTGGCCCTCAGGCGCCCCCCGCAGTGTCGGATCGGTGGAAAAGGAATACTGCGTCTTCGCCATGCAGACCGGCAGATCCCCATAGCCCTGCCTCTCCCAGTCAGCCAATTGCTCACGGACCGCCTTGTCGGCGGTCACTTCGCCGGCCCGGTAGATCTCGGCTGCGATCCGTTCGATCTTAGAAAAGAGCGGCATGGCATCGGGATAGAGCGGACGAAACACCGACGGCGTCGCGGCAATCCGGACCACCGTTTCGGCAAGCTCGGTGATCCCCGCCGAGCCGTCTGCCCAGTGCCGGCAGAGCACGGCTTCTGCTCCGAGACCTTCGGCCACCGCCTTGACGGCGGCGATCTCAGCTTCGGTATCACTGGTGAAATGGTTGATCGCCACCACCGCCGGCACGCCGAACTTGGCGAGGTTTTCCAGATGCCGCGCCAGATTGACGGCACCCCGCTCGACCGCTGCGACGTCCTCGCGTCCCAGATCCTCCTTGGCGACGCCGCCATTCATCTTCAGCGCCCTGACCGTCGCCACGAGGACGACGGCCGAAGGCGTGAGCCCCGCCTTGCGGCACTTGATATCGAAGAACTTTTCCGCACCGAGATCGGCGCCGAAGCCGGCCTCGGTCACCACATAGTCGCCAAGCTTCAGCGCTGTCTTCGTTGCCACCACGGAATTGCAGCCATGGGCGATATTGGCGAAGGGGCCGCCATGGACGAGTGCCGGATTGTTTTCGAGCGTCTGAACAAGGTTCGGCTGCAGGGCCTCCTTAAGCAACACGGCCATGGCGCCATCGGCCTTCAGGTCGCGGGCAAAGACAGGTGTCTTGTCGCGACGATAGCCGATGATAATGGCACCCAGGCGCCGCTCCAGGTCTTCGAGATCTGTGGCGAGGCAGAGGATCGCCATGACTTCCGATGCAACCGTGATATCGAAGCCCGCCTCGCGCGGGAAACCATTGGACGCGCCGCCGAGCGACGTCACGATCTGGCGCAGCGCCCGATCGTTCATGTCCATGACCCGGCGCCAGGTGATGCGGCGCGTGTCGATGTTAAGCTCGTTGCCCCAGTAGATGTGATTGTCGATCAGCGCCGACAGCAGATTGTGGGCCGAGGTGATCGCGTGGAAATCACCGGTGAAATGGAGATTGATGTCCTCCATCGGCACGACCTGCGCATAACCGCCACCCGCCGCCCCGCCCTTCACCCCGAAACAGGGGCCGAGCGAGGGTTCCCGGATGCAGATGACGGCTTTTTTGCCGATGCGGTTCAGCCCGTCGCCGAGACCGACGGTCGTCGTCGTCTTGCCCTCGCCCGCCGGTGTCGGATTGATCGCCGTCACCAGGATCAGCTTGCCATCGGGACGATCCGACAGCCCCCTGATGAAGCTGGCGGAGATCTTCGCCTTGTCGTGGCCGTAAGGAATGAGGCTTTCGGAGGGAATGCCGAGCTTGCAGCCGATCTCCTGGATCGGCTTTTTCCTGGCTGCGCGCGCAATCTCAATGTCGGATGGTACGGTCATGTGTCCCTGCCCCTCATGTGTGCCGAGAAGATCGGACGACGCAGCCCGGCTGGCAAGCAGGTTAGAGGACTTTTTTCACAGCGAAGGGGATGAGGCTGAATGCGACATGAGACCTCTCGCTCCCGCGGAGCCCGCCCCTCTGCCCTCCTGAGTTTGCCGAAGGACGGCATCTCCCCCACACGGCAGGAGAACGGAATGAGGTGCGCGCCCCGAGGGGGAGGGTCGGAGCGAAGCTCCGGGGTGGGGTGCCCCCTCCCGGCGCAATCAACATGTCTGGCATAGGTTTCGTCCCCACCCGCCGCTTCGCGGCGCCCCCCCCTCAAGGGGGAGGTGGGCAAGCCAATCAACCCTCGCCGATCGCGATCAGGCTGGCATTGCCGCCGGCAGCGGCCGTGTTCACCGAGATCACCTGCTCGACCGCAAAGCGGCTCAAATAAGCCGGTCCACCCGCCTTGAATCCGGTGCCAGACATGCCGGAGCCACCAAAGGGCTGGGTGCCGACGACGGCGCCGATCATGTTGCGGTTGACATAGATATTGCCGGTGTCGAGCGCTTCGGTGACCTTGCGGATGGTGGCCTCGATGCGGCTGTGCACGCCGAGCGTCAGTCCGTAGCCGGTGGCATCGATCGAGACGATGACCTGATCGAGTGCCTTTGCCTTCCAGCGCACGACGTGCAGCACGGGGCCGAAGATCTCCTTGGTCAAGGCTTCGGGACGATCGAGCTCGACGATATGCGGGGCAAAGAAATTGCCAGTGGCCGGCACCTTGCCGGCATAGCGCACCTTCTGGCTCCGCTTCATCTCGGTGATATGGGCCTCCAGCATCGCCTTCTGCTTTTCGTCGATGACAGGGCCGATATCGGTGGTGATCTCAAGCGGATTGCCGAGATTGAGCTCGCGGGCCGCCCCCTCGATCATCTCCAGCATGCCATCGGCAATGTCTTCCTGCAGATAGAGGATGCGGAGCGCCGAGCATCGCTGGCCCGCCGAGCGGAAGGCGGACATCACGACATCGTCGGCCACCTGTTCGGCAAGCGCCGTCGCATCGACGATCATGGCGTTGAGGCCACCAGTTTCGGCAATCAGCGGCACGATCGGACCGTCCTTGGCAGCCAGCGTCCGGTTGATCGCCTGGGCCGTGCCCGTCGAGCCGGTAAAGGCGATGCCGGCGAGCTTTGGATGGGCAGCGATGGCAGCCCCCACGTCGCCGGCGCCGGGCATGAGCATCAGTACGTCTTCCGGGACACCCGCCTTGTGGAAGAGCTTGACGGCCTCAAAAGCGATCAGCGGCGTCTGCGGCGCGGGCTTGGCGATGACGGCATTGCCGGCGACCAAGGCAGCCGAGACCTGGCCGAGGAAGATGGCGAGCGGGAAATTCCACGGTGAAATGCAGGCGAAGACGCCACGACCGCGCCAGGACAAACGATTGAGCTCGCCGGTCGGGCCCGGCATGACTTCGGCCTCGCCGAACTGCTTGCGGGCTTGGGCTGCATAATAGCGGCAGAAATCGACCGCCTCGCGGATTTCGGCAACGCCGTCGTCCAGCGTCTTGCCAGCTTCGAGCGCAAGCAGCGCCAGGAGACGGTCACGATCGGCCTCCAGCAGGTCGGCAAGCGTGTCCAGCGTTGCCGCGCGCTCTTCGACCGATGTGCGCGACCACAGAGCAAAGCCTTGTCGTCCAGCAGCAAAGGCGCGGTCGACATCGGCAGGCGTCGCATTGCGCACGGTCCCGACCTTGCGAGAGCGGTCGGCGGGCGACAGCACGGCCTCGTCGCTGGTCGCGCCGGTTGCCCCCGGAACCAGCGGACGCGCCGCGATCTCAGGGAACGGCTGGCCGATGCGGGCCATCAGCCGCTCGAGATTGTCGCGATGGCCGAATTCGAAGCCGGCGCTGTTTCGGCGGTCACTGTAGAGATCAAGCGGCATGGGGATCTGGCTGTGGCGGGCGCTCTGACCATTGCCGAGGCCGAGCTTTTCGGTCGGCCGCTCCAAAAGTGCCGTCACCGGGATATTTTTGTCACCGGCAACGGCGACGAAGGAGGAGTTGGCACCGTTTTCGAGCAGGCGACGGACGAGATAGGCGAGCAGGTCGCGGTAGCCGCCGACAGGCGCATAGATACGGCAGGCAATACGATCATTGCCCGACAGCAGCGTATCGTAGAGGGCCTCGCCCATGCCATGCAGGCGCTGGAACTCGAAGCCGGAGCGATCGGCACCGGCAAGCTCGATGATTGTCGATACGGTGAGCGCATTGTGGGTGGCAAACTGCGGGAAGATGCGGGCGCGCTTTTCCATCAGCTTCGCCGCGCAATGCAGATAGGAGAGATCCGTCGCCTGCTTGCGGGTCCAGACCGGGTAGTCGTCGAGGCCGCGCTCTTGGGCGCGCTTCACTTCCGTATCCCAATAGGCGCCCTTGACCAGGCGCACCATCATCCGGCGACCATACTGCTGGCAGAGGCCGTCGATGTAATCGATCACCTGCGGCGCACGCTTCTGATAGGCCTGAATGGCGAGACCGAAACCGTCCCAGCCTGATAGGGTCGGATCGGCAAAGACGGCAGCGATCACATCGAGAGAGAGTTCGAGACGGTCGGCCTCTTCGGCATCGACGGTAAAATTCAGCTGATGGGCTTTCGCCATCTGCGCGAGTTTCAGGAGATCCGGCACCAGTTCACGCATCACCCGGTCGCGATGGGTGGCGAGATAGCGGGGATGCAGCGCCGAGAGCTTGACGGAGATGCCCATGCGGTTCGGCAGTTGCTGGCTCTTCCCGTGTTTTGCCATATGCGCGCCGATCGCTTCGATGGCGCTGGCATAGGACTGGAAGTAGCGCTTGGCGTCTTCGGCCGTTCGCGCGCCTTCTCCCAGCATGTCGAAAGAGTGACGATAGCCGCGCTCCTCGCTCTTAGCTGCACGCGACAGCGCGTCCTTGATCGTCTCGCCGAGCACGAAGTGATGACCGAGGAAGCGCATCGCCTGCTTGGTGGCGGAGCGAACCGTGGGCAGACCGAGGCGCTTGACCAGACCACGCATGACGCCTTCAGGCGTCTCGCCGGGACGGATGACGCGGGCGGAGAGGCCGAGCGCCCAGGCAGAGGCAGAGACGAACCAGCTGTCACCATGCGCCTCGTGTTCGCTCCAGCCGCCCTCCTTCAGCTTGTCCTCGATCAGGCGATCCTGGGTGAGCGCATCCGGCACACGCAGAAGCGCTTCGGCAAGCACCATCAGCGCCAGACCTTCACGGGTCGACAATCCGTATTCGCGCAAAAAGTCCTCGACGCCGCCGACTGAACCGGAATTGTTTCTGATGGCATCGATATAGGTCGTGGCCCGCCGGTCGATGGCGCCGTTCTGGCTCTCCGAGAGCGACAGGCGCGAGGCGAAATGGCGGATGAGCTGGTCGTCGTCGCCGGCATAGGGGGCTTCGAAGCGCGGGAAATCGGTCGTGGCTGGCTTGATCATTATCACCTCCGTGGTATCCGCAACATATCTTCGGATTTACCGACTTTCCCACTATTCTTTGGTCACTTCTCTGGCATATTCACTAGAGAAATGGAGTTTGGCAGAGAATGAGTAAAGAACTGGATCGCCTTGACCGCAAGATCCTGCGCGCCCTGCAGTCCGAGGGTCGTCTGACCAATATCGAGCTTGCCGAACGGGTGAACCTGTCGCCCACCGCGACCGCGGAGCGGGTCCGCCGCCTGACCCGGGAAGGATATATCACCGGCTACATGGCGATGCTCTCACCCCAGAAGCTCGGACGCAATCTCCTGGTCTTCATCGAAGTGAAGCTCGATCGTACCACGGCGGATGTTTTCGACACCTTCGCGGCGGCCGTGAAGCGATCGGACGACGTGATGGAATGCCACATGGTTGCCGGTGGCTTCGACTATCTGGTCAAGGCGCGGGTCGCCGGCATGGAGGCCTACCGGCAATTCCTCTCCGAGGTCATCTTGCCCCTTCCGGGCGTGCGCGAAACCCACACCTACGCGGTGATGGAAGAGGTGAAGGCTGTGTCGGCCCTGCCCGTTTGAATATCAGGCTAACAGGCACTTGCCATTTTGATCGGCAGCGGTCAGACATTAGTCATATTAATCGTGACAGACCCCGAAAAACTGCTAGCTTTTCGTTTGGACTGATATATTGGTCTTAAACTTCCGAATTGATGTCAACTTTCGAAATTGATAAGATGTTTCCAGAAAGACAGGCACTCTTGAGCGAGCATATCGGGAGCTGTCAGAGCCGCGCCGAGCTGATGGACAGTTGGTCCCGGGCAGCGCGTGAATACGGCCTTGAGTATGTGAGCTTGGCAGCCGCGCCCACGGCCCAGGACAAGTTGCTCGGCCCGCTGGTGCGGGAAACGACGCTTCCGGCCGATTTTTGCCGAGAATTCGATCGTTTCGAATTCCTCAAACACTGCCCGACAGTCACGCATATCAGCCGGTCGATCATGCACAATGCCTGGACGATCGGACCGGATGGGTCGGCCCCGACATTTGACTGCCCGCCGGAATTTTCCGCCCTGATGCTGAAATACCGGCTGATCACTGGCATTCTCTTTTCGATAAATTCCGTCGACGGGAGCCGCTTCGTCGTCCGCTATGACGGCGACCGCAGCCCGCTGGCCATGCCGGAGATCAACGAGCTTTCGATGCTGAGCATCCAGGCCTTCGACGTCTTCGACCGGTTGCGCCGCACGGCAGGCAATTCCAACGTCTTGTCGGCACGCGAACTCGAAGTCGTGCGCTGGACATCGCAGGGCAAGACCTCGCTCGAAATCGGCCAGATCCTCTCGCTCTCGGACCACACCGTGAACGCCTACATGACCAATGCGATCCGCAAGCTCGATTGCGTCAACCGCACGCAATTGGTCGCCAAGGCGATCCGCATGAAGATCATCAACTGAGGCAGTAATCCTCAATAGAGGGTCTGGCGATAATCATTCTCCAGGTCTTCGTCCATCTTGCTCATCACCTGCTGATCGGTGGGTGCCCCGTTCGTGTCGTCTAGAATCATCTTGATCAGGGACGGCATATCGCTCCTGTCCTGCCGATTAGCGGGATCCCAGAGATGCGAGCGGCGGAATGCCTTTGCGCAATGCAGGAAGACCTCATCGATCTCCACCACGATTGCCAGTCTCGGACGTCGGCCATCCACGGCCATGGCCTCTAGGAGGTCCGGCTGCGTGCTGAGTCTTGCACGACCATTGACGCGTAGGGTCTCGTCGTAACCCGGGATCATGAACAGAAGGCCGACCGATGGATTGGCCATGATGTTCTCCAGCGTATCGAGCCGATTGTTGCCGGGTCGGTCGGGGATCGCCAGGGTGCCGGCATCGATGATCTGGACGAAACCCGGCGCATCGCCCCGCGGGCTGACATCGGCCCTACCCTCCGCCCCCTGCGTCCCGATGCACAGAAACGGCGACCGCCGGATGAAGGCCTCGGCATGGGGGCCAAGTGTCGAACGCTGCTTCGTCACCGCAAGCGCGTGCACCGGCTCATAGAGACGCCGCAATGCGGCCAAATCCTGCACCACAAATTCCGGCTTCAATTCAACCCCGCTCATCGTTTCGCCCTCCATCGCATGACAAATCTGAGGTACGTACCTCAATGGTGACCATACGACATACCGGCGGCATGAACAAGCAGGGATGCGTGGATACAGCTGCCGGCAAAAAGGCGGCTCGCTCTACCGCGAACCGCCTCCAATGGACCGGCTGCCCGGGCCTCAGCGATCGAGGATCGACTGGGCTTCGACCATGTTGGAGCGAACCCGCAGGATATAGAAGCCCATGGTCGCGAGATGCGTCGGCATGATCCACCCGTCTTCGCTGCCGTTCGAGATGATGGCAGGCTGAATGCGCAGAGCCGCCTGCAACTGCCGCTCCATTTCGGTCCATATCGCCGTCAGATTGCGATCGCGGATGACGCCGCTGAAGTCGGTGCGCGTCGCCTGCAGCAGGGCATATTGCGCATAGAGCTGGCCGTAGGAGAACCAGAAGCGGTCATCGGCGCGCGTGTCGAACCAGCCCGCATTGAACTCCTCCGAACGGCGACGCAGAATATCGGACGTGTTGCCGAGATCGCTCGCCATGCCGTCCAGCAACTGCAGCAGGTTGTCAGAGCGCGTGTCGAAGACCGACTCGCAGGTCGAAAGCGATGTGTTGAAGCTGTTCCAGCTGGACACGGCGGAACGGTAATAGCTCGGCGTCGGTGTCTTAAAGCCGAACGGGTTGGTCCCGAAATACCAGGTGGTCTCGTTGAACTGGATGTTGCCGCGAGCGCTCTGCAGGTCGTTGTTGATCCCCGAGGTGCCGCGCACGCGGCCGAGATTGTCGGCGAGCTGGATGGCCGTGCGGCGGACCACCTGATTGACGCCGCGCTGGAACGCAGCCTTGTTGTCCATGAACGGCGTATTGTCCCAATCCAGGCTGAAGAAGCCGAGCTTGTAGAGCAGTGTCGAGGAAATCCAGCTGTTCTGGTTCACATTCTGGTCGGTGAGTGCAGCGGCCACGGTGACGATCGCCGAATCCTGGCATCGATTGGCCTCCCCCGGCAGCGCTGTACCAGCCGGGACGGTACGCTCCTCGAACTTATAGGCCTGCACGAAAGCCGGATCGAAGCCGTGCCACACCTGGGTGCGATAGATGAATTGTCCATAGACGATCACCAGCAGAACGAGGACACCAAGGATCGGTCCCTTGATGATCCAGCTTCGGTCACGATACCAGCCATGGGCGGCGAGGAACGGCCAGAGAAACCACGCGACCGCCATGCCGATACCGCGACCGATCGCGGCAAAGACGCGCTGGAAAAACGCGATGATCGGATCAAGCATGGTCATCTCCTAGGCCGTAGAGGCGTTTGCGAAAGGCGGGCTTGTCTTTCAGATAAGTGTCGGACAGGCGGGATACAACATAATCGCGATAAGCTTCCGGATACTGGTCATAAGCCTTGTAGAAGCCCTGCTTGTCGAAGACGAAGCGCGAGACGAAATCCTCTGGCGTCAGATGCGCGATCAGCCGGTTGATGAGCCACTGGTCGGGATGGCCGGGCTCGGCGCGCACCAGCCAGAGACGCAGCTTCGGATCGATATCCGCCATTCTAAGGTTGCCGGTGCGCGAGAGCGTTCTCAGCGCTTCCTGCAGCAGCGGATAGACGCCGCGATCGCTGATCGCCTTGGCGTTTCGATGCAGGAAGGTCTGCATCCAGACAGGATCGAGGCGCGTCAGATCCGGCACCGGATCGAGCGTGGCGGCAACCGACAGCAGCGCCATCTCCAGACGATGAGCAAAAAGACCGGAGCTTTCCACCCAGCTTGCCCGTGGCAATTCGAGCCGACCGGTGCGTGCCAGGAAATCGGCGACCTGGGCGGTGTCGTCGATCGAGATGTAGCTCACCTGCCAGGGCCGCGACCGGCGAAAGCCCGGGGCCTGGGGATCGCAGATGACCGTGGTGATCTTCTCATCGACGAAGACGAAGACCCCGCCGAAATGATCGGCCCAGAAAGCGTCATGGCGAAAGACGAGTTTGTCCGGCACCAGCGTATTCTGCCTGATGTCGCCAGTCTCTTTCGCGAGAGACACCATGCGCTCCAGCATCACGTCATCGCGCCAGGCGTCGGGGCTCGTCACCAGCGCGTCACAGAGCTGCCGGAGTTGCCCAGCCTTGCCGAGCAAATCCTCGGCCGAAAGCACCTTGAACTTCACCTCATTGATCGACAGCAGGTCGTCGAGAGTTTTCACCTCGGAGACACTGTCCTCGATCTCGCCGTAAAGGGTGTCCTTAAGCGTGATCGCGTGAATGGCGCGGGCGTTCGCCGAAAAGAACTCGTGCATCAGGCCGGCGGTGTTGGAGAAGCTCGTATGCACCACCGGCAGGCTGTCCTGCTCCGGGGTGAGGATGATGAAGCGCCGGTTGACCTTCAGGGGGTCGAGATAGTCGGGATCACCAAGTTCTTCTGCGATCTGCGGCGAGAAGCCGGTGATGTCGATATCGAATTCGGTGAGTTTGGTCTGCGGCAGGTCGAAGGCCGCGAGCGCCTTGTTGTAGCGCGCGACCAGATGCGGCTCGCGGATCGCAAGCAGACGGCCGTAGATGAGTTCGGCTTCGAGGAGGCGGTTCATGCGGACCGCTCCGCTGGAAGGAAGGTAAGATCGTGAGCTAGAACGGTTTCGTTTAACCGACCATCCAAGATAGCGATCAGAGTGTCGAGCACGGCTGTTCGTTCTCGCAGCACATCTGCATTCCAGAACCTGACCACTGACCACCCATTGGCATTCATAAATGCATTCCGTTTCGCATCATATTCACTGTCAGCATGATGGCTTCCATCGATTTCCACGACCAACAATGCTTCGCGGCATGCAAAGTCAGCGAAGTACGGTCCGATCGGAAGCTGCCGCACGAAATTGTGCCCCGCAAGACGCCGTGCCCGTAAATCGCTCCACAATGCGGCTTCGGCATCATTCTCGACCTTGCGGAGGCTTCTGGCCTTTGCTGTCCTTTTTCCGTTCGCACCCCGCATCTGTGCCCCCGTTGACACCACCGCGTTCTGCAATTGCCCCTCACCCTACCCTCTCCCCGCAAGCGGGGAGAGGGAGGAGCGCGTGGCCGGCGTCCCGGCCTTCTCCCCGCCTGCGGGGAGAAGGTGCCCGAAGGGCGGATGAGGGGCAAGCGCAGCGCTCAATCACCAATTCCCCTCCCCCTTCATCTTCTCTATCTCCTCAATCGCCCGCTCGCGCTGCCGTTCTCGTCGGATGATCTCCGTCACCGCCGCATCATCAGACTTGTCGGCATAGCGGAACTCACTGTCCGCGTAGCGATTGATCTCTTGGCAGATCATCTCCATGGTCACGGGGCCGCGTAGCTCGGCGATCATCGCCTTTTTCTCGTCATAGCTCTTGTGGACGAAAGCGTCCGGCTTTTCGAACCAGGCGTCGGGCAGTTCGACATCCATCGCCCGCATCTTGATCGCATCGGTGATGTTCTTGATCGCCCGGCCGGTGAAGCGCGGTTCGGCGAGCTTGATGGCATGCAGATAGGCGCCGACATCGGCCAGCGTCTCGATTTTGCCATGGGTCGCCTCGTGGCGTTCCCAGACCGCCACGAGCCCGTCTTCCTTCGGACGGTCATGCTCGCCATAGGAGCGGCTGACCGCCTGCTGGATCTGCTGACCCGCGAACAGCTGGTGTTCTCCAAGCGGGATCGAATGGTTCTTGCCGACGAGCAGCGAGAAGATGTCGATATAGTCCTCGCGCGTCTGCGGCCCGTCGACCAGCCAGCGGGCCCCGGCGCGCTGGCGAAGCGCATCGTCGACATTTTCCGGATAGTTGGAGAACATGCCGAAGGTGGAATTGCCGCGAACAACCGTCGAGGCACCTGCAAAGCTTTCCATCAGCACGGCGGTCACCTCGTGCTGGCCGGCAGATGCCCGGTCGTCGGAGCGCTTGGCTGTTACCTGATCGACATCGTCGATCGTGCCGAAGCCGATGACGCGCGGGTTGAGCACGTTGTTGACGAAGGATTTGCAGTTCTGGCCAGACTTGCCCTGGTAGGACGAGATCTGGTCGACCCCGAAATTCTCGTAATGGAAGGCATAGCCCGCCATCTTGCAGTAGTCGTTGAGCAAGCCCGCCAGCATCTGGATCAGGATCGTCTTGCCCGTGCCCGGCATGCCATCGCCGATGAAGGTGAAGAGGAAGCCACCGAGATCGACGAAGGGGTTCATCTGCCGGTCGAAATCATAGGCCATCAGCATCTTGGCGAGCTTCAGCGCCTGGTACTTCGCGATGTGGTTGCCGATGATCTCTTCCGGCTTCTTGAAGCTCATCGAAAGCGGCTTCGACTTTACGCCCGGCACCGCGTCGAAACCGTCGAGGGTGAAATCATCCTGATCCACACGGATATGAGCGTTTTCGAAGACGCCGAGATGCTCGAACCGCGCCTTGCGGGTCAGAAGCCCGTCGAGCGCAAGATCGGCAAGACCACGAACGCGGCCGATCAGCGTCGCGTCGTCACCCGCTCCTTGCACGGCTGCGTCGATGCCAGCGACTATGCTTTTGAGCGCATCCTGGGCCGTGTCGAAGAGGAAATCCGGCGCGCGAGTGCCGTCCAGCTGCTCGCCCTCGCCTGCGACATTCGATTTCAGATAGGCGGCAAAGGCGAAGGCCGCGACATAGGCCTGGGACGCAAGCAGCGCCTTGAAACGGCCGGCCTCCTCACCCTGCAGGGGTGCTGAAATATTCCGGGCCTGCAAAGGCTCAAGCTCGCTCTGCCTGGCAAAGACATCCGCTATCGCAAGCGCCACCTGCGCACCACGCCGCACGCGATACAGGACCGTGTGCTGGGCAGGCGTCAAAAGTGGATCAGCCAAACCGGCTGATTGCACCGTTTTGATGAGGTCGATTTCGCGCGTGCGCCGCACCGAGCCGGTCGAGACCGTCGAGACGAACCGCCGCCCAGTGCCGGCAATCGGCGCACCAGATGTGCCCTCGCCCTGGTCGAGCACCACGAAACGCGTCACGAGACCCTGGGCAACGGCCAGATGCTTGGCGATGTCTTCTTCCCGCAGCGTCGTCAGCCCTGCCGTCAGTTCACTCATCCTCAGACCTCGCTCACGACCTGGTTGCCGGAAATCACGTGAACCTTGAAATTGCCGAAGATCGGCTTGATCTCGCCGGCGGCATAGAGCGCCTGGTAGGCGTCATGCGGCACCAGCGCGTGCTTCTCGTAAGTCGAGACACCCATGCGCGCGGCTTCAAGATCATGCGTCTCGATGTGGAATTCCTGGGTGGCCGGCGTGGACGAGAAGAAGCCTTTCACTGCAGGCTGCTCGCGCTTGGAGAACACCTCCTGCACCGTCCAGGTCATAACCCAGGCGTTCTCAGGCCTGCGGACCCGGTCGAGGATCTCGGTGACACGGCCGGAATTCTGGGTGAGCCCTGTCGAATAGAGCGGCCCGAGCACAATACGGCGGACCGACTTCGGATGCAGTGTCGGGAAATCGCGGTCCATGTTGGTGGCGATGGTCGCAGGCGTCAGCGAATAGGCGGAATTCCTGGCGCAGAAATCGTCGAATGTACGGGCGAGCTCGGGATTGAGCAGACCGCCCACCGGAAGCGGGATCTCGACCTCTTCATTGAGCTTACCCTGGGTCGTCACAAGGATCTTTGCGACATTCTCAGAGGAATCTTCGACCGTTGCGAGATAGATCATCGGCAACGTGCTGACGCCATCGAAGGCGGCCCAGCTGACGAGATAGGAGGGCCGACGCGACTGCGGGTTGACACTGACGGCAACCGTGGTCGGCAGGACGAACGGCGAGAAGATCTCGCCGGCACTCACCTGCTCCAGATAGAGCCGCTCGGCGATCTGCTGCTGCAATGCCGTCGGAAACTCCTTCTGCCGCAGGATGAAATCGACCATTTCCTCGCGCAGCTTGGAAACGGCCGGAATGGTCGAGAGCCGTGTGGCGGCCCCCGCTCGGTCGTTTTCCAGCTCCAGCACGTTCTGGAAGATGGGAAAGCCGCTCTCGGCCTGCGCGATCTTGAACTGGCCGGTAAAGCCGATGCGGTTCTGCCAGGAAGTGAAGGAGTTCCGGAGGCGATCAAGATAGGGCAGCAGGTGAAGCGTTGGCGGCCCTTTGTCGCCGAAGCGGCGATCGGACTGGCCGAAAAACTGTTCGAGCCCTGACAGCGCCGAAGCCATGGTGGTGAAATAGTGCGTGACGGCACTGTTGCGATCGACGACGTTCATGCCCCTCTCCCTATAGACAGGCCCGCGGAAGCGGCACGCGGCCGGATGGCCGCGCCCACGTCACGGGCATGCTCAAGGCTTCACGTAGTCGGCCGAATTATGCTTGTCGAGAACCGCCTGGAAACGCCGAGCGAAGGCTTCGTCGGCGAGCTTCTTGCGGCGCTGGATGTCCTGCGTCGAGAGCATGTTCTTTTCGTGCAGTTCGAGCAGATCGCCGATATGCCGCTGGGCTGCAGCACCGATCCCCGCCATCGTTTCCTCTGCGGCCGTGTCGACCTGGGAACCAAGCGTATTGATCCGGTGCGCAACTTCCTGCTGGGCAGCTGTTTTCAGCGAATCCTCAAGCGCCTTGTAGAGCACGATGCGCTGCTCGGTATCGATGCTCAGCTTGTTGATCAGCGTGTTCTGCGCCGCGATCTGGTTGTTGAGACTGTCGACGAAGGTCTGGAACATCGAGGTATAACGTTCGAGTGTCTGGCTTTCGGCCAGCAGCTCCTGTTCGCGGGCCTGCGCCTGATTGTAATCGGTCGCAAGCTTCGAGCGCTGGGCCTCGAGTTCGGTGCGCTCCGAGGTGTCGGTCGAAGCGGCGATCTTGTTCTCGATGTCGAGCAGCGCTGGATTAAGCGTTTCGATCTTCGTCTGGGTCTCTTCGAGATTGGCGATGGTCTGCTTGCGCCGCTCGATCACCTGCACGAGGCTCGCCTCTGACGTCTTGTAGCGCTCCTCGAGAACCGTCTTCTGTTCCTTCAGGATGCCGACGATGCTGTCTGACTTGGCGAGCAGTTCCTGAAGATTGCCGGCAAGCGACATGTTGCGGACGCGCTCGGTGCGCATGCGCTGCGCCCTCTGCTTGGAGAAGATGCCGATGAACTTTTCCATGCCGGAAAAGCTCTTCATGCTCTCGAATTCGGCACCGAAGACGTTTGTCGCATCTTCCAGCCCGATGATCAGGTCGGCGATATTCGCCTCCATCACCTTCTGCTGGTTGAGAACATCCGAGATCCGGGCGTTCTCGATGTCGAAATCCTGGCCGACGAGCTTGGAGTCGCTCTTTGCGAGCGTATCCAGCACCACACCAGACTGTTCGATCTTGCCACGCATCTCCGAGACGATCTTACGCGTCTTTTCGATCTCAGTGTCGAAGCCCTGCAAAGTCGCCATGTTGTCTCCCTGTGCCGTCATCCCGGCGGCGCGCCGGACTCGTTTGTCACCACCTTAGCGCGTTTCCCCATGCAGGGAAGTATCGCAACGCACAAGCAGAGGCGGCCTTCATCCGATATGGATGATCGCAGCCTCCACACAAGAGGCGCTATCAGAGAAATGCGACAGCCGCGAAACGGCTGTCACATCAGCAAGTTGTGCGGGTATTACTGACCGCCGGCGGCCGGGTCCTTGAGATAGGCGATGATGTTGGCGAGATCATCGTCCTTCTTCACCCCGGCATAGGCCATCTTGGTGCCTTTCACGACGGCCTTTGGCGCCTTCAGATATTCGGAAAGCAGCGATTCATCCCACACCTTGCCCGCACCGAAATCGGTCATGGCCTTGGAATATTTGTAATCGGCGATCGAAGCGACCGGGCGGCCGACCACGCCCTGCAGCGTCGGACCAACCTTGTTCTTCGCTTCGGTCGCGATGTGACAGGCCTGGCAAGCCTTGAAAGCCTTGGCGCCGGCGACGGGATCGCCAGCTGCGAATGCTGGAAGGGGAGCGGCAGACACGGCAAGTATCATAAGCATGGTAGACGGCTTCATGGAAACTCCTTGATCCATAGAACGGCGCCAGCGCGTCGCATGCATATGGCAGCACCAATTCGCACGACACGCAATCGATTGCTTTGACCGCCATCAAAATCCTTGGCTTTTTTTCAGGAACCCGAGTTCCCTGCCCTGCAGGGGCTGCAAGTCGCAAACAGGGCCGGTGCTGCGACGCAAACGCGCGGGCATCCTTGCAATTCTCCGGTATTGAATGTTGACTTGGGAACATCAATAAAAAAACCGGGAGCCTTTCCATGACGTCTCTACTCACTTGTCGCCGCACCCTTGCGGCAGCCGTTTCGCTGATCGCCATCAGCGCCGGGCCGGTCTTCGCCCAGGAGCCCGAAAGCTGCTCGACCGTCCGCTTCTCGGACGTCGGCTGGACCGATATCACCGCGACCACCGCCACCGCCTCGGTTCTCCTGAAGGCGCTCGGTTATGAGCCGACCACAACGGTCCTCTCCGTTCCGGTCACCTATTCCTCGCTGAAGAACAAGGATATTGACGTCTTCCTCGGCAACTGGATGCCGACGATGGAAGCCGACATTGCGCCTTACCGCGAAGACAAGTCGGTCGAGGTCTTCGGCCCCAACCTCGAAGGCGCGAAATACACGCTGGCCACAAATGCCAAGGGCGCCGAACTCGGCATCAAGGATTTCACCGACATCGCCAAGCATGCCGACGCGCTCGGGGGCAAGATCTACGGCATCGAGCCGGGCAATGACGGCAACCGCCTGATCCTCGACATGATCGACGCCAACAAGTTCGAACTCGGTGACTTCGAAGTCGTCGAATCCTCAGAACAGGGCATGCTGGCGCAGGTTGCCCGCGCCGAAAAGGATGGCCAGCCGGTCGTCTTCCTCGGCTGGGAACCGCATCCGATGAACGCCAATTTTGCGCTGACCTACCTGTCTGGCGGCGATGACGTCTTTGGCCCTGACTTCGGCGGCGCGACCATCTTCACCAACACCCGCGCTGGCTACACGGCCGAGTGCCCGAACGTCGGCAAGTTTGTCACCAACCTCAAGTTCTCACTCCAGATGGAGAACGAGATCATGGGCAAGATCCTGAATGACGGCCAGGACGCTGAAGTGGCAGCAAGTGACTGGCTGAAGGCCAATCCGGCGGCTGTCGAGCCCTGGCTCGCCGGCGTCACCACCAAGGATGGCGGCGACGGCCTCGCTGCTGTGAAGACGGCACTCGGCCTCTGAGCCCTGTCCAATGATGCTGGAACCGCGCGGCCGGAAGGGGGATCCGGTCGCGCGGGATCCTGGGTATTAAACCTGCGGCTATCAGGGGACGAACATGGACTTTCTGACAGACAATAAACTGCCCATCGGGCCCTGGTCGAAGAGCTTCGTCGACTGGCTGACCGATAACGTCGATTTTGTATTCGATTTCATCGCAACAATTCTCAGCGCGTCGATCAACGCGATGCTCTTCGTGCTTCAGGCCCCCTATCTCAGGGGAACAGCACTGGAAGACTTCTATCCGCTGTTCATGATCGCGCTGTTTTCGCTTCTCGCCTGGTTCATGCGCCGCTCGCTCGGCGTCACCGCCTTCACCTTCTTCGGTCTGCTCTTGATCTATAACCAGGGCTACTGGAAGGAGACCATGGAGACACTGGCACTGGTGCTGGCAGCAACCGGTGTGTGCATGGTCATCGGCGTGCCGATCGGCATCGCCTGCGCCCGGCGCCCCTGGCTCTATGCCGTCGTCCGCCCCGTTCTCGACCTGATGCAGACGATCCCCACCTTCGTCTACCTCATTCCGGCGCTCATCCTGTTCGGCCTCGGCATGGTGCCTGGCCTGATCGCGACCGTGATCTTTGCGATCGCAGCCCCGATCCGCCTGACACGGCTCGGTATCATCTCCACCCCGCCTTCTCTGGTGGAAGCGGCCGTGGCCTTCGGCGCGACCCCGACACAGGTGCTGCGCAAGGTTGAACTGCCCTTCGCCATGCCACAGATCATGGCGGGGCTGACGCAAACCATCATGCTGTCGCTGTCGATGGTGGTCATTGCCGCACTCGTCGGCGCAAGCGGCCTCGGCGTTCCCGTCGTTCGCGCGCTCAACACCGTCAACATCGCGCGTGGCTTCGAGGCCGGTCTCTGCATCGTGATCCTGGCCATCATCCTCGACCGGATGTTCCGCATTCCCGGAGAAGAGACATGACCGACGCCGTAATCTTCGACAATGTCGACATCGTTTTCGGGGACAATCCCGAGCGTGCCATTGCAATGGTCGACCAGGGCAAGACCCGCGACGAGATCGGCGCCAGTACAGGCCTCGTGCTCGGCGTGGCCGGCGCCTCGCTGACCGTCAAGGAAGGCGAGATCCTCGTTTTGATGGGGCTTTCCGGCTCGGGCAAGTCGACCCTCCTGCGTGCGGTCAACGCACTCGCGCCCGTCGTCCGCGGGAGTGTCAGCGTCCGTACCGAAACCGGCTATGTCGATCCTTACAAGTCATCGGCCCAGGTGCTGCGGGATCTGCGCATGCACACCGTCTCGATGGTCTTCCAGCAGTTCGGCCTCCTGCCCTGGCGGACGGTTGCCGACAACGTCGGCTTCGGGCTCGAGCTCGCCGGCGTTCCGGAAGCCGAGCGCAATCGGACGGTCGCCGAGCAGCTCGAGCTGGTAAACCTGTCGAAATGGGCGGACCGCAAGGTCAACGAACTCTCCGGCGGCATGCAGCAGCGCGTCGGCCTTGCCCGCGCCTTCGCAACAGGTGCCCCGATCCTTCTGATGGACGAGCCCTTCTCGGCGCTCGACCCGCTAATCCGCACCCGTCTGCAGGACGAGCTCCTCGAATTCCAGGCACGGCTGAAGAAGACGATTCTCTTCGTCAGCCACGATCTCGACGAGGCGTTCCGCATTGGCAACCGCATCGCCATCATGGAGGGCGGCCGGATCATCCAGTGCGGCACGCCGCAGGAGATCGTCCAGAACCCGACCAACCAGTATGTCGCCGACTTCGTGCAGAACATGAACCCGATCAACATGCTGATCGCCTCGGACGTGATGCGCGCCGGCGTGACCGGCGAACAGCACCAGGTGACCGGCACCACGGCGCCGGCAACACCGCTCGTCGACATCCTGGATGCCCTGTCGCGTCAACCTGGCACGATCGGGGTCGTTGACAACGGCGTCGTCATCGGCACGATCGACGCTCAGGATGTGGTGAGCGGGCTGACGAAACATCGCCGCAAGGCGTAGCGTGCCCTCCCCCGCATCGACATCAGGCGCATGCGGGAGACGGACATGAACGACAAGCCCCAGGTAATCCGGGATACCGACGACGATGCGCGCCGCCAGGCGCGCATTCTGCTGCGGGGGGCGCGATTCGCGGCAATCGGCGTGATCGATCCGGAGACCGGCTTTCCCTTCGTCAGCCGCGTGCTGCTCGGCATGGACAGTGACGGCGCCGCCGTCATTCTCGTCTCCGGCCTGTCCGCCCACACGACGGCCCTGCTCGCCGATCCGCGCGCCTCGCTTCTGACAGGGGAACCGGGCAAGGGCGACCCGCTTGCCCATCCGCGCCTGACGCTGCAATGCACGGCGGAAACCGTCGAGCGCGACAGCGACACGCACCAGAGGCTGCGCAGCCGCTTCCTCGCCCGCCATGCGAAATCGCAGCTTTACATCGACTTTCCCGACTTTCGTTTCTTTCGCTTGCGCCCCGAACGGGCGAGCCTCAATGGCGGATTCGGCCGTGCCTATCATTTGAGCAGCGAAGATTTCCTCATCCCGCAAATCAATGATAATTTGTTTGAAAGTGAGGCTGCCTTACTGCGAGAATTAGGGGGGCGGCATCCGGATCTCGCAACACGCATTGCCGTGAAAACTTATGGTGCATCTGAGGGTGACTGGCGCATCGCCGCCATCGATTCGCATGGAATCGACATCGTTTTCAAAGACTTGCTTATTCGACATGAATTTGTGACGCCGATCACAAATGTCCAGCATCTGCTATTAGAGTTACCTAAATCAGTATACGCAGTACCTTAAATTTAGGCATATACAATTTTGATGATGCTGGTAGAGTTTAGCCTCCAATTAAGTGATGGATTTTCAACGACTGCCACTCCCCCCAAGGGCGCTCGACCAAGGAAAGTTGAACTGAGATGAAAACGAAAGCTTTGTCCGAACAATCGACCGTTGCTGCAGGCTTGCTGTCCGCCATGGCAAACCCGAAGCGACTGATGATCCTCTGCAGCCTCGTCGAAGGTGAGGTTCCCGTCGGTGTTCTGGCGACCCAGGTCGGCCTGAGCCAGTCGGCTCTGTCGCAGCACCTCTCCAAGCTTCGCGCACAGAAGCTGGTGAAGACTCGTCGCGACGCACAGACGATCTACTATTCCTCGACCTCGGAATCGGTGATCAAGATCCTCGCAACGCTCGAAAGCATCTATTGCCCCCCGGCAGCGAGCAAGACCGCCGCTTGATGACAGCGCTGCCAGTAGCGCACCGATTGAGGGTGGGAGGCGATCAGGTGAACATCCGCTCGCGCGGATGAAGCCTCTGGCATTCGATATTTCAAAGCCCCGGACGGCTTCGCCGCCGGGGCTTTTTGCTTGGCGTCGACGGCACGCGCCTTTTCAGCAACGGGTCGTCGATGCAGCGCGCTTCCATCACCCGAATTCAGCGATCCATGACCTTTGTTGATGCGCCCCTGCCGGTGGCTTGACCATGCCATGCGCCCTGATAACGTGACGGCGCAATCAACGGAGTTCGGCCCTTGCAGCCGGCATCAGGGAGAATGGCCGCCCGCGACTAAAGGGCCATGGAGAACACGATGTCTAACCGCCTGAATTCCACGCCGAACGACCTGCGCGCCTTCTGGATGCCGTTCACCGCGAACCGCCAGTACAAGAAGGAGCCGCGCCTCTTCGTCGGCGCCAAGGACATGCACTACACCACCCATGACGGCCGCCAGGTGCTCGACGGCACCGCCGGCCTCTGGTGCGTGAATGCCGGTCACTGCCGCCCGCTGATCACCGAAGCGATCCGCGAGCAGGCCGGAGAGCTGGACTATGCACCGGCCTTCCAGCTCGGCCATCCCAAGGCCTTCGAACTGGCCAACCGCCTGATCGATCTCGCCCCCGACAACATGGCCCATGTGCTCTACACCAATTCCGGCTCGGAATCGGTGGAGACGGCGCTGAAGGTGGCCCTCGCCTATCAGCGCGTGAAGGGGCAAGGGTCCCGCACCCGCCTGATCGGCCGCGAGCGCGGCTATCACGGCGTCAATTTCGGCGGCATCTCGGTCGGCGGCATCGTCTCCAACCGCAAGATGTTCGGCACGCTGTTGACCGGCGTCGACCACCTGCCGCACACCCACCAGCCGGCGAAGAACGCCTTCACCAAGGGCATTCCCGAGCATGGCGGCGACCTTGCTGACGAGCTGGAACGCATCGTCACCCTGCATGACGCCTCGACAATCGCGGCCGTCATCGTCGAGCCCGTCTCCGGTTCGACCGGCGTTCTGATCCCGCCGAAGGGCTACCTGCAGCGCCTGCGCGAGATCTGCACCAAGCACGGCATCCTCCTGATCTTCGATGAAGTCATCACCGGTTTCGGCCGCTTGGGTGCGCCCTTTGCCGCCCAGTATTTCGACGTGAAGCCCGACATCATGGTCACCGCCAAGGGCCTGACCAACGGCGTCATCCCGATGGGCGCGGTCTTCGTCACCGCCGAGATCCATGACGCCTTCATGCAGGGCCCCGAGCACATGATCGAGTTCTTCCATGGCTACACCTATTCGGGCAATCCGATCGCCTCTGCAGCCGCCCTCGGCACGCTCGACACCTACAAGGAAGAGGGTCTGCTGACCCGCGCCTCCGAGATAGCCTCCTACTGGGAAGAGAAGCTTCACTCGCTGCGGGACTGCCCTAACGTCATCGACATCCGCAATCTTGGCCTGATCGGCGCGATCGAACTGAAACCGATCGATGGCGAGCCGACGAAGCGTGCCTTCAACGCCTTCCTCAACGCCTATAACGATGGCCTGCTGATCCGCACCACCGGCGACATCATCGCGCTGTCGCCGCCGCTGATCATCACCCACGAACAGATCGACGAACTGTTCGACAAGCTGCGCAAGGTGCTGATGAACAACATCTGAGCCAGCCGCTCGAGACCCGATGCAAGGAAGCGGCCCGCGTGGCCGCTTTTTTGTAGCTTGCGCGAGGCTGACCATCGAATTCGCTCCCGCTTGTCGCCTGTCGCACCATCCCGTATCCTCTGGGGAATCGCACGTTCGATCCTGGCGCAGATGATCGCGAAAGGCTCGGGCGACGAGTTCAGCACATCCGCAATCGTCATCACCGACATCACGTCGCGAAAGCCGCAAGCGGATCTGGTCCCTGGAGGAAATCCGTGGTCGACCTCTTCAAGCGCATGTTCGGTAAAGACCTTTCCCTCGCAACGTCCCCCACACGGGCAACCCCGGAACCCGAGGCGATCGCCGCAGCGCGCGCCGACGAAGCTCGCCTTGCCGCACGCCGGGCTCAGATCAGCAATGATCTCTTCGAGCTTCAGCAGATCGCCATGGCGGAGCTCGCGCTGCGCCGCGAACAGGATGCAGCAGCCGCAAAAGCCGGCTTCGAAGCCGAAGACGGCGTTGCTGGCCGTATCCTGACTGTTTGAACACGGGTCTGCACCCACCAGGCCGATTCCTGCCCTGACAAAGCTGTGGCGTGATCACGCACCGCGGCATCGGCTCTTTTGCTACTCGTCGTTTTTGTCTAAAGCGATCATGGGGAGCAACAAAAGAACCCGAATGACGCGAAAACCGACAGAGATCGGTCGCGCCGACCCAAGGAGCAGGACATGAAATTTCAACTTCTCGCCAGCGCGGCCCTTGCAGCACTGATCGCCAGCGCCCCCGTTGCCCGCGCCGAAATCGTACTCGGCCTGATGGCGCCGCTGACCGGCCCGCTCGCCGCCGTCGGCGCGCAGATCAAGAACGGCGCTGAAACCGCCGTCGAGGAAATCAACAAGAAGGGCGGCATCAACGGCGAACAGGTCAGCCTGAAGATCGCTGACGATGCCGGCGAACCGAAGCAGGGCGTCTCCGCCGCAAACCAGCTCGTCGGCGAAGGCGTGCGTTTCGTTGTCGGCCCGGTCACCTCGGGTGTCGCCGTCCCTGCGTCCAGCGTTCTTGCCGAAAACGGTGTGCTCATGGTCACCCCGACCGCGACCGCCCCTGACCTTACTGCTCGTGGCCTGACCACGGTGCTGCGCACCTGCGGCCGTGACGACCAGCAGGCGGATGTCGCCGCCAAGCTCGTTCTCGGTGCCTACAAGGACAAGAAGATCGCCATCCTCGATGACAAGGGCCAGTACGGCAAGGGTCTCGCCGATGCCTTTCAGGCGGCCCTGAACGCCGGCGGCGTCACCGAAGTCTTTAAGGATTCGCTGACAGCAGGCGAAAAGGATTTCGGCGCCCTCATCACCCGCCTGAAGGCTGAAGGCGTCGAGGTCATCTATTTCGGCGGCTACCACCCGGAGGCCGGCCTGATGGTCCGCCAGATGAAGGATGCCGGTCTTTCTGCCCAGCTGATCGCCGGTGACGGCCTGTCGAACAACGAATTCGTCACCATCGGCGGCGACGCTGCCGAAGGCACGATCTTCACCAATGCCGCCGACGCGTTGAAGTCGGACGACAGCAAGGCCGCGGTTGACGCGCTTGCCGCCAAGAACATCCCGGCAGAAGCCTTCACGCTGAACACCTATGCCGCCGTCGAAGTCATCGCCGCCGGCATCGCAAAGGCCGGCAGCACCGACGACGCGGAAGCCGTGGCCGCAGCCCTCAAGGACGGCTCGGAAATCCCGACCGCCATCGGCAAGCTAACCTATGGCGAAACCGGCGACCTGACCTCGCAGAGCTTCGCCGTCTACAAGTGGGAAGCCGGCAAGACGGTTGCTGCCGAATAAGCGGACGTGTTCCGAGACACTGAAAAGGCGGCCCGCGAGGGTCGCCTTTTTTGTTGGATCAAAATTGGCGGCAGCCAACTTCCGCCTGCAGTCACTCGGCGGATGTCTGAGGCTGTGGATCGGCGATTTCCACCTGCGCAGGTGGCCCGCCCATCAGCTGACTGATCCAACCCATGGAGCGCGAAGGCGCAGCGAATGTTGCGACAGCAATGGCGATCGGCACACCGATGAACGTGCCATACGCCCCCCAGAGGAAGGTCCAGAGGAAGATCGATATCAGGACCACGAACGGCGACATGGACAGGGCATCGCCTGAAATCCAGGGCTCGATATAATTCCCGAACAGGAATTGCAGCACCATGAGGCTGAAGAAGACGAAAATCGCGAAGCTCGGATCGAGGAACTGCGCCAGCACGAAGAGGCTCGGCACGATGGTCGCGATCAAGGGTCCGATGAACGGGATGAAGTTGAGCACGAACCCCATGACGCCCCACTCCAGCGCATAGGGCACCCCGGAGATCATCAAGAAGATTGCGATCAGGATCCCGGTCATCAGACTGATCAAGGTGCGTACGGCGATATAGATCCGCCACCGACGGGCTGTCTCACGGCACGCAGTCAAAATATGGGCGGAAACCTGCCCGTGCGGCAGCCGTTCGACGACGCGCCGCGCCCGCGAAATCTCGATAAGGCCGACCATGACATAGGCCAGCACCACCAGCCAGAAGGTCATCGTCTGCGCCATGCGCGTCACGGCTTGCTGCGCAAGCCGCAGCAACCAGGGCACACTGACCGTATCTGCCCAGATGCCAGCAATGCCGATACCGTTCTCCTCGAGCCAGGCGGCCGCATTCCGATAGAGTTCCTGGTAGTAGGTGGCGTTATCGCTGATCAGTCGCCAGATGGTGTTGAAGGCCCAGATCGTCGAAGAACTGAGGCCGATGATCACGGCGACAATGCCGATCAGCGTCAAGGTGATGGCAAGCGGTGCCGGCATGACGGAAGACAACCGCTGCTGCACGGGCCAAGCGAAGGCAAGAATGAAGATCGCAAGCGACAGCGGAGCAAGAAATGCCCCTGCTGCATAGGCGGCCCAAAGACTGAGAATGACGGCGATGATTGTCAGTTGTGGTCGTGCCGCTGATGCCCGCAATGCTTTGCTCCCCGCCTCGTTCTTCCACCAGCGCATTCCGCATGCACCGATGCGACGCATGGCGCCGGGGCAAGTGAAGCGCATCGCGGCCGGAGGCACAAGTCACGCCCCCGTTGGCGCGCCTCACTCCTCGTAGATCATCTTCCGCGTCATGCCGCCATCAAGCGTTAGCACTGCTCCGGTCATGAAGCCGGCATCGGCGAGATAAAGCACGGCCTTCGAGACATCTTCCGGCCGACCGACACGGCCGGCGGGGTGCTGGGCGTGGTCTTCCGACCGCAAATCGCGCTCTCCCGAGATCCAGCCAGGCGCAATACCATTCACCCTGATCTTCGGGCCAAGACTGAGCGCGAGAGCATGTGTGAGCCCGAAGAGACCACCTTTCGAGGCGGCATAGGCTTCCGTATTCTTTTCCGACATGAAGGCACGCGTCGACAGCATGTTGACGATGGATGCCCCCTCACCCATCAGGGGCACAGCAGCACGTGTCGTCAGAAAAGCGGCTGTCAGGTGGCTGTCAGTGACCTTGCGCCAGTCGTGGAGCGAGAGACTGCTGATCGGGCCCCAATCGGGACTGGCAATGCCGGAATTATTGACGAGCAGATCGAGACTTGTCCAGCCGAGCTCGGCGAAAGCAGCCGCAACGGCCGCCTCATCCGAGACATCACAGATAACCGAACGGATGCCGGCCGGAGCCTGCTTCAGATCGAAAGAGGCCACCTCGTAACCGGCGGTCTGGAGGGCGGTGCAAACTTCTGCGCCGATGAGGCCGGCACCACCTGTAACGATTGCATGTTTCATGAAGCCCTCAACGGCGGCGGACGAGGAAAGTTTCGCGTGGAGTCGATAGCATCACAGCAATCGGTCGCGATACTCCGCCGACGGCAGCCAGCAGCTGTCGCGTTTGCCGAAGAGCCGGTAGCGATTGCGCGCGATCAAGAGGTAGAGCGGGTCGCGGATGAAGCGGGGGATGAGCCGAAAGACCGACAGGACCTTCCATGGCCAGCCGAGGCCGGCATAGATCGACAACACGGCATCGCTGTCACGCAGCATATGCTCGCCATCGACCACGATGATGCTGTCAGGATTGCCAGGATCGATGCCGAAGCGGCGGTAGAGCGCCGAGCCCACCTCGCCCTGCATCGAAGCCAGACGAAACCGCTTCTTGCCATCGTGTGAAAGCACGAATTGCGCATTGGCCGAACACAGGATGCATTCGGCATCGAAGAGGATGATTGGGCCGCCGGCGGGTATGGTGTCCATGTGAGACAGGCTAGGCGCTTTCGACACCGACGACAATGCGGCAAGCCGTCTTTCGGCAAGGCAGTTCGTGACAGACGCTGCGACAGAGGTAGGATAGCGAAACATCGCAAATTGCGGACTGAGGTCGGGAGGATCGACATGAAGAAGGGCTACAAGGACTTGCTGGCGGAGGCCGAGGCGCTGGTCGAGGCGGTGGATGGGGCGGAGGCAGCGCGTCTGCATTCGGCGAGCAACGTCGTCTTCGTCGATCTGCGCGACCCGCGCGAACGCGAACGGGAAGGCACGATCCCGGGGGCCTTCTCCTGCCCGCGCGGCATGCTGGAATTCTGGATCGACCCGGAGAGCCCCTACCACAAATCCGTCTTTGCCGAGGAAAAGCTCTTCCTCTTCTACTGCGCCAGCGGCTGGCGCTCGGCGCTGGCAACGAAGACAGCACTCGAGATGGGGCTAGAAAATGTCTGCCATCTGGAAGGCGGCTTTTCCGCCTGGCGAGATCGGGGCCTTCCGGTCGAGGCCGTCGTGGCGAAGACCAAGGGCTGACGGCCACACGTTGAATACCGAGGGCCCTTGCTCTATCTTGAAGCGTGAAAGCCGCACGATCGCCCCCCTTCGCATGACGGCGACGAGGTTCGATCGATGGTTCCCAACGGCCCGCTCTCGCCTGGTCCATGACAGGAGGTCATGGCGGTGTTTCGGGCCCAGTCTCGTGAGGAGACGATCATGGTCGAACGCATTAGCCGGACATCTCCAAGCGCCGCCTCTCTGCAGACAGAATCCGGCCAAACCCTCAACCTCGGTTCCGACGCGCAAAACGCCTGGGTCGCTGCGCGCCAGTCGAAGATCAATCACGACCTCGAAGAACGACAACAGCGGGATGCAGAAGAGAAGATCGCTCACGATTCACCGGCGGAAGACGGCGGTGATGTCGAAGAGAAACGCCTCTCCGGCGAGAGCGAGCGCATCGGCACCCAGAATTTCGATGAAAACACCCCGTTCGGCGAGCGCGTCGTGATCGTCTGAGACGGGTTGTTTCTCGAAAGGTTGCCCAGCCAAACCTGCCCTGCAGGGTTCGAGATAGGGTACTCGACATATCCGCGTCGCACTTTGCCGCCAATCCCTTTAGGGTGCGGCCAAACAGACGAGGACCATCAATGCCCCATACGATTCGCATCGCAAACGAGGAACTTGCCGTCGAGGTCTCGACGCTTGGCGCAGAGATGCAGTCCCTGAAGACCGCGGATGGCCGGAATTTCCTGTGGGACGGCGATGGTGCCTGGTGGACGGGGCGGTCTCCCATCCTCTTCCCGATCGTCGGCAAGGCGCCGGACGACCGGCTGGCAATCAATGGCAAGACCTATCCCATGGCGCAACACGGCATCGCTCGCCGCCGCGAATTTGCAATTGTCGAGCAAACGGCGACGGCCTGCCGCCATGAACTCGTCTCGAGCGACGAGACGCGCGAGGTCTATCCCTTCGATTTTCGCCTGACGCTGGAGCACCGCCTCGACGGACGCAGCCTGTCGGTGAGCGCGACGGTCGAGAACACCGGCGACGGGCTATTGCCCTTCGGCCTCGGTTTTCACCCGGCCTTTCTCTGGCCCATGCCTGGCGCCGAGGGCAAGCCGCATCATGTTCAGCTCGACAATCGCGCCGAACCTGCCGTGGTGCAACTCGAAGCCGGCCTGATCGGCAAGCGCCTGCCCTCCCCCTTCACGGCCGGCAGGCTCGATCTGAACCACGCGCTCTTTGCCAATGATGCCCTGGTCTTTCCCGAAGATGCAGGCACGGGGCTGACCTATGCCGCAGAAAACGGGCCCTCGATGCGTTTCACCTTCGAGAACCTGCCCAATATCGCACTCTGGCAAAAGCCCGGCGCCCCATTCCTCTGCGTCGAGCCCTGGCACGGCATGGCGGCCCATGCGGGCGGGACCGCAGAACTGGTCGAACGGCCCTATACGGTGGCACTGCCGGCGGGGAATGTGATGCGCTTCGGCTTTACGGTCGAAATCAGCGGCTAACGAAGGAGGAGCGTGGTGGCCCAGGCGTCGTCAAGACGACTGATGGAGATCGCCGACGCGCTCCCCCTGTCGCCCGGGATGCGCGTGCTGGAAATCGGCTGTGGACCTGGCGTTCTCGCCAGGCTCATCGTCGAGCGCATGCAAGGCGAAGTCTTTGTGCTTGGCATCGACCGGTCCGCGAAAGCGATCGCGGTCGCCAGGGCTAAGATCCAGCACGCCGCCTATCCGACTGCCCTCGCCTTTCGAGAGGCAGAGGCCGAGGGCTTCCAGCTCGCCGAGAACGAAGCTCCCTATGATCTTGCGGTCGCGGTCCGGGTGGGTGCGCTCGATGGTCGCCACCCGGAGGCCGGCAGGATGGCGCTTCGGCGCCTCCGGGCAGCGCTGACTTCGCAGGCACGCCTTTTCATCGACGGCGGCAACCCGCTTCGGGAAATTCCGCTGACGGGGCTTACGGACTAGCGCCCGAGACACCTCTTGCCCGTTGCCATGCTTCGGATACTCTCCACCGGTCAACAACCGTGGAGAGGGCAGGCCTATGTGCAATCATTGCGTGATCGAGACTGTGAAGCAGAACATGTTGTCGAGGCGCTCCCTGTTCAAAGGCATGGCCTTTGCAGGCGCAGCGGCCGCCACCGGCGGGATTGCAAAGCCGGTGCTGGCGCAGCAGAGCCCGAGCAAGGTGGTGGACCTCACCCATGCCTATGACGGCACCTTTCCGACCTTCGACGGCATTCCCGGCATCGAATATGAATGGGCGGTGGAATTTGAAGGCAACGGCTATCAGCTGCACAAGCTGACGATCTTCGAACACACAGGCACCCATATCGACGCGCCCTTCCATTTCAGCGCCGACGGCAAGAGCGTCGACCAGATCGAACCGCAACAGCTGGTCGCCCCGCTCGCCATCATCGACATCACCGACCGGGCCAAAGAAGACGCCAATGCGATGGTCGAGGCAACCGACGTCGAAGCCTGGATCAGCGCCAATGGCGAGATCCCGAGAGGGGCGGTCATGGCGCTCCGCTCCGGCTGGGCGAAGAAGGTGACGGACCCGTCCTTTCGCAACGACGGTGAAGGCAAGTTCGCCTTCCCGGGCTTTGCCAAGTCGGCAACCGACCTGTTGGCGACATTCGACGTAGCCGCAATCGGCGTCGATACGCTGTCACTTGATCCCGGCAATTCGGCAGACTTCGCCGTGCACAACAGCTGGCTGCCGGGCGGGCGCTACGGCATCGAATGCCTGAACAATTTGGAGGAGCTGCCGGTCACCGGAGCGACGATCATGGTCGGCGCCCCGAAGCACAAGGGCGGCACCGGTGGGCCGGCCCGCGTCCTGGCGCTGGTTTGAGGACGACCACATGGCGGTCCTCCCTCTCCTCAGCGACGAGCAGGCGAGCGCGGAAGCGCTCGCCGTCTTCGATGACATCCGCGCAAAACGCGGCACCGATTACGTCAATAACTTCTGGCGGGCGCTCGCCCATGATCCGGACGAGCTGAAGTCCGTCTGGGACCGACTGCAGACCGTGATGGCACCCGGCGCCCTCGACCCGCTGGTCAAGGAACTGATCTACATCGCGGTGTCGGCCACCAATGGCTGCGCCTATTGCGTTCATTCGCACACGGCCTCGGCCAAAGCCAAGGGCATGACGCCGCAGATGCATGCCGAACTCCTGCAGGTGATCGCCATGGCAAGCCGCACCAATGCGCTGGCTGTGGCGCTGGGCGTGCCAGTGGACGCGCGGTTTAAGGCAGAGCCTCCGGCGAAGGGGGATTGAGCCGCAGCACGACAGATCGAGATTGCGGCCCTTTCCCTCTACCCAGCCCAGTCGCTACAGTGGCGGGAACAATAGAATCGGAGACGCCGCATGACCGACCTTGAACGCCGTATCGACCAGGGCACCGGCCGCGAGCCGGCGGATATCGTCCTCAAGGGTGGGCGCTTCTTCGATCTGGTCACCGGCGAGCTGGTTTCATCCGACATCGCGATATCAGGCGAGACGATTGTCGGAACCGTCGAGGACTATGAAGGCCGCGAGGTCATCGACATCACGGATAAGATCGTCGTGCCCGGTTTCATCGATACGCATCTTCATATTGAAAGCTCGCTGGTCACCCCGCATGAATTCGACCGCTGCGTGCTGCCCTATGGCGTGACGACTGTCGTCTGCGACCCGCACGAGATCGCCAATGTGCTCGGCACCGAGGGGATCCAGTTCTTCCTCGATTCGGCCGAGCAGACGATCATGGACATCCGCGTCCAGCTCTCCTCCTGCGTGCCGGCGACGCATCTGGAAACCTCCGGCGCCGACCTGCCGATCGAACGGTTGTTGCCCTTCCGCCATCATCCGAAGGTGATCGGCCTTGCCGAATTCATGAATTTCCCGGGCGTGATCCACATGGATCCGATCTGCATGGCGAAGCTCGAAGCCTTTCAGGACGGTCATATCGACGGCCATTCGCCGCTGCTTTCAGGCCGGGATCTGAACGGCTATCTCTCCGCCCGCATCCGTACCGATCATGAATGCACGAGTGCTGCGGAAGCCATGGAGAAGATCCGCAAGGGTATGCATATCCTGGTGCGCGAAGGATCGGTCTCAAAGGACCTTCATGCGCTGATGCCGATCCTGTCAGAGCGGCTTTCGCCCTTCCTTGCGCTCTGCACCGACGACCGAAACCCGCTAGACATCGCCGAACAGGGCCATCTCGACTACATGATCCGCGAGGCGATCAGAAACGGCGTCGAGCCGCTCGCCGTCTACCGCGCCGCCTCGATTTCGGCGGCCCGCGCCTTTGGTCTGCGTGATCGCGGCCTCGTCGCACCCGGCTGGCGGGCCGATCTAGTGGTCGTCGACAGCCTGGAAAACTGCAAGGCCGAAATGGTGTTTGCAGCCGGCCGGCGCGTGACGGACGAACTCTTCGCCAGCCGCAAGCCGGTTGCTCCCGTCGGTCTCAACAGCGTCAAGGCCAAGGTCGTGAAGGCCGCCGATTTCGGTGTGCCGGTAGCCGAAGGCGAAACGCCCGTGATCGGTGTCATGCCTGGCAAGATCATCACCGAACACCGCCGCTACCGTCTGCCGACCTCGGGCAACCAGACCTCCGTCGATCTCGCAAACGACGTGATTAAGGTCGCCGTCATCGAGCGCCACGGCAAGAACGGCAACCACGCCAATGGCTTCGTCCAGGGCTTCGGCCTGAAGAAAGGCGCGATCGCCTCGACCGTCGGCCATGACAGCCATAATATCTGCGTGGTCGGCGTTTCCGAGGAGGACATGGCGATCGCCGCCAATCGTCTGAGCGAAATCAAGGGCGGTTTCGTCGTGGTCGAGGACGGCAAGGTGACCGGCGAGATCCCTCTGCCGGTCGCCGGCCTGATGAGCCTCGAGCCCTATGAGAGCGTGCGCGACACGCTGCATCACTTGAGACAAGCCGCCTATGCTCTTGGAACGCAACTCGAAGAGCCCTTCCTCCAGGTCGCATTCCTGCCTCTACCGGTGATCCCGCATCTGAAGATTTCAGACAAGGGCATGGTGGATGTCGACAAGTTCTGCCTGATCGGGTGAGGATTGGCAGCGGACCAGAGAAGCCTTATGTTTGAGGCGAGGATGAAGCCATGACCCGTCTCGAACGTCTTGTAGAAATGGTCCGCGAATTGTCGCCTGAGGAGTTCGACACCTTTGCGGCATCGGTGGAAGAACTGCGCGCAGAGCGCTGGGATCGAGAAATCGAACAGGACTCGGCAGCAGGACAACTGGACAAACTCATCGAGGGTGCGTTGGCATCTCACGCGGGGGCGCGAACGCGGCCGTTGTGAACCACTACACCACACCGGAGTTCTGGGCTTGTTACAACGCGCTTCCAGAAGCGGTTCGCAAACTCGCCGACCGTAACTTCGATCGCATGAAGGCCGATCCCCAGCATCCATCACTGCACTTCAAGCAGATCGGCAAGGTCTGGTCGGCGAGGGACGGCATTGGACATCGGGCGCTCGCCGTCCGGTCGGGCGAGGACTGGATCTGGTTCTGGATCGGCTCTCATGCGGATTACGATAAACTGATCACTCGATGATCGCTGTGTGCTAGAGGCATGTGGTCCCGCCGCATCACCCAGGAACACAGGATCGCCTACGCCGTTGTCGGCAAGGGAGAAGACCAGTCGCTGGTCGTCCTGCAATGCCGCTACCATTACTGACGAGGGCCCATGGCATCGACGACTGAAATCCCCAAGCCCCTCCGCCAGCGCCTCGCCCGGCTCTATTACGGCCGCGACACCGCCGCAATCCGTTTCCAATTCGCACTCATGGTGATCGATCTCGCGATCATCGGCTTCTTCCTCGCCGGACCCTATCTGCGGGAGCGTCCGAGCTACCTGATCCTCGACTACATGATTGCCGCCTGGATCGCGCTCGAGCTGCTCGCCCAGTGGTCCGCCTCCTGGTCCACCCGCCGCTTCCTGATGCGCCCGATGACCTGGGTCGACATCTTCGTACTGTGCACTCTGCTCTTCCCCTATTGGCTATACAATTTCGCCTTCCTCCGCGTCGCCCGGATATGGGCCGTGGTCCAGAGGCCGGTATTCGGGCTGATGCTCGCCAGGCTGGGGCTCAAGGAGCGCGTCGATGTGGTCAAGGCCTTCGTCAACCTGATCGTCTTCCTGCTTCTCGTCAGCGGCTTCGTCTACACCTTCTTCTTCTATCGTGAGGATCCCGGCACCGGTTTTGTCGATGCTCTCTACTTTACCGTGGCGACCGTGACGACGACCGGTTTCGGCGACATCACGCTGCCGGGCACCTTCGGCAAGCTCACCTCGATCGTCACCATGATCATTGGCATCTCGCTCTTCGTGCGTTTGGCGCAGGCGATTGTCCGGCCGAACAAGGTGACCTTCCCCTGCCCTCAATGCGGCCTTTCGCGGCACGATATCGACGCAGTGCATTGCAAGGCGTGCGGTCACATCCTGAACATCCCCGACGAAGGCGCGACCTGAGGCTCAAAACCGCTTGCGGAAATAGACGACCCGCTGGGTCTCTTCGAAGCCCAGCGCCGCATGCATGGCATGGGAAACGGTATTATGCAGCTCGGCGTCGGAGGCGAGTTCGCTCAGGCCCTGGCCCCTTGCCCACTCCGCGACGGCCGCGACGAGGCTGGCGGCCACGCCCTGCCGACGGAAAGACGGGTCCACCACAATGCCCTCCAGGAAGGCCACCGGCGACGTCTCGCAGCCATTGACATAGTCCGACCGCACACTCGCCTCCGCAAGCCCGATCGCGTTGCCGGTCGCAGTCAGACAAAGGAAGGTGACAAGCTTCTTCGGCTGTGCCAGCGCGTCGACGATTTCAGCCCTATGCCCTTCGAGCGACAGGTGCGGCCAGAGCTGATGGCGTAAGGACGCCCAGGCCTCAAGATCGTCTTTCGTTGCTCGACGAATAGCAGACCCGGTCACGACAACCTCGCACAAATGCCGTCCAGCGGTCCGAGGCGGATTTCCCCATCCACGACCGTGCCGGTCAGGCCGGGCATGGGAAACACGTCGCGCACGCCGTGCCCCTGCGGCAGGGAGATCTCCTGCGGCCCTCGGCGGAGATTGAAGACGAAGAGCAGTCGGTCATCACCCTTGGAGCGGATGAAGGCCAGCACATCCTCATTGGTCGCCAGAAACTCCATGTCCCCGTCGATCAGCGCCGGATGGCTTTTGCGGAAGGCAAGCGTCGAGCGATAGTGAGCTAGCACCGAGCCCGCATCCTTTTCCTGCACATCGACCGAAAGCGCCTGATGCTCCGCCGACACCGGAAGCCAGGGCTTGGCCGTGGAAAAGCCGGCCTGCTTCTTCGCCTTCTCCCAGACCATCGGCGTACGGCACCCGTCCCGCCCCTTGAAGGCCGGCCAGAAGCGGATGCCATAGGGATCGCGCAGATCCTCGAAAGCGAGTTCTGCCTCGGGCAGGCCAAGCTCCTCGCCCTGATAGAGGCAGATCGAGCCGCGCAGAGCCGAAAGCACTGATATGGCGAGCCGCGCCACGGCTTCCCGCTCCTGCGGCTGCTGGACAAAACGGCTGACATGCCGCGTGACGTCGTGGTTGGAAAAGGCCCAGCAGACCCAGCCATCCTTCACCTGTTTCTGGAAACTCTCGACGCAGTGGCGGATATGGCTCGGCGTGAAGTCTGGCCCCAGCAGGTCGAAGGTGTAGCACATATGCAGCTTGTCGCCGCCGGACGTATAAGCCGCGACCGTCTTCAGGGAACGGGCGCCATCGCCCACTTCGCCGACCGTGGTGCGATCCGGATACTCGTCGAGCAATGCCC
The DNA here is from genome assembly GCF_050281005.1 of Allorhizobium sp. NPDC080224. Taxonomy (NCBI): domain Bacteria; kingdom Pseudomonadati; phylum Pseudomonadota; class Alphaproteobacteria; order Hyphomicrobiales; family Rhizobiaceae; genus Allorhizobium; species Allorhizobium sp. NPDC080224. The sequence continues at coordinate 2,915,653 of NZ_JBNNWJ010000001.1, forward strand.
GGAAGCGCTTGAGAAACTCGATGTTCTCAGGCTGTGTCTTGTCGTAGAGATGGCTCTGCATGCCGTAGGGATTGACGTCGGGGGCATCGAGGCCGGCATCCTCGCTGTCTGGGACATGCGGGGGATTGTAACGCAATTCCTTGTCGTGGAAATAGTAATTGACCGTGTCGAGCCGGAAGCCGTCGACCCCGCGATCGAGCCAGAACTTCACCGAGTCGAGCACGGCATCCTGCACCGCTTTGTTGTGAAAGTTGAGATCCGGCTGCGAGGTGAGGAAGTTGTGCATGTAATACTGCTTGCGCACGCCGTCCCACTCCCAGGCGGGGCCACCGAAGACCGAGAGCCAGTTATTCGGCGCGGTACCATCGGGCTTGGCGGCCGCCCAGACATACCAGTCGGCCTTCGGATTCTCTCGGCTCGCGCGGCTCTCCTTGAACCAGGGATGCTGGTCTGACGTGTGCGAAATCACCTGGTCGATGATCACCTTCAGTCCGAGCCGTTTCGCCTCTGCCATCATCGCGTCGAAATCGGCAAGCGTGCCGAACATCGGATCGACGTCGCAATAATCCGACACGTCATAGCCCATGTCGGCCTGGGGCGACATGAAGAAAGGCGAGAGCCAGATCGCATCCACCCCGAGCGAGGCGATATAGGGCAGTCGCGCGATGATGCCCTTGATGTCACCGATCCCGTCGCCATCCGTATCCTGGAAAGAGCGCGGATAGACCTGGTAGATGACGGCGCCCCGCCACCAGTCGGCCGCATTGGAACGGGTGGGTTTTGCGGGTGACTTTGTCATCGGCAGATCCTTATGGCGGGAATCGTGAGGTCACGCCTAGGGAATCGGGTTCGGAGACCGATGTCAAACACCCCTTTTTAGACTGACATCAGACTGTAATATTGGACCCGCATAAGGCGGCGAGAGCTTGTGAAGGGTGAATCGCCGCTCCGGCGGCCGTTCGGATGAGGGCGGACACGCCATGCCGAGACTGACCATCGTGACCGATGCCTGGCACCCTCAGGTCAATGGTGTCGTCCGCTCAATCGAAACCACCAATCGCGAACTCCAGACGATGGGCGTCGAGGTCTCCATGATCACGCCGGCCCCCTTCCGCAGCGCCCCCATGCCGACCTATCCGGAGATACGCCTGTCACTGGTCACGCCGCGCCGCATCGGCCGAATGCTGGAGGAGCAGCAGCCAGACTACATTCACATCGCCACCGAAGGCCCGCTTGGTCTGATGGCCCGTCGCTGGTGCATTAAACACAAGCGTGCCTTCTCGACGACCTATCACACACGCTTTCCGGAATATGTGGCGGCCCGTCTGCCGGTGCCGCTGTCCTGGCTCTATGCCTATGTTCGCTGGTTCCACAATCGCGGCGGCGCCTGCATGGTGGCGACCGAAAGCCTGAGACGGGAACTGGCAGCACAAGGGCTCACCAATCTTAGCCTCTGGAGCCGGGGCATCGATACGAGCCTGTTTTACCCACGCGAGAAATCGGAAAAGCCCTTCGGCCTACCCCGTCCGATCTTCATGACAGTCGGGCGCGTCGCGGTGGAAAAGAACCTGCCGGCCTTCCTCGACCTCGACCTGCCGGGATCCAAAGTGGTGGTGGGTGATGGTCCTGCCCGCGCCGATCTTCAGGCGCGCTATCCCGATGTGCATTTCACCGGCATGAAACATGGCGAGGATCTCGCCCGCGCCTATGCCGAGGCCGATGTCTTCGTCTTCCCCTCGAAGACCGATACCTTCGGCAACACGATCCTCGAAGCGCTCGCCTCCGGCGTCCCCGTCGCCGGTTATCCCGTGACCGGCCCCGTCGATATCATTCCGTCCGGCTCAAACGCCGGCGCCATGGATCACGACCTGCAGATCGCCTGTATCGCAGCCCTTCAGGCCTCGCCCCAGGCCGCACGGCGGCTTGCCGAGACCTATTCCTGGGAAGCGGCCACACAGCAGTTTTTTGACAATGTCGTGGAAGCGAAAGAGCAACGACGCAGGCGTGGCCTCAGGCAGCGCTTCGGCATCCGCCCGCAGGACGCGGACAGCTATCAGGCACCGGCAACCGAGTGAGGCTGGAGGTCAACGGCGCCGCTTGCGGCCCTCGAACGGGTTTTCGCCCGCCTTGAAGTGGATGCGTATCGGCACGCCCGGCATGTCGAAATCGGCACGCAGACCATTGGTCAGATAGCGCACATAGCTTTCCGGCAGCGCGTCGGGACGCGTGCAGGAAATCATGAAGGCCGGCGGGCGAGCCTTGACCTGCGTCATGTATTTCAGCTTCAAGCGGCGGCCAGAGACGGCCGGTGGCGGATGCTGGGTCGTAACGCTATCCAGCCAGCGATTGAGCTTGGCCGTCGAGATACGCTTGTTCCACACCTTGTCGGTGTCGACGATGTTCTGCATCAGCTTGTCGAGGCCGTAGCCGGTCTGGCCGGACATCGGCACGGCGCGGATGCCGCGGGCCTGCGGCAGAAGCCGCTCGGTCTTTTCACGCAAGTCGGCCAGGACCGCCTGCGGATCTTCGACGAGATCCCACTTGTTGAAGGCAAGCACGGCGGCACGGCCTTCGCGGAGCACGAAATCGACGATCTGGATGTCCTGCTTTTCGAACGGAATGGTCGCGTCGAAAACGATGACCACGGTTTCGGCGAAGCGGACGGCGCGCAGCGTGTCGGCGACCGAGAGCTTCTCGAGCTTTTCCTGCACGCGCGCCTTCTTGCGCATGCCGGCGGTGTCGAACATCTTGATGGTGCGGCCGCGCCAGTCCCACTCAACCGAGATCGAATCGCGGGTGATGCCGGCCTCAGGCCCGGTCAGAAGACGGTCTTCGCCGAGGAAGCGGTTGATCAGCGTCGACTTGCCGGCATTCGGACGGCCGACGATCGCGACGCGCAGCGGCTTGGTATCGTCGTATTCGGGTTCGAACTCTTCGTCGTCCTCGCCCTCGGTCAGAAGGACGTCGGTTTCCGCCTCGTCATCGGGCTCGGGGAAGGCGCGATCCTCGCCGATCGCCTCGACGATGGCGTCGCGCAGATCGATCATGCCTTGGCCATGCTCGGCCGAGATTGGCACGGGTTCGCCGAGGCCGAGCGTATAGGCGTCGTAGAAGCCGCCGTCAGAGCCCTTGGCTTCCGACTTGTTGGCGACCAGCACGACGGGCTTGCCGCGGCGGCGCAGCATTTCGGCGAGCGTCTGGTCTACGGGCGTGAGGCCATACTTGGCATCGACCACGAAGAGCGACAGATCCGCCTCGTCGATTGCCATCTCCGTCTGCGCCCGCATGCGGCCTTCGAGCGTGTCGGCGCCAGCCTCTTCGAGACCAGCCGTATCGATGATGGTGAAACGCAGGTCCACGAGCTTGGCCTCGCCCGGACGGCGGTCGCGGGTCACACCCGGGGTGTCGTCGACCAGCGCCAGCTTCTTACCGACGAGGCGGTTGAAGAGCGTGGACTTACCGACATTCGGGCGCCCGACGATGGCGACTGTGAAACTCATGGGAACGCTAGCTTTCCGGCCTTAACAGGCCTTGTCGTTGTTACGGCGCCTTGCCCGACGCCTTGATGTTGTCGAGCAGCATCTGGGCGCGGTTGGCGACATTGCGCGGGGTTTCCGCATCTTCACTGATCTGTTCGAACCATTCGCGGGCGCGGACCATGTCGCCGGCCTTGTAGGCGGCGAGACCCAGCGCTTCGCGGGCGGCGTGGCGCATGGCATTGGTCGGCGTTGCCATCGACTCGACGAGCGCCGAGACATCCTGGTAGGTGCCGGTATCGACGAGCAGCCAGGCAGCGCGGATCTTCGCCGTATTGCGCACGGCATCCGGGATCGAGGCATCGTCGCCGATCGTCTTGAAAGAGGCAATGGCGCCGGCCGGATCGCCCTTTTCGGCCAAAACCGAGGCGCCACGGAAACGGGCGAGCACGCCATAGGCGCCGTAGCCCTCCTGCTCCAGCGCCTGAAGTGCGGCTTCCGCCTCGTCGCGCTTGCCCTGGTCGGCCAGAGTAAGCGCCGCCAGGAACTTGTCGCCGGCATCCGACGCCTGGGTCGAATCCCAATGGGTCCAGAGACGATGGCCGGCCGTGCCGAGCACGATGACGACGGCGACACCGATGATCCAGCGGCTGTAGCGCTTCCAGGCATTGCGTACCTGGTCGGAGCGAAGCTCCTCGTTCACTTCGCGGATAAAGCTGTCGTTCTGGTCAACCATTCATACTCCCGGACGTCGCCGGCCTTTCCATGCAGTCTCTCATGCGTGAGCGGCCTTCTAGCCGATTTTTGCCCGCTTGTAAGGGGAAAACCGCCAAGAGCCTTAAGCCGTCACATGGCAAGCGGTGCCACACCGATCAACAGTTTGTGCAGCCACATGGTGATGACGGCCCAAGCGACGATACCACCGACCACGGCAATCGCATCGAAGCGGGCCGAAACGAAGGGCTTGAGCACCAGATCGCCGGCCCGTACACGCCGCTTGTAGTTGATCCTGAGGACCACGCCCCAGGCGAGAAGTGCGACGAACAGGAGGACGGACGCCAGGTCGCCATTGGCAAGCAGGTGAGCGGCGGCCCAGATCTTGATGGACAGCACGATCGGGTGCTTGGTCTTGGTGGCGATATGGCCCGCCGGCAGGAAGCCGGCCACCAGACAGATCATCGCAAACAGCATCAGCGTCGTGGTCAGGTGGTTCATGCCGACAGGCGGGAACCAGAGATTGATGACAGGCGCGGTCGCATAGCCCCAGATTAGCACGATCAGGGATACCAGGCTCATCACCGAGTTGATCACCCGCCAACCCGTCTCGCCAAAGCGGTCGATCATCGAGAGCCGGAAACCAGGCGCGACGACGCGGATGAGATGGGTAGCGAGAAACAGGATGATGCCAAGGATGAGAAGCGTCATGGGTCAGAACCTTTCAGGTCGAGTTGCCCAAAGCCTTACTGGTCCGGCGATCGAATTTCCAGAGCGTTCAAAGCTTCGCCGCATTTGGATGGGAGGCAACGCACCCTTTTGATTGCCGGGTAAATGTTGATGTTGCGTAGCCTGATTGCCTTTTCCCTCGCCGCAATGGCGACCACCGCGCTCGCCGGGGAGCCTTCCCCTGCGGCAAAAGGCGCAGATGAACAGAGGCCGAAACAACTGCTGCTCGTCTCCTTCGATGGCGCCCATGACAACAGGCTCTGGGCGCGCAGCCGCGAGATCGGCCAGAAAGCCAATGCCCGTTTCACCTATTTCCTCTCCTGCACCACGCTGATCCCGCGTGCCCGTGCCGGCGACTACAAGGCCCCGGGCATCAAGGCGGGGCGCTCAAATATCGGCTTTGCCATGAGCCCGGAGGAAGTCGGCAACCGGCTGGACCACATCTGGAAGGCCCGCAGCGAAGGCCATGAGATTGCCAGCCATACCTGCGGCCATTTCGACGGCAAGGACTGGACGAAAGCGGACTGGCTGACGGAATTCGAGGCCTTCGACCGGGTTCTGACGAATGCCTGGAAGGACAACGGCTTTGCCGATCGCGAACCGGAGGGTTGGGCGGACTTCGTTGAGAATGACATCACAGGTTTCCGCGCACCCTATCTCTCGGCACCCGAAAGCTTGTTTCAGGCCGAGCGCGAACACGGCTTCCGGTATGACGCAAGCATCGTCACCCACGATCCGACGCTACCGGTCGAAAAAGCAGGCGTCGCCCGCTTCGGCCTGCCGTTGATTCCGGAAGGTCCGAGGGAGCGACGCATCATCGCCATGGACTACAACCTCTTCATCCGCCATTCCGCCGGCATCGACCATCCCTCGAAGGCCGACGAATTCGCCGAGCGCAGCTACCAGGCCTTCCGGTCGGCCTTCGACCGGCAGTACGAGGGCGAGCGCATTCCCCTTCAGATCGGCCTGCATTTCGTCGAAATGAACGGCGGCGCCTACTGGACCGCGATGGAACGACTAGTCACGGAAGTCTGCCCCCTGCCCGATGTCGCCTGCGTCACCTATGCCGAAGCGCTCGACATGCTGGAGGGCCGGGCCAATCCGGCGGCAGCACCCGGCGCCATGTGATATCCCCCTTGATCGGCATGTGATCGCGTGACGCATTTACTTCCCGGCTGGCAGACCCGATATGCCAGGGTAAACATCTCGGGGAAATCCATGAAGATCCTGTTCCTTCTTGCCTGCGCCTGCGTGATAGCCGCCACCATCGGCGCTGTCGCCATTGGGCTTTCACTGTTCACCCAACCGGAAGCCTATGCCGCCCTGCCCGCGGGCTCCACCACGACGGTCTTGGTGTCGCCAAGCTTGGGCTGACAACCTCCGTCATCGCAAACGCAAAGGCCGCACCGGTTTCCCGGCGCGGCCTTCATGTTTGATACCTTTGTCCCTATCTCAGTAAGGCCGATCTGCGGCAATCTCACCCTCTGCTGCCTCGCGCTCAAGGTAGCGCTGGTCGATCGACGGCAGCGGTTCGCCGTCGATGGCGGCTTCGAAGGCCTTCAGGCGCTTGTGGATCGAGAGCAGCTCGATGATCGTCGACCAGTAGCTGACCAGATACTGGAAGCTGTCTGTCACCTGGCCGAAGGCGGTGGCGATCTGCTGCCACAGGCCCATGGTGATCTTTCCGGCAACGATCGTCGGGATCAGGATGAAGGTCAGGAAGATCGCGTCAAGCTGGCCATAGGTGTAACGGGCGACATTGAAATAGGTGTAGTGCCAGTACATGCGGAAATAGTTGCGGCGGACATTGCTGAAAAGCTCGCGCATCGTGATGGGCTCGGCCCGCTCGGCATTATCCTCGCCATAGACGAGTTCCTTACGGAAAGCAGCCTCGACGCGCTGATTTCGGAACTGCAGGCCCGGCAGCTTGATGCCGGCGACCATCAGAAGGATGGTGCCGAAGGCGGACCAGAAGATCGCCAGCCAGAACAGCGCATGCGGCACCGCGCCAATGATCGGCAACTCGCTGACATTCTCCGACATGCGGAAGAGGATCGGCAGGAAGACGACCAGCGTCATGACCGAATTGATCAAGGCAACGCCCAGTCCTTCCAGGATGTTGGCAAAACGCATCGTGTCTTCCTGGACACGCTGCGAGGCACCCTCGATGTGACGCAGCTTGTCCCACTTCGACAGGTAGAAGTCATTCATCGCATTGCGCCAGCGGAAGACATAGTGGTTGGTGAAGAAGGCGGTGAAGACCGAAAGCGTCACGCCGACCATGCCGATTTCCAGGAACCGCAGTTGCAACTCATAGAGCTGGCCGGCCGTCACCGTGCCGTCGCCGTTCAGCGCCTGCTGGAAGAGGTCGAAAAAGGGACCGCGCCAGTTGTTGACCGCGACCGAGATCTGCACGCTGAAATAAGCGATGAAGATGATGAAGGCCGAGCCCCAGATCGACCAGTTGGTCCAGGGATGATCTTTTGCAATCAACTGCCAGGCGACCCCAAAAATCAGCACGAATATGGTGAAATACAGATAGAACCAGAGATTGTCTGGCGTGAAGAAGAAGGCGAGACCGACCGGCGGCTGCTGCCCCTCTGCAAGCGGCGGAAGACCGATCGCGGCACCGATCTGCGGTCCGACCGTATACCAAACGATGATGCAGACGAGGGTCCAGAGCGCAGCCGACGTGAAGAACAGTTTGGGCTGAGGAAAGAAGGAGTGAAACACGCGGAAAACCTTCGTGTGGGAGAAGTCCTGTAGAGCCAGCCGGAACCTAGGGCAGATGGTTCCGTGCAGCAATGGCATCGCCAAATTGTGGCAGAATTACCCCCGCGAAAATTAAGGGTCTGTAAGGTTGGATGGAAGGCGTGTGTCTCAAGCTTGTCTTGCCTCCAGCCCAAAAACCGCTAGGGAAGTGCCAAAGCTTTTTCAGGAGTGCCCCATGAGCGATCTCAGCCTGCAGCAGGCCATCGACAACATCTACACATCGATCAACAACGACAACGAAGACATCGACCTTCACATTGCAGCCCTCAAGGCCGCCATGGCGAAGGAAGGCGTCAAGGAAGCCGTGTTCGAGCCGTCCAAGCTCGCCCAGTCGAACCGTCAGGGTCGCAAAATCATGCAGTCCTACTTCAAGAAGAAGGGCGTCGCCGTCGCTTTCTCCAAGGCCGACTAAGACACACCAGAAGCCACGGCGCTCGCCTTACTCGGCGAGCGTCAGCACCAGCGGTCCGTTCTTCGTCACCACGATCGTGTGTTCGAACTGCACAGTCGGCGCGCGCGGCTCGCTGAAGAGCGTCCAGTCGTCCTTGTCGCCGTCCTCGGCCCATTGGCCGCCGAGCGAGAGAAACGGCTCGACGGTAAACACAAGCCCCTCCTCCATGATCCTTGTTTCGTCCGGATCCGGCCAGGTAGAAAGCTCGGTCGGCTCCTCATGCAGTGAGCGGCCGACGCCGTGGCTCGCGAGATTGGTGATCAGCGTATAGCGGTTCTTCCTGGCAAAGGCGCCGATCGAATTGCCGATATCGGCGAGCGGACGGCCGGTCTTCACCTGGTTCAAGCCCACCCAGAGCGCCCGCTTTCCGTCGCGCAGCAACCGTTCCTGCTTGGTCGTCCCCGGCGGCACGATGAAGGACGAGCCGGTATCGCCGAAATAGCCGAGCTTTTCCGCGGACACATCGATATTGACGAGATCGCCCGCCTTAATCACCCGGTCGCCCGGAATGCCATGGGCGATCTCTTCATTGACCGAGATGCAGGTCGCGCCGGGGAACTGGTAGCAGAGCTCAGGTGCCGATTGCGCGCCATTGTCTTCGAGAAGCTTGCGGCCGATCAGATCGAGTTCGCGCGTCGTGATCCCCGGCTCGAGCGCCGCCGCCATGGTCTTGACGGCGGTCGCACAGATACGGCCGATATCCTTGAGACGAATGAGGTCCTCTTCGGTTTCGACGATCATGGCGGTCCTTCATTCGGCTATCAGGTGGGGCAACCGCTGCCTTAGGCGGCGGATGCCTTCTGCGTCAACGCCTTCCGAACCAGGGGCGCGACTTTTGTTCCGAAGAGTTCGATCCCGCGCATCAGTTCTTTGTGCGGCATCGGGCCGATCGCCATCTGCATCAGGAAGCGGTCGTTCTTGAAGATGTCGTGCATGGCGACGATCTTCTCGGCGACAGCTTCCGGGTCGCCGACGAAAAGCGCACCGCGAGGCCCGCGCGAGGCATCGAACTGCGCCCGGTTCGTCGGACCCCAGCCGCGTTCGCGACCGATCCGGTCCATCACCACGGCCTGCGGCGCGTAGAAGATATCGGCCGCCGATTCGGTCGTGTCGTGGATGAAGCCATGCACGTTGATGCTGGTCTTAAGCGTTGCGGGATCGACACCCGCCTTGGCGGCACTCTGCCGATAAAGATCGAAGAAGGGCGCAAAGCGATGCGGCTCGCCGCCAATGATGGCAAGCGCCAGAGGCAGGCCGAGATAACCGGCGCGCGCTGCCGACTGCGGTGTACCACCGATCGCGATCCACAGCGGAAGCAGATCCTGCAGCGGACGCGGGTAGACGCCCCTGCCCTGGATAGGCTTGCGGGTCTGGCCTTCCCAGCTGACCACCTCGTTCTCGCGGATCTCCATCAACAGCTGCAGCTTTTCGGCAAACAGCAGGTCGTAGTCTTCGAGGTCATAGCCGAAGAGCGGGAAGCTCTCGATGAAGGACCCGCGACCGACCATCATCTCGGTGCGGCCATTGGAGAGCAGGTCGACCGTCGCATATTGCTGGAAGACGCGCACCGGATCGTCCGAGGACAGAACTGAGACGGCGCTGGTCAGCCGGATGTTCTTTGTCTGCACCGCAGCAGCCGCGAGGATCGTGGCCGGCGAGGATGCCATATAGTCAGGGCGGTGATGTTCGCCCAAGCCAAAGACATCGAGACCGACCTCGTCCGCCAGACGGATTTCCGCCAGCAGCTCGTCGACACGGCGCTTGGCATCGGCCCCTTTGTTAGCGGCATTTGGGTCGACATCGGCAAAGGTGTAAAGTCCGAGTTCCATGGGAAGACTCCTGATTGCGTGTGTTGGCTCAGACATAGAGATTTGCGGCTGCAGACAAAAGGGCCCGCGATCGAACAGTGTGTCTCCCCGGACTTGCTCTATAGCGAGGGGCGTTGTCGGCTGCGGCAAAACGCCGTTGCACTGGAACTTCCTTTAGGACTAACCTTTCCCTTCGCGGGCGCAACATCACGCCCGTGATCCATCGGCATCCGTCGAGAAGGAAGCATTCACATGAGAAGAACTGTTGTCATTACCGGTTCCACAAGTGGAATCGGCCTTGGAATCGCCCGTGCCTTTGCCGCTGAAGGGGCCAATGTCGTCATCAACGGCTTCGGCGATGCCGCCGAGATCGAGAAGGCGCGCATGTCTCTGGAAGCGCATGGCGGCAAGGCGCTCTACCATGGCGGCGACATGACCAAGCCGGCCGAGATCGCCGACCTTATCGCCACCGCCGAGAAAACCTTTGGTGGCGTCGATGTGCTCGTCAACAATGCCGGTATTCAGCATGTCGCGCCGGTCGAGGATTTCCCGATCGAGAAATGGGACCAGATCATCGCGATCAACCTGACCAGTTCCTTCCACACGGTGCGCGCAGTCGTCCCCGGCATGAAGGCGAAGAAAAAAGGCCGCATCATCAACATCGCCTCGGCCCACGGCCTCGTCGCCTCGCCCTACAAGTCCGCTTATGTGGCAGCAAAGCACGGCATTCTCGGCCTGACGAAGTCGGTCGCGCTCGAAGTCGCCGAGTTCGGCATCACCATCAATGCGATCTGCCCGGGCTACGTGCTGACCCCGCTTGTGGAAAAACAGATCCCGGACACAGCCAAGGCCCGCGGCATCACCGAAGAACAGGTGAAGACCGAGGTGATGCTGCGCCTGCAGGCAACCAAGGAATTCGTATCGATTGACGAGGTCGCTCAGACCGCGATCTTCCTCGCGAGCGAATCTGCCCGCCAGATCACCGGCACCTCGATCTCCATCGATGGTGGCTGGACCGCACAATAGACTTGAAAGATAACGCTGCGCCGCCCACCATTGGTCACGTGGTCGGCGCAGCGCCGGCGTCCGCAAAATGGACGTCTCCAGGGGGACAAAAGACATAAATGGCAGACAGCATTCGTTTCATCCTGAATGGCGAGGACATCGCCCTTGCAAGCCTCGATCCGACCGAGACGCTTCTCGATTTCCTGCGCCTGAAGCGCCGGCTGACGGGCTCCAAGGAAGGCTGCGCCGAGGGCGACTGCGGCGCCTGCACGGTGTTGGTCGGGCGGCTCGTCGCAGGACGGCTACAGTATGAGACGGTCAATGCCTGCATTCGCTTTGTCGGCTCATTGAACGCCACGCACGTTGTCACGGTCGAACACCTCGCAGCCAAGGACGGGACGCTGCATCCCGTGCAGCAGGCCTTGGTCGACTGTCACGGCTCGCAATGCGGTTTCTGCACCCCGGGCTTCGTCATGTCGCTTTACGGGCTTTGGCTGACCTCGGAAAACCCCAGCCGTGCCGAGATCGAGCGCGCGCTTCAGGGCAATCTCTGTCGCTGCACGGGTTATGAGCCGATCGTTAAGGCTGCCGAACAGGTCGCCCGCATCCGCCCGTCTTCCCTCTTCGACCCGCTGGAACGCGAACGGGCCAACATCATCGCGCGGCTGGAAGAGATCTCGACCCGCGAGGCGATCGCGATTACAGGCCCCGATGGCCGGCGCCTCGTCGTGCCCGGCAGCGTCGAAGGGCTGGCCGAAACGCTGGCTACCCATCCCAAGGCGACCGTTGTCGCCGGCGCCACCGATGTCGGTCTTTGGGTCACCAAGCAGATGCGCGTGCTCGACCCTGTCGTCTTCATCAATCATCTGGAAGACCTGCGGAAGATCACCGTCACGCCAGAGGGCATCACGCTCGGCGCCGGTGTCAGCTATACCAGCGCCTTCGAAGCGCTGCGCCGCGAAATCCCCGCCTTCGGTCGTCTGATTGAACGCATCGGCGGCCAGCAGGTGCGCAACATGGGCACGATCGGCGGCAATATCGCCAACGGCTCGCCGATCGGCGATAGCCCGCCGGCCCTGATCGCGCTCTCCGCCACTGTCACCCTGCGCGCAGCCTCAGGCACCCGCACCATGCCGCTCGAAGATTTCTTCATCGACTACGGCAAGCAGGACCGCCAGCCGGGCGAATTCGTCCAAAGCATGTTTGTGCCCCGCCCGAAAGCTTCGAGTCACGTCGCGATCTACAAGATCACCAAACGCCGCGACGAGGACATCTCGGCGCTCTGCGGCGCCTTCCATCTGGAGAGCGATGCCGATGGCACGGTCACCCATATCCGCATCGCCTTCGGCGGCATGGCGGCAACCCCGAAACGCGCCCGCGCCGTCGAGGCAGCCCTTTACGGCAAGCCCTTCACCCAGGCGACCGTGGAAGCTGCCCGCGACGCCTTCGATCTCGACTACAAGCCGCTCACCGACTGGCGCGCCACGGCGGAATATCGCCAGCTGACGGCGAAGAACCTGCTGACGCGGTTTTTCCTGGAAGTGTCCGGCACGCCGCAGGAACTGCAGCGCTTTGCGGTGGAGGAGGCGTGATCATGGATAAGGCGACCTACGAGACGACGAAGTACATCAAGGGGCCGATGCACCAGTCGCTCCGGCATGATTCAGCGCACAAGCATGTCGCCGGAAGTGCCGAATATATTGACGATATTCCAGAACCCGCAGGCCTCCTGCATGGCGCGCTTGGCATGGCGGACCGCGCCCATGCGGAGATCCTGTCGATCGATCTTTCGGCGGTGAAGGCCTATCCCGGCGTCGTCTGCGTGCTGACGGTCGACGACATCACCGGCGTCAACGACGTCTCCTCTGGCGGCCGCCACGACGAGCCGCTGATCGCGACCGACAAAATCGAATTCCACGGCCAGACTATCTTCGCCGTCATTGCCGAAACCCGCGACGCAGCCCGAAAGGCCGCCCGTCTCGCCAAGGTCGAGTACCGCGACCTGCCCTTCTGGACCGATATCGACGGCGCGTTGGGAAATGGCAGTCCGCTCGTCACGCCGGGCATGACCCTGAAGCGCGGCACACCGGAGACCGAACTCGACAAGGCCAAACACCGCATCCAGGGTTCGATGCGCATCGGCGGCCAGGAACACTTTTATCTCGAAAGCCATATCGCTCTTGCCATCCCCGGCGAGGACGACGATGTCACCGTATGGTCCTCGACACAGCATCCGTCGGAGATCCAGCACATCGTCGGTCATGTGCTCGACATCCCCTCCAACGCCATCACCGTCAACACGCGGCGCATGGGCGGCGGCTTCGGCGGCAAGGAGACGCAAGGCAACCAGTTCGCGGCACTCGCCGCACTCGCCGCCAAGAAGCTGAAGCGCGCCGTCAAATTCCGCCCCGACCGCGACGAGGACATGGGCGTCACCGGCAAGCGCCACGACTTCAAGATGGATTTCGACGTCTCCTTCGACGATAGCGGAAGGATCCATGCGATCGAAGCCAATTTCGCCGCCCGCTGCGGCTATTCCTCCGACCTCTCCGGCCCGGTCACCGACCGCGCCCTCTTCCATGCAGACTCAAGCTATTTCTATCCGCATGTGAAGCTGACCTCGCAGCCCTTGAAGACCCACACCGTCTCCAACACCGCCTATCGCGGCTTCGGCGGGCCGCAGGGCATGCTTGGGGCAGAGCGGGTGATCGAGGAGATCGCTTATGCGTTGGGCAAGGACCCGCTCGAGGTCCGCAAGGCCAATTTCTACGGCGAGAAGGGCTCCGGCCGAGACGTGACCCCCTACCACCAGCAGGTGGAAGACAACATCATCCTCAAGGTCGTGGAGGAGCTGGAAACCTCCTGCGACTACCAGGCCCGCCGCCAGGCGATCCTGGAGTTCAACCGGACCAGCCCCGTCATCAAGAAGGGCATCGCGCTCACACCGGTGAAATTCGGCATCTCCTTCACCATGACCGCCTTCAACCAGGCGGGCGCGCTCGTCCATATCTATCAGGACGGCTCGATCCATCTGAACCATGGCGGCACCGAAATGGGCCAGGGCCTCTACACCAAGGTCGCCCAGGTCGTTGCCGATTGCTTCCAGGTCGATGTCGACACGGTGAAGATTACCGCAACGACCACGGCCAAGGTGCCGAACACCTCGGCCACCGCCGCCTCTTCCGGCTCGGATCTGAACGGCATGGCAGCATGGGACGCCGCCCGGCAGATCAAGGAACGGCTGATCGCGTTCGCAGCCGAGAAGTATGCGGTCCCGGCCTCGGAGGTCGAATTCTTGCCCAACCAGGTCCGCGTCGGCGGTGAGATCTTCTCCTTCGGCGACTTCGTCAAACAGGCCTATTTCGGCCGCGTCCAGTTGTCTGCCGCCGGCTTCTACAAGACACCGAAGATCCACTGGGACCGGGCTGCCGGTCGCGGCACGCCCTTCTACTACTACGCCTATGGCGCCGCCTGCACGGAAGTCTCAATCGATACGCTGACGGGCGAATATCTGATGGAGCGCACCGACATTCTCCACGATGTCGGAAAGTCGCTGAACCCGGTCATCGACATCGGCCAGATCGAAGGCGGCTTCGTCCAGGGCATGGGCTGGCTGACGACGGAAGAGTTGTGGTGGGATGGCAAGGGACGCTTGAGGACCCACGCCCCCTCGACCTACAAGATCCCGCTCGCGTCCGACCGGCCAAAGATCTTCAACACCCGGCTCGTGCCCTGGTCTGAGAACGCCGAGCCCACCATCGGCCGCTCCAAGGCCGTTGGCGAGCCGCCGTTCATGCTGGCGATCTCGGTGTTGGAGGCGCTGTCCATGGCGGTGGCTTCGGTTGCCGATTACCGTGTTTGCCCAAGGCTTGATGCGCCGGCGACGCCGGAGCGCGTGCTGATGGCGGTGGAGAGGTTGAAGCGGGCCTAGCTCTGGCGTGTTGCTGCCCGCAACAGATAGAGAAAGGCCGCGAGGATCAGCACCGGTAGAACCAGCAGCTTAACCAGATAGGCCGTGGCGATGCCGATCGATGCGGAGAAGAGGTCGGCCGAGATCGCGACGCCATCCTGAATCACCTGCGCATTCGCAGCGGCGGTGGCGGCCATGTCGGAGGCCGCCTGCAATGTCCCGGTAAAGGCCGAACCGAGGCGGTCGAACATCCCCTCCTCCGCAGGTGGAATCCGGTCGGTCGGAGACAGCGTCGGAAGCGCTGGCGCTGCCTCCCCCTCGATCCCGACCAAATCGTGCTGGCCGCTCATGCGATCCAGAACTTCCGTCGCATTGGTCCAGGCTCGGTCGGTGATCGCATCACCCGCATAAAAGGCGATCGTATAGGATGCAGGCAGGAGGACCGCCCCGAGCACGCAAAGGACGAGAACGGCCCTGGCCAACCGGTTAAGGATGGGTGGCACCCGACGCGCGGTAAGGGTGAGCCCGGCGCAAAACAGCGCGCAAGCTCCCAGAGCGATCGACGCGACCTTCGCGACCGGCACCAGAACGAGCGACAGGATGCCGGAGACGATCGCAAGGCCGAAGAGAAAGTCGACCAGGCGCTCGATCGTGTTGATGACAGGCTGCAGCAATTGCCCCGGGCTTGCGGTCACCGATGCGACGCCAACGCCGCCGGTGATATCGGCATCGCGCGCCACACTCATCACCGAATTCGCCACGCGCAAGGTCCCATAAAGCGCGCCGCTGCCAATCATGACGTCGCGGCTGAATCGGGCAGCAATGTCTGCCAGCGGATTGACGAGAAAGAGCGCCACCGCAAAGCAGGCAACGAGAAGCCAGATGATCGTTCCCTGCGTCCTGGTCATTCGAACTCCCATGTCGTCGATGCGAAACCATAACATGGTCGGCATGTTACGGGCGCAGAGAAACCATGGTCGGATAAACCAAAAGCCACGCTGTCCAGTTCCCCGCCGAAAATGCTAGGATCGCCGCATCATGAGCCTCACCACCCTCCGCGTATTCCTCGCCGCCCATCAAAACACCGTCCTCGTCGAGGTCGCCGAGACCAAGGGATCGACGCCGCGCGACAACGGCACGATCATGCTGGTCGCGGAAACCGCGCTGTGGGGCACGATCGGCGGCGGGTATCTGGAATTCCTGGCGATCGGCCATGCGCGCAGGCTGCTCAGCGGCGAGACGCTTGCTGCAACCCTTGACGTGCCGCTCGGCCCGGAGATCGGTCAGTGCTGCGGTGGACGGACACTTCTGAAGTTCACCCGGCTCGACAGGGACGGCAACCAGATACTCTTGCAACGCCTCGCCGAGGAGCGGTCACATTTCCCCGAGGTCATGGTCTTCGGCGCCGGCCATGTCGGCCTCGCGCTAGCCCAGGCACTCGCCCCTCTCCCGCTGAACGTCACGCTCATCGACTCGCGGCCGGAAATCGATGGCGAACCGCCCGAAGGCATCACCTTCCGCCGCGTCGCCATGCCCGAGGCAGAGATCGCGAAGTTGAAACCCGGCGGTGCCGCCGTCATCCTCACCCACGATCACGCATTGGATTTTCTGATAGGCAAGGAAGCGCTCGCCCGGACCGACCTCGCCTATGTCGGCATGATCGGCTCGAAGACCAAGCGCGCTACCTTCGCCTCCTTTCTCGAGCGGGAGGGCGTGGGGCGAGATTCCATCAACGGCCTGACGCTGCCGATCGGCGGCAGCACGGTGAGGGACAAGCGCCCGGCGGTGATTGCCGCCATGGTCGCGGCCGAATTGCTGGGTGTGCTGCTCCCCTGAAGCGATATCCGAACAAGCGGATTCACATCGGCAGAAACACGTCCCAACCTGCTCTATTGATTGGTCTTCTCCTCACATCGACCCAAGCCGCATGCGGTCGAGCAACCGTCTCTGAGACGCCTCCATTCCCCGCTGCAAATCACTTTCTGCCTCCAGCCCCACGTCCCGTCTGAGGTCTTCGGGCAACTCGTCCACCGAGAACCGCCGACGCCGTTTCTGTAGCGAGAAGACCTCTCGCAGCCAATGTTGGATGCCCTCTGATCCGGGCATGAACCGTCCGACCGCGGACATCATCTCTGCCTCCACATGCATGAATTCGTTTGTGTCTGATGCGACGATCATGCAGCCGGTTGCCCGCCAGATCCAATTCAATTACGCTGACGATGCATAAAGAGGCCTTATCCATGAAGCTGTCGCGCCAATTCCCGTTGAATGCCCTCCGCGTCTTCGAGGCGGTGGCGCGACTGTCGAGCTTCACCAAAGCCGGCGATGAGCTCGGCATGACCCAGACAGCCGTGAGCTATCAGATCAAGCTCCTGGAGGAGCATTTGGGAGAAAGGCTTTTTCTACGTTTGCCACGCCGGATAGAAATGACCACCACAGGCGAACGTCTCCTGCCAAAGGTGTCCGACGCCTTCGCCTTGCTCCAGGAAGCGATGGCGGGTGCAGCACGCGGCGACGACGAGATCTTGGAAATCCACTCCTCGCCCACATTTGCGTCTCAGTGGCTGGCCCGCACGCTTGGGGCCTTTCAATTGCAGCATCCCAACATTGCCGTGCGCCTTCTGCGTGGATCGATCCTCACGGATTTCAATCGTCAGACGGCCGATGTCGCCATCAGGGTCGGCCAGGGTCCCTGGCCTGGCCTCACCTGTCGCGAACTGATCCGGCTTGACTACACGCCCATCCTCAGCCCCAAGCTTGCAGATACCATAGGCGGGGTAAACGAGCCGGCAGATCTTCTGAAACTGCCATGGATCAGCCACGATGACCTTCGGTGGCGCTACTGGTTTCAGCTCGCCGGCCTAGAAGCGCCAGCAAAATCCGCGCGACGGCTCGATGCTCTCGGCGTCCTTGATCTCGAAGCAGGTGCCGCCCTTGCCGGCCATGGTGTGGCAATGCTGAGCCCCTTCTATGTTCAAGATGACCTGTTATCCGGCCGCCTGATTCGGCCTTTCGACATCAGCTGGACCGACGAAAACACCTACTGGCTCGTTTACCCGCAAACTCGTGGCAACCAGCCCAAGATCAAGGCCTTCGAGACATGGCTCATGGCCACGCTTGAAGCGGAAAAAGCCCACTGATTTCACCGGCTTCTCGGCAAGAAAAGAATCTCTGCATAAATCGCGCTTCAGAGCCCTCAGCGTGTTCACGAGGGCTTCCCTTGCAGCGCAATATTTTCCACACTGTCCGGCCGGGAGGATGACAAGGGGAACTCCGAATGTATGAATACGCAATCGCCTGGGAATGGCTGTCCTTCGCCGTCCGCTGGCTGCATGTGATCACCGCGATCGCCTGGATCGGCTCGTCCTTCTATTTCATCGCGCTGGATCTCGGCCTCGTGAAGCGTCCGGGGCTTCCCGTCGGCGCCTATGGCGAGGAATGGCAGGTGCATGGCGGCGGCTTCTACCATATCCAGAAATATCTGGTTGCCCCCGCCTCAATGCCGGAGCACCTCACCTGGTTCAAATGGGAAAGCTACGCCACCTGGCTCTCGGGCTTTGCGCTTCTGGCTGTCGTCTATTACGGCGGCGCCGATCTCTTCCTCATCGACCGCACGGTCCTCGATATCGAACCATGGCAGGCCATTGCCCTGTCCGTCGGGTCGCTGGCCGTCGGCTGGATCCTCTATGATCTCCTGTGCAAGTCGCCGCTCGGCAAGAACACCTGGGGCCTGATGGTCTTCCTCTATCTCGTGCTGATTGCCATGGCCTGGGGCTATACGCAGATCTTCACCGGCCGCGCCGCCTTCCTGCATCTAGGCGCGTTTACCGCCACCATCATGTCGGCCAATGTCTTTTTCATCATTATCCCGAACCAGAAGATCGTCGTCGCCGACCTGATCGCTGGCCGCACGCCCGACCCGAAATACGGCGTGATCGCCAAGCAGCGCTCGCTGCACAACAACTACCTGACGCTGCCCGTCATCTTCTTCATGCTGTCGAACCATTATCCGCTGGCCTTTGCGACCGAGTTCAACTGGATCATTGCAGCACTCGTCTTCCTGATGGGCGTCACCATCCGCCACTGGTTCAACACCACCCATGCCCGCAAGGGCAAGCCGACCTGGACCTGGCTGGTGACGGTGCTCATCTTCATCGTCATCATGTGGCTGTCGACCGTGCCGAAGGTGCTGACCGGCGAGGAGGAACAGGCGCGCCTTTCCATGCGTGAACAGACCTTTGTTGCAAACGGCCATTTCGAAGCCGTGCGCGATGTCGTACAGGGCCGCTGTTCGATGTGCCACGCAGCCGAGCCCGTCTGGGAAGGCATTGCGCGGGCACCGAAGAACGTGAAGCTTGAAACGGACGGCGAGATCGCCGCCCATGCCCGTGAAATCTATCTCCAGGCCGGCCGCAGCCATGCCATGCCGCCCGGAAACATCACCGATCTCTCGAGCGAAGAGCGCAAGCTGCTCGTCGCCTGGTATGAGACGACGGTTCAAGGCAAATGATGACACCTGAGACCCTGATCCGCGGACGCCTTTTGTCCTTCCGCCGCGCCCCGCAACATGCCGCCGACAGCGAAAGCTATCACTACGAGGAAGACGGCGCGCTGCTCGTCCGCGATGGCAAGATTGCAGCCGTCGGCACTTATGCCGACGTCAAGGCGAAGGCCGGCGCGGAAGCGGCAGAAATCGACCACCGCCCGCACCTGATTCTGCCCGGGCTGATCGATTGCCATGTGCACTTCCCGCAGATGCAGGTGATCGCCTCCTACGCGGCGAACCTTCTGGAATGGCTTGATACCTACACCTTCCCCGAGGAATGCCGCTTCGTCGAAACGGCACATGCAGAACGCATCGCCACGCAATTTTTCGACGAATTCCTGCGCCAGGGCACGACAACGGCGGTCGCCTATTGCTCCGTGCACAAGGCCTCCGCCGACGCCTTCTTCGCCGAAAGCCTGAAGCGCGGCACGCTGATGATCGGCGGCAAGGTGATGATGGACCGCAACGCCCCGCAGGGCTTGCTCGATACACCGCAGCTGGGCTACGACGAGACCCGTGCGGTCATCGAGCAATGGCATGGCAAGGGCCGCAACCACGTTGCCATCACCCCGCGCTTCGCCATCACCTCGACGCCAGAGCAGATGGCGATGACGCAGAAGCTGGCGGAGGAATTCCCCGATCTGCATATCCAGACGCATCTGTCCGAGAACCACGACGAGATCCGCTACACCTGCGAGCTCTATCCTAACGCCACCGATTATACCGACATCTATGCCCGCTACGGCTTGCTGAGGAAGAAGGCCCTGTATGGTCATGCGATCCACCTCTCGGAGCGCGAGGCGGATGCCATGGCCGAAAGCGGCGCGGTCGCGGTCCATTGCCCGACCTCCAACCTCTTCCTCGGCTCCGGCCTCTTTCCGCTGAAGGCAATCCAGCGGCGGGAAAAGCCCGTCACCGTCGCAGTCGCCACCGATATCGGCGGCGGCTCCAGCTATTCCATGCTGAAGACCATGGATGAGGCCTACAAGATCCAGCAGCTGCTCGGTGAGCGCTTGAACCCACTCGAAAGCTTCTACCACATGACACTCGGCAATGCCGTGGCACTCGACCTCGCGGATCGCATCGGCACGCTGGACGAAGGCTCGGATGCCGATATCGTCGTGATGAATGCCGCAGCGACGCCTGCCATGCGCCTCCGTATGGAGACGGTGACGTCGCTCTCCGAAGAGCTCTTCCTACTGCAGACACTCGGTGACGACCGCTCGGTGGTCGAGACCTATGTGGCAGGCAAGGCTTCGAAGCCTCAGTTTGGCCTCTGAAGTAGCCCCGAGGGAGGGTTGGAATCCATGTTATTGACCAACCTCGCCCTCGGCACCCTGATGATTTCGCTGACGGTGGTCATTCACACCTTCGGCCTGATGGCTGTCACCCATGTCATGGCCTGGGTCACGGACCGCATCCGCTTGCATGGCCACAGAAGTCATATGCTCGCCATGAACACGGTCATCATCGGCGTCTTTGCGGTTCTCACAGCCGAGGTCTGGCTCTGGGCCGCCGCATACAGCCTGATCGGGGTGGTCGACGATTTCGAGACCGCCCTCTATTTCTCCACCACGACCTTCTCCACCGTCGGCTTCGGCGATGTGGTGCCGCATCCGGAATGGCGCATGCTGGCCGCACTCGAAGGCATCAACGGCTTCCTTCTCATCGGCTGGTCGACCGCCTATCTGATCGCCGCCGGCATCCGCGTCGGACCGTTCCGCTCGGGCGAGCATTTTTGACCAATACAAGAGGTCAAATATTTTTACCTCTTACTGTCATCGCAGTTCCCAGCCGCCTTGCGGTCATGATATGGCGGTTACCAGACATTTCCGGAGAACCTGTCGCATGGCCCCGATCCTCGAAATCGCAGATTTGAAAACCCTTGCGCGCAAACGCGTGCCGAAACTCTTCTTCGACTATGCCGATAGTGGTTCCTACACCGAAGGCACCTACCGCGCGAACGAGAGCGATTTTTCGAGGATCAAGCTGCGCCAGCGCGTGCTGGTCGACATGAGCGGCCGGACGCTCGAAACGGCCATGGTCGGCGAGAAGGTGAAGATGCCGGTGGCGCTTGCCCCGACCGGTCTGACCGGCATGCAGCATGCCGATGGCGAGATGCTGGCGGCGAAAGCGGCGGAAGAATTCGGCGTGCCCTTCACGCTGTCCACCATGAGCATCTGCTCGATCGAGGACGTCGCCTCTGTCACCACCCGCCCCTTCTGGTTCCAGCTCTACGTCATGCGCGACCGGGACTTCGTGATGAACCTGATCGAGCGCGCCAAGGCGGCCAAATGCTCGGCTCTGGTTCTGACTGCCGACCTGCAGTTGCTCGGCCAGCGTCACAAGGATATCAGGAACAGCCTCTCCGCCCCGCCGCGATTGACGCCGAAACACCTCTTCCAGATGGCCATGCGCCCGCGTTGGTGCTGGAACATGCTGCAGACCCAGCGCCGCACCTTCCGCAATATCCAGGGTCATGCCAAGAATGTCTCCGATCTTGCCTCGCTCGGCGCCTGGACCAACGAGCAATTCGATCCCAAGCTGTCCTGGAAGGATGTCGAATGGATCAAGAAACAGTGGGGCGGCAAGCTGATCATCAAGGGCATCCTTGATGTCGAAGACGCCAAGATGGCGGCAAAGACCGGCGCTGACGCGATTGTCGTTTCCAACCATGGCGGTCGCCAGCTCGACGGCGCGCATTCCTCGATATCAATGCTGCCGAAGATCGTCGAGGCCGTCGGCCACAAGATCGAAGTGCATATGGATGGCGGTATCCGCTCCGGCCAGGACGTGCTGAAGGCCGTGGCGCTCGGCGCCCGGGGCACCTATATCGGCCGCCCCTTCCTCTATGGCCTCGGTGCCATGGGCAAGGACGGCGTGAGCAAGGCGCTGGAGATCATCGCCAAGGAAATGGATGTCACCATGGCGCTCTGCGGCAAGCGACAGCTTGCCGATGTCGACAGGTCGATCATCGCGGAAAGCCCGTTCTGAGCTTGCCTCAGGCGATCCAGCCGCTCGAAAGCGCACTGACCCAATCCATCATGCCATGGCGGCGCGCAAGCTCTGCCATGGCGAGATTGTCATAACGCACCAGGCGAAAGCTCGGCTGCCAGCCGCGCAGCGTCTTCTCCAGGATCGCATAGCTGGCAAAGGGCGTGCCCGCCTGGGCCTTGTGATAGACGGGCACGTCGTAATCGAAGCCGGGGCAGCCGACGCTGCCGGGATTGACGATCAGCCTGCCATCGCTGAGTTGCACGGCGCGCGAAATGTGGCTGTGTCCGCAGAGCAGAAGCGTTGCATCGATACCGTCCGCCAGGCTTTCGATTTCGTCGAGCGGCTTCAAATGGAAGATGCCGTCGGCCGCCAATGTCTCGGTCCAATAGGTGTTATCGTCGCGTGGCGTCGCGTGACAGAGGAAGACATCGTCACCGAGGCGAGCCGTTTCCGGCAGGTTGCGGATCCAGTCGAGATGAGCGGGCGTCAATTGCGGATAGCTCGGCTTTTCCCAGTCCCCCATTGCCTCGAAGGGCCGATCGATGAGCGCCCGATCATGATTGCCGCGAACTGTCAGTGGATTGAGCGGCATCAGCAAGTCAGCGGTCAAACCAGCCTCGAGCGGCCCGGAAAAACTATCACCGAGATTGACGATCGTCTCAACGCCCTGCGCCCGGATATCCGCGAGCACGGCTTCGAGCGCCAGATGATTGCCATGAATATCGGCGATCGCCGCAAATCGCATGCTCAGCTTCCCCGATAGGTGGAGTAACCATAGGGCGAGAGCAGCAAAGGCACGTGGTAATGCGCCGTGGTGTCGGAAATGCCGAAGCGGATCGGGACGACGTCGAGGAAGGGCGGATCGGTCAGCGCAAAACCTTTGGCCTTCAAATAATCGCCGGCATGGAAGAGCAATTCGTATTGCCCGATCTGAAACTCGTCGCCTGCGAGCATCGGCCCGCCGTCGACGCGGCCATCGTCATTGGTGAAGACGGTCTTGATCAGCTCCGCCTCCTCGCCGCTCATCCGCATCAGCTGGATGCGAAGCCCCTGGGCGGGCTTGCCGAGAGCGGTGTCGAGCACATGGGTGGTGAGGCCGGTCATATCTGGGGCTCCCGAATCATGAAGGGGGTATCGAAGAAATACTCTTCGAGATTGTTGCCGGGTCCGTCGCGATCGACAACCAGGAAATCGCTGACCTCGCCGATCGCCATCAAGGGATGGTGCCAGGTATTGCGCCAATAATTCACGCCCTGATGCGCGCTCGCGAGAAACACCTGCGGCGCACCGGGCTTGCCGTCCTCATCAGGCGACACCGCGACAAGGAACGGCCGACCGGACAACGGCGAAAAGCTCTGGCTGCCGAACGGATGGCGCTCCATCATGCCGATCTCATGAGGGAAGGTGCGTGGCTGGCCTCGGAAGATATTGACGATCACCCGGGCGCCCTCGCCCGTTATCTCCGGCGAAAACAGCGCATGAAAGCGCTCGGTCGTGCCGCCATTGATCAGCCGCATGGTTGAGGGATCGGCCTCGATCACCTCACCGAAGGGCGCGAAGTCGGATGCCGTCAGGGGACGGATGGGGAGGTCGATGGGCAAAGGGGTTATTCTCCCTGGATATGCGGATGGCGGAGCTGGTGGATCTGGCGAACCAGCTTCGGAAGGTCGCGCTGCACCGTATCCCAGACCTGACGCCATTCCAGCCGGTCATATTGATGGACCACAAGATTACGCAGCCCCCGCATTTGTGCCCAGGCGATCTCGGGTTGCTCAGAGGCAATATCGGGAAACCTCGCCTGGATACGGGCGGCGGCGGCAGCAATCAGAACGAAGGTCATGGCCACAGCGCGCTGGCGCAGCAGATCATTCTCGAACGCCTCGAAACTCACCCCATCGAGGAACCCTATGGCTTCCGCCGCGGCCTCCTCCATGTCTATGAGATTATCGAGCAGCCGCTCTTCGGGCGTCATATGGCGCGAGCCTCAGCGAGGATCCGCGCTCGCATCCGCTCTTTCAAGCCGCCCGAGGAGACGATGTCGACCCGACAGGGCAGCAGGTCCTCCATCTCCGCCTGTAGCCCGCCGAGGTCGAAGAGCGTCATGCCGGGGAGGCCATCCACCAAGATATCGAGATCGCTGTCCGGCCCGTCGTCGCCTCTGGCGACAGAACCGAAGACGCGGGGGTTTGTCGCCTTGTGACGTGCCGTCACATCGCGGATGGCTTGCCTGTTCTTCTCCAGCACTTCGGACGGTCGCATGGCCCATCTCCTCGTCCGCAATCATAGAACAAACCCGAAGCTCGAGAAAGCTCCACAGCGAGCCCCCAAATCATAACAGCGCCGGTGTTTCCACCAGCGCTGCAATCTTAACACTTAACCTGAAATCAGGCAGCGTTCTTGGCGTAATCGGCCGTCGGCACTTCGGCGATCGTCTTCAGGACGACGGAAGCGATCTGGTAGGGGCAGCCCTGGGAATTCGGGCGGCGATCTTCGAGATAGCCCTTGTAGCCGTTGTTGACGAAGGAGTGCGGAACGCGGATCGAGGCGCCACGGTCGGCAACGCCGTAAGAGAACTTGTTCCACGGAGCCGTCTCATGCTTGCCGGTCAGGCGCATGTGGTTGTCCGGACCGTAAACGTCGATGTGCTCCTGCCAGTTCTTGGCAAAGGCCGCCATGAGGGCTTCGAAATATTCCTTGCCGCCCACTTCGCGCATGAAGGTGGTCGAGAAGTTGCAGTGCATGCCCGAACCGTTCCAGTCGGTGTCGCCGAGCGGCTTGCAATGGAATTCGACGTCGATGCCGTACTTTTCGCAAAGGCGGAGAAGCAGGTAGCGAGCGATCCAGATCTGGTCGGCGGCCTTCTTGGAGCCCTTGCCGAAGACCTGAAATTCCCACTGGCCCTTGGCCACTTCGGCATTGATGCCCTCGTGGTTGATGCCGGCTTCGAGGCAGAGGTCGAGATGCTCTTCAACGATTTCGCGGGCGATCGATCCGACATTCTTGTAGCCGACGCCGGTGTAATACGGACCCTGCGGAGCCGGGTAGCCCTGCTCCGGGAAGCCGAGCGGACGACCGTTTTCGTAGAAGAAATATTCCTGCTCGAAACCGAACCAGGCGCCTTCGTCGTCGAGGATCGTGGCGCGGCTGTTCGACGGATGCGGGGTGACGCCATCGGGCATCATGACTTCGCACATGACGAGAGCGCCGTTCGTGCGAGCCGGGTCGGGGTAGA
The DNA here is from genome assembly GCF_050281005.1 of Allorhizobium sp. NPDC080224. Lineage (NCBI taxonomy): Bacteria > Pseudomonadati > Pseudomonadota > Alphaproteobacteria > Hyphomicrobiales > Rhizobiaceae > Allorhizobium > Allorhizobium sp. NPDC080224. Next base: position 2,941,293 of record NZ_JBNNWJ010000001.1, read on the forward strand.
TGGCGACCGGCTTCAGCACGCAATCAGACGAGTGGCCTTCGGCCTGCATCGTCGAGGAGCCATCGAAGCCCCAGAGCGGCAGCTGTTCCAGGGTCGGGAAGCTGTCGAATTCCTTGATCTGCGTCTTGCCACGCAGGTTCGCTACCGGCTTGTAGCCATCGAGCCAGATATACTCGAGCTTAAACTTGGTCATGGTGCTCTCTCTTCAGTCTCGCGCCACTCATCGGCGCAACAGAGGGGTGATTCTCCGGCGTGCCCGGGAGTCGGAGACTAAAAAGCAGGAAGCGTGCCAGTTTGGCGATGGCGGCCGAGATCAAGCCATTTTGTCGCAGGCGGCACCCGGAAACTCTGCAACAGAAGGCGTTTCTTTAACAGATTCCACTGATAGTCAGGAACCGGCGCGCCGTGTCGGGTGTTTTTCAAGCACAAACGACCACAAGAACGGTGTGATGATTTTAAATTCATCACTTTTTCTTTGCGAATACTGCCCAATAAATGGGCATTTTGCACTTTTCATGTGCATTACGGTTTGGGACGTGGTAGATAGGGATCATCGAGTAGACACTCGGTGGAAACGAGAGGTAGTAGCATGACAACGAACATGGTTCGGGAATCGGCGAAGATCTACGAATTCCCGGTGCGCGACCTAGCTCGGCTCAATGCCATGCGTGAGCGCCAGGCTCCAAAGCCCGTCATCTATGAGAGCGGGTCGGCGAGCTGGTATCACGAGGAAGCGATCCGCGAAGCCGAACGGGCGCCGAAGCAGTAGACGCCATTCAGGCGATAAAAAAGCCGCCCGCATTGCGGACGGCGAAAAGCATGCGACGAGCGGGCCTTTGCCCGCTCTTTTCGTTTGTATCAACCTATGCCTTCGTGCCGAACAGGCGCAGGCGCATCACGCCACCATCTGGGTGCACGCCGATCCTGACATGCGTGACCGGTCCAACCTTCTGGATCTGGTCGCCCTCGTAAGAGTGCTCCGCATCCATCTGCATCTTCTGGCGCGTCAGGATCGGCTGCCACTGTTCGGATGCCGCAATCTCCGCTTCGGAGAAGGTGTCGCCTGCGTCAGGCAGATAGGCACCCAGCAGCTCGCAGGTGTCGGGATAGTTGCCCTTGTAGAAATGCGTGTCGATCAACACCCGGTTGATTAGACCGGCATAGCCAAGGCGGATGATCGCCCAGTCATGGCCGGGGCCACGACGGCGCTTGGTTTCCCAGCCATCACCCATGTTTGTGCCGCGGCCGGGCGACAGGATCTTGTCGGGATGGCCGTAATGGGCGTCCGACCAGGCGAGCGACTTGGCGCCATGAAAGATATAGGCGAGATCGATCTCTTCCGTCGCGCCGACCTTCGACCAGTCGAAATGGGCAGCCCCATAGACGCGCAATCGCGCCACGCCGCCATCCGGATAGATATGCAGGCGCAGATGCGTCCAGACCTTCGAGCTATCCGCATTGGCAAAGAAATGCTGGGCGGACGCCCCGAGCGGAGACTTCGGCACCAGCTCTGTCCAGACGGTCGCATCGGTCGGATCGCCGCTTTCCACGAAAGCCGCCTCGATCGAGCCATGCGGCGGATAATTGCCGGTGAAGAAGCGCGTATCGACGTCAAAGCCGAAGATGCGGCCCGGCATTGCGAGCCGGATAACGGCGTAGTCATGGCCCGGCACACGCTTGCGACGGCTTTCCCAGCCATCCATGTATTTGCCGTTATCGTCGTAGAGATCCGGATCGAAGCTTGCCGGATCGTCGTTCAGCATGCGCGACACCGGCGCAAAGAACTCGTCGGTCGAGTAAATGCCCACAGCACCAAGGCGAGCCGAGGCGAGATTGACGGCACCGGCAGCGAAATCCGGCAGGACGACGGTTGAGGTCTCAAGCATGTCAGTGTGTCTCCGGAAGCAGGCTTTCGAGGCGAAGCCTGGCGATTTTTTCCACCTGCTGGCAGGCGGTGTCGAATTCCTGGTCTTTAGCGTTGGCGATGCGCGTCTCGAATGCGGCGAGAATATCGTCCTTCGTCAGCCCTTTGACCGCGATGATGAAGGGAAAGCCGAATTTCTCGACATAGGCCGTATTCAGCTCAGTAAAGCGCGCATGCTCATCGGCACTCAAGCGGTCGAGCCCCGCACCGGCCTGTTCACGTTTGCTGTCTTCCGTCAGTTGGCCTGATATGGCGAGCTTGCCGGCAAGATCGGGGTGGGCGCGAAGCACGCCGAGACGTTCCTCGGCACTCGAGGTGCGAAAGATCATCGCCATCGCATCATGCACGTCAAGCGCTGCCAGCGGCTCCTCGATCATGCCGGCATCGAAGGCCCGCTCCGCAATGAAGGGCGAATGTTCGAACACTCCGCCGAAACGCTGAACGAAGTCCGCTCTGTCCATGCAACCAATCCAGTATCATGTGAGGCCGCAGCTGAGATAGCGGCGGCAGGGAGGGTCCGCTTGCGCATCCCGCGAAGCAGTTGACGACAAGGATTAGCCGAGCCCCCTGTCCTTGTCGAGTTTCCGAAGGCGACAGACACTTTCAACGCAAACAGCAGGTCGGTTCGCTTGTGCAGCAGCGCTTGCGACCTATCTGCAGCTCGCTCCTCCCGTTCCATTTGAAAGGATACCCCATGCCGATTGCCAAAGGCTATGCCGCAACGGATGCCTCCAAGCCATTGGTTCCTTTCACCTTCGAACGTCGCGAACCGAACGCGGACGACGTGGTGATCGAGATCAAGTTCTCCGGCATCTGCCACTCCGACATTCACCAGGCGCGCAACGAATGGGGCAACTCGACCTTCCCCATGGTCCCCGGCCACGAGATCGCCGGCATCGTGACAGCAGTCGGCTCGAGCGTTTCGAAATACAAGATCGGCGACCGCGTCGGCATCGGCTGCTTCGTCAATTCCTGCCTGCATTGCGAACGCGATCTCTACCGCGAACAATATATGCCTGGCCTCGTCGGCACCTATAATTCTACGGAAGTCGACGGCGTAACCCCGACGCAAGGGGGCTATGCCGACTCTATCGTCGTCCAGGAAGACTATGTGCTGAGCATTCCCGACAACCTGCCGCTCGACAAGGCAGCACCGCTGCTCTGCGCCGGCATCACGCTCTATTCGCCGCTCAGCCACTGGAAGGCAGGCCCCGGCAAGAAGGTCGCCGTCATCGGCATGGGCGGCCTCGGCCATATGGGCGTCAAGATTGGCTCCGCCATGGGCGCCGACGTCACCGTGCTCAGCCAGAGCCTGTCGAAGAAGGAAGACGGCCTCGCCTTCGGCGCCAAGGAATATTACGCCACCTCGGATCCGGAGACCTTCAAGACGCTCGCCGGCTCCTTCGACCTGATCCTCTGCACCGTCAGCGCCGAGATCGACTGGAACGCCTATCTCAACTTGCTGAAGGTCGATGGCACCATGGTCCTGCTCGGCGTGCCGGAAAATCCGGTTCCGGTGCATGCCTTCGCCCTAATCGCCGGCCGTCGCTCGCTCGCCGGCTCGATGATCGGTTCGATCAAGGAAACCCAGGAAATGCTGGATTTCTGCGGCAAGCACAACATCACGCCGGAGATCGAAATCATCGACATCGCCCAGGTGAACGAAGCCTATGAGCGCGTCATCAAGAGCGACGTCCGTTACCGCTTCGTCATCGACATGGCGACGCTCGACAAGGGCTGATCTACGCGGATAGAATGAGAAGGACCCGGCAGCGCTGCCGGCCCCTTTGTCGTTTCAGTGCCGCCCGCAAAGGCGCCGTCATCCTCGGCCTTGTGCCGAGGATCTACTGCCCTCGAGGAAAATCAGACGTTGGTAGATGCTCGGGACAGGCCCGAGCATGACGGCCAAGGGGTCGACGGCGTTCAATCCTGCAACTGATAGCCATTGCGCTCCGGAAACGGCCAGTCGGCTACAAGCGCCATATCGGGCCTGAAAATCTCCACCTTCAGCGGATAGCACTTGGCGACGTCGCTCGAATGGCTCGTGCTGCAATCACCACCCGGGCAGGCCGAAAGCGCGCCCAAGAGATCGATCTCCGCAAACATTTCGAGAAAATCACCCGGACGGACGGGGCTCGCCTTCATGAAATACTGCTGAGTATCGCGGGTAAAACCGGTGCACATGAAGACGTTCAGCACGTCATGCACATGCGGCTCGACTGCCCTGATGTCGGAACCGGTGTGATGCGCCAGCGCGCGGCAGAGGTTGGAATGGCAGCAGTGATGGTAGTCGCCACCTGATAGCAGGCGGTTGGTATAGGGATCGCAGCGCGTGCCGATCACGTCATGCACGCCGCCACCGAATTCGTCGAAGCCGTACCAGCCAAGCGTATCATGGCTGATCGTCGCCATGGGCCGAAGCGACGGCAGATTGCTCCAGAGACGGTTGCCGGTGGTGACATGGGTTGCATGCAGCGCCCGCGTCTTGCCGGAGAAGAAGCGCTCCGAAAGATCATTGGCGTTCCACAGGTTGAGATCGCCGACCTGCGGCCCCTCGACGCTGACAATGCGGAAAAAATGCCCCTTCGGCACTTCGAACGTATTGCCCTCACGCGGTGGCACGATCACCTCGCCGACCTTTTCCATCGTCGCCCGCGCCCGATCCAGAATGCTCATGTCGGGAGCAACAAGCGACTCCACCGGATAGCAGACGACAGGCTTCACGGCGCGGCGGGCCGCCGCATCGGCGGGAATGGGGATGTTTGCGTTGAAGGGGGGCATGGGCGGCTCCGGATTGGGCATAATGTGATCCGCAAGGTGCCCCACCTACCCCATCAAGACAACTGCCTCTCTTCTTGCCCCATGGCCAAGCCTGGCTTAGTCATGAAATCATGAAACTGCCACCGCTCCCGACGCTCCGTGCCTTCGAGGCCGCCGCCCGCCGAGAAAGCTTCCTGCAGGCCGCGACCGAACTCGGCATGACGGCAGCGGCCGTCAGCCAGCATGTGAAGGCGCTGGAAGATTGGCTGGGGCTCGCCCTTTTCGAGCGACGCCCCCGTGGCGTGCGCCTCACCACCGATGGACGCGAATTCGGCGCCGCCTGCTCGGAAGGCCTTGGCCACATTGCCCGTGCCGCAGAACGACTGACCACTCACAAATCCTTGGACCGTGCCAGCCTCGCCTGCATGCCCTCGGTGGTCACCCATTGGCTCGCCCCCCGCCTGCCCCGCTTCCGCGCAGCACATCCTCAGATCCAGGTCTCGATCGTCTACCCCTTGGGAGCGCAGACCCCGGAGGAAGCCGGCGCGGACCTGCTGATCTGCCACGGCACCCGCCCACCGGGTCGCGCCGAGCGCATCCTGGACGCCGCCACCCGGCCCACCTGTGCGCCCGCCTATCTGGAGCGACACGGACCGATCACCACACCAGCCGACCTCTTCGACCATGACCTCTTACATGACGCGACCGAGGCCGCTTGGCAGTCATGGCTGACCGCACTTGGCGCTCGCGGCCCGACACCCTCGGGCTCACTCTATGCCGATTTCAACCTGCTGGTCAGTTCGGTCCTCTCGGGCCTCGGCATCGGCCTATGCCCGACGGCCCTGATATCAGACCATCTGGCAGTCGGCACGCTGACGGTGCTGTTCGATGAAGCAGCCGACGAGGACAAGGCCTATTGGCTGCTCTCAGGCGCGGAATTGTCCGAGCCAGCCACGATTTTGCGGGACTGGTTGCTGGCGGAAGTTGCCGACTAGCACCCTCACCACGCCGGCTTGTGATGCTTGTGCCAGTGTTCCGCGATCTCGATGCGCCGGGGCACCCAGACCTTCTCGTGGCTGGTGACATAATCAATGAACCGCGCCAGTGCCGCAGCCCGTCCGGGGCGTCCGACGAGGCGGCAGTGGAGGCCGACGGACATCATCTTCGGGCTGCCGTTTTTCCCCTCCTCGTAGAGCACGTCGAAGGCGTCCTTGAGATAGGTGAAGAACTGGTCTCCGGTGTTGAAGCCCTGCGGGGTCGCGAAACGCATGTCGTTGGTTTCGAGCGTATAGGGAATGATCAGGAAGGGCTTGCCCTCCAGATCCGGCACCCAGAACGGCAGGTCATCGGAATAATTGTCGGAGGAGTACATGAAACCGCCCTCCTCCATTACAAGGCGCAGCGTATTGTCGGAAGGCTTGCCCTGATACATGCCGAGCGGATGAGAGCCGGTCAGTTCCTTGTGCAGCCGCACCGCTTCGCGGATATGCTCGCGCTCGACGTCCTCTGGGAAATCCTTGTATTCGAGCCAGCGATAGCCGTGGCTGGCGATTTCCCAGTCGGCTTCCTTCATCGCCGCGACCGCTTCCGGGTTGCGCGCCATGGCGAGCGTCACGCCATAGACGGTGACGGGCACTTTCCGCCCGGTGAACATCCGCCAAAGCCGCCAGAAGCCGGCGCGCGAGCCATATTCGTAGATCGATTCCATGTTGAGATTGCGCTGGCCGGCCCAGGGCTGGGCGCCGACGATCTCGGACAGCAGGCATTCCGAGGCCGGATCGCCATCAAGAATGCAGCTCTCGCCGCCCTCCTCGTAGTTCACCACGAACTGCACCGCGATCCGCGCCTCCCCCGGCCACTTCGGATCGGGAATGTCGCGGCCATAGCCGATCAGGTCGCGGGGATAAGGAGCAGTCGTCATCGGTTCACCTCTCGTGTTTTGACGCGAGGCTATTGGCGAGGACGGCACCTGTCGAGATGGAAAACGCGCATTTTGCTGCAGCGCACAGGCCTCAGGCGATCTTGCGGCTGGAAACCCGGCCCAGCGGATGCAGCGAATGCACGGTAAACGGTGCGCCACGCTCGGTTTCGACGAATAGGGCGAGATTGGCGATGGCAACAGGCTCGGCGAGGGCAGGATCGAAATGCGCTTTGAGAGCCTGCTCGATTCGCGGAAAATCGCGGGCGAGCAAAGGTCCGGTCAACGTCATGTGGAACCGGAACTCGTCCATCACGTAAGGATGCCCCCAGCGGCTGAGATTGGTGAATTGCGGCGCCGAGAGCCGTTCGGGGTTGCGCCGGTCGATCTCCGCCTCGGAAAGCGGCGCACGAAAGCCGTCGAAAGCTTGGACGATGGATGCCGCCAGATGATCGACTTCCGGACAAGGGCGCTGAAGGATCAAGCCATAGACGTCACCGATGCGTCCGACCGACAGACCCTGCAGAACCACGGGCTCCATCCGGCCGGCGAAATGCATCAGGTCGCGCAGGAGAGAGGCCTCGTTCGCGCCTTCGCTCAAGCGGAACGGCGCCTTGAAGGTCGCATGAAAGCCGAAGCGACGCGGGAGGGCCGTGTGAAAGGCAATCTCGTGCACGCCAAGGCCCTTCAGCCCCGGATGCTCCTCCGCTTCGCCGGAGAACACGTTGCGGCCTAGCCAGCGTGCAGCGGCATCGCCAAGCGGATCGCGGGCGGGCGGCGTAAAGCAGATGGCATAGCGCATGTCGAGCACCTCGCACTGGCTCGCGACGGCACTTTAGCAGTTGCCGTTACAACCTCGTGGATAGGTGATTTGCATGACAGTATCACGAAGCGGGCGAGGCAATTGCGCGGCCAAAGCCCGAAACAATCCCTTTGATTTCAGGGTATTTCGGTAAATTCCTTATCGTCTGTGCGGCGCGCAGCCACCGAAACGTGATGGGCAAGGGCAAAGCCGTGAGGCAGGGACAAGGCCTGACCGCCAATCGAATCGAGAGCCGCCGCCGCCAGCAGGTGCGCAATACCGAAACTCACCTTGAAGCCGCCGGTCAGCGCATGCACATGCGGATGATCGGGATGCGGCCCGACCATCGGATCGCGATCGACCGCCTTGGGTCTGAGACCTGCCCAGCGTTCGACCACCTCCGCTCCCTGCAGCGCCGGTGCAAGCTCCCTCGCCCCGGCGATCAGGACATCCAGCTGCGCATCCGTCGAGAATGGATCCTCGAACGTGTTTTCGCTGGTGCTGCCGATGGCGACCAGTCCGCCTTCATGCGGCACCACATAGAGACCGTCGAGGTAGAGGAGCGGCAGATCGGCCGGCAGGTCCAGTTTAAGCAGCGCCGCCTGCCCCTTAACGCCCCGTCCGAGCGGCTTGCGAGGCGCCGGTCCGATGGCTTCGAGCAGCGGGAAAGAGCCGACACCGGCTGCGACCAGCAGATCCCCGTAACCAATGATCGTCCCGTCGGCGAGCTTCACTTGCCTGGCCCCGGCATTGATCGATTGCACGGCGCTCCCGACAAGAAACCGCACACGCCCCGATCGCTCGAGACGCGCCCGGATCGCCGTGGTGAGAGCACGCGGCGAAACACGGCCCGCGAGGCGATCAAACACCACACCGGCCTTTGAAAAACTCCGCGACGGCCAGTCGGCAAAGGCGCTCTCATCGAGGACGGTCCAGTCGAAGGCCCTGCCCTCTTGGTTCCAGTTCGTTGCCGCCTCGCCCGAATGCCGTTCGGCAATCGGCCTCAGATGCGGCTTCGGCAAGGGGATAAGACGACCGCAGCGGTGATAGCCGGCGGAATGCCCAGTTTCGTCCTCGAGCAGAGCGATCTCTGCCTCGAGCGACAGCAGCCCCTCGAATTGCAACTGCTTCTTCTCGTTCCACCGATCGGGCATATGCGCCATCAGGGCGCCAAGCAGGCCGCCACTCGCCCCGCTCGCAACACCGTCGCCGTCGATCAGGATCGTATCGATGCCACGGCGCTCGGCCTTTAGAGCCGCCCAGAGGCCCATGATGCCGCCACCGACGATCACGAGATCGGCGCGCAATTGACCTGACATCGCAGCCGTTTTATCGGACATCACCATGACCCATTCAAATTATCCGCCAGGCACCGGCGACGCCCAGGCACCGCTGGCCTGGCACGACGGCGATATGCCCTTTTCCACCGCCTTTGGCGATCATTTTTATTGCCAGACAGACGGTCGGCTGGAATGTGGCCATGTCTTCCTGGCCGGCAACGGACTGCCGGAACGCTGGCGGGATGCGGACGATTTCACTATCGGCGAACTCGGCTTCGGCACAGGGCTCAATGCTTGCGAGACCTGGCGCCAATGGAAGGAGCATCGTGGTCCCGGCACTCAACTCCACTTCGTCTCCTTCGAACTATTCCCCATGCAGCCCGAACAGATCGACCGCGCCCTCTCCCGCTGGCCGGAGATCCATGCCGAACGCCAGACCCTTGTCGGACGCTGGCCGGAAGCACCGACCGGCATAGTCTCGATCGAACTCGACGATCAGACGCGCCTGACCGTCGTCTGCGGCGATGCCTTCGAGAACCTGACGGTAAGCACACTGACTTTCGATGCCTGGTTCCTCGATGGCTTCGCCCCCTCGCGCAACAGCGCCATGTGGTCGGCGGAATTAATGCAGCGGGTCCACGATACGACGCGAGTGGGCGGCAGCTTTGCGACCTATTCCGCAGCCGGCTTTGTCCGGCGCAACTTGATCGCAGCGGGTTTTGACGTCAAACGTCGACCGGGTTTCGCCGGCAAGCGGGAAATGCTGTGCGGCGTCAGGCGCTCGGCCTAATCAGCCTTCGGCGGCGAGCCCGGTGACGGGCCTGCCGCTCCATTGCTCGATCTTGCGCATCAGGAGTTCCGGCGAGATCGGCTTGGAGAGATAGTCGTCCATCCCGGCGGCAAGGCAGGCCTCACGATCGCTGTCGAGCGCATGGGCGGTGACGCCAATGATCGGGGTCCTTCCGCCGCTGAGGGCAGCCTCTTCTGCGCGGATCACGCCAGTCGCCTGATGCCCGTTCATGACCGGCATCGAGACATCCATCAGGATCAGATCCGGCGGCTCGCTGCGCCAGGCCTGAACGGCTTCTTCGCCATTACCAACGATGCGATAGGCAATGCCGCTTCCGGTCAGGATCTGGCGGAAGACGATCTGGTTGACGGGATTGTCTTCGGCGATCAGCACCCTCAGGGCCCCATCGTGGGGAAGCACTGAAGCCATTGGCTTGGCCTCAACAGCCGATGGCGCGCGCGGAGCCAGTGGTGCAGGCGGCGACGAAAGGGGACGAAGGCGTGGCGAGTTCACGCCGTGAACCCGCGCCGTTCGCACCACGTCGATGATCGCGCCGCGAAGAACGTTGGCCCGCGCCGGCTTCATCAGATGTGCCTGGATCTTCAGGCTTTCGAACAGCCTGTCATCGCCGACCATGTCCATCGAGGTCAGGAAGACGAGTGCAATATCGTCGAAGCGACGGTCGCTGCGGATTGCTTTCGCCACGTCGATGCCGTTCATGTCGGGCATCTGGTAGTCGATGACGACGACGTCGATCGCCAGCCCTTCCGTATGGGCGGCAGCGAGAATATCAAGGCCGGTCAGCCCGTCCGGAACCGCGAGCCCGTCGAAACCCCACATATCCAGCTGCTCGGTGATAATGCGGCGGTTGACGGCGTTGTCGTCGATGACCAGCACCCTCGCATCCTTGACCGTGGCCGGCAGCTCCTTCTGGCCGCGGCGCTCGGCAACGATGGCGAGTGGCAATTCGACGGTGAAGGCCGAGCCGCGCCCGACTTCGGATTCGACCTGCAGCTTGCCGCCAAAAAGGCGAACGAGCCCGGCGGTGATCGCAAGACCGAGACCCGTGCCTTCGTGACGCCGGGTCGAGGATGTATCGACCTGGGAGAATTTCTCGAAGATCTTCGCCTGCATCTCATCTGGGATGCCGATGCCGGTGTCCTCGATGCGGAGCTTCAGGATCGCCTGCCCCTCTGCCACGGCGTCGGTGGACACCTCGACATGCACGTGACCCTTTTCGGTGAACTTGATCGCATTGCCCAGGAGATTGGTGACGATCTGCCGGAAGCGCCCCGGATCCCCCATGAAGGTGTGGCGCACCTTCTGGTCGCCGGAGACCACGAGTTCGATGTCCTTCTCGGCGGCGGCGGCAGACAACAGTGTCGCCACATCCTCGATGGCCTCGACCGGATCGAAAGGAGACTTGCGCAGCTTGAGCTGTCCGGCATCGATCTTCGAGAAGTCGAGAATGTCGTTGATGATGGTGAGCAGCGCGTTGCCGGACTTCACCATGATGTCGACGAAGGTCTTCTGGCGGCTATCGAGCTCGGACTTGGAGAGCAGTTCCGCCATGCCGAGAACGCCGTTCATCGGTGTGCGGATCTCGTGGCTCATATTGGCGAGGAAGTCAGACTTTGCCTTGTCGGCGGCTTCGCTCCGCGCAAGCAGCACCTCGAGTTCGGCTTCGCGCTCCTTGAGCTCGGTAAAATCGGTCAGCACGACCACACAACTGCGGTCGCCACCGAAGGTCGCCTCCAGCTTGACCCAGGTCTTGCCGTCGACGAGGAAGTTGGTCGAGACCGCATTCGCGTTCTGCAATGCCGATTGCCACTGCTGCAGAATCTCGTGCGCTTCCGCGCCGAAATCGCCGCGCGCCGCACAATATTCGAAGATCGGCCGCCAGCTTTCGCCCGATGCTATCAGGTTTTCGGGCAGATCCAGGATGCGGCTGAAGGACGGATTGACCTCCGCAATTCGCCCCTGCTCGATCATCATCAGGCCCTGCGTCATCATCCGCATGGATTCCTGGACGAAGCGCCCGAGCCGCTCCAGCTTTTGCTGCGCCTCGTCGATCTCGCGTTCGCGGGCCCGCATCTCGGTGAGATCGGAATAGGTGAGCAGGATCTTGCGGTCGTGCAACCGCGTGATCGTTGCCAGAACGAACTTGCCATCGTCATAGGCGAGTTCGGTGACATGCGAGCCTTCCAGCGCATCGAACTGCGCGATACGGGCGCGGTAGCCTTCCTCGAAGTCGATCCCCGGCCAGGCATAGCCAAGCTTGTGGTTCTGTTCGCAATAGGACCGGAAGCTCAACCCACTCAGCTGCATATCAGCCGGCCAGCGCCAGATGTCCCGGCACTTCTCGTTGGCGAATTCGACCATGTAGTCGGAATTCATGATCACCACGCCGACAGGCATGACCTGCAGCATCGAGACGATATCGGCATAGAGCGCCTCGGCGCGCGCCTGTGCCGCAACCAGCGCCTCCTGCCCCTTCTTGAGCATCGAGATGTCGTTGACCGAGCCGACGAGGTAATGCTTGTTCTGCGCCGTGGTGATCCGGCTCAGGCGCGTGATGACCGAGATTTCCTGACCGTCGCGGACGACCACTTCCCTGTTCTTCTCGATCATCTCTCCGGTCGCGAAGATCCGGAGGTTTTCCTCCTTCATGATCTGGCCGTTCTCTGGCCAGAGTTCTTCTTCGGTGAGCCCGTAAATGTCTTCCCGACGCTGGCCGTGAAGGTCCTCATAGGCCTTGTTCACATAGATCATCCGGCGATCCGGATTGCGGATGAAGACGGGCACCGGCATTTGCTCGAGCGCCGCGCGATAGAGCAGCGTCTCTTCTTCGCGCTGATAAATGTCCGAGACGTCGGTATAGGTCAAAAGGATGCGCCCGCCCTCAAGCCGGCGGCTTCCGCCGGCCAGAGCCCGTCCAGACGGCGTCTTCACGTCGATCAGCGGCCCCTCGTCCATGCTGACGACCTGTTCGATGCGATAGGCGACGCGCTCGTCGATTTCTTCGCAAGAAAGGTTGGGCATGGTGCGGATCATCGCCCGTGTCAGGAAGTCCCGATAGGACATGCCTTCCAGACGCTGCGAGGCATCGAATTCCGTCATCTCGACGGCCGCTGCATTGGCGAAAGAGATCTGCAGATCGGGCCCGAGAACGATGATGCCGACCGGCAAGGACGTCATCAGGCTTTGAACCTGCAACTGCAGCTCTTCCGATTCCTGCCGGACGGCCTCCAGCTTCTCCTGCTCGTGTCTGAGTGGCGAGAGGTCGGTGATCGAGCCGACGATATAGCGTTCGCCATCCGGTCCTGTGACGGCGCCGGTGCGGCTGAGGACGGGGATGCGTGTCCCGTCGGCTCGGATGAAATTGTCCTGATATTCCTCCGTCACGCCGCATTCGAGGACACGCTGGTTGCCCTCGAAATACTCCTGGCCGAGCTCGGGAAAATTCTCTTGTTCGGTCCGGCCCAGGAGATCCTCGATCGGCCGCCCCACAATCTGCGAATAGACGCCGTTGGCAAAGAGCAGCCGGTGATCAGCGCTGCGGACATAGGTGGCGATGGGATATTGTTCGAGAACCGCCTGAAAGAGCGCGACGGAGGGAAGCGTCCCGAGAGCCGCGGGAGCGGCCGATGGGTCGGACCGCGCAGCGGATCCCTTCTCCTCCATGAAAGCGAAGAGATAGATCCTGTCATCGTCGTCAAAGAAGCGTTCGATATGCAGGACCCGCGTCGGTCCGCCCGGTTCAGCCCGCAGCTGCAGCGCCTCGTCTTCCCCGAACACGAGAACCCGCCGCTCGCGATCGTCGCGCAGGGCGTCCAGATCGCCCCCCAGGATTTCCCGATCGCTGCGACCGACGAAGCTTTCGACCGACAGGTTGTGCAGGTCGGCAAAGGCCGCATTGACCGCGACATAGCGCAGCTCGCTGTCCTTCACGTAGGAAGGCAGATCAAGCACCGCGATCTTGTCGCAGACCAAGTCCAGCAAGTCGCTTCCCCGGATCAAATCAGTTTCTCCCTCCTCCGATCAATGACGCGGAATGGTAAACAGCGGGTAAGCGAACCACCATCCCAAGCTTTAAAAGCGAAGCAGAATGAACGCGTATCGGTCTCGGATCCCGTCATCGGCACCACTGTTCCAGATGAGCCGGTTTTTCGTCGCAAACGGCAATGCCTTTTCAGCCGCGAACCTGCGAGACTTGATGTCGAGATTGACACAATGGATCGACCATGAGCGACATTACGACCTCCGCCTTGTCCGAGACTGATACGTTATCCGTCGGCGGTGAACGCCGCCGACGAACTGGCGGTCGAGGCGCCGAACGCATCCGCACCGGTGCGGCCGGCACGTATCGCAATCTCGTCAATCGCCTCGCAAAGACGGAGCTCCTCGATCCGGTGGCGCTCGACGCGATGCATGAGGCCTCGCTCACCATCCTCGAAGAGATCGGCATGGACATCATGCTGCCCGAGGCCCGCTCAATCATGAAGGCGCATGGCGCTGACGTGACCGAAGGCTCGGAGCGCGTGCGCTTCGACCGTGACCTGATCATGGACATGATCGCGCCGGCCCCCCGCGAATTCCAGATGTTCGCCCGCAATCCAGAGCGGAACGTCAAGATGGGAGGCAACAACCTCGTCTTTGCCCAGATCGCATCCGCCCCCTTCGTCGCGGATCGCGAAGGCGGCCGCCGTGCCGGCAACCAGGAAGACTTCCGCAAGCTGGTCAAGCTTGCCCAGTGCTATGACGTGATCCACACGACAGGCGGCTATCCGGTCGAGCCGATCGACATCCACGCCTCCGTGCGCCACCTCGACTGCCTCTCCGACATGGTGAAGCTGACCGACAAGGTCTTCCACTGTTATTCGCTCGGCAAGCAGCGCAATCTTGACGCGATCGAGATCGCCCGCATCGGCCGCGGCGTCTCCATGGCGCAGATGGAGAGCGAACCCTCGCTCTTCACCATCATCAACTCGTCCTCGCCGCTGCGCCTCGATGGCCCCATGCTCCAGGGCATCATTGAAATGTCGTCCCGCGGCCAGGTCGTGGTGATGACGCCGTTTACGCTGGCCGGCGCCATGGCGCCCGTGACGATTGCCGGCGCCGTCGTCCAGCAGAATGCCGAAGCGCTCTGCGGCATCGCCTTCACCCAGATGGTCAAGCGCGGGGCGCCCGTCGTCTATGGCGGCTTCACCTCGAATGTCGACATGAAGACCGGCGCACCCGCCTTCGGCACGCCGGAATACATGAAGGCGGTCATTGTCGGTGGCCAGCTCGCCCGCCGCTACCGCATTCCCTACCGCACCTCCAACACCAATGCCGCCAACACGCTCGATGCCCAGGCAGCCTACGAATCCGCCTTTTCGCTCTGGGCACTGACACAAGGCGGCGGCAATTTCATCATGCATTCGGCCGGCTGGTCCGAGGGTGGCCTGACGGCATCCTTCGAAAAATTCATCCTGGACGTCGACATGCTGCAGATGGTTGCCGAATTCCTCACCCCCCTCGACGTCAGCCAGGATGCGCTGGCGCTCGACGCCGTCCGCGAAGTCGGCCCCGGCGGCCATTTCTTCGGCACGGCCCACACGCTCGCCCGCTATGAGAGCGCCTTCTATTCACCGATCCTCTCCGACTGGCGCAACTTCGAGACCTGGACTGAGGCCGGCCGCCCGACCACCTACGACCACGCCAACCGCATCTTCAAGGAGAAGCTGGCCTCTTACGAGCGTCCGCCGATCGATCCGGCCATCGAGGAAGAGCTCGACGCCTTTGTGGCGAAACGCAAGGCCGAAGGCGGGGTTGCGACGGATTTCTGATCAGTCAGGACAGCTGCTTCAAGTAAGCCTGATAGGTCTGATGCGGCTCAGGTTCGAAACGGTCCGGCATGACCTTCCAGTCCTCGACCCGGTCGAGGCGGAAATCGCGGAAGCCGGCGCGCATCTCGCACCAGGCGGTCATCACCCAGATCGCGCCAAAGGCGGCGAGCCCCAGCGGCCAGACGACGCGCTGGCTGCGCTCGCCGGGCAGCGAGTGATAGGCCACCCACACCTTGCGCTTGGCCGACAGCGCCGATCGGACATCGCCGAGGCAGGCAGGCACTTCCGGCTGGACCGTGGATCGGAAGGCATGGATCGGGGCGGAGATCAGGCGTTCGGCATGATCCTTCGGCAGCATGCCGAGCATCTTATCCTTCGCCTCCCGCGCCGCCTGGCCGAGCCTGGGATCGCCGAGCATTTCGACAGCGCGAAGCCCGAAGGCGAGCGCCTCAAGTTGCTCGAATGTGAAAGTGAGCGGCGGTGCGTCGAAAGCCTCGCGCAGCATGTAGCCCACCCCGCGTTCACCCTCGATCGGCGCGCCGGAGGCGATCAGGTGATCCATGTCGCGATAGATGGTGCGTGGTGCCACCTCCATCTTCTCGGCGATCTCGGCTGCGGTCATCGCGCGACCTGTCGCGCGCATCAGCTGGATGATCCGGAACAGGCGGTCGGCGGGGCGCATGCAGGCCTCCTTCGAAGGTAATGGCCAGAAGGTTGTCAGTTGCTCTGTGCTAGGTCAAGCCATCATCGTCAACGGGAGAGCCACATGACCACCAACACCATCATAGAAATCGCGGTCTGCACCGTAACCGACAAACCGGCCGCGGAAGAGGCTCGTCGTGCCGCCATGGCTGCGGTCAAGACCTATCCAGGCTTCGTCAGCTGGCGGCCGCTCAACTCCATGGATCAACGCGACATGATCGCCGACCTCGTCGAATGGGCCGACAAGCAAAGCGCCGACGCAGCAGCCGCAAAGGTTCAGGCAGATCCGGCCTTCGCACCTTACATGGCAGCGATCACGGGTGTTACGCTAATGCAGCACTTCGAGACGCAGGACACTATCCGAGACAATGGCTGAGCCGCTGAAACACCTGATCGGCCCAAACACCGCTCGCGACACGGCAGAGGCCGTGGCGCGGGCGAGTGAGACTTTCGATCGCGCCGCCTTCCTCGCTGACATCCTGCCGGTCATCGACGACCTGGAACTGATGCAACGTGGTCAATGCATTGCGGATGCGCTGCACCGCCATCTGCCGGACGATTTCGAGCAAGCAGCCTCCGTCCTGCATTCTTGCCTCCCAGGACCGGAACAGGGCGGCCTCAGCGGCTGGGCCCTCCTCTCCTTCAATCAGTATATTGCCGCCCATGGCCGCCGCGATCTCGTAACCTCCCTCGGCCTTCTGAAGGCACTGACGCCGCATTTCACCGGAGAATTCGGCATCCGCCCCTTCATTGCCGAAGAGCAAGACAGGGCCCTGGCGATTATCGCCGGCTGGGCAAACGACCCGAACCACCATGTCCGGCGACTTGCCAGCGAAGGCACCCGCCCCCGCCTCCCCTGGGCCATGCGACTACCGCGGCTGGTCCGGGAACCATCCCCGATCCTGCCAATCCTCGAAGCCCTGATTGACGACCCCGAGGATTATGTCCGCCGCTCGGTTGCCAACAGCCTGAACGACATCGCCAAGGATCACCCGGATCTGGTAGCAGACTTCGTTGAACGGCATAGGGCCGGCGCTTCCAAGGATCGGCTTTGGCTGCTCAAACACGCCTCGCGCACGCTCATCAAGAAGGGCCATGCCAAGGCGCTCGCCAATTTCGGCTTCGAGCCACTCTCCGATGTCACCGTGACACTGGCTCTTGCAAACGACCGCGTGAGCTTCCCCGGAGAGCTCGGCTTCGAGGTCCGGCTTCGCAACAATGGAATTGAGGTACGCACCGTTCTGGTCGATTACGCCATCCACCATCAGAAGAAGGACGGCTCGCTCTCGCCCAAGGTCTTCAAGGGCAAGAGTCTGACGATACGGCCCGGAGAAAGCCTGGCGTTCGCCAAGCGCCACACCTTACGGCCGATCACGACGCGGGTCTATCATCCTGGCGTTCACAGGCTGGAAGTCATGCTGAACGGCGTCGTTCAGGCCGGGGCAGATTTTGAGCTGACCGCCCCGCAAACACCGATGACAGGAAGCGGCGCAACCATTGAGACACGATAGAACGAGAGAGGCCCGCCGGAAGCGGGCCTCGAATAGATTGAGATAGCGGTCCTGCGCCTCAGTCGTTTTCGATCTTCAGCAATTCGCCCGAGACGGGATGGAAGGTCGCTTCGACACGCTGACCGTCGCGCATCCCCTTCACCTCATAGCAGCCGTCATCGACGGTGATCTCCTCGGCCCTGACATTCGCAGCCAGAGCCTTCTGCTCCATGTCCCCGAGCGACATCCGCGCATCAGCCGCCACATCCCGGCAGGACGGATCGTCATCGGCCTGAACGGATCCGATCGAAGCGGCGAGGATAAGGGCAGATGCGGCGAGAAGGGTCTTCATGGCTGTCTCCATTTGTCATTCATCGGGTGACGCAGTGCCGAAGGTTACAGATCGCGCCTGTCACCGAAGGCCGACCCAAAGCGGGCGTCGTCCTGTTGCAAACACCCGTCAACCGTATTTGTTCACCTCACGATTGCGGCAACGGATCCCGGAAACGGACGAACCGATGGCGTGCGAAGGACGGCGCCGAGGAGACTGTTTTGTGCATTGCACTTGACTTCTCAGGCAAAAGGGATCATTTGCAGGTCAGCTTTTACCTTCCGGCCGCCGCGTGAGCGTGCCCAGCGACAACTGAGACGCGACGAAGGATAAGGCGCATGACATCAGGGCGGACATTCCGCCGATGCGCTTGGAAAGCTTTTTTCCAACTTACAAGTTCCCAAATCACGCGGGGTTCTTGACGCCAATGCCAACCGGCTCGCGAAGAACGCGTTCCGGGGTTTGTGCATTTGGCGCCCCGAAAGGTATGACTTTGACAACTTTCGATGATCTTGGCCTCTCCAAGAATATCGTCGCGACGCTGACGACGCTTGGCTTCACGACCCCCACTCCGATCCAGGAGAAGGGTATCCCCGTCGTTCTCGGCGGTCGTGACCTGATCGGTCTCGCACAGACCGGCACCGGCAAGACAGCCGCTTTCGGCCTGCCGATGATCGAGATGCTCCTCAAGGATGAGAAGCGTCCCGACAACCGCACCACCCGTGCCCTCATTCTCGCTCCGACCCGCGAACTGGTGAACCAGATCGGCGACAACCTGCGCAGCTACCTGCGCCGCCTGCCGCTGAAGATCAACCAGGTCGTCGGTGGCGCCTCCATCGGCAAGCAGCAGCTGCAGCTCGAAAAGGGCACCGACATCCTCGTGGCCACGCCTGGCCGCCTGCTCGACCTGATCGCCCGCAACGCGATCTCGCTGCGCGCCGTGCGTTACCTCGTTCTCGACGAAGCCGACCAGATGCTCGACCTCGGCTTCATCCATGACCTGCGCAAGATCTCGAAGATGGTCCCGCCGAAGCGCCAGACCCTGCTCTTCTCGGCCACCATGCCGCCGTCGATCGCCGATCTCGCTGCAAGCTTCCTGACCGATCCGCTGAAGATCGCCGTCTCGCCTCCGGGCAAGGCTGCCGACAAGGTCGAACAGCACGTGCATTTCGTCGCCGGCCAGAACGCCAAGACGGAGATGCTCAAGAAGATCCTCAACGACAATCCGGATGGCCGCTCCATCGTCTTCCTGCGCACCAAGCATGGCGCGGAAAAGCTGATGAAGCATCTCGACGCCACCGGCTACTCGGTCGCCTCGATCCATGGCAACAAGAGCCAGGGCCAGCGCGAGCGGGCACTGAAGGGTTTCCGCGACGGCGAGATCAAGACACTGATCGCCACCGACGTTGCCGCCCGTGGCATCGACATTCCGGCCGTCTCCCACGTCTTCAACTACGATCTGCCGGAAGTGCCGGATGCCTATGTTCACCGCATCGGCCGTACGGCCCGTGCTGGCCGTGACGGCATCGCGATTGCATTCTGCGGTCCCGACGAAGGTCGCCTGCTGCGCGACGTCGAAAAGCTGATGGGCATCGACATTCCGGTCGCCTCTGGCGAGCCGCCGGCAAACCTCGCACGCCCGGCCCGTCCGCAGCGTCGCGCTGGCGGCGGTGGCGGCGGCAACAACCGCAACCACCAGGGTGGCCCCGGTCGTGGCAAGTCTGAAGGCGGCGCCAAGGCCGACGGTCGTCCGGCAAAGTCCGGTCACCGCAAGGGCGGCAATGGCGGCGGACAGAACCGCAACGCCAATGGCGGCCAGGGTCGTCCGGGCAATGGCAGCGGCCAAGGCCGTCCGGCCCGCTCCGGCACAGCCGGCGGACGCCGTCGCGAAGCCTGAGCCACGGTTTGAACCTGTTTGAATTTGAAATGGCGCGGTTCACACCGCGCCATTTTTCATAGCATCAGTCTTTGAGGATGACCGGCTCGACCGGGCTCTTGCGGTTGATCAGATAGACGCCGACCATAACCACTGAGGTGCCGATCATCATCGGCACGGTAAGCTCTTCACCGAAGGCGATCGCCGCCTCAAGTGCGGCAAGCGGCGGCACGAGATAGATGAGCGACGCTGCCTTCGACACGTCCCCGCGACGGATGAGGTAGAGCAGCAGCGCGACGGCCCCCATCGAGATGCCGACCACCGACCAGGCGAGCGTGGCGAAGAAACCGAGGCTCCAGTCGACACGCAGGTTTTCCATTGCGAGGGCCGCCGGAATGGTGACGATCAGCGCACCGACATATTGCAGCGTCGCGACCGACCGGAGGTCACCCTCTTTGACGAAACGCTTCTGGTAAAGCGTGCCGGCGGTCACGCAGGCCATGGCCAGCACGTTCACCGCAACCGCATAGGCCGGAATGCTCGAGGCATCGATGATCAACACCTTCGGCAAGACGGCAATTGCCACACCCAGGAAGCCGATGACCAGACCGACCCGCTGGCCGATATTGAGACTTTCCCCGATCAGATAAGCCGCGGCAATCCCGGTCATCAACGGCTGCAGCCCTGCAATGATTCCGGACAAGGCGGCCGGCACGCCCTGCCCGATCGCCCACCAAACCATGCCGAGATAGAGCCCGTGCAGGAACATGCCGGATACGATAGCATGCAGCCACCCGGATCGCTGCTTCGGCCAGGAAACGCCGCCCAGCCGACAGACCACATAGAAGAGAACGACGGCCGTGCCGTAGCGCACCACGAGGAAGGTCAGCGGATCGGCAAAGAATGTCGCGTATTTGGCGGAGATCCAGCCGGTCGACCACAGGAGAACGAAGAGGACGGGCGCAAGCCGGGCAAGGGTCATGGAAACGTATCTTTCTTGGACCGGATCGCAGCAGCCGGCGGAAAGCTTCGATACTGCGGCACCAGGCAACGGTCAAAAGAGTTTTCCTGCAGGCAGCTATGAATTCCGTTCAGGCACTTCTTTGCAAAAAATCTCTCAGGCCGGCATGCATGTTTTTTCGGCAAATCCGGCCGGATAATGCCTGCCGAATTTTACGATATGCCAAATCACGCGGGAGTAGAGCCACTGAGACCGGCAAAACAGTCGGGAACCTGCACAGGCTTTACGCGATTGCACCATTTTCTAGCAGATGCGGTCGTCTCTCTTTCTGCGAGCGGAGCCCGCGAACGACCTTGCATTGCCCAATTGGTTGTATTCAAATGAACAAAAAAGGGGATGGCGCCATTGGCATTTGATGAAATGATGACTGCGGACAACGATCCGCGCGCACCGTACCAGAACTACTTCGATTGGTATTCCAGCCAGGATCCGGCAAGGCTTCTGGCGAAGTCGCGAGATGCGGAAAACATCTTTCGCAGGACCGGCATCACCTTTGCCGTCTATGGTCATGCCGACAGCGCCGAAAAGCTGATACCTTTCGACATCATCCCGCGCATCATTTCCGGCCGTGAATGGCGCAAGCTGGCCCAGGGCATCGAACAGCGCGTGCTGGCCCTCAATGCCTTTCTCGACGACATCTATCACAAGCAGGAGATCATCAAGGCTGGCCGCATCCCGCGCGAGCTGATCGAGAAAAACGTCGCATTTCTGCCCGAGATGATCGGCTTTCGCCCGCCGGGCGGCGTTTACACCCACATCGTTGGCACCGACATCGTGCGAACAGGCGAGGACCAGTTCTACGTGCTGGAAGACAATGCCCGCACCCCGTCCGGCGTCTCCTACATGCTGGAGAACCGGGAAACCATGATGCAGATGTTCCCGGAACTCTTCCAGCTCAACAAGGTGCAACGCGTCGAGGACTATCCCTATCTTTTGCGCCAGTCGCTGGCCTCGCTCGCCCCGCCCGGCTGCAAGGGCAAGCCGCGCGTCGCAGTACTGACCCCCGGCATTTACAACTCGGCCTACTACGAGCACTCCTTCCTGGCCGACATGATGGGCGTGGAACTGGTCGAAGGCTCGGACCTGCGCGTCATCGACGGCAAGGTGAAGATGCGCACCACGCGTGGTTACGAGGCGATCGACGTGCTCTACCGCCGCGTCGACGACGACTTCCTCGATCCGCTCACCTTCCGGCCGGATTCTGCGCTCGGCATTCCCGGCATCATGGATGTCTACCGCGCCGGCAACATCACCATCGCCAATGCGCCAGGCACCGGCATTTCCGACGACAAGGCGATCTACTCCTACATGCCGGAGATCGTCGAATTCTACACCGGCCGCAAGGCACTGCTCGAGAACGTGCCGACCTGGCGCTGTTCGGAAGCCGACAGCCTGAAATACGTGCTCGAACATCTCGAAGAGCTCGTGGTCAAGGAAGTCCACGGCTCCGGCGGCTATGGCATGCTGGTCGGCCCGACGGCCACGAAGAAGGAGCGTGCCGATTTTGCCGACAAGCTGAAGGCGCGGCCCTCGAACTATATCGCCCAGCCGACGCTGTCGCTCTCGACGGTACCGATTCTCGTCAACAAGGGGATCGCGCCCCGCCACGTCGACCTTCGTCCCTATGTCCTCGTCTCCGACAAGGTGCAGATCATCCCCGGCGGTTTGACCCGCGTGGCCCTCAAACAGGGTTCGCTCGTGGTCAATTCCAGTCAGGGCGGCGGCACCAAGGACACCTGGGTACTGGAGGACTGACATGGTCATGCTCGGAAGAACTGCCAACGGTCTTTTCTGGATGTTCCGCTACATCGAGAGAGCCGAAAACATCGCCCGTCTAGTCGATGCGGGCCTCCGCATGTCGCTCACCCGCTCCGGCGCCTCGGACGAGGATTGGGACGCGGTCCTGAAAAGCGCCGACGTCCGCCCGCTCTTTGCCGAACGCCACGGCAAGGTGACGGCCTCTGATGCCATCGACTTCATGCTGCGCGACACTGCCAACCCATCGAGCGTCATGTCCTGCATCGACGCCGGCCGCAACAACGCCCGCATGGTGCGAACCGCGCTGACCCGCGAGACCTGGGAAGCGACCAACGAATGTTGGATCGAATTGAAGCAGATGCTCGCCCGCAAGCTGAAATCGGCCGACCTGCCCGAGGTCATCGATACCGTGAAGCGCCGCGCCGGTTTGATCCGCGGTGCCTTCCATGGCTCGATGCTCCGAAACGAGCTCTACAACTTCGCCCGCATCGGCACCTTCATCGAGCGGGCCGACAACACCAGCCGCATCCTGGACGTCAAGTATTACGTGCTCCTGCCGGCGATCACCCATGTCGGCTCCTCGCTCGACAACATGCAGTGGGAATCGATCCTGCGATCGGTCTCCGCCCATCGTTCCTATCGCTGGGTCTATGACGGGGAATACAAGGCGACCAACATCGCCGATTTCCTGATCCTCAGCGGTCAGATGCCGCGCTCGCTTGCCTATTGCTACGAGAAGATCGTCTCCAATCTCGGTTACATCGGCAAGGATTACGGCGAGCGCATCGCGGCACACGACACCGCCGACACGGTCTATGCCACCCTTCGGACGACCAGCATCGACCAGATCATGGATCAGGGGCTGCACGAGTTCCTCGACAATTTCATTGCCCTGAACAACAAGCTGGGCAGCGAGATCACCGAGGGCTACAGGTTCTACAGTTGAGCAGGATTGAGCGCATGCGTCTCCGGATTACCCATACCACCGAGTATCGCTACGACGATCCCGTTCAATATTCGCTGCAGCGCCTGCGACTGAGCCCACAGGATGGCCCGGGCCAGAAAGTGCTGTCGTGGAACATCGTCGTTGATGGCGCGAAGGTCGAAGCGGGCTTCAATGATCAGTTCGGCAACCACACCCACCTCGTCTCCACCGAAGGCGACAGCCACAGCGTGCACATCGTCGCTTCGGGCGAGATCGAGACGGAAGACCGGGCCGGCGTCTTCGGCCCGCATCAGGGCTATGTGCCACTCTGGCTCTATCTGCGGGATACGCCGCTTACCAAGCCAGGCAAGCTCATCCGCGAACTCGCACGCAGCCTTTCGGGCGACAACGAATTGGCGAAGATGCATGACCTGATGGGGAAACTCAACGCACAGATCGCCTATGAAACGGGAACGACCGGCACGGAAACCACGGCAGAGCAGGCGATGGAAGCTGGCCAAGGTGTCTGCCAGGACCATGCGCATGCCTTCATCAGCGCGGCACGGGTTTTGAGCCTGCCGGCCCGCTATGTCTCGGGCTATCTCCTGATGGACGACCGGATGGAGCAGACCGCGACCCATGCCTGGGCGGAGGTCTATCTGCAGGGCCTCGGCTGGGTGGGTTTCGACGCCGCCAACAACCACTGCCCCGACACCCGATACATCAGGATCGCGACAGGCCTGTCTTATGCGGATGCCGCCCCCGTATCCGGCATGCGCATCGGGCTCGCCGGAGAGGACCTGACGGTCAAGCTGATGGTCGAGTCGACGCAGAGCCAGAGCCAGTCCCAGAGCTGATCCTTCGCCGCCGGGCTGGCTCGGATCATACGACGCAAGCCCCGCACCACGTCGGCCTGTTCTCCTGCAGGGAAGGCGCGGCAAGGTGACCGCAGCGGAGGTCTTTGCACGCATGCTGTTTGGCAAGTCGCTCTTCCAGTCGGTCGTCGACCGGCTCGATGCCGAGGCGGAAGAAGCACCTCCGACAGAAGAGCCGACCTTCCGGATCAATGGCCTGTCAACGAGCTTCCTG
The DNA here is from genome assembly GCF_050281005.1 of Allorhizobium sp. NPDC080224. Classification (NCBI taxonomy): domain Bacteria; kingdom Pseudomonadati; phylum Pseudomonadota; class Alphaproteobacteria; order Hyphomicrobiales; family Rhizobiaceae; genus Allorhizobium; species Allorhizobium sp. NPDC080224. The sequence goes on from NZ_JBNNWJ010000001.1 coordinate 2,965,790, forward strand.
CCAGACACGCCCGAGCAAGCGCCCACTCTTTCCGAACCGAGCGCAGATCCGAGGCTCGATGCCTATCTGTCCCTGATGTCCGACGAGATCCCGCCGGCAGAGCCTGAACCGCCTGCCGAACTCCTTGAGACCCTTCCTCCGCCACCACCGGTCTGGCTGCATCGGCTTTCTCCCGAGGAGGTCGTCGAAGATCTCGGCCTCGAGCCATCGGACGATCGCGAGCGACTTCAGGAACGCAGGCGGGCATTCGCCCGCGACAATCATCCGGACCGTCTGCCCGAAGATTTCCGCGAACAGGCAACAATCCGAATGAAAATCGCCAATCGCCTGATCGACGAGGCGATCAAGCGATATGATTTGGGATTTGGACGCTGACAATCAGTCGTAGAGGCGCCTGAGGAGACGGTTCACCGTATCGCGCTCGGCGACGCCGCCAAGTTGCTCGAGTACCCAGCGCTCGTGATCGATCCAGATCGGCATCAACTCTTCGAGATAGGCCTCGCCGGCGGGCGTCATGTAGAGCGACTGGACCCGGCGGTCGGTTTCCGACTTGCGACGCTCGATATAGCCCTTGTTTTCCAGACCATCGACGATCGCGACAAAATTCGCCCGCTGAATGCCGAGTGCCTCGGCGACTTCGCTCTGCTTGGCACCTTGGTTGTCGGTCAGAAGAAGCAGGACCGCAAAATCGGTCGGGCGAAGACCTTTCGAAGAAAAGGCTTCATTGAAATGCTGAAAAACGGCAAGCTGCGCCCGCCGCAGTCGATATCCCACAGCATCGTCCATGACTGAAAAGTCTAGCCCGGACGTGTTGGGTACCAATTCATCCATAGTAATTTCCGGCATTTCCCCGCCACTGTCATAATTGCCCCCTCGGGCGACCGCTGCCCCCGACAACGACCTTCCTGTAACGATACTAACTGTTTAAACCGCTGCCACAAGGGCACAACGGCAGCCGTCACGGTGTGAGCAGCAGATTTTGAACGTCTAACGTTCATTTCCCCAAGTTAGGTATCGGCTCCATCAGTTCCCGCGAACATTTGATCGACATTTGCCCACTTCGCTTCCGTCGCAGCCCCGCTCCGTTGATTTACCCCCAGCCGTCTACTGTTTTTCGGATTGATGCGCGCGAGCGACTGCGCTATGACCGCTTCTGGAACGGCGAGTCATATCGCCTTCGGATGCACCCGTAGCTCAGCTGGATAGAGTGTTGGATTCCGATTCCAAAGGTCACAGGTTCGAATCCTGTCGGGTGCGCCATTCTCTTGTTTATTCAATCCATCGAACGACAGTGGCTCCGACCGTGTTGCTGCCTCTGCACGTGTCTGCCCGATAACGCGGACGTGATGGGATTTCTCCGTTCAAGGCTTCACCCGACGCTCCATTGCTGTGCCAAGCCCCGGAAAACGCTGGACTTTGACTACGGAGAAATCCATCCTCCACACGTTAGAGGGAACCGGAATCGCATTTGCACCCGGCCCCTCGACGGTGAAGCGCCGGAGAGCGCGCGGGGGAGGAAACATGGAACATGCATTCACGCCGCCACGCCCGTGGCTGGCGGCTTACGGAACAGGCATCCCGCAGGAACTGGGCGACCTGCGCTATCGCAGCATCGCCGAACTGGTGGATCGGTCCTGCGCCGAAAACGGTCCGCGCAAGGCATTTACCTGCGTCGTGCCGAACGGCATGAATGGTAGCCTGACCTACGACCAGATCGGCGAGATGTCGGATGCCTTCGCGGCTTTCCTACACCATGATTGCGGCCTGCGCGCCGGCGACCGGGTCGCCGTGCAGCTGCCGAACGGCCTGCCCTATCCCTTGGTCGCCTTCGGCGTCTTCAAGGCCGGCTGCATTCTCGTCAACACCAACCCGCTCTACACGCCGAGCGAAATGATCCATCAGTTCAACGATTCCGGGGCCAAGGCGCTTGTCATCGTCGACATATTCGCCGACAAGCTGGCGGAAGTCGTGCCGAAGACGGGAATCAAGACCGTGGTTCTCGCCGGCGTGCCGGAATTCTTCCCCAAGCTGCCCGAGATCATCATTCGCGGTGTCCAGAAGGTCTGGAACAAGGTACTCCCGCCTATCCCGAACATCGGCGTTCCGATCCTGCGGATCAAGGAAGCGCTCGCCAAGGGAAGGAGCCACGGCGCCGACGTGAAGGCCATGTGGGCGGCCTCGGGCCCCGACGACCTCGCGCTTCTGCAATATACGGGTGGCACCACCGGCGTCGCCAAGGGCGCCATGCTCACGCATGGCAACATTTTGACCAATCTCGACCAGGTGCGTGCGGTCTCCGGCGGCGTGATGGCCCGCGAGGATCAGGTGCTGACGGCGCTTCCGCTCTATCACATCTTCGCCTTCACCGCGAACCTGATGACCTTCTTTGAACTCGGGGCGCGCAACATCCTGATCCCCTCGCCGCGCCCGGTCCAGAACCTTCAGCGGGCAATCGAGAACTACCCGATCACCTGGATCACCGGCGTCAACACGCTGTTCAACGGCCTGATGAACGAAGAATGGTTCGCAGCCTATCCGCCGAAGAAGTTGCGCGCGGCGATCGCCGGCGGCACGGCGCTGCACGAGGCAGTTGCAACCCGCTGGCGGGTGATGACGGGGACCCCGATCGCCGAAGGCTACGGGCTCAGCGAAACCTCACCGCTGGTGAGCTTCAATCCGCTGGATGATCGCGCCAAATCCGGCAGCATCGGCATTCCGGTGCCCGGCTGCGACGTCATTCTGGTGGATGGCGACGGCAAGCTGGTTCCATCGGGCGAGCCGGGAGAACTACTCGTGCGCGGCCGCCAAGTCATGCTCGGCTACTGGCAGCGTCCGGATGAAACGGCGACGGCCTTGCAAAACGGCTGGTTCGCGACCGGCGACATCGCCGTGATGGATGACCAGGGCTTCCTGAAGATCGTCGACCGCAAGAAGGATCTGGTCCTTGTCTCCGGCTTCAATGTCTATCCCAACGAGGTTGAGGACGCGTTCGCCAAGATGGATGCGGTGCTCGAAGCCGCCGTCGTCGCCATTCCCGACGCCAAGACCGGTGAAGCCGTACGTGCCTATGTCGTCAAGAACCCGGACCACGACGGCGAGCTCACAGAGGAGGCCATCCGCAATCACTGCAAGACCCTGCTCAGCGACTATAAGGTGCCGAAATCCATCGTCTTCCGGGACACGCTGCCAAAGACGCCCATCGGCAAGATCCTGCGCAAGGATCTGAAGGCCGAAGTGCAGAGCGAATTCAAGAAGTGAGGGGCAGCCACCATGTTGACGGAACTTGAAACCACACTTCTCGGCATCATGATGATGGTGATCATGCTCGGCATGGGCGCCTCCATGACCTGGCGCGACTTCTTCATCGCCTTTCGCAAGCCCAAGGGCATCCTGATCGGGCTGCTGAGCCAGTATCTGATCATGCCCTTCCTCGGATATGCCCTGGCACTCGCTCTCGGCCTGCCGGCCGGCATGGCGGCGGGCCTGATCCTGATCGCCTGCATGCCGGGCGGCACCACCAGCAACATCTTCGCCTATTTCTCCAAGGGCGTACTGGCGCTCTCGATCATGATGACGACTGTCTCGACACTCGTCGCGGTCGTCACCGTCCCCTTCCTGCTCAGCTTCTACAGCGGCCTCGCGGGCCTCGGGGGCGAATACGTGATCCCGGCCGGCAATGTCGCGCAGGTGCTCGTGGTGTTGCTCGTGCCGACCGTACTTGGCATGTTCCTGCGCAAGATGAACGCCAATGTCGGCGCCACGATCGAGATGATCGGCTCGCTGCTCGGCGTGGTCGTCATCCTCTTCCTGATCGGGTCCTGGGTGCCGCGCAATTACCAGATGCTGCTCGACACCCCCTTCCCCGTTTACATCGCGGCAGTCGGGATCGGCCTGACGGGCATGCTGCTCGGCTATTGGCTTGCCCGGGCGCTCCGCCAGGACAGCAACCGTGCCCGCACCATCAGCCTGGAAACCGGCATCCAGAACGGGCCGCTCGCGGCACTCATCGTGACACTCTCCTTCACAGGCATTCAGCAGCAGGAGGTTCTGTTCATCCCGATCCTCTACAGCCTCTTCATCGTCATCACCTCGTCCTTCATCACCATGTGGTATCGACGAAGCGCAACAGCCGAGGCTCTGGCCCGCGATGCCGCGAAGGTGAGGGTCTGACGGCAGCAAGGCTGATGGGGACACCACCCGGCAGCTATTGTAGTCCCCTTGCCATCGGATCGAGCCCGCCAGCTTCCAAGTTGGCGGGCTTTTCCGTGGCGAGTCTCTGCCTACACCGGGATCCCGATGCAGACATCCTCACTCAAGGTCGACCTCTGCACGAGACGAACACGTCATGCCCCAAACGAAAAGCCCCACCGCAATGGGTGGGGCTCTTCAAACGATCGGTGGGAAGAGGCGGCGAGCGCCTCCCTTGATCAGAGCGACTGGTAGGCTGCGATGACAGCAGCGATCTGATCGTCTTTCAATGCCTGGATCTGTGCAGACGTCAGGGCCCGCAGCTGATCGCTGGTCAGATCATCGATGTCCTGCGTGGAGAGACCAGCAAGAGCTGCCGTGTTGATCGCGGCAATGTCGGCGGTCGAGAACTCGGCCAGATCTTCGCTCGACAGGGCGCTGATGCCAGCCGAATTCAGAGCCGCCACCTGCGCCGGTGTCAGCGCTTCGATCTGGTCCGTGGTCATCGCCACCAGCTGGTCGGTAGAGAGGGCCGCAATGGCGCGGGTGCTCAATGCCATCACCTGGTCGGTGCTGAACGAGGCCAGATTCTCGGCCGAAAGCGAGCGGATCTGGCTCGAGGTCAGTGCTGCGATCTGGCCGGTGGAGAGCCCGTCAATCTGATCAGAATTCAGCACACCCACCTGGGCAGAGCTGATCGCAGCCACCTGAGCGGCGCTGAGGCCGGTCAGCTGAGCCGAGGTCAGTTCGGCGAAGTTGGCGGTCGACAAGGCCGCAATGGTCCGCGTGCTCAGAGCCCCGAGTTCAGCCGACGAGAAGGTCGCCATGTCCTCGGTTTCGAGACCGCCGATCGCTGCGGTGCTCAGCGATGCCAGCTGGGCGGACGACAAGACGTCGATCTGGTCGGTCGAGAGTGCCCTCACCTGGCCCGAGCTCAGGCTTGCGAAGATACGGGTTCCGAGTGCCGCAATCTGTTCCGTCGAGAAGGAAGCCAGATTGTCGGTCGACATCGCGGCGATCTGAGCGGTCGTCAGCGCACCTGCCTGCCCTGTCGTCAGACCATCGATGTCGTCAGTGGTCAGGACCCCGATCTGGGCAGTCGTCAGGGCGGCCACCTGAGCGGTGGTCATCCCGGCGAGCTGCGTCGAGTCGAGGGCTGCGAAGTTCTCGGTGGACAGGGCAGCCAGAGCCCGAGTGTTAAGAGCGGCGAGATCCGTCGGTGCGAATGTCGCGATATCCTCGGTCGTCAGACCGGCGACACCGGCGGAGCTGATTGCCCCGATCTGTGCCGTCGATAGGTAGTCGAACTGGCCAGACGTCATGGCTCCGATCTGCGCCGAGTTCAGGCTGGCAACGCCCGAGGTCGACAGACCCGGAAGCTGTAGAGACGTCAGTGCAGCCAGCGCGCCAGTCGACAGAGCCGCAACCTGCCTGGAGTTCAGGGAAGCGATCTGGCTCGAGGAGAGACCGGCGATCGTATCGCTGGTCAGCAGCGATACCTGAGTAGTGGTCAGCGACGCCAGCTGGTCGCTTGTCAGACCCGAGAGCTGGGTAGAGGTGAGAGCCACGAAGTTGTCGGTGCTGAGAGCTGCAATGGTGCGGCTCTGCAGGACGGCAATTTCCGAGGAGTCGAGGGTTGCAAGGTCATCAGTGCCAAGACCGGCGACCGCAGCAGAGCTGATCTGGGCAAGCTGGGCAGTCGACAAGGCCGCGAACTGAGCCGTATCGAGTGCTCCGATCTGGGCCGAGCTCAGCGCGCCAACCGATCGGCTAGAGATCGCCGCGACCTGCTCAGTATCGAGACCAGCGATCGCACCTGTCGACAGGCCGGAGATCGCGGCGGAGCTGATCACCCCGATCTCGGCAGCCGTGAAGGTGGCGATGTCAGCGGATGACAGGGCAGCGAGGTCGGCCGAGCTGAGCGCCATGATCTGACCCGAAGTCAGGGCTTCCACCTGATCCGTGCTCATAGCATCCAGCTGCTCGGAAGTCAGGGCGCCGATGGCTCTGGAGTTAAGGGCAGCCACCTGATCGGTCGACAGCGAAGCGATGTTATCGGTCGACAGCGCAAGGATCTGAGTGGAGCTCAGAGCAGCAACCTGGGTCGAAGACAGACCGTCGAGCTGGTCGGAGTCGAGGACAGCGAGCTGGTTCGTCGTCAAGGCGGCGATCTGGCCCGTTGTCAGGCCAGTCAGCTGCAGCGAGTTGAGGGCAGCAATGTTGTCCGTCGACAGCGCAGCCAGGGTGCGAGAGTTCAGAGCCGCCAGATCGCTCGATTCGAAGGCTGCAACGTCCTCGGTTGCAAGGCCGGCAACCGCTGCGGATGTCAGGGCGGCAAGCTGGCTTGTCGTCAGCACACCGATCTGGTCGGAAGACAGGGCAGCGATGGCCTCCGAGCCGAGGGCGCCGACAGCGCGGCTGCTGATCGAAGCCACCTGGGCCGTGTCAAGCGATGCCAGGGCATCGGTGGTGAGCGCCTTGACCTGCGAGCTGGAGAGCATCGCGATGAGGGCCGTCGTTATCCCATCGAGCTGATCACTGACCAGGCTCTCGATCTGGCCGGTGGTCAGAGCGGTGACCTGACCAGTCGTGAGACCGGCCAACTGGGTTGAGTCGAGCAGTGCAAAGTTGCTGGTGCTGAGTGCTGCCAGAGTTCTGGAGTTCAGCGCACTAAGTTCCGCAGACGTCAGGGTGCCGATAGCCGAGCTGTCGAGACCGACGATCGCCGCAGATGTCAGGGCCGCAAGCTGAGCGGTTCCAAGTGCGGCGAACTGGTCGGAGTCGAGCGCACCAAGTTGGGTGGAGGACAGGCTTGCGATGGCACGTGTATTGAGAGCGCCGACCTGTTCCGTCGTGAAGGAAGCAATCGCGTCAGCGTCGAGGGCGCGAAGCTGGGCGCTGCTCAGTGTCGCGATCTGGGTGGCCGTCAGACCGTCAATCTGATCGGTGGAGAGGATGCCGACCTGCGTGGAGGTCAGCGCAGCCATCTGCGCGGTCGTGAGACCTGCGATCTGGTCAGAGCTGATCAGCGCCAGGTTGTCGGTCGAGAGCGCGGCAATTGCACGAGAATTCAGGACAGCGAGTTCTGTCGAAGTGAGGGTGCCGATGGCATCGGAGTTGAGGCCGCGGATTGCTGCAGACGAGAGGACGGCCAGCTGTCCGGTTCCGAGAACCGCAAACTGGTCCGAAGTCAAAACGTTAAGCTGTTCAGACTTAATCGCAGCGAGGGCTCGGGTGTTCAGAGCACCGATCTGGTCGGTGGTCATCGACGCGATGCCAGCCGTGTTGATGGCGGTGAGCTGAGAAGAGGAGAATGTCGCGACCTGCGCCGTGGTCAAGCCGTCGATCTGATCGGTCGTCAGCGAACCGACCAGGACCGTCGAGAGTGCTGCGATCTGCGCGGTCGTCAGACCGATGATCTGGTCCGAACCCAGGGTGGCGAAGTTGGCGCTCGACAAAGCGGCCAGCGAACGCGACTGCAAGGCAGCGAGTTCGGTGGAGGAGAAGGTGGCCACATCCTCTGCTTCGAGGGCGGCAACGGCAACCGAGGTCAGCGCTCCGAGCTGGCCGATCGACAGTGCGGCGATCTGGTCCGAGGTCATGGCGGCAACCTGGGCTGCAGAGAGTGCAGCCACGGCGCGGGTGTTCATCGCAGCGATCAGATCAGTCGAAAGCTCGCCGATCACGTCGGTCGAGATGCCGCGGATGGCGGTCGAGCTGATGACCGAAAATTCGGCTGTGGTGAAGGTATTGATGTCTTCAGATGAAAGGGCCAGCAGGTCAGTCGAGGAAAGCGCGGCAATCTGCGCCGATCCAAGGGCTTCGATCTGATCACTCGTCATGGCGGTGAGCTGGGCCGCCGTCAGGGCGCCAACCGCGCGGCTGCTGAGCGCAGCGACCTGCTCGGTGGAGAGAGACACCACATTGTCCGTACCGAGCGCGATGACCTGGGCGGAGCTCAGGGCACCGACCTGGGAGGCGCTGAGGCCGTCAAGCTGAGCACTGTCGAGTACAGCCACCTGCGCCGTTGTCAGTGAGGCGATCTGCCCGGTCGAAAGGGCGGTGAGCTGCTCGGATGTGAGGCTCGCGATGTTTTCGGTGGAGAGAGCAGCAAGCGCACGGGAATTGAGTGCGGCGAGTTCCGTCGAGGTGAAGGTTGCAAGATCTTCCGTCTCCAGCCCCTTGACGGCGGCGGAGCTGAGCGAAGCGAGCTGCAACGTGGAGAGAGCAGCGACCTGGTCGCTGCTCAGTGCGGCCACCTTGGCGGAGTTGAGGACACCGATCGCACGGCTGCTGAGCGCACCGACCTGATCGGTCGAGAACGAGGCCAGCGTGTCCGCGGTCAGTGCGTTCATCTGGGCGCTGGTCAGGCCAGCAATCTGGCCGGGCGTGAGGCCATCAACCTGATCGGAGCTCAGCACGCCAATCTGTGCTGCCGTCAGTCCGGCGATCTTCGCTGAGGTCAGGCCGACCAGCTGGTCGGATCCCAGAGCCGCGAAGTTCGTCGTCGAAAGGGCGGCAAGCGTTCTGGTGCTCAGGGCAGCCACACCGTCCGAGCTGAGCGCGGCAACGTCGTCCGTGCCGAGGCCGGCGACCGCCGTCGAGGTGAGCGAAGCAAGCTGACCGGTGGTGAGAACGCCGATCTGATCGGTCGAAAGCGCCGCGACCTGGGTCGACTTCAGCACCGACAGGGCCCGGCTGTTCAGGGCGACGATTTGGTCGGTGGAGAAGGAGGCGAGGGCATCGGTAGAAAGAGCGGCAATCTGGCGCGAGTTGAGGGCCGAGATCTGCGATGCGTCCAGGCCGTCGATCTGATCCGACGTCAGCGTTGCGATGGCAGCGGTCGAAAGCGCGGCGATCTGGCCGGAGGTCAGGCCGGAAAGCTGGGCGGAGTCGAGAGTGGCAAAGTTGGCGGTAGAGAGGCCGCTGAGAGCGCGGGTACTGATGACGGCGAGTTCGGCCGAGGTCAGCGTCGCGATATCGTCAGTCTGGAGACCGGAAAGAGCGGCGCTGCTCAGCGAAGCGAGCTGGCCTGTGGTCAGGGCAGCGAACTGCTCCGATGTCAGGGCGGTCATCTGCGTAGATGTCAGCGCACCCAGCTGACGGCTGCTCAGGGCAGTCATCTTGGCGCTGTCGATGACGGACAGCTGGTCCACCGTCAGGCCGCGGATGGCGACACTGGAGATCGCACCGAGCTGGGTGGCGTCGAGCTGGTCGAAATCCTCGGTCTGGAAGGCGGAAATCTGTTTGGACGAAAGCGCAGCGACCTGAGCGGAGCTCAGCGCAGCAACGTCGTCGCTCGTGAAGGAAGCGATGGTCGCCGTAGACAGCGACTTGATCTGGGTGATGCTCAGAGAAGAGATAATCGAGGTCATTTGACGCGCGCCTTCAACGTTAGCGATTGGCCGTTGCATTCCTTTGCCACCGGTCGGGGGAGCACTTCGGGTGCCTCACCGCGCGACCCAGGGAGCATCCTGCGCCCTGAATGGCCACAATCCGAACGCAAGCGCAGATCGATCGCGCTTACCGTGCGGTGTCCTTACGGACGAAAGTTTTTAAGTGGAACATGGCTCGACCGAGCCTGGCGTTGGAGAGGGCATCATGCATGCAGAGTTGATCTCTGCTTCCCACACCTTTTGGAAGGTCTACCCCCGGACCCGGGAGACGACCTTGCCTCATCTTTCCGCAAACACAAAAATACGATGAGACGAGTCTTGCCCAGATGATTAGGGCGCACAGTCTAATTTTCTATTAACAGTCGCCCCCGGAACTCACCTGTCTATTCTTGGCAGAAAGCTACGACGGCACCTCTTAACCTCGGATGCTATCGCCAATGGCGAGTGATTTGGCAAGTCCTAAGATAAGGCGGACTGCGACCACGCAAGCCCAAAGCAAGCTAAGCTGATTAGGAGTTTTTTACACGCCGCTCAGCGGGAACGAAACCCGGCCCCGTGCCGATGAGAGATGTCATGTCGATGGTGATACATACCGCATTCGCCCCGGAGCAGAACGCCCAGCTCGCAACGGCTCTGGAAAAGTCGAGACGCCAGCAGCTTTCGCTGCTCGACGCCCTGCAGCTGGCGGAACGGTGGTCGGCAGCCGGGCAGTTCGCCCTTGCGGCCGAACTCTACAAGACATGGACGGCGTTCAATGATCAAAGCCCGCTGCTTCACCTCGCCTTCTTCAACTATTCTGTAACGCTCAAGCAACTCGGCGACTCGGCGGGCGCGATCAACGCGTTGAAAGCGGCGCTGAAGGCGCAGCCGATGATGGGCCAGGCGCACATCAATCTTGGCCGAACCTACGAGGATTGCGGTCTGGGCGCCCAGGCGATCCAGCAGTGGCGGAGCTACGTGGACTCGACCGCCGAAATCACCCCCGACAAATCGGTTCATCGTCTGATGGCCCTGCAGCATATCGGCCGCGTCATGGAAGGCGCCGGCCTTCTGGAGGATGCCGAGATCGCGCTCTGGCAGGCAATCGAACTGCGTCCCGACAAACCTGAAGCAGGCCAGCACTGGATCTCGGTCCGCCAGCACCAGTGCAAGTGGCCGGTCGTCCAGGGATCGGAATATGTGACGAAGCGGCAGATGCTGGATTCCATCTCGCCGCTGCCGCTTGCCTGCTATGCCGACGATCCGCTCTACCAGATGGCCAAGGCCCATCGTTACTTCAAGATGCTCGCCGGCCGCCCGGATGCAGCCCATCTCAACAAGCCGGTTCCGCGCAAGAAGGTCGGTACCGGCCAGCGTTTGCGCATCGGTTACGTCTCCTCCGACCTGCGCGACCATGCTGTTGGCTTCGCTTTGAGCGAAGTTCTCGAACTGCACGACAAGACATCTGTCGAAGTCTATGCCTATTACATCGGCGAGCCGCGCACCAATGATGCCACACAAAACCGGATGAAGGCCGTCATCGATGTCTGGCGCGACATCACCGCACTTTCGGACCTCGACGCCGCCCGGCAGATCATGACCGACGAGATCGACGTCCTCATCGACGTCAACGGCTATACCAAGCTCGCCCGCACGAAGATCTTTTCCTACCGCCCTGCCCCGGTCATCGTGAACTTCTGCGGCTATCCCGGCACCATGGCGAGCCCAGTACATCAATACATCATTGCCGACGAGCAGATCATTCCGCCCGGCAACGAACTCTACTACACCGAAAAGGTGCTCCACATTCCCTGCAACCAGCCGGTCGACCGCAAGCGCGCGATCGGACCGCGCCCGACACGCAGCGAGGTCGGCTTGCCGGAAGACGCCTTCGTCTTCGCCTGCTTCAACGGCATGCAGAAGATCACGGGCCCGATGTTTGCCCGCTGGATGGCCATCCTGACTGCGACCCCCGGCAGTATTCTCTGGCTGCTCGGTGGCTCCGATGCCGTCAATCAGAGACTGCGCGACCTCGCGAAGTCCGCAGGTGTCGACCCGGCTCGCCTCTACTTCGCCTCCAAGGTGCCGAACCCGAACCATCTGGCCCGTATCGCAATTGCCGACCTCTTCCTCGACACTTTCCCTTACGGCGCCCATTCGACCGCTTCGGATGCTCTGACCATGGGTCTCCCCGTGCTGACGCTCCCGGGCAAAAGCTTCGCCTCGCGCTTCTGCAGCAGCATCGTCAAATCGGCTGGGATTCCCGAACTGATCTGCACAAGCCCTGACGACTACGTCCGCAAGGCAGTGGCGCTGGCGAACGACAAGACGGAACTGGCACGGATCCGCAGCTCTCTGCAGGCCCAGCGCGAAACCTGCGCGCTCCGGGACATTCCCCGCCTCGTCCGCCGGCTGGAAGAACTCTACTGGCAGATGCAGGGCGAGCGCGAGCGCGGCGAGACCCCGGTTCCGGATCTCACCAACATGGAGATGTATTACGAAATCGGCTCCGAAGTGATGATGACCGAAGTCGAGTTCGAAGACGAAGAGGCCTATCGCAAGCGCTATCGCGACCGCATCTCCGCCTGGCACGATTTCCACCCCGTCCCGACCGACACACGTCTGTGGACGTAACGGCAGTGACGAAAGACTGCGGGCAAAGACCGAACTGGGCTGGGAGAGAATTGTGGCGCCTGTAATACTTGTGACCTTTGCCGGCCGGGAACACCGGATGCAGATCCTCAACAGCTATGTCCGCAAGGCCATGGCGGACGGTCTGATCGACGAATGGCATATCTGGGACTTCACCCGCGCGGCTGCCGATCACCAATGGGTCACGCGTGAGTTTGGCCCGCTCCGCTTCATGGGCGACGCCGTTGGCTACCATGCCTGCGGGACCGTCTCCGCACGGTCTCCGCTGCGGCTCGATGCCAGGATCAACAACGACCTGCATCTGGCGATCTTGCCAAAGCATGACCCGGACAATTTCTACGAGGTCGTCATTGGCGGCTGGAACAATCAGCAGTCCGTCATTCGCAAGGCGCCGCGCGCGCGGCTCAATGATGCCGACCGAGGTGACGCCCCGACTGTCTGGGCGAAGCTGACCCCGAGCGTGCTGTCGCCCGGCAGGGCAAACGAGGTCATCGTCTCCACCGACCACTCAGGAACACCCGAACTGATGGTCAACGGCGTCTTGCTCGGTAGCTGGCCGGACATCGCCCTGCCTGCTGGGGCCGACGTCATGGTCCGCGGCGGCTGGGGGGCCACGCTCGAACTCTGCCATGTCGACGCGCCAGTGCGCCGATACGTCGGCAACCCCGGCGAACAGATGCCCTATTTCCAAGCCTATCAGTATTACGCCCGCCGTCTGGCCGATTTCGCTGACGCACTCTTCCTGAAATGCGACGACGACATCGTCTACCTGGATCTCGACGGCCTCGCAGGCTTCATCGACCACCGTCGCAAGAACCCGCATTACTTCGTGACCTCGGCGAATGTCGTCAACAATGGCGTCTGCGCCTACTTCCAGCAGGCCTCGGGAGCGCTCCCCGCCTCGCTCGGCCATTTCGAGCGTCCACCGGGCGGCTTTGGCGGCACCCTTTGGACCGATCCGGACAAGGCAAACAAGCTGCATGACTTCTTCCTGGCATCGCCGGAGAAAGAGTTGCCGCTGCCGTCGAAGGTCGTCGACTGGCAGGAGCGCCAGTCGATCAACTTCATTGCCTGGCTCGGCCGCGACCTGCAGCATATGGCGCTCGCCAAGGGCGATGACGAGAAGATGCTGACCGTCGACCTACCGGCCTTCCTCGAACGCCCGACATGCATCTACTCTGACTTTACCGTCAGCCATCTGAGCTTCGGACCACAGGAGACCGGCGTCGACGTCAACCGGCTGATCGCCGCCTATGACAAGCTCATGCGCGAGAAGCTGTCAGCCTGAGTAATTCATGATTCGACCGGCGGGCAACCGCCGGTCTCTCTGCAATTAGGCGAGATGCGGCAGGCCGTGAGGCTGGAACCGCACCGCCCCGAAAATCGAGGAACACCCACCGGATGGCACAGGGTCAGAAAATCGGCATCGTCGGCGCGGGCCTGTCCGGCGCGGTCATCGCACGGGAACTGGCGGAAGCCGGCTACGAGGTCGAGGTCTTCGACACGCGTCCGCATATCGGCGGCAACTGCCACACCGAGCGCGATGCGGAAACGGGCGTCATGATGCACATCTACGGCCCCCACATCTTCCACACTGACGACGCGGAAGTCTGGGACTATGTGAACAGCTACCAGACCTTCCTGCCCTACAAGAACCGGGTGAAGACCACGAGCCAGGGCCAGGTCTATTCGCTGCCGGTCAACCTGCACACGATCAACCAGTTTTTCGGCAAGACCTTCCGCCCGGAAGAGGCGCGCGCCTTCATCGAGGAACAGGCCGACAAGACGATCACCGACCCGCAGACCTTCGAGGAACAGGCGCTCCGCTTCGTCGGCCGCGACCTCTATGAAGCCTTCTTCAAAGGCTACACCGAAAAGCAGTGGGGTTGCTCGCCCACCGACCTGCCGGCCTCGATCCTGAAGCGCCTGCCCGTGCGCTTCAACTATGATGACAACTACTTCTTTCACAAATTCCAGGGCATGCCGGAAAACGGCTACACCGACATGATCGAAAAGATCTTCGATCATCCGAAGATCAAGGTGACGCTCGGCCAGCATTTCGACCCGCGCGCGCCGCATGATTATGCACACCTCTTCTATTCCGGTCCGCTCGACGGCTATTTCGCCTATGAGTTCGGCCGCCTCGGCTATCGCACGCTGGATTTCGAGCGCTTCACCTATCAGGGCGACTATCAGGGCTGCGCCGTGATGAACTACGGCGACGCCTCGGTGCCTTACACCCGCATCACCGAGCACAAGCATTTCTCGCCCTGGGAAAGCCACGAGGGATCGGTCTGCTACCGCGAGTTCTCCCGCGCCTGCGGCGAGGACGACATACCCTACTATCCGATCCGTCTCGTCGAGGAGAAGGCGCAACTGGCAGATTACGTCGCCCGCGCCAACGAGGAGAAGGCCGTCACCTTCGTCGGCCGCCTTGCCACCTACCGCTATCTCGATATGGATGTAACGATCCGAGAAGCGCTTGATACCGCTCGCCTCTTCCTCGCCAAATCGAAGGAAGAGGCAGCCATGCCGGCCTTCGTCCATGCACCGCTCTGATCAGAGAATGACCATGACTGCCACCCCCATCCTCGTTGTCGGCGGCGCCGGCTATATCGGCTCGCACACCTGCCTCGCGCTCTCCGAGCGCGGCTATCTGCCTGTTGTCTACGACAACTTCACCTCGGGCCATCCGGAATTCGTCAAATGGGGCCCGGCCGAACAGGGCGACATCCGGGACAAGGCGCGGCTGAAGGAAGTGCTTGCCAAATACCAGCCAAAAGCAGCCATGCATTTCGCAGGCCTGATCGAGGTCGGCCAGTCCTTCAAGGAGCCGGAGCACTTCTACGACGTCAACGTCTCGGGCACGCTCAGCCTCCTGCGGGCCTTGAGCGAAGCCGATATCCGCAACTTTGTCTTCTCCTCGACCTGCGCCACCTATGGCGCACCGGAATATCTGCCGCTGGACGAAAAGCACGGCCAGAAGCCGATCAATCCTTACGGTCGCACCAAGCATATCGTCGAACAGGCGCTGGGTGACCTGAACCTCTGCGGCCGTATGCGCTCGGTCATGCTGCGTTACTTCAACGCCGCCGGCGCCGATTTCGAGGGCCGGATCGGCGAATGGCACTCGCCCGAAACTCACGCCATTCCGCTCGCGATCGAGACGGCTCTGGGACGGCGAGAGTTCTTCTCGATCTTCGGCGAGGACTACGACACCCGCGACGGCACCTGCATCCGTGACTACATCCACGTCAACGATCTTGCCGACGCCCATGTCCGTGCCGTTGAATACCTGCTGAACGGCGGCGAGACGATTGCCATCAATCTCGGCACCGGCAACGGCACCACCGTCAAGGAACTGATTACTGCCATCGAGACGGTCTCCGGCCGTCCGATGCCGATCAAGCGCACCGAGCGCCGCCCGGGCGATCCACCTGGCCTCGTCGCCAGCAACGCTCTTGCCCGCGAAGTTCTCGGCTGGGATCCCAAGCACGGTATCGACGACATCATCCGCTCTGCCTGGAAGTGGCATTCGACTTTCAACGGTCATTCCGACTGAGCACAACTACCCGGCGATCGGACTTTCCCTAAAAAGGCGCGTGAACGGCCGGTACCGCTGGCTGGAGCCCCTTGACGAGCCGCGATCCTTCCGCTTTTCGTCGTGCAGATTTTGCGGAGCCAGAACCATGCGCGACAGACTGAAGACAATCCTCTCCTCCAACGCGTGGGAGCGGTTTATCATTGCGGTCATCCTGATCAATTCGGTCACGCTGGGCCTTGAGACGTCGCCCGCGGTGATGCAGGTCATGGGGCCGCTGCTGGTGACGCTGGACCGGCTCATTCTTGCGATCTTCGTCATCGAAATCGCAGCCCGGCTCTACACCTTCCGGCTCGCCTTCTTCCGCGACCCATGGAGCATTTTCGATTTCTCGATCGTCGCCATCGCGCTGATCCCGGCGACCGGCCCCTTCCAGGTCCTGCGCGCGTTGCGCGTCCTGCGTATCCTGCGCCTGATCTCGATCGTGCCCTCGCTGCGACGGGTCATCGGCGGCCTCATTGCCGCCCTTCCCGGCATGGGCTCGATCATCGTGCTCCTGTTCATGCTGTTTTATGTTGCGGCCGTCATGGCGACCAAGCTCTATGGCGCGACCTTCCCTGACTGGTTCGGCAATCTCGGTGCGTCGACCTATTCGCTCTTCCAGATCATGACGCTGGAAAGCTGGTCCATGGGCATCGTCCGGCCGGTGATGGAGGTCCATCCCTATGCCTGGCTGTTCTTCGTGCCCTTCATCCTGCTCAGCACCTATTCGGTCCTGAACCTCTTCATCGGTGTCATCGTCTCTGCCATGCAGGAACAGAGCATGGCCGACACCGATGCGGACCTGAAGACCTTGCATGTCGACAATGCCGAACTGCTGCGGGAAATGCAGGCGCTGCGATCCGAGATCGCCGCGCTTCGGGCCGAGAGAACGACGGCTGGCGCCTAAATCCAAGTCGCCACTGATCGCCGTGCCTCAGCTTCTGAGGCCCGGCGCCTCATGGCCCGTGCGCTCGACATATTCCGTATAGCCGCCGCCATACTGGAAGACGCCTTCGGGCGTAATCTCCAGCACGCGGTTCGACAGGGCGCCGAGGAAGTGGCGGTCGTGGCTGACGAAGAGCATGGTGCCTTCGAACTGCGACAATGCCTTGATCAGCATTTCCTTGGTATCGAGGTCGAGGTGGTTGGTCGGCTCGTCGAGGACCAGCAGGTTCGGCGGATCGAACAGCATCATCGCCATGACAAGGCGCGCCTTTTCGCCGCCTGACAGCACCCGCACGCGCTTGTCGATGTCATCACCTGAGAAGCCGAAGCAACCGGCAAGCGCCCGAAGCGGGGCCTGCCCGGCACGGGGAAAACTCGTTTCCAGCATCTCGAAAATCGTCATGTCACCGTCGAGCACATCCATCGCATGCTGGGCGAAATAGCCCATCTTGACGCTGGCACCGATCGAGACGGTCCCGTCGTCCGGCTTCGAATCGCCAGCGACGAGCTTGAGCAAAGTCGATTTGCCAGCGCCGTTGATGCCCATGATGCACCAGCGCTCGCGGCGGCGGACCATGAAGTCGAAGCCGTCATAGATGACCTTGTCGCCGTAGCGCTTCGAGACGCCCTTGAGATTGATGACATCTTCGCCCGAACGTGGCGCCGGTTGGAATTCGAAAGCGACGACCTGGCGGCGCTTCGGCGGTTCCACCCGGTCGATCTTTTCCAGCTTCTTCACCCGGCTCTGCACCTGGGAGGCATGGCTGGCGCGCGCCTTGAAGCGCTCGATGAACTTGATTTCCTTGGCGAGCATCGCCTGCTGACGCTCGAACTGCGACTGCTGATGCTTCTCGTTCAAGGCACGCTGCCCCTCGTAGAAGACATAGTCGCCGGAATAGCTGTTCAGCTGACCGGCATCGATCTCGATGATCTTGTTGACGATGCGGTTCATGAACTCGCGGTCATGCGAGGTCATCAGAAGCGCGCCTTCGTAACCTTTAAGGAACTGCTCGAGCCAGATCAGGCTTTCGAGATCGAGATGGTTCGACGGTTCGTCGAGCAGCATTACGTCCGGCCGCATCAGCAGAATGCGGGCGAGCGCCACGCGCATCTTCCAGCCGCCCGAGAGAGCGCCGACATCGCCGTCCATCATGCTTTCCGAGAAGGAGAGACCGGCCAGCACTTCGCGGGCACGGCCATCCAACGCATAACCGTCGAGCTCTTCGTAGCGCGCCTGCACTTCGCCGTAGCGCTCGATGATCGCGTCCATCTCGTCCATCCGGTCAGGATCGACCATAGCCGCCTCGAGTTCGCGCAGCTCCGCCGCTACTTCGCTGACCGGCCCTGCCCCGTCCATCACCTCGGCCACGGCCGAGCGACCGGACATCTCGCCCACATCCTGGCTGAAATAGCCGATGCTGACACCCTTATCGACGGAGACCTGACCCTCATCCGGCTGTTCCTGCCCGATGATCATGCGGAAGAGCGAAGTCTTGCCCGCCCCGTTCGGTCCGACGAGACCGATCTTCTCGCCGCGATTGAGCGCGGCGGAGGCCTCGATAAAGAGGATACGGTGGCTGAGCTGCTTGGAGATGTTTTCGATACGGATCATGACGGGCGCCTGCTGGACTTCGGCGCCCTTATGGCATGTCGACAGATCGATGTCCTGTGCTTTTGTTGCAGAGCGGCATCGCAGCTGCGCTGGATTGCCACGGGAACGCCACGCTGGTTGCAAGAGCGGGGCGAAAGCGCGAAAAGAGCTCACGCAAGGACGACAACATGAGTGACGAGACGATAACCCTCTACGAAGCCATCGGCGGCGATGCGACCGTCAAGGCGCTGACGCGGCGCTTTTATGAGTTGATGGACACACTGCCCGAGGCCGCCCATTGCCGGGCTGTGCATCCACCGGATCTCTCCGGCAGCGAAGAGAAGTTCTACGAGTACCTCACCGGCTATCTCGGTGGTCCACCCGTCTACATGCAGAAGCGCGGCCATCCGATGCTAAGGCGGCGCCATTTCGTGGCAGAAATCGGCCCGCTGGAACGGGACGAATGGCTCTTGTGCTTTCGCCGCGCGCTGGATGAAACCGTCGAGCATCCGAAGCTGCGGGAACTCATCTGGCCGCCGATCGAGAAGCTGGCCTTTCACATGCAGAACAAGGAATGAGGGACATGGCGAGCGTACGGAGTTACCGCTGGGCGACCGTCGCGGCCGGACTGATCGGGGCTGCCGGTGTCGGACTGGCCGCAGCCGCCAGTCACGCGGGCGGCGAAGCGCTTCTGCGCCCGGCCTCGACGATATGTCTCGCCCATGCCCCGGCACTCGTTGCACTCTCCATCGCCGGAGACCGGGTCAGACTGGCAGCACTGGTGGTGGTCGGCATGACGCTCGGCACGGTGCTGTTTTCAGGCGATCTGGTTGCCCGGCACTTCATCGGCAGCGGGCTCTTTCCGATGGCGGCCCCCACAGGTGGGGTGACGCTCATCGTATCGTGGCTGCTGCTCTGCGCAGGAGCTTTAGCTCCGGGGCGCGACTGACGCCGATCAACCTCCACTGGAGGACGAGGCTTCGGCATCAACGCCCCGAAATCATTGTGATGACTGGGGTCAATGGGCCAT
Source organism: Allorhizobium sp. NPDC080224 (assembly GCF_050281005.1). NCBI lineage: Bacteria > Pseudomonadati > Pseudomonadota > Alphaproteobacteria > Hyphomicrobiales > Rhizobiaceae > Allorhizobium > Allorhizobium sp. NPDC080224. Next base: position 2,985,154 of record NZ_JBNNWJ010000001.1, read on the forward strand.
GGTAGCCGAAATGGTACCACCGAACATCAGCAGATTGCCGTGGGGATCGCGGATATGGAAACGCACGGTTCCGCCGCACTCTCCCGAATTATCCGATGGACGGATCGCCTCGATGCCGCGATCGCAGAAGTCCCGGTAGATCTCCGTCGGCGCTTCGGCCCTGAAGAAAACTGAGCTGTTCTGGCACTGGAGCGGATCATCGCTCAGCCAGAAATGCAGTTCCATTCCGCCGCGGCGGACGACGAGATAATCAAGCCCATCGAAGCCGACATCCTCGAAACCGAGCGTATCGACGTAGAAATTGCGTGTTTCCGAAAGATTAAGGGATGGGAGGATGGGCACGGCGTTGAGGATCGTCTTCGCAACAGGTTGCTGGGCGTTCATGCGGAAAGTTCCTCTGGTTCCCGCATGAGATTGGCTGACGAAACGGCTACGACCTTGCGTTGGCGTTTCGCTGCCATCTTGGCGCGGGAAAATCGATAACAAGGGCGGGGGCCCGGTTCAATTCTGCGTACATGGTAGCAGGTTTGCGCTCGTGCAAGCCCGGCAAAGTGATGATTTCGCAATTCATCACTTCACTTTCCTGAGAGCGTTGCAACATTGCCTCGGCGAGCTCCGGAAGGAGTCCCTCGCCGCGCTGACGTGCAAGCTCGTGGAACGAGCTGATGCCACCCTTGTCTGACCCGTCCCTGCTCATGCTTCGACATTCCTTTCATTCAGCGTTTGCAACGCGCGCTCGAGACTGGATTTCGAGCCGTTTCGCAGCGGAATGAAAGTCTTTCCGAACTTCTTGCAACCGCTCTTCACGCGCAGACAAGCATCGTGACTGATACAGTCGATAGGGCAGAAGACGCAGTCGACGGAGGGTAGCACCGTGTCGATACGCGAAACCGCTTCACGTAAACCCCCATCATGGTGAATTAGTTCCGCACCAAAATTGCTGGCGATCTGACGAAGATGGGCGACCTGGCAATCCCGCCCGCCGACATACAGAAAGCTGCGAACTTCCGCTTGCGTTTTCGCGGTGGAGGCCGTCGCGGAAACCTCCGCACCCGACTTTTTCGCAGCCTGCTTTTTCTTCTTCGCCATGACGTCCTGTCTCCTCGAATCCGATTAGAGGCAACGGTTGCGAGCCTCAGGTGGACAGGCATACAAAACATGACAAGAAGAGTAAAGTATATACTTGATGTTTTCAGTCATGTTTTCGCTGACGCAGATGCGACCCGACCCGAACATCTCGTCCGGGATTGACGGCAATCAACTTCCCTTGATTTTCAGGGGATCCACGGCGCTCATGGCAATTTTTTACCGTTTGATAAAACTTTCTTCCTGAGTTACCTTTCTCTGCATCGCTTCGAATATAAAAGAGGGAACTGCGATGCGAAGACTGGAACCGGGCCTCAAGGCCGGGCGGCTTGATGCTGCCGACTATGCAAAGAATTTCTCCGACCTGCATCCCCGCCTCGGCGGCCATGAGGCGCTGGTCGCCTCCGACAGATGCTACTTCTGTCACGACGCGCCCTGCATGACGGCCTGTCCCACCGCCATCGATATCCCGATGTTCATCCGGCAGATATCGACTGGCAATCCACTCGGCGCCGCCAAGACAATTTTCGACCAGAACATTCTCGGCGGCATGTGCGCCCGCGTCTGTCCCACCGAAACGCTCTGCGAGGAAGCCTGTGTGCGCAACACGGCCGAAGAGCGCCCGGTCGAAATCGGCCGCCTGCAACGTTACGCTACCGATATCGCCATAGAAGAAGGTCGCCAGTTCTACCGTCCGGCCGCCTCGACCGGTCGCACGGTCGGCATCGTTGGCGCAGGCCCAGCAGGCCTTGCAGCGGCCCATCGCCTTGCAATGCACGGCCACCAGGTCACCATCTACGAAGCGAAGGACAAGGCCGGCGGTCTGAACGAATACGGCATTGCAGCCTACAAGACACCCAACAATTTCGCCCAGAAGGAAGTCGACTACATCCTGTCGCTCGGCAATATCGATGTGCTGGATGGCCAGATGATGGGCCGTGACTTCACGCTCGGCGACCTCCAGGCGAAACACGACGCCGTCTTCCTCGGTGCGGGTCTCGGCAACGTCAACGGGCTGAACATCCCAGGTGCCAAGATCAACGGCGTTCTCGACGCCGTCGAATTCATCGCCCATCTCCGCCAGGCGGATGACAAGGCAGACGTGCCCGTCGGTCGCGACGTCGTCGTCATCGGCGGCGGCATGACCGCGATCGACGCTGCCGTGCAGGCCAAGCTGCTCGGCGCCGAGAACGTCACGATCTGCTACCGCCGCGGCAAGGAGCACATGAACGCCTCGGAATTCGAGCAGGATCTGGCGACCTCCAAGGGCGTGCACATCCGCCACTGGCTGCAGCCAAAGGAAGTCGCCCATCACGGCGGTCACTGCTCGGCGATCACCTTCGAATACACCCATCTTGAAAACGGCATGATGAAGGGCACCGGCCACACGACCGAGATCAAGGCCGACCAGATTCTGGTCGCCATCGGTCAGAAACTCGATGGTCAGGGTCTGGACGGTCTGAAGCTCGAAGGTGGCAAGATCGCCATCGACGCCGAAGGCCGCACGTCCATTCCGGGCGTCTGGGCCGGAGGCGACTGTGCCTTCGGAGGCCAGGACCTGACGGTCTCCGCCGTCGCCATGGGCCGCGATGCGGCCGAAAGCATCAACCGCTCTCTCGCCGTCATGACGGCGGGCGCAACCGCCGTCGCATGACGCACTGCTCTCGAGAGGATTTGAAACATGGCTGATCTTCGCAATAACTTCGTCGGCATCAAGTCGCCCAACCCCTTCTGGCTGGCCTCTGCCCCACCGACCGACAAGGCCTATAATGTCGAGCGCGCCTTCAAGGCGGGCTGGGGCGGCGTCGTCTGGAAAACACTCGGCTCGGAAGGACCACCCGTAGTCAACGTCAACGGCCCGCGCTACGGTGCGATCTGGGGTGCTGACCGCCGCCTTCTCGGCCTCAACAACATCGAACTGATCACCGACCGCCCCCTGCAGATCAACTTGCAGGAGATGAAGATGGTGAAGAAGAACTGGCCGGACCGGGCGCTTGTCGCCTCGATCATGGTCCCCTGCGTCGAGGAAGAGTGGAAGGCAATCCTGCCGCTTGTGGAAGAGACCGGCGCTGACGGCATCGAGCTCAACTTCGGCTGTCCGCACGGCATGTCCGAGCGCGGCATGGGCGCCGCCGTCGGCCAGGTGCCGGAATATATCGAAATGGTCGTGCGCTGGTGCAAGCAATATACCCGCATGCCCGTGATCACCAAGCTGACGCCGAACATCGCCGACATCCGTAAGCCCGCGCGTGCGGCAAAAGCGGGCGGCACAGATGCGGTTTCGCTGATCAACACGATCAACTCGATCGTCTCGGTTGACCTCGACAGCTTTGCCCCCTCGCCCACCGTCGGCGGCAAGGGCACCCATGGCGGCTATTGCGGCCCGGCGGTCAAGCCGATCGCCCTCAACATGGTCGCCGAGATCGCCCGCGATCCGGAAACATACGGCTTGCCGATTTCGGGCATCGGTGGTGTCACCACCTGGCGGGATGCTGCCGAATTTCTGGCGCTCGGCGCCGGCAATGTGCAGGTCTGCACGGCCGCCATGACCTACGGCTTCAAGATCGTCCAGGAGATGATATCAGGCCTCAACGACTGGATGGATGCCAAGGGTCACCGAAGCCTCGACGATATTTGCGGCCGCGCCGTGCCGAACGTCACCGATTGGCAGTATCTCAACCTGAACTACATCGCCAAGGCCCATATCGACCAGGATGCCTGCATCAAATGCGGCCGCTGCCACATCGCCTGCGAGGACACGTCTCACCAGGCGATTACCAACATGGTCAACGGCATCAGGCATTTCGAGGTGATGGAAGACGAATGCGTCGGCTGTAATCTCTGCGTCAACGTCTGTCCGGTGGAGAATTGCATCACCATGGTCGAACTGCCGACCGGCACGCTCGACCAGCGCACCGGCAAACCGGTCGATCCGAACTATGCAAACTGGACGACCCATCCGAACAACCCGATGGCCGTGCAGGCCGCAGAATAGTCTCGATGAAGCAAATCCGGCCCGCTTGCGGGCCGGATACCGTTTGACAAAAGAAAAACTCGAACTTTCGCCCAGCCCTTCAGAAATTATTCAGCGCTATACTCCACCATTCGGCCATCGGCACTGACCGCATTTGCGTCAGGCCGGGCAAGCCGGGCAAGGAGACCATGGCGATCAAGAGCAAGAACACGGATGGTGGGTCGAATCTGCGGTCCCGCCTGCAGATCCTCATTCCGAGCGCGATCGTCCTCGTCGGCGTCGCCGTCTCTGCTCTCTATGCCGACCTTCAGCAGCAACGGTTGAGCCGCGAGGCAGCCCGCAACGCGGTCGAGGAAAACCTAGGCCTGATCCGCACTAAGCTCGAAGCCAACATCAACGCGAATGTGAAGCTTCTGCAAGGCATGGTCGCGGTGATCGGGACCGAGCCCTATGTCACCCAGAAGCGTTTCGAGGCGCTGGCATCCAGCCTCCTGTCGACGCCGTCGCAGATCGGCAACATCGCCGCAGCACCGAATTTGATCACCAGTTTCGTCCACCCCTACGAGGACAACAAATCCTTCATCGGGTACTGGATACTCCCGCCACCGAATGGCGAGGAACAGGCGCGTCAATTGCGCGACGAGGGCAAGACCATCATCAGCGGCCCATTGCCGCTCAAGAATGGCGCCATGGGCCTCATTATCACGCTGCCCGTGCACATAACCAATGATGAGGGCAAGCGGGTCTTTTGGGGTGGTCTGGCGGGTGTCGTCGATGTCGCGAGACTTTACGACGACAGCGGCCTTCGTGCCCCCGATCTGCCGCTTGCCATCACCATCACCGACGACAGTCAGCAGACGGGAAGCCAAGCCGTGATCTACGGCGACAATTACGTGCTGGCCGACGATCCGGTCACCATGACCGTCGATCTTGGCAACGAGCATTGGTTCATTTCGGCAGTGCCGAAGGGTGGCTGGCACGCGATGAGTAGGCCCGACATCCTGATCCGCGGCATGATCGCCGCCATGTCCGCGCTGATCGCCGGCAGCGTCATCTGGGTCGCCGGCCTGATGCGGGAGCGGCAGCGCAACTATGCGGCTTTGCGGCAACGCGAGGGAGAACTCCGCGCCATGTCCCATCGGCTTGGCGTGGCGCTCGAGTCATCGCGTATCGGCGTCTGGGAGATGGACGTCAGTACCGACGAACTCCGCTGGGACGAGCGCATCTACAATCTCTATGGCCTTCCGCTCGACACGCCCGTCACCGGCGAATTGTGGCGGTCGATGGTCCATCCCGACGATGTCGACGCCATCGAGCTGGGCATGCAGCAAGCCATCGAGAAACAATCCTCTTATACCGGCCGCTTCCGCGTCACCCGGCCGGATGGCCAGATGGTGCATTTCCGCACTGTGGGCACCGCCTTCCGCGACCACAAGAACAAGACGATGCTGCTTGGCGTCAACTGGGATGTCAGCGCTGACGTGCAGCTCCAGGAAGAGCTGAGGCTCGCGCAGCGCGAGACGGCGCAGCGCAACGAGGAGCTGGAAAGCGCACGACAGCGGATGGAATACAATTCGCTGCACGACGCGCTGACCGGCCTGCCCAATCGCCGCTATCTGGACCAGCGCCTCGAGGCCCTGGTTGCAGCAGGTGATCGTCCTAGCGGGCGGCTAACCGTGCTCCATATGGATCTCGATCGCTTCAAGGAAATCAACGACACGTTTGGCCATGGGGCTGGCGACGCCATTCTTCGCCATGTCGCGCAGGAACTGCAGAGCATGGTCGGCGCCTCTGATTTCGTCGCCCGGATCGGCGGCGATGAATTCGTCATCGTCTGCCAGGGCTGCGATCTCTCCGAAGGCTATGAGGCCATGGGGTCGAACCTGATCGCAGCCGTCAACCGGCCGATCGTATACAACGGACACGAATGCCGTGTCGGCGCATCGATCGGCATCGCCGACAGGATCGAGCCCGAACTGACCGCCGAGCAGCTCCTCGTCAATGCGGACATCGCCCTCTACGAGGCAAAACGCCGTGGCCGCAATCGCGTCGAGCGCTTCAACGACACGCTGCGCGCGCGCACGATCAACATCAAGCGCACCGCCGACGCCATTCTTCGATCCCTGGGCGATGACGATTTCATCGCCTGGTACCAGCCGCAATTCGATGCCCGAACGCTTGCGATCAACGGTGTGGAGGCGCTTGCTCGCTGGCGTCACCCGGAAAAAGGCATCCTCGCACCCATCGCCTTTCTCGAAACGGCCGAGAACCTCAATGTCGTCTCCCAGATCGACGCGAGCATTCTCGATCAGGCACTCGAGCAGCTGGCGCGCTGGAAGACCGAGGGCCTCGGCATCGAGCATGTCTCGGTCAACATTTCTGCACAGCGTCTATTCGAGGACAAGCTGCTCGACCACCTGGCCAAGCTCGCCGTCACGCCGGGCAGCCTTTCATTCGAACTGCTGGAATCGATCTCCTTCGACGACAAGGCCGACGCCGTGGCAGAAAGCCTCGAACGCATCCGCACTCAGGGCATTGCCATTGAAATCGATGATTTCGGCACCGGTTACGCCTCGATCCTCTCCCTGATCAAGCTCTCGCCGAGCCGCTTGAAGATCGATCGGCAGCTGGTGGCCCCGATCGTGACCAACCCTGCCCAGCGCAAGCTGATCAGCTCGATCGTCGATATCGGCCGCTCCTACGGGATCGGCATCGTCGCAGAGGGTGTAGAGACGATGGAGCATGCCGCCATCCTGCGCGACCTCGGCTGCCAGACGCTGCAGGGCTACGCGTTGGCGCGTCCGATGAGCCCTGATAGTTTCATCGATTTCGCAAGGACGCATGCCTTGCAACGTGAAGACCTGCTGCGGCGGAGCGCGTGATCCTCACGTTGACGAAGGATCAGCCGAGCAGGCTCTGGCCGGCGGCAAACCCGGCATAGGCCAAGGCCGAGAAATAGACGAGCGTCAGCAGCACCATCAGGTGCCCCATGGCAACGACCATGCCGTCTCTCTGAGAAATCCCCGTCGACAGAAGCAGGATCGCAACGCCCGGCAGCGTGTTCGAGAACGGAATGAAGCCGAGCGGCATCATCAGGAGCACGCCGGCGCCCGTCAGCACGAGACCATTGATACGGTTGACCGCCGCGCCATCCGTGAGACCCGGCATGCGGGGACGAACGTAACGGTCGACCTTTCTGAGGACGTTGAGCCCTCGCTCCAGCACCGGGACGAGGCGCGCCCGATCGAGCTTGCGATCGGCCACCTTCTTCGGCAGCCAGGGAAATCGGTTGAAGGTGATCGCGATCCCGATCAGCACGATGCCGGCACCGAAGACCGTCGAGACGCCCGGGATCGAAACCGGCACCAGAAAGGGCAGAGACAACAGGCCGCAAAGCAGCAGAAGCCCGCTTTCGCCCATCTTCTCCAGGATCTGCCGCAGCGTGACGTGATCCTCATCCATCGAGTCGATCACATCCTGCAGCACTGCGCTGGTACTCTTGTCGGTATCAGTGAAGCCGATCATCGTTGTCATCGGAGCCGCTTTCGATTAACTGCCGGAAGGATCTTGGGGCGGCGCATGGTGCGCGCATCCGCGATCGCAGATGAATGAGAAAGACGGTCGGGTCAAGTCACGCCAACGGCGAGACTGCTTCGTGCCGAAAGACATCCGATGACAGAGCAAGCCCCACCAGTCGCCTCCCCCGTGAATCGACATACCGTCCATGCCAAAGGCCGGGAAAAACTGAAGGCGCATGCTGCAATGCTGCTCTTTGCCGCCCTGATCGCGGGCTCCTTCTCCTTCGGCGGCATGGCCGCGCGGCACATGGATGCCGGCCCGCTGACCCTCTGGCGTTATCTGATGACGGTTATCGTCATGGGCGTCCTGACGTTTGGCATCCTGCGTGTCCCGTTCCGGGCACCACAGCGGATCTGGCGCTTTGCCCTGCTTGGCGGGCTGATCGCCGTCTACATGCTCACCATGTTCGTGGCGCTGGAATTCACCAGCCCTGTGCAGACGGGTGCCGTCTTCACCCTGATGCCATTGATCAGCGCCGGCTTCGCGCTTCTCTTCATCGGGCAGAAAACCCGCCCGGACGTGTTCATCGCGCTGGTCATCGCAGCCCTCGGGGCGATCTGGGTCATTTTCCGCGCCGATATCCAGGCGATCCTCTCCTTCGATGTCGGACGCGGCGAACTGATCTTCTTCGTCGGGGTCATCTGCCACGGCGCCTATGTTCCGCTGATCCGCAAGTTCAATCAGGGAGACAACCCGGTCGCCTTCGGTTTCTGGGTCGTGGTCTTCACCGTGCCCTGGCTCCTGCCGACCGGTGCTGTCCAGCTGGCGACGACGGATTTTCTCAACCTCCCCCCCATGGTCTGGGCGACGATCGCCTATCTCTCCGTCATCACGACCGCACTCACCTTCATGCTGCTGCAATACGCTTCCATGCGCCTGCCGGCCCCCAAGGTGCTCGGTTACGGCTATCTGACGCCGACCTTCATCATCCTCCTGGAAGGCGTGCTCGGTCACGGCTGGGCAAGCCCTGCCGTCTTTCTCGGCGCGCTGGTGACCGCCGCCGGTCTTCTGGTGATGGGCCTGCTTAGGGACTGACGGCCGGCGTCACACGGCAGGCTTCAGAATGAGGCCGTGCACGAAGAGACCTTCGAGAAACGAGGCGGCCGCCTCGAAGCGGTCTTCGCCTTCTTGGCCTGCCCCCAGCACGGATCGGACCTGAACGTCGAAGTCGGCATAATGCTGCGTCGTGGACCAGATCGAGAAGATCATGTGATACGGATCGCATTCTCGGATCTTGGCCGCGGCAATCCAGGCCCTGATGACCTCGGCCTTCTCATCCACGAGTTCCTTCAACGGTCCTTCGAGAACACCGGCGATATGCGGCGCACCCTGCAGGATCTCGTTGGCAAACAGCCGGCTTTCGCGCGGGAAGTCGCGTGCCATCTCCAGCTTGCGGCGAATATAGGACTTGATCTCGTGTTCGGGGTCGCCGTCCGCATCGAAGGCCTGCAGCGGCTCCAGCCAGTTTTCGAGCACCCGGTCGATCAGCGCCCGGTGCATGGCTTCCTTGGTGCGGAAATAATAGAGCAGATTGGGCTTCGACATGCCCGCGACCTCGGCAATCTGGTCGATGGTCGAGCCGTGGAATCCCCGTTGCGAAAACACTTCCAGGGCCGCTTCGAGGATCTGCTCTTCCTTTTCCTCCTGGATCCGCGTCCGCCTCTGGGTTTGCGCCGCTCTCGGTATTGCCATCTTAGAGTTGTTCCCCGCCTAAGACCCTGAAGTTACTCAACAATATCCGCGCTCAAATTCTGTGCATCTGCTCTGTTTTTTGTCGCAGATTTTTGCCGATTTTGTCTTGAGTGCCGTGATGGAAGCTGTAATGTTTTACCAGTCGGTCAAATTATTGGACAGATGTCAAATAAAGGCAACTGCCGATACGACAGCGAAAAAACAAAGACAAGTCGCTGTTGTTGACCCCGGGAACAAGGGGAACGGGCGGAAGATCCGGTCCCAGCAAAACAGGTGAGGACCTGCAATGACGGCGCAAACCGGCACGAACCTTCGCGTGAACGGCGATCGGCTCTGGGACATGCTCATGGAGATGGCGAAGATCGGCCCCGGCATTGCCGGCGGCAACAATCGCCAGACCCTGACCGACGAGGATGCGGAAGGCCGCCGCCTCTTCCAGCGCTGGTGTGAAGATGCGGGGCTCAACATGGGCGTCGACACCATGGGCAACATGTTCATGACCCGCGCCGGCACCGACCCCGACGCCCTGCCCGTCTATATCGGCAGCCACCTCGACACCCAGCCGACCGGCGGCAAATATGACGGCGTGCTGGGCGTCCTCGCTGGCCTAGAGGCCGTGCGGTCGATGAATGACCTCAACATCAAGACGAAGCATCCGATCGTCGTCACCAACTGGACCAACGAGGAAGGCGCCCGCTTCGCCCCCGCCATGCTGGCCTCTGGCGTGTTCGCCGGCGTCATCGACCAGGACTATGCCTATGGCCGCAAGGACATGGACGGCAAGACCTTTGGCGACGAGCTGAAGCGCATTGGCTGGCTGGGCGACGAAGTGGTCGGCGCGAGAAAGATGCACGCCTATTTCGAGTACCACATCGAACAAGGCCCGATCCTCGAAGCCGAGAACAAGCAGATAGGCGTGGTCACGCATTGCCAGGGTCTATGGTGGCTGGAATTCACGCTCACCGGCCGTGAAGCCCATACCGGCTCCACCCCGATGAACCTGCGCGTCAATGCCGGCCTTGCCATGGCCCGGATCATGGAAATGGTCCAGGAGGTCGCCATGAGCGAACAACCCGGCGCGGTCGGTGGTGTCGGCCAGGTGAAGTTCTCGCCTAATTCCCGCAACGTCCTGCCCGGGACCGTCGTCTTCACCGTCGACATCCGCACGCCCGAGCAAGCGAAGCTCGACCGCATGCGCGCGACGATCGAGGCGAAGGCAGCCGAAATCTGTTCCGCACTCGGCGTCGGCTGTTCGGTCGAGGCCGTCGGCCATTTTGATCCGGTCACTTTCGACGAAAAACTCGTCGCCTCCGTCCGCAAGGCCGCGGAAGACCTCGGTTATTCCCACATGAACATCATCTCCGGCGCCGGCCACGACGCCTGCTGGGCAGCAAAGGTCGCACCCTCGACCATGATCATGTGCCCCTGCGTCGGCGGATTGAGCCACAACGAGGCGGAAGAAATCTCCAAGGACTGGGCGACGGCGGGCGCGGATGTACTGCTACGCGCGGTTCTGGAGACGGCGGAGATTGTGGCGTAGGATCAGGCCTTGCGAACAGTCCTGAACGGGAGCGAACCATGGGACGACCGAGGGAATTGTCACCGGAAGAGCGCGCCGACCTGCTGCGGCGGGGCTACAGGCCGGTCGAAATCTGGGTGCCTGATCTCGAGAATGAAACCATCAGGGCGCAACTCGCTGAGGAGGCTCGACGAGTTGCAGAAGCTGACGAACGGGACGATGTGACCGACTGGCTTGAGGGCGTCGGTCCAACTGACTGGGACAAGCCGTGACGCTCACGCGAGGGGACATCGTGATCGCAGTCTTTCCAGGGGAATTGGGCAAACCAAGACCCGCGGTAATCCTTCAGAGGGATGAACTCCTCGGCCTATTCAGCACGATCCTCTGCTGCCCGATGACGACGCATCTGATCGACGCCCCAACGCTTCGTCCGATCATTGTGCCTAGTCCTGAAAATGGTCTGCAAGAGATCTCGCAGATTATGGTCGAAAAGCTCTCCCCGTTAAGGCGGGACGTGATCCGGCAGCGGATTGGAAGACTTACGACCGGCGAAATAAAGCGGCTCGAAACCGCTCTGATCCACATAACCGGCCTCGGCCTAGCCAGCATACCAACAAACGAAGCCGAAAACGGAGGGAAGCAATAGCCATGACCACCACTGTCATTAAGGGCGGCACGATCGTCACCGCCGATCTCACCTATAAGGCTGACGTCAAGATCGAGGGTGGCGTGATCGTTGAGATCGGGCAGAACCTCTCCGGAAACGAGACCCTCGATGCCACAGGCTGTTATGTCATGCCGGGCGGCATCGATCCGCATGTACATTTGGAAATGCCGTTCATGGGCACTTACTCCGCCGATAATTTCGAAAGCGGCACGCGTGCCGGTCTCTCCGGCGGCACGACCATGGTCGTCGATTTCTGCCTGCCCGCCCCCGACCAATCGCTGCTCGAAGCCCTTCAGATGTGGGACAACAAGACCTCACGCGCCACATCGGACTACTCCTTCCACATGGCGATCACCGGCTGGAACGAAGGCGTCTTCGACGAGATGAAGACCATCGTGCAGGACAAGGGCATCAACACCTTCAAGCACTTCATGGCCTATAAGGGCGCGTTGATGGTGAATGATGACGAGATGTTCGCCTCTTTCCAGCGCTGCGCCGAGCTTGGTGCGCTGCCGATGGTCCATGCCGAAAACGGCGACGTCGTGGCCTCGATGACGGCCAAGCTCTTGGCCGAAGGCAATAACGGGCCGGAAGCCCACGCCTATTCCCGTCCGCCTGAGGTCGAGGGCGAAGCCACCAACCGCGCCATCATGCTGGCCGACATGGCCGGTGTCCCGCTTTATGTCGTGCACACCTCCTGCGAACAGGCGCATGAAGCGATCCGCCGCGCCCGCCAGAAGAGCATGCGCGTCTATGGCGAGCCCCTGATCCAGCACCTGACGCTCGACGAAAGCGAGTATTTCAACAAGGACTGGGACCACGCCGCCCGCCGCGTCATGTCGCCCCCATTCCGCAACAAGCAGCATCAGGATTCACTCTGGGCCGGCCTGCAGTCCGGCTCGCTCTCGGTTGTTGCCACCGACCACTGCGCCTTCACCAGCGAACAGAAGCGCTTCGGCGTCGGCAACTTCGCCAAGATCCCGAACGGTACCGGCGGGCTTGAGGACCGCATGCCGATGCTCTGGACCTATGGTGTTGCGACCGGTCGCCTGACGATGAACGAATTCGTCGCCGTCACCTCGACCAACATCGCCAAGATCCTCAACATCTACCCGAAGAAGGGCGCGGTCTTGGTCGGCGCCGATGCCGATCTCGTGGTCTGGGATCCCAAGCGCTCCAAGACCATCTCCGCTAAGACCCAGCAGTCCTCGATCGACTACAATGTCTTCGAAGGCAAGGAGGTCACCGGCCTGCCGCGCTACACGCTGACCCGTGGCTATGTCGCGATCGAGGAAAACGCCGTGAAGACCCGCGAGGGCCATGGCAAGTTCGTGCACCGCGAGCCGTTTACCGCCGTGAACAAAGCTCTCTCCACCTGGAAGGAACTCGTGGCGCCGCGCAAGGTCGAACGCACGGGCATTCCGGCGACGGGGGTTTGAGCGTGACGCCAGCGAAGAAGACATGGCTGCGGAGAAGTGCGCGCTTCGGCGCGGGCTATGCAGCCGCCGTGTTTGTCGGCGTCATGGGCATCTGGGCGACGCTTCAGGTCACAGATGCCGTCACCTACGGTCGACTGCCGCTCTTCGTCCTGATCTTTCCCGGCTCCATTCTTCAAGCACTTCGGCTGACCGTGGAAATCATGCCGGTCGCCTTGTTGCTGGCAGCTCCCTTCACCTTGCTGGCGACCTGGGTGCTGCTGCGGATGCACTGGAATCGCTGGTGGCATTTCGCCATTGCCGGTGCCGCATGCCCTCTGTCCGGCATCGCCCTTCTGCAGCTGGCAACCTGGGGCCGCTTCTTCAATCAGAACTCGGCATCAATGGCCCTGTCGCTGGTCCCGACAGGCATGATTTGCGCGATCATCTACTGGCTGATCGCCCTGCCCCGAACAGAGAGGCTGGCGACATGAGCCCGACGTTACAACTCGACCAACCCATCCAGCTCCGGCAGCAACACGACGCTCTCCTGCTCGTTCGGGTCGGTACGCGCGATGATCGCCGTGCAGGGGGCGTTCGACAGGTTCGCCGGCAGATGCGGCACGCCGGCCGGAATGTAGAACAGCTCGCCTGCGTGAACCACGACATGGTTTTCCAGCCGGTCGCCATACCAGGTGTGCGCCTGGCCGGAGAGCATATAGATCGCCGTCTCGTGGCTCTCGTGCAGATGCGCCTTGGCGCGCGCACCCGGCGGCATGGTCAAGACATGCATGCAGATGCCCTTGGCCCCCACGGTCTCGGCAGCGATGCCTTCGAAATAACTCAGCCCCTGCTTGCCCTCATAGGTATGGCCGGGCTTCACGATCCGGCAGGTGGGCTTTGCTGATGCGTCCATTGTCCCGTCCTCTTTGTCCCGGCGGCCCGTCCGCCACGCCCGGCCCGCTGCTCCCGAGCGGCCGCATGTCCAAAGAATGCAAGAGGCAGGCTGCCTTTGCAACTAACCCGATTGGTCCCAGCGCATGAATGCACCCTACTCCGTCGTCTCGGCCAAGAACCTGAGCCTCACCTTCGAGACCAATGACGGCCCCGTCCACGCCTTGTCGAATGTCGATCTGGAGGTGAAGAAGGGCGATTTCGTCTCCTTCATCGGACCCTCCGGCTGCGGCAAGACCACCTTCCTGCGCGTCATCGCGGACCTCGAGAAACACACCGCCGGCGAGATCACGGTGAACGGCATGACACCGGAGGATGCCCGCAAGGCGCGCTCCTACGGTTATGTCTTCCAGGCCGCCGCGCTTTATCCGTGGCGCACGATCGAAAACAACATCGCGCTGCCGCTCGAGATCATGGGCTATAGCGCTGCGGAAAAGCAGAAGCGCATCGAGCAGACGCTGGAGCTGGTCAACCTCTCGGGCTTTGCCAAGAAATATCCCTGGCAGCTCTCAGGCGGCATGCAGCAGCGCGCCTCGATCGCCCGCGCGCTCGCCTTCGACGCCGACCTGCTCCTGATGGACGAACCCTTCGGCGCGCTCGACGAAATCGTCCGCGATCACCTGAATTCCGAGCTTCTGAAGCTCTGGGACCGCACCAACAAGACGATCTGCTTCGTCACCCACTCGATCCCCGAGGCCGTCTACCTCTCGACCAAGATCGTCGTCATGAGCCCGCGTCCTGGCCGAGTGACCGACATCATCGAGTCGACACTGCCGAAGGAACGCCCGCTCGACATCCGCGAGACCCCGGAGTTTCTTGAGATCGCGCACCGGGTGCGCGAGGGTCTGAAGGCGGGGCATAGCTATGAAGAATAGTGCGATGCCTGAGGGAAAGATGCCCCTCACCCTCACCCTCACCCTCTCCCCGCAGGCGGGGAGAGGGGACGGCCAGCGCGGTGCCGCACGTCCCTTCTCCCCGTTGCGACGGGGAGAAGGTGCCGGCAGGCGGATGAGGGGCAAGGCCATCGGCGTGGTAGACGCCGGTCACTCGCTCCCCACCTCCCCCTTGAGGGGGGAGGTCGCCGCGAAGCGGCGGGTGGGGGTGACCCGGGCGACGAGCTCGACCTCCTTATTCGACGCTGACGCTTCACACATCACCCCACTCCGGAGCTTCGCTCCGACCCTCCCCCTCAAGGGGCGGGTGTCGGTCGCTGCAGAAGTGGAACCCACCCCATGAACCCCACCTTCCTTCTCTGGCTGGGTGCCGCGATGGCGACCTTCCTCGGTGCCGCCACCGTCAGCCGCGCCTATGTCGACAACGGCAAGCTCTGGGTGCTTACAGCCTCGCTCGCCCTTTACTGCATCGGCAATCTGATGATGGTGAAGCTGATGCGCGAGGGGGGCTTAGGCCTTGCCATCTCCGCCTCTGCGGTCGCCCAGCTAGTGCTCATCAATGTCATTGCCTTCCTCCTCTTCGGCGAGAGGCTGAGCAACATCCAGATGGCCGGCGTTGCACTCGGTGTCGTCTCCATGGCCCTGATGCTCTTTCCTGCAAAAGGAGGTGTCTGATGACGTCAGCCCCTTCCGCCTTTCGTGACCGCATCCTTCCAGTCTTGACGGTCCTCTTGGCCATCCTCGTCCTCTGGCATGTCTTCGTCGTCTATCTGAACGCGCCGTTCGTCCGCGATCAGGCCGCACGCGCCGGCGAGACGATCACCTTCTCCCAGATCGTTGAGCGGACCTTCGCCCAGGAGCGCCCGGTCCTGCCGGCACCGCACCAGATCGTCGCCGAGCTTTGGGACACGACGATCAACAAGGCCGTCACCTCCAAGCGCAGCCTCGTCTATCATGCCTGGATCACGCTATCGGCGACGCTGATGGGCTTCGCCATGGGCACCGTGCTCGGCATCGTGCTTGCGATTGCCATCGTGCACAACCGCGCCATGGACAAGTCGCTGATGCCTTGGGTCATCGCCTCCCAGACCATCCCGATCCTCGCGATCGCGCCGATGATCATCGTGGTTCTGAATTCCATCGGCATCTCCGGACTGATGCCCAAGGCGCTGATTTCCACCTATCTTTCCTTCTTCCCGATCGTCGTCGGCATGGTGAAGGGCCTGCGCAGTCCGGACATCCTGCTGCTCGACCTGATGCACACCTATAATGCCAGCCAGTCTCAGACCTTCTGGAAGCTCCGCTGGCCGGCCTCCATGCCCTATCTCTTCACCTCGCTGAAGGTGGCGATCGCGATTTCGCTGGTCGGCGCCATCGTCGGTGAGCTGCCGACAGGGGCCGTCGCAGGTCTTGGCGCCCGTCTGCTGTCCGGCTCATATTACGGCCAGACCATCCAGATCTGGGCTGCCCTCTTCATGGCGGCGGGGCTCGCCGCCCTGCTCGTCTCGATCGTCGGCATGGCCCACACACGGGTTCTTGCACGCATGGGGGTCAAGCCATGAACGGTTACCTCGTCTTCGCTATCCTCTTCTGGCTCGGCGCCTGGGGTCTCAACGAGTGGCTTGTCCGCCGCCGTCCCAAGGACCAGACGACGAAACGCGCAATCGGGCTTGCCGTCCCCCTGATATTCGGGGTCACCCTGCTCGTGATCTGGGAATGCATGGTGCGCGGCTTCGAGATCCCCTCGATCCTGCTCCCCGCCCCCTCGATGATCTGGGCCCGCATCCTCACCTCCACCCATATCCTCTGGGCGGATTTCCAGCAGACCTTCCTGAAGTCGGTGATAACAGGTTATGTTGCAGGCTGTGGCCTCGGCTTCATCGTCGCGATCCTGATCGATCGCTCGCCTTTCCTGCAGAAGGGCCTGCTGCCGATCGGCAACTTCGTCTCGGCGCTGCCCGTCGTCGGCATCGCCCCGATCATGGTCATGTGGTTCGGCTTCGACTGGCAGTCCAAGGTTGCCGTCGTCGTGATCATGACCTTCTTCCCGATGCTCGTGAACACCGTGCAGGGATTGGCGGCCGCCAGCCACATGGAACGCGACCTGATGCACACCTATGCCGCTTCCTGGTGGCAGACGCTGGTGCGGCTTAGGCTTCCCGCCGCCTGGCCTTTCATCTTCAATGCGCTGAAGATCAATTCCACCCTCGCGCTAATCGGTGCGATCGTGGCAGAATTCTTCGGCACCCCGATTGTCGGCATGGGCTTTCGTATCTCGACAGAGGTCGGACGCTCCAACGTCGACATGGTCTGGGCCGAGATTGCGGTTGCCGCACTCGCCGGCTCGGTCTTCTACGGATTGGTGGCACTGGCAGAACGCCGGGCCACCTTCTGGCATCCGTCCGTCCGTGGTGGACGGGCGTGAACTGAACCAACAAAAAAGAGGGAACTGAAATGACTGTCAAACTCGCATCCCTGCTGCTGGCTGCTGCGGTCTCGCTGACCGCCATGCAGGCCGCTGCCGCCGACAAGGTGACCCTCCAGCTGAAATGGGTGACCCAGGCCCAGTTCGCCGGCTACTACGTCGCCAAGGACAAGGGCTTCTACGAAGAAGAAGGCCTCGACGTCGAAATCAAGCCGGGCGGCCCCGACATCGCTCCTCCGCAGGTTCTGGCCGGTGGCGGCGCAGACGTCATCGTCGACTGGATGCCGTCCGCTCTTGCCACCCGCGAAAAAGGTGTGCCGCTCGTCAACATTGCCCAGCCCTTCAAGTCCTCGGGCATGATGCTGACCTGCCTCAAGGAAACCGGCATCACCACGCCGGAGGATTTCAAGGGCAAGACGCTCGGCGTCTGGTTCTTCGGCAATGAATATCCGTTCCTGTCCTGGATGAGCACGCTCGGCATCAAGACCGACGGTTCGGACGGCGGCGTCACCGTTCTGAAGCAGGGCTTCAACGTCGACCCGCTCCTGCAGAAGCAGGCCGCCTGCATCTCGACCATGACCTATAACGAATACTGGCAGGTCATCGATGCCGGCATCAAGCCGGAGGAACTGGTGACCTTCAAATATGAAGACGAAGGTGTGGCCACCCTCGAAGACGGTCTCTACGTGCTCGAAGACAAGCTCGCGGACCCGGCCTTCAAGGAAAAGATGGTCAAGTTCGTCCGCGCTTCGATGAAGGGCTGGAAGTATGCCGAGGAGAACTCCGACGAAGCGGCAGAAATCGTGCTCGAAAACGATGCGTCCGGCGCGCAGACCGAAGCCCATCAGAAGCGCATGATGAGCGAAGTCGCCAAGCTGACGGCAGGCTCCAATGGCGCCCTCGACCAGGCCGACTACGACCGCACGGTCAAGACCCTGCTTGGCGGCGGTTCGGATCCGGTCATCACCAAGGAGCCGACCGGCGCCTTCACGACCGAGATCACCGACGCGGCCCTGAATTGATCCTGGCGGACCATCGAAAATAGAGACACGGGGGCAGTGGTCCCCGTGTTTTTTGTAGGTTCTGCTTATCGATTCAGACGCCTGGTCTGGCAGTTCGGCAACACTACCGTTCTATATTGAACAATTTTCAGAGGAATCATGGAATCGGCTGTTCCGCCACTTGCAAGCGGTTTCGCCATCCCCCACCTCTTTCACCAGATTTCAATGCCGCGATTGTGAAGACGCGCTTTATCGTCAGGCGGGATTGGGGCGGTGAGCCGAAAGGCTTGTCGCCACGTATCAGGGCGTGAACTGCATAATAGATCTTTGGGAAGGGACCTATGTTTCTTAACACGAGCGCCAAGGCCGTATTGATGGCCGCCACTCTCTCGCTGTCGGCCTCGGTCGCGCTGGCGCAGGAGCAGCCGACACCTCCGGCACCCGCCCAGAACCTTCCAGCCATCATCGTCACGCCGGCCCAGACCCGCGACCTGGTGGACCGCGTCGTTGCGACGGGGACCGTCATGGCCGTTGAAGAGGTCCAGATCCAACCCCAGGTCGAAGGGCTGCAGATCAAGTCTCTCGAAGCCGATGTCGGCGACACGATCGCAGCCGACGCTGTTGTTGCGCGACTGAACGAAGACACGCTCGTGCTCCAGCGTAGCCAGTTGGTGGCCAACCGCGCCAAGGCGGAAGCGGCACTTGCCCAGTATCAGGCTCAAGTCGTCGAAGCCGAAGCGAGCCTGAGTGACGCACAGCGCCAGTTCGATCGTGCAACGCGCCTGGTCACTTCCGGTTCCGTCTCGACCGCACAAAAAGAGCAGGCCGAAACAGCGCTCGCAAGCGCCACCGCTCGCGTGGAAACCGCCCGTCAGGCGATTACGGTCGCTGATGCCGATATCAAGGTCGTCGACAGCCAGATCGCCGACATCGATCTGCGACTTGCGCGCACCGAGGTCAAGTCGCCTGTGGCCGGCACGATTTCCGTGCGCAATGCGCGCATCGGCGCGATCGCATCCGGCGCCGGTCAGCCACTTTTCACCGTCATCCGCGACGGTCAGATCGAACTGGTGGCGGACGTCCCGGAAAATGATATCCTGCGCCTGCAGCCGGGCCAGAAGGCGGCCATCTCGGTTGCCGGACGCGCCGAACCGCTGTCCGGCTCCATCCGCCTCGTGTCTCCGGTGATTGATCCGGTCACGCGCCTCGGCTCGGTGCACATCGCGCTTGATGATGACGCGGCGGCTCGCTCTGGCATGTATGGGAATGCGGCGATTATTGTGACTGAGACGAAGGGCATTGCCCTACCCCTCTCGGCGATTACCACCGAGGGCGGAAAGACGACGGTACGCAAGGTTTCCGATGGCAGCGTCCAGATGGTGGAGATCCGCACCGGCATTCAGGACGGCGCCTATGTCGAGGTGACCGAAGGCCTAAGCGAAGGGGACAAGGTGGTGGCCAAGGCGGGCGTCTTCGTCCGTGACGGCGACCGCATCAATCCCGTGGAAGAAACCAGCAGCGTTTCCAACTGAGAGGCGACGACGCCATGAACTTCTCTGCATGGTCCATACGCAATCCGATTGCGCCGATCCTGGCCTTCTTCCTGTTGATGGTCGTCGGCATCCAGTCGTTCAATGCGCTGCCGATCACCCGCTTCCCGAACATCGACGTGCCCCTGGTGGCAATCACCGTCGGCCAGAGCGGCGCCTCGCCGGCTGAACTCGAAAGCCAGGTGACGAAGGAGGTCGAAGACGCGGTGGCCTCGATCACCGGCGTCGACGAGATCAATTCGACCGTCACCGACGGCCAGTCCCAGACGGTCGTCATGTTCCGCATGGAAGTGCCGACCGAACAGGCGGTACAGGACGTCAAGGACGCGATCGACCAGATCCGTGGCGATCTTCCGGCCTCCGTCGAGGAGCCGATCGTCACCAAGATCGATGTCGAGGGACAGGCGATCCAGAGCTTCGCTGTTTCCTCGCCGAACATGAACCTTGCCGAACTTTCCTGGTTCGTCGACGACACCGTCAAGCGCGCCTTGCAGGGCCAGCCCGGCATCGGCCGCGTCGACCGTTATGGCGGCGCCGATCGCGAAGTGCGCGTCGAACTCGATCCCAACCGCCTCGATGCACTGGGCGTTACTGCATCAGATATCTCTGGTCAGTTGAAGGGCACCAATGTCGATCTCGGCTCGGGCCGCGGTCAGGTGGCGGGTGCCGAGCAGTCGATCCGCACACTCGGTGACAACCGCGATGTGGAAAGCCTTGCGAACACCTCCATCGCCCTGCCCGGCGGTCGTTTCGTCAAGCTCTCGGATCTCGGCCGTGTCTACGACACCTATGAGGAACAGAGGTCCTTCGCCCGTCACGACGGCAAGCCGGTCGTGTCCTTCGCCGTATTCCGTGCCAAGGGCGCCAGCGAAGTAACCGTGGCCGAAACCGTGGCCGAAAGCCTCGCCACGGTTCGCGCCGAGAACCCCGATGTCCAGATCGAGATGATCGACGACTCGGTCTACTTCACCTACGGCAACTATGAAGCCGCGATGCATACCCTCGTCGAGGGTGCTATCCTTGCCGTCATCGTGGTTCTGCTTTTCCTGCGCAACTGGCGTGCGACACTCATCTCCGCCGTTGCCCTGCCGCTGTCTGCGATCCCGACCTTCTGGGTCATGGACATGATGGGCTTCTCGCTGAACCTCGTCTCGTTCCTGGCCCTGACGCTGGCGACGGGTATTCTCGTCGACGATGCGATCGTCGAGGTGGAAAACATCGCCCGACACATCAAGATGGGCAAGACGCCCTACCGGGCGGCCATCGAGGCGGCGGACGAAATCGGTCTCGCCGTCATCGCGACGACGTTTACGATCATTGCCGTCTTCGTGCCGGTGTCCTTCATGCCGGGCATTCCCGGCCAGTACTTCATCCAGTTCGGCCTGACTGTGGCCTTCTCCGTCTTCTTCTCGCTGCTTGTGGCGCGTCTCATCACCCCGATGATGGCCGCCTATCTGATGCGGGCGGAAGACGCGATGGACGACCATCACGACAACGACAGCCTGCCGCTGAAGCTCTACACGAAGCTCGTGCGCTTCACGACGCGCCACTGGTATTCGCGCCTCGGCACGCTGGCTGCTGCCATCGCCTTCCTGGTGGGCTCGATCATCCTTCTCGCAGGCGTCCCCGGCAGCTTCATTCCGCCGGAAGATGCAGGCCGTATCGTGCTCTCCGTCGAGCTTCCGCCAAATGCGACGCTCGACGAAACGGAACGCAAGACCGACGAGATTTACGCAGCCATCCAGGACGTCTCGGATGTCGACAGCATCTTCATCCTCGGCGGCTCCTCGCCGCGCGGGGATCTGGAGTTGCGCCGTGCGAGCGTCACCATGAATCTCGACCGGATCGAGCACTCGCTCGCCAAGACGCTCGTCAATGGCGGTCTCGGCAGCATTCCGCTGATCGGCCAATATCTGCCGAAACTTCCCGAAAACGGGCGTATCCGTCCGCAATGGGATGTCGAAGAAGAAGTCTTCGCAAAGCTTGCCGGCATTCCGGATATCCGGGTCACCAAGCTCAATGACCGCGGTGAGCGCGACATCACCTTCAACTTCCTCTCCAAGAACGAGGAAGAGCTGAATCAGGCTGTAGGCATCCTCGAAGCCAAGCTTCGCCAGGTGCCCGAACTTGCCAATGTCAGCGCCGACGGTGCCCTGCCGCGTCCTGAACTGCAGATCCGCCCCCGCGCCGACGAGGCAGCCCGCCTCGGCATCACCGCGCAGCAGATCGCCCAGACGGTGCGTGTGGCAACCATCGGCGACGTGGATGCAGCCCTGCCGAAGATCTCGCTCGACAACCGCCAGATCCCGATCCGCGTCCAGGCTTCGCTTGGCCTGCGCACGGATCTCGCCGCCATCCGTTCGCTGAAGGTGCGAACGGCAAGCGGCGCCACCGTGCCCCTCTCCAGCGTCGCCGACATCGACTACGCCGAGGGCGTTTCGTCGATCAAGCGCAACGACCGCAACCGTGTCGTCTCGATCGGTGCAGGACTGCCGCAGGGTGTCGCCCTCGATACGGCAACGGCCGTCTTCCGAACGACGGTTGAGAGTGCCGAGATCCCGGCAAGTGTCCGTCTGGCTGAAAGCGGCGACGCCAAGATCCAGGCCGAGATGCAGCAGAGCTTCGTCAACGCCATGATCCTCGGCCTGCTTCTGGTGCTGACGGTGCTGATCCTGCTCTTCAAGGACGTGATCCAGCCCTTCACCATCCTGTTCTCACTGCCGCTCGCGATCGGCGGCGTGGCGGTCGCACTGATCATCACCAACAACGCGCTCTCCATGCCCGTCCTGATCGGCATTTTGATGCTGATGGGCATCGTGACCAAGAACGCCATCCTGCTGGTGGACTTCGCGATCGAAATGCGCCGTCAGGGCATGCACCGGCTCGAGGCCATGGTCGAAGCGGGCCGCAAGCGCGCCCGCCCGATCATCATGACTTCGATCGCCATGTCGGCGGGCATGTTGCCCTCGGCGCTCGGTGTCGGCGAAGGCGGCTCATTCCGAGCGCCAATGGCAATCGCCGTCATCGGCGGCATCATCGTCTCGACGGTCTTGAGCCTCGTGGTCGTGCCGGCCTTCTTCCTGATCCTCGACGATGTCTCCCGACTGCTCGGATGGTTCTTCGGTCGCTTCGTCGGCAAGAAGGAGGAAGAGGAAGAGCCGCTCACGCCGGAAGTCCTCTCCTTCCTCGCCCGCAAGAACGTGCAGGCGATTGAAGCGATGGAAAAGCGTGTCGCAGCCGTCGAACGCAGCCAGCCTGTCAACCGCAAGAGCGATGGCAACGGCAATGTCATCAACCTGCCACCGCTCGCGGCAGAGTAAGACCTTTCCATAGCGTCACCAGAGGCCGGGCCCAAGCGCCCGGCTTTTGGCGTTTTAGCAGCTGCCACACTCAGATTAGGAAAATCTGATTTGCCGCTTTGCGGTTGATCGAAATCAATCCGGTCTCCCGCTGCTCGCGATAATGTGACTGTCACTGGAAAGGGCACGATCACCCGGACCTGCAGGAGACGTGCACCTCCGACGAGGCGGATGCGGCACGACGACCGCAGCGGTGCATGCCCTGATACCGCGATGGATGGGGAGCCGTGACGACCGTGAACAAGATCCTGAGACTGAACGCGCGCGACAAGAACACGCTTCTGCGGACGTCGTTCTTGTCACAACTGGCCCCCACGGCGATGGCCTCGATGATGGAGATTGCCAACATCTCCACCTACGAGGCGCGCGAGGTCCTGTTCCGCGAAGGAGAACCTGCCGACAGCTTCTACAGCGTGCTGACCGGCTATGTTCGCCTTTATCGCCTGAACAAGGACGGTCGCGAAGCTGACATCCGCATCTGCGGTCCCGGAGATACCTTTGCGGAATGCCTGCTGGCCGTCGGCGACAAGTATCTCTACAACGCCCAGGCGGCTGAAACGGTGACGCTCGCTCGTTTTGACTTGCAGCGCGTCCGGGCCCTCTCCGAACAGGAAAAGGATGTCGCAAAGGCGGTCATCCGCTGCCTGTCCGACCATCTGCGCACGACCATGGACTGTATCGCCAATGACCGCCTGCAGACCGCCCCGCAGCGCGTGGCGCATTATCTCCTGACCCATTGTGAAGCCGAGGGCGGCCCGGCCTCCATCCGCCTGCCGTTCCAGAAGAGCCTGCTTGCGGGCAAGCTGGGCCTGGCACCGGAGGCCCTGTCCCGCGCGTTCTCAACGCTCAAGCGCGTAGGCGTCGTGGTGCGTGGACGCACGATCCAGATCAGCGACGTCAACGCCCTCAGGCAGATCTGAGGGCATCGGCACCCGGCACCCCTGCCTTCCGCTCAGAGCCCCCCACTCTGCTGCAGGAAGCTGACGATCCTGTCGACGCCGGAACCCCGCTTCAGATCGGTAAAGACGAAGGGGCGCTCCGAGCGCATCCGTCCCGCATCCCGCTCCATGACCTCGAGATCGACTCCGACATGCGGCGCGAGATCCGTCTTGTTGATCACAAGCAGATCCGACCGCGTGATGCCTGGACCGCCCTTGCGCGGGATCTCCTCGCCCTGGCACACCGAGATGACGTAAAGCGTGATGTCAGCGAGGTCGGGCGAGAAGGTTGCCGCGAGATTGTCGCCGCCCGACTCGATGAAGACCACGTCGAGATCCGGGATTCGTGCATTGAGATCGGCGATGGCCTTCAGATTGATCGAGGCATCCTCGCGGATGGCCGTATGCGGACAGCCGCCAGTCTCGACGCCGACAACGCGGTCCGAACTCAATGCCTGCATGCGGATCAGCGCGTCGGCATCCTCGCGCGTATAGATGTCGTTGGTCACGACTGCGACCGAATAGTCGTCGCGCATGGCCTTGCAGAGCTTTTCAGTGAGCGCCGTCTTGCCGGATCCGACCGGTCCGCCGATCCCGACGCGGAGAGGACCATTCTTCGATTTCATCATCTTCGTCCTGTGTGAGCGCTTTCGCCTAAGATTGGAAAAGCCGTGAGTATTGCGTCTCGTGGCGCATGCTGAGCGTATCGGCAATGACGGTCGCGGATCCGAGATCGTCGAGGCCGAGCTCGGAAAATCTGGCGGCAGCATCGAGAATGAGGCTTTCCGATTTAGCGAGGATCGCCACGCCGCGCGTCTGTCCGATCACGCCGAGGCGGATCGCGACTGAGACATATTGCGACATCTGCGCATGCAGGAAGGCGGCAAGCGCGTCCGATCGATCGACCCCATGGGCTGCGGCCACCGCACCAACAGCAACGCTGTAAGGCACAGGCCCAGCCAATGCGTCGATCACGGGATGCGGCCAGGCGGAAGCAGCCTTGACGAAGGCCTCGCCGAGCCGGGTGATCTCCGCGTGGCGCTCGGCCGATCCAGCCAATGCGGTCGCGAGCGCAATCAGATCATCGAGCGCCTCGCCCGCTCCTTGCCGCCGATGCGCCTCGGAGAGCAGGATTGCATCATTGCGCAGCCCGCCGTCGCTGATCAGGATCTGAAGCCATGCCTCGACCGCGTCACCATCGACGACATGACCCTCGACCACCGCACTTTCGAAGCCCGCCGAATAGGAGAAGCCGCCGACCGGGAAGGCCGGAGACAGCCAGGCCATCAGACGCAGGAGCGCCTGGCGTCCGGCAAGGCCACCGGCTCCGAGTTCAGCCGTGGCCATGGCCGGCATCCTGGTGCCCCCCGTGAGATCCGTGGCCACCATGGGCATGATAGGCCCCGCGCACCGGCTGGAACGGCTCGACTACTTCGCTGACCTCGGCCCCGAGCCCGACCAGCATGTCGCGGATGACGTGATCGCGCTGGATGAGAATGCGGTCGGTCTCGATCTGTGCCGCCAGATGCCGATTACCGAGATGCCAGGCGAGTTCGATCAGATGCAGTGTATCGCGCGCACGGATCTCGAAGAGCCGCTCGTCCGCCGCCTGGATCTCGATGGTCGTGCCATCGTCGAGCACGAGCCGGTCTCCATGATGAAACAGCACCGGCTCCTTGAGGTCGAGCATGACCATCTCGCCATGGTCGAGATGCAAGAGCTTGCGCCGCAGATGGCGCCCGTCATGGGGAAGCACAACGACGCCATCAGGCGCGTCGGTGATGAAACCGGCGGGTTTGAAAGACGTTGCGCGCTGCATGGAAACTCCGGCATGACTGTTTTTTGAACCATGCACAGGAATGAGGCAAACAGCAAGATCGTTCTTCAGCCCCGGCGCCCTATGGCCGCAAAAAGCTGAGCATCTTCAGGCGCATGGTCGCTCGGGAAGGCTTCGACGAGGGCGAGCGAATTTTCGTGGAAAACGCAGTCCCGTCCGCTCTCCTTGGCCAGATACAACGCCTTATCGGCCCAGGCATAGACGTTTTCGGGCCGCTTTCCCGGCGCAAATTCGGCAACGCCGGCCGAAACCGTAACGCGAAGCTCCGCATCCTGAAACAGGATGGTTTCGGCCGCCACACGACGTCTCGCCTGCTCGACAAGGGCAAGCCTTTCGGCGACGCTGCCACCCCTGACGATGACGCCGAATTCCTCCCCGCCAAGGCGGGCGACGAGATGCGCTTCGCCGAAGACCTCCTTTAAGAGATTGGATATCGCTTGAATGACGCGATCCCCCGTTTGATGGCCGTAGCGGTCATTGATCGTCTTGAACCGGTCGACATCGATGATCGCCAGCGACGCCTCCCCGCCTGTGGCAAGAGACGCCTCGTTGAAGGCCCGGCGGTTGGCGAGACCGGACAGGGTGTCGGTGCGGCTGAGACGCTCGAACCTGCGCCGCGACAGCACGAGTTCACGCACTACATGGCCGGCGACGAAGGCGCAAGCTGCCGAAAGCACACCGCCGAACAGCCAGGAAAAGGCCACCATCAGCCGCATCGTCTGGTCGATCGGCGTGGCGACGACGTTGAGGACATAGAGGAGCGGCAGTAAGACGAGGCCTGCCAGGCTGGTTGCGATCACCGCCCGGAAACCCACCGACAGGGCAAAGCGACGGACCGCGCCGGCGCTATCCAGCGCCCCCACATCGACCTGCCGCCAAAGCCATTTGCTGCCGCGACTCAACCGCCCGCTCCTTCATGAAGATGCGTACTGGATTAGGCAGTGTCGCTTCCCCAATCCCTAATCGAATCGCTAAAATACGATCGATCGCCGCATTGACTTCGGAAGCCCCTAAATTGGACGAGATTCTCGTCCGATAGCGCAAGCTCAGATGATGATGGCCACCCTCAGGCGCCGTGGTGAAGATCGATGGAAAGATCGAGCAATTGCGGCAAGGGCGTCCACCAGCCGGTACGCACCCCACCCGCACGCAACACCGCAGCCGTCCAGGTGTTGCAGCCGATAAGGGCGTTGAAGACACCTTTGGCCTCGAAGAATACATCGTCGGCACCATAGGCCGCACCGGGAATGGCAACCGGCAAACCGCCATCGCGGATGAAGCTCTCCCGGATCGCAGCAATCATCCGGCTGCGCGCTTCTGGCGTCACCATCAGCGGACGCACCGTGGGATGGGCAGGATCGATCGGACCGGCAACTGAGACATGCAGGACGGAGCGATCGATGGTCAGCGCCTTCAGGACCGGCAGCGGCCGGATATCGCCCCAGGTCGGTGTCTCCACATAGAAGGATCGCCCGCCCCAGCCGACAATCAGATACTCGACGCCGGGCATGTCGACCGGCAGGCCGGAGGGAACGAGATCGGCAAAGGCGGTCCGCACTTCGTTATCGACAGGCAGCGCGATATCCGTGTGGATCGGGTTGGCGAGCAGCAGGATTTGCGTCTCGCCCTGAACGGCGGCACCAGCAGGCGTGGTCAGAGGGCGGGGGACGACTGTACCCAAGGCCAGAGAGACCAGAAGGGCGACCAACAGGCCGCCCATCCATTTTAGCAACCGGAGAGCCGCAATCATCAGAACAGGAAATACCGCTGCGCCATCGGCAGCTTGGTCGCCGGCTCGCAGGTCAGCAACTCCCCATCAGCGCGCACTTCATAAGTCTCCGGATCCACTTCCACATGGGGCATCAAGTCGTTATGGATCATCGACTTCTTCGAGATACCACCACGGGTGTTCTTAACGGCGACCAGCTGTTTGGCGACACCGAGACGGTTGCCGAGGCCGGAATCAATCGCCGCCTGGCTGACGAAGGTGACGGAGGTGTTGGTGCGTGCCTTGCCATAGGCGCCGAACATCGGCCGGTAGTGCACCGGCTGCGGCGTCGGGATGGAGGCATTCGGATCGCCCATCGGGGCGGCCGCAATCATGCCCCCCATCAGGATCATGTCAGGCTTCACGCCGAAGAAGGCCGGGTTCCAGATGACGAGATCGGCACGCTTGCCGACTTCGACCGAGCCGATCTCGTGGCTGACCCCATGGGCGATCGCCGGATTGATCGTGTATTTCGCGATGTAGCGCTTGGCGCGCATGTTGTCGTTGTCGCCGGTTTCCGACGGCAACGCACCGCGCTGACGCTTCATCTTGTCGGCCGTCTGCCAGGTGCGGATGATCACTTCGCCGACGCGGCCCATGGCCTGGCTGTCCGACGAGATGATCGAGAAGGCGCCGATGTCGTGCAGGATGTCTTCGGCAGCGATCGTTTCCTTGCGGATACGGCTTTCGGCAAAGGCGATGTCTTCCGGGATCGACGACGACAGGTGATGGCAGACCATCAACATGTCCAGATGCTCGGCGATCGTATTGACCGTGTAGGGCCGCGTCGGATTGGTCGACGACGGGATGACATTCATCTGGCCGCAGATCTTGATGATATCAGGCGCATGGCCGCCGCCCGCCCCTTCCGTATGGAAGGCGTGGATCGTGCGGCCCCGGATGGCGTTGACAGTATCCTCGACAAAGCCGCTTTCGTTCAGCGTGTCCGTGTGGATCATCACCTGGACATCGTATTGGTCGGCGACCGAAAGGCAGCAATCGATGGCACCAGGCGTCGTGCCCCAGTCCTCATGCAGCTTGAGCGAGGTCGCACCTCCCAGAACCATTTCCTCGAGCGCGCCGGGAAGAGACGCATTACCCTTGCCGGCAAATGCAAGGTTCATCGGGAAGGCATCAGCGGCCTCGATCATCCGGGCGATATGCCAGGGGCCGGGCGTGCAGGTGGTGGCGAGCGTCCCATGCGCCGGCCCCGTTCCGCCGCCGAGCATGCAGGTGAGGCCGGACATCAGCGCCTCCTCGATCTGCTGCGGGCAGATGAAGTGGATATGCGCGTCCATGCCACCGGCCGTGACGATCTTGCCCTCGCCGGCAATCGCCTCCGTGCCCGGGCCGACGATGATGTTGACGCCAGGCTGCGTGTCCGGATTGCCGGCCTTGCCGATGGCGACGATGCGGCCGTCCTTCAAGCCGATATCGGCTTTCACGATGCCCCAGTGGTCAAGGATCAGCGCATTGGTGATGACGGTATCGACGGCCCCGTCCGCTCGCGTCACCTGGCTTTGGCCCATGCCGTCACGGATGACCTTGCCGCCGCCGAACTTCACCTCTTCGCCATAGGTGGTGAAATCCTTCTCCACCTCGATGAACAGCTCCGTATCTGCAAGACGCACCTTGTCGCCGGTGGTCGGACCGAACATCGAAGCATAGGCGGCGCGGGACATCTTGTAGGACATGGGTGTCAGGTTCCTTGGGAGAGGGAGGAAGCAAAGAGAGGTTGCAGCCGCATCACGCGACCGCTGGCGATGTAACGGTCCACCAGACGGCGCTCGGCCTCGAAGGGATGACCGTCCCAGCCGCTATGGCCGAAGCCGGCGAGAATGATCGTGTCCTCGGCATGCCGGGGATCGGTGAGCAGTGCCTGGATCACCACCATGCCGCTCGACGGCACGACATAGGGTTCGGCCTCGAGCGCCAGAAGCGCCTCATCCAAGGCCGTGTGCACGTCGCCATGGATGATCCTGTGCTGCTTGCCATTGGCCGTCGCAAATGTCGCGAAACCGTCGGTGTAGTCGTCGCAGAAATCGTCGAGCTCGGGATGGCTGATCGCCAGCTGCGGCTTGAGTTCGGCGAACTTGACGGGATCGCGTACGGACCAGATCTCGGCGGTCCGGTGCACCGCCTCGCTCTCGCGCCAGGCGGGATCGGCGAGCATTTGAGCCCCCGGTCGCCCGGTATTGCAGACGGCGATGATGTCGGTTTTGCGGCCGGCCGCGCCGAAATTCCGGCTGCTGTTGAAGCGGATCACCAGATCGGCCCCGTCGATCAGAGGCGCTGCCGCCGCATCAACAGGACCATTGCCGACAATCATGATCTGTCTCGCCTGAGCCATCGCGTCACACCCTCAAAAGAGCCCGACCAGCGATTTCAGCTCCTCGGTGCGGCGCCGCGTCAGCTCCGCAAGGCAGGATGAAATCACCAATGGCTGCATCGAACCACCTTCGACCGAGTAACCTTCGACATCGCAGGCCGCGTCGCGATAGGCGAGCCAGGCACGCTGCGAAGCCAGAAGCCGCTTGGCTGCTCCATTGCCGTCCGAGGGTGGCGTCGCCTTGTCCCATGCGAGCATGGCGGCGCGTGTCTCGGCCCATTGGGCATTCATTGCGGCATCGGCTTTTCGATAGTCCTCGGCCGCACACTGGTTCATGTCGGCCTGGGTCTGGGCATTGTTGCAATCGACGTCCCGCACGTCCTCACCCGAGGCCGGCGCGTCTTGCAGCAATACGCAACCGCACAGCATCAGGATCACGCCCCAGTTCATCGCACGCCCCATGACCAAGCCCCCGCCTCGCGCATCTCAGAGGCCGCCCATGACCTGCTGGCGGAAACCATAGACCTCGCGCTTGCCCGAGAGCGGGATCAGCGTCACCTGACGCGTCTGCCCCGGCTCGAAGCGTACCGCCGTTCCAGCTGGAATATCGAGCCGCATGCCGCGCGCCTTGTCACGCTCGAAGAGCAGTCCGGCATTGGTCTCGAAGAAGTGGTAGTGGCTGCCCACCTGGACGGGCCGATCGCCGCTGTTGGAGACTTCGATCGTCACGGTCGGATGGCCGGCATTCAGTTCGATTTCGCCAAGCGCGGCAATGATTTCACCGGGGATCATCGATCTCTCCTTGAGCAGGTTCAGGCAGCGCGCGAAGGCTGGCGGCCCTCGGCTTTCAGGACGCGTGTGGTGGACGCCGGATTGTTGGCGAGCTTGGCGGCAGGCCGGATCGGCCGACGCACCAGTTCTCCACCGCAATTCGGGCAGATGCCGGCAAGCGTAGTCGAGGCGCAGTCGGCGCAATAGGTGCATTCGAAGCTGCAGATCATCGCAAGGCTCTCCGGCGGCAGATCCTTGTCGCAGCATTCGCAGTTTGGTCGAAGCTCCAGCGCCATGATCTCAGTCCTCAACGAATGGGTTCGTGCACGGTGACAAGTTTCGTCCCATCGGGGAAGGTCGCCTCGATCTGCACGTCGTGGATCATCTCGGCAATGCCTTCCATCACCTGATCGCGGGTGATGACATGGGCGCCCGCCTCCATCAGATCCGCCACCGCTCGGCCGTCACGCGCACCTTCGACGACGAAGTCGGTGATCAGCGCGATCGCTTCCGGATAATTGAGCTTCACGCCCCGTTCCAGCCGACGACGGGCCACCATGGCGGCCATCGCGATCAGCAGTTTGTCCTTTTCCCGCGGCGTCAGATTCATGCGTGCTCCAATGGCGTGTTCGTCAGAGAGTCCAGACTTTTGGCACAGACGCGCCCCCGCGCAAGGCCGAAATGACCGGGATCAGGATTTTTCTCAAGGCAAACCCGTCGGGGGCGGCGATACGGGCAACAAGCTTGCCTTGCCAATGACTTACGCCGCCCATTTCTTCACCGATCTGCTCACGAATTGGGCGGATCAGCGCTTCGGCACGCGGGCTGATGAGGATGAGAGTCGCAAAGGCAACACGCCCGGCCAGCACCGCCGGCGACGCCACAAGGTTGGCGACATCGCCCTCCAGCTTCAGCTCTTCAGCATGCAACAATTGCCCTTCGCGGCGGAGCCGCCAACGGTCGCGCACAAGGCCCGTATTCATCGCCTCGCCCATAGCTTTGCGCCCGAGCAGGATGGCCTCGACAGCAAGGAACTCGGCGTCCACAGCGAGGTCGACCTCAAGCCGGCGCGTAAGGGATGCGTTGTCGAAGAGAATGCTTTCCTGTGGCAGCCAGTGCATGCGAGCGCCCTCGCCCACCTCGATCCGCGTGGTGATCTGGCCGGTACGGGCAGATGCCTTGTAGATCTTCTCGCAGGCCTGGGTCGTGGCAGTCAGAAAGCTTCCGGGGCCGGCACGAAAGCTCCAATCGAACTGGTCACCGCCGGTAATGCCGCCGGCGGTGTTGATTGTCACCGCCTCGAGTTCGTCGGTGAAGCTCTCAGGCAGGCGGATCTTGGCCGCCCCTTCCTGGTAAAGCTCGGCGATGCGCGTGCGCCCGCCGAGCGACTTGGTTACAAGTCTCCCGATACCGCGGGCGCGTTGCTGTCTGGTTTGCTGGATGGCGTGCACCGTGTCCCCTGCCCGCCATCGCTGACCGCGGCGGTTTTCTGTTTGTCGCTGCAGACAGCGTCGACCGCGACCGTCGCGATCATCTCGCCGCCCGAAGCCTTGAAGAACTCCCACATTCTGTCGGTGGCATCAACCTCGCGGATCGCCTTGTCGCCGTTGGAGGCAAGGCGGAACCGGACGGTGCGGGCCGGCCAGGCGTGATCGGCGCTGGCAATCACATAGGAGACGACGCTGTTGCCAGCACGGCAGCCGGCATAGGTGGAAACGTCGGCATTCTCGCCGGCCTCGAGAGAGGCCCGCGTCTCGCAGCCGTTGAGTTCGGCCCAGCGGTTGAGCGCCACTTCACCGCCATAGCGCCAATAGGCCCGGCCACCGCCCTCGAACGGATTGACGTGATCCTTCTTGCCCGAAAAGGCGATGATCGAGACCGGGCGGCTTGGCTGGCAGCTATCGCGGCGTGGCTGCCAGACACCATTTTCCTCGACGGGTGTGCCGGCGCGCAGGCCCATGACGAAGCCGGCGGCAGCGAAGTCGCCATAGCCATTGCAGATATATTGCGACAACATGCGCCCGCCGCCGGAATAGCCGGAGGCGTAGACCTTGCTCGCGTCGATGCAGAGCGTCTCCTTGGCGCGCTTGAGAAGTTCGCGGATTGCCTGCGACTCATCCGCCCCCTGGGCTTGTGTGACACCCGGCACGTTCCAAGCATAGGTATTCGGCATCTCGCCCTTGAGGCTGCCGGCCAACGCCATCACGACGAAGCCCTCGCGCTCGGCGACCTCGTTCCAGTGGCTGCGGCCAAGCTGGACCTTGGGATTGCTATTGGAGCCGTGGAAGTCGAGGACCAGCGGAACCTTCTTCTTGCCCGAATAGTTTGAGGGGATGACATAGATCGCCTCGCGTTCCACGCCTCCGGCCTGGAAGGTCAGGCTGTACTGACCGGCCTGGACGGGTTCGCCGCACCCTGCCGCATGGGCGGCAGTGCTGGACAGACCGAAGAGAAAGAGCCCCGCGACCACGCGCGAAATACCGCGTGCCCGCACGAGTGGGAAAACCGTGCTGGTTGTCATGGATGTGCCTTCTGTTTGCAGGTGCGCGTTCAATATCACGCGTGGCCCCAGCATCAACCCGACTTCGCTAATAAATCATCAACCCTGTCATGCAAAATCACACGGTCAGGTGGCGCCGCGCCTCCGGGGTATCCAGTGTTTCCGCCGCCCCCTGATGCACGATCTCCCCACGATCCATGATGTAAACGTGATCGGCAAGCTCCCGGCAGAAATCCAGATATTGCTCGACCAACAGGATCGCCATGCCGGTCGTGTCGCGAAGATAGCGGATCGCCCGGCCAATGTCCTTGATGATCGACGGCTGAATGCCTTCGGTCGGTTCGTCCAGCACCAGGATCTTCGGCCGCGTCACCATGGCCCGCCCGATTGCGAGCTGCTGTTGCTGGCCACCGGACAAGTCACCGCCGCGCCGCGACAGCATCGTATCCAGCACCGGGAAGAGCGCGAAGATATCATCCGGAATGAAGCGGTCCTTACGCTCCAGCGGCGCATAACCGGTTTCGAGATTCTCCTTCACCGTGAGGAGCGGAAAGATCTCTCGACCCTGCGGCACGTAACCCACGCCTGTCCGCGCCCGGTTGAACGGCGCCATGCCGTTGAGCTTCTGGCCGTTGAAGGTGATCGTTCCGGCCGACACCGCGTGCTGGCCGGTGATGGCGCGGAGCAGCGATGACTTGCCGACCCCGTTGCGACCGAGCACGCAGGTGATCTTGCCCATCTCGGCATTGATGGAAACGCCGCGCAGCGCCTGGGCTGCACCGTAATGGAGATTGACATTTTCGACTGTCAGCATGGGTTTGTTCCCGTTGTCTTGTTCCCACCTCCCCCTTGAGGGGGGAGGCCGCAGCGAAGCTGCGGGTGGGGGTGATCCTTGTGCGACCGGTCACCCCACCCCGGCGCCTTGCCCCGACCCCCCCTCAAGGGGAGGGTGAGCCATCACCGCCCCAGATAGTTCTCGATGACCTTCTGGTCGTTCGAGACGGAATCGATCGACCCCTCGGCCAGCACGGACCCTTCCGCCAGGCAGGTGACCTTGACGCCGAGATCGCGGATGAAGCCCATGTCGTGTTCGACGACGACGACCGAACGGGTCTTGGCGATTTCCTTCAAGAGAATGGCCGTCTCCGCCGTCTCCGCGTCGGTCATGCCGGCAACCGGCTCGTCGACCAGCAAAAGCTTCGGCTCCTGGGCAAGCAGCATGCCGATCTCCAGCCACTGCTTCTGGCCGTGCGAGAGATTGGCGGCCAGCTCGTCCTTGCGATGCGTGAGCCGCACCGTCTCCAGGATCTCCTCGATGCGCGCCTTGTCTTCGGACGTCAGCCTGTAGAACAGCGTGGCAAAGACGCCGCGCTTGCGGTTGAGCGCGAGTTCCAGATTGTCCCAGACGGTATGGCTTTCGAACACCGTCGGCTTCTGGAACTTGCGGCCGATCCCGAGCTGGGCGATCTCGGCCTCGTCCTTCTTGGTTAAATCGATCTTGCCGCCGTCGAAGAAGACCTCGCCCTCGTCCGGCCGGGTCTTGCCGGTGATGATATCCATCATCGTTGTCTTGCCGGCGCCGTTGGGGCCGATGATGGCGCGGAGTTCACCGGGCTCGACGATGAAGGAGAGCGAGTTCAGCGCCTTGAAGCCATCGAAGGAGACGGAAACGCCGTCAAGATAGAGCAAGCTGGACGTGGTCTTTTCGCTCATGGTCTCACTCCGCAGCCACGGGGGCCGATTGGGGTTTCACGTCGCTATTGGCAGCGTCCTTGTCGGCCTCGCGGGCATAGTCCTTGCGTTTCGCGAGAGTGGCCTGGACCGTGCCGACGATGCCCTTGGGCAGGAACAGCGTGACGAAGATAAAGAGGCCGCCGAGCGCAAAGAGCCAGAGGTCTGGGAAAGCGCCGGTGAAGTAGCTCTTGCCGACATTGACAAGGATCGCGCCGATGATCGGCCCGATCAGCGTGCCGCGCCCGCCGACCGCGGTCCACACGACCACCTCGATGGAGTTGGCCGGGGCAAACTCGCCGGGATTAATGATGCCGACCTGCGGCACGAAGAGCGCGCCGGCAATGCCCGCCATCATCGCCGAGACGACGAAGGTGAAGAGCTTGATGTTCTCGACGCGGTAGCCGAGGAAACGCACACGGCTTTCCGCATCGCGCACACCGACCAGCACCTTGCCGAATTTCGAGCGGGTGATGCCGGACGCAATGACCAGGCAGAGTGCGAGGAAAATGGCCGAGAGCGCAAAGAGCACGGCGCGCGTGCCGGAGGCCTGGACTGAGAAGCCGAGGATCTCCTTGTAGTCGGTGAGGCCGTTATTGCCGCCGAAGCCCATATCGTTGCGGAAGAAGGCGAGCATCAGCGCATAGGTCATCGCCTGGGTGATGATCGACAGATAGACGCCGTTGACGCGGGAGCGGAAGGCGAACCAGCCGAAGATGAAGGCGAGCAGGCCGGGCACGATCAACACCATCGCCATGGCGACGGGGAACATGTCCATGCCGTACCAGAACCACGGCAGTTCCTTCCAGTTCAGGAAGACCATGAAGTCTGGCAGGATGGGATCGCCATAGACGCCGCGAGAGCCGATCTGGCGCATCATATACATGCCCATCGCGTAGCCACCGAGCGCGAAGAAGGCCCCGTGGCCGAGCGAAAGGATGCCGCAATAGCCCCAGACAAGATCGAGGGCCAGCGCCAGCAGTGCATAGCAGAGATACTTGCCGAGCAGCGACATGATGTAGGTCGGCACATGTAAAGGGCTGTCCGGCGGCATCAGGAGATTGAGCGCCGGAATGAGTAGTGCGAAGGCGACGAGGATGCCGGCGGCAATCAGGATCTTGCCTTCGAGTGCACGTAAGATGAAGCCGGTAATCATGCTTCCACCGCCCTTCCCTTGAGCGCGAAGAGGCCGCGCGGTCGTTTCTGAATGAAGAGAATGATCAGCACGAGCACGAGGATCTTGCCGAGCACAGCCCCCACTGACGGTTCAAGGAACTTGTTGAGGATGCCGAGTGACAAGGCGCCGACCAGCGTGCCCCAGAGATTGCCGACACCGCCGAAGACCACGACCATGAAGCTGTCGATGATATAGGCCTGGCCGAGGTTCGGAGAGACATTGTCGATCTGGGAAAGCGCCACCCCGGCGATACCGGCAATGCCCGAACCGAGCGCAAAGGTGAAGGCATCGACCCAAGGCGTGCGAATGCCCATGGAAGACGCCATGCGGCGGTTCTGGGTCACGGCACGCATCTGCAGGCCGAAGGCGGACTTCTTCATCAGCGCGAGCAGAGCAAAGAAGATGGTGAGGGAGAAGAGTACGATCCAGAGGCGGTTCCAGGTGATCGTCATGCCACCGAGCGCAAAGGAACCGGACATCCAGGAGGGGTTGCCCACTTCCTGGTTGGTCGGGCCGAAGATCGTGCGCACGGTCTGCTGCAGGATCAGCGAGATGCCCCAGGTGGCCAGCAGGGTTTCGAGCGGCCGGCCATAGAGGAAACGAATGACACCGCGCTCGATGACGAGGCCAATCACAGCCGTCATCAGGAAGGCGACGGGAAGCGCAATCGCCAGCGACCAGTCGAACAGCCCGGGATAGCTGGTGCGGATGACCTGCTGCACCACGAAGGTGGAATAGGCGCCGATCATCACCATCTCGCCATGCGCCATGTTGATGATGCCCATGACGCCGAAGGTGATGGCAAGGCCGATGGCCGCCAGCAGCAGCACCGATCCAAGCGAAATGCCATACCAGACATTCTCCGCCGCATCCCAAAGGAGAAGCTTGCTTTCGAGCCCGGATATGGCGGCATCGAGGTCGGGCCTCAGGCTTTCGTCGATGGTGGAGGAGACGGACATCAGGATGCCGATCGCCCCGCGGCCGCCGAGGGACGCCACGGTTTCGATTGCGGCACGCTTTTCCTCAACCGAGCGGTCGGAGGCGAGCACCGAGACAGCACGCGCCTCTTCCATGCGGGCCTTCACCTCCCCGTCTTCTTCCTGCGCCAGAGCTGCCTCTACGAGATCAAGGTTTTCGGCACCGGGCGACTGGAGGACGGCCTGGGCCGCGGCAAGCCGAACCCTGCGGTCGGGGCTGAGCAGGGTCAGGCCGCCGAGCGCCGAACGGATGGCGCGTCGGAGACTGTTGTTGACCTTGACCTTGGTGAAGGCACCTTTCGGCTCTTCGGCGACGGTCTCGCCCGTCAGCGGATCGATGGCCGCAAGATTGCTGCCGGCCGCCTTGGTGATGAAGACCTGATTGTCCGACTTGCGGACATAAAGATCGCCCTCTGCGAAAGCCTCGAGTGCCGGCACGACCCGGGGATCGGCGGTGGCCGCGATCTGCCCGAGCAGCTCTTCGGCCTGCTTGAAATTGGCTTTTCCGAGCGCGTTGATGAGATCTCTGGGATCGCTCTGCGCAAAGCAGGGCGCGGCGAAGGAGAGGAGGAGAAAGGCGAGTGTGATGAAACGGATAAGCATTCTGTTGTCCCCCGGTTGGCGGGGCGGCGGAGCTCGGAAAGCCCCTCATCCGCCTGCCGGCACCTTCGCCCCGTAAACGGGAAGAAGGGGTAGTTCCGCTAACTGCGGTTCACGAACACCCTCCCCTTGAGGGGGAGGGTCGAACCGAAGGTTCGGGGTGGGGTGACGCTGTGCACGAAATCACCCCCCACCCATCGCTGCGCGATGACCTCCCCCCTCAAGGGGGAGGTTTGAGAAGGCTGTTATCAGCTGCCCTTGCCGCCGCACTTGCCGGTGGCAACGTTGAAGTTGCCGCATTCCATCGGCTTGCGCCAATCGGCGATCAGATCCTTGGAATCAGGCAGGTAATCGGACCACTCGTCACCGACGACGGCAGGCGTTTCCTGGACGACTTCGAACTGGCCGTCGGCCTGGATCTCGCCGATCAGCACCGGCTTGGTGATGTGGTGGTTCGGCATGACGGTCGAGTAGCCGCCGGTCAGGTTCGGAACGGCGACACCGATGATGCTATCGAGAACGGCATCGGTCTCGGTCGTGCCGGCAGCTTCGACGGCCTTAACCCAGGCGTTGAAGCCGATATAGGCAGCTTCCATCGGGTCGTTGGTCACGCGCTTTTCGTTGCCGGTAAAGGCATGCCATGTCTTGATGAACTCGGCATTGGCCGGGGTGTCGACGGACTGGAAGTAGTTCCAGGCGGCGAGGTGGCCGACGAGCGGTGCGGTATCGAGACCGGCGAGTTCTTCTTCACCGACCGAGAAAGCGACGACCGGGATGTCTTCGGCCTTGATGCCCTGGTTGCCCAGCTCCTTGTAGAACGGAACGTTGGCGTCACCGTTGATGGTCGAAACGACGGCGGTCTTCTTGCCGGCCGAACCGAACTTCTTGATGTCGGAAACGATGGTCTGCCAGTCGGAATGACCGAACGGCGTGTAGTTAATCATGATGTCTTCTTCGGCAACGCCCTTTGACATCAGATAGGCTTTGAGGATCTTGTTGGTCGTCTGCGGATAGACGTAGTCGGTGCCGGCGAGAACCCAACGCTCGACGCCTTCGCTTTCAGCGAGATAATCGACGGCCGGGATGGCCTGCTGGTTCGGAGCAGCACCTGTGTAGAAGATGTTGCGCGAGGATTCTTCACCCTCGTACTGAACCGGGTAGAAGAGGATCGAGTTCAGCTCCTCGAAGACCGGCAGGACCGACTTGCGCGAAGACGAGGTCCAGCAACCGAAGACGGCCGCGACCTTGTCCTTTTCGATCAGCTCGCGGGCCTTTTCGGCAAACAGCGGCCAGTCGGAAGCCGGATCGACCACAACGGCTTCGAGTTTTTTGCCGAGAACGCCACCCTTCTTGTTCTGCTCTTCGACGAGCATCAGCATGGCGTCTTTCAACGTCGTTTCCGAAATCGCCATCGTACCGGACAGCGAGTGCAGGACGCCGATCTTGATCGTGTCTTCCTGCGCGAATGCACCGTTGAAAGCCGTCGTCGACAGCATGGCACCCAGCAGGGCGCCGGTCAGTTTCATCTTCACAGTCATTGTCGTGATCCCCTCTTCTTGTCCGCAACCGGTCGGTTAAGGAAAGTTAACCGTTGCTGAAGGGAACTATCGGATGCCGCAGTGCAAAACCGTATACGTCGTTTAACGTAGGTCGGGGGGCAAAAGAGGGAGCCTCTGCGCAGGCCGATCCCCGCCTTAGAAGTTCAGGGTTGTACAGATCAAAAGACCACCGATATAGAAGGGCGTGTCTAGAAAGGATTGCAATGGATTTTCCGCCCCGTCGAACTGCTCTCAAAGAGGCGACTGCCGACGCTCATGCGGCGCTCGATAGCCTCGTCGGCAGTTTCCGGACCCTCGATGACTACAAATGTTATCTGGCCGGTATCGCAGCCTTCCGCATGCCAGTCGAAGCCTGGCTCTCTGAGGCAGAACTGCCTCTGGACCTGAAGGGCTACGAGCTCCACCGGGTCCATGCCGAGCTGGAGGCCGATCTGTCTGACTTGAACACCCGCCCGCCGACCGACCAGCCGGCGTTTACGCCCCCGGAGGGCAATGGCATCGTCGGACTGCTCTATGTCCTGGAAGGGTCGGCGCTCGGCGCTCGCCTTCTCGCCAAGCGCGCGGAAGCGCTCGGTCTGTCGGCCGATTTCGGCGCACGACATCTTTTTTCACAAGCACGGAACTTTTCAAGCTGGCGTGCGTTGACTGAGCATATGGAGAACGTGCGTGTATACGACAACCGAGCCGCAGCTAGGTGGGCAAACACCGCTTTCGACTATGCCCGTAGTGCCTTCGAAAGCGCCCTGAATGCAGAACGTTCCGTCCGTAGACCTCACCAATTGTGATCGCGAACCCATCCACATCCCCGGCTCGATCCAGCCACATGGATGTCTTCTCGCCTGTGACCCCGAGATAACGTCGATCCGGCTTTATTCGGCGAATGCCCCGCAGATGCTGGGCGCCAAGGGCCCCATGGAAGGGCTCTGGATCGCCGATCTACTCGGCGAGGACGTGATCCATGACATCCGCAACGCTGTGGCTGCCGCACCCGAAGCGAGTCGCCCGGCGGTGATCGCCCATTTGCGCCTGCCGACCGGGCAACATTTCGATGTCGCGGTCCATCGCCAGAAGCAGGGGGCGATCCTCGAATTCGAGCCATCGTTCCGACGCACCCAGCCGCTGCAGCTCGCCCGCGAGATGATCGGCCGGGTGAAGGATATCAACGACATCGATCTGCTCATTTCCGCGTCCGCCAAGCTGGTTCGCACTGTGCTCGGCTACGACCGCGTCATGGTCTACCGCTTCGAGGAGGACGGGTCGGGCAAGGTCGCGAGTGAGGCGAAGCGGCACGATCTGGAAAGTTTTCTCGGCCAGTATTTTCCGGCGACCGATATCCCGCGCCAGGCGCGCATTCTCTACATGCAGAACCCGATACGCGTCATTTCGGATGCACGAGGTCTGCGCGTCGATCTGCTGCCGCAGGCGGAAGAGCGGGCTGCTCCGCTAGACCTCTCCTTCGCCCACCTGCGCAGCGTCTCGCCGATCCACTGCGAATACCTGCGCAACATGGGCGTTTCGGCCTCCATGTCGATCTCGATCATCGTGGATGGCAAACTATGGGGCCTGATCGCCTGCCATCACTACGCGCCAAAGACCCTGACGATGTCCGAGCGCATCGCGGCTGAGATGTTCGGCGAGTTTTTCTCGCTCCATCTTCTTGCGCTCAAGCAGAAACGCAAGCTGGATATCTCCAACGATGCGCGCCGCTCGCTGGATCGTTTTCTCCAGGCAGCTTCGCACCGCTCCGATCTCGACGACATCCTGACCGCCGCCCTTCCCGAATTTCAGACGCTGTTTGCCTGCGACGGCGTCGGCCTCTTGATGAACGGCCGCTGGACGGCCATTGGCAGCACGCCACCGCCAGGGACGGAGGGAGACTTCGCCCGTTTCATCACCGAGGTAGCGGATGGACGGATCTGGTCGACGAAGACACTGTCCGAGGTTTATCCGCCAGCCGCCGCCTACTTCGAGAACGTCTCTGGCGTCATGGCAGTCCCCCTCTCGCATTTGCCGCGCGACTACATCTTCTTCTTCCGCAAGGAACGCCTGCAGACGCTGAATTGGGCTGGCAATCCGGAAAAGACCTATGAAACAGGTCCGCTCGGCGATCGCTTGACCCCGCGCAAGAGCTTTGCCCTGTGGAAGGAAACCGTTCAGCGCCAGGCGACGCCTTGGCGCGACAGCGATTTCGAGATTGCGGAAGCGATCCGCTCCGCCACCGTCGAAATTGTCCTGCGTCACAACGAGCTGATGGAAGAGGAACGCAGCAAGTCCGACGTCCGCCAGCGCATGCTGAACGAGGAGCTGAACCATCGGGTGAAGAACATCCTGGCGGTGATCAAGTCGCTGGTGGCCACACCTTCGCAGGATGAAGTGCCGATCCAGGACTATATCGGTTCGCTGCGCGGCCGTATCCACGCCCTCTCCCATGCCCATGACCAGCTGACCCGCGGCGGCGGCGGCGGCACGCTCAACGACCTCCTGCAGGCAGAGCTCCTGCCCTATCGCGCCGGTCACAGCCTGATCGAGATCAAGGGCCCCTCTGTCACGCTCGACGCCCGTGCCCATGCCGTCGCAGCCCTTGTGATCCATGAGATGTGCACAAATGCTGCGAAGTACGGCGCGCTGTCGCGCGACGGCGGCTCGCTCGCCATTTTCTGGGAGAAAACCAGCGATGGCGACTGCCGTCTCCATTGGCGCGAAAGTGGCGGACCGACCATTGGTCCCATCGGCCGAAAAGGCTTCGGTTCGGCCCTCATCGAGCGCAGCATCCCCTATGACCTCGGCGGCACGAGCCGTGTCGATTATCATCCCGCGGGGCTGGATGCCGAGTTCCGGCTGCCGGGCCGCTTTCTGAACTGGGAAGCTGAAACCGTGAGCGAAGAACCCAATCCGCATGCCGAAGCCGAAGTGGCTGATCACCCGACGAGCATCGCTGGAATACCGGTCCTCTTGGTTGAGGACCAGGTGCTGATCGCCATGGACGCGGAAATGATGCTCGCCGATGCCGGCATCGACAATATCGTGACCGCGAGCTCGAGCAGCGACGCGCTGAACCGGCTCAGGAGTTTCGCACCGGCGATCGCGATCCTCGACATCAATCTCGGCAGCGACACATCGGTGCCCGTTGCCCAGGAACTCATGCGTCGCGGCATTCCCTTTGTCTTCGCCACGGGTTACGACGATCGCTCTTCGGTTCCGGAGGAATTGTTGTCCGTACCGGTCGTGCGCAAGCCCTACGATGCCAATGCGCTTGTCAGGGCCCTCTCCGATCGGCTGGCCGTCCAGGTTCCGGCGGAATGATCCAATCAACCTGCCGCAACCCCTGCGTTGCTAGGGTTGCTCAGCCGTCTCGAAGTCAATACGTTCTCATTATGTTCCAGCATAAGGAGGCGACCGTGGACGCTTTGGAGAGTTTCATCATAGAAGCCAAAGCCGTGACCTATATAAGCGGCAAGGCCCCTTCCCCCGTGGCAACCCGGATCGGCGCTACGGACATTCCCTACGA
Organism: Allorhizobium sp. NPDC080224; assembly: GCF_050281005.1. Taxonomy (NCBI): domain Bacteria; kingdom Pseudomonadati; phylum Pseudomonadota; class Alphaproteobacteria; order Hyphomicrobiales; family Rhizobiaceae; genus Allorhizobium; species Allorhizobium sp. NPDC080224. The sequence goes on from NZ_JBNNWJ010000001.1 coordinate 3,027,963, forward strand.
GAAGGGACGCTTTCGTTATCTCGACAGCTACTACGGTGGAACGGACTTTCTCGGCCAGGAAGTGGTCTGGGATGACACTGCCCCGGTCTGGGCAATGAACTATTACGGTCGCATCCTTGATGCCGAGCGTTTCGACGGCGGGCGGGCAGGCACCGTCATCAAGCAAGCTCTGACGGCGCTTTACCAGGAAAAGCGCTTTCTCGGCGGCTTCACCTATCTGCATTCGCTCGGAGAATATGTCGACCAGTCTGTCGGAGACTATCGCAGCTTCCTCGGTGTCGAGCGTATCCGGATGGGGGAGCGCGTCGTCTATCAACTTGACTATCAGGGCGGCCTCATCAAGCCCTGACGGGCCTTGCTATTCTGGACAATCGCGTGAAAATGCCTAAAGGAAAGCCACCCGACACAAGGCGCTAGAATTTAGGCATGGCCGCACGCCAACGCATCATCCCCGTTCGCCGCGAATACAATCGCTGGGTCGCGAACCAGACGCTGGAGGACTATGCGCTGCGCTTTACGGCGAAGAGCGCCCGCAAATTCTCCTCCAGTCGCATTTCGCAAACGGCAATCGGCGCAATCAGTTTTCTGGCCCTGGAGGCGATTGGCGGCACAATCACCATCGCCTACGGCACCACGAACGCCTTTTTCGCCATCATTGCTGCCGCGATCCTGATGCTGCTCGTCGGCATACCGATCAGCCGCTATGCCATCCGTCACGGCGTCGACATCGATCTTCTGACCCGCGGTGCCGGCTTCGGCTATATCGGATCGACCATCACCTCGCTGATCTATGCAGCCTTCACCTTCATGCTCTTTGCCATCGAGGCTTCGATCATGACCAAGGCGCTGGAACTTGCCTTCGGTATTCCGCTCTGGCTCGGCTACATCATCTCCGCCGTGGCCGTACTGCCGCTGGTCACCTACGGCATCCGGATGATTTCGAAGTTCCAGCTGATCACCCAGCCCTTCTGGATCGTGCTCAACATTCTGCCCTTCGTCTTCATCGCCTTTCTCGACTGGGAAAAGATCGACCTCTGGCTGGCCTTCGCCGGTGTCGGCCATTCCAACGCCCATCTGGGCAAGACTGCTCCCTTCAATCTCCTGGAATTCGGCGCCGCTTCCGCCGTCATTCTGGCGCTGATGCCGCAGATCGGCGAACAGGTCGACTTTCTTCGCTTCCTGCCCCCGGAAGGGCCCCGCAAACTGCACCACCGCATCGCGATCTTTCTTGCCGGCTCCGGCTGGGTCGTGCTCGGCGTCCCGAAACTGCTCGCCGGCTCATTCCTCGCGGTGCTGACGCTTTCCACCGGCGTGCCGATCAGCGAGGCCGCGGATCCCGCCCACATGTATGTCGCAGCCTTCGGCTACATGATCCCCAACGAGACGGCCGCCATGCTGCTGATGGCCGGCTTCGTGGTGATCTCCCAACTCAAGATCAACGTGATGAACGCCTATGCAGGCTCACTCGCCTGGTCGAACTTCTTTTCGCGCCTGACCCACAGCCATCCGGGCCGCGTCGTCTGGCTCGTCTTCAACGTTGCGATCGCGCTTCTGTTGATGGAGCTTGGCATCTACGGACTGCTCGAAGAGACGCTCGGCATCTTTTCGATCATCGCCATGAGCTGGCTTTGTGCCATCTCCGCAGATCTCTTCGTCAACAAGAAGCTGGGCTTGTCCCCGCCCGGCATCGAGTTCAAGCGCGCCCACCTCTACGACATCAATCCCGTCGGCTGCGGCACCATGGCGCTCTCCGCCGGATTGGCGCTCGCTGCCCATTTCGGCGCCTTCGGTTCGACCATGGCATCGCTGTCGACCTATGTGACCTTGGTGGCCTTTGTGATCTCGCCGCTGATCGCTTGGTGGACCGACGGCAAGTTCTACCTGGCGCGCAAGCCGCGCTACAGCTGGAAGAACCAGACCGGCATCACCTGCTCGATCTGCGAACACCCGTTCGAGCCCGAAGACATGGCCTGGTGTCCCGCCTATGCAGCCCCGATCTGCTCGCTCTGCTGCACGCTCGATAGCCGCTGCCACGACATGTGCAAGCCGCACGCAAAGATCAACGCCCAGGCCGCGACGGTTGCCCGCGCCCTGCTCCCAGATGCGGTGATAGAGACCTTCTCGACCCGTCTCGGCCGCTATGCGCTGACCGCCATGATCTCGATCTCCGTCATCGGCATCATCCTTGCGGTCATCGCCCACCAAGTGAATGCCGCGACCCCTGCGATGACCGACGTGGTCAACCGCACGGTCACCGTCGTCTTCTTCATCTTCGCCATCATCGCCGGCATCGTTTCCTGGTTCTATGTGCTCGCCCATGACAGCCGCGTCGTGGCGGAAGAAGAATCCTCCCGCCAGAACACGCTTCTGCTCAAGGAAATCGCTGCCCACCGCAAGACCGATGCCGCACTTCAGACTGCCAAGGAGACGGCAGAAGCCGCGAACCGGGCAAAGAGCCGTTATGTCGTCGGCCTCTCCCACGAGCTGCGCACGCCGCTCAATGCCGTGCTCGGTTATGCCCAGATCCTCGAACGCGACGAGACGATCCCCGTGCCGCGCCAGTCGGCGATCAAGGTGATCCGTCGCTCCGCCGACCATCTGTCCGGCCTGATCGACGGCCTCCTGGATATCTCGAAAATCGAGGCGGGCCGCCTGCAGGTCTTCTCCAACGAGGTCAACATTCAGGATTTCCTCGACCAGCTGATCGACATGTTTACTCCCCAGGCGGCAGCCAAGGGCATTCTCTTCGAACACCAGCGCTCTCGCGCACTGCCGCTCTATGTGCGAACCGACGAGCGCCGCCTGCGCCAGATCCTCGTCAACCTGCTGTCGAACGCCATCAAGTTCACCGAGGAAGGCACCATCCGCTTTTCCGTCGATTATCGCAGCCAGGTGGCAACCTTCACCGTCAGCGACACCGGTCGCGGCATCTCGGAAAAGGACCTCAACCGCATCTACGAGCCCTTCCAGCGCGGCGAGGCCGACAACATCCGCCCGCAGCCGGGCCTCGGCCTCGGCCTCACCATCACCAAGCTCCTGACCAACACGCTCGGAGGCGAGATCTCCGTGACCAGCGAGCGCGACCGCGGTTCGACCTTCAAGGTGCGCCTGATGCTCTCGGCCATCGACCGTCCGAATACGGCACCTGCGCCCGAGCGGAAGATCGTCTCCTATACCGGCCCGCGCCGCACCATCGTCGTCGTCGATGACAACGAGGACCACCGCGAATTGATGCGCGAGGTGCTCGCCCCGCTCGATTTCGTCGTCCTGACAGCGGGTGGCGGGCCCGAATGCCTGACCCTGATCGAAGGCGTGAAGGCCGACCTCTTCCTCGTCGACATCTCGATGCCGGGTATGAATGGCTGGCAACTCGTGGAGAAGCTGCGCGACGCCGGCCAGAAGGCGCCGATACTGATGCTCTCGGCCAATGTCGGCGACGCCCCTGCGCCCGGCGGCGAAGGTCATGATGACGCGATCACGAAGCCCGTCGACATCACCCGTCTGCGCGACAAGCTCGCCCGTTTTCTCGGCTTAGACTGGATCTATGCAGACGACCCGCGGCTGCTGCAGCCGGCAGTGCCGGCGGAGCGTCCGGTCTCGCCCGGGGCAATGCATATCGAGGAGTTGATCAGCTTCTGCGATATCGGCTATGTCCGCGGCATCGAGGCAAAGCTTGCCGAACTCGGCGGGCTGGGGAACACGACGGCCTTTGTCGACGCGGCCCGCACTTACCTGCAGGCCTTCGACCTCGCCGGCCTGCGCGGCTTTCTCACCTCATTCGAAACCGGCAGGGAGCCGATCCATGGCTGAGGCGAACCGTCGCGACATCGTGCTTCTGGTGGACGACAGTCCCGATGCGCTCGGCTTCCTGACCGAAGCGCTGGAAGCCTCGGGCTATTCCGTGCTGATCGCAACCTCCGGCCACGGCGCGCTCTCGATCGTTGCCCGGATCAGCCCCGACCTCATTCTGCTCGATGCGGTCATGCCCGGCATGGACGGATTCGAGACCTGCCGCACCTTGAAGGCCGATCCGGTGGTCGCGCAGGTCCCGGTCATCTTCATGACCGGGCTCACAGAGACCGAACACGTGGTGAAAGCACTCGAATCGGGCGGCGTGGACTACCTCACCAAGCCGATCAACATCGATGAGCTGCGCGCCCGCATCCGCGTTCACCTCTCGAATGCCCGCTCGGCCCAAAGCGCCCGTGTCGCCCTCGACGCTGCCGGCCGTCATCTGCTCGCCATCCGGGGGGACGGGCAGGTCCACTGGACGACGCCGCAGGCCAACCGTCTGATCGAGACGGCGATCGGTCATGCAGAGGGAATCGGCGATGTGGCGAAGGCCGCCGCGGCATGGCTCTCTCAGCGCCGCGCCGGAACGCCAAAACAGAGCGAAGCAAGTTTTGCCTTTCCCGGCGCAACTGGCCTGCCGCTCACGCTATCATTGCTCGGCACGATCGGCGCCGACGAATATCTCTTCCGCCTGACCTCGGCGAACCGCCAGAGCGAAGACGAGATGCTGCGCAAAAGCTTTGGCCTGACCTACCGCGAAAGCGAAGTCCTGCTTTGGATCGCCAAGGGCAAGGCCAACCGCGACATCGGCGAAATCCTGGGCCTTTCCGCCCGCACTGTGAACAAGCATCTTGAACAGATCTATTCAAAGCTCGGGGTCGAAAACCGCGCCTCGGCCGCCGTCAAAGCGGCGGATGTGCTGCGCGAGACCTGAGCACACCGGCTCAGTTAGTCAGCGTCCAGCGGGAGCGTATAGGGCACCGCTCACGCCACCGTCTGGGGCCTCGCCCCCGCGACCGAAACACCATAGCACCCCTGCCCCTGCAACGATCGCCAGGACAAGACAATGGACAATTTCGTCATCGTTACCGGTTGCTCCGGCGGCGGCAAGTCAACGCTCCTGCAGGCCTTGCATGAACGCGGCTTTGCGACGGTCGAAGAGCCCGGACGGCGCATCGTCCGGCATCAGCAGGCGGTCGGCGGCACGGCATTGCCCTGGATCGATCTGAAGGCATTCGCCAAAGAAGCGATCCGCCTCGGCCAAGAGGATCGGAATCGCATGGCGGGACACGGTGGCTGGGTGTTCTTTGATCGCAGCCTCGTTGACGCGGCCTCCGCCCTCGCATCCGCCACCGGGAATACTGCAGCAATCGAGGCACTGCGGAAGGACGCGCGGTATCACAGCCGCATCTTCGCCGTGCCGCCTTGGCCCGAGATCTTCGCGAATGACGATGAGCGTCAACATGACTTCGCAGCCGCTGTTGAGGAATATCATAGGCTCGCCGCCCACTACGCGGAGCTAGGCTACGAATGGACAATCATTCCGAAGGCACCGGTCGAGCAACGCGCCGAGTTCGTTCTGCGGGCTTTGCCATACTGAAGCCCGCAAACGCAGAAAGCCCGGCGCGAGGCCGGGCTTTCCGTCGGTCCGATGAGGGATCGAATTAGTCCTGGAAGTACGAGTACTTGCCGTCCTCGCCCTTCTTCCAGGTGTACATGACGTAGTCCGGACGGGTGATGTCGCCCTTGGCGTCGAAGCCGAGGTCGCCGATCACGGTCGTGAACGGACCCTTTTCCTTCATTGCCGTAGCAACGGCTTCCGGATCGACGGACTCGCCTGCCTTGGCAGCAGCGGCGATCACCTGAACGGCAGCGTAGGAATAAAGGGTGTAGGCTTCCGGCTCGAAACCGGCGCTGCGGAACTTGCCGACGACATCGGTAGCGTTCGGGTTCAGACGCGGATCCGGAGCGAAGGTCATCAGCGTGCCGTCCACGGAGTCACCGGCGATCGAGGCAAGTTCGTTCGAGACGATACCATCGCCGGACATGAACTTAGCGTCCAGACCCTGGCTGTCGAGCTGACGCATGATGAGACCAGCTTCGGTGTGCAGACCGCCGAAGTAGACGATCGAAACGCCGGCTTCCTTCATCTTGGCGATCAGGGCGGAGTAGTCCTTTTCACCGGGCGTGATGCCTTCGTAGATGACTTCGGTGACGCCGAGTTCGTTCATCGCCTTCTTGGTTTCGTCGGCAAGACCCTGGCCGTAAGGCGTCTTGTCGTGAACGACGGCAACCTTTGCATCCTTGAAGTTGTCAGCGATGTACTTGCCGGCAACCGCACCCTGCTGGTCGTCACGACCGCAGACGCGGAAGGTGTTCCACAGGCCGCGCTCGGTGTAGTTCGGGTTGGTCGAAGCAGGCGTGATCTGCAGGATGCCATTTTCGGCATAGACTTCAGAAGCCGGGATCGAAACGCCAGAGTTGAAGTGGCCGATGACGTACTTGACGCCGTCAGCGACGAACTTGTTGGCAACCGAAACGCCCTGCTTGGCGTCCGAGACGTCGTCGCCGAGAACGATCTTGATCGGCTCGCCATTGATGCCGCCAGCTGCGTTGATGTCGGCAGCAGCCTGCTCGGCACCCTTCTGCAGCTGTGCACCGAAGGCAGCGTTCGGGCCGGTCAGCGGACCGGCAACGCCGACCAGGATTTCGGCATAGGCGTTGCCGCTGAAGGCAACCATGGCCGTCAGCGCAACTGCCGAAAGAAGAGACTTCTTCATATTGTTACTCCCAAGTTTTTTGTGCGGGTTAGGTTAAAAACCCTGCGCAATACCCGCTGCGACTGCGCCGGAAAACTGTTCCACTCTTTTGTATCTGGCCGAGGCCTTGTTATACGCCAAGCCGTAGCCTTCTGTCGCCAATCTGCGACAGAAAACAACAGCTTGTCAATCTTTGTTCTTCCACGAGAAATACGAAGTTCTCTCGTAGAGCCAGTAATAGTTGTCGACCATCTGGGTGGTCCTGCGGGCCTGGAATCCGGCGACCGCGAAGACCATCAGAAGGGCCACATCGAGGATGTAGAAGAACGGGCTGAGGAACGGCCCTGCGAACAGCGAAAAGTGCAGGAAACGCATCGCGAAGCCCAAGCCCAGCACATAGACGAACACCGTCCCATAGCCGTTCCAGCTTTCCGCGGCAGCCTTGCCGGTGCGCCAGGCGGTCCACAAACCGAGCAGGAGCACCAGGAAGCGGAGGACCATACGAACAGTCGTGTCGCTTTCGAAAAACAAACCTTGCATGTCAAATACTCCCCGCGCTCAGTGATGGCCGCCTTCGAGATAGGCCGCGCGGACCGACGGATCGGCCAGCAGTTCCTTACCCGTGCCACTCATCGTCACCTTGCCGTTGACCATGACATAGGCACGGTCGGAAAGCTTCAGTGCGGCGAATGCATTCTGCTCGACGAGGAAGACGGTCAGCCCCTCTTCCTTGTTGAGCCGCTTGATCTGCTCGAAGATGCCCTTGACGATCAGCGGTGCGAGACCGAGCGACGGCTCGTCGAGGAGAAGCAGCTTCGGACGCGACATCAACGCGCGACCGATCGAGAGCATCTGCTGCTCGCCGCCCGAAAGCGTACCGCCGCGCTGGCTCTGACGTTCCTTCAAACGGGGGAACATGGTGAAGACCTTCTCCACATCCTCCTTGAAGTATTTCAGATTGTCGAGGCCGGCACCCATCTGCAGGTTCTCGAGAACCGTCATGCGCGGGAAGATGCGACGCCCTTCCGGCGACTGGGCGATGCGGCGACGCGCAATCAGATGCGTCGGAAGCTTGGTGATGTCTTCACCGTCGAACACGACCTGGCCGGCACGCGCCTGAGGGCTGCCGCAGATGGTCATCATCAGCGTCGACTTGCCGGCACCGTTGGCACCGATCAGCGACACGATCTCTCCCTTATGGACCTCGACGTCGACACCGGCGAGCGCACGGATATTGCCGTAATAGGTTTCGACATTGGAAACCTTGAGAAGCGGTTCAGAGGACATCAGGCTTCCCCTCCGGCAATCGCTTCAACTTCGTGGATCACTTCTTCCAATTCTTCATCCTCGACACCCAGATAGGCCGCGATGACCTTCGGGTCGTTCTTGACGTGATCAGGCGTGCCATCGGAGATCTTCTGGCCATATTCCAGAACCACGACGTGGTCGGAGATCTGCATGACGACCGACATGTCGTGCTCGATCAGGAGCAGCGAGGCGCCCTCGTCACGGATGCTGCGCAACAGGGTGTTGAGCGCCAGCGATTCCTTCGGGTTGAGGCCAGCCGCCGGTTCGTCGAGGCAAAGAAGCTCCGGACCGGTGCACATGGCGCGGCAGATTTCCAGGCGACGCTGGGCGCCGTAGGGCAGATCGCCAGCCGGATCGTCGGCGCGCTCGATGAGGTCCGCCTTTTCCAGCCAGTAGCGGGCCTTCTCGATCGATTCCGCCTCGGCTTTCTTGTAGGCCGGCAGGCCGAGAAGACCGAGCACGGTATAGCCGGAGGCCTTCATCAGCGTGTTGTGCTGGGCGACCAGAAGGTTCTCCAGAACGGTCAGGCCCGAGAAGAGCCGGATGTTCTGGAAGGTACGGGCGACCTTGGCCTTCTTGGTGATCTCGAAGTCCGGCAGCCGCTCGAGAAGATACTGCTGGCCGGATTCCTGGTTCAGCGTGATCATTCCCATGGTCGGCTTGTAGAAGCCGGTGATGCAGTTGAAGACCGTGGTCTTGCCTGCACCGTTCGGGCCGATCAACGCGGTGATTTCCCCGCGCTTGGCTTCGAAGGAGAAGTCGTTGATGGCCATCAGGCCACCAAAGCGCATCGACAGATGCTCGACCTTCAGGATGGTGTCTTTGTTCATTGTCGTATTCCCGGAAGCCATCAGCCGTGACCTTCCTTGGTAAAGCTGCCCGAGACGGCCTTGCGCTCCTTGAGGAAGGCCGTCGGCTCTCTGCTGCCAACGAAACCGCGCGGCTTGAACAGCATGACGATGACCATGGCGAGGCCGAAGAGGATCATGCGGTACAGTTCCGGCGTGAAGTCGGGACCGAAGACGAGCTTCAGGAATTGCATTTCACGCAGCAATTCCGTTCCGCCGATCATGACGATCGCAGCCACGGCAATCCCGGTCAGAGACCCCATGCCGCCCAGGACGACAATGGCGAGAATGACGGCGGATTCCAGGAAGACGAAGCTTTCCGGCGAAACGAAGCCCTGACGCGCGGCGAAGAAGGAGCCGGCAAAGCCCCCGAACATCGCCCCAATCGAGAAGGCCGTCAGCTTGGTGGTGACCGTGTTGATACCGAGCGAGCGGCAGGCGATCTCGTCTTCACGCATGGCTTCCCAGGCGCGACCGATCGGCATGCGGCGCAGACGGATCGTGACATAGGCCGTCAGGCAGCACAGAGCGAGAATGATGTAGAACAGGTAGATCTTGTAGTACGCCGAGGACATCGGCAGACCGAAGGTCTTGGCAAAGCCGCCAGCAGACGCATCGAAGGGAATGCCGAAGAAGGTTGCCTTCGGAATGCTGGAGATACCGAAGGTACCCCGGGTCACTTCCTGCCAGTTGATCAGCACCAGTCGGATGATTTCCCCGAAAGCGAGCGTCACGATGGCAAGGTAGTCACCTCTCAGACGCAAGACGGGGAAGCCGAGAATAATGCCCCAGAAGGCGGCGAGAATGCCGGCCATCGGCAGCAGGATCCAGAAGGACAGGCCGAAGTTCTGCGCGAGAAGCGCGTAGGAATAGGCACCGACGGCGTAGAAGGCCACGTAACCCAGGTCGAGAAGACCGGCGAGACCGACGACGATGTTCAGACCCCAGGCCAGCATCACGTAGATGAGGATCTGGATGCCGAAGTTGTCGACATATTTCAGCGAGCCCTGCACACCCGAGAGCGCGAGGATCACGGGTGGATAAAGGATCAGGGCAAGCAGCGCGATCTTCAGGAAATGCGTCTTGAAGAAGGACGGCTTGGCATCGATTTCATGGACCGGCATCGCTGCCGACTTCTTTTCCTTGCGCGCGGAGTACCACGGCAGGACAAAGGCGACGAGAGCGAAGCGACCGCCAGCGGCGATGGCGACGAAGGTCGCAAGAAGGCCCCAGCGCGTGTACCAGATCAGCTCGTTGGCCATGTTCTGGTCGGTCTTGATGCCGATATAGAGGCTGAACATGCCAAGCGAGAGGAGGCCAGCGAACAGAGCTTCCTTCAGGGCACGCGCCATTATGCCGGACGACGCGGCACCGTTTACGTTTGCAGTGTTGCTCATCGGATCAAACCTTCTCGACTTCCGGACGCCCGAGGATACCGGTGGGCTTGAAGATCAGCACGAAGGCCAGAATGCCGAAGGTTGCGACATCCTTGTAGGCGATGCTGAAATAAGCGGACCACAGGGCTTCAATCAGGCCGATCAACAACCCACCGATGACGGCACCCGGCAGAGAGCCGATACCACCCAGAACTGCGGCCGTGAACGCCTTGACGCCGGGAATGAACCCGTCGTGGAAGCTGGCGACGCCATAATACATCAGATACATCGTGCCGGCGACAGCCGCGAGTGCAGCGCCCATGACGAAGGTGATGGAGATGGTACGGTCGACGTCGACGCCGAGCAGAGCCGCCATTTTGCGGTCCTGTTCGGTCGCACGCTGAGCGCGACCAAGCGGCGTCTTGTTAACGATATACCAGAAGCCAGCCAGCAGGACGGCCGTGATCACAACAATGATCACCTGCTTCAAAGCGACGGTGATGTTACCGAAATGCAGGACATCGCTGACCAATGGCGGGATCGGCTTATTGCGCGGACCCTGCGAGATCTGGATGAAGTTGGACAGAACGATCGACATGCCGATCGCCGTGATCAGCGGCGCAAGGCGGAACGAACCGCGCAGCGGCCGATAGGCAACCCGTTCGATGACCCAGTTCCACAAGCTGGTCATCAGCATCGCGACGATCAACATCACCAAAAGGGCGATCGCTACGGGAACGCCGGCAAAGAAGGATGTCAGGATCAAGAAGGCGATGAGAGCGGCAAAGCCGCCGAGCATGAAAATGTCACCATGGGCAAAGTTGATCATGCCGATGATGCCGTAGACCATCGTATAGCCGATAGCGATAAGGCCATAGATGGAACCAAGAGTCAGCCCGTTGATGAGCTGCTGGGCAAAGTACTCCATATATTATCCCCCGGACGCGCCTTACTGTTGCGTCTCATTTTGTTATCCCTTGCGGGCATAGGCGTCGGTGGATTCCATATCGCTTTGTCCGAAAATGTGAAGCCAAAAAGGCAGGCATCGGGCAAAATGTTACTGTTAACAGGTACTTTGACACCTGAAATGACAGGTCACACAAAAAAGCAGCAGAAAAAGCTTATGAAATCAGCAGGTCGCCGGGGCGACCTGCTGTCAATCGAATGGAACTAAAGCAAGCCCATTTATGTCGAAAACGGTTCAGTTTCTCATTCGCGACCCGTTCGCGTCAAAAAGCGACTGAGGCTGAAGGCGGGCTGGCAAGATTTCCCCAAGAATCTCCACCTCCCAGCCGTCGATTTCGTCTGCGATTTCCTTCGGAACATAGCCGATGGCGACCGAGACCCCGCTCGGATGGGCAAAGCCGCCCGACGTCACCCAGCCGCGCACCTCACCCTTGTACGAGATCGGCTCGTCGCCGATGACATCCGCATCCTTGGCGTCGACGATGAAGGTGCGGAGCCGAAGCGCCCCACCAGAGAGCTTCTCCTCCATCGCCGCCTGCTTGCCGATGAAGCTCGCCTCTTTCTTGAGCGCGACGAAGCGCGACAGCCCGGCTTCGAGTGGCCCGTAGAGCGGACGGTATTCGCGCGACCAGCTGCCGAAGCTCTTTTCAAGACGCAAGGCGTTGAGGGCGCGTAGGCCAAAGAGGGTGATGTTGAACTCGGCCCCTGCCTCCATCAACGCGTCGAAGACGTAGCGCTGATATTCCGGCCGCATCCAGATCTCGTAGCCGAGGTCACCGGTGTAGCTGACACGCCCCAGCATGACCGGCGCCATGCCGAGATCCATCTCTCGGATCGCCATGAAGGGCAGCGCGGCGTCGGAGACATCGAGATGGGTGAGCTTGGCCAGCACCTCGCGCGACTTCGGCCCGGCGATCGACAGTCCGACAAGGCTGAGGTTCAAGGCCTCGACATCAACGGAACCATCGTCAGGCAGATGGCTCTCGAACCAGCGCATGTGATAATCCTCGGCGATGCCAGAGCCGATGACGAGAAAGTCCTCGTCGTCGAGATTGGCAACGGTGAAGTCGCCGATCAGCTTGCCGGCCTCGTTCAGCATCGGCGCGAGCGCCATGCGGCCTACTTCCGGCAGCTTGCAGGCGAGCATGTGGTCGAGCCAGGCGCGAGACCCCTCCCCGCTCACCATGTATTTGGCAAAGCCGGAGGTCTCCATCAGGCCGACGCCGTCGCGCACGGCCTTGGCTTCCCGTCCCACAGCCTCGAAGTCGGTCGAGCGGCGCCAGGAGAAGGCATCTTCGACGCCTGCAGGTGCAAACCAGAGCGGCGTTTCCAGACCATAGGACGCGCCGAACACCGCACCGGCGGCCTTCAGCTTGTCGTAGACAGGCGTTGTCAGCAGCGGGCGTGCGCCTGGAAGTTCTTCGTTCGGATAGCGGATCGAGAAACGGCGGGTATAATTCTCGCGCACCTTGGCATTTGTATAGGCAAGCGTCGCATAGTCGCCGTAGCGGCAGACATCCATGGCAAAGACATCGAAACCCGGATCGCCCTCGATGATCCAGTTGGCGAGTGCCAAGCCCACGCCGCCGCCCTGGCTGAAGCCGGCCATAACCGCGCAGGCCGACCAGTAATTGGTCATGCCGCGCACCGGACCGACAAGCGGATTACCGTCCGGCGAGAAGGTGAAGGGGCCGTTGATGATCTTCTTGATGCCGGCATTGTTGAAGGCCGGGAAATGCCGGAAGCCGATTTCCAGTTCGTTGGTGATGCGCTCGAGGTCTTCGGCCAGAAGCTCGTGACCGAAGGTCCAGGGCGTCTCGATCGGCGACCACGGACGGCAGTCCTTTTCATAGGTGCCCATCAGCATGCCGTTGCGCTCCTGGCGGATATAGATCTCGCCGTCGAAATCGACGCAATGCATGAGTTCCTTGCCGGTCGTCTTGTTGAATTCGATGACCTCCGGCATGTCCTCGGTGATGAGATACATGTGCTCCATGGCGAGAACCGGCAGTTCCAGCCCGACCATGCGGCCGACTTCGCGCGCCCAGAGACCGGCCGCATTCACGACATGCTCGGCCCGGATCTCGCCCTTGTCGGTGATGACACGCCAGGTGCCGTCTTCCAGCTGCACCAGATCCTCGACCTTGGTGTGCAGATAGATTTCCGCCCCGTTCTTCTTGGCCGACTTCGCATAGGCATGGGTCGTGCCATAGGGGTCGAGATGGCCCTCATGCGGATCAAAGACCGCGCCGACGAACTGCTTCGGGTCAAGAAGCGGCATCATCTCATAGGCTTCCTGCGCCGAAATCAGCGTCGCCTCGCCGCCCGCATATTTGCCCTTCGCAAGCAGCGACTTCATCCAGTCGAAGCGCTCCTTGGTGGCCGCCAGCATCAGGCCCGAGGTCATGTGCAAGCCGATATCCTGGCCGGAATATTCCTCGATCTCCTTGTAGAGCTCGACCGTGTATTTCTGCAGCTTGGCAACGTTCGGGTCGCCATTGATCGTGTGCATGCCGCCGGCCGCATGCCAGGTCGAGCCGGAGGTCAGCTCAGAGCGCTCCAGTAGCACGACATCGGTCCAGCCGAACTTCGTCAGGTGATACAGCACCGAACACCCGACGACACCCCCGCCGATGACGACGACACGTGCATGGCTCTTCATGGAAAACGCTCCCTTAGCGGCAAAAAATGATCCGACAAAGCTAGATTGCCCGCATGAAAGCCAGAAGACCATGCTGCGACGAAACATGTCGCATCGGTAGCACCCAGTGTTCTCAGGGCGGCGTTGTGATTGGCGACAAAAGTGTCAACCCAACGCGACAGCGGTCGCCCTTTTTAAGGCTTCAGTAAGTTAGCAGATATAATCGTTTCAAGGCGGCAGGTTTGCGTAGCCGCTCCAAAAATTAGAGATCTGCATGTCCCTTTTCGCCTTTGGCAGCGATGCCCGATCCATCCTAAACGCCCTCGAAAAATCCCAGGCCATCATCGAATTCGATCTCGAAGGCCGCATTCTCCACGCCAATGATAACTTCCTGAAGGCGATCGGTTATCAGTTGAGCGAAATCGTCGGTCAGCATCACCGGATATTCGTCACGCAGGCGGAGGCCGGTTCCGCTGAATACAAACAGTTCTGGCGCAATTTGGCGGCCGGCAATTTTGATCAGCGCCAATACAAGCGGGTCGCCAAGGGCGGCCGTGAAATCTGGATCGAGGCGACCTACAATCCGGTCCTCAAGGGCGGCCGTCCGCACAAGGTCGTCAAGTTCGCAACCGACATCACCGCGATGAAGCTGAAATCGCTGGACGCCGAAGGCAAGCTTGCAGCGCTTGATCGCGCCCAGGCGATCATCGAATTCACGCCGAAGGGCGAGATCCTGCATGCCAACGAGAACTTTCTCGGCGCCATGGGCTACACCTTGTCCGAAATCGTCGGACGCCATCATTCGATTTTCTGCGATGCGAATTACGCAGGCTCCGGTGAATATCTCGACTTCTGGCGCGGCCTCGGGGAGGGCCGGTTCGTCGCCGACCAGTTCACCCGTTTCGGCAAGGGCGGAAAGAAGATCCATATCCAGGCCTCCTACAACCCGATCATGGATGTCGACGGCAAGGTGCTGAAAGTGGTCAAATTCGCCACCGACGTGACGGAACGCACCCGCGTTATCGAGGAACTTGGCGCGGGTCTCGGTCGTCTTGCCGATAGCAATATCCGCATCACCCTCGACCAACCCTTCAGCACCGAATTTGAACCGCTGAGGCGTGACTTCAACGCATCCATCAGCGCCTTCCAGCAGACGCTATCCGGTGTGCTCGACCAGACGCATGAACTGGCCCGCAACGGCAGCACGATGAAGAACTCAGCCGAAGAGTTGTCCGACCGGACCCATCAGCAGGTCGCCGCCCTCGAGCAGACGGCAGCGGCCCTGTCGGAAGCGACAGTCAAATTGAGGACGGCGACCGAACAGACGCGGGAGACACGCCAGATCGCAACGGAAGCGCGCGCCGCCGCCACGTCATCGGTTGCCGTAGTAGGCGACACCGTGAGCGCGATGCAACGGATCGAGGATGCGTCCAACGAGATCGGCAAGATCATCGGCGTGATCGACGAGATCGCCTTCCAGACAAATCTGCTTGCGCTCAATGCGGGCGTCGAGGCCGCCCGTGCCGGTGAAGCCGGCAAGGGATTTGCCGTCGTCGCCCAGGAAGTGCGCGAACTCGCCCAGCGCTCGGCCAATGCGGCGAAGGAAATCAAGACGCTGGTCAGCACCTCGGCCAACGAGGTCCAGGAAGGTGTGCGCCTCGTCGGCGAGACGGGCCGCGTGCTTCAGGAGATCGAGAAATTCGTCTCGGCCATCGGCAAGAACGTCGATCGCATCGCCACCTCTGCGGCAGAAGAGACGGCCGCCCTTGAAGCAATCAACGGTGCCGTCAGCGACGTCGACGGCATGACCAAGGCGAACGCCGCCATGGTCGCCCAGTCGACCGAGATCAGCCGAGCGGTGTCGGATGGAGCCTCGGTGCTTGCCGAACTCGTCAACCGCTTCAAGCTCAACCGCCGCGGCGATATCCGCGACGGCGGCAAGGAGGTCTGGACACCGGCCGAACGGGCAGCCCGTATGCGGACCACCTCTTACCGCGCCGCGTCCTGAAAACTCTGAAAACTGAAATCGGCCCGGCAAAACCGGGCCGGTCCAATTCGCCTTTCCATCAAGGCGCGGAACGCAGCGTGAACTCGGCCAACTCCGCCGGCACGCCGATCCGAAGCGCAAAGCCTGGCCACAGGCCTGTGCCATTATTCACATAAAGCTGCATCTCCCCGACCTTATAGAAGCCGGAAACAAAGCCGTTATTCGCCCGGGCGACGATCTGGTCGAGGCCCCGGATCATCCCGCCATGGGTGTGGCCGGAAAGCTGGAGGGCAACCCCTTGCTCAGCGGCCCGGTGTGCGAGCCGCGGCTGGTGATCGAGCAGGATAATCGGTGCGTTTGCGGGCGCACCGGACAAGGCCTTGCCAAGATCAGGCTCGACTGCGCCGGTGAACCGGGCCGAAAGATCGGTGACCCCAGCCACCACCAACCGCCCCTCGCCCCGTTCGATCACGGCATGATCATTCGCAAGGATACGCATGTTGATTTCAGGGAAGTGCTTAAGCCAGCGGTCGATGTCGAAGAAATATTCGTGATTGCCAGGCACCGTCAGCACGCCGTCACGAGCCGTCAGCCCGCCAAGCGGCGCGATGTCTTCGCGGCGGATATCAAGACTGCCATCGATCAGGTCACCGGTGATGACGATCAGGTCGGCATCGAGCGCATTGGTCTTGTCCACGACAGCGGCAGCCCAGCTTCCTGTGAACAGGCGGCTGATATGCAGGTCTGTCAACTGCACCATCCGGTAGCCGTCGAATTCGGGCGCAAGTCCCGGGATCACGACCTCGATCTGCTTGAGCGGCGGCACACGGATCGCCTGGGAAATGCCGAAACTGGCAAGCAGGACGGCGGCGATGCCCATCGTGTAACGCACTTCCGCCGGAACGGCGGGAAACGACCATTTGACGGCAAAGATCAGGAGACTGACCAGATCGAGAGCCACCTGCATCATGGCGAGCAGCACGATCGCGCCGAAGAACAGGTTGAAGCCGATGACCAGTGGCCGCGGAAACTCCGGAGCGAACACCGAGCCGGAGGTGAAGCGGCTAAACAGATGATACTGCGAGGCCACGAGCAGGAAAGCGGCGAGCAAGACTTTGACCATCAACGGCCACGGCAAGGGGGCGATGAAGCGGGTTGCCACGATCAGCCATGGCAGGGAGAACATCAGATGAAACATGCGGGGGCGGGATCCTTTGTGCCGTAAACGCCGGAAGAGCGTCGGCGGATCACCGAGACATAGGGTCGGTCAGCCCCTCACGCAAACCCCGCCGTCAGCGCAAACTCCCGGCCCATCTCGCGCAGCTCGTCGAACAGGAAGCCGGCAAAGCTGCGCATCACGATAATTTCGAAGCTATCTTGGCCTGTGCGAGCGATATTTGCGGCGACATGGCAGATCTGGCAGTTGGTCGACTGGCCGATTTCGAAGAGGTCTGGATGCAGGTCGAGCGCCGTGCATTTTGCAAGGATCGCCCGCACTTTTGGACCGTGGATCCGCAACACCACGCGCCCGTCGCTCTGGTCGACAAAGGAGCAGCGAGAACTGCCAAGGTCGGCAAGCTGGCGCGCAATCGTGTCGGCGGCAACCGTCTCGCTGATGACAAGCCATTCGCTGGGGCCGCAGACACGCACATGAACATCTTCAAGTGTGGTCAACGCCTCGTCGATATCGGCCTCATGGCCCTGATGGGCCAGCACGGAAAAGACGGAGACGGCCCGCAGGGTCGCGAGATGATGCGGATTGGGTGTCGCCTCGAAACCGGAAATGTGGTCCTCGAGCACGTGACTGATGGCATAGGTCACCGGCATGATCGGATCCTCACAGGTTCAGTTTCTTGTTGTCGGGATCGTAAAAGACGGGGCTGACAACCTCGGCCAGCACTTCCGATCCGCGCAACCCGTCCCAGACGACGATCTTCTCCCCCAGCCGCTCGCGGCCGGATTTCAGGAAGGCAAGACCGATCGTGTGGCCGAGCGTCGGCGAATGGCAGACGGAAGACACCCAACCCTGGTCGTTCAGCGTCGAGGGCTTGACGTTCTCCTTCAAGAGATGCGCACCGGCGGCGAAACTCTTGTCCCGATCGGCAGGCTTCAGGCCGACGAGCTGCGGACGATCGGCAGCGGTCAGGCCGAACCGGCTCGACAGACGCTTGCCGATAAAGTCAGGCTTCTGGGTCGAGAACATTTTGCCAAGGCCCACATCGTCGGGCGTCGTGCGGCCGTCGATTTCGCTGTGGGTGATGAAGCCTTTTTCGATGCGCAGCACGTTGAGTGCCTCGACGCCGTAAGCGCAGATACCATGCGGCTTGCCGGCCGCCATGATCGCATCGGCGACCGCCTCGCCGTAATTCGCGGGGACCGCCACTTCGAAGGCAAGTTCGCCGGAGAAGGAGATCCGGAAGAGCCGCGCCTTCAAGCCCCCCTTGAGCAGCACTTCGCGCGCCGAAAGGAAGGGGAAAGCCTCGTCGGAGATATCGTCTTCGATGATCTGTTCGAGAATGATCCGCGCCTTGGGGCCCGCGACCGACATTTGCGCCCATTGATCGCTGGAGGAGACGAAGCGCACGTCGAGATCTGGCCACAGAACCTGGGCGCAGAATTCCAGATGCGTCATCACCTCGCCGGCATAGGCCGTCGTCGTGGTCATGAAGAAATGCTCGTCCGACAAGCGGCTGGTCGTGCCGTCATCGAAGATCATGCCGTCTTCACGCAGCATCAGCCCGTAGCGCGCCTTGCCAACCGGCAGCTTGAGGAAGGCGTTGGAATAGACGCGGTTTAAAAATTCCGCGGCATCCTTGCCGAAGATCTCGATCTTGCCGAGGGTCGAGACATCGCAGATGCCGGCATTGGCCCTGACATTCAGGACTTCGCGATCAACCGCGTCCCGCCAGGTCTTCTCGCCATCACGCGGGAACCAGGAGGAGCGATACCAGAGGCCGGATTCGACGAAGACGGCACCGTTTTTCTTCGCCCAGCCGTGCAGCGGCGAGGTGCGCACGGGCCGCGAATGTTCACCCCGCGAGGTGCCCGCCATCGCGCCGAAGGATACGGGCGTGTAGAAGGGCCGGAAGGTGGTGGTGCCGATCTCGGCAGGGGAAACGCCACGCATGCCGGCCATGATGCCGATCGTCGCGACATTGCCGAGCTTGCCCTGATCCGTCGCCATGCCGCCGGTCGTGTAGCGCTTGGTGTGCTCGACATGCCCCATGGCCTCGCGCTGGGCAAGGCTTAAGTCCTTCACATGCACGTCGTTTTGGAAGTCGACAAAGGCCTTGGACTTGGCGCCCGGCACATACCAGAGCGGCGCGAAGGAGGCGTCGAATTCACCTTCGACTTCTGGCACATCGACATTGCCGACGAGACGACCGAGATCGCCGATCGCCTCATGTGCCTTGTCCGCACCATCGCGCAGAACGGCAGCAAGCGAGGCATGACCGGCAGCCGAGCCGGCGATCCGAAGCCGCTGCCCTACATCCGGCGCCAGGAAGGCCTGATGCTCGTCCGACCAGGTGGGCTTTGCGCCGCGCTGGCAGGCGAGATGCACGATCGGACTATAGCCGCCGCTCATCGCCAGCGCATCGCAGGCAATCTCCTCCTGATGGCCCATGCGTTCGGCAATGAGCCCCTTGATCCGGTAGTAGCCCTTGGTGTCGATGACGGAGCCGCCCCTGATCACCCGCACCCCGGCGGGCACAACATCAGAAGAGTGTGTCCGCCCGTCGATGATAGCAGCGACACCCACACCGGCAGCGACCAGATCGGCCGCCGTACGATAGCCCGCACCGCCATTGGTAAAGATGGCGACGTTCTGGCCGGCGGCCACGCCATAACGATTGAGATAGGTCCTGATGGCACCCGAGGTCATCACACCGGGCTTGTCGTTTCCACCGAAGACCAGCGGCCGCTCTTCGGCACCGGAAGCCAGGATCGCCCGCTTGGCGACGATGCGCCAGACCCGCTCGACCGGCAGATCGCCCGAGGGTTGGGCGACATGCTTCTGCACGTTCTCGACGGCGCCGAAGACATTGTCGTCGTACCAGCCGAACACGGTGGTGCGCGGCATCAGCGTGACAGTGGAAAGGCTCTTCAGCTCCTCGACGACGGAGGCAGCATATTCTGCCGCAGGCACGCCGCCGACGGTGACACGCTCGGACAGCAGCGATCCGCCAATCCTGAAACCTTCATCCGCCAGAATGACGCGCAGCCCCGCACGCGCCGCAGCTCGCGCTGCCATCAGGCCGGCCGGGCCAGCGCCGATCACCAGCAGGTCGCAATGCGCCCAGGCTTTTTCGTAGCGATCGGGATCGGCGATGAACGGCGTCTTGCCGAGGCCGGCGGCTTTCCGGATGATCGGCTCGTAAAGCTTTTCCCAGAAAGCCTTCGGCCACATGAAGGTCTTGTAGTAGAAGCCGGCCGACAGAAACGGCGACAACAGGCTGTTGACCGCGCCGATATCGTATTTGAGCGAGGGCCAGCGGTTTTGGCTGTTGGCTTCGAGCCCCTGATAGAGCTCGGCCACCGTGGCGCGCGTATTCGGCTCGGTCCGGCCATCCTTGCCGATCATAACAAGCGCATTCGGCTCTGCCGAGCCGGCCGTAACGATGCCGCGCGGGCGGTGATACTTGAACGAGCGCCCGACAAGCAGCTGGTCGTTGGCGATCAGGGCCGAGGCCAACGTATCGCCCTCATAGCCGGTATGGGTCTGACCATCGAAGGTGAAGGAAAGCGTGCGGGCGCGGTTGACGATCCCACCGGAGGAAAGCCTGTAGCCGGTCATCGCGCCGCCTCCTTCGCGTAATCGCGCGCATCGGTCACGCTATAGACCTCGTGACTTGCGGCATTGTCGCGCTCGACCACCAGCCAGCGGCGGCAGCCAGCCGAATGGTGCCAGTGCTCGATGATCCGGCCCTTCGGGTTGTCGCGGAGGAAGACGTAAGCGTTCCAGGCATCATCAGTCGCTGTGGGCGCCGGGCGCACCGGGCTGGCATCACCGCGAATGCTGAACTCTTCCTTGGGACGGACGCCGCAATGCGGACAGGTAATCAGGCTTGCCATGGCGATGTCTCAATGCAGGTTCGGTTGGGGACCCTTGCCGCCTTCATCGACGGCAAAGCCGCGTTCGAAGCGATCAAGGCGCAAGAGGCGGGCCACGGGATGGGCCTCGTTCTTGGCGATCAGATGGGCATAGCAGAAGCCGGAAGCCGGCGTCGCCTTGAAGCCGCCGTAACACCAGCCGCAATTCAGGTAGAGATTGTCGATCGGCGTGCGGTCGATAATCGGCGAACCATCCATCGACATGTCCATGGCGCCACCCCAGGCGCGCAGCACGCGGACCCTGGACAGACCGGGGATCAGCGACACGCCCTCCTCAATCGTATGCTCGACGGTCGCAAGATTGCCGCGCTGGGCATAGGAGGAATAATAGTCGATATCGGCCCCAAAAACCAAACCGCCCTTGTCCGACTGCGAGATGTAGAAATGTCCCGCACCATAGGTGATGACATTGTCGATCACAGGCTTGATGCCTTCCGACACGAAGGCCTGCAGCACATGCGTCTCGATCGGCAGGTCGAGCCCGGCCATCTTGCCGGTCACGGACGTATGACCGGCAGTCGCCAGCGCCAGCTTGTTGCAGCCGATAAAGCCCTTGGTCGTTTCGACGCCGGTCACCTGGCCGAGTTCGTCGCGGCGGATAGCGGTCACTTCGCAATGCTGGATGAGATCGACGCCGCGCTCGTCCGCACCGCGCCCGTAGCCCCAGGCAACGGCATCATGGCGGGCCGTGCCGCCGCGCCGCTGAAGCAACCCGCCCATGATCGGGAAGCGCGCATGATCGAAATTGAGATAGGGCATCATCTGGCGCACCTGCTCGCGGTCGAGCAGCTCGGCCTTCACCCCATGCATCATCATCGCATTGCCACGCCGCGCATAGGCGTCGCGCTGGCCGTCGGAATGAAAGAGATTGACGATGCCGCGCTGCGAGACCATGGCATTGTAGTTGAAGTCCTGCTCCAGGCCTTCCCACAGCTTCATGGAGAATTCGTAGAAGGGTTCGTTGCCTTCGAGCATGTAGTTCGAGCGGATGATCGTCGTGTTTCGTCCGACATTACCGCCGCCGAGATAACCCTTCTCGATAACGGCGACATTGGTGATGCCGAATTCCTTGGCGAGATAATAGGCCGTCGAAAGGCCGTGCCCTCCCCCGCCGACGATGATCACATCGTAGTGCGGCTTCGGCTGCGGCTCGCGCCACATCGGCGCCCAGTTCCGGTTGCCGGAAAGCGCCTGGCGGAAGATCGAAAGGGCGGAATAACGCATCGAACAACCTCTGCAAATGTCGCGTCACATTCGCATAGGCGTCACAAAGAGCAAGCGCGATCAGGACAAAATCTATGCTGTTTGAGACATGGAACACAGGTTTGATCGCAGTGCAGCACAGAAACATCAGGCAAGCATGGCGGCCCGCGGCACAGCGCACTTCCCAAGCCCATTCGACACCGTTAAACCGAGTGTGAAGTGATCGGGAGCCCGGTTCGGTGCAGCAGTCGGCAGACATACTGAAACTCTTCGAAGAGAGCGCGATTGCCGCGGGCCGCGTGATCCTCGACATTTACAGGGCCGGTGCAGCCGTACGCCTGAAAGGCGACACCTCACCGGTGACAGAAGCTGACGAAGCCGCTGAGCGGCTGATCCTCGCAGCCCTTGCCCGCCACATGCCCGACGTCCCTGTGGTTGCCGAGGAAGAGGTCGCCGCCGGGCGTATTCCCGATGTCAGCGGCGGCCGTTTCATTCTCGTCGACCCCCTTGATGGCACCCGCGAATTCATCGGTGGCCACGATGATTTCACCGTCAACATCGCCCTGATCGAGGCCGGCACGCCAGTCCTCGGTGTCGTCCATGCGCCAGCACTGCACGCGCTCTATCTTGGCGGCGGAGGCAAGGCGGAGAAGGTCAAGCTGGATGAGAAGGATGCGGTGATCGCCCGCATGCCGATTGCGGCACGTTTGAAGGGGGCTTCCCCGTCAGCCCTGGTTTCGCGCTCTCACAATTGCGATGCAACCGACGCCTATATCCGTAAGGCCGCAATCCTGGAGCGCAAGACCGTCGGCTCCTCGCTCAAGTTCTGCATGGTAGCCGAGGGGGTCGCCGACCTTTACCCCCGCTTCAGCCCGACAATGGAATGGGACACGGCTGCAGGCGATGCCGTACTTCGGGCGGCCGGCGGCATGGTTGCCACCGAAGACGGCGCGCCGCTCACCTATGGCAAACGCCTTCCCGGGCTGCGTGCCTTCGAAAACCCGCCCTTCCTGGCCACGGGACGCCCCTCCGAGCGGGGATGAGTTTCGGAAAAACTCAATATTTTTCAATGGGGGCATGTGCTTTTCATCCCCCTCCTCTGCACCTCGCTCACACTCTCCGCTTCAACCCGCGCTGCCCCGGCAGCCGAACGCGAAGGAGAGACCATGCCAGACGCAAGCCCCAATCTCCCCCTGCCCTTCATCCTGCCGGCGCAGGCGCAGAAACACGTCACCCACAATGAAGCGCTTCAGCGGCTGGACGCGCTGGTACAACTGGTTGTCGTCGGCAATTCGAGCAGTCCGCCTCCCGCTCCGGAGGAAGGAGAAATCTACTGGGTGGTCGAGCCGGAAAGCGGTCTGTGGACAGGGCATGCCGGGCAACTCGCGCTGTTTCAGGACGGCGTGTGGGTCTTCATGACACCTAGGATCGGCTGGCACGCTCTTTTCCTCGGCGAGCAGAGGTTAAAGAGTTTCGACGGCACTGAGTGGATTGTCCCGCCGCTGGCGGAGGAAGCGCGCTTCGAGCGTCTGGGGATCGCCGCCGATGCCGATGGCTTCAACAGGCTCTCCCTTTCTTCGCCGGCAGCCCTGTTCAATCACGCAGGCGACAGCCATCGGCTGGCGATCAACAAGGCGGGAACCGCGGATACCGCGAGCATGATCTTCCAGTCCAACTGGCAGGGGCGTGCAGAAATGGGCCTTGCCGGAGAGGATCGCTTCTCGCTGAAGGTGAACGGCGACCTGACAGGTTGGCGCCAGGCCGTGAGCGTCACCCCGGAAGGCTACGTCCGCCACGACCAGCGGCCGCTGGCCCGCGCCGCTCTTGCCGCAACAACGCTGACACCAGCGGCCGGCAGCTTTACCGGCTTTGACGATCTGCACCTCTCCGGTGGCGACATGTCCCTCGGCGCCCCGCTTGCCTCCGGCCATGGCCGGCCACTCGTGGTCGCGGCATCCGGTTACTATCTGCTGTCGCTCAGCGTCTCCGCCGTCAGCACGGGCACCCACACCGTTCATGTCAGCCGCAACGGATCTACCGATATCGCAAGCCATGTCGGCGGTGCCGGGACATCGAGCACGGTCGCCCTGGTCTGGCTCGATGCCGGCGACACGCTGGCACTTCGCCATCAAGGCACGATCCAGTACCAGTTCGGCTACGGCAAGACCGAGCTCAGCCTCGCCTTTCTCTGAAGGCCAGAACGACGAAGGGCGCCGCTTGAAAAGCCGGCGCCCTTTTCGTTTGCAAAGATACTGCTGTCAGAGCAGCCGATAGCGACAGGCTCGCGCCACCGCCTGCATGCGGTTCACCGCCTCGAGCTTGCGCATCGCGCTCTTCAGATAGCTGACGACCGTATGGCTCGAAATGTCGAGAATGATGGCAATCTCGTCGCTGCTCTTGCCGGCAGCCGACCAGCGAAGACATTCGATCTCGCGGGCCGACAGCTTTTCCTTCGGTCCGAGCCGCGGCACCAGGGCCTCGACGCCGGCATCCAGGAGCTCCATTGCACCCAGCTGGAGTGCCGCGATTTCCGGACGCTCGGGCGCATGGTCGCGCCCCGAAAAGACGAGCACATATTGGGTTTGGTTTCGGTCGTAGAGATTGAGGACCAGAGAACCGCCGAGCTCGAACTGCTGGAAAAGCGGGGCAAGCGGCTGGCGCGCCTCCGAACCCGGTGTGCCGAGGAACAGGTTGTCATGCGTGAAGAGCGGAAGGATCGTCTGCTTGATCCGCGCGATCAGCAGGCTGCCGGCATAGACTTCTGCCGCCTCATAGCCGAGGCGCAATTCGTCGGGCCAGGTGCAGAGGATCAGATTGGCCGAGAACTCCGGACTATCGGCCTTTGGAACGCGCGCAAGCAGCGTGTTTCGGAAGCCATGGCTGCGACCGAGCGCAGAGAACTCGCGTCCCAATGGGCCGGTGGAGAGCGCTTCGCTCTGAAAAACGGCATCACCGTCACCAAGACCGTGACTGCCCGTCACATCAGTTGGCCTGAACATAAAACTCCTTTCGACCGGACGTTCGTCCGATCGGGATTTCGAATGTTTATGGACATTGAATCGTTCCATGCGGAACGAGTATCAGCTGGGCCTGTCGCCGGTCTTGCGGCGCCCGACGGGAACCGCGATGCTCGACATCTACCCTTCCGATCGAGATAACGATCGAGACATCAGTATTGCTGCGGAGCCAATGCCATAGATCGCTAATGGGCACCAGTCGCAGTCCTCGCATAACTCCTATGCATTTGCCGCAAGTTTAATCAACTTGCCTGCAACGCGACGACTCTTGCTCCGGCCTGATCGGGAAAATTATTATCAAATGCTTACAATGGGCTTAGGCAAATTTTAAAGCATCGGTCCTAGTATGAGGGTGTGTGGTCTTGAGTTTGTATAGAGAGTCCAATGACCGAAATGATCCGCCCACGAGTGAAATATGTCATCGGCCCCGATGGCAGCCCCCTTACGATTGCCGATCTTCCGCCGGCCAATACGCGCCGCTGGGTGATCCGCCGCAAGGCTGAGGTTGTCGCGGCTGTGCGTGGTGGCCTGTTGAGCCTGGAAGAAGCCTGCGAACGCTACACCCTGACGGTCGAGGAATTCCTGTCCTGGCAGTCGTCGATCAACGACCACGGCCTGCCGGGCCTGCGCACCACCCGAATTCAGCAGTATCGCCATTAGTCCATTTTCGTACCGGCTCGCCCGGTACACTTCCATTTGCATCAGACCCATACCTGAAACCGGCAAGGCCCCAGCCTGCCGGTTTCATGCTTTTCGGGCGAAGCGTCCTGCGTTCAAGCCACTCAGCGCCGCAACTGCCAGGCTCGAGCCGGCATCGAACCAAAGGCCCGGCTGCGTGAAGGCCTGAGCGAGCCGCTGGATTTCGTCGCGAAGATGACAATTGCGACCAGCAACACATCCATCATCGACCATTTCGACAACACCGGGACCAGGCGCGTCAGCGCCCCCTGCCCCGGTTGCGCCTCGCCAGCAATTTCCTCGGCCGTCAGAAGCAGCAACTTGATCAGCGGAAAGACGATGGAAACGAGCGCGACCAGCAGCGCAAGCACGCAGTCACCGTCAGCATAAAGCGAAACAATCACCTCGATGAGCGAGGCATCGGTGGAAAAGACGTAAAAGCTTTCGAACCGCATCAGCGGCAGGCTGACGCCAAGCGCAATCGAGATCGAGGCTCCGACGAGGAGGAGCGCCGTCAACCAGACGACCACGATGGCTTCCTTCCCGACATCGAACACTGCGTATCCGGCAGTTGCGTTGCCGGCCGGCACTGCCCGATGTTAAGCAGAACCATCGAAATGCGGCAACAGGAGGCGGCAATGCAGATCACCAGTGAGGAAGCAGGATCGGGCGGACGTTACGTCGGCCGTATCGAGGGCATCAGCGAACCCGCCGTAATGACCTATTCCCGTGCCTCCGCAAGCCTGATCATCATCGACCATACGGAAGTTCCCGGCACCATGCGCGGACAGGGCGCCGGTCAGGCTCTCGCCGAACACGCCGTGGCTGCCGCGCGCACCGGCGGCTGGAAGATCATCCCGCTTTGCCCGTTCATGAAGGCGCAGATGGACCGGCACCCGGATTGGAACGACGTGCGCAAGTGAGCGCCGACCATCCGGTGCCCAAGACGAACAAAGGCGGACGCCGGATAACCCGCGCCCGCCTTCTTGTTTGAAATCTCAACCAGACTGAATAGCGTTATTCAGGCCCGGACACGCATCTGGCCATCGCGCTCTTCGAGAGCGGCTGCCTTCTGGTATTCCGCTTCAGCCTCTTCCAACGCCAGTTCTGCCGCTTCCTGCTGGACCTTCAGTTCCCGAATCGAAACCTGAAGATTGTCCGCGCGCTGGCGTGCCGCCTTGGCAAAGGTGGGATAGGCGAAATGATTGGGATCGGTGATGCCCGATTTCTTTTCCTCGATGCCGATCTGAGCTTCTAGCTCCTTCGCCATCCGTTCGAATTCAGCCATCATAGACTGCAACTGCTGCAATTGCCGACGCTTTTCGGTAACCTGAAATCCCTTCAGGCGTACCAGGCTCTCACGCGACTTCATACGCAATACTCCCGTGATGCGAGACCCCCCGCCACACTTGCTACTCAACACGCCCGCCACCGATTCGTCCAAAAAAAGTCCGCGGCGTTAACAAAAAGCTACCTTTGGTAACCTTTCGTTTACGGGCATCGTTAATGATAAGCCCGATCACTTAAGGGTCAGTAAATGCCAGAGCCCGAAAAGAGCTCGTGACAATGATGAGTCAAATGAATCGGTTACGGGGTTTCCCTGAGGCGCAGATTCAAGTGTGGCGATGACCGAAAACACATGAAGAATCAGGAGGCTAAAATCTTTGCTTAATAAATTCGATACACCTTGCCAGAGGGAATCAGAATTTGTTAACCAATTGGTGGCAGCCTTCAAATCAGGCAACGACTGGATCCGTATCGCGTAGGGGGCCATCTTGACCTTTCGGCGGCGGTAAAGGGGATAAATATGCGGGTTCTACTCATTGAAGACGATAGCGCGACGGCGCAGAGCATCGAACTGATGCTCAAGTCGGAAAGCTTCAACGTCTACACCACCGATCTCGGCGAAGAAGGTGTCGACCTCGGTAAGCTCTACGATTACGACATCATTCTGCTCGACCTGAACCTGCCTGACATGTCCGGTTATGAGGTGCTGCGTACCCTTCGCCTGTCCAAGGTGAAGACGCCGATCCTGATCCTTTCCGGTATGGCGGGCATCGAAGACAAGGTACGTGGTCTGGGCTTCGGCGCCGACGACTACATGACCAAGCCGTTCCACAAGGACGAGCTGGTTGCCCGCATCCACGCGATCGTCCGTCGCTCGAAGGGCCATGCCCAGTCGATCATCATCACCGGCGAACTGATCGTGAACCTGGACGCCAAGACGGTCGAAGTCGGCGGTCAGCGCGTTCACCTGACGGGCAAGGAATACCAGATGCTGGAGCTTCTTTCGCTCCGCAAGGGCACCACGCTCACCAAGGAAATGTTCCTCAACCACCTCTATGGTGGCATGGACGAGCCGGAACTGAAGATCATCGACGTCTTCATCTGCAAGCTGCGCAAGAAGCTCGCAAATGCGGCCGGTGGCGCCAACTACATCGAAACCGTCTGGGGTCGTGGCTATGTGCTGCGCGAGCCGGACGGCGCGGAATACCAGGAAACGGCGTGAGCCTTTTCCCACTTCTTCAAAGAGGCCCGCGTCGGTGACGCGGGCTTCTTGCATTTTAGAGCCACGAAACGATGGCTTCCCTGACCTCGGACAGCAGAAACACAAAAGGCGGCGCCCTGGGCACCGCCTTGTCAGATGTCGTTCTTCAAGTCCCCGGGAGGGAAATCAGGCGGCGATCGCCTTGTCGCCGAATGTCTTGGTGAGGATCTCGCGATCGAACGGCTTCAGCAGGAAGTCGCTGGCCCCGGCCCGCTTGCCGGCCATCATCACCTTCAGCTCGGCTTCGACCACGCAGTAATAGATCTTGACCGCCTTGCCTTCCGGCAGCGCACGGACATTCGAGATCAGATCGAGGGCGTCATCCATGCCGGCATCGACGATCATCACGTCGGGAAGCTCACGCTCGCAACGCGATAGCGCCTCGCGGCCGGAAGCGGCTTCCGTCACCTGGTAGTCGAGTTCCGACAGGATCTTCTTGCCGACCTTGCGAACGATGTCGGATCCATCTGCGATCATCAGGCGCTTCATGGTGGCCTCCCTCCCCAGAGACGGGGATCTGAAATATGATTGATACCTTAACGGGCCGCGCCTAAGGAAAGGTTACCGGTTGTAGCCCCGGCGCGTCCCGAATCGGGACGGCTTAACCCACCACCTCGGCGGTGAACGCGATCTCGCCTTCGCTCGGCACGCATTTCAGCTCCATGCCGCACTCATCCGCGAGCAGCACCGTGTAATAGGGCTGGATGGTATGGGCATCGACGGCTTCTTCGAGATGGCCGGACAGGATTTCCTGATATTTCGGCGGCACCCGCAGCATGCGACCCTTGGCGACGATCTTGAACTTCGCGTCCGTCTCGGGGTTTTCGAGAGAAATGTCGAGCGAACCGCCACGCGGAATGGCGCCGTAGGCGACGAGGAAGAGGTTAAGCAGCAGCTTCACTCGGTTCTTGGCGATGATCGCGCGCGGGCCGCTCCAGGTCACCTCGGTCTTCTTCTCGGCCTGCGCAAAGTCCTTCGCAGCCTTTTCTGCCTCGCCGGTATCGATCGAAGCACCGACCGAACCGGATGCGCCGAAAGCGAGGCGGGCAAATTTCAGGCGGACCGAAGCGTTGAGGGCGCTGGTCCGGATCAGGTCCATCGCATCGGCATCGGCGCCGCCTTCGTCAAGCAGTTCCAGGCCGTTGTTGATCGCTCCGACAGGCGAGATCACGTCGTGGCAGACACGGCTGCAAAGCAGTGCAGCAAGATCGGGGCCTGCAAGCGTGAGGTTGGGGTTCTTCGCCATGGTCTTCTCCAGAAGATGTGGACCCTCGAAGCAACAGTCGGACACGCGTCCGCTGGCCGCGACTTGGTCGGATGCCGTTCGGCCATAATGACACCATAGTTGGTAAACCGATTATTAAGACGATGCTCGCTAGGTTTAATTACCCCCAAGGAAGACGCCGAATCCGTCGGCTTCGCATTTAGGAGGCACTATGCGTCACCTGCCCTACCGCTCCCTGCCGTTGCTGCGGTCGCTTGCCATCGCCGTTCTGGCAACGATCAGCGTCGTTTCGGTACTCCGCCCAGCCCAGGCTGCCGGCGAATATTCGATCCAGGAAGTGGTCGACGCAGGCCATGGCTTCTTCGGCGAGACCAGCGGAGCGCTCGCCAAGGTGATCGAGCAGGCCTTCGAACAGTATGGCCTCCCGAACGGCTACATTCTCGGTCAGGAAGGATCCGGCGCCCTGATTGCCGGTCTGACCTATGGCGAAGGCACGCTCTACACCAAGAATGTCGGCCAGCACGACGTCTTCTGGCAGGGCCCTTCCCTCGGGATCGACTACGGCGGCAACGGCACCCGCACCATGATGCTGGTCTATGACCTGCCGGATGTCGACACGCTCTATGCCCGCTATGGCGGCGTGAGCGGCTCGGCTTACATCGTTGCCGGCGTCGGCATGACGGTATTGAAGAGCCGCGACGTGATCCTGGTGCCGATCCGCACCGGCATCGGCGCACGCCTCGGGGTCAATGTCGGCTATCTGAAGCTGACGCGCACGCCGACCTGGAACCCGTTCTGAGCCGCCTCGCCTTAATCCTTAAGGCTGAAGCAAGCTCGATCTGCTCTGTCGTTAGCCATATTGGTCGAAGGACGTCGCACGTCAGGCTGTTCTGCTTGCCGGGCGGCACCGTGCATGCTTAACTATCTGCTAATGCTTCCCTAGTGCTGTGGCGCCGTCGTGATTGAATATACACTGATATTCGCAATGGGATTTATGGCAGCAGCGCTGCTGGTAATGCTCGTTGCCCCGGCCGTACACCAGCGGGTGGTGCGCTATACGGAAAACCGTCTGAAGGCCACCATGCCGCTCAGCCCGCAGGAGATCCGGGCCCAAAAGGACATGGTGCGCGCACTCTATGCGGCCGAAAATGCCAAAACCCAACATGACCTGAGCCGCGAACGTGAAAAGTCCCTTGGCCTGACGCTGAAGAACGAGACGCTGAGCAGCGAAGCGGCACGCCTCGTCGCCGAGACGAAGGAACTCAAGGTCCAGATCGAGGACATGAGCACGGAAGCCGCCGACCTGCGCTCGCGTCTGCGCCGCAGCGATGTGGAAATGTCGACGATCCGCGAGACGTTGAAGCGCGTGGAGATTTCCGCCGCTGCCAAGGATGTCGAGCTTGAGGAACGCGCCCATCGCATGGCCCGCCTGATCAGCGACATGGACACCATGCGCATCGAAGCCATGAGCCGCGACACCGAGATCGACACGCTGAAGACCCGCATTCAGGGCATGCGCGACGAACGCGAAGACTTGCGGCGGGAAAACAAGCTGCTCGGCAAACGCGCCAAGGATGCGGAACTGCGCCTCGCCCAGGAAGAACACAAGGTATTGCGGCTCGAAGATGTGCTGGCCCGGGATGCTGCCGAAAGAGCCGACGCAAGTTCGCTCGTCGAGCGCCGCACACGCGAACTTCGCGATCTTCGCGCCAAGCTGAAGACGGCCAATGCCCAGCTCCGCGAGGCCCAGCGCGCCCTTCGCGAAGCCGGCATCGCGATACCCGATTCCAAGGACACGCCGATGCCCGAAGACGAGATCGCCAATTCAAACCTCGCAACCGATACGACCGCCCTGGAAAACGACATCCGCCGAAGCCAGACGGCCCTGACCGAGCGCCTGTTGAAGGCGAAAGCGTCGACGGAAGACGATGCCCTGCGCGAAGAACTCGGCGATATCGCCGCCAAGATGATCGTTCTGACGGCCGCCCGCGAAGGCGAGCAGAGCGTCATCACCGAATTCGTCTCACCGCAATCAAAAAGCGGCGACAAGCCGAAGAGCCTGGTCGACCGAGTGCTCGCCATGGACCCATCGATCGGTCGCGGCGCCGGCATGGCGACACCGGCCGAATAAGACGACGGCCTCAGTGATCTGAAACGCTTCCTTGACGTGAGATTTAGCCGAGACGTCCCATGGCGCGCGCAATAGCATAGAGCGCAATCCCGCTCGCCGTGCCGACATTCAGGCTGTCCAGCCCCGGGGCCTGGGCGATGCGGGCCGATCGGAAACGGTCGAGGATTGCAGCCGGAAGCCCCTCCCCTTCCGTGCCCATCACCAGCGCCACGCGTCGGCCTGGCGCAATCGCACCGATCTCGACCACACCGCCAGGCGACAGAGCCCAGATCTCGAACCCGGCGGTTGCAAGTGCCCCGAGCACCTCTTCTGCGCTCCCCTGCCGAGCATAGGGAACCGTCAGCACCGATCCGACGGAAACACGCAGAGCCTTGCGATAGAGCGGATCGCAGCAAGTCTCGTCGAGGAAGACGGCATCTGCGGTAAAGCCCGCCGCATTACGGAACAGGGCGCCGACATTGTCGTGATTGGAAATGCCGCAGCCAACCAGCACCAGAGAGCTTTCAGGCAGGCGTGCGACCAGATCGTTCAGTTCAGGTGGCGCAGCACGGCTGCCGAGCGCAAGGACGCCACGATGCAGGTGAAAGCCGGCGATCGCGTCCAGAACCGCAGCCTCGGCCACGTAGACCGGAATATCAGCCGCAAACTGCCCGATCAGATCGGATAACCCGGCCACCCGGTTTTTGAGGAGAAGCAGCTTTTCCGCCCGCACCGACCCGCCGCCTGCATGCGCCTTGGCCAGCATGGAGAGCACCACCGTGCCTTCGGCAACAAACTGGCCGTGCCGGCCGGTCAGGTCGCGTTCGCGGATCGAGGTGAACTCGGCGATCCTCAAATCGCCGGGGTCGGTGATCTCGATAAGGCGACCCGCTTCCACGCCTGCCTCAGTTGCCGGCAAGCGTGACGTCGGCAATGATGCGGCCGAGCGAAAGATCGAAGACGTAGGCCTTACGCGCGCCATCAGCCGTTTCGCCGTAGATCAGCATCTGGCTGCCGGAGAGCGAGGTCTGCACGACGCGGAAGCCGGCTGGCAGGTTGGCGGTCAGGCTGAGTGGCTGGTCTGAGGGCACGGCGAAGGGCTGCGATGTCGTAGCGACCGGCTCGGCCCCACCTTCATCGCGCGTCAGCTTGTAGAAGATCGATACGAGCACGGCGAGAAAGAGCACCGCCATGATGCCGCCCGAGATGAGCTGCAGCTTGACCATCTTGCGGCGCACACCTTCCATGACGGGATCAAGCGGCTTGTCTTCCGGGTTCTCGTCGTCGATATGAGCCATGGCAGCAGTCGTTTCCAATCCGAGTTCGCGCTGATTTGCATGCCTTCTCCGATGCGAACGAGCCGGAGAAAATTGCCGGGCAGACCGGCTGTCGATTGTCGAAGACCCCGGTCTGTGCCAAATGGCAGCGACAAAGGCCGAGACCTTGGCCGCCGTAAGACGGGATGACATGATGACCGACCCCTTTAACGAAGCCGCCGCATCAAGGAAAGAGCTGATTGCCGAGGACGACGCCTCAGGCCGCATCGACGCCTGGCTGACAGCGGCGCTCGGTCAGGAGTTTTCCCGCAACCGGGTCAAGGCGCTGATCGAACAAGGCGCGGTGCAGCTAAACGGCAATCTGCTCGACAGCCCGAACCGCAAGATCAAGCCGGGCGACACTGTCGTCATCGATCTGCCCGAGCCTGAGGATCCGCAGCCGAAGGGCGAAAACATCCCGCTCGAGGTCCTCTACGAAGACAAGGACCTGATCGTGATTGCCAAGCCGCCAGGCCTCGTCGTCCATCCCGGCGCCGGCAACTGGCATGGCACGCTGGTCAATGCGCTGATCTATCATTGCGGCGACACGCTCTCGGGCATCGGTGGCGTCAAGCGCCCCGGCATCGTGCACCGGCTCGACAAGGACACGTCGGGCGTGATGGTCGTCGCCAAGAACGATATCGCCCATCGTCACCTCGCCGACCAGTTCGCCGATCACGGCCGCACCGGCCCGCTGGAGCGCGCCTACCGTGCCGTCGTCTGGGGCCGCCCGCGCACGCTCGCCGGAACGATCGATGCGGCGCTGGGCCGCTCCGGCGCCGACCGCACGAAGCGCACGGTGAAGCGCGAGGATACCGACGACGCCCGCGAGGCGATCACCCATTACACCGTGCTCGAACGCTATGGCGAAAAGCCGGACGCCACCTGCCTTGCCTCACTGGTCGAGTGCCGCCTGGAGACCGGCCGCACCCATCAGATCCGCGTCCACATGGCCCATATCGGCAATCCGCTCGTCGGCGACCAGGAATATGGCGCCGCCTTCAAGACCAAGGCGAACCTCCTGCCCGAAGACGCCAAGCGCGCCGTCAACAAATTCCACCGCCAGGCGCTGCATGCCTACCTGCTCGCCTTCGAACACCCGACCACAGGCAAAACCATGCGCTTCGAAGCCCCGATCCCGGCGGATCTGCAGAAGGTGATCGATGCGCTGAAGGCGATGTGAGACTCTAACGCTCTGAGCCTGGCCGTTCTTTATCGGTTGACACTCCGTCACGCTCTCGTGACGGAACGCAAATCTTGTATCGCCGTTTTGCCATACTTATCTGTCATACGGATTTCTGTGGGATAGAGAGATCCACGGAGATAGGGCTCGCCGGATTTTGGGAGCCCGCGAAGAAAGAGGGGTGCTATATGGCCCGCAGCAGTTTGCCATCGATCACAGCCGGAGAAGCCGGCCTCAACCGTTACCTGGACGAGATCCGCAAGTTCCCAATGCTGGAACCCCAGGAAGAATACATGCTTGCCAAGCGTTATGCCGAGCACGGCGACCGTGACGCGGCGCACCGGATGGTCACGAGCCACCTGCGTCTGGTTGCGAAGATTGCCATGGGCTATCGCGGCTACGGCCTGCCGATCGGCGAAGTCGTCTCTGAAGGCAATGTCGGCCTGATGCAGGCCGTCAAGAAGTTCGACCCCGAGCGTGGCTTCCGCCTGGCGACCTATGCCATGTGGTGGATCAAGGCCTCGATCCAGGAATACATCCTGCGCTCCTGGTCGCTGGTGAAGATGGGCACGACCGCGAATCAGAAACGCCTGTTCTTCAACCTGCGCCGCCTCAAGGGCAAGATCCAGGCGATCGAGGAAGGCGACCTGAAGCCCGACCAGGTCACCGAGATCGCGACCAAGCTGAAGGTGTCCGAGGAGGAGGTCATTTCGATGAACCGCCGCCTCTCCGGCGACGCATCACTGAATGCTCCCTTGCGCGCCGCCGAAGGCGAAAGCGGTCAGTGGCAGGATTGGCTCGTCGACGACCACGAGAGCCAGGAAGCCGTCCTGATCGAACAGGACGAGCTCGAAACCCGCCGCAGCATGCTGAAGCGGGCCATGAGCGTGCTGAACGACCGCGAACGCCGCATCTTCGAGGCGCGCCGCCTCGCAGATGATCCGGTCACGCTGGAAGAGCTCTCCACCGAGTTCGACATCAGCCGCGAGCGTGTTCGCCAGATCGAGGTCCGCGCCTTCGAAAAGGTACAGGAAGCCGTCCAGAAGGACGCCCTGGAGCGCGCCAAGGCCTTGCGCGTGGTCGAGGCTTAAAAGTCGTCGACATCGACGACAACTGGCTCAAGCCGTCCGGGCAACCGGGCGGCTTTTCCTTTGTCGGTGGCCCCTTGTTACTCCGATGCCAGTTGCTGCCGCGAAAAGACGGCAAGCCCAAGCCCCGTCAGGGCACAGAACCAGCCGAAAAGCACCGCGGCGCCTATCATTGCCGCAACGGGCGCCCCTCCCGCCAGCAACCAGTCCCGCAAGTCCTGAGCCGCATAGCCCGGCAATGGCAACCGATCGGCATCCGCTCCTAGATAGAGTTGGAGCAGTGTCGAACCGATCGCCAGCAGAAAGGTCGGGATAACGGCCGCGATCATCGACCGAAAGGCAACCACGAGCAGGGCAGCGAGCGACGCCAGGACCGCAAGCTCAAGAAAAGCGATGCCGAATGCCGCCGAAAGCGTCACGAGCGAAGACGCCGTGATGTCGAAACCTTGCCCCTCCAGCATACCAAACAGCACAGTCAGCACCATATCGCCGACAGCTGCCACCAGAAGCGCAACGGCGAGCCACGCAAGGCAGACGAGCAGCTTGGCGGCGAAGAGCTGCACGCGCGGATGCCTGGGCACCAGCAGCCGCCAGGTGGAATAGCGATATTCGAGAAAGAAGACGGTGGCGATCCCGAGCGCAAAGAGCAGGTGACCCAGCGAGTTTCCAGAGAGACTGAGGCTCTTCGCCGCCGACAGGAACACATCGACATCGCCGGACTGCCGCCCCAGACGCAGATGGATGAAGCCTGCGATGACCAGCTTGACCAGAAGTGCCGCGATCGGCACGGCCAGGAATCCCCAGAACAGGGTCCCCGGCTGACGGACAAGCTTGAGCATTTCGGCAGAGAGAAGCGGGTTCATGAGCGCACCTCCCGCGTCTCAGAGAGGAAGACGGTTTCCAGATCCGGCTTGATCCACTTGGCCTCGTGAATGCCAACGCCGGCATTGGCGAGCGACAGGATGAGGTTGGGTACCTCCGTCCGTTCGATCCGTACGTAAACGCCGCCGTCCGCTTCCTCGGCCTCATCGCCGAGACGGGCAAGCACCGCATCCGGCGCGTCCACTTTCAGCCAGAAGCGCCCGTCACGATCAAGGAGGTCTGCAACCGCACCTTCGGCGACCAGTGTCCCCCGCTGGAGGATCGCCACCCGGTCACAGACCCGCTCCACCTCGTCCAGCAGATGACTGGAAAGAAGCACTGTCAAACCATCGCGATGCGCCAGATCGTCGATAAGGGCCCGCATCTCCAGTATGCCATCGGGATCAAGCCCGTTGGTTGGTTCGTCGAGGACGAGCGCATCCGGCTGCCCGATCAGCGCACAGCCGATACCGAGCCGCTGCTTCATGCCAAGCGAGAAACCGGAAACGGCCTTGTCAGCGGCCTTCTCCAACCCGATGCGCCGCAACACCGGCTCGACAAGCGCCAGGGTACGCGTGGAGCGAGCCAACATGTGCAAATGTTCTCGGGCCGTCAGGAAGGGGTAGAAGCTTGGCGATTCGATCAGCATGCCGAGACGGCGGCGCTGGCCGGGGCAAGCCGGCTCGCCGAAAATCCGGATCTCGCCGCGATCGGGCCTCAACAATCCGGCGAGGATGCGCAGGAGCGTGCTTTTGCCCGCGCCGTTCGGACCGAGCAGGCCATAAACGACACCTCGGGAGATGGAAAGGCTCAAATCATCGAGCGCCTGAACGACGCCGCTGCCGCGCCCGAAACTCTTGCTGACGGACAGGAAGGCAATCGCTGGATCATTGCCGGGATCGGCAGAGGGAATCGTGGATGATCGCTGCGCCTGTGATGACATCACGTCGTCCCTGCGTTGGTCGTTAGGGAAAAAGACTTCGCTGCCCTGCCCTCAACTCGAAAACAAAAATCCGCCGGGGCATGCCCGGCGGATCCGTAGAAAGCGATAGGGACGAGCCTCAGTTCGCTGGCGCGGCGGGCGTCAATGCCGCCCACTCGCGGATGACCTGATCGAAGACATTTCCACCGGTCGTTCCCTTGTCGAGGGTGATCAGCGCGCGTCGACCATTGCGGTAGGTGACGGGAATATCGATCCAGCCGCGCGTGGATAAAAGATCCATGTTACGCCTTACCACGTCCTCGAAGTCGTTGAGCGCCACGAGATAGGTGTCGTCGGTAACCTTGGCCGTCACGGCCACCAGTGGGTCGCCTCGGTCCTGCTCGGTACGCTTCATGGCAATCCGCTGCAGGTTCTCGACCGCACCACCCTCGAAATCCGCAGGTACGGAGAACACCACTTCGATGATGTGGCTCGCCGGCAGCGAATTGTCGGTGTTGCGCTTGAAGGTCAGGAGCGCCGAGATGCCGCGCTCCGGCACGTTGATACGGCCCTGGATCTGCGGATCGGGTCGGCCGTCCGCACCGTTTTCACGCACAGCCGACCATGTGATCGAACCAGGGACTGCGACCGGCGTTGCCTGGCCGATGCGCTCTTCGTAGAGGAAGAGCTTTTCCCCGCCGGCAACGGCTGACGTATTGGCGGCGGCTCCCGGTGTCTGCGTGGCAGCCGCGCCATTGGCAGCAGCCGGCGCATCGGTCGGCTCGACAGTGGATGCAACGGTCTGGGCCGAGACGGAGCGACCTTCAGCGGGCGCTCCCTCGATCGGCGCCGATCCGGCACCTGCATCGATTTCCGTCCCGTCCGGACGCAGTCGCTGCGTGAATTTCTGGCTGCCGTCGTCAACAGTAGGAGCCGCCTCTTGCGGTGCAGCTGCAGTGTCGGCCGGGGGCTGCGGCTGTTCGGCAGGTGTCGTCTCGGGCGCGTCTGCGGTCTCTTGTGTCGGCGCCACTTCACCCGTCAGATTGGCGACCATGCTGCCGATCTGATCCCGCATGCTCCAGGCGAGATAGCCGCCCGCTCCGAGCACCACCAAAACAAGTGCGGCGACGATGATCGGCGCAGGATTGCGACGCTTCTTCGGCTCGAGGCGGTAGGCAGGCTGCTGGCCATAACCACCGACCAGCGCTTCCATGCCATCGGCCTGGCCGGCAACCTCGACCTGTGCACCCTTGGCGCTGGGTGCAAAGCTGTCGATATGCTCATCCCATTCGCTGGCAGCAGGGGCGGCAGAAGCAGACGCCTGATCGCCATTGCCTTTCTGGGTCTCGCCCTGATCGACATGCTCCTGGAACCACTGGCTGAAGTCATCGGCGTCGATTGCCGGTGCAGCGGAGGTGGAGGCGATCTTGTCGAGCACGACAGGGTCGGCATCAGGAAGGCTCAAACCCTCCGGCGCGACATAGTTGTTGCTGGCCTCGACATGTACGGGTTCCTCATAGGCAGGGAACTCGTCGGTCGGCGTGTAGGAGACGGCCGGCGGGGCGGTGTCGATTTCCGGCAGTTCGGGCACGCGATTGGCAGCCGTTTCGGTCGCAGCCGGCAGGTCCCAGCTTGCCGAGGGTACAGTCGGTGCCGGATCGAGCGCGCGGCTCTGCAGCCAATCCTCGACCGAATCCACCCGGACGCCCACTTCCGGTGCCTCTGGCTGGTGATAAGGTTCGGCCTCGACGGACGCATCCACCGGCCGAATTTCTTCGGCCACCGGCTCGGCCTCCACGGCAGGCCCGGCATCCCAGGCGGGTGCAGCCGTCTCCGGCTCATCGCCCCGAGGCCAGGTCTCTTCGGCGGTCGGAACGTCGCCGTAGGTCGCAGCGGCTGCGACGGTTTCGACCTCGTGCCTCGCCTCCGGCGCCGGTTCGTATTGCGGCTCCGGCTCGACAGCAGGAGCATCGTCTTCACGGCTCTCGTAGAGCCGCGAATAGTCGTTCTCCGGCTCCTGAACCGCAAAGGGTTGATCCTGCCAGGCGGTTTCCGCCGGCCGCATCGGTTCGACGGCCTGTTCCGGAAGAGCCTCTTCTACGGGCGTGATGGTTTCTTCGGCGACGTAGGCTGGTTCTTCGGCGACATAGGCTGGCTCTTCAACCGGCGCAGGGGCCGCAGGCTCGGCCATATGCGCGTCCGCCCAGTCATCACCGCTCACCGCCGGTTGAGGCTCGACCGGCTGTGCGGCCGGAGCAGCGTCTACCGCCGGTTCCTGCGCCGCGACTTCCTCGTTCGAAGAAGGCACGTATTCCGGCTGCGGCTCGGCCCAGGCGGGCGCAGAGACAGCCGCTGCCGTTGCCACACCGGTAGCCGCAGCTGCAGGCACGGAAGGTTCAGGCGCCTCGTCGAGCGGCGGCAAGGCATCCGCATGTTCCGCTTCGACTTCACGGATAGCCGCATCGAGCTTGTCGAGCTGACGCTGCAGCATATGCTCGGGCGGGCGCGGTGACATGTTCTCGAGCTGCCGAACGACAGCGGCGCGAGCCTTTTCGTAGACTCGCGCGCGCATCTCCGGAGTATTGTTCGACAGGCCATCCACGGCCCGTCGAATCACAGCGATAAAGTCAGCCATCAGCACTTTCTCTTGAGAGCCGGGCCGCCGCGCCGGCAAAATTTCATTAAAATCCTAGATTAGTCCTCGAAAGGGTCCGTCACAAGTATGGTGTCGTCGCGTTCCGGACTTGTCGACAGAAGGGCGACCGGCGCACCGATCAGTTCTTCGACCTGACGGACATATTTGATCGCTTGAGCCGGCAAATCCGCCCATTTGCGGGCTCCGACGGTCGATTCCTTCCAGCCTTCAAGCGTGATGTAGATCGGCTCGACACGCGCCTGAGCCGCTTGAGCTGCCGGCAGATAGTCGATTTCCTGGCCGTCAAGCTTGTAGCCGACGCAGATCTTCAGCTCTTCAAGACCATCGAGAACATCGAGTTTGGTCAATGCAATACCGGTGATTCCATTGGTGGCGACCGACTGGCGCACGAGCGCTGCGTCGAACCAGCCGCAACGGCGCTTGCGGCCCGTGACCGTGCCGAATTCATGGCCCTTCTCGCCGAGAAACTGGCCGATCTCGTCGTGCAGCTCGGTCGGGAACGGACCTTCCCCGACGCGGGTCGTGTAGGCCTTCGTGATCCCGAGGATATAGCCGAGCGAGCCCGGGCCCATGCCGGAACCGGCAGCGGCCTGGCCGGCAACCGTGTTCGACGAGGTGACGAAAGGATAGGTGCCGTGATCGATATCGAGCAGGGAGCCTTGCGCACCTTCGAACAGGATGCGCGAGCCCTTGCGGCGCTCCTTGTCCAGGAGCACCCAGACCGAATCCATGAAGGGCAGAACGCGATCGGCGATCGAGGTAAGCTCGTCCATGATCGTCTTGTGCTCGATTTCGGCAACGCCGAAACCGCGACGCAGCGCGTTGTGATGGGTCAGGATCCGTTCGACCTTGCCGTCCAGCGCGTCGAGGTCGGCGAGATCCATGACGCGGATCGCGCGACGGCCGACCTTGTCTTCATAGGCCGGGCCGATGCCGCGACGGGTCGTGCCGATCTTGGTACCGCTGTTGGAGGCCGCATCTTCGCGCATGCCGTCGAGTTCGCG
Source organism: Allorhizobium sp. NPDC080224 (assembly GCF_050281005.1). Taxonomy (NCBI): domain Bacteria; kingdom Pseudomonadati; phylum Pseudomonadota; class Alphaproteobacteria; order Hyphomicrobiales; family Rhizobiaceae; genus Allorhizobium; species Allorhizobium sp. NPDC080224. Next base: position 3,068,563 of record NZ_JBNNWJ010000001.1, read on the forward strand.
GTGCAGCGAGAGAATCAGCGTGGCGTTTTCGGCAATGCGCAGATTGTCCGGCGTCACTTCGACGCCCTGATCCTTCAGCCGGCCGATTTCAGCGATCAGCGCATGCGGATCGACGACGACGCCGTTACCAATCACGGCCTTCTTGCCGGGACGCACGACGCCTGACGGAAGCAGGGATAGCTTGTAGGAAACGCCGTCGATGACGAGCGTGTGGCCGGCATTGTGTCCGCCCTGGAAGCGGACCACGATGTCCGCACGTTCGGAGAGCCAGTCGACAATCTTGCCCTTGCCCTCGTCACCCCATTGCGAACCAATCACCACGACATTCGTCATCACATAATCCTGTATATTGCGCAGTGCCTGCGCCTACCCAAACCCGCGCATGTATACTGTGTTGTTTTTGGGAAATCGACCCGTCTTGACCGGCGATTTGGCTTTTTACGTGACAAACAATCCCCTCTGGCCTATTTCGGAGGCAATTCGCGCCGTGACAGACCGGGGGCACACGGGTTCGTCACGCGGCGTCCGCATGCAGGGAATGACGTCTTGCCCATCCGCGCCTATAGTTTTCTCGTCATCACGACCTTGCTCTGGGGCGGCAACACGATTGCCGGCAAGCTGGCGCTTGGCCATGTGAGCCCGATGGTGCTGAGCTTCGGCCGCTGGGCACTCGCGACCCTGGTGATCGCCTCCATCGCAGTCCCGCAGATCCGCAAGGACTGGGCGGTGCTGAAGGCCAACTGGAAGCTGCTGATTTTCTACGGCGCCGTCGGCTATGCTGCCTTCAATGGCTTCCTCTACACAGCGCTGAAATACACGAGTGCGGTGAACGGTGCGATCGAACAGGGCGCGATCCCGGTTCTGATCTTCGTCATCAACTTTCTGCTGTTTCGTATCGCCGTCTCGGCGGTCCAGATCCTCGGCTTCATGATCAGCTTCATCGGCGCGGCGGTCACCGCCTCTCATGGCGATCTCCAGACCTTGCTGACCCTGACGCTGAACTATGGCGATCTTCTGATGCTGTTTGCCGGCATCGCCTACGCGATTTACACCGTGTCATTGCGCTGGAAGCCGCCCGTCCACTGGAAGAGCCTGATGGCCGTGCCGGCACTCGCCGCCGCAATCACCTGTCTGCCGCTTCTCTGGTGGGAAGCGGGCCAAGGCGAGTTGATCCTGCCCGACACGCGCGGCTGGCTCATCATCCTTTATGCGGGCCTGTTCCCCTCGCTGATCTCTCAGATCCTCTATATCAAGGGTGTCGAAGGCATTGGCGCAAACCGTGCCGGTCTCTTTATCAATCTGGTGCCGGTCTTCGGTACGCTGCTATCGGTCACCATCCTCGGCGAAAAGCTGGAAGTCTTTCATGTGGTAGCGCTGGTGCTCGTTCTCGGTGGCATCGCGATTGCCGAATGGGGCAAGCCCGCGCCTAACAAAGCTCCGCGCTGAAACGCTCCAATGAGGTCACCCGACCGAGAGGATGGACACGTCTCCAGCAACAACACGCGCGGCCGTCAACCGTCCGGTGCGATAGCAATGCGTGTCGAGACTGACCCGATCCGGCCCAACATGGGCTTCCCGCATCGGCGTATGCCCGTGAAAGACCCGAACAGGCAGCCCAGGACCGAGATCGAGGAAGGATCGCCTGATCCACATGAGATCGTCATCGGTCTGCTCGGAAAGCGGTCGCCCCGGCTTCAGACCGGCATGGGCGAAGACATCCGTACCCATTGTGAGCAGCACCGGCAGCGATCTGATAAATGCCACATGGCTGCTCGGAACTGCATTCCTGATGGCCTCTCTCAAGGCAAAACGGCCCGCAGGCAGGTTAAATTCTTCCACCTCGATACCATAGGACGCGAAGGTCGTCTCCGCACCGTGGTCGAGGACCCAGTCACCGGCCGGATCACCGTCGAGAAAGGCGAGGAAGGCATCGTCGTGATTGCCGCGCAGGCAAACCCGCTCGAAGCCTGAGGGCGACGATGCCGTGAGATGATAGAGGACGGCAGCGGATTTCGGTCCTCGGTCGACATAGTCGCCGAGCATCACGATCAACTTGCGCCCATCGATCGACAGGGCGTCCTCGCGGATCATGTCTTCCAGTTCCAGAAGCGCGTCGAGACAGCCGTGAACGTCACCGATCGCATAGACAGCGGCATAGTCGGCGGGATCGATGACGAGACGTGGCGCACGGCCCGGCTCAGTGCTCATCAGCCCCTCATCACCCATTGGACACCTCCTGTCCCGTCGCTGCGCCGCACGCCTCAAGAGAAAAGCGTATCGGCACGAAAAAGGCCAGCCCCCACAGGGGCCGGCCTCGCTGTGCATTGGTACACCGATTAAGGTGTCGTGGTTGCCGGCGGCGTATCGGTGGCACCACCAGTCGGAGCCGGTGCGGCCGGAGCCGGATCGGTTGCAGCCGGCGGGGTGACCGGATCAGCAGCGGGGGGCGTTGCAGAACCGGCGGGCGGCGTTGTCGTGTCAGCCGGCGGCGGAGCCGGAGCATCGGCCGGCGGGGCTGCGGGCGTGCTGCTTTCCGTAGCGGGCGTAGCAGGCGTTTCGGCAGTATTCGTACCACCGAAGACGAAGTATGCGCCGGCTGCGATCACCACGATCAGCAGGACTGCGATGCCCCAGGTCGCGCCGCTACCCGCAGTGGTCTGCTGGGTGACATGCGGACGCTGGTCGAGTCGGGGATCAGGACGTTGGTCCATGGTATTTCCTCCTGGTTTCGGCGACCGACCGCTGCGCGGCCGATCGAGAGCTTGTTTTCAATGAAGGATGTCCGTCGCTTACTGAACGACGCCGACGACGACGTAGGTCTGCGGGTCGACGATGACGCGCTGGTTGTTGACCACGGCATAGGCATAGGTTGGATCCTCGGGGATCGTGGTCAGGACGACTTCCTGCGGAAGAGGTTCACCAACGACCACCTGCCGCTCAATCACGACCGGCTGGGCCGGGACCGGCTGCTGCTGGACATAGGTGACGACCCGTTCCGGCGGCGGGGCGACTGCGGTACCGGCAATGGCGCCGACGACGCCGCCCACGGCTGCACCAACGGGACCGCCGACAATGGCACCGGTCACAGCACCACCGGCAGCACCGGTGACAGTGCCTTCCTGTGCCAGGACTGGAGAAGCGACAGCACCAAGTACTACAGCTCCAAGAGCGATAATCTTCGTATTCATGGCTTGATCCTTTCCGTTGACTGCCATTGACGGAAAGAACGGACTTCACAGGAAATTGTTCCGCGAACTTCTCCCAAGCCTTCTACTACAAGCCTTTGGAAAAATTGGCAGAATTTAGGCAGAAGCGTAATATTTGAGGCAGGGATTACTGTAGGTGGCAGTAAAACGGCATTCTTTCGACGGGCACGCCGAGACCGAAGCTGAAGAGCAACAAGACGTGTTTGCGGCAGGAAAGGCAGCGTCATGTCGGTGTGGAAAGCCGCTCAGGCGCCCCAACCGACGATGCCCTTGATCTCGAGAAAGTCGTGGATACCCCAGTCGGCATATTCGCGGCCATTGCCGGATTGTTTGTAGCCACCGAACGGCGCGGACGTGTCCCAATCAGGGTAGTTGAGATAAACGGAGCCGGCGCGCATACGGGCAGCAACCCGCCGCGCATGGTCGATATCCTGCGACTGGACATAGGCGGCGAGGCCATAGACGGTGTCGTTGGCAATCGCGATCGCCTCCTCTTCCGTCTCGTAGGGCATGATTGACAGCACGGGACCAAAGATCTCTTCACGGGCAATCGTCATATCCGGTGTCACATGGCCGAAAACAGTCGGACGGATGTAATAGCCGCGGTTCAGGCCCTCTGGCCGCCCGGGTCCGCCGGTAACCAGCAGCGCGCCCTCTTCGATCCCCACTTCGATCAGCCGCTGGATCTTGTTGTATTGAACGTCGCTGACGACAGGACCGAGGACGGTATCTTCAGCCCGCGGGTCCCCGACCTTGTGAGCGTCCGCAGCCTCGCGCGCGATATGCAGCGCCTCGTCGTGGCGATCAGCTGGCACCAGCATCCGCGTCGGTGCATCGCAAGACTGGCCCGAATTGCCGAAACAGCCCTCCACGCCCTTGCGCACGGCAGTTCCGAAATCGGAGTCAGGAAGAATGATATTGGCTGACTTGCCGCCCAGTTCCTGCGCCACACGCTTGACCGTATCGGCCGCCGTCTTGGCGACGATGATGCCTGCCCGCGTCGAGCCGGTGAACGACACCATGTCGACATCAGGATGGCCTGCCATCACCTGACCAACTTCGGGCCCGCGGCCATTGACGAGGTTGAACACCCCATCAGGCGTTCCCGCCGCCTGCATCACCTCGGCGAAGATCAGCCCCGAGATCGGGGCGATCTCCGAGGGCTTGAGCACGACGGTGCAGCCGGCGGCAATTGCCGGCGCGACTTTGCAGACGATCTGGTTGAGCGGCCAGTTCCAGGGCGTGATCAGCGCACAGACGCCGATCGGCTCCTTGACGATGCGGGTTGGGCCGCGCTGCTCGATGAATTCGAAGCTCTTGAAGGCGGCAATCGTTGCCTCGAGATGCGCCCGCCCTGCTCCGGTTTGAGAGTCCCGCGCAAAGCTGAGCGGCGCCCCCATTTCCCGGCTGACCGCCTGAGCGATGTCTTCGAAGCGCTCGTTGTAGACGGCAAGGATGCGCTCGAGCAGCGCCAGCCGCTCTGACCGGTCGGTCAGCGAGAAAGTGGCAAAGGCTTTTCGGGCGGCCGCCACGGCGCGGTCGACATCGCCGCGTCCACCGATCGAGATCGTCGTGAAGGGCTCCTCGGTGGACGGATCGATGACATCCAGAACCGCAGGCTCCAGCGGATCGACCCACGCACCGTCTATGAAGAACTTCAGATGGTTGGACATGCGGGCTCCAGCGGAGTGAAAGTAAGGTGTTCGGCACTATTGGTCACATGCCGGATCACGGCAAGCATGCAAGACGGCGTGATCAGGCTTTCCCCAACCTGAATGCGGGGATCAGCGTTCCAGTCCATCGAGCAGTCGATACCAGGCAAGATGAGCAGCGACCCCGAGACGTCGGAAACGATGCAGCGGAATGGGGACCAGGGGCGAAATCGGCAGTGGCAGGGCCTCGCGGCTCCCCTCGGCCAGATACCGCGCGAGAACTCCACCGAGCGCCACCATCAGCCCGATGCCGCGCCCCTGACAGCCGGCCGCCATCAGAAGTCCCGGCTGAGGTTCATGCAAGTGCGGCATATAGTCGGGCGTCATCGCAACACGACCGAACCAGCGCTGTTCGATCCGCATGGAGCCAAGCATCGGAAAGAGCCGACGCATGGCCCTCTCCAGATGCAGCCAGTCGTCTGTCGATTGCGGCACGCGCATCGGACCCCGTCCACCGAACACAAGACGTCCGTCGGCACTGCGGCGATAGTAAAGGACGATCCGCCGGCTGTCTGAGACGGCCTGTCCGCTCGGCAGGATGAAATCGAAATCGGGCGGCAGCGGCTCCGTGGCGATCTGGAAGGAATGCAGCCAGACGAGGCTCTGGGCAAGGTTCGGCACCAGCCCCTCGGAATAGGCGTTGGTGGCAACAAGGACTTTCCGCGCCCGGAACGAGCGGCCGGATTGCGTTGTGATTTGCCAGAAGGTCTCCTCCCTCTGCAGCGACGTGGCGGCATCATTTAGCACCAGCGCTGCGCCGGCTTCGGTTGCGATGCGCGCGAGTTCATGCACGAGCGCCAGCGGATTGACGACACCGGCGCGCCGGTCGAGGAAACCGCCGCGATAACCTTCGGCACCGGTCAGCAGCGCAATCTCTGCCGGATTGAGAAGCGCGACATCCGCCCCTTGAGCCCGCCATTGCCGGTTGCGCTGGGCGGCCGCCTGCATGGCGGTCTCGGTATGCGCCGCCTGTATCCAGCCGGAGCGCAGATGCTCGACATCAAGCCCTTCCCGGGCGATGAGATCGAAGACAAGATCTGCCGTCCCCGCCGAGAACTCGACCAGCCTTCGACCGATCTCTTCACCGAAAAGCGCAAGCAGCGTATCCGGATCCTGCTTCAATCCCGGGATCACCTGGCCGCCATTCACCCCGGATGCACCATCACCGATCCCGCCGGCTTCGATGACCTGGACCGAAAGCCCGGCACGCGCCGCATGCAGCGCTGTCGAGAGACCCTGATACCCGGCACCGATGACAACAAGGTCGAGATCGCCTTCTTCACAGCGACAGTGAAGCGGCGAAACGGGCCGTCGCCAAACGGACGAAACCGGAATTGCGGACTGCATAAAGGTGAGACCTGAACACGATTGGAAAAATCGTCGGGCAATCTGCCCCGCCCGAACAAACCACACAATAAACGTCAGGCTGTATTTTGGCCGATGGGTAGAATGACGAATTACTACTTAAGCCGCGATGGATAATTGAAATTCAGAACATTCTCATGCTTCGCTCGGCAGCTGCCAATCAATCGCGTTTCTGCCCTTGGAGAGAAGATACTCATTGGCCTGCGAAAAATGCCGGCAACCGAAGAAACCATTATGCGCCGACAGCGGCGACGGATGCGGCGCCTTCAAGACCAGATGGCGGGACCCGTCGACAAAGGCGGCCTTCTTCTGCGCATAGGAGCCCCACAGCATGAAGACCACATGCTCGCAGTCCTCGTTGACGGCGCGGATCACCGCATCGGTAAACCGCTCCCAGCCTTGCCCCTGATGGGAAGCGGCGCGCGCCTCCTCGACCGTCAACACACTGTTGAGGAGCAGCACGCCCTGTTGCGCCCAGTTTTCCAGGAAGCCGTGGCGCGCCGGCGGAATGCCGAGATCGCTCTGCAGTTCCTTGTAGATGTTGACAAGCGAAGGAGGGATGCGCACGCCGGGTCTGACGCTGAAGCAGAGCCCATGCGCCTGTCCTGCCCCGTGATAGGGGTCCTGACCGAGGATCACCACCCGGACCTCATCCAAGGGCGTCAGATCGAGCGCCCGGAAATACTCCGCCCCCTTGGGGAAGATCTGCTTGCCGGCCGCCTTTTCAGCCTGCAGGAAATCCTTGAGATGGCGCATGTAGGGCTGCGCGAACTCGTCTCCCAGCACCGCTTTCCAGCTGTCTCCGAGCCTGACACCCGCCTCCGCCATTGCCGCCGCTCCTCGTTCTCGCTTACATGCTTGGAGACGATAGAGAGCCGGCAACCGGACCTGTCAACCTCAACCCGAGCCGCGCACACAAGAGAACCGTGAAGTCACTCCTGAAACTCTGGCGCCGCCAGCGCATACTGACCTCGGCATTCCTGCTGGCAATGGCGCTCGCAATCTTCTTTGCCGGGCGGACGATCTTCTTTGTGGCCTACTGGAGCGATCCCGCCCGTCAGGACCTGCCGCCCGAGCCCTGGATGACGATCGGCTATGTCGCCCATTCCTGGCATGTCCCCGTGGATAAACTCGCGCGCGACCTCGATCTGCCGCCCCCGCCAAAAGATGGCCCTCGCCCGTCGCTGGAGCGCCTCGCCAAGGAGCGCGGCCAGGACTTCGAAGAGTTCAAGGCCGAGATAGAGGCCTCCCTTGCCGAACTGCGCCGGCAGGGGCCTCCGAGATGACCCTGACCGAGACGCTACTGGCGTCGCTGCCGTCCTATGGGCTGTTGCTGCTTGCGCTGGTCGTCGGCATCAGTTGCCTTGGTGCCCCCCTGCCCGCCTCGATCGTCATGATGCTGATGGGCGCATTGGCCGCCGCCGGTGACTTCACGCTGGCCTATGTCATTGCCGTGGCACTCGCCTCGGCGGTCGCGGGAGACCAGATCGGCTATATGCTTGGCCGCCTCGCCGGACAGCGCCTTGTCCCGATCGTCAGCCGCGAGCCGGCACGCCGCAAGGCGATAGAGCGGGCGCAGCACGAGATGGATGCACGCGGCACTGTCGCCGTCTTTCTCACCCGCTGGCTGCTCTCCCCGCTCGGCCCTTATCTGAACCTGCTGGCCGGAGCCTCCGGCTTTTCCTGGGCGCGCTTCACGCTGGCAGGCCTCCTTGGAGAGATCGTCTGGGTCGGTCTCTATACCGGTCTGGGAGCGGCCTTCAGCGAAAGCGTCACGGAGATTGCCGAAATCAGCGGCAGCATCAGCGGCTTCCTCGCGGCCGGTGCCGTCGCCGCCTTCCTGGGTTTCAAACTGCTTCGCGCTCTGCGCAGCAAGGACTGAAGCCGCATAGCGCACCCAGCGAGGCTTCGCCGAACTGTCACATAGCGGTGCTATCCGGATACCAAAATCCGGAGACTCGCCATGACTTTTCTGATCTGGTTTGCCGCGATCGCGCTTCTCGCCCAGCTTGCAAGCATCGCCGTCGTCCTCTCCGTCAAGCTGCGCCACCGAAGCCGAGAGGCTGCGCCGACGCCGTGCCCGCCGGTCACCCTGATCCGCCCGATCTGCGGGCTGGAAAACAATCTCGAGCGCTGCCTCACCTCGTCCTTCCGGCTCGATTGGCCGACCTATGAAATCCTCTTTTGTGTCGCGAGAGCCGACGATCCGGCAGCATCCCTTGCCCGTCGCCTGATGGCAGAACATCCCGACATTCCTTCGACACTCCTCGTCGGCGAAGATCCCTTCAGCGCCAATCCCAAGCTCAACAATGTCGTCAAAGGCTGGCGTTCCGCCCGCCATGACTGGATCGTCATGACCGACAGCAACGTGCTGATGCCATCAGACACCATCGAGCGCATGATCGCCCGCTGGGACGAGCGGACCGGCCTCGTCTGCTCGCCGCCGGCGGGAACCGAGCCGGAGAATGCTGGCGCCCTTCTCGAAAGCGCCTGGCTCGACAGTTTCCAGGCTCGCTGGCAGCTCTTCGCCGACGCCGGCGGCTTCGGCTTTGCCCAGGGCAAATCGATGCTGTTCAATCGTCATGTGATGACACAGCTCGGCGGCTTCGAGCGACTGGGCGACGAAGTCGCCGAGGACGCCGCCGCAACACTGCTGATCCGCAATGCGGACCTCAAGGTCCGTATCGTTCACGAACCCTTCCCGCAGCCGCTCGGTCCCCGCGATATCAAGGCTGTCTGGAAGCGCCAGTTGCGCTGGGCGCGCTTGCGCCGCGCGTCTTTCCCGCTTTACTTCCTGCCGGAGATCCTGACCGGTGCCGCCTTGCCGATGGCGGCCATGATTGCGCTCGCGGCGACAGGCACATTGCCGCTCATCGCCCCGATCGCCTATCTTGCCACCTGGTATGGCGCAGAAGTTCTGCTCGCCAGAAGCTATGGCTGGCCGAGCGGCTGGCGGATCGTTCCGGCCATGCTCGCCCGTGACCTGTTGCTGCCGGGGCTGTTCGTCGCGGCCTGGTTTGGCAGCGGTTTCGAATGGCGCGGCAACGCGATGACAGTCGCCGACAATGACAACAGCCGCACGGCGCGCTTTCGCACCGCAGTCGCCCGAACCCGGGACAGAGCGCGCGAAAAGGCGCGAGCGCTGGTCGCAGCCCGCAGCCACTAAGGCGCATCTTCCCACGAAAAAGCGGGCAGGACCGCATAGCGATCGCTGCCCGCAAGAGGGAGGTAGTCCCGCCGCTCAGATGGTGCCTTGGCCCATCTGCTCGGCGATGTAATCCGCCTGGCGGATCGCAAGAGAGACGATCGTCAGGGTCGGATTTTCGGCCGCTCCGGTGGTGAACTGGCTACCATCGGAGACGAAGAGGTTGCTGATGTCGTGTGTCTGGCCCCACTTGTTGACGACCCCGTCCTGCGCCTTTTCGCTCATGCGGTTGGTGCCGAGATTGTGGGTCGACGGATAGGGCGGCGTCGGGAAGGCACGGGTTGCCCCCACTGCCTCATAGAGGGCCACGCCCTGCTTGTAGGCATGGTTGCGCATGGCCTCGTCGTTCGGATGGTCCGTAAACCACACATCCGGGATCGGCATGCCATATTTGTCCTTGAGCTCACCATGCAGTTTCACCGCATTCTGCTCCTGCGGCATGTCCTCGCCGACGATCCAGAGGCCAGCCATATTGGCATACTGGTCCATGGCCGAGGCAAACGACCGGCCCCAGCCACCCGGATCCAGGAAGGCCGCCATGAAGGGCACGCCGAGCGCCAGCGTCTCGAGCTCATAGCCGCCGACGAAGCCGCGCGACGGATCGTGCCTTGCCTCGTCACGGATGATCCCGGCCATGGTCGTGCCGCGGTAGAAATGCACCGGCTTTTCGAAGACGGCATAGACCGAACCGGTGGTGTGGCGCATGTAGTTCTTGCCGACCTGGCCGGACGAATTGGCCAGACCATCGGGAAACTTCGATGAAGCGGAGTTGAGCAGCAGGCGCGGGCTTTCGATCGAATTGCCGGCAACGCAGATGATACGGGCCTTCTGGCTCTGCAGATTGCCATCCTTGTCGGCATAGACGACGGCGGTCACCTTGCCCGTATCGTCATGCTCGATCTTGACGACATGCGAGTTCGGCCGGACTTCGAGCTTGCCCGTCGCCTCGCCCTTGGGGATTTCCGTATAGAGCGTCGACCACTTGGCTCCCCATTTGCAACCCTGGAAGCAGAATCCCGTCTGCTGACAGCTCATCCGGTCGTCGCGATCGGCCGAATTGATCGCCATATTGCCGGTGTGACAGTCCTTGTAACCGAGCTTGTCGGCACCAGCCTTCAGGATCTTGAAGTTGTTGTTGCCGGGCAACCCCTCGATGCCGTTGGTGCGGGTCACGCCCATCTTGTCTTCGGCCTTGGCATAATAGGGCTCGAGATCGGCCAGCGTGATCGGCCAGTCGAGAAGATTGGCGCCCTCGACCTTGCCATAGTGGGTCAGAGTCTTGAACTCGTGCTCCTGGAAGCGGAGCGACGCGCCCGCCCAATGGGTGGTGGTGCCACCGACCGCCTTGACGATCCAGGCCGGCAGATTGGGGAAGTCTTTTGCCACCCGCCAGCCGCCACCGGTGGTGCGGTGGTCGAGCCAGGCGAGCTGGGCGAAACTGTCCCATTCGTCGTTGATGAAGTCCTCGTGCTCGATACGGGCACCGGCTTCGAGCACGACCACGTCGATACCCTTTTGGGCAAGCTCGTTGGCGAGCGTGCCGCCGCCTGCACCGGAACCGATGATGACGACCACGCTGTCGTCGTTGAGATCATAGGGCGCTGCCATGTTTTCCTCCCGGGAAATCCGTCAATTGGGTAAGCGCCGCCGTTCCCATCTGCGATGGGCCTCCTTCCGGCGACGATGAATGCGTGTCTTTAAGGTCGCTCAGAGCCAGGTGATGTCGTCGAACCCGCGCTCGATATAGCCGCCCTTGGAATAGGACTCGCCCTCGTAGCCGAAGATCGGCCAGATCTCCTTCTGGTTATAGAGGCTGACCACGAGGTCGCCGCGCACCGCCTGGAAGAAGGGCGTCGTCTCGATGTCGCGCAGGATGGCGACCCGATCGTCTTCCCAGCCAAGCCCGCGATAACCGCCGGCACCCGCTCTGCTGTCGAGGTCGGCAATGCCCTCTTCGATCAGCGCCTTGTGCTTCTCATCCTTGGCCGCCATCGTATCCTGGCCCTTGACGGCGGCCGCATAGAAACGATCAGCAAGCTGGTCATGCGGATAGATGTCGCGCGCCATCTTGATCAGCGTCGCGAGCGTGTCCGGCTTCAGGGCTGTCGCCTCCAGGCCCCAGGCCTGGTCGGGACAGATGACAGCCGTGCCGGTTACCATCAGCACGGCGCTTGCCGCACCGGTCTTCAGAAGCTGGCGGCGTGACATGCCGCCGGTCTTGTCAAGTATCGTAACCACGTCATTCTCCTCCCATGAGATGATGCGCAACGGCCAGTCTGCCGTCTGCGGTGGCAGGCGCGATACCGCGCCCACCGGCTGCGAAGCAAAGAAGGCCAGGGCTCCTCTTCCCCGGCCATCCGATCATTTGTACCGACCGTGCCGCTGCAGGACCTCGATCTTGTAGCCATCGGGGTCGGTGATGAAGAAGAAGCGGGCAAGCAGCGCTCCATCCCGGTTGAACTCGACGATCTTGCCCGGGTTCAGGCCAAGATCCGTCAGCCGCTTGTGTTCGGCATCGAGATCCGAGACGCTGACCGCAAGATGGCCGTAACCGGTCCCAAGGTCATAAGCCTCCTCGCGGCCCTTGTTGACCGTGAGCTCGAGCTCGAACTCGCTCTCAGGATTGCTGAGATAGATCAGGGTGAAGGTCTCGAAATCGAGACGTTCTGCGACTTCCAGACCGAATGCCTGCACGTAGAAGGAAACGGATCGGACCTCTTCAAGGACACGGATCATCGAATGGATCATTTTGGCCAATGGGCTGCTCCTCGCATGCTGACAAATGTCATGTCTGGAGAATGTCGCGATTTGCCTGAAGGCTGGTAGCAGCCCATTACCGCAGCCGATTTTTTTCGCCGGCAGATGTGTCAATTCTTCGCGGCAGGGCGAGGCAGTTTAGAAAAGACGGAAATTGACCAGAGCAGCGGCGCACAACATAATGCGCCAAAAGACTGCAGACCGAAAAAGACATCAGGGAGGAGCATGCCATGTGTGAAGTCTTCGCAGGACAGGACCCGGGCCGATATCGCGCGGTCAACCGCTCCGTCCGCATTGGTGGTCATTCCACCAGCATCCAACTCGAAGCCGCCTTCTGGGTGCTGATCGACGAGATCGCCGCCAGCCAGAATTTCTCGACGTCGCGCTTCCTGTCGACGCTCTACGACGAAGCTTTGGAGATCAACGGCTCGGTGTCGAACTTCGCGTCGTTGCTCAGGACCAGCTGTCTCATCTATCTGATGAGCAAGGCTCAGAATCCGGGCACACCCCAGGAATTCCACATTATCGCCGCGGAGTGAATTCAAGAACGTCGCGCAGCTTGCGTGCCATGCGCTGTTGCCGATGAGCTTGAGCGCAAGCGAACTCGCTCAGGCGATCGCACGGATCGCTGCGACCGCCTCGTCATCGATCACGACGCCTTCGGCCTCGGCACTACGGGACAGAGCCTGCCCCCGCCTTCCTGGAATGCGTGCCCCTTCCTGCGCCCCGATCTCCTCGGCCAGCAAGGCCAGGCGAGAGAACACACCAATACCCCCGGTCGCAACCGGATCGATGGCGATGATCGTCTGACCGAGCGCCACGGACGCCCCTTGTCGTCGAACAGGGAGGAGGCCTCGAAGGCATAATTGGCACCGATGAGTCCGGCTGAAAGAATCTCGACCATCATCGCAAGCGCTGCCCCCTTGGCTCCGCCGAGTGGCGCCATGAAGCCGTCCATTGCACGGTTGGCGTCCGTCGTCGGCTGGCCATCGGCATCGAAGGCCCAGTCGTCGGGGATGGCCTCGCCCTTCTGCCGTGCTGCCATGATCTTGCCGCGCGCCACCTTGGAGAGCGCCAGATCGACGACAATGGGCTCGCCATCCTCGATCGGCACGGCAAAGGCGATGGGGTTGGTGCCATAAAGCGCCTTGTTGCCGCCCCAGGGGGCCATGGAGGCCGGGGCATTGGCAAACATCAGCGCTGCCAGCCCGCGCTCGGCAAAACGCGCGACCGTCAGTGCCATCACACCGGCATGGTGCGAGCGGTGAATGGTGGCGATTGCAATCCCCTGCTCCCGCGCGATGCCGGGCAACATATCGACGGCAAGATCGAGCGCCGGATAGGCATAGCCGTTCATCGCATCAATGGTGACGACGCCCGGCCTCGGCCGCGATGCCTGAGGTCTCGCCCGGCCATCCACCTTGCCGGCCCGCGCCTGGGCACTGTAGGCCTCGACCCGACGCAGGCCGTGACCGCCTTGCCCGGCAGCCTCAGCAGCGACCAGCGCGCGAGCCACGGATCGCGCATTGGCCTCATTGACGCCGGACCGGTTCAGCGCGTCGACGACCAGCGCCTCGGCTTCTGCAAGTGTGAGCTTCATCGAAAATCCATGAAAGTATAGGGGGAGAGCGGGATCAACCGCGCATCGACGCGGCGAGATTGGCGGCGGCAGCGGACAGCAGGCTGACATCGGTCGACGAGGCGAAGAAGCGGATGCCGGCCTTGCGTGCCATGGTGAGCATGGCCGGATCGCCGGACATGATGCCAACCGGCTTGCCGGCAGCAACACCCTTGCCGATCACGGTTTCGACAGCCTGCATGACCTCCGGATGCGTGGGGTTGCCGCGATGGCCCATATCGGCCGCAAGGTCGGCCGGTCCGATGAGGATCGCATCAACACCTGCAGTCGAGATGATGGAATCGGCGTTCTCGACGCCAAGCCGGCTTTCGATCTGCGCGATCAGGCAGACCTCGGCATTCGCCGTCTCCGCATAATCGGCAATCCGCCCGAAATCCGAGGCACGGCCGAGGCTCGCGCCCATGCCGCGGATGCCCTCCGGCGGATAGCGCAGGGCCTTGGCCAGGCGCTCTGCCTCTTGCCTCGTCTCGACCATAGGGATCATCAGCGTCTGCGCGCCGATATCGAGCGCCTGCTTGATCAGCCAGCTTTCGCCGACCGGCAGGCGCACGACGGGATGTGCCGGATGCCTTGCCACGGCGGCGAGCTGTGCGGCCATCAGCGGAATGTCGTTCGGCCCATGCTCGCCATCGATCAAAATCCAGTCGAAGCCAGCCCCGGCACAAACTTCCGCAACATGCGGGCTCGCTAGAGCCACCCAGAAACCGACCAGCAGTTCGTTGGTGTCGTAAAGGGCGGCCTTGAAGGCATTCTTGGGGGCGGGCATGGGCATTCTCCAACTGCAGGACGTGTCGACACGGTGTGTTCAAGGCGCAAGATGCGCTCTGGCGGACGCAGACCGCAAGGGCCAATCAAACACCTTTGGTACGGACGGCGATTGGCGGCCACAGTTGAAGCCGTCCGTCCCATCGTGATACGGGCAGCCGAGACCCCAACGCGCAGGAATTGACCATGCTTCCCTGGATCAAGCTCGACACGGCCAAGATACCCGGCGGCGGCGAATTGCGCTTGAAGGGCCGCGGCACCGAATTCTCCATCATGCTCGGCACCAACGAGCTGATGAACAGCCGCCTCAGCGGCTCCGAGGAAGCGCTCGCCACGCTGGCCTTCGAGCGGATCGCTACCCACAAGCGCCCGCATATCCTGATCGGCGGCCTCGGTATGGGCTTCACGCTGCGCGCAGCGCTTGCCGTCCTGCCTCAGGATGCGAAGGTGACCGTAGCCGAACTCGTGCCCGCCGTCGTCGACTGGGCGCGCGGCCCCATGGCCGAAATCTATGCCGGCAGCCTCGACGACCCGCGTGTCACTGTGCATGTCGGCGATGTCGGCGCCCTGATCGCCAAGTCAAAGGGCCAATTCGACGCGATCCTGCTCGACGTCGACAACGGGCCAGATGGCCTCACACGCGAGGCGAATGACGGCCTCTATTCCCATGACGGGATTCGCAAATCCAAGTCGGCGCTCACCCGCGGCGGCGTGCTCGGCGTCTGGTCACAGGGCCCCGACCCGAAGTTCACGCGACGCCTTAAGGACTGCGGCTATGGCGTGGAAGAGATTCCGGTCCGCGCCGGGCGGACCGGTCGCGGCAAGAAGCATGTGATCTGGATGGCGAAGGCGTGAGGTTCGGTCTTTCCATTTGAAGAAAATCCCCTCCCTAACCCACCCACAAGGGGGAGGGCTTAACCCAGACGCGCCGCTGCGGCTTCGCCAACACCCCCCTCTGTCACTGCGTGACATCTCCCCCACAAGGGGGGAGAGCGGGGCGTCGCGTCTGCCGCACCGAATGCAACCCCAAAGGTGGGTGAAAGGCTAGCAGGGTAGCCAGTCTCCCCCCTTGTGGGGGAGATGTCCGGCAGGACAGAGGGGGGTGCCGTCGGGCAAAGCGGGAAATCTACCCCCACAACCCACGCGGCGGCAGCGGCATCACCGCGCCGTCATAGGCAATCGCAGGCTCCCGGTCCCGCGCCAGAAGCAGCGGCCCGTCGAGATCGACAAACGCCGCGCCCTGCCCGATCAGAAAGGCCGGGGCCATGGCGAGCGATGTGCCGACCATGCAGCCCACCATGATCTCGAAGCCGGCTTCGAGAGCCGCATCGCGCATAGCAAGCGCTTCCGTCAGCCCGCCAGTCTTGTCGAGCTTGATGTTGACGGCATCATACTTGCCCTTGAGGCTCGCCAGCGACGCCGTGTCATGACAGCTCTCGTCGGCACAGACGGGCAGAACTCGGTCGAGGCCGAGAAGCGCCTCGTCATCGCCCGACGGAAACGGCTGCTCGACGAGCTTCACCCCGAGATCGAGAAAGACGGGCGCCAGCGCCTTGTATTGCTCCAGGTTCCAGCCCTCATTGGCATCGACGATGATGGCAGACTTCGGCGCACCAGCCCTGACGGCCCGGATTCGCTCGACATCCCCTTCACCGCCGAGCTTGACCTTCAGCAGTGGCCGCGCCGCCTCCTTCTCCGCCGCAGCCCACATGCCCTCAGGCGTGCCGAGCGAGAGCGTATAGGTGACCGACAGCGGCTTCGGCTCTTGCAACTTTGCAAGTTGCCACACAGGCCCGCCCGCCCGCTTCGCCTCGAGATCCCAGAAGGCGCAGTCCAGCGCATTGCGCGCCGCACCCGGCTTCAGCCTGCCCTGCAGCCCGGCCCGGTTGAGACCTTCCGCAACCTCCGGCACCAGCGCCGAAAGGACCTCGACGACACTCTCCACTGTCTCGCCGTAACGCGCATAGGGCACGCATTCGCCTTGGCCCACATGCGCGCCATCGGTCAGCCGCACCGTGACCACCTTCGCCTCGGTCTTCGACCCGCGCGAAATCGTGAAGCTGCCCGCAATCGGGAAGCTTTCCGGTGTGACGGTCATATGGACAGGCATGGGATCTCCTCTCGCGGGCAATCCCCGCGAATCGCTGCTCTTGCACGAAGATGCAATCCTTTCTATATCCGTCAACTAAAGGACCGGTACCGGCAGCGGGCCAAAAACCCCGCAAAGCCAGATGTAGATCCCCGCACAATGCGGGCTGAACGGTCACATGAAGCACAGAGACGAAGCCCGTGAACACGCTGGATTTTGACAAGAGACCGGAAGATACGCGCGTTGTCGTCGCCATGTCGGGCGGCGTGGATTCGTCCGTCGTTGCCGGCATCCTGAAGCGCGAGGGTTATGACGTCCTCGGCATCACGCTGCAGCTCTACGACCACGGCGCTGCCGTCCACCGCGCCGGTTCCTGCTGCGCCGGCCAGGACATCGACGATGCCCGTCGCGTCTGCGAGACGCTCGGCATCCCCCATTACGTGCTCGACTACGAACAGCGCTTCCGCGACACGGTCATCAACCCGTTCATGGAAAGCTATGTCGCCGGCGAAACGCCGATCCCCTGCGTGGCCTGCAACCAGACGGTCAAGTTCGCCGACTTGCTTGCGACCGCGAGAGAACTCGGCGCCGATGCGCTGGCGACCGGCCATTACATTCGCTCGAAGTCTGTGCCGCTCGCCAACGATCCCGGCCACCGCGCCCTCTTCCGCCCGATCGATAGCGAACGCGACCAGAGCTATTTCCTCTTTGCCACCACGCAGGAGCAGATCGACTATCTGCGCTTCCCGCTCGGTGCCATGTCGAAGGCAGAAGTCCGTGTGCTCGCCGAAGAGATGGGCCTCGTCGTTGCCCAGAAGGCCGACAGCCAGGACATCTGTTTCGTGCCCCAGGGCAAATATGCCGACGTCATCAACAAGCTGAAGCCGAATGCGGCTCTGGCCGGTGACATCGTGCATCTCGACGGCCGCGTGCTGGGCAATCACGAAGGCATCCTGCATTACACGATCGGCCAGCGGAAGGGTCTGGGCGTCGCCACGGGCGAGCCGCTCTATGTCATCTATCTCGACGCCCGCTCGCGCCGCGTCATCGTCGGCCCGAAGGAAGCGCTGGAAACCCACCGCGTCTATCTGCGTGACATCAACTGGCTCGGCGACCGCACACTGGCGGAAGACGCTGCCGACGGCATGCCCTGCTTCGCCAAGGTGCGCTCCACCCGCCCGCCGACCCCGGCCGTGCTGCATAGCGACGAGCGCGGCATATATGTCGATCTCGAAATCGGCGAAGCCGGCGTCGCGCCGGGCCAGGCCTGCGTGCTCTATTCGGCAACCGGTGCCGACGCCCGCGTCTATGGCGGCGGCTTCATCGAGCGTTCGGAGCGCTCAGGGACGGCCGAAAGCGCGCTGAAGGCGCTTCTCGCGAGCCCCGTGGCGGCCTGAAGCCACGGCTTTCGGCCCGCTCTTAAGCTCTTCAGTCAAGCCGGTGGAAAGCCACGCTGTTTTTGGCCAAACCGCGCTTGACTTTGATCGGACCCTCGCCTTATAAGCCGCCCATCGCTTCGGACGGCGACGGCTTCAAGGCCCGAATGTTCGATGTGTGGCGGGGTAGCTCAGGTGGTTAGAGCGTGGGATTCATAACCCCAAGGTCGGCGGTTCAAGTCCGCCCCCCGCTACCAAAATCTCCTTTTGTCCATACCGACTACTCCGGTCTAGCAATACCCGGCACACAGCTCTTTGAATTGTGGTTGGATTCATTCACTGCTAGGGTGTAATGGACCATGGCGCTGCCCCTTGAACACATTCCCCCAGTTCCCCGATAGTTACCCATCATAATTTTGAGCATGTCTACCGGAGCCTCGATATCGTTGCCGTCGAGCCGGCCGCGTGACACTTGGTCGAGCACGGCGGCGATACGCTCCCGAACGCTGGCCATTTCATTCCTAGGGGCCCCTGCCCGTACGCCGTTCGATTGAAATAGGCTTGCTCTCAGCTTTTTATGTCTCGACATAGGCGTCGATGGCGCTACAGGCCGCTAAGATAACACCAAGGCGCTCGATCACGTCCTGCTCAATCTTCTGAGTGTAATGGCGGTGATTATTGACTCAGAATGACACCTCAACGCCACAGTGGCGAGTCATGGGCGGGCCCAGAACGGTCTGAACCGTGCCCCCGCTACCGTTGCATCTGGCCGATGACTCCATACGCTCCAATCTAAACCGTACAATCCAGTTCAAAAGACCAGTTTGTGCTTGGCCAAGTAGCTGAGCGCCATCTGTAGGCTAACGACCATAGACATGCTGTACACCTTGTCAGAATTCTGCCCTTCGCCGAGAATTTCCTCGAGCGCTCGAGCTAAACCTGCCTTGTTTGGCTCAAACGGGCGCCCCACAATATTCTTCACGTAACGAACATCTTTCTTTGTCGGCTTGAGTTCGCTGAAAACCGACGTGGTGCGTGTGATGCCAAAGAATTCAGGCTTACCGCCCCGAGCAAGATAGCGAGCGTAACCGGTTATAGTAGTGTTCTGTCTGTTCGGCCAGAAAGCCGCAGACAATTCCTCTGTTGCTTCTCGCTCCATGCCAAAACGAACCAACCCCTGAAGAGTCGGATTTTGGTGTCTTGTCACCTCTATATCTTTTAGGTCGAGCGAACCTGAGGCACCAATCGCTACCTCTTTGCTGGATATCATTTGCTCGTCTTGCTCTTGGAGGACTAGAAAACTGTCAGCGGTGAAGACCACCGTCGAAATACCGATATGATTCGATAATGAGCTTTCGCTCAGCCCCACCAATTCGTTGTTATCGATAACGAGGTCTGCGACTGCGAACTGCAAGGACGGGCGCCGCGAGCGCAAAACGGGCACTGACATAAACTGATCACACGCCATCTCGTTTGTGGCTGCTCCACTGAAGTAGTCCGTTTCCTGAACAGACAGGATCTCAGAATTGGCAAGTACATCGACGGTGATATCGTTTCGCAACCCGATTTTCGGATCATTGCGATTGGGGAGTTTAATGTTGATTGAACGTGCGCGAAACTCTTGCAGTTGTCGCGGCACCTCAAATCTTACCTCTTCCACCGCAAGCGGATTTGCGGACTTGTCGAGGATAGCATTGACGTCCTCGCTCGTTATGTACGGCCGAAACTCTCCAGCAGTAGGGTTGGTATTTTCTGATCTTGGGATCGCACCAGATTTGAGTTCGAACCCGTTTGGTAAGCGCGCACTGCGCAGCGACTGCAAGAAGTCAGGATTGGCAACAACCCTGGTTCTCTTTTTGTCCGCCTCGTCCTTCCAAAGGTTGATAAACAAAAGGATAGCGCTGATTGCCGTGAGTGAAACGCCGATCAAAGCGACGATATCCGTACCGCCAAAAAATGCGAGTGCGATGCCGACTGCGAGCAGTACAATATCAACGATTACGCGGACCCTGATCGCGATTTTATAACGCGCTCGGCTAACTGCATCCCAGGCCCTTTCGAAAAACATAAATCACCCCTTTCGATGTTTATTCGCTAATCGAGCCATCAGGTTCGAGACGGACAGAAACGTCCTGCAAATTCGCTATCTCCGCAGCGTGCTTGAAAAGCGCCACTGACTGCCGCTCCGCTTATTCCTCTGCATTCCCCGTTCAACGAGCGTCAGTCTCGGTCAGATTCACAAAACTCGTACCACCAGTGTTTCGGATACTCGCCCAAGAGCAATTGCCATGTCCCTGCGCTGATCTCGATCTGTTCACAGTGTCCGCTTTCGTGAGTCCTCCGCTATCAAAGTCTTCGAACGCTTGAAACGACATAACTTGCTGCCCGACTGCCTGACCCAGAGCATTTTCGCTGCGCCTAAACTCGCCCATAGGTTGTTTACGCTTCTTACACCTACAAGTTCGGCCAAGCAAAGACAAGGGTTGAACCGGCGCCTCGAGGCGGGACAATCCCTGCAACCGCGTTGAAGGGAGGTGATGGCACATTTGCCCCCCATGTAACAGCGCGTAAAAGCTCTCGAGGATGATATGAAGCGGGTCCTGCGGGACACCGCCGAGATCAAGGGAATGCTGCGCGCAGCACCGTCTGCGATCGAGTTCGGCGAGCTGAAAGGCCGCGTCAACAGCCTGCCGACCATGGGCAAGGCGGCCGCCATGCTGTCGATCGCAACGGCCGTCATCGTCATCCTGAACAACTGGACGGCCGTGCGTTCCTGGCTCGTCGGCTAATCCGCTCTCACCGCGCTGCCCAAACCAGCCCCCGCCGCACAATCTCCCGCATCTGCGGCACCTCGAACTCCGCCGCCTGATGGCCGAGCGAGGAGTAGAACACCCTGCCCTGCCCGTGGCGGCGCTTCCAGACGACCGGGATCACATGGCCGTCGATCCAGGCATCGTGCTCGCCGGTAAAGGTGGTCGTCGCCAGCACCTCGTTGTTGGGGTCGACATGCATGTAATACTGCTCGGAGCGATAGGGGAAATCGCCGATGCCTGTTACGAGCGGGTCGTCGGGCTTCACGATATTGACCGTGTAATCATAGATATTGCCGGGATGGGCGACCCACTGGCCGCCGATCATGTATTGATACTGCACGCAGTCGCGAAAGCTGTCGCCCGCCTGGCCGTGGAAGCCGCCGAGGCCGACGCCGCCGCGGATGGCGAGTTCGAGGTTCTCGATTTCCGGCTTCTCGATCCTGGTCATCGTCAGCATCGGCACGATGAGGCTGTAGTCGCGGATGGCGGGATCGGCAAAGGCCTCCGTGCCTGCCTCGACGCGGACGGAAAACCCTTCCGCCTGCAGCATGTCGGAGACGATGGCGGCACATTGGTCGGGCTGGTGCCCATCCCAACCGCCCCAGCAAATCAGAACCTGACGCATGAAGATATCCTTTTGGAAATGAACTCAGCGGCCGATCAGGCCATCGATAAGCGACTGTTCGAGCGGCGCCGGCCGCTCGACGCTGGTGGTGATGGCGACGGTCTCACCCCGGTCGGAGGCCGTCTGGAAGGCTTCCATGACTTCAAGCACATGCAGCGCGAGGTCGCCGTTTGCCCGATGCGGGCGGTTGGACAGGATGGCATGCGCCATGTCGGCGACGCCGAGCGAGCGCCAGTTTCCATCGGCATAGGGCAGTGTAACCGGCTTGCCTTGCGCCTCGCCCGTCAGCGGCAAGACAAAGACGTCACCGCCGAAATGGTTGGGATCCGGCACGATCAGCGTGCCCTCGGTGCCATAGACCTCGAGCGGCTTGTGCCAGTGGGCCGCAACATCAAAGCTCATCGAGATCTGCACCACCGCGCCATTGGCAAAGGACATCAGCCCCGAAACATGCGTCGGCACATGCACGGGGATCGTTTCGCCCCGGCGCGGCTCGCTGCCGATCTTTCTGGTGTCCCGCACCTTGGTGGCAAAGCCCGCCACCTTCTCGACCGGGCCGAAGAGATTGACGAGATCGGTGATGTAGTAGGGTCCCATGTCGAGCATCGGCCCGCCACCGACCTCGTAGTAGAAATCCGGATTGGGATGCCATCGCTCGTGGCCCGGGCACATGAAGTAGGCGGTGCCGCCGATCGGCTGGCCGATGACGCCCTGGTCGATCAGCCCACGCGCCGTCTGATGCGCGCCGCCGAGAAAGGTATCGGGCGCAGATCCGACGCGGAGATTGAGGGATCTGGCCGTTTCGACGAGCCGCATGCCTTCGGCAAAGGTCACGCCGAGCGGCTTTTCCGAATAGACATGTTTGCCGGCCTGGAGTGCCTTCAGCCCCACCTCGACATGCGCCTTGGGGATCGTCAGATTGACGATGATTTGCACATCCTGATCGGCATGCAGTTCGTCGATCGTGCGCGCCGGCACACCGAATTCGGCGGCCCGCGCGGCGGCGAGATCACTGTTCAGATCGGCAATGCCGCAGACTTTCAGAATAGGAAAATGCTGTAGCGCCTTGAGATAAGCGCTTGAAATATTGCCGCATCCGATGATGCCGATGCCGACCTGCTGCATGCCTTGAATTCCTCACTCCCGGACATCCGTCCACCTGCGATCGCCGGGCAAGAACGCAACCGTTCCTCCTCGCTGCCTCGGCGATCGCCCGGCAGACTGGTAGCAAATGCGACTGACGTCAACGCCTGTTTCTCGCCAGGCGAGCATGCAGGACCGCTCGCCACCGGCATCCCCACCCCTGATCGGGGGATGCGAGATCCAGGGGCGGTTAAGAAAACCTTTCGTTAAATTTTAATGAATAGGATGGAGGGCCTGTAGCGAGGTTTTGTCATGCGTACCGCTCTTATCTCCGCCCTCGGCGTCATGCTGATGCTGTCGGCCTGTGCCAAGCCGCCATCCCAGACCCGCAATGCCTGCGCGATTTTCGAGCAGCGCAACGGGCTGTTCAACAACTGGCGCCGCGCGGCGATCGCTGCCGAGCGCGAATATGGCGTGCCGGTGCCGATCCTGATGGCGACGATCTATACGGAATCGAGCTTCCGCCACAACGCCAAACCGCCGCGCAAGAAGATCTTCGGCTTTATCCCCGGCAAGCGCCAGTCGACCGCCTATGGCTACTCCCAGGCCCTCGATGGCACCTGGGAACGGTATCAGCGCGAAACCGGCCGCTGGGGCGCCCGCCGCACCGATTTCGCCGACGCCATCCGCTTCATCGGCTGGTATCACCGCGAGAGCGCGACCAAGGTCAACATCCCCCTGAACGACCCTTACAAGCTTTATCTGGCCTATCACTCCGGCCATACCGGGTATCTCCGCGGCGCCTATAACAAGCGCCCGGAAGCGCTGAGGGGCGCCAAGCGCTTCACCGACATCACCTATACCTACGCCAAGCAGCTGCAGCAGTGCCCGGGCTGAGGGTGATCTGACCGGGCAGCATGCATTCAAGACTTGAGGCGAGACGCCTCAATGTCTAAAAGTTCAGGATCGTCGGCAAGAAGGAGCTTGATGCGCAGTAACGATAGCCTTTGAACCCTATGGGAACGGCTCGACGGCCGAATGCTGTCGCATACGCATCAACAAACCACTGACGGAACAATCATGAAATACGACCTGCAAATCCGGGCTTTTCTGCCCGAGGATAGCACGCGCCTCGTCGCTATCTGGCGTGCCGCATCTGAGAAAGGACACCCCTTCCTCGCCCGCGAGCAACTGGACGCTCAGGCGACCCTCGTGGCCGACCATTACCTGCCGCTGGCGGAGACCCATGTGGCGCTGCGGAACGGCGAGATCGTCGGCTTCATCAGCCTGCTGGATCAAACCATCGGCGGCCTGTTCGTCGACCCGAGCCACCATGGGACGGGCATCGGCCGGCATCTCGTGGACCATGCCTCACGACTCCGCCCAAGGCTGGAGCTGGAAGTGTATACGCTCAATGAAAGCGCCCGCCGCTTCTACGACCGGCTTGGCTTCATCGAGACAGGCCGCCGACCGACCGATGACAGCGGTCTACCCTTCGAGTTGATCAAGCTCGTTCGCTGACGCAAAAAAGGCCCGGCCAATAGGCCGGGCCCCAATATGTTGAGGGATACCAAGTGCCGAGGCACTCAGCTTTGTTCGACACCCTGGATTGCCGAGATCTGCCACAGGGTGTTCGGGCGGCGGGCGAAGGTCCAGAGCTCGACCGACTCGGTCGGCGCATTCGGATCCCCCTCGACCACATCCCCGCTCTGGCGATCGACAATATAGTCGATTGCCTCGTAGCGCATGGCGACGGTCGCATATTCCATCTTGTCCTCGGCCCAGCTCTCGGCCACGTCGCCCTGAACCAGATGCACGTCACGCACCTCGTTCTTGACGCCCTTGGTCGCGTTCTCGCTCAGTTCCTCGGCAAGATAGGACATGGCTTCCGGCGTGGTGATGCGGCGAAGCGCGCCGTAATCTTCCGCAGCATAGGCCCGCTGCATCTCCTGCAGCAGTTCCTCGAAGCGCTCGAGATCCTTCGACGTGATGCCGAGTTCGTCGGACTGACCGGACCGGCGAGCGGAAGCCGCCGACGCCACGCCGCCACCACCAAGCTTCGGGATCTGGAAGCTCGGACGGGCCTGATCACCGCTCTGGTTGTCGCGCGCCATTCCGCCAAAGCCGCCAAAGCCGGGGCCGCCGCTCGGGCCCGATGCCGGCGCCTGACGATTGGCGAACATACGCATCGCAAAGCGGATCAGGAAGAAGATCAGCAAGCCCTGCAGCAGCAGTCCGAGGAAGCCGAAACCGCCACCGAAACCGGTGCCCATCAGCATGCCGAAGAGACCACCGAGCAACAGGCCGCCCATCAGACCACCGGCGAGACCGCCGAACAGACCACCCGGACGCGCAGCCTGATTGGCCGCTGTCGACTGGGCAGCACCGGGCTGGTTCGCATTGGTGCGCGGGGTCATGGTGCGTTCGATCGGCGCGGCCGGGGTGGGCGCGGTCCGAGTTGC
Organism: Allorhizobium sp. NPDC080224; assembly: GCF_050281005.1. NCBI lineage: Bacteria > Pseudomonadati > Pseudomonadota > Alphaproteobacteria > Hyphomicrobiales > Rhizobiaceae > Allorhizobium > Allorhizobium sp. NPDC080224. Next base: position 3,093,660 of record NZ_JBNNWJ010000001.1, read on the forward strand.
CGCCGGGGCATCGAAGGTGCGCGTGCCGCGGCTGCCGAAGCCGCCGCCACCTGCCCGGCGCGCCTCGGCGAAATCGACGGCCACCAGCGTGACCATCATGCCAAGCGCGAGCGTCGCGAATGTCTTTGCGTATTGCCGCATCGTGTTTCCTGTCCTCCTCGAAACAGTCTTGAATGCCCTTTCGGGCTTGTCCCCCATATGGAGAGAGCTCGCTCTCTTTTGAAGAGAGAGCGAGCCGATTTCCATTGAATTTCAGGTGATCGACGTCAGGCTCGAAGCCAGAACTTGATGATCAGTCCGACGATCGTGATTGCCAGCACGCCGCCGGCCCAAAGGCCGACGAACCAGAGAAGACGGCTGGCGATGAGGCGCTTATCCATTAGTGATAGCCCTCGTCCGGATTGAGCTTTCCGCGGAAGACCCAATAGGCATAGGCCGTGTATCCGAGGATCATCGGCACGAGAATGACGGCACCGACCAGCAGGAAGGCAAGGCTCTCGTCGGGTGCCGCCGCCTCCCAGATGGTGAGGGACGTCGGCACGATATAGGGATAGAAGCTGATCCCGATCCCGGCATAGCCGAGCACGAAGAGGCCGAGTGCCGCCAGGAAGGGCCGCGCGTCATGGCCTTTGCGCAACCCGTTGACGATCACGTAGAGGCAGCCGAGCACCAGTGCAGGCACGATGACCGAGAAGATCAGCGTCGGGAAACTGAACCAGCGCTCGAAATAGAGCGGTTCGAGCCAAGGCGTCCAGAGGCTGAAGACGCCCATCGCGCCGACGGTGGCAAATGACAGAGGCAGCGCGAAGGACCGCGCCCGATCCGAGATCTCCCCTTCCGTCTTCATCACGAGCCAGGTGGCGCCCAGAAGCGCATAACCGATGACGAGAGCAGCACCGGTTGCGAGCGAAAACGGCGTCAGCCAGTCCCACCAGCCGCCGGAATAGGCGCGGTTCTCGACCGGGATACCCTGTACCAATGCACCGAGCGCCACGCCCTGAAAGAAGGCCGCAACGACGGAGCCGCCGGTAAAGGCCCAGTTCCAGAGATACTCCGCGCGCTTGGTGCGCCAGCGATATTCGAAGGCCACGCCCCGGAAGATCAAGCCCAGCAGCATGATGATCAGTGGCGCATAAAGCGCGGGCAGGATCGTGGCATAGGCGAGCGGGAAGACGGCAAGCAACCCTCCCCCGCCAAGCACCAGCCAGGTCTCGTTGCCATCCCAGACCGGCGCCACCGAGTTCATCATCAGATCCTTCTCGTGCTTTTCAGGAAAGAAGGGGAAGAGGATGCCGACGCCGAGATCGAAGCCGTCGAGGATGACATAGGCGAGCACGGCAAAGGCGATGATGCCGGCCCAGATGAAGGGAAGATCAATGGGCATGTCTGCCTCCATGGTGTCCAGGCTGGGCGGCCGGCGTGATGCCGGACGAGCGGATCGGGCCGTCGTCGAGATCCGGCAAGGGATCCCGCGGCAGGCGGCCCATCAGGCGCAGAATGTAAAAGGTGCCGGCACCGAAGACGATGAAATAGACGACGATGAAGGCGATCAGCGAGGCCGCGACCGCAGGCGCTGCAATCGGCGAGATCGAGTCGGCGGTCAGCAGATGGCCGTAGACCGTGTAGGGCTGGCGCCCGACCTCCGTGGTGATCCATCCGGCGAGCACAGCGACAAAACCAGAGGGGCCCATGACGAGTGCCGCGCGGTGCAGCCATCCGTTCGAATAGAGCGTGCCCTTCCAGCGACACCAGAGCGAGAAGAGGCCGACACCCAGCATCGCAAAGCCGATGGCGATCATCACGCGGAAGGACCAGAAGACGATGGCGACCGGCGGCTGCAATTCCCGTGGCACGGTGTCCAGACCGTCGAGCGGCGCATTCAGGTCGTGCTTGAGGATCAGGCTGGAGAGTTTCGGGATCTGTACCGCATAGTCGATCCGCTGCTCATCCTGGTTCGGGATGCCAAACAGGATCAACGGCGCGCCCTCCGGATGGCTTTCGAAATGGCCCTCCATGGCCATGACCTTGACCGGTTGATACTCCAGCGTGTTGAGGCCATGCATGTCACCGGCAAAGATCTGGATCGGCGCGACGATCGCCGCCATCCACATGGCCATGGAGAACATCTTGCCGGCGCGGCGTGGCGCCGTGCGCTTGACGAGATGCCAGGCTCCAACAGCGCCGACGACGAAGGCAGTGGTCAGATAGGCGGCAATCACCATATGCACGAGGCGATAGGGGAAGGACGGGTTGAAGACGATTTTCCACCAGTCGGTGGGCACGAACTGGCCAACCTCATTCATGGCAAAACCATCCGGCGTCTGCATCCAAGAATTGACCGAGAGGATCCAGGTGGCCGAGATCAGGGTCCCGAAGGCAACCATCAGGGTCGCGAAGAAGTGCAGCCCCGGCCCGACCCGGTTGCGGCCGAACAGCATGACGCCGAGGAAGCCAGCCTCAAGGAAGAAGGCTGTCAAGACCTCGTAGCCCATCAAGGGACCGATGACCGGTCCTGCCTTGTCTGAGAAGACGGACCAGTTGGTGCCGAACTGATAGGACATGACGATGCCGGAGACGACCCCCATGCCGAAGGCGACCGCGAAGATGGTCTTCCAGAAGTCGAAGAGCTCCAGATAGACCTTGTCCTTCTTCCAGAGATAGAGGCCTTCAAGCACCGCGAGATAGCTTGCAAGCCCGATCGAGAAGGCCGGAAAGATGATGTGGAACGATACGGTAAAAGCAAACTGTATGCGTGCCAGGAGTTGCGCGTCGAAGTGCTCGAACATGGGCTGTCCCTTCCTTCTCTCCCCCCGGAGATGATAAACATCAACTATACCCTCGCACTGCAGAAGCAATGCGACAACCCGCCATGCGTCAGTTCAACGCATATGCTTTTCAATATGTAACTTTGCGTTTAGCCGAAAGCTCCAAAACGAAAACGGCGCGGGTTTGATCCCGCGCCGTCTTTGTCGATGAATTTCTAAGCGCCGATCAGTCGACGTTGAACACCAGCGGCTTGGCCTGCTTGACGGCCGGATTGGCGGTCAGCTGGTCGAGAACCGCCTGCTCGACGGGACCGTCGACATACAGAAGAGCGATGGCATCGCCGCCTTCCTTGTCGCGACCGAGCTGGAAGTTCGCGATATTGACCTTGGCATTGCCAAGCGTCGTGCCCATGAAGCCGATCATGCCGGGAACGTCGGTGTTGGAGATGTAGATCATGTTCTGACCGACATCGGCATCCATGTTGATGCCCTTGATCTGGATGAAGCGCGGCTTGCCATCGGAGAAGACGGTGCCGGCCACCGAGCGGGTCTGCTTCTCGGTGGTGACGGTGAGCTTGATGTAACCGTCATAGACGCCGGTCTTGTCGCGCTTCACTTCCGAGACAATCACGCCCTTTTCCTTGATCATGATCGGGGCAGAAACCATGTTGACGTCCGCCACCTGCGGACGGATGAGGCCGGCAAGCAGTGCCGAGGTCAGCGCCTTGGTGTTCATGCCCGAGGTCACACCGTCATAGAGGATCTCGATTTCCTTGATCGGGTTCTCGGTCATCTGACCGGCAAACGAGCCGAGCACGTCGGCAAGCCGAATGAACGGCTTCAGGATCGGCGCTTCCTCAGCCGTGATCGACGGCATGTTGATGGCGTTCGAAACGGCACCCTTCATGAGGTAATCCGACATCTGCTCGGCGACCTGCAGAGCGACGTTCTCCTGGGCTTCCGTGGTCGAGGCGCCCAGATGCGGCGTGCAGACGACGTTCGGCAGGCCGAAAAGCGGGCTTTCGGTCGCGGGCTCGACTTCGAAGACGTCGAAGCCGGCGCCAGCCACATGGCCGGACTTGATGGCGTCTGCGAGAGCCGCCTCGTCGACAAGGCCACCACGGGCGCAGTTGATGATGCGGACACCCGGCTTGGTCGTGGCGAGCGCTTCCTTCGAGATGATACCGCGGGTCTTGTCGGTCATCGGCACATGCAAGGTGATGAAGTCGGCCTTGGCGAGCAGCTCGTCGAGCTCGACCTTGGTGACGCCCATTTCCTGGGCGCGCTCGGTCGACAGGAAGGGGTCATAGGCCAGCACATGCATGCCAAGGCCGATCGCCTTCTTGCAGACGATGCCACCGATATTGCCGGCACCGATGACGCCGAGCGTCTTGCCGGTGATTTCGACACCCATGAACTTCGACTTTTCCCACTTGCCGGCCTGGGTCGAGACGTCGGCCTGCGGGATCTGGCGGGCGACGGCAAACATCAGGGCGATGGCGTGTTCGGCCGTCGTGATCGAGTTGCCGAAAGGCGTGTTCATCACGATGATGCCTCGCTTGGAGGCAGCCGGGATATCGACATTGTCGACACCGATGCCGGCGCGGCCGATGACCTTGAGATTGGTGGCGGCAGCGATCAGCTTTTCCGTCGCCTTGGTGGCGGAGCGGATGGCGAGACCATCATAATTGCCGATGATTTCGGCAAGCTTTTCCTTGTCCTTGCCGAGCTTCGGCTGGAAATCCACTTCAACGCCGCGATCGCGGAAGATCTGGACGGCGGTTTCAGACAATTCGTCGGATACGAGAACGCGAGGTGCCATGACGAGGCCTCCTTCAGAGAGTTCGTTTGAATGGGATGATGAGAATTGCGGGGCTCCGCCAGTCAGGCGGAGCCGAAATCGTCCAGGATCAAGCGGCAGCCTTGGCCAGAGACGCCTTCTGCGTCTCATAGGCAAAGGAGAGCCACGGCATCAGCGCCGCCATGTCTGATGTCTCGATCGTCGCACCTGCCCAGATCCGAAGGCCGGCCGGCGCATCACGGTAAGCGCCGATGTCGAAGGCGACGCCCTGCTTTTCGAGGATGCTGGCAATGCCCTTGGCAAACGCGGCCTGAGCATCGGCATCGAGCGCCGTGACTTCGGGATCAACGATCTTCACGCAGACCGAGGTGTTCGAACGCGTCGCATCATCGACGGCCAGGTTGGCGATCCAGTCATTCTTGTCGATGAAGTCGAAGATCACCTTGGCATTGGCGTCGGCACGGGCGACCAGGGCTTCGAGGCCACCGATCGACTTTGCCCATTTCAGCGCATCGATATAATCCTCGACGCAGAGCATCGACGGCGTGTTGATGGTTTCACCGACGAAGATGCCTTCGATCAGCTTGCCACCCGAGGTCATGCGGAAGATCTTCGGCAGCGGCCAGGCCGGAACATAGGTCGTCAGGCGCTCGACGGCACGCGGGGACAGGATGATCACGCCGTGACCGCCCTCGCCGCCCAGAACCTTCTGCCAGGAGAAGGTGGTGACATCGAGCTTGGAGAAGTCCAGATCCTGCGCGAAGGCCGCAGACGTGGCGTCGCAGATCGTCAGGCCCTTGCGATCCGCCGGAATAAAGTCGGCGTTGGGAACGCGGACGCCCGAGGTCGTGCCGTTCCAGGTGAAGACGACGTCACGGTCGAAATCGACGGCGGCGAGATCCGGCAGCAAGCCGTAATCGGCATTGAACTTGCGCACATCGGCGAGCTTCAGCTGTTTCACCACATCGGTGACCCAGCCGGCGCCGAAGCTTTCCCAGGAGAGCATGTCGACGCCACGTTCGCCAAGCAGCGACCACATGGCCATTTCGACGGCGCCCGTGTCGGATGCCGGAACGATGCCGATGCGGTAGTCAGCGGGAACTTTGAGAATTTCGCGGGTAAGGTCGATGGCCAGCTTGAGCTTTTCCTTGCCGACCTTGGCGCGGTGCGAACGACCGAGCGGGGCATCGGAAAGCGCGTCTAGCGACCAACCGGGGCGCTTCGAGCAAGGGCCAGAAGAAAAGTGAGCATTCGCCGGACGCGCGGCGGGGGCGACGATATCAGCCATATAGATACCCTTCCAGGTAATTAGCCTCTCGTTGGGGAGAGGTGTCCCGCCGTCGGAACTACTCCTGTCGCCCCTATCAGTCAAGCGGGGCGAAGTCGCATGAGGAGAAATTTTTGTCTCGTCTGCGCCGCCGCGGCAAAGGGCAGAAACGCAAAAGGGCCGCCCGAAGGCAGCCCTTTGAACGATCTGAATGTGCGTCTTACTTGTAGACCGGCAGCTCTACCGGTGGCTGGTATGCCACAGGCGTTTCGCAGCCACCGAAGACGTAGCGGGCACCAGCATGCAGGCTGTGGCTGTGGAAGCCCTTGTCGTAGCCAGGACCGCCGTTCAGCGCGTAGCCGAACATGTCGCCGCCCGCAGTGTGGCGGAAGCGATAGCCGAGGTCGGCCTTGACGTTGCAGGTCACATCGATCGAGGCGCCAGCCATTAGCTGATAGGCGAAGCGCCAGCTGCCTGCGCCATGGTGCTCGACGGTTGCGTCGCAACCGGTACCGTTGTCGGCGCATGACGTGTTGCGAAGCTTGTCCCACTTGACGTACGAGCCACCGATACCGCCGCCGATATAGGGCGTGAAGTAGGCATAGGTGCCGAGGTCGACATAAGCGTTGGCCATCAGCGTATAGGCGCGCATCGAGGAGACATCAGAGGACGTGCACGGCGTGGCGGAGAAGCCGCACTCGCCGCGTGTCGAGCCGTTGAAGTCGGCCTTGGTCAGATAGTCGAACGTCAGGTCCGTGCGCAGATAGCTGTTGATCTGATAACCGACACCGCCGCCGACCCAGAAGCTGTCCTTGATTGAGGACGTGGCGAAGTCGACCTGATTGCCGTTGCTGCCCTGAAAATAGTTGGCGCCGCGCAGCTTGTTGAAGCTGTAGCCGAGATCGCCGCGCAGATACCAGCCGGAGGCTTCCGAAACGGCAACCTCAGGAGCATCGACGTACACGGGCTGCGGTTCAGGCTGATAGACATCGGCGGCATAGGCGGCCGAGCTGGCGAGCAGGGCAGCCGTTGCCACGGCAAGAATGGTTTTCGTCATGACAGGATACTCCAAATCCCAGCGTTATCGCGTCAGGCTGTCAAAGACCCAACATCCTGAATTGGGACAGATAATGGAGTGGAAAGGTTAAGTTCGGATTAACTACAGTTCTTAACTTTAGACGTTATCCATTTGCTTACCTTGATACTTAGAGCAAGAAGTCCGGCCCAAAAGAAAAATGCGGCCCGAAGGACCGCATTTCAGTATCTCCCGGTCTGTCCGCGAAGTGCTCAGGCAGCGTGGCGCGCCGTGCCGGGACGCTCGCCCCCGAGGTTGAAGAGACCGAGCCGCTGGTCCATTTCGGCCGCCTCGCCAGCGAGGCGATGGATGGCAGCAGTTGTCTCCTCGACCATCGCGGCATTCTGCTGCGTCATCGCATCGAGCTGGTTCACCGAAGTGTTGATGTCGACAAGCGTTTGCGCCTCTTCACGGGTGGACTCCATGATCTCGGCGATATGGCTGTTGATCGACAGGACATGCGAGCCGATGCCGTCGAGCGCATTGCCGGCCTTTTCGACCAGCTGCACACCGTGATCGACCTCGCCGCGAGATTTGGAGAGCAGACCCGCAATCTCCTTCGCCGCATTCGACGAACGCTGCGCAAGCTCTCGGACCTCCTGCGCGACAACGGCGAAGCCCTTGCCGCTTTCGCCTGCACGCGCCGCCTCGACGCCGGCATTGAGCGCCAGCAGATTGGTCTGGAAAGCGATCTCGTCGATCACCGACACGATCTTGTTGATCTCCATTGAGGAGCCCTGGATCGCCTCCATGGCCGCAATGGTATCGCGCATGATGTGGCCGGACATCGCGGTATCGTCCCGCGCGGCCCGAGCGATCCGTTCTGCTTCCTCGGCCCTCGCGATCTGTACCTTGACCGCACCGGTAATCTCCTGGATTGCCGTGGCAGCCTGCGAGATCGCAGCCGCCTGCCGCTCGGTCCGTTCGGCGAGCTGGTCCGCACCTGCCCGCATCTCCTCGGAGCCTTCACGGACAGCGACAGAATTGCCGCCAATGCCGCCAAGCGTTGCGCTCAGGGTCTCGATCGCCTTGTTGAAGTTGGTACGCAGCGCTTCGAGATCGGTCGGGAAGCGGCTTTCGATACGGAAGGCGAGATCGCCTGCGGCCAACCTGTCCAGCCCCTGATCGAGGGTTTCGACCACGTCCTGCAGGGTTCGAGCTTCGCTGTCACGCTCTTCCATCCGCTGGCGGCGTTCTTCTTCGGCGCGCGCCCGCTCCTCCCGGCGCTCGGCAGACAGCCGCTGCTGCTCGATCAATGCCAGGCGGAAGCGTTCGAGCGCCCGCGCCATGCTGCCGATCTCGTCGCGCCGGTCCTGGTTTGCAACGGGATGGTCGATCTCGCCGTCGGCAACGGCGCCCGTAAACGCGACGAGGCGCTCGAGCGGCGCAAACAGGCGGCGGGTAAAGACCCAGGTCGCGGCGGCAAGCACGCCGAGCGCGATCAGGCCGGTCACGAACAGGATCGTCGCAATGCGGATCGAGCCGGCTTCGAGCTCGGCCGTCGTCAGGCTTTCCGTCACCACGAAGCTCTGGTCACCGAAGCCGATGCGACGGCCATAGACCATCGCTGCACCTTCGGGACGTTCGCCGGACTGCACGGAAACGCCGTCGCCCGACATGGTGAAATCAGACCGGACGTCGATGAGCTTGCCGGAGGCGTCAAGCGCGATGCCCGAGCCCTCGCCTGAAAGAATGGCGGCCTTCTGGCTGCTTCCGGCGACAATGCCCTTGGACAGAAGGTTCTCGAAGACGTCGGCCTTCACCTGGAACATCAGGCTGCCCTTGTAATCACCGAGCTTGACGAAGGGTACGGCGAAATAGATGTCCGGCGCAGCGGGATCTGCACCGACCGACAGGCCGGAGAAGTTGACGCCGACGACATCGTCGACCGATGCTGCCGCCGCCTGCACCGATTGCTGGAAGACGCGCCCGAGGTTCGTCGCGGCGAAGCTTCCCTCCGCAAGATTTTCCCCAAATGCAGCGCCCTTCCTGAAGGAGTAGATGACGTTGCCGTTCTGGTCGGCGATCAGCATGTCGCTGAAGCTCGTGCCTTCGAGATAGGCGCCAATCTGGGCCTGCGTGGTCTCGTGCGTCGAATAATAGAAGCCACTCGGCCCCTCGGGCTTCAAAAGCTTCTCGCGTTCGCCAGGCGGATTGGGATTTTCCGCAACGAAGACACGCTGCAGTTCCGCTTTCGCATCGCCTGTGCTCTTGCTGATGGTGTTCCAACCGCTCTTCAGCCCGGTCATCGACTGCTGCAGCGTCTCGATCTTGGCGATGGAGGCCGCCTGGTTTTCCAGGGCCTGGAGCTTTTCCGTCAGCATGTCGCCGCGGAAGGTCAACATGCTGGTCATCGCCTTCTCGGTCTGCTCGCCGAACAGCGCGCTGGAGCTGCGATAGGCAAAGACGTTAAGGAGCGCGACGGTGATGAAAGTCAGAACGAGAAATACGGCAATGACTTTGAACGATAGCGAATGGATGCGAGCTGTCATGATTGTTGTTCCCCGGAGCAGCCCGGCCAGAAGACCACGCGCCCATAGTTCATGGCCTGCCAATTCGAGTCGGCAGGCTCCCCTTATGCGGGAACAATCACCCTCGGCACTTAATCGGGGGTAAAGATCTCAGGCTAAACCCTGTAATCCAGGGGGTTAGGCCGTCTGTTTGACGCCGTGTCTGAGGCCTGCAAACAGTTCGACAGATCTTAGTCGAGCATCAAGGTCGTGTACCGGCGTCGAGATGATCACCTCGTCGGGACGAACCGCCGCGATGAAGCGCTCCAGTTTGTCCGATGCCGTCTCCCGAGACCCGACGATCGCATAACGCAAGGTGTGCTCGACCCCGATGCGCTCGATATCGGTCCAGAAGCCCTCCATGGTATCGACAGGCCGCGGAAAAGCCCGCCGGATGTTGCGTCGCAGATTGACGAACTGCTGCTGGGCCGAGGTGAAGAGATACGACGCCTCCGCATCCGTCTCGGCAATCGCGGCCATGACACCCACCATGACATATGGCTTCTGCAGGCCCGCCGACGGCTGGAACCGTTCGCGGTAGATCTCGACAGCTTCGAGGAGTTGATCGGGCGCAAAATGCGATGCGAAGGCATACGGCAGACCCAGCGCCGCGGCGAGATGTGCGCTGTAGAGACTGGAACCGAGGAGCCAAATCGGCACATGGCTGTTCATGCCGGGCACGGCGATCAAGCCACTCTCTTCATCCGGTGTCCCGAGCAGCCGCTGCAATTCGATGATGTCATGGGGGAAGCTTTCAGCGCCGGCTTCCATGTTGCGGCGAAGGGCGCGCGCCGTGCGCATATCGGTGCCCGGAGCTCGACCGAGACCGAGCTCGATGCGCCCGGGATAGAGCGCCTCCAGCGTTCCGAACTGCTCAGCGATCACCAGCGGCGAGTGATTGGGCAGCATGATTCCGCCCGATCCGACGCGGATCGTCTCCGTGCCGGCAGCGACATGGGAAATGACGAGCGCAGTGGCGGCGCTGGCGATGCCGGGCATGCCATGATGTTCGGCCAGCCAGAAGCGGCGATATCCGTTTTTCTCGGCCACCTGGGCAAGCCGACGCGACGCATCCAGCGCTTCGCGCACAGTATGCCCTTCGGCAATCGGGGAGAGGTCGAGAATGGAAAACGGGATCATGTCGGCGGCCTTCGATCTGTGAGACCTTTCATGTAGGGAGGGCAGATCAGGCGCCCAAGAGGTGACGATAATAAAATATAATCACTTCGTTTGTTTTTGTTTTGTTCACATTTCAGTGGCACTTCTGCCCCGACCTGCACTAGGATTTGCCATGACTTCAACGATTCGCATCATCGGCATCGATCCTGGCCTTCGCCGCTGCGGCTGGGGCGTGATCGAGACACTCGGCAACTCGCTGCGTTTCGTCGCTTCGGGTACGGTCACCTCCGATGGCGACATGGATCTCGCATCGCGCCTCTGCCAATTGCATGACGGCCTGGCTGAAGTGGTTCATGCCCACAAACCCGACGAGGCGGCCGTCGAACAGACCTTCGTCAACAAGGATGCGGTGGCCACCCTGAAACTCGGCCAGGCCCGTGGCATCGCCATGCTGGTGCCTGCCCGCGCCGGTCTGCGTGTTTCCGAATACGCGCCGAATGCGGTGAAGAAAGCCGTCATCGGCGTCGGCCATGGTGACAAGAAACAGATCCACATGATGCTGAAGATCCTGATGCCGAAGGCCGAATTCAAGGGCAATGACGCAGCCGATGCCCTCGCCATCGCCATCTGCCACGCCCATAACAGAGGCGGCGAACGGATGCGCCAACTGCTCGCCAGCGCCTGATTTGTTCTTGACTTGTTCCAAGTCTGCACTTAAGTAATACCCCAGAGGTATTACCATGCGCGTTACGGAAAAAGGCCAAGTCACCATTCCCAAGGAAATCCGCGATCGGCTCGACATCAAGCCGGGGTCGGATGTCGACTTCGTCATCGCTGACACAGGTGTCATGCTGATCAAGACCGGCGATGCAACGGATGCATTCAAGGACTTCGATGCCTGGGCGCAGAGCGTCCAAGGGACCTTCGACACCAACGGAATGACAGCAGACGAATATGTCGATTGGCTTCGAGGACCGCGTGATGACCTCGACCATCATTGACACAAATGCGCTGATCGACGTGCTGGGACCGAACAGCGAAACGCGCGCCTGGTCGCTTGATGCAATGAAACGCTGCTTCCATGAAGGGCCGCTCGTGATCAATCCTGTGATTTGGTCCGAACTCGCAGCCTCGCCCTTGAGCGAGCAGCAGCTGAGCCTGGCCCTTGATTGGCTCGATCTGAAAAAGGAACCGCTATCCTACGAAGTGGCGTTTCGCGCTGGCAAGGCTCATCTCCTCTATCGAAGGAATGGGGGACAGCGCGAACGCACTCTGCCGGACTTCTTCATCGGCGCGCACGCCGCCGTCCGGTCTCACCGGCTACTGACACGGGATGCAGCGCGCTACCGCAGCTACTTCCCGGACCTCGATATCATCTCCCCCGAAACCCATCCCCTGTAACGCGACGGACGCTCCCATGATCGGCAAACTCAAAGGCACCATCGACGAAATCGGCGACGATTACGTCCTCGTCGATGTCCACGGCGTCTGCTACGTCGCGCATTGCTCGGCCCGCACACTGTCGCGCATCGGCTCCGTCGGCGAAGCTGTCGTGCTGTTCATCGAAACCTATGTGCGCGAGGATCAGCTGAAGCTCTTCGGCTTTATGAGCGCGCTGGAGCGGGAGTGGTTCAACCTGCTGCAGAGCGTCCAGGGCGTCGGCGCCAAGGTAGCACTCGCCGTACTCTCCACCCTCACCCCGTCGGAACTGGCGAATGCGATGGCGCTGCAGGACAAGGCCGCTATCTCCCGCGCACCCGGCGTCGGCCCGAAGGTCGCGCTGCGCCTCGTAACGGAGTTGAAGAACAAGGCACCCGCCTTTGCCGGCGAGGCCGCTGCCAATATCGGCCTCAAGCAGGAACTCGGCGAAGGTGTCGCCTCCGCCCCTGTCGCCGACGCGGTCTCGGCCCTCACCAATCTCGGCTACTCCCGCGACCAGGCCGCCAATGCCGTCGCCGCAGCGCTGAAGAACGGCGGCGAAGGGGCTGACAGCGCAAAATTGATCCGACTGGGACTGAAGGAGCTGTCGCGGTGACTTCCTTGCGCAGATTCGGAATCCTTACTATCCTGAAATTGTAAGGAGAAGATCATGAACGTGTTCTATGGGACGATGACCTCCAAGGGACAAACGACTGTTCCCCAAGAGATCAGAGAACTTCTGAAGTTGAAGCCGGGTGATCGAATTCGCTACGTCGTGCGAAACGGCGAAGTCGTGATCAAGGCAAAGAACAAACGGTTGATCGATCTGGCGGGTATCCTTCATCGTCCCGACGTTTCGGCCCTCAGCCTGACCGATATTGATGAGGCCATCGGTGATGCCATCGTTGAACATGTGAACCGCAGCACATGATCGGACTCGACACCAACATTCTGCTTCGGTTGATACTTCCAGATGACGAAACACATTCGAAAAAGGCGCTTGCGCTGGTCGGCGGTCTGACACCGGCAGAACCAGGCTTCGTTAACAGCGCGGTTCTCCTGGAATTCATCTGGACAGCACGCCGGCAGGCAAGGATGTCCAGGGAAGAGCTCAAGCAGATCCTGGGAGGCCTTCTGGATTCAGACAATCTGGTGCTGGAGGATGAGAACGTCATCGAACTTGCACTAGACGAGATGGAGCGAAACGAAGAAGAGTTCGCCGACATTTTTATTGCCTTGAAGAACCGCGAACTCGGCTGTCGCACCACCCTGACCTTCGACAAACGCGCCGCCACCCGTGTGCCCGGTATGGAACTCCTCGCATGATGACCAACAACCCGATCCTGACGCCGGAAAAGCGCGGCGAAGATCTCGACGCCGCCCTGCGCCCGCAGACGCTTGACGACTTCACCGGCCAGGCGGAAGCCCGCGCCAATCTGAAGATCTTCATTGAGGCGGCCAAGAATCGCGGTGAGGCGCTCGATCACGTGCTGTTCGTCGGCCCGCCGGGGCTCGGCAAGACGACCCTTGCCCAGATCATGGCCAAGGAACTCGGCGTCAACTTCCGCTCGACCTCGGGCCCTGTGATCGCCAAGGCTGGCGATCTAGCGGCTCTTCTCACCAATCTCGAAGAACGTGACGTTCTCTTCATTGATGAAATCCATCGCCTGAGCCCCGCTGTCGAGGAAATCCTCTATCCGGCGATGGAAGACTTCCAGCTCGACCTGATCATCGGCGAAGGCCCGGCGGCCCGTTCGGTCAAGATCGACCTGTCAAAATTCACGCTGGTGGCCGCAACCACGCGCCTTGGCCTTTTGACGACGCCGCTGCGCGACCGTTTCGGCATTCCGGTCCGCCTGAATTTCTACACCGTCGAGGAACTGGAATCGATCGTCCGTCGCGGCGCTCGGCTCCTTAACCTGCCGATGACAGAAGACGGCGCCCGCGAAGTCGCCCGTCGTGCGCGCGGCACACCACGCATTGCCGGCCGCCTGTTGCGCCGTGTGCGCGACTTTGCCGAGGTCGCTCGTGCAGAAGCAGTCACCCGGCAGATCGCCGACGAAGCGCTCACGCGGCTGAACGTGGACAATATGGGCCTCGACCAGCTCGACATGCGCTACCTCTCGATGATCGCCGTCAACTTCGGCGGCGGCCCGGTCGGCATCGAAACCATCGCCGCAGGCCTGTCCGAACCACGCGACGCGATCGAGGACATCATCGAGCCCTACATGATCCAGCAGGGCTTCATCCAGCGCACACCGCGTGGCCGCGTCTTGACGGCCACCGCCTGGAAGCACCTCGGCATGACCCCGCCCAAGGATCTCGAGGCCGCACAATTCCGGCTGACGCTTGAGGATGACTGAACCCGTGTCGAAACGCACCGTGATCACCATCAAGGACGGCAAGCGACGCTTCAACCATCGTATCGCGGGCCTTGCCTTTCGCGACGGCCATGTGCTGGTCCACCGCGCAACGCATGAGACCTTCTGGACCTTTCCGGGCGGTCGGGCCGAGATCGGCGAGACCTCGGCCGAGACGCTGGTGCGTGAAATGCACGAGGAGCTGGGCGTGGCCGCAGAGGTCCGCGAGCTACTCTGGATCGTCGAGAACTTCTTCGACTACGAGCAAAAGGCCTGGCACGAACTCGGACTTTACTACCGGATGGAGATCCCGGAGCACTTCCCCTTCCACGCGACCGACATCATCCACCGCAACGAAGACGGCAAGAACAGCCTCGAATTCAAATGGGTGCCGGCGACGCGGGATGCGCTGGTCGCGCTGGATATCCCGCCCTACTTCATCGCCGATGAAATCGAATCCTTGCCGACCTCTCCCAAGCATATCGTCTGGCATGATGGCGATCTCGACGAGAACCAAGGCTGAGACTGGCTTCGGCCCATGGCTTCTGCTAGGTGCCGCCTGAGATCAGCGAGGACAGGGCGTGGTAGACAAAAGATCCATTTCGATTTGTGGCGAAATCATCGACGGCGTGCACCTCCTCATGCAGCGAGTCTACTACGAAGACACCGATTTTTCCGGTGCCGTCTATCATGCCCGTTACCTGCACTTCATGGAGCGCGCCCGCACCGACTATCTGCGCTGTTTCGGCGTCGAGCAATCGACCCTTTTCGAGACATCCGACGAAGGCCTCGCCTTCATGGTTCATCGGATGGAAATCGACTTCAAGGCCCCTGCCCGGATGGATGACATCATCAGCGTTCTGACGAGAACGGAGAAGGCCGGGGGCGCCAAGATGGTCTTGCAACAGGAGATCCGCCGCGCAGACCAATTGCTGATCGCGGCGAAGGTCGTGATCGCCGTCGTCAATCGCAATGGCCGTCCAAGACGCCTGCCCGACGACCTTGCCAGGCAGTTCCTCACCTGACTTCACAAAGCCCTGAGCGAGCGCTGCAGTAACCCCTTTTTAACCTTAATCGGGTCTTACTCGGAAGCTGGAAGTTTGTGCAATGCACGCCTTCCTTTGACCAAATTTTCATACCAGAAGCACTCTGGGAGCTAAGGCGGGAAAAGGGTTTCGGCGGCTGCGACCGCGCACACTTTCCACAGTAGAGCTCATGTCACCGCCCGGTCCAACCCACCGGGCGTTTGGATTTCGGGGAATTGAAGGCGATGGAACAAGTTGGAATGGCTGCAGCAGCGCATGACGTGAGCCTTTGGGGCCTGTTCATGCAGGCAGGCTTGATCGTCAAGCTGGTCATGATCGGCTTGGTGGCCGCCTCCGTCTGGACCTGGGCCATCGTCATCGACAAGTATGTGAGCTATGCCCGCGCCCGGCGCCAGTTCGACCAGTTCGAACAGGTCTTCTGGTCCGGCCAGTCGCTGGAAGAGCTGTACCGGACGCTTGCCGAGCGCAGCAATACCGGCCTTGCCGCTATCTTCGTCGCCGCCATGCGCGAATGGAAGAAGAGCTTCGAGCGCGGCGCCCGTTCGCCGATCGGCCTGCAGATGCGCATCGACCGCGCCATGGATGTCACCATGGCACGCGAATCCGAAGCGCTCGAATCCCGCCTTTCGTCGCTCGCCACCATCGGCTCCGCCGGGCCATTTATCGGTCTCTTCGGTACCGTTGTCGGCATCATGACCTCCTTCCAGGCCATCGCCGGCTCCAATAATGCAAGCCTCGCGGTCGTCGCCCCCGGTATCGCGGAAGCGCTGCTCGCGACCGCCATGGGTCTGATCGCCGCTATTCCCGCCGTCATCGCCTACAACAAGTTTGCGGGCGAAGCCGGCAAGCTCGGTGCGCGTATGGAAGGCTTTGCAGACGAATTCTCGGCCATCCTGTCGCGTCAGATCGACGAGAAGCTGCAGCCTCGCCAGGCCGCCCAGTAAAGCTCAGGGAGCAGGAGACGCATCATGGGTATGTCGGTTGGATCGGGTAGCAAGGGCGGTGGACGCCGCGGTCGCCGCGGTGGCAAGAAGGCCCTCGTCAGCGATATCAACGTTACGCCCTTCGTCGACGTCGTTCTCGTGCTGCTGATCATCTTCATGGTCGCAGCCCCGATGATGACCGTTGGCGTGCCGATCGACCTGCCGCAGACCCAGGCACAGGCGATGAGCAGCGAAAATCAGCCGATCACCGTCTCGGTCAATCCGGAAGGCGAGATCTATCTGCAGGAAACGGCGATCCCGATCGAGGAAGTCGTGCCGAAGCTGCAGGCGATCGCCACCACCGGCTACAGTGAACGCATCTTCGTGCGCGCCGACACCGCCGCCACCTACGGCATCGTCATGCAGGTCATGGCGCGGATTTCAGCCGCAGGCTTTACCAATATTGGTCTTGTGACCCTGCAGGAACAGCAGAACTGATCGGACGGACATGAAGGGCAGCCTCTTCACATCCTCGCTTCTGCACACTCTGGCGCTCTCGGCAGCGCTGGTGAGCCTCGGCTCGCCTGAAAAACTCGAATTCGCTCCGATGGAGTCGCTTCCGGTAGACATCGTTCCGATCGAAGAATTCACTCAGATCCAGAAGGGTGCGACCGACGCGCCGCTGGCGGAGACATCTGCCCCCGTGCCGACCCAGAGGCCGCCGATTGCCGAGCCCGCCGAGAACATCGGCGACAACGAGGTCGATCTGAAGTCACCGCCGACCCCCTCCAAGCGTCCGGTCGAACAGGAAGTCGCAGCCGCCCCGAAGAAGGTCGAGACGCCGGCGCCGACGCCTGATCCGAAGGCGAACGAAGTGAAGGAAGTGGTCAAGGAAGACACGGCACCACCACCGGAGCCGGAACCACAGCCCACGGAGCCTCAGCCGGTCGAACAGGCGGTAGCCGAAGAAATTCCCCTGCCCGAGCAGGCGCCGATCCCGGCTGCCCGCCCGAAGCCCGAGATCGCCAAGCCGGCGGAGAAGAAACCGGCACCCAAGCCTGACGCCAAGAAAGACACCAAGGCGCAGGAAACGGCGAAATCCAAGCCGCAGATGGAAAGCGACTTCAACGCCGACGAGGTCGCAGCCCTTCTGAACAAGACGGACGCGGCCGGCGGTGGGGCGAAGCGCTCAACCGATCAGGCGGCCCTGGGCGGCCGCACCGACACCGGCGGTTCGAAGCTCAGCCAGAGCGAACTCGATGCGCTGCGTGGCGTCATCCAGGACAACTGGCTGATCACGCCGGGCATGGCGGATGCCGCCGACGTTCGCATCCGCGTCACCTTCCGCCTCGACCAGAACGGTGCTCTGATCGGCGAACCCGAAGCGACTGCCACTGGCGGCTCGCCCTCGGCCCAGCAGGTTCTCATGAGCGGCGCCGTACGCGCCGTACGCAAGTCCGCCCCCTTCACCAATCTGCCCCCGGACAAATACGACGCATGGTCTGAAGTTGTCGTCAATTTCGACCCCAGCGAACTGATGTAAGAGCTGAAAGGCTTGGTAAGCATGAAAACTCTCCTCCTCCGACTTCTGCTGGTCTGTGCCGGCATGGCAGCTGCCTTTGTGGCGCCTGCAAACGCAGCCGTTGAAATCAACATCAACCGCGGCAACGTCCAACCGCTGCCGATCGCCATCACCGACTTCATCTCGGCCGACGGCATCGGCGCGCAAATCTCTGCGGTCGTGGAAGCCGACCTGAAGCGCTCGGGCCTCTTCGCCCCGGTCAACCGTGCCGCCTTCATCGAGAAGATTCAGAACCCCGATCAGGCACCGCGCTTTCCCGACTGGACAGCCCTGAAGGCCGAGGCTCTGGTCGTCGGACGCATCGTGCGCGAACCCGATGGCCGCCTGCGCGCCGAATTCCGCCTCTGGGACACCTTCGGTGGCCAGCAGATGACCGGCCAGCAGTTCTTCACCGATCCGAAGAACTGGCGGCGCGTCGCCCATATGATCGCTGATGCGATCTATGAGCGCATTACCGGCGAAAAGGGCTATTTCGACACCCGTGTCGTCTTCGTCTCGGAGAGCGGCCCGAAGACAGACCGCAAGCGTCAGCTGGCCATCATGGACCAGGACGGCGAAAACATCCGCATGCTGACCAACAGCAACGACATCGTCCTGACGCCGCGCTTCTCGCCGAGCCGACAGGAAATCACTTACATGTCGTTCGAGGGCCAGCAGCCGCGCGTCTACCTCCTGCAGCTGGAAACCGGCGCCCGTGAGGTCGTCGGCAATTTCCCCGGCATGACCTTTGCGCCGCGCTTCTCTCCCGATGGCCAGCGGGTCATCATGAGCCTGCAGCAGGACGGTAACGCCAACATCTACACGATGGACCTGCGTTCGCGCACCACAACCCGTCTGACGAACACGGCCGCGATCGACACGTCGCCATCCTATTCGCCCGACGGCAGCCAGATTGTCTTCGAAAGTGACCGCGGCGGCCGCCAGCAGCTCTATGTCATGGGTGCCGATGGCTCCGGCCAGCGCCGCATTTCATTCGGTGACGGTTCCTACTCGACTCCGGTCTGGTCGCCCCGCGGCGATCTGATCGCCTTCACCAAGCAGTCCGGCGGCCGGTTCTCCATCGGCGTCATGAAGACTGACGGCTCCGGCGAGCGCATCCTGACCACGGGCTTCCACAACGAAGGCCCGACCTGGGCACCGAACGGACGCGTGCTGATGTTCTTCCGCCAGAACGCTGGCGCCGGTGGCCCGCAGCTCTACTCGATCGACCTCACGGGCTACAACGAGCAACTGGTGAAGACGCCATCCTTCGCCTCCGACCCGGCCTGGTCGCCACTGATGGAATAGTGACTGGAAAGAGGCGCAATTGCGCCTCTTTCTTGCCTCAAAGGGCCGGCAATTGCGCTGTTTCTGACGAGAATTGACGCTTCGTTAACCATAATTGTTGGAAGCCGGTTAACCGCGATTGGTTATGCTCCGGCAACCCTAACAGAGAATTCAAGGAGACCGGCGATGAGCCGCATTCATTCCCCGGCCACGAGCCGCCTGCAGAAGATGGCAACCAATCCGGCCATGGTCGCATTTGCCGTGGCCCTCGCCCTTGCCGGCTGTGCCAACAAGAAGAACCTGCCGAACAGCGCCGGCGAACTCGGCCTCGGCGCCGGTGGCGCTGGTGCCGCCACCCCGGGCTCTGCCCAGGACTTCACCGTCAACGTCGGCGACCGCATCTTCTTCGACACCGACTCGACCGCCATCCGCGCCGATGCCGCCCAGACGCTCGACCGTCAGGCGCAGTGGCTGCAGCGTTACCCGAACTACGCGATCACGATCGAAGGTCATGCCGACGAACGCGGCACCCGCGAATACAACCTGGCGCTCGGTGCTCGCCGTGCAGCAGCGACCCGCGACTACCTCGCACAGCGTGGCGTTCCGGCTCAGCGTCTGAAGACCATTTCCTACGGCAAGGAACGTCCGGTCGCCGTTTGCGACGACATCTCCTGCTGGTCGCAGAACCGCCGCGCCGTCACTGTTCTCGGTGGCGCCGGCATGTGATCCGGTTCACCCGGTCATCACCAGAGCTTGAAGGCGGCCCATGGGCCGCCTTTTACTTTTCTCCTTACTTTGGCCGAACTTGGTTGCTTTTTGCAGGCAATTGGGAAAACTCCTGTCGGCGCTGGTTCGGCGCAAAATCATCGCGAAAACAGGAAAAGGAACATGAACAAACTTGTGATGGCCGCTCTGTTTGCGACGGCCTCGCTTACCGGACTGAGCAGCGCTGCTAACGCATTCCAGCTGTTTCCGAATGTCCAGCTCGGCCAGAAGGCCACCGGACAAACGCCGAAGGCAGACGTCCAGTTCGCTCAGGCGACGGATCCGACCTTGCGTGTCCAGCAGCTCGAGGAAGAAATTCGCGCCCTGAACGGCCGGATCGAGGAAATGAGCTTCCAGCTCCTGCAGATGCAGGAAGCCATCCGAAAGCAGCAGGAAGACAATGAGTTCCGCTTCCAGGATCTCGAGAAGAAAAGCGGCTCGCTGACCCGTCCTGCCACCGCCGGCGACCAGCAGGATTCGGTCGCAGAGATCATCACCGAAACCCCGGACGTCGGCGTAACCGCCGACGCTTCCGGTCTCGGGTCCGGAACAGCACCCGGCGAACAGACGCTCGGCTCCATCGCGCTCGATGAAAGCGGCATGCCCGTCACGGCCACGCTCAACCAGGATGCGCTGAACAACAGCTCTACCGCCCTGCCCGGCGTCGATACCGGCGTGACCGCCCCCTCGACAACGCCTCCGTCTGCGCCGCAGCAGACCGCCTCGCTCAATTCCGAGGGCGACGTCTATCAGATTGCCTATGCCCATGTGCTCTCCGGCGACTATTCGCTAGCCGAGAGCGAGTTCCGCGATTTCATCGCGGCCTATCCAAGCAGCGCCAAGATCGCCGATGCTCATTTCTGGCTCGGAGAAGCGCTCTACTCCCAGGGCAATTTCAACGAGGCGGCCAAAACCTTCCTGAATGCCCATCAGACCTACAACACCTCCCCGAAGGCGCCTGAGATGCTGCTGAAGCTCGGCATGTCGCTCGCCGCCCTCGACAATACCGAGACGGCCTGCGCCACGCTGCGCGAAGTCTCGAAGCGCTACCCTAAGGCTTCCCGCGCCGTCGTATCGAAGGTCGCGAGCGAGCAGAAGCGCCTCAGCTGCTGATGAGCGCCGTCCTCGCGGCAGGGTCATCGCTGCCCGAACTCTCGCCCGAAGCCGCGACCCAAGAATTTCTATCCTTCCTCAACCGTCCCATGCGCCTGCTCGTCGCCGTATCCGGTGGCAGCGATTCGCTCGGCCTGCTTTTGTCACTGAAGCGCGCGATCGACGGACACACATATCCTCACCGCCACTCTCTTTCCGCCGCAACCATCGACCACGGCCTGAGGCCGGAAGCCGCCGACGAGGCTGAGCAGATCGCGATACTGTGCGGAGAGCTCGGCATATCGCATCGGATCGAACGCTGGACCGGCGAGAAGCCCACGACCGGCCTCTCAGCTGCCGCTCGCGAGGCGCGTTATCGGTTGCTCGCCCATGCAGCAGACACCTACGACGCCGACGCAATCGTCACCGGCCATACTCTGGACGATCAGATCGAGACTGTGGCCATGCGCGCGGGTCGCTCCGCCGACGCGGTCCTCGGTCTTTCCGGCATGGCGCCAGCCACGCTTTATGCCGGCCGCCTCTGGATCCTGCGCCCTTTTCTCCGCACGCGGCGCGCGACGATCCGCAGTTGTCTCCAGGCCGCTGGCCGGACGTGGATCGACGACCCGAGCAATGACGACTCCCGCTATGAGCGGGTCCGGACGCGGCGTGCGGTTCCGACAGTCGATCTCGCCGTGATCGACGCTTCCGCCCGACAAAGAACATCCCTTTCGGCACAAGCGGCAGACTGGCTGAAAGGTCATGCGACTGCCGGACCCGGAATGCTTGTCACTGTGTCGCTGCCTGCCTCGACTGAGAAGGCCGTTAGCGATCACGCCCTTGGCGCGCTGGTCGCCGTGCTCGGCGGCAGGCTACATCGTCCCGGTGCCAACAGCCTCGCGCGGCTCAGCCTCAAACTGGACGAAGGCTCGGATTTTCGCCTGACCCTGTCGGGTACCCTGGTCCTTCGACGACGCGACCGGCTCTATCTCGTGCGCGAAAGGCGCGGTCTTTTGCCGCTGTCGCTTTTACCAGCGGCAATCGGTGTCTGGGACGGCCGCTATACAATCCTGAATTCGAGCGATGACGAGGTCACGATCACAGGCGGTCCTGCATCCACGATCGACCGCGCTTTGCCTGGCTCGATCCGTTCTGCATTGCAGGGTAACGCGCCACAAATCGCTGATATCCATGGCATTTCCCACCAGCAGGGCCCACTCGTGACGGTCGCACCACGGCTCTCGATCTACGCGGATTTCATGCCCAGTTTCGACCAGCCATTGGCCGACGCGATAGCCACACTCATTGGCGCGGAACCGAGCCCCAGCTGTCCCATTTAAGACTTATTGACGGAAAACGATCTGTGAAGGCCCGTTTGCCTTGGCAAGGATGCGGCGTGATCCTATGTTAGAGAGTAATTCTGCGGGGCTTCGTCCCGCACCACAGGTTCGGGGAGTTCAATGAACCCAAATTTTCGCAATTTCGCGCTCTGGGCGATTATCGCATTGTTGCTGATCGCGCTCTTCAGCATGTTCCAGACCTCGCCGTCGCAGACGGCCTCAAGCGAGGTGCCTTACTCGCAGTTCCTCCGAGAGGTGGATGCAGGGCGCGTGCGGGAAGTGACGGTCACTGGCAATCGCGTTCTCGGCAAGTATGTCGAGTCTGGAACGGCGTTCCAGACCTATGCCCCAGTGGTCGACGACAACCTGTTGACCAAGCTGGAAGCCAAGAACGTGATGATCGTGGCCCGTCCCGAAACGGATGGGTCCTCCGGCTTCCTGAGCTATATCGGCACGCTTCTCCCCATGCTGCTGATTCTCGGCGTCTGGCTCTTCTTCATGCGTCAGATGCAGGGTGGCTCGCGTGGAGCCATGGGCTTCGGCAAGTCGAAGGCCAAGCTCCTGACGGAAGCACACGGCCGGGTCACCTTTGATGACGTTGCAGGCGTTGACGAAGCCAAGCAGGACCTGGAAGAAATCGTCGAATTCCTGCGCGACCCGCAGAAGTTCCAGCGCCTCGGCGGCAAGATCCCGCGCGGCGTTCTGCTCGTTGGCCCTCCGGGCACGGGTAAGACGCTTCTCGCCCGCTCCGTTGCCGGCGAAGCCAATGTGCCTTTCTTCACCATTTCCGGCTCTGACTTCGTCGAAATGTTCGTCGGCGTCGGCGCAAGCCGTGTCCGCGACATGTTCGAGCAGGCCAAGAAGAATGCGCCTTGCATCATCTTCATCGACGAAATCGACGCCGTTGGCCGCCATCGTGGCGCCGGTCTCGGCGGCGGTAACGACGAACGCGAACAGACGCTCAACCAGCTGCTCGTCGAGATGGACGGCTTCGAAGCCAATGAAGGCATCATCCTGATCGCGGCGACCAACCGTCCCGACGTTCTCGACCCTGC
Source organism: Allorhizobium sp. NPDC080224 (assembly GCF_050281005.1). Lineage (NCBI taxonomy): Bacteria > Pseudomonadati > Pseudomonadota > Alphaproteobacteria > Hyphomicrobiales > Rhizobiaceae > Allorhizobium > Allorhizobium sp. NPDC080224. The sequence continues at coordinate 3,117,045 of NZ_JBNNWJ010000001.1, forward strand.
TCTTCTGCGTCCGGGCCGTTTCGACCGTCAGGTCGTCGTGCCGAACCCAGACATCATCGGCCGCGAGCGAATCCTCAAGGTCCACGCCCGCAACGTGCCGCTGGCCCCGAATGTCGACCTCAAGGTTCTCGCGCGTGGTACGCCCGGCTTCTCCGGTGCCGACCTGATGAACCTCGTCAACGAAGCTGCCCTCATGGCCGCCCGACGTAACAAGCGTGTCGTCACCATGTCGGAGTTCGAAGACGCCAAGGACAAGATCATGATGGGCGCGGAACGCCGCTCCTCCGCCATGACCGAGGCCGAAAAGAAGCTGACCGCCTATCACGAAGCTGGCCATGCGATCACCGCATTGCAGGTGCCCGTCGCCGATCCGCTGCACAAGGCAACCATCATCCCCCGCGGTCGTGCGCTCGGCATGGTCATGCAGCTCCCCGAGGGCGACCGCTACTCGATGAGCTACAAGTGGATGGTCTCGCGTCTCGTCATTATGATGGGTGGACGCGTGGCTGAAGAACTGACCTTCGGCAAGGAGAACATCACCTCCGGCGCGTCTTCCGACATCGAGCAGGCCACCAAACTTGCCCGCGCCATGGTTACCCAGTGGGGCTTCTCGGATGTCCTCGGTCAGGTCGCCTATGGTGAGAACCAGCAGGAAGTCTTCCTCGGTCATTCGGTCTCGCAGTCGAAGAATGTTTCGGAATCGACCGCCCAGAAGATCGACATGGAAGTGCGTCGCCTGATCGACGAAGCCTATACCGAGGCACGCCGTATCCTGACCGACCACCACGACGCCTTCGTGGCGATTGCCGAAGGCCTGCTGGAATACGAGACGCTCTCGGGCGAAGAGATCAAGGCGCTGATCCGCGGCGAAAAGCCGTCCCGCGACAGCGGTGACGACAGCACACCGAGCCGTGGCTCCGCCGTGCCCTCGACCGGTCGCAAGGATGCGCCCAAGGGTGGCGAACCGGAAGGCGGGCTGGAACCGCAGCCGCACTGATTGAACGCGATAGAGATCAAGTGAAAGGCCACCCTTCACGGGGTGGCCTTTTTTGTATGGAGCGTGCCAAGCCGCAAAATCCGGTGGACGACAGGGCCTTTGGTAACGCCATGTAATGAGTTTTAGCGCTATTTTACGTGTTCTTCGCCGCGTTCTATGGCATGAGCAGCCAACCGCGGGCCCCTGCACGATCGCCAGTGCTGATCACGTGCAGCGACCGCCAGCGAAATGGACTTGAAGGAACACTTGATGACACGTCGTTACTTCGGCACGGACGGTATTCGCGGCCTCTCCAACCGCTTCCCCATGACACCCGATCTCGCCATGCGTGTCGGTATAGCCGCCGGCACGATCTTCCGCCGCGGCGGGCACCGCCACCGCGTGGTGATTGGCAAGGACACACGCCTCTCCGGTTACATGCTGGAAAACGCCATGGTCGCGGGTTTCACGGCCGCCGGCCTCGATGCCTTCGTTCTCGGCCCGATCCCGACGCCTGCGGTCGCCATGCTGACGCGCTCGCTCCGCTGCGATCTCGGCGTGATGATCTCCGCCTCGCACAACCCCTTTGCCGACAACGGCATCAAGCTCTTTGGCCCCGATGGCTACAAGCTGTCGGACGAGCTGGAGCAGCAGATCGAGGAACTGCTCGAGAAGGATCTCTACGGCCAGCTTGCAGCCCCCAACGACATCGGCCGCGCCAAGCGCATCGATGGCGTGCATGACCGCTATGTCGAATTCGCCAAGCGCACCCTACCCCGCGACGTGACCCTTCACGGTCTGCGTGTCGCCATCGACTGTGCCAACGGCGCGGCCTACAAGGTGGCGCCGGCTGCCCTTTGGGAACTCGGCGCCGACGTGGTCACCATCGGCGACGAGCCGAACGGCACGAACATTAACCTGGAATGCGGCTCGACCCATCCGGACGCATTGCAGAAGAAGGTCCACGAGACCCGCGCCGACATCGGCATCGCACTCGATGGCGACGCCGACCGAGTCATCATCGTCGACGAAAACGGCACTGTCATCGACGGCGATCAGCTTATGGCAGTCGTTGCCGAAACCTGGGCACAAGACGGGCTGCTGCGTGGCGGCGGCATCGTCGCGACCGTCATGTCGAACCTCGGCCTCGAGCGTTTCCTCGGCGACAAGGGCCTGACGCTTGCCCGCACCAAGGTCGGCGACCGCTATGTCGTCGAGCACATGCGCAACCACGACTTCAACGTCGGCGGCGAACAGTCCGGCCATATCGTTCTCGCCGATCACGGCACGACCGGTGACGGCCTCGTCGCCGCCCTGCAGATCCTCGCCGCCGTCAAGCGCACCGGCAAGGCGGTCAGCGAACTCTGCCACCGCTTCGAGCCCGTGCCGCAGCTCCTGCGCAATGTCCGCTTCTCCGGCGGCAAGCCTTTGGAAGACGCCGTCGTCAAGCAGGCCATCGCTGACGCTGAGGCAGAGCTCGCCAAGTCCGGCCGTCTGGTCATCCGCCCCTCAGGCACCGAGCCGCTGATCCGCGTCATGGCCGAAGGAGACGACCGCGAGCAAGTCGAGCGCATCGTCAACGAACTCGTCGACGTCATCGGCAGTGTACGCAGCGCCGCTGCCTGAGTTGCCGAAAAATCGCTGAATGATAAAAGCCCGGCTGCGATGCAGCCGGGCTTTTGTATGTCTCGATCGGTCCAGACGATCAGGCGGACAACTTCGCCATGACTTCGTCGGAGATTTCGAAGTTCGAATAGACGTTCTGCACGTCATCATCGTCTTCGAGTGTGTCGATGAGCTTCATCAGCGAGGTCGCCTTTTCTTCATCGACCTCGATCGTGTTCTGCGGCTTCCAGATTGCCTTGACCGATTCCGCACCACCGAGCACGGCTTCGAGCGCCTTGGACACTTCGTTCATGTCTTCGAAGGCGCAGTAGATCGTATGCCCGTCTTCATCCGAAACGACGTCTTCGGCACCGGCTTCGATCGCCGCTTCCATCACCTTGTCGGCATCGCCGACGGAGGCCTTGTAGGTGATCTCGCCGACATGGTCGAAGGAGTAGGACACCGATCCTGTTTCGCCGAGCGCCCCGCCGGCCTTGGAGAATGTCGAGCGAACGACGGAGGCCGTACGGTTGCGGTTGTCGGTCAGCGTCTCGACGATGACGGCAACGCCGCCAGGACCGTAGCCTTCATAACGGATCGCGTCGTAGCTCTCGGCATCGGCACCGGACGCCTTCTTGATCGCGCGTTCGATGTTGTCCTTCGGCATCGATTGCGCCTTGGCGTTCTGCACGGCGAGACGAAGTGCGGCATTCATCGCAGGGTCGGGCAGACCGGTCTTTGCGGCAACGGTGATTTCGCGCGCGAGCTTGGAGAACATCTTCGAACGGATACCGTCCTGCTTGCCCTTGCGGTGCATGATGTTTTTGAACTGTGAATGGCCAGCCATGGCACCCCTGATCAGGTCTGTTTGTGGGAATGGCCGCCTTATAAGGGCGAAAGCCAGCTGTTTCAAGGCCGCGACATCGGTTCAAAAAGCCGGAACAAGTGCCTGCCGAACTCGTTGCTCTGAGCACACACGACAAGGAGACAGAACATGGCAAGTTTTAGCGAAGCCCGCGAAAATCCCGTCGAACAGCTTTGGGATGAAATCGACAGCATCCATGCCGGTATGCTCGGCCTTATGGGCGGCAATATGCACATGCAGCCGATGGCCCCGAATGCGGATCGCAAGCGCAACAGCATCTGGTTCTTCTCCAAGACCGACAGCCATCTTGTGCAGGCCCTGCGTCCCGGCAGCCGCGCTCACTTCTGCGTCGTCGGCAAGGATCACGACTATCATGCCTGCCTCGCAGGCACGCTGGTGGAGAACAAGGATCCGGCCAAGATCGACGAATATTGGAATTCCGTCGTCGCAGCCTGGTACGAAGGCGGAAAGTCCGATCCGAAGCTGACGCTTCTGGAACTCAAGCTGGACGATGGCGAGATCTGGGCCTCCACCAACAGCTCGCTCAAGTTCGGCTGGGAAATCGCCAAGGCGAACATGAGCGACGAGAAGATGCCGGATGTCGGCGTACACCGCGAAGTCCGCTTCGCCTGAACCGCAGCGGGGGTACTAGACCCCCTGCAAGACTAGGATCAGCGGCTTTTTCGGCAATGTCCGCATCGACACCGTGAAGCCGCGATTCTCCGAGATCTGCGTATCGAAACTGTCGTCGAACATTGACAGGAAAGTTTCGATCGGTGGACCGCGACGATGCATGGGCAGGATCAGTGCGGAGCGCAGACGCTTCACGATCCGGCTCATGCTGTCTGCCCCGAGCGTCAATCCACCATCCACCGGCACCATGACGATATCCAGTCGGCCGATCTCACCGTAATGGGTGTCGGTCAATTCATGATGCAGATGGCCGAGATGGCCGATGCACAGGCCTGCGACCTCGATGATGAAGATCGAGTTGCCATTCGGCTCCATGGTTCCGCCCCAACTCCTGATATCCGTTGGCACGTTTCTGACATAGGCATCCCCCACGACCAGCCGATGCTCGATCGGCTCTCCGGGCTGGGCCTCGTTCCAGCCGTGCAGGACTGAACCGATGGCGGGATCGGGATTGAGGGTATAGTGGCTCGAATGCGCCTTGTTCATCGTCACGACATCGGGTGTACGCGACGTGCGGAGCCAGCCATTGAAATCTGTTGCGATTGAAATGCCGGCCGGCGTGTCGATCTGGAAGGTGGAATGGCCGACAAAGCTGATAACCACATCTTCCTGCACCTGCGCGAGCGTCAAGACCGGGGCGCCGGAGCCTGCAGGCGTGAAGTTGGCGTACTGAACCTTGGGAATCTTCTCGGCGATCAGCTGGCACTGGCTGACCTGCGGTCGCTGTGCCTCTTGCGCCAAGGCACCACCGGTCAGAACCGAGAGCACCATCGTGGACAACACCAGTCTCAGCATCATGCCGCTCCCTGCACCGTCTAGCTTGAAAGCCAAGAATGCGGGAGCACCGGGAAAGCGTAAAGCTGCCTCCCCGTCTCCAGGCCTCACAATGGCGTTATCGCCGGGCCGTTAGGCCCAGAAGGGCGGGATCGTCTCGGCGAGCCGCGGGCCGAGCCGCAAGGGGGCGATCTTTTCGGCAAGCCCTGTGCTGTCTGAGATCTCGACGCCGACGCCGCAGATCGTCGCCGGCCCGCTTGCCGCCTCGAAGCGGCCCTTGGGCATCTTCGAGATGAAGCGGTTGAGCGGCTCTTCCTTCTCCATGCCGAGCGAGGAGTCGTAATCACCACACATGCCGGCATCCGACATATAGGCCGTGCCACCGTTCAGGATCTGGTGGTCGGCGGTCGGCACATGGGTGTGGGTGCCGACAACGAAGCTTGCACGGCCATCGACGAAATGTCCGAAGCACTGCTTCTCGCTGGTCGCTTCGGCATGGAAATCGAAGACGATGACGTCCGCCTGCTCCTTCAGCGGGGCGGCCGCAAGAATGCTCTCTGCAGACTTGAAGGGATCGTCCAGCTCAGGATGCATGAAGACGCGGCCCATGATGTTGGCGACGAGCACGCGCGCACCGTTGCGGGCGTAGAAAAGACCGGAACCCTTGCCGGGCGTGCCGGCCGGATAATTGGCCGGGCGCAGGAACTGGTCGTGCCGGGTGCAGAACGACACCGCTTCCTTCTGGTCCCAGACATGGTTGCCGGTTGTCACCACATCGGCACCGGCATTGATCGTCTCGAGATAGATATCCTCGGTGATGCCAAAGCCGCCGGCGGCATTCTCGCCGTTGACGATGACGAAATCGAGCTTCAGATCGGAGATCAGGCCCGGCAACCGCTCCCATACAGCCGTACGTCCGGTCTTGCCCACCATGTCTCCGAGGAACAGAAGTCGCATTTTCGTCCAATCACTCCATGAATCTTCTAAGGCCGCTCTCGGTCAGCACGGCTTCCAGCCGGACGTCATGGGCCTCGTAGGGCACTTCTGCCACCTCCTGACAGTCGAATGCAATGCCGATCAGCCTCGGATGCCGGCCTTTTTCCCTGAGACGGGCGATCGCGCGGTCGTAATGACCGGCACCATAGCCGATCCGGTTGCCGGCAGCATCGAAGGCCGACAGAGGCACCAGAAGCAGATCGGGGTCGAGAACCGCAGCTTCAGGGCCTGGGCCGCGGGTGCCAAAACCGGTATCGACGAGCTCCGCGTCGGCTGCGAGTTCGCGAAAGACGATCGTCTCCTTGTCCAGAACGACAGGCAGGCAGAGCCGCGCGCCCCGGGCCTTGAGCCGTGCCATCAGAGGGCGAATATCCGCCTCGGAGCGGATCGGGAAGAAGCCGGAGACGACGAGCCCGGGCTCCAGCGACAGAGCATCTCCCGCAAGCTCGGCCATGGCAAGACTGTGCTCCAGTCTCGTATCCGCCGGGATCGCGTCCCGGACCGCCAGCCGCGCTTTCCGGATCTCGGCCTTCAATTCCCGCTTTTCCACCATTTCAAGGCCCTTTCTTTCCAGCCACGCCAGATTTGGGGAGGCCGACTAACGAGAAATCGTGTTTTTGCCCTTCGTCAACTCGATTCCGAAAACCTCTGTAAAACCAAGGATTAACTCAAAGCGCTTAGACTAACGTCCAAGTCAACGTCCAAAGGCCCTTTTATAATGCAGTTCTTTTCGCGCTTCGGCATCACGAAGACAATCACCGCCACCACGGTCCTCATCCTGATCGCGGCGCTCGGAGCCGTGGCCTGGGTCATCTCTGGCAGCATCGAAACCCGCATCCAGCAGCAGGCGATCGCTGGCCAGGATGCAAGCCTTCGCACAGCGGCCACGATCATCGAACGGGATCTGCCCGGCACCCAGATCACCTGGGCTCAGGACGGCAACGTCAGCCGCATCGTGATGGAATCCATTCCGACTGAGTTCACCGAGCACGGCATGATCGACGTCATCGGCCGCATGACCGGCCAGACGGCGACGATCTTTGCCTGGGATGCTGAAAGCAAGGACTTCTGGCGCCGCACCACCAACATCATCAAGCCGGATGGCAACCGCGCCGTCGGCACCGCACTCGGCCAGACCGGCGCTGTCTATCCCTATTCCGTCAAGGGCGAGGTCTATCGCGGCGAAGCCGTCATCCTGGAGACGCCATATTACACGATCTACCAGCCGATCTTCTCGCCGACCGGTGATGTGCTCGGCATTCTCTATGCCGGCGTGCGCAAGGCCGACATCAACAGCATCGCAACCGAGATGACCTACGCGATCGGCACCACCGCGCTGATCGTGCTTCTGATCGCCGCAACGCTGATCGCCCTTCTCGTCCGTCGCATCGTCGGCTCCCTGCCGCGCCTGACGGCTGTCGCTGACCGCCTTGCTTCCGGCCAGCTCGAAACCGACGTGCCGGATCAAAATCTGCGCAACGAGATTGGCGCACTTGCCCGAGCGATCAACGTCTTCCGCGAAAGCGCGATCCAGAAGATCGAGATCGAACGCCGTGCCGCCGACGCTGCCGCCCAGGGCGAGCAGGAACGCGCCGAGCGCGAAGTCGCCAAGGCAGAGGATGCCCGTCTCGTACAGGAAGCCGTCGATGCTCTCGCCGACGGTCTGAACCGTCTGAGCGACGGCGACCTGACCGTGCGCATCGATCGCGCCTTCACCGGAAACCTCGACCGTCTGCGCGTCGACTTTAACGCCTCCGTCGAGAAGCTCAGCAGCACGCTCGCCGAGATCCGCAATGAAACCACGGGCATCGAGGCGAGCTCGGCCGAGATGCGCTCTGCGACCGACGACCTGTCGAAGCGCACCGAACAGCAGGCCGCCTCTCTCGAAGAGACCTCCGCCGCCCTCGAGGAGATCACATCGACCGTGCGTGGCTCGTCGGCCAAGGCAGACGAAGCCGCGACCATGGCGACCAAGGCTCGCCAGAGCACGGAGAGCTCCAGCAAGGTCGTGTCCAACGCGATCGAGGCCATGAGCCGCATCGAACAGGCGTCGAGCGAGATCTCGAAGATCATCAACGTCATCGATGAAATCGCCTTCCAGACCAACCTGCTCGCCTTGAACGCAGGTGTCGAGGCAGCGCGCGCTGGCGAAGCCGGCAAGGGCTTTGCCGTCGTCGCCCAGGAGGTCCGTGAACTGGCTCAGCGCTCCGCAAATGCTGCCAAGGACATCAAGGCGCTGATCAACAAGTCGGGTGAAGCCGTCGCCGGCGGTGTGTCGCCCGTTCAGCAGACCGGCAGCGCGCTCACCGAGATCTCCAGTCAGGTGGCCGTCATCAACGACCACATCTCGTCGATCGCCTCGGCTGCCCGCGAGCAGTCCACCGCGCTGAACGAGATCAACGGCTCGGTCAACCACATGGACCAGTTCACCCAGAAGAACGCCGCGATGGTCGAAGAAGCGACCGCCGTGACCCACCGTCTGGCCGACAGCGCCCGCAGTCTGGGTGGGCTCGTCGCGCAGTTCCGTGTCACCGGCGGAGCAGCTTCCCCGAACCGCGCTCCGACGCCGAGCTATGCTGCACCGGCACCGACGGCCCGTCCGGCAGCACGCCCGGCCGCCGCTCAAGCCGAGACGCGCCCCGTAGCCTCCCCGGCTCGCCGCATGGTCGGCAACCTTGCCAAAGCCTTCGGTGGCGGCAGCACCGCAACCGCCACCTCGCAGGACAACTGGGAAGAATTCTGATCCCAGGAACCGATCAAAGACAAAAGCCGTCGCGAGCGATCGCGGCGGCTTTTGTCTTGCATCATGTCTGATCAGAAGAGGAAGGTGCGATCCACGGCAACCGATGGAGATTTACGATCCTGGGTGCCTACAAACGTAGGTGGGCGCCATATGTCCAAGCCCACGGGCCTGGTCAGGGACAGCTCCCTTTGGATCGAGTATGGCCCCAGGGATTGTGGTTCCTGTCGTGAGGCGCAGATCGCATTTCAGATATAGGCGCTTCGCGGGCACCGCGCCAGTGGGCTGGAAAAATAGTCCTCAAGCCTGAGGCTGGGGCGCGGGCCGCTGGGTGAGTTTGCGGGTGATGCCATTCAGGCGATCCGCAAGGTCTGATATCGCATGGGCCACGGCCTCCTCGCGGTTATGCACGCCTGACAGGACCGTATCGCGCCCCTCCCGGAAACCAGCCAGCTCCGCCTCGGCCGCCGCAAGCCGCCGATTGATCTCCGCCATCTCGTCCATGACCATGATCCCGGCCATGACGGTGATCCGGAGATCGCCGATTTCACCGAATTGTCCCTTGAGATGGCCGACATAACGATCGAATTCGCTCGCAAGCTCCGTCAGATGGGCTTCCTGCCCCTCCTCGCACGCCATGCGATAGGCTTTTCCGTCGATCGTGACTGTGACCTGCGCCATCGGCGTTCCAACTCTCTTCTACGCGTGGTGCAATCGCACCGTAAGCAAAAAGCGCCCTGCGGCACGATACTTCAGCGATCGAGCACCGCCCTGATCGTTTCCATCGCCGTCACCAGTCGACGCGAGACCTCGCGGTTGACCTCCTCGAGCCGGTTGGCCCGAAACTCCGACTGGTCCAGTTCCTGAGCAAGACGGGCGCGATCCGCATGAACGCGCCGCACCTCGCCATCGATCTCCATACTCTCGCGCTCCGCTTCGAAACGCATGTCGACGGCGTTCTCGAGCCCGGCGACAGCCTGCCGCAGCGCCGCGAGCGCGGCATCCACCGAATTTTCCGCCGGCATTCTCTTGCCCCTGCCTCAGTGAAGTCTGTTCGCTACACGAATCGTCGTGGCCGCCCCGATCATGTGAGCCGGGACAGTAAGCCCCGCCCTTGGCACGCGTCAATAAAGCGCACACCTCCGGAAGAAGCCAATTCTGTGGAAGACTGTCTCGTTCTTGCCACTCCGTAAGTCATCCGGCGCCATCGCACAGGAAAGAGGCAAAGAGATGTTTTCTTGATCCCGGAAACGCCGCAACCCGGCCCATTTGTTGACTTGCGCGATGCACCTGCTAAGGATCACCCCCGTTCAGACGGCCCGTCTCGGCGAGCCGTGTCTCGAAGCCCCGGAACAAGCGGAAAAGCCATGATTTCTCCCGAAAAACATCAGCGGATGGCGAATGCGATCCGTTTCCTCGCCATGGATGCAGTGGAAAAGGCCAATTCCGGCCACCCCGGCATGCCCATGGGCTGCGCCGATGTCGCGACCGTTCTCTTTACCCGCTACCTGAGCTTCGACCCCAAGAACCCGCTCTGGCCGGACCGCGACCGCTTTGTCTTGTCGGCAGGCCATGGCTCGATGCTCATCTACTCGCTCCTCTATTTGACCGGCTATGAGGACATGACGATCGAGGACATCAAGTCCTTCCGCCAACTGGGCGCCAAGACCGCCGGCCACCCGGAATACGGCCACGCCTCGGGCATCGAAACGACCACCGGTCCGCTCGGTCAGGGCATCGCCACGGCCGTTGGCATGGCACTCGCCGAAAAGAAGCTCGCAGACGAGTTCGGCTCGGAGCTGCAGGACCATTACACCTACGTGCTCGCAGGCGACGGCTGCCTGATGGAAGGCATCAGCCAGGAAGCGATCACGCTGGCTGGCCACCTGAAGCTCAACAAGCTGATCGTCTTCTGGGACGACAACGGCATCTCGATCGACGGCGCGATTTCGCTGGCCGACTCGACCGACCAGCACGCCCGCTTCCGCTCGGCCGGCTGGAACACCATCGCGATCGACGGCCATGATCCGGAAGCGATCGCCGCTGCCATCGAAACCGCCAAGGCCTCCGACAAGCCGACCATGATCGCCGCCAAGACCGTCATCGGCTTCGGCGCTCCGAACAAGGCCGGCACGCACAAGGTCCACGGCTCGCCGCTCGGCGCCGATGAGATTGCCGCGACCCGCAAGGCGCTTGGCTGGGAAGACGAAGCCTTCTCGATCCCCGCCGACGTGCTCGACGCCTGGCGTCTGGCTGGCCTGCGCTCGACCAAGACCCGCAAGGACTGGGAAGCCCGCCTGGCTGCCGCCGACGCCGAGAAGCGCGCCGAATTCAACCGCCGCTTCGCTGGCGAACTGCCCGGCACGCTCGCCGGCGCCGTCGACGCCTACAAGAAGAAGCTCGCTGAAACCAAGCCGACGGTTGCAACCCGCAAGGCTTCGGAAGATGCGCTTGAAGTCATCAACGGTGTCGTCACCGAAACGCTCGGCGGCTCTGCCGACCTGACCGGCTCGAACAACACCAAGACCAGCCAGACCAAGTCGATCACCCCGACCGACTTCTCTGGCCGTTACATCCATTACGGCATCCGCGAACACGGCATGGCGGCTGCGATGAACGGGATTGCGCTTCATGGCGGTCTGATCCCCTATTCCGGCGGCTTCCTGATCTTCTCGGACTATTGCCGTCCGTCGATCCGTCTGGCTGCCCTCATGGGCATCCGCGTCATCCACGTCCTGACCCATGATTCCATCGGTCTGGGCGAAGACGGCCCGACCCACCAGCCGGTCGAGCACATGGCAGCCCTCCGCGCTATCCCGAACCTCCTGATGTTCCGCCCGGCCGACGCCACGGAAACGGTGGAATGCTGGCAGGTGGCACTTGAAACCAAGGATCGTCCGTCCGGCATCGCCCTGACGCGCCAGAACCTGATCCCGGCCCGCACCGAGTACGAGGAGCGCAATCTTTGCGCCCAGGGTGCTTACGAGCTGATCTCGGCCAGCGACGCCAAGGTCTCGATCTTCGCCTCCGGTTCGGAAGTCGAAATCGCGATGAAGGCACAGCAGCAGCTGGAAGCCAAGGGCATCCCGGCTCGCGTCGTCTCCGTCCCCTGCTTCGAACTCTTCTTCGAACAGGATGCGGCCTACCAGGAAGCGATCATCGGCAATGCGCCGGTCAAGATCGCCGTCGAAGCCGGCATCCGCCAGGGCTGGGACGCGATCATCGGTTCCACCGGCACCTTCATCGGCATGAAGTCGTTCGGCGCCTCCGGCCCGGCCAAGGAACTATACAAGCATTTCGGCATCACGGCTGACGCCGTCGTCGCTGCCGCCGAAGCCAAGCTTGCCTGACACCATCCCGCCAGGGCGTCCCCCGGGGCGCCCTGACATTGCCCAAGAGCTCAATATTCAATCGGGAGTGCACCAATGACTGTGAAAGTTGCCATCAACGGCTTCGGCCGTATCGGACGTAACGTTCTCCGCGCCATCGTCGAATCCGGCCGCACCGACATCGAAGTCGTCGCGATCAACGATCTCGGCCCGGTCGAGACCAACGCGCATCTGCTGCGTTACGACTCGATCCACGGCAAGTTCCCGGCCACCGTGAAGGTCGATGGCGACACGATCACCGTCGGCGGCGGCAAGCCGATCAAGGTCACCGCGATCAAGGATCCGGCAACCCTTCCGCACAAGGAACTCGGCGTCGATATCGCGATGGAATGCACCGGCATCTTCACCTCGCGTGACAAGGCCGCCCTGCACCTCCAGGCTGGCGCCAAGCGCGTCATCGTCTCGGCACCGGCTGATGGCGCTGATCTCACCGTCGTCTTCGGCGTCAACCACGACCAGCTGACCAAGGACCACCTGGTCATCTCCAACGCCTCCTGCACGACGAACTGCCTGGTTCCGGTCGTCAAGACGCTTGATGACGCCGTCGGCATCGACCACGGCTTCATGACCACGATTCACTCCTACACGGGTGATCAGCCGACGCTCGACACCATGCACAAGGATCTCTACCGCGCCCGCGCGGCAGCGCTCTCCATGATCCCGACCTCGACGGGTGCAGCAAAGGCCGTTGGCCTCGTCCTGCCGCATCTCAAGGGTCGTCTCGACGGCACCTCGATCCGCGTGCCGACCCCGAACGTCTCGGTCGTCGACTTCAAGTTCGTCGCCAAGAAGAACACGACGGCTCAGGAAATCAACGACGCCATCATTGCCGCCTCGAACGGCGCGCTGAAGGGCATCCTCGGTTACACCGACGAGCCGCTGGTTTCCCGCGACTTCAACCACGACAGCCATTCGTCGATCTTCGCGCTCGACCAGACCAAGGTTCTCGAAGGCAACTTCGTGCGCATCCTGACCTGGTACGACAACGAGTGGGGCTTCTCCAACCGCATGTCGGATACGGCAGTGGCAATGGCCAAGCTCATCTGATCTCAATCAACTGATCTCGCATGAAGGCGGGCCAGCAATGGCTCGCCTTTTTTGTTTCGGGCAGCGTTCGGACGACGGCCAGAAAAATTGCTCCGCAAGGGGAACAATCAGCCGCCTCGCAAGTTGCCCATACGAATTGTGGCGCAAATGCGGCCACCCTTGTGGTCGCTTCACCACATTCCGGCGCAGGTCATGCGCCTACTTCCAGTGCTGCTCAGCCCCTGATGACATCGAAAGGATACCGGACCATTGGCTCTCACAACGACCGATCCCCATACAGCCGTCGCCGAAGATGCGATACCGGCGCCCGAAGGGCGGACCGAAATCATCGACACTGATTATGAGATCGGTCAGGACAACATCAACTTCCGCCGCCGTTTCGTCTTCGAGCTCGACATCCATAATGTCGTCTTCAGCGTCTCGGCTCTGTCAATCGTACTCTTTACCTTCCTGACGCTGGCCTTCCAGACCACGCTCGAACCGGCCTTCACGGGTCTCAGGAACTTTCTGACGAGCAATCTCGACTGGTTCTTCCTGCTGACGGGCAATGTCTTCGTGCTCGTCTGCATCGGCCTCATCCTCTCGCCGCTCGGGCGAATCCGGCTTGGCGGACCCGAAGCAACACCTGATTACGGCAATCTCGCCTGGTTCTCGATGCTCTTTGCCGCTGGCATGGGCATCGGCCTGATGTTCTACGGGGTCTCCGAGCCCATGGGACATTTCACAGCAGCGCTTGGCGGACCGGTCTTCGAAGACGGCGTTCGCACGGACTGGGCGCCCTTGAATGGCGCCGCTGGCGATCCTGAAGCAGCACGCCGGCTTGCCATGGCCGCAACGATCTTCCACTGGGGCCTCCATCCCTGGGCGATCTATGCTGTCGTTGCGCTGTCGCTTGCACTCTTCTCCTTCAACAAGGGCTTGCCGCTCACCTTGCGTTCGATCTTCTACCCGATCTTCGGCGAGCGCGTCTGGGGCTGGCCGGGCCATGTGATCGACATTCTCGCGGTCTTCGCGACGATCTTCGGCCTGTCGACTTCGCTCGGCATCGGAGCACAGCAGGCAAGTGCCGGCCTGGAATTCCTGTTTGGCATTCCCTCGACCGAGACCACGATGATCCTGCTGGTGCTGGCCATCACCTGTGTTGCCATCGCATCGGTGGTTGCCGGCATGGACAAGGGCGTGAAGCTGCTCTCCGAGGTCAATCTCGGCCTGGCGGCTCTACTGTTGCTCTTCGTCATCGCCGTTGGCCCAACCATGCAGATTATTCAGGGCTTCTTCCTGAACCTGAAGGCTTACGCCACCTATCTGCCGGCCCTGGCCAATCCCTTTGGTCGTGAAGACACCAACTTCTCGCAGGGTTGGACGGCCTTCTACTGGGCCTGGTGGATCAGCTGGTCGCCGTTTGTCGGCATGTTCATCGCCCGTGTCAGCCGCGGTCGCAGCGTACGTGAGCTCCTGACCGCAGTGCTGCTCATTCCCTCGCTTGTCTCCATCCTCTGGATGACGGCGCTTGGTGGCACGGCGATCAGCCAGTTCGTCAACGACGGCCTGACCAGTGTCCAGGACGCGGCGCTTGAGCTGCAGCTATTCGAGATGCTGGCTCACCTGCCGATCACAGCGGTAACCTCGTTTGTCGGTATCGTGCTTGTGATCGTCTTCTTCGTGACGTCATCGGACTCCGGTTCGCTTGTCATCGACACGATCTCAGCCGGCGGCAAGGTCAATGCGCCGGTCCCGCAGCGCGTCTTCTGGGCGAGCTTTGAAGGTCTGGTGGCTGTGGCCCTGCTTCTCGGCGGGGGACTGGTCGCGCTCCAGGCAATGGCGGTCTCCACCGGTCTGCCCTTCGCGATCGTCTTGCTCGGCGCAAGCTATGCCTTGATCAAGGGACTCCTGTCGGAACCAAGGTAAAACTCTATCAGGGCGGATTTAAAAATTTAAATCCGCCCTAATATCATCATGATCCCATTGCATTTTCCCTATGCCATTCGGCAAATCTGAGTTTCATGAAATTGTCAGCTTGCAGGCATGTCGCATGCGCAGACGCAATCGGTCTGACAGCCGCCGCCTGCCTGAGAACGAGCGGGACCTCGGTGAGGGGCGATAGGGCGAGAGGGGAAGAGGATTGAGTGAGTTCTATGCGGTCACGCTGGTTGCGACAGCCCTGGTTTTCCTGGCCGCGTTTTCGAGCCTCATAGCCTTCCGCTTCGGCGCTCCCCTCCTTCTGCTCTTCCTGACGATCGGCCTTGGTGCCGGCATCGATGGTCTCGGCATCGAGTTCTCCAACTTTCCGCTTGCCTATGTCATCGGCTCGCTTGCTCTGGCGGTCGTCCTTTTCGATTCCGGTTTTGGCACCTCGCTCCAGTCCTTCCGGCTTTCGGCCGGCCCCGCCCTCACTCTGGCGACACTCGGCGTGCTGCTGACCACCATTCTCGTCGGGGTCGCCGCGCATTTTCTGTTCGGCCTCACCTATCTCGAAGGCATGTTGCTCGGCGCGATCCTGGGCTCGACCGACGCCGCAGCCGTGTTCTTCCTCCTCCGTATTGGCGGCATCAACATCCGCGACAGGGTTCGTTCCTCTCTGGAAGTCGAATCCGGCACCAACGACCCGATGGCAATCTTCCTCACCATCGCGCTCGTCGAACTGATTACGACCGGCAGCGGCTCCGATGGCCTGTCGCTAGAATTGCTCAGGCTCTTCATCGAACAGATGGGCATAGGCCTGATCCTTGGCCTCCTCGGTGGCGCTTCGATCGCCTTCATCTTGCGCAAGCTGCAGATCGAGCAGGGGCTCGCGCCGATTTTCATGTTGGCGATGGCGCTGATGATTTTCGCCTTCACCGGCCTGATCGGCGGTAGCGGTTTCCTCGCCGTCTATGTGGCTGGCATCTACGCAGGCTCTCGGAAATTGCCTTCAACGGTCTCGATCAAGCGCTTCCAGGACGGCATGACCTGGCTTGCCCAGATCATCATGTTCTTGGTCCTCGGACTGCTGGCGACCCCGTCGCAGTTTCCGGAAATCCTGCTGCCGGCAGTTCTGCTCGCTCTTTTCCTGGTCTTCATCGCCCGACCGATCGCCGTCTGGCTCTGCCTCTTGCCCTTCGACTTCACCCAGCGCGAAACCGGCTTCATCGCATGGGTGGGCTTGCGCGGCGCCGTCTCGATCCTGCTCGGCATCGTGCCCGTCGTCGGAGCGATGGAAAACGGCCAGACCTTCTTCAACACGGCCTTCATCGTCGTCATGATCTCGCTCGTGCTTCAAGGCTGGACCATCAAGCCGCTTGCGAAACGCCTCGGCCTGATCATTCCGCCGCGCATCGGCGCAATCGACAAGGTCGAACTCGACCTGCCGGGCACGGCCAATCATGAACTGCTGGCCTATCGCGTGGTGGCCGGCAGCCCCGTATTGGGGGGTGAGCGCATTCCGCGCTGGGCCATGCCGTCGCTCGTCATTCGAGATGGCAAGTCGATGCGCTATCAATATGCCGGACGCCTGCGCGAGAATGATCAGGTCTATCTCTTCATCGCCCCGACCTATTCGAAACTTCTCGACCGCCTGTTTGCGACCGAAGCGCCGGTCGCAGAGGACGATGGCGAATTCTTCGGCACCTTTGCCATTTCGCCCTCCACCCATGTGCGCGACCTCGACGAAGCCTATGGCCCTCTGTCGATCACGGACAGTGAACGCGGCAAGACCGTTGCCGAGATGATCACCCAGCGTCTCGGCGGTCGCGCCGATTATGCTGACCGCGTCCGCCTCGGCACCATCGTGCTCATCGTCCGCGACATCGACGAACTTGGTCACATTGCCAAGGTCGGCGTTTCCATGGAGCCTGTGGAGCCGGCGACCACCTGGCCGATCTTTCTCAACCTGCGTGAACTCGCCCACGCGACCCGCGACTACCTGCGCCAGAAGCGGGCTGCGGCAAGAGGCGATGTCGGCGGCGAAAAATGACGCTGCTCGCCTTGCACCGTCACGCGAGCGGTGTAAGGTCCGGCCCGTCAGCCCAGTTCAACAGCATTCAAGACGGGTAATTCCATGCCGGCTTTCAAGACACTCGACGATCTCACCGACATCGCAGGCAAGCGTGTGCTTGTCCGCGTCGACCTCAACGTACCCGTCACCGACGGCAAGGTTTCCGACACGACGCGCATCGAGCGTGTGGCGCCGACGATCCTCGAACTGTCTGAAAAGGGCGCCAAGGTCATCCTGCTCGCGCATTTCGGTCGCCCAAAGGGTGAACCGGTTGCCGACCAGTCGCTGTCGCTGATTGCACCCGCCGTCGAGGAAGTGCTCGACCAGCGCGTTGCTTTCGCCTCCGACTGCATCGGCGCCCCGGCAGCAGACGCTATCGCCAAGATGGAAAATGGCGACATCCTGCTTCTCGAAAACACCCGCTTCCACAAGGGCGAAGAAAAGAACACCCCCGAGTTTACCGCGGAGCTCGCGAAGAACGGCGACATCTACGTCAACGACGCCTTTTCAGCCGCCCACCGCGCGCACGCCTCGACGGAGGGGCTGGCCCATCACCTTCCTGCCTATGCCGGCCGCACCATGCAGGCCGAGCTTGAAGCCTTGGAAAAAGGTCTCGGACAGCCGACACGCCCGGTTGTCGCCATTGTCGGCGGCGCTAAGGTCTCGACCAAGATCGACCTCCTGTCCAACCTGGTGACCAAGGTCGACGCTCTCGTCATCGGCGGCGGCATGGCAAATACCTTCATCGCAGCCCAGGGTATCAATGTCGGCAAGTCGCTCTGCGAGCATGACCTTGCAGACACTGCCCGCTCGATCATGGAAACGGCGAAGACTGCCGGCTGCGCGATCGTGCTTCCGGTCGACGGCGTGGTCGCTCGGGAATTCAAGGCTAACGCCGCCAACGAAACCGTCGAGATCAACGCCATCCCGGCAGATGCGATGATGCTCGATGTCGGCCCGAAGTCGGTCGAACTGATCAATGGCTGGATCGGCAAGGCCTCGACGCTGGTATGGAATGGCCCGCTGGGCGCCTTCGAGATCGCTCCTTTCGACAAGGCAACGGTGTCGGCCGCCTTGCACGCAGCCGAACAGACCAGAGCCGGCAAGCTCGTTTCCGTCGCTGGCGGCGGCGACACTGTCTCAGCGCTCAACCATGCCGAAGTCGCTGACGACTTTTCTTATGTCTCGACCGCCGGCGGCGCCTTCCTGGAATGGATGGAAGGCAAGGAACTGCCGGGCGTGGCTGTCCTTACCAAGGGCTAAACGACGGCGGCTCAACCGCCCGATATTTCGAATGAACCGCGTGCCTCCCGGGCGCGCGGTTTTTTCGTACGTCATTTGGCCGTCGACAGAGACGTGTTACCATCCCCCCAAGGGAACCTCCGGCACACGCGATGGGTTTGTATCGTGACGAGCCGGATCGCGAAGAAGGCATCGGCCGGACCGCGCAACGCACGTCAATTGAAACGGATTTAAAAATCTTTGAATTTTCAAACGATTGAAATGATTTCAATCGTTTCAATAGCTTAGCAGCCCATTTTCCCCTTGGGGAAGTTCTGTTATCGCCGATGTCACCACGGTCCTGAGAGGCCGAAGAGGGTCAGGGAGTGACCGGACGGCCAGAGTGTCCGTCCTAAGAGCAAGACAACAGTCCGGCGCCATGCGCGCCATGATCGGGATAGGAGTGAGTTATGGTGGACGCAAAGATGTTGAACAAGATCACCTCGGCGCCGGGCTTCATCGCTGCGCTGGACCAGAGTGGGGGTTCGACACCCGGCGCCCTGCGCCTCTACGGCGTTGCCGAAACCGATTATAACGGCGACGACGAGATGTATCGCCTGATCCACGCCATGCGCGTGCGCATCATGAAGGCACCAGCCTTCTCTGGCGACAAGGTCATCGGCGCCATCCTATTCGAGCGCACGATGGACGGCGACGTCGACGGCGAACCCGTCCCCTCCTTCCTCTGGGAAAAGCGTGGCGTCGTGCCCTTCCTCAAGATCGACAAGGGACTGCTCGACGAAGAGAACGGCGTCCAGTTGATGAAGCCGATGCCCGACCTCGACACGCTCCTGACCCGCGGACGCGACAAGGGCATCTTCGGCACCAAGATGCGCTCGGTCATCGCCCATGCCGACAAGGCCGGCATCGCCGCCGTCGTCAAACAGCAATTCGAAGTCGCGCGCCAGATCATCGGCCAGGGTCTCGTCCCGATCGTCGAACCGGAAGTTTCGATCAAGAGCCCGAGCAAGGCCGAGGCCGAGACCATCCTTCGCGAAGAGATCGCCGCCGAGCTCAACAAGCTGCCCTCCGGCGACAAGGTCATGCTGAAGCTGACCATTCCGACAGTCGCCGATTTCTACGCGCCTCTCGTTTCGCATCCCTCCGTCGTTCGGGTCGTCGCACTCTCCGGAGGCTACAGCACGGCCGACGCCTGTGAAAAGTTGAGCCAGAACCACGGGATGATCGCAAGCTTCTCGCGTGCGCTGGCCGAGAAGCTGCGCGTCTCGATGAGCGACGCCGAATTCAATGCGAGCATCGCCGCAACCATCGACCAGATCTATGCCGCAAGCGTCAACAAGGTCGGCGCGATCGCCGCCGAATAGACGGCGTTCACGGCCTCCGGTTGATCCGCGGCCGCACGCGAAATCTTGTCATCAGGACACGAAAGCCCGGCCATGCGCCGGGCTTCTTGCGTTATTAGGATGCGCTAGAATCCTCTGGAGCCATCATGCCGTCCCCTTCCCGCAGCATTCCCTTCGTCACCCTCGACGTCTTCACTGACACCCGCTTCTGCGGCAATCCGCTTGCCGTGATCACGGACGCCCGGGGCTTGAGCGACAAGGAGATGCAGGAGATTGCGGCCGAGTTCGGCTATTCCGAGACGACCTTCGTGCTGCCGCCTGATGATCCAGGCAACACAGCAGAAGTCCGCATCTTCACACCGGTGACGGAAGTGCCCTTTGCCGGACATCCCAATGTCGGCACCGCTCACGCGCTGGCCATCGAAGGCAACGTCTTCGGCAAGCCTGTCGCAGATCGCATCCGATTCGAGGAGAAGGCGGGACTCGTCGAGGTGAGCGTGAACCGTGGCGCAGACGGCACGGTGACGGCTACCACCATCCGGGCACCCGGGCCACTGACAACAGGCGCATCGATTGCACCCGAGATCATGGCACCATGCCTCGCCCTCGCACCCGACGACATTGTCACCAGCCGGCACCACCCCATATTCGCCTCCGTCGGCCTGAAGTTCATCCTGGTCGAGGTGGCAAACCTCGACGCGCTGGCAAGGGCTGCGTCTCGCCTGGAGCCGCTGACGGCCCTGAGGCAGATGCATGCCGGCGAAGATTGCGACTGCGCCACCTTCCTCTACACCTGGGTCGGGCCGCACCATCTGCGTGCGCGCATGTTTGCACCGTTCGACAATGTGATCGAAGACCCGGCGACTGGCAGTGCATCCGCAGCCCTTGGCGCCTTCCTGACGACGCTCGCACCTGCCGCGGGGGAGCGGCACATTCTCGTTGAACAGGGCGTGGAGATGGGGCGCCGCAGCCTGATCAGGCTTGCCGTACGGACAAGCAACGGCGCCTTCGACCATGTCGAGATCACCGGAAGCTCCGTCCTTGTCATACGGGGTCAACTGGCGCTCTAGTTTCCCGCACGCCCGCGCACTCCCCGGATCCCGGCCGAAAACTTCGACGAGCGTACCTTGCCGCCTCCGTTCCACATGACTATATCAGTGCCCGAGGACGACCTCCCCACAATGGGCCTGATTGACTGCGGGACGACCCGCCTGTTTTCCCGGAGGGAAGAACATGCGGAAGACCGCAGATCGTATTCGTCACGCAATAAGCTTTGAACTCATCGGACTGGGCCTGGTCATTCCGCTCGGCACCCTGGCATTCGCAATGCCAGCGAAAGACATCGGTGTCGTCGGTGTCGTCGGCGCGACCCTCGCGACCTTCTGGAACTATATCTACAATCTCGGATTCGACCACCTTCTGCGCCGCCTCACTGGCACGACGCTGAAGACCGTGTCCGTCCGCATCGTTCACGCTGTCCTCTTCGAGGCCGGCCTGCTGATGATCCTGATGCCGTTCATCGCCTGGTATCTGCAGATCAGCCTCTGGCAGGCCTTCGTCATGGACGTCGCCTTTGCCCTCTTCTATCTGGTCTACGCCTTCGTCTTCAATTGGGCCTATGACCGCGTCTTCCCCTTGCCCGAGTGGAAGACGGAGAAGGCCCCAGCGCCCCAGTGACAAGAGATCTCAGGGTCGAATCAGAAGCGTAACCGACCAGGTGACGAAGGCGACGATGGCGAGTTTCCAGAAATCGCTGCGTCGCCTCAGACCCGGAAGGCCGAGCGGCTTGATGATCTGCACGATCATGGCGAGGATCAGGAAGGCGGATATGGCCTTGGTCATAGAATTTCCCTGTGGAGCCCGGACGGGATGCCGCGCCGACGGCTCTTGATGCGGCGGGACAGCCACACCGCTGTCACTTTTGCCCGCCAGAACTTGATCCTGCAAGCACCAAGGTCGCATTCAGACAACGGTAGGAAGATCCTTCTATTGTGATTCTGCCGTGCTCCTCCGATTCGGGCGCCCTCCACACCAATCGACAAGAATGCCATGAGACGTAATCTTCTGCCGGTAATGGCCCTGCTTCTGGGCACGCTCTTCCTCTTCCTCGGAAACGGCCTGCATGGTCTGCTCCTGCCCGTGCGTGGGGCAGCCGAAGGCTATTCCAACGAAGTCCTCGGCCTGCTCGGAACCACCTGGGCTGCCGGCTTCGTGCTCGGCTGCTTCGTGGCACCCAAGCTGGTCGTGCGGGTCGGCCATGTCCGGGCTTTCTCGACCTTCGTTGCCCTTATTCTGGTGAACGCGCTCCTGACCGGCATCGTTGTCGATGCGACCTGGTGGGTCGCGCTGCGCGTCATCACAGGTTTCTGCACCGCAGGCACGTCGATGATCATCGAGAGCTGGCTGAACGAGCGCGCGACCAATGAGAGCCGCGGCATGATCTTCTCCTTCTACATCTCGATCACGCTGATCGGTGTGGTAGCGGGACAGATGCTGGTCGGTGCCTTTGACCCAGCAACGACCATTCTCTTCATGATCTGCGGCATCGTCTACGGCTTCGCGATCATGCCAACCTTGATGTCGACGGCAGCCACGCCGCAGCCGCTCCGGTCCATCAAGCTCGACTTGCCATTGCTCTATCGCAACTCACCCGTTTCCTTCGTCGGCATCCTCATGATCGGCATCGCCAACGGTGCCTATGGCACGCTCGGGGCCGTCTTCGGATCCCGTGTCGGTCTCGACCCGTCGACCATCGCGCTACTCCTGTCGGTCACGATCTTCCTCGGCGCCATCATGCAGTTTCCGGCCGGCAAGCTCTCCGATCGCATCGATCGCCGCAATGTCTTGGCAGCACTTTCGGCGCTCGCCGCCTTCGCCGCCCTCGCAATGGTCGCGATCACGCCGTCAGATCCGCTCTGGATCTTCATCTTCGTCGGCGTATACGGGGCCGCCGCCAACGCGCTCTATCCGATCGCCGTGGCCCACGCGAACGACTTCGCCAAACCCGACGAGTTCGTGAAGGTCTCCGGTGGCCTGCTGCTGCTCTTCGGCATCGGCACGATCATCGGACCGACCCTCGGCGGTCCGGTCATGACGGCTGCGGGCCCTTATGCGCTCTTTGCGGTGACCGCGATCGCGCATCTGCTGATTTCAGCCTATGCGATCTATCGCAGCCGCACACGCGCCGCGATCCCGGCCGAGGATCGTGAAAACGTGCCGAACCTCCCGATCTCCGCGTCGCCCATGAGCAGCACGCCGGAAGGCCTGAGCCTCGATCCGCGTGCTGCCCCCTTGCCGGAGCAGGATGAATTGGAGGACACTCCGGAAATGGAGGCACGCACATGATTATCGACGAGGAACCCCGCAAAAGTAGCACAGGCCACGAGCTTGGCTGCGAGCTCTCGGCAATCTCAGCTGACGAACTTCGCCACCGCATTGCGCTTCTGGAAGCCGAGATCGATCGAATCAGGGGTGAGATCGACCGCAAGGAAGCGGGCCGGAAGGCCGCCGATAGCCTGTTTGGACCGAGATCCTAACCGTCAATATTCGGTGAGGCGCTCGTGATGTCTTGAAACGATCTGAATCTCAACTTGGCGTTTACTCTTCGTTAACGCATTTGAGGGAAACTACAGTCACCCCGATCTTCGGGCTCAGCTGGTTCGTTTCATGGAAACTCCTTCTGATTTCTCCCTGTTTTACCTTGAGAGCCGCATCTGCGGCTCTTTTTTTGTCCAAAGGGGCAAAGGTTTCACGAAAGTGTGGGAATTAACCCTTCCTTAAGTTTCACCTTGCGGATTTGGGCTATTGGTAGCATCGTAGCCTCACAAAATGCGGCAGGAACAAGTTCGTAGCACTGTCGTTACATGCCTAAGTGATGCGTTTACAGGGAAACATCCATGTCTGAACTCGGTATCAATACGGTTAGCTTTGCCGGTCGTGTGGCAGCGTCCAGCCAGTTCAAGGCGACCTATGCCGAGGGCATGGGCCTTGTCGAAGAAACCGCAGCTTATCTCGATGGCCCGGGTCGCGCAGCCGCGAAGGTATTGCCCCGCCAGGCCTCCGTTCTCTACGCAGCGGAATCGATGCGCCTGACCACCCGCCTCATGCAGATGGCCTCCTGGCTTCTTCTGCAGCGCGCCGTGAACAACGGCGAAATGAGCCGCGATCAGGTCCTCTCTGAAAAGAGCAAGGTTCGTCTCGACGGCTTCAACGTCGATCGCGCCGCACCCGGCTGGAACGACCTGCCGGAAGCTTTCCGCGATCTCGTCGAGCGTTCGCTGCGACTGCAGAACCGCATCGCCCTCCTCGACCGTGAAATATATCGTCCGGCCAGCGAAGAAGAATTCCAGCCTGACAACGAAAACAGCGTTCAGGCCCAGTTGAATCTGCTGCGCACCGCTTTCAACGCAGGCTGATCACGCCTTAAGCACGACCTCGACCCGGCCAGCGAAAGCTGCGCCGGGTTTTTTCATGCTTGAACCAAGTGGATTGCAAAGATTAGCATTTACAACTTTAAATATTATGCGACACTCTCCTGAACAGGGGAAGTTGAGCACATGGCAAGGTTCATTCTTTCGATCGATGGCGGTGGCATAAGGGGCACTATCCCAGCCGCTGTACTGACCGTCCTCAAGGACAAGCTCGAGAAGCGGGACAAGCGCCTGCCACTGCATCGCTATTTCCATCTGATTGCCGGGACGTCGACCGGTGCGATCATCGCGGCGGGTCTGACCTGTCCGAAGCCGGGAAAACCCGCAGAGCCGGCCGCCGACCCCAGGACACTGCTCGATCTCTACAGGCGCAAGGGCGCGGAAATCTTCAACATCGGCCTCTTCCGCAAGATCGCCAATTTCGGCGGATTGTTCGAGGAACGCTACGATGCGGCTCCGCTCGAAAAGATCCTGCGGCAGATGCTTGGGGAGAAAAGCGAGATCAAGGACGCACTCGGGAAGGTTCTGATCACCGCCTATGACATCCATGCGCGGCGTGCGGTCTTCATGACCAATGCCGACAAGGATCACGAGCGCTTCCTCTTCTGGCAGGCTGTGCGTGGCTCGTCGGCCGCACCAACCTACTTCGAGCCGGCCATGGTCGAGGACCTTGCCGGTCAAAGTCATGTACAGATCCCGGCCATCCCGCTGATCGATGGCGGCGTCTTCGCCAACGATCCAGCCATGGCCGCCTATGTCGAGGGCTGCAAGCTCGGCTGGCGTGACAATGACCTCGTCATCCTGTCGCTGGGAACGGGATCGGCCAACCGCAAGATCCCCTACCAGCAGGCCAAGAGCTGGGGCGCGGGTGGCTGGATCAACCCGGCCAATGACACGCCGCTGATTTCCGTGCTGATGCAGGGACAGTCGAGCACGACATCCTACCAGTTGAACAAGCTGTTGAACGTCGACCCGCCCCGCTTCTCCGATGGTGCGACGGTGGTCACGACAGCCAACCGGAAGACGCTCAACTATTTTCGGCTGGATGCACCGCTCGTCGGGGTCAACGACGCGCTCGATGATGCCACGCCCGACAACATTTCGAAGCTGGAGCGCTTCGGCCTGACGCTCGCTGAAAAACACGATCTCGCGCTCGAAGAGATCGCCGATCGTCTGGCGGCTATCTGATCCACTCGGCAGAAATCAGGCGCAAATGCAAAAAGCCCGGCACAACGGCCGGGCTTTTTGTATGATATCGTTCGAAACGATCAGAGGCCGAGGCCGCCGAACCGCTTGTTGAACTTCGAAACGCGACCACCGCGGTCCAGCAGCTGCTGGTTGCCACCGGTCCAGGCCGGGTGCGAGGTCGGGTCGATTTCGAGGTTCATGACGGCGCCTTCCGAACCCCAGGTCGAACGGGTCTCGTATTCGGTGCCGTCGGTCATGACGACCTTGATGACGTGGTAGTCGGGATGGATGTCAGCCTTCATCGCTCTATTCCTGCTGTGCCGTGGGGTCCAAATGCCGCAATTGCCTCGGCAGGACCTATTCAATAGATGAAGCCGCAGTCCGTCTGAGCTACGGCTTCCCAATTCGATGCCGTGCCTATACATGAAGGACGCAGGGATAACAAGTGCCATGGCGCGAAAGCAACTGGGCACTGAAGGAGCATGACAGAGTGACCTTGGAAGCCGACACAACAGACAAGAAACGACGCTCTCTGAAGCCTCTGACCAGCCTCTTTCCTTACCTCAAGCGCTACAGAGGTCTCGTTGCCGGCGCGTTGATCTTCCTCTGCCTCGCAGCCGCGACGACGCTGGCGCTGCCGATCGCCATCCGCCGCATGCTGGACCACGGTTTCCAGGCCGCCGACAGCGAATTTATCAACGCATACTTCGCCATGATGATCGTCATGGCGCTCGTCCTCGCAGTCGCAAGCGCCCTTCGCTACTACTACGTCATCACCATCGGCGAGCGCGTGGTCGCGGATCTGCGCCGCGACGTCTTCGCCCATGTGACGAAACTGTCGCCCTCCTTCTTCGACATCAACCAGTCGGGCGAGATCGTCTCACGCCTGACAGCGGACACGACTCAGCTGAAGTCGGCCGTCGGCGCCACGGCGTCGCTGGCGCTCCGCAACACGATCCTCTGTCTCGGCGCCGTCGTCATGATGATCGCGACAAGCCCGAAGCTTTCGATCATGGTGCTTGCGGCGATTCCCGTCATCGTCTTCCCGCTGGTCGGTTTCGGGCGCTCGGTCCGCCAGCGCTCGCGGGCCGCCCAGGACACGCTCGCGGAAGCCTCGTCCTATGCCGGCGAAGTCATTGGCGCCGCCCGCACCCTCCAGGCCTTCAACGCCGAGGAAGCCGCACGCACACGCTACTCGTCCTCCGTCGAAAGCGCCTATGAAGCGGCACGTTCCGCCATCCGCTCGCGTTCTCTCCTGACCGGCGTTGCCATCGCCTTGGTCTTCGGCAGTGTCGTCGGCGTCCTCTGGTACGGCGCACAAAGCGTGCTTGCAGGCACCATGAGCGGCGGCACGCTCGGCCAGTTCCTTCTCTATTCGCTGATTGCCGCCGGCTCGCTCGGCACGCTTTCGGAGGTCTGGGGCGAGCTCTCCCAGGCCGCCGGTGCCGCCGAACGCCTGCATGAACTGCTTGCTGAACACCCGGCCATTGCAGCACCCGCCGTACCGAAGGCGCTCCCCGAACCCGCCCAGGGCAGTGTCCGCTTCGAGGACGTGCATTTCAGCTACCCCTCGGCACGAACCAAGTCTGCACTCAACGGTCTTTCCTTCTCGGTCGCCCATGGCGAGACGGTCGCAATCGTCGGCCCCTCCGGCGCGGGCAAGAGCACGATCTTTTCGCTGATCCTGCGCTTCTATGATCCGCTATCCGGCACCATCCGGCTGGATGGCATCGACATTCGCGAAGCCGATCCCGAGGCCGTACGCGCCCGGATCGCAATCGTCCCGCAGGACACCACGATCTTCGCCTCGTCGATCCACGACAACATCGCCTTCGGCACGCCGAACGCCTGTCGCGGCATGGTCGAAGTTGCAGCGGAAGCGGCCCAGGCGAGCGAGTTCATCGGCCGCCTCGAGAACGGCTTCGATACGATCGTTGGCGAACGGGGCGTGACCTTGTCGGGCGGCCAGCGCCAGCGCATCGCGATTGCCCGTGCCCTGCTGCGCGACGCCCCTCTCCTGCTGCTAGATGAAGCAACGTCCGCCCTTGATGCCGAAAGCGAGACGCTCGTGCAGAAGGCACTCGACGGCCTGATGCGCGACCGCACCACGATCGTCATCGCTCACCGACTTGCGACGGTGCTGAAGGCCGACCGCATTCTCGTGCTCGATGATGGCCGCATCGCCGAGGAAGGCACCCATCAGAGCCTCATCCAGCAGGGCGGCCTCTACGCCAAGCTCGCGCGTCTGCAGTTCGAGACCGGCGGCCGCGACTTCACCGCGGCCGCGCAGTAAGCGCAGCGGGCTTATCGCCCGACGCTTCTTCCCGCCACGCGGCCGGAGAACAGGCAGCCGCCGAGGAATGTCCCCTCGAGCGCATTATAGCCATGCATGCCGCCGCCGCCGAAGCCGGACACCTCGCCGGCCGCGTAGAGCCCCGGCACCGGCTTGTTCTCGCGGTTGAGCACGCGCCCCTCGAGATCCGTGTGCAAGCCGCCCAGCGTCTTGCGCGTCAGGATATGCAGTCTGACGCCAATCAGCGGACCAGCGGCCGGATCGAGCAGACGGTGGGGCTTGGCAGTCCGCATCAGCTTGTCGCCAAGATAATTGCGGGCGCCACGGATCGCAGTCACCTGCGCGTCCTTGGAGAAGCTGTTTTCCATCTCCCGGTCACGCGCTTCGATCTGCGCGCGCAAATGATGGACGCCGAGCCGATACTCTCCAGAAAGCTCGTTCATGCCCGCAACGAGATCTTCGAGATTGTCGCGCACGACAAAATCCTCGCCCTTGTCCATGAAGGCCTGCACCGGGCCCGGCGGGTTCTTGCCGAGGCGTTTCAACAGCAGCGGATAGTTCTTGTCCGTCAGATCGGGGTTCTGCTCCGACCCGGAGAGCGCAAATTCCTTCTTGATGATCGCCTTGTTCAGGATGAACCAGGAATATTCATGCCCGCGCGCCCGGATTGCCTTCAGGGTCCCGAGCGTGTCGAAGCCGGGCATGGCCGGCGCCGGGAAACGGTTGCCGTCCACATCGCACCAGAAGGAGGACGGCCCCGGAAGGATGCGGATACCATGGTTCGGCCAGATCGGATCCCAGTTTTTCAGGCCTTCCGTATAGTGCCACATGCGGTCGCCATTGATGATCTCGCCACCGACGGCCTGAGTGATCGACAGCATGCGACCATCGACATGAGCCGGTACGCCTGCGACCATGTGCTTCGGCGGCGGCCCCAGGCGCTCGACCGGCCAGCTCTTGCGGACGAGATCGTGATTGCCACCGATGCCGCCTGAAGCCACGATGACGGCGCCGGCCTTGACCTCAAATTCGCCGACGACGTTGCGGGAACTCGATCCGCCGCGCGGCGTCGCATCACCGGCCAGAAGAACGCCAGTGGCACCCGTCACCGCTCCGTTGGTGACAGTAAGACGGTCGACCTGGTGCCGGAAAAGAAAGGCAAGCTTGCCCTCTTCCGATGCCGCCTTGGCGCGGCGCACGAAGGGCGCAAGCACGCCGGGGCCTGTGCCCCAGGTGACGTGGAAACGCGGGACCGAGTTGCCATGTCCATCGGCATGACCACCGCCACGCTCGGCCCATCCCACCACAGGAAACCAACTGACACCTTGGGCCTTCAGCCAGCTGCGCTTTTCGCCTGCGGCAAATTGCAGATAGGCCTCCGCCCACTGGCGAGGCCAGAAATCTTCCGTGCGGTCGAAGGCGGCGGATCCGAACCAGTCCTGGCGTGCCAGGTCCAGACTGTCGCGAATCCGCATCCGCCGCTGTTCGGGACTGTCGATGAAGAACAAGCCACCAAGCGACCAGAAGGCCTGTCCGCCCAGGTTCTGCTCGCCTTCCTGATCGATCAGCCCGACCTTCAGACCACGATCAGCAGCCTCGGTTGCAGCCACGAGACCGGCCAGCCCTCCCCCGATGACGAGTACATCGAATTCCCGCATGCCTTCCTCCCGACAAGCTTTTTCTTACTTTTACGCGCACGTAAGCAAAGCCGCAAGTTGTCGGACACACAAACAGTTGCGGATGAGATCAGCGTTCGGTCAGCTTGAGTTCGATGCGACGGTTCTGGGCCAAAGTGTCCGGCGTGTCGCCTTCCGCGATCGGCTGGAACTCGCCAAAGCCGGCAGCGACCAGGCGATTGGCGGGAACACCTCTAGAGATCAGGTATTTGACCACCGAAGTGGCACGCGCGGACGAGAGCTCCCAGTTGTCGCGATAGCGACCCGTGCCGGTGAGCGGCGACGCGTCGGTATGCCCGTCAACCCTGAGCACCCAGTTGATCTCATCAGGGATTTCTTGAGCGAGCTCGAGGATCGCCGCAGCGAGCTTGTCCATTTCCCCCTGCCCGGCCGCATCGAGATCGGCGCCGCCGACGGGGAAAAGCACCTCCGACTGGAAGACGAAACGGTCGCCGACGATCCGGATGTTCTCACGGTCGGAGAGGATTTCGCGCAGCCGTCCGAAGAAGTCCGACCGATAGCGATTGAGTTCCTGGACACGCTGGGCAAGCGCCACATTGAGGCGACGGCCGAGATCGGCAATGCGCGCCTGGGAGGCCTGATCCTTGGCTTCGGAGGCCTGGAGCGCACCTTCGATGGCGGCGATCTGCGCGCGAAGCGCGGCGATCTGCTGATTCAAGAGCTCGATCTGGCTCATGGCCCGTGCGCTGACCTGCCTTTCGGCATCGAGTTCATCGGTCAGCCGGCCAACCTTCTGATTGGCGACATCTGCCGAGCCTGCACCGCTGTCGAGCAATTGCTGCAGCCGGGTGCGCTCGCTTTCAGACGAGGAGAGAGAGGATTGCAGCGATGCCAGTGTATCCTGGAGATCCTGGTTGCCGCTCTTCTCCAGTGCCAGCAATTGTGTGAGTTCGGCGATCTGGCTGTTGAGCCGGTTCAGCACCTCGTCCCTGCCCGAGATCTCCCGACCCAGGATGAACTGCGCAATGACGAAGACGGTGAGCAGAAACATGATGGCGAGCAGGAGCGTCGACAGGGCATCGACAAAGCCCGGCCAGTAGTCGACACCGCGCTCGCGGCGGCGGTTGCGCCCGAGCGCCATTTACTTCGCCCCGCCGATCTTGTCATTCAACCGGTCCAGCGTCTTGCGCATGGCGCGCGCGTCTTCCTGCTGGGCTTCGATCCAGTCGCGCAGCATCTGCTGCTCGTTGCGCATGTTCTTGACCAGCCCCTGAATCCCCTCGGCGAGACCGGCAATGGCCGCGACCGAGCGATCATTGCCCTCGCGACTGGCGAGTTTCTGGATTTCCTCGACCAGCAGGCGGATATCGTCACTCGCAACAGCGCCGTTTGAAGCGGAGGCGACAGGACGCTCCGAATCGAGATCGGTGACGGAGGACAGCCAGTTTTCGAGTTCGGTATAGAACCTGTTCTGCGCGCGACCAGCCTGGAGATCGAGGAAGCCAAGGATCAGCGAACCGGAAAGACCGAGCAGCGACGAGGAGAAGGCCGTGCCCATGCCAGCGAGCGGCGCCGTAAGCCCTGCCTTCAGCGACTGAAGGATGTCGTTGCCGTCGCCCGACGCAGGATCGAGCGAACCGATGACCTCGTTGATCGAGCCGATTGTGCCGAGCAGTCCCCAGAACGTTCCCAGAAGACCGAGAAAGACGAGCAGACCGATCAGATAGCGGGTGGTGTCGCGCGACTCGTCTAGCCGTGTGCCGATCGAATCGAGAATGGAGCGCAGCGCGGCCGTCGAAATCGCCATCGAGCGGCGGCCACCGATCAGCGCCCGCATCGGCGCCAACAGCTTCGGATCGCGGCCGACCAGCATGGCATTGTCGCCAGCCGCGCGGAAGGAATTGAACCAGCGCACTTCCGGTCGAAGCGCCAAAACCTGGGCAAAGACGAGGATGATGCCGACGACGAGAACGCCGAGGATCAGGCCGTTCAGGCCGGGATTGGTGATGAAGGCGGCATGCGCCTGCCGATAGAGGATTGCCGCGATGAAACACACGATGATCAGGAAGATCACCATCGTCGTGAAGAAGGGCATCGGGCTGGAGAGCTTCTGGCCGTATGCTCCCGGACGGGTCTCACCCACCTCGAGATCCTCCAACTTCACTTTCGCCATGGTACGCTCAACCTCCGGGGAATCTTGACCCGGAGGCTAGTGCAAAATTGAGACGAATTGAAGCCGCGGCCTTTGGGAAAATTTTCCCCGAGGCCAAAATCAGGCCTGCGGCACCGGACGGTTCACGACCTCTTCCAGCGCCTTGCGGATATATTCGTTGCCGGCAAGCACCGTGCCGTTCTCGAACATCTCCTGGCCGCCCTTCATGTCGGAGACGAAGCCACCGGCTTCCTTGATCAGGAGAATACCGGCCGCGATATCCCAGGCATTGAGCTGGGCTTCCCAGAAGCCGTCGAGACGACCGGCAGCGACATAGGCGAGGTCGAGGGCTGCAGCGCCCATGCGGCGCACGCCGGAGACTTCGCCCATGACATGGCGCAGTTCGATGAGAAACTTGCCGTGCTGGCCGCGGCCGAGATGCGGCACACCGCAGCCGACGACGCAATCGGACAGCACCTTGCGGGCGCCGACGCGAATACGGCGATCGTTGAGGAAGGCGCCGCCACCCTTTTCCGTCGTGTAAAGTTCGTCGGTCGCCGGATTAAAGATGACGCCCGCGACGATCTCGCCATTGCGCTCGAGCGCGATCGACACCGCGAACTGCGGAATGCCGTGCAGGAAGTTGGTGGTGCCGTCGAGCGGATCGACGATCCAGCGATGCGCGCCGTCGGTGCCCTTGATCTCTTCGCCTTCCTCGCCGAGGAAGCCATAGGTCGGACGGGCCTTAAGCAGCTCTTCACGCACGATCTTCTCGGCGCGGAAATCGGCCTGCGAGACGAAGTCACCGGGGCCCTTCACCGAGACCTGCAGGTTCTGCACTTCGCCGAAATCGCGCGACAGCGACTTGCCGGCCTTGAGTGCAGACTGGACCATGACATTGAGAAGGGCGGAGCGGGCCATAGATCGAATTCCTTGAAACTGGGAGACGCCGGAAGGCGGCGACGGGCGAGCGCGCGTCGGCGGCGATGTTTGGCCGGTTCAAGACCACAAATGCCGCCGGAATTCAAGGGGCTTGGCCCTTTCGGCTCATGCACGCGGCTCAGACGTGCCCTGCAGCAAAGGTGACGATCAGGCCGCCAGCGACGGCAAGCGCCGATGCGGCTGCGAGCCGAAGCGAGAAACCGCGGCTACCTGCGATCGCTCCATAGGCCACTTTCGCCACCATGTTGGCGGTCACAGCAATCCCGACTGCCATGAGCGCCACGTCGAGCGAGAGCGCAGGCAGCATGCCGGCGACCGTGACCGTTGCCGCATCGACATCGGCAAGCGCCGTCAGGCCCGAGACCACGTAAAGGCCGCCGTCACCAAAGATCTGGCTTGCCGCACGCGCGATGAAAGCGATGACGGTGATCAAAACAGCCATCTTGATGACCTGCGACAGCTCGAACGGATTACCGGGCAGGTCTGCCTCTGAGGCCGTGTCGGCGCGAGCGATGGCCGTCATGGCTCCTGCCAGCATGACTCCACCGGCAACGAGTAGGCCGGGCAACAGGCGCCAGCCGAGCGCCGGAGCGAGCGCGAGGAGAAGAAGCGCCGTCCGGAAAAGTGAGACGCTGCCGGCAGCGATCGCACCGGCTGCGGGACCGGCGGCCACTGCCGTGTTCTGGCTCTGGCGCGCCATGGCGAGCGTCGTTGCAGTCGAGGAGACAAGCCCACCCACGGCACCGGCGATGAGATCCCCGCGCCCGCCACCGATCAGCCGGACGGCGACGTAGCCAACATAGGAAATGGAGGCGAGCATGATGACCAGGATCACGAGACTGCGGGGCGAGACCCCGCCGAACGGGCCATAGGGATCAGCCGGAATGAGCGGCAGGAGCACGAAGCCCATGGCAAGCAGCACGACCGCCGAGCGGAGCTCGATCCACGTCAGCCGCCGGATCGCGGCATGCAGGAACTCGCGGCTGGCAAGGATCGTGACCGTGGCAGCGCCCGCCGCAGAGGCAACCGACATATCGCCCGCAACAGCAAGCGCACCGAGGCCAAACGTGGTGATGCCGGCAATGACGGTCGTCGCGCTGAACGAGCCTTCGGCCCGCGCCTCCATCAGGCCAAACAGCAGGAGAACCACGGCAATCACGATCAGGAAGCTCGCAATAATGAGCCCGGACAGTCCGGACGGCGTCATGCCTTGATCAAGAAGCCCGCCGATCCCGCCGGTCATTCCAATTAGCGTGAAGGTACGGATCCCGGCGATGCGCGCCCCCTCGGGCTCGTCGCGCTCGCGCCAGTGGCGTTCGACGCCGATGGCGGCACCGATGGCGATCGCAAGCCCGAGACGTTGAAAGACATCGATGAGATCCATGACCGCCGCCCTTCCCTTGATACCAGATCTCGACAGCAGGAACCGATGGGATCGGCCCCACCTATCCTGCAGGCCAAGAGAGATCGGCTAGGCGCGCCGCACCTCGCCGATGGCCTCTGACGGCCATCCTATACGCATCTATTATAGAGACTTGGTATACAGCGGCAGAACCTGGTCTCGTCAGATCCGACGGAAGCGGTTGGCGAGATCGATCGCCTGCTTCTGCTGTTCTTCGTTCAGTCCCAGATAGAAGTCCTCAAGCGCCGGATCCTTCAGCCCCGCGCGACGCGACAGCACATACCACTTGGCGGCTTCGACCGGATTGGGGCCAGTTCCGAGCGCATTGATATAAAGATGGGCGATCCGATTCTGGGCAACCACATTCCCACGCGCAGCTGCAATGCTCAGCCAGCGATAGCCGGCCTCGTAGTCGCGGGGGCCGTTATAGCCGTTGACCAGCCATAGCCCCATGTCGAGCTGGGCGGTGTCGAAACCGGCGCGAGCCGCCCGCATCATCCATTCGCGAGCGCGCGCCTTCTTTTCCGGAGGCACGTCCTTCAACGCGGAATAGACCTGCGCCAGCGCATATTGCGCATCGGCAATCCCCTGCTCGGCAGCCTTTTCGTAATAGGGCATGGCGGCGGTCAGGCCGCGCACGCCGGGCGTGCCCGACACCAGGATCTGCGCCCAGTTGAACTGCGCCGAGGCATTGCCGGCATCGGCCGCGCGCCGCATGTAATCATCGGCCTTGGCTCTGTCCTGCGGCACTTCGCGACCCTCCATCAGGAGAAGCGCATATTTGAACATGGCAGACGGATCGCCGCCCTGGGCAGCCTGACCA
Organism: Allorhizobium sp. NPDC080224; assembly: GCF_050281005.1. Lineage (NCBI taxonomy): Bacteria > Pseudomonadati > Pseudomonadota > Alphaproteobacteria > Hyphomicrobiales > Rhizobiaceae > Allorhizobium > Allorhizobium sp. NPDC080224. The sequence continues at coordinate 3,151,555 of NZ_JBNNWJ010000001.1, forward strand.
TACCAGAAAGCAGCGCCTTTCAGGTCACGCTTCACACCGAGCCCGCGTGACATGATTTCCGCAAGCAGTGTCTGCGCCGCGGGATCACCGAGCTGAGCGCGCGGCAGCGCCTTGTCGACGGCCGTCAGGAACAACCCGCGCTGGAAAGCGCCATAGGCCTCGTCGGGCTTTCCATCATAGGGCTTTTCCGGCGGCAGTTCCGGCAGCGGTGCACCCATGCGCAGGTAGATATTGATGCCCTGCAACTCGTCCGGCTTATCGTCCGCGGTCGGCTTGCCGCCCTTGGTGACAGGCGGCAGGGAATCCCGGTCACCGCGATCGAGCGTGTTGGCGTCGCCCGCGCTGCTGCTGGGTCGTGCCCCGCGTTCGATCTCGCCCGCTTCGTCGGGATCGGCCGGCAGGATCGCCGGTGCGTCGCCGATCTCCAGACCATCCTCGCTCTCCTGTCCGAGCACCGGGCTGGCCAAGGCAAGGCATGCCCCGGCGAGCGCGGCGAGAATCAGGCGATGATGGGACGAGATTGAACGCATGAGGCGGTTCAATCTTCAAACCGTGGCGCTTTTTCGTCAAGCTCGGCATTCACCCGGGTCACAATCGCGGCAGCTTGTGCCGGATCGGCAAAGACGGCCTTGCCGAGCGCCACGAATTCCACGCCGCTTTCGGCAACGATGACGGCCGAGGAGGGGTCGGTTCCGCCCATGACGATGGCCGGGATCTCGATCATCGACGACCACCATTCGCCGAGCGCGACATTCTTCGAGTGCGCCTCCGGCTTGATGTCGCCGTCGAGTTTGCCGAAGAAGATATAGTCGGGCTGGATCTCGCCCATTTCCAGCGCATGGTGGCGGTCCATGGCATTGCCACCGCCGACGATCAGCTTCGGCGCATGCTTCTCGACGGCCTCGGCAAGGGCTTCGGCATTGCCGCTGACATGCAGTCCATCCGCCTTGACCCGACCCGCGACGCGACTGTTGTCGACGACGAGCGCTGCAGCACCCGCCTCCTGGATGACCGGAACCAGCATCTCGGCATGCTTCTGGAAGACGGTGTCGTCGAGCCCGTATTGCGGGATGATGACCGATGCGACATCGCCGCCGCGCAGCGCATTGCCGAGCACTTCGGCGCGCTCGGCGGGATCCGCCATATCGGGAACGATGAGGACCAGGCGGCAGCGATTATCGATCATGCGCGGTGTTTCCGTGTGCGGGACAGGTCCGTTTCTCAGGATTTCGTCCTCGTTTTCTCTAGACAAATCCGATAGACCGCTCTTCCGAAAGGATCAACCGCGCAATGCTGACAGACCCGAACTTCTATGCCGTCGCCATTCCCGCGGTTGCCCTTGTCGGCCTGTCGAAAGGCGGCCTTGGCGGCGCTTTTGCGCTGATCGGCGTGCCCCTCCTCGCCTTCGCCGTACCGCCGATGCAGGCCGCCGCCATCTTCCTGCCGATCCTTCTCGTCATGGATGCCGTCGCACTATGGGCTTGGCGCCATCACAACAATCGCGCAACGCTCGTTGCCATGCTGCCGGGTGCCGTCATCGGCATCGGACTTGGCTGGGCGACATCGACCTATGTTTCGGCGGATGCGATGCGCCTGGTTCTCGGCGGCATTTCGATCGTCTTTTCGCTCAAATATTTCCTCGAAAGCTGGGCGGCCTACAAGGGACAGGAAACGGCACCCGCAGCCCAGCGCCCTGTCGCGGGCTCCTTCTGGGGCTCTCTTGCCGGTTATGCGAGCTTCGTTGCCCATGCTGGCGGCCCGCCCTTCCAGATCTATGTCCTGCCGCTGAAGCTCGATCCGCTGACCTATACCGGAACCTCCACACGCTTCTTCGCCATCCTAAACGCGATCAAGGTCATCCCCTATTTTGCGCTCGGAGAACTGGACGCGACCAATCTCAGCCTGTCGGCTGCCCTCTTGCCGATTGCGCTGGTGTCGACGCTCGCCGGAGCCCGCCTCGTGCATTACCTGAGACCGGCGATCTTCTATCCGTTGATGTACGGCATGGTCCTGATCGCCGGCAGCAAGCTGGCCTGGGACGGCACCCGGGGGCTTTTCGGCATTTGACACGCGATTTCGTGTTCGGCCATGGCTTGCTGCAGCGCACATCGGCGCTTGCCGCGGAGGGGCCTTTGACATAACCTTTCCGGCATGACGAACGCAGACCCGTTCATGGCGATCGCAGACCCGAACCGGCGGCATATCCTCGAGGATCTGCGTCGGGGGGAAAAGACCGTGAACGAACTTGCCGCGCAGCTGCCGATCAGCCGCCCTGCGGTCTCGCAACATCTGAAAGCATTGCTCGACAGCGGCCTCGTCGATGTCCGCTCCGAAGGCACGCGGCGGATCTATGTGATCAATCGACCCGGCTTCGACCGCATGAACATGTGGCTCGACCAGTTCTGGTCCTGAAACTCAGAAAACACTCTTCAACGCAAAACAAAAGCCCCGAAGTCATGTGAACTCCGGGGCTGAGGGTGCTGTCTTGGCTGCTTCATGAATACATCGGGATCGGTCTTTGGGTCCGCCAGATCCCGGCGCAGCCGGAAGGGTGGGATCAGTGGCGTGTGGAGGCCCTCAGGCGTTCCATTTCATCCTTGAGACGCAGTTTCAGGCGCTTCAGTTCGGCAATGTGCCGGTCATCGATGGAGGGGGATGCAAGCGCGTCATGGAGCTTTTCCTCGAGGGCTCCATGCTTCTTCTGCAGCGATTCAAGATGAGCCTGTATGGTCATTTGATGCGTCCTTCCTTATCGCCTACCTCCAGCCCTCATCCGCTGGAGTTTCAGGCTTTGCGAAGATAATGTGACACGAGAAATGCGGTTTGTCGAAGGCGAATTGGCCAAAAACGACCTCGAAAATCGGAGACAAGGATAACTTCCCGTTACCGGTATTTGGTGATAGGAGCTTGCGCGAATCTTCGGGGCATCCTTAAAGGATGGGCCACACGGCGATAATGGGGAACAAGCATGGCCGATCAGGAACAGGCCGACGTCAGGCTTTCGTTGGCACGGCTTCGCCAGGAACATGAAGACTATGATGCGGCGATCAATGCCATGATCACGACCGGCTGCGACGCCCTTCGGATTCAGCGCATGAAGAAGAAGAAACTATCCATCAAGGACAAGATCACCGCGCTGGAAGACCAGATCATTCCCGACATCATCGCCTGAAGGCACAAGGATACGAGATGACAGCTGAGTGCCCGCCCGTCGCCATCATCATGGGAAGCCAGTCCGACTGGGAAACCATGAAGAATGCCGCCGACACGCTCGACGCACTCGGCGTCTCCTATGAAGCCCGCATCGTTTCGGCACATCGCACGCCCGATCGCATGGTGGCCTTTGCCAAGGGCGCCCGCGACGAGGGCTTCAAGGTGATTATCGCCGGCGCCGGCGGCGCTGCCCACCTGCCGGGCATGGTCGCCTCGATGACCAATCTGCCCGTCTTCGGCGTGCCCGTTCAGTCGAAAACGATGTCCGGCCTCGACAGCCTCTATTCCATCGTCCAGATGCCCGCCGGCATTCCCGTCGGAACGCTTGCCATTGGCCGCGCTGGCGCCGTCAACGCCGCCTTGCTCGCCGCCCGCGTGCTCGCCGCCTTCGACGAAGAACTGGCCGACCGCCTCGACGAATGGGTCGAGCGCCAAACGGCATCGGTCGCTGAATACCCCGTGGACGAGGCCCCATGACCATCCGCACCATCGGCATCATCGGTGGGGGCCAGCTTGGCCGCATGCTGGCCATGTCCGCCGCCCGGCTGAATTTCCGCACCGTGATTCTCGAGCCGCAGGCCGACAGCCCCGCTGAGCAGGTGGCCAATCAGCAGATCACGGCCGCCTATGACGATCCGGCAGCGCTGGCAGAACTCGCCCGCCTTTGCGACGTCATCACCTATGAATTCGAAAACGTCCCCGTTTCGGCCGCCGAGACGCTGGCTGCCAGCGTGCCCGTCTATCCGCCGCCAAAGGCTCTCGAGGTTGCCCAGGATCGTGTGACGGAAAAACGTTTCCTCAACGCATCCGGCATCGAGACCGCCCGCTTCCACGCCGTGGACAGCCAGGCCGACCTCGAAGCGGCCCTCACCGATTTCGGCGGTGAAGGCGTGCTGAAGACCCGCCGCCTCGGTTACGACGGCAAGGGCCAGAGGGTCTATCGCAAGGGCGACAGCTCAGACGGCGGGTATGAGGCACTCGGCTCGGTACCGCTCATTCTCGAAAGCTTCGTGCCCTTCGTTCGCGAGATCTCGATCATCGCCGCCCGCGGCACTGATGGCGAAGTCCGCTGCTACGACCCGACCGAGAATGTTCATCGGGGCGGCATCCTGCACACCTCGACCCAGCCTGCCGCGATCACGCAGGACACGGCCAAGGCCGCCCGCGAGGCCGCGACCAGGCTGCTCGACGCCCTGGCCTATGTCGGCGTCGTCGGCATGGAGTTCTTCGTGCTTGAAGACGGCAGCCTGATCGCCAACGAGATCGCGCCCCGCGTACACAATTCCGGCCACTGGACGGAGGCTGCCTGCATCGTCTCGCAGTTCGAGCAGCACATCCGCGCGGTCGCCTGTCTGCCGCTCGGCGACACCGTGCGCCACTCGGATTGCGTGATGACGAATCTGATCGGCGACGACATCGATTCTGTGCCGGCATGGCTCGCAAAGCCGAACGTGCTCGTCCATCTCTACGGCAAGACGGAAGCCCGCCCTGGCCGCAAGATGGGTCATGTGACCGAAATCCTGCCGTTTCGCGACTGATTTTCCCGGTTTTTTAGCAGGATGCGTCCCGCATTTTCGGCCTGAGATGTTGACATGGCGGCCTCCCTCGGGCTAATTGCCGCCAACTCTTCAGGGGCGCGCCCAGCGGCGCGCTTTTGATTGTTTAGAACAGTGGGTGAATGACACATTCCCCGACAATCGTTGTGGACCAGAAAAATGAAGATCAAGAACTCGCTGAAAGCGCTTAAGGCCCGTCATCGCGACAACCGTCTGGTTCGCCGCAAGGGCCGTATCTACATCATCAACAAGCAGAACCCGCGCTTCAAGGCTCGCCAGGGCTGATGCCCCGGGATCTCCGGATCCCATGAGCCGGACGGACTGCCCGCTGCATCTGCGGCGTGTTGATATCGGAAATTTGAGTTTGAAAGACGGCGCTGAGGGACTAACTTCCCTTCATGCGCCGTTTTTCTTTGCGACTCGCCCTCACCCTCCCGCTTCTGCCCGCCCTGCTCTTTGCAGGCACCGTCGCCGCACAGGCGCCGGAAGAGCAAGGGAGCACGCAGGCAAATGAGATGCCTGTCGAACAGATCCCGCTCAGGCCGCCAGCAAAGCCGAAGACTGTCGATGATCTGCTCGCCGAACTGAAAAGAGAGCGCAACCCGCAGGCGGCCCGCCAGATCGCCAATTCCACGATGGCGACCTGGAGCGACTCGTCTAGCCCGACGGTCAACCTCCTGATGCAGTGGTCTGCGAAGGCCGCCGCCGAGAAGCGCAACGCGGCCGCCCTCGACTTCATCGACCAGGCGATCATCCTGAAACCGGATTTCGTCGGCGCGTGGAATCAGCGCGCAACGCTGCATTTCACCATGGGCAACTACAAGAAATCCGTCTCCGATATTGAAAAGGTGCTGGAGTTGGAGCCCCGCCACTTCGGCGCCATCGCCGGCCTTGCCGGCATCCTCACCGAACGCGGCAGCAAGGATGCAGCACTCAAGGCCTGGGAACGCTATCTCGAAGTCTTCCCCGCCGACCGCGAGGCCCAGGAGATCGTCGCCAAGCTGTCGGAAGAACTGGCCGGCCAGCGGACGTGAGGTAGCATCGACCTCCCTTGACGAACGGCACAGCCGCACGATCTTGTTGCCATATCGTCCAGCCCGGAAGCTTCGCTCTTGCTCCTCCCCCGTATCGGTTTCGTCTTGCTCGTCATCCTTCTGGTCCTCATCGCCGTGCTCGCGGCGCTCGCCATTGCCACGCAACTCCGTGCCCGAGCCATTGAGGCGAAGACACCGAACATCGGTGAGCTCATCGATGTCGGCGGCTTTCGTCTAAACGCTCTTCACGTGCCCGCAAGCCCCGAGGCCGACCTGCCGCCGATCGTGTTCATCCACGGCGCTTCAGGAAACCTCAGGGATCAGGCGGGCGCCTTCCTGCAGCCCTTGAGGGGCCGCGCTGAGCTTCTCTTCGTCGATCGCCCGGGTCACGGCTATTCGGAGCGCGGCGGCAAGGAGAACGACACGCCGGACGGACAAGCCAACGCCATCGCGCGGCTGATGGAGGAAAAGGGCATCGAGCGGGCGATCATCGTCGGCCACTCCTTCGGCGGCGCGATCACCGCAAGTTTCGGCGTTCTGCATCCCGACAAGGTTGAAGGCCTCGTCTTCCTGGCAGCGGCCACGCATCCCTGGCCGGGCGGCGTCGATTGGTATTACCACCTCGCCTCTGCACCCGTGATCGGACAGATCTTCTGCCACACGCTGGCTTTGCATGCGGGCATGATGCGTATCGAGCCGGCGACGGAGCATGTCTTCGCACCCAATCCACGCCCGGACACCTATCTCGAAGACAGCGGCCCGGCCCTCGTCTTGCGCCCCTCAACCTTCCGATCCAACGCAAAGGATGTCGCCGGCCTCCATGCCTATGTGAGCACCTTCGCCCCGCGCTACCGCGAGATCGCCAAGCCGACGGTAGTGATCACCGGCGACGCTGACGAAATCGTACTGGAGGAGATCCATTCGAAGGGCCTCGCTCGCGACATCTCGGGCTCTGAACTGGTCTGGATCGAAGGCCTCGGCCACAAGCCGGATTACATCGTGACCGATATCGCGATCGCTGCCCTGGAAAAGATCGCAGGCGAAACACGCGATCTGCAAGCCATGGCGCGCGCAGCCGAGCCGAGGCTCGCCGCGACACGCGTGGAACCGACGGGAGCCGCCCCTTCCCTTCAGGCTGGCCAGTAGCCGCAATGAAGAAAGCCGCCCGAAGGCGGCTTTTCCAGATCAGGGAGCGGTCGGGCTCAGACGCCCGACTGACCGTCGGAACCGATATAGGCAATGCGCAGCATGTTGGTCGAACCGGGCGTACCAAGCGGCACGCCGGCCGACATGATGATCCGGTCACCCGGCTTGCCGAAACCCTCTTCAACGACGATGCGGCAGGCACGGTTGACCATGTCGTCGAGATCCGTCGGCTCGGAAGAGACAACGCAATGCAGGCCCCAGACGACCGACAGGCGACGCGCGGTGTGGATGACCGGCGAAAGCGCGATGATCGGCACTTCGGGACGCTCGCGCGAGGCGCGCAGACCGGTATTGCCCGATGACGTGTAGCAGACGATCGCCTGCAGACGCAGCGTCTCGGCGATCTGGCGGGCAGCCAGCGAGATGGCGTCGGCGCCGGTCGCTTCCGGCTGGGCGCGCTGGGCATAGATGATGCCCGGATAGTGAGGCTCGCGCTCGACAGTGTGGGCGATGGACGCCATGGTGGCGACAGCCTCGACCGGATACTGGCCGGAGGCAGACTCAGCCGACAGCATGATGGCGTCGGCGCCTTCGAAGACGGCGGTCGCGACGTCAGAGACTTCGGCGCGGGTTGGGACCGGTGCCGTGATCATCGATTCCAGCATCTGGGTGGCCACGACAACCGGCTTGCCTTCGCGGCGGCAGGCGCGGATCAGCTGCTTCTGGATGCCGGGCACACGCTCGAGCGGCATTTCAACGCCGAGGTCACCGCGGGCGACCATCAGGGCGTCGGAGAGCGCGATGATCTCGTCGATGCGCTCGATGGCCTGCGGCTTTTCAATCTTCGACATCAAGCCAACACGTCCCTTGGCGATCTTGCGGACTTCCGCCAGATCTTCCGGACGCTGGATGAAGGAGAGTGCCACCCAGTCGACATCATTGGTGGCGAGCACGGCATCAAGGTCGGCGCGGTCCTTGTCGGTGAGAACACCGGTGGCGAGAATGGTGTCGGGCAGGCTCACACCCTTGCGGTCGGAAATCTTCGTGCCCGAGACGACTTCCGTGACGATCGTCTTGCCGTCGCATTTGACAGCCTTCAGATGCAGCTTGCCGTCATCGATGAGCAGACGGTCCCCCACCTTGACCGATTCGAGAATTTCCGGATGCGGCAGGTAGACGCGGCTTGCATCACCGGGCGCTTCGTTGCTGTCGAGCGTGAAGGTCTGGCCGGGCTTCAGCTCGACGGTCGTTTCGGCAAACTTGCCCACACGCAGTTTCGGACCCTGCAGGTCGGCAAGGATACCGATCGGGCGACCACAGGCGGCCTCGACGTTACGAATGCGCTGGATGAGCGTCCGCAGCATCTCATGGCTCGAATGGCTCATGTTGATGCGGAAAAGATCGGCCCCTGCTTCGTGCAGTTTCCGGATCATCGCCTCATCGGAAGAGGCGGGACCAAGCGTGGCGAGGATCTTTACTTTGCGGTTTCGCTTCATCAGTTCTGGCTTTCCTGGGTGCCCGACGTATCAGACAGCTGGACCATCCAGCTCCCCTGCCTGCCGGTGTCGTATTCCTTGAATCCCATCTGCTGATAGCCGCGTGCGAAGCAGTCCTTCACACCAACGATCTTGAACTCGTTTTCGGCGACACACATGTTGATGTCACCGGTCCAGCGACCACCGCGAGCGGCATCCTCAGCATAGAGATAATAATAGCGCGACTGGAGTTCGCCCTCGATGAGGGATGCACAGGTGCCGGCAGGGACCTGCCACCAGCCTTCCGTGATCCAGCCCTCTTCTGCCCGGTAGCCGACTGCGACCCCGACCAAGTTCTGCGTGCCGTTGCAGACACGAAACTCGGCTTGGGCAGCAGAGGCTGCCAGCATGGGCGAAAATAGCGCACCCGCGATCAGGAGGGGCTTCAGAAAACGTGCCGCAGCACGGTCAAAAGTCTGTCTGATCGGGTGATGCACGATTGCCGCCGGAACTCCAAAAATGCGCATGGGATGCCTTCTTGCGATGCTGACCAGAGAATGTCAACGCAACTCTAATCGATTATATTTTCTGCCTTTGGCCAGTCTCAAAACCTATATGTTCGATCTTGGCACAAACGTGACAGCCATGAAAGCTTGCGCTCCCCCATTCCCCATGCGATCAAGCGCTTGTACCAGACGATGGCTTCAAACTGATGAATGTTTCCTCCGTTTTCGAGATTTTGGATGGCCGTTTAGACGCCGGCCTGGTGCTCCTCGCCGACCACGCGACGAATATCGTGCCCGAGCCCTATGGCAGACTTGGCCTGCCCGATAGCGCCTTCGGCCGTCACATTGCCTATGACATCGGTATCGAGCCGCTGACGCGGCAGCTGGCCGCCCGCCTCGGCGTCCCCGCCGTCATGTCGCGCTTCTCCCGCCTGCTGATCGATCCGAATCGCGGCGAGGATGACCCGACGATCATCATGCGCATCTCTGACGGCGCCATCGTGCCAGGGAACCATCCGATCACGTCAGAGGAATGGCAGCACCGCATCGAGACCTATCATCGGCCCTACCACGGTGCGGTCTCCGATGTGATCGCCAAGGTCGCCGAAGCGTCGGGCAAGGCGCCGCTCGTTCTCTCGCTGCATTCCTATACCCCAGCCTGGAAGGGCGTGCCTCGCCCATGGCATGCGGCCGTCCTTTGGGACACAGATGGACGGGCTGTCCGCCCCCTGATTGACGGACTGGAAGCCGCAGGAGACATTCTAGTCGGCGACAACGAACCCTATGACGGCGCCCTGAAGGGCGACACCATGTATCGCCATTGCATGATCACGGGGATTCCGCATGCGCTTCTCGAAGTGCGGCAGGATCTGATTGCAGATGAGGCCGGCGTCACCGCCTGGGCCGATCGCCTCGCACCGATCTTCGAACGCCTCAATGCCGACCCGAAGCTGCACGAGTATGAAATCCACGCCTCGCGGACCGGCCCCTACCCCGCGCAGCCCATCACGCCCTGAAGGAGGACAGCATGACGCTCCCCACAAAGGACCAGCAGACCGAACTCGAAGCGGCCGCCTTTCGCCGGCTCGTTTCCCATCTGCGCAATCGGCCTGACGTGCAGAACATCGATCTGATGAACCTCGCCGGCTTTTGCAGAAACTGTCTGTCGAACTGGTATCTGGACGCCGCCAAGGAAAGCGGTATCGACCTCACCAAGGACGAAAGCCGCGAGATCGTCTACGGCATGCCCTATGACGCTTGGAAGTCGCTCCATCAGCGCGAAGCAAGCGCCGAGCAGCGTCAAGCATTCGAAGAGAACCGCCCGAATGAATGACGCGCTCCACAAGCTTTGGGACTTGACGCGGACGCTGCTTCGCGGCACGTGGACGCCACGAAAACCATCCCGAGAATGCCATCCCCGCAATGAAGGAGATTGCCCATGACTGATGCCGCTCACGGCGTCGCCCGCGACCAGCTCCGTGCCTTTGTCGAACGCATCGAGCGCCTGGAAGAAGAAAAGAAAACCATCGCCGACGACATCAAGGATGTCTACGGCGAAGCCAAGTCCATGGGCTTCGACACGAAGATCCTCAAGAAGGTCATCGCGCTTCGCAAGAAGGACGACCAGGAGCGCATGGAAGAGGATCTGATCCTCGACACCTACCTTCACGCGCTCGGCATGATCGAAAGCCCGCCGGAAGGCTGAGGCAGGCGCATCGCGACCAACAAAAAACCCGCCGATCCGGCGGGTTTCTTTTTGCCTGCAATCTGGAAAAGCCTGGGATCAGGGAGCGCCGAAGCGGCTCGGATCGACCGTGGTGGCATCGAGGCGGAAACCGTCAGGAACAGCGGTCGGGGGTGCCACGAGCGAACGCGACACGACGCGCGGGGCCTTCACCGGCTTGGCGACGGATTCAAACTTGCCCTGGTTTAGCGCCCACTGCTCGATCATGTTCTTGGTGAGCTGGGTGCCACCATACATGGCCATGTGTGCGCGCTCTGCATCTTCCTGTCCCGGACGACCGCCCTTCTTCGGCACGACTGCATCGGCGTCTGCCACTGGCTCGGACGGTGCATCGAACATGTCGCCGAACTGTGTGGTCGACTCGACGCTGGCTTCCTGCTGTGACGGGATCGACGCCATTTCGACAGGCTTTGCAGCCGGCGCCGGTGCGGCACGGAGCTCGGCCTGAGCGGGCGCGCTCGACGGGATCGGAGCGGCCATTTCCGGCATGGTGCTGTCTTCGAGGGCGGCAGCGGCTTCCGGCGACAGGATCGCCTGCTCGACTTCATCCACTTCCGCTTCGGCTTCCGCCTGGGCGGAGGCGAGCAGCGCCTCGGCGACCTGCGGGCGGGCTGCTGGCACAGGAACAGTCATACCATCCGCAAGCATCATCGCATTTGCCGTATTCGGATCGATCGAGGCAGTCATGACGCCTTCCGCTGCGCCAGCCTGCGGCCGTGCCTGCAGGAGCGTCGGAACCGGTACGTTCAGGGCCGCAAGGTCGGCGAATTCACTCGCCGGCGCTGTGGGCACGCCGCTTGCCACCTGTTGCAGCGCATCTTCGGCGGCGTTGCGCGGTGGCTGATAAAGCGCAACGGCAAGGCTGTTGTCGGCCGGACGCAGCGAGGGCCGCGCCTGGGGAACTGGCGCATCCGCGGCGTCGACGCCAGGAAGCGTATTGGCGACCATCACAGGCTCGGACGCCGTCACGACGGGTTCCTGGCGCGGCGCGGCCGGAGCTGGCTGCGCCGTGGCCGGACGGGCTGCGGGTTGCGGCACATCCTCGACCTCGTCCTCGTCGCCGCCGCCAAACAGCATGGCGAGGAAATTGCGCGGACGCCCGCGGGTCTTCTCCTCGGCGATCATGACGGTATTGCCGGACGCGACGCGGCGCTTGTATTCGGCGAGCGCCTGCTGGTAGCCCGGCAGCGGCTTGCCGTCGGAGGGAATATGGACGGTCTTGCCATCAGGGAAGAGACGCACGAGATCCTGACGGTTCATGCGCGGCCAGGCACGCACACCGGCAACGTCCATGTGAACGAAAGGCGAGCCGGAATTCGGATAAAAGCCAACGCCGCCAGCCTGCATCTTCACGCCGATTTCGCGCAGCGTCTTCAGCGGAACACCGGGGATGTAGAAGTCCATCGCCGTGCCGCGCATGTGCTGGCTTTCCTTCGCGACACCCTGGGAGCGCGAACGCAGCATGTTGTTCGTCGCAGGCGAACGATAGGCCGAGACGACCTTGATGTATCCCTTGGCACGCGACTGGCGATAAACTTCCCAGACAAGATCGAAGAGGCGCGGGTCCATCTTCGTCGGCTCGTTGCGGCGCCAGTCACGGAGAATATAATTGAGTTGTTTCAGACCCTTGGGGTCATAGCGGCCATTGCGCTTGAACGTGATCGATGCCTTCTCGCCGGTATGAACGAATTCAATGTTGAGCGTACGGGTCTCAGCACGCGCAGCGGCGGCATTTCCAAACAGGAAGCATAAGCTCATGAGAAGGGCGGCAAAAAGCGAAGACAACAGCCGGTTCACCGGCTGCGCAGACGCAAGCCGGATTTTGCGCTCGTTTTGTCCATAGAGCGCGCTGATGTCCTGCGATGCCTGCAATGCAATCCCCGTCCGAAAGACTACGTCCCACGCCAACCGAAATGAACGTCAAATGCGGTCATACCATGGCAAATTTGCCACATCCGCACAAGCTGTCACTTTATGGTGAACGCTTGCCTAACAAATGCTTAGCTCCTTGGGTAAGCGATTAAGCTTACCCCAGAGTTAACATCGAACGGTTGAGGCAAATCAAGCGGCATCCTTCTGCGGATCGTCGGGATCGATTCCGTAATCCTTGAGCTTGCGGTAGAGCGTCGACCGCCCGATACCGAGCTTTCGGGCGACCTGGCTCATTTGGCCCCGATAGAACTTCAGCGCGAAGCGGATCAGTTCCTCCTCGATCTCCGCCAGCTTGCGCACATTGCCGGCCTCGTCGGTACTGACGATGACATTGCCGGAGGCCGACCCATTGAAACCTGTGGATGGAGCCGACGGACCGCCGCTGAAGCTCGCTGCACGCTCGGCAAGGGCGGCCTGAACCTTGGCGATCGGGCTCGGCTCGTACACAGCGGCCTGCGCCTCGCTACCGACAGTCGCGCTTCGATGGCCGGTGACCTGCGCTGCAATCTGCGGAAAGCCGCTTTCCTTGAGACTAGAGCCCTCGGCCAGAACCACGGCGCGGAAGATCGCGTTCTCAAGCTGGCGCGTATTGCCGGGCCAGTCGAATGAGGTCAGTAGGGCGAGTGCGGAGGATTCGATCTGCAGGGTCCGCGGCAGGCGCTGCTCGAGCGAAAAGCGCTCGACAAAGGCCCGGATCAGATGCGGGATATCCTCCTTGCGGCGCCGCAGGGCTGCAATGGTGATCGGGAAGACGTTGACGCGGTAATAGAGGTCCTCGCGGAAACGTCCGGCCTTGACCTCCTCGATCAGATCCTTGTTGGTCGCCAGAACCAGCCGCACATTGGCCTTCAAGGGCTTCGCCTGTCCGCTACGATGCACCTCGCCGGACTGGACGACTTCAAGCAGGCGCATCTGGCCGACCGGTGGCAACTCACTGATTTCCTCGATGAAGAGCGTGCCTCCTTCCGCCTCGGCGACCTTGCCCATCTGGGTTTCGCTGCCGAACAGCACGTCTTCGATCTGCGCAGGCGTGATGGCATTGCAATTAACCGAAACGAAGGGACGGGACGACCGATCGCTGGCGGCATGGATGGCGCGTGCCACGAGCTCCTTGCCGACGCCTGCTTCGCCTTCGAGCATCACGGGGATCATCGATTGTGCTGCACGGCGGCCGAGCTCCACCACGCGAGACATGGCCGCACTGGCCGCAACGACGTCGGAAAAGCTGACCGAACCGCTCCGGGCCCGGCGCGGCGTACGGCCCTGCTGGCTGGTGCGATGGATCTTCAAAGCCGATTCGATCGCACCGATCAGCCGCTCCTGGGCGATCGGCTTGACGAGGAAGTCGAAAGCACCCGCACGCACGGCGTTGAGCGCGGTTTCGGTCGCGCCTTCCGTCGTACAGACAATGACAGGCACGCCCGCATTGATCTCGGCAAGCATCGGGATGACGCTGGGATTTAGGCCGTCTGCGGCTGTCACGTCCAGCACCACGACACCGATCTGCTCGGCGTGACGGCGGAAGAGTTCGACACCCGCAGGCGCGGTGTCGGCGACATGAACGGCATGGCCGTGCGCTTCGATCGCAGCCTTCATGCTGCGGCGCTCGGCGGCATCTTCATCGATGAGTAGAATCTGTGCGGTCAACTTGCGCTCCCCGAGGCTGTTTCGGCGCGTTCGCGCTCCTGGGTTATCGCGGGCAGACTGGCAGAAAGGCCTGAAGATGTTCTTGGGAGAAAACCTAACATTTTAACGGTCCTTAACCGTTTATGGCACAATCCACAGCGGCACTGCGGCAATCGGCTCGCTCTGGTCGCCCCACACCGGCACACCCGGCTGCTTGCCCATCGGCAGACGACTGACTACATCTCCCGAACGAACGAGAGAAAGGACGTCACCATGATGATCGACCGCCGCCCAGCCTTAAGCTCCCTCACCCAGGCCTCCGCGAGCAGGGATCAAAACCTCGGCGACCTTCCCGTCTGGAAACTCGAAGACCTTTATCCCGGCCAGACCTCGTCGGAATTTCTCGGTGCCGTCGAGAAGGCCGGCGCCGATGCGCTTGCCTTTGAGACGAAGTGGAAGGGCAAGCTTGCAGCATCTCTCGAAACTGTCGGGGAAGGCTCGCTGGCCGAAGCGCTGCGGGAGATGGAAGCACTGGAAGACCTGCTCGGTCGCATCGCCTCCTATGCCGGCCTCACTTATTATTCCGACATGACCAATCCGGCGAATGGCAAGTTCTTCGGTGATATCCAGGCGAAGCTGACGGACATGTCGTCCCGCCTTCTCTTCTTCCCGCTGGAACTCAACCGCCTGCCCGACGACGCTGTCGATGCGGCCATGGACCGCGATCAGGCTCTCGGCCACTTCCGCCCCTGGATCGTCGACCTGCGCAAGGACAAGCCCTTCCAGCTCGACGACCGCATCGAACAGCTTTTCCTTGAGAAGTCGCAGACGGGTGCTGCGGCCTTCAACCGCCTGTTCGACGAGACGCTTGCCGCACTTCGTTTCAAGGTCGGCGAGGACGAGATGCCGCTCGAACCGACGCTGACGCTTCTTCAGGATGCCGACCCGGCCAAGCGCAAGCTCGCTGCCGAAGCCCTGTCGAAGACCTTCAAGGACAATATCCGCATCTTCACTCTGGTGACCAACACGCTCGCCAAGGACAAGGACATCTCCGACCGCTGGCGCGGCTTCGAGGACATCGCCGATAGTCGCCACCTCGCCAACCGGGTCGAGCGCGAAGTCGTCGATGCGCTGGCCGAAGCGGTCCGCGAAGCCTATCCGCGCCTGTCACATCGCTATTACAAGATGAAGGCGAAGTGGCTCGGCATGGACCAGATGAATTTCTGGGACCGCAATGCGCCGCTTGCCGAAACGCCTGACAGACTGATCTCCTGGGATGAAGCCAAGGACATGGTGCTGTCAGCCTATGGCGGCTTTGCGCCCGAAATGGCCGAGATCGCCGGCCGCTTTTTCGACGGCGGCTGGATCGATGCGCCTGCCCGCCCCGGCAAGGCCCCTGGCGCCTTCGCCCATCCGACAGTGCCTTCGGCTCACCCCTACGTTCTGGTGAATTACCTCGGCAAGCCGCGCGATGTCATGACGCTTGCCCATGAACTCGGCCACGGCGTGCACCAGGTGCTGGCCGGCGGCCAGGGCGCCCTCATGTGCCAGACCCCGCTGACGCTCGCAGAAACCGCGTCCGTCTTCGGCGAAATGCTGACCTTCCGCGCGCTTCTGGACAAGACGACCGATAAACGCGAACGAAAGGCCATGCTCGCCCAGAAGGTCGAGGACATGATCAACACGGTCGTACGCCAGATCGCCTTCTACCAGTTTGAGCGTAAGATCCACACCGCCCGCAAGGAGGGCGAATTGACGGCCGAGAAGATCGGCGAATTGTGGCTTTCCGTGCAGCAGGAAAGCCTGGGGCCGGCGATCAAGATCTCGGAAGGCTATGAGAACTGGTGGGCCTATATCCCCCATTTCATCCACTCGCCATTCTACGTCTATGCCTATGCCTTCGGCGACTGCCTGGTGAACTCGCTCTATGCCGTCTACCAGAACGCCGACCAGGGCTTCCAGGACAAGTATTTCGAGCTCCTGAAGGCTGGCGGCACCAAACATCACTCCGAGCTGCTCGCCCCCTTCGGCCTCGATGCCACCGATCCGTCGTTCTGGGCCAAGGGTCTGTCGATGATCGAGGGGCTTATCGACGAGCTGGAAGCGCTAGATAAGGCCGCCTGAACCGGAGCTGCCGACATCCCATGCGTGACCACGCGCCTTATGCGCTCTTCCGCGACGACCGCGCGGGGACGAGCCTCCTCTTTGCCGACCCGGAGACGCTCGTCGTCGCCCGGTCGGCGGAGGAGGTCGAGCCTGCGCTCGCCAAGTTGGAAGCGCACCGTAAGTCCGGCAAGTGGCTGGCGGGCTATATTTCCTATGAAGCAGGCTTCGTCTTCGAACCGAAGCTGAGGCCGCTTGTTGAGGACGGGCGCGAAACACCGCTGATCGCGATGGGGGTCTTCGACGCTCCCGCATCAGTCGAGCACCCGCTGGCACAAGCGCCCTCGAACATTCCGAACGCGCCGCTCTTGAGCGACCCGCGCGCGGGCTGGGATCTTGAAAACTATCGCCGCCGCTTCGACCGCCTGCATCATCACTTGCGCAAGGGTGACTGCTATCAGGCGAACCTGACCATGCCGGTGGAAGCCCGCTGGCAGGGCGATCCCCGCGCCGCCTTCTGGTCGCTCGTCGGTCGCCAGCCCGTGCATTACGGCGCTCTGATCGACTACGGCATCGGTCCCGTGATCCTCTCCCGCTCGCCCGAGCTCTTCTTCTCCGTCGATGAGGATGGCTGGATCGAAACCCGGCCGATGAAGGGCACCGCGCCACGCGGCGCAAGTCCCGAGGAAGACAACGCGATCATCGAAGCGATGCTCGCCGACGAGAAGACGCAAGCCGAAAACCGGATGATCGTCGACCTCCTGCGCAACGACGTTTCCGTCATCACGGAGGTCGGCACGCTCTCGGTCCCCAAGCTCTTCGCCATCGAGACCTATCCGACGGTCCACCAGATGGTCAGCTATGTGCGCGCCAAGCTCTTGCCCGATATCGGACTGCCCGAGATCATGGCCGCCCTCTTTCCCTGCGGCTCGGTGACCGGCGCACCAAAAATGTGGGCGATGCGCATCCTGCATGAACTGGAAGCCGGCCCGCGCGACGTCTATTGCGGGGCAATCGGCTGGTTCGACCCGGCAGGCCCCATGCGTTTTTCAGTGGCAATCCGCACCATCTCCCTTTTCAACGAGGGGCGCGCCGTCTTCAATGTCGGCGGCGGCATCGTCTTCGATTCGAAGGCTGAGGCCGAATACGAGGAATGCCTGCTGAAGGCGCGTTTTGCCCTGGGTGATCAATGGATTTCTCGCTGATCGAGACGATGCGCTGGCAGCCGGACGCAGGTTTCCTGCGGCTCGACCAGCATCTGCGCCGTCTCTCCCGTTCTGCCGATGCGCTGGGTTTCCGCCAGCCGCAGGACGCAAAAGGCAAACTCGAGAGGGAAGTGTCCGGCGATACACCACTGCGCGTGCGCCTCGTCATGACCTATCGCGGCAAGATGGAGGTGACGGCGACGCCCTTCGAGCCGATCCCGGAAGAAACGGTCTGGCGGCTGAAGGTCGCAAAGACAAGGCTGCAGTCCGAGGACAGCCTCTTCCGCCACAAGACATCCCGGCGCGAGCCTTACGAGGCCGCCCGCGCCGAATTTTCCAAGGATGAGGCCGACGAAGTACTCCTGCTCAACGAGCGGGGAGAAGTCTGCGAAGGCACGATCACCAACCTGTTTGCCGAAGCCGCCGACGGCATGCTGCTCACCCCGCCATTGACCAGCGGTCTCCTGCCAGGCGTGCTGCGCGCCGAACTGATCCGGGAGCGCAAGGCGCGTGGCGAAGTGCTGAAACTCGACGACCTTCGCCAGCGCAAGCTTTTTGTCGGCAACTCTCTGCGCGGCCTGATCCGCGCGGAACTAGTGGACGGCTGAGCCCGGTTACTTTCGTCGGTAAAAGATCATTCCCCCGTGGTGCAGCACATCCTGGCTGACGAAGGTACCGTCGGCTGTAAAGCCCGTATCGTCCCAATAGTCGATGTGATTGCCGGTGACGACATATCGTCCCTGATAGGCGCTCTCTCTGGGTCCTCGGGCCTCATCGTAACGGCCATTCGGCAGGAGTTCGTGCCGGATCCTGCCGTCTTCGGTAACCCACATGCCGACGTAAGGATGGGACTGCTCGGTCTTCGATGTTTGAGCCATGTTTTCTTCTGCCAGAACGTTGAGGAGATAAACCGGCGCCGTCGCCAGTGCGATGACGGTGCCAAGAGCAATGGGGTGAAAACGCTTCATTTTGGCCTCCATCAGTAAGGCGAACGCACAGGGCGCACGACGATTTCGCTGACATCGACGTCGTCAGGCTGTTCCATCGCATAGCGGACAGCCCGGCCGATGGCGTCGGGAGTCAAGGCGATGGCACGAAAGCCTTTCATCGCTTCGGCAGCCACAGGGTCCGAGATCGTATCGGCCAGTTCGCTCTCGACCACGCCGGGATGGATGCAGGTGACACGCAGCCTGTCGTTCTCCTGGCGAAGGCCATCGGAGATCGCCCGCACGGCAAACTTCGTGGCGCAGTAGACGGCCGCCGTCGGTGAGACCGTCAGCGCGCCGATCGAGGCGATGTTGACGATATGGCCCGAACCCCGCTCGGTCATTTCGGGCAGCACGGCCGCGATCCCGTAGAGGACGCCCTTGATGTTGACGTCCACCATGCGGTCCCATTCGTCGACTTTCAGCGACGACATCAGCGAAAGCGGCATGACGCCTGCATTGTTGACGATCGCATCGACGCGTCCGTATTCCTGCCGCGCGGCCGTGGCAAAGGCTGCCACATTGGCGCGATCGGTGACATCGAGGCTGCGCGTCATCACCTGACCGCCGGCCCAGCGGATCTCATCCGCCACCTTCTCCAGCCTGTCGATGCGACGCGCACCGAGAACCACGGTTGCTCCGGCTTTCGCCAATTCGTGGGCGATGCCCACCCCGATCCCGCTCGATGCGCCGGTAATCAAGACGACCTTATCCATGACATTTCCTTTCTTGCTTCGCGCCTGATGCGCTTGTCAGGAAGATAAGGCTGCGCCATTGTCGCGATAAGCTGCTGAAAACTTTCCTCACCGGGAAGGAACACTAACCAATGCTGCACGATCTGAACGCACTTTCCGTCTTCGCCCTGGTTGCAGAGGAAAAGAACTTCCGCGCGGCAGCAGATCGCATCGGGGTCACCCGATCGGCTGTCAGCCAGTCGATCCGCAAGCTGGAAGAAGCGCTCGGCATCGCACTCGTGGCCCGCACCACCCGCAGCGTCGCCCTCACGGAAGCCGGCGAACGCCTGTATACCCAGATCGCCCCCTCGCTGGTCGAGATGACCGATGCTCTGGAGGCCGCGGCCAATCTGCAGAGAAGACCGCGCGGACAACTCAATCTCGCGGTCTCCTCGATTGCCGAAAGCTTTCTCTCCGGACCTCTGCTCGCGCGCTTCGCCAGGCAACATCCCGAGGTCAAACTGCATGTGACGGTCACCGACGAGGAGTTCGACATCGTCGCCGAAGGCTATGACGCCGGTGTCAGGCTCGGTGAGGTCATTGCACAGGACATGATCGCGGTTCCCGTCTCAGGGGACCTGAGACAGCTGGCGGTCGCTTCGCCGGCCTATCTCGAGGAATTCGGAACGCCGGCCCATCCGCGCGAGCTTGCAAACCATCGCTGCATCGGTTGGCGAACCAGCCCGCGCGTCGCACCCTATCGTTGGGAATTCGCCGAGAACGGAAAGGAGTTTTCCGTGGCCGTTGCAGATAGCATCACCACGACAGAGATGACCCTGATGGTAAAGCTTGCCGTCGCCGGTGCGGGCATCACCTTCGGCATGGAGGATTCGTTTGCGGAACCGCTCGCGCGCGGCGAACTGGTCGGCGTCCTCCAGGACTACTGTCCGACCTTCCCCGGCTTCTACCTCTATTATCCAAGCCGCAGAAACATGGCCCCGAAATTGCGCGCCCTTGTGGACTACCTGAAGCGGTGACTGACTGCGTATTCATGGCTGGCCGAGATTGACACGGACGGCGATCCGCTGGAGCCTGAGCCCATGCCCTTCACCCATACGCCCTATGCCGGCGCCACCCGCCCCTTCACCATCGGCCTGTCGGCGCTCGACCCTCGCCGCTGGATCGAGCCCGACGCGGCGCTCGGCCGGTACCTCACGGAAAAGCAGGAGCTTGCGAGAACCCGGCTGGGCGATGTCTTCCGGGCCACCGATGACAGCCTTGAGGCCCAGCGGGAGTGCTTCGCGGCTCTCCTCGCGCATCTCGCAAAGCATCAACCCGGGCTCTATCGCCGAAAGCACCAGACCATCCACGTCGCCGGTCACACGGTCGATCTTGCGGACGAGGCTGTCCCGCCGCTTCTGCGGGCCGGCATGCTCGTGCAGGACGATCTCGTCATCATGATGAAGCGCGAGGCCGGCTGGTCCATCGCCGCTGCCCATCTCTCCTTCCCTTCCTCCTGGTCGCTTGCAGAGAAATTCGACCGGCCGATGGAAGCGGTCCACGAGCATGTGCCGGGTTTCCAGGGCGGCACGCGCAACGCTGCAATGATCAACCGCATCTTCGACAATCTCGCGCCCGGCCTGCCCGCAGAACGTTTCAACTGGTCGATCAACTGGAAAGAGAAGCTCTTTCACCCGGAAACCGGCCGTAACGACGCCGCGAAACCGGACGAGGCCGTGGTGCGCGTCGAGCGCCAGACACTGACGAAACTGCCGGAAACCGGCGCGATCGTCTTCACGATCCGCATCTATCTGGATCCAGTGACGGCGTTCAGGAACCACCCGGACGGCCCGAGGCTCCGCGCAGCCCTGGCCGAGCAGCTGGAGGGTTTGGCCAACGATCAGCTCCGATACAAGGGGCTCGACATCCAGCGCAAGCGGCTCGTCGCCTATCTGCGGCAAGATACAGCACTCGAAAATCAGCGGTGACGCCGCTCACCCCCATGTCCCTACCCTTTATTGTGTCAGAGTTTTGTGATCTAGAACCGGCAGTATCGCTCCGGCCGCAAAACACAGGCCGGAAACATGGCCCAGGCATAATGACCGGGCCTCCAAGGAGACGGAAATGAGCGAAATGACCTACCCGGTTTATGGCGAGATCACCGGCCCGATCGTTATGATCGGTTTCGGCTCGATCGGCCGCGGCACCCTGCCGCTGATCGAACGCCACTTCAAGTTCGACAAGAGCCGGATGGTCGTCATCGACCCGCGCAACGACGAGGCTGAACTTCTCGCCAAGCATGGCATCAAGCACATCCAGGCGCATGTCACCAAGGACAACTACAAGAAGCTCCTGAAGCCGCTTCTGACCGAAGGCGAAGGCCAGGGCTTCTGCGTCAACCTGTCGGTCGACACCGGCTCGCTCGACCTGATGAAGCTCTGCCGCAAGCTCGACGTGCTCTACATCGACACCGTCGTTGAGCCCTGGCTCGGCTTCTACTTCGACAAGAGCATGAAGAATTCCGAGCGCACCAACTATGCGCTGCGCGAAACCGTGCGCCAGGAAAAGGCGAAGAATCCGGGCGGCACGACGGCCGTTTCCACCTGCGGCGCAAACCCGGGCATGGTCTCCTGGTTCGTCAAGCAGGGCCTGGTCAACCTCGCCCATGAAATCGGCCTGAAATTCGAAGAGCCCGACCAGAACGATCGCGACGGCTGGGCCAAGCTGATGAAGAAGGTTGGCGTCAAGGGCGTCCACATCGCCGAACGCGATACCCAGCGCACGAAGAACCCGAAGCCGCTCAACGTCTTCTGGAACACATGGTCGGCCGAAGGCTTCATCTCGGAAGGCCTGCAGCCCTCCGAACTCGGCTGGGGCACCCATGAAAACTGGATGCCGAAAAACGCCAAGAAGCACAAGAAGGGCTGCAAGGCCGCGATTTATCTGGAGCAGCCGGGCGCCAACACCCGCGTTCGCACCTGGTGCCCGACGCCAGGTCCGCAATACGGCTTCCTCGTCACCCACAACGAGTCGATCTCGATTGCCGACTACTTCACCGTCGAGAAGGATGGCGAAGTCGTCTACCGCCCGACCTGCCACTATGCCTACCATCCGGCCAACGACGCCGTGCTGTCGCTGCACGAGATGTTCGGCAATGGCGGCACGCAGCAGCCGGTGCTGCACGTCCTGAACGAAGACGAACTGGTTGACGGCGTCGACGAACTCGGCGTGCTGCTCTACGGCCACGAGAAGAACGCCTACTGGTACGGTTCGCGCCTGTCGCTCGAGGAAACCCGTCGCATCGCGCCCTATCAGAACGCAACCGGCCTGCAGGTAACCTCGGCTGTGCTCGCCGGCATGGTCTGGGCACTCGAGAACCCGAAGGCCGGCATCGTCGAAGCCGACGAGATGGACTACAAGCGTTGCCTCGAAGTGCAGACGCCCTATCTCGGCCCGGTCGAAGGCCACTACACCGACTGGACCCCGCTCGACGGTCGCCCGGGCCTCTTCCCGGAAGATCTCGATGAAAAGGATCCGTGGCAGTTCCGGAACATCCTGGTCCGCTAAACGGTTTCAGGAATGAACTTAAGGCCCGTCGCCTGCGGCGGGCCTTTCTCCTTGCAAGCAAGGACGGGATAACCCCGGCAATACAAGGCTTTCGCCTTGCTTTGGCCGAGGCTTCACGGCATGTTCTCGACGACAACGCAAACGGTGGGCGGCCGGACCGAACCGCCGAGATGGTGGGAGACAAGAATGAAAATCAGATCCCTGGTAGCTGTAACGGCGATGAGCCTAGCCCTTTCGTCCTGCTATTCCAGCCCTCCCCGCCAGTTGCCGGCCGTTCAGCAGGGCCCGTCGATCGAAGGCGCATGGGTTGATCCGAACGGCATCTCCTCGACATTCCAGGGCGGCACCTTCACCACACGGACGACCGACACCAACCAGATCCTCGCATCCGGCACCTATACGCTCGTCAACGATCGCCTGGTCGAGATCAACATGACATCGCTCGTTCGCAACACGCAGCAGAAGGTGAATTGCGCCCTCGTGACGCCGTCGCAGCTCAATTGCACCTCCGACAGCGGCGCCCAGTTCTCGCTCGCCCGACGCGGCTGAGCAGCGCATCACGATATGCGGATTAAGGAGCGGCCCAAGCGGCCGCTTCTTTCGTTTCTGGCCCTGCTAACATGCGGACCTCAAGTGATTTTTGCTTGCCC
This sequence comes from Allorhizobium sp. NPDC080224, assembly GCF_050281005.1. NCBI lineage: Bacteria > Pseudomonadati > Pseudomonadota > Alphaproteobacteria > Hyphomicrobiales > Rhizobiaceae > Allorhizobium > Allorhizobium sp. NPDC080224. The sequence continues at coordinate 3,174,972 of NZ_JBNNWJ010000001.1, forward strand.
TCTCCCGGTCTAGATGAAAACATCCGCCATCCGAATTCTGGCGCGTGACTGTCATCAATGCATGCCAGACTGTGGGTGATCGATTGCAACAGGAGAGATAAGATGTTCAGACATTTGAAGATTGGCCTTTTCAGCGCCTCGGTGCTGGCCCTGACCGCCGGAACCGCTCTGGCCGATTTCGAACTTAACATCCTGCACATCAATGACCTGCATTCCCGCATCGAAGCCATCAGCAAATCCGATTCCACCTGCTCGGCAGATGATGCTGCCAAGAACGAATGCTTCGGCGGCATTGCCCGCGTGAAGGCCGCAATCGACGCCCGTCGTGCCGAACTTGAGGGCAAGAACGTACTGACACTCGACGCTGGCGACCAGTTCCAGGGCTCCTTGTTCTACACCACCTACAAGAGCGCCCCGATTGCCGAGTTCATGAACGCCATCGGCTTCGATGCCATGGCCATCGGCAACCACGAATTCGATGACGGCCCGGAAGAGCTCGCAAAGTTCATCGATGCGCTGCAGTTCCCGCTGATCTCCGGTAACACGCTGGCCGGCCTCAACTCTCCGGTCGCCGACAAGTTCAAGCCCTACATCGTCAAGGAATTCGGCGAGGAGAAGGTCGCAATCGTTTCGGTCCTCGCAACCGACACGGACGAGACCTCCTCGCCTGGTGACACGATCCTTTTTGCCGACGAGATCACCTATCTGAAGGAAGCCGTGGCCGAAATCGAAGGACAGGGCATCGACAAGATCGTGCTGCTCTCGCATGTCGGCTACGTCAAGGATCAGGAAATCGCGGCAGCCGTTAACGGCATCGACGTGATCGTCGGCGGTCACAGCCACACGCTTTTGTCCAACACCGACGAAAAGGCAGCGGGCCCTTACCCGACCATGGTGAAGAACCCAGCCGGCCAGGATGTTCCGATCGTCCAGGCCTATGCCTATTCCAAGTATCTCGGCGACCTGACGGTCGTTTTCGATGATGCAGGCGTCGTCAAGACCGCGACCGGCGAACCCAAGCTGCTTGACGCCTCGGTAACCCCGGATGAAGCCTTCGTCGCCAAGGTGGCCGAACTCGGCGGACCGATCGAAGAGCTGAAGCTGAAGGAAATCGGCGAGACTGCCGAGGCCATCGACGGCTCGCGCGAAACCTGCCGTGCAGTCGAATGCACCATGGGCAATCTCGTGGCCGATGCCATGGTGGACCGCCTGAGCGATCAGGGCATCACCATCGCCATCCAGAACGGCGGCGGTCTGCGCGCGTCGATCGATGCCGGCACGGTCACCATGGGCGAAGTCCTGACAGTCCTGCCCTTCCAGAACACACTTGCCTCCTTCCAGCTCAAGGGCTCCGACATTGTTGCAGCTCTCGAGAATGGCGTGAGCCAGGTCGAGGAAGCGGCTGGCCGCTTCCCGCAGGTATCCGGTTTGAAGTTCACCGCTGACCTCAGCAAGCCGGCCGGCAGCCGCATCTCCTCCGTCGAGGTCAAGGAAGGTGACGCTTTCGTCGCCATCGACCCGGAGAAGCTCTACGGCGTGGCCACCAACAACTACATGCGCACCGGTGGTGACGGCTATGGCGTGTTCGAGAGCGGCGGACAGAACGCCTACGATTTCGGCCCGGGCCTCGAGACCGTGGTGGCCGACTACATCGCCAAGAACAGCCCCTACACGCCTTACACCGACGGTCGCATCACCGTGATCTCGGCGACCGCAGCTCCGTCAGACGACACGACCGCGCCACAGGCTGACGCGACTACTCCGGCAGCACCTGCGACGGAAGCACCGGCAGCCCGGGCTCCGGCTGCAACCGAGGCGCCAGCGGCTCCAGAAACGCCTGCTGCGGCAGAAGCTCCGGCTGCTACCGCGACGGATGCGGCCATGGCGACGGCCGAAACCGTCTACAAGGTAGTTGCCGGCGACAGCCTCTGGAAGATCGCTCAGGCCACCTATGGCGACGGCATGATGTGGAGCAAGATTGCCGAGGCGAATGCGCTGCGCAATCCGAACGTCATCTCGATCGGCCGGGAATTGCAGCTTCCGCCGAAGTAAGACCGTTTGACGCATCCCAAAAGCCGGTCCGGGCTTCCCCGGGCCGGCTTTTGCTTTTATCAGATGATCTCAACTGGCCTTCGCCACGTAACGGTCGAGATCTCATCACCAGGATATCAAGATGAATGTACTGCCTGCCCATTGGCCCTCCGACCATCCGCCCGTCAATTTCGGCAAGGTCGGCGTGCTGCTCGTCAATCTCGGAACGCCTGATGGCACGGACTACAAGTCTATGCGCCGCTATCTCGAAGAGTTCCTGACGGACAAGCGCGTCATCGAGTGGTCGCGGTGGTTCTGGTACCCCATTCTATACGGGATTGTTCTCAACCGCCGCCCGCAGAAGGTCGGCAAGGCCTATGAAGAGATCTGGAACAAGGATCTCGACGAAAGCTACCTGCGCACCTACACCCGCAGCCAGGCAGAAAAGCTCGCGGTTGCCTTGAAGGATCTGCCGAACGTGCATGTCGACTGGGCCATGCGCTACGGCCAGCCGGCGATCCAGGCGAAGATGAACGAGATGCAGAAGGCGGGCTGCGAGCGCATTCTCGTCTATCCGCTCTATCCGCAATATGCAGCCGCGACGACGGCAACCGTCAATGACGAGGCCTTCAAGGCGCTTCTCAAGATGCGCTGGCAGCCGGCGCTGCGCACGGTGCCGCAATATGCCGACGACCCTGTTTACATCGAGGGGCTCGCCAACTCGATCAACAAACACCTTGCGACCCTGGACTGGGAACCGGAACTGGTGATCACATCCTATCACGGCATTCCGAAGTCCTACTTCATGAAGGGAGACCCCTATCACTGCCAGTGCTACAAGACGACGCGTCTCTTGCGCGAGCATCTGGGCTGGGAGAAGGAAAAGCTGATGGTGACCTTCCAGTCCCGTTTTGGGCCCGAGGAATGGCTGCAGCCCTATACCGACAAGACGGTCGAAAAGCTGGCCCAGGACGGCGTCAAGCGCATCGCCATCATGAACCCCGGCTTCGTCTCCGACTGCCTGGAGACGCTGGAAGAAATCGCCGGTGAAGCGGGCGAGGATTTCCTCCACAATGGCGGCGAGAAGTTCACCCATATTCCCTGTCTCAACGACAGCGACGACGGGATGCGCGTCATCGAGAACGTCGTGCGCCGGGAACTCCAGGGCTGGGCCTGAAGCTCAATAGGCTAAGTGACATACGAGATGATGAAGGGGGCTGCCGGAAGGCGGTCCCCTTTTCCTTTGTATCCATGTCTCTTCGCATAGCCGTGCCCTCTAGAGGGGCATTTGAGCTACGGCAGCGACACAACCGAGACGATGAACACGCATGGCGAGCCGATGAGAAAAAGCCCAATTTTCGGTACATGTGCTCAATTTTAGTGCATCTTTTCATTTGCTTAGCGCGCCGGAGTTCCGAAGTAGCACAACCGCAGAGACAACCTCAAGCTGCCCACCCGCGCAGATCTAGAATGGGAAAAATTCCCTAAATGGTTGGATTTCAATATAATTTTAGATAGGCGATTTCTTATATTAAGGTTCCATTTAGTAATGATCCCTAGAATTAGGGGGAGTTGAAGGAGACCACCATGAAATTCGTCACGACCGCATTGGCATCGACATTCCTCGTCGCGTCGCTCGCCACTGCCCATGCAGAACCGGCACAGCCTGATGTCGCCAAGCTCGTCTCGCCAGAGCTGATCAAGCAGATCCAGGAATTTATTTCCGCCGAGATCGTCACCGTATCGGTCGAAGCGCAAAACGCCCGGCTGACCGAGCTCTCCCAGGAGAAGATCGACGAGCTGGACAATCAATGGAAGGCCGAGCGCGAAGCGACCGACAAGCCGCTGATTGCCGCCACGCTCTCCAACCCGCTCTCCGTCTATCTCGCCCGCATCCAGGGCAAGTCGCTCGGCCTCTATCCCGAAATCTTCGTCATGGACCAGAACGGCCTGAACGTCGGCCAGAGCTCGATCACCAGCGACTTCTGGCAGGGCGACGAGGCGAAGTTCCAGAAGACATATGACGTCTCGGAGGACGCGATCTTCATCGATGAAGCCGAGTGGGACGACGACATGAAGATCTGGCGAAACCAGGTGAGCCTGACGCTGGTCGACAGCGCCAAGAAGAAGATCGGCGCCGTCACCGTCGAACTCAACCTGACGGAACTCGAGCGCCGGGCGCTAGCCGGCAGCTGATCCGTCGACACGGCTCCATGATGGCGGCCGTCCTGTAAACCATGATCCAATTCGACCCCGACCGGGACAGGATTTTACCATGCTCAAGAATTTATCCGTAAGCGCCAAAGGCTTCCTCGCTTTCGGACTCCTTGCCGCTATCGCGATCGCAGCCTCCACCTTCATGCACAACCGCGCCATCACGGCGAGTGAGCAGGTCGCGGAAACCGCAACGATGAATCGCGCCCTGGAGGTCATCGAAGAATTCTCCGCCGACCTTTACATCGCGGACCTCCAACTGAAAACCTTCCTGTTGACTGGCAACCGCGATTACGCGGATGGCGCAAAGGAGGTCGCTGCGGAAATGGGCGCAGACCGTCCCAATATCGAAGCGATGCTCTCGACGTCTGCTCCCGGTGAGCTCTCGAAGTTCAAGGAGGCGATCAACGCCTTTGAGACTTGGAAGACGAACTTCATGGAACGGCAGATTCTCTTGATGCGAGACCCCGCAACGGTTGAACTGGCCCGCGCCATCGAAGTGACGGGTGAAGGCGAGGCCCTGGTCAAGGCCTTCGAAGCCCGCCTTGGCGAGATCAAGTCTGCTCTTTCGGCGCGCGCCGCCGCAGCCGCTGAAAACCAGACCGCAGCCCTCTCGCTTGTGGTAACGGTCAGCCTCGGCGCATCGATCGTCGTCGGTATCGCTGCCGTTCTGCTCGGCTTCCTCAACTTCCAGCTCGTTTCCCGTCCGCTCGGCAAGCTCGCCGACAACACGACGCGCCTCGCCAATGGCGACCTCGACGTCACGATCGATCAGGGTGGCAAGGACGAGATCGGCCGGATGGCCGCCGCGATGCAGATCTTCCGTGAGGCTGCCATCGCCAACAAGCGTCTGGAATCGGAAGCGGAAGGCAATCGCCAGCGCGCCGAAGCCGAGCGCATTGCGACCCAGCAGCGTGCCGAAGCCGATGCAGCCGAACGTCTTCGCATCGCTACGTCGGGTCTGGCCGCTGGCCTGAAGCGCCTCGCCTCCGGCGATCTCGCTTTCCAGATCAACGAAGCTTTCGCGCCCGATTTCGAGGCACTCCGCCACGACTTCAACCAGTCTGTCCGCCAGCTGAACCAGACCATGGCCTCGATCAACAACAGCGTCGCGACCATGGAGACCGGCACACGCGAGATTGCGTCGGGGACCGATCACCTGTCGAAGCGCACCGAGCAGCAGGCAGCCGCCCTTGAGCAGACGGCAGCCGCAGTCGAAGAGATCACCGCCAACGTCGTCAATTCGACCAAGCGGACAGAAGAGGCCCGCGGTGTGGCGGCCCATGCCAACACCTCTGCCAACCAATCCTCTGAAGTCGTGTCCCGCGCCGAAGAAGCCATGCGCCGGATTGAAAACTCGTCGCAGCAGATCTCGAACATTATCGGCGTGATCGACGAAATCGCCTTCCAGACCAACCTTCTGGCGCTCAATGCGGGTGTTGAAGCAGCGCGCGCCGGGGAAGCGGGCAAAGGCTTCGCCGTCGTTGCCCAGGAAGTCCGTGAACTCGCCCAGCGTTCTGCCAATGCTGCGAAGGAGATCAAGGCCCTCATCCAGAACTCCTCGACCGAGGTTGCCGGCGGCGTGGATCTCGTTCGCAAGACCGGCGAAGCACTGCGTACCATCGGTGGCTTCATCACCGAGATGAACACCCACATGGATGCGATTGCCCTTTCCGCCAAGGAACAGGCAACCGGCCTCTCGGAAGTCAACAATGCGGTAAACTCGATGGACCAGACGACCCAGCAGAACGCTGCCATGGTCGAGGAATCCAACGCTGCCTCCGCAGCACTTGCGAGCGAAGCCGCCAAGCTACGCGAGTTGATCTCGCACTTCAGCATCGACGGCGTGCAGCAGACCCAGGCATCAGCACTCCGCGAAACCGCCCGTGTCATGGCCCAGCCTTCGGTATCGGCAAGCCGCTCTCCTGCACCACGCGCCGCCGAAGTCGCCCGGCATGCCGCCCCCGGACCACGCAGCCATGGCAACGCGGCAGTGGCCCAGGACAACTGGGAAGAGTTTTAAGCTCAGGTTGATCAGCCTGAAAACCGGGGCGGCGGGAGAGATCCCGCCGCTTTTCTTCTTCTTGCAGTCCACCAGTCCGAATGCAAACCACGCCGTGTGTGACCCGGATCCCTTGCATTTACCCTGTCACGCCACGATGTTAGACGAAGGGGGCGCAATCTCCGTTTGCGCCAATGCTGGAGGAATTCATGCCCGTCACCGGTCCGGACATCGTCGTCATCGCACTCGTACTGCTCGTGATCCTGGTCCTCTTTGCCGGTATCAAGACCGTGCCGCAGGGCTTCCGCTACACGATCGAGCGTTTCGGCCGCTACACTCGCACGCTCGAGCCGGGCCTCAATCTGATCATCCCGTTCTTCGAACGGATCGGCGCGAAGATGAACGTCATGGAACAGGTACTCGATGTGCCGACCCAGGAAGTCATCACCAAGGACAATGCCTCGGTTTCCGCCGACGCCGTCGCCTTCTACCAGGTGCTGAACGCCGCAGAAGCCGCCTATCAGGTCTCTAATCTCGAGAATGCCATCCTGAACCTGACCATGACCAACATCCGCTCGGTGATGGGCTCGATGGATCTCGATGAACTGCTCTCCAACCGCGAGGTCATCAACGATCGCCTGCTGCGCGTCGTCGACGAGGCCGTCCGCCCCTGGGGCATCAAGGTCACACGCGTCGAGATCAAAGATATCCAGCCGCCGGCCGACCTAGTGGATGCCATGGGTCGCCAGATGAAGGCGGAGCGTGAGAAGCGCGCTCAGGTCCTGGAAGCCGAAGGCTTCCGAAATGCCCAGATCCTCAGAGCCGAAGGCGCCAAGCAGGCCGCCATCCTTCAGGCCGAAGGTGAGCGTGAGGCCGCCTATCGCGAGGCCGAAGCCCGTGAGCGTCTGGCGGAAGCCGAAGCCAAGGCCACCCGCCTCGTCTCGGAAGCGATCGCCGCTGGCGACGTCAACGCCATCAACTACTTCGTCGCCCAGAAATACACCGAGGCCATGGCCGCGATCGGCACCGCCAGCAATTCCAAGGTGGTGCTGATGCCGATGGAAGCCACATCCCTGATCGGCTCGCTCGGCGGCATCGGTGCGATTGCGCGGGAAGTCTTCGGCGACGACAAGCGCCCTGCCCCGCCGCGTCCGGCCGCAGCACCCCGCACCACGCCGCCGATCAGCTCGTTCAACCCGAACGGCGAGTGACCGCCATGCTGGCGCGCATCATGGCCGAACTCGGTCCCTGGAGCTGGTGGGTTCTCGGCATGCTGCTGCTTGCGGCCGAACTGGTTGTGCCTGGCGTCTTCCTGGTCTGGATCGGCCTCGGCGCAATCCTGACCGGCGTTCTGTCTCTGCTGCTCTGGGATGCAGGCTTCTGGTCGTGGCAAATCCAGTCGCTGGTTTTCGCCGCCAGCGCCGTCGCCTTCACCCTCGCCGGTCGCCGTCTCTTCACCCGCCTCGAGACATCGAGCGATGAACCACTGCTCAATCAGCGTGGTGCAAGCCTCGTCGGCCGCACCGCCGTGCTGGCCGAGCCCATCCGCGAGGGCCGCGGCCGCATCCGGCTGGATGACACCTTCTGGCTGGTCTCCGGCCCGGACCTGCCCGGTGGCGCTCGCGTGCGGATTGTTTCCAGCGATGGTCGCGATCTGACAGTAGAAGAGGCTTGAGTCCCCCTCAGGCGACCCCGATCCTCAGCAGATCGTGGAAGTGAATGAGGCCGACGGGCGTGTTCTCGTCATCGACGACGATCAGTGCACCAATGCCATGTTTGTTGATCATCGCCGCGGCGGTCGTCGCGAGGGCATCGCCCTTGATGACCTTCGGATTGCGGGTCATCACGTCATCGACGTTCAGGATCGACAGATCCCGCGCGAGATTGCGGGCCATGTCGCCTTCCGTCACGATGCCGCAGAGCTTGCCGGCTTCATCCACGATCCCCACACAGCCGAAATGCTTGTGCGACAGGGTCTTGACCGCCTCGGGCATGGGCGTACCGAGCGCCACCAGCGGCAGGCGATCGCCGGTATGCATGATGTCGCGCACATGGGTGAGTGCCGCGCCGAGCTTGCCGCCCGGATGGAAGGTGCGAAAGTCCGACGGCGAAAACCCGCGCGCTTCGAGAAGCGCAATCGCAATCGCGTCGCCGACCGCAAGCTGCAGCATAGCCGAGGTCGTCGGCGCCAGCCCGTGCGGGCAGGCCTCCTGAACCTTCGGCATCAGAAGCACGACATCGGCATTGCGGGCGAGCGTGGAGCTTTCACCCGCAGTGATGGCAATCAGCGGGATCGAGAAACGGCGGGAGAAGCTGAGAATACCCTGCAGTTCGGTCGTTTCGCCACCCCAGGAGATCGCCAGGATCGCATCATCCTGCGCGATCATGCCGAGATCGCCGTGATTGGCTTCCGATGGGTGGACAAAGAAGGCGGGCGTGCCGGTCGAGGCGAAGGTGGCCGCGATTTTCGAACCGATATGGCCACTCTTGCCGACACCGGTGACAATCACGCGACCGCCGATCCCGCCGATCGTTTTGACCGCATTGCAGAAGGGAGCGGCGAGCGGCCCGGCCAAGGCCTCTTCGAGGACACGTAGCCCCTCCCGCTCGGTCGAGATGACGCGAAGAGCGGATTCGGTGGCACTGGCTTCAACGAGATTGACTGCGCGCTTGATCATGGCGTCCCATACTGCGTTTGTCGGCTGCTGTAAATTCTTGTGGCGCATGCCGCCCCTGCGGCAAAGCGTGCCCGGTCGTCAAAGACCGCCGAAACCAATCATTAACCACCAGGCTTTACGATTGGGTAAGCATTACAGATCGCCAGGCGCAAGCATGACTTCAGTCGAAAATCGGGACACGCGCGGCGCAGGCCGCCTGGGACTGCGCGCTTTCGCCAGCGCCCTTGCGCTGTCGGCGCTCGTGCATCCCTCGCTGCTCGCTGCCCAAGAGACACGCCCCACGGCGCAATCCTCTCAAGGCATGTCGGCAAGCGGCACGCAGCCACTGGGGATCGGCCCGGAAGGCATTGCGACGCGCGCGAGCGAGATGTCGACATCAGCCCCCGCAGTGGCGACCGATCCGACCACGACAGCCACGATCGCGCCGAACAGCTTCGCCATGGAACCGCTTGCGGATCCCGATGCCGTGCCGCTGGACGACGACATCGGTCGCCAGAACATGCGCGAGACCCGGCTCGACGACCCGACGGCCGCCCGCATTCGCCGCGATGCACTGGACGCCGAAGACGGCACCGGCATTCGCCTCGGCAGCATGATCCTGCGGCCGTCGATCAGCCAGAAATTGGGGACCGAGCGGGAAAAATCCGGCGGTGTCAAAGCCAACCGCACATTCTCCGAAACCGGGCTGAAGGGTACTTTGACCTCGGACTGGTCGAGACATGAGCTGAATGTCGGAGCCGAAGGGGCCTGGCAGGAAACGCTGTCTGGTGCGGACAACGACAAGCCCCGCGCCAATATCGACGCGCGCCTGCGTCTCGATCTGGCCGATGACACCATTGCCACACTTTCCGGCTCCTACAGTTTCAGCCGCGAGGATAGCGACGATCCGAACGCCGTATCAGGCGCCAGGGTCCAGTCCGGCGTCAACCAGTTCGGGACCGGCCTGTCTGTCGAGCGGGATTTCGGTGTGATCCGCGGCTCGATCGCCGGCGACTTCACCCGCTTCCAGTATTCCGATGCCAAGCTTTCCAATGGCAGCATCCTCGAACGCAGTGATCGCGATCGCAATCGCTATACGCTCAGCAGCCGTCTCGGGTACGAGATTTCGCCGGCTCTCACGCCCTTCATAGAAGGCACGATCGGGCGGATCGACTATGACGAAGCGGAGGATTCGTCAGGGTACCGGCGCTCGGCGGATCTCTATGGCGCAAAAGCGGGGGTGGCCGTCGATCTGGGAGAGAAGCTGCGCGGCGAAATCGCCCTGGGTTACGAGCACCAGACCTTCGAGGACGCGCGCCTGGCGGAACTGTCAGCGATGACGGTGGATGGCAACATCTTCTGGTCGCCGCGAGACGGCACCAGCATCGATCTCTCTCTCGACACAAGCATCGATCCATCGACCACGGCGGGCGTCAACGGCGCAACGATCCATCGTGTCAACGCCGCCCTCTCCCACGACCTGCGCACCAATCTCGTCGCACGCCTGACCGGCGGGACAACCTTCACCAACTATGACGGGAATGCCAGTGCGAGCGATACGACGGCTTATCTCGCGGGCGCTGGCCTGACCTGGAAGGTCAATCGCTATCTCGATGCGACGGCTGATCTCGCTTACGAGCGGACGAACTACAAGACCGGCACCGACAATAGCACGGTGACGGCATTAGTGGGCCTGACCGCCAAGCGCTGAGCCCGGCGGTCAGGGATTTCATTTTACTTCAGTGCGGCGAGCAGTGCCTTCAAATTGTCCTCGATGGCCGGACGAATGTCGGCTCGCTCGATGGCAAAGGCGACGTTTGCCAGGATGAAGCCGTCCTTGGAACCGCAGTCGAAGGTCTGCCCCCTGAAGTGGTAACCGGCGAAATCTTGGTTCTGGGCAAGCTTCAGCATGCCGTCGGTTAGCTGGATCTCGTTGCCGGCGCCACGCTCCTGGGTCGACAGGATCTCGAAGATTTCCGGCTGCAGGATGTAACGACCGTTGATGAAGAAGTTGGAGGGCGCAGTCCCCTTGGCAGGCTTCTCGACCATTTGCGTAATCTTGAAGCCGCCTTCGAGCGCGTCACCGACGCCAACGATGCCGTATTTGTGGGCCTGATCCGGCGCGCATTCCTCGACCGCCACAATGTTGCCGCCGGTCTTTTCATAAAGTTCGACCATGCCCTTGAGGCAAGCCTTTTCGCCGCGCATAATCATGTCAGGCAGCAGAAGCGCGAAGGGTTCGTGCCCTACGATGTCGCGAGCACACCAGACGGCGTGTCCGAGGCCCAGCGGCTCCTGTTGTCGCGTGAAACTGGTTTGACCGGCGGTCGGCTGGAGTGAGTCGAGAAGCGAAAGTTCAGCGTTCTTGTTGCGGGCCTTCAGGGTCTGTTCGAGTTCGAACTGAATGTCGAAATAGTCCTCGATGACCGCTTTCCCACGGCCGGTCACGAAGACGAAGTGCTCGATCCCGGCTTCGATGGCCTCGTCAACCACATACTGGATGACCGGCTTGTCGACGACGGTAAGCATTTCTTTCGGAACCGCCTTGGTGGCGGGAAGAAAACGCGTACCGAGACCGGCGACGGGAAAAACGGCTTTACGGAGCTTTTTAGTCTGAACCACTCATTCCTCCTCGAGGATCTAAATCGATTAACGTCTTCATAACGCGGTCACGCCCAGTAACATACAATTGCTTCAAAATGGCAAAGGCAAAGCTTGGTCGGACAACGTGGTAAAGGGTTTGTTGACTGAACAGCATTAACCTGTGGTGAACAGCCTTGTTCCGGCTGCTAACTCAAGAATGCACGGGAGATGCCCATGAAAAGACACCGCCCCAGCCTGCTCGGCGCCATCGCGCTGACGCTGACGACAGCGCTCATCCCCATGGAAGCCTTCGCGGACGCCGGTTTCCAGAAGTGGATCCGCGACTTTTATCCCGTCGCCGCCAAGGAAGGCATCACCGAGCGGACCTATCGCCAGGCATTCAACGGCGTGACCGAACCAGACCAGTTTGTACTGGAAAAGGCTGCCTACCAGCCAGAGTTCAGGTCCCAGATCTGGGACTATCTGGATAGCCGCGTGAACCCTTACACGGTCAAGGTCGGCCAGGAGATGTTGGCCAAGCACGGGCGCCTGCTGACAGCCTTGGAAAACCACTTCGGCGTCGACAAGCACGTGCTGCTGGCGATCTGGTCGATGGAATCAAACTACGGCGCCGCCTTGGAGCGTCCCGATCGACTGCACAACGTGCCGCGTTCCCTGGCGACACTGGCTTATGCGGACAAGAGACGGGCAAAATACGCGCGTACCCAGTTGGTTGCCGCCTTGAAGATGCTGCAGAACGGTGACGTTACCAACAAAAACCTGATGGGTTCCTGGGCCGGGGCGATGGGCCATACCCAGTTCATTCCGACGAGCTACCTGCTTTACGGCATTGACGCCGACGGCAACGGTAGCAAGGACATCTGGCATTCGATCCCGGACGCACTCGCCACTGCCGCCAATCTGCTTGCCAAGAATGACTGGCAGACCGGCCGCACCTGGGGCTACGAGATCGCCGTCCCGAGAGGGGGCCACAAATATGCGGGCCAGACCAAGACGGTTGCGCAGTGGCAGGCGCTGGGCTTCGCCCGTCCATCCGGCAAGGGTTTCAGGAACGGCAGCGAACGCGCCGAGCTCAAGATGCTCGGTGGCGCCAACGGGCCGGGCTTCCTGATGACCAAGAACTTCTTCGTCATCAAGCGCTACAACGCCGCCGATAGCTACGCCCTTGGTGTCGGACTGCTGGCGGACGAGATTGCCGGCTATGGCGGCATGCAGCAGCGCTGGCCGCGCCCCGACGGTTCGCTCGACGTCAAGGAAAAGTTCGAGCTCCAGACCCGTCTTCAGGCGCTTGGCTATTACGATGGCAAGATCGACGGCAATTTCGGCTCTGGCTCGAAGGCTGCAATCACCGCCATCCAGCAGCGGCTAGGCATGTCCGTGGACGGCCAGCCTTCACGCGTCCTGCTCGACAAGCTGCGCAACTGATCCGGGGTCCGCAGCAAGCGCACCTGTTGACTTGGCATCCGCCGCGCTCCACAAACAGGAGAGCGCGGCGAATGCATTTTGTGCCCGCCGCTTTCGCCCATGGAGTGTGACTTGACGAGCCCGCGCGGAACCTTCGCCCGCCTCATGACGCTCGGTCTGGCGCTGACAGTCGTCGCGACCGCATTCATTACCACGTCTGCCGAAGCCCAGCAGCCGGAACGCCGCCGCACCCTCCTCGACCTGCTCTTCGGCGAACGCCAGCCGGCCTATGTCCCGCCACAGAACGTGCAGCGGCCGCGCGAAACTAATACCCGCAAGAAGACCAGTGGCAGCGTGACCACGATCAACACCCGGCCGCAATCGACCCGCGCGGTCGCAGCCCTCCCACCGCCGCCCAAGCTCGACAATGCAAAGACGGTCCTGGTCCTCGGCGACTTCGTGGCAAGTGCCCTTGGCGATGGGTTGAAGACCGCCTTCGAGGAGTCACCCGGCGTCGTCGTGGAAAACCGCACCAACGGATCTTCCGGCCTGGTGCGTGACGATTTCTACGATTGGCCGGGCCAGTTGCCGGCACTCGTCAACGATCTCAAACCAAGCGTCGTGGTCATCCAGATCGGCGCCAACGATCGCCAGCAGCTGGTGACGCCAACGGGCCGCCTCGACTTCCGGACCGATCCCTGGTTCACCGCCTATGGCGACCGGGTCGCGCGCCTGGCCAGCGTCGCTGCGGAAACGCGTGTCCCGATCATCTGGGTCGGGCTGCCGGCCTTCCGCCCGCAAAACATGACCGCAGACGCCTTGCGCCTGAACACCATCTATCGATCGAGCATCGAGAAGGTGAACGGCGAATTCGTCGATATCTGGGAAGGATTCGTCGACCAGGAAGGGCGCTTCATCGTCACCGGCTCCGATATCAACGGCCAGCCGGTCCGCCTGCGCGGCAATGACGGCATCGGCTTTACCGGCCCAGGCAAACGCAAGCTCGCCTTCTATGTCGAAAAATCCGTGCGCCGCTATCTCGGCGACATGACAAGCCCGGATCTCGTCCGCCTCGATGCCAGCAATCTGCCCGAGCTGGTGACCCTGTCGCCGTCGGAAAACAAGGCCATCGTCACCACCCCGCCGATCGATCTCTTCGACCCCGAGCTCGACGGCGCCGACGAACTGCTGGGCGGCACTGTCCCGGCATCCTCGACCTTCCCCACGCCGCGCGACCAGCTCGTCCAGAACGGCCGCCTGCCGGATCCACCGGTTGGTCGAGTGGACTATGTGAAGCGGCCAGCTGAGGCGACACCTTCAGCCTCCGCCACACCGGTTACGGCGACACCCTGATCCAATCAAAACATCCAAAGCAGAAGGGGCTGCCCGAAAGCAGCCCCTTTTAAACTATCGCGACTTTGCCAAGGCTCAGCGCGGCAGCACGCTTTCTCCCATCAACGCCTCGTCGATGGCGCGCGCGGCCTGGCGGCCTTCGCGGATCGCCCAGACGACCAGCGACTGGCCGCGACGGGCGTCACCGGCTCCGACATCAACGGGCAGCCGGTCCGCCTGCGCGGCAATGACGGCATCGGCTTTACCGGCCCCGGCAAACGCAAGCTCGCCTTCTATGTCGAAAAATCCCTGCGCCGCTATCTCGGCGACATGACAAGCCCGGATCTCGTCCGCCTCGATGCCAGCAATCTGCCCGAGCTGGTAACCCTGTCGCCGTCGGAAAACAAGGCCATCGTCACCACCCCGCCGATCGATCTCTTCGACCCCGAGCTCGACGGCGCCGACGAACTGCTGGGCGGCACTGTCCCGGCATCCTCGACCTTCCCCACGCCGCGCGACCAGCTCGTCCAGAACGGCCGCCTGCCGGATCCACCGGTTGGTCGAGTGGACTATGTGAAGCGGCCAGCTGAGGCGACACCTTCAGCCTCCGCCACACCGGTTACGGCGACACCCTGATCCAATCAAAACATCCAAAGCAGAAGGGGCTGCCCGAAAGCAGCCCCTTTTAAACTATCGCGACTTTGCCAAGGCTCAGCGCGGCAGCACGCTCTCACCCATCAGCGCCTCGTCGATGGCGCGAGCGGCCTGGCGTCCTTCGCGGATCGCCCAGACGACCAGCGACTGGCCGCGACGGGCGTCACCTGCGACCCAGACCTTGTCGATCGAAGAACGGTAGTCCTTGTCGTTGGCAACGACGTTGGTCGAGCCGCGGCGGTCAGTGGCGAGTTCGAGCTTGCCGTCGAGTTCCTTCAGCACGCTGTCGGTAAACGGGCCGGAGAAACCGATGGCGATGAAGGCAAGATCGGCCTTGATGATGAACTCGGTGCCCGGGATCGGCTTGCGACGCTCATCGACCTGGCAGCACTTCACGCCGGTCAACACGCCGTCTTCGCCGACGAATTCGAGCGTCGCCACCTGGAACTCGCGGTTGGCACCTTCGGCCTGGCTGGACGAGGTGCGCATCTTGGTCGCCCAGAAGGGCCAGATCGCAAGCTTGTCTTCCGTCTGCGGCGGACGCGGACGGATGTCGAGCTGGGTCACCTTGACGGCGCCCTGGCGGAAGGCGGTGCCGACGCAGTCGGAGGCCGTATCACCACCACCGACGACGACGACATGCTTGCCGCCGGCGAGGATCGGATCGGCCGGCCAGCCGACGCTGTCGATGTTCTCACGGCCAACGCGACGATTCTGCTGCACGAGATAGGGCATGGCATCATGGACGCCATGGAACTCGACGCCGGGAATGCCCGCCTCGCGCGGCGTTTCCGAACCACCGCAATAGAGGACTGCGTCGTAATCGGCGCGCAGCTTCTCGACGGTCACGTCGACGCCGACATTGACACCGCATTGGAAGGTGACGTTTTCGCCCTGCATCTGCTCGACGCGACGATCGATGAAGTTCTTCTCCATCTTGAAGTCCGGAATGCCGTAGCGCAGCAGACCACCGGGCTTCGACTCGCGCTCGTAGACATGCACCTCATGACCGGCGCGGCCGAGCTGCTGGGCAGCGGCGAGACCCGACGGACCGGAGCCGATGATCGCCACCTTCTTGCCGGTATGGATCGTTGCCGGCTGCGGCACGATGAAGCCGAGTTCATAGGCCTTGTCGGCAATCGCCTGTTCGACAGTCTTGATGGCGACCGGCGCATCTTCGAGGTTCAGCGTGCAGGCTTCCTCGCACGGCGCCGGGCACACGCGACCGGTGAATTCCGGGAAATTGTTTGTCGAGTGGAGGTTGCGGATCGCCTCCTCCCACTTGTTGTTGTAGACGAGGTCGTTCCAATCAGGGATCTGATTGTGCACCGGACAGCCGGTCGGACCGTGGCAATAGGGAATGCCGCAATCCATGCAGCGCGCCGCCTGCTTCGTCACCTCGGCATCCGACATGGGGATCGTGAATTCGCGGAAATGGCGGATGCGGTCGGAGGCCGGCTGATACTTCGCCACCTGCCGGTCGATTTCCATGAAACCTGTAACCTTGCCCATGTCTACTTTCCTCAATCTCCGCCGCTATCGCAGCCAGTTCTCGATCTGCAATCCCGGAACCCGGGAAAACTCACTTTCGTTGTTCGTCACCAGCACAGCATCCAGCGCCAGCGCATGTGCCGCGATCCAAAGGTCATTTGGACCTATATTTTTGCCCTGCCGCAGCGCCAGCCGGACATCGGCATACCGTTGGTCTGTCGGCAGTTGAAGGGGCGCCACATAGAGGCGCCGCGTTACCGCCGACACCTTCTGTGATAGCTCCTCGGAGCCATTCTTCTTCACGCCGTACCAGATCTCACCATGGGTGATGATGCTGATGAAGGCGTTCTCCTCGCCAACCTCGAGAAGCCGTTCGAGCACCTTTCCACGCGGATCCCTCACGATCGCCGAAACGATGTTGGTATCGAGCATGTACCGCATCAGATCTCGACCTCGCCGAGCGGTGCCAGATCATCGTTATTTTCGACGAAGTCTTCTCCGTTCCAGGCTTCCGCCTGCTTGAGATACTCGATCAACCCGGCAGTCACTGCCGTCCGCATCAGGATTGAACCATCCGGTTGCCGCACCATGATGGCGCGATCACCTTCAAGATCGAATTCCTTCGGGATGCGAACAGCCCGGCTTCGACCATTCTTGAAGATGGCGACTGCAACCTCGCCACCTTCACCAGCGTCTTTCACATGCTCGTTCATATCGGACCCCACGTTTGTGATATGCTGACAGCATATCACACCATTTGGACCTGTAGAACTATTCCGCAGCCACGCCCATGCGCATGCGTTCCATCTCCTCCAGCGCACGACGGTACTCGACCGGCATGACCTTGCGGAACTTCGGGCGATACTCGGCCCAGCTATCGAGGATCTGCTTGGCGCGGTTCGAGCCCGTGTAGTGCAGATGGTTCGAGATCAGCTGGTAAAGGCGTTCCTCGTCGTGCCGAGTCATGTCACCTGATACATCGACCAGACCCTTGTGCATGAGGTCGCCGCCGTGATGGTGCAGCTTCTCCAGCATGTCGTCCTCTTCCGGAACCGGCTCGAGTTCGACCATGGCCATGTTGCAGCGCTTGGCGAAGTCACCGCTCTCGTCGAGCACGTAAGCCACACCGCCCGACATGCCGGCCGCAAAGTTGCGGCCCGTTTCGCCAAGCACGACGACGACGCCGCCGGTCATGTATTCGCAACCATGGTCACCCACGCCTTCGACGACGGCGATCGCACCCGAGTTGCGGACAGCGAAACGTTCGCCGGCCACGCCACGGAAATAGCATTCGCCCGAGATCGCACCGTAAAGCACGGTGTTGCCGACGATGATCGAGTTCTCCGCGACGATCCGGGCATTCTCCGGCGGACGCACCACGATTCGACCACCCGAAAGCCCCTTGCCGACATAGTCATTGCCATCGCCCACGAGGTCGAAGGTGATGCCACGCGACAGGAAGGCACCGAAGGACTGCCCCGCCGTACCGTTCAGCGTGACATGGATGGTGTCATCCTTCAAACCCTTGTGGCCGTAGCGCTTGGCGACTTCCCCGGACAGCATGGCACCGGCCGAGCGGTCGACATTCTTGATATCGACGTCGAAGACGACAGGCTGCTTGCTTTCCAGCGCCGGCATCGCCTTCTCGATCAGCTTGCGATCGAGAATGTCGATGATCGGGTGGTTCTGACGCTCGGTCCAGTAGGTGGCGGACTTCGGCGCATCGACCTTGTGGAAGATCTTCGAGAAATCGAGCCCCTTGGCCTTCCAGTGGGCAAGCATCTCGTCCTTCTCGAGAAGCTCCGAAGCGCCGATGATCTCATCGAGCTTGTTAACACCGAGCGACGCCAGGATCTCGCGCACTTCTTCGGCAACGAAGAAGAAGTAATTGATCACATGCTCGGGCGTGCCCTTGAAACGCTTGCGCAGGACCGGATCCTGGGTGGCGACGCCAACCGGGCAGGTGTTGAGATGGCACTTGCGCATCATGATGCAGCCGGCCGCAATCAGCGGAGCCGTCGCAAAGCCGAATTCGTCGGCACCCAGCAGCGCACCGATAATGACGTCACGGCCAGTCTTCAGACCGCCGTCGACCTGCAGCGCGATGCGCGAACGCAGACCGTTCAGCACCAGCGTCTGCTGGGTCTCGGCAAGACCGATTTCCCATGGGCTACCGGCATGCTTCAGCGAGGTGAGCGGCGATGCACCCGTGCCGCCATCGAAGCCGGAGACTGTGATATGATCCGCACGCGCCTTGGCGACACCGGCAGCAACCGTCCCGACGCCGACTTCCGAGACGAGCTTGACCGAGATGTCGGCAACCGGGTTGACGTTCTTCAGGTCGTAGATCAGCTGCGCCAGATCTTCGATCGAATAGATGTCGTGGTGCGGCGGCGGCGAGATGAGGCCGACGCCCGGGGTCGAGTGACGGGTCTTGGCAACCGTCGCATCGACCTTGTGGCCCGGCAGCTGGCCGCCTTCGCCGGGCTTTGCACCCTGCGCGACCTTGATCTGCAGCACGTCGGCATTGACCAGGTATTCGGTGGTCACACCGAAGCGGCCTGACGCGATCTGCTTGATCGCCGAACGCTCGGGGTTCGATGAACCGTCAGCGAGCGGCAGGTAACGATCGCTCTCTTCCCCGCCCTCACCCGTGTTCGACTTGCCGCCGATCTTGTTCATGGCAACCGCGAGCGTCGTATGCGCCTCGCGGCTGATCGAGCCGAAGGACATGGCACCGGTCGAGAAGCGCTTGACGATATCGACAGCAGGCTCGACCTCGTCGATCGATACAGGCTTGCGTCCGAGGTCTTCGGCCTTCTTGATCTTGAACAGGCCACGGATGGTGTTCATCCTGAGATTGCTGTCATTCACCATTTCGGCGAATTCGCGGTATCGGTCCTGGCTGTTGCCGCGCACGGCATGCTGCAGCGACGCGATGGAGTCAGGGCTCCAGGCATGGTTTTCGCCACGCATGCGGTAGGCATATTCACCGCCGACATCGAGCGTGCTGGCGAGAACCGGATCCTTGCCGAAGGCAGAGAGGTGACGGGCAACGGTCTCCTCGGCGATCTCTTCGAGGCCTATGCCCTCGATGGTCGTCGCGGTACCGAAGAAATACTTGTCGACCAGTTCGGACGAGAGACCGATCGCGTCGAAGATCTGCGCGCCGCAATAGGACTGGTAGGTCGAGATGCCCATCTTGGACATGACCTTCAGAATGCCCTTACCGACAGCCTTGATGTAGCGGTAGACGACTTCGTCTTCCGACACTTCCTTGGGGAATTCGCCATGCTTGTGCATGTCGAGCAGCGTGTCGAAGGCGAGATAAGGGTTGATCGCCTCGGCGCCGAAGCCCGCGAGACAGCAGAAATGATGCACTTCACGCGGCTCGCCGGATTCCACCACGAGGCCGACCGAGGTGCGCAGACCCTTGCGGATCAGGTGATGGTGGACGGCAGCGGTCGCCAAAAGCGCCGGGATGGCGATGCGATCGGGGCCGATCTGACGGTCGGAGAGCACGATGATGTTGTAGCCGCCGCGCACAGCCGCTTCCGCCCGCTCACACAGGCGATCGAGCATTTCCGGCATGCCTTCGGCACCACGGCTGACATCATAGGTGAAGTCGAGCGTCTTCGTATCAAAGCGATCCTCGACATGACCGATCGAGCGGATCTTCTCCAGATCGCCATTGGTCAGGATCGGCTGGCGCACTTCCATACGCTTGGCATTCGCCATGCCTTCATGGTCGAGAATGTTCGGGCGCGGACCGATGAACGAGACGAGGCTCATGACGAGCTCTTCGCGGATCGGATCGATCGGCGGGTTGGTGACCTGGGCGAAGTTCTGCTTGAAATAGGTGTAGAGCAGCTTCGACTTCGTCGACATCGCCGAGATCGGCGTATCGGTCCCCATCGAGCCGATCGCTTCCTGACCGGTGGTGGCCATCGGCGACATCAGAAGCTTGGTGTCTTCGGTGGTGTAGCCGAAGGCCTGCTGGCGATCGAGGAGCGACACATCGCGGCGAAGCGCGCGCGGCTCTACCGGCTTCAGGTCTTCGAGGATCAGCTGGGTGCGATCCAGCCACTCGCGATACGGATGGCTCTTGGCAAGGCTCGACTTCACCTCTTCGTCCGAGATGATGCGACCTTCCGCCATGTCGATCAAGAGCATCCTGCCCGGCTGCAAACGCCACTTCTTGACGATGCGCTCTTCCGGCACCGGCAGAGTACCGGCTTCGGAAGCCAGGATGACGCGATCGTCGTCAGTCACCAGATAACGGGCCGGACGCAGGCCGTTGCGGTCGAGCGTCGCGCCGATCTGGCGACCATCGGTGAAGCAGACGGCAGCGGGGCCATCCCACGGCTCCATGAGAGCGGCGTGATACTCGTAGAAGGCCTTCCGTTCAGGGCTCATCAGCTGGTTGCCTGCCCAGGCTTCCGGGATCAGCATCATCACGGCATGCGCGAGAGAATAACCGCCGCGCTGCAGGAACTCGAGCGCGTTGTCGAAACAGGCAGTGTCCGACTGGCCTTCGTAGGAGATCGGCCAGAGCTTGGAGATGTCATCACCGAACAGCGGCGAGGACACGGACGCCTGACGCGCCGCCATCCAGTTGACGTTGCCGCGCAGCGTGTTGATTTCGCCGTTATGGGCGACCATGCGGTAGGGGTGCGCAAGCTTCCACGACGGGAAGGTGTTGGTCGAGAAGCGCTGATGCACGAGGGCAACGGCAGACTCGAAGCGTGGATCGGCCAGATCCTTGTAATAGGCGCCGACCTGATAGGCGAGGAACATGCCCTTGTAGACGATCGTCGAGGACGACAGCGAAACCGGATAGAAGCCGGTTTCCTGGCCGCCATACTGGTCGTAGATGCGGTTGGAGATCACCTTGCGCAGCAGGAACAGGCGACGCTCGAAGGCGTCCTGGGTTGCGGCATCACGACCAGCACCGATGAAGACCTGGATCTGGCGCGGCTCGGTTGCAGCAATCTCGGGCGCTTTGGACAGCGACGAGTTGTCGACCGGCACGTCGCGATAGCCGAGCAAGCGCTGACCTTCGGACTGACAGACCTCGGCGATCACCTGCTTGAAATGCGCGATCTGCTCTTCGTCCTGCGGGAAGAAGAAGTGACCGACGGCATATTCGCCCGCCTTCGGCAGCGTGACACCCTGGGCGGCCATCTCTTCGCGGAAGAAGCGATCGGGGATCTGCACGAGAATGCCGGCGCCATCGCCCATCAACGGGTCTGCGCCGACGGCGCCGCGATGGGTGAGGTTCTCCAGGATGAACAGGCCGTCCTTGACGATCTGATGCGACTTCTGCCCCTTCATATGGGCGATGAAGCCGACGCCACAGGCATCGTGTTCGTTTTTCGGATCGTAAAGACCCTGCTTCGGAGGCAGACCGGCGCGCGCGATCGCCGTCTCGGCGACTGCTTCCGCACTGGCGGACCGCATGATCTCTTCGGATGACGGAACCTTCGTCATGACCTTTACCTCCGTTGAAGCCGGACTGGCCGGGCTGATTGGACCCATTTCAGGCACCGATGGGCGCCAGCGACGGCCACCCAATCCTACGCGGATCGCTTGACCACCCCATGACGCCCGAAAACGCATCGCCTTCGAAACCGGAATTAGGTCAACTAATCTGACCTAATTTCTGTTGTTCCTATGACAGAAAGTAAACGCTCATGCAAGAGATGCCCAGGAAAATTAACCGGGCAAAGGATGCGAAATTACGACACAGAGGCAGAGCGCGAAATTTTATTACACCAACCATCAAAGCCACATCACCTTCTTGCGGAGTTGACATTCTTTGTCGGCCCTGCGTCCGGGCCGGATTGATAGCGATGCGGAAAGCGTTAAAGTCCCTCCGATCATCTCCCCCCTCAGGATAATGCCATGCACTTCGCTTCAGACAACTGGTCCGGCGCCCATCCCAGGATCGCCGAAAGCCTCACCCGCCATGCCCAGGGCTTCGCCTCCGCCTATGGCACGAGCGACCTGGACAAGGCAGTGGAAGACCAGTTCAGCACCATTTTTGAACGCGAGGTTGCCGTCTTCTTCGTGGCAACCGGCACCGCGGCCAATTCGCTGGCGCTCGCAAGCGTCGCCAAAGCTGGTGGCGTCAGCTTCTGTCACGCCGATGCCCACGTCAACGCCGACGAAGGCGGCGCGCCGGAATTCCTGACAGGCGGTACACGGCTATTCGGCGTGGAGGGCGCAGAAGGCAGGATCGATCCACAGGCACTGGAGGCGGCGATAGCGCGCTTCGAGCCGGCGTCTCCCCATCATGGCCGTGCCATGGCCGTCACCGTCACCCAGGCGACCGAAGTCGGCACGGTCTACACGCTCGACGAGCTCGACAGGATCGCCGCGATCGCGAAAGCGCGTGACCTGCCGCTGCACATGGATGGCGCGCGATTCGCCAATGCCCTCGTCGCACTTGATGCAACGCCGGCAGAGATGACCTGGAAGCGCGGGGTCGACATTCTCTCCTTCGGCGGCACCAAGAACGGCTGCTGGTGTGCCGAAGCCATCGTCTTCTTCGATCCCGAAATGGCGGCCGACATGCCCTTCATCCGCAAGCGTTCCGCCCAGCTCTTTTCCAAGAGCCGCTTCATCTCGGCCCAGCTCGAGGCCTATCTCGACGGCAACCTCTGGCTGGATCTCGCGGGCCATTCGAATGCCATGGCCGACCGCCTGCGATCGGGTCTCGCAGCGAAGAACACCGCTCGCCTTGCCTGGGACACCACAGCGAACGAGGTCTTTGCCGTCATCGAAAAATCCTCTGCCGAACGTGCCCGTGCCAAGGGGGCGAAATTCCATGAATGGCAGCCCCCGCACGGATGGCTTCCCTTGCCGGCCGAGAACGAGGTCCTAGTTAGACTGGTGACCAGCTTTGCAACGACAGTAGAAGACGTAGATCAATTCTTAGAAGTCGTCTGAGCCCAAGGTTTCTTACAAATAAATCGCGCACGTTTTACACAAAAAACCTTGATTTTTCAAAGACACAACTCCTCGACATGATGCGTTTGCCAGCCCCGTTGAGGGCTTCAACGACACCACGCATCACGATCCGAGGAGACATTTCATGACCAAGACCACCATCAATACGGCCGCGCTCGCCGCCGCCGTCACCATGGCCATCGGCAGCGCCGCCCTTCTGTCCGGCCCGGCCGTCGCCCAGGAAAAGGAAAAGTGCTTCGGCGTTTCCATGGCCGGCAAGAACGATTGCGCCGCCGGCCCCGGCACCACCTGCGCCGGCACCTCCAAGGTCGATTATCAGGGCAATGCCTGGACCTATGTCGCCAAGGGCACCTGCACCGCGATGGCGCTTCCGGATGGCCGTATGGGCTCGCTCGAAGCCCTCGACCGCGACCTTCCGAAGGCTTGAGACAGCACGGCACCTGCGGCTCGTCCGCAGGTGCCGTCCCGCTTTCCTTTCCAGGACGAATGCTTGAGGAGCCGGCCGTGTCTGTCCACCACGCCTTAGAGATCACCAACCGTCACGGCACTGCCGGCCGCCTCCCTAGCCGTGCAGGCGCAGGCTTCAAGCCTCAGCATGCCGACCCAATCCTTGCGGACGATTTCCGAATTGGTTTTCTCGAAGTCCATGCCGAAAATTACATGGGCGCCGGCGGGCATCCACACCGCATCCTGACCCGCATGCGCGAGGACTTCCCGCTTTCGATCCACGGCGTCGGCCTCTCGATCGGCAGCCCGACCGGCCTGGACCCGGAGCATCTCGCACGCCTGAAAACAGTCGTCGACCGCTATCAGCCGGAACAAGTCTCGGAACATCTCGCTTGGTCCACCCATGACAGCCACTTCCTGAACGACCTGTTGCCCATACCTTATGACAACGAGACGCTGAACAGGGTCTGTGACCATATCGATCAGGTGCAGGAGACGCTCAGACGCCGGATCCTGCTCGAAAACCCATCGACCTATCTCGGCTTCGAAGCCTCCACCATGTCAGAGACGGACTTCATCCGAGCGATTGCCCGCCGCACCGGCTGCGGCCTGCTGCTCGACATCAACAATGTCCATGTCTCGGCCACCAACCATGGTTACGGGGCCCGCGACTATCTCGCTGACTTCCCACTCTCTGAGGTGGCGGAAATCCACCTCGCGGGCCATGCGGAAGATTTCGACGATGCCGGTCTCCCGCTGCTGATCGACAGCCATGACCGCCCCGTGGACGATCTCGTCTGGGATCTCTACGCCCATGTCATCGGCAAGCTCGGCCCCCTTCCGACCCTGATCGAGTGGGACAACGAAGTGCCCGACTGGTCCGTCCTCAAACGGGAGGCGCAACTGGCCGAGGCGATCCTCGACCGCCATGTCGCGGCCGATCTGGGACTTCGCCATGCGTCCTGACCCGGTCTCCAGCGGCGCCTTCGCCGAGGCGCTTTTCGCACCGGACCTGCCGTCGCCGGAAGGGCTGAAGGGTCGCGAAGAGACGCGACCGCAACGCCGCTTCTCGGTCTACCGCAACAATGTCACGGTCTCGCTGGTCGATGCCCTCGCTTCGATATTCCCAACCGTTCAGAACCTCGTCGGCGAAGACTTCTTCCGCGCCATGGCGCGCCTCTACGTGGCCGCGCATCCGCCAACATCTCCGCTGCTCTTTAGCTATGGAGAAAGCTTTCCGGCTTTCCTGGAGGGCTTCCAGCCGGCGGCGGACCTGCCCTTCCTCGCGGATGTCGCCCGCGTCGAGCGCCTCTGGCTCGATGCCTATCACGCAGCGGACGCCACCCCGCTCGACCCGGCAGCGCTTGGAGAGATTTCCCCCGAACATCTCGCCAGCACCCGGCTCCAAGCTCATCCGGCCACCCGCATGATCCGACTGCGACACGCAGCCGGCACCATATGCCGTCTTGACCGAGCCGGCATGCCGCTGGACGGCGTGAACCCATTTCTGCCTGAGGCCGTTCTCATCACCCGCCCCGCCTTCGATGTTTCGATCGAAATCCTGCCCTCGGGCGGCGCGACCTTCTTCGAAAAACTTCTCGACGGCCATGCGCTCGGAGACGCGTGTCTCGCGGCAGGAGACCAAGCCGCCGACATCCCCGCACTTATCGGGATTGCCCTCACCTCTGGCGCATTTGCCGCAATCGACC
Source organism: Allorhizobium sp. NPDC080224 (assembly GCF_050281005.1). Taxonomy (NCBI): domain Bacteria; kingdom Pseudomonadati; phylum Pseudomonadota; class Alphaproteobacteria; order Hyphomicrobiales; family Rhizobiaceae; genus Allorhizobium; species Allorhizobium sp. NPDC080224. Next base: position 3,200,489 of record NZ_JBNNWJ010000001.1, read on the forward strand.
TTCTCCCGGAAAGCGAAAGACCATGACATCTGCCATCACAATCATCGAATACTACCGCCGCACGATCCGTCGGATGGAGCCCATGCTCGACCGTTGGCTGCTCGGGCTCTTCGCGCGCTTCGTCTTCCTGGCAGTGCTGGTGCCCTATTACATCAACTCGGCCCTGACCAAGTTCGACGGCCCCTTCTCGATTGCCGATAGCGCCTACTACCAGATCGCCCTGCCGGCCGTGGACGCAGCCGGCGGCGATGTCTCGGCCGTATCCTTCTTCCCCTGGGGGCTGATGGTCTTCGTCGGCTCCTATGGCGAAATCATTCTGCCGTTGCTGCTCGTCGCCGGCCTTTTCACCCGCATGGCCGCCCTTGGCATGATCGCCTTCATCGTGGTGCAGAGCTTGACCGACATCCTCGTCCACAGTGTCGATGCCGGCACGATCGGCGCCTTGTTCGACCGCTTTCCCGACAGCGTCATCCTTGATCAGCGCCTGCTCTGGATCTTTCCGCTGGCCTACCTTGTCGTAAAGGGTGCGGGGTTGCTCTCCCTCGACAAGCTGCTTTGCACAATCTGGACCCAACGGATGGCTGCGCATGAAAAAAGCGGCCGGCTTTCGCCGACCGCCTGACTGGGAGGCAGATAGTCTGGGAGACGATCAGTTCACATGCGCCTCGATCGCCTTGGGCGCGCTGCCGAGGGGCTCTGCGGCAATCGAGATCCGGCGCGGCTTCATCGCTTCGGGAATGTTGCGCAGCAGATCGATGTGCAGCAGGCCGTTCTTCAGCGAGGCTGCAGTGACTTCCACATGATCGGCAAGCTGGAAGCGGCGCTCGAAGGCGCGCTTGGCAATGCCGCGATAGAGGAATTCGCTCTGCTCGGCCTTCTCGTCCTCGGCCTTCTCCCCCTTGACGGTCAGCACATGGGCATGCGCCTCGATTGAAAGCTCGCTTTCGTCGAAGCCGGCAACGGCCATGGTGATCCGGTAGAGGTTCTCGCCGGTGCGTTCGATGTTATAGGGCGGATAGCTCTGGGCCTGCTCCGGCTGACCGAGGCTGTCCAGCATGGTGAACAGACGATCGAAACCGACGGTGGAACGGTAGAGCGGGGAAAAATCGACGTGACGCATTGTGTCCTCCTTGAAGCGACGTTGGCGTTCTCTTGAGGCCGCTGGCATCCCGCTTGGGGCGATGCTGGCGGCGGTCTGCGGACCCTTCTGGCGTCCGCAGAACCGATGTGGGAAATGCCTAGATCGAATTCAAGATCTTCCGTTCAAGCGCCGCTCATCCCGCGATGAACTGCGGATGAACGCCTGGTTCAAGCCGGGTTCAAGCATACTCATCTAGGTTTGGATCATCGGTTGTCTCGACCGACCGGGCCGGAGATATCGTCCCTTCCACTTCGGCCGGACTTCGCCGGAACCGCAGCCCTCCGTCTGCGGTTCCGGCTTTTTTCTTTGACTTGGGCAGGGGCTGCGGCCTATCCCCAAGAAACGAGACGCGGCTTCAACCGACAGGCAGTTGCAGGCATGGACGCCATTCTTCACGCCACCCCCGGAAACCCGATTCCCGGCACGCCGCAGGTCGGCTACTTCGAGGGCCATCGCGGTATCCGCCTGCGTTACGCGGTCTTCCGGTCGAGTGCCCCGAAGATCAAGGGCACGATCGTCCTCGTGCATGGACGAAACGAGAGCATCGAAAAGTATTTCGAGACGATCCGCGAACTCAATGAAAGTGGCTTCTGGGTTGCGACCTATGATTTTCGCGGCCAGGGCGGATCAGAACGGCTTTTGAAGAAGGATCCGCGCCGAGGACATGTCGGCCGCTTCGACCATTATGTCCGCGACCTCGAGATCTTCCTCGAACAGATCGTGCTGCCCGACACCCGTCTGCCCTTCTTCCTGCTCGCCCACTCCACCGGTGGCCTAATCGCCTTGAAGGCGGCTCCACGTCTTTCCAACCGCATCGAGCGCATGGTGCTGGCGGCCCCCTTTGTCGGCCTCGGCGGCCAGAAGACATCGCCGGAGAATATCCGCCGGATTGCGACCCTCGCAAGCTTTACCGGTTTCGGCGGCATTTCGCTGACGAAGGACGAGCCCTTGAAGCCCTTCGAGGGAAATCCGCTGACATCGGATGCCCTGCGCTTTGCCCGCAACCAGCGGATCATGCTCGACCATCCGGAACTGGCCCTTGGCCCACCCACCGCGCGCTGGCTCTACGAGAGCCAGAAGGCGATCGACGCCATCCGCAAGCCGGGCCATCTCGCATCGATCACGGTGCCGACGGTGATCATCGCGCCCGGCAATGACCCGATCGTGCCGTATCACTATCAGGAGTCCATGGCGCAATATTTTCGCGCCGGCCAGCTGGTGCCGGTCCCCGGCGCACGCCACGAAATCCTGCAGGAGCAGGATCGCTACCGCAAACAGGCGCTAGCCGCGATCTTTGCCTTCATGCCGGGCGGCGAGCCCGACGCGGCAGATCCAGCCGATGAACTGACAGTCTCCACCCTGGAAGCCTGAGTGAAAGGGCTCAGCCGCGCTTCAGCATGTCCATGGCCTCAGCATGCACGGCCCTGGAGCCGGCCGCAATGATCGAACCGCCAGCCTCCGGACGACCGCCGTCCCAGGTGGTGATGACGCCACCGGCCTGCTCGATGATCGGGATCAGCGCGCCGACGTCATAGGGCTTCAGGACCGTCTCGATGACGAGATCGACATGACCGGCTGCGAGCAGGCAATAGGCGTAGCAATCCACGCCGTAGCGGAAGAGCTTGACCTTGTCCTGCACGGCCTGGAAGCGCTCGACTTCCCAATCCTTGAAGAGATGCGGCGAAGTGGTGAAGAGGATCGCGTTTTCGAGCGATCCGCAATCGCGCACCTGATTCTGCCGTTCGCCATCGGGACCTGAGTACCAGGAGCGCTCGCCATCGGCATAGTAGCGCTCGCCGGTGAAGGGCTGCTCCATCAGCCCCATGACCGAGCGACCCTTTTCCTGGAAGCCGATCAGCGTGCCCCAGACGGGAACGCCGGAAATGAAGGCCCGCGTGCCGTCGATCGGATCGATGACCCAGAGATGATCGCTGTCCATGCGGATATTCTCGTGCTCTTCGCCAAGAATGCCATGGGTTGGAAATTCCGCTTCGATCAGCTTGCGGATGGCGATTTCGGCCGCTTGGTCGCCTGCGGTGACGGGGTCGAAACCGGCTTTCTCCTTATTGACCACGGACAGGCCCGAGCGAAAGCGCGGCAGGGTCTCGGCCCTGGCGGCATCGGCCAAGCGAAAGAAGAAATCACGATCAGGGCGCATGGGAAAATCCGTCGTCTGGAGGGAGTTCCGTCTTAACGCCAGTCGCAAGGAAAGAAAACCACCGAGGACCGCCTTCTTCGCCCCTCGCGGCCAATCGCCGAAGGGCTCTCGATCGCAAAATTGCGTAAATTTTGGCCCTGCTCAAAAAAGCACCAAGATTCAACTTGACAATGGTGCACCGCAACATCTAACGTCTCAATCACAGTCTTCTGACTGTAAATACCCTCCTTGGGTGTTTCCTCCCTAGACTTAACCGCGCCACGAGCGCGGTTTTTTTTGCCCGGCACAGAGCGCCGAGAGCCGCAACATCCGGGAATGGGAAAAACTTACTCGGCAGCGAGGGCCCGGTCGCCGGCATAGTCGGCGACGAAGTCTGCCATCTGCTCCATGAACACCGCGAGCGAGCCGGCCAGCGCATCGAAGTCCGAGCGCTTTTCGAGCGTCGTCTCGTCGATATAGATCGAGCGGTTGACCTCGATCTGCAGAGCGTGCAGCCCACGGGCCGGACGGCCGTAATGCTCGGTGATGAAGCCCCCTGCATACGGCTTGTTGCGCACGGCCGTAAAGCCGAGATCCTCGAAGAACTGCAAAGCGGCCTGACTGAGCTCGGCGGAAGCACTCGTCCCGTAACGGTCGCCGACGATGAAATCGGGCTTCAGCCCGCTTCCGGCGACCCGGATATTGCCGGGCATGGAATGGCAGTCGATCAACACGCCGAAACCGAACATCGCATGGGTCCGGGCAATCAGCCGGCGCAGACAGACATGATAGGGCTTGTAACAACTCTCGATCCGCTCCATGGCGACCGACAGCGGCATGCGCCGCTCGTAGATCTCCATGTTCTCGGCAACGATGCGCGGAATGGTGCCGAGCCCGCCGGCGACACGCGCGGAATTGCTGTTGGCAAAGGGCGGCAGCGGATCGGAAAACATCCGCGGATCGAGCTCGTAGGGCTCGCGGTTGACGTCGACATAGGCGCGGGGGAAATGCGCAACGAGCATCGGCGCGCCGAATCCGGGCGCAGCCGAGAACAGCTCGTCGACATAATGATCCTCCGACCGGCGAATCGAAATTTCGTCGAGTCGCGACTCGCCGAGGAAGGTCGTCGGATAGTGACGGCCGCTATGCGGGGAATTATAGACGAATGGAATGGTCTGGATCGCGGGCTCTCGAACCTCAAACAGCTCGATTTCGTTGGTCATCCGCTTCCCAGGGCCTCTTCTTTACCAAGTCACAAACTTGTTGCGTCTCTCATGTTGCCAGTCGCCCGGTGCAAAGTCCATACTCCCGGAAATGGCGGAGCAGGCTCACTTTTTCGTTGTTCACCGGTTCTTTACTGAGCCGAACCTAAAGTGAGCGGCTGCAAGCTTCCCTATGCAATCGAGTACAGCGGTCCCTAAATGACTCAGAAAATCCTTCTCGCCGAAGATGACAACGACATGCGCCGGTTCCTGGTAAAGGCGCTCGAAAAGGCAGGCTACAAGGTCTCCTCCTTCGACAACGGCGCCTCAGCCTATGACCGCCTGCGGGAAGAACCCTTCTCCCTTCTCCTCACCGACATCGTGATGCCGGAAATGGACGGCATCGAGCTCGCGCGCCGCGCCACCGAACTCGATCCGGACCTGAAGGTCATGTTCATCACCGGCTTTGCAGCCGTTGCCTTGAACGCCGACTCGAAGGCGCCGAAAGACGCGAAGGTCCTGTCCAAGCCTTTCCACCTTCGCGATCTCGTCGACGAAGTGAACAAACTCCTTGCTGCGTAAGGCCTGCCGAAGGGGTCGAAAAAATCTCTTCACAAAACTGCAAAATGCCTATTGACGGGCGAACAGGTTTTGTGGTCTTAAGCCGCTCATCGGATGGGCGTGTAGCTCAGCGGGAGAGCACTACGTTGACATCGTAGGGGTCACAGGTTCAATCCCTGTCACGCCCACCATTCGAATTCAGTGATATCAAGGGCTTGCCGGTGACGGTGAGCCCTTTTTACGTTGTGATCCGCAGGTTCATCGAACCTGAGACTTCCCAATTGCGCGTGCTCTCGCCCGCTGCCAAGATATCCCGATGAAGGCGCAACGGGACGACCGGAGGCACGGAAATGGCGCTGGAAATTCGGCTCTACATTCGAGGCAAGAGCGGCAAGCTTGAGAATATGTTCGATGCGGAAGAAGGCTATTTTGGATGCTGCCCAACGGTTGGCGACGTGATCACAAAGGACGTGCCGCCTGACTGGGAGCCGGCTTGCTTCGAGGTCAAACAGCGATACTTCACCGTGGACCTCAGCGAGTGGCGCGGATGGACCCTGGTTGTCGAAAAGATTGCCTCAAAGGAGGGCCTGGCTGTTCACGCGGAATTCCTCAGCTCATCGATTTCTTGGGAAAGGACAGAGACGGAGGAAAACCCGGACATCGACGATGCGGCTTTTGGAACGGCAATGCAGTTGGCGACCCAATGCAAGGCGAACAAAAAATGACCCGCAAATCGATCGTATCTCAAGCAGACCTGAGGCGGTTCGCCGCTATTGCAAAGAGCGAAGGCGTGCAGATCGAGGTCGTAAAAGACGGCGTCAGCATTCGCATCATCCCTGAAGCTGACCAGGCAGAACCAGTGGAGCGCCCCACACAGTCAAAGTCTTCGTATTTCGACGGCGCAACCGCTCTTCCAGTGCTAACTGGCAAGACGGGGTATGCCATACCCGACGACCCGAACCATCCTCTGCAGAAGTGGTACGACAGCCTTGGCTTCGACCCACACACGATGGGCGACGCCGACATGAAGCGTTTGAGCGAAAAAGCTCACCGCGAATGGATTGCATCGATCCCAGGCACCAAGATCGGGAAACGCGAGTTGGCCTGCCTCGAGCAGCTTTGCTTTATCGGGGTGGGCACAACGGTTGCGGCGCATTCGGTCAAAGGCCTCGGCTCGGAGACCCAAGATAAGCTGGAGGCGCGAGGCTTTATCGAAACGGAGGAAACCCTCCCCCGAGCGGAGGTTGAACTCGGCCGGTCGTTGAAGCACGTTCGCCTGTTGAAGGCTGGGGCTGATGCTCTGGAGGGGCTAAGTGAAAGAGGGAACGAACCTGCCGGCCGCCAGCGAAATCTGAAGCCTCGGCAAAGTCGCCGAACTGGTGCGCAGGATGACGGCGAGCTTCCGGATGATTTCGCATTCTAGTGGGTGGAATTGACCGGCATTCCATGCGAAAGAGCCGGTGGCGGCGAACTGAGACATCCGGGCCTATGCGGCGGCCCGTGGAGACCGCCCATTCAAGTTTCCAAAGGGCGCGCACCCTCGCCTATTTTGCCGGCCGCAAGATCCATGTTCAGTGTCGGAAGTGCGAAATCCACTGCCGGCGGGCAGATCTGGAGGCTTTTCTCATGAGCCGCATTAAGCCAGTGACCACCGTTACCCCTACCCTCGGCATCTTCAAGCTGCCGGTGATCGAGATCGACTGTTCAGAATGCGGACGCCGAGGCCGATACAATCGCGAGCGAGCGATCGAGCGTCATGGGCCAGACATGACCATGAACGCCTTCATGCGGATGGTGGCCAACTGTCCGAGGGATGGCGATGAGAAAAGGCCCTGCAGGATCGGCTGCTCTGACTTGGCGTATATGTTCCAGGGGGCGCCCTTCACCGATAAATTCACCGGGGATTGAGTTCGCCATGCTGGCATGAACAGAGACCAGCACCCAGCCGACCGCGATAATGGCAGCCCATTGCTTTTCGGAGAGAGCGGTTTTCATTTCCTGAAATCCTTCCAAGTGTCGAGGATGTTCTCAGGGGTAACGCGGATGATCCACTTGATGGTTCCGTCAGCCGTCAGTGCAAGAAGCGCTGCGACCGGTTCCCGATAGGACTTCGGCCAGTTCATGAACTCGAGCAGCGGGTCAGTGAAGATCCACGCCATGAAGACGGCTGCAATGACCGTGATCAGCGCCCGCAATGGGGAATGCCAGGTGCTGGTCAGGAGCTTGAGGACGATCGCGCCGGCCACAGCCAGCCAGAACTTCAGGTCGGGGAAGTTGTGCAACGTGGCATTCCTTGGCCGTCAGGGCTTCACGCCGCAGAGCGCGGCAAGCTTTTCATTCTCGGCAAGGATCTGCCGCTTGGTCTCGGTCGTGAGGTTGTCCTCAACGCTGGGACGGATGGCGCGGGCTACGTCGCAGTAGCTACCGCTTGTCGCGCATCCACTGAGAAAGGCGCCGATCGACATCAGGATCGCTGCTTTTGCGCACATCGTCTTCAACCTTTCGAGCTGTCTTTACGGCCTTGGCGTCTGCTTGGGCCAGCTTCGCCTTCGCGTCTGTGGAGCCGCGGCTACGGCCCTTGAGGTAGGCGGCGGCGATGCCGCCAATCAGGGCAAGCGCGCCGACGAGATAAGGCGCGAACTGTGCGAGAAGAGCGGACAGCATCACTGCACCGGTGGCTGTTGCTTGGCCAGCCCTGTGACCCCGTCGCGAATGAGGTTGATCAAGATCTTTGCCAGGCCGAGCCCGCCGACGATCTGAAGCGCGATCTGCTGTGAGAAAAACGGCGTCCAGTCGAACACCTCGAGCGCAGGGATGAGGATCAGCAGAATGTTGATGATGTTGTGCAGAAGGTTCGTGTTCATCGTTTGAAAGCCTTCATGATTGCTTCGAGAAGAGCGGAAAGCCAGTTACCAGACTGGACAGGCTGCCGGGTGACGACGGCTGGCTTGGGGCCGGGATCATCGACCACAACGGGTTTGGTGTTCAGCAAATCGCGGAGATTGGCGCGGGTGCCCTTGCCCCATAGAACTTGGCCGGCTGGCGTGGCTGGGTAAATCGTGGCGATGGGCGCTGGATAGATGCCCTTTTCGAACAGATCGCGCTCGGCTTGCCGTCTTTTGATGATCTCGGCGGGCTTGTTCCATGCCATCATGCCTTTTGCCGCCGCAGCACGGTCGCCAGCGTTCAGGGCCTTGACGAAGGAAGCCTTCGCGATCGCACCTGTGTTGTAGTGGAAGGATACAAGCGCATCGAATTCGTGCTGCTTCAGCGGAACATTCACGGCCTTGTTGACGCCGGCCTCGTACTTGACGATGTCCTCGCGGAGCATGTCGAGAGCCTGGGTCATCGTGAGCGTTCCGGTGAACGTCTCGGGGTTAAGCCCGCCAGCCGCCTTTGTATGGCCAACGCCGATCGTCCAAACGCCGACACTGTCCTTGTAGCGAGATAGCACAATGCCTTCATGCGCGATCAGGGCCATAAGCCCTTCGGTGCTGGTCTTCATAGCGATGTCCTTGTGATTGGTGTGGCGGCTATACCTCGCCGCCGGGAGGGGCTTACTCGGCGTAGGTCAGCACATCTTCCGGTGCGACGGTCGGGTTTGCCTTGAAGGCATTGATCAACGCCTGTGTCTGTGCAGCGGTCGCGCCGCAGATGATTGCCCCGGTGAAGTCAACCGCGATCGGCTGGCCGGGAGGTGTCGAGTTCCAGCACCAGACCGGCTTCCCCGGAGCGCCGCCGACTTCATTCTTGAGGCGCTGAAAGGCAACCGCGCCCTCAGTTCCAGGAACGCAGGTGAGCTTTTCAATGGATGCATTGCCGTTGACTGTACGTTCAAGCACGAGATGGCTCATGGTCATATCTCCAGACCTCAGATTTGATATAGGGAAAAGCCGAAAGAAGCGGGCGTGATAAGCGACCCTCCGGCATGGTCGCGAACTTCCAGCATGGCGTAATCGCCGCCCCAATCAGTGATGTCGACACAGACACCATTGTTCGGGATCACATATGGCTCAGCGCCGAGGTCTTGGCTGAAGATGGCGAGGAACGTGCCTTCATTCATCAGCACCATTGCCATGACGCGAAAGGCGCCGCCGATCTGCTGTACCTCGCCATCAATGATGGGGATGCGAAGCGCGCAAGCAACGCGGACCGGTTCGACCTCGACAGGGCCTGGATCTTCCGGTTCCGGTGGCGCCGGCTCAAATTGCAGATTGTCGCCTAATTCGTCTGCAATTTCCTGCGCTATGCCCAGCAATGCGTCTCCTTCCGCAACGTGATACGGCAGGCCGTCCACCAAAGCGACAAACGTCCCATCTGCCCTGCGGTATTGAAGAGTAATCATGCGATCCTCCAAGAAATGCCGGTGAAGACGACCCCGCTTTGTCCGCCCTGCACCACTGCACCACCCGCTACGATTGTCGCATTGATGCCCGCCGCCCATGTTGCGTTAGATGCGACGTAACCTGACCATATAACCAGCCAACTGCCGCTGCTGGGCGCACTATATCCGCCGCTCGTAGGGGTCGCCCACGCAACAACCTGGCCGACGCCTGACGTCGTCTGCGGTTTTGGCGTGACCAGCGAGCTAATGATCGTGAACAGTTCGGATGCAGATAGGTCCGTTGGGGATCCTGTTCCCGCACCAGATGCCCGCCCCTTAACCGTGCCTTGCGCCATGTTGGCGAGCTTCGCATTTGTAAGAGAGCCGTTTGCAATCCCTGCCGCATAGAAGGTCGTGCCGTTGCACCAGAGAATTACATACGTCCCGTTGGGGACGGTCAGTGTCGAGCTGCCATTGATGGTCTCTGAACCGTTCGGATCAATGACGACATCGCCGCCGTCTGCCTGAACGAAGCACTTCCAATTTGCGCCGAGCGTTGCGGCTGCCGTGAGCGCAAGCGTGTAGGCCCCGGTAAACCGGATGTGCGTATTGATATCGCCCGCAACGGCTGTGTAATTGGCACTCCTCGTTACCAGCTCGCCTACTGCTGCCTGCTCCGCCTCTGCCGCGGACTGTGCCGCAGCCCCTGCGAAGGTGTTAGCAGCCGTCGCAGATCCGGAAGCTGCCGAGGCATACCCCTGCGCCTCTGTAACAGCTGCGTTCAGGTCGCCAACCGGAAAGACGACCTCAAACCTCGTGCCGGTGAAGTAGAGAACCGCCTGGCGGGCTGCAGTGAACTCGCCGGCATCAATGTCTGCCCCGCTCCCATATTTCACACCAAACGTGCCGACACCGGACACCTGTATTGTCGTTGCAGCTGTGTTGGTAGCTATCGGGGTTATTAGATACAAACGGCTTGCCTGGAAGCCAGAAGGCGCCGATGTGACAACGGCGTTCTCCGTTCCACCGGTCACCGTAAGCTTATCAATTGCAGCGCGCCCGAACAGCCGGCCATAGGTTAGGGGAACCCAAGAGGCGCCTGTTGCGTCCCATTCCTTCAGCGTTGGCGGGTCTGTGTTCTTGTCCAGCCAGAGCTTATCGGTTGCTGGCGCCGCTGTTCCGTCTTCCATCGTCGAGAAGACACCAGCCGATCGGAGAGCCGCCAGAACCAGCGACGACATGCGCACATATTTGCCTGTCTCGCTGGTGAGCTTCTGCCCGGTAAGGAAGAAGCCCCAATGTTCGCCGTCATCAAATTCAGTTGCCATGTGCGGTCCCTCGCGGACAACCCCAAGACGTTGCCTTGTCTTGGGGCGAGCCCTGTGCTTTCGTGATGTCAGATGATGTGGAGAGATCGAATGCGCGCAGTCTTTGCAGCCGCTGTAGCCGTAAGCCTGACTTCCACGCCCGCGCTGGCGTGTAACTATTTGCCTCTCAGCGATCTGGAGGCGAGAGTGGAGGTGCTTCAGTACTACGTTGAGTGTGTCGTGAGCGAGCAGGAGGAAGCCCGCTCGGCCATGGCCTCACAGATGCTGAGCCAACAGCGGTACATTGATGAACTGGAACGCAAAGTTCGCGAATTGCGTGACGACGTAGACCAACTCAAAGCCGCTTCAGAGACTTACTGAACTGCATCTGCAAAGGCCGGTTTAACCCCGATTTGCAGCGCCGAGCGGAAGCCTGGGAGGGTCCCCCCCGGAACCTGCCGGATGATGGCATTTGCGCCGCTTTCCTTCAGGTCGCCCGTTCCCATCTGCCGGGCGATTTCAACCAGATCCTCAAACATACCGGCAGTCGGACCAAGGATGGCGCCTAGCTTGTTACGGCTGGCATAGCGAGAGGCACCGCCGCTTTGGTCCCCATCACCCGCGAGCACCGAAATGCCCTTGGTTATCCCAACAGGCGAGCCCCATTTTTCCAGCGTGTTGGAGATTTCGAACGGGATAGCCAGGATGCCCGACCGATCGAGCCCGTTGGCGACCCACAAGCCCGGATTTTCCAGCAGCTTGTTTGCCTCTTCCATGTCGCCGCGTTCAGCATACTTCAGGTAACTGATGAGCATACCCATTCCGGTAGCCCATGCCGTCGCCTCGAGCAGTCGGTGCGGTCGCTCCTGGAGCCCGGCAATCAAGATGCGTTGATGCGTGGCGAGCGCGAAGCTCTTGAACTGTGCAATCAACTTGCCCGTGTTGGTCTTCATCCAGAGCGGGTTATCAGCGACGCCCTTGACGATGATGGTGCGGTCAACATCCTTGTTCAGAGCAGCCGCCCAGGCACGCCGCGCGACGTCGTCATCCCACCGCGAAGAGTTGGCGCCCTTGATGCCGCCGTCATCAATGCCGTACCGCTGGAACTGTGACGAGATCCGCGCCGCCATTTGCTCGTCAACGCCGAGGAAGCCCATATAGGCCCGCTCGTATTTGTCGAGCTTGGCGAAATCGATCGCGTTCCCGCGCGTCGCTTCGGTGATGTTCCTCAAGATCCGGTTTTGCGTCATGACCGCCGAGACAGTGCGCAGCGTGTCATTCCACAGAGCCAGGCCCGTGGCCTTTGAAAACAGGTTAGAGGCATTGGAGAGGAAGCGCTCATAGGGCGAGCCCATGCGGTAAGGGTCCTGCAGCTCGGAGAGCGTGGCAAGGCGTGACTGCAGCACGCGGTCAACGACAACGCCCAGGTCTTGGGCTTCCTGTCTGGAGAGCTTCGCAGCCTTTGTGCCTTTGACCAGCGCCGGCAAGCCCTCACGCATCGCGGCGCGCACGCCATGCTTGCCGATAATGTTGGCGGTATCGGTGATGCTCGTCAGGAGAACGCCGCCCATAAGGCGCACATAGTTGAAGGTCAAAGCCGTGCGCGTAATCTTGCTCCAGCTGGTGCCCTCGTCGGAAGCCCGATAGGTTCCCCGGATCATGTCCCGGAATGCCTTCAGGTTCGTCATGTCCCGCTTTTCGGCAGCATCCAGCTTCAAGCGCTCTTCCGGGGTTTTCGCGGCCTTGCGCAGCGCGTCATATTCAGCGGTGATTTCTTCGAGCTGGTCGCGCATATCGGCCCGCCCGAACTTTTGGGCTAGCTCGACTTCAGCGCCCATTGTCCGGGCATAGCGCCGCAAGACCAGTTCCATGTCATTTTCTAGGAAGTCTTCCACCTGGTCGTCAGCAATGTTGAAGACGCGGTCTTTGAGCGGGCCACGAGTGACAGGGACAAGCCATTCAGGGACATCACCCACGCCGCGACCGGTCAGATTGTTGAACACAGACGTAACGATTTCTTCGATATAGTCCGCGCGGTCTTCCGGGCTGACAAAGTCCGGGATTTCCTGCTTTTGCTTCGGCAGCATCGGCTTGAGCTTTTCGGATTTAGCCCGCGCCTTGTTTACCCGCGCGCCAATCTCCCGCATCTCGATATCAAGCCGGTTCATTTCGGCTTCCAGCTCAGGCGTCAACCGCCCTTCACTGTCCACCTGACGGAGCTTTTCATAACGCTTGTTTGCGGTCACCTGATCATATCGAGCCTTGCCGAAGTCCCGACGAGCCTTGGCATAATCGACCATTCGCGAGACAGCAGGCGAAGCATTGGTCAGCCCATCCGAGGCGTTTATCTCGTCTTCCAACGCGCGCAGTTCTGCAGCGAGCTTGCGTGTCTCAGCGTCGGAGATGATCCGTTCGTTCGTGATTGCGTCCGTGACCTTGTCGAACTCTTCCAGCTCTTGATTGAGCTTGGCAATTTGCGCGTCCGTTTCGTCCAAGACCTTTTCAGCCTTCAGCGAGTTAGCCAAAAACTCCCGGATTTCCTTGATGGTCGCGTTTTCGTTCAGGCCTAGAGACTTCAGCCAGACGGCAGCGTTTTCGCCCATGGCTTCAGCGTTTGCCATAGCGCCTTCATCGGCGCCGGAGCGAAGCGGGGTTCCCGCAACCTCGGCCCGGATGGCGTCGAGAATGGCGCCCTGGTCCACATAGCCGTTATCATCGACCGGCAGCGTGTCGAACAGGTCGAAGTCTTCGCGGACGATGTTGTCAACCGCGCCCCGCCCGCCACCCTTCTTGAACAGGCCAGGGAAGCTTTGCGGCTGAATGCCCATAGCGTTCAATTCACCGGCCAGCGGCGAGCCGATCCGCACGCCGCCACGCTTGCGCAGGAAAGACAGCACCGGAGTTTTCGCGCCCTTGATCCTTTCAGCCGATCGAGCTTCACGCACAAACCGGACGAGATTGTCATTCTCCGAACCTTCACGCAGCGCCTCAAGAACAGGCTTGGGAGCCCGTTCCTTGAGAACATCGAACCGGCGAGCCTCAAGACCCTTGACGCGTCCCAGGATGGCGCCACGGGTCCGCGTGCGCTTTGCCATGCGCTCTTCCAGGTTCGACAGTCTGTCCATTGCCCGCGTCAACTTGTCGTCAACGACGTTGGCGCTGATAATCTTGTTGCCGACCTGGATTTCTTCCTGACGGATGACGGCACGGTCTAGCTCTTTGGCGAAGTAGTCGCGAGCGATCCGGCGGAAGCGCTCTTCCTCCCCAATCAGCCTTTGGCGGTTCCACAAGCGCGTGACATAGCTTGCAGCCGTTGTGGTCTTCACGTCTTCCGGCAGTAGCTCCAGCTCTTTCGCGCGGGCCAAGAGCGGATCAAACACCACGGCGCGCGCCTCTTGTGCCGCCTGCGTCACATACTGGTTGCCGTTTACATCCGTGTCACCGCGTCGCCCGGCATAGGCCACCGCCTTATTGAACTCAGCACGCGAGCCGGTGAACCCCTCTTTCCGGGCTTTCCGGTAGAGATCCGACGAGGACCGCAGCCACTTGGCCACGGCGCCGCGCTCGTAGAGCTTGACCGAGTTTTCAACGTCGGCCCCGAGCGAGCGGCCTTCCATGTTCATGGTCGTGTAAATCGGGTTATCGACAAGGCGCCCGTAGGTTTCCCGCACCTTCACCGAGGGGGAAAGCATGGTCTGGACGCCGGGATTGATCCGAGCTGCAGCGGTTGCCCGCGCGACCAGATCAGCCGCCCGAGGTCCGCCAATGCCCAGATCCGACATATCGATATCATCCGAGGCAGCAGCGCCCGCCGATTGCATACGCTGGACAATCGTTCGCGTGACTTCGGTCGGGTCCGGAACATCATCGGCCAAATCGGCTTCAAGCTGCTTTGACACGCGCGACCATTCGGCACCCGAGAACAGGCGAGAGGCAGCGCCGCCAATGATGCCGCCAAGGATGACAGAGCCACCCACGGCCATAGCGGTTTCCCCCGCCGTTCTCGTCTCTTGTGTGGCCTGCAAAGCCGCTTCCTGGACCGCAGCACCGGCACCGGCAGCAACACCGACAGCGGCAGCGGATCGAGCAACCGAATAGCCGACACGGCCAGAACGGGCCAGAGCGCCCCCAGGGAGCAAGACAGTAGGATCGGCCACACTGGCAACCATCGAGAGCCCAACGCCCGTCCAGCCGCTTGCCTCTAGCGTTTGTTTGTCCTTGCGCTCCTGGTCGATCTGTGCGCGCTTGGCATCCGCCGCCGGCTTGCTGAAGATAGTTTCCCCGAGGGCCGGATTTTCGCGCAGATAATCGGCCATGTCCGCGTCATCGTAGACATTGTACGACGGATCAACCGCCGAGACGTTGCCCGCGTCCATATTGTTTCGGACCAGCGTTGCAGCCGATCCGATGATATTGTCCTGCCGGAAAGCAGCGCCGAGCGTTTCCAGAAAAGACGGATCTGGAGCGTCATAGTCCGAGACAGCAGGGATGCCAACGCCGGGCTGATAATTGATCAATGGCATCAGTTGGCAATCCCCGAATTGATCATGTCGTTAATCTGCTGTTCCGTGGTCATGCCGCCAATTGGCCCGGGATTTGACCTCGCCGCCCCGCGTTCTTCCATCGTGCGTCGCTGCTGGATCTGGTCAACGGCAGTTTCAGCCGCCCGCGCTTTCATCCAGTCAGGCCCGACAGTCTCAGCCAGCGCATTGTCAACCGCCTGCCCTTCCTGGATAGCTTGGGAGCGATTGTCGATCATGCGGGCTTCAGAGCCGGCCAACGCCGCCGCGTTCTCTGCTTCGGCCTTCACCTTGGCTTCTGCAGGATCGGCCACAAACTGACCGTTAAGCCGCTCGATCTGGCCGTCTTTCAAATAAAAGACCTGATAGGAGGCAGGACGGCCGGCGCGGATATCTCGTTCAGTCTCAAGGTCGGGCTGCAAGTAAACTTCATCGGCCTGAATTCCGACCGACTGCAGCGCCTCGCTTGCCTGCGTGCGAATGTACTCATGGGTTCCATCAGGCCCCGGATGATAGGCCTTCTCCGGCGGGTTCTTGACCACGACGTTTCGGCCCATGGAAGAGAAGGACGAGACGCCATAGGAGCGCTGGAAGCGAGCGTCCGCGAACTTCTTCGCCGCCACGGTATCGCCATCAGCGTCAACCAAGCCCTCTTGATAGAGCGCCCGATATTCCGACACCATGACAGCTTCAGCCGCAGGCGTCGGCCCAAGCTTCGGATTGCGACCAAGTCCGAGCGGGCTTGTGTCGAAGCTTGCCGAAATGGTCGAGGCGTCGATTTTCTTAAGCTCTTCCTTGACGGTTTCGCTCTTCAGAAGGGTTTCGCGACGCGCTGCATATTCCGGGTCATTGGCTTTCACCAGCTTGCCCGCCGCCTCTTCTGGCGAATAACCCATATCGCGGGTGTAAGCCCGGTAAAGGTCCATGCGATTGCGCACGGCCTCGGAGCCTTCAAAGGCACGGAAAGCGCCAGGCGCCGCCCGCTCTAGCGCCAGACCGCTTTCCATGGTTGCAGCGAGCGTGCTGGCATCGTTTGACATCGCGCCGTTGCGGAGATCCTGCTGAACCCGCTTCGGAACATAGCCAGTCCGCCCCACGAAATCACGCGTCAGAGCTTCGCGCTCGTCATCCGACTGCGCACCATCTGACAGCCGCTTGTAAGCCCCATCGGCAACCTTCGCCTGCTCAGGATCAAATGGATTAACCGAGACATTGCCCGCGCCCATAGCCCCAAGCATGGCATTGACGGCAGAACTGTCTTTGACCGCCGATCGGAGCGATTTGACCAGTTCGGCTTTCTCGCCATTGTCTAGCACCGGATCGGCAAGGATAACGCTTTCCTTCACCTGTTCCGGCTGCGTGGCGATCAGGAGACTGTAATTGTCCTTGGTTGCGGCTCGTTCGCGGGTGACCTGTTGGCTGTACTGAGTTTCGCCCCAGGCCGCGAGCTGTTCCCGTCGTTCGAACGGGATGGCGTCTAGGTCAGGATCGCCGGGCGCCGGAGTATAGGAGCCCCCAAGAAGAGCCGCCGCTTTCTTCTTGTGGCCTTCCATCTGAAACATGACCTTGTCAGCCACAGTGCCCGGCGCGCCGCCGGCCTTGTGGTCCGATCGGTCATAACGGCCAGGAGCCCCGGCGTTCACTGCCGAATAGATATCGATCAGGCCCATACCCGGTTTGACACCAGCATCAAGCAGGTAGCGGCCAGCCGCTGCGACTTGCTGCTCAATCGGCATGTCCTGCGTCACGCCATACTTTGCGGCTTGAGGTTCACCCCACTGGATAAGGCCGCGATGCGTGCCCCATTTGGTCGTTGGCCCCTTGATCCATGGGTCAAACGTGCCGCCGGTTTCGTATGACATGACCGTGGCGAGGTCGAGCGGATCAATCCCGAGCTGCTGCGCGGTCTGCTGGATTGCCGAGGACAGGCCCGTCGCGTCGACCTTCACGCCTTTGATATCGCGAATAGCCGTTTGCGGGTCTTGCTGATATTTCCACTGCCATTTGCTTTCGGCTGCGTCCGCTTCCCACTGTTGGCGGCGCTCTGCCTTCCACGGTTCCGGCATGTCAGCCGAGTTGATGGCTTCCAGCCCCTGTCGCTTCAGATCATCGAAGTTCGCAGCGTTGCTTTTGATCTGCGTCCGGTATGTATCCAAGTTCCCGTTTGTCGTGCGGTCGTAATAGTTCGTCTTCGCCTGCGTCTCGTAGGCGTTGGCCTTTTCGAACAGCGAGTTACCGCGCGACAGAATATTGTTGAGGTAGTTGGTCTGGGCGTCGGGAGACAGCCCCTGGAAGTTCTGCTTCGCGAAGTCGTTCGCACGCTGCTGATAGCCTTCCATGAATTGCCGCGTGAAGCCGATCCCGCTTTCGCTGCTTTCTTCTCGAGCTTTGAGAAAACGCTGCTCCTCTTCCGCCTGGAAGCGCGTGAGCGCGGTTGAAACGTCGTTGGACCGACTATTCATCAAGTCCTTCTGTTCGCGTTCCTGAAGCGCCTGGAGGCTGTAGCCGGCCTGTACGATCGATTGGCCAAGCCCCTGCATCGCCTGCCCCACCATCGGCGTGGGACCAGACGGCGCGACCCGACCAGAGCGCGGGTTAGAGAAACCGACATCGCGGGAAGTTGGGATGGTCACCATCTATCAGATCACCCGTAAGGCATAGCGACGGAAGACCCGCCGGCTTTCGGCTTCATGGAAGACTGGCCGAAGCGGTCAAACATTGAGGACACGCCACTGAAAAGGTTGGACATGGCATTCAGCCGGGCTTTACGCATGGCTGCGCCTGCGTCGTACCCCGCAACCTTGGCCGCGTCGTTGTAGCCCCTCGCCTGCTGCTCACCCTTGTAAAGGTCTGTTTGGCTGGCAAGCGTCACCTGCTCTTTGGTGTCGTCCATCAGATCGATCACGGACGGGTCAGTCAGATTGCCACCCGATCCGGCAAGCGCCGCCCGCTGCTGCGACATGAGCAACCGGCCTTCCCGGTTGCGTGCAATGGCCTCGCGCTGGCTTGCAGCTTGCGCTTCGTCCGCCTGCTGCTCATTCACCTTTTTCTGATATTCGAAGCGCGCTTTTTCCTCGCGGCCCTGCTCCATCGCCCCGGCGACGGAAAGTATAGTTCCGCCCACGGTCGCGATGGCGCTAACTGCGGTCAGTACCGGTGCTAATTGCGGCATACCCAAACCCTCATTCCTTGGAATTCCTCGTCTGTCGGCTCAAAGCCCAGCCGTTCCATCAGTTCTTTGGCGCGCGGGATATCCGTCTGGCATGCCGCCTTGATGGTAAGGGCGCCCTTGCTCTTGGCTTCGGAAAGTGCGCCGAGGATATGCCGGTAGAGCGATGGACGCCGAACACCCACAGGAAGGTCAAGGAAGCCGTGCCAGACCCCGTCGCCCATATCGATCAGGCAACCGAACGCGGCGAGCTTCCTGCGCTTCCAAAGGCCTTTACCGACCCAATCAGACGTAACTTGAACACCGCCGTAAAATCGGGCGAAATCTTCGTCATCGGCGCTTCGGATCTCAGCCATTCGTCTGCACATCCATGACAAGAGAGGCAGCAGTGAAGGGATACGGCGCACGGGCCTCGAGGCACAAACGGCTGTCAGTGTTCCAGTCGCTGGAAACGCTCATCATGTCCGCGTCAAAGCTCTCCCAGAGCGTGTTTGCCGGGATGGCTTTGTCGTCCTTCGTCGTCGTCAGGCGCCGCAACTCATCAAAGTCCCGACCGACGCGCAAGCCGTCTAGCATCGTGTTGATCAGATAAAGGCCGAGCTGCGAAACGCGCTTTTTCTTGAAAAGAGCCGTCCCGTTCGCCGCCCCATATGCCAGCTTCGTGGACTTCCAGCGCCCGACATACGGCAGGCCAATGACAACGCGGTTGCCGAGGCTTTGCGCCGGCAGAACGACTTGACCGCTAGTCACCGTATAAAGGTTATCCTGATCATGCAGCGCCACGCCGTTGGCCCAAACGACGACATCTAGCCCGTCGAGGTGAGGAACGGAAAATGCCGTCTGACCACTGGTCGCCGTGAAGCGAGAGAAGCCGTCAGCCAGGCAGTTGAGCGCACCGCCCCGACAGTCCTTGAGATCCGCCAGGCGTTCAATCCGCTGTGTCCCATTGCGGACCACGGCGAAGTAGACGTTATCCTGACCCGCGCCACGGCAGGCAATGACCTGCTTGAATTGTCCGTCGGTCAGGACCCGAGACCAAGCGATGACCTTTTCAACAGGGCGATAGGTCAGCGCGCGCGCTTCGCCATTCTCCAGGATGAACCACACCACACTGTCAGGGCGGCGTTGCACCGCAATGCTGACCACTGGCGACCCGTCGCAAATGCGTTCGTGCATCTGCGTGAGATCCATCGCGCCGTAATCAAGCGTCCCAGCATCGGGGGACAGAGAGAAAACAGCCGTGCCGCTTGCCTGAACGAATATCCCGTCCTTGTCGCACTTGACCGCGCGAAGGTCATACCCGCCTTGCGTGGAACCTTCCACCGGGAACCAGCTCGCAGCAGTCAACGGCTCGTCAAAGCTTGATGACTTCACGGATACTTCAGAACCATCCGTCCCTGCGATCAGGCGCTGAAGCCCGAGAAGCCACAAAATGCCGCGATCCGTGCCAGACCCGACCGAGCGATAGATCGGCGCGCTATCGCCTTCCACTTCGTTGTCAAAGCTCTTGTATGCATCCGGCACTGAACCATGGATGAAGTCACCCTTGGCCCAATAGAGCCTCCCGCCGAACGTCTCGACCGCCCAGGGCCAGCCGTCATGATCGGACCACGTTGAATAGTCCCATTCGAAGGAGGACGTCAGGTTATAGAAGCGCGACAGAACCTCAATGCTGACCGAGGTGGCGCTGTTAAAGCCGGTAACCCTTGCAACCCCAGTTGCACTTCCACCAGCGTAGGCGAGTGTCGCGGTTACAGATCCGTTCGTGAACGAGGTGCAGACAAACCGGAAGTATTTGACGACGTTGTTGTCCGTGTCCTGGTAGACAAAACTGGTAGTCGTATTGGTGTAGGTCGCCACAGTAGACCACGACCCCGGAGAGCCGCCGCTATCAAGCGCCACCTGCAATGAAACGGACGCCGTGAATGAGCCCGTCACTGAGACGCTGAACCAGCGATCCGCACCAACGCCTGCGATACGGATGAAGGCACCCTGAGCCGGAGCCGATGTGAAGATTTCCTGGACTGATTGCCCGCTCTGCACAATACGGAAGAGGCGTCCCACCATGCCGGCTGTGAAATACGCCCGGCTTGCGGTCAGGGAACCGTTGCCAGTGTAGACACTGTTGGTGAGCGCAACAGTGCCGTCCGAAGTGATAAAGGGGCCGTCGTCCACCTTGTAGCGCTGAACGCTCCAGCTTGTGTTCGATCGGCGCATGATCTGCCGCTGCTGGTAGACGCGAGAAGCCACATAGATGACGTCGATATTCTGTTTGTACCTGATGAGCTCGGGCAGATCTGCAGAGGTCCAGGGCGTTGGTAAGATGACAATGCCCGCGCCCTCTATCTGGCAACTATCAATCAGAACCTGCCGAGGCACGTCAGCAATTAGCTGCAGGAAGACGCTGGACGTAGTAGGCGTGAAGGCGAGCGAGTGAACCCCATCGTCAAGGATCTGCTGCGAAAGCACATCCTCGCCGCCGCTACTTGAGCCGATACGGACAAGAACCGGACCGCGAGTGACGACCACCCTCAGACCGTGTTCTTTTCCTTGATCACCCCCGGAGACCGAGAAAGTCTGGCGAGCTTCTGCGCGCGCCTGCGTGGTGCCCGTCAGGACCAGATTTCCGCCGGAAACCGTTGCACTAGCGCCGCCACCACTCGCATCAGTCCAGCCGGTGAAAGAGGAGAAAGCGCCGTTGGTGATCGATGTTGAAACCGAGACACGCGAGACAAAGGCGTTGTCCCGCATGATCCGCATTTCGCCATTCGACAAAACCGGCACCAAGACG
The DNA here is from genome assembly GCF_050281005.1 of Allorhizobium sp. NPDC080224. NCBI lineage: Bacteria > Pseudomonadati > Pseudomonadota > Alphaproteobacteria > Hyphomicrobiales > Rhizobiaceae > Allorhizobium > Allorhizobium sp. NPDC080224. Next base: position 3,221,641 of record NZ_JBNNWJ010000001.1, read on the forward strand.
GAGCCGTCACCGCCAGAAAACGAGTATTCCAGCGGCATCGTATTCCCGAGGTCGATATCAGAGATGTGCTCAAGCCCTGGCCGCAGCGTCAGAGCGCCAGAAACGCGCGGCAGCGTATTGGAAGCTAGTGCTGCCGCGAACTGCAGGCGCTCCAGATCGAGCCGAGACAGAGCCTCTTCGCCTACCTCGCCACCGTTGAGCGAATAAAGAGGAGCCGATACCCGAGGCATTAGACGTCACCTTCAGAGAACGTGATTTCGCCACCGACAAGCGTTCCGCCATTGCGTCCGCGACCCGTGCCGGTTCCGTGGCGCGCAGCCAGCCAGGAGCCCGTGCCCAAAACCTTGTTGTTCTCGTTGCGCGCGTCGATGCTCTTGGCCTTGTTGCGGGCAATCTCAAGCCGGCGGCGGATCTTCTCTTCCAGCGTGTCGCCAGACGTCAGCTTGCCGCAGGTGTCATAGGCCAGGAGGAGCGCCACATAGCGCCAGAACATCGTCGGCCAGGTCGAGATATTGGCATCCACCATATTGGTCGAGCTGATGTAGCGCAGATAAAGCGTGGGAGTGTTGGCACTCAGTTGCCCGCCCTCGTCCGCATAGTCGTAGAAGCGCGTCGAGAAGTCGGCCCGGTCATTGATAGCCACGGTTCGCAGCCACGTTCCAGGGTAGCTGAACGCATAGTTCCAACCGATCGAAGGCGTCAGCGCGTCATTGGCGGACAAAGCCACAGATGCTTTCGCAAAATTCCAGTCGCCGGAGTTGAACGCCTCTTCCACAGACCCAGCCCAGGCATTCGTGAAGACGTTCACAGCCTCGACGTCGTCGGTCAGTGTGGAAATGGTCGCCTTTTCCAAGTGGACCAGCGCTTGCTTCCAGATTTGCAGCTTTGTCGCCATCGGCTCATTCGCCCTTCAGCAGCTCGGTGTATTTCTCAGCGGCGCGCTCGGCTTCGGCCTTGGTTTCGAAGCCTTTCTCGATCACTTCGCCATTGTGGATGAAACGCCACTTGTGGATTGGTCCGCCGTGGCCGACTTCCACCGGCGACAGTTCGGCCTTCTGGACCTTGGGCGCATTGGCCTCGTCAAACAGACGGATCACGCGGACATCTGCAGACGTTTTTGTCACACGCAGCACTCTCAAGGTGCAATCAAGCTTGTCGTCATCCGACAGGACTTCGATTGTCATTCCCCGGCGCAGGAGGTTGAGGAAGTTGTTGAAATATTCGGGGTGCGTCACGTCTTCCAGCGTCGTTTCAGCAGGGACGAGAGCGGCACAACGACCGATCGAATAGTCAGCTTGCGCAAAACGCGAGCCGGAAAGCTTGGTCTTGTTCATCGTGAGTTACCTCAAAGGGAAAAGGAAAAGGGAGGCGACCACGCAGCCGCCTCCCCGCGTCCATTAGTCGGTATCGGTCGCAGTGACCGCGAGGCCATCTGTCAGGTCGATGCCCTTGGCGCCGGTGCCAGTACCGACATCGATCACCCAGCAGATATGAACCGCCGTGATTGCGCCAGCGAGCGTGCTGGTACGGGTGCGAACCCATACGATATCGCCCTGCTGCATGCCCTTGGTGACGCCATCGCTGACATAGTTGGACGTGTTGACCGTCGCAATTGCGTCAGTCGTGTCCAGGAGCCAGGTATTGCAAACGCCCGGGCCGGAGAGACCGCCGGACAGGAGCTTGAGGCCATCAGATACATAAGCCATCGTTCGGCCTCCTTACGTGAATGCGGCGGTGTCGTCGGTGACGACCTTGATCACGCCGGCCTGTTGCAGGATGGCCGCGCCGTCGTAGAGGGTCGCGCGGTCATACGAATAGTCATCCTCATCGTTGTAGCCGGCAGCGACCTGGACCATGTCGTTCGACACGGCATGACCAAGAGCGCCCTTTGCAAAGATGAAGTTGGATGCAGTCGCCGTGCCCTTGCCCGGCAAGCCGTTGTGCATGATGTGCTTCGCGCCCAGCCAGATTTTCGGGCGGTCGAGAGCAAGGCCGACCAGCGGCTTTTCATCGATGTAGTCAGCCGACTTGAATTCCTGGAACGTCAGGAGACGAGCCCAAGCCTTCGGGGTCCACAGGCAAGTGATTTCGTCGCCGGACATGACATCGGCTTCGAAAAGCTCAGTCAGCGCGTCAACGGTCTTGCCATAGGTGAGGGTCTGAGCCGCGCCGCTGGCGTAGGACGTGGTTGCAGCGGTCAGCGCATCGATGATGGTGAAGTCGATTTCACGCGCGGCAGTCTTTGCCGAGGCGTTCTGCATCGCTTCGCGGAGGTTGGCAGGGGCCGTGAAGACATCGAAGCCCGTGCGGGTTTCCTTCGAATGCTTCTCCTTGAGCGTCACAGGGACGTTGCTGTCCGTGCGGTTGCGCGAGGGGATCAGGCCGTTTGTGCCGCGTTCCGTCATACGGTCAGCGGAACCCTGAACCGAGAAATTGGCCGTGAGGCCGTTGATCATCAGCTCGCGGGTGGTGCAGTCCTTGAGATAGGTTTCGCCGCGCTGAAATGCGACGACCCATTCATCCCGGTACTGCTGTTTCGTAATGACGTAAGCCATCGTAACAGTTCCTCAGATTGATTTTGGGAGGGGTTGCCTTCAGCCGTGGTCAGGGTGCCGGTCGTGGCTTTTGCGGGGTGCCGAGCGTGAGCAAGGGGCCGCTATTCACCGTTTCCGGGGCGTCGCATCAGCTTCGATTGTCGAGAGGTTGCGGGGCCGTCGCCGGGGTGCCGCTGGTTTAGTGTGCCCGATCAAGACCGGGCATTCACCTTTTCAAGTTGTGAATAGATCCGTGTGAGCTTCGACTGAACATCGTCAGACTTGAACTTTTCGGGATCTGAAACGCGGAGCTGGAGAAGCTCAGTCTTCTGCTGCTCCAATGTCTTGCCGGTCGCTTCACCGTCGCCGGTAAAGATGGCCGTCGAGCCGAAGTAGTCGCCGCCCAGATCGGCCATCATCTTCACAAACGGCAAATTGTCCTGGAGGCGTGAGCCATCCATCAGGCGCATTTCCATGAGGGACATGAACCCATCGTCGCCGAGGTGCTGCTTCATGAGCTGTTGAGCGGCGCCGATGTTACCGTCATAGTCACCGCCCCATTCAGCCCGCAGCGTGGCCTGCGTTTCCTTCGCAGTCCTGGCGAGCTGCGCATTCAGCTCTTGAGCTTGGACCGTCGCAAAATCCTGATACCATTCGAGGGCAGCGGCAGCGACCTTCGGCGGCACGTTCTTTTCGTGCATCGCGGCCTTGAAGTCATCGAGGATGGCCGTGTCGTACTCTGAGGCGCCAAAGTCTTCAGCGAACGAAACCGGGTAGGCCGTTGGGTCTTCAGGGATGCCCATGGCTTCCCGGTAGGCCTTGACCTCTTCCGGCGTGGACTTGTCCGTCAACTCAACAGGCTTGCCGCCAGCCTTTGCCGCCTTGTAGGCTTCCCGGAAGCCCTTCGAAATGTCCTCTTCGCTCTTGTAGCGTTCGAGCTGCTTGAGGAATGCAGCGTCACCGCCGGCCAGCTTCTCGCGGAGAGCCTGAAGATCCGCGTCAGAACCGCCAGAGGGAGGCGCTGGAGCGGTTTCAGCACCTGCGACGGGTGCTGGCGTCTCCGAAGCGGGGGGAGCCGCTACAGGGGCCTGCATGTCGGTTGGCTGTGCGCCCGTATCCGGGGCCATGATTGGGTCCGTCATCGTTTCTCACCTGTTAAAATCGAAAGGGAAAAGCTCGTCAGCTTGCGGAGCTGGTGCCCGACATGCTGCTTGCCCGCTGCAAAGGTCGTGTCTCGATCGCCGCCGTGCTCGTGCGGCATCCATGCGAGCCCGCCGAGGCCGGAAATGTGCAGGATCGCGGCGAATGCCCGTTTCTGCTGGTCTTCGTTGGCCGTCCCGGTCGCGACTGCCTGGATAGCCACACAATCAGCCTTGCGGATCTCCAGATCATTGGCCGGTAGTTCATTGTCAGAGCGCACTGTGACGGGTAGCCACGGGCGATAGCGTGGTTTCTTCATGGATCACCGTTCAAATGGAAAACCGGGTCAGCCGGCGTCAGGCGGTCAAAGCCTGCTGGATTGCTTGAGCGGCGCCGCCTGCCCGTTCGGCAACGTCCGCCACTTGACCGACCTGCTGAAGTTGCTGCTGCTGTGCCATCTTGTCTTGCAACTGCTGGCGAGCGGCTACGGCCTGTTCAGCATCGACAAGCCAGTCAGCACGCCCGCCAGGGACCGCACCGAAGGCGTCGCGGAACATGGTCCGAGCGTCCACATCACCGGCAAGCGACGGATCAAGAGACATGCCAGCCTGTAGCAATCCGGCGCTTTCCTGGAAGGCGTTCAACGTCTGCCGGTCGCGGGCTTCCTTCAGCGCATTGTTGAATTCGTATGTGATGTTTTGTCCGAGCAGCGCGTCGGGCATGTCCACCGGAATGCCATTGCGATCAATCGGGCCATAGCCGCCGGCGCGCATGACCTTTTCCGTGGCCAGATCGAGGACGGCGCCCGTCCATTCGTGTTCGATCGGGCCGAAGAGAGGCAGAGCGTTCCTGATCCACTCCGTTACCCGCTGCGAAGCCTCGTAAGCGGTCATTTGCTTGTCGGCCATGCCGATCGGCTGCAGCTTGTTGAGGAAGAAAGCGTCCGCAATCTGCCGGCGCTGGTCGTTGATCAGATCCACACCGAGACCGACATTCTTGCCGAGGTCGATCGGGCGAAGTGCAGCGCCTAGGCGCTCGTCATATTCGCTGTCGATGTAGGTCACGCCGCCCGGTGTCAGGTCCACAGGCGACATAACCGCGTCTTGTGTGGCAATCATCGGCGGGTCAACCTGCTTTTCCCCGGCTTCGATGATGGTCATTTTCATGCGCTGGAGCATGCGGCTTTCAGCAAGTCCGATGCTTGCAGCCGTCGAGAGCGCATAGAACTTGCCGGGCAGCAATTGCCAGCGAGGAACCACGTAGTCAAAGGTGAAGGCCGGCAGTTCCTGAAGGATGGTGCCGTCATCGAGCAGATAAATGTCCGCCCACTTAGCACCCTTCGGAAACTTGCGATAAGGCTCATAGAGATCCAGCGGCACGAAGATATGACGCGCGCCGAAGGTCGTCTTGAAATCCTTCTTCTTCAGCGCGTCGCGGATCTTCTGCGGCAGCTTCTCTTCCCCGAAGAGGTGCGCCAGAAGTTGCGCAGCCATGTTGCATTTGCGGTGAACGTGATTGGTGAGGCCGTCCGGTCCCTCCTGCCCCGCCATATGCTTCGGATGATGGCAGCGAAAAAGCAGGTTATCGCGGCGCTTGTTATAGCTGACCTGAAGCCAGCCCATGCCGAACGTCACGAAGTCATGTTCGACGGACTGAGCAGCACGACGAAAACCGCTGTCCTTCGAATTGAGGATGGCCGCATTAACGTCGGTCATGAACTCAAGGAAGGAAGCCGCCGAGCGGTCACGGGAAACGTACTTGTTTGCAGCCGTTGCCTTAAACCACTGGCGACCGTCAGGCCGTACCATGCCGCCGATCTGGTCGCCCAGCTCACGACGCATCAAGACGGGCGTAGCGTCCGTCAGGTGCGAAGCAAACTCCTGCCCGAGAATGATATCGGTCGTGAACTCTGCCCGCTCGGGGTACAGGAATTCGGCCAACTCCTGATAGAGATGATCAAGCGACCCCTTCGCAGAGAAGAGGCGCGCATCGATATCCATCAGGTCGCGGCCAGCTTGATCAGCCATCAGTTAAGCCCCAAGAGTTCCGCGCGAAAACTCGCGGCCAATCGTACCAGGCACAGTCGTCAGCCGATCAGCCGCCGCGCTGCTTGTTCTGGAAGGTGATAGCGTGGTCGTCTTGCGGCGCTCGCGCTTGGCCATCGGGTCTTCCGGGTCAGGCATGGTTGCCGGCGGCGCCGGTTCTGGTGGTGCAGGCGTTGACGACTTGCCGCCACCGAATAGCTTACTCATCAGCGTTTACCTCGCAGTTTGGCCTTGAGTGCAGCGTTTGAGGTCACTGCCTGCAGCCTTGTTCGGGATTGTTCGCGCCGCTCCTGCGCGGCCTTCGGGCGCTTCAGCCCCCCCAGTGAGGACGCCGAAAGCATAATTGTCGTGTCACCTTTGTCCGGGGACCGTCCGAGAGCTTCTTTCATGTCCTCCTTCGGGAGGATCACGATCATCTCGCCGCCGCCTGAGGGCCGGATCTCGTATCGGAAGGCACAGAGATCGGCTAGGAGCTCCGGATCAGGAGGCAAGGCGATCCTGCTGCCATATGACGGGTCCAGCTGCTCACGGAACTGCCACACCGCCTGTGCTCGCAGGTTCTTGAACCGGTAGAGCCCGTCTCTTGTCGATGATCGCGAACCGTCGCCACCCTTGAAGCCAAAGCAATCAATGTCGGCATGCGCGAGCTGGGTCAGCGTGTCCCCGCCATACCCGCCTCCGGCGTCCACTACGACGCGGCACCGATCGCGCATCTTCTTGATGATGAGCCCTGCGACAGTCGGCCCGTCTGGCGTCTCGTGCCCTTTGTAGCTGTCAAAGCGCGAATACCAGTGCTCATAGCGCGCCTGGATCTGCGTTCTGTCTGGGCCACCTTGCGCGACGTCGGCGGCGACTGCTGTCATCGGCAGCCCGTCCGGCGGATCGATCGTCCAGCGCGCCATTGCGGCTTGAACCCACATCGTCGGGATCGCCTGCCACGGGTCATCCTGCGTGGCCACGTCGAAGCGGCCTTCCCGCATCATCGTGCGCAGCGGCTCGGGCATCGCCTCAATTACCGAAGCATAGCCAGTCTCGGCGAGATCGGGGTTGTCCTCGAGCAGTGCCGGGATGAAGGTCCTCGACCGCGGGCGCTGGCCGTTCGGGCCGACGTAGTCTCTCTCGACCTCAGTGTCTTCTCCGTCGATCGTCGTGAACCACCGCAACTCGCCGGGCTTGGCCGGGTTCGGGTGCGTGCGATCAAGCCACGGCGCCCACCGTTTAATGACCCACTGGCCTTCAGCCGTCGTAGGTGGATTACCGGTAGCGATCACACGGCAGCGCTGGTTCGGATCGGCCGAGCGGTTCCAGCCAATGATGTAGGTGTATTGGCTTTCCGTGAACTGCGTCAGCTCGTCGAAGCCCTTCAGGTCGTGCGGGACCCCCTGATAGTTCTCCTTGTCGCCCTCGTGCTCACAATGGCCGAGGTCAATCACGCCATTTGAGTGACGCCAAACGCCCGCCTGATCGTTGAAGCCGTCATGGCTGCCGAGGATCGTGTGCAGCTCACGCTTGATGCCCTTCAGGTTCTTCGAGATCCGGCGAAGGATCAGCGCGTTCTTGTGCTCATTGACGGAAACACCGCAGAGCAAAGCGGACTTCCCGCCCCCTGCCCCACCACCATAGAAGAGCTCGTCAGCTTCCGAGAAATAGGCATCGGTCTGCGGGCCCGGGTTCGGCACCCAGCGCCGACCGTTCCGGATCGTGTGAGCGTTTGAAAGGATCTTCGCCTGCTCATTCTCTGGCAGCGCGTTATATGCCCGAAGGATCTCGTCGAGGGCAGATGCGGAGCCCATCACTCGCCCTGCTGTTCTTTCTGGCCTGCCGCGAGGGCGAAAGCGATTTCACGAGCCAGAGCGCGCGGAGTGACAGATTTCTCTTCCGTCTGAATGGCTCCGCCGTTGGGCCCGGAAACCTCCACAGAAGCGCGCTCGCGCCAGTCGTCCGCCGCCATGTTCTTCAGCCCGAAGATCACGAGCGTCGCGTTCCCTCCACCGTCCTTGGCGTTCTTGCGCGCCACTTCCTCCCACCAAGAGGCGCAAACAGCCTTGCCCTCTTTTATGGCTAAGGAAAATTCGCGGTGAACATTGCCCCATTCGGTAATCGTGTCGCGCGAAACGCCGATCGATGCGGCGAAGGAAGTGAGGCTTGCGCCCTCCCTCATGTGGTCGACGACCATCTCGCAGTATTTCGGGTCGTATTTGCTCGGGCGGCCAGCCGGCATTGTCTCAGCCCTCCAGCTTTAGCGTGTCGACCGGGCCGCGCGTATAGCTGTCCAGGTCGCAGCAGATATTGACGGCCTGCTCTGCAGAAGCACCAGCAGCAAGCGCACCCATTGCGATCCTGAAGCCTGAGCCGATGGCGAAGAACGGTCCATGCTGTTGCACCCACCGCTTACCGGGGCCGATCCAGAAGCACTGCCCGTCCGGCGTTAGAAATAGGGCCTCGCTGTTCTCGTGCTCGAAATTCGGCGGGCCGCTAAGGTCGACGCCATCGAGTGAAGTCATCCATTCCCGGAAGGTCGAGGCGTCACCGAAGCAGCCAGCAACGCCACCGATAGCGCCACAGCCCGCCCGATGGATCTTCAGCGTCTCGCCGCAATAGGTGTCGCGGTCAAAGATTGCCCGATCGGCGGCAAGTATGCCGTCGCGGAAAGCGATGGTTGTCATGAGTGCACCTGTGGAAAGACAAAGCGCTCAGAGGCGCGGCACGCAGTATGGGGCGAAAGCGAAGGGTATTGCTTTTGAAGCAGTCGTAGGCGACGGTTCAGCCAGTGCGGAGAGAAAGCACGATTTCCGCCGGATTTGCGGCATTGCAGGTACCTAAATGCAGCCTCAAACTGACCTCCATTACCGGATCCCTTCATCAGAGCGACAAGCGCTTCAGAAAACCCTGCTTTTACTAGGCTGCAAACTCGGCCCAACCTATGAGGACGCGATAGGGGATAGGTGGTTTGTCTGCTCTGCCCCGACCACATCCGAGGCAAAAGCGGCTTGCCTTCTGGCTCTGCATGGCTACGAGCAAATCAGCTGATTAGGACGCCGGTGAGAATGGGGGACCGTATGCAATTCAGATCAACGACGCGGAGCGATCTGGCCAAAGTGTTTCGCGACAGTGCGCCACGAATGCGCACGGAGTATGAGAACGCTGGTTTCAACTTGAGAGAAGTGAAAAGCATCTTCACCCAGCTTGCAGACGCGGGCCAAGCGCACACCTTGACACATGGTAACGAAGCACTGGCGGTGATCAGTTGGTCGATAGACGAAGTAGCCATTCACACTTCGTTCGCGGCCAAAGAGAGCTTCTTCTCAAGTCGCAGTGTGCGATTTTGCTTCGAACACATAAGAAAAATCCAAGCGGACAATGGCAATCTGCCAGTTTGTTCGACCAGCTTTTCGCCACACCCGTCTGTCCCCAAGTGGTTCAAGGTTTTGGGCTTTGAGCACAGACAGTCAGATAGTCGTTATGTCGAATACTGGCTAGCACCGCTATAACGCGAAAGAGCCGCACGGAGAGGAACATGAACCAGATCATCGCCTATAGAGACGTTTTGCCAGAAGCCTCCGCCAAGATGCTCACAGCATCCACAGCGGAGTTTTCCGGCATGGATGAGACGAGGTTTCCAACCGCCCTTGAAGCATTTGCTGCCGCGATCGACGCCGAAGCGTCTGGCAAGCATTATGTGGTTCGGGTGTGGGTGGAAGATTGCGGGCATGTAGACTTCCCGCAAATCAAAGAGATCTATGAGGCATGGCAAAACGAAGGCATTGCGCCTCGGTAGCCTTCGCTTGTGTCCAGTTGGGCCGCCCTGGCTATGCCGTCCTCCGATAGGAGGGTTTTCCATCAGGTGCGATCCACGAACGCAAATCCGATCTTATTGATTTGCCCGTGTTTTCTGGCCCGATCTGTCCCGTTTGTAAATCGGCCCCTTCCATGCACGGCAGGCTCGTCTGCAGGAATTTTTTCTCAATCTGTTGAAGTGCCTTGGCAATCCATTCGTATGTCTTTTGGCGAACCCATGCCTTTTCGCGGGAAAAGCGACGGTTCCGGTTGGTGACGTAGCGGCTCCAGTCCCAGCCGCGGGCCTTCACGAGAGCATAGGCAAGCAGACATTTGCGGTTCCGCTGGTTGGGCACTGCGTCCTGCACCCATGCGAAAGCCTCCTCCATGCGCGAGATCCGGGCCCGGCTGCAGCGTGCGCGGCGCTCAGTCCGCCGGCGCTCGGCTGCTTCGTCTTCGCGGATACGGAAGCCCCCGGTCTGGCGATAGTCTTCGCGCTTGCGCTCATTCTCCTCGGCGACCGTGTGGACATACTCCGGCATCGAGGATCCGAACATCTTCGGCCCGATGCTGACCGGTAGCGCGTCGTCCGTCTCCATGGCCTCGATCAGGCGCTCAAGGATCATCGAATGGCTGTCGGTCAACTTCATGCGGCGTCCTCGCGATGCTCGAGATGGTCTGCGATCAGGATTGCGAGCGCGTCGGCTCGCTTCGTCATGGCCTTGTGCGGCCCCAGAGCGAGCCGCTGAGCGCGATTGCGGAGGTGGAGAAGGTCGATGCCCGCAAACGACTGCGCCAGCGCTCCAGCGGCTTCTGCCGAGCGATGGCTCGAGATGTAGCGGTGGACCGCATAGAGCACGTCACCATAGAAGGCATCCGGCGACGAGGCCTGGATGCAGCGCAGAACGCAGTAGACGTGCTCCTCGCTCGTTGAGGCGATCATGCGCGAGATGTTTCGGCCGCCATAAATGGTGTTCGGCTCGCGACGGAACTTGAGCGCCGCCGGTCGCCGAACACGGATGCCCAACCCCTGACAGAAGGCGTGGACGTTGATGCCATTCCTTCTGATCAACGCTCACCTCGCGCCTGAGCCGCCAGGTATTCGGCCGGGTCAATCCGCTTCACCTCGGACGCCGCGCCGAAGGTGCCGAGCTTGTGGTCGCGGTAAGCCCGCTGCCCCGCTGGGTCGAACTTCGCCGCGGCCACGCTACGCACCCACCCCGGAGCCTTGGCAGCGTTCACCTTGAGACGATGCTCGTCACGCTCCGCCTGTTTTGCACTCCGCTGCTTCTCCTTCCTTCGGGCCTTTTTTCCCTTGGCCGGCGCTTCGGGCTTGCCCCACAGAACGCGCTTGTTGCTCCGGGGCTTCGGCACTGCTGCTTCGCTGTCGAGCCGATCGATCGCCCGCCAGGCGGCCGCATTCGTTTCGAAGGGTCCGTCCACCAGCTTGCCGCGCTGGTCGGTCACTTCGTACTGCCCGTCATCATTCCGGGTGACGTTGAGGATCTGCGTCATCGACCTGCCCTCCATTGTGAGAGGCGGAGGCGCAAGCGGAGCTTGATGATGTTGAGGAGGATCATTTCAGCTCCCTCCCGAAAATCTGTGGCAGGGCGCGGTGGATCTTCTTCAGCGCTTTCGCCTTTTCCCGTTCGGCGAACTTCTCGACGCGTCGATACATCTCCGCTTCGATCTTTCGTCCGGCCTCATCACCGATCCCAAAGAGCTTGTCCCTGAGCGCTACCGCTTCGGCTTCCGTTTCGAAACTCGCCACAACATACGCACGAGGAAGCCGCTGACCGGCGCTGGTCTGGCGGCTACCACCTTTTGCCGTGAAAGTGTTGGGCATGACCTTGTCCACCTGAAGGACAGCCAACAAATCATCGACTGGCGTCGTGTCCATCCAGTGATGGAAAGCGAAGCGCTCCAGGTGCTCCGCAAGGGTCGTGTCTATTGGGCCCGTGAAGCGCTCGCAGGCCAAGACCCACTGGCCCGGGCTGATGGCGATGTGGTCATCCATGATCGGTCCTCCGCACTTCCTGCCTCATCGCCTCGAGTTCCCGAATTTCGCTGTTGAGATCGTCCTCGTCGGCGCACTTCCGGTAAATTTCGCGCTTGTCGCCGGTAACTCGCTGGATCAGCCAATAGGGCTCGTCGTACTCCGGGCTGTAGAGGTAATACTCGTAGTGGGTCTTGAGCTTCGACCGGCGCCGGACTACCTCGGTGCTGCCAGGCGCTGCGAGCGTCGCGGGGTCGATCTTTGACTTTTCCCGATCGCCCTTTTTCCGTGTTTCAACTTTCGTCGAGTTGAAAAGGCTCTTGCGCATACGGCGCTCGAGCTCGTCGTCGCTGATTTCATCCGTCATGCTGCACCTCGTTTCCGTTCTGGGAGATTGATGGGCTGTTGGCATGGGTTCTGCGGCTTCGGCCAGTATCGCCGGTACCAGATGCGAAGGGCAATCTGATCGACGATGTCCACGACTTCTGCGGTGGGCCGCGTCTCCGCCCATTCCAGGAGGTCGAGCTGTTCAGGCTGCGCCATGGCCGCCTCCGAATTGCTGGGACAGGTAGGCCGGGCTGAGCTCGCCGCTCATGAGCATGCGCTTCAGCGATGCCAGCACCGGGCCGTTCACATTCCCGATGAATGGCCGGATCTCGTCGAGCATGATTTCGGCTTCCTGCTCGTCCGATGGGATATCGAAGGGGACCTCATCAGGAATAGGGCCATAGAAGCTGGATGAAGACAGAGCATCTTCCTCTATCAATCCTCCTCTTCCCTCAGAGCAAGAAACTCTACGGTTTCCTTCCACGGTATTGGGGAAAGTTTCTTTCACTTTGGGGGGTAAGTTTCTTTCACCTTCCGAAGGGCGCGGGGAGAAAGTTTCTTTCATCCTCCTGCGGAGCCGGTAACGCCTTTTCTGTTCAGCGCGATCGAACGCGAGGGACGTCCTGGCAATGCCAATGTGATCAGCGACGAGCTCCTGCCGAGCATTGACCAACCGGTACATGGTAGCGCCCCCTTCTGTGGTAAACAGAGGCACCATGTAGCCAAGACGCTCCATTGTCTGCAGCGCCTTCTTGAGCGTCGGTCGGGTGCAGGCAGTTGCCAGCATCAGCTCGGGCATGGTCACGAAAGCACGAGGGTCGGATTTGCTGGCAAAGTCGAGATAAACCCTCAAAACCTTCAGGCAAGCGCCCTTGGCCCGGGGATCGGCATTGACCGTGTTCTCGAACTGGAATTTCCACGTCGCGCTGCTGGTTGTGGTGTCATTGATCGGGGCGCTCATAGGGAGAGCGTCTCCGGCTGATGGCCTGTGTCGGCCATCCACCTCATTAGGCCAAACGGCATCTGCTTGCCGGCGGGCCAGTTGTCGGAGCACCACCGCATGACCTCATCAAAGGTACGTGCGGTGAATGTGTTTTCATGGTCGGCAAGGCGGTTAAAGAAATTCGGATCTTTCTTCGCACGGCGGCCGACAGTGGACATGGCGCAGTTGCTCGCTTTCGCGAACGCAGCAGCTGTCTCAAGGAGTGTTTTGCGGAGCTCGTTTTCCATAGCTCGTTAAGTATATGGATATTTCTCGCATTTGCAACGGCTAATGCGTGATATGTCTCGCTTGCAAACAGCTTCAAGTGATGGATATTTGCGGCATGGACGAATTCACGACTGACACCCTCAAAGAGCGGCTTCGAGAACGCATGGATGCGATGGGCAAAAACCCGTCCTCAGTTGCCATAGAAGCAAAGTTAAGCCGATCTGCGGTCCGAGACATTTTGTCAGGTAAGGCGAAAAACCCCGGCATGCTGACGATCCATGCTATAGCTGACGTGCTGGAGTGCAGCTACAGTTACCTTACTGGCGAGAGCGACAAGCTCCACCTGGCAGAGCCGACGGACATCTTGATCGATGTTTTCGCCAGAACCAGCGACATTAGCGGAATTCTTGAAGCCGGCGTCTATAGGCAGCTACCGCCACAGGTGGAGAAGAACGTCTTTGCCCACGACTTCGGGCAGCGAGAGCGAAAGCCGCTGCGTAGTGAACACCGATATATGTATCGGGACTTGTATCTCTATAAGATGGGAGACCAGTCGCTCGAAGGCCTCTTTATCACCAAGGGAGACCTCCTTACCGCTGTTTCTGATCCTAATGCGGATAGCGCCCCAGACGGCGCACTGGTGATCGTTGCTCACAGGCTGCCGGGCACGCGAGTGGAAGAGTTAAGCGCTCGGAAGGTAAAACGGCGCGTCAAGGGTTTTGCCCTGTCAACCGTCCCTAGCGACTGGGGCGGCCCAACTTATCCCGACATCGAAGTGGCGGAAAGATCAGAGCAGTTCGACCGATACAAGACGGTTGAGGGCGGCGACGTCTTAATCGAGGGCGTCGTAGTTCAATTGACGCGCCAACTTGATATGTAGGATATTTCTCTCATTGCCATTGACTGGCTTTTTATCTCGCATTAAGGTTACTCCCAACATATCGGAGTAGCCATCGATGAACGCGCATAACCAGTTCCCCGCTATCACGGAAAAGCCGCTCGCCGGGCAGGTTGTAAAAACTGTCGACGCGCGTGAAGTTCACCGCTTCCTCGGTGCGAAGAAGGATTACACCACTTGGATCAAGGATCGGATCCAAAGGTTCGGCTTCGTCGAAAACGTCGACTACGTGAAGGTCGGAGTTTTGAGCTCCCCAAAATCGGGGAGCTCAAAAGCTCGCGCCCAGACGACCAGCGAATACTTCCTCACGATCGGCATGGGTAAAGAGTTGGGAATGGTCGATCGCTCAGAGCGAGGCCGAGCCATCCGCAAATACTTCCTCTCGATCGAGGAAGCTGTAAGCCAGCCTCGGCAGATGACGACGGCGGAAATTGTGCTCCAGAATGCTCAAGCCCTCGTTGACTTTGAGCGGCGGCAGGCGGAGCATCAGAGGGCGATCGAGGCAATGGATGCGCGGGTGGCGCACGTCGAGCGGACTGCTCCTCTGACCATCAAGCCGCAGCACACCGAAACTAAATCGGAAGCGAAGGCGCGGATAGGCAAAAAATACGGTCTCCCGCCTTGGGTTGTCGATCTCGTCCTCACCAGCTTCCCCTATCGACCCCCAGTGTTTGCGATGGTGAAGAACAGCCACGAGAACGCTCAAGGGAGCAGCTTCGCGGTGTATCAGATCCTTGAGGTCACGAAGCTATTCAAGCGCTTCGTCAGCGAATGCCGGGCCGCAACGGCGACAACTGCAACACATCCCGACATCGACCGCCGGTTTAAACTAATGCGGCGCGAGTGAATAAGCCTCAGACCTGAGGCCAACCCAAACCCAATTTAAGCCATTGGAGAACGACCATGAAACGACCGATTACGGCCGGCGGCGAAGCTATGCCCGCCGCGGCGACACGGGAGCAGATCGCAGAGGCGCTGCTTGCTCTCGAGAACCAGGTTCACGAACTCATGCTGATATCCGACATCGCGGCAAACGCATGGGACAACATCGGCCCACCGCAAAAGATCGAAGGCGACGCGATCTATTACCGCTGCACGAAGCGGGAGCGCGACTGCTTCGACTTCCTGCTCAATGACGTCGCGGTCCGGGCCCAACGTCTGCGCGACAGCTTCTATGCGGGCTCACGCGGGGAGATCCGGACATGACTTCACAGATCAAGAAGGAAGTCTTCTTCCACGTCGGCCGAATGGAAACTCCGCTTTGGACGATCAAGGACATCCTGACCGCGATCGACCTGATGGCGCCGAACATGAACGCCGACGCCGATTACGTTGGCGCGCTGCAGCGCCTTGTGTCGCTGGCTCAGAGCCAATGGCAGATGGTCGAGGATTATCGCTGCAACGTCTTCGACCTGACACACACGTCCACCGTCGAGGCCGAGAATGCAGAGGTGTCAAAATGAGCCGGGAAGCCATCAGCCTCGACACCATTCAGGGTGACGTCACGAACCTCGGCCACCTGCTCGACGAGCTGGTCAGCAAGATCAACGACCTCGACTTCGTGAAGCCAAACGGCAGCCGAGACTGCGAGCTCGATCGCATCGCGGCGCTGGCCTGGATCGCCCGCGATATCGCCGACAACGTCAACGACAACTTCAGCGCCGCACGCGCGACCGACCAGAAGGGGATCCGGACATGAAGACGACAGAGAGAGTGATGCTCTCGGACATGCTCGGCGACGCGATGAGCTACCTGCATGCGATCCGCCTCGCCTCCAACGGCCTCAAGCGCACGGACGACGTCGCGGCAATGGACCTTCTCGCCACGAAGGCTCTGGAAGAAGTCGTGAAGGCTCTGGGAGTGGTCGACAATATCGAGGAGGTCGCCGGATGAGCACGCTGACCAAACTCATCGACGATTATCGCGCCATTCAGGCGGCCTATCGGGCGATCAACGAAGAGGATCCGCGAAACGCCGAGCTCTGGCAGGCCTATGAGGCGGCAGACTACGCGATCCAGAAGCACCCATGCATCAGCCTCGAGGAGGTTCGAGAGAAGGTCGCCTTCCTGCTGGATGACGACATGGCTTTCGACAGCGTCGAGAGCTGTTATGGCCCCGGGGGCGAGCCGATGCTTGCCGTGCTGCTACGCTCACTGCTGGGGCAGGAGCCTGTGGAAAAGTCGAATAACGGGGGGAAGGCCGCATGACCAAGCCGTTCACCCCGAAAAGCCTAGCCGATCGCTGGGATTGCTCGGAACGTCAGATCCGCAAGCTGATTGCGAGCGGGAAGCTCCCCGCATTCCGTCTTGGCGGAAAGCTTCTGAGGATCAAACACGAAGACGTGGAGAAGTTCGAATGCCTGACTGGCGACTTACCAGGCTCCGAGGAGAGTTCTGTGTCACATGGGACGAAGCAGATGGCGTCCGCCGACGTTATCGCCTTGGAACCTCAGACCCGAAAGAGGCGGCCCGCCTCGCCGCGTCTCGATACGCGGAACTGACCCGGCCGCGCGGCACGACGATAGCCGACCTCTGGAAGGCCTACACGATCGACCGCGAGGGACGCGCGGTCCTCGGCACCATGAAATTCACATGGAAGGCGCTCGAGGACCGCTTCGGGCAGATGGAGGGATCGGCGCTGACGGTGATCGATTGCCGCGAGCATACGGCAGAGCGGCGAAAGGCTGGCATCCAGGACGGCACGATCCACACTGAGCTCGGCCATTTGCGGACTGTATTGGTCTGGGCGGAAAAGAACGGCCTAATCAATCGTGCCCCGCATGTGGAGCGGCCGGCAAAGCCAGACCCGAAGGAAGGGTATCTGAAGCGGGAGGAAGTGGCACGCCTGATTGCAGGGGCGAAGGTTCCGCACATCAAGCTTGCGATCATGGTGATGATCGGCACCGGCGCGCGGAATGCGGCGGCTCTCGAGCTTACGTGGGACCGGGTGGACTTCAACCGTGGACTGATCAACCTCAGGAACCCGTTCAACGGCACCAGGCGGAAAGGCCGGGCCACCGTGCCCATGAACCCGTCACTGAAGGGCGCGCTTCTGGAAGCCAAGGAGGCCGCGCTGTCACCGTTTGTGATCGAGTGGGCCGGGACGCCGGTGAAGTCGATCAAGAAGGGCCTGAAGGCCGCTGCAAAGGCTGCTCGCCTCGACGAGGTGTCGCCGCACATGCTCCGCCACTCGGCAGCAGTGTGGCTCGCAGAGGACGGACACGACATGACGAGGATCGCGCAGTTCCTCGGGCACTCCAACAGCCGGATCACGGAGAAGGTCTACGCCCGATATTCGCCGGACCATCTGAGGGACCTGGCCCAGACCTTGGACCTTGCGCAAACTGGTGCAACTCGTAGGTATCGAACCGTTGACCCGTCGAGAGCGAAAACCTGAATGAAAACAGGGAGCGTTTTACGTAGTGCTCCCGAGGTTCGGCAAACCTGAAAATGAGAACGGAGATGAAACATGATGCCGGAAATGCCGCTTTACGAAGCGGAGACTTCCCAGAATTCCGGGCTTTCCCGTGGGGCGCGGAATGTTGACATCGTAGGGGTCACAGGTTCAATCCCTGTCACGCCCACCATTCGAATTCTTTCAAGGGCTTGCCGGAAACGGCGAGCCCTTTTTGGTTTCTGGGATTTCGAACCGGAACGGCTCACTTTGACAGTCGAATCAGACGACCTTCAGCAACCTCCAAAAAAGCTTTTTGCTTGGTTGCAATTTCAATCAATGCGATCGATGGTGGAATTCATCATTCACATCAAATCGCATATACAATTTGATGATCGTCGAATATGATCAGGTGAAGGAAGAAGCCAACAGGCAAAAGCACGGCATCTCGCTCGAACGTGCTGGCGAACTCGATATTCTAGCCCTGCTTCAGGATGATCGAAACGCGTATGGCGAAATCCGCTATCGAGCTTGGGGACTGATTGACGGTCAGCCTCACCGCCTGGCTTTCACCTATCGCGACGGCCACGTCAGAGCAATCAGCCTACGCCGTGCCCACAAGAAGGAATTTGAGCGCTATGTCGAAAGCAATCGATGACCCTGAAAACCCCGAATGGACGGCCGCGGATTTCGCTCGCGCCCGGCCGGGATCGGAACTGCCAGAAGAATTGCGCGCTTTCTTCCCGAAAACACGGGGCACCCAGAAGGCGCCGACAAAAATCCCTGTTTCGATTCGTCTATCGCCCGAGGTCGTCGATCACTTCCGGGCGACCGGCCCCGGCTGGCAAAGCAGGATCGACGACATCCTGAAGAAGGCGGCAGGTCTCTGAGATCTCACGCCTTCACCACCGAAACCTCTTCCCCTGCATAGACCACCACATAGCCACCCTGCAGCTTCAGCGCTCGCGCCCGCGCCTCAAGCCAGCCCAGATAAGCCGCCTCGCGCCATATCGCGCCGGCCTCCGGCTCCACCAGCACCGTCAGCTGCGGCCCCTGCGCATACATCATCATGCGGCTGACGCGCGGCTCCCATTCGGCCCCGAGAGTCGCATCCGTGCGCCAAAGACAGAAGAAGTCGCGACAGGTCGAAGGCCTGACATCATAGGCGTCGCAGCCACCGCCGATGAGGCAGTGGCGACAGGGTTCGTTGGCCGGTTTGTCGAATTCTGCGATGTCGGGAAGGATGCAGCAGAGCGAACAGGTTCCGCAGTCGCGCCCCGGCACGAGCGCGGGCGCGGCCCCCATCCCCTGCTCCGCCTCTGCCAGGGCCATTCAGGCCGCCGGACCGATGGTGACGGAGATCGGCGAGAGGCCCTCAACCGCACCCGTCAGCCGGTCCCCCGGCTGAAGCGCGCCGACGCCGGACGGCGTGCCGGTGAAGATCAGGTCGCCGGGCGTCAGGTGATAGTAGCGTGACAGATGGCTGATCATCTCGGGGACTGACCAGACCATCTCGTTGAGATGGCCTTCCTGGCGCAGGCTGTCATTGACCACAAGCGAGATGCGCTGTGCATCGGGCGCGAATTCAGAGGCCGGGGTAATCGCGCCGATGACGGCCGACTCCTCGAAGGCTTTCGCAATGTCCCAGGGACGCTGCTTTTCCTTCATGGCGTTCTGCAGATCGCGCCTCGTCATGTCGAGCCCGACGGCATAGCCGAACACCGCCTTCATCGCGTCATCGGTCGAGACCCGGAAGACCGGCTTTCCGATGGCAATCACGAGTTCGATCTCGTGGTGATAATCTGCCGTGCCGGGCGGATAGGCGATCGCGCCTCCATCAAGAACGAGACCCGTTGCAGGCTTGGTGAAGTAGAAGGGCGCGACGCGATCGACGGTGTTGCCGAGCTCGGCGGCATGGGCGGCGTAATTTCGCCCGACACAGAAGATCCGGTGAATAGGAAAGCCCTCCGCCATGCCATGAACTGGGATAAGCGGGGCGGTCGGAACGGAAAACAGCGGACGGGTGACGGACAAGGACATTCTCTCTGGATTGATTGGCTCGAGCCCGCCAATCATGGCGGCGGGATCACCACCATAACCGGCCAGGCGCGGCAATGCATCCGGCTTGATCGTCAAAGCTGGATGGTCGACCGGGCTTGGAACAAACCGCCAAACATGTAACAAATCCGCCGCAGCTGCGTTCACCTGCCCGTGAGGTATCAAGTGGTCGCTCCGACATCAGCCGGGACGGATCCGCCCCAGCAAGACATCGAAAGGCATTAAACATGAGCATCAAGATCGTGCCGGTCATCATGGCCGGCGGCAAGGGAACAAGGCTTTGGCCTCTGTCGCGCGCAGCCGCTGCGAAGCAGTTCATCCGGTTCCTTGGCGATGAGACCTTGCTGCAAAAGACGCTCGCCCGCGTCTCGGACGAGACGATCTACGACGCCCCGATCATCGTCACCAACGAGGATTTCCGCTTCCTCGTCGCCGAACAGGCCCGAGAGATCGGTGTAGCGCTCGACGGCATCATCCTCGAGCCAGAGGCGCGCAACACCGCAGCTGCTGTCGCCGCCGCAGCCCTGATCGTCGGTGAGCGCCATGGCAGCGAAACGCTGATCCAGATCCTGCCCTCCGACCACGAGATCACCGTCGACGAAACCTATCGCGACTGTGTGGCAAAAGCCGCCCGTGCCGCCCGAAACGGCAAGATCGTTACCTTTGGTATCACACCGACCGAGCCCGCGACCGGCTATGGCTATATCGAGATCGGCGACGATCTCGCAGGTGGCGTCCACAAGGTCTCGCGCTTCGTCGAAAAGCCCAAGGCCGAGGTCGCCGAAAAGATGCTGGCGAGCGGCAACTATGCCTGGAACTCCGGCATGTTTGTCTTCTCCGCCGGCCAGATGATTGCTGAGCTCGAGACGCTGGCGCCCGACGTGCTTGCAGCCGTCCGGACCTCGATCGAAAAGGCCAAGAGCGATCTCGACTTCACCCGCCTCGACGCGGAGAGCTTCGCGGCAAGCCCGAGCATCTCCATCGACTACGCCGTCATGGAAAAGACGCCGAACGCCGCCGTCGTGCCGGCTCCGATCATTTGGTCCGACCTCGGCAGCTGGGATGCGATCTGGAAGCTCGCGGAAGGCGATCAAAACGGCAATGTGGTCAATGGCAATGCCACCGTCTCCGATACGACCAATTCCCTGATCATGTCCCGCAACGCCCACCTCGCCGTCCAGGGCATGGAAGGCGTCGCCGTGATCGCTTCGGAAGATGCCGTCTATGTCGGCCGCCTCGACCGCGCCCAAGATGTCGGCAATCTCGTGAAGATGCTCGCCGCCAACAAGGAAACGGCGCATCTCACCGAAAACCACCCGACGGCACTTCGCCCCTGGGGTGGCTATACCTCGATCCTCAACGGCGACCGCTTCCAGGTGAAGCGCCTCTTCGTCCATCCGGAAAAGAAGCTGTCGCTGCAGAAGCATCACCACCGCGCTGAGCACTGGGTCTGCGTCAAGGGAACGGCAGAAGTGACGATCGACGACAAGGTGACCGTCCTGCACGAGAACCAGTCGATCTACATCCCGCAGGGCTCGGTCCACCGCCTCGCCAATCCCGGCAAGATCCGCCTGGAAGTGATCGAGGTCCAGACCGGCTCCTATCTCGGCGAGGACGACATCATCCGCCTGGTCGACGAATTCGGCAGAAGCTGAGTTGAGGTCATACACCGCATCTGCGCGGCCCGGCGGCTTCCACCGTCCGGGCCGCTTGCTTTATGGCGCTGCATTGCACAAGATCGGTGCAAGCCGGAAAAAACCGGCAGGGCGAACAGCGAAGCGGTAACGAATGGCGATCAAGGCGAGCATCTATCATCTCACCCATTACAAGTATGACAACCCGGTCCAGCTCGGACCGCAGATCATCCGGCTGAAGCCTGCCGCCCATTCCCGCACCAAGGTTCTCTCCCATTCGCTGAAGGTCACGCCCGAGAACCACTTCGTCAATCTTCAGCAGGACCCCTACGGCAACTACCTCGCCCGCTTCGTCTTCCCGGACCCGGTGACCGAATTCAAGATCGAGGTCGACCTCGTCGCCGACATGACGGTCTACAACCCGTTCGACTTCTTCACCGAGGAAATCGCGGTCAAATGGCCCTTCGACTACCCAGAGGACCTGCGCGACGACCTGAAGATCTACATGACGCCGGAACCCTCGTCCCCGGCGCTCGACGCCTTCATGGCGACCATCGACACGACGCCGGGCCAAGGCACCATCGACATGGTGGTCGGCTTGAACGCCCGCCTGCAGCACGACGTCGGTTATGTCATTCGCATGGAGCCGGGCGTCCAGACGCCCGAGGAAACGCTAACTTCCGCACGCGGATCCTGTCGCGATTCGAGCTGGCTGCTCGTCCAGATCCTGCGCCGCCTCGGTTTCGCCGCCCGTTTCGTCTCCGGTTATCTTATCCAGCTCGCGCCGGACCTGAAGGCGCTCGATGGTCCCTCCGGCACCGAAGTCGATTTCACCGACCTGCATGCCTGGACAGAAGTTTATATCCCCGGCGCCGGCTGGATCGGCCTTGATCCGACCTCGGGGCTCTTGACCGGCGAATGCCACATTCCGCTCGCCGCCACCCCCCACTACAAGAACGCCGCGCCCATCTCCGGCGGCTATATCGGTCAGGCCAATACCGAATTCGCCTTCGACATGCAGGTGAAGCGCGTTGCCGAACATCCGCGCATCACCAAGCCTTTCTCGGACGACAGCTGGGAGGCTCTGAATGCCCTCGGCCAGAAGGTCGATGCCGATCTGGAGGCTCATGACGTGCGGCTCACCATGGGCGGCGAGCCGACTTTCGTGTCGATCGACGACTTCCAGTCCGCCGAATGGAACACCGATGCCGTTGGACCGACCAAACGCGATCTCGCCGACAAGCTGATCCGGCGCCTGCGCGAGCGCTTTGCCCCCGGCGGCTTCCTGCATTACGGCCAGGGCAAGTGGTATCCGGGCGAAAGCCTGCCGCGCTGGACCTTCTCGCTCTACTGGCGAAAGGACGGCAAGCCGATCTGGCATGATCCGGCGCTGATTGCCGCCGAACACAAGGACACCGGCGTCACCCACGAACAGGCCGAAGCGCTGATGGCCGGGATTGCGGCCGAGCTCGACATCGAAACCGACATGATCATCCCGGCTTATGAGGATCCGGCCGAGTGGATCATCAAGGAAGGCAGCCTGCCGGAAAATGTCGATCCCTCGAATTCCAAGCTTGAAAGCGCAGAAGAACGCGCCCGCATCGCCAAGGTCTTCGAACGCGGTCTGACCAAGCCGACCGGCTATATCCTGCCGGTCCAGGCCTGGAACGCCAAGGCAGGTGGCCGTCGCTGGGTGAGCGAGAAGTGGCGCACCCGTCGCGGCAAGATTTTCCTCATCCCCGGCGACAGCCCGATCGGCTTTCGCATGCCGCTTGGCACCCTGCCTTACGTGCCGCCGTCGCAATATCCCTATATCCACACCACGGACCCCTCGATCCCACGCACACCCCTGCCGGATTTCGGCCCGCAGATCCGCGAAGGACGCGCCATGCCCGAGGCCTCCCGCAGAACCGGCGAGGCTCAGCAAGACCGAAACGAGCAGAACATTACGGGCTCTGCCGGCGACATCAGAGGGGCCGTGCGCACCGCGATGAGCGTCGAACCCCGCGACGGCCGCCTCTGCGTCTTCATGCCACCGGTAGAAGCCATCGAGGACTATCTGGAACTGGTAGCAGCGGCCGAAACGGCCGCCCGTGGGCTTGGCTTGCCGGTGCACATCGAAGGCTATGCGCCGCCGCAGGACGAGCGCATCAACGTTATCCGCGTTGCACCGGACCCAGGTGTCATCGAGGTCAACATCCATCCGGCATCCAGCTGGGACGACTGCGTCGCCACCACCAATGCCATCTATGAGGAAGCCCGCCAGACCCGACTCGGCGCCGACAAGTTCATGATCGATGGCCGCCACACCGGCACCGGCGGTGGCAACCATGTGGTGGTCGGCGGCGCCAATCCCGGCGACAGTCCCTTCCTGCGACGTCCCGATCTTTTGAAGAGCCTGATCCTGCACTGGCAGCGCCACCCGTCGCTCTCCTACATGTTCTCGGGCATGTTCATCGGCCCGACCAGCCAGGCGCCGCGCTTCGACGAAGCCCGTCACGACAGCCTTTACGAGCTGGAAATCGCCATGGCCCAGGTGCCGATGCCGGCCAGTGGTGCTGCAGCTCCCCTCCCTTGGCTCGTCGACCGGCTGTTCCGCAATCTTCTGATCGATGTCACCGGCAACACCCACCGCTCGGAAATCTGCATCGACAAGCTGTTCTCTCCCGATGGCCCGACAGGACGCCTCGGCCTCGTCGAGTTCCGCGGTTTCGAGATGCCGCCGAATGCGCGCATGTCCCTTGCCCAGCAATTGCTGGTCCGTGCACTGATTGCCCGCTTCTGGAAGAACCCGATCGGCGGCCGTTTCGTCCGCTGGGGCACCAGCCTGCACGATCGTTTCATGCTGCCGCATTACCTCTGGCTCGATTTCCTCGAAGTGCTGGCGGATCTCCGGGAAAACGGCTTCGACTTCAAGCCGGAATGGTTTGCCGCCCAGCTCGAATTCCGCTTCCCCTTCGTTGGCGAAGTCACCTACGAGGGCTCGAAGCTCGAGCTGCGCCAGGCGCTGGAGCCCTGGCATGTCATGGGCGAGGAAGGGGCTATCGGCGGCACCGTCCGGTATGTCGACTCATCCGTCGAGCGCCTGCAGGTGCAGCTGGAGACAGCCAATCCGGAACGCTTCGTCGTGGCCTGTAACGGGCGCCAGGTGCCGCTGCGCAAATCCGACGTCAATGGCGTGGCCGTCGGCGGCGTGCGTTACAAGGCCTGGCAGCCGGCCTCCGGTCTGCATCCGGTCCTGCCCGTCAACACACCGCTAACATTCGACATCTATGATACATGGTCTGCCCGGTCGATCGGGGGCTGCGTTTACCACGTCGCCCATCCCGGCGGCCGGACCTACGACACTTTCCCTGTGAATGGGAATGAAGCGGAAGCCCGTCGGCTTGCACGTTTCGAGCCTTGGGGCCATACAGCCGGCTCCTATCCCCTATGGCCCGAAACCGTGTCGCCGGAATTCCCGCACACTTTGGACCTGAGACGACCGCAAGGTATCTGATCTGATGGCACAGAAGACGGCAGCGGAGCTATCCCCGCCAGAAGCGCCGAAAAGCGAGGCCCGCACGGCCGGCTATCGCGCGCTGGCCGGCGCTGCCGACGAAATGATCGACACACAAGGCAATGTTCGGCCCGTCTGGCAAGCCCTGGTCTCGGCCATCGACACCATGCCGGAGCACGATCTGCACGAGCGCTTTGCCCGTGCCGATCGCTACCTGCGCGACGCCGGTGTCTTCTACCGTGCTTATGGTTCTGGAGGATCGAGCGAGCGGGCCTGGCCCTTCTCCCATATCCCGGTGATGATATCGGAAGCCGAGTGGCAGGTGCTGGCCGAGGGACTGGTCCAGCGCGCAAACCTCCTGGAAGCGGTTGTCGCCGACATCTATTCGGAAAACCGGCTGGTCCAGGAAGGCTTCCTGCCGCCGCAACTGATCGCCTCGAACCCGGAATTCCTGCGCCCGCTCGTCGGCATCAAACCGGCCGGCGGCCATTACCTGCACTTCTGTTCCTTCGAAATCGGCCGCGGGCCAGACGGCAACTGGTGGGTGCTTGCAGACCGCACCCAGGCGCCCTCGGGTGCGGGCTTTGCGCTAGAAAATCGTGTTGCGACCGCCCGCGCCTTCTCCGATGTCTATGCCGAGACCCACGTCCATCGCCTCGCCTCCTTCTTCGGCGCCTTCCGCAAGGCGCTGCAGGCGCGCACCCGCGGTTCGGACGAGCGCATTGCGGTTCTATCTCCGGGCCCCGCCAACGAGACCTATTTCGAACACGCCTATATCGCCCGCTATCTCGGCATCATGCTGCTCGAAGGTGAGGATCTGACCATCGTCAACGGCAAGGTCATGGTCCGAACGGTCGCCGGCCTGAAGCCCGTCAGCGTCCTCTGGCGCCGCCTCGATGCCGCCTTCGCCGATCCTCTGGAGCTCGATCAGAACTCCTATATCGGCACGCCCGGCATGGTGGATGCCCTGCGCAACGCCTCGGTCACCTTCGTCAATGCGCTCGGGTCCGGCATTCTCGAAACCCGCGCCCTTCTCGCCTTCATGCCCACGCTCTCGCGTCACCTACTCGGCGAAGAGCTGAAGCTGCCCTCGATCGCCACCTGGTGGTGCGGCCAGAAGGCCGAGCGCGAGCATGTGGCCGCCCATCTCGACCGCATGGTGATCGGCTCGGCTTTCTCGCGCCTGCCTTTCTTCGATGATGGCGGACGCTCTGTCATGGGGTCGCGTTACAAGGACCCGCAGGGCAAAACCACTGCCGCATGGCTGGAGGCAGAAGCCGGCAACCTCGTTGGCCAGGAAGTCGTGACGCTCTCGACCACGCCTGCCATGATCGACGGCCAGCTCACGCCGCGGCCGATGTCGCTGCGCGTCTTCGCCGCCCGCACGGAAGACGGCTGGCAGATCATGCCCGGCGGCTTTGCCCGGATCGGCAGCGGTTCGGATGTGTCGGCGATTGCCATGCAGTCCGGCGGCAGTGCGGCCGATGTCTGGATCGTCTCCGACAAGCCCGTTGACCGCACCTCACTTTTGCCGGCGGAAGAGACCTTCACCCGCAACATGCCCGGCAGCCTGCCGAGCAGAGCCGCCGACAACCTCTTCTGGCTCGGTCGCTACATCGAGCGGGCCGAAGGTGTGCTGCGCATCCTGCGCGCCTGGCATGCGCGCTATGCCGAAAGCGCCAATCCGGACCAGCCGCTGCTCGCCTTCGTCAGCGAATATCTCTCGAACATCGATGTCGACACCAAGTCCGGCGTGCCGGAAAGCCTGCTGCGCAACATCGACAGCGCCGTCTATTCTGCCAGCAACATACGCGACCGCTTCTCGCCGGATGGGTGGCTTGCGCTGAACGACCTGTCGAAGACGGCCAAGCGCTTCCACGAGAAGGTGAAGCCCGGCGACGACGCGGCGCACGCCATGACCATCCTCTTGCGCAAGCTCGCGGGCTTTGCCGGTCTCGTTCATGAAAACATGTACCGCTTCACCGGCTGGCGCTTCCTGACCATTGGTCGCCTTCTGGAGCGCGGCCTGCACATGACACGCCTGCTTGGTCACATGACCGGTCCCGATGCTCCCGACGGCTCGCTCGACATGCTGCTTGAGATCGGCGACAACGTCATGACCCATCGCCGCCGCTACAATGTCTCGACCGCACGGCTGACGGTGACCGACCTTCTGGCGCTTGATCCGCTCAATCCGCGCTCGATCCTCTTCCAGCTGAACGAGATACGCATCGAGGTAGAGCAACTGCCGAACGCCATGGTCAACGGTCAGATGTCGAGCCTCTTCCGCGAGGCGATGCGCCTGCATTCGGGGCTTGCCGTCATGACGCCGGAAGCCATGTCGGCCGATGTCTACACCAATCTGGAGCGCGAGTTGGAGAAGTTCTCCGATATCCTCGCCCAGACCTATCTGAGCTGACGCGATGCTCTACGACCTCTCGCTCCATATCGGTTACCGCTATGAGGTTCCGGCAACGGGCGCCCACCACATGCTGCGGCTTCTGCCGCTGTCGCTTCCGGACCGTCAGCGGCTGGTCGCCGGTGCGATCACGGTGACCCCGGAGCCGGACGAGATCTCGACATTCAACGACTTCTTCCGCCATCCGACGAGCCACGCCATCCTGCGTGGTCCGCATGAGAAGCTCGACATCCGCATGCAGGCGCGGGTGATGGTTCAGGCTCAGCCTATGGCTGCCGACTTCTCGCCGTTGCTCGACCGCCTGCCGCAGGAGATCGCCGAAACCTGGTCGCTCGATGCGGAATCGCCGCATCATTTCCTCGGCACAAGCCCACGGTTGCCCCGGGACAAGGCGATCGCGACCTATGTGCGCGGCATGCTGAAACCGAGCATGACCGTGCGCCAGATCGCCGAAACGCTTTGCAGCCGCATCCACAAGGACTTCAAATACGACGCCGAAGCCACGACCGTTGACACGACACCGGCGGAAGCCTTCGACAAGAAGCGCGGCGTCTGCCAGGACTTCGCCCATGTGATGATCGTGGCACTGCGCAGCCTCGGCATCCCGGCCGGCTATGTCAGTGGCTTCCTGCGCACCATCCCGCCTCCGGGCAAGGAACGCCTGGAGGGTGCAGACGCCATGCATGCCTGGGTGCGGATCTGGTGCGGCAAGCTGACAGGTTGGCTGGAACTAGACCCCACCAACGATATCGCGGCCGGCACCGATCACATCGTGGTCGGCTACGGTCGGGACTATGCCGATGTCGCCCCCGTCATCGGCGTCCTGAAGAGCTATGGTTCGCATCAGACGGATCAGGCCGTGGATGTCATCCCGGTGCGCCAATAGTGCATTCTTCCATCGAATTTTAGCGATCCCATTAAACGGATCGCAATGGGCCACGGTCTATAACCCTCCAAACGCTGATTTTGGATGGACATGATGACTACCCCTGACAGCCCGCGCAAATCCCTCTTCTCACGTCTCTGGCACGATCGCGCCGGCAATTTCGGCCTGGCAACGGCCATCCTGCTCCCCGTCGCAGCCGCCACGGCTGGTGTGGCAATCGACTTGAACCGGATGGTCCAGGTGCGCAGCGCATTGCAGGACTCAGCCGACTCGGCCGTTCTGTCTGCGGCGAACGCCCTGGCGAAGAACGACAAAATGTCCGACGAAGAAGTGCTCGAGTTCGCGCGCAAGTTCATGAAGGCGCAGCTGAACAACGTTCTCCCAGGCGACGCAAGCGACCAGACCGACGAGGAAGCGGCAGAAGATCCGCTGGCTGGCGCGGTCGGAAATGTCGAGCGGAAGCTGGGAACATCGGGCAAGACCGTCGAAGTCAGCCTGTCACCGAGCTACACCTTGGCGACCAATGGCATGACCGCCCTGCTCGGCTGGAAGGAAGTGACCGTCAGCGTCACCGCGACGGCGCAATCCACGCCGGAAAGCGGCGCGGCAGTCTCGATGTATGTCGTGCTGGATCGCTCCGGCTCGATGTCCTTCACCACGGACACGGTCGACACCTCGGTCGCAAGCTGCGTGAACTACAGCGCGTCCAACTGGGCTTACAAGGATGTAAAGCCAGGCAGGACGGGCTACATCAGCCCAACGAAGCCGTGCTACGTCAAGAAGATGCAGGCCTTGAAGACGGCCTCGGCGATCATGATGAACGAGCTCGTGAAAGCCGATCCAAAGGCCGACCTCATCCGTGTTGGCGCGGTGTCCTACAACGAGGTAACCCAGCCCGCCTCTGGCATGGCCTGGGGTGTCACGACCGCAACAAACTACATCACCGCACTGCCATCTGTGCCGACCGGAGGCACCGACGCTTCCGGCGCAATGACGATTGCCTACAACGCGTTGAAGAAGACCAACACTGCCGAGAAAAGCGCGCACGCCACCAAAGGCAATTCCGACTTTACCCGCTACATCGTGTTTATGACGGATGGCGAAATGACCGGTAACAGCGCTGCGTGGAACCCGACCATCGACAAGGCGGTCTTGGATGAGTGTACCGCTGCGAAGAAAGAAGGGATCAAGATCTTCTCGGTAGCGTTCATGGCGCCCGATCGAGGCAAAACGCTCCTGTCTGCCTGCGCGTCCTCACTAAGCGACTATTACGAGCCGACCGATATGGCCGGTCTGGTCAAGGCCTTCGGTGAGATCGGCAAGGCAGCGGCCGCAGCGTCTACCCGCCTGACCAACTGAGACAATCCAAAACGTTTTGGATTTTGCCCACAATTTGACCGCAGCTGTCATGGCTGCGGTCTTATCGTTTGTTCACGCTTTCCAGATAATATAATTAGAACAGGATGTTGAGCGGCAAATCGCCGATCGGAACAAAATCATCCTCGAAGCTCCCCGCCTGTTGCAACTGTTTCATTTCGATGCGTAAACTGCCGTCCAAGGGGCCGGCACCGGCAATCGCTTCGAAGCCGCCCGGAGACACGAACAACGCCAGGCGGACCGATGATCAAGACTCCCCACAAAGTCGACCTTCCCCTTCCCAAGCGCGGAGTTTCCGATCCGGACGCCCTGGCCGCCGAGATCATGGACAAGCTGACCTACAGCATCGGCAAGGATGCCAAGGTGGCAACGCCGCATGACTGGCTGACCGCAACCATCCTCGTGGTGCGTGACCGCATCATCGACACGTGGATGGAATCCACCCGCACCACCTACATGAACAACGGCAAGCGGGTTTATTACCTATCGCTCGAATTCCTGATCGGCCGCCTCCTGCGCGACGCCATGTCGAACCTCGGCCTGATCGATGACATCCGCGAGGCGCTTGAATCCCTCTCGGTCGAATTCGATGTCATCGCGGGCCTCGAGCCCGACGCGGCACTCGGCAATGGCGGCCTCGGTCGTCTTGCCGCCTGCTTCATGGAGAGTATGGCGACCGTCAACATCCCGGCCTATGGCTATGGCATCCGCTACGTGCACGGTCTCTTCCGCCAGCAAATGGCGGAGGGCTGGCAGGTGGAACTGCCGGAAAGCTGGCTCGCCCACGGCAACCCCTGGGAATTCGAGCGGCGCGAAAGCTCCTACGAAGTCGGCTTTGGTGGCACAGTCGAAACCGTTGATGGTCCGGATGGCGAGCCGCGTTACGTCTGGAAGCAGGGCGAGCGCGTCATCGCCACCGCCTATGACACACCAGCCGTCGGCTGGCGCGGCGAACGCGTCAACACGCTGCGCCTCTGGTCGGCCCAGCCGATCGACCCGATCTTGCTCGACGCCTTCAATGCCGGCGACCATATCGGCGCGCTGCGCGAGAGCAACAAGGCGGAATCCCTGACCCGCGTCCTCTATCCGGCCGACGCCACGCCCGCCGGTCAGGAACTGCGCCTGCGCCAAGAATTCTTCTTCTGTTCGGCCTCGCTGCAGGACATAGTTCGCCGTCACCTGCAGCAGGGCAATACGCTCGCCCAGTTGCCGGATAAGGTGGCAATCCAGCTTAATGACACCCACCCGGCCGTCTCCGTTGCCGAACTGATGCGCCTGCTGGTCGATGTGCACGGTGTGGCCTTCGACGAGGCCTGGGAGATATCGTCCAAGACCTTCTCGTACACCAACCACACACTGCTTCCGGAAGCGCTGGAAAGCTGGCCGGTGCCGCTGTTCGAGCGTCTCCTGCCGCGCCACATGCAGCTCGTCTACGCAATCAACGCCAAGGTCCTGCTCGACGCCCGCAAGAAGCGCGGCTTCAACGACCACGAGATCCGCCAGATCTCGCTGATCGACGAAAGCGGTGATCGCCGCGTGCGCATGGGCAACCTCGCCTTCATGGGCTCTCACTCGATCAACGGCGTCTCCGCGCTGCACACGGAGCTGATGAAGGAAACGGTCTTCTCCGATCTTCACAAGCTCTATCCGACGCGCATCAACAACAAGACCAACGGCATCACCCCACGCCGCTGGCTGATGCAATGCAATCCGGACCTGACAGACCTCATCAAGGAAGCGATCGGGCCGGAATTCCTCGACGACGCGACGAAGCTTAAAGGTCTCGACGCCTTCGCCGACGATCCGGCCTTCCAGCAGAAGTTCGCGGCGGTGAAGTTCGCCAACAAGCAAAAGCTCGCGAGCCTCGTGGCCAGCCGCATGGGCATCAAGCTCGATCCGCATGCGATGTTCGACATCCAGATCAAGCGTATCCACGAATACAAGCGCCAGCTTCTGAACATCATCGAGACCGTCGCCCTCTTCGACCAGATCCGGTCTCATCCGGAACGCGACTGGGTCCCGCGCGTCAAACTCTTCGCCGGCAAGGCAGCGCCCAGCTACCACAACGCCAAGCTGATCATCAAACTGGCGAACGACGTCGCCCGCGTTATCAACACCGACCCCTCGGTCCGCGGTCTGCTGAAGGTCGTTTTCATTCCCAACTACAACGTATCTCTCGCCGAAGTCATGGTGCCCGCTGCCGACCTTTCCGAACAGATTTCCACCGCCGGCATGGAAGCGTCTGGAACCGGGAACATGAAGTTCGCGTTGAACGGTGCATTGACCATTGGAACGCTCGACGGCGCCAATGTCGAAATGCGCGATCATGTGGGCGAGGAGAACATCGTGATTTTTGGAATGACCGCCGACGAGGTGGGTCGCGTGCGGGCCGAGGGACACAATCCCCGCGCCGCGATCGATGCCTCGCGCGAACTGCAGCAGGCGCTTTCGTCGATCGCCTCGGGTGTCTTTTCGCCTGACGATCGCGACCGCTATGCCGATCTGATGCAGGGCATTTACCAGCACGACTGGTTCATGGTTGCCGCCGATTTCGACGCCTATGCCAAAGCGCAGCGCGACGTGGATGACATCTGGACCGACAAATCCGCTTGGTATTCCAAGACCATCCGCAACACGGCGCGTATGGGTTGGTTCTCATCGGACCGTACCATCCGGCAGTACAACGCGGATATCTGGAGAGCTTGATGGCAAAATCACCGAAGAGGAGCGGTGACGTAGCGAAGCCGGACACACCGTCGGCAGCAGAAATCGAAGCGATCATTCATGGGACGCATGGCGACCCCTTTGCCTTTCTCGGCGTGCATGAGGCAGGTGCTGGCCATGTTGCCCGCTGCTTCATCCCCGGCGCTGAAACCGTCATTGCCCATAATCTCGCCGGAGAGCCGATCGGCGAACTGGTCCGGCATCACGATGCCGGCTTCTTTTCCGGCCCTGTAAAGCTCGATGGCGTGCTGCCGGTGCGCTATCGCGCTACCCGCGGCGATGCCGAATGGACCGTCACCGATCCCTACAGCTTCTGGCCGATCCTCGGGCCGATGGACGATTACTTCATCAAGGAAGGATCGCACCTGCGCCTTTTCGACAAGATGGGCGCCCACCCGATCAAGCATCAGGGTGTCGACGGCTTCCACTTCGCCGTCTGGGCCCCCAATGCCCGCCGCGTCTCCGTCGTCGGCGACTTCAACGACTGGGACGGCCGTCTGCATGTCATGCGCCTGCGCCGTGACACGGGCATTTGGGAAATCTTCGCCCCCGATGTCCGGGCCGGCGCCACCTACAAGTTCGAGATCGTCGGACCGCATGGCGAGCTTCAGCCACTGAAGGCCGACCCCTTTGCCCGCCGCGCAGAGATGCGGCCGAAAAACGCCTCGGTGACGACGCCAGAGCTCGAACAGGATTGGGACGACGAAGCCCATCGCAAGCACTGGGCAAGCATCGATCAGCGCCGCCAGCCGATTTCAATCTACGAGGTCCATGCCGGATCCTGGCAGCGCCGCGATGACGGCTCCATGCTGTCCTGGGACGAGATGGCCGCAAGGCTGATCCCCTACTGCGTCGACATGGGCTTTACCCATATCGAATTCATGCCGGTCACCGAGCACCCTTACGACCCGTCTTGGGGCTACCAGACGACAGGCCTTTACGCCCCGAGCGCCCGCTTCGGCGAGCCGGAGGGTTTTGCCCGTTTCGTCAACGGCTGCCACAAGGTCGGCCTCGGCGTCATCCTCGACTGGGTGCCGGCGCACTTCCCGACCGATGCGCACGGGCTTCGCCATTTCGACGGCACCGCGCTCTATGAACATGCCGACCCGCGCCAGGGCTTCCACCCGGACTGGAACACCGCGATCTACAATTTCGGTCGCCAGGAGGTTTTGTCCTACCTGATCAACAACGCGCTCTACTGGGCGGAGAAATTCCACCTCGACGGTCTGCGTGTCGATGCCGTCGCCTCCATGCTGTACCTCGATTACTCCCGCAAGGAAGGCGAGTGGATCCCCAACGAGTATGGTGGACGCGAGAACCTGGAGGCGGTTCGCTTCCTCCAGCAGATGAACCACCATGTCTATGGCAGCCATCCCGGCATCATGACCATCGCCGAGGAGAGCACCTCCTGGCCCAAGGTCTCGCAGCCCGTCCATGAAGGTGGCCTCGGCTTCGGCTTCAAGTGGAACATGGGCTTCATGCATGACACGCTGAGCTATTTTGCCCGTGATCCGATCTACAGGAAGTACCATCACCAGGAACTGACCTTCGGCCTGCTCTATGCCTTCTCGGAAAACTTCGTTCTGCCGATCAGCCACGACGAAGTGGTGCACGGCAAGGGTTCTATGATTGCCAAGATGCCGGGCGACGACTGGCAGAAATTCGCCAATCTCCGCGCCTATTACGGCTACATGTGGGGCCATCCCGGCAAGAAGCTGCTGTTCATGGGCCAGGAGTTCGCGCAGTGGGGCGAGTGGTCGGAGGCCCGTTCCCTCGATTGGAACCTGCTCGACTATGCCCCACACGAGGGCATGCGCCGACTGATCCGCGACCTGAACTTCACCTACCGCTCGAAGCCTGCGCTGCACGCTCGTGACTGCGAGGGCGAAGGCTTCGAATGGATCAATGCCGATGACCAGGAGAATTCGGTGCTCGCCTGGCTGCGCAAGGCGCCCGGCGAAAAGCCGGTGGCCGTCATTTGCAACCTGACGCCAACCTATCACGAACGATACGAATTGAACTTGCCTGCGGCCGGCCGTTGGCGTGAGATACTGAATACCGATGCCGAAATCTATGGTGGCAGCGGCAAGGGCAATGGTGGCCGCGTGGAGGCGCATGCCACGGGAAGCGGATGGGCAAAAGCAGGGCTGACCCTGCCGCCGCTGGCCGTGATCATGCTGGAACTGGAACAGTAAGGGGAGGAAAGAAATGAGCGAAAAAACGGCACGAAGCCTGTCGCGTGATGCCATGGCCTATGTTCTGGCCGGCGGCCGCGGCAGCCGCCTGAAGGAGTTGACGGACCGGCGCGCCAAGCCCGCCGTCTATTTCGGCGGCAAGGCGCGCATCATCGACTTTGCTCTCTCCAACGCCCTGAACTCCGGCATCCGCCGTATCGGCGTGGCCACGCAGTACAAGGCGCATTCGCTCATCCGCCACCTGCAACTCGGCTGGAACTTCTTCCGCCCCGAGCGCAACGAGAGCTTCGACATCCTCCCGGCCTCGCAGCGCGTGTCCGAGACGCAGTGGTATGAAGGCACCGCCGACGCCGTCTACCAGAACGCCGACATCATCGAATCCTACGCGCCGGAATACATGGTCATCCTCGCCGGCGACCACATCTACAAGATGGATTACGAGCTGATGCTGCGCCAGCACGTCACCTCTGGCGCAGATGTGACCATCGGCTGCCTGGAAGTGCCGCGCATGGAAGCAACCGGCTTCGGCGTCATGCATGTCGATGCGACCGACCGGATCATCGACTTCGTCGAGAAGCCCGCCGATCCGCCAGGCATTCCCGGCAACGAAGACCACGCGCTTGCCTCCATGGGCATCTATGTCTTCCACACCAAGTTCCTGATGGAACTCCTGCGCCGCGACGCCGCAGACCCGGACTCCAGCCGCGATTTCGGCAAGGACATCATCCCCTATGTGGTGAAGAGCGGCAAAGCGGTCGCCCACCGTTTTGCCCAGTCCTGCGTCCGCTCGGACTTCGAGCGCGAGCCCTACTGGCGCGACGTCGGCACCATCGACGCCTATTGGCAGGCGAATATCGACCTGACCGACATCGTTCCCGAGCTCGACCTCTACGACAAGTCCTGGCCGATCTGGACCTATTCCGAGATCACGCCACCCGCCAAGTTCGTGCATGACGACGAAGGCCGCCGTGGCTCGGCGATTTCCTCGCTGGTCTCCGGGGACTGCATCATCTCGGGGTCGGCGCTCTACAAGAGCCTGCTCTTCACCGGTGTCCGCGCCAATTCCTATTCCCGTCTCGAAGGCGCCGTCGTCCTGCCCAAGGTGCAGATCGGCCGTCATGCGCGTCTCACAAATGTCGTGATAGACCATGGCGTGGTGATCCCTGAGGGGCTGATCGTCGGCGAGGATCCGGAAATGGATGCCAAGCGCTTCCGCCGCAGCGAAAACGGGATCTGCCTCATCACGCAGTCGATGATCGACAAACTGGGTTAGCCGCATCCATGAAGGTCCTTTCGGTCGCCTCCGAACTCTATCCGCTGATCAAGACCGGAGGCCTCGCCGACGTCGCGGGCGCTTTGCCGATCGCGCTCGCCGCCCATGGCGTCGAGACGAAGACGCTGATCCCCGGCTATCCAGCCGTAATGAAGGCGGTGAAGAAGCCGAAGAAGGTCCACGAATTCGAGGATATCCTCGATGAAAGGGTCACACTTCTTGAGGTGAGGCACGAGGGCCTCGATCTTCTGATCCTCGACTGCCCGCCGCTCTATGAACGGTCAGGCGGCCCCTATCTGGACACACAGGGACGGGACTATCCCGACAACTGGAAGCGCTTCGCCGTTCTCTCCAAGGTGGGCGCCGAGATCGCGGCGGGCGTTCTGCCGAGCTTCAAACCGGAGCTCGTGCATGTGCATGATTGGCAGGGAGCTCTGGCTCCCGTCTACATGCGCTATGCCGAGGCGCCTGAGATTCCGAGCCTGATCACGATCCACAACATCGCCTTCCAAGGGCAATTCGGCGCGACACTCTTCCCCTACCTCGGCCTGCCGGGACATGCCTGGCACGAAGCGCTCGAATATTACGGCACGATCAGCTACCTGAAGAGCGGTCTTCTGACCGCCCATGCGCTATCCACCGTCAGCCCCTCTTATGCAGAGGAAATCCTGACGCCGGAATTCGGCATGGGTCTCGACGGCGTCATCGCCAGTCGTGCCGCTGACCTCTACGGCATCGTCAACGGCATCGATGCCGATGTCTGGGACCCTTCCACGGACCCTTTGTTGAGCAGCAAGTATTCGGGCACCGCCCTGAAGAAGCGAGCCGGCAACCGCGCGGCCATGGTCGAGCGCTTCGCCTTCGATGGAGACGATGGGCCAATCTTTTGCGTCATCTCGCGCCTCACCTGGCAGAAGGGGCTGGACCTGCTGCCTGACGTCATCGACGAGATCGTCAATGCCGGCGGCAGGCTCGCAATCCTCGGCTCCGGCGAAAGCGGGATCGAGGCGGCGCTCCAGGCTGCCGCTGCCCATCATCGCGGCCGCGTCAGCATGGTTCTCGGCTATGACGAAGGACTGTCGCATGTCATGCAGGCCGGTTCCGACATCATCCTCGTGCCCTCGCGCTTCGAACCTTGCGGCCTGACCCAGCTCTACGCCCTTCGCTATGGCTGTGTTCCACTTGTCGCGCGCACCGGCGGCCTTGCTGATACCATTATCGACGCCAATGAAGCGGCCTTGGCTGCCGGTGTTGCGACCGGCGTTCAGTTTACGCCGGTGACCGTTGATGCACTCCGCCGCGCCATCCGCCGCACGCTTCGGCTTTACAGTGACCATCGTCTCTGGTCGCAAATGCAGAAGCAAGGCATGAAATCCGACGTCTCCTGGAACAGGAGCGGCGCGACCTATGCCGACCTTTATCAACGCCTCGTCTCGAAAGGCCTGTAATCGATGATCTCGACCGTCTCCACGAAACCCTATGCGGATCAGAAGCCCGGCACGTCGGGACTGCGCAAGAAGGTTCCGGTCTTCCAGCAGGAAAACTATGCGGAGAACTTCATCCAGGCGATCTTCGACAGCCTGGAGGGCTTCAAAGGCCAGACGCTGGTGATCGGCGGCGACGGCCGCTACTACAACCGCGAAGTCATCCAGGTCGCTCTGAAAATGGCCGCCGCCAATGGCTTCGGCAAGGTCATGGTTGGCAAGGGGGGCATTCTGTCGACGCCGGCCGCCTCGCATGTCATCCGCAAATACCATGCCTTCGGTGGCATCGTGCTCTCGGCCAGCCACAATCCGGGCGGACCGACCGAGGACTTCGGTATCAAATACAATATCGGCAATGGCGGCCCGGCACCGGAGAAGACCACCGACGCGATCTTTGCCCGCACCCGTAACATCGACAGTTACAAGATTGCCGATGTAGCCGACATTGACCTCGACACAACAGGCAGCTTCGATCTCGCCGGCATGACCGTCGAGGTCATCGACCCGGTCGCCGACTATGCCGACCTGATGGAAACCCTCTTCGATTTCCCCGCGATCCGCGCGCTGATCGCAGGCGGCTTCCGCGTCGTGATAGATTCGATGAGCGCCGTCACCGGCCCCTATGCGGTCGAAATCCTTGAGAAGCGCCTCGGCGCAGCGGCAGGATCCGTGCGCAACGAAGTCCCCCTGCCCGACTTCGGCCACCACCATCCCGACCCGAACCTCGTCCACGCCAAGACCCTCTACGACGACGTCATGAGTGACGACGGCCCGGACTTCGGTGCGGCTTCCGATGGCGACGGCGACCGCAACATGGTGGTCGGCAAGGGGATGTTCGTCACTCCCTCCGACAGCCTCGCGATGATCGCCGCCAACGCCACCTGCGCCCCCGGCTACAGACAAGGCATTGCCGGGATCGCCCGCTCGATGCCGACAAGTGCTGCCGCCGACCGCGTCGCCGAAAAACTTGGCATCGGCATGTATGAGACCCCGACCGGCTGGAAGTTTTTTGGCAACCTGATGGATGCCGGCAAAGTCACTGTCTGCGGCGAGGAAAGCTTCGGCACGGGCTCCGACCATGTGCGCGAAAAAGACGGCCTCTGGGCCGTGCTCTTCTGGCTCAACATCGTGGCCGCCCGCAAGCAGAGCGTGAAGCAGATCGTGGAAAGCCACTGGGCCGAATACGGCCGCAACTACTATTCCCGCCACGACTACGAAGGCGTTGATACAGAGAACGCCAACGCGCTGGTCGCAGCCCTCCGCGCCAAACTCGACAGCCTGCCCGGCAGCAAGATCAACGGCCTCACAGTAACGGCTGCCGACGACTTCGCCTATCACGACCCGATCGACCACTCCGTCTCGAAGAACCAGGGCATCCGCATCCTCTTCGAAGGCGGCAGCCGCATTGTCTTCCGCCTCTCCGGCACCGGCACCTCGGGCGCGACCTTGCGCCTCTATGTCGAACGCTACGAGCCCGACGCCAGCCGCCACGGCATCGAGACGCAGGCGGCTCTGGCCGATCTGATCGCGGCAGCAGAAGAGGTGGCGGAGATCAAGCGCTATACGGGCATGAACGAGCCGACGGTCATCACCTGATAGCAGAAGTCCTTCGAGAGAATTTTGAGCCCCCGGCCTGCAAAGGTTGGGGGTTTTCGTATTTGGCCTATCAACGCATTGACTCACCCAATATATCCACTATTCTGGAATTATGGATGAAAAAACGACGATCGCGGCGCTTGCCGCCTTGGCCCAGCCGACCCGGCTACAGACCTTCCGCCTGCTGGTGGCGCATGAGCCTGATGGCATACCAGCCGGCGAACTCGCCCGCCTGATCGGCGTGCCGCAAAACACCATGTCGGCGCATCTGTCGACACTGTCCCAGGCCGGCCTCGTTTCAGGCGAGCGCCAAAGCCGCTCGATCATCTACCGCGCCGATCTCGATCGCTTCCGCGCTGTCGCGCTTTACCTTCTCAAGGATTGCTGTGGCGGCAACGCCAGCCTCTGCCAGCCGCTGATCGACGATCTCGCCTGCTGTTCCCCTACCCTCGAAATCACCCGCCCTAACTGAGAGACCTGTCATGTCCGACAAGATCTACAATGTTCTTTTCCTCTGCACCGGCAACTCCGCCCGTTCAATCATCGCCGAAGCGATCCTGAACCGGCTCGGCCAGGGCAAGTTCAAGGCCTATTCCGCCGGCTCCCAGCCGAAGGGTGAAGTTCACCCCTACACGCTGCAACTGCTGAAGGGCATGAACTACGATACGAGCTTCGCGCGTTCGAAGAACTGGGACGAGTTCGCAGTACCCGGCTCGCCGCAGCTCGATTTCGTTTTCACCGTCTGCGACAATGCCGCCGCCGAAGCCTGCCCCGTCTGGCCCGGCCAGCCGATGACCGCCCATTGGGGCGTGCCGGATCCGGCTGCAGCTGAAGGCACGGATTCCGAAAAGCACTTCGCCTTTGCGGAGGCCTACCGGATGCTCAATCACCGTATTTCCATTTTCGTCAGCCTGCCGATGACGAGCCTCGACAAGCTCTCGCTGCAGAAGCGCCTGGCCGAGATCGGCGCGACCGCCGATGCTGCCAATCCCGAGGTCGCCTGATCCATGTCCACATTTGAACGCTACCTGACCCTCTGGGTCGCGCTCGCCATTGCCGCCGGCATCGCGCTCGGGTCGGTATTCCCCGGCCTCTTTCAGCTCATCGGCTCGGCCGAGATCGCCAAGGTCAATCTGCCGGTCGCCGTCCTCATCTGGCTGATGATCATTCCCATGTTGATGAAGATCGACTTCGCCGCCATCCGCGAAGTGGGGACCCATTGGCGCGGCATGAGCGTCACGCTTTTTGCCAACTGGGCAGTCAAGCCCTTCTCCATGGCAGTTCTTGGCTGGATCTTCATCGGCTGGCTGTTTGCGCCCTTCCTGCCCAGCGATCAGATCGACAGCTACATCGCGGGTCTCATCCTGCTGGGAGCCGCGCCTTGCACCGCCATGGTCTTCGTCTGGTCGAACCTCACCCGCGGTGATGCGCCGTTCACCCTGACCCAGGTCGCACTCAACGATGCCGTCATGGTGCTGGCCTTCGCGCCGATCGTCGCCATCCTGCTCGGTGTCTCCTCGATCATCGTCCCCTGGGATACGCTTCTGATCTCGGTCGCGCTCTTCATCGTCGTGCCGGTCATCGTGGCACAATTGCTGCGCCGAGCACTCGGCAGCGGCGATGGTCGCGCCCTGCAACGCTTCCAGGACCAGATACAGCCGCTCTCGATCGGCGCCCTGCTCCTGACTGTCGTCCTGCTCTTCGCTTTCCAGGGCAACCAGATCCTCGCCCAACCGATCGTGATCGCCATCCTCGCCGTGCCGATCTTCCTGCAGACAGTCTTCATCTTCGGCTTCGCCTATATGGCAAACCGCATGACCGGCGAAGCCCATTGCATCGCCGGCCCCTCCGCCCTGATCGGCGCCTCCAACTTCTTCGAGCTCGCGGTCGCCACAGCCATCAGCCTCTTCGGCTTCAATTCGGGCGCCGCCTTGGCCACCGTCGTCGGCGTCTTGATCGAAGTGCCCGTGATGCTGGCACTGGTCGCCGTCGTCAATCGCAGCAAGGGTTGGTACGAGGCCGGCCATGCCGTCACCGCCAGATCCGCCAATCAAGCAAAGGCCTGAAATTTCATGAACGTCACCATTTATCACAACCCGGCTTGCGGCACCTCGCGCAACACGCTGGATCTGATCCGCCATGCCGGCATCGAGCCTGATGTCATCGAATATCTGAAGACCCCGCCGAGCAAGGAAGCCCTGGCGAAGATGATCGCCGACTCCGGCCTGTCCGTGCGCCAGGCAATCCGCGAAAAGGGTACGCCCTATGAGGAACTCGGCCTCGCCGATCCCGCGCTCTCGGACGACCAGCTGCTCGACGCCATGATCGCGACGCCGATCCTGATCAACCGCCCGCTCGTCGTCACCGACATGGGCACCCGCCTCTGCCGCCCGTCCGAGCTGGTGCTCGACATCTTGGCTCCAGACGCCTTCAGCTCCGCCTTCGTCAAGGAAGACGGCGAGGCCGTGCTCGATGCGGAGGGCAGGCGCATTGTCTGATATGAAAAATGACCTGCCCGCCGCCGACCTCGATCACCTGCGCATGCCGGATCTGGAGGCACTGCGCCGCCCCTTCTCGACCCACAAGCCGCGGATCCTGATCCTTTACGGCTCACTGCGGCAGGTTTCCTTCAGTCGCCTTCTGGCGATGGAGGCCAAGCGCCTGCTCGAACATTTCGGCGCAGAAGTGAAGGTATTCGACCCTTCCGGCCTGCCGCTCCCCGACGACGCACCGGTGAGCCATCCAAAGGTGCAGGAACTGCGCGACCTCTCCGAATGGTCGGAAGGCCAGGTATGGGTGAGCCCAGAGCGCCACGGCACGCTGACCGGCATCATGAAAGCGCAGATCGACTGGATTCCCTTGTCCGTCGGCGCCGTCCGCCCGACCCAGGGCAAGACGCTCGCTGTCATGCAGGTCTCCGGCGGCTCGCAGTCGTTCAACGCCGTCAATGCCATGCGCCTGCTCGGCCGCTGGATGCGGATGATCACCATCCCCAACCAGTCCTCGGTGGCCAAAGCATATCAGGAGTTTGACGGCGATGGTCGGATGAAGCCCTCGGCCTACTACGAACGCGTCGTCGATGTCTGCGAGGAACTGGTGAAGTTCACGCTTCTCACCCGCGACATCTCGGACTACCTCACCGATCGCTACAGCGAACGCAAGGAAGCGGCTGTGAAAGCGGTGAACCTCAAGGCCATGTGAGCGCAGTGGCTCTGGCCGAAGATCGCTCGCCTGCTATTGTTCCATCAGGCGAGCGAATCAACCCGACCACGAGGCGAGACATGACGGATGCGATGCTCGGAGCCATCATCGGCAAGACCGGTGCCGATTTCCGTCTTTGGTCGCATCATGCAAGCCTCGTAGAGCTCTGCCTCTTCGATGAGCGAGGAGAGACCGAGCTGGCCCGCTTCTCGATGGCGCGTGGCGAAGGCGACGTGCATCATGCCTTCGTGGAGGGTTTGAAGGAAGGCGCTCGCTATGGCTTCCGCATCCATGGCCCCTATGATCCGTCTCAAGGCCATTGGTACGATCCATCCAAGCTGCTGGTCGATCCTTATGCCACCGAGCTGGACCGCCCCTTCGTCTACGATATCAGGCTCGGACGGTTCGGGGTCGATACCGCCGCCCTGATGCCGAAGGCAATCCTGAAGGCCCACAAGCCGCTGAAGCCCATGATGCCGCTCGGCGAGCGCACCGGCTTCATCTACGAGGTCAACGTCAAGGCACTCACCATGCTGCATCCGGAGGTGCCGGACGCTCAACGCGGCACGCTCTCCGCCCTCGCCCATCCCACCATCCTCGCCCATCTCAAGCGCATCGGCGTCGACATGGTCGAACTGATGCCGATCACCGCCTGGATCGACGAACGGCATTTGCCCCCGCTCGGCCTCACCAACAGCTGGGGCTACAACCCCGTCGCGATGATGGCGCTCGATCCGCGCCTCGTGCCCGGCGGCGTGAAGGAGCTGCGCGAGACGGTCGCAGCGCTTCATGCGGAAGGCATCGGCGTCATCCTCGACCTCGTCTTCAACCACACCGGCGAAAGCGATGTGCATGGCACCACGCTCTCGCTACGCGGCATCGACAACCGCTCGCTGTTCCGCCATGTGGCCGATGATCCGGGTACGCTGGTCAACGACACCGGCTGCGGCAACACGCTCGCCTGCGACCATCCCTTCGTCCGTCAACTGATCGTCGATACGCTCCGCCACTTCGTCCTGTCAGCCGGTATCGACGGTTTCCGCTTCGACCTCGCACCGATCATGGGACGGCACTGGGACGGCTTCCA
Source organism: Allorhizobium sp. NPDC080224 (assembly GCF_050281005.1). Lineage (NCBI taxonomy): Bacteria > Pseudomonadati > Pseudomonadota > Alphaproteobacteria > Hyphomicrobiales > Rhizobiaceae > Allorhizobium > Allorhizobium sp. NPDC080224. Next base: position 3,264,394 of record NZ_JBNNWJ010000001.1, read on the forward strand.
TCAGGACGCACCTACTCTCAGGGCCATCCTCGAGGACGAAGTGCTGGAGGATCGCATCCTGATCGCCGAACCCTGGGACATCGGGCTCGGCGGGTACCAGCTCGGCCGCTTCCCGCCCGCCTTCCTCGAATGGAACGACCGCGCCCGCGACACCTTCCGCCGCCACTGGCGCGGCGACGCCTGGACGACAGGCGACCTTGCAACGGCGCTCGCCGGCTCCGCCGATCTCTTCGCCCATGACGGCCACGGCCAGACCCGCAGCGTCAATTTCATCGCCGCCCATGACGGCTTTTCGCTCTACGACCTCGTGTCCTTTGAGCACAAACACAACGAGGCGAATGGCGAGCAAAACCGCGACGGCCACAACGAGAACCATTCCTGGAACAACGGCGTCGAGGGCGAAACCTCCGACAAGGTGATCCTGAAAAAGCGCCGGCAGGATGTCGAAGCCCTGCTCTCGACGCTGTTTGCCAGCCGGGGTGCCGTCATGCTGACGGCGGGCGACGAGTTCGGCCGCACGCAACGCGGCAACAACAATGCCTATTGCCAGGACAATGCGCTCACCTGGCTCGACTGGTCTGGGGCGGACGAGGAACTGATCGAAACGACCGCCCGGCTTGCCGCCATGCGCCAGCGCTTCTCCTGCTTCATGGACACCAGTGTCCTGACCGGTGCCGGCGATGTCAGCTGGCTGAACACTGACGGTCTGCCCATGACAGTCGCCGACTGGGAAACACCCGATCTCGGCGCCTTCGCCATGGTCCTTGCCTCCATCGATCGAGAGACGGGTAAGGACTGCAATGTAGCCGTGCTCTTCAACCGATCGACCGAACCGAAAGACTTCGCGCTCCCATCGTCACACGACAAGCGCAAATGGCGCCGCCTGGAGACAGGGCGCAGCGCCGCCAAGCTGACGGTGAAGGCCCGCAGTGTCGATTTCTGGGTCGAAGCCTGAGTTTTTCCCCAGCAGTGACTTTAGCCTCTTCCTCATGACATCAAGCGGCTGTAGCCTGCGGGAATTATTGAAGGATCAGGTATTTTCATGCCGCAAGAGATTTCGCTGAAGGACGTGCCGGGCCTCGTTGGAACCGTGGTGGGCGTGTCGGACTGGATCACCGTCGATCAAACCATGATCGACGCCTTCGCCGGTGCCACCATGGACCACCAGTTCATCCACACCGACCCGGTGCGCGCCGCCGCCGAAACGCCCTTCGGCGGCACCATTGCCCATGGCTTCCTGACGCTCTCGCTCTTGTCAGCGATGAACTACAACTGCCTGCCGAAGATTCGCGAGCAGACCATGGGCATAAACTACGGCTTCGAGAAAGTCCGCTTCATGTCACCCGTCCGCACCGGCAAGCGCATTCGCGGCTCCTTCAAGCTCGCCGAAGCCCGCTTCCGCGGCGCGGGCATGCTGATGAACACCTATGATGTGACCGTCGAGATCGAGGATGAGCGAAAACCGGCTCTCACCGCCGACTGGATCACCATTTCCCAGTTCGACCCGAAGGATCGCCCGGAAGGCGTCTGACACGAAAGGCGCCTCAGACCATGAGCGACGACCGGGCAGACCAGATCCGCCAGAGTTTCCGCCGCCAGACGAAAGCCTGCGCCGATCTCGGCTCCCCCTTCACTGCCCGCCTCTGCACGCTGACGGCAGAACGGCTGACAGACGAGACCCGTGTTGGTGCGACCATCCTCGGCTGGCCCGGCAATCCTGACGGCACGAGCGACGCGCTGGCGCTCCGGTTGGCCGGCACGCTGCATGCCCTGGTCCGATCCGGCCAGGATCAGGCCTTGTCAGCCGTCTATCCGCCAAATGCCGTCGACGACGACACGCTCTGGGCCGCCGTGGAAGCCGCCTTGCGCCGCGACGAAGCCTTCATGCTGGAGCGCCTGAGGTCGGCACCGCAGACCAACGAGGTGCGCCGCTCCTCCGCCCTGCTCCCCGGCTTCCTGACCATCGCATCGTTGACGGGCAAACCGCTGATCCTCTCGGAAGTCGGCGCAAGCGCCGGGCTGAACCTGCAATGGGACTGCTACATCTACCAACTGGGAGACTTCCGCTGGGGCAAAGCCTCCGCCGTCGAACTCGCCCCACGCTGGGAAAGCCCGCCGCCGCCAAACGCTGCAGTCCAGATCACCGAACGCGCCGGCTGCGACCTCAACCCGCTCGACCCATCTTCAGAAGACGACCGCCTGCGGCTCTTCTCCTACATCTGGGCCGATCAGCAGGACCGCCTCGACCGCACGGCAGCAGCGCTTGCCATGGCCACCGAAAGCGGTATGAAGGTCGAAAAGGCCGACGCCATCGACTGGCTGCACAAGCGCCTGGTAACGCCGCGTCCGGGCATGACCCACGTGATCTACCACACCATCGCCTGGCAATATCTGCCGCCGGCGCTGAAGGCCGAGGGTGAAGCGCTGATCGCCGATGCGGGTGCCCGCGCGACGGAAGCCGCACCGCTGGCCCGACTGCAGCTGGAGGCCGATGGCAAGCCGGAGGGTGCGGCACTCCTGCTGACGCTGTGGCCGGCGGGCGAAACCCGCGAGATCGGCCGGGCGGATTTTCATGGGCGCTGGGTGAAATGGGTGGGGTGGGAAGGTTCAGCCGTCTGAAATGAGTTGGCCAACGGAGTTGTGCCGCTAATGGCGATCGATACGCCATCCTCATGGATCATACAGAACTCTTTGGCTGATCGGTTTTGCCCCTTGATGAACCTGCGAGCCCCAGAAAGACAAGAACTGCCTGATTGAGCCGCAGGATATCGGCGTCATCCAACCGTCCGACCCTTTTTCCTATCTTGGATTTCGGCACTGTCGTAATCTTGTCCACCATGAGCCGGCACGGTGAATGCAGTCCATTGCGCTCATTCGGCTCCACCGGCAGGCGAAAAAGCGGCGCGTCGGTTTCATCCGTGGTAAAGGCGCAAATGGTGATGGAATCCGTGGCGTCAAACACCTCATCCTGAACCACGACTACGGGGCGAGGTTTTCCCGCATAGTCCTTGCCGCCCGAGACAGTCCAGATGTCGCCGCGTCTCAAGCGTCATCACCATCTTCGAAGTCGATGTCGGAGACAGCATCGATAAAAGCCTGATCGCTCACTGCATCAGCGCTCGTTGCAACGGCAAGTGACTGACGGTGCGCTTCCGCCTTGAATGACGCGGCACGGACATCCGGTACCCAGATCTGGATCGGGCGCAAACCTTGCGCCCGCAGGCGCGCGCGATGCTCGCTCACCTTCACGCGGGACGGCTTGGGTTTGGCGATAGAGGACATGACGGGTTCCATCTGCTTCGCATCATTGGTTTCACAACCTTAATCTAGTTACATGTAACCTATCATGGACCGACTGAGATTGCGAGCCTTTGCGATGCAGAGTGCAGAGGAGAAAGGAGGCTTTTGCAACCCTGACCAGACAGGGTGTCGTGTCTCATAAAAAAGGCCGGGTCACCCCGGCCTCCTCAAAACCCTTGAAACACCCCGCCCCTCAGAGCGAAGCATCCTCCGCGCCCTCGGCGAGCATGCCAAACGCATATTCCGCAAAGGACCGCCAGCATTCGACCCGGAACGTCTCCTCCTCGACACGATAGAGAATGATCTCGATCTTGCCGAAGACGGTGCGCGTCACCGCCCCCACAGGGAAGGCGGCTAGCGACAGGTCGAGCGGGCAGGCCGCGTTGAGAGTGTCGGCAGCGGCAGGTCCCGAGACGATGATCGCGGTGTTGCGGTGGGAGATGTCGGTCGCCGAATGAACGACGCCGGAGGCGGCGCAGTCGGCCATCAGCTCTGCGCCCTTCTCGTCGATCAGGAACCATTCGTCCGGACCGATCCAGAAGGCCGTGCGGCCCTTGGCCGAGACGGACGTCTTCGGCTTTGTCGGAAGCGTCAGACCGAGCGCCTTGGAGAGGCCCGCGACGGCATCGGCGCCCGCGCGCAGCGAGACGCGGGTGGCGGGAAGCGCCGGGGTGAGGCGCACCTTGGCGCTGCCGCCATGGAAGCCGGCGAGAACGGTTTTGCGCTCTGCAACAGACATATCAGCCATGGATGCGGCCTCCTTCCTTGTCAAAGAATACCATGTCGGTGACCTCAACCGCGATGGTCTTGTCCTTCATCGGCACGTAAAGCGTCTCGCCCATCCGGGCGCGGCCACCGGCCACCATGGCAATCGCAATCGAGCGACCCAGGTTTTCCGACCAGTAGGACGAGGTCACGTGACCCAGCATGGTCATCGGCTTCGGCTGGTTCGGGTTGGCGACGATCTGGGCGCCCTCTTCCAGCACTTCGTTCGGATCCTTGGTGAAGATGCCGACGAGCTGCTTGCGGCCTTCCTTGACAAGGTCCGGACGCTTCATGCCGCGAATACCGACAAAGTCGGTCTTCTTCTTCGACACCGCCCAGGAGAGGCCGGCATCGTCAGCCGTCAGGGTGCCGTCGGTGTCCTGTCCGACGATGATGTAACCCTTCTCAGCGCGCAGCACGTGCATGGTCTCGGTGCCGTAGAGGCAAGCACCAAGTGATTGAGCACGCTCCCAGATCTGGCGGAAGACATCAGCGCCGAAATCGGCGGGAACATTGACTTCGAAGCCAAGCTCGCCGGTGAACGACACGCGGAAGAGGCGCGTCGGCACGCCGCAGAACTTGCCTTCGGCCACGCTCATATGCGGGAAGGCTTCGTTGGAGATATCGATGCCCTCGACGAAAGGCGCGATGATGTCGCGCGCCTTCGGACCCTGGACGGCAATGACCGCCCATTGTTCCGTGGTCGAGGTGAGCCAGACCTTCAGATGCGGGAATTCCGTCTGCAGATAGTCTTCCATGTGGTGCATGACGCGCGGCGCGCCGCCCGTCGTGGTGGTCACATGGAAGCGATCCTCGGCCAGACGTCCAACGACGCCATCGTCATAGATGAAGCCGTCTTCGCGGGTCATGATGCCGTAACGCGCCTTGCCGGGCTTCAGCGTGTCCCAGGCATTGGTGTACATGAGGTTCAGGAACGCGGCGGCATCGGGACCCACGACCTCGATCTTGCCGAGGGTCGAGGCGTTGAACACGCCGGCGACGTCGCGCACCGTCTTGCATTCGCGGTTGACGGCGGCATGCATGTCCTCGCCCGCCGTGGGATAGTACCAGGCGCGCTTCCAGTTGCCGACATCTTCATACACGGCGCCCTGGGAGACCTCATAGGCATGCATCGGCGTCTTGCGCACGGGATCAAACAGCGCATCGCGGGAGTGGTTGATCAGCGTGCCGAAGGTCACAGGCGTATAGGGCGCGCGGAAGGTGGTGAGACCGACCTGCGGGATCTCCTTGCCCAGCACTTCCGCCGCGATGGCAAGGCCGTGCATGTTGGAGAGCTTGCCCTGGTCAGACGCCATGCCGTTGGTCGTGAAGCGTTTGATATGCTCGATCGAATGCATGCCCTCGCGCACGGCGAGCCTGATATCCTTGGCGCAGACATCATGCTGGAAGTCGACGAAAGCCTTCACGTTGTCCTCGCGGCCAGCGCCTTCGGCAGCGCCGATCATGCCGCCGGTCCAGGCGTATGCATTGGCGCCGGACAGCGAGATGGCTGGCGTCTCGGTTGCACCCGCAGCCTTGGCCGAGGAGAGACCGGCAGAAGTTGCCTCGTCGAGCAGCGCCTGCAGGTCGTCGGTGCCATTGCAGCCACCCACGCAGATGCAGTCCTGGGCATAGACATCCGGCAGGAAGCGCTGGTTGGCAGCATCGAACTTCAGCTTGCCACGCGACTGCGAGAACATGTGTACCGAGGGCGTCCAGCCGGCGCACATCAGGAGCGCATCGACCTCGATCTTGCGGCTCGCACCACCGCCATTGCGGCGAACGGTGATCGAGCGGACGCGAAGGCGACCTGATGTGTCGACCACGCCATGGCCCGTCAGTACCTCGATGCCGAGCGCGCGCGCTTCCGCCAGCACCTTGTCACCCGGCTTCTCGCGCGCATCGACGATGACAGGCACCGAGACGCCTGCCTTCTTCAGATCGATCGCGGCCTCATAAGCCGAGTCATGCGCCGTGTAGACGCCGACCTTGGCACCGACGGCCACGCCGAAATGGTTGAGATAGGTGCGGCCCGCCGCTGCCAGCATGATGCCCGGGCGATCATTATTGGCGAACACCATATGGCGTTCGATCGCACCGCTGGCGATGATCACGCGCTTCGCACGCACCTGCCACAGACGCTCGCGCGGCTGGTTCTTGGCGGGCTTGGCGACGTGATCGGTGACGCGTTCAACCAGCGCCACGTAATTGTGGTTGTGATAGCCGAAGGCCGTCGTGCGGGAGAGCACGGTGACGTTCGACATGCCCTTGAGCTTGGCGACGGTCGCTTGCGCCCAGTCCCAGCCGCTCTGGCCGTCGACGGTCGCACCGGTGTCGAAGTGGAAGGCACCGCCCATTTCCGGCTGCTCGTCAACGATCATCACGCGCACACCCGTCTGGGCGGCAGCCAGCGCAGACGCCAGACCGGCAGCACCGCCACCGATGACAAGCACGTCGCAATGGGCATAACGGTTGGCGTAATGATCCGGATCGGCTTCCTTCGGCGCATGGCCGAGACCAGCCGCACGACGGATGAAGGGCTCATAGATCTGATGCCAGGCGGCCTTCGGCCACATGAAGGTCTTGTAGTAGAAGCCGGCAGCGAAGAAGGGCGACAGCAGATTGTTGACCTCGCCGATATCGAGGGACAGCGACGGCCAGCGATTCTGCGTCTCGATCTTCATCCCGTCGAAGACTTCCTGCACGGTCGCCCGCACATTCGGCTGGCGGCGGGCAGCGTCACGCGAGACGTCAAGCAGCGCATTGGGCTCTTCCGGACCTGCGGTCAGGATGCCGCGCGGACGGTGATACTTGAACGAGCGACCGGCGAGATGCATGCCGTTGGCGATCATGGCAGACGCCACGGTGTCACCCTCGTAAGCGGTCAGCGTGCGGCCATCGATGGTGAAGCGGGCGGTCAGCGCCGGCGTCAGGCGGCCCTTGCCGGGAATACGATTGGCAGCGCTCATGCCTTTTCTCCCTTCGATGCAGACGGGGCAACCAGTGTTGCAGGATCGGGCATGGGCTCACCGGCCTTGTAGGTCAGCAGGATCTTGTCGGAGATCGTGTCGCGGGCCGCGTTGAAGAAGCGTCCGCAGCCATGGATATGGCGCCAGCGTTCGAAGATCAGTCCCTTCGGATTGTCGCGCAGGAAGAAGTAGTCGGCGAATTCCTCGTCGGTGATCGAGGCGATGTTTTCCGGGCGCGCGATATGCGCTTCACCGGCGGCGCGAAACTCGAGCTCGGCACGCTCTTCTTCGCAATAGGGGCATTTGATGACCAGCATGTTGGACGATCCCTGATTCAGTGCGCCACGGCAGCGGCGGCTGCCTCGTCGATGAGGCGGCCGGTGCGGAACCGGTCGAGCGTCAGGCCCTGGGCCAGCCGGTGCGGCTCGCCCTTGGCGATGAGATGGGCAAAGAGGTTGGCAGACCCCGGCGTCGCCTTGAAGCCGCCCGTCCCCCAGCCGGCATTGACGAAGAGGTTCGGAACCGGTGTGATGCTCTGGATCGGCGAACGGTCGGCCGTGTTGTCGGTGATCCCGCCCCACTGACGCATCATCTTCACACGACGGAACATCGGGAAGAGCTCGCAGATGGCGTCCAGCGTATGCGTGATGATCTGCATGCCGCCGGTCTGGCTGTAGGAATTATACTGGTCGGTGCCGGCCCCGATGACCAACTCGCCCTTGTCCGACTGCGAGATATAGGCATGCACGGTGTTCGACATGACCACGCAGGGGAAGATCGGCTTCAGCGGCTCGGAGACGAGCGCCTGGAGCGGCGTCGAATGAACGGGCAGGCGAACGCCCGCCATGCCCATGACGACGGAGGAATGGCCGGCCGCGGACACGCCAACCTTCTTCGCGCCGATAAAGCCCTTGGTCGTGTCGACGCCGGTGACTTCACCATTCGGACCACGGCGGATGCCGGTCACTTCGCAATTCTGGATGATGTGCACACCGCGATCGGATGCCGCACGCGCGTAGCCCCAGGCAACCGCATCGTGACGCGCCGTGCCGCCGCGACGCTGGAGAGCGGCTCCATTGATCGGATAGCGGGCATTCTTCGAGATATCGAGGGGCGGGCAGAAGGCCTTGGCCTGCTCCGGCGTCAGCCACTCATTGTCGATGCCGTAGAGATTGTTGGCATTCACATGGCGCTTGAACGACTGCTGATCATGCACATTGTGCGACAGCATCATCACGCCGCGCGGCGAATACATGACATTGTAGTTGAGGTCCTGGCTGAGCCCCTCCCAGAGCTTCAGCGAATGCTCGTAGATGTCCATGCTCTCTTCATAGAGATAGTTGGACCGGATGATCGTCGTGTTACGGCCGGTATTGCCGCCGCCGAGCCAGCCCTTCTCGATCACGGCGACATTGGTAATGCCGTGTTCCTTGGCCAGATAATAGGCCGCACCCAGGCCATGGCCACCGGCACCGATGATGATGACGTCATAGGATTGCCGCGGCTCGGGAGAGACCCATTGAGCCTCCCATCCCTTGTGGGCACGCATCGCCTCACGGACAACGGCAAAGACCGAATATTTGCGCATTCGCCTTAAACTCCTGTGGTTCAGGCATTTGGGTAGGATGATACAGGTCGCAGATCAACCCACGACATGACGTCCGTTTTGCGACGCATTGTCATCCGTCTTTCGACACCCCAGAAGAAGTGCAGCGTAGGGCGCAAAATTATTGGCGGGAAGCCTTGCGCCATATGGACTTCACCTGGGTCTTCTGGTATCTCGCAACCCAATCGCCGGACTCAGTGGCCGCGCGAACCATTACGCTGTTTCCGAAGATGTGACCTCCATCGACGGAAGGACCAACACTTAAAACCAAAGGAACGGGATAAACGTGCAGGTACTAGTCCGCGACAACAACGTTGACCAGGCGCTCCGCGCTCTCAAGAAGAAAATGCAGCGCGAAGGCATTTTCCGTGAAATGAAGATGCGCGATTTCTTCGAAAAGCCGTCCGAGAAGCGTGCACGCGAAAAGGCCGAGGCCGTTCGCCGCGTCCGCAAGCTCGCCCGCAAGAAGATGCAGCGCGAAGGCCTTCTGCCGGCCCCTGCTCGCGCGCGCTGATCAGCCTAGATTTAGACGTTTTCCTATGAAATGAGGGCGGGGGCGAGACGAATCGCCGCCGCTCTTTTGATATGCAACACGAACTAGCGCTGTCCGACGCCTACGAGGGGTTCTGGCGGCCGCCGGATGATGCGCCTCATGACGAAAACCTCCGTGTTCCTCTCCGCCTCCCAGGCTTCGCGCTTGCCGCGACTGGCCACAGCGGCAGCCCTGCTCGCCACGCTAACCCTGGCAAGCTGCGCCACCACGACGGAAACCACGGATGTCATTCGTCTTGACCGAGCCCAGGGCTCTGACGAGAACATCGCCTCTCTGACATCAGTCATCCAGTCCAATCCTCGCGATCCGGAAGGCTACAACGTGCGCGGCTCGGCCTATGGTCGCGCAGGACAATTCCGTCAGGCACTTGACGATTTTAACACCGCCCTGCAGCTGAACCCGCAGTTCTTCCAGGCCTATGCCAACCGCGCGCTGGTCTACCGCAACATGGGCAAGCCGGTCGAAGCGGCCGCCGACTACAATGCGGCGCTGAAGATCAACCCGAATTACGACGTCGCCTATATCGGACGCGGCAACATCTATCGTCAGGCCGGCCGGATCGACGAGGCCTTCGGCGACTTCAACCGCGCCATTCAGCTCGACACGACCGACGGACGCGCTTTCCACAATCGCGGCCTGATCTATCAGCTGCGCGGTGACCATGCGAAGGCGATCGACGACTTCTCGAAGGCGATCTCGCTCTCGCCGCGCGCGCCGGAGCCCTACAATGGCCGTGGCGTTTCCTATGTCGCGCTGAACGACGACGACAACGCATTCGCCGACTTCAACCTCGCGATCGAGCTGAACAACAACATCGCCGAGAGCTGGGCCAACCAGGCGCTGATCTATGAGCGCCGCGGCGACAAGGCCCGTGCAGCCAAGTCCTACAGCCATGCACTGCGCCTCGACCCCAAATACGAGCCAGCCAAACAGGGCCTTGCGCGCACGCGCGGCACGACCAGCTGAGGCCAGAATAATAGGCAAGACATCGAAAACGGCGGGGTGACCCGCCGTTTTTTTTATGGCGATGGATTGAGACGGACGATGGCAAAGAAAAAGGCGATCCTTTGCAGGACCGCCTCGCGTCAATCAAAGCTCTGTCGCCGATCAGCGCATCATGAAGACGCCGGCAACCGACAGCACGATCCAGATGAAGAACCCGCCGAGCAGGCCAGCACCGCCGAAGAAGCCGGCGGCCATGGCGATCATCAGGGCAACCAGGATGGCCGTGCCATATTTGGTGCCGGCGATGAAGAGATCATAGGTCTTCTCGTGCTCCTTGTAGTCCATAGAAGCACCGGTTTCGACCGGACCGGAATGATGTTCGCTCATGTTCGATCTCCCAAATCTTAAGTCTAGCGGCACCACGGCGGAATCACATCTGACGAAACCATGGGCAGAAATGTATCTTTTCCCCGCATACACAAACGGCAGGCGGAGCGCAATCGGATCCGGCGCTTGTGGTCAATAATCCCGACCAGCGACAGCGCCTGTGACCTTTCCCGCCGCCACGAGCCGCGCCGAAGGCAGAACCGTCAGCGGCGTGGTCGACAGCGGCCCCTCCCCACGTCCGAACATCAGGCGGCGCTCGTGCACCCCGGAATCGAAGAAGGGATAGCGCTTGAGCAGTTTTGCACCCGTCGTGTGGGTATTGGTGGCCATGAGTGTGAGCTCGAGACCATAGATCTCGGTCATCCGCCGCTCGACGACAGTTTCCGCATAGAAGACGCGCTTGTAAAAGGCAGTATGATGCGGCCGAACGTGTTGCAGCACGCGGTCCGCCTTGAAATAGGCGGCAGCGACAATGCTCGTTCGAAGAGTGATGTAGGGGAGAATGGGCAACTCGCTTGCCACATCTGGATCGACAGCGAAACGCGCGGGGTCGATCAAGGTCAGTCCCGCACCCAGGTAGGCTTCCATCACGTCGGGAAAGACACCTGCCGACTGGGATAGAGGGTGTTTTGGGGTCACGTGGTGAAGCCTGATCGTGCTGACTAGCTCTTCGAAATAATAGATCCCGAAAACATAGGCGTGCCGGTCGAAATCAGCATCGTCAATCATGCTTGGCGCCGCGACCGGCAGCACGTTCGCTGCCTTGTAGGCCTTGTAACGTAACTGCTCGATATCTTCGAAATCTTCTTGCGTCTCGATCCGGCGATACTCGATGAAATCGAGGTAGCGCATCAATCGTTCCGAAAAGCCTTCCAGTTCCATACTGATACCCCGCCGTCTGCAAACGATGGCATGGGGTATCACCTATCCTTTTACCTCGCTCCCCTGAAAATTAATAAGATATTAAAATGCGATAGATTAAGGTTAACAGTCGCATTCGCAACTGCCTTGGCGAAGATCAGCTGTTATGACGGGACACGGACACAGGCAGCAGAATGGATGGTCAAGCCACGCCGACGTGGGCCGCGATCCCGTTGACTTCGGCCTCTTCTGCGAGAGCGGCGATGGCATGGGGGGCAATGGGCATCGAGAAGACATAGCCCTGGATGAGATCGGCGCAGTTGTGCTTCTTGATCAGCGATAGCTGCTCGCGCGTCTCTACCCCCTCAACCACAATCCCGATATCGAGACCGCGCGTCAGGCTGACGATCCCCCGCAGAAGCTTCAATCGGCGGGCGTCCTGCCCGATGTTGCGAACAAAAGAGCGATCGATCTTCACCACATCGACGGGCAGGGTATCCAGGTAGCTGAGGCTCGAGAAGCCGGTGCCGAAATCGTCGATGGAAATCGTGATCCCGAGACCACGTAGCCTGTCCAGAACGGCGCGCGCGGGAGTGAGTTCTTCGATCAGGCTGCTTTCCGTGACCTCAAGATGCAGCCGCTTTGCCGACAGCCCAGTCTCGGAAAGTATCCGTTCGACCGTGGCGGCGAGATCGCCCTGCCTGAGATCGTGGACGGAAAGATTAACCGAAACACCGATTGCCTCCGGCCAAGTCTGGCAATCAAAACAGGCTCGGCGCAGTACCTGCTCCGTGATCTCAGTGACAATGCCCATCTCTTCCGCGATCTGGATGAAGATGTTCGGCGCAATCGGCCCCTTCTCCGGATGATGCCATCGGGCAAGCGCCTCGCAACAGACGAGACCGCGTCCATCCGGAGTGAACATGGGCTGGTAGACGACGGTAATGGCATGCTGGTCGACGGCCGCTCGGAGATCGGCTTTCAGCCGCTGCCGCTCCAGATAACGCGCATCCATTTCCTTGACGAAAAGCGTGAAGCTGCCCCGACTGCGCGCCTTCGATTCGAACAGCGCGATATCTAGCTTGACCAGCCAGTCGTCCATGTCGAAGGCGGCACTCTCGACGAGCACCGCTCCGGCAGAAAAAACGACCGGGATACGCATCCCCTCGACATCATACTCGGCGCTGGAGGCGGCATGCAGGCCGCGCATCACGTCTTCGAGGTCATCCTGATCTTCGACGTTCGGGAAGAAGCAGATGAAGTGATCGCCCACTTGTCGGCCGACAATCGCCTTGCCCGCGGCAAACGCCGTCAGGCGGGACGCGATGGAGACCAGCAGCTTGTCGCCGGTCAGATGCCCCTTGAGATCGTTCACATGCTTGAAATCGGCGACGTCGAGGATCATCAGACCGACAGTCCTCCCGAACTCGCCGGAGCGCTCAAGACGCTCGCGGACCAGATCGATGAAGTATCCCCGCTGCGGCAGCCCCGTCAGACTATCGTAGCGCGCCATGTGAAGGATCTTGCGATCGGCATGTACCCGGGCTGTGACATCTTCGAAGATCAACACGACCCCGCCTTCGTCGCGCCGCTTGGCGGAGAATTCCAGCACCAGGTCCTCGGAGAAATGCATGAGCGCGCGGCTTGAGAGGCCTTGCACGAGATGGACGAGTTGCTTTTGCAGAAGGCTCGACATGGCCCCGTCCACAAACGTATGGCGGACGCCATAGCGCAGAACGACGTCGAGATCACAGCCGACGAGGCGGCGACGGTCCCCCAGGTTGAGCAATTCGCAGGCCTTCCGATTGACCACCTCGATCCGATTGTTCGGATCAAGCATCAACAGACCATGCGTCATGTTGCTGAGAGCCGTGTCGAAGCGGTCGGCAATTTTTGCCATTTCGCGCGAGGCCAGGACATTCTCATAGAGAAAGTCGCGCACACCATTGGCCATCGAGCGCACGGTGAGGCCAAAGGGCACGAGCATCAGCGACAACAGCGCCTTGAAGAGATCCTGTGCAAGAAGACTGCCAATGATCATGGGCACACAGCACGCCAAAGTCTGCAGATCGACAGCAAGCCTTGAACCATAATTGCGACCGACAACGGATACCATTGAGGCCATGGTGACGGCTATGCAGGCAAGTTCCGCGAATGTGTCTTCAAAGGCGAGCATCGCGTAGCCGCTGCCGACGCCCAGGATTGCAGCAGTTGACGCACCGCCGATGACATAGCGGCGCTCCCAGGCCGCGATCTGCTGCCGTGTCAGCTTCGACTTGTCCTCGCGATCGAAGACGAAGAAAGAATGGAGCCGGAACGAGAAGACGGCGACGAAGCAGGCGCATAAGAAGAGGTAGAAGGACGCTCCCGTCTGCACATAGACCGTGACGAAGGTGAGGATGTGGACAACCATGCCGGTAAACAGCGTGAAACGGTTGTCGAACAGAGAGCTGACGAACGACAGATACACATCCGTGGGCACATTCTGATCGTGCCGCTTCTCGGTCTTCATGATCTGCCCTCCCGGCAAGGTTGGACGCGAAACCTCAGTTTTCAAATGATGTCTCTTCCAGTCCTTGTGCCTGTTTTGCGGCGAAAAGCATGTCCTAAAACGTCACAGTCACACGCAAAACGAAGCAAGTTCTAAAATGCACTGCTTCGAGGTGACACGCAAACCACTAAGCGAGAACCTCTTAAAGGCGACATATCGAAACCGTTAAAATGCAAGCGAGCACAAGCGGCGCGCGCAGGCGTAAAGCCAGCGCCAGCCCCGGCTGCATCCCTCCGACAATTCAACTTTCGTTGCCCCCGCGGGCGGATCCACGCAGTCCAGTTGCGCGTGGTTTGCCATTGCTCTAAGCACGAAAAGACAAGGGGAGAACAAACACAATGACAATCCTGTTGGCTGTTTCTCGGCTGATCGATGCGATCAACGGGGCCATCGGGCGCTGGGTTTCCTGGCTGCTCCTGGCCGCCGTCCTGATCAGCGCCGGCAATGCCGTCATTCGCAAGATCTTCGATATCTCGTCGAACGCCTGGCTTGAGCTGCAATGGTACCTTTACGGAACCGTCTTCATGCTCGCCGCCGCCTATGCCCTGCTCCGCAACGAGCATATCCGCATCGATATCCTGTCAGGGAGCTGGAAGAAGCGCACGCGCGACTGGCTCGACTTGATACTGCACATCATCTTCCTGGTACCCTTCTCCTTCCTAATGGCCTATCTGGCCTGGCCCTGGTTCTGGCTGTCCTTCCGCTCCGGCGAAGTTTCGTCGAGCGCTGGTGGCCTGATCATCTGGCCCGCGAAGGCCGTCGTCCTGATCGGCTTCATCCTGCTGACCGCACAGGCTTTCTCCGAAATCATCAAGCGCGCCGCCGTCTTGATGGGCCGGATCGAGGACCCGCATACGGTCGCGCCGCAGCCCGAAGGCAAGGAGGCCTGAGATGATCGACCTTATCGCCCACAATCTCGCGCCGATCATGTTCACGACCGTCATGGCCATGCTGCTGCTCGGCTATCCGGTCGCTTTCACGCTCGCTGCCGGCGGCTTGATCTATTTCGTCGTCGGGGTCGAACTCTCACACATCTCGTCCGAGATCCGCCTGTTCTGGCCGCTGCTGCAGTCCCACCCGGAACGCATCTACGGGATCATGTATAACGACACGCTGCTGTCGATCCCGTTCTTCACCCTGATGGGGATCATCCTCGAACGATCGCGGATGGCCGAGGACCTTCTCGACACGATCGGCCAGCTCTTCGGGCCGATCCGCGGTGGTCTCGCCTACGCGGTCATCCTGGTGGGCGCCCTGCTCGGCGCCACCACGGGCGTGGTAGCAGCATCGGTCATGGCCATGGGCCTGATCTCGCTGCCGATCATGCTGCGCTACAAGTACAATGGCCCGCTGGCCTCCGGCACGATTGCCGCCTCCGGTACTCTCGCCCAGATCGTCCCGCCTTCGCTCGTTCTGATCGTCATGGCCGACCAGCTCGGCCGCTCGGTCGGCGACATGTATGTCGGCGCGCTCTATCCGGCACTGATGGTCATCGCCGCCTATTGCGCCTATATCTTCGCCGTGACGCTCGTCAAACCGGAATGGGCCCCTGCCCTGCCCAAGGAAGCGCGCACGCTGGGCGATGGCGTGACCTCCCTCCTGGTCATGATTGCGATCGGCACGGGTCTCTACTTCCTCGGATACCACCTGCTGTTCACTGGCATCGCCAGCGCGGAATGGCAGCTGGTCGCGGCCCTCGCCTTCGCCGTCGTCTCCGTCTATGGCTTTGCCCTGATCAATCGCGGCATGAACCTCAATGTCATCTCGCGCCTGGCACAGGAAGTCATCATCGTCATCGTCCCGCCGCTGGCACTGATCTTCCTTGTTCTCGGCACGATCTTCCTCGGCATCGCGACACCGACCGAAGGCGGCGCCATGGGGGCTACAGGCGCGCTGATCATCGCAGCGGTGAAGGGGCGTCTGAGCCTGCCCATCCTGAAGAATGCGCTGGACGCCACGACGCGCCTGTCTGCCTTCGTCATGATGATCCTGATCGGCGCACGCGTCTTCGGCCTGACCTTCTACGGCATCAACGGCCAGGTCTGGGTCGAGGACCTGCTGCTCGCCCTTCCCGGCGGCGAATACGGCTTCCTGATCGTGGTCACGATCATCATCTTCATCCTTGGCTGCTTCCTCGACTTCTTCGAGATTGCCTTCATCATGGTGCCGCTCCTCGTACCCGTTGCCCAGAGCCTCGGGATCGATCTGGTCTGGTTCGGCATCATTCTCGGCCTCAACCTGCAGACCTCCTTCCTGACGCCACCCTTCGGCTTCTCGCTCTTCTATCTCAGATCCGTCGCACCCGAGGGGCAATGGAAGGATAAGGTGACGGGACAGATGCGCGACGGCATCAAGACACTGGAGATCTACAAGGGGGTGTTGCCCTTCATCATCATACAGTTCCTGGCGATCGTCACGGTCATCGCCTTCCCCGGTTTGGTGATGCATTACAAGGGCGACGCAGTGGTGCAGGATCCAAGCACGATCCAGATCACCATCCCGCAGCCCTCGGGCGATGGCGGAACGACCATGCCGTCCTTCGGCCTTCCACCCCTCGGGAGCGACGGTCAGGCACCTGCAGGTGGCAGCGTACAGCCGCCCTCCTTCGGCCTCCCGCCGCTCGACCTCGGCCAGCCGCCCGCCATGCAGCCCCCGGCAGGCGCAGCGCCGGCCGCTCCGGCGCCTGCCCCGGCTCCAGCGATGGATTTGAGCCAGCCACCTGTCATCCAGTAGCGGTCACTCGCCACTTGATCCACATTGATCACAGAACAAGACCCCGGCCACCGCCGGGGTCTTTCTCGTTTTGCAGCCGACACGAAAAAGCCCCGGCCAAGAGACCGGGGCTGCATTTAAACAAGCGATAGCGTCGGATGATCAGAGCTTGTTGGCGCGCTGCTGCATCATCATGAAGGTATCGAAGGTGTAGTCGGGCAGCTGCATCCAGAGATAGGCGTCCTTCTTGAAGGCCAGCTGGCTGTCATAGATCTTCTTGAAGGCGGCGTTGGAAGCATTGATCTCTTCATAGGTGGCGAGAGACGCCTCGTAGCAGGCTGTCAGGATCTCCTGGCTGAACGGGCGCAGGACAGCACCCGAACCGACGAGCTCCTTGACCGAGATCGGGTTCTTCACGTCGTACTTTGCCAGCATGTTGGAGTTGGCGAAAGCGCAAGCGTCGTGAAGGATGGCCTGGTAGTGTGCCGGCAGGCTGTTCCACTTGTCCAGGTTGACCATGGTGTGCAGCGCAGCGCCGCCTTCCCACCAGCCAGGATAGTAGTAGTACTGCGCGACCTTGAAGAAGCCGAGCTTCTGGTCGTCATAGGGACCGACCCACTCGGTGGCATCGATGGTACCCTTTTCCAGCGCCGGATAGATGTCGCCGCCGGCGATCTGCTGCGGCACGACGCCGAGCTTCTCGATGACCTTGCCGGCGAAACCGCCGATACGCATCTTCAGGCCCTTGAGGTCGTCGAGCGTGTTGATTTCCTTGCGGAACCAGCCACCCATCTGGGCCCCGGTATTGCCGGTCGGCAGACCGTAGAGACCCTGCGTCGCGAAGAATTCGTTGAGGAGGTCGTTGCCGCCGCCCTGATAGAACCAGGCATTCTGCAGGCGCGCGTTGAGACCGAACGGAACGGCCGTCGCCAGTGCATAGGTCGGGTCCTTGCCCCAGTAATAGTAGTTGGCGGTATGCGACATTTCGACGGTGCCGGCGGCAACAGCGTCATTCGCCTGCAGACCGGGCACGATTTCGCCAGCCGTGAAGACCTGGATTTCGAAATTGCCGTTGGTAGAAGCCTTCACTCGCTCGGCCACGTCGTTGGCTGCGCCGAAAATGGTGTCGAGTGCCTTCGGGAACGACGACGTCAGGCGCCAGGTGATTTTCGGATTTTCCTGCGCGATGGCGGGTGCTGCCAGCACGGTGGACGCCGCAGCACCCGCACCGGCGACGCCAGCCTTCTTGATAAATGAACGACGATCCATGAACTACCTCCCAGTTGTTGCCCCACCGGCGGGCATCGTCGGCCCCTCCCGGCAGCGATGCGCGAGCTAACCATTTTGTCTAAAGCGATTCAAGCGCTTGGACTCTATTCTTTTGGATGAGAGCTTTCACTTGAGCGTGCCTGTAGAGGGCAGCCGCTATGTTAGCGCGAACATGTAAAGGCGAAAAAGAGACAACACAACCGGAGCGGCTTTACTGCACAAAGCCACAACGCCTATGTGCCATTCCACGGACGCTCAGGGCAGCATCAGGAGCGCCAGATCCGCCCCTGGATTATCCGTCACCTCATAGGAAAAGTGCCGTCCTCGAACCAGTGTCAGCAAGGTTGCCCCACCGGGGTCGCTGATTGTTACGCTGCCATCCTGGTGCTGGGTCCAGGTGGTCGCCCGCGCCAGACCGGGCCAGACCTCTTCGCAATCGGGTGGAGCGAAGAAGTCGCGACTGCGACTGGTGAGCGCGGCACCGCGCTCCACGAGACAGACGGTTTTCCGCGTGAAGTTGGACACGGAAAACAGGGCCGGCGGTGAGACCGAAGCCGCATGCAGCCTGGCAGCAAAGGCTGACGGCGCATGACTGGCAGGTGGAATTGTGCCGAGCACGATCGGATCGGCGGCCATTCGCTCAGCGCGCTGCGGCAAAGCCCAGATACTGAGCCCGACCGCTGAGATACCTGCACACAGGAGGACTGTCGCCACGATGGCGAGAGAGGACTTCATCGGAGCATCCTTCCGCTCGAGACCCCATGTCGGAACAGGATGCACCGGCAAGCTTGCGGAAGGCTGACCGCCGAATCAGCTCTTCGGAAGCGGCGTTTCCGGAACCGGTGTGAGCGGCCGTCCCGTGTCGAACCAGCTGACGATATTGTCGACGACGAGATCGGCCATGGCGTCACGCGTCGGGACAGAGGCCGACGCGACATGCGGCAACAACGAGACATTCGGCAGATCGATAAGATCCTGGGGCACGCGAGGTTCGTCGGCAAAGACATCGAGGCCTGCAGCAGCGATCGTCCCAGCCTGAAGGGCGGCAATCAGCGCAGGCTCGTCAACTGTCGAACCGCGACCGACATTGATGAGCACGCCATTCGGTCCGAGTGCGGCGAGGACTTCGGCATTGATTGCACCCTTGGTCTCCGGCGTCGACGGGACGATGGAGATCAGCACATCGACCGCTTCCGCAAGGCCCACAAGGGTGTCGTGATAGGCAAAATCGACATCCGTGCGGGGTCGCCGCGTGTGATAGGCAAGTTCGACCTTGAACGGCAGGAGACGGTTGGCAATCTCCATGCCGATCCGGCCAAGACCATGAAGGCCGATCTTGCGCCCCTTGAGCGAGAGCGGCGAGAGCGGAAAGGCTCCCTCCTTTTCCCAGCGACCGTCACGCAGATAGCGCTCGGCGAAATAGAACTGGCGCATGGTGTTGAGGAGAAGCGCAATCGCCGTATCGGCCACCTCATTGTTCAGCACGTCGGGCGTATTCGTGACCACCATCCCCGCAGCAGCGGCCGCCTTCACATCCACGCCGTCATAGCCGACGCCGAAGCTGCCGATCACCTCGAGTTTCGGCAAACGCTCGATCAGCGAAGCCGGAAATCGGCCGGAGACCGCAGCGCCGCGCACCCGCTCCAACCTGTCCGCGTCCACATCTGCGGCAGTGGCATCGGCGATTTCCAGAAGGTCGAACCGATCCGAAAGACGGTCACGGACGCGCGGATGAATGCGGCCTGGAATAAGCACGAGGGGGCGATCGGACATGGCTGTCTCCTTGAAGGGCGAGGATCATGGACGAGCGGCCTTGAAGCCGGCTCGGGGATCACCGACGGATCGGGCCGGTCGATTGGCGAATGCGCATCTCGGGCTTGATCAGGTGGATACCGTCAGGCTCGTGGCTGCCGGCAAGCTTGTCGAGCAGCGCCCGCGCGGCAAGCCGCCCGACCTCTGCCTGACCGTTCCACACGGTGGTCAGGGATGGCGTGGCGATCGAGGCTTCCTCGAGGTCGTCGTAGCCGGTGACCGAGATGTCCTGACCGGGGATGAGACCGGCACGGGCAATGCCGTTCATCAACCCGATGGCGACGAGATCGTTCCAGCAGACGGCAGCCGTCGGCTTCTGCGGCAGCGACAGGAAGTTCACCGCCGCCTCGAAACCGCCCTGCTTGGTGCGGGGCCCCGGAATGCGCAGGCCCGGATCGACTTCGATACCCGCCTTGCGCAGCGCGTTGACATAGCCCTGGTAACGGTCGCGACCGGTGGATGTCTGGTCCGTGCCGCCGATCATGGCGATCGAGCGATGGCCAAGCCCGATCAGATGGTTGGTCGCCAGCGAAATGCCGTAGCTGTCGTCGCCGCGATAGATCGGCACATCGAGCCCATCCATCGAGCGGGCGATGAAGATCGCCGGCATGCCGTTGTTCTCGGCCAGCAGCACGTCTTCCGGCGGCGTACCGATGGCAGGCGACATGATCACCCCGTCGCCACCAAGCTGCAGCAGTGTCTCGATGAACATGCGCTGCTTGTCGACGCTATCGTAGTGATTGGATAGAATGAACGTGTGGCGGCTGCGGTCGAGCTCTGTCTCGATCGCCTTCAGGATCTCTCCGTAGAACGGGTTCATGATGTCATGCACGACAACACCGATAATCCCGGAGCGAGATGTCCGAAGGCTCGCGGCGCGCCGGTTGTAGATGTAGCCGAGGGCGCGCGCCTGCTCCTTGATTTTCTCGCGGGTATCGGCCGCAACGAGCGGGCTGTCACGCAGGGCAAGTGAAATGGTCGCCGTGGAGAGACCAAGCGTCTCCGCAATGGTCGAAAGCTTTACCTTTTGTGCCACGTTTCCTCCCTCGCAGCAGGCCGGTGGGCGCTCGATCGCCCTTAAAAGATTTAATTAAACAATTTAATTGGCGATTTCAATCGCCGTCGTCGTCCGCATGATCAGCTGACCGCATGCCGCTCTGACCCGAGAGATTGCCCTCGATGACCGCCAGCAACTTGACCAGGATTTTCACGTCCTTGCCCGACAGGCCCTGGAGGGCATGAGCCTCGCAGGCAGCCGTCGCCTGAGCGATCCGCGCGACGCTGCCGCGCCCCTCGTCCGTCAGATAGACTTTGGTCAGGCGTCCGTCCCGATCGTCGGTGCGGCGCATGACGAAACCCTGCGCCTCCATCCGCCCGATCGTGCGGGTCATGGTCGGCGCCTTGACGCCGAGCTGGTGGGCCAGCGCACCCGGCGTCTGGCCATCGTCCTGCGCGAGAAGCTGCACCACCCCATCCTGGCCCGGATAGAGCCCGCTTTCGGCAAGCCCATGGGAAAGCCGGGTTCGCAAGGCACGCGCAACCTGGGTCACGGTGCCGCTCAGCACACCCGAAGCCGGCGGCTCCTTCTTCTTGCCCTTCTTCTTTTCACCGCGGTCCTTGTCGGCCTTGTCCTTTTTCGCCATGACTCTCCCCGGTCGACAAACGCTGCGGCCCTCACTGCAATCCGCCGCGACGGCTGCCATGCATAACGAAGATGATGAGGTTAGACCAGATGGCGAAACCCGCCCTATCGTTCGCGGAGAATGATCCCAGCCTGCGCGCCGATGACCGGCGCGACTGGATTGCCGTCCTGCCGCTCGGCGCGCATGAGCAGCACGGCCCGCACTTGCCCTTCGAGACCGACACGATCATTGCTGATGGCATCATGCGCCGCGTCGCCGGTACGCTGCCGTCCCATCTGCCCGTCACCATTCTGCCGGCAGAGCCCGTAGGCTATTCGATCGAACATATGGATGTAAACGGCAGCCGGTCGCTCACCTACGACGAGGCGATCAACCGCTGGCTCGACATCGCCGAAGACCTGAACCGCCAAGGCATTCGCAAGCTGGTGCTGATGAACGCCCATGGCGGCAATTCCCCGCTGCTTACGATTGTCGCAACCGAAGCACGAGTGCGCTTCAACATGCTGGTGGTCGCCACCAGCTGGACGCGCTTCGGCCAGCCAGAGGGCTGGATAACGCCTGAAGCGAAGGCAATCGACATCCACGGCGGCGACATCGAGACATCCGTCATGCTGGCGCTGGCGCCGGGTCGGGTCGACATGGCCAAGGCGCGGGCATTCCCGTCGCGCCAGTCAGACTTCGCCGCCCGTTTCAAGCACCTGCGCGCCTACGGCCCCCATGCCTTCGGCTGGAAGATGTCGGACCTCAACCCTGAGGGCGTGGCCGGCAATGCGGCGGCAGCGACGGCAGAGAGGGGGGAGAAGCTGCTCGCGCATGCGGTCGCGGGCCTTCTGGAGTTGCTGGAGGACGTGCACAGGTTCGATGTCTCAGACCTAGATACAGCTTGACGAAAGCCTTTGAACTGGCAGGGCGGAACGCCTATATGGGGGTAACACCATTACAGCCGCACCGCCCGGCACCCCCTGACACCAGAGGCTTTCATGACCGAAGCATCCGTAAAACCGACACCCGTCACCGTGCTCACCGGCTATCTCGGCGCCGGCAAGACCACCCTGCTTAACCGCATCCTGTCGGAAAACCACGGCAAGAAATACGCCGTCATCGTCAACGAGTTCGGCGAAATCGGCATCGACAACGACCTCATCGTCGAGTCGGATGAAGAAATCTACGAAATGAACAACGGCTGCGTCTGCTGCACCGTGCGCGGCGACCTGATCCGCGTCGTGGAAGGCCTGATGCGCCGTCCCGGCCGCTTCGATGGCATCATCGTCGAAACCACGGGTCTCGCCGACCCGGTCCCGGTCGCCCAGACCTTCTTCATGGATGACGACGTCCGCTCCAAGACGGAGCTCGATGCCGTGGTCGCCCTGGTCGATGCCAAGCACCTGCCGCTGCGCCTGAAGGACAGCCGCGAAGCCGAAGACCAGATCGCCTTTGCCGATGTGGTCGTCATCAACAAGGCCGATCTCGTCAGCCATGACGAGTTGCACCAGATCGAGCATATCGTCCGCGCGATCAATCCGTCGGCCCGCATCTATTCGACGACCCGCTCCGGCGTCGACCTCGCCAAGGTGTTGGACCAGGGGGCGTTCAATCTTGAGCGCGCGCTCGAAAATGATCCCCATTTCCTCGACCATGACGACCCGGACCATGTCTGCGGTCCCGACTGCGACCATGACCACCATCACCACGGCCATGATCATCATGACCATGATCACGGACAAGATCACCATCATCACGACCATGGACATGGCCATCACCACCATGACCACAACGCCCCATCAGCGATCCACGACGTGACCGTGACCTCGGTCTCGCTGCGCGGCGGCGAGATGAACCCGGACCGCTTCTTCCCCTGGATCCAGAAGGTGACCCAGACGCAAGGGCCGAACATCCTGCGTCTGAAGGGCATCATCGCCTTCAAGGGCGACGAGGAGCGTTATGTCGTCCAGGGCGTGCACATGATCGTCGAAGGCGACCATCAGCGTCCGTGGAAGGAAGGCGAGAAGCGCGAAAGCCGCCTCGTCTTCATCGGCCGCGAACTCGACCGCGAAAAGCTCGAAGCGAGCTTCAAGGCCTGCGAAGCCTCTGCCTGAACCGAACGAGCGGGGCGCGCTTGCGCCCTTCTCCGCCTGACCGAACCGTTCTGCCTGAAAGAAAGCCTGTCCGTATGCCCACAGTCGCACCGCTCGATATCGAAGGTCACGTTGTCTCGACCCATTTTCTCGGTGACATCCCGGTCTTCGCCGCTGCGAGCGGTGCCATTCACCGGCTGGATGGCGGCGAAAAGGTCACGGAGGCGAATGCCGGTCTGCTGACCTGCGTCAAGGATCCGGCAAGCCAGACCCTGCTGACAGGTGGCGAGGACGGCCGCGTGCTCCGCATCGCCCATGACGGCACGGTCACCGAACTTGCCCATGTGCCGCGCAAGTGGATCTCGGTCGTCGCACCCGGTCCGCAAGGCGCCGTCGCCTATGCCCATGGCAAGTCGGCCTTCGTGCGTCTTGCCGATGGCACGACGAAGGAATTCACCGAGGAACGCACCGTCGAGGCGGTGGATTTCGCGCCCAAGGGCCTGCGCATCGCTGTTGCCCGCTATAACGGCGTCACGCTGCACTGGGTCGGGACCGCAGGCGCGCCCGTCAATCTCGACTGGAAGGGCGCGCATACGGGCGTGACCTTCTCGCCCGATGGCCGCTTCGTCGTCACCATGATGCAGGAATCGGCGCTGCATGGCTGGAAGCTCGATGGCAAGGCCGCCGACACCCGTCATATGCGGATGACCGGCTATCCCGCCAAGGTCAAATCCTTGTCATGGTCCCCGAAGGGCAAGTGGCTCGCCTCGTCAGGCGCACCGGCTGCGATCGTCTGGCCATTCTCCGGCAAGGACGGCCCGATGGGCAAGGCCCCGCTCGAACTCGGCACCCGCGCCAACATTCTCGTTACCCAGGTAGCCTTCCACCCGATCGAAGAGGTTCTGGCGATCGGGTTCATCGACGGCATGATCCTCGCCGTGCGCATCGCCGATGGCAAGGAGGCGCTATTGCGTCGTCCCGGCAAGGGTGCAGTGACCTCGCTTGCCTGGAGCAGCACAGGTAAACTCCTCGCTTTTGCCTCCGAGGCGGGGGATTGTGGCGTCGTCGACATCACCGGCTGATTGCCGATGCAACACCTCAAAGCGCTTTAGTTGCGTGTATGCGTGGGAACAATCCCGCCTAGCGGTAAAGTTTGCGAAAATTCGCACTATACCGTTCACCATGCGCTTACCTTAACCATGCGGTAGTAATTGCCTCCCTATTTTCGGGGAGGACGAGCGAGAGACAACAAAGCCGCGTCTCGTCTGACTGCAATAATTCTCCGCAGCCCATCCCAATTTCCTCTTCAACCACGGCATCCTGCCGAGGCGCAGACGCATGCGCCTGTCCGGCGGGCGGATTTGCAAACGGACGCAAAATGACACTCAACCTCAAAATCGTGGTGACGGCAGCGGGTCTTGCCCTTGCCGCCGGCATCGTCGCCGTCGCAGGAGTGGGCGCACAAACGCTGCAGACGCTCAAGGTCAATGGTCCGATCTATAAAGAGATCGTCGACGGCAAGGACCTGATCGCCGACATCCTTCCCCCGCCGCTGTACCTGATCGAATCCTACGCGCTGGCCAACGAGGTCTTCGTTCATCCCGACACTGCAGCGGTCAACGTGCCACGCTTCGACCTGCTGAAGGCGCTCTACGACGAGCGACGCGAATACTGGAAGAACTCCACCCTGCCAGACGTACTGCGCGCAAAGCTGTACGACGAAGTCATCGCCAAGGGCGATCGCTACTGGAGCACGCTTCAAAACGACCTGAAGCCCGCTCTTTCGGCTGCCGATGGCAGCGCTGTCACGCCGATCCTGTCGAAACTCAAGGTCGAGTTCCACGATCACGAGACCTCCGTAAACCAGCTCGTGACAATGGCGAGCGATTACCTCGTCAGTCGCGAATCCTATGCGGCCGCAGAAACGTCCAGCCGTGAGCTTCTCCTGCTGACGCTCGGCCTGCTGCTCATCACGACCGCGCTCGGCAGCGTCTACTTCATCCACCGCCGCGCGCTGAAGCCGCTCGGCGAAATCACCGAGTTTATGACGAATATGGCAGGCGGCGATTTCTCCGCCAGCGTTCCCCATGCACATCGCAAGGACGAGATCGGTCACATCGCGGCAGCCGTTGAGGTCTTCCGTCGGGCTGGCCTCGAAAATCAGCGCCTGCAGTCAGAGACCGAAACGGCCCGCGCCGAAGTGGATCACGAACGAGCCCTGCGCGACGAGGACCGGATGATCGAGGCGGAAGCTCTGCGCTTCGTCATCGAAGCCTTGGGTGCCGGCCTGCATCGCCTTGCCGAATGCAATATCCGCATGACCCTGGACGAAGCCTTCGACAAGCGATTCGAACCGCTGCGCCACGACTTCAATCATTCGATTGCAACCTTCCAGACGACCCTGGAAAAAGTCATGGAAGAGACCCGTCGCCTGCTGGAAAACAGCCAGGAAATGCGGGAGGCGTCCAGCAATCTCGCAAATCGTACGGAGCAGCAGGCAGCAGCGCTTGAGCAAACGTCTGCGGCCCTCGAACAAGTGACGGCCACCGTACGGCTTTCGGCTCAGCGCACCAGCGATACACGTGAGCTTGTGAAAGAAGCGAAAAACTGTGCCGTAGCATCGGGAGATGTGGTTCGCTCCGCCGTGTCTGCCATGGAGCGGATTGAAACCGCGTCTTCCGAGATCGGCCAGATCATCGGCGTGATCGACGAGATCGCCTTCCAGACCAACTTGTTGGCGCTGAACGCCGGTGTCGAGGCTGCCCGCGCGGGCGAAGCCGGCAAGGGCTTCGCGGTCGTCGCCCAGGAGGTCCGGGAATTGGCGCAGCGCTCGGCAAACGCTGCACGCGACATCAAGGGGCTGATCCAGAAGTCGAGCGTCGAAGTGTCTTCCGGTGTCGAGCTGGTCGGCGAAACCGGCCACGCACTCGACCAGATCGGCGATTTCGTCAGCCGGATCGACACCAATGTCGATGCGATCGCAACGGCAGCCCGGGAACAAGCAACCGGTCTTCAGGAAATCAGTCAAGCCATCAATAGCATCGACCAGATGACGCAGCAGAATGCCGCCATGGTCGAGGAAACCACGGCCATCGGTCATACCCTGGCAGAAGGCGCGATGTTGTTGACGACCCTGGTCAACAGGTTCGAACTCAACCGCCGATCGGAGATCCGCGAAGGAAGCCCAAGGACGATCGAGCATCGGGCCGCGTAAGCCGGCGAGGTCCCACCCCAACAAAAAACGCCCGGCCATCCAAATGGATGGCCGGGCGCTTCGTTCGAACGATCAGGCTGATCAGAACTTGACTGCGAGACCGACGTTAACCGTGTGCTGGTTGAAGTCGACGTCCGTGCCACCGAGGTTGCCAGAGCCGAAGTCGTTGTAGCGGTACTCGACGCGGGTGAACATGCGGTCGGTCAGGGCGTAGTCAACGCCACCACCGATGGTCCAGCCATGCAGCGTGTCGTCGAAGCTGCCGAGCGCGGTGTTGCCTTCGATGTTCGTGCCCGTGTAACCACCGGCAACGTAAAGCAGCGCGCGGTCCATGGCATAACCCATGCGGGCGCGAGCCGACCAGTTCAGACCGGATTCGAAATCGCCAACGGTAGCGACAGTTTCGTCGTTCCAGTCGTAGTTCAGGTCGCCTTCGAGACCAACAACGAGCTGGTTGCCGAGATCCCAGTTGTAGCCAACGAAGCCGCCGAAGCGAGCGCCGTCGAAGCTGGCGTCGATACCTGCAGTTTCGCCGTCACCCCAGCCGTAGCCGGTCAGGATACCTGCATAGCCACCTGCCCAGGAAAACTGCGGCGCGGTTTCAATGGCAGCCATCGGCGGTTCAGCCGGAGCTTCGTAGATGGCGTCAGCCGCGAAAGCCGAGGCCGAAATCGCCAGAGCGGCGGCAGATCCGAGAAGGATGCTCTTCATCATGTTTTTAACTCCTGTGTTACAAGGTCGCTTATAACGCCATCTCTGGTTAATGTATGTGATGATTATACAACATAACCACCTAAACCTATCCGGCGTATTTGTTCCCGCCCGTGCGAAATTTTTCGCGCCGGACCCCGCACCAAGAAGCGATGAGAGCGAAGATAGTTCCCGCTCGTGGCGGAAAAAAGGACAGCTCTTGTCAGGACTGCGTGAGGAGTGCATGAGTTTTGCCACACCGGCTGCCGCAGAGCCCTTTGCGCACCAGGGCAAAAGCAACCGCACATCGCAATCTCCTGCGGTACTATCGCAAAGTGACATGCAACACAGACGGTGGAGGCTGAGCGCGGTTATGAGGCGGGCTCTGAAATGACGCCTGTTTTATGGAGAAGGAATATGATGGTCAGAAAATCGTTCATCGCCGCCAGCATTCTTATGTCTGTGGCAAATCCCACATTCGCCGCAGACGCGGTGATGGGTGGCCCCGCCGAACCACCGGCCGCGGAGATCGTCCCAGCGCAGTTCTCATGGAGCGGTGGCTACGCTGGTATCCTGACCGGCTACGGATGGGCGGACGTGAAGCCGTCCGACCTGGAACTCAGCGCCGATGGTGCACGCGTTGGCGCGTTTGCGGGCTACAATTTTGAAATTGGCAACAACCTGTTCCTCGGTGCCGAAGCTGAACTGGCATACGACTGGAACCAAGACACGTCGATCGTCTCCGGCCAGACTTTCACGATATCGAGCGGACTGAGTGGAGCAGCGAGAGCGCGACTGGCTTACGGCGCAGATCGCGCTCTGTTCTATCTGGCCGGTGGTTACGCCGTAACCGAGCTGAATGGTGAGAGCAGTGTCATGGCAAAGCAAGACAAGACCATGCATGGCTGGACGGTCGGCGCTGGCGCTGACTACGCCGTCACGGACCGGATCATTACCCGGGTCGAATATCGCTACACCGACTTTGGTGACGTCACATTTCCGGGTGACACGGAAGCCGTCAGCCTGAAGCAGCACGCCGTGAACGTTGGCTTGGCGGTCAAGTTCTAAGGACACACTGTCGCGGCCTGTCCTTCGCAGGAAAGGCAGGCACGGCTTCCGAGATCGGAAGCAGCATGCGTTTCATACATGGAAAGAAGGGCAATCGCATGTGCCGACTGCCCTTCCGTGCGCCTTAGACTGAAAGCCCTTAGAACCGATAGGTGATACCCGCGCCGATCAGCCAGGGATCGAGCTTGGCCTTGCCGGAGTAGTTCGTGCCGCCAATGGTCGCATCGAAATCCGCCTTCAGGAACAGCTTCTTGACGTCGAAGTTCACGCCCCAGTGCTCGTTGATCATGTAGTCGGCCCCCACCTGCAGCGCCGTGCCGAAGGTATTCTCGACGTCAAGGCTGCTCGCCGCATCGCCCTTCTGGCTGTAGAACATGGTATAGTTGACGCCGGCACCGACATAGGGCTTGAACGCGCCGAAATCGGTGAAGTGGTATTGCAACGTCAATGTCGGCGGCAGAAGCCAGGTCTTGCCGACCTTGCCCACGGCAGCCAGGCTCCCCTCCCCGTAGATGTTCGAATAGGTCGTGCCGAGGATCAGTTCGGCGGCGAAATTGTCGGTGAGGTAATAGGTGATGTCGAGTTCGGGGATCACGCTGTCACTGTAGGACAGATCCGATCCGGCAACGCCGTTCACGGACCCCGAATCATTCGTGATCACGCCCAGACCACGCACGCGGACCTGCCAAGGGCTCGGCGCGGCAAACGCTTCGGTCGCCGCTTCCGGTGCCGAGTCCATGAGCGGCGCCATGTCGGCCGCCGGGGCTGCGGCGGTCAGCAGCAGCAAAGTGGCGGTCGCGGCAAGAGCGCGGGTTGAGGCAGTCCGGACGGTGCTCATCATTCTCTCCTTGAAACAGATACTGGCCTGAAGCCGGCGCCAGCTAGCAGCCCCGGAGAGAAAAGCCGCTTGAGGCAGATCAATAGGTTAGCACTTGATTATGGAAAACAACGATCGTCTATGAAGCTGTGGCCGGCGCGACACAGCCAGAGTTGACGATTGAAAAAGCAGCATGAGCCCAGCCTGCTGCGCGGACAAAGGAAAGGGCCCGGCGCGAGCGAATCGCGGCCGGGCCCTTCAGCGAGCATCTGGGAGCCTTCGATCAGGCTGCGCGGCGCAGGTCCGTCGGCTGCGACAGCTTACGACCGGACGCGACCACCATGCCGGCAGCTCCTTCGAGCCAGCCATGCACAAGTTCCAGCGCCAGGAAGCGGTCACGGGCAAACGGACCCGGCATCACCAGATGCTGCGTCTTGTCGGCAAAGAAGCCGAAACGCTCATAATAAGGGGCATCACCGACGAGTAGCACGGCGCCGTGGCCGCGCTTGCGCGCTTCGAGAAGCGCTGCCCGCATGAGCGCCGCGCCAATTCCCTTGCCCTCATGGGCGCAGTCGACGGCGAGCGGACCGAGCAGCAGGGCGTCAACCGCCTGGCCTGCACGGCTGACGCCGGCCTCGATATTCCACAGACGCACGGTTCCGATCACGTGGCCTGCGCCATCACGGGCAACGAGTGCCAGCCCTTCGGCCGGAACACGACCGCGGCGGATCTTCTCCGACGACTTCTTGCGGCGGTCGCGGCCCATGGTGCGGTCAAGCAGCGCCTCGCGCGCGACCACGTCGGCCGGCGTTTCATGATCGATGACAAATGCAGGCGACGGCGCGAACAGCGCGCGCATGCTGGTCAGAACAGCGGCCATTCTGGCCTCCCATCCCAAGCGATGACGATAATTGTGAGGGTCCGTGCCGGTTTGCCGGCACGGGAGACGTCAGATGACGTAGGACTTGAGCGGGTCGAAGCCGTTGAACGCCACCGCCGAATAGGTGGTGGTGTAAGCGCCGGTGCCCTCGATCAGAACTTCATCGCCGATCGAAAGCGTGATCGGCAGCGGATACATGTTCTTCTCGTACATGACGTCGGCCGAATCGCAGGTCGGACCGGCAAGCACGCAAGGCGCCATTTCGTCGGCGTCATGGGCGGTGCGGATCGGGTAACGGATCGCTTCGTCCATGGTTTCGGCGAGACCGCCGAACTTACCGATGTCGAGGAACACCCAACGGTTCTCGTCATTGTCCGACTTCTTCGAGATCAACACGACTTCCGCCTTGATCACGCCGGCATTGCCGACCATGCCGCGGCCCGGCTCGATGATGGTCTGCGGCAGGTTGTTGCCGAAGTGCTTCCGCAGCGACGCCTTGATCGCCAGACCATAAGCCTCTGCTGACGGGATGTCGCGCAGATACTTGGTCGGGAAACCACCACCCATGTTGACCATCTTCAGGACGATGCCCTGCTTGGCCA
Organism: Allorhizobium sp. NPDC080224; assembly: GCF_050281005.1. Taxonomy (NCBI): domain Bacteria; kingdom Pseudomonadati; phylum Pseudomonadota; class Alphaproteobacteria; order Hyphomicrobiales; family Rhizobiaceae; genus Allorhizobium; species Allorhizobium sp. NPDC080224. The sequence continues at coordinate 3,295,113 of NZ_JBNNWJ010000001.1, forward strand.
GCGACGCGAACACGCGCTTGGCATCGGCAAGGGCGCCGTCCCAGGCGTCGACCTTGGTCATCTGCGAGCCGACATGGAACGAGACGCCAAAGCTTTCGAGGCCGAGCTGGTGTGCATAGACGAGAACGTCGACGGCCATCTGCGGCACGCAGCCGAACTTGCGCGACAGCGGCCATTCGGCGCCTTCGCCGTCCGTCAGGACGCGGCAGAACACGCGGGAGCCAGGAGCGGCACGCGAGATCTTCTCGACTTCCTCATGGCTGTCGACGGCGTAAAGGTTGACACCGAGAGCGAAGGCACGCGCAATATCACGCTCCTTCTTGATGGTGTTGCCGAAGGAGATGCGCGAGGCATCTGCACCGGCATCGAGTGCCATCTGGATCTCGGCAACGGAAGCGCAGTCGAAGTTCGAGCCCAGCGAGGCCAGGAGCTGGAGGATCTCCGGCGCCGGGTTCGCCTTGACTGCGTAGTAGATGGCGCTGTCCGGCAGGGCATGACGGAAGGCACCGAAATTGTCGCGCACGACGTCGAGGTCGACCACGAGGCAGGGACCTTCGGGACGTCGGGTGTTGATGAAGTCGAGGATGCGTGCAGTGGTCATCGATGTAACCTTCCAAATTCCGAGCGTATCCGAAGCGGCCAAGCTTCGGATGGACAAAGGACGGCGAGACATCGCTCGAAACCAGTCGGTGGAGACACCGGTACCGTACGAACGCTCGACGCGCGAAACGATGGATAAACGCACTCTTGCCTGAGCGCATAAATCCGCTTTGTCTGCCATGGATTGGAGGGAGACCCTACCGCACTTCCGGCAATGATGGTGTGCCTCTTCAGTACCCCGGCTGATGGAAAGCCGGCAGAGAACCAGAAAGGCCCGCACCGTCGTTGCTTCAAGATGTCCTCGCATTTCCCGGTTGGCCGGAATAGCGACTGGAGGGGTTAGTTCCAGGTACCTTACCGATGACCTCACCTTAGGGATAAATCCCAGTTCGAGGGTCGGCGGACACCCACAGGCACGTGCGACTTTGGGCAAACCGGAGATAAGAAATGCGCTCGTCATAATCAAGAGATTTTTTGAGGCCGTGCGGAAGTTTTTTCGCCGTTTCTGCGGTAGCTATTGAACGAAGCGGGCGCTTTGTTCACAATCCGGCAACTTCGCGAGGGGATTGGGACTGAAATGGACACGCTGACGCGCATCAGAGCCTTCATCGACGTGGTGGAAGCCGAAGGTTTTTCCGCAGCCGCCCGCAAGACGGGCCGCTCCAAGGCGCTTTTGTCCAAATATGTCCGTGAGTTGGAAGATGAACTCGGCGCGCTCCTGCTCAATCGGACCACCCGGCAGTTCTCGCTGACCGAAGCCGGCCACACCTATTTTCGCACCGCCGCTGACATCCTGAAGGAGATCGACAACCTCGCCGACCTCGTGCGCGAGAACAATGCCGACCTCAAGGGCAAGCTCAAGGTCACGGTTCCCCGCACCTTCATCGATGCCGATGTCGGACAGTCGCTGATCGATTTTGCCAAGGAGAACCCACAGATCTCTCTGGAGATCGTTGCGGAAGACAGGTTTGTTGACCTGATCGAGGAGGGTTTCGATCTCGGCATCCGAATCACCAAGCTCGATGATTCCGGCATGATCGCCCGCAAGCTCTCCGACTTCCGTATCTATGCCTGCGCCACACCGGCCTTCATTGCAGAGAACGGTCCACTGGCGCATCCCAGCGAACTCTCGCGCATCCCCTTCCTGATCGATACCAATTCTCGCTCCCACAACAGCCTGCGCTTCATGGAAGCGAATGGCGACATGATCTCGGTCAACGTTTCGGGCCCTATCGAAGTCAACAGCCCGCTGGCGACCCTGCGCGCCGCGCGGGCTGGCATGGGCGTCGCCATGATCCCGGACTTCATTGCCCGCCCCTATCTGGCATCGGGCGAACTGGTCTCGCTCTTCGACGATTTCATCGCCAAGGACCGCGGCATCTATGCCGTCTACCCGCACCGCCGCTATCTACCGGCGAAGGTACGCGCCTTCGTCGACTATCTTCACGCATGGTTCAAGCGCTACTCCTGAGCCGTGAGCGCAGCATCGGGTCCCACTTTTGTCCCATTCATCGGACAGGGAGGACCCTCAAGCGGGAAATCGGGAAGGGTTTTTGAGAGCATGCTGAAGAGGCTCGGTTACTGGGCGGCCGCAATGGTCACGGCCTTTGCCACACCGGCACTTTCCCATCCGCACATCTTCGCCGAGGCACGGCTCGAGATCGTCGCGGCGGATGACGGCACGCTGAAGGAACTGCGCAATGTCTGGCGCTTCGACGACATCTTCTCCTCGAGTGTTCTCATGGACTTCGACAAGAACAGCGACCTGAAGCTCGACCACAGTGAGCTCAATGAAATTGCCAACACGATCCGCGATTCGCTCGGCGATTACAGCTATTTCACCTTCATAACCAAGGACGGCGCGACCAGCGAGATCGCCAAACCAGAGGTCTTCAACGTCGACTTCAAGGACAATCAGCTGCTCGTCTTCTTCGTCGCGAAACCGAAGACGCCGGTCGCGATCGGCGGGCGTATGAATTTCGGCGTCTACGATCCGACGCTCTACACGGCAATCGACTTCGCCAAGGATGAGGACATGCTGGTCGAAGGCAAGGCCTTCGCGGCCTGCACCCACAAGGTCGTCCGCCCCGATCCAGACGAGGTGATTGCCCAGAACCAGCTCAACCTCACGGAGGCCTTTTTCAGCGATCCAACCGGCAATGACATGGGCAAGCTGTTTGCCACCCGCATGGAGGTCTCATGCTGAGGACGGTCGGCCGCGCACGCACTGGAGGGCTCATTGCCGTGACACTGGCGATCGTGCTTCTCGCCGGTCTCGCCCATGCCGCCTCCCCTCTCGGCATCGGCACGGCAGAACCCAGTTACCAGCCATCGGGTGGCCCTTTCGCGCAACTGCTGGTCTGGATCAACGACCACCAGCAGAGCTTTTACCGATCGCTGACCGGCGCGCTGAAAGCCATGCGCGAGGATCCGTGGGCGCTGACAAGCCTTGTAGGCCTCTCCTTCCTGTACGGGGTCTTTCACGCCGCCGGTCCCGGCCATGGCAAGGCGGTCATCTCGTCCTACCTGCTCGCCAATGAAATCGAGCTTCGCCGCGGCATCCTGATTTCCTTCGTCTCGGCATTCCTGCAGGGCCTCGTCGCCATCGCGGTCGTCGGCACTGCCTATGTCGTGCTGCGTGGCACTGCGATCAGCATGACGGATGCGACGCGAACGCTGGAGATTGCCAGCTATGCGATGATCGTCGCCTTCGGCCTGTGGCTGCTGGTGCGCAAGCTGAAGGCATCCTTTGCCCAGACCAGCAGGGCTGCCGCAACGACGGGCAGCCTGTTCGAGAGTGCCGACACGTCCTCCGGCGGCAGCGTTACGGCCTCGCTGTTTGCCGGTCCGACTGAGACCACCTCGACTGGCGAGACAACCGGCTCACGCTTCCGCGCCCTGGCGGTCGCCCATGACCATGATGCGCTGGCTCCGGGTTCCGTCTGCCATGAATGCGGTATCGCGCATCTGCCCGATCCGAGCCTCCTTGGCGGCAGCGCCTTCAGCCTGCGGGACGCCTGGTCGGCCGTCATCGCGGTCGGCATGCGGCCATGTTCCGGCGCACTTCTGGTGATGACCTTTTCGCTACTGAACGGCTTGCTACTCGGCGGCGTGCTGTCGGTTTTCGCCATGGCACTCGGCACCGCGATTACCGTTTCGATTCTCGCCAGCCTTGCGGTCGGCGCCAAAGGCATTGCGTTGAAACTCTCAGGCCCTGGGTCGCGCCGCGCGGGCGTCGTTGCGAGCTCGATCGAAGTCGGCGCAGCACTGCTCGTTATCCTGCTCGGCGCCCTTCTACTGGCAGCAAGCCTGAACGGCTGAGAGAATCAGCCCTGGTCCCCGTTCCGGCTGCGCTGATAGCGTGAGCGGAGCCACAGGATCAGAAACATCGCCATCAGGGCGACCCCACCCACGAAGGCACCGAGTTCGGGCGAGTAGCGACCCAGCCAGAGCACGACGGTCGGAACGATCAGCATCAGGCCGAAGATCACGGCAACAACGACAGCAGCCTGCGCTGCCGGCGAGCGCGCCGTGCTCGACGTTTCCTCGGACCGCGCGACCTTCTTCGGTTCCGGCAATTTGCTGAAGGCGTAGACCACGACCCCGATCGCCACGCAGATACCGACAGACCAAGCGACCGTCGCGCTCTGGAAGCTCGCATAGGCAAGTGCGACAACGGTTATTGCCGTGCCGACATAAAGGATGATGCTGAAGATGTTCGGCTTCACGATTTGCTTTCCTATCAGGGGTATCAGGACGCGAGCTCGGCCCGCAGATCCTCCAGCCGCCGCCGTTGGCGGCCGGCCTCGTCGAAATTCTCCGGCGAAAGCCAGGCCTCGAAGGCAGCGCGGATCAATGGCCACTCACTGTCGATCATCGAGAACCAGGCGGTGTCGCGGTTCTTTCCCTTCGACAGCATGTGCTGGCGGAACACGCCTTCGAAGCTGAAGCCGTAGCGCTTCGCCGTCACCTTGCTCGGTTCGTTCTCGTTGTGGCACTTCCATTCATAGCGGCGATAGCCGAGATCGTCGAAGACATGCCGGGCGAGCAGGTAATGCGCCTCGGTCGAAAGCGGCGAACGGCTCATGGCAGGACCATGCGCCACACCGCCGATTTCCACGACGCCATTGGCCGGATCGGGCCGCATGTAATTCGCCATGCCGACGATCTTGCCCCTCGCCTTGTCCCTGAAGACCTCGGTGACCCAGCCACCCTTTTGGACAACTGCCAGCCAGGCCTCGAAATCCTCGATACCGTTGAAATCGGGCTGGGTGAAATAGGTGAGAAGCGAATTGATCGCCATGCCGCCAAGGCCGATCCACAGCGCTTCGAGATGCGCGGCACGGTCGAAGGGTTCGACGACGACGAAGCGCCCCTCCAGCCTCACTGGCTGGGGCGCCGGACATCCTTTGAAACTGGACAGGTCACGCATGAAAACGCCTCGGGCCAAGTGATCGCCCGAGGCTTAGGGCACAGAGCTGGCAAAGGCAACCGTCCGAGCAGTCGCGAGCCCGGACTGGATACCGCAGCAAAGGTCAGAGGCTGATCTTGGCGGAGGCGACCGTTGCCTCGATATGATCGACCAGCGCATCCGGCAGGCCGAGACGACCGGCCAGCATGTCGAGGTAGCCCCGCTCGGTGCGGGTGTCGGGCTCGATGGTAAGACGCGAGGCGGTGTAGATCTCCACCTTCTGCTCCTCGGTCTTGGCCGAGGCGACGAGCGCATCGAGATCGATCGGCTTGGCAAGCTCGGCCTCGATGAAGGCTTCGGCTTCCGTACCGAGACCAGAGAGGTGAACCTTGTCCATGATCCGCGCCCGCTCGGCAGCATCGATGTGCCCATCGGCCTTGGCGGCAGCGATCATGGCGCGCACCAGCGACAGCGCAAAATCATTCGAGACGGCCTGGGGCTCGGTGCTGAAGGGCGAATCCTGCGGCGGCGGCAGAAGTTCTGGCAAGGCCTGTGTCGGCTCGGGCTTCTGGCCAGCCTGATAATTCTTGTAGGCCTGATAGCCGAGACCGGCAATCACGGCGAGCCCGCCGAGCTTGAGGGCGTTGCCACCGAGCGAACGACCGGTCTTCGTGCCGAGCAGCACGGCAGCAAGCGCGCCGCTCTTCCACGGGTTGGCCTTCGCCATACCGAGGATATCGTTCCCCTTCTGGCCGATCGAGCCGGATGCGCCCGGCATCTGTGATCCGAGGAATTGATCCAGCAGCTTCTTGGCGTCGAACATTGCGGTCTCCTTGTTGAAACGGTCGCTCCCTAGATAGGAAGCGACCGCGATTTTACAAAGAGATGTGCGAAACTACTGACGCAGGTGTCAGCCCTTGAGCGCCGCAGCCTCGCTGGCAAGCTTGGTGATGCCAGCCCAGTCACCGGCTGAAACCAGTTCCTTCGGCGCAACCCACGAGCCACCAACGCAGACGACGTTCGGCAGCGAGAGATAGTCCATGGCGTTCTTCAGCGAGATGCCGCCGGTCGGGCAGAACAGCGTTCCGGCGAGCGGCGAGGACAGGGCCTTGAGATAGGCCGCACCGCCGGCCTGCTCGGCGGGGAAGAACTTCAGGACCTTGTAGCCCTCTTCGCGGAGCGCCATGACTTCCGACGCGGTGGCCGCTCCGGGCAGAAGCGGAATGTCGGATTTCCGCGCCACGTCCAGCAGTTCCTGCGTCGTGCCGGGGCTGACGATGAACTGCGAACCCGCATCGACGGCTGCGGCATAATGGGCGGCGTTGAGGATGGTGCCGGCACCGACGACTGCACCTTCGACTTCCTGCGCCACGAGCCGAACGGCTTCAAGTGCTGCATCGGTCCTGAGCGTGATCTCGATCGCCTTCAGCCCGCCTGCGACAAGAGCGCGCGCCAAAGGCACCGCCGTCTTGGCATCCTCGACGATCAGAACCGGCACGACCGGCTGAAGTTTCAGGGTGGAGAGGAGCTTTTCGGTTTTATCGCCCATGGCAGAACCCTCTTTTTTAAAACGATTAGATCGGCCTTTCCCTAACCCGCGCCGGCCCGAATGTCGAGACCGGGAACAATGAGGGAATCTTTCCAGTTTCCTAACACGGCCGCCTCCGCTATGATTCAGCGGCGTAATTATTTTCGGAGCGTGAGCGTATGGCGAAGGAAATCGAACGCAAGTTTCTTGTGCGGGACGATGCCTGGAAGAGCAATGTTACCTCCGAGACCCGGATCAGGCAGGCCTATATCTGCGCTGAAAGCGACCGCTCGGTGCGCATCCGGACGAAAAACGACGAGACCGCTCAGGTCACGCTGAAGTTCGGCAGCAACCTCCTGGTTCGCGACGAATTCGAATATCCCATCCCGATTGACGACGCCCGCGAAATGATCGGCATCGCCGACGGCCATGTGATCGACAAGACCCGCTACACGGTCGATTTTGCCGGCTTCACCTGGGAGATCGACGTCTTCGCCGGCCATCACCGCGGCCTCGTCATTGCCGAAGTCGAGATGCAGTCGGAAACCGATGATCCCAAGCTGCCCGCATGGCTTGGCCGTGAGGTGACAGGAGACAAGCGCTATTCTAATCAGGCCCTTGCGACCCAGCGGAGCCGCCCGGGGCTGGTGCATGCCCTATAGGATCAGCCCGGACGCGGGACTGGAAACAGAAGTCAGACGGATCGCCCGCGAACAGCTGGAGCGCGCCATCGCGGCGCTGGAGACCAGACCCGACGGTTTGCACGAAGCGATCCATGAGGCCCGCAAGAAGTTCAAGCGGGTTCGTAACCTTTACCGTCTCGTCGCCTCCGCCGACAAAACGTTCCGGCGCCAGGAGAATGCCCGCATTCGCGACACCGCCCGCGGCCTCTCCCTTGTGCGCGACGCAACAGCCTTGATCGAAACCGTCGACCATCTCTCAGAGCACACGCTGACTGATGATGAAGCGGAGACGCTGGATGCGGCCCGCACCGTCCTCGTCCTCAGGCGCGACGACATCGCCTCCTCCGAAATGGATCTCGAGGACAAGGTTCGGCACGCGATCGACCAGTGCCATGCTGCCCATGCAGCGCTTGACTCACTCCAACTTCCCTCGAAACCCGGACATGCGGCCCGCCTTCTGGCCAAAGGCTGGCGCAAGGGGCTGCAGCGTGCGGCAGAGGCACTGGAGTTCTGCGAGGGACAAGGCCATGGCGAGGCCTATCATGACCTGCGCAAGGCGGCCCAGGCCTACTGGATGAACCTCTCGCTGCTGCGCGAGCTCTGGCCGAGTGCCTTTGCCGCCAAACGCCGGGACGCCAAGAGGCTGGTCGACCTGCTTGGCCATGAGCATGATCTCACGGTATTGACCGCCCTGCTCGACCATGAGCCCGAGCTCTTCGGAAACGGCGAGGGACAGTCCTTCCTGCTGGCGATCATAATCCGCCGCCAGCAGGACCTGCGCCGCGAAGCTGTGGCGCTAGCCGGTCAGGTCTTCGCCGACCCCGCCAAAGACGAGGCCGACGTCATCGAGACCCTCTGGCTCCGGGCAACGGCTTGAGGATTCGCATCTCAGCCTAGGCGCTGCCGATCCGCACCTGGCGATCGCAGGTCTTCTCGATCAGGGCCGCGTCGTGGCTGACAAGCAAAACCGCGCAGTTCCGCTCCCGCGCCAGTTCCGTCAGGAGACCGATGGTCTCCTGCTGGGTGATCAGATCGAGACGCGAGGTCGGCTCGTCGGCAAACAGGAAGACCGGATCGAGCAGCAGCACGCGCAAAAGAGCGAAGCGCTGCAATTCTCCGCCAGACACCTCCGTCGGCAGCCTCGTCAACAATACGGGTGATAGCCGCAACCGCTCCATCAGTGGCCCGACACGCCCCCCGTCCAGCCTGTGCAGGCGGATGAGATCGGCAATCGCCTCCCCGAGCGTGATCTTCTGCGGAAAGGCCGAGGGCGGATCCTGATAGAGCTTCTGGTAGCGGATGGCGGACGCCTGCGGCAGGCGGATGACCTCGCCCGCATCGGGTGTCAGCAGCCCGAGCAGCACGTCCCCGAGCGAGCTCTTGCCCGATCCGCTCGGTCCGGTGATCCCAACGATCTCGCCGGGACGAAGCGAGAGATCTTGCCCGGCAAACAACAGCTTGCCACCCCGCGCCTTCTTCAGGCCGGAAGCGATCAGGATCGGGTCGGTATCGCCAGGAACTGCCGACGCCCGTTGCGCCCAGTTGTCCGGTTCGGCGGCGATCAGCCGCCGCGTGTAGTCGTGCGAGGGCGATGCCAGCACGTCCGCCGCCTCGCCCGCTTCGACGATCCTGCCCTCCAGCATGACGGCGAGATCACCGCCCATTTGCCGGGCAAGCGCCAGATCATGCGTGATGGTGAGCACGGTGCCACCCGCCTGCACTTCCCGCATCAGAAGCGCGATCACCTCGTCCCGCCTGCTGACATCGAGCCCCTTGGTCGGCTCGTCGGCGATGATGATGCGCGCCCCACCGGCACGCGCGGCTGCAAAGGCGACACGTTGCGCCATACCGCCGGAAAGCTGACCCGGGAGCTTTGCCTCGGCATCGAGCACGCCGAGCGCTTCGAGGTCGGTCCGAGCAGCCGAGACGGCCTCGTCTTCGTCGAGACGGCCCAGATAACGATGCCCCTCGGCCACCTGGTCGAGCGCGACCATGGTCGGGTCAAGCGCCAGCCATGGCTCCTGCGGCAGGACGCCGACCGTCCGGCCCCAGAGTTTGCGAAAGAGCTTCGGCTCGGCCAGCGGCAGCGTCTCGCCATCAATGGTCAGCGAGCCGGTGGCGGTCAGTCCGGACGGGAGGAGGCCGATGATCGCCTGGGCAAGCAGGCTCTTGCCCGAGCCGGTTTCGCCGAGAATGGTGAAGGGCCGTCCGGCCTTGAGAGAAAACGAAACCGGGGCCACGATTTCGCCGCTGGCGGCGGAGACCGAAGCCCCATCGACGGAAAGCAGAATGGTCATGGCTTGTCCTTTCCGGCAATCAATTGCAGGGCGAGCACCATCAGGAAGATGACGGCGATCGGCTGCAGAAGCGCATGCGGCGCCTCCTGGTAATAAGGCAGAAGCTCGATCATCATCGATCCGAGTTCCGGGGTCGGCGGGCGGACGCCGACGCTGACGAAGCCGAGTGCCGCAATCGCCATGATTGCCGACGCAGCACCATAGGCGGCCACCGTCAAAATCATCGGCGCAAGCTCCGGCCAGAGATGCCGGCGCAGGATATAGGCGGGACCGAAGCCGAGCAGACGTGACGCCTCGACCGCTGGCGACATCAGTAGTGGTCGTGCCAAGGCGCGGGTCAGACGGAAGTATTCGACCCAGAGCACCAGCGAAATGCCGATATAGAGCATGGCCGGATTGTCAGGCACAATCGCCGTCAACATCAGCACCAGCAACAGGCCGGGCAGCGCCAGGAAGGCCTCCGACACCGCACCCACGGCGCGATCGGCAAAACCGCCGCGCCAGGCCGCCAGCACCCCGAGCAGCACGCCGGGTATCATCGCCGTGAAGACCGAGATCAGCGCGAGCCCGAGCGACAGGCGAAGAGCTGCCGCAAGCCGCGCCTGCATCGAGCGGCCGAGATGGTCAAAGCCGAACCAGTCGGCAGCACTTGGCCCCTGCAGGCTATAGCGTAGGGTCTGCTTGAGCGGATCGGCTCCGCCGATCACAAGCGGGAGGAAGGCAAAAGCCAGGAGCCCGCCTAGAACGGCCACGCCAGCCAGCCGACGCAGCGGCCAGCGCATCGGGCGCGGCGCCACGTAATCGAGTGTCGTCATGTGCTGCGCCTCCTCGGATCGATGCCATGGCAGAAGAGATCGACCAACGCGTTGAGCGCGACGAACATCAGCCCCATGACGAGTGCGGCGCCCTGGATCATCGGAACATCACGGCCGAAGATCGCATGCACCAGCGCATGGCCGATGCCCGGCCAGGCAAACAGCGTCTCGACAACGACGACCCCCTCGACGAGGTAGACGAACTGCACACCGAGATAGGTGACGATCGGGACGGCGACATTGCGCAAGCCATGCCGCGAGAACACCTGCCACTCGGTGAGCCCCTTCGTGCGGCCGAAGGCGTAGTAGGGCGAGCGCGAAACGGCGACCATGGCATCCCGCGCCACCCGGTTGGAGACGGCAGCAAGACCGAGCGCCAGCGTCAGCGTCGGAAGCACGAGATGCGCACCATGGGTGTGGCCTGCCACGGGCAGGAGATTGAAGGTGATCCCGAAGATGATGATCAGGACCAGGCCGACAACGAACTGCGGCAGGGCACGCAGCCCCGTCGAGACCAGCATCAGTGTGCGGTCGAGCACCCCGCCGAGCCTGAGACCCGCGAGAATGCCGAGTGGCGGTCCGATGAACAGCGACAGCACGGTGGCGGCGAAGGCCAGCTGGACCGTGTGACCGAGCTGCATGCCGATCTCTTCGATGACGGGTTTACCCGTCACCAGGGAGGTCCCGAGATCGAAGCGCAAGAGGTCGGCCATCCAGTCGAAGAGGGCAATGATCGCCGGCTTGCCGAGGTCGAGTTCGGCCGCGACTTTCGCCGCCGCCGCACTGTCGACAACGTCATAGCCATAGCGGCCGGCGGCGATCCGGTAGGCAAGGTCGCCCGGAAGCGACCGTGTCATCACGAAGGAGATGAGCCCCACCATGAACGCCACCAGAGCCGCCTGGATCAGGCGGTTCACAATGGCCTTCGTCATTTCGCCCACCGCATGGTTTCGAGACCGAAGCTACGCTCGAACGGATCGATCGCCGCCCCCTCGAGATTCGGCGAAAAGGCGACCGTCTGCTGATACCAGGCCAGCGGAATGACCGGCAGTTCGGCCTGAATGGCAGCGACGGCCTGATGGCGCAGCGCCTCGCCTTCAGCGGGGTCCGCAACGCGGGTCAGATCATCAAGCGCCTGTTCGAAGCCGGCATTCGTCCAGTTCATGGCACCCCAGTCACCACCACTAGGACCGTAGTCGGAAAGCATGGTGCCGATCGGGTCCGGCACCAGGGCAAAGTTGCGCGCCATCAGCGCCAGTTCCAGCGAACCATCCTGATGCTTGGCCGGGATCTCGGAGGAATTGGTCGAGTTGATGGTGAGCGCAACGCCGATCTCCTTCAACTGATCCTGCAGGACGGCGGCAATCAGCGGCAGTTCGGGGCGATCGGGATAGGTGGTCAGCGTCAATGCGAAAGGCTTGCCATCCTTTTGAAGGATCCCATCCGCACCCGCCGTCCAGCCAAGCTCGGCGAGAAGCGCCTTGGCCTTGTCGACATCATAGCCGAGCGGGGCCAAATCGGCATTGTGCCAGATCTTCAGGCTCGGGGGGAAAAGCTGGGTCGCTGCAGCAGGGTAACGGAGGATGGCAACAGCAAGGCCTTCCCGGTCGATGGCGAGGCTCAGCGCCTCGCGCGCCTTGACATCCGCGAGGAAAGGATGACCGGCATTGACCTTGAGCAGCACGCTGCGCGGGATCGACACCGACTGCAGCACGACCTTGTCGCTCTTGGAAAGACGCGTGCGGCTGGCGGGATCGAGGTTAAAGACATAGTCGGCGTCACCGCTCTCGGCCATCAGGGCACGGGTCTCGGCGCGGCTCACCGAAAGATAGGTCGCCTTTTCGATTTCGGGCTTGTTGCCCCAGTAGTCGGCAAAGCGCTCGACGGCGAGGCTCTGCGGCGGCTCGATCTTCGTTAGCTTGAACGGTCCCGTTCCGATGATCGCCTTGACGTCAGCGCCTTCATAGGAGGCCGGTGCCAGGATCTGCGCGCGGTTCTCGGCGAGGAAGGCGAGCAGCGGCACGAAAGGCTTCGAGAGCGAGACGACGACCGTGCCCTCCCCCTCAGCCTTGATGTCGGTAATCGGCGCCTTGCTCAGAAGTCCGGCCTTGTCCTTGGCAATCTTCAGTGCTGCGACAACCGCTTCGGCCGTCAGCGCCGTGCCATCCTGAAATGTGACACCGGACTGCAGCTCGAAGCGCCAGGTCAGGCCGTCCTCGCTGACCGTCCAGCTCTTGGCGAGTGCGGGAACCGGATTGCCATCCTTGTCCGCCTCGACCAGGGTTTCGACGATCCCCATGCGCAGAAATATGTCGCCTGACTTGGACGGATCGAGACCCCCGATCTCGAAGGGAGCGACGATGTCGACGACACCATCGTCCGCCATGGTGGGTGCGGCACCGGCAAGCAGAAGCGCGAGTGAGGCTGCGAAGATATTCCTGAACATTAGGATCACCTATAATGTTATAAAGTTACACTCCTCTACTTAAAGCTTTTCGCGCTGTCCAGTGCTGCAACGCACCAACTCACAATCGCGCATCGACTTGACGATTTTCAAACTTGCCTGCGCGCACGGAAATCCGTTGCACAGCAGGGGCCGAGGGGGTATTTCGCAGACCATGACCGAACACACTTCAGCCCCCCGCCCTGAGACAACCGGTGCCTTCTGCGTCGCCGCCCTCTATCACTTTGCCAAGTTCCCGCGCTTCGAAAGCTTCCAGGAGCCACTCGAGACCCTTTGCAAAACAGAAGGCGTCAAGGGCACGCTGCTAATTGCCCATGAAGGCATCAACGGCACCATCGCCGGCACAGATGCCGCGATCGCCAAGGTGCTGGCCTACATTCGTAGCCAGCCGGAATTCTCGAACCTGGAGCACAAGGAAAGCCGGGCCTCCAAGATGCCCTTCCTGCGCATGAAGGTTCGGCTGAAGAAGGAAATCGTCACCATGGGCGTCGAGGACATCGACCCCAACGAGATCGTCGGCACCTATGTCGACCCGAAAGACTGGAACGATCTGATCTCCGATCCGGAGACCATCGTCATCGACACCCGCAACGACTACGAAACCGCTATCGGCATTTTCCGCGGCGCCGTCGACCCGAATACCAAGACGTTTCGTGAGTTTCCGGATTGGGTGAAGAACAATCCCGGCCTGCACAACAAGCCGAAGATCGCCATGTATTGCACCGGCGGCATCCGCTGCGAAAAGGCGACGGCCTTCATGAAGCAGCAGGGTTTTGACGAGGTCTACCACCTCAAGGGCGGGATCCTGAAATATCTGGAGGAGGTGCCGGAAGAGCAGAGCCTCTGGGATGGCGCCTGCTTCGTCTTCGACGAGCGCGTCTCCGTGACCCACGGCCTGAAGGAAGGCAATCACAGGCTCTGCCACGCCTGCCGCAACCCGATCACGGCAGAGGAACTGACCCATCAGCATTACGAGGAAGGCGTCTCCTGCAGCCATTGCTATCCCGAGCGCACCGAAGCCGACCGGGACCGCTATCGTCAGCGTCAATTGCAGATCGCGCTCGCCAGGAAGCGTGGCGAAAAGCACATCGGCGGCTGAAAGCCGCCGATGGAATGTTTGGCCTGATCAGCCGGAGATCGTATCTCCGCGCTTCCAGTCTTTGCGGCCCCAGTTTCGGAGCCGCATGCGCGGTGCGACCACCAGCGCGAAGAAGGGGGCAGCGGCAAAGGCTGCGATCACGACCAGCGGCAGCAGGACCTTGGCGTGAGCAGCCAAAGCCGGGATCGACAGCACGAGGATGGCGCCTACTCCGAAGATCACGGCATTGATCATCATGCTGCAGACGATTCTAAGCCAGGTATCTGTAGTGAACATGGAATGTCTCCTTTCTGAAAGGAGAAGGCGCAAGACCGGCAATCGTTCCCGATCACCCGTTCCTATGCTCAGGCCGGCAGACCACCATCGCGGCCGGCGGCGAAGGCAAGTTCGGCAGCCTTGGCCCGCAGTTCCATCGGTCTCAGCATCAGCGCAGCAATCTGTTCTGGGGACTGCGGGCGGCCGAAGAGATAACCCTGCAACTGGTCGCAGCCAGCAATCCGAAGGATGACGGCCTGCTGCTCGGTCTCGACCCCCTCGGCGGTGACGGGGATGCCGAGCGAGCGGGCGAGAGCCACAGTTGCCTGCAGCATTTCGACCGCCCGATGGCCGCGATCGAGCGATTGCACAAGCGACCGGTCGATCTTCATCCGGTCGAAGCCGAACTGCCTGAGATAGCCAACGCTGGAGAAGCCCGCGCCGAAATCATCGAGGGCGATCCTGAGGCCGAGCGACCGCAGCCGGTCCATGGCGAGCCGTGCCCGCTCGGGGCTCTGGATGAAATAGGTCTCGGTCATTTCCAGGACGACACGACCAGGCTCGATGCGCGCCTCCTCGAAGGTCGCGGCGACATGATCGACAAAGGCCGGATCGCGGAACTGGCCGGGAGAAACGTTGACCGAGAGCTTCAGCTCCGGCCAGTGGCCGAGCTGGCGCAGCGCCTGGCTGAGAACGCAGAGGCCGAGCTGGTCGATCAGGCCGCTGGTCTCGGCGATCGGAATGAAAACATCCGGCGACACCGGCCCATGTCCCCTGCGCGTCCAGCGCGCCAGCGCCTCGACACTGACAAGGGCAAAGGTCTTGGCATCGACGACCGGTTGGTAGACGACCTCGATCTCGCCGCGAGCAATCGCCTCGCGCAGATCGATTTCCATCTGATTGCGGCTCTGCCGTTCCTCGTCCATGCGCGGGTCGTAAACCGTCCAGCGGCCACGACCACCATCCTTAGACGAATACATGGCCATGTCGGCACGCCGGGTCAGCTCGCCGCCGTCGACAAGACCGCCCTCGGATACGCAGATGCCGATGCTGCAGCCGACCACCACGGTTCGTTCCCCGAGAAGCACCGGCTCGTCGAAGAAGGCAATGATCGAGCTTGCAAGATCAAGGGCCCGCTCCTGCGCATCCTTTCCAGTTAAAACGATGCCGAATTCGTCGCCGCCGATCCGGGCTAGTGCAGAAGCATCCCCGACGAGAACCGAGAGGCCGGCAGCGACCGCGCGGATAAGCCGATCGCCCGTCGCATGACCATAGGCGTCGTTCACTTCCTTGAAGCCATCCAGATCGAGATAGAGCAGGACGACGTCTTCGTTGGCGTCGCGCCCGCGTCGCACCTGATCCTCGAGCAATTGGGTTAGGCCGGCTCGATTGAGAAGTCCGCTGAGACGGTCGGTCTGGGCGAGCTGGACGGCATTCGCCTCATCGGCCCGCACCCGGCGCAACTCGGCATTGCCTATGATCACGAGCAGGACGGCATAGATGGTGACGATGACCAGCGCCGCCTTGATCAGGGGCGCGACCTGCTCGCGGCTCTGGTCACCCGGCGCACGCGGCTTCCAGGCCAGCGCAGCGATGTTCTCGCCGGACGGAGCAGCGATGGTGACTGCAGTGGTCGCGGAGGATGGCGGCGTCAGCACAAGACCGGGCAGCACATACGCCTCCGAGAGGCGTTCTACGGTCGCGGGTGTCAAATGCCGAATGAAGGCAAGATAGACATAGTCCGCACGAGGCCTATCGATCTCGCCGGATTTCGGCCGGATCAGCGCCACACCCGCCGAACCGATGCCCTTCTGCGTACGGATGAACCCAAGCGCCTGCGGCACACGTCCACTCAGACCGTAGTGAACCTTTTCGAAGAGCCCCATCAGCGCCGGCGTCAGATAGCCGCTGGCATCTCCGTCGACGGGGTGCCCATCGGAATAGGCCATCATCGGACGCCCCTCGGCATCAAGCACGATCGCGACGTCGAACAGGTCGCTGTCGAAGGTCATGTCGCCGAAATTGCTGATCATCCAGGCCATGTCCTTGGTGACATAGGCGTTGGTCGCGGCATCATCCCAGGCAGTGTAGTCCAGCAGTGTCGCGCCTAGCTGATGTTCGAAGGTCTGAATGGCACCAACCAGCGTTTCGCGCGAGCGTTCCTCGTCCAGATGATTGGCATAGCTTGCGACGCGATCGAGCGCGGTCATCACGATCGAGGCCACCATCATCGCCATGACCGCGAAAACGACGAGCAAGGCTGCGACTGCCACCCGTCGGGTGGCGAGTGGCCGTAGCCGTCTGTCCAAATGGTGAAGCCGCATACGATTTACCCAAGGCTGAAGCCACACCTTGCGTCGAAATGTGTTCAATTTGACTTAACACACGGCACGGCATGCAGAACAACCAACCACCTGAATATCTTGATATTCAGACGAGAAAGGGCCCCGGTTTCCCGGAGCCCTCGAGGTCGACCTGGAGGTGCCGACATGGATCGATAAATCGTCAGGCGACGACGGAGACGAACTCTTCCTTCGGACGGCGTACCTTCTTCAGGCCGGCAAGCCAGTCGCCTTCTGCGGCACGATAGCCGAGCGGCAGGATCGTGACCGAGCGCAGGCCCTTTTCACGCAAGCGGAGGATTTCGTCGAGCTTGGCCGCGTCGAAGCCCTCCATCGGGGTCGCATCGACACCTTCGAAGGCGGCGGCAGCAACCGCCATGCCAAAGCCGATATAGGCCTGGCGGGCGGCATGCTCGAAATTCACTTCCGCGTCGCGTCCCGGATACATGCCGAGCAGCATCTGGCGATAGTTTTCAAAACCTTCATTCTTGAAGCCGCGCTCATCGTTCGTGAGGTCGAACATGTGGTTGATGCGCTCGACCGTGTAGTTGTCCCAGGCGGCGAAGACGAGCAGATGCGAACCTTCCGTCACCTGCGCCTGGTTCCAGGCGATTTCCTGGATCTTGGCGCGCACCTCCTTGTTCGTCACTACGATGACTTCGAAGGGCTGCAGGCCGCTAGAGGTCGGAGCGAGGCGCGCCGCTTCGAGAATGCGCTCGACCTTATCTTCGGCAACAGTCTTGGACGGGTCCATCTTCTTGGTGGCGTAACGCCAGTTCAGCTTTTCAATCAATTCGGACATGGTGTCGCTCCTGTTTTAACCCTCAAGGCGCCACGGGAGTTGGCACGGCCGATCGGGTCCGGTATAAATTCGTAACCAGGCCTAGATATGGAACCGGAAAATTTGTGCAAGAAGGCACATTTTTGATACCAGGTTACACCGATGGAACGATTGGAACCGCCATGTGCGACAATTATGATCCGAACAAGTGCCAGACTGTCAGCGAGATGCTGGCGAGGCTGGGCGACAAATGGACGGTTCTCGTCATCATGATGCTCGGCGACGGGCCGCAACGCTTTTCAGATCTCAAGCGCTCCGTCGTCGGCATATCCCAGCGCATGTTGACCTTGACGCTCCGCGCTTTGGAGCGGGACGGCATCGTCGAGCGCACGGTGCACCCGACCGTGCCGCCGAAGGTGGAATATGCGCTGACCGATCTCGGCCGCTCTTTCGGCGAGCCGATCCGGGCGCTGGGCGGCTGGGTTTTCACCCATCACGAGCGCATCCAGACGGCCCGCGCCGAATTCGACCGTCGTAACGAAGCCGACCTCGGCAACAAGCTGATCAAGTTGGGCTGATCACATGAAGGGCAGGGGGAGAGATTCCCCTGCCCGGTCAATCCGCCTTAAAGTTTCCCTTCGGAAACTCGAGCGCTAGATCCCGATACCACTTGCCGCTCTTCTTGATCGTGCGGACCTGGGTGTCATAGTCGACATGCACAAGGCCGAAGCGCATCTTGTAGCCCTCCGCCCATTCGAAATTGTCCATCAGCGACCAGGCGAAATAGCCTTGCATCGGATAGCCGCCGGCAATCAGATCGGCGACCTTGTCGAGATGCTCGGCGTAGTAATCGAGCCGCGGCTGGTCTTCGACCTCACCACCCTCGACCTCCATATTGTAGCAGGCGCCGTTCTCGGTGATGTAGCAGACCGGTAGGTCGTAACGGGCATAGAGCCGCTCGACGAGCGACTTCAGAGCCGGCGCATAGACTTCCCAGCCGATATCCGTTTTTACATCGGACACGGGTGCCGCATTGACGGTCGCCGGGAATTGCGCACCCGGCGTCGGATCATCGGCAACGCGCATCGGCGTGTAGTAGTTGAGGCCCCACCAGTCGAGCTTTTGGTTGATGGTCGCGAGATCGCCCTCTTCGATCTTGGGCATGCGGTGGCCGAGTGCGGAGAGAAAGTCGGCCGGATATTCACCCTTGAAAACCGGATCGAAGAAGACGCCATTGTGAAACTGATGCGCCCGCTCGGCAGCGGCCTTGTCGGCGGCACGGTCAGAGCCCGGCAGCGTCTCATGCGCATTGAGCACAAGTCCAACGGGCACCTTCGGGCTGACGTCGCGGATTGCCTGCACCGAAAGACCATGGGCGAGATTGGTGTAATGCAGCGCATGCAGCGCTGCATCCATGCTGCGCTCGCCGGGGGCGTGAATGCCGTAGAGATGGCTGAGCCAAACCGAGCACCAGGGTTCGTTGAAGGTCGCAACCGCATCCAGCCGATCGCCAAGCCGCTCCATCACGACTTTGGTGTAGCGTTGGAAAGCATGCGCCGTGGACCGCGCCGTCCAGCCGCCCTCCCCCATCAGCGCGAGCGGCAGGTCCCAGTGGTAGAGGGTCGCATAGGCCTTGATGCCGCGCGCCTTCAGCCCGTCGACGAGCTTGTCGTAGAAATCAAGTCCCTTCTCGTTGATCGGACCGGTTCCCTCCGGAATGACACGCGGCCAGGCAATCGAGAAGCGATAGCCGGTGACGCCCATGTCCTTGATCAGATCAAGATCGCTTTCCCACCTGTTGTAGTGATCGCAGGCCATATCGCCATTGTGCCGTCCGAACACCCGGCCCGGCATGTTGGAAAACGCATCCCAGATCGAGGGCTTGCGCCCATCCGCCTTCGACGCCCCTTCGATCTGGAAGGAGGCGGTGGCCACACCGAAGAGGAAATCACCGGGAAAACGCGAGGCGAGAGCCTTGGGATCGATCATCACACACATCCTTCGTCAGATCAGGGCGCTTGAACTCGCCCGCGGTCGGTCGATGAGCGGTTTAGAGCAATCGAACGACGTGGTGAAGACATGGAAGACAAAAAACTGCAACGTTGCAGGAAATCCACCTCCCCTTGATGGGGAGCGTCGGAGCGAAGCTCCGGGGTGGGGTGACAGCCCGCGTGACCTCCTCTCCCCCGGGGAGAGAGAAGCCGAGCGCAGCGGAGGCAGGGTGAGGGGCGGATATGCAAAGCCTCTGCATGGCTCGTGAAAACCATGCCCCTCATCCGCCCTTCGGGCACCTTCTCCCCGCAAGCGGGGAGAAGGCCTTGCCGCTGACCAAACATTGCCCCCTCTCCCCGCTTGCGGGGGAGAGGGTAGGGTGAGGGACAACTGAACAGGTTCACCCCCACCCGCGCGTTCCGTGTGACATCCCGCTCCAGAGGGAGGTGTGGAGTTACACCTTCACCCATCCGCCATTCTGTTTCGAAGACGCGATGCAGGCCTCGACAAACGCCACGCCCTTCACGCCGTCATCCACTGTCGGATAGACCACCGCCGCATCGACCGCAGTCCCGGCCTTTGCCGCATTGATGGCGTGCGCCGCTTCCGTGTAGATCGTCGCGAAGGCTTCGAGATAGCCTTCCGGATGCCCCGAGGGGATGCGGGTGACGCGAGCCGCCGCCGCATTCGCCCCTGCCCCGCCGCGCGTGATCAGCTGCTTCGCTTCGCCGAGACGCGTGAACCACAGATAGTTCGGATCGGCCTGCGTCCATTCGATGCCGGCCTTGGTGCCATAGATACGCACCTTCAGCCCGTTTTCATTGCCGGTCGCGACCTGGCTGCACCACAGCATGCCCTTGGCGCCACCCTTGAAGCGCAGCATCACATGGGCGTTGTCATCGAGACGTCGGCCCTCGACGAAAGTGTGCACGTCGGCGGCCAGCTCGTCGAGTTCGAGGCCCGAGATGAAGGAGCCGAGATTGTAGGCATGCGTGCCGATGTCCCCGGTCGAACCGCCAGCACCGGACTGTGCCGGATCGGTGCGCCAGACAGCCTGTTTCGCGCCCGTCTGCTCGACGGGTTCGGTCAGCCAATCCTGCGGATATTCCATCTGCACAAGCCTAATGTCACCGAGTTCGCCGGACGCGACGAGTTCGCGGGCGTGGCGGACCATCGGATAGCCGGTATAATTATGCGTCAGAATGAAGAGAGCGTTCGCCTTATCCGCGACCTCTTTCAGCGCCTTGGCATCCTCGAGGTTCGAGGTCAGCGGCTTGTCGCAGATGACATGGATGCCCTTTTCGAGGAAGGCCTTGGCGGCAGCAAAATGCACATGGTTCGGCGTCACGATCGACACCGCCTGAATGCCGTCTTCCCGCGCCGCTTCCTTCTCCGCCATCTCCTGGAAGGAACCGTAACAACGCTTCGGGTCAAGGCCGAGGTCACGTCCGGACGCGAGCGACTTCTCAGGCGTCGACGAAAGCGCGCCGGCAACCAGATCATAGTGGTCGTCCAACCGGGCCGCCATGCGATGCACCGCACCGATAAACGCCCCCTGCCCGCCGCCGACCATGCCCAGCCGGATCTTCGGTGTCCGCTCGCCCGCCTTGCTCGCTTCGATCGCCATGATGCGTCCTCCTTCTTTAAGCTGCGTCTGGAGTTCACGCTCCAGATCCGTTAGACTGACATCCGTAAAGAAGGATGCCCTGACAGTGAACAACTGAGATCCGCCTCTTCTGAGGCAAAGCATTTGAATGCCGGTGTCAGCGATTGACGCGACGCCCAAGCCCAGCTTTTGCAAGGATCTCAACCATGCCTTTTCTCGACCCGAGACAACCCCATCCCATCACGCTCGCCGATGGCACGCCCTATCGCGAGACCGTCCAGCTTGCCGCCGTCATCGATCATCCGCGCATGGCGGTCGGCGACTTCAGTTACTTCACTCATTCCGGCAGAGCGGAAGAAACGGTGCAAATTCTTGCGCCCTATCTCTATCCATTCAGCCAGGAAAGACTGATCATCGGCCGCTTCGTGCAGATCGCACGCGAAGCGATCATCATAACCAGCTCGGCCAACCACGCCATGACGGGCGTTACGACCTATCCCTTCCGCGTCTTCAGCCCTCAAACCATCGACGGCTACCAGGATCTGCCCTACCGGGACACCGTGATTGGCCATGACGTCTGGATCGGCCATGGCGCCACGATCATGCCGGGGGTCACGATCGGGTCCGGCTCGATCATTGCCGCCCGCGCCGTCGTCACCCGCGATGTGCCGCCCTACGCCATCGTCGGCGGCAATCCGGCAACCGTGATCCGCCAGCGATTCTCCGACGAAGCCATAACTGACCTCCTGACGCTCGCCTGGTGGGATTGGCCGCTCGACAGGATCGAACGCGCCCTGCCCCACCTCGAGAGCGGCGACATCGCCGCCCTCAAGAAGGTCTAACCTCAGAGACCCAGCATCCGGCGGTTGGCCGCATCGTCCGTGCCGCCGGAGGCGAAGTCGTCGAAGGCCTTCTCGGTGACGCGGATGATATGCGCGCGGACGAAATCCGCACCCTCGCGGGCGCCGTCTTCCGGATGCTTCAGCGCGCATTCCCATTCGACAACGGCCCAGCCGTCGAAATCGTTCGCGGCCATCTTCGAGAAGATCGCACCGAAATCGACCTGACCGTCACCGAGCGAGCGGAAGCGCCCTGCCCTGTTGACCCAGCCCTGGTAGCCGCCATAGACGCCCTGTCGACCGGTCGGATTGAACTCCGCGTCCTTGACGTGGAACATCTTGATCCGGTCCTTGTAGATGTCGATGTTGTCGAGATAGTCGAGGCACTGAAGCACATAGTGCGAGGGGTCGTAGAGCATGTTGGCGCGGGAATGGTTCTTCACCCGCTCGAGGAACATCTCGAAGGTCACGCCGTCATGCAGATCTTCGCCGGGATGGATCTCGTAGCAGACGTCAACGCCCTGCTCATCGGCATAATCGAGGATAGGCAGCCAGCGGCGCGCCAACTCGTCAAAGGCGGTCTCGACGAGACCCGCCGGGCGCTGCGGCCAGGGATAGATATAGGGCCAGGCAAGCGCGCCCGAGAAGGTCGCATGCGCCTTGATACCGAGATTGCGCGAGGCCTTCAGCGCATATTTGACCTGTTGCACCGCCCATTCCTGCCGCGCTTTAGGGTTGCCGCGCA
This sequence comes from Allorhizobium sp. NPDC080224, assembly GCF_050281005.1. NCBI lineage: Bacteria > Pseudomonadati > Pseudomonadota > Alphaproteobacteria > Hyphomicrobiales > Rhizobiaceae > Allorhizobium > Allorhizobium sp. NPDC080224. Next base: position 3,317,570 of record NZ_JBNNWJ010000001.1, read on the forward strand.
CTTCGGGTGCCGCAAAGCCGTCAAAGGCCTCGTCATAGGCCGGATGAACCGCGACCAACTGGCCCTGAAGGTGGGTGGAAAGCTCGGTAATCTCAACGCCGTTCTGCCGCGCCACGCCGGCGAGTTCGTCGCAATAATCCTTGGAGTCTGCGGCCTTTTTCAGGTCCATCAGCTGGCCGGCCCAGGTCGGAACCTGGACGCCCTCATAACCCTTTTCGGCCGCCCATTTGGTAATCCCATCCCAGGTGTTGAAAGGTGCGGCATCACCCGCAAACTGGCCGAGAAAGATCGCCGGTCCCTTGATCGTCTTCATGAATTCTCCTCCCTGAGTATTCCTGCAACGTTTCCGTGAACGATTACAGGAGATGGAATTTCGACACAACCGCAATGATGTTTACAGCGGAAATCTGCCCGGGAAAAACCCGGGCAGACAATGGCGTCGCAGTCCTGGAGATCAGAACGGCGAATCCGGGAAGTAGTAGCCTTCCGCGTTCTCAGGCGTGATCAGTGTCGCGTCCAGCGTGTAGGTGCCATGCACCGGAACGCTGTCGTAGAGGGCAGCAGCCGTCAGTTCCATCGCCGTGCCGACCATCGACGGCGGATAGAGAACGTTGACCGGCACCATCTTGTCGCCGTCCATGACCTTCTTGATCATGTCCTTCGAACCGGCACCGCCGATGATGTACTGGATGTCGGTACGGCCGGCCTGTTCGATGGCCTGCAGCACGCCGACTGCCATGTCGTCGTCCTGGCACCAGACCACATCGATCTTCGGATACTTGGTGAGGTAGTCCTGCATGACCTTGAAGGCGTCGTCGCGGTTCCAGTTGCCGAACTGGCGGTCGAGGATCTTGACGTTGGAGCCTTCGATACCCTTGTCGAAACCGTCCTGGCGCTGCTGATCGATCGGGATCGGCATGCCGCGGATGACGACGACTTCGGCGTCCGGCGTCGTCTCGGCGATGTACTTGCCGGCGACTTCACCGAGAGCCGGGTTGTTGCCGGCGACATAGAGATCGCGGACGGTGTTGTCGTTGACCGACGGTGCGCGGTCGACGAGCGCGACGAACTTGCCGCTGTCCTTGATCTGCCGGATGGCGTTGACCAGCGGATCCGGATCCGTCGGCAGGATGACGAGCGCATCGATGCCCTGCGTCGCAAGATCCTGCACGGCATTCGCCTGGCTGGACGGATCGGCAGAGGTCTTGACGACGACGTTGAGGCCCGGATGACGCTCCATCAGCTGCTTGGCGATACGTTCGGCATGATAGATCACACCCGATGTCCAGCCGTGTGTTGCAGCCGAGATCGAGACGCCGATCGTCTTGGTGTCCTGGGCCTGCGCCACGCCGAAGATCGACACGAGCGCGGTCATGGCGACAGCCATGCCCATAAGTTTCTTATGCATTGGTTTCCTCCCAAAGTGACGAGGGTCGAGTTCGAACGGACCGGGCGACCCTCCTGCCCGGCCGTTTCCTTACGCCTTGCGCGCCAGCGATCGCTGGACGAGCATCGCGATGATGATGATCGTGCCCTGGATAGCGCCGATCAGATATTCGGAGATGAAGTTCGAGAGCAGCATGATGTTGCCAACAAGCTCGAGTATGAAGGCGCCGCAGATCGTGCCCCAGACACGCCCCGCCCCGCCTTTCAGCGCCGTACCGCCGACGACAACCGCGGTGATCGCCTGCAACTCCCAGAGAATGCCCGTCGTCGCCGAGGTCGAACCAAGACGCGGCACGTAGAGCAGCACGGCAATTGCCACGCAAAGTCCCTGGATGACGAAAGCGATGGTGCGCACGCGGTCGACGGCAATGCCGGAATAGCGCGCCACATCCCGGTTCGAACCGACGGCCACCACATGACGACCGTAGCGCGTGCGATAGAGAACGACGGCAGCAATGGCCGTCACCACGAGAATGATGACGATCGGCACGGGGATGCCGAGGATCGAGCCGAAATACACCGGTCGATACAGCGCCTGTTGCTCGGCATCGCGCAGCGTGATCGCGCCGCCCTGGGAGAGCCAGGTCGTCAGACCGCGATAGATGCCCATGGTCCCGAGTGTGGCGATGAAGGGCTCGATCTTGCCGACGGTGGTGATCAACCCGTTGGCGAGACCGCAGAGCGAACCGATGACGATGGCAAGTGCCATGGCCGCGGCAATCATGAGGCCAGGATCGGCAATCGCGCCGGAATTCATGAACAGGATCATCAGACTGGCGACAAAGGCCACCATCGAACCGACGGAGAGATCGAGGTCGCCCGAGGAGATGACGAAAGTCGCGCCAACGGCGATGATCGCGATGAAGGCAGAGCGGGTTGCGACATTGGCGAGATTGGTGAGGCCGATGAAGTTCGGGTTCACCAGCGCACCGATGATCAGAAGGATCAGCAGCGCAGCAAAGGGTGCGACGGCACGCAGGTCCACATCGCGAAAGGTGCGGCGTGGGCGGCCAGTTGTTGTCGTATCAGTCTCGGCAGTCATGGTTTTCCCGTCTCCTCCCACGCACCCCAGCCTTGAGGTCACGCACCCTGAAGTTTTCGTTCTCAAGCCCGGTCTTGCCGCCAGGCTGTTGTATTTACTTAGCTCGCCATCTGCCGTTTCAGGCCGGCGGCGTAGCGCATGATCGTTTGTTCGTTGATGTCCTCGCCCTCGAGCAGACCGACCATGTGGCCCTCGCGCATCACGGCAACCCGTGTGCAAAGACCGATCACCTCGGGCATCTCAGACGAGATGACGATGATCGAGCGTCCCTCGCGGGCGAGCGCTGCGATGAAATGATAGATCTGCTGCTTGGTGCCGACATCGATGCCGCGTGTCGGCTCATCAATGATGATGATCTGGGGCTCGACTTCCATGATCTTGGCAAGCAGCAGCTTCTGCTGGTTGCCGCCTGACATGCGCCCCACTCTCACCTTGTCGTCGCGCACGCGGATATCGAAGCGGCGCTTTGCACGCGCCATCGCCTTCGCCTCGCTGCCGGGATCGAGGTAGCCGTGGCGCACATGATTGTCCATCGACTGCAGCGTCAGGTTGGCCGTCATGCCCTCGCCAAGCAACAGGCCCTTGCCCTTGCGGTCTTTGGTCATGTAGGCGAGCCCGCGCCGGTTCGCTTCGCGGAAATCACCGGCGTTAAGCACGGCACCCTTGAGCCTGACCTCGCCGGACAGACGCGGACGCAGACCCGCCACCGCCTCCATCAGCTCGGTGCGGCCTGACCCGATCAGGCCGGAAAAGCCGAGCACTTCGCCACGCTTCAGCTCGAAGCTGGCGTTCTTCACAAACCCTGTCGTTAAATCCCGCACGGAAAGCACGATCTCTTCGTCGACATTGGGTTCATGCTTGGTCGGATAGAGGCTCGACAATTCACGACCAACCATCAGCTGGGCAATCGCCTCGCTGTCGAGCGCTGACGTCGGGGCGGTCTTGACCCACTGGCCGTCGCGCAGCACCGTCACCCTGTCGGTGAGCTCCATCACTTCGTCCAGCTTGTGGGAAACGAAGACGAAGCTCGTTCCACGCGCCCGCAGTTTGCGCACCTGATCGAACAACACTTCGGTTTCGTCACGCGACAGAACGGCCGTCGGCTCGTCCATGAAGACAATGCGCGCCTTGCGGCTGATCGCCTTGGCAATCTCGACCATCTGCTTGTCGGCAACCGCCAACGAACTGATCAGTGCATTCTCGTCGATCCTGGAGCCGAGCTGGTCGAGCACACGCCGCGCCTCCGCCCGCATTGTTGCGCGGTCGAGCAGACCGAAGCGCGTGACTTCGCGACCGAGAAACAGGCTCTCCGTGACGGTCAGATGGTCGGCAAGATTGAATTCCTGGTGGATGAGCACGATGCCGAGTGCCTCAGCCGCTCCATTGGCTGGCAGCGTCACGGGCTCGCCGTCCAGCAGGATGCGACCGGCAGTTGCCTGCTCGAAACCTGAGAGTATTTTCACCAGCGTCGATTTGCCAGCACCATTCTCGCCCATGAGCGCGTGAACCTCGCCCGGCAAGACGTCGAAGTCCACGCTGAACAGCACCTGGACTTCGCCAAATGATTTGGAAATTCGCTCCGCCACGAGCACGGGTGTCCGCGCCTCGCCCCCAGCCAATGTCATGCAATCCTCCCCAGCGGCTCCTCAACCGCCATGCCATTTGTGTAAACCTTTACATGCCCGATGTAAAGGTTTACATCATCACATCACGGAGAGTTTTTGTTCCCTTTCCGCTTTCGCAGCTGAGGCTGGGAATGTAAGGTCTCCAACGATTCCAGACGGATAGGGGATAAGGGCGCGTGCCGGACACAGCACCAGCGACGATCGAGGACGTGGCGCGCATCGCGGAAGTGTCGATCGCGACGGTCAGTCGTGCGATCCACACCCCCGACAAGGTGGCGAAATCGACCCGCCAGCGGGTGAACCAGGCGATTGCCATCACCGGCTACACGACCAATGCCATGGCGCGCTCGCTGCGCATGGGCCGGTCGAATATGATCCTGATCCTCGCGCCCGACATTGGCGATCCGAATTTTTCTTCGACCCTGATCGGACTTGAAAACGAGGCGCGCGCCCATGGCTTCGGCGTCTTGATCGGCCACACCCAAAACGATCCCGAGCGTGGCCTTGAGTATCTGAAATTCCTGAGCTCCGGCCAGGCCACAGGCCTCGTGCTCTTCACAGGCCACGAACCCTTCGGCCATCAGGTGGTCGGCCAGCGCCTGCCGCCTTCGGTCGCCGTCTTCGAGCCGGTCTTCGGCTCGAAGATCTCCTATGTCGGCGTCGATGATGTGGCCGGCGCCCGCAAAGCGGCCGAACATCTGCTTTCGGCCGGCCACCGTGCAATTGCCTTCATCGGCGACAGCAAGACCAGGCTCGGCCACCAGCGTCGGCGTCAGGGGTTCGACAAGGCGCTTGATGCCGCCCGCATCCCGCCGAACCAGCGCTTCGTGCTGGAAGGCGAAGGCACGATCGAAAGCGGACGACTTGCCGTCGAGCAGCTCTTCATGCGCGATCAGCTTCCGACAGCCTTCATGTGTGTCAATGATGCGACGGCCGTCGGAGTGATCAACGGCCTGACCGCCCGCGGCTACGACCTGCCGCATGATTTCTCCGTCATCGGCTTCGACGACGTGCCCCAGGCGACCTATGTGAACCCCGCGCTCACGACCATCCGCCAGCCCCGCACGGCGATTGGCCGCCAGGCCATGTCGCTGCTGATCAAGTCACTCGCCGAGCGACCGACAGAGCGCCAGGAAATCCTGCTGATGCCGGACCTGATCGTGCGCGGCTCGGTGACCGGACCGGCCAAACGCTAGCCTCGCCGTCTCGCGTCACCTGGTGCCGATGGACCCATCTTCGGTCTGGGCCGTTGACCGACATACCCCTATATTGGCAATTCGAAAGCCCGCCTCTGCCTCAGCAACCGGAAACCCCAGATGAGTGTCGCCTTCACCAAGGAAGAAAGTTCGGAAACCGCCGCAGAAACCCATCTGCCGGACCGCCCGATCTCGCCCCATCCGAACCTGGTGACGGCGACAGGCCTGAAGCTCCTGCAGGCTCAGGCGGATGAGGCCCGCGCCGCCTATCTGGCGGCACAGGTGGTCGAGGACATCAACGAGCGTCGACGCCAGTCGGCCGTGCCCTATCGTGATCTCAAATACCTGACGGAGCGGCTGCACACCGCCCAGGTGATCCCGGATCCGGTCGACAACACGGTCGTTGCCTTTGGTAGCAAGGTCACCTTCGAACGCGATGACGGCCGCGTGCAGACATACCGGATCGTCGGTGAGGACGAGGCGGACCCAAAGACGGGCTCGATCTCCTTTGTCTCGCCGGTCGCAAGCCAGCTGATGGGAAAAAGTGTGGGCGATGTGGTGACGGTCGGCGACCAGGAGCTGGAGATCACCGCGATCGGGTGAGAGAGACACCGGGCGACGCACCCCACCACCGTCATCCTCGGGCTCGTCCCGAGGATCTACTGCCGCCTGCCGCGAATTCGGCGCTTACTGTGCGCGGAGACGTGCGCCCTCCGCAACCGTCCCAACCGCAGCCACCCTCGGTAGATCCTCGGGACGAGCCCGAGGATGACGACGCTTGAAAAATGCAAAAGGCCAGGACACTTGCGCGCCCCGGCCCTTTTTTTCATCGAAGATACCCGAGATCAAACGTAGCGATTAACAACGTTTTCCAGCAGTTCCTGCTTGCCGGAAACCGGCTGCGGGTTGACGTTCTGGGCTTCGACGCGGGCAGCGATGGCATCGAGGCTTTCTTCGCCACGCAGCATCTTCTGGTTCTCGGCCTTGTCCCAACCGGCATAACGCGAGCCGAGCGGGCCGGACAGCGCCTTGTCTTCCACCATCTTGGCAGCAGCCTTCAGGCCGCGGGCGCAGCAGTCCATACCGCCGATATGGCCGATCAGCAGGTCTTCGGCGTCGAGCGACTGACGGCGCAGCTTGGCGTCGAAGTTGGTGCCGCCCGTCGTGAAGCCACCGGCCTGCAGGACCTGGTAATAGGCCAGCGCCATTTCCGGCACATTGTTCGGGAACTGATCGGTATCCCAGCCGGACTGGTAGTCGTTGCGGTTCATGTCGATGGAGCCGAAAATCCCCAGAGCATTCGCAAGCGCCAGCTCATGCTCGAAGGAGTGGCCGGCGAGGATCGCATGGCCCTGCTCGATGTTCACCTTCACCTCGTTCTCGAGACCGTAGCGCTTCAGGAAGCCATAAACGGTCGCGACGTCATAGTCATACTGGTGCTTCGACGGCTCCTGCGGCTTCGGCTCGATCAGGATCGCGCCCTTGAAGCCGATCTTGTGCTTGTATTCGACGACGAGGTTGAGGAAGCGGCCCATCTGGTCGAGTTCGCGACCGAGATCCGTATTGAGTAGCGTCTCATAGCCTTCGCGGCCGCCCCAGAGCACATAGTTTTCGCCGCCGAGCTTCAGGGTCGCATCCATGCAGGTCTTCACGGTTGCCGCCGCAAAGGCGAAAACGTCAGGATCGGGATTGGTGGCAGCGCCCGACATGTAGCGGCGATGCGAGAACATGTTCGCCGTGCCCCAGAGGAGCTTGACGCCGGTCTCTTCCTGCTTCCCAGCAAAGTAGTCGACGATCTCGTTGAGGTTCTTCGTGTTCTCGGCGAAGCTGTTGCCTTCGGGGCGAACATCGGCGTCGTGGAAGCAGTAATAGGGCGTGCCGAGCAGCTGGAAGAATTCGAAGGCAACATCGGCCTTCATCTTCGCCGCAGCCATCGTATCTTCGAACCACGGACGCTCGAACGTGTTGCCACCGAACGGGTCGGTGCCCGGCCAGACGAAGGTATGCCAATAGGCAACCGCAAAGCGCAGATGGTCTTCCATGCGTTTGCCGAGAACGACTTCGTCGGGATTGTAATGGCGGAAGGCCAGCGGGTTTGTGCTGCCTTCGCCTTCATATTTGATCTTCTGGATGTTGCCGAAGAAACCTGTGCTCATGGGTAGTCCTCCTTGGTGTGTTGTTTCTAACCTCCCCTTGAGGGGGAGGGTCGGACCGTAAGGTCCAGGGTGGGTTGATTACCGTGCAGCCCCTCATCCCCGGCGCAATGGCATTGCGCCTGACCTGCCGGCACCTTCTCCCCGTGAACGGGGAGAAGGGGACGCGCCGCCGCCCTTTCAGTCCCCTCTCCCCGCTTGCGGGGAGAGGGTCAGGGTGAGGGGCAAATCTTCAAAGTCCGCGGATCGCCGGATAAAGCGTCCGGTAGCGACCGTAAGCCGCCTCGTAAGCCGAGGTGAGATCACGCGTCGGCTCCACCGTCTCTGCCGTCTGCGGTGCCGTGCAGACCGAGAGCGGATCCGCCCCCGTAGCTGCAATCAGCCCAAGCCGCGCCGCCCCGAAGGCAGCGCCGAAATCACCGTCGGCGGGAATGTCGACCGGCATATCAAGCGCCGTGGAGATCGATGACAGCCAGTAGCGCGAGCGCGAGCCACCGCCGATCGCCGTCACGCGGGAAATCTTAGTGCCCGCAGACTTCAGCGCTTCGAGGCTGTCGCGGATGGCGAAGGTCACGCCTTCCAGCACGGCCTGAGTCAGCACGACGCGGTCGCTTTCGTGGCCGAGCCCGATAAATGCGCCGCGGATTTTTGCGTCATTGTGCGGTGTGCGCTCGCCGGAGAGATAAGGCAGGAAGGTAACCCCGGTGGGCGCCTTCAAGGAATCGCCAAGTTCGGCGGTGAGCTCGCCTGCAGACTTGCCTGTCACGCCGGAATGCCAGTTGAGCGCGTCGGTGGCCGACAGGATGACGCCCATCTGGTGCCAGGTCTTGGGCAGCGCATGGCAGAAGGCGTGCACGGCACTTTCCGGCTTCGGCAGGTAAGAGCCGTTGGCGGCAAAGAGCACGCCAGACGTGCCGAGTGAGACAAAGGCCTGGCCTTCTGCAACCGTGCCCATGCCGCAGGCGGAGGCGGCATTGTCCCCTGCCCCGCCGGCAACAACCACGTCAGAGCCGAGGCCCCATTTCTCAGCCAGTTCGGCGCGCAATGTGCCAGCGCGATCGGTGCCCTCGACGAGACCCGGCATCTGCTCGACGGTCAACCCCGTTGCCTCCAGCAGTTCCGGAGACCAGGCACGCTTGCCGGTATCGAGCCAGCTGGTGCCGGCCGAATCCGACATGTCGGAGAGATATTCCCCCGTCAGCCAGAGACGCAGGTAATCCTTCGGCAGAAGAACCTTGGCGACCTTGGCAAAGGTCTCAGGTTCGTTGTTCTTCACCCAGGCGAGTTTCGGGGCTGTAAAGCCTGGGAAGACGATATTGCCGGTGAGCGCCCGGAAGCGCGGATCGGCATCGAGGCTTGCCGCTTCCGCATGGCTTCGGGTGTCGTTCCAGAGAATGCAGGGCCTGAGCACCCGATCCTTGGCGTCGATGAGCGTTGCACCATGCATATGGCCGGATAGGCCGATGCCCTTCACCGCGGCAAGTTCTTGTGGATGCGAGGCCTTCAGCGCCGCAACAGCCTCTTCGGTCGCACGCAGCCAGTCGCCCGGCGCCTGCTCCGACCAACCGGGATGCGGCCGCTGCACGGTGAGACCGGCATGGCCGACACCGACCACCTTCTGGTCGCCGTCGATCAGCATCGCCTTGACGCTGGATGTGCCGAGATCCAAACCAAGATACATGGGTGTCCTCCATTCCTCTGCCTTCAGGGCAGATTGTCCTTCAAGAATATGTCGATACGAATGCGCTCCTGGGCGGCCACGACAGGCAGACCGTCGGCCTTGGCCTTCAGCACACGAATGGCGCTGCGCACCTCGTGGCCGGCATCCTGGTTGAGCACGGCATCGATGAGGCCTGACTGGAGCGCCCCGCGCGTCGTCTCCGTCAGTTCATGGGCAATGACGACCGGACGCCGCTCAGGCGACAGGCGGCCCAACGCCCGGACGAGACCGCGATTGCCGGCACCGAGACTGTAGAGTGCGACAATGTCACTTCGGTCCGCAAAGAGCGCGGAGACCTTGCGCTCGACAACCACGGGATCGTCACGCCCTTCGATGACCGGCAAGACTGCAAGCCCAGGGAAATCCTGTGCCATGACGGAAGCGAAGGCCTCGCAGCGCTCGCGATGGTCGCGCACCAGCATGGAGCCAGCGAGCACGGCAACTTTGCCATCACGTCCGGCCGCAAAGCGCCCGAGCAGACTCGCTGCGGTTCGCCCGGCAGCGGCATTGTCGATGCCGGCATAATGATCCCGCTCTGCGCCAGAGAGATCAGAAACGAGGGTAACCAGCGGAATGCCGGCAGACACGATCTCCGAAGCCGCAGCCGCCACCTCGGGCGCATCGACAGCGACAAAGGCAATGCCCGCCGGCTCTTCCATTGCCGCCTGCCTGAGAGCGGCAGCAAGCGCTGCGGCATCGAAAGCCGGCACGTCAACCAACCGGATCGCGATCCGCTCGACGCCGGCACGTGCGCTTGCCTCTTGGAGTGCAAGCCTCAAGCCCCGCATGAAAGAATTGTCGTTTGAGGGAATGATGAAGGTCAGCGGATAGATCCGCCCCTTGGCAAGGTTCGCCGCTGCCACGTCGCGCACGAAACCGAGCTCGCTGACGGCCTGATCCACCTTCTCGCGCGTGCGCGCGCTGACCCCCGGCCGCCGGTTCAACACCCGGTCGACCGTAGCAAGGCTGACGCCCGCGCGGCTGGCAATGTCGTGGACAGTCGGCTTCATTCTCTCCTCCGGCGCCTGTCCTACACCGGCGAATGAGGTACGTAAATCAGAATTTGACGTACGTACCTCTTTTTCTTGCAAAAGAGAACGCCTCAACATGGGAGGCGGGCTGAGCCTTGGAGATCAACGGAGAGCCTGGACCCGCAAGCTTACCCAGGCATGGTGGTGTCAGTGGCCGGCGCCAGCGGGTGCCGCACCCTTCGGCTTCTTCAGCAGCAGCACCATGAACACCAGCGCAACGAAGAGTATCGTCAGCCCCATGAACACATCCATGAAGGACAGCAGCCAGGCCTGCTGCGTCACCACACCCGAGAGCTTCTTGATCGCCACCGCCGTGCCATCGAGGCCATAGCTGTCGTAGTTAGCACCGACGCTGGCGAGCCAATCGAGCGCTGCCTGGTTGCTCCAGGAAAGCTGCTCGGAAAGACGCGCATAATGGTCGTCCGAGCGCTGTGTCAGCATCGTGTTGATGATCGCGAGCCCCACCGCCCCGCCGAGGTTGCGGGTCAGATTGAACAGGCCGGACGCATTCTTGATACGATCAGGCGGCAGCGTGCCGAGCGCCAGGTTGTTGATCGGCACCATGCAGATCATCAGCGAGCAACCACGCAGGATCTGCGGCACCAGCAGTTCGTAGAAGTCCCAGTCTGCCGTGATCCCGGTCATCATGTAGGTGCCAAGCGCGAAGCCGGAAAAACCGATCATCATCATCACGCGCGGATCGAGCTTGTTCGACAGCGCACCCGCCACCGGCGCGGTGAGGAACATCGCAGCGCCCGAGACGAACATGGTCTCCCCGATCATCAGCGAGTCGTAACCTCTGATACGCCCGAGATAGAGGGGATAGAGATAGGTAAGACCATAGAGGCCGACACCCATGACAAAGGAGAACAGCGAGCCGAAGGCGAAATTGACGTTGGAAAAGGCCCTGAGGTCCACGACCGGCAATTCGACCTTGAACACGCGCCAGAAGAAGATCGCCCCACCGATGACCATCGCAACGGTCCCGAGCACGATGTGGTGGTCGTTGAACCAGTCCTTGTTGTTGCCCTCTTCCAGCACGAATTCCATCGTGCCGAGGAAGACGGCCATTGAGGCCAGTCCCCACCAGTCGAACTTCTTCAGAAGCTTGAGGTCCGGCTTGTCGAAATCGATCAGGCTCCAGGCGGCAGCAGCTACCAGGATCCCCGGGATCACATTGATGAGGAACAGCCAGTGCCACGACATCGCATGGCTGATATAGCCGCCGATCGTCGGGCCGATAGTGGGCGCCAGCGTCGCGACGAGACCGACCATCGGCGAGACGATGTTGCGCTTGGACGGCGGGAAGATGGTGAAGGCAGCCGCGAAGACGGACGGGATCATGCCGCCGCCGATAAAGCCCTGGATCGCGCGGTAGACGATCATCTGCTCGATATTGGTGGCCGTCGCGCAGAGCGCACTGGCGAGCGTGAATCCCGCCGCGCAGAACGTGAAGAGCACCCTAGTGGAGACGATCCGGGCCAGTACACCAGAGAGCGGGATCATGATCACTTCGGCGATCAGATAGGAGGTCTGCACCCAGGCGACTTCATCTGATCCGGCACCGAGACCTGCCTGGATTTCGGCAAGCGAGGCCGAGACGATCTGGATGTCGAGGATCGACATGAACATGCCGAACACCATCGCCAGGAAGGCGAAGACGCGTTTCGGATCCATCCGCTCCTCGGCAGGTGCCGAGGGCGCGATGGCTGTTGAGGTGATTGCGGCCATGACACGGCCCTTTCGATAACGTCAGCCGGTGGTGTTACTTCGCGGCAAGCGCCTGGCCCTCTGGGGCCGTGCGGGTGTCGACGTCGACGATGACGCTGAGGCCGGCACGCAGATGGCCGCCGGCAAGCGCTTCCTTGGGCAGCGCGACCCTGACCGGCACGCGCTGGACAACCTTGGTGAAGTTGCCGGTGGCGTTTTCCGCCGGCAGCATCGAGAAGATGGCGCCGGAGGCCGGAGCGATCGACGTCACCATGCCTTCGAGCGCATCGTCGCCATAGGCATCGACATGAATCGAGACCTTGGAACCCGGCACCAGATGCGCGATCTGCGTTTCCTTGAAGTTCGCCTCGATATAGAGCTCGCTGGTTGGCACCAGGGCCGCCAGACGCTTGCCTGCGGAGACGAGATCTCCTGATTGAACCGAGAGATTGCCGATCACACCGTCATAGGGTGCCTTCAGCACGGTAAAATCGAGGTCACGCTTGGCTTTTGCCACCACCTGATCCTGGACCTTCACGGCATTCACCGCTTCATTGCGCTGCGCCTTGAGGATCGAAAGATTGGCTTCCGCCGAAGCGACTGCGGCCTGACCCGCCACCAGATTGGCGCGGGCCTGGTCGAGCGCCACCTTGGCATTGTCGAGGTCCGCGGCGGTGCCGACGCTCTTTGCGGCAAGCTCGCTCGCACGCTTTTCGGTGATTTCGGCGCCCCGGACGGCAGCCTCTAGCGAGCCGAGCTGCGCCTGAGCCTGCGCAACGCTCGCCTGGCCGCCGACGATCTGCGCATCGATGCGGGCGATCGCGAGCTCGGAGCTTTGCTTGCCGGCCACGGCCTGATCATAGGCGATCTGATAGTCGCCGCCATCGAGGGTCACCAGCGGATCGCCAGCGCGGACGACCTGGTTACTGGCAACGTTGACCTTCTCGACATAACCGGAAACCTTCGGCGAGATGATCGCGATGTCACCTTCGATATAGGCGTCTTCAGTCGACACCATGAAGCGACCATCGGTCCACCAGGTATAGCCATACCAGGCTCCGCCTGCGAGCAGTGCAGCGAGGATGACCGGCAGCACAGGGCTGCGGCGTTTCGGCTTGGAGACAACCGCTTCCTGCGGCGGGTGGGGCTCCCCTGCATCCGTTTCCGTCAGGGGCGCAGCCTCATTCCGGTCGACTGGAGTGGAAGTGGAACGAAGGGCGGTGGATCTTGGCGTCGCTGACATGATAAGGACCGGGGATGGGTTGAACTTGCTCGAACTGAACCGTTCGGTTCGATTGACATAGAGCCTTTTTTGCCCCATATCAAGAGGCAGAAACGGGCCTTGGAGACGAGGCCACGCAACGCAGTTAATTTTTGTCGGACAGGAAATGTCGAAACGAGACCAGGAAATCTCCATGACGCCGCCCTCCTATCCCGTCGCCGGGGTGGGTCGCTTTGCAGCGGGCGCGGATCCGGTCAAGCGGGGACAGATCCTGGATGGGGCCAAGCGGGTCTTTATGAAGCTTGGCTACGATGCTGCAAGCATGAATGACGTTACCCGCGAGGCAGGCGTCTCGAAGGGCACCATATACGTCTATTTCCAAAGCAAGGAAGATCTGTTCGGCGCCTTGGTCGAGCGTGAGAAAAGCGCCTTCGATGCCGCGATCCGACAGATCCTCGAAGAAAGCTCCCATGTCGAGGAAGGTCTGCGGCGCTATGCGCTCGCCCACGCGTATTTCATTCTCGACACGGAGATGATCCCGACAATGCGCATCCTGATGGGTGTGCTCGACCGAATGCCGACGCTCTGTCAGCGCTTCTTTGCTTCGTCGCCCACCAATATCAAGGTGCTGTTGCAGGACTATATTGCTGCAGCCAACGACAAGGGCGAACTCTCGGTCGAGGACAGCGATCTGGCCGCGCGCCAGTTCATCGACATGTCAACGGCAGGCTATTTCAAGAAGCGGCTGTTCAATGACCTCCCCGTGCGACCGGACGACAAGGAGATCGAACGCGTGGTGGAATCAGGCCTTCGTATGTTCATGAACTTCTACGGCCCCAAAAGGCCCGAGTCCCAAAGCTGATCTGCGACGGAACTTTTTTTCCGCGCACGGACTTTAGTCGGCTGCTTGCCAAGCCCAGAGACATGTCTCATGTCCTGGGGATCACAATCCGTTTGATCAGCACGGAAGACACTCATGGACAATATCAGCGCACTCCTCCAGGACCCCGCAGCCTGGGTCGCACTCGTGACGCTCGTCGTCATGGAGATCGTGCTCGGCATCGACAACCTCATCTTCATCTCGATCTTGACCAACAAGCTGCCGACGGAAATGCGTGAGAGCGCGCGGCGCATCGGGATCGGGCTTGCGCTGGTCATGCGACTGGCCTTGCTCGGCACGGTCGCCTGGATCGTTCAGTTGACCACCCCCGTCTTCGAGCTCTTCGGCCAAGGCTTCTCTTGGAAGGATATGATCCTGATAGCCGGTGGCCTCTTCCTCGTCTGGAAGGCAACGAAGGAAATCCACCATGCCGTAGACCCGGTTGACAAGGAAGAGGACTTCATCGCCTCTACCGCAGCGACGACCTTCACCAGCGCCATCGGCCAGATCCTGCTGCTCGACCTCGTCTTCTCGATCGACAGTATTATTACTGCCGTCGGCATGACGCCGCATGTCCCGATCATGGTCGTCGCAGTGGTTGCGGCTGTGACCGTCATGCTGGTTGCCGCGACCCCGCTTGCCAACTTCATCGAGAAGAACCCGACCATCGTCATGCTGGCGCTCGCCTTCCTGATGATGATCGGCATGACCTTGATCGCAGAGGGCATGGGTTTCCATGTGCCCAAGGGTTATGTCTATGCTGCCATGGCTTTCTCGGCACTCGTCGAGGTGCTGAACATGTTTGCGAGGCGCAAGCGCGAGCGGGACAAGTTGGCCAAGGCGGTTTCGCACTGAGCTGTCGCTGAATTGATAAGAAGACCTGTCGTGAGATGGGCCTTCTTTCCCTGCGCCGATATACTCGACCGGACCACCTCCTGCGTACATGGCAGCATGAGCCCCACCGGCAGCAGCAACGCCTGAAAACCGCGCAAAGAAAAACCTGCGTCGGCGGGACGCAGGTTTTCCTTGGGGGCGGGGACTTGGGGAGAGCGCAGGCCGGACGGTTAAGGGGCTCGTCTGCCAATTCGTTGGCCAGGGAGAGAAACCGGAAAAACCTCCCTGTTCCCCATATCCCGTCGCGTCCGGTTGGCACGGCCTGCGCTCTGCCATAAGAACGCGGCATATGACGTCCGGTTCCGCGCTTTGCAGAAAAATTTCGAAATTTTCCGCAACGGCCTCCGAAGCGCCTGTTTCCGTGGTTTTTCTTGACGCACGGCCATGAATATGGCCTTAAGGCCTCGCGGTGGAACAGGCGGCCTCTGGGCCCTACCCTGTCCCTCGCAGGCCATCATCGGCAGTCTCACAATTTTTCGATCCAGCGCCAAGGCGCCAGGTCCCCCGCACGCACCACGAGCTGAATTTCATGACCACATCAGGCGTCCGCGTCCGCATCGCACCCTCCCCGACCGGCGAACCCCATGTCGGCACCGCGTATATCGCGCTGTTCAACTACCTCTTCGCCAAGAAATTCGGCGGTGAATTCATCCTGCGCATCGAGGACACCGATGCGACGCGTTCGACAGCCGAATTCGAGCAGAAGGTGCTGGACGCCTTGAAGTGGACCGGCCTCACCTGGTCGGAAGGCCCTGATGTCGGCGGCCCCTACGGCCCCTATCGCCAGTCCGAGCGCAAGGACCTTTACCGCCCCTTCGTCGACAAGATGCTCGACAATGGCGGCGCCTTCCATTGTTTCTGCACACCGGAACGGCTGGAGAGCATGCGCGAAGCCCAGCGCGCCGCCGGCAAGCCGCCGGGTTACGACGGCCACTGCCTTCACCTGAAGGCCGAGGAAGTCACGAGCCGCGTTGCCGCAGGTGAGCCGCATGTCGTGCGCCTGAAGGTACCGACCGAAGGCTCTTGCGATTTCCACGACGGCGTCTATGGCGACGTCTCGATCCCCTGGGAAAGCGTCGACATGCAGGTGCTCCTGAAGGCCGACGGCATGCCGACCTATCACATGGCAAACGTCGTCGACGACCACATGATGAAAATCACCCACGTCGCGCGTGGCGAAGAGTGGCTGGCATCCGTGCCGAAGCACATCTTGATCTACAAGCATCTTGGCCTTGAGCCGCCGGTCTTCATGCACCTGTCGCTGATGCGCAATCACGACAAGTCGAAACTGTCGAAGCGTAAGAACCCGACCTCGATCTCCTACTACTCGGCGCTCGGCTACCTGCCGGAAGCGCTGATGAACTTCCTCGGCCTGTTCTTCATCCAGATCGCCGAAGGCGAAGAGCTTCTGACCATGGAAGAGCTGATCGAGAAGTTCGATCCGGACAACCTCTCCAAGGCCGGCGCGATCTTCGACATCCAGAAGCTCGACTGGCTGAACGGCCGCTGGCTGCGCGAGAAGCTGACGCCGGAAGAGTTTGTTGCCCGCGTGCTCGACTGGGCACAGGAAAACGACCGGCTCGTCGAAGGCCTGAAGCTTGCCCAGAGCCGCGTCACCAAGCTCGGCGAACTGCCGCCGCTCGCCGGCTTCCTGCTCGCAAACGACGTCGGCCTGACGCCCGCCTCCTTCGGCGGCCTGAAGACCAGCCCGGCCGAGACGCTCGAAATCGTCACCACCGTTCAGGCGGATCTCGAAAAGATCCTCGAATGGAATGTGACGACCATCGAGGAAGAACTGCGTGCGATCTCCGACCGCATGGGCAAGAAACTCCGCGTCGTCACCCCGCCCCTCTTCGTCGCCGTCTCCGGCAGCCAGCGCTCGCTGCCGCTGTTTGACAGTATGGCGCTGCTCGGCCGCTCGGTCGTGCGCCAGCGTTTGAAGGTGGCGATCCAGGTGCTGACCGCGATGGCGGGTGCACAGAACTAACGACTGAGTGCCGCCTCAAGGGGCGGTGCAGAAACGACCCCCCTCTGCCCTGCCGGGCATCTCCCCCACACGGGGGGAGAGCGGGCAAGCCCGATACGGCGGAGACCACAGTCTCCCCCCTTGTGGGGGAGATGTCACGAAGTGACAGAGGGGGGGTGAAATACACTCCAGGCCGATCCGAGGCGATACCCGATGACCGAACAGACCACCGAAACCGCCCTTTCCTCAGACCCGACGGAAGTCCGCCGCCAGAAGCTTGCGCTGTTGCGCGAACAGGTCGGCGACGTCTATCCGGCGCATTTCCACCGCACGATGACCAATGCGGAATTTGCCGAGAAATACGCGAGCCTCGAGCTGGACGAAACCTCTGAGGATATCATCACGGTCGCCGGCCGCGTCTATTCCTCGCGCAATTCCGGCATGTTCATGGATATCCATGACGCCTCGGGCAAGATCCAGATCTTCTCCCACAAGGATACGACGCCGGAAGAAGCCCGCGCGCTTCTGCCGATGATCGACCTCGGCGACATCATCGGCGTGAAGGGTCAGGTCCGCCGGACCAAGCGTGGCGAGCTGACGATCAACGCCCATGAAATCACCATGCTGACCAAGACGCTCCTCCCCATGCCGGAGAAGTATCACGGCCTCGCCGACATCGAGCTGCGCTACCGCAAGCGCCACCTCGACATCCTCACCAATGAGGAATCCAAGCTCCGCTTCCAGCAGCGCTCGAAGATCGTCTCCGGCATCCGCCGCTTCCTTGAGGGCGAAGGCTTCCTCGAAGTCGAGACGCCGATGCTGCAGACCGTCTATGGCGGCGCAACGGCCGAGCCCTTCAAGACGCACCACAACACGCTGAAGATGGACATGTTCCTGCGCATCGCGCCGGAACTGTTTCTCAAGCGCACCCTGGTGTCGGGCCTTGCCGACAAGGTGTTCGAGGTCAACCGCAACTTCCGCAACGAAGGTGTGTCGACCCGCCACAATCCCGAATTCACCATGATGGAATGCTACTGGGCCTATGCTGACTATGAGGACATGATGGGCCTCGTCGAGCGCATGTTCGAGACGCTCGCCATCGGCATCCACGGCACGACCGACCTCACCTTCGGTGACAAGCAGCTCTCCTTCAAGGGCCCGTTCAAGCGCGTGCCCATGCCCGACGCCGTCAAGGAAGCAACCGGCATCGATTTCCTCGCGATGAAAACCGACGAGGAAGCACGCACGGCCGCCAAGGCCGCCGGCTTTGAGGTCGAGAAGGACTGGACCTGGGGCGAATGCCTCGCCTTCATCTTCGAGGAAAAGGTGGAGGGCACGCTGATCCAGCCGAGCCACGTCACCCATTTCCCGAAGGACATCTCGCCCTTCGCCAAGGAAGTGCCGGGCGAACCGCGCCTCGTCGAGCGTTTTGAAACCTATTGCAACGCCTGGGAAGTCGGCAACGCCTTCTCTGAACTGAACGACCCGGAAGAGCAGCGCAAGCGCATGGTCGAGCAGCTCGAACAGGCCCATTCGCGCGGCGAAAAGGACAAGCAGTTGGACGACGAATTCCTCGACGCCATCGACCAGGGCATGCCGCCCGCAGGCGGCCTCGGCATCGGCGTCGACCGCTTGATCATGCTGCTCACCAACGCCCCGTCGATCCGCGACGTCATCCTCTTCCCGGCGCGGCGCAACCGCAACGACTGAGCGGCATATCAACTTCAAAAACAGAAGCCCCGGTCCTGAGGACCGGGGCTTTTGTGTTTCTTGACTGCGGTTGGAGGTCGCGCCGGCCCAGGCAATGTCACCGATCAGTGATCGACCTTGGCATGCTCGTCGGCCTTGTCCTTCGACTTCGGCGGCAGGATCGCCTCGTCTTCGGCGGGAGCGCCATGACCATCCGATTTATGGCTGTCGCCCGGCTTTGCGGCGTGCTCTTCGGTTGCAGCATGACCATCGGCCGCAGCCCCATGCTCTTCAGGCTTGGCGGCCGGCGCCGCACCGTCAGGCGTGATCGGCTGGGCGCGCATCTTTTCGAGCCAGGCGGCGCCATGATCAGTGGTCGCAGCAGCGTCTGAACCACCGGCCGGCTCGACCTTCGCGGCCGCATCCTCGACTGGAAGTTCTTCTTCGGCGCCACCAAGACCGACCATGCTCTTGATTGATGCGAACCAGCCCTCACCTTCGGCGGGCGCCTCTTCGGCAACCGGCGCCTCAGCGGCAGGCCTCGCTTCGGTATGCGCGACCTGTTCTGCGGCATGCTCGGGCGGCGGCGCATGAGCCGCATCTGTAGCCGACTCCTCCCCATGCGCGACATCAGCCGGTTCCGCATGATCCTCAGCCGGCGCCTCGTGACCCTCGGCCACCGCGCCATGGTCATCAGCGGGCGCCGCATGACCATCCTCCGGTACTGCATGTCCTTCGGCAGGGGTCTCGTCTCCACCGAGACCGACCATGCCCATGAGCGAGGCCATCCAGCCCTTGCTTTCTTCGCCACCATGTTCGGCAACCGGAGTTTCCTCGCCATGTTCGCCGACTGGTTCATCACCATGGCCCTCGGCTTCGCCGTGCCCTTCTGCGACGCCGTGACCATCGGCCGGCTTTTCGCCATGGGCATCGTCGGCGCCGTGAGCGGCCTTGTCACCATGACCGTCGGCATTCGCCCCGTGGCCTTCGGTCTCCGGCAACAGGCTCTCGGGCTTCCCGCAATCCGTCTGGTCGCTGAGCTTGGCGACGAGCGCCTGAATATCCTCTTCCAGCATATCGATACGCTCGCCGAAGAACTCGCCATTGGGCGCGGCTGATCCATCGACATACCGCGCCGTCAGCATCCGTGCGCTGACATCCTCCGGCACATGGCTCGGATCGGGCACATAAATGACATCGGCTCCAACGGCACGACCGCGCATGCCCGAGCGATCCTTCGGACCGCTGACGTCGAGCACGACCACCTGTACCAGGTCGGCCTTCTTCGTTTCCTGCAGGGTCTTCGCCACGCGAAGCGCGGTCTTGACGCGGGCAAGTCCGTCGCCGGGCTCATCTGTGGTAATGAATTTGCGGACCCAGAAGCGATCCTTTTTGTGGATCTCGACGGTCTTCACCTCGGTGCATTCGAGGCCATTCAACTCCGCATAGGAGGGCCCGAGTAGCTTGTCGGCACCGATATAGACGGCAGCGGCACCGGTGCCGCCGAGGGTCACGAGGACCCCGCCCAAAATCAGCATGAGCTTTCGTGAAAGGTGGATCTTGGGCACCTTCACGCTTGGAACTCCGCCATGACACTGTCCCGACTGTTTACGCAATACTGGAAACCATCATACGCGCCTCTCCTTGCAGAACCTTTAACCCAGCCTTTCCACTTCCGGCACAGTTCGTGCGCGGCTCTTTTTGCGAATGATTTGCAAAAGCATTGACATCGGCTTGGAGCGCGATAGATTTTAATGCGAATGACTTGCAAGAACAGGAATGGACCATGGTCTCAAAGCTTGCCTGCCGTCTTTTCGCCCTTGCGCTGATGCTGCCGGGGGCGGCGTTTGCCAACGATAAGCCGAAGGTCGTCACCACCTTCACCGTGATTGCCGATATCGCTCAGAATGTTGCAGGCGACGCGGCAACCGTGGAAAGCATCACCAAGCCCGGCGCAGAAATCCACGGCTACCAGCCGACCCCGCGTGACATCCTGAAGGCCCGCGACGCCGACCTCGTGCTGCGCAACGGTCTGAACCTCGAAGCCTGGTTCGAGAAATTCCTCGCCAATCTCGGCGATGTGCCAGCTGTTACCGTCAGCGATGGCATCGAGCCGATTGGCATTGCCGGCGGCGCCTATGACGGAAAGCCGAATCCACATGCCTGGATGTCGCCCGAAAATGCACTCATCTATGTCGAGAACATCCGCAAGGCGCTGACCGACATCGACCCGGCGAATGCCGCGATCTACGAGGCCAATGCCCGCACCTATTCGGACAAGATCCGAGCGGAAATCGAGCCAATGCAGGCGGAAATCGCCAAGATTCCCGAGAACGAGCGCTTCCTTGTGACAAGCGAAGGCGCCTTCTCTTACCTGGCTCGCGATCTCGGCATGAAGGAACTCTATCTCTGGCCAATCAATGCCGATAGCCAGGGCACACCCCAGCAAGTCAAGGCTGTCGTCGACCAGGTGATCGAAAACAAGATCCCCGTCGTATTCTCCGAGAGCACCGTATCCGACAAGCCGGCCCAACAGGTCGCAGCCGAAACCGGGGCACGCTACGGGGGCATTCTTTACGTGGACTCCCTGAGTGAGCCCGACGGCCCTGTCCCGACCTATCTGGATCTCTTGAAGGTGACGGTTTCGACCATCGTGAAGGGTTTTGCCGGATGATCATGGGATCGGGCACGAGACGCAGCCGCGAAGGGATCGCCGCAGAGGATGTGACGGTGACCTATCGCAATGGTCACACCGCCCTGCGCCACGCGAGCTTTGCCATCCCGCCCGGAACCATCACCGCTCTTGTCGGCGTCAACGGCGCCGGCAAGTCAACGCTTTTCAAGGCGATCATGGGCTTCGTGCCGGTTGCCTCAGGCGAAATCCGCGTGCTCGGCATGAGCGTGCGCGAAGCCCTGAAGAAGAACTTGGTCGCCTACGTCCCCCAGGCGGAAGAAGTCGACTGGAACTTCCCCGTCCTCGTCGAAGACGTCGTGATGATGGGCCGCTACGGCCACATGAACTTCCTCCGCATCCCCTCGAAACGCGATCACCAGCTGGTTGATGAAGCGCTTTCCCGCGTCGGTATGGGCGATTACCGCAAACGCCAGATCGGCGAGCTCTCCGGCGGCCAGCGCAAGCGCGTCTTCCTAGCAAGGGCACTCGCCCAGGAAGGCCAGGTGATCCTGCTCGACGAACCCTTCACCGGCGTCGACGTCACCACCGAAGAACAGATCATCGGCCTGATGAAGGATCTGCGCGACGAAGGCCGGGTGATGCTGGTTTCGACCCACAATCTCGGCAGCGTGCCGGATTTCTGCGACCGGACGATCTTTGTGAAGGGCACGGTCATCGCCTCCGGCGAGACCGAGGACACCTTCACCGAGGACAATCTGAAGACGGCCTTTGGCGGCGCACTGCGCCATTTCGTGCTGGCTGGCCGCGACCTGCACGACGACGATGATGGCCGCGAGGTCACCGTCATCACCGACGACGAACGCCCCTTCGTGATCTATGGGCAGCCGAAACCAGGAGCATCAGATGCTCGCGACCCTGGTTGAGCCCTTCACCTACGACTACATGCGCAACGCCATTCTGGTGAGCGCACTCGTCGGTGGCGTCTGCGGCTTCCTCTCGGCCTATCTGATGCTGAAGGGCTGGTCTCTGATCGGCGATGCACTCTCCCATGCCATCGTGCCCGGCGTTGCCGGAGCCTATATGCTGGGTCTGCCTTTTGCGTTCGGAGCTTTCATGTCGGGCGGACTGGCAGCGATGGCCATCCTCTTCCTCAACCAGCGCACAAAGCTCAAGGAAGACGCGATCATCGGCCTGATCTTCACCTCATTCTTCGGCCTCGGCCTCTTCATGGTGTCGATCTCACCCGTCTCGATCGACATCAAGACTATTGTGCTCGGCAATATCCTCGCGATCACGCCAGCCGACACGCTGCAGCTGATCCTGATCGGCGGCGTAAGCCTCATCGTATTGGCGCTGAAATGGAAGGACCTGATGGTCACCTTCTTCGACGAGAATCACGCCCGCTCGATCGGTCTTAAACCCGAACGCCTCAAGGTGATGTTCTTCACTTTGCTGGCCGCCTCCACCGTCGCCGCTATGCAGACCGTTGGCGCCTTTCTCGTCATCGCCATGGTCGTGACCCCCGGCGCCACCGCCTATCTGCTCACCGACCGCTTCCAGCGCCTGATCCTGCTGGCGCTCGGAATCGGTGCCGGCACCAGCTTCATTGGCGCCTATGCCAGCTACTTCCTCGACGGTGCGACCGGCGGCATCATCGTCGTCCTGCAGACGGTGATCTTCCTGCTGGCGTTCCTGTTTGCGCCCAAGCACGGCGTTCTCGCCGCCCGCAGCCGCGCCCGTGAAGCGTTGGAGCCCTTGCCTCCCGCATCGACGGCAGAGCCGCATCGTTTAGCCGAGGAGCACCCTGCATGAGCGAAACCCTCGAACTCGCCATCCTCCCCTTCCAGCTGCCCTTCATGCAGACTGCTTTCCTGGTCACGGTGATGATTGCCATTCCGATGGCGCTTCTCTCCTGCCTGCTGGTGCTCAAAGGCTGGTCGCTGATGGGCGACGCTGTCTCCCATGCCGTGCTGCCCGGAGTCGTGGTCGCCTATATCGCCGGCATTCCGCTTGCCATCGGCGCCTTCATCGCCGGCCTCGTCTGTGCACTCCTCACAGGCTTCATCAAGGAGAACAGCCGCATCAAGGAGGACACGGTGCTTGGCATCGTCTTCTCCGGCATGTTCGGCCTCGGCCTGGTGGTGTATGTCCAGGTCGAAAGCGCTGTGCATCTCGACCACATCCTCTTCGGCGACATGCTGGGCATCCTGACCTCAGACCTCGTGGAAACCGGCCTGATCGCCCTCTTCGCCACCGCATTCCTTGTCGTCTTGCGCAAGGATCTGCTGGCGCATGCCTTCGACCCGCAACATGCCCAGGCAATCGGCCTTTCTGTGCGCCTGCTCCATTACGGGCAGCTTGCCGTGCTTTCGCTGGTCGTCGTCGGCGCCTTGAAGGCCGTTGGCATCATCCTTTCGGTCGCCATGCTCGTTGCCCCCGGCGCCATCGCCTTCCTGCTCACCAAGCGCTATGCCACGATGCTGGTGACAGCTGTGGTCGTTGCAGTCTCTTCTTCGCTGGCGGGCATCTATCTGAGCTTCTTCATCGACAGCGCACCCGCCCCGACCATCGTCCTGATCATGAGCGGCGTCTTCATCGTCACGTTCGTAATCGGCCAGATCCGCAGCCGGACCACCGAGGCAAGCGTCTAAACCCGTCCCACTTCCTCGGCCCGGCGCGCACGACGCGACACCACCCATTCCCGCCAGACGGTGAAAAGCCCGGCACCGACGACGATGACGGCGCCCACCACCGTGTTCCAGCGCAACACTTCGCCAAAGACGGTGACGGCGATCATCGCGCCCAGCACCAGCTGCCAATAGGAGATCGGCTGGACGATGACCGCATCGAGGTTTTCATAGGCCTTGATCAGCGCAAGATGCCCGATGATCCCCGTGCAGCAGAGGCCGATCATCAGGCCCCATCCCACCGGCGTGAACGGCGTCCAGAAGAAAGGACCGAGCAGGTTCGAGCCGATGAAGCCGACGATCGCGAGATAGAAGAAGCTGGTCGACGGCTGGTCGTCGCGGCTGACAAGGCGGGTGACGATGCCATAGACCGCGCCGAGCACCGCGCAGATCAGCGGCAGCCAGATATAAGAATTGAACCCGTCTCCATCAGGCGCAAGCATGATGACGACCCCGACGAGGCCGAAGAGGATCGCGGTCCAGCGCCGCCAGCCGACCTTTTCGCCAAGGATCGGCATGGAAAGAAGCGCGACGAAGATCGGGCCGGCTGCGAAGATCGCCTGGCTCTGCGCCAGCCCGACCTGGGTGAAGGCGACGATCGAGATCAGGATCTGTGAAAACAGGATGAGACCGCGCAGCAGTTGCAGGACAGGCCGCTGGGTATTCACCGCCGCTCGCAGCCCGCCGGACGAGCGCATGGCGAGTACCAGTGCAAAGGCGACGAAAGCCCAGTAGCGCACCATCGCCACCTGCACCGGCGAATGGGTCTCGCCGAGGTGCTTCGAAAGACCGTCCTGAATGGCGAAGACGGAAAAGGCGAGAAAGGTGAAGAGATAGCCGAGCGGCGTCGATTTCATGGGACGAAAATGCTTTGCACGAGGAGGGATCCGTGGGCGAACCAACGGCGCGGGCATGCTGATCCTACACCTTGACCACGTCTTGCCTAGTGCAGTTTTGCAAAGCTGCCATGTAACCTGACAACCTATCGCCTGATAAAGGTCGATCAGCTTGCCTCGGACCGGGCGCCGTGCTTCATAAGGCCATGGCCTTCACCCTCCGTCAGTTGCAGTATTTCGTCGCCGTTGCCGAACAGGGGTCGGTGACGCGCGCCGCCCAAAACCTGTTGATCTCCCAGTCATCCGTCACCGAGGCAATCAAGGAACTCGAGGGCGATCTCGGCGTCGAACTCTTCGAGCGCCACCCACGCGGCCTGACGATCACCTATAACGGCCACCAGTTTCTCCGCCACGCAACGAAGATTTTGGCCGATGTCTCGGACGCCCGCAACGTTTTCACCGAGACCCAGAACAGCACCGGCGGCACGCTGAACATCGGTGTGACCTCCCTCGTCGCAGGCTACGTCCTCTCTGATCTGCTCGCCCGCTATCGCCGCGCCTGCCCCGGCGTCGAAGTCTCCGCCATCGAGGACAACGGCTCCTATCTCGAACACCTGCTGATCGGCGGCGAACTGGATGTCGCCGTTATGGTTATCTCCAACCTGCGCGACCGCATGGCGTTGCAGGCCGAGATCCTCGAAACCTCGCCCTACCGCCTCTGGCTCCCCATCGGCCACCCGCTGGTTTCGGCGGATATCATCTCGGTCCAGGACATTGCCCGCGAACCGCTGATCATGCTGACGGTGGACGAAATCGAAGAGAATACCGGCAAGCTCCTATCGGCTCTCGGCGCCCGCCCCCATGTCGCCTTCCGCACCCGTTCGGTGGAGGCCGTCCGTAGTCTCGTCGCGACCGGCGCCGGCGTGGCGCTTCTGCCCGATCTCGTCTACCGCCCCTGGTCGCTCGAAGGCGACCGCATCGAAAGCCGCGACGTCTCCGGCGCGCTGCCGGTGGTGCAGGTCGGCATGGTCTGGCGCAAGGGCTCCAGCTTGCCGCAATCGGCGCGGGACTTCGTCGGCATTGCCGAGGCGAGCCGCAGTGGACGGGTAAGGTAATCACCCGCAGCAACTGCCCCTCATCCCCCTGCCGGGACCTTCTCCCCGCAAGCGGGGAGAAGGCGGAGACGGCGGCCACATCGGCCTTCTCCCCGTTCACGGGGAGAAGGTGGCGGCAGCCGGATGAGGGGCAACCAGCAACATCCGCCGAAACCACCCTTACTATCGGAAAAACCGATATCGGCATTCTGACGAATGAATTTGCGAATGCGGTTTATTCGCGGCAACTTTCTTTCCGGGAACATAAAGCCGCAAAACGCGGCCCTCACAACCGGGAGACCTCGCGATGAAATCTCTTCTGAAGTCTTGCACTGTCCTCGCCTCTGTACTGAGTATGACCACCGCCGCTGTCGCCCAGGAGCCTTTGCAGGCACTCGGAGCCGGCGAAGGCGCCCTCTCCATCGTCGCCTGGGCCGGCTATATCGAGCGCGGCGAAACCGACAAGAATTTCGACTGGGTCACCGAATTCGAGAAAAAGACCGGCTGCATGGTCTCGGTCAAGACCGCCGCCACCTCGGATGAAATGGTCGCCCTGATGAACGAAGGCGGCTTCGACCTCGTCACCGCCTCTGGCGATGCGTCGCTGCGCCTCGTTGCCGGCAAGCGCGTCCAGCCGATTAACACGGCCCTCATCCCCTCCTGGAGCACCATCGACGAGCGCCTGCAGAACGCCCCCTGGCACACCAAGGACGGTGTCCATTACGGCACGCCTTATGTCTGGGGGCCGAATGTCCTGATGTATAACACCCAGGCCTTCGGCGACAAAGCGCCCGACAGCTGGAACGTCGTCTTCGAAGAGATGACGCTTGCCGACGGCAAGTCCAACAAGGGCCGCGTCCAGGCCTATGACGGCCCGATCCATGTGGCTGACGCGGCCAACTACCTGATGTTCCACAAGCCGGAACTCGGCATCAAGGACCCCTTCGAACTGAACGAAGACCAGTACAAGGCAGCCCTTGATCTCCTGCGTGTCCAGCGCACGCTAGTCAGCCGCTACTGGCACGACGCCTTCATCCAGATCGACGATTTCAAGAACGAAGGCGTGGTCGCCTCAGGATCCTGGCCCTTCCAGGTCAACCTGCTGAAGGCCGACCAGCCGATCGCCTCGGTCTTCCCGAAGGAGGGCGTCACCGGCTGGGCCGACACGACCATGCTGCATGCCGAGAGCGAACACCCGAACTGCGCCTATATGTGGATGGAGCATTCGCTGTCGCCCAAGGTTCAGGGTGATGTTTCCGCCTGGTTCGGCACGGTTCCCTCCGTCCCCGCCGCCTGCAAGGGCAATGCGCTCCTGACCGACGAAGGCTGCAAGAACAACGGCTACGAGAACTTCGAACAGATCAAGTTCTGGAAGACCCCGGTCTCCAAGTGCGAAAGCCAGGGCGAATGCGTCCCCTACCACCGCTGGGTTTCCGACTACATCGGCGTGATCGGCGGACGTTAACATCCCACCTCCCCCTTGAGGGGGGAGGTCGCGCGGAACGCGCGGGTGGGGGTGATCTACGGTTCAACTGAACTCTGATGGTCACCCCACCCCGGACCTTCGGTCCGACCCTCCCCCTCAAGGGGAGGGTGTAGACCCCCGCTGGCCTTCTGCCGGCACCCTACTGAAATTCTGGAGCCACCATGACCGCAGCCGTCTCCTTCTCGAAGGTCTCGCGCCATTTCGGCAGCGTCAAAGCCGTCGATGCCGTCGACCTGACGGTCGAGCCAGGCGAATTCTTCGCCATGCTCGGTCCATCAGGTTCCGGCAAGACGACCTGCCTGCGCCTGATTGCCGGCTTCGAACAGCCGACTTCAGGCCATATCGAGATCTTCGGTGAAACCGCAGAAGGCGTGCCGCCCTATCGCCGCAACGTCAACACGGTGTTCCAGGACTACGCCCTCTTCCCGCACTTGAACATTCTCGACAATGTCGCCTATGGCCTGATGGTCAAAGGCGTCGGGAAAGCGGAGCGCCACCGCGAGGCCGAACAGGCGCTCGAAATGGTGAAGCTCCCCGACTACGGCGCCCGCAAGCCCGGCCAACTCTCCGGCGGCCAGCGCCAGCGCGTGGCCCTCGCCCGGGCGCTGGTCAACAAGCCCAAGGTCCTGCTGCTCGACGAGCCGCTCGGCGCACTGGATCTGAAGCTGCGCGAACAGATGCAGGAAGAGCTGAAAAGCCTGCAGCGTTCGCTCGGCATCACCTTCGTCTTCGTCACCCACGACCAGGGCGAAGCGCTCTCGATGGCCGACCGCGTCGCTGTCTTCAATGACGGCAAGATCGTTCAGGCCGGCACGCCGCACGAGATCTACAACCGCCCCCGTACCCGCTTCGTTGCCGATTTCGTCGGCTCGTCGAATGTGATTGCACCGGAAGCGATGAAGGCGCTCGGCGGCGAAGCCCGCTGGACGAGCCTGCGCCCCGAAGCCATCCGCATCGTCTCGGAAGGCGGCATCGAGGCGACCGTGCGCTCGACCAGCTTCCTCGGCGCCTCGACGAAGATCTTCGTCGAGACGGCAGTGACCGCTCTCACCGTCTCGCTGCCCGCTGGCCAGGCCGCACCGCAAGCCTGCGAAAGCATCCGCATATCCTGGTCTCCATCAGACCCGCATTACATGGAGGCCGGCGCATGACGACGATCTCCGCGCCCGCCATTACCCCTGGCCGTCAGGGCCTGATGGGGCGGCTCTCGGATCTGTTCTGGCGGCGGCCCAACCTGCTGCTGGTACTGATGCTGGTGCCGCCCCTGCTCTGGCTCGGCATCATCTATGTCGGCTCGCTGATCGCACTCCTCCTGCAGAGTTTCTTCTCGATCGACGAGTTCTCCGGCCTGATCAATTACGAATTCACGCTCGCGACCTATGGAGAACTCTTCCGACCAGCCAATTTCGACATCATCCTGCGCACGCTGCTGATGTCGGCCGCCGTCACCCTCGCCTCTGCCGTCATCGCTTTCCCGATCGCCTACTACGCCGCGCGCTATGCCCGGGGGCGCTGGAAAGCCGTCTTCTATCTCGGCATCATGCTGCCGCTCTGGTCGAGTTATCTCGTCAAGGTCTATGCCTGGAAGCTGATCCTCGCCAAGGAAGGCATCCTCACCTGGATCTTCGCCAAGCTGCATCTGACCTGGCTTCTCGAAGGCTTGCTCGCCATACCCGTCATCGGCGGCAACTCCCTGTCGATCAGCTATCTCGGCACCTTCATCGTCTTCGTCTATGTCTGGCTGCCCTTCATGATCCTGCCCACCCAGGCGGCCCTGGAACGCGTACCCGGCAACCTGATCGAAGCTTCGGGCGATCTCGGCGCGGATAGCCGCCAGACCTTTCGCCATGTGCTCTTTCCCTTGGCGCTGCCCGGCATTGTCGCCGGCTCGATCTTCACCTTTTCGCTGACCATGGGCGATTACATCATTCCACAGATCGTCGGCACCTCGCGCCTCTTCATCGGCCAGGCCGTCTATGCCCAGCAGGGCACGGCGGGCAACATTCCGCTCGCGGCCGCCTTCTCGGTCGTCCCGATCGTCATCATGGGCATCTACCTCACCATCGCCAAACGCATGGGGGCTTTCGATGCGCTCTGATCGCTCCCAGTCCGCCGGTCTGTCCTTGAAGATGGCCGCCGCTGCAGGCCTTGCCTTCCTGCATCTGCCGATCCTGCTGATCTTCGTCTATGCTTTCACCACGGAGGAAAAAAGTTTTCAGTGGCCGCCACCGGGCTTCACCACAAAATGGTTCGCCGTCGCCTGGAACCGCCCAGACATCTGGCAAGCCCTGACGCTCTCGGTGAAGGTGGCGAGCATCGCCACCGTGATTGCGCTCGTTCTCGGCACGCTCGCAGCCGCCGCCGTCGCCCGCACGAAATTCTTCGGCCGGGAAGTCATTTCGCTGCTGGTCATCCTGCCGATCGCGCTGCCCGGCATCATCACCGGCATTGCGCTGCGCTCGGCCTTTTCGCTGGCGGAGATTCCCTTCTCCTTCTGGACGATCATCCTCGGCCACGCGACCTTCTGCGTCGTCGTCGTTTACAATAACGCCGTCGCCCGCTTCCGCCGCACCTCCGGCTCGCTGATCGAGGCCTCGATGGATCTCGGCGCCGATGGCTTCCAGACCTTCCGCCATGTGATCCTGCCGAACATCGCAACCGCCCTGCTGGCCGGCGGCATGCTTGCCTTCGCGCTGTCCTTCGACGAGGTCATCGTCACCACATTTACCGCCGGCCAGCAGTCGACCCTGCCGATCTGGATGCTGGAAGAACTGATCCGCCCGCGCCAACGTCCGGTCACCAATGTGGTCGCGATGATCGTCGTGATCGTCACGTTCCTGCCGATCCTGGCAGCCTACTATCTGACCCGCGACACCGACCAGATCGCCGGCAGCGGCAAATGATGAACCACCGGCGACGCCTCTTGTTCAAGGGCAATGCCGCAATTGAAGTCTGATAAAAGGGAGAACGACATGGACACCCAGATGCTGATCGGCGCCAAGTTCGAAGCCGGCACAGAGACGGACGAAAAGATTCTGAACCCCAAAACCGGCGATGTCATCGTCGATCTCCCCGAGGCCTCGCTCGCCCAGGTCGAGGAAGCCGTGGACGCTGCCGAAGGCGCCTTCGTCTCCTGGTCGCAGACGACCCCCGGCCAGCGCGCCGGCTATCTGCTGGCGATCGCCGACGCGATCGAGAAGGACGCCGCCGCGTTTGCCGCCCTTGAAAGCCTCAACTGCGGCAAGCCGATCAACGCCGTGCTCAACGATGAAATCCCGGCGATCGTCGACTGCTACCGCTTCTTCGCCGGCGCGATCCGGACGCTTCAGGCGCCGGTCTCGGGCGAATATCTGCCGGGCTTCACCTCGATGATCCGCCGCGATGCCGTCGGCGTCATCGGCTCGATCGCGCCCTGGAACTACCCGCTGATGATGATGGCCTGGAAGCTCGCGCCGGCACTCGCCGGCGGCAACACCGTGGTCTTCAAGCCCTCGGAACAGACGCCGCTGACGGCGCTGAAGCTCGCCAAGGTCATGGCGGACATCCTGCCCGAGGGCGTGGTCAATGTCGTGCTCGGACGCGGCGAAAGCGTCGGCAATGCGCTGATCAACCACCCGAAGATCGCGATGGTCTCGATCACAGGCGATATCGCAACGGGTAAGAAGGTCCTGACGGCGGCAGCCAAGACCGTGAAGCGCACCCATCTCGAACTCGGCGGCAAGGCCCCGGTCATCGTGCATGACGATGCCGATATCGACGCCGTCGTCTCGGCAATCCGCACCTTCGGCTATTACAATGCCGGCCAGGACTGCACCGCCGCCTGCCGCATCTACGCGAGCGACAAGATCTATGACCGCTTCGTCGCCGACCTCGCCAGCGCCGTCTCGACCATCAAGTTCAACCAGGCCGACGACGCCGAAAACGAGATCGGCCCGCTGATCTCCAAGCGCCAGCGCGACCGCGTCGAAAGCTTCGTGACGCGAGCTGCCGAACACAAGCACATGGAAGTCGTGACCGGCGGCAAGCTCGGCTCCGACAAGGGCTTCTTCTACACGCCCACCGTCATCGCCGGCGCGACGCAAGACGACGAGATCGTCCGCCGCGAAGTCTTTGGCCCCGTCGTCTCCGTCACCCGCTTCACCGAAGCCGAACAGGCCGTCGCCTGGGCCAATGACAGCGACTACGGCCTTGCTTCTTCCGTCTGGACCAAGGATATCTCCCGCGCCATGCAGACCGCCGCCAAGCTGCGCTACGGCTGCACCTGGATCAACACCCACTTCATGCTCTGCAATGAAATGCCCCATGGCGGCATGAAGCAGTCGGGCTATGGCAAGGACATGTCGATGTATGCGCTGGAGGACTACACGACCGTCCGCCATGTGATGATCGCGCATTGAGCTGAGGGCTCTCGCAAGGAGAATGCCAGGCGGGCCGCGGGCCTCGCCTGGCAAATACCTGACCGCCTGTTTACCCTGACAGACCAAACCGGTGGCAGCCCGGCGCTCTCCTTCGTATCATGGAGCGGAATCAGGAGAGCCACATGCGCCGCCATCGGAAAGAGATCAGACACCGGAGCCGCAAGACCCTCATCGCGGTCGCGGTCCTTCTGTGTGTCGCGCCACTCTTTGCCACCCCGTCGGCTGCGCAGCAGCCCCAAGTCATTCCCGCGCCCGATCTCGGCGGCGGCGGCGGCTTGATGACAGACACCTATCTCTGGCATGTCCGCGGCCTGCCACCCGGCCAGCGCCTTCCCGTATACTCCGGCGCCGGTCCCAATTTCCGGATTATCCATGCCCTCGACGAGGGCACGCCGATCGAACGTCTTTCCTGCCGCGACAGCCGCGGCGGCTATTGGTGCCGTGTCGCCACCGTCGACCGCGTCCGCATATCCGGCTGGGTCGACGGCCGCTTCCTGCTCGAGGAACCCGGTTTCGCGCCGCCTGACGACGTGCGCAATCCCTCCTTCGAGCCTGAAATCCTCATCGATCCCTTCGCGAGACCCAGGCGGCCCTGAACGAGAAGACACGCCTCACTCGCCCCGCCCCTCGCCGGGACGGTCCCGCTCGTACCGATGCTCCACCGGAAACCCCGGCAGCCAGCGCTCCCGTCGGATTGTCCAGAGCTCGTAGCTCGGCTGGAAGAGGTTTGTGTCGTCGAAGGAGCCGATATTGAGTTCGACCTCGTCGCCGCTTCGATTGAAGACGCGCGATCCGCAGGTCGGGCAGAAGCAGCGAGCGTCATACATCTGCGGCTCGCCGGTGACCTCCACTTGATTGTCCGCATAGATCGCCGCCGCATAAAAAAGCGCGCCGTGATATTTCCGGCAATCGAGGCAATGACAGATGCCGACCCGGTCGGGATCGCCTTTAGCCTCGAACCGCACCTTGCCGCAGGCGCAGCCGCCCGTCAGGATCGCCATATCCGTCCTCCCTTCAAGATTGCCACCACTCTGGCACAAACGAAAAATGGCCGCAGCTTTCGCTACGGCCATTTCCGAACTCTGGACTGCCGGATCGGTTTCCCGGGTCAGGCGGCAAGCGCCTTGGCGATCTGGCCGCGCAGCGTATCCATATCCTTGGCAAACCCGCGAATGCCTTCGGCCAACTTCTCGGTCGCCATCGCGTCCTGGTTCATCGCCCAGCGGAAGGCCTTTTCATCGAGCGAGACATGCGGCTCAGCCTTGACCGTGTCGGGCGACAGCGCCCTGGCAAGCGTGCCCTGGTCCGCATTCAGTTCGTCGAGCAGCTGCGGGCTGATGGTCAGGCGGTCGCAACCGGCCAAGGCTTCGATTTCGCCGGCATTGCGGAACGAGGCGCCCATGACGATGGTGCCGATGCCGTTTGCCTTGTAGTAATTGTAGATCGATCGGACAGAGACGACGCCCGGATCTGTTTCGGAAGTGTAGTCCTCGCCGGTCGACTTCTTGTACCAGTCAAGGATACGACCGACGAAGGGCGAAATCAGGAAGACCTTGGCTTCGGCGCAGGCAATTGCCTGGGCCTTGGAGAAGAGCAGCGTCAGATTGCAGTCGATGCCTTCCTTCTGCAACACTTCGGCAGCGCGAATGCCTTCCCAGGTCGAGGCGAGCTTGATCAGGATGCGATCCTTCTCGATGCCGCGTTCCTTATAGCCGGCGATGATCTGGTGGGCCTTGTCGATCGATGCCTTGGTGTCGAAGGAGAGGTCGGCGTCGACTTCGGTCGACACGCGGCCCGGAACCAGTTCGGCCAAGGCAGCACCGACGGAGATTGCCATGCGGTCGGCAATCGCGCCGATAACGGCATCATCCTGGCCACCCTTGGCCTTGCCCCAGGTGATGGCTTCCTGAAACGCATCCTTGAACGCGTCGGTGCCGAGCGCCTTCAGAACGATCGACGGATTGGTGGTGCAATCGACCGGCTTCAAGCGGCGGACGGCCTCGATGTCACCGGTATCGGCGACGACGGTCGTCATGGAACGAAGCTGTTCGAGTTTCGAGGTCATCGGGTCATCCTTCGGCTGCGCGAAAAGCGTTGGCGACCGGCATCGAAACGCCGGTCTCGTTGTCTGGACTATCGCCATCGGCAGACGGCAAAGTCAAGACATATGTCCTTTGAATTTGACATAAGTACCACAAGAACGGATAGTGCCCGCTGGAAGTTCCCCATTCGAGAGAGATCTTGGCCAAGCTCCGACGCGAGACCCACACCACCCTTTCGGACGCAGCCGCGCTGCGCATCCGTGCCGCCTGGCTTTATTACAACGAGGGCCTGACGCAGAAGGACGTGGCCGACCGTCTCGGCATCAGCCGCTCGACCGTCATCCGCATGCTGGAGGAAGCCCGAAAGCGGGCTGAAGTGCAGATCTGGATCAGCGACGGGGTGGCCGACTGCGTTGATCTCGCCGTGCGGCTGGAGAAGGCCTATGGGCTCGACGAAGCGGTCGTCGTCCCCTCGCCCGACAGCCAGGATGCAGCCTTGATCGCCAAGGCGGTCGGCCTTGCCCTCGGGCAGTTTCTGACCGAAGCCATCACCAACGACATGACGATCGGCGTCGGCTGGGGCCGCACCATGACGGCGTCGCTCGGTGGTTTCCGCTCACCCGGCCGTGAGAACTGCAAGGTAATCTCACTGCTCGGCGGCATCGTCGCCGTGCGACAGACCAATCCGATCGACTACACCTGGCGGCTGGCAAGCCAGCTCGGCGCCGAATGCTACATGTTTCTCGCGCCGCTGCTCGTCGATTCCGTTGCGACCAAGCGCGCGCTGATCGAGGACTGTGGGTTGAAGGCGATCTACGACCTTGCCGAGAACCTCGACCTCGCTATCGTCTCCTGCGGCGACATCGGCCCGCATTCCACCTCGCTCTCCGAAGGCTTCATCAGCCAGCAGACCCTGATGGAGCTGGTCGACGCGGGCTGCGTCTGCGACACCATGTTCAACTTCCTCGATGCCCACGGAGACTCCGTCGCCCACCCGATCAACGAGCGGGTGATGTCTGTCGATTTGGACACGCTGAAGAAGGCGAAACACATTGTGTTGTCTTCAGGCGGTGCGCATCGCGCCAAGGCCATCAGGGCAACGATCCGGCGGATCGGGTGCAATACGCTGATTACCGACGAGGCGGCGGCGCGGGAGTTGTTGGCGCTGGCGGGCTAGAGCTGCTCCGGCCAAGCTCGGGCGCCATGCTGAACGAAGAGAACTTGGACATGATCTTCCCGCACTCGGTAGGCGACGATGTATCCAAGATCAGCCAGCACCAGTTCGCGTGTGCCCTCGATCTCGCCGCGTCGTCCGAGGAAAGCATTCTGCGTCAACAGGCGCTGTGTCCTTGAGTGAATGGATCGGACGATACGGGCCGCCGCAGCAGGGTTGCGCTCAAAGAGGTAATCGCCAATGGCGGCGAGTTCTCGAACATAACGCCGCGTCCAGACGATACGCATGGTTTCAGGAAGAGCCGTACTTGTTCAACACGGCTTCAATCTCGGTCTCGCTGGCAAATTCGCCGCGATCGGCCTCCGACAGGCCTTCGAGCACGCCGGAAACCCACTGCTCCTGCCAGGCGAGCGAGCGGCCCTGGGAGAGCGCATCCTCGACGATCTGATCGCGAGACAGATTGCTCCGCTCGACGAGGCTGTCGATCCGGCGGCTGATGTCGTCAGGGAGTTGAACCGTATTGCGCATGATCCATCCTCTCACAGAAGCGCAATTTCGAAAAGCGTCACAGTCACCCCTTCCCCGCCTCCCAGCCGAGCATGGCCCGCTTGCGGGTCAGCCCCCAGTGATAACCGGTCAGGGCTCCGCTCTTGCCGAGCGCCCGGTGACACGGCACGACGAACGAGATCGGATTGCGTGCGACGGCCGCACCCACGGCGCGGCTGGCCGTCGGCTGGCCGATTTTCTGGGCGATGTCGGAATAGGTGACGGCCTTGCCGAGCGGGATCTGCAGAAGGCTTTCCCACACACGGATCTGGAAGTCGGAGCCGATCAGCACGACGCGCAAGGGTTCCTCCGCCGACCAGCGCTCGGGATGGAAGACACGGGCGGCATAAGGCGCCGTAGCCTCGATATCCTCGACATAGTGCGCATTTGGCCAGCGCTGTGCCATGTCGTCGAAACAGACGACCTCGCCGCCCTCATCAGCAAAGGCGAGCCCAGCCAGCCCGCGCTCGGTGATCATGACAAGCGCCAGTCCGAAGGGCGACGGGTGGTAGCCATAGCGGATGGTGAGACCTGCCCCACGCGCCTTCCATTCGCCAGGGCTCATGGCCTCATGCGTGACGAACAGATCATGGAGACGACCGGGGCCGGAGAGGCCGAGTTCAAGAGAGGTCTCGAGAAGCGGCAGTTCCTCGCGCCCCAGCAGCCGCTTGGCATGGTCGAGCGTCACGGCCTGCAGGAAGGCTTTGGGGCTAAGCCCCGCCCAGCGCGTAAACGTCTTCTGCAATTGTGTCGGGGACTGGCCGAGCCGCTCGGCGATGACCTCCAGCGATGGCTGGCTCTGATAGTCGAGCGTCAGCATCTCGATCACCCGCCGCACGGTCTCATAGTCAGAGCCATCAGGCGTGATGTCGGTAGAGCCGGAAAGGTCGATCTGTTGCGCAAGCGTCATGGCGAAATCCTCAATCTGAGCAGGACTTCATCACGGGCAAGCCTTGAGCGCCACCCGTTTCTTGCGCCGATGTCAGGCACTCAGATCCGCTGCTTGGCCGTCGCAAGTGCCCCAGTGAGGGCCTTGGCAAAGCTTTCGCGATCATCCGGGTTGAGGAAGGAGCCGACATCAGTACCTCGGCCCTCGCCGCTCACCACCATTGATGTGATGCCAAACTCATCATGGCGGTGCACGAAAAACCGCGCCCAGAGCGTCTTGAAGGTGTGTTCGGTCATCCGGCCCGCCGGCGTGAATTTGCGGATCGACAGGTTGGTGCGAGACACCGTCACCTCTTCACGGGCTCGGGCCGCACGGTAGTTCAGCCAGAAGGCACCATAGAGCAGCAGGAAGTCGAGCCCGAAGAACAATCCGATTGGCCATGCCCCGGTCGCCATGAAGAAGACCGCGTGGAGGAGGCACACGGTTCCGGTGACGGCGAAGAGGATGCGATACCCCTTGCGGCCAAGCGACCGGTAGGGTGTCAGTTCCGCTGCGAAAATCGGCTGATCTGCCGCCTGCTCGAGATTGCCTTCCATCACCGCGCCCGACTATAGGTTTTCCATGACTGAAGCGAAGCCGAAATCCAGCACCCAAACTTTGAAAAAGTCAAATCCTGCGACCCGTCGCAAGCCGGCGACACGCCGTCGCACAGCCTATTCGCGGGCCGAACTGGAGGAGATCTTTCGCCGCTTCTCGATCCAGAGGCCGGAGCCAAAGGGCGAGCTGGAACACGTCAACCCGTTCACGCTGGTCGTTGCCGTGGCACTGTCCGCTCAGGCGACCGACGCTGGCGTAAATAAGGCGACCCGCGCCCTCTTCAAGGTGGCCGACACGCCGGAAAAGATGCTGGCTTTGGGCGAGGAAAAGGTCCGCGAATACATTAAGACCATCGGGCTTTTCCGCAACAAGGC
Source organism: Allorhizobium sp. NPDC080224 (assembly GCF_050281005.1). Taxonomy (NCBI): domain Bacteria; kingdom Pseudomonadati; phylum Pseudomonadota; class Alphaproteobacteria; order Hyphomicrobiales; family Rhizobiaceae; genus Allorhizobium; species Allorhizobium sp. NPDC080224. The sequence continues at coordinate 3,354,922 of NZ_JBNNWJ010000001.1, forward strand.
AAAGAACGTCATCGCACTTTCGCAAAAGCTGGTGGACGACTTCGGAAGCGAAGTGCCACGCACACGCGAGGAACTGGTGACGCTGCCCGGGGTCGGGCGAAAGACGGCGAACGTCGTGATGTCCATGGCCTTCGGCATCCCGACCATGGCCGTCGATACGCATATTCTCAGGATCGGCAACCGCATCAAGCTCGCGCCCGGCAAGACTCCGGACGAGATCGAGGAGATCCTGATGCGGATCATCCCCGAAGAATACCTCTTCCACGCCCATCACTGGCTGATCCTGCACGGGCGCTACTGCTGTAAGGCACGGCGCCCCGAATGTGAAAAATGCGTGATCGCCGATATCTGCAAGTCGCCGGAAAAGACCTGTGACGTGCCAGCGCCGCTGGTCGAACTGCCGCCGCAGGTCTTCAACGCGGCCGAGGAGTAGCGCTCACCGAGCGAGCGCCATCCCGCGCGGCGAGCGCCTTGTGCAGATGCACCATCAGACCGGCGGCGAACAAAGGCGTGAGTAGGTTGACGATCGGCACGGCCAGGAAAAGCGCGATCACGAGGCCCGCCATGAACACCGTGCCGGAATGCCGCGAACGCAAGAGCTTCGCCTCTTCGACACTCCGGAAGCGCATGGCAGCGAACTCGAAGAATTCACGACCGAGCAGATAGCCGTTCACCAGGAAGAAGGCTATGATGTTGATGCCCGGGATGAAGAGCAGCATCAGCGCGAAGAGATTGCCGACGATGACCACGCCGAAGAACTTGATCGAGGCGACGATCGCCTGGCCCATCGGCATCGCCGTGCCGGACGGATCGCTGGGGTAGTCGCGCTTCTCGACGACTTCTGCGACATCGTCGAGAAACAGGCCTGCGATGATCGCGGTCACCGGCGACAGTAACAGCGCAAGACCAAGTGCCAGCCCGATGCTGGCCAGAATGCCGAAGATGAAGGTCAGCCAGCCCGCCCAATCCGGCAGTTCCGGGACGACGCCCTGGATGAGGGGCATGATGAAGGCGATGAAGGTCTCACGCAGCCCGAACCACAGACCGATCAAAACGAGGATCGTCAGACCGAGTGTCTTCCAGAAGACCGTGCGCGTCTCCGGCGCAAACAGGTTGCGCAGCGACATCATGGCAGCGTCAAAGATCATCGGAGGCCTCCTTCATCAACAGCCGTGATGTAGGAGGCCGAAGCTGCCGCTGCAATGCGCTATCTCAGCCCAGGCGGTAAAGGCCTGGCCGACGGTCTATGAGATAGGGGTTCTGCGCCCTGGCATCGTCATAGGCGGTGGGATCGATCTCGGCGACAAGCAGGGTTTCGCGCATGCCAGCGCGCGCCAGCTCGTCCCCGTCAGGAGAGAGGATCACCGACCGACCGCCATAGGTCAGCCCATTCTCTTCACCGCAGAGATCGGCATAGACGACGAAGACACCATTCTCGAAGGCGCGTGTTGGCACCACCATATCGGCGACCCGCCGGCTGATAGTGCCTTCGGGAAGCGCCGTCGGCACCAGGATCAGTTCGGCACCGGCAAGCGCCAGCGTACGGACATTTTCCGGGAACTCGACATCATAGCAGATCAGCATGCCGGTCTTGATGCCATTGAGATCGAAGACGACAGGCGCCTCGGAGCCCGGCGCGAAGGCGGCGCGCTCGCCCTCGCCATAGAGATGGCTCTTGCGGTAGAATTCCGTGCTGCCGTCCGGCCGGATCAGCACAGAGGAATTGAACACATGAGTGCCGTCGCGCTCGGGGAAGCCCGCGCAGATCGCCAGACCACAATCGACCGCAATTTCCTTGAGCGCCCCGACGATAGAACCGTCGCGCCCTTCCGCCACTTCTTTGAACTGCGAACCGAGTGCATATCCACTGGTGCCGAGTTCCGGGGTGACCAGAAGCTCCGCCCCCATCTCCGCCGCCGCCATCGCAGCTTGGGCAATCTTGCCGATATTGCCCGGAACGTCGCCGGAAAGCGGCTGCATTTGATAGAGCGAAATCAGCATGATGCACCTGTCTGCGTCGGAGGTTGAGGTAAAACGTTAGAGCCGCAGGCCTAATGGACGCAAGCGGCAACTCCAAGGCACACGAACTCTGGTTGCCTTTCTGGTCTTCGACCTTATCTTGAAGGGATGAAACACGAAATCGAAGCCGACCCGTCTTGATGCCCTTTGTCGTCACCGCCGCCGTCGCTTTATTGCTGATCGAGCTTTATCTCAGGCGCCGCCCCTGGGCGATCGCGCTGACTGGCGTGATCGCTGTCGTCGGCACCGTGATCTGGATCTTCAGCGACAATCAGTCCCGCAGCCAGAGAAGTGCTGTCTCTGCCGTCACAGTGGAAGTCGGAGCCGACGGCGAGACGTGTCTCGATCCGGCTCTGCCGCTGGCCGCAACTCTCACCAATTCTTCCGGCGATATGGTCAACCGCATTGCCTTTGACCTGATCGGACAACAGGCGGAGAGAGCCGGCACCGCCTATCGCGGCACACTTCGCCATGATCAGGCTCTGGCGCCGGGCGAAAGCGTCACACGCTGCTTCCCCCTGCTCATCCACGGTTTCGCCCACCCGCGTCCTCAGATCATCGATGCGACGAAATATGAGTGGACGGCGCACGTGACCCTTGTCGGCTTCGGCAACGCGCCTTCCCCATAACGATCCGCTTTCAAGCGCTGGCAAAAGGCCGACAAGAACAGTCTCTCACACCTGAACGAGATGCCCCTCGCTCACCTCCCGGTACTGGCGCGCAGGTGGTTGGTAGCCCACGGGTCGGATCGGGCTCTTGATCTCGTCGGTCGACAGATTGCGCTTGAGCTTGCGTCGAGCCGGGTCTGGCACAGGCACCGCCGCCATCAGCTTTTTGGTATAGGGATGCTGCGGATTGTCGAAGACGGCCTGACGCGGACCGATTTCGACGATCTCGCCGAGATACATCACGGCTACCCGGTGGCTGACCCGCTCCACGACGGCCATATCATGGCTGATGAAGAGATAGGCGAGGTTGAAGCTCTGCTGCAGATCGAGCAGTAGATTGCAGACCTGCGCCTTGATCGAGACGTCAAGCGCCGAAACCGCTTCGTCCGCGACGATGATCTTCGGATCAAGCATCAGCGAACGGGCAATCGCGATGCGCTGGCGCTGACCGCCAGAGAACTCATGTGGATAACGCGGCATCATGTCGGCCGAGAGCCCCACCCGCTCCAAAAGATCGGCCGCCTTGTCGCGTGCTTCGGCTTTCGAACCGAGCTTGTGTTCAACGAAAGGCTCCATCACCGCCTGCCCTACGCTCATGCGCGGATCGAGACTGGCGAAGGGATCCTGGAAGACCATCTGGATGCTGCGACGCATACGCCGGAGCGAAGCCTCATCGAGGCTGCCAACATTGTAACCGTCGACCGTGATCTGACCCGAAGTCGGCTCAACCAGCCGGGTGATCGAGCGGCCCGTTGTGGACTTGCCGCAACCCGATTCACCGACCAGGGACAAGGTCTCGCCCGGCTTGAGGCTGAAGGAGACGTTTTCGACCGCATGCACCGCGCCGCTCTTGCGCCCGAACAGGCCGGACCGGATGTCGAAGCGGGTGGTGAGGTTTTTCACCTCCAGCAGTGGTTGGCTCGCCTTTTCCGGAACTCCGGCTTCCGCCTCCGGCACCAGCGTGGCCCCGGTCTTGATATCGATGACCGGGAAACGCATCGGCCGTTCGCGCCCGCCCATGGATCCGAGCTTAGGAACGGCAGAGAGCAGCGCGCGCGTATAGGGATGGTGGCCACGATTAAAGATGTCGTCCGTCGTCCCCGTTTCCACGGCCTCGCCGCGGAACATGACAATCGTGCGGTCCGACACTTCGGCCACCACACCCATGTCATGGGTGATGAACAGGACCGCCATGCCCTCCTCGTCCTGTAGCGTCTTGATCAGGTCGAGGATCTGACCCTGAATGGTGACATCAAGCGCGGTGGTCGGCTCGTCGGCGATCAGCAGCTTCGGCCGGGACGCAAGCGCCATGGCGATCATCACGCGCTGGCGCATGCCGCCGGAAAACTGGTGCGGATATTCATCGAAGCGGTTCTTCGCATTCGGAATACGGACGCGGTCGAGCAGCCGCAACACCTCGGTCTTCGCCTCGGAATTGGAGATGTCGCGATGGCACGTGATGGCCTCGGCGATCTGCTTGCCGATCGGAAAGATCGGGTTGAGCGAGGTCATCGGCTCCTGGAAGATCATCGAGATCTGGTTGCCGCGCACCTGGCGCATCTGCTCGGCATCAAGCGTCAGAAGCTCACGCCCCTCCAGTTTGACGCTCCCCGCGATGCGGCTCGTCAACTCCGGCAGAAGCCGCATGATCGACAGCGAGGTCACGCTCTTGCCCGACCCCGATTCGCCGACGATCGCCACGGTCTCTCCCGAGGCGACGTCGAGATCCATGTTTCGCACCACAGACCTCCACTCGGTTCCGACCCTGAACGAGGTCGTCAGACCCCGCACCGAAAGCACCGGCGCCCTGCTTGCTTCTGTTGCCTGTTCCACTACAGCCATATCCCGTTCCCCTGTTTTTATCTGTGTCGAGATGTGGTCGTGTAATCAGGCGGCGAGTGCCGTTTCGGCAAGCGTCACCCAGTAGCTAATGCCGTAGGGAATGACCTCGTCGTTAAAGTCATAGGCCGAGTTGTGGAGGTTGGCCGTGTTGCCATTGCCGATAAAGACGAAAGAGCCGGGCCGCGCTTCGAGCATATAGGAGAAATCCTCCGCACCCATCGCCGGCGGAAAGGCGTCGCTGACCGCATGGTCCCCGGCCACCTTGCGCATGATGTCGAGCGCGAACTCGGTCTCCGGTTCATGGTTGACGGTAACCGGATAACCGCGGTGATAGCGCAACGTCGCCTTGGCACCCATGGCCATGGCCACTCCGGTAGCGATTTCACCGATGCGAGCCTCGGCCATGTCGCGCATTTCCGGCATCAGCGTACGCACGGTACCGGACAAGGTGACGGCATCGGGAATGACGTTATAGGCATCGCCGCCATGGATCTTGGTCACGGTGACCACCACGGAACCGAGCGGATCCGTCTCGCGGGCGGCAATCGACTGCAGCGCCACGACCACCTGTGCTGCGGCAAGCACCGGGTCGACGCTCTTGTGCGGCTGGGCGGCATGACCGCTGCGGCCTTCCACCACGATGTCGAACTGATCGGCAGCGGCCATGACCGGGCCCTTCTTCGTGGCAAATGTGCCCACCGCCATGCCGGGATGGTTGTGCATTCCATAGACCTGGCGGATGCCGAATTTCTCCATCATGCCATCGGCGACCATCTCGCGCGCGCCACCGCCTCCCTCTTCGGCCGGCTGGAAGATCACGGCGATCGAGCCGCGGAAGTTGCGGGTTTCGGCGAGATACTTGGCAGCACCCAGGAGCATGGCCGTGTGACCGTCATGGCCGCAGGCATGCATCTTGCCGGGCGTCTTGGAGGCCCAGGGCTTACCCGACATTTCGTGGATCGGCAGGGCATCCATGTCGGCACGGAAGCCGACGACCGGCCCATCGCCGCGATTGCCCTTGATGATCGCGACCACGCCGGTGCGACCTATCCCCGTTTCGATTACATCGCAGCCGAATTCCTCGAGCTTCTCGGCCACGAAGGCTGCTGTACCATGCTCGTCGAACAGGAGTTCGGGATTCTGGTGCAGATGGCGGCGCCACTCAGCGACTTCGGGCTGGAGTTCGCTGGCGCGGTTGAGCACTGGCATGAAGTAACCTCTTTTTGTCGTTGTTCCCCGCAGGATTTCGCGCATACTGTGCCGCGATGCGCAGCTTTGGCAAGCCGCAAAATTCCGTCTTGCATGGAAAATAGGCTTGTGATTACATGGCCTAAATTTTAGCCAACCCGACAGAAACCAGGCTGTCCGGGAACGCATTTCGCGACTCTGCTGAGCGCTAAAAATTGAAAAACTTTCCTGCAATACCAAGAAGATAGGTGGTTGACATTTAACGAATGGGCTGGCCACATCGCTGGCCGGCAGATCGGTCTTCCATCATGCCTGCAAACAAAAATAATGGGGAATGAGCACATGAACACTCGCAAATTGATGCTGGCGGCGTCGGCTGCCGCTTTCGCGCTGACGGCAGCGCCGGCAATGGCCGAACGCGGCACGGACGGCGACCTGAAGATCATCTTCTGGCAGGCCGTTTCGACGATGAACCCGTATCTGTCGGGGGGCACCAAGGAAGTTTACGCCGCCTCGATGGTCATCGAGCCGCTCGCCCGCTACGACGAGACCGGCGCACTGGTGCCGATGCTCGCCACCGAAATTCCGACCGTCGAAAATGGCGGCGTGGCCGAAGACCTCAAGAGCATCACCTGGAAGCTGAAGCCCGATCTGAAATGGTCTGACGGCTCGGCCGTTACGGCCGAAGACGCAATCTTCACCTGGAAATATTGCACGGCGCCGGACGGCGGCTGCGCCCAGGGCGCCTATTTCGAAGGCGTGACCAATGTGGAAGCCGTTGATGCCTCCACCATCAAGGTCTCCTTCTCCGAAGCCAAGCCCTATCCTTACAGCGCCTTTGTCGGCGCCCAGTCGCCGATCATCCAGGCGGCCCAGTTCAAGGATTGCCTCGGCGCCAAGGCACCGGAATGCACCTCGGCCAACTTCGGCCCAATCGGCACCGGCCCCTTCGTCGTCAAGGAGTTCAAGCCGAACGACGTCGTGACCTTCGAAGCCAACAGCAATTACCGCGATGCCGCCAAGCCTGCATTCGCCTCGGTCACCCTGAAGGGTGGCGGTGACGCAGCATCCGCAGCGCGCTCGGTTCTCGAGACCGGCGAATTCGACTACGCCTGGAACATGCAGGTCGAGCCCGAGATCCTCGAGCAGATGATGGCCGCCGGCAAGGGCAAGATCGAAGTCGCCTTCGGCACGCAAGTCGAACGTATCGACATCAATCCTTACGGCGTCGATCCCTCGCTCGGCGACAAGCGCTCGACCAAGGAGGCTGGACCGCATCCGGCCCTGTCAGACCCGGCCGTTCGCCGCGCGCTCTCGATCGCCATCGACCGCGAGATCATCGATGAGGCTGGCTACGGCCCGAACGGTCAGCCGACCTGCAACATCCTGCCCGCTCCGGACATTTATGTCTCGACCGCCGTCGACTGGTGCCTGACGCAGGACATCGAGGGCGCCAACAAGCTGCTCGACGATGCCGGCTGGAAGATGGGCTCGGATGGCATCCGCGAGAAGGACGGCGTCAAGCTCTCCTTCCTCTACCAGACCTCGACCAACTCCGTCCGCCAGGGCACCCAGGCGCTGGTCAAGGACATGTGGAGCCAGATCGGCGTGTCCGTCGAACTGCGCAACATCTCGGCTTCCGTCTTCTTCGGCGGTGACCCGGCCTCTCCGGACACCTTCCAGAAGTTCATGGCCGACATCCAGATGTACACCAACAACTTCGACGGCACCGACCCCGAGAAGTACATGGCCGGCTGGATGTGCGACAAGATCCCGAGCCCGGCCAATGGCTGGCAGGGTGAGAACATCGTCCGCTACTGCAACCCGGAATATGATGCGCTTGTGAAGGAACTCGGCCAGACCGGCGAGCTCGAAAAGCGTGCCGAAATCGCCAAAAAGCTGAACGACATGCTCTCCAACGATGTCGCCCAGATCCCGCTGATCCATCGCGGTCAGCCCTCGGCTGTCAACAACACGCTGCTTGGCGTGAAGATGAACGCCTGGGACTCGGAACTCTGGAACGTCGCCGACTGGTCGCGCGCTAAGTAATGCCCTACACGCCGGGCCTGCCTTCACGGGCGGGCCCGGCGTTCGCATTTTTTGCCGACAGTCTGGAGACCAGCCGATGTTTACCTTCACCGTGCGGCGACTGCTGTTCGCAGTCCCGACGCTACTGGCCATCAGTTTCATAATTTTTGCCCTGCTCGACCTCGCACCGAGCGACCCGTTGGGCGACCTGCCGCTCACCATTCCGCCCGAAGTGCGCGAGCAGATCCGGCTGGCCATGGGCCTCGATCAGCCCTTCATCATTCGCTATTTCAAATGGCTGCAGCAGTTCTTCATCAATGAACCGCTGAACATCTTCGAACAGATCACCGGCATCACCGTCGGCTCCGGCGAGCGCATGCGCGTGCTTTCCTGGGCGACCCGCAGCCCCGTGGTCGACCTGATCGTCCAGCGCCTGCCGCAGACCCTCTGGGTCGTCGGTCTCTCCTACCTCTTCGGTGTCCTGATCGCGATCCCGATCGGCGTTATCTCCGCCTATCGCCAGTATTCCTGGTTCGACCAGATCGGCACCTTCGTCTCGATGGTCGGCTACTCCGTGCCGACCTTCTTCACCGGCGTTCTGCTGATCGTCGTCTTCTCCTCCTGGCTGCAGTGGTTCCCGTCGATCTACGACACCACGCTGGTGGTCAACAGCTGGGACAGTTTCGTGCTTCAGGTGAAGCAGATGTTCCTGCCCGTCCTGGTCCTGACGCTGTTCAACGTCTCCCAGATCAGCCGCTTCGTGCGCGCCTCCATGCTCGACAATCTCAACATGGATTATGTCCGCACGGCGCGTGCCAAGGGTGTGAAGGAAAAGGTCGTGTTGCTCGTGCATGTGCTGCGCAACAGCCTGATCCCGGTCGTCACCGTGATTGCGCTGGGTGTTCCCACGATCTTCTCCGGCGCCATCATCACCGAGCAGGTCTTCCGCGTGAATGGTCTGGGGCAGTTGCTGATCACCGCGATCCAGGGCGCCGACATCCCGCTCGTGCAGACGCTGACCTTCATCTTCGCGATCCTGATCGTGCTCTTCAACCTGATTGCCGACGTTCTCTACGGCATACTCGATCCGAGGATCCGCTATGAGTGATGCCGCAATCGCGACGACCGGTGCGCCGGTTCCACAAACCAGACCTCAAAGCGGCAGCTTCTGGCCCATGCTCTGGCGTCAGTTCCGCGCCCACAAGGGCGGCGTTGCCGGCCTTGTTGTCTTCGTCTTCATCGTGGCCGCCGTCTTCATCGGCCCATACATCCACACGATCGATCCGGCGAAACTCGACATCCGCGCCAAGAACCAGGGGCCGTCCTGGGAGCATCCCTTCGGCACCGACAACCTTGGCCGCGACATGCTGGCCCAGGTTCTCGCCGGTGGTCAGATCTCGCTTGCCGTCGGCATGGCAGCCATGCTGCTGGCCCTGGTCGTAGGCACGCTTGTCGGGGTCTTGTCGGGCTATTCTCGCAAGCTCGACGGCCCGCTGATGCGCTTGACCGACCTCTTCCTGGCGCTGCCGCTCCTGCCGCTGCTGCTCGTGATCATCATGTTGTTCCGCGACACGTTGCGCACCGCCTTCGGCCCGGAAACCGGCATCTTCATCCTGATCGTCTTCGTCATCGGCATCACCAGCTGGATGCACACGGCCCGCATCGTCCGCGGCGATGTGTTGGCGATCAAAAGTCAGGAATTCATCCTGGCGGCGAAATCGAGCGGCATGCGGGAATACCGCATCATCATCAAGCACATCCTGCCCAATGTGATGTCCTCGATCATGGTTTCGGCGACGCTTGGAATCGCCACCGCCATCATCACCGAGTCCGCGCTCTCATTCCTGGGACTCGGCTTCCCGCCGGACTTCCCGACCTGGGGCCGACTGCTCTTCGACGGCGCCAACTTTCTGCAGATCAACCCGTCACGCGTCCTATGGCCGGGTCTCGCGATCTCGCTGACGGTGTTGAGCGTGAATTACATTGGCGACGCGATCCGCGATGCGCTCGACCCGAAGGCGTTGAAGCATTGAGGGCATGAGCGGGCGCGTCAGCGCCCGCTTGGCCGCCCCAATATCCAGCGCGCCGCGAACCAGCTGGCACAGGCCCAGACCGTTCCCGCCGCCCAGCCACCGAGCACGTCAGTCGGGTAATGCACCCCGAGATAGATGCGGCTGAGACCGATGATCAGGGTCAGGAAAACCGCGACGGCCGGGAAGAAATAGCGCAGCGACGGCTGCTCCTCGAGCCGGGACAGCATGGCGCCGAGTGTCAGGTAGGTGATCGCCGACAGCATGGCGTGGCCGCTCGGAAAGCTCATGTCCGACACCTCGACCAGATGCTGCACGACTTCAGGCCTCGGCCGGGCGATCCCAAGCTTCATCGCGCTGCTCAAGGCCCAGCCGCCGAGGATCGAGATGGTGACGAATGCGGCGGTGCGGAATTTGCGACGCAGCGCCAAATAGGTGACGACCAGGGTCACGAGCAGAGTCAGCACGGTCACGCCGCCAAGCGCCGTGATGTCGACCATCACCTTGGTGAGCCAGGCGGGACCGACCGGCATGCCGACGTCGGAGGTATCGCGCAGCATGAGCAGCACGCTCTCGTCCAACGCCCGTGTCTCGCCCTCCAGCACTTCTCCCGTGAGCTCGAACAGGAAATAGGCGACGAGGGCCGCCACGAGTGCCGTCAGCCAGACACGGGCTTCGGCGACCGAGACGATGCGGGTGAGATGGCGCTTGAGCTGCTGCATGGGCAAGATCCTGATCGGTGGTGTTGAGGCTACATCGCCTTGCAAATTATGTGCGTCAACCGGGACGCGAGGAGCAAATGTGGGCGGGTCGCGGTTGTTCCATACGACTAGTTCAGCGGTATCGTTTCCCCGCGCGGGAAAGGGTGGGCGCGATGATTGCACCGAGCCCGGAGTTTTGCCCCCCTCACAATACCTTCTCCCGGCTTGCGGGGAGAAGGTGCCGCCATCCGACAGGCTCAGGAGGCGGATGAGGGGCAAGGGTGGAGCAGGCAGCGGTGAAGGGGGTGAAGCCCTATGACGTTCAAAGAACTTGATCTTCTACCACGCCCCCGCCACTCTCCGCCCGCACATCCGGAGACATGCCCCATGCCCCAAGGCCCGCTCAACCTTCTGACCGACATCGAAGGCCTTTCCGTCGGCCATGCGACAGACTTTGCCCTCGGCTCCGGCGTCACCGTGATTGTCTTCGACGAACCGGCGACCGCATCCGGCACCGTGCTCGGCGGCGCGCCCGGTGGACGCGACGTGACGCTGCTCGATCCCTCCATGACAGTGCAACAGGTTGATGCCTTCGTGCTCTCGGGGGGCTCGGCCTTCGGGCTGGATGCGGCGGGCGGCGTGCAATCAGGTCTGCGCGCTGCCGGACGGGGCTTTACCGTTGGCTCCGTGCGGGTGCCAATCGTGCCGCAGGCGATCCTGATGGATCTGCTCAATGGTGGGAACAAGGACTGGGGCTTGCATGCTCCCTATCGAGATCTCGGCTATCAGGCTTTCGAGAACGCCGCGAAAGGCGCCTTCCCGCTCGGCACGGTCGGCGCCGGAACGGGTGCGACGACGGCGAACCTCAAGGGCGGCCTCGGCTCGGCCAGCGCCATTTCCTCGTCGGGCCATACCATTGCGGCCCTCGTCGCCGTCAACGCCATGGGTTCGGTGGTGATCGGCGACGGCCCGCATTTCTGGGCGGCTCCTTTCGAGGAGGGCCAGGAATTTGGCGGACTTGGCCAACCCGCTCATGTGACCGTTGAAGATAGGGCCATACGCATCAAGGGGCTTCGGCTGACGGCAACGACCATCGGCGCCGTCGTGACCGATTGCACCATTTCCAAGCCAGAACTTCATCGTCTCTCGCTCTCGGCCCATGACGGCCTCGCCCGTGCCGTACTGCCAGCGCATCTGCCGCTCGACGGCGACACGATGTTTTCGGCCTCGACGGGCAAGCGCCAGAGCAATGGCGCGGCGGACTTGATGGAACTCTGCCATCTGGCAACGCTGGTGACCGCCCGGGCGATTGCGCGCGGGGTGTTCGAGGCGGTGGCACTGCCATATCCGGATGCGCAGCCGGCCTGGCGTGACAGGTGGGGGTGATCTCTTCTCCCCCTTGGTGGGTGAGAAAGCGATTTCGATGAATTAGGCGAGCGCTGGCCTTCGATTTTCCATCCTCTCCCACAAGGGGAGAGGCTCCCCATCCCCCACAAGACTTTCGTCCAACCCTCCCTTGACCCAAGTCAAGGACAGGCCCTCCCTAGCTCTAGAGATTGCCCGCAAGGGTTGGTCATGCTGACGAAGCAGGCCTGCCGTATGATAAACGGATCGGGGGAGGACGGTTCGAGAATGGAAGACGAAAGCGATATGGAAAGACCAATCCTCACCAACCGCACCTTCGACGAGCTGAAACTCTGCGATGCGGCAAGCCTGACACGGATCATCGGCCCCGATGACATCGAACTCTTCGCCGCTCTCTCCGGCGATAGGAATCCGGTGCCCCTCGGCCAATCATTGATCCCGGCCGGCATGATCTCCGCCTTGCTCGACACGCGCCTACCCGGCCCCGGCACAGTTTATCTCGGCCAGGATCTGGAGTTTTGGAAAGAGATCGCGACCGGGGATCGCATTACCGCAACAGTGACCCTGATGAAGAAGGAAAGCGACGGCCGGACACTCATCTTCGATACCCGGTGCGTCAACCAGAATGGCGAGCCGGTGCTTGCCGGCAAGGCCCGTGTACGCGCGCCCGTCGAACGCATCAGCTGGTCGGAGAACCTGCCGCCAGACGTTTCGCTGCAACGCCACGATCGCTTCGACACCATCGTCGCCGAGGCTCGCGGGCTGCCGATGGTGAAGACGGCGTTGGTCCACCCCTGTTCGCCGGAAGCGATCGAGGCAGCGGTCGAGATCCGCGACGAGGGCTTGCTCGAGCCGATCCTGATCGGCCCGGAGGCGAAGATCCGCGCGGCCGCCGAAAAGGCAGGCATCTCGATTGATGGGCTGGAAATCGTCCACACCGAGCACAGCCATGCGGCAGCAGCACTTGCCGTCCAGCTCGCGGTCGCCGGCAAGGTCGGCTCGGTGATGAAGGGCAGCCTGCATTCCGACGAATTGCTTGGCGCCGTCGTCGGTGGCGGATCGGGCCTCAAGACCGAACGCCGCGTCAGCCATGTCTATGTCATGGACGTTCCAGCCTATTCGAAGCTCTTGATCGTCACCGACGCTGCAATCAACATAGCGCCGACGCTCGAGCACAAGCGCGACATCTGCCAGAACGCCGTGGATCTCATGCATATGCTGGGCGTGGCCGAGCCCAAGGTCGCCGTGCTCGCCGCCGTCGAGACGGTCAATGACAAGATGCCGGCAACGCTTGAAGCGGCAGCCCTCACCGTCATGGCCGCCCGCGGCCAGATCCGGGGTGCGAAGGTCGACGGGCCCCTCGCCTTCGACAATGCCATCAGCATGGAAGCCGCCCGCACCAAGGGCATCATCTCGCCCGTCGCCGGCGATGCCGACATCCTGCTGGTGCCGGATCTCGAAGCCGGCAACATGCTGGCCAAACAGCTCCTCTATTTCGCCAATGCAGATGCCGCTGGCCTGGTGCTCGGCGCTCGCGTGCCGGTCATCCTCACCAGCCGCTCCGACAGTCTTAGGGTCCGGATCGCCTCGGCCGCACTCGCCAAGCTGGTCGCTGCCAAGCGTGCGGCAGCGCTCGGTGACAAGGCATGAGCCAGAAACTGCTGCTGACTTTCAATGCCGGCTCTTCGACGGTGAAGATCGGCATCTTCGCCCGCGAGCCTGAAGGGGCGAAGCGCGTCGGCAAGGGTGTCATCGACTTCCGCGCCGAACCTCTGACTTTCCATCTGGTCGAGGGGCCCCAGGTCTTCGACGTGCCGCTGGTCGCCAAAACTGATGATCTGCTGCACGACGTTCTGGAAGAGGTTTTCGACTGGCTGTCCGAGCACTACGATCTCGACGCCGTCTCGGCCGTCGGCCACCGCGTGGTCCATGGTGGCGATCGCTTCGCAGATGCTGCCGTCGTCGACGAGGAGGGCCTCGCCGCAATCGAGAGCCTGGTGACGCTGGCACCGCTGCACCAGCCGCAGAACCTGCGCCTGATCCGCGCGATTGGCGAGCTCAAGCCCGGCCTCCCCCAGACCGCCTCCTTCGACACCGCCTTTCACCGCACGCAATCCGATGTCGTGCGCCGGTTTGCCATCCCGCGAGAATGGTTTGACAAGGGGGTGAAGCGCTACGGCTTTCACGGTCTGTCCTATGCCTATGTCGCAGGTGCCCTGAAGAGGCTCGAACCGGAAACGGCAGGTGGCCGGGCCGTCGTCGCGCATCTCGGCTCCGGGGCCAGCCTCTGCGCGCTGGAGAATGGTGTGAGCCGTGACACCTCCATGGGCTTTTCCACGATCGACGGCGTGCCGATGGCAACACGGTCCGGCGCAATCGATCCGGGCGTGCTCTTCCATCTGGTCGATGCGCATGGGCTGAGCGTCAAACAGGTCGAGGAGATGATCTACAAGCAGTCGGGCCTGCTCGGTCTCTCCGGCATCAGTGCCGACAGCCGATTGCTGTTGGAGACACCGTCGAAGGAAGCCTGCGAGGCCCTCGATGTCTTCACCTTCCGCATCGCAGGAGAGGTGGCGCGGCTCGCCTCTTCGCTCGGTGGTTTGGATACGCTGGTCTTTACCGCCGGCATCGGCGAAAACCAGCCGACGATCCGCCGTTCGGTGGTCGAGCGCCTGCGCTTCCTCGGCCTGCTCCTGGACAGCGAGGCGAACGACCGCAACGAGGCCGTCATCTCACGCGAGGAAAGCCGCGTGAAGATCCGGGTGATCGCAACCGACGAGGAACAGGTCATCGCCGACGACTGCCTGAAACTCCTGGGCTGAAACGGCATTCGCGGCAAGTGACACCAAAGCTTCATGAAACGCGCATATCGAGGAGGTCATCGCCGAGGGCGTGTCGATCTCCGAATTCCCCTGTTCGATGGAAGCAGCCGAAGCAGCACGCGCGTCCGGCATGCAGATCGTAGCCGGCGCCCCGAACCTCGTCCGCGGTGGCTCACAGTCGGGCAATATAGCGGTCCGCGACCTGCTCGCAGCGCGCTTTGTCGACATCCTCGCCTCGGATTATGTGCCCCGTTCGATGCTCGACGCTGCTTTCATGATCTCCGCTGATCCCGGCCTCGACTACGACCTGCCGAGCGCCGTTGCCATGGTGACCCGCAATCCGGCGCTCGCGGGCAACCTACCCGATCGCGGTGCGATCGCGACCGGCCTGAAGGCCGATCTGATCCGCGTCGACCTGCAGGACGGGCAGCCCTTCGTCAAGTCGGCCTGGCGCTCCGGCAACCGGGTCGCCTGACCAGGGAAACGACCTGGCTCACTCGTGCCAGGCAGATGCCAGCACCCGCAGCCAGTTCTCTCGGCAGATCTTGTCGAGGTCTGAAGGACCGTAGCCGCGCTCCTTAAGCGCCGTCACGAGCCGCTGGTTGCCGGTGGCGTCGCCGATGACATTCGGGATCGTCGCGCCGTCGAAATCGGACCCCAGCGCCACACAGTCAATCCCCATGCGGTCGACGAGATAGTCGATATGGCTGACCATGGTCGCAAGCGAGGTTTCCGCATCGTCGCGACCATCAGGCCGCAGCATGGTGACGGCATAGTTAAGACCGACGAGCCCGTGGCTGGCCTTGATCGCATCCATCTGCCGGTCCGTCAGATTGCGGGCGACAGGCGTCAGGGCATGGACGTTGGAATGGCTGGCAATCAGCGGCTGATCGCTCAGACGCTCGACATCCCAAAAGCCTTTCTCGGTGATGTGGGCGAGATCGATCAGGATCCCGAGCCGGTTGCAGGCCTTGATCAGATCTTCCCCGGCTTTCGTCAGCCCCGGCCCGGTGTCGGGCGAACTCGGATAGGCGAAGGGCACGCCATGGCCGAAGGTGTTGTGGCGGCTCCAGACCGGTCCGAGCGAGCGCAAGCCGGCGGCATAGAAAACCTCCAGCGTCTCGAGATCGGCATCGAGCGCCTCACAGCCTTCCATATGCAGGACAGCGGCAAAGACGTTGTCCGACATGGCCTGGCTGATTTCGGCCGTCGTCCGGCAAAGCCGCCAGCTGCCGTCCTGGTCGAGCCGATGGGCGATCGCCGCCATCTGCAGGGCGATGTCGAGCGAGGGGATCCTCTCCAGCGGCGGATCGAGTGGCGTGGAATAGTGACCGTTCACATCCGGTTCGCGCAGATTGAAGTCATGCGGCGACGGAATGTAGATGGCGCAGAGACCGCCGGCGAGCCCGCCTTTCCGCGCGCGCGGCGCATCGATATGCCCGGCGCTCGTTCCGTTACGAAATTCTGCGACCGGATTTCGGCCCTCGCTGCGGCTGCGCCAGAGGCGCAGAAGAACATCGTTGTGGCCGTCGAAAACTAGGTTCATGAAAAAGGATCCAGAAGTAGCGTCCAGGCAAAAGCCCGGACGGGGTATGAGGCGAAACACCGCGACTGTTTCGGAATCGTTGGACCAAATCATGTCGCGCTTCAAGCTGCGCGACGATTTATCCCGCAGTCGCGGAAACAAGCGGCGGCACTCGCGCGAGCCAGTCGGTCGCCGCCTCGTAGGCTGCGGCAACCGACAGCACCGCTCGATCCGCCCTCGGTCGCCCGATCAGCTGGAAGCCATTCGGCAGGCCCGTCGCCGAAAAGCCTGCGGGCAGTGCAGCGACCGGCAGGCCGGCCATGCTGGGACCAATCACGACTTCCATCCAGCGATGATAGGTGTCCATATGCTTGCCCGCGATCTCGCGCGGCCACGGAATGTCCGCATCGAAGGGGAAGACCTGCGCGGCCGGCGCCACGAGATAATCGCAAGTCTCGAAAACCTTCATCATCGCCTGATACCAGGCCGTGCGAACAGCCGAGGCCTCGTAGACATCCGCCGCCTGGATGCGCAACCCGGAGCGGACCTCGTAGAGGATCTCGGCCTTCAGCGCGCCACGTCGGCCGGGATCTTCATAGAAGTCGCGCATGCTGCCGGCAGTGAAATAGCTGCGGAGCGTCGTCCAGGCCCACCAGAGTCTGTTCAGGTCGAAATCGACCTTCACCGGTTCGACGGCAAAACCCAGTCCTTCGAAGACGCCGAGTGCCTTCTCGTTCAAGTCGAGCACGCCGGCTTCGAAGGATAGATGTCCACCGAAGTTCCCGAGCCAGCCGATGCGACCGCCCTTTCCAGGGATCGCCGGGTCGAGGGAGATTGGCCCGCTTTCGAAAGAGGAGGGATCGCGCGGATCGAAACCGGACTGGATGTTGAGGAGCGCTACGACATCCTTCACGGAGCGACCCATCGGCCCGAGCGTTGACAACTGATTGAGATAGGCGTCCCGCCCCGGAAGCGTGGGCACACGGCCGAAGCTCGGACGGAATCCGACGACATTGTTGAAGGCGGCCGGATTGCGCAAAGAGCCCATCATGTCGCTGCCATCTGCGACCGGCACGAGACGCGCCGCAAGCGCTGCCCCTGCCCCGCCGCTTGAGCCCCCGGCAGAGCAGGTGAGGTCCCACGGATTGCGGGTCACGCCAAAGACTGGATTGTAGCTATGCGAGCCGAAACCCCACTCCGGCGTATTGGTCTTGCCGATGATCATGGCACCGGCGGCCCTGATGCGCTGGACCTGGATGTCGTCGAAGTCCGGAACATAGTCGTGGAAGAGCGGCGAACCATAGGTACAGAGAATGCCCTTTGCTTCGCTCATGTCCTTGATCGCAATCGGTACGCCGTGCAGCGGGCCAAGGGTTTTGCCTTGCTTGCGCTCGGCATCCCTGGACCGGGCCTCAGCAAGCAGTGCCTCGCGCGAACGAAGACTGACAAGCGCATTGATCTGAGGGTTTAGCCGCTCGATCCGATCGAGATAGGCTTCCATGACGTCCTCGGCCGAGACGCCTCCCGCATTGAGGGATTTTAGCAAGTCGGCAAGGGACAGGGAGGTCAGGTCGGACACGCGGGGCTCCGTTCGAATGGGCGCTCTGGTCGGGCAGACAGAGACGATGGGCTTCCCGACAGGACACTGTCAAGCGTTGGGCCGAGCGCCTCACGCAGGCCAGCCATGCGCATCCGGAAAACTTTCCACCCACCCAAAATAAAAATGGTCAAACGACCAAATTAGAGGCAACATGCCACAAAAGAGGATGCTGCGGGTCTCGTCGAACCGCACTTCCAAAACACGGGAACATCGACGAAATCCGGCTCAGATCCCGAAAAAGGGGCAGACCGGCGAGCGCCACGGAGGGAGAGATCGGCATGCTTGAAAGCTGGCACGTGACTTGCGTGATACCCTCTGCGCCACCCTGCAGCCTGCGATCGCCGGGCACAGGGTCGAACGAAGCACTTCACGCATAACCCGAACGCCAGGGGGCACGGCTTGAGTTCCGCATCAGACAAGGCAGCCATCGAAATCCGCAGCGTCAGCCGTATCTACGGATCAGGACAGGACAAGGTCAAAGCCCTCGACGGGATCTTTCTCAAGATCAGGGAAAACGAGTTCTTCACGCTGCTGGGGCCATCCGGTTGCGGCAAGACCACCCTTCTGCGCCTGATCGCCGGCTTCGATTTCCCGACAACAGGCGAAATCCTCCTGCACGGCGAGGACATCGCCCCGCTTCCGCCCTTCAAGCGACCGGTCAATACCGTCTTCCAGTCCTACGCGCTCTTCCCGCACATGACGGTCGCCGACAATATAGGCTTCGGCCTGAAGATGCTCGGGAAACCGAAGGCCGAGGTTGAGGCCCGCGTCGCCGAAATGCTGGAACTCGTCCACATGACCCAGATGCGCGACCGTCAGGTGAGCCAGATCTCCGGCGGCCAACAACAGCGCGTGGCGCTCGCCCGCGCACTCGCCCCCAAGCCGAAAGTCCTGCTGCTCGACGAGCCCTTGTCGGCGCTAGACTACAAGCTGCGCAAGGAGATGCAGATCGAGCTGAAGCGGGTCCAGGCCGAGACCGGCATCACCTTCATCTTCGTCACCCACGACCAGGAAGAGGCGCTCACCATGTCGGACCGCATCGCGGTCATGTCGACGGGCAGCCTTCGCCAGGTCGGCTCGCCCTGGGACATCTACGACCGCCCGGCCGAGCGCTTCGTCGCAGACTTCATCGGCGAAACCAACTTCCTTGAGGTTGAAGTCGCCTCCGTTCAGGGCGACCGGGCAAGTGTCCGGCTGCGCTCCGGCCGCGAGATTCCCGCAAGCTTCCCGGACAACACCACGCCGTCGGGCAAGGTCACCATCGTTATCCGCCCCGAGCACGCCGCGATCGTCGATGCGACGGACGAGGCTACCCTGCAGGGCACGATTGAAAGCATCGTCTATCTGGGGACGGACACCAATATCAATGTCCGCCTGGAAGGCGGATCGCTCTTCACCGTGCGCCAGCAAAACAGCCGCAGCGGCAGTTGCGGACTGGTCGAGGGCGAACATGTCGGCATCATGGTCAGCCATGATGTCGCGCAGATCTTGAGGGATTGATCATGAGCGCGATCAAGACGGCCCCTGAAAATGCCAAATCGCGCGACATCCGAAACCGCTGGTTCCTGAGCCTCCCGGCGCTTGTCATCATCTTCGTCGCAGCCCTCGGGCCCCTCCTCGTCATGGTGCTCTATTCCTTCCTGGAGAAGGGCGACTATGGCGACGTGAAGTTCGGCACCTTCTCGCTCGAAGGCTGGACCTCAGTCTTCATGCAGCGCGACATCTTCGACGACACGCTCGGCATCGCCGACGCGCATCTCGCGATCTTCTGGCGCTCGATCAAGCTCTCCCTCTACACGACCGTCTTCACCCTGATCCTCGGTTTCCCGACCGCATACTTCATTGCAACAAGGCCGGCCCGCACCCGGGAGATCTGGGTTTTCCTGATCACCATTCCCTTCTGGACCAACCTTCTCATCCGCACCTTCGCCATGCAGCAGGTCATCCGGAATGAGGGTATCCTGAACAATGTTCTGATCTGGCTCGGCGTCATCGATACGCCCCTGCAGATCATCTACACCGACACGGCCACGCTGCTCGGCATGACCTATGTCTATCTGCCGCTGATGGTACTGCCGCTCTATGCCTCTATCGAGAAGCTTGATTTCCGGCTGGTAGAGGCAGGATATGACCTTTACGCCAACCGCCTGCAAGTGCTGTGGCGGATCGTCATTCCGCTGGTGAAACCCGGCCTGATCGCCGGCTCGATCCTCGTCTTCATTCCCTCGCTCGGCGCCTATGTCATTCCGCGCGTGCTCGGCGGCGGCAAGAACCTGATGCTCGGCAACCTGATCGAGCTCCAATTCGGCGCCGGTCGCAACTGGCCGCTAGGCGCTGCAATGTCCATCACGCTGATGGCCCTCGTGATGATCGCCCTGCTCTTCTATGTCCGCAACGCCGCGAAATCGGGGGTGCGTCATGGCTGAACGTCGCTTCGACATCCGCTCGCAGCCGGGCTTCGGCCTGATCGCCCTCTTCACCTTTTTCGCGCTCTACCTGCCGATCGCGACCTTGGTGGCCTACTCCTTCAATGCAAGCGACTCGCTTTCATCCTGGGGAGGCTTCTCGCTGCGCTGGTTCGCCTCGGCGCTTGAGAACGACGCCGTGCAAGCAGCAGCTCTGCGCTCCGTCATCATCGCCCTCTGGGCCGCAGGATTGGCGACGATCGCCGCCACCATGGCAGCGCTGGCCACCACACGCACCGAACCCTATCGCGGACTGACCGCCAAATACGCCGTCATCAACCAGCCGCTGATGATCCCGGAAATCGTCACCGCCGTGGCGCTCCTGATCGTTTTCTCCCGCATCAAGGTCTGGACCGGCTATTCCGGCCTCGGCTACCTGATCCTGGCGCATACGGCGTTTTGCATTCCCTTCGCCTATCTGCCCATCCGGGCCAGGCTGGAAAGCATGGACCTCACGCTCGAACGGGCAGCCGCCGATCTCTACGCCACGCCCTGGCAGGCCTTCCGCTTCGTGACGCTGCCTTTGCTGCGACCCGCCATCATCGCCGGCTTCATGCTCGCCTTCGTCATCTCGCTGGATGATGTCGTCATCACAGAATTCGTCAAATCCGGCGGGCAGGACACCCTGCCCACCTACATGCTCGGCCAGATCCGCCGCGAAACGACACCGGAGATCAACGCAATCGCGACGATCTTCCTGGCCGCTTCGACGGTCCTGATCGTGATCTTCTTCTTCATCAACCGGCGCAAGCCGCAAGCATAAAAGCAACCAACAGAGAGGAACGGACATGACAATGAAATGGATGACGACCACGGCGATCACCGCGATCTCGGTACTGGGTCTCGCAGGAGCGGCCTCTGCCGCCGGCGAGCTCAACATCTACAACTGGGGCGACTATACGAGCCCCGAGCTGATCAAGAAATTCGAGGAGCAGTTCGACGTCAAGGTAACGATCACCGACTATGACTCGAACGACACGGCACTCGCCAAGGTCCGTGCCGGCGGCCATGGCTTCGACATCGTCGTACCCTCGGCCAACTACATGCCGATCTGGATCAGCGAAGGCCTGCTGCTGGAAGCCCGTCCGGACCAGATGGAGAACTTCAAGAATGTCGACCCGCGCTGGGCCGATGTCGAATGGGATCCGGGCCGCCGCTACTCCGTTCCGTGGCAGTGGGGCGTCACCGGCATCGGCGTCAACACCAAGTTCTACAACGGCGACATCAACACCTCGGCGATCTTCCTCGATCCGCCGGCAGAGCTGGTCGGCAAGCTCAACGTCACGCCCGAAATGAATGACGTGCTCTTCGCGACGATCAAGTATTTCGACGGCGACTGGTGCACGACCGACAGGGACGTGCTGATGAAGGTGCGCGACAAGCTGGTCGAGGCCAAGGCCAAGTGGCTGGCCATGGACTATAGCGTCACCGACAAGCTGCCGACCGGCGACTATGCCGGCGTCTACTACTGGAACGGCGCGATCATGCGCTCACGCCTGCAGAACCCCGACGTCAAGTTCGGCTATCCGAAGGAAGGCTATCCGGTCTTCATGGACAGCGTCGTTATCCTCAAGGATGCGAAGAACGTCGACAACGCCAAGGCATTCATGAACTTCATCATGGCGCCTGAAAATGCCGCTATGCTGTCGAACTTTGCCAAATATGCCAATGGCATCACGGGTTCGGAGCAGTTCATGGACAAGGAAATGCAGGGCGCGCCCGAACTGGTGATCCCGGCTGAACTGGAAAGTGCGGGTGAGTTCCTGCTGAGCTGCGAACCCGACGTCCAGCAGCTCTACACCCGCATCTGGACCGAAGTGCAGAAGTAATACCGAACCACAAACGAAAAGGCCGAAACGGGAGGGCCAATGGCCCTCCCGCAGGAGGAGCATACCCGGATGACCGCACAGTTTGCCAAAGCCTATGGATTCGAGAGGCGTGACGTGACGCTTGCCAACTGGCGCACGGCCCCGTTCAGCCGCTTCAGCTTTGGCCATGCCGAAGAAGTTGTCCCGAGTGCCATGATCGCCGCCACCGCCGAATTGAGCGAAGGCGAAACCGTGGCGTCCGATCTTCTGTCGCAGGCCCTGCCTCAGGGGCTTGCCGGTCAGCCCGACGTCCAGAGCTATCTCGACTATGCCCATACCGACGCCTTCGTGTTGATGAAGGCGGGCACGATCGTCGCCGAACACTATGCCCCGCATGCTGGCATCGACCAGCGCCATATTGTCTTTTCGATCAGCAAGTCGCTGACTGCTCTGGCCATTGCAACCCTGGAAGCCGACGGGCTGATGGACCCCGACGCGCCCGTCACCAGCCTGCTGCCCGAAGCGTCCGATTCCGCCTATGGCAACTGCAGCATCCGAGACGTGCTCGACATGCGCGTGAGCCTCAGTTTCGACGAGGCTTATCTCAACACCGACGGCGCCTATGCCCGCTACCGCCGCGCCACGCTCTGGAACCCGGCCGATCCGTCCCAGCCGGACGAAACCTTGCTGGCCTTCCTGCTGACGCTGAAGAAGGAAGCACACCCGCATGGCGGCGCACATTTCTATGCCTCTCCCAATTCCGACCTGCTCGGCATCCTCATCGAGCGCGCAACCTGCGAACGTTACGCCGATGTCTTGTCGACGCGCCTGTGGAAGCCGCTCGGCGCGAAGAACCACGCCAGCGTGACGGTCGACGCCGAAGGCACGGCACGTGCAGCAGGCGGCATCTCGGTTACTGCCCGCGATCTCGCCCGTGTCGGCGAAATGCTGCGAAATGGCGGCACCATCGATGGAAAACGCCTCATCCCCGAAGCCTGGCTCGCCGACATGCTGACGGCGGGCGACCACCAGGCCTGGGTGGATGGCAAGTCCAATTTCTTCCCCAACGGACGCTATCGCAGTCAGTGGTACCAGTCGGGCGAAGCTGACGGCGCCTTCTGCGCCATCGGCATCCACGGCCAATGGCTCTACGTCGACCCATCGACCGAAACCACGATCGTCAAGCTCTCGTCCCAGCCCAACCCGCTGGACGACGAGTTGAAACACGACAACTTCGCCTTCTTCCGCGCGCTTAGCGCCTGGACCGCATGACCTCAGAGGACCCCGTCATGGCCACGACCGCAGACACCATCATCATCAACGGCCCGGTTCTCACCATGGATCCGGCATCTCCCCGCGCCGAAGCGGTCGCGCTCGCCGGCAACCGGATCCTCGCAGTCGGCACGCGATCAGAGATCGAGGCACTGGCAGGACCCGAGACGCAGACAATCGACGCCAAAGGCGCAACCGTCATGCCGGGCTTCAACGAAGCCCATATGCATATCTTCCCGGGCTCGGTGTCTCTGCGCCAGCTGAACCTGCATGGCATCCAGGGCTTCGAGGCGCTGAAATCCGCAATCCTCGACTATGCAGCCAAGAACCCGGACGAGCCGCTGCTGATGGGCTTTTCGGCTGACTACTCCATCATCTCTCTGACCGAGCCCTGCACCCGCCATCACCTGGATGCGATCCTGCCCGATCGCCCCTTCATGATGTTTGCGCCGGATCATCACACCGCCTGGGCGAACACGGCAGCACTGACAAAGGCCGGCATTCTGCAGGGCAAGGATGTCGGCATCGGCAATGAGATCGTCATGGGGCCCGATGGGCTCGCAAACGGCGAGCTGCGCGAAGGCAATGCCTTCGGCCCGGTCTCGGCACTCGCCTCCACTGGTGGACGCGAAGAGCTCGGCATGGTCACCGGCATGGACCCGGAAAATGTCACGCCGGAGCAATTCGCGCTCGACCGCGCCATCCTGAAAGCCGGCCTCGACTACTGCGCCTCCTGGGGTGTCACCTCGATCCAGAATTTCGACGGCAATCACTATCAGCTGCGGCTGATGCGCGATCTGGAGCTTTCGGGCGAGCTCTCCTGCCGCATCCGCATCCCCTATCACATGAAGAACTTCATGGCGCTGGAGGATCTCGACAAGGCAGCGGCGTGGAAGAAGGAATTCGCCACCGACATGCTGCGCGGCGATTTCGTCAAGGTTTTCATGGACGGGGTGCTGGACAGCCAGACGGCCTATATGCTGGACGGTTATGGCGACCGGCCGGGCTACACCTATGAACCTCTCTTCACGCCCGAAGCGTTTAACGCCATCGCCACCAAGGCCGATGCGCTCGGCCTGCAGGTCGCAGTCCACGCGATCGGCAGTGCAGCCATTCGCCAGACGCTAGACGGCTACGAGGCGGCGGTGAAGGCGAACGGCAAGCGCAACAACCGCCACCGCATCGAGCACATCGAAATCATCCATCCTGATGATATCCCGCGCTTTGCCACCCTCGGCATCGTCGCCTCGATGCAACCCGTGCACTACCCCGGCGGCACCTGCTTCCCGGCCGAGCCGACCACGGCCAAGATCGGCGAGGACCGCTGGGATTATGCCTATGCCTGGCGCACGATGAAGGAAGCGGGCGCACCCGTTGTCTTCGCCTCCGACTGGCCGGTGTCACCGGTCTCACCCTTCCAGTGCATCCAGGATGCGCTTATCCGCAAACCCTGGCAAGACGGGCTGAAAGACCAGCGCTTCTCGCTAATGGAAGCGCTTGAGGCCTATACCGCAATCGGTGCCTGGGTGGAGTTTATGGAAGATCGCAAGGGCGCGCTGAAACCGGGCTATCTCGCCGATGTCGTGATCCTGACCAAAGACATCGAAGCCATCGCCCCCGACGAGATCATGGACATCGTCCGCCCGGCCGTCACCATCTGCGACGGCCGCATCACCTTCCAGGCCTGAAGAAAGAACCGCCATGAGCGCCGAGATCGTCATCCACAATGCCCGCATCCTAACCATGGACCATGAGCATCCGCGTGCGGAAGCCATTGCACTCACCGGCAATCGTATCATGGCGGTGGGCGGCAATGCCGAGATCCTGACGCTGGCGGGGTCAAAGACGCGCGTCGTGGATGCAGGCGGCGCTACGGTACTTCCAGGTTTCAACGAAGCCCATATGCACATCTTCGGCGGTTCGGTCGCGCTTGGCGAACTCTCGCTTTTCGGCATGAAGGGTTTTGACGCCCTGTCCAAGGCGGTAAAGGACTATGCGGCTGCCAACCCGGACCTGCCGCTGCTCGTCGCCCAGACGGCAGACTACACCATCCTTTCGGAAACAGAGCGCGTCACGCGCCACCATCTCGACAGGATCATATCAGACCGCCCCTTCATGATGGTTGCCCCCGACCGACACACGGCCTGGGCCAATACCATCGCGCTTGAGAAGGCCGGTATCCTGCAGGGCCGCGATGTCGGTGTCGGCAACGAGATCGTCATGGGTGAGGACGGTCTGGCGAATGGCGAATTGCGCGAGAGCAATGCCATCCGCCCCGTCGCGACCATGAGCGTGACCGGCGGCCGCGAAGGCCTCGGCGTCGGCACCGGCGGCGATCCCGAACACGTCACATCGGAAGAGCGTGCTGCAGACATCGAAGTGCTGAAGAAGGGCCTCGCCTATTGCGCCTCGCTCGGCATTACCTCCTTCCAGAACATGGACGGAAATCTCTATCAGCTGGAAATGCTGGACGAGATCGAGAGAACCGAGAGTCTGCCGGTGCGCGTGCGCATGCCCTATCACATGAAGAATTTCATGCCTCTCTCCGACCTGGAAGAGAAGGCCGCAGCCTGGAACGCCCGCTTCGATACGGACAAGCTGCGCTGCAACTTCGTCAAGCTGTTCATGGATGGTGTGACCGAAGGCGAAACCGCGGTCTTCGTCGATGACTACGCCCACAAGCCCGGCTGGAAGGGCGAGCCGCTATTCTCGGGCGAAGCCTTCAATGCTGTCGCGACCGAGGCAAACCGGCTGGGCTTATCCGTCGCCGTTCACGCGATCGGCGACGGCGCGGTGCGCATGGTGCTCGATGGCTACGAGGCCTCGATCATCGCCAATGGCGGAAAGGACTTGCGCAACCGCATCGAACACATTGAGGTGGTGCATCCCGACGACATCCCCCGCTTTGCCGAAACGGGCACCATCGCCTCCATGCAGCCCACCCATCCGCCAGGCTCTGCCGGCCTGCCGCTCGAACCCTATCTCACCTATATCGGCCGCGAACGCTGGCCCTATGCTTTCGCCTGGAAAACGCTCGTCGATGCCGGGGCCAAGATTGTCTTCGCCACCGATTGGCCGGTCTCGCCGCTCCCGCCACTCAGCTGCATCGGCGATGCTCTGACCCGAAAGCCCTGGGCGGACGATATGCCGGATCACCGCCTCAGCCTGCACGAAACGCTTGCCGCCTATACCCGCACCAGCGCCTGGGTCGAATACATGGAAGACAGAAAGGGCGTGTTGAAACCGGGGTATCTGGCGGATGTTGTCGTCCTCTCCGGCGATATCGAAGCAACAGCATCGGAGCACATCGCATCGCTATCGCCTGTTTTCACCATCTGCAACGGGCGCGTCACTTTCGAAGGCGGAGGGGGCCGATGAGCGAAACGACGGAAGCGTCGACCGAGACATCGAGCAGCGCAGCGAGACGCGGGCGACCACCGGGCGCGACCCGCAAGGGTCTCGAAACCCGCGTCCGCATCATCAAGGGCGCCCGCGAGGCGCTCGAAGACGGCGGCATGGAGGCCTTGACCACACGCCGCATCGCAGCTTCCGCCGGCGTCAAGCTCGCGACGCTGCACTACTACTTCGACAGCAAGGAAAGCCTGCTACTCGCAGTGCTCGAAGACCTGATCGCGGATATGGATGCTGCCTACCGCGCGGACGTCGACCTGCCACCGGCGCCCGAGGACCGGGTCGAAGCCCTGATCCGCGCCAGCTGGCGCTACATCCAGCGCACCCGAAACAAGCAGATCGCCCAAACCGAGCTGACGCTCTACGCGCTGCGGACCAAAGGCTCCGAATGGCTCGCGGCAAGACAGTACAACGCCTATATCGATTTCTACGGCCACCTCGTTTTCGAGGATGACAGCGATGAAGAGCTACGCCGCATCGGCCGAGCCGTCGGTCGCCAGATGCTGATCGGCATCGACGGTATCATCCTGCAGAGCTATGCCCTGCAGGATCTCACGGCATCGAACGACGACATCGAAGCCCTGATCATCGCCATGCGCGGCTACCTTCGCCGCCTCATGGCCGAGCGAGGCAAGGCGCGCTAGCCAAGGTTCCAGATGCCTCTGGCATTGCCGGAGAAAAGGTTGTCCTTCTCTTCTCTCGTGCAGCCATGCAGCAGCGCCTGCGTCGTCGCGACCCAGGTCGACAGCCCCCCGCCGAGTGTACAGACCGGCCAGTCCGAGCCCCAGATCGCGCGACCGAAACCGAACGCGCCGATCGTGTGGTCGAAATAGGGTTTGAGATCTTCCAGCGTCCAGCTCTCGAGATCGCCATAGGCCGGAATGCCGGAGATCTTCACGCGGACATTGTCGCGCTTGGCAATGTCAGTGATCCCGGTCTTCCAGATGTCATAACCATGCCCCTTGATGTCGGGCACGCCGCAATGGTCGAGGATGAAGGTGACATCGGGCGCGAGATCGACGAGTGCCTTCGCCTTGTCGATCTGATGCGGCAGCATGCAGAGATCGAAGGTGAGGCCTGTCGCGCCCAAACGCTTCACGTTCTCCCGGAACAGCGCGCCCTCGGACACATCGTCGGGCACGACATGCAGAACGCGGCGGAAACCTTTGACGAACGGGTTTGCCAGCTGTGCATCGAGATAGGCGGCAAAGCCGGGATCTTCCGGCCGGCAGGAGGCGATCACACCCTGGATGAGGCTATGAGGCGCCTGCGACAACTCCTGGACCATGGCGGTTTCACCGGGGATGTCCTCGGGCGCGACATCCACCTCCATATGCAGCACCGAGGAAATCCCGAGCCTCTTTGCCTCCCGCGCATAGGTATCCCAGGTGAAATCGGCATCGAGCGCGGCGACGTCCTTCAACCAGGGATAGCTGAGCTTGTCGCGGTAGATGAGGTGCAGATGGGTATCGATAATCATGTGTGGCCCCTCCCAAGGCAATTTAAACTGATGAAGTGTCCCCGGTTTCGCCACCAAGTCCGGCGCCCGCCAGTGCAGAAATCCTCCGTGCCGTTTCCCGCAATGCTTCAAGCGTGCGGGGGATATCGGGCGCCTCGGGCGCATTGATGATGCCGATATAGGGCACGGTCAGCGCGCCCAATGCCTCGCCGTCCGCGCCGAGGATCGGGGCCGAAAGGTTGGTGACGCCAGCGGTCTGGGCGCTCGGCATCATCTCGTAGCCGCGCGCGCGGATCTCATCGAGGTGGCGAGCAAAGGCCTCGGTCAAGCGTCCCTCCGGCCCGCCGCTCGCGACATGTTCGGCCACCATCATCGCCCGCACGTCCGGACTGCGATAGGCAAGCAGCACATGACCCGACCCGGTATCGAACAGGCCCATGCGCGAGCCGACCCGCATCGAGATGCCCCAATAGCCAGGCGCCTCTAGCTGCGCGATGACGACCGGATGGCCGCGATCATAGACGACGATATGGTTCTCCTGCCGGGTCACTTCCGCAAGCTCGCGCATCAGCGGCATGGCAAGCGACGCGAGCCGCCGGGTCGGCGCATGCAGGTGCGCAAGCCCGAAGAGCTTGAGCGTCAGCACATAGCGATCGCCGTCCAGCCGCGCGACATAGCCGCGTTTCACCAGCCGATCGAGCATCCGGTAGAATTCATTCGGGCTGCGGTCGAGCTTCTTGGCGATCTCCGCCTGACTGAGCCCCCCGTCGACGCCGGCCAAGAGCTCAATGATATCTAGCCCCTTGTCGAGAGCCGGCGCCCGATAACGATCCTGGTCGAGGTCATTCACGCTTTTCTCTCCCTGAAGTTCGACGACTGACCTTGACGTTCATGAATAAATGTTTTGCATATGAATGATGCTCGCATCGACGGCCGGAATATGCAAGGGTCGCGTGACGAGGGATCGGCTGGAGGAGCCAAGAGCATGTATCTGCCCCTGAAGAACAAGCATGTTTTGGTGACGGCTGCCGGCCAGGGTATCGGCCGCGCGAGCGCCATCGCCTTTGCCCGCGCCGGCGCGACCGTCGTCGCGACCGACATCAACACCGAGACTCTGGCGATACTGGACGGCGAGGCCGGCATCACGACGCGCCAGCTGGACGTCCTGAAGGACGACGCGGTCAAGGCCGTGGTCGGAGAGACAGGACCCTTCGATGTGCTGTTCAATTGCGCCGGTGTCGTGCATGGCGGCACCATCATGGACATGGCCGACAAGGATCTCGACTTTGCACTCGACCTCAATGTCCGCGCGATGATCCGCACAATCCGTGCCGTGCTACCTGCCATGCTGGAGAAGGGCGACGGCTCCATCATCAACATGGCATCGGTCGCCAGCTCCGTGAAGGGCGTGCCGAACCGCTGCGCCTATACCGTCACCAAGGCCGCTGTGGTGGGGCTCACCAAATCCGTCGCCGCCGACTATGTGACGCAAGGGATCCGCTGCAACGCGATCTGCCCCGGCACGGTCGAAAGCCCTTCCCTGCAGGACCGCATGCGCGCACAAGGCGACTACGATGCCGCCCGCGCCGCCTTCATCGCCCGCCAGCCCATGGGGCGTCTGGGCACCCCGGAAGAAATCGCCGACCTCGCCGTCTACATCGCCGGCGCTACCTATACCTCGGGCCAAGCCTTCGCCATCGACGGCGGCTGGACCATCTAATTCTGAAGAAGGAAGAAACCCATGAAACTCATGCGCGTCGGCCCACTCGGCCAGGAAAAGCCTGCGATCCTCGATAAGGACGGCAAGGTTCGTGACCTCTCGGCTCATGTGAGCGATATCGGCGGTGCGGCTATATCCCCGGAAGGTCTGGCGAAGATCGCCGCTATCGACCCAGCCTCGCTGCCTGAGATCGCCGCAGACCGCATCGGCCCCTGCGTCGCCGGTACCGGCAAGTTCATCTGCATCGGCCTCAACTATTCCGACCACGCCGCCGAAACCGGTGCCGCTGTGCCGCCGGAGCCGGTGATCTTCATGAAAGCAACCTCCGCCATCTGCGGCCCGAACGACGACGTGCTTATCCCCCGCGGTTCGGAGAAGACCGACTGGGAAGTTGAGCTTGGCGTGGTCATCGGAAAGACCGCGAAATACGTCTCGGAAGCGGACGCCATGGACTACGTCGCCGGCTACTGCGTCTCCCACGACGTCTCCGAGCGAGCCTTCCAGACAGAACGCGCGGGACAATGGACCAAGGGCAAGTCCTGCGACACCTTCGGTCCGATCGGCCCCTGGCTCGTCACCAAGGACGAAGTCGCCGACCCGCAGAACCTCAAGATGTGGCTCTCGGTCAATGGCAAGATGATGCAGGACGGCTCGTCGAAGACTATGGTCTACGGCGTCGCTCACCTCGTCTCCTATCTCAGCCAGTTCATGAGCCTGCATCCGGGCGATGTGATCTCCACCGGCACGCCTCCAGGCGTCGGCCTCGGCATGAAGCCGCCGCAGTTCTTGAAGGCCGGCGATGTGGTCGAACTCGGCATCGAGGGGCTCGGCACGCAGAAGCAGACGTTTAAGGCTGATGCTTGAGTTCACCGATAGGACCGTTGTTGACCCCGCCCATGTGGCGGGGTTTTACGTTTATGCGCCATGCATGGGGCCTGATATTGGCGACGCTCTGTCCATGTGGACTCATCCTGGTTCGCCCACTATCTTGTAAGCAGGTATCACCCAGTAGTCTGGAGCGACCATGGCGACCTCGCTGAAGATCGATGACGCGTTAAAAGAGCGGGTGCAGCAACTGGCCAACGACCGCAAACGCTCGGCGCATGGACTGATGCTGGAAGCGATTGAGCAGTATGTGGAGCGTGAGGAGGCCCGTGAGACCTTCACGCGAGAGGCACTGGCATCCTGGACGGCTTTCAGGGAAACGGGCCGCCACCTGACACTGGAGGAAGTTGGCGACTGGCTCGAAACCTGGGGCACAGCCGACGAAAAACCGGTGCCCGAGTGCCACGAGTAATCGTGACAGAGGGAGCAGCTATTGGTTTGGAGCGATGCCGTCGGTTCCTCGGGCGAAATCTCCAGAAGCAGCTCAAAGAGCCGCAAAAGCCATCAATCAACAGCTCAAATTGCTCGAAAGTCGTCCTGAGATAGGCCGCCGCTTGGAGCGGCAGCCGGAATTGCGGGAGTTGACGATCGGTTTCGGCGCCTACGGCTACGTCGCCCTCTATCGGTACGAAGCCTCGGAGGAGGTCGTCTACCTGCTCGCATTCAGGCACCAAAGAGAGGCCGGCTATTGAGGCCTTGTCTGCCCGCGCCAATCAAGAATTCTGCCAACAAAAAAGCCGGGCGTTTCCACCCGGCTTCCTCATTCGTAGTGCAGCAACCGCCTTACTTGATCAGCGGCAGGATGCTGTCGATCGACTTCTTCGCGTCACCGTAGAACATGCGCGTATTCTCCTTGTAGAACAGCGGGTTCTCGATGCCGGAATAGCCGGTGCCCTGGCCGCGCTTGGAAACGAAGACCTGCTTCGCCTTCCACACTTCCAGAACTGGCATGCCGGCGATGGGCGAGTTCGGATCTTCCTGGGCGGCCGGGTTGACGATGTCGTTCGAGCCGATGACGATGGCGACGTCCGTTTCGGGGAAGTCCTCGTTGATCTCGTCCATTTCCAGAACGATGTCGTAAGGCACCTTCGCTTCCGCGAGCAGCACGTTCATGTGGCCCGGCAGGCGTCCGGCGACCGGATGGATCGCGAAGCGCACAGTCTTGCCGGCGGCGCGCAGCTTGCGGGTCAGTTCCGATACAGACTGCTGCGCCTGGGCGACCGCCATGCCGTAACCCGGAACGATGATGACGCTGTCTGCATCGTTCAGCGCATTGGCCACGCCGTCGCCGTCGATGGCGATCTGCTCGCCCACGACTTCCATCTGCGGCCCGGTCGTGCCGCCGAAGCCGCCCAAGATGACCGAGACGAAGCTGCGGTTCATCGCCTTGCACATGATGTAGGAAAGGATCGCACCGGACGAACCGACGAGAGCACCGACGACGATCAGGAGATCGTTCGACAGCGAGAAGCCGATGGCAGCAGCAGCCCAACCGGAATAGCTGTTGAGCATTGAGACGACGACGGGCATGTCGGCGCCGCCGATGCCCATGATCAGGTGATAGCCGATGAAGAGCGCCAGAAGCGTCATCAGGATCAGCGTCCAGCTGCCGGCGCCGTTGAAATAGAGCACCAGCAGGATCAGCGAGCCGAGAGCAGCACCCGCATTCAGCATGTGCCCGCCCGGCAGCTTCTTGGCCGTCGTATCGACCTTGCCCGCCAGCTTGCCATAGGCGACCACGGAACCCGTGAAGGTGATGGCACCGATAAAGACGCCGAGGAAGACCTCGATCTTCAGAACCGCTATCTCGGCACTGGTCTTCTCGGCAATCTTCAGGGCAAAGCCGGTAAAGTCATTGAAGAGGGCCGTGTGACCGTTCTGAGCAGCGCAGACGACCGCATTGAGCGCGGGATCGCAGAACGCGATATTGGCATTGGCGAGCGAGCTAGCAATCCGCCACATCTCGATTTCGGCATTGAAGCCGATAAAGACGGCAGCCAGACCGACCAGCGAATGCATGGCAGCCACAAGCTGCGGCATCTCGGTCATCTGCACGCGCTGGGCAACGACCCAGCCGATGCTGCCGCCGATGGCGATCATCACGACCGAGACCAACCAGTTACCGGCGCCAGGACCGTAGATCGTCGCGAGAACTGCAAGCGCCATGCCTGATATACCGTACCAGACGGCGCGCTTGGCGCTTTCCTGACCTGAGAGACCGCCGAGCGACAGGATGAAGAGAACGGCTGCGACGACATAAGCCGCTGTGGTGAATCCGTATTCCATGAGTTTTCCCCTCCCCGCTCTTTAAGACTTCTGGAACATGGCGAGCATACGCCGTGTCACCATGAAGCCGCCGAAGATGTTGATGCCGGCCATCAGAACCGACAGTGCGGCGAGGATGATCACCAGGAAGTTGCCCGACCCGATCTGCATCAGGGCCCCCAGGATGATGATCGAGGAAATGGCATTGGTAATCGCCATCAGCGGCGTGTGCAGCGAATGGCTGACATTCCAGATCACCTGGAAACCGACGAAGCAGGCGAGCACGAAGACGATGAAATGGCTCATGAAGCTGGCCGGCGCGTAAAGGCCCGCGAGCAGGATCAACGCACCGCCACCGGCGAGCATCGCCACCTGGTTGCGGGTCTGCGTCTTGAAGGCGGCGATTTCCTGCGCCCGCTTCTCCTCGGGCGTCAGCTCCTTCACCTTTTCCTTAGGCTTGGCAGCCGCGATCGCTTGAATCTTCGGCGGCGGCGGCGGGAAGGTTATCTCGCCACCCTTGGTGACCGTCGCCCCACGGATGACGTCGTCCTCCATGTTGTGAACGACCACGCCATCCTTGGCCGGCGTCAGGTCCGTCATCATGTGGCGGATATTGGTGGAGTAGAGCGTCGAGGACTGCGCAGCCATGCGGCTCGGGAAATCGGTATAGCCGACGATGGTCACGCCGTTCTCGGAGACGATCTTCTGGTCGGGAACCGTCAGGTCACAATTGCCGCCTCGCTCGGCTGCGAGGTCGACGACGACGGAGCCCGGCTTCATCGCAGCGACCATGTCGGCGAGCCACAGCTTCGGCGCATCACGGCCGGGGATCAGCGCGGTTGTGATCACGATGTCGATCTCGGGCGCCAGCTCGCGGAACTTGGCAAGCTGTTTTTCGCGAAATTCCGGTGAAGAGGGTGCCGCGTAACCGCCGGTCGCTGCGCCATCCTGCGTCGCTTCGAATTCGAGATAGACGAACTGAGCGCCCATACTCTCGATCTGCTCGGCAACTTCAGGCCGCACGTCGAAGGCATAGGTGATGGCGCCGAGAGACGTGGCCGTGCCAATGGCGGCCAGACCCGCGACGCCCGCACCGATCACCAGCACCTTGGCCGGCGGCACCTTGCCGGCCGCCGTCACCTGACCGGTGAAGAAACGGCCAAAATTATTGCCAGCCTCGATCACTGCGCGATAGCCGGCGATGTTGGCCATCGACGACAGCGCGTCCATCTTCTGGGCGCGGCTGATGCGCGGCACCATGTCCATGGCAACGACCGTCGCGCCCTTGTCTTTGGCCTGCTCGAGCAGAGCCGTGTTCTGGGCCGGATAGAAGAAGGAGATCAGCGTCTTGCCAGGTCCGAGACGATCGACTTCAGCCGTTTCCGGCGGACGCACCTTGGCGATGATGTCAGCTGTTTCATAAAGCGCAGCGGCCGTCTCGACCACCGTCACGCCGGCGGCGCGATAGGCATCGTCCGACAACCCCGCGGCCTTGCCGGCACCGCTTTCGATGACGCATTCATAGCCGAGTTTCCGCAACTGCGAGGCGCTATCAGGCGTCATCGCGACGCGGGCCTCGCCGGCATAAATCTCCCTTGGCGATCCGATCTTCAATCCCATCTCCCAAACTCCGTTCGAACGGGTTCCACCTACTGTCCTTCGTCCAAAGTCGAAGGACTCTCCGATCGCGGACACGACCAGAACTAAGGCCCCCTGTCTAGTCCAGCTCCGAGAACAAATGACTGTTTTGTCCTGAGGCTTATCCGCTTAAACCGATTTTTGTTGCAGCGCACACACGCGGCTCCCGATGACACCCGATGGAACAATTGACCGCTGGCCCTGTTTCCCACGGGAACAACGCACAAGGAGACCCACATGCTGCAATGGATCCTCATCCTTCTTCTGATCGCCGCTGTCGCAAGCCTGCTCGGTTTTCGTGGCGTGGCCGGCGCCTCGGCCGGCGTCGCCAAGATCCTGATTTTCATCGTCTTGGTCGTTATGATCATCGCGCTCTTTACCGGCGTCGTCATCGTCGCCTGACGAGAGTTCACCCAGACGGAAAAGGCCCGCACGCTATTAGCGATGCGGGCCTTTTTCTATGCAGCGATCAGATGAAAGGCCTGACCCTTTGCTCGGCCGGCGTCCAACCGGAAATTTCCTGCAGGCCGAGGGGGTCGACGATGTCGCAGCCCCGCTCGCGCCAGCGTATGAGCCCCCGGTCGGCGAGCTTCTTCAGCGTCTTGTTGGTATGGACAATCGAGAGCCCGAGCGTATCGGCAAAATGCATCTGCGTGACTGGAATATGGCGGTGGTTGTCGCCGAGGATGCCGGCATTCATGCCACGATCGAACAGGAAGGCCAGGAGGTAGGAGGCTCTCTCCAGCGCAGACCGGCGCCCGATGCTGAGCAGATGTTCGTCAAGAATGCACTCTTCGCGCGCTGCAAGCCAGGTGAGATCGAAGCTCAGCCCCGGATGCAGCTCGAACAGGGAAAACAGCCGACTTCTTTCGAAGACACAGAGCGTCATGGGTGTCAGGGCTTCAACCGAATGCTGCATCTCGGCCATGACAGCGCCCTGCAGGCCGATCATGTCGCCAGGCACGATGTAGTTCAGGATCTGTCGTCGGCCGTCTTCGAGGATCTTGTAGCGGAAGCCCCAACCCGACAGCACCGTGTAAAGATGGGCGCTGCGCGCGCCTTCGACGAGCACGGTCGTTCCCGGATCGGCAACGAGTTCGCCACGCTTGAAGGTGGAGACGAATTCCAGTTCTGACTCAGTGAAAGGGCGGAACCGTTTCATATGCCGCAAGGGACATTCGAAACAGCTTACACGAATGGGGGAATGACGCGGTTCGATTGCCACGGGATAACCTCGTTTGTCCGTCATGCTGTTCCGGATTGGAACAATGCAGGCTGCACATGTCTTTTTTAAATGACGCTGGTCGGGGCACGTCCCATAACGCGCGCCTGACAAAAGGAAATTCCATGATGACTGCGCCGCTCCGCGTTCTCGTTGCCGAGAACCAGTATCTGATTGCCATGGAGGTGGAGCGCATTCTTCTTGACGATCTGCCTTGCGATGTGACCATCGCCCCGCTGGCCCGACTGGCAGAAGCCGTCCAGACGACCGCATTCGATGTGGTGATCATCGATGCGGCCTTGAACGAGGCCTTGAATGTCGAGCGCACAGACCTGATCATGAAAGCTGGTGCGAAGCCCGTCTTTCTGTCGTCCTACGGACATTTTACCGACATCCCAAGCATCGTGACCGAGCATCCGCTGGTCACAAAGCCGCCGCAAGCCCACGAACTGGCTGCGGCGGTTTTGAAAGCGGCGCATGGTCGCGGGCCCTCAGACGGCAAAAGCCTTCTTGATGACCGCTGAGCTGTGGGCATCGGGGCCGTAATCGCCCTCGCCGCTCACACCCAGGATCTCCTGAAGCTTGTTGCGTGCTCGATTGATGCGGCTCTTGATCGTGCCGACGGCACAACCGCAGATCTCCGCAGCTTCTTCATAGGCGAAGCCGGAAGCGCCAACGAGAATGATCGCCTCGCGCTGGTCGCTCGGCAACTGATCAAGTGCACGCTTGAAGTCCTGCAGGTCGAGTGAACCATACTGCTGGGGATGGGTGGAGAGCTGCGACGTGAAGATGCCGTCGGTGTCGGAGACCTCACGGCCACGCTTGCGCATTTGCGAATAGAATTCGTTGCGAAGAATGGTGAAGAGCCAAGCCTTCATGTTGGTGCCGGGCTCGAAATGATCCTGCTTCGCCCATGCCTTCATGATCGTGTCCTGCACCAGATCGTCGGCGACGTGATGTCGGCCGGTCAGCGATACGGCAAAGGCACGCAGGTTTGGCAGCGCTGCCAAGAGGTCGCGCTTGAAGGAGTGGTCGGTCGACTTATCGCCAACAGTCATCGAGCATTGTCCTTGATGCGAGTGGACTCACTGGCCTGGCGTTCGGCCACATCCAGTTGCTCCAGGAGCTGGAGGAACCGATCCGGAATCCCTTCTTCCTGTACCGACTGATAGTATTCGCGCAATTGCGCGGACACGCCGGGATGAAAGGCGGCCATTCCAGGCAGCCCGTTCGTAGCCGGCGCTTTCTTCGAATGTTCTGTCATTTGGTCCAACGGGTTTGAAACAGTGTCGCCTGACAACGCCAAAGGGCGCAGAAGGTTCCCGAACATGCAATTATTTTATTTCAACGCTGCGTAGCTCTCGAAACCGTGATCCGAATGGAACAAAGCCCACGAGCCAACGTTCATCCGGCATCGAAACACGGAGAACCCAACATGCTTTACTACGCACTCGTATTTCTGGTCGTCGCCCTGATCGCTGGCGTTCTCGGCTTCGGCGGCATTGCTGGCGCATCGGCTGGCATCGCCAAGATCCTCTTTGGTATCTTTATCATTCTCTTCCTCGTTTCGCTCGCCATGCGGCTCTTCCGTCAGGCGTGAACGAGAAACTGACGTAGCAAAAAAGGCCGCTTCCGAAGAAGCGGCCTTTTTTCATGGGAGAAATTCAGATCGAAGCTCAGAGCAGGATCCAGACGACAGCGGCGAATAACAGGACGAGAATGACGCCGAGCGTCGTGACGGTGAACGAGCCGTAGCGGGGCGGGACCTGAGATTCGAGGTCCTGATCGAGGCCCGCCTGTTGCGAGACATGGCGGTTCTGTGCGTCGACGTTGACTAAATTCGGATCGGCCGAGACTTCGGGCTTCATCATCATTCTCCATAACGTTCGGCAGGGACAGGCGGCATCAAGGCCTGCGCTTCGGCAGGGCCGGCGGTTGAGACAGGCGCCTCGAGCACGGCCAGCTTGTTGGGATCGATCGTCTGGCGGATGTTTCGACCAGCCACGAGATCGGAGTTCACGGGGAAACAATCGCCATAGATGATCTCGGCCATGGCCCGCGCGCGCTTAAGTTCTTTTGGCAGCGCGCCGTAGCAAGCCTCGTCCGTGTCATAAGAAATAACAGCGACCGGATCCTGCAGACATGTGGTGTCTTGCGGATGGCAGGCCACAATGACCATCAGGGCAGCCATACTGTTCATGATCGTTCTCCGTGTTACCTAAAGGTTAACGCGAAGACTGCACGACAGTTCCAGGAACAATGGCGTGAAACGCCCATACGGCAGGGATTAGGAGCGGATCAAGCCATGAATGTAGTGCAGCTTGCCGATCACCGGCTCGGACAGCACGAAGGGATAGAGATCCGGCTGACCCATGCTGCGATTGATGCTGTTGATCGCTAGCGTCAGCGGCACCCAGGCGCGGATCAGGGCGCCTGCGCTGCCAATGCCGTAACTGTCAAAAGTGCGTTTCAGCTCGATCGCCGGCACATCGGCCTCGACATCGGGATTGGTTCTGAGACCGAAGGCATCCGCCGTATCCAGCGCGTCGACGATGTGGAAGTAATGGGCAAAGGTCTCGGCGAAATCCTCCCAAGGGTGGCTCGCGGCATAGGCGGAGATGAAGCTGTTCTCCCAGCCTAGCGGGGGGCCCTCGGCATAGTGGCGTTTCAGAGCCTCACCGTAATCGGCTCGCTCGTCGCCGAACACACTCCGGAAGGCCTCGAAGGCATTCCTGTCCCGC
Source organism: Allorhizobium sp. NPDC080224 (assembly GCF_050281005.1). NCBI lineage: Bacteria > Pseudomonadati > Pseudomonadota > Alphaproteobacteria > Hyphomicrobiales > Rhizobiaceae > Allorhizobium > Allorhizobium sp. NPDC080224. The sequence continues at coordinate 3,393,596 of NZ_JBNNWJ010000001.1, forward strand.
ACGAGGACATTCCAGTAATAATGGGCCACCTCATGGCGGAAATGGCCAAGCAGGGTGCGGAATGGCTCTCCAAGCGCCACACGCCGCGCCTCCCGTTCTGCGTCGGAACCCTCGACAATATTGAGCGTGATCAGGCCGTCGGCATGACCGGTCAGCACTGGCCCGTCACCGCTGTCTGCCGGATCATCCGCGAGAAATTCGAAACCCAGCCCTTGCTCGGGATCGGCTGTGCGTGTGACCAGGGGCAGCCTGAACCTGAGAATGGAATAGAAGAGCCCGCGTTTCGCGAGCTCGATTCTCTGCCAGTTCTGGAGGTTTTCCGGCACCGAAAGATCCGGGATCGTAACATTGTGCCGGCAGGCGACGCAAAAGCCGCTGGCATCCTCATCTTCAACGAGCCAGTTGCACCCGCCCAGGGCCGCATTGGCGCAAGGCCGGACGCTCCCGGTTTCCGTTATGCCTTTATTGAGCACATGCGTGCCGGAACCATCCAGCGCCACCATGTCGAGACTGGTCGAACGAAAAGCCAGACGCGCCCCACATGTGACGCAACCGTCATTCTCAAAATGCACGACGTTCGAACAGTTGCTGCAACTGAACAGGCGCATGGCCGTATCTTTCCATGAAAGGACACCCGCGGGGGCGCCAAAGATTCAGTCGAAGATCTCGAGTGGAAAGCGCAGCTCGTAGCGCACCTGTCCGTTCGTCAGTTCGTGATGCGCTTCGCCGTTTACCGAAGATGGGACGACTCGCTCCAGAACGGTGCTGCCGAAGCGCGCCGCCTTGGTTTCTTCGTTTTCGCGAGCGGTAAATGGTTCGGACCAGACGATCACCACCACGGGACCCGCGGGCGTTTCGAGCTTCCGGCACGAGACCTCGATCGGCTGGCGTCGTTGCAGGAAATCACCATGGCTAACGGCATTGACCACCAGCTCATGCAAGGCAAGCCCGATATGCAGCGACGCATTGGGTGTCAGAAGAACGTCGTCGCCCACGACCTGAACCAGATCTGCGTTTTCCTGAACGTAGCGATCGACCTGCTGCTTCAGGAGATCGCGAAAATAGGCCCCGCGCCAGCTGGAGTCGGTGATCAGGTCTTGCGACTGAGAAAGGGCATGCAGCCGGCCCCGGAATTTTCCGAGGAACATGTCCAGCGTCCCGGAATACCGGGCCGTCTGGGATGCGATGCTCTGAATGATCGCGAGAAGGTTCTTCGACCGGTGGCTGACTTCCCGCAGGAGTGCGCGCAAAAGCCTTTCGCGCCGCCGGTCTTCGGTGCGATCGATGACAACTGTGATCAAATGCAAATCATGATCCGCCATCTCGACCATGCGGCAGCGGAATTCGAAGAAGGTATCGTCTCCCGCCTCAATCTCGAGCTCAGCACGATCTCCGGCATTCTGTAACCCGGACTTGAGCTCTGCGAGTTTCTGCCCGATCTCCGGCCCGAAGATGGTGTCGTCGGACGGAGTTGCCCCCGCCGCCAGCCGCCAGCGAGCCGGCAGCGAGGTGATGCAGACATAGGTACCATCTTTATCCTGAAGAGTGAGGCTGGCGCCCATGTCGATGAGCGCGGTTATGAAGAACTCCCGCAGCTGTTCGTCGCCGCGCTGAGGTTCAAACCATGTCAACCGATGTACCAATTGCCTGCTCCGCCATTATCGGCATCTGGGACCGGCTCCGTCTGCCGGTCCATTCCTCGCTCTAACCTATGCCCCACAAGAGCTATATCAAGCCTGCTCGGTCACGCGCTCGTTGAAGAAAAGCGCCTGACTGATCAAAGCCTTGACCATGTCGGGGTTGAACGGCTTGGTGACCAGGAAGGCAGGCTCAGGACGCTCGCCAGTCAACAGGCGCTCCGGGAATGCCGTAATGAAGATGACCGGGATGGTATCGACCTTGAGAATGTCGTTCACGGCATCGATGCCCGAGCTTCCATCCGCAAGCTGGATGTCGGCGAGGACCATTTTCGGGCTGGTACGCTTATAGAGATCGACGGCTTCGGCATGGGTGCGGGCGATGCCGGTCACGCGGTGACCGAGGTCTTCGACCATCTGCTCGATGTCGAGCGCGATCAGAGGCTCGTCTTCGATGATCATGATGTCGGTCGCGACCTGGCGGGAGATCTCCATCGAGGCCTCGTTGAAGAGCGCGTTGAATTCGGCTTCGCCGACGCTCAGCACGCTGGCCGCTTCGGTGGTGGTGAAACCTTCGACCGTGATCAGAAGAAAGGCGTGGCGCGCGCGCGTCGGCACGGATGCAAGGTTGGCGGCGGCACGCTTTTCCCATGCAAAGGGCGAGGTGATCTGGGGAAGCTCGACCTTGGTCGAATCGTAGATCGTCACGAACAGCTTGTAGAGAGCGACACGGTCATCACCGGTGTCGGGAAAAATGGAGATGTCGGCGATCAGCGCTTCCAGGACCGCTGCGACATAGGCATCTCCGGAGGTCTGCGAACCGGTGACGGCGCGTGCGTAACGGCGCAGGTAAGGAAGATGGACAGCGACGCGGGCAGTAAGGGACATGCAGTTCTCCAATCGAAATGGATAAAGGTGCGGACTCGGCAGAAAACGCGGCTCGAAAAAAAATGTTCCATCGTCTTTGGAACTTTTTTGCCTGTTCGGGCTTATCACGTTAATTGTCGTCTCGCTTGGCAAACTGACGGAATTGGACAGACATGGCTGAAGGCCCTCCGGATGGAAATAAATCGAAGAAGCCGTCGGAGGCAAAGCGGCAAAATGCGAACGCATTGATCGCGTCAAAGCTTCGTGGCTACTACGACAGTATCGTCGACGAAGGCACTCCGTCCCAATTTCTCGACCTTCTCGAAAAGCTTCACGATGCGGAAGCAAAAGCCAAGTCCAGGAAACCCTGACATATGAACGGCCGGGCTTCGAAAAGCCCAACCGTCTCTCAAAAGCGCAGGTCAATCGCGATCGTTGCCGACACCTTGCGACTTGGCGACCCCATAGGCGACTGCTGCAATCGCCGCGGCAGTCAGCAGGGACCGTCCCTTCATCAGCGCCGGCACACCAGCCAATAACTGCAGCGTCATCGGATCAGGCAGCCGTGCCCTGGCGGCCCTTTGACGGGCTTCCATGCGACGCTCGGCGCGACGGTTGATCGACTGCACCACGACGATGACGATGATGGCGCAGAGCGCCGTGACGCCAGCGATGACCAAGGCAGCATAAATCGGACCGATGATGCTGGTCAGATAGAAGCCGAGAGCCAGAAGCAGGGCGACATAGGTCGTTAGCCCCAACACACCGGCAATCGCACCCGCCATCACGGAGCGCCCGACCTTGTTGGCGGTCGGCCGCACCTTGCCAAAGGCGACGATGCCCAAATGTCTAAGGAGTGGCAGCATGATCAGCGCCGGCTGAGAAGCGCAAGAACGTAGCCGACGCCAGCGGCCATAGCGAGCGACTGCAGCGGCTTTGCGCGCACATAGGCTTCGATATCTTCTTCAGCATTCATGAAGCGCTCACGTGCGCTGTCGATATATTCCTGTGAGGTTTCGCCCGCCTGACGGATCTTGCCGCTACCGAAGGAGGCGACGGTCTGCGTCAGAGAAGCGATATCGCGGCGCAGGGCTTCGAGGTCCGCCTGGACGTCACCGCTGGTCGCGGTACCCGCCGTGTTCGCCTTGTCTTCGATGCGGTCTGCGAGATCGTTTGCCTTGACTTCGATCTTGCTCTTGGAGGCGCTCGGTACCTGGGCCATGGAATTCTCCTTGGATTGTTCATGAAAGGCAGTTCGCAACAAGAACGCCGTGACCGGACGAGTGTTCCATCATCACCTCGGCCTTTTCTTGTGCACGAGGCCACGGGCCCGATCTGATCGGCTTCGACCCAGCCGATGGAACTTCCCGCATTAGCCGACGTTTTCAGCCCCGAGGACATCAAGCCTCGACCATTCACCGACACGGGAGTTATCCGATGAATTGGAATCAGATCGAAGGCAATTGGGAACAGTTCAAGGGCAAAGCCCAGACCCAGTGGGGCAAGCTGACAGGTGACGATCTCGATGTGATCGCCGGCAAGCGCAAGGAGCTCTCAGGCAAGATCCAGGCTGCCTATGGCAAGACCCAGGAAGAAGCCGATCGCGAGATCGACGAGTGGATGAGCCGCAGCTAAGACCTGCAGGCTAAGGAATGCCCGGAACCCGGAAGCGCCCGCTTCCGGGTTTTTTGCTGCGCCTCAGGCAGCCACTGTGCTGGCGCCGTAGGTCACGCCCTTTTCTTTCAGCCAGCGGCGATAGGCGATGGACGAGGCATCTGCCCGCGTTGGGATTTCCTTGCGCGGCTCCAGCGGCAGGAGTACCGGCCGCTGGTTTTCAAGGATGATGCGGTCCTGCAGGAAGATCATTTGCTGGAAATGGATAAGCTCCGTGGTCGTTGAGACATCGTCGATCAGATACATGATCGGATGCGCCCGGCAGCGGCCGGGATCGAGCGGCTGGACGAAGAGGCCGATGACATCCCAGCGATTGGTAGCGTTGGGACATGTCTTGTAGAGGATCGTGGTGAACGGCGTCATCACCCGGTACATGTATTGGGTGGTGATGCCGTCGGACGCCGACAGAGCCGCCTGCGGCTGGAAGAAGGTGCAGTTGGTCGCCCAGACCTCGTCTTCGTCGCGGCGGATTTCGACATCATAGCTCTGTACTTCCGTATGCGGCTCGGCTCCCAGAACATCCGTATGCACGAAGGGGAAATGCGCCATGTCGAGGAAGTTCTCGACGATGCGAAGTCCTGAAGCCTTCACCGTGACCACGCCGCAGGGCACATAGCGTCTATCCGGCTCGTCGGCCTCCGGCAGCGGAAAGATCTCGCGCTCGGGCTCGCCCAGCGTCGCCCAGAGAAAGCCGAAGCGATGGCGTAGCGGCAGCGGCTCGGCCCGCCCCTCGGCAAACACTTCGATCGCCCCATCCGCTTGTCTGACGACAGTCAGATCCGTCCCGAGCAACCGGTTCTGCGATCGGCCCACAGGGATCACCGCCTCGGTATCGAGCACATACCACTGATCAAGCGACGCCTTGTCGATACCGTTCTGCATAGTCTGTCTTTCCTCTGGAGCACGGGAGAAACCGCTTGAAACCCGATCTCACCCGCCGCTAGATTGCCCAAAAATTAGAGCGCGCACAATTGCAAGGCAACACTGATCCCCATCCGATGACGGCGAAAGCCGACCATATGACCGTCGGCTTCACCTTTTCCGGAAGGCTGGAGCCGCAGGGCTTCATCGCGTTCGCCGAACATCGGGCCGCCCGCCTCTCGCTCGGGCTCAAGATTGCGGCCTGCGACTACCATCGCTGTCGCCTGACGCTGTCGGGCCCGGAAGCCCTGATCGACGCCTTCGAAATGGCGGTCAGCCTCGGCCCCTATGACAGCATCGTGCTCGACGTATCAAGATTTCAAACAGACGAAGACTTGCCCGCAAAGGCCGCATCATGACATCAACCTCTCCCTGGATCCCCGTTGCCCTTTCCGCGGACGTCGAGGCCGGCACCTCTGCCGGCACCCTCGTCAACGGCGAGGAGCGCGTCGTCTGGCGTGACGACAAGGGCGAAATCCATGTCTGGGAGGACCGCTGTCCGCATCGCGGCATGCGCATGAGCTTCGGCTTCGTGCGCGGCGACCACATCGCCTGCCTCTATCACGGCTGGCGCTACGACACGGGTGGCCAATGTCGCTACATTCCGGCGCACCCGGATCTCGAGGTGCCCCAGACCATCAAGGTCCCGACCTTTGCCGCAACCGAACGCGCCGGGATAATCTGGATGGCACCGGACGGGGCGGATGCAGCGGACCTCTCGGCGCATCCCGAGAGCGCCGAACCCGTTCGCAGCCTCTTCGTCGACCTATCGACGAACGCGGCTCTTCTGGCGGCAACAGCAGCCCCACCCGAGGGCTATCGTCCGGTCGAGAGTGGGACTGGCTTGGTTACCTTCCAAGGTAACGACGTGACCGTCCTGGTCGCGGCCCAACCCCGCGACCTTGCACGCACGGCCTTGCACATCACGGTGACCGGAAACACTTCCGCAGCCATTCGCCGAGACCTGATCCTATGGGCCACGGACCTGCGCAACCGCGTTGAAGCCCAAATGGTGGAGGCCGCGTGATGATCAGGCTTTACGACTACCACCTCGACGAAAACGGCTTTCGCGTCCGCCTTCTCCTCTCCATGCTCGGCCTCACCTTCGAGACGGTTGCCATCGACAGGGCACCGGGACGCGAGCAGGAAAAGCCGCATATGCTGGCGCTCAACCCGACCGGCACGCTGCCGATCCTCGAAGACGGCGACGTCAGGCTGTTCGGCACGGCGGCCATCCTCGCCTATATCGTCCGCGCTTATGCGCCAGACAGCCCGTGGCTCCCGACAGATCCCGGCGACTTCGGACGCGTGCAGCAATGGCTGGGCTTCTCCACCCGGGAGCTGAAACCCGCGGTGGACGCCCGCGAGGCGGCACTATTCACCTCGGAGGGCGCCAGCGACAGCGATCTGAAGGCCGCCCGCAAAGCCTTCCGCATCATGGAGGACCACATGACGCTCAGGCAGATCGAAGGCTCGGACTGGTTCGTTGGAAACACCCCGACACTCGCCGACCTGGCCCTCCTGCCAAGCTTTGCGCTTTCGCGTGACTGCGGCATCGATCACGACGAATACCCGGCCCTTCGCCGCTGGCTGCGCCGTTTCCGCGCGCTTCCGGGCTTCATCACCATGCCCGGCGTACCGGATTACCATTGACCTGCCTTGCTGGCCGAAAGCCGCTCGGCTAGGTCGATGGCAACGCAGGGAGGTCCGCCATGATCCGCATCGTCTTTCTCGACCGCGACACGCTGTCGCCGGAAACCGTGGTCCGCGCGCCCTCCGTGCCGCATGAAATGGTGGTCCATGCCCGCACCGACCCGCACGAGGTCGCTGAACGCATCCGCGATGCCGATGTGGTGATCACCAACAAGGCCCCGGTCCGCGCCGAAGCGCTTGCCGGCGCCACAAAACTCAAGCTGATCGCCGTCTCCGCCACCGGCACCGATATCGTCGATCTCGCGGAAGCCAAGGCGCGTGGCATCGCCGTCTGCAATATCAGGAACTACGCCAAGCATACGGTGCCCGAACACACCTTCGCGCTGATGCTGGCACTGCGCCGCTCGATCCTGCCTTATCGTCAGTCGGTCATCGAGGGCCGCTGGCAGCAGGCGGCGCAATTCTGCTATTTCGATTATCCCATCGCCGATCTCGGCGGCTCGACGCTCGGCATCATCGGCCATGGCACGCTGGGCCAATCCGTCGGAAAGATCGCCGAGGCCTTCGGCATGACGGTGCTCTCAGCCGGTCGTCGCGGCGCAACAGACCTCAAGCCCGGCCAGACGGCTTTCGACGAGGTCCTGAAGCGCTCTGACGTCATCACCCTGCACTGCCCGCTGACACCGGAAACGCGCGGCGTGATCGGTGCGCGCGAATTCGCCCTGATGGAACGCAAGCCCTTGCTCATCAACACCGGACGCGGCGGCCTCGTCGATGAACTGGCGCTGGAAAAGGCCCTCGATGCCGCCCAGATCTCTGGCGCCGGCTTCGATGTCACCGATGGCGAACCACCCGTCGCCGACAGCCCGATGATGCGGATCGCGTCACGCGAAAACGTCATCCTCACCCCGCATGTCGCCTGGGCAAGCCGCGAGGCAATCCAGGCGCTGGCCGACCAGCTGATCGAGAATATCGAGCTGTTTCTTGCGGGTAAGCCGCGCAATCTCGTCGGCTGATCCTGCTTTGGCAGTCTAAGGCTGTCGCATGTGGATACCCCCCTCTGTCACTGCGTGACATCTCCCCCACAAGGGGGGAGAGCGGATCGCCGCGTTTGCCGATCCCTTTGCGGCGCCAAAGGAATGTGAGCGGGCCGGCGGTTCAGCCAGTCTCCCCCCTTGTGGGGGAGATGCCCGGCAGGGCAGAGGGGGGTCCGCTCGCTATGCAACACCCCACCCCTTGCCCTTTGGCCGCGACGCATATCTAACTCTCTCAAAAGACAAGGGAGGACGGCATGCGGTATCTGGAGGCGGACTATCAGGGTGAGGAAATCCTGACGGGAAGAGAAGGCGCGCTCGGGCTGATCGCCCTCAACCGGCCGCGTGTGCTGAACAGCCTCTCCCACGACATGATTCTCGCCTTCGGCAAGGCGCTCGACGCCTTCGAGGCCGACCACCAAGTGGCCGCCGTCCTCGTCACCGGCGAGGGCGAACGTGGACTTTGCGCCGGTGGCGACATCAGGATGTTTTACGAAAGCGGCAAGGCCGGCGACGGCAAGGCGTCGGAATTCCTCAAGGCCGAATACCGCCTGAACGCGCGGATCGCCCGGTTCAAAAAGCCCTATGTCGTCGTGATGGACGGCATCACCATGGGCGGCGGCGTCGGCGTCTCCAGCCATGGCAGCCACCGCATCGTCACCGAAACCACGAAACTCGCCATGCCCGAAACCGGCATCGGCTTCTTCCCCGACATCGGCGCCACCTGGCTCCTCTCCCGCGCACCAGGCGAACTCGGCACCTGGATGGGGCTAACAGGCGAAGCGGTGAACGGCGCGGATGCCATCACTGCCGGCTTTGCCGACTGGTATGTCCCGCAGGACCGGGTGGCGGAACTCCTTGAGCGGATCGCCGCCCTGCCCGCACCCGCCCTCGGGGCAACGATGGCCTCGATCATCCGCGACTATACCGTGGACGGCCCGACCGGCATCTTTTCCGAAGGCCGCGCCATGATCGACCGCTGCTTCGCCTTCGACACGGTGGAAGAGATCATCGCCGCCCTCGACAAGGAACAGGGCGACCTCGCCGCCCGAACGCTCAACGCCATCAGCGCGAAATCGCCGACCAGCCTGAAGGTGACGCTCAGGATGCTGCGCGAGGCCCGCCGCTCCAAGGACCTCGAAACCTGCCTCGAACGCGAATTCGCCGGCACCCTCCAGGTGGTGAAAGTCCCCGACTTCTACGAAGGCATCCGGGCTGCGATCATCGACAAGGACAGGAACCCGAAATGGTCCCCGGCGACGCTGGAGGATGTGGCGCCGGAGAGTGTCGAGGCGTTTTTTGTGGCACGGGATGAGCGGTTGTTTGGGTAGGTTTGGGGATGCTGGGCAGTCTGCGGATCTTTCACTGGAATGGCATGACGCTCCGCATCTGCATCAACTCAATCTCTCCGCTTCTCAATTAGCCGCAACACGGGAAGGCAGTTGATCACGTAGACCGTGTCCCGCAATGGGCCGAGGGATCTACCGCTTTGCGCGGATAGCGTGCGTAAGTGACCAAAATCATTGAATGTTTAAGGCAAGCGGACCGCAGCCGAGATACCAAAGAATAAAACTCCGGTGTCGCGAATGCACGATGTACTTAAGAGTGGACCCGAAATGGCGACGACTCGCTGCGAACAGCTGCTGAAACCTTGAGATTGGGCGAAAATCTACGCCGTCTGTTCGATGTCTTGCTCATTACTACGAATACTCTTCCAGGGCGGAGTTGATTTAGCCTGCATTGCTACGAATTCTGACAAGTCAGTCTGAAAATCGGAGCTGTTCATCCACTTCTCAGGGCTGAAAGCGGTACGCGAATTCCCGGTATCAGGATCGACATACCGCGCTACATGTTTCTTTCTTGTTTGCGCGACCTGTCTCAGCAACTCATCCCATGCGCTATCTATAAAATCAAAAGCCTCTCTGACGCTCATCTTAGCGTCGTTAACCATCGAAACACCTATGTATACCTTTGCCAGCGCATCCCTGAATTTCTTTGGCGAGTTCGTGTTGCGTGGCGCAATTCTCCGGAAGAGTTCCAGACCAAGGTTAAACCTATCGAGAAGAGCAATGTCTTTGAGTTCGACATCGCTAAATCCATGTATTGCGAATATTCTCTTCCTCACGGCGCGCCCAATCCTGCCGTAAACCGTGAGCAACAGGCGCATAAACAATGTGCGGTCCAAAACGTCTGAGCGGTCGATATACCCCGCGAAAACGCCGTCGCTGAATTCACCACGCTTGCGCTCGTACAGCAGACCAAACCGATCGAAGAGGAGTTTCTGAACGTCAAGATGAATTGAATCGTTCGAAAATTTGTCCGTTGTGATGACAGCCGTCTGGCGGTTCGTTGCGGATGAAATTTCATCGATAAGGCGTCGGCGCTCCGCAACATTATCTTGTGTTGCATCCTTAGCTGTCAGTGTGATCACCTTGACCAAGACTTCCTTACCGTGAAACCGTTGTGCTGCATTCTCACGATCTTCGTTTAAAGCTCGGCTAAGGGTGTAGGCCGTTTGCCCGCCATTAATGATTTGTGGATTCAGCAATCGCAGTTGCGCCTTGTTGTGCTGGCCAATTCGCTCATTGAGGTTGGTCTCGTCCGATAGAATGGTGAGGCCATTATTCATGAGGGCGAATTCATTACTGTCTGGCCGTAGTAGCGTCTCCTTGATCGCGGCATTGACGTTCTGACCGTCTAGGTCGAGATAGCTGCGCGGATTGAACTCAAGTACTGAATTTCTGTATTTGTCCATCACTTCAGCAATTTCGATTGCAGGGACAAAAAGAACGGTAATTTCACACTCATATGATGGGGTATTCACAGAATAACTGGTTTTTGCGCCAGCACTCTTATTATTTAGATCCAATTTTATTGTTAAGTCAGAGGCTTTAAAATAGGTACCACTGATAATCGGAAACACCAGATCATTGTAGACGCGGGAAAAGTCGAATACCTCGGCCTTGAAGCCGTCAGTGAGCCTTCTCACATTTTGAGGGGTGATGCTGCAATTTGCGAGAATCGCGACCTCATAACCGTACCTAGCCACATCATCTATTTCAGATATTCTACGAATAAGACCCTGTATTTTGCCATTGTATTTATTTCCAGCGTCATCCTTCTCATGACCAGCAGTGATGCGGTCAATATCCATGGAGAGTAGTTCTTCATATTCAATATTCTTTTCCTCAAAATTCTTTTCAGTATTACGGAATTTTGACTGAAGAAGGTAGATTTTCTTGCGCTCCTTATCGATAAAAAAACCATCGATTCCGCCGTCATAGCTACCATCTGTTACATAGGCTTCACGCTCCTCAAATCGGCCAATACCAAACATAACTTTGAGGTAGAGGTGGATATAGGCACGACTTCGAGCAGCCATGACGGCATCGTGCGAGTCATTATCGACTGCATACTGATTTGCCCATTTTGTACCGCGTGCTTCCTCCCGTATCTGGTCGAGAATTTTGACCAGAATTGCATATTTTCTCGACATGCTGACCCCGAGCGAAAGAACAATGATTGAGCGTATTGGGCGAGCATAGAGGGCACACCGTTACTAAAGGATGCACCGATTCTCATCATAGCTCCACCCGCTGAACAAGTGAGCAAAAGAAAATTAGATCTAATGCTTGAAAGCAAAATACAACCAATACCGAATGAAATGTACGAATAGGCCCATTACCCGATAATTTGTAGCCGCCGCCCCGGAGAAATTGCTCCTTAAAGAAACCCACCTCACTCAATCTCATACGGCATCGGGTTCCGCACCCGATGATCCACCACCAGCTTCCTTTTCAGCGGCGGCACGGCGCGGCTGGTGCATTTGATGCGCTCGCAGATGCGGCAGGAAATGCCGATGGGGTCGAAGGCGCCGCGGTTGGAGAGGTCGAGGTCGTCGGCATAGACGAAGGCGCCGGCATAGGAGATCTCGCAGCCGAGCGCCAAGGCGTAACGCGGATTGGCGGCGCGGAAGCCGGCGGAGCCTTTTGACACTTGCGTCGCGATGCAGAGATAGCGCACGCCGTCGGGCGTCTCCGCCGTCTGGCGGATGATCCGGCCCGGCGTCTCGAAGGCCTGATGCGCATTCCACAGCGGACAGGCCGCCCCGAAGCGGGCAAATTGCAGGCGGGCGGCACTGTGCCGCTTGGTGATATTGCCGGCCCGGTCGATGCGGGCAAAGAAAATCGGCACGCCCTTTAGGCCCGGTCGCTGCAGCGTCGAAAGACGGTGGCAGACCTGTTCCAGCGAAGCCTCGAAACGGGCGGCGAGCAGTTCGATGTCGTGGCGCAGATCCCGTGCGGCGGTGAGGAAGCTGCGATAGGGCAGGATCAGAGCACCGGCGAAATAGTTGTAAAGCCCCATGCGACAGATCTCGACCGCCTCTTCACTGCGGAAATTCGCCTGCTTCAGCACCTTGTCGATTTTCGTGGCCGCCGCCAGCTGGGCGATCTGGATGGCGATCTGGAAATCGCGGGTTGGGGCAGAGGCATAGCGGCTGACGGTCAGGATCCGCCCCACCGGATCGAAGCGCCGGATCGCCTCGTCGCCCGCCTCACCGCGCACGACGCGCACGCCATGCCGCGCTTCGAGATGGCCTGAAAGGGCCGCGTAATTCTCCCCCTCCCCGAGCTTCAGCTCTGTCGCCAGTTGCTCGGCAGCGAGGTCGAGATCGTGGATGTAATTGTCGACGAAGTGGAAGAAGTCGCGCACCTCGTCGTAAGGCGTCACCTCCTGGCTGGGGGCCGCGCCCAGCCGGTCGTCGAGGCTCGCCAGCTGCTCGTTGCCGCGCCTGTAAGCCTGATGGGCGGCAATCAGCGCATGGGCAAAGCCGGGTGCGTTCTGGGTGACAAGCTTCAGCTCCTGCAGGCTTGGCGAATAGGTCTCGAACAGCGGATCGGAGAGCGCTTCCGTCAACGCCGACATCAGCCGGTCGTTCTGGCCCGACGACAGCTCGGTGATGTCGATGCCGAACTTTTCCGCCAGCGACAAAAGCACCGAGGCCGAGACGGGGCGCTGGTTGTTTTCGATCTGGTTGAGATAGCTGGTGGAAATGCCGACCATATCGGCAAACTGCGCCTGGGTGGCCCCGTTTGCCTGGCGGATGTCGCGGACCTTGCGGCCGATGAAGAGTTTCCCGATGGCCATTTCGCAAAATCGCAATTTTCAATTTGCAAATTCATAAATCCACAGATGCACCTGTTCAACCGTTTTCTTCTGCGGCACAGTGGAATAGGTGTCACACAAGGCCTTAAAGCCAAACAGATCATTCCGGAGGAAGCATGTCGACGATCCTGGACCAGCTCGAAGCCCGTCGCGACGAGGCCCGCCTCGGCGGCGGCGAAAAGCGCATCGCCGCCCAGCATGGCAAGGGCAAGCTGACCGCCCGCGAGCGCATCGAGGTCCTGCTCGACGAAGGCTCGTTTGAAGAATACGACATGTATGTCACGCATCGTTGCGTGGATTTTGGGATGGAGACCCAAAAGGTGCCGGGCGATGGCGTGGTCACCGGCTGGGGCACAATCAACGGCCGCCAGGTCTATGTCTTCTCCCAGGATTTCACCGTGCTCGGCGGCTCGCTGTCGGAAACCCATGCCCAGAAGATCTGCAAGATCATGGATATGGCGATGAAAACAGGCGCCCCGGTCATCGGCCTCAACGACAGTGGCGGTGCCCGCATCCAGGAAGGTGTGGCCTCGCTTGCCGGCTATGCCGATGTCTTCAAGCGCAATGTCGATGCATCGGGCGTCATCCCGCAGATCTCCGTGATCATGGGCCCCTGCGCCGGCGGGGCCGTCTATTCCCCCGCCATGACCGATTTCATCTTCATGGTGCGGGACTCATCCTACATGTTCGTCACCGGCCCTGATGTGGTGAAGACCGTGACCAACGAGATCGTGACGGCGGAAGAACTGGGCGGCGCCTCGACCCATACGAAGAAATCCTCCGTTGCCGATGGCGCCTATGAGAACGACGTGGAAGCCCTGGAACAGGTCCGCCTGCTCTTCGATTTCCTGCCGCTCAACAACCGCGAAAAGCCGCCGGTCCGCCCCTTCCATGACGATCCGGCTCGCGTCGAAATGCGGCTGGACACGCTGATCCCCGACAGTTCCAACAAGCCCTATGACATGAAGGAGCTGATCTACGCGCTGGCTGACGAAGGCGATTTCTTCGAGATCCAGGAAGCTTTCGCCAGAAACATCATTACCGGCTTCATGCGCATGGAAGGCCAGACGGTCGGCGTCATCGCCAACCAGCCCATGGTGCTGGCCGGTTGCCTGGATATCGATTCATCGCGCAAGGCTGCCCGTTTCGTCCGCTTCTGCGATGCCTTCTCGATCCCGATCCTGACGCTGGTCGATGTGCCCGGCTTCCTGCCCGGCACCGCCCAGGAATATGGCGGCGTCATCAAGCATGGCGCGAAGCTGCTCTTCGCCTACAGCCAGGCAAGCGTGCCGATGGTGACGCTGATCACCCGCAAGGCCTATGGCGGCGCTTACGACGTCATGGCATCAAAGCATATCGGCGCCGATATCAACTATGCCTGGCCGACGGCAGAAATCGCCGTCATGGGCGCGAAAGGCGCTGCCGAAATCCTCTACCGTTCGGAACTGGGCGACTCGGAAAAAATCGCAGAGCGGACGAAGGAGTACGAGGTCAACTTCGCCAACCCCTTCAAGGCCGCCGAACGCGGCTTCATCGACGAGGTGATCATGCCGCATTCCTCACGCCGCCGCATTGCCAAGGCTTTTGCGAGCCTCAGGAACAAGCAGGTCGGCACCCATTGGAAAAAGCACGACACGATCCCGTTGTAACAGTGGCCCGTTGTGATCATGCATTGAGAGTGGGCAAGGACAACACGGAAGGCCTATATAACTCTCGGCGCGCCCGAGGCGCTTCACCGAGAAAGGATCCGATTTCATGACCGAGACAAAATTCCCGCCCGAGAAGAACCTGCCCGCCGGCTATCAGCCCCCGAAGGTCTGGACCTGGGAGCCCGGCAATGGCGGCGCCTTTGCCAATATCAACCGCCCGATCGCGGGTGCTACGCATGACAAGGAACGCCCGGTCGGCAAACATCCGCTGCAGCTTTATTCGCTGGGCACGCCGAACGGCCAGAAGGTGACGATACTGCTGGAGGAGCTGCTGGCAGCCGGTCACGAGGGCGCCGAATACGATGCCTGGCTGATTAATATCGGCAAGGGCGACCAGTTCTCCTCGGGCTTCGTTGAGGTCAATCCGAATTCCAAGATCCCGGCCTTAATGGACCATGCGCCTGTCGATGGCGGCGAGCCGATCCGCCTGTTCGAGAGTGCCTCGATCATGACCTATCTCGCGGAAAAATTCGGCGCCTTCCTGCCGTCCGAGACGCGGGCACGCGCGGAAACGCTAAACTGGCTGTTCTGGCAGATGGGTTCCGCGCCCTTCCTCGGCGGCGGCTTTGGCCATTTCTACACCTATGCGCCGATGAAGATCCAATATGCCATCGACCGCTACGCCATGGAGGTGAAGCGCCAGCTGGACGTACTGGACCGCCATCTCGCCAACAACGAGTTCATGGCCGGCCAGGACTACACGATTGCCGACATGGCGATCTGGCCCTGGTATGGACGTCTCGCCCTGCACGGCGCCTATGATGATGCCGGCACTTTCCTCTCGGTCGACGAATACGAACATGTCCAGCGCTGGACCAAGCAGCTCGCCGTCCGCCCGGGTGTGAAGCGTGGCGCCATGGTCAACAAGACCTCCGGTCCGCTCTCCGAACAGCTGCATGAACGCCACGACGCCTCCGACTTCTTGACGAAGACGCAGGACAAACTGGCCGATCAGGCGTGAGGGAGAGCGGTATGTCCAAAGCACCCGACATGATCAAACATCGCGGTTTTCCCTCCGGCATGCCGGGGACCGGTGTGCAGTTCACCATTCGCCGCGCCAATGACAAGGGTGTCACCCCGATCAAGACCCTGCCGCGTAAGGCGCGGCCGGGGACGAAGGAGCACCGGATCGACGCCGCCTTTCTGCATGCGCTCTGGCACCAGTTCGGGGCAGAACCATTCGTCCGTGGCAATCTCGATGCAGCCCGCCTCAGCCTGTTGTTCGGCCGCGAGGTCGTGGCCGTCAACAAGGACTTTGACCCGCAATCCTATGACGAGATGCTCGTCATCAACGAGCGCGTCGCCCGCAAGAGCTTCCCGGAATCCTTCGAAGACGTGTTCGAGGTCTAAACCCATGGCAAAAGATCCGCTTATGCCGAAACACCAGGGCTTTCCGCTCGGTCTGCCGGGAACCCAGTGGCAATACACGATCCGCCGGCCGAACCCAAAGGTGACGCCGGTGACAAACTGGCCGCGCCACCGCACAATGGACCAGACGGTTGCACTCGCCGACCTCGGCTTCATGCAAGCGCTCTGGCAGTATTTCGGCACCGAACCTTTCGAGCGGGGCAATCTCGACGGTGAACGCCTCTGCCGCCTGTTCGGCCGCGAAGTGATTGCCGCCGAGCGCGGTTTTGATCCGCAATCCTACTTCGCCAAGCTCAAGATCAACGAGCAGCTGGCGCGGAAGAACTTTCCGGAAGCCTTTGGCGAGGTGAAGGACGAAAAGAGCGTGGCGAAAGGCTTGAAAAAGAAGGTCAGGGAATAGCGGGCATGCCGACACTCCTTCTCTGGAAAGGACATCGTTTTCTTTTCTACTCGAAGGAGATCGGCGAGCCGCCACATATTCACGTCCTGAAGGACGGAAAGCAGTTGAAAGTGTGGTTGCGGGATCTCGGTGTTGCCCGCAACGCAGGCTTCGCGGCACATGAGGTGAATGCTATCCTCAAAGTCGTCGCGGAACACCGGCAGGGTTTCGAGGAGGCGTGGAATGACCACTTTGGACATTGATGAGCGGCAACTGCAGATCCGCTCCGTGGACGTCACGGACGACAGCATCATCTTCGACATGATGGATGGGCGCAGGATCGTGGCGCCGCTCTGGTGGTATCCGCGGCTCGCCAAGGCATCGCATGACCAACGCGCCAAGGGGGAAATCCTCCCCTTCGGTGACGCCGTCGGCTGGGAAGACATCGACGAATATATCAGCGCCAAGGCGCTCATCATCGGAGGTGCCGCTCCCGGCGCCGTCCCACCTGCTCAAGCTGCCGAGTGACCACAATGATCCAGAAAATCCTCATCGCCAACCGGGGCGAAATTGCCTGCCGGGTCATCAAGACCGCCAAGAAGCTCGGCATCAAGACGGTCGCCGTCTATTCCGATGCCGACCGCAATGCGCTGCATGTCGAGATGGCCGATGAGGCGGTGCATATCGGCCCGGCGCCGTCGAACCAGTCCTATATCGTCATCGACAAGATCCTCGATGCCATCAGACAGACCGGCGCGGATGCGGTGCATCCCGGCTACGGCTTCCTCTCGGAAAATGCCGGTTTTGCCGAGGCGCTGGAAAAGGCAGGCGTCACCTTCATCGGCCCGCCAGTGAACGCGATCCAGGCCATGGGCGACAAGATCACCTCGAAGAAGCTGGCGGCAGAGGCCGGCGTCTCGACCGTGCCCGGTCATATGGGCCTGATTGCCGATGCCGACGAGGCGGTAAAAATCTCCGATGAGATCGGCTATCCCGTGATGATTAAGGCCTCGGCCGGCGGCGGCGGCAAGGGCATGCGCATCGCCTGGAATGCCGAAGAGGCCCGTGAAGGCTTCCAGTCGTCGAAGAACGAGGCGAAGAATTCCTTCGGTGACGACCGCATCTTCATCGAGAAATTCGTCACCGAACCGCGCCATATCGAAATCCAGGTGCTCGGCGACAAGCACGGCAACACGCTCTATCTCGGCGAACGCGAATGCTCGATCCAGCGGCGCAACCAGAAGGTCATCGAAGAGGCCCCCTCGCCCTTCCTCGATGCCGCCACCCGCAAGGCCATGGGCGAACAGGCAGTCGCCTTGGCAAAAGCCGTCGGCTATCACTCCGCCGGCACGGTCGAGTTCATCGTCGATGGCAAGGAAAACAAGTTCTACTTCCTCGAGATGAACACCCGCCTGCAGGTCGAGCATCCCGTCACCGAACTGGTGACCGGCCTTGATCTCGTCGAGCAGATGATCCGCGTCGCGGCCGGCGAGAAACTCTCATTCGGCCAGGAGGATGTGAAGCTCAATGGCTGGGCCATCGAAAGCCGGCTCTATGCCGAAGACCCCTATCGCAACTTCCTGCCCTCGATCGGTCGCCTCACCCGCTACCGCCCGCCGGCAGAAGGAATGACCGCCGAGGGAACCGTTGTCCGCAACGACACCGGCGTCTTCGAAGGCGGCGAGATCTCGATGTATTACGACCCGATGATCGCCAAGCTCTGCACCTGGGCTCCCGATCGCCTGACCGCCATCGACGCGATGTCGGAAGCGCTCGACAGCTTCGAGGTCGAAGGCATCGGCCACAATCTGCCCTTCCTCTCGGCGGTGATGAACCAGGATCGATTCCGCTCAGGCAAGATCACCACGGCCTATATCGCCGAGGAGTTCAGGGACGGGTTTAGCGGCGTGACGCCGGATGCCGCCTCAGCTGAAAAGCTCGCTGCCATCGCCGCGGTGATCAACCATCGCCTGCAGGCGCGCGCGATCCAGATCTCCGGCACGATCGGCAACCATACCCGCAAACTCGGCAAAGACTGGGTCGTCAATCTGGCCGGTAGCGACCACGCGCTGGCCGTCACCGAAGGCACCGGCAACACGCGTGTCGCATTCGAGACCGGCAACGAGATGGTGGTCGCCACCGACTGGCAGCCCGGCCAGACACTGGCAACCGTCGACATCGGCGGTGACACGCTCGCGGTGAAGGTCGACCTCAAGGGCCCCGCCATCCGGCTCCGCTGGCGCGGCATGGATTTGACCGTCCGCGTCCGCTCGCCGCGTGTCGCAGCGCTTGCGAAACTCATGCCGGAAAAACTGCCGCCGGATACGTCGAAGATGCTGCTCTGCCCGATGCCGGGCGTGATCACCGGGGTGGCCGTGAAGGAAGGCGAGACTGTCGAAGCCGGTCAGGCGCTCGCCACCGTCGAGGCTATGAAGATGGAAAACATCCTGAAGGCAGAACGCCGCGGCACGGTGAAGAAGATCGTCGTCAAGCCGGGCCAGAGTCTGGCGGTCGATGAGTTGATCATGGAGTTCGAGGGGTGAGGACGCCGTCGGCAATTGCGGTCGGGGTACCCCCCTCTGTCGGCTACGCCGACATCTACCCCTCAAGGGGTGAGAGTGGCCGCTGGCGTTTCGCCCGACTCACTAACTCGACGTCAGCAATTTGGCAGAAGGCAAGCCCCACCGTGATCTCCCCCCTTGAGGGGGAGATGTCCGGCAGGACAGAGGGGGGTACCCGCGCGGAACGCCGGCAGACGAAGAAAAGCCGCCTAGGACAGCCGCTTCAGCATATGCCGCTGATGGTCCTGCCCGCCGAAGAAGACGGCAAGGACGTGAACGACTTTAGCCGCCTCGTCTATACGGAAGTGAATGACAGCATTGTCTTTCGAAAAGTGTCGAAGGTCGAAGCCAAGGCCTGCATCCAGCGTGCCGCGATGTGGATAGGCGGCCAGCGCAAACATGTCTGCCGTTATTCCGCGAACCCGCTTCCCCGCCCGCTCATAGGCAACCTGCAATTCGTCGCCGAAGCCAAGATAGGTGCTTACCAGGTGGTCGAAGATTGCATCGAGATCTTGGATGCTGTCTTTGGTACGCCTGATTTCATAGGCCATACTCGACCTTCTTGCGCGCGATCATCTCCTCGATCTGCACTCGGCTCTCTTCTTCCGAGAGAAATGGCCCTTCCATCCGACGCAGAAGAAGAGCACGCAACGCTTCCTGATCCTCTTCCCGCATCTCCGTCTCTTCGCGCACCAGATCAAGCCCCCGCTCGACGACGGCGGCAAGGCTTGGAAAATGGCCGTCCTCGACCAGCTTGCGTGCGAATTCCGCCTGCTGGGGCGAGAGCGAGACAGAGGCTTTCACGGTCATGGCAAGGCGCTCCGGTTAGGCTCACAAGAATAGCCCGGCCCCGAAACCCCGTCAAACTCACCTCCCTCGGCAAACCGCCGAACCGCGCAGCCTTCAGATAAGGATCGCATCGATGACCAAGAAAACCATCGCCGACTGGCAGGCGCTTGCCGAGAAGGAATTGAAGCGTCCGGCGGACAGCCTCGTCTGGAACACGCCCGAGGGCATTCCGGTGAAGCCGCTTTATACGGCAGACGACATTGCCGGCATCGGCCATCTCGAGAGCCTGCCGGGCTTTGCCCCCTTTGTGCGCGGGCCGCGCGCCACCATGTATGCAGGGCGGCCATGGACAATCCGGCAATATGCCGGCTTCTCGACGGCGGAGGAATCGAATGCCTTCTACCGCAAGGCGCTTGCCGCAGGTCAGCAGGGCGTCTCGGTCGCCTTCGACCTTGCCACCCATCGCGGCTATGACTCGGATCATCCGCGCGTCGAGGGCGATGTCGGCAAGGCGGGTGTGGCGATCGACTCGGTCGAAGACATGAAGATCCTGTTCGACGGCATTCCATTGCAGGACATCTCCGTGTCGATGACCATGAATGGCGCCGTCATCCCGATCCTCGCCAATTTCATCGTCACCGGAGAGGAACAGGGTGTCTCGCGTGAGAAGCTGTCGGGGACCATCCAGAACGACATCCTCAAGGAGTTCATGGTCCGCAACACCTATATCTACCCGCCCGAGCCCTCGATGCGGATCATTGCCGACATCATCGAATACACGGCGAAGGAGATGCCGAAGTTCAACTCGATCTCGATCTCCGGCTACCACATGCAGGAGGCGGGTGCGACGCTGGTGCAGGAGCTTGCCTTCACCCTGGCGGACGGGCGCGAATATGTCCGCGCGGCCATCGCCAAGGGGCTGAATGTCGACGAATTCGCTGGTCGCCTCTCCTTCTTCTTCGCCATCGGCATGAACTTCTTCATGGAGGCGGCGAAGCTACGCGCCGCCCGCCTGCTCTGGACCCGCATCATGCAGGAATTCGAGCCGAAAAAGGCGTCGAGCCTGATGCTGCGCACCCATTGCCAGACCTCGGGCGTGTCGCTGGCCGAACAGGATCCCTACAACAACATCATCCGCACCGCGTTTGAGGCCATGTCGGCAGCGCTGGGCGGCACGCAGTCGCTGCATACCAATTCCTTCGACGAGGCGATTGCCCTACCGACGGAATTTTCCGCGCGCATCGCCCGCAACACCCAGCTTATCCTGCAGAACGAGACGGGCGTGACCAAGGTGGTCGATCCGCTGGCAGGCTCCTACTATGTCGAGAGCCTGACCAACGAACTGGCGGAAAAAGCCTGGGCGCTGATCGAGGAGGTCGAAAGCCTGGGTGGCATGACCAAGGCTGTCGATGACGGCCTGCCGAAGCGCCTGATCGAGGAGGCCGCCACCCGCCGCCAGGCAGCCGTTGACCGGGGCGAGGAAGTAATCGTGGGGGTCAACAAGTTCCGTCTGGAAAACGAGGCGCCGATCGACATCCTCGAAATCGACAACACCGCCGTTCGGCTGTCGCAGGTCAGACGCATCGAGCAGACGCGCCGCCAGCGGGATCCGAAGCGGGTGAGCGAAACCCTTGCGCGCCTCACCGATATCGCCCGCTCAGGCGAGGGCAACCTGCTCGAAGCCGCTGTCGAGGCGGCCCGGGCGCGCGCCACCGTCGGCGAGATTTCGGATGCCATGCGGGCTGTGTTCGGCGACCATGCCGCAACGCCGGAAGTGGTCCACGACATCTACGGCAAGGCCTATGAGGGCGATCCGGAAATGGAGACGCTGTCGACACGCCTCAAGGATTACGGCAAAGCGGCGTCCAAGCCGCGCATCCTGATCGCCAAGCTCGGCCAGGATGGCCATGACCGGGGCGCCAAGGTGATTGCCTCTGCCTTCGGCGATATCGGCTTCGATGTCGTGGCCGGCCCGCTTTTCCAGACGCCAGAGGAAGCAGCAGACTTGGCCGTAGCCAACAAGGTCCAGGTCGTCGGCATGTCCTCGCTTGCTGCCGGCCACAAGACGCTCGCGCCGCAGCTGGTCGAGGCGCTGAAGGCCAAGGGCGCGAATGACGTGATCGTCGTGGTCGGCGGGGTCATTCCGCGCCAGGATTACGACTTCCTGTTGGAGCATGGTGTCTCCGCCGTCTTCGGTCCGGGCACCAATGTCATGGATGCCGCGCGCTCCGTGCTTGACCTGCTTGAGGGTCGCCTGCGAAACAGTTGAAGGCTGACGGCTCGGGGAGGAGCATGGAGACCTACGATTACATCGTCATCGGCGCCGGCACTGCCGGCTGCCTGCTCGCGAACCGGCTCTCCGCCGATCCCGCGCGCCGTGTGCTGCTGCTCGAAGCCGGCGGCAGCGACAACTATCACTGGATCCATATCCCGGTCGGCTATCTCTACTGCATCAACAATCCGCGCACCGATTGGTGCTTCAAGACGGAAGCCGAGCCGGGCCTGAACGGTCGCGCCATCAGCTATCCGCGCGGCAAAGTGCTCGGCGGCTGCTCCTCGATCAATGGCATGATCTACATGCGCGGCCAGGCCCGCGACTACGACCAGTGGCGCCAGATGGGTTGTGAAGGCTGGGGCTGGGATGATGTGCTGCCCCTCTTCAAGAGGACGGAAGACTTCCACCGGGGAGCCGACGACAAACATGGCGCCGGTGGCGAATGGCGCGTAGAAAAGGCGAGGCTCCGCTGGGATGTGCTGGAGGCCTTTCGCGAGGCGGCCAAACAGGCGGGCATTCCGGAAACCGACGATTTCAATCGCGGCGACAACGAGGGCTCCGGCTTCTTCGAGGTCAACCAGCGCTCCGGCATCCGCTGGAACACGGCGAAAGCCTTTCTGAAACCGATCCGCCACCGCAGGAACCTGACCATCCTCACCCGCGCCCATGTCAAGCGCCTGACGATAGAGGGCGACCGCGTAACCGGCGCCGAGGTGCATCACGACGGCGAGTTGAAGCGCTTTGTCGCCCGCCGCGAAGTGGTGCTGTCAGCCGGCGCCATCGGCTCGCCGCAGATCCTGGAACTCTCCGGCATCGGCCGTGGCGATGTCCTGCAAAATGCCGGCATCGAGACGGTACGGGAGTTGCCCGCCGTCGGCGAGAACCTGCAGGACCATCTGCAACTGCGCCTCGTCTTCAAGGTCAAGGGCGTGCTGACCCTAAACGAGCGCGCGTCGAGCCTCTACGGCAAGGCGATGATCGGGCTGGAATATGCTTGGCGCCGCTCTGGCCCGATGTCGATGGCCCCGAGCCAGCTCGGCATCTTCACCCGCTCTGGCCCGGACAAGGAAACCGCCGACCTCGAATATCATGTCCAGCCGGTCTCGCTCGACAAGTTCGGCGATCCCGTTCATCCCTTCCCGGCGATGACGGCGAGTGTCTGCAATCTCAGACCCGAAAGCCGGGGCTCGGTGCATATCTCAGGGCCGGACTTCGCCGCCCAGCCGAAGATCGCGCCGAACTACCTCTCGACATCAGGCGACCGCGACGTCGCCGTCCGGTCGATCCGGCTTACCCGCCGCATCGCGTCCCAGCCCGCCTTTGCCCGCTATCACCCCGAGGAGTACCGCCCCGGACCTGATCTCGAAAGCGACGCAGAGCTGGAAAAGGCGGCCGGCGATATCGGCACGACGATCTTCCATCCCGTCGGCACCTGCCGCATGGGGGCGGATCCGGACAGCGTCGTCGATCCGCGCCTGCGGCTCCGCGCCTTGAAGGGCCTGCGCATCGCCGATGCCTCGGTCATGCCGACGATCACCTCAGGCAACACGAATTCCCCCACCCTCATGATCGCTGAGAAGGCGGCCGCGATGATCCTTGAGGACCACCGCTGACGCCAGACCATCAGCTGCGATCGTCGGCATTCGCCCCGAGCAGCTTCGGTAGGTCGCCGAAGCGGGCAACGAGGCCGAAGATGATGGCGGCAACTGCCACGAACAGGATCGTCACCGAAGCCATCACAGGCGTATAGCCGTAGCGCAGCGCGTTGAAGATCTTGATCGGCAGCGTCTCCATGACGAAGCCGACCGTCATATAGGCGACGATGTATTCGTTGAGCGAGAGCACGAAGGCGAAGGCATAGCCAGAGACGAGATAGGGCGCGATCAGCGGCAAAACGACCGTGCGGAAGATCGTCCGGTCGTCGGCCCCCATGGTGGCAGCCGCCTCGACCAGCGAGCGGTCGATCGCCGAGAAGCCGAGCGACAGCGTCACCAGCGGTAGCGTGACGAAGAAGATTGCGTGGCTGATGACGGCCGTCCAGGGCTGGCCGTAGAAACCGGTCGCGGCCCAGAAGGTGAGCAAACCCAGCGCCGTGATGACGGGCGGCAGCGTAAAAGGCGCGATGCCGAGCAGCTGGAAGACCTGTGCCCAGGGCGCAAGGCGGCGCCACAGGAACCAGGCAAGCGGCAGCGCGATGGCAACGGCAAGAGCAGCGGCACAGAGCGCGAGGATAACGGAGGCGAACAGAGCCGCCCGCCAGCCGGGATCGGTGAAGATCGCGCTGTACCACGACAGCGAAAAGCCCTGCGGCGGGAAGTTGAGGCTCTGCTTGGCATTCACCGAGACGCCGGCGACCACGACGATGGGCGCAGCAAGGAAAATGCCGATGAGCGTGAAGTAGAGACGGGTCAGAGCCGTGTTCATGCTGGCTCTCCCTTGCGACCGATGAGGAGCGTCAGCGCCACCATGCCGAGCGTGACCAGCACGAGGAACACGGCCATGGCTGCCGCAAACGGCATGTTCGACTGGTAGATGGCCTGATCGGTGATCAGCACCGACAGCGTCCAGTGGGAGGGGCGACCAAGAATCTGCGGCAAAAGATATGAGCCGAGCGCGAAGATGAAGACCATGATCAGCGTCGCAATCAGCGTGTTGCGCAGAGCCGGCACGACGACCGTGAAGAAAGCCCTGAGCGGCGAGGCCCCGAGTGTTCGCGCCGCTTCCGTCAGTGTCGGATCGAGCCGGACCAGCGCGGGGTAGAGCACGAGGACCGTGTAGGGTAGCGCCTGATAGGTCATGCCAGTCAGCACAGCGCCGAAATTCGGCATGAGTGCCACGGGGCTTTCCATCAAGCCGATCATCACAAGCAGGTTGGTGATTCCGGCCGTGCGCGAAAGCAGTGTCGACCAGGCAAAGCCGATAATGACTTCCGAGAGTGACAGCACGGAGAGGAGCGCCACCAGCCACAGCACCTGCGCTTTGCGCGACATGCGCGCGAGCAGATAGGTGAAGGGCAACGCCAGCGTCACGCAGACCACGGCAACGGCGATCGCAAGCCCCAGTGAGAAGCTGAGCACGCCCCCAAAGAAGAACGACAGGAAACGGGCGTAGTTGTCGAAAACGAAATCCGGCGAATAGAAGCCGGTCGGATCCCGCTTGAAGAAGGAGACGGCGATCATCGTCGCGAAGGGCACGACGAAGAACAGGATCAGCATGCCCGCCGGAAAGGCGAGCGGCGCATAGTCGAGTGCGGTTTTCGGGGGCTCGCGTCTCATGCTGAGAGCACCACGGCGGTTTCGGGATCGATGGCGATGCCGACATCCTGACCGACGGTGACGACCGGCCGCTCGCGCGGTGTCGAGACGGCGACGACTTCGGTGCCGGAAACGTCGAGGAAGGTCTCGATCGTGCCGCCGAGATCGCGGATGAAGGTGACCTTGCCGGTAATGCGGCCTTCGCCGGGGGCCGCGAGCTTCACATCCTCGGGGCGAACCGAGAGGCTGGCCTGCCCCTGCCCCGACGGCGCCGATATGCCGGCGACGGCATGACCGAGCACCAGCGCTGTACCACCCTGCGCGTTCAGCGGCAGGAGATTGGTCGAACCGATAAAATCGGCCACGAAGCGGTCAGCGGGTTTGCGATAGATCTCGATCGGGCTCGCCGCCTGTCGGATCTTGCCGCCATTCATGACAACGACGGTATCGGCCATGGTCATCGCCTCCCGCTGGTCATGGGTCACGACAATCGTCGTGATGCCGAGCTGCTGCTGCAGCTTGCGCAGCTCGACCTGCATCGCCTCGCGCAGCTTGGCATCGAGCGCCGAGAGCGGCTCATCGAGCAGAAAGAGTTTGGGCGAGATGGCGAGCGCCCGGGCAATCGCCACGCGCTGCCGCTGGCCGCCTGAGAGCTTGTGCACGGGCCGGTCGGCATAGCCAGTCAGGTGGATCATCGAGAGCAGCTCGTCAACGCGCTTCACCTGCTCCTCACGACCGATGCCTCGGATGCGCAAGGGATAGGCGATGTTCTCGCCGACGGTCAGATGCGGGAAAAGCGCCAGCGACTGGAAGACCATACCGAGATCGCGCTTGTGCGTCGGCACCTGGGTGATGTCCTTGCCATCCAGCACGATCGCACCATTGGTCGGGCTGTCGAGCCCGGCGATCATGCGCAGCAATGTGGTCTTGCCGCAGCCGGAGGGGCCGAGCAGGCAGACGAAGGTGCCATGCGGCACGGAAAGCTCGACCTGATCGACCGCCGTGAACGGGCCGAACTGCTTGGTGACGGAATTAAGGGCGAGGCCGGACATCATGTCTCCGAAATCAAATGGTGCAGGCTCAAAGCCCTTTGGCGCGGCAATAGCATCTCACGCCCGAATTGTCTTGCAAACGCTATGCCGTCACATACGACGAGATATGCGTTTTAGACCGGAGCAAGCGCCCCTCACCCTACCCTCTCCCCGCGAGCGGGGAGAAGGTGCCGGCAGGCGGATGAGGGGCGAGCCTCTGCCGCTATCAACCGACGATCAGCTCGGTCCACTTCTGGTTCAGCCAGTCCGACTTGGTCTGGTAGAGATCATAACGCGGCGTGATCGGCTCGATGTCAGAGGAAACGGCGGCGAATTCTTCTGCCGTCAGATCGAGCAGCTCGCGCTTGACCGTCGGCGCCGTGCCGACCTTGCGCGACAGGGTCGCCTGAACCGAAGGCTGGCACATGTAGTCGATGAAGATATGCGCTTCCTCGGTCTTGGCCGAAGCGCGCGACAGAGCCCAGCAACCGGAGTCCTGAATGCCGCCTTCCTTCGGGAAGGTCGAGCGAACCGGCTGGCCGTCCGCAGCGGCAAGGCCCGTGACGTCGTGGTAATACTGGCCCATCGGGATTTCGCCCGACTTCAGCGACTGCTCGAACTGTGCCTCGTCGCGATACCAGAGGCGCACATTCGGCTTCACTTCTGCAAGCTTCTCCAGCGCCTTCAGGATACCCTCTTCGGTATCGAGCGCGTTGGTGCCGCCCATAAAGGTCTTGGCTGTCACTTCCAGCAGGAAGGAGTTGGAGACAAGCGCCAGAAGGCCGAGCTTGTCGGCATTCGCCGGATCCCACAGGGCTTCCCAGGAGGTCGGGGCTTCCTTGTAAACATCGGTATTGGTGACCAGCGTGATGTACCAGGCAACGGCACCGACGCCGGCGACGCGACCATCCGGATACTTGTTGACGAAGCGGTCTATCAGGCCCGAGGCATTGCTGATCTTCGCCATGTCGATCGGCGCCCAGAGCTCGGTCGCCTGGCCCTTGAGCATCGCGACCTGCGACATCATCGAAAGGTCAGCCGGTGCCTGGCCGGCCTTGGCGGCCTGTTCGAGCTGCACGAGCCAGGCTTCACCGGTCGGCTCGGCGATGGATTCGACGGCAATGCCGGTTGCCTTGGTGAATTCCGGGAAGATGTTCGCGTCGAACGAGTCCTTGAAGTAGCCGCCATAGACGCCAATCTTGATCGACTTGTCCTGGGCGCGTAGGATCGACGGCATGGCGAGCGTGCCAGCAATGGCGGCAGAGCCCGCGAGCACGCCGCGCCGGCTGACGGAAGTGGAGAAAATGTCTTTCATGGTCCTGTTCCCTTGGTTGTTGTTGAGGCGTTTTCGCCCGTTCATCTGTATCGGTGGCCGGACCGCAGGAGCCGTCCGGAATATAAGCGCTCAGCGCCCTTTGATCGCCGGACTGTAGACCATCAGGCTGAGGATTTCGAAGAGGATTTGTGCGCCCACATGCGCCGTATTGTGGTTCGCGTCATATTGCGGCGCGACTTCGACGACGTCACCGCCGATAAGGTTGATGCCCTTGAAGCCACGGATCAGTTCCAGCGCCTCGCGCGATGTCAGGCCGCCCACCTCGGGCGTGCCGGTGCCGGGAGCGACGCTTGGATCGAGGCTGTCGATATCGAAGGAGAGATAGGTCGGACCGTCGCCGATCACGGCCTTCGCCTTTTCGATGATTGCGGGAATGCCTAGACCGTTGATCTCCTCGGCATGAATTACGGTCATGCCGGACTCGTAGGAGAACTCCCAGAGATATTCGGCAGGTCCGCGAATGCCGATCTGGATCGTCCTGACAGGGTCGAGCACGCCATCGAGCACGGCATTCCGGAACGGGCCGCCATGGTGAAACTTCGTCTGGTCGAAGGCGCCGCCGGTATCGCAATGGGCGTCGATGTGGATCATACCGACCGGGCCGTGCTTCTTGGCAATCGCCTTCATGATCGGATGAGTGATCGAATGGTCACCGCCGACGGAAAGCGGCAGAACGCCTTGAGCAACCAGCTTCGTATGATAGGCCTCGATGTCATCATGGCTCATTTCCAGCCGGTAACGGCTGGAAAAGGGCACGTCTCCGATATCGGCGACCTTCAGATCGAAGACCGGCGCGCATTCGAGCACGTGATTGTAGGGGCCGATACGATCGATGGCCCGCAGCGCCCGAGGCCCGAAGCGCGAGCCGGGACGGTTGGTCACACCTAGGTCCATCGGCACGCCGACGATCGCGACATCGAGGTCGCTGACCTCAGGATTGCGCTGATCGACCTGGCGATAGGGCGCGGACACGAAGGTCGGCACGCCGGCGTAAGGGGCAGCGCGCGTACCGTTCGAGAAGATCTTCTCGCCGACCTTGGCAAACTTCGGATCGAAGATCTCGCCGGCCTTGTCGTTTCCGTATTTCTCGCGCAGCGCGGCCAAGCGCTTTTCGTCGAAAGTCATGTCTCGTTCCCTGTTTGTGAACAATGGAGAGACCATCGTCCATTTTTGCGGCACGATCCGCACCTGCCTTTATTGTGAGCATTAACCCGCAACAGACTTGGAAAATCAATTCACGATGTTATAGCAATCGATGTGAGAAAAATTCACGGATCCTGAACCAGTCATGGCAAGCCGCCTGCCCCCGCTCAACCCCCTGCGCGCCTTCGAGGCCGCGGCTCGCCGCGGCTCGATCTCGGCTGCAGCGCGGGAGCTGAGCGTCACCCATGGCGCGATATCGCATCAGATCCGCAGCCTTGAGGAAACGCTGAAGACCGCACTCTTCGAGCGCGGCGGCAAGCGGCTGAAACTGACGCCCCAGGGCGCGCTTCTCTTGCCGGCCGTCACCCAGGCCTTCGATGGCATTGCAGCGGCAACAGCGCTGATGAACCGCCCCTCGACCAGCGGCAGCCTGCGCATCTCCTGCGTGCCCGCCCTGCTTTCGCTGTGGCTCGTGCCTCGCCTCGGCTCCTTCACCGATCGCTATCCCGAAATCAGCCTGACGTTGACCTCCAGCAATGATTCCAGCCTGATCTATTCCCCCGACATAGACATAGCGATCCTCTATGGCCCGGGCGGCTGGAAGGATTGCTGGACACGGCTCTGGAGCACGTTTGATCTCTTTCCGGTGGTCAGTCCCACTTTGCTCAACACGCGGCCGCTGCGCTCGACCCGCGATCTGCGTGACCATGTGCTGCTGCATGGCGACGACGGACGCGAATGGCGAAGCTGGCTCGCGGCCGCCGACGAACTCGACATGCCAAAAGCGCGTGAACATTTCATGGGCGATGCTAGGCTCTCGACCGAGGCAGCCCGTTTCGGCCAGGGCGTGGCGCTGGGAGACAGCATCACGGCATCAAGCCTGATTGCCGCCGGCGAACTCGTGATCCCCTTCGATCTCGCAGTGCCAGCACCGGATGCCTTCTATGTCGCCGCCCGCAACGATGTTCGCGCCGCCCCGATCGCCAAGGTCTTCATCGACTGGATCTTCGACATGATCGAAACCGAGCGCACCGCCCAACCGCGCCCGGCAAGCCGCCCTTCGGGACGAGGCCTGCCCTCAACCCGCAAGCGCAACACCAACACCACTGCCGTGCTCTCGGAAGAGAGCTGATAACACCGAGGACAAGAGACATGCCCGCCGCCCCCTTCAATCCGCTCGTCGCAGATCTCTCGGCCCCGCCGGTGCCTTCGGTTTTTGCCTGGGCACGCGCCTATGATGGCGCGAGCGGCCCGATGATCGATTTGAGCCAGGCCGTGCCCGGCTATCCGCCACACCCCGATCTCTTCACCTGGTTGGCCGAGGCCGCTTCCGCCCGGGCGAATGCCGGCTACGGCCCGATCGAAGGCGAAGCGCCGCTGCGCGAGGCCTATGCGGCGGAGGTTGCTGCCGTCTACGGCGCGCAGGTCACGGCCGACAACATCCACATCACCGCGGGCTGCAACCAGGCCTTCATGGCAACAGTCTCTGCAATTGCCGCAAGCGGCGATGCGGTGGCGCTGACCGATCCTTTCTACTTCAACCAGGAAACCACGCTGGCAATGATGGGCATTCGTCGCGAGCTGATCCCGCTCGATCCGGCAACCGGCTTCGTACCCACCATCGAAGGCATCGAGGCCGTCCTGGCGAAGGGCGTCAAGGCCGTGGCGCTGGTCTCGCCCAACAACCCGACGGGCGCCATCTATCCTGCGGATCTCCTGCGCCAGGCTTTCGACGCCTGCCGCAAGGCCGGCGCCTTCCTCATTCTCGACGAGACCTATCGCGACTTCCTGCCCGGCGAAGGCCGCCCGCATGATCTGCTCTCGATCCCCGGCTGGGAAGAGAACCTCATCCTGCTCTACTCCTTCTCCAAATCCTTCTGCATCCCAGGCCATCGACTTGGCGCGATCACCGCCGGCCCCCGCGCCGTCTCGGAAATCGCCAAGGTGATGGACAACCTGCAGATCTGCGCACCTCGTGCACCCCAGGCGGCCGTTGCAAAGGCAATTCCGGCACTGAAGGCGTGGCGCGACGAGAACCGTCTCGAAATCCTCAAGCGCGCCGAAACGCTGGAAGGCGTCATGGCCAAGCTTCCCGCATGGAAGATGGACTCGCTCGGCGCTTATTTCGCCTTCATCCGCCATCCTTTCCCAGGTCGCGGCTCGGCAGAGGTGGCCGAACGACTGGCGAAGAAGGCGGGCGTGCTCTGCATCCCCGGCGCCTATTTCGGCGACGACTGCCAGGACTACCTGCGCTTCGCCTTCGCCAATGCCGACAGCGCAACAATCGAAGGTCTGGTCGCCCGTCTTTCGACCTTCAAGCTGGGCTGATCACTTATGCAGAAGAGCGTGGCGATCATCGGCGGCGGCCCGGCGGGCCTGATGGCGGCGGAGCATCTCGCCGGCAAGGGCCATCGCGTCACCATCTATGATGCCATGCCGACGGTCGGCCGCAAGTTCCTGCTCGCGGGCAAATCCGGCCTCAACATCACTCATGCCGAGGACTATGCGCGCTTCGTCACCCGTTACGGCGCAGCCAACAGCCGGCTGCGCCCGGTGCTCGACCTGATGACGCCGGAGGCCATTCGGGTCTGGGCAGCTGATCTCGGCACGGAAACCTTTGTCGGCTCCTCCGACCGCGTCTTTCCGAAGGTGATGAAAGCATCGCCGCTCTTGCGCGCCTGGCTGAAACGGCTCGAAGGACTGGGCGTGACCATCCTCACCCGCCACCGCTGGACGGGTTTCGACGGAGATGCCCTGCTCTTCGAAACGCCGGATGGTCAGAAGCGCGTGACCGCCGACGCTACGCTTCTTGCACTCGGTGGTGCGAGCTGGCCGAAGCTCGGTTCGGATGCGGCCTGGGTGCCCCAACTAAAAGCCGAAGGCATTGAGATCACGCCGCTCCGCCCCGCCAATTGCGGCTTCGACTGTGATTTTTCCGAACACTTCGACAGTCGCTTCTCCGGCCAGCCGATCAAATCGGTGAAGGCCAGCTCTGCAGCGGGCACCATCCAGGGTGAATTCGTGATCAGCAAAGGTGGCATCGAGGGTAGCCTGATCTATGCCCATTCGGCGGCACTGAGAGACACGCTCGACCGGGATGGCCATGCCGCATTGATCCTCGACCTCACGCCGGGGCGAACGACAGAGAAGCTTTCAGTTGACCTCGCGCGTCAGGACCGCAAGGCCAGCTTTTCCACGCGGCTCAAGAAGGCCGCTAATCTCGATGGCGTGAAGATAGCACTGCTGCGTGAGGTGACACCGGATGCGAACCAGCTGGATGCGGAGGCGCTGGCACACCTCATCAAAGCCCTGCCGCTCCCTGTCAAACGCCCTCGCCCCATCGCCGAAGCCATCTCGACGGCCGGGGGCGTCGCCTTCGATGCGCTCGACAACCACTTCATGCTGAAGGCGCGCCCGGGAACCTTTGTGTCAGGCGAAATGCTGGATTGGGAGGCGCCGACGGGCGGCTATCTGCTCACGGCCTGTTTCGCGACCGGCATTGCCGCGGCCGAAGGGATCGGCCGCTGGCTCGATACGCAAAGCGGCTGACCTCAGCGGCTGGCGGTTTTGTGCGAGGCGCCAGGCTTACGGAACTCGACGGTCGTCTTGGCGACCGGAATACCGAACTTGGTGACGAGCGCCGTATTCAGAACCGTCCCGTCCTCACGCAGCACCATCTTGTCCCAGAAACGCACCTTGTTGCCCTGTGTCTCCGGGCTCAGATAGACGAGATAGTTAAAGCGGGCGACCGCCCCGTTGAGCGTCACCTTGGTCTCGCCGATCACATCCTCGCGGGTGCCGCTATAGGTAGTCGGGCTGGTCTTGGTGAAGCGCCAGGTCTTACGATCCTTCGTGCCATCATCGAAGACGAAGTCTTCGCGCAGCGTCAGCGTCTTGCCGTCCCATTTGCCGGTCAGATCGACCGTGAAGGTTCGCTTCACGCCATTAATGGCGCTGAATGAACCGACAGCCTCGGTGCGTCCCGTAAAGTAATCCTCGAACGTAAACCTGTCGGCCGCCTGTCCGGCGGACGGCAACAGGCTCAGGGCAAGCCCGACAAGGGCCAAGCTGAACTTGGGCATGGGTGCGTCTCCATCATTGGCGCGTTGTGCATCCACTACGGCGCCAATCGATGAACGGATCTGGGATTGTTCCAGGAAACGCTTTCGTGAAAGCAAAGGCTGCCTTCACGCCCATGTCAGGGATTGTCGCGCTTGAAGATCCAGTCATGCTCCGGATGGTTCTGGAAGCGCCACTTGCGCAGCGGCCCGGCCATGACGTTGAGATAATACATCTCGTAGCCATGCGGCACGCCGCAGGGGTGATGCCCCTTCGGCACAAGCACCACGTCGCCATCCGACACCGCCATGGTTTCGTCCAGCGAGCCGTCTTCGGTGAAGACACGCTGGAAACCGAAGCCCTGAGCAGGGTTGAGGCGGTGGTAGTAGGTCTCCTCGAGATAGGTCATCTCGGGGAAATTGTCCTCGTCATGCCGATGCGGCGGGTAGGACGACCAGTTGCCCGAGGGCGTGAAGACTTCCGTGACCAGCAGGCTGTCGGCGACGTCGCGATCTTCCATGGCGATCGGATAGATATAACGCGTATTGGCGCCCTTGCCGCGCTCGACAAAGGAGATGCCATCGGGGCCGATCTGCTGCGCTTCGCGACCGGGCATGGCCGGAGCAGTACAGATCGCGAGCACGCAATCGGTCGTCGCTTCCGCCGACCAGTCGCTGCCGGCCGGCACATAGACGCAATGCGGCGGGGTTTTCTCGAACACCGACATCCGATGGCCGAGTTCGCCGAACGCCTTGCCGCCGCCGGAAATTTCGGCCTTGCCCTCGACAAGGACGAGGATGACTTCCGTTTCACCGGTCTGCTCTGCCGCACGCTCACCCGCCTTCAGGTGATAGAGGCCGAATCCTACATAGCCCCAGCCAGCGCTCGCCGGCGTGATATCGTGTACCTTGCCGGTCTTGCCGGAAGGCTTGCGCAACAGATCCGTCATTCCTCGTCTCCCAAATTTTTTAATCAATCCGCGTCGGAACGCTCCGCTTCGGCAGCGATCCTGACACGCTCGGCCTCGGCCTTGGCTTCCGCTTTTTTCATCGTGTGATCATACATGAAAAGCAGCTCGTAACCCGCATAGAGACCAGCCACCACGAAGACCATCGCCCAGCCGGTGGCACCATTCGAATACTCCACCCCGGCCCAGGCCAGCGGCAGCACGACGCAGAGGATGCGGCGATAAAGCGGCTTGAAGAAGGGATGGGTCGGATCGAGGATCTGGAACTTCAACGCTTTGCTCCCGGCAGTCTTGTGAATGGGTCGCCTGCAATAGAGCCCAAATCCGTGTGCTGTCAAAACACGGGGCGAAGATTATATCCCCACCCCGTGTTCAATTCAGATGAGGCCGGCATCCTTGGCAAAGCCCTTGAGCGATTTCAGGCCGAGGCTCTGATACTCAAAGGGATTGCGCACATCTGGATCCTGCTCGGCCTCGATGACGATCCAGCCCTGATATCCATGCTCGGCGGCGATCTTTAGAACCGGCGTGAAATCAACGCCGCCTTCGCTATCGCCGGGAACGGTGAACACGCCGCGACGAACGCCTTCGAGGAAGGAGAGTTTTTCGCTCCGCACCTGATCGGCGATGACGGGACGGACATTCTTCGCGTGGATATGGCCGACGCGATGCATGTACTTTTTTGCAACCGCTTCCGGATTGCCGCCGCCGAAATAGCAATGGCCGGTGTCGAGCAACAGCTTGGCATGCGGGCCCGTGTGTTCCATCAGCTTGTCGATCTCGGCCTCGGTCTCGACAACCGTCCCCATGTGGTGGTGATAGACCAGCGAGATGCCTTGGGCAGCCGAGAACTCCGCCAGCGCCTCGACGCCAGCACCGAACTTGGGCCATTCGGCATCAGACAGGACCGGACGGTCGGCAAGCGCCGTGTCATCGGCGCCATGGATGGCGTTCGAAGTTTCGCAGACGATGATGACCTTGCAGCCCATGGCCTTCAGCACGTCGAGGAAGGGCTGCATGGCGGCCTTTTCGTCCTCGATCGAGTTGGTCAGCAGGTTCAGCGAGTGCCAGCCGGAGACGAATTTCAGGCCGCGCGGCTCGAGCACCGACTTCAAGCCTTCGGGATCGGTCGGCAGTTTGTGACCCTTCTCGATGCCGTCGAAACCGATCTTGGCGGTTTCGTCCAGGCACTGTTCCAGGCTGATATGGGCGCCGAGACGGCGGTCGTCATCGTTCGACCAGGCAATCGGGTTGGTTCCGAAAAGGATCATGATCAGTTTCTTTCCTTCAGAGCCGCTTCATAGTCAACGCGGGCTTGATTGACTTCGGCGCGGGCGGAGACTTCCGGCACCGCGACATCCCACCAGTAGCCGCCGGCACCGGTGGTTGGATAAGGATCGGTATCGATGACGATAACAGTGGTCTCGGTCGCCTCGCGGGCGGCATTCAGCGCCGCTTCCAACTCTGAGATCGACGACACCTTGTGCGCCTTCGCCCCCATCGACGCCGCATGAGCGGCAAAATCGATGGCGATCGGGCTGACATTCGAATGGGCGTAGAGGTTGTTGAACTGCGCCCCGCCGGTGCCCATTTGCAGGCGGTTGATGCAGCCGTAGCCCCTGTTGTCGGTGATCACCACGGTGATCTTCACGCCCATGCCGACAGCAGTTGCGAGCTCCGAATTCATCATCATGTAGGAGCCATCGCCGACCATGACGATGACGTCGCGCTCGGGCTCGGCCATCTTGATACCGAGACCGCCGGCGATCTCGTAGCCCATGCAGGAGAAGCCGTATTCCATGTGATAGGAGAGCGGCAGCTTCGACTTCCAAAGCTGGTGCAGCTCGCCCGGCATGGTGCCGGCGGCGCACATGACGACCGTGTTGTCGCGCGAGGCGCGCTGCACGGCGCCGATCACCTGCATGTCGGTCGGCAGCGAATTGCTGTCCTTGGGAGCCGCCGTCACGGCATCCGCCTTGGCAAACCAGGAGGCCTTGAGACCGGCATCCGGTGCGGCATACGTGTGATCACCGAGCGCCGCCGAGAGCTTTTCCAGGCCGATTTTCGCATCCGCCACCAACGGGATCGCATCATGCTTGGCGCTGTCGTAAGGCTGGACATTGAGCGCCAGGATCTTGCGATCAGGGTTCTTGAACAGCGCCCAGGACCCGGTGGTGAAATCCTGGAAGCGCGTGCCGACACCGATCACGAGATCTGCCTTTTCGGAGACGACATTGGCGCTTTCGGCACCGGTCACACCGACAGGACCGAAGTTGAGGTTATGGTCCCAGGCCAGTGCCGACTTGCCGGCCTGCGTCTCGACGACGGGGATCTGGTGCTTTTCGACAAAGGCCTTGAGGGTGTCGGTGGCGCCTGCAAAATGCACGCCGCCACCGGCGACGATCACGGGGTTCTTCGCCGTCTTCAGCGCCGCAACAGCCGCTTCGAATTCGACGACATCGGGTTCCGGACGGCGGAAACGCCAAGTCCTTTTGGCAAAGAAGCTCTCGGGATAATCATAGGCCTCGGCCTGGACGTCCTGGCAGAAGGCAAGCGTCACAGGGCCGCAATCGGCGGGATCGGTCAGCGTGCGCATGGCGCGCGGCAAAGCGGTCAGAAGCTGCTCCGGCCGCATGATCCGGTCGAAGTAGCGCGAGACGGGACGGAAGCAGTCATTCGCCGACATCGTGCCGTCGCCGAAATCCTCGATCTGCTGCAGCACAGGATCGGGGCCGCGATTGGCGAAGACATCGCCGGGGATGAAGAGCACCGGCAGGCGGTTCACATGCGCGAGCGCCGCAGCCGTCACCATGTTGAGTGCGCCGGGGCCAATCGAGGAGGTAACCGCCATGGCGCGGCGACGGCCGAGCTGCTTGGCATAGGCGATCGCCGCATGCGCCATCGACTGCTCGTTCTGGCCGCGATAGGTCGGCAACTCGTCGCGGATGCCGTAGAGCGCCTCGCCGATGCCGGCGACATTGCCGTGACCGAAGATCGCCCACATGCCGGCGATATAGGGAACGCCGTCCTCATTCATCTGGTTGGCGAGGTAACGCATCATCGCCTGGGCGGCGGTCAGCCGGATCGTCTTCATGCTTTTCCTCCCTTGGCGGAAACCGCCTTTTGGCGTGCCGCATCCCAAATCGCGCAGAGGCTCTGGTAACGGGCCGCCATGTCCTCCACGGCTTGACCATCCGTGATGCTGCCAGCGAGCCACTTGCGCGCGGCGTCGCCGAAGATGGTGCGTCCGACGGCGAAACCTTTCACCAGATCGAAACCGGCGGCAAGCTGGAAGCTCTCCTCAAGCTCCGCCTGCGGTGCATCGAGACCAAGCACCACGATGCCGCGCGTGTTCGGGTCGTTGCGTTCGATGGCGTTGCAGGCATTGGCCCAGGACGCGGTCGTCTTCATCGGCTCCAGCTTCCACCAGTCGGGATAGACGCCGATTTCGTAGAAACGCTCGATAATCTTGGCCACCGTCTCGTCGTTACAGGCGCCGACCTTGGAGGGGATGACCTCCAGCAGGAATTCGAGGCGATTGCGGCGCGCCGCATGGAAGAGCCTGAGCACCGTCTGCTCCTGCTCGGACTTCATCTCCGGCGTATCGTCCGGGTGATAGAAGGCGAGTACCTTCACCACATGATCCACAGGCCATTCGACAAGACCGCCAAAATCCGGGCCGATCTCGGGCTCCAGAGTCAGCGGACGCGAACCCGGCCATTCCACTGGGCGACCAATCCAGAGACCCGTGCCGGCCGCGCGATAAAGTGCCTCACGACCGAGACGGCTGTCGCAGAGCAGGCCATAACCGGAATTGCCGTCGGAGACTTTAAGTGCCGCATCCAGGCAGAGGTTCTTGAAGGCACCGATCTTCTCCTCCGAAACGCCGGCATCCTTGGCCATGGCTTCGAGCTGCATGCGGTGGTCAAAGGCAAAGACCCGCATGGTCGACCAGTCATTCTTGCGGTTGGTCGACCAATGCACCTGCTCCAGAGCCTCGTCCTTGCGCAGCGCCTTGTTCCTGATGCCAGTGCGGAAGAAGTATTGCAGCTCTTCCCAGCTCGGATAGGCCGGTGTGCAGCCGTGGCGCGAGACGGCGAATGCACCGCAGGCATTGGCAAACTTCAGCGAGGTCGGCCAGTCCTGGCCGGTGAGCCAGCCCTTGAGCAGTCCCGACATGAAGCCGTCGCCGGCGCCGAGGACGTTGAAGACTTCGATCGGGAAACCCTGGCCGGTCTGGCCGGCATCGAGACTGTCGGGGATCGCACCGTCAAAGACCACAGCGCCCATGGGGCCGCGTTTGCAGACGAGCGTGGCCGAGGACACCTTGCGAACCGCCTTCAGCGCCTCGATCGTGTCGGTCGAACCGCCGGCAATGTGGAATTCCTCTTCCGTCCCGACGATCAGATTGAACAGATGCAGGGTCGACTGAAGCTTGCGCGTCACCTTCTCGGATTCGACGAAGCGGCTTTCGCCGTCGCCGTGACCGGCAAGACCCCAGAGGTTCGGGCGGTAATCGATGTCAAGCGCAGTCAGACCGCCCTTCTCGCGAGCAATCTTCAGCGCCTTGAGTACGGCGGCCTCCGTGCGCGGATGCGACAGATGCGTGCCCGTCGCGCAGACGCAGCGCGCTTCTGCGACGAAATCCGGATCGATATCCTCTTCCGACAGCGCCATGTCGGCACAGTTCTCGCGGTAGAAGATCAGCGGAAACTGATGCTCATCGCGGATGCCAAGCAGAACAAGCGCCGTCAGACGCTCCTTGTCCGTCTTGACGCCGCGCACATCCACGCCCTCGCGCATCAGCTGCTCGCGGATGAAGCGCCCCATATGCTCATCGCCGACGCGGGTAATCAGCGCCGACTTCAAGCCGAGCCGCGCAGTGCCAGCCGCGATATTGGTCGGTGATCCACCGATATACTTGTTGAAGGAGGCCATGTCCTCCAGCCGACCGCCGACCTGGGCCCCATAAAGGTCCACGGACGAGCGACCGATCGTGATCAGATCGAGCGAAGCCAAGCGATGTCCTCCCTGTGATGCGGGATCTAACGCCCCGCCTCGAAACCATTCCACGATTTGGAACGGCCATATCTAAAAATGGACTATAAATTCTATTTTTTAGAATTTCAATACGGACGTTCAGCCTTCCTGTCGCGCAGTCCCGACGGCGACGGACAGCGTGATCGCCAGACAGAGCGTGGCCGACAGCGACCGGAAAGCACCGAAATCGACCTCGGAGACCGACAACAGGGTTGCACCCATGCGGCGCAGCGGACTGACCACCGTATCGGTGACGGCGATGACGGGAACACCGCGCGCCCGAACCTGCTCGACCAGTTCGAGCGTCTCGGCGGAATAGGGCGAGAAGGTCACGGCGAGCAGCGCGTCTCCCTCGCGGATCGCATGATGGTTATCGAGCCGGCCGACGACGCTGTGCAACATGGCTGGCACGCCCATCTTCTCGAAGGCATAGGCCATGTAGCTGGCGACCGGAAAGGAGCGGCGCAGACCGATGATGTGGATCATGCGCGCCTCAGAAAGCTGTTTGACGGCCACCTCCATCGCCTGGGGATCAACGGTTTTGACGAGATTTTCCAGCGAAAGCCGTCCTGCCTCAACGAATTCGGCGAGAAGCGCCGAGGGCGAGCCTTCGGCTTTTTCGCGCAGATGCTGGAGACGGGTGGAATAGTCGGGCCACCCCCCCACGAAGCTCTCCCGAAACAGCTTCTGCATCTCGGAAAATCCTGTGAAGCCCATGATCTGGCAGAAGCGCATGAAGGCGGAGGGCTGCACGCCCGCACCCTCCGCCATCTCGGCAACCGTGGAGACCGCGATGCGATCCTTGTTCGCCGCAACATAGTCGGCGCATTGCTTGAGCCGCTTCGGCAAGCTGCCGGAAACTTCCAGCAGCCGATCTTCAAAGTCCTTGATCGTCTGCGGTCCGCCGATTTCGTTCATCCGTTTTCCTATCCTTACCCCGCGCCACCGTCCCGCTTGACAGAAACCGTATC
Source organism: Allorhizobium sp. NPDC080224 (assembly GCF_050281005.1). Classification (NCBI taxonomy): domain Bacteria; kingdom Pseudomonadati; phylum Pseudomonadota; class Alphaproteobacteria; order Hyphomicrobiales; family Rhizobiaceae; genus Allorhizobium; species Allorhizobium sp. NPDC080224. The sequence goes on from NZ_JBNNWJ010000001.1 coordinate 3,433,430, forward strand.
AAGATCTAGCAAAATAGAACATATATTCCAAAACATCGGCTTGGCCAGCGCGAAATGGAACATCAATCAGGCGCCTCCGTCAGGAGCACCCAAAAGCACATCACAATCGCCGCCCTTTGACGAGGGACCAAGGCGCATAGGGAGGAAATGAACATGGTCACGAGACTGGCACTTCTGGGCGCCGGCCGCATCGGCAAGGTGCACGCCAAGGCAATCGCCGAGGACAAGCGCGCGAAACTCGTCGCAGTCGCCGATGCCTTTGCCGAGGCCGCAAACGCAATCGCGGCACAGACCGGCTGCGCGGTGAAGACGATCGAGGAGATCGAGGCCGACAAGGACATCGACGCCGTCATCATCTGCACGCCGACCAACACCCATGCAGACCTGATCGAACGCTTCGCCAAGGCCGGCAAGGCGATCTTCTGCGAAAAGCCGATCGATCTGGATGTTGCCCGTGCGAAGGCCTGCCTCGAGACCGTGCGCGCCGTCGGCGGCAAGGTCATGCTTGGCTTCAACCGCCGCTTCGACCCGCATTTCCAGGCCGTGCGCAAGGAGATCGACAAGGGCTCGATCGGCAAGGTCGAGATGGTCACGATCACCAGCCGTGACCCGGGCGCGCCGCCTGCCGAGTATATCAAGGTCTCCGGCGGCATCTTCCGCGACATGACTATCCATGACTTCGACATGGCCCGCTTCCTGCTCGGCGAAGAGATCGAAACGGTCCAGGCCTCGGCGTCCGTTCTGGTCGATCCCAAGATCGGCGAACTCGGCGACTATGACAGTGCGTCCTTGATCCTGACGACCAAGAGCGGCCGCCAGGCGATCATCTCCAACTCCCGCCGCGCATCCTACGGCTACGACCAGCGCATCGAAGTCCACGGCTCGCTGGGTTCTGTCTCGGCCGAAAATCAGCGCCCGGTCTCGATCGAAGTCGCCAACAAGGACGGCTACACCCGCCCGCCGCTGCACGACTTCTTCATGACTCGCTACACGGCAGCTTATGCCGCTGAAATCTCTGCCTTCATCGACGCGCTCGACAACGGCACGCCGATGGCACCCTCGGCGGAAGACGGCCTGATTGCGCTAGCCCTCGCTGACGCCGCCGTCAAGTCCGCCAAGGACAAGTCGGCCGTTACCGTCAGCTACTGAGACGCAAGAGCTCCCGCGTAACCGTAAGGTCACGCAGAATGGAAACGCCGCCCGAACCTCCTCGGGCGGCGTTTTCCGTTTCGATCGCTGAGACTAGACCGCCAGCTCGCGCCGCTCGACTTCCGTCAGCATGGCAAGATCGAGGATCTTCTGCAGATTTGCGGCATGCCGGAAGCTCGGCTCCTGGCCATAACCGGAGCGGATCGCCGTGATGAACTTCTGATAGTTCGTCTCGACCGGATCGACCTCGATCTCCCGCCAGACGGCCTTTTCGACATCTTCCTGCAGGCAGGCCCGAAGACTTGAGTCGTCGAGCCGATGGATGACCTCCAACGCGCCCTTGTCGCCATGCACACGCAGGCGCAACTCGTTGAGATGCCCCGTCGCCCAGCGGCTGGCGTGAACCACGCCCATCGCGCCATTGGTGAACTCCGCCGTCATGGTGAAGCTGTCATTGGCGTCGAGATCATATTCGCCGATCCTGTTGCCAGGCGCCTTGTCGAAGGTCTTCAGCCGCGCAAAGACATGATCGATGTCGGTCGCAGCACCGTAACCGGCAAAGTCGAGGATATGGATACCGACATCGCCCAGCACGCCGTTCGAGCCGTGTTTTGTGGACAAGCGCCAGAGCCATTGGCTTTCGGTCGACCAGTCGCCCCAGGCCTTGGAGACGAGCCAGCTCTGCAGGTAGGAGGCCTCGATATGGCGGACTTTGCCGATCTCGCCACCGATGACCATCTGCCTTGCCTTCTGCACCTGCGCGACATTGCGATAGGTGAGGTTGACCATGTTGACGAGACCGGACATTTCCGCCGCCGTCGCCATCTCGTCGGCCTTGGCATAGTTCTCGGCCAGCGGCTTCTCGCACATGACATGTTTGCCGGCAGCGAGAAGCTTGAGCGTCGTCGGATAATGCACCTTGTCCGGTGTGACATTGGTGACCGCATCGAACTCGCCCCAGGCGATCGCCTCTTCCAGCGAGGTGAAGGTGTGGGGAATATTGTGCCGGGCGGCAAAGGCGCGCACCGTCGCCATGTCGAGATCAACAGCCGCGACAAGCTGCACATCGGTAATGGTCGAGAAGTTCATGGCATGGGTATTTGCCATGCCGCCGGTACCAAGGATCAGCAGGCGTATAGGGGCAGTGCTCATTTGTAGCCTTCCTCACCGGCTTGGTGCAGGCGCGGACCGCGCTCGGTAATCGGCTCGAGCGCCTGTTCGACCGGGACATTCGGCGCATCATGGACGGCCGAATAGCGCGACATCGGATTGTAGGCCCACTTCACACCGTTGCGAAGCACCTGCTGGACGGTCGCGTCGTGATAGGTCGGATAGGTCTCGTGACCCGGCCGGAAATAGAAGATATTGCCCGCACCGCGGCGCCAGGTGAGACCCGAGCGAAAGATCTCGCCGCCGGCGAACCACGAGATGAACACCGTTTCCAGCGGCTCCGGAACGGAGAAGAACTCGCCATACATCTCTTCGTTTTCCAGCACGAAGTTCTCCGGAATGCCGGCCGCAATCGGATGGCCGGGATTGACCGTCCAGATCCGCTCACGCTCACCCGCCTCGCGCCATTTGAGAGCACAGGGCGTGCCCATCAGCCGCTTGAAGGGCTTGGCAAAATGGCCGGAATGCAGAACAAGCAACCCCATGCCTTCCCAGACACGGCTTGCGACCCGTTCGACGATCTCGTCGGAGACCTCGCCATGTGCCTTGTGGCCCCACCAGACGAGCACATCGGTCTCGGCCAGCCGGGCTTCTGAAAGGCCATGCTCCGGCTCCTGCAGGGTGGCCGTCGTTGCCTCGATTTCGCTGTCAGTGTTCAGAGCCGCGGCAATCGTCGCATGCATGCCGTCGGGATAAATCCCGCGGACAATGTCGTTTTCGCGCTCGTGAATGTTTTCACCCCAGACAACCGTTCTGATCGTCATCTGAATTCTCCTTGGTTAGCGCCAGTCAACCGGCCATCAGAAAAGCCTCGACGAGACCCATCGTTCCGTCAGAACTAGGAATGAATCAAAACGAAACTAGGGCACGAAGCGGAAAATTTGAAAGCGGTTTGAAGAGCCACACTTGCAGTTGGTCGCTTGGGTGTCAAACAGCCTCTATGTCAGGATTTATGTTCTCCACGGACACATATCGCGATCTGTGAGACACTGGGCAGCTCCCATATTTTGGAAGCGCTTTGACATCGCGATACAAGAATTGCCACAATGCGCCGACGCATGACATAAGCCGTGGGCGGGCAGCAATAGCCTCGCGAAGGTGCAGGCGAACGGATGAAGCTCAAGGACTTTGCCAGAGAGATCGGATTGTCACCGACCACAGTCAGCCGCGCGCTGAGTGGCTATCCTGAGGTGAGCGCCTCCACCCGCGTACGGGTAATGGAAGAGGCGGCACGTCTCGGCTATCGGCCCAACATCAATGCGGTCCGGCTTGCGACGGGTCGGGCCGGCGCGATCGGCGTGGTCATGACCAAGGCCGGCGACTACCAGTTCTCCGAATTCATCAGCGGCATGGCCGACCGCCTGAGCAGCGAGGACACCGACATCCTGATCACACCGATGATCGGGCACGATCCAAGTGACGAGTTGCAGCTCTACCGCAGACTGGCCGAGAGCCGTCGTGTCGATGCTGTCGTCATCCACTCCCCCTTGCCGAATGACCCGCGCATCGCTCTGCTTGACAGATTGAAGCTGCCCTTCATCGTCCATGGTCGCTCCGTGACCGAGGTGCCGCATGCCTGGCTCGACATCGACAATGAGGGTGCGATCCGACAAAGCACGGAGCACCTCCTCGACCTCGGTCATAGGCGCATCGCCTTGCTGAACGGTCGTGAGGGACTGACCTTCACGCTGGATCGTCTAAAGGGTTACAGACAAGCCCTTGCCGACCGCGGAATTCAGTACGATCCAAAGCTGGTCAGCCATGGCGACTTCACCGACGAGATCGGTTTCCGATTTGCCTGCTCCGCGCTCAAACAACACCCGCAGCCGACCGCCTTCGTTGCAGGTTCGATGATGACAGCGCTCGGCATCTACCGCGCGGCGCGATCGATGAACCTTGGGATCGGCCGGGATGTTTCGATCGTCGCCCATGACGATGTCTTCCCCTATCTCACAGCCGAGAACATGGTGCCGCCGCTATCGACCACGCGCTCCTCGATCCGGGCCGCCGGCAAACGCATCGCCGATCTCCTTCTGCAGATTCTCGCGGGTCAGCAAGCCCACGACATTCAAGAACTTTGGCCCGTCGAACTCATTCTGCGCGAAACCAGCCGCCCCGCACCGGAGGGAGCTTCCGTATGACCAAGACAGGCAGGAAGCGGGTCGTCGTCATCGGCCACATCAACCATGACCGCATCTGGCGTCTGACCGAACCGCTGCGTGCCGGTGGCCGGATTGCCTGGTCATCGCGGGAGACACGGCTCGGCGGCGGCGGATATTTCACCGCGCGGCGGCTGCTCGACCTCGGACACGACGTGGCACTCCTTTCGAACCTGATGAGTGACGCCCACGGCGAGAACGCCTTTGCGGACCTGCAGAATGCGGGCTTCGATACGTCGCTGATTACCCAGCGTGACGGCGAGACGGACTTCGCCGACATCCTGCTCGACCCGACCGGCGAGCGGACCATCCTTTCCAGCGAGCGACGCCTCTTCCGCACGTTCCTGCTCGACCACGAGATTGCGGCCGACGCCTTCTACGTCAACGCACCCAAACTGCCGGACACCATCCTCGCCTCCCTGAACCGCGCGCCGCTGGTCATCTCGCAGTTGCCGCTACGCGAGGGCGAGCTCCGTGCCGCCGATATCATGGTCGGTTCGAAAGCCGATTTGCCCGACATTCCCATCGCCGATGTCTGGGGCAAGGCAAGGAGGCTCGCGAGCAATCGGCTCACCCATCTGGTGATGACGGACGGTCCCGCCGCCATCTCGGTTTATGACGGAAACACGGAAACGCGAGTGACCCTCGGCCGGCGCGTTACCGTGCGCGACACGATCGGTGCCGGCGACACCTTCAGCGGCAGTCTGCTGCACACCGTGCTGGGCGGGAAGAACGTGGTTGAGGCAAGCCAGCTTGCCGGTGACGCGACCACGGCATGGCTTGAACGCCGAGAATCGCAAACGCGAAGTGCAACAGAAAAATCAATATCATAACATTTTTATTTGATCGACGTCTGGGAACTTCCTGACCCACCTCCGAGTTGCTGGGGCCAAACGGAGGAAGGCATGACAGAAGCCGATTTCACCTGGAACGTACCCGTCGAACTGGAACTGCCCTGTGGGCTGACGAGGCGCTTTCTGAATGCGTATGATGCGCTTGATTTTCTCGACGCGGAGTGGCCGACAAGACGCGGCCCCGCCTATGAACGCGCCCTTCGGCTTTGCCGCAACGCCCTGCGTGGCGCACGTGCCGCGGAGCTCGCGCGCAGCGCTTTCATCGCGGCGGCAGACGAAGCCGGCATGCGCCAATGTTCAAACCCGCGCAAGCAGATGGTGAGCTTCCTGCCGAGAGCACGATCCGCCGTCGCCTGATAGTCCGGAAAAACGCATCACCGCCGCCGACGGAACGGATTGCCAGATCCGCCGGCTGGATCCGCGTTGAAGGGGAGCCGCTCAGCCGGCTCCCGAAATCAGCAGAGCGATCGTCTGCCCGTCCATCAGCTCGCGCATCAGAAGGCCATTCCCGGCGGAAATCTGGCGGTCAGACAAGGACTCCGTCCAGCCATGCCCCGCAAGTGCCTCCGGCATTTCCACGAGGGTATCCCCCCAGAACTGCTCCGACGTCAGCCCCTCGCCCGCCTGCAGCATGGCGATCGGCAGACGGCAGGCGACCGTGATCGAAGCGGCACCGTCTATTTCCCGCGCAAACGCAACGACCTGCGACTGGCGGGGACCCGTGATCGTCAACGGCAGATACCGCCCCTGCAGGAAAAGCTGAGGATACCGATTGCGAAGCGACAGGCCGCGGCCGATGAACGCTTGCTTCAGCCAGCCCTCCGCCAGCGCGCGCGGGTCACTGAACGAGATCGGCGCCTTCGGATCGAAGGCAGACAGGGTCTCAAATGGCGGCGGACGCCGGTTGTCAGGATCGACGAAACTGAAATCGAGCGCTTCGCTTCCCTGATAGATGTCGGGAACGCCGGGTGCTGTGAGTTTGATGACGGTCTGGGTCAGGCCGTTCGTCAAACCCGCCCAGATCAGCGGCTGAATCTCGCGCACGAACTCGGTGACGAAATGAGGCCTGTCGAGAAGCAGCGTCCGGACATAGTCCTTCACGGCGGTCTCATAGGTCTCATCCACTTCGTTCCAATCCGTCCGGAGCTTTGCCTCCCGCAAGGACTTCTCCACGAAGGCTAAGACGCGCTCGGCGAAATCGGCGATCCCTTCGCGGTCGTCCGCCGTGAGATCGACCGGCCAGTGGCCGATCAGCGCCTGAAAGATCATCCACTCCACTTCGGCTTCGGGCGCGGGCTTACCGTCGACGTCGATGACGGCGTCTCGATGTGCCTTGCGCCAGCCGTCGATCAGGGCCGCAAAGCGGGGCGCATCCTCGGCAAGCGCAAAGAGACGTGCGCGGGCATCTTCGCCGCGCTTCGTGTCATGGGTCGAGGAGGCGGAAAGCCCAGATGGCTGCGTCTGCGCACGCCGCTGCATCTCGGAATGGAAATGATCGAGGCCGCCCTCTTCCGGCTCCAGTTCTCCGCCAACCTCGTTCAGGGCAAGAAATTCGACATGGCGGAAGAACAGCGTGTCCTCAAGCGACTTCGCCATCAGCGGCCCGGTCAGCTGCTGGAAGCGGCGACGGAAGAGATCGGTTCCGACACCCCCAACCGAAAGGCGCCCTTCCCCCTTCAGGAGATCGGCGATAGACCAGGCCGCATCGGCCGCGGTCTCGTCCAGCCTCGCTTTTGCTTCGCTCAGCACCTGATCGACGAGTTCGCGATCTTCGGCGCTCATTTCTCCCTGGGCTGCATAGGTTCGATAACGTGGGAAGGCGAGAAGTAGCTCTTCCAGGGCCCGGTTCATCGTCTCCTCGTCGAGCCGGAGCAGTTCGGCGCCCTGCCCGACCAGGGCCTTCACCTCACCGGCGAAGTTGACCCGGATCATACGAAGCTTCGCCTCACGCATCTTGTCCGCAACAGGCGTCTGTTGCCCGGCGATCCCGACATAGGCCTGACGCATGGCAAGGAAGCCCGCGGGATCGAGCAGAACCGGCACCTGCGCCGCGATGAATTCATAGCCAGTCGAACCCTGCACAGGCCAGATCTTTGGCAGATCCTCTCCCGGCGCCAGGATCTTCTCGACATAGATTGGAATGTCCTGCCCGACTGCGTCGCGCAGCTGCTGCAAGTAACGGCCAGGATCTGCGAGACCATCGACATGATCGATGCGCAAGCCGTCGACCTGGCCGGCTTGCACCAGTTCCAGCACCGTCCGATGGGCAGCCTCGAAAACGTCCGGTGCCTCGACGCGCAAACCGACCAGACCGGCGATTTCGAAGAAGCGCCGGTAGTTGAGGCCTTTGGCGGCTTCCGTCCAATGCATCAGGCGAAAGGGCTGGAGGTCGTGGAGAAAGAGCAGAAACTCATGTTCCTGCGCCTTCGCCCGGAGCTCCTCGAGCAGCCCGTCGCAACCATGCTCGCGGCAAAGCGAAACGACGGCTTGATGGAACTCGGCCTCCTCCCCGGCTGTCGCCTGGCGCCCGAGATCCGAGAGCGGTGCGGCCATAGGATTCTCGCAGCTGGCGAGAGCCGCCGGATAGGTCGATGGGTTCAGCGGATAGAGACTATCGAAATAGGCGAGCGCGAGCACCCCTTGGTCAGCATCGAGCGTGAGCGAGATCTCTCCATCCACCACCGCCTGCTCGAACGGCTTGCCGAGAAACGGAAGCGTGAGCCGCTGACTCCAGTCGATGTCGAAATAATGCCCGTAGCGGCTCGCCTCGCCCCATTCGATGACGCTGCGCCACCATGGGTTCTCGAGACTGGCTGCCATGTGGTTCGGCACGATGTCGAGGATCAGGCCGAGACCTTCGGCCTTCAACGCGGCAGCCAGCCGTTCGAGCCCCTCCCGGCCGCCAAGCACGGGATCGATGACATTGGCATCGGTCACGTCATAGCCATGCGTCGAGCCATCGGTCGCGGCAAACACGGGCGACGCGTAGAGATGGGTAATGCCGAGGCGCTTGAGATAGGGGACGAGCCCGATGGCGCGGTCGAAGTCCATGCCGCCGCGAAACTGCAAACGGTAGGTCGAAACGGGAAAGGGCATGCTGGCATCCTTGGGGGTGGGGTGTCCGACCCGGACCAACGCCCACCAGCCTGCCTTGTTCCCGTCGTCCCGGTGGATCCAGGATCCTCAGTGTAGGTTGAATTCTCCGTCCACCTTGCGCCATTCGTTCGGGCCGATCAGCCGCTTGTGGCTGAAGCGCACGGAATGGAGGTCACCATCCAGATTGGTCCGCCAGAAATCGAGGAATTTCGTCATCTGCGGAAAGTCGGGAGCCAGATCGTAGTCCTGCCAGAGAAACGTCTGCAGCACCGAGCGGAAGTCTGGCATGCGGTACAGGATGTGTGCGGTCGTTAGGCCGTAGCCCTCCATCTGGAGGGTGAAGTCATTGGAAGATTTCATGCGGTTTCCCTCGTGAACATCGACGATAAAAAGTTTGACAAAAATTCGCGATCTGGCAAGAGGCGACTTGAATTTGTGATTGAAATTCAGACTGTTAGCAGCAGGCACACAAGAGTGCTGATTTTTTCGCGCGATCCTCTTGAAAGATAAAATCGGAAAAACCAAATCATCGCGCGCCGGATGCCAGGAAAGGGTCCGGCACCCGTCCGGACCGTATCCGGTCCGGCCTTTGGGGACGTTCCATTTTGTTTGTCCAGGAGGAAAACATGAAGTTCCGTCCGCTGCACGACCGCATCGTCGTCCGCCGCGTTTCGTCCGAGGAAAAGACCAAGGGCGGCATCATCATTCCCGACACTGCCAAGGAAAAGCCGCAGGAAGGCGAGGTCATCGCCGTCGGCCCCGGCGCCCGCAACGATCACGGCCAGATCGTCGCACTCGACGTGAAGGTCGGTGATCGCGTTCTCTTCGGCAAATGGTCCGGCACCGAAATCAAGATCGACGGCGAAGAGCTGCTGATCATGAAGGAAGCCGACATCATGGGCATCATCGAAGCCCAGGCTGCCGAAAAGAAAGCCGCCTGATCCAAATCGGTCATCATTTGCTTTATTGAGGAGTGAACCATGGCTGCAAAAGAAGTGAAGTTTAACACCGATGCCCGCGAGAAGATGCTGCGTGGCGTCGATATCCTCGCCAATGCCGTGAAGGTGACGCTTGGCCCGAAGGGCCGCAATGTCGTCATCGACAAGTCCTTTGGCGCGCCGCGCATCACCAAGGACGGCGTTTCGGTCGCCAAGGAAATCGAACTGGAAGACAAGTTCGAGAACATGGGCGCACAGATGCTGCGGGAAGTTGCGTCCAAGACCAACGACCTCGCCGGTGACGGCACGACCACCGCGACCGTTCTCGCCCAGGCCATCGTCAAGGAAGGCGCCAAGGCCGTTGCCTCCGGCATGAACCCGATGGACCTGAAGCGCGGCGTCGATCTGGCCGTCGAAGCCGTCGTCGCGGAGCTGAAGGCCAATGCGCGCAAGATCTCCAACAATGCTGAGATCGCCCAGGTCGGCACCATCTCGGCCAATGGCGATACCGAGATCGGCCGCTACCTCGCCGAAGCGATGGAGAAGGTCGGCAATGACGGCGTGATCACCGTCGAGGAAGCCAAGACCGCAGAAACCGAACTCGAAGTCGTCGAAGGCATGCAGTTCGACCGCGGCTATCTTAGCCCCTATTTCGTGACCAATCAGGAGAAGATGCGCGTCGAGCTCGACGATCCCTACATCCTGATCCACGAGAAGAAGCTGTCGAACCTGCAGGCTCTGCTGCCGATGCTTGAAGCCGTGGTCCAGTCGGGCAAGCCGCTCGTCATCATCGCGGAAGACGTCGAAGGCGAAGCGCTCGCCACCCTCGTCGTCAACAAGCTGCGTGGCGGTCTGAAGGTCGCGGCCGTCAAGGCTCCCGGCTTCGGCGACCGCCGCAAGGCCATGCTCGAGGACATCGCCATCTTGACCGGCGGAACGGTGATTTCGGAAGACCTCGGCATCAAGCTCGAAAACGTCACCCTCAACATGCTGGGCCGTTCGAAGAAGGTGTCGATCGAAAAGGAAAACACCACCATCATCAACGGTGCCGGTTCCAAGAGCCAGATCGACGGACGCGTTGCCCAGATCAAGGCGCAGATCGAGGAAACCTCCTCCGACTACGACCGCGAGAAGCTGCAGGAGCGTCTGGCCAAGCTTGCCGGCGGCGTTGCCGTCATCCGCGTCGGCGGGTCGACGGAAGTCGAAGTGAAGGAAAAGAAGGACCGCGTCGACGACGCCCTGCACGCAACCCGTGCCGCCGTCGAAGAAGGCGTCCTGCCGGGTGGCGGTGTCGCCCTGCTGCGCTCGGTCAAGGCGCTCGAAAACCTGAAGACCGCCAATGAAGACCAGCGCGTCGGCATCGACATCATCCGTCGTGCGATCGAGGCCCCGGTCCGTCAGATCGCTGAGAATGCCGGCGCCGAAGGCTCGATCATCGTCGGCAAGCTGCGTGAGAAGCCCGAATTCGCCTATGGCTGGAACGCCCAGACCGGCGAATACGGAGATCTCTTTGCGCAGGGCGTCATCGACCCCGCCAAGGTGGTCCGCACGGCCCTTCAGGATGCAGCCTCCGTTGCTGGCCTCCTGATCACGACTGAGGCGATGATTGCCGAGAAGCCGAAGAAGGACGCAGTCCCGGCGATGCCGGCCGGCGGCATGGACTTCTGAGATCCGCTTTCGCAAAAACGCAAGGGGCCGCCTGTCGCAGGCGGCCCCTCCTTGTTTGAAACGGCCTGGCCTCGATCAGGCCGCAAGCGCCGGAGAAACCGGGCTCAGTCCCTCGAAGGTCGGACGGGCGATGTAATAGCCCTGGATCAGATCCACGCCGAGTTCCGTCAACACCTGAAGCTCGCCAGCCGTCTCCACACCCTCGCAGACGGCGGTGACGCCGAGATCGCGCAGCATGTCGAGTGTCCGCCGGACCACGACCTGCTTGACCGCATCGGTATCGATGCCCCGGATCAGATCCATGTCGAGTTTTACAAGGTCAGGCTGGAAGCGGGTCAGAAGATTGAGCCCGGAATAGCCCGCGCCAAAATCGTCGATCGCCGTCTTGAAGCCGATCTCGCGGTAGCTCCGGAGAATGTTGAGCAGATGCGCCGTGTCGAGTTTCTCGACTTCGGTGAATTCGAAGATGATGCGATCGAGTGGAAAATCGGTGCGCTTGGCAGTCTCCAGCGTCTGTCGGATGCAGGCGCGCGGCTCATAGACCGCATTGGGCATGAAGTTGATTGACAGATGCGGCATGTTGCTGCGCGGAAAGAGGTGAGCCGCCAGCTCGATGGCTCGCACGCGACACTGCTGATCGAACGCATAGCGATTGTCGGGATCGACCAGGGACAGGACGGAACCTGCCCCGCTCCCGTCAGCGCCTCTCACAAGCGCTTCATGTGCGAAAATCTCTCCGCGACGCGTATCCATGATCGGCTGGAAGGCCATCGTGAACGTGGAGCTGAACGCAGCCCCATTCTTGCAACCTTGGCAGGTCATGTTGTCTCCTTGAAGCCGAGGAATGCATTAAAGCGTGGGGCTCTTAAGGAAGATTGAAGGCGGCTACACAGGTCACTCTTAAAATATCAACCAGCATCGTCCTTATTTCATGACCTTTTTTGGGTACCTCATTTAATCAATTCAAATAATAGGATATCCTCGAATACGAGGCTGATTCGAGAAAGCCTCGCGGGCTAAATGACTTAGCTGGGGATGCGGACATGAGGGAACAGACTGATATCGAGACCTGGGCGATGGTCCGGGCTCAACAGATCGTCATGCAGCAAGGCGCAAATCTGGTTGTCGCGGCGCAGAGGCTGGATCACAAGAAAACCACCGCAAACACTTATGCGCTTCGCAGCGCGATCATGGCATCGCTGATCGAAGCCATGAAATCACCGCCTGCGGAAGCCTTGGTTTCCATGGAGGCGCAGGCCTGAGACGAGGCTCGAGCGGCCGAGCATCGGAACCTGGCAAGGACATCGAACGGCGCCCTTGGTGGCCGGCTTGCTCGATTGAACGTCGCGTTCGAAAGTAACTGGACGGGAAAGCTCTCAGATCGCGTTTTCCCCGGGCGATGCAAGCGTTACCTCACCTTGATCGCAGCAGTCAGACATGCGAGCGTCCGGCCATGCGCATTCTGCTCGTGGAAGACACGCTCGACGTTGGAGAGGCCATCTCTCGCCGCTTTGAAACCATCGGCCATACGGTCGATTGGGAGACGAACGGCCGTGCCGCATCCGAGATCCTCGACTTTACCGAATATGATCTGGTGATCCTGGATGTCATGCTGCCGGGCATGGATGGCTTCTCGATACTGAAGCGGATGCGCGACCAGGGCTCGACCGTGCCTGTGCTTGTGCTGACAGCTCGTTCGGAAATCGACGACCGCGTCGGCGCCCTCGACCTTGGCGCGGACGATTACCTTGTGAAACCCTTCGATTTCCGGGAACTCGAAGCCCGTGCCCGCGTGCTGCTGAGGCGACATGCCGGTGGCGAGGCGACCAACGTGATTGCCTGTGGTGACGTGTTGCTCGACCGCACCCAGCGGACGGTCAAGGTCGGCAACCGCGAGGTTCAGCTGAAGCGCCGCGAAATGACCCTGCTCGAAATCCTGGCAAGCCGTCCGGGACGCGTCTTCAGCAAGGACCAGTTGCTCGACCAGCTCTTCGGCTTCGACGAACCTGCAGGCCCGAATGCCATCGAGCTCTATGTCGGACGCCTGAGAAAGAAGCTTGAAGGCGCCAGGGCGCGTATCGTGACCGTGCGTGGTGTGGGGTATCAATTGGTGTCCGATGCAGAGGACTAGGCGCTCCCTCTTCGCACGCCTCGTCATCCGCGTTGCAATCGTGCTGGCGGGTGGCGCCGCGATCCTGATGACGGCGGCGTGGCTTTATGCTCGTGCGGCGGCCGACGAGGCCTATGACCGGCTCCTGCAGGGCGCGGCAATCCAGATCCTCGACAGTCTGGTGGTCGAAGAAGGCCGCATCGCGGTCAACCTGCCGCCGAGTGCCTTCGAACTGCTCGGCCTCGCACCGCGAGACAAGATCTTCTACCGCGTCATGGCACCCGACGCTTCGACGCTGACCGGCTATGAGGACCTAGAGTTTCCTGGAGACATTGCCAATGCCCGCACCGAGGTCCTGTTCCAGACGTCACGCTTTCGCGATCAGCCGGTGCGCATGGTGGCCGCCAGCCGCGCGATTGCCGATCCCTCGCTCGGTGGTTGGGCCAAGGTCCTGATCGCCCAGACCATCGAGGCCCGTCAGGAACTGACGACCGAATTGACGACCCGCGCCCTGGTACTTGTCGGCGTCATGAGCCTGCTTGCGCTCGGGGGGACCATTGTTGCCGTGCGCTATTCGCTGCGACCGCTCGATGCACTCGGCGACACGCTTCGCCGCCGGGACAGCCAGGATCTGACACCGCTCGCTATAGACGTGCCTCGCGAAATCTCCCCATTCGTGGAGTCCATCAACCACTTCATGGGCCGGCTGGATGACCGATTGCAGCTGTTGCAGCGTTTCATTGCCGACAGTGCCCATCAGATCCGCACGCCCCTGACGGCGTTATCGGCCCAGGTCAGCCTGATCAACGAAGAGGCTCTTTCGGAGAATGACCGCCGCCACCTCGACCGGGTGAAGAACCGGGCATCGGAGCTCGCGCGCTTCACCACGCAGTTGCTCAACCATGCCATGGTCATCCACCGCTTCGACTCCGTGCAGCTCTCGCCGGTTGACGTCGTCGATGTGGCACGCAAGGCCTTCCGGGCTGCCGTGCCGATCACCATCGACCCCGACATCGTCGTCTCCTTCGAGGCACCGCCAGAGCCGTTGATGGTGCTCGGCGATGGCTTGAGCCTGCGCGAGGCGATCGTCAATGTCATCGACAACTCGCTGCGTCATGGTGTGGTCTCAAGCCTTGCCGTGCGTGTGATCCGTCGCGGCGATTTCGTTCTGGTCGAGGTGGAAGACGATGGCCCCGGCATCCCGGCCCAGGACTGGGCTCAAGTCACGCGCCGCTTCGTCTCGTCGAAGTCAGGCGAAGGCAGCTCGGGTCTTGGATTTGCCATCGCCTCTGAAGTGGCAACGACGCTCAACGGTGCGCTCGCATTCCGCGAACGCACGCCAGAGACGGGCTTCACCGTTTTCCTCGAGCTCCCCCTGATTGATGCGAGGCCGACCATATGAGCCTTTCAACGCAATTCCGCACCCTTGTCGGCGGCCTGTTGGCGGCCACCCTGACCTCGACTTCGGTTTTCGCCCTTGAGGGGGAGCGCTCGGTCTTTCCCGCACCCGGCTCGGAACGAATGAAACTTGTCATCAACGGGGTGACCGATGCCGATGTCATTGCGCCGCTGATCCGGGACTTCCAGGAAACAGCGCGCGATGTGACGGTCGAATTCAACGACTATGTCAGCAACGATCTCTTCCGCGAGGCGGAACTGGCCTGTCGTCAGCGGCGGAGCCACGGCGACCTGTGGATTTCCTCCTCGGTCGACCATCTCGTCAAGCTCGCCAATGACGGCTGCGCCAGATCCCACCAATCGGAGGAAACGGAGCATGTTTCGGCCTGGGCCAACTGGCGCGACGAAATCTTCGGCTTCGCCTTCGAGCCCGCCGTCATCGTCTATGACGCCTCGCAAGTGCCGCCGGAAGATGTCCCCCGCTCGCATGTCGAGATCGCCGAACTGTTGCGCCGCAAGCCTGACGAATACTGGACCCGCATCGGCACCTATAATGTTCAGCTGTCAGGCGTCGGCTATTTGCTCGCCTTTCACGATGCCCAGCAGGCACCGACGAGTTATGGCCGCCTCCTGGAGAGCTTCAGCCGCGCCCAGGTGGTGACCAGCTGCTGCAACAAGGAAGTGCTCGATCTGATCGAGCAAGGCAGGCTGAAGATCGCCTACAACATCCTCGGCTCCTATGCCTATGCGCGCTATCTGCGCAACAACGACATGCAGGTGGTCGTCCCCCGCGATTACACGCTGATCCTGACCCGCGGCGCGATGATCCCGACCCATTCGCCCCAGCCGGATCTCGCTGCCCGCTTCGTCGATTACCTGGTTTCCGAGCGCGGCCAGAAGGTGGCCCGCGAGAAAGCCTTCTACTTTGCCGAAAACGCCCCCCTGCCCCCGGGCGTCGACGGTCCGATCTCGCTGATCGAATCCGGCATCGGCAGGCCGATCCGTGTCGGCCCCGCACTGCTCGCGGCCCAGGACCGGGCCACCCGGGAAGAGTTCATCCGCAACTGGACCTCGCTCTTCGCGCCCGGCGCAAGGTGACGCTGAAAACGGCGTGGCGCTAAAAAAGGGCGGCGCCTTGTCGGCGCCGCCCCCATCATTCTGATCGATGCTTCCAGGCAGGCGCTCAGTCCACCCCGCGCGCAATGGCGTCCGTGGTAACGAAGCGGCGCTGATAGAGGAAGAGCGAGCCCCCGACGACCAGTCCGATCACGTCGGAGACCAGTCCGCCACTGATCATGCTGAGTGCGCCTGCAAGCAACACAAGCCGCAGCGGCGCCCCGAGTGCACCGAAGAACCATCCCTGAACCGCGGCCGCGAGCATGTAGATGCCGAGGCTTGCCGACACGAACACATGCAGGACTTCCAGCCAGGTACCCTGCATCAGCATGGCCTGCGAGTAGAAGAACATGAACGGCACCACGAAGGCCGCGAGGCCGATCTTGAAGCTCTCGACGGAGGTCTTCATCGGATCGGATCCCGAGAGCGCCGCACCCGCATAGGCCGCGAGCGCCACCGGTGGCGTGATCGCCGACATCACCGCAAAGTAGAAGACGAAGAAGTGTGCGGTGAGAACCGGAATGCCGAGATTGACCAGACCGGGTGCGACCACAGCGGCAGCAACGGCGTAGGCGGCGGTCGTCGGCATGCCCATGCCCAGCACGATGGAAATGCACATGGCGAAGAACAGCGCCAACAGCTGGTTCTGTTCGGCAATGCCCAGGAGCAGGCTGGAGAAGCGAGCCCCGACGCCCGTCAGCGCGATGACGCCGACGATGATGCCCGCACACGCGCAGACGGCGACAAGCTGGACCGACATGCGTGCGGCGATGTCGAAGGCCTTCGCCAGCAATCGCGGTCCCATGCGATGCGGTGTCAGCCAGCTGACCACGGCCGCTGCCATCATCGACACCGTGCCAGCGCGGATAACCGAATATCCGGCAAACAGGGTGTAGATCAGCATGATGATCGGGATGAACAGGTAGACCTGCTTCAGCAGCTCCTTGAAGACCGGCAGTTCTTCCTTCGGAAGCCCCTTCATGCCGAGTTTCGTCGCCTGCAGATCGACCATGAAATACACGGATGCGAAGTAGAGAACCGACGGAATGATCGCGGCAACCACGATGTCCGTGTAAGGGATCCCCGTGACTTCGGCCATGATGAAGGCACCGGCGCCCATGATCGGCGGCATGATCTGGCCGCCGGAGGACGCTGCAGCTTCAACCGCCGCGGATGTCTTTGCGGGATAGCCGACCTTCTTCATCAGCGGGATGGTCAGCGAGCCCGTGGAGACGACGTTGCCCGCAGATGTACCGTTGATCATGCCCATCAGACCGGACGCGAGAACCGCAACCTTGGCCGGACCGCCACGCGCACGACCGGCTGCCGCAAAGGCGAAGTTGACGAAGTAATCGCCGACCTTAGACGCCTGCAGGAAAGCCGCGAAGGTGATGAACAGGATGATGTAGGTCGAGGACACCGCCACGGGATCGCTGAGGATGCCCTGGTCGGTGAAGATGTAGGTGAAGAAGCGCCGTGCCTCGTATCCACGATGGGCGAGGAAGCCGGGCAGATAGGGACCGGCGAAGGAATACAGAATGAAGATCGAGGCGATCACCACCAGGGCAAGGCCCGCGACACGCCGCGTCACTTCGAGGATGAGAATGACGCCAACCAGGGCAGCATAGAAGTCCGCCGGCTGCGCCATGGCCGTTCCAGCTCTCAGACGAAGCGGTCCGACATTGAACAGGATATAGCCGAGGACCGCAATCGAGGCGACGCCGAGCGCATAGTCGGCCCAATCGACGCGGGTCCGGTCACGGCTGGGGAAGAACCAGGCAGCGAGGAGCGCGGCAGCAGTGCCCGCCAGGAGCGGCAGGCCATAGGTCGAGAAAACGAAGGCTGGAGGACGCGCAATGCCGGCGACCCAGTAGGCGCCCCAGGCATAGGCGATCATGGCAAAGCCGTAGCCGATGCCACCGACACCCACCAGAAGAAGAAGCCACTCGATCGGATTGCGCCGCACCCGCTCCGGCACGGCGACCGGCAATTGCACGGCCGAATAGATCAGGAAGCCGAGAAGCAGACCGCCGCAGACGTGGATCAGGCGATAGGTCCAGGTTTCGAGCGGATAGAGGTTCATCACCCCGATATGGAAGGCGGTATAGGCGATGCAGAGAACGATGATCGCCTTGTTCGTCCAGTTTGCATGGAGCCGCTGGTTGCTCGCAACCGGCTCGTCATCGACGTTCTGAGCCACGATGGGCCCAGCGGCTTGCTGCGCTGAGATGTTGTCAGCTTGTGTCATGGTGGTGTGTCCCGATAAGGAAGCCGGATCTTGCACGAAGGAGGGCGGCAGCCGGAGCTGCCGCCGATTGCCTGCACCGCGCGGCGCAGGTTCCGGGCTTTACTGGCCCTTCAGGTCATCGGGAATGGTGATGCCTTTTTCTTCGAAATAGCGCACCGAGCCGGGATGGAACGGCAAGAAGGTGTTCTTCTCAATGTTTGCCGGGATGGTCTCGGAGGCCGTGGCATGGATCTGGACCATGCGATCGTTGTTTTCCATCACCAGCTTGGTGATCTCGTAGGCAAGCGTCTCAGGCATTTCGGCATTGGCGACCGCGAAGTTCCAGAGGCTGACCGTGCCCTGCGGGTCAGGGAAACCCTGATAGAGACCACCGGGCACTTCGAAGGCAGCCAGTTCCGGCATGGCTTCGAGGATCTTCGCCTGCTCTTCCGCGCTGAAGCCGAAGATGTTGACCGGGTTTTCAGCGGCGATCTGCGCGAAGGCCGAAATCGGAACGCCGGCAGCAAAGGCGAAGGCGTCGATCAGACCATCCTTCACCTGGCTGGTCGCGTCATTGGCACCCGAGAAGGAGATGACCGGCTTTACGCCGACGCTTTCGAAGTAGCGCGGCCAGTAGGTCGCAGCAGTACCGCCGGCAGGACCGACCGAGACGCGCTTGCCGTCGAGGTCAGCCACGGACGTGATGCCGGACGACTTCAACGCAACGACCTGGAACGGCGTCTGATACATCGGGAACAGGGCGCGCAGGTTCTTGTGTTCGACACCCGGTGCAAGTTCGCTGTTGCCGGTCCAGGCTTCGTAGGCCGGACCCATGGTCACGAGACCCATCAGATGGTCGCCGGTCTCAATGAGCGTGGCGTTCTGGACAGGACCGCCGGTGACTTCAGCAGATGCGTTGACACCCAGCTTTTCGGTGATGAGGCCGGCAAGACCCGTGCCATAAATGAAGTAGGTGCCGCCCTGGCTGGCGGTACCGATGGTCAGGCTGCCCGGCCAGTCGGCCTTGTCCTGAGCGGAAACGGATGCGGCAAACGTCAGAGCCATGGCACCAGCCATAGCGATCATGAACTTTTTCATGAAGTCCTCCCTGCATGTTTTGACGTGACAGAGTCCGACGCCTCCTCTGGGCCGGACCTTGGGCGAGCTAAGCCTCGGCTTGAGCGGGAGGCAACGAGGTGTGAGCCCCCCTCACCCGCGCCCGGCCATTTTCACGCCGCGCATGGGGGGAAATCGTAACATTTCGACAGGTCAATGGGTGGAAAGCCACCCATTTCGTGCACGCGGCCGACCTAAGTCCAAGAGATCCAGGCCCAGCTTCAACCGTCGACGGCCAGATTCTTGTCCAATCCGTGCTTCTGCATCTTCTCGTAAAGCGTCTTTCGCGAAATGCCGAGCTGTTCGTAGACAGGCTTCAGCGCGCCCCCATGGGCCGCAATCGCGCTGGCAATCAATTGCTTTTCATAGGCTGCCACCTTCTCGGCAAGACGTGTGGCGGATGCATCAGGATCGGTCGTGACGTCGAGCCCGGTTTCAATGCCAAGCACGAGGCGATCCGCAGCATTCCTTAGCTCGCGCACATTGCCCGGCCAGTCGCGCTCGGCGATCTCGGACAAGATATCCGGCTCGACCTCCATGTCGTCGCGACCGTAGCGCGCCGAGGCTTCGCGCACCAGGTGCAGGAAAAGCAGCGGAATATCGGCCCGTCGCTGCGAAAGCGACGGCACCCTGAGCGTCGCGACGTTCAGCCGGTAGAAAAGATCGGCGCGAAACCGCCCGGCAGCGACCTCGCTTTCGAGGTCGACCTTGCTGGTCGCCAGAAAGCGCACATCGAGCGGCACCGTCTCGTTGGACCCGAGCCGGGTGATGGTACGCTCCTGCAGGACACGCAGGAACTTCGCTTGCAGGTCGAAAGGCATGGAGCCGATCTCGTCGAGCAGGATTGTCCCACCACGGCCATGCTCGAACTTTCCGTAGCGTGCACGGATCGCGCCCGGAAAGGCACCGGCCTCATGACCGAAGAGCTCGCTTTCGATCAGCGTCTCCGGCAGCGAGGCGCAGTTGATCGCGATGAACGGTCCCTTCGACCGAGCGCTGACGTCGTGCAGGCTGCGCGCCACGACTTCCTTGCCGGCACCCGTCTCGCCGATGATCAGCGCATCCGCTTCGGTGGCGCCGATGGCGCGCACACGGTAACGCAGGTCGACCATGACGGGCGTGCGCCCCGGAAGCCGCGTCTCGATATCGTCGCGCTTGCCCGCGACCGCCCTCAGGCGCCGGTTCTCGAGCACCAGCGATCGGCGGTCGAGCGCATGACGCACGACACCGGCAAGCGCTTGGCTGGCAAACGGCTTTTCGATGAAATCATAGGCGCCTTCACGCATCGCCTTGACGGCAAGCTGCACCTCGCCATGTCCAGTCACAAGAATGACGGGGATTTCGTGATCGAGTTCGCGGATGCGGTGGAGAAGCGTCATCCCGTCCATGCCCGGCATGCGGATGTCACTCACGACCACGCCATCGAAACCGAAACCGACCCGCGAAAGGATTTCCTCTCCAGAGGCGAAGGCCTTGACCTGCAGGCCGTGCAGTTCGAGCGCCTGACTGGTGGAGAAGCGCAGCTCCTCCTCGTCATCGACGAGCAAGACCTGTCCAGAATTCATTCCGCCGCCTCGTTCAATGCTTCAGCCTGCAGGAGTTCGATGCGAAAGAGTGCGCCGCCGCCTTCCCGTTTGCCGACCGTCAGGCTGCCACCAAAATCCTTGATGATATTGTAGGAAATGGAGAGACCGAGACCAAGCCCCTTGCCCACGCCCTTGGTGGTGAAGAAGGGATCGAAGATGCGCTCGACGATCGCCGGCGGAACGCCTGGCCCACGATCGGCGATCTCGATCACGACGCGTCCCTGTGAACTCCGCGCCGAAAGTTCGATCTTGCGGTCCTCCAAACCTTCGACAGCGTCGCAAGCATTGGTCAGGATGTTGACCAGAACCTGCTGCAGACGCACGGGCCCACCCTGGACTGCTGGCAGACCGGGCTCGAAACTGAGAGACAGGCTGGCATCGGCTGTCCCTAGCCGCGCAGAGACGATTTCGAGCGTCTCACGGACCACTTCTTCGATCGAGATCGGGCCGAGTTTCTCATTCGGCTTGCGGGCGAAGTTGCGCAGATGGCGCGAGATCGAGGCCATGCGGTCGATCAGGCTGGAAATGCGCCCGAGATTGTCGCGTGCCTCCGATATCCGGTTGCGATCGATCAGCATCGTCGCACTGTCGGCATAGGTCTTGGCAGCAGCGAGCGGCTGGTTGAACTCATGCGACAAAGCCGCCGACATCTGGCCGAGGCCGGCGAGCTTGCCAGCCTGGATGAGATCCGCCTGGGTCTGGCGCAGTTGCAGATTGACGCGCGCAAGATCGGCCGTCCGCTCCTCGACCCGCCGCTCCAGCTCGGCCTGAGCTTCGATCTGCATGTGCATCCGCTCCTGCAGCCGGGCGCGGCGCTGAATGACCACGGCGAGCCCCAGCACGAAGAGGCAGAGAAAGAGCAGGATGGCGACCAGCATGGTGCGCGCCTGGGCGTGGATGGTGCCTGTGTCGAAGAGCACCTTCACGGTCCAGTCAGCGTCCGGCATATAATGTTGCAGAACAAGATATTCGCGATTTCCATCGCTCTGGTTGATGGTCATCAACACATGGTCGTCGAGTGCACCGCGCTTGATCGGCAATTCCCGCAGGACGGCGTCCGAATACCGCCGCGAGGCGGTGGTCCGTTCGAGACGTTCGGGTGTCAGCGGCAGGACCGAGGCATAGAGCCATTCCGGGTTGCCGGTCATGAAGATGATTCCCTCGGGATCATGCACCAGGATCTTGTATTCGCCACCGCGCCAGGACGTTTCGATGTCTTCGATGTCAACCTTGAAGGCGATAACGCCGCGCACTGCGCCATTCACTTCGATCGGCGAGGAGAAATAGTAGCCACGCTTGGCCGATGTCGTGCCAAGCGCATAGAAGCGTGCCTGCTTGCCGGCCGCCGCTTCGTAGAAATAGGGACGGTAGCTGAAGTTCTCGCCGACAAAGCTCGCCGCCCCGTCGAAATTGCTCGCCGCGATCGTGTTGCCGTCCATCGTCATCACATAGATGTCGGAGGATTCGAGCAGCGCGTTGATCTCTTTGAGATAACGATTGGTCGCATCGCGAAGCGCCGGATTGCCGGGATCGAGAACAAGCTCCTTCATGTCATCGTGGTCGGCGATCAGCGCTGGCAGCGTTTCGTAGCGGCTGAGATGGCCTGACAAGGCCGAACTCGCCAGACGCAGTGCGCTATTGGCCTGGAGCGAGGCTTCTTCCATGACCTTGCGCGTGATCAGCCGGTTGCCGACCGTCAGCAGCGCGAGGCTTGCGGCAAGCAAAACCAGAACGAGCGCGATGATCATGCGCCGTGCTGCAGCCATTCGCCGTGCGGGTGGTATCATTCCGATCGTCAAATGCGCGCTCCTCCTTGTCCAAAGGATAGCTGCCTGTCTGCAGCTTTCCAACCCGGCTTTCACGCGACAATGTCCGGCCGCGAAAAAGCCGCCGATCCACAGGGACCGGCGGCTCGTGATCTTGCAGCGATTGGCGGGAATCAGGCAGCGCGATGCTGCGCGTGCGTGGCCTGCTGACGGCGGCCTTCAGGCGCGAGCTTGAACTGGTTGATAAGCTGCATCAGCGCATCCGCTTCGTCGGCCAGCTGGCGGGTCGCCGCATTGGTTTCCTCGACCATCGCGGCGTTGCGCTGGGTCATCTGGTCCATCTCGTTGACGGAGGAGTTGACCTCGGCCAGCGCATTCGACTGGTCGCGGCTGGCCATGGCGATGACCGAGACGCGGTCGGCGACCGTGATGATATTGGCCGAGATCTCGGCGAGCACAGAACCTGTCTGCTGCACCAGCTTGGCGCCGGAAGAGACTTCCGTGCTCGACTTGTGGATCAGATCCTTGATCTGCTGGGCAGCCCCCGCCGATCGCTGTGCGAGCTCGCGCACTTCTTGGGCAACGACCGCAAAGCCCTTGCCGGCTTCGCCCGCACGGGCGGCCTCGATGCCGGCATTGAGCGCCAGCAGGTTGGTCTGGAAGGCGATTTCGTCGATCACGTCGATGATCTGGACGATCTGGCCAGACGCGTCTTCGATGCGACCCATGGCATCGATGGCGTTTCCGACAACCGTCGACGAGGTATCGGCACGGCCCTTGGTATCGGCGACGATGTTGTTTACTTCCTCGGCCCGCTCCGCGGACGACTTGACGGTAACCGTGATCTCGTCGACGGCAGCTGCCGTTTCCTCGAGCGAGGCGGCCTGCTGTTCAGTGCGCTTGGCCAACTGATCGGCCGCACTGCTCATTTCGGCGGCGTTGCGCTGGATCATGTAGGTGTTCGAGCGGATCTGCGTCATCGTATCCTGCAGATGCTCGAGCGACTGGTTGAAGTCGTTGCGCAACTGCTCGAGACGGCCGTGGAACGGCGTGTCGATGGTCTCGGAGATATCCCCCTTGGCGAGACGGCCGAGACCGCTGGCCAGCGCATTGACGGCGAAGTCGATCTGGCGATCGATTTCCTGCTTTTCGAGATCGTTGCGACGACGCTCTTCTTCCGCCTGAGCGCGTTCGGCTTCGCTGCGGCTTTCGATTTCGATCTTCGAAAGTGCGTTCTGCTTGAACACGCCGAGCGCACGGGCCATCTCGCCGATCTCGTCAACACGGGCTTCGCCGTTGATTTTCGTATCGAGAACACCTTCGGCCAGGCGACGCATGGCGCCAGTGATCTGGCCGATCGGCCCCTTGAAGGTCATGACAAGCCCGATGCCGGCGAAGATGGAAATCAGGATGCCGAGCGCCGTTGCACTGATGGAAATCGAGTTGGCTTCCTGACGTTCCTGCCCGGCCGAAACCTTCTGCATCTCCGCAAAGGTCGTCAGCTGCCTCCAGATGACGTTAAGGTCGGCAGCTGCCTCTTCGAAGCTTGCCTTGCGTTCCTGGCTGACCTTCACGAGTTCGGCGCCGGCACCGATCATCGTATCGACAGCCGGGCCGAGATCCTTCTTCACCTGCATCAGGATCGGCTGATCGGCGGCCGTCTTGTCGAGTTCTGCAAGGAACTTCTTCACGGCATTAAACTGCTGCTCCAGCAGCATGCGGTTCTGCTCGGTCGGCTCCAGCAGGAAACGGGCCATCATGATCTGCACGGCATAGCCGGCGGCCATGACCTGTCGACCGTCTTCGATGACAGCCTGGGCCTTGGCAAGCGGCGCATCGAGTTCGCCGAACTTGATCGTCGCTTCCTTCATCTTTTGCTGTGCTGCAAGGCCGAGATAGGCATTGAGCTGCGTGAAATTGCGCAACTGACCGGTCATGCTTTTGATCGCATCCTCGGACATGTCGTTGCTTGCGAGCGCTGCCTTCAATTCGCCGCCGATCTTCTCAAGCGTCTTGGCGGCCGACAGGTTCGCCTTCGGCAGCACTTCCGCCAGCACCTGCTGGCGGGCAAGGATTTCGTCGATGCGCTCCCCAATGACGGCGAATTTCTCCTCCGGCGTCTTGGCCTTGGTGAAAGCGGAATTGGTTTCGGTGAGGAAAGTGCCGGTGCTGCGAATGCTCTCGGCGTCGCGCAGCATCGTCTTGGCCTCAGCGTCATCCGCCTGCACGGCGCGCTCCATGGTCGCCATGGCGGCCGTCACGCGTCCCTGTGCAACGACCACCTGCTTGCCCCCCCGCTGCAGGGTCTCGACAAGGGCGGTCTCCGAAGCATGCAGCGTCCAGAGATCGTCGATATGGACAAAGACCTGATCGATCAGCTTACCGGCCTCTTCGAGCTCACCGCGACCATCCGCGTCGGGAGCTAGTTGAGCAAGCGTGCTGTCCAGATCACGTCGCTGCTGCTCAAGGCGGCCGGTCAGATCAGCCTTGGCCTCTTCGGTCGTATTGGCGAGAAAGCTGTTCATCGAGGCGGAGACGTCACGGAAACCGCTCAATGACTGCAGCACGCTGTTCGAGATTTCGATGCGGCCCTGTAGCAATCCCGACGCATAGAGCCCGGTGAAGCCGACAGCGGAAATGCTGATGACGAAAGGCAGAATGAAAATCAGCACCTTCGTCTGAATGTTAAAGCGCGACAATATACGGTCAATGAACACGGTCTTGGTCTCCCCCGACATCGCCGACGAGCAAAGTTTGCTGTCGTCGAAGTCCATGTCTGAATCGAACGGAGCATGGGCAAGGAAGACTAATATGAGTTTAATAAGATCGCTCAGATTGGGGCATGGGCAGTGCTGGATCAGCGATCCGAATGACCAGCCGAACCACAACCCAAAATAGAGATCAAGCATAGAATCAGGGCACGCGAGATGGACGATCCCGCATGCCCCAACTTAAGCCTATCTCCCCACGATAAGAGGAGGATGTCACCGCATATCCTCGATGGCGACCGCATCGACATCGGTGTAATCGACATTGTCGCCGGCCATGGCCCAGATGAACGAATAATTCGCCGTGCCGGCCCCGGAATGGATCGACCAGCCGGGCGACAGGACGGCTTCCTCGTTCTTCATGATGATGTGGCGCGTCTCGTCCGGTTCGCCGAACAGATGGAAGACGCGGGTTTTCTCCGCCATGTCGAAATAGAGATAGGCCTCCATGCGCCGGTCATGGATGTGGCAGGGCATGGTGTTCCAGACCGACCCCTTGGCAAGGCTCGTCATGCCGACCACCAACTGGCAGGTTTTCACGCCTTCGGGGTGAACGAACTGGAAGATCGAGCGCTCATTGCTGGTTTCCTGCGCGCCGAGATCGAGCCGCTTGGCGTCACCGATGCCGATGTGCCGAGGCGGGTGCTGCGTGTGTGCCGGAGCACTGAGCAGGTAGAATTTCGCAGGCTCGTCCGCCGACACCGAGGCGAAGGTGACCGACGATCCCATACCGGCATAGACCATGTCCCGGGTGCCGGCCTCGAACCGCTCTCCATCGACCGTCACCACGCCTGCCCCGCCGATATTGACCGCAATCATCTCACGACGTGCGAGCAGTTCAGGCGTACCCGCCGGCTTGATGGTTTCGAGCGGCAGTTCCGAGGCGAGCGGCACGGCACCGCCGACGATCATGCGATCGTAATTCGTGTAGTGCAGCTGGATGCGGCCCGGCACGAAGAGCGGCGGCAGCAGAAAATTCGAGCGTAGTTCATCCGTGCCAAACCCGGCAGCGGTCAACGGATCGATGGCGAAGCGATTGGTGAAATCGGTGTGCGACATCATTCCTCCCATACATGTTACGTCAACTTATCATACATGTTGCAGATCATGCGACAAGGCAAAAAATCTTTTCACTAGCGGCATAAGAAGATGAAAAGTGCGTGCGCCAAGATAAGTCCTAAGACAGGTTTTCAGCTCCTCGGCAGCGGATAGGCCACCTGGCCATCTTCTTCCCCCCTCGGAAAAGCGCCCTCCCGGTTGCGCCGTTCGGCTTCCCTATAACCCTGCGGACTGATCCCGATATAGCGCTTGAACATACGGGAGAAATAATAGGCGTCCGCATAGCCGGAGAGAGCAGCCGCCCGCTTCACCGTGCATCCACCGGCCAGCAACCCCATGGCACGCTCCATGCGCTTGAACTCCTGGAACTTGTCCATGGTCCAGCCGACGCGCTTGCGGAACTCGCGCTTGAAATAGTCGGGATTGTAGGGTGCGGCCGAAAGCACCTGCGAGGTGATCGCCTCGTTCAGCGGATCCGCAGCGATCTGGCTGGCAGCGACCATGATCGCCAGCGACAGCTGGTCGGGATTGGCGACCGTCCCGACCGACTGCTCGCGCCAGCCGATGAAGGCCTGTTCGATGAACTCGATCAACAGGAACATGAAGACATGATGCTGCTGCAGGCTCGTCGAATAAGGCGGCGCCGTCTCGCGAAAGTGACGGACCACCTTCTCCAGCATGTCCCAGCGGGCAAGCTTCACCGACAAGGCGAGATCCATCTGCCCGATGAGATCGAGCCGACCGAAAAGATCGAGCGTGAAATGCTGCGCAACCCCGGTATAGGCTTCGACCGACGCCGATCGACCGACGAACCGCGTGCCGGCGGGCAAAAGCATCGCCGAACCCGGCTCCACCTCCACCGTCCGCCCCTCGACCTCATAGATCCCGCGACCGCTCAGACAGATCACGAGGTCATGCACCCGGTTCGATTTGTCGATCGACCAGGTCTGCGAATGCTGCATGCGGATGGTCGAGCGTGTCAGGTTGAGCGCCAGCGCCTGCATCGGAATACCGCCGAGCACACTACCTTCAGTTTCGTCCATCATTTTTCCCCTATTTGTCGATTTCCGCGCGAACCGTATAGCGAGATAGTAGACACAGGACCGGTCGACTTGGGAAGACCGGGGAGGATATCAGGAGGAGGAGGGTAGACTGCGAGACAGGCCACGGAGGTGGGTCGGTCTTGGCTTGGTCCACCCCAAATATTGCGATGCAGAAAACGGAATACACGCGCCCCGTCACCATCGCCTATGTCGGCGGCGGCTCGCTCAATTGGGCGACGAAACTGATGGGCGACCTCGCCCAGGACGGAACGGTGCCAGCGACAGTCCGGCTCTACGACCTCGCCCATGCTGCGGCCGAGCGCAACGCCCGTATCGGCACCCGCTATGCCGCTCGCAGCGACACCGGCGCGCCCGTCACCTATACGGCAGAACGCACGCTGGAGGCAGCGCTTCGTGGTGCCGACATCGTCATCATCTCGATCCTGCCAGGTTCCTTCGAGGACATGGCAAACGACATCGCGATCCCCGAACGCTACGGCATCCGCCAATCGGTCGGCGACACCGTCGGGCCCGGCGGCTTTGTCCGCGCCATGCGTGCAATCCCCATGATCGCCGAGATCGGCCGCGCCATCGCCAACCACTGCCCTGAGGCTTACGTCTGCAATCTGACAAACCCGATGTCCGTGCTGACAGGCACGCTCTATGCCGTTTTCCCGCAGATCCGCGCCTGGGGTTCCTGTCACGAAGTGATCAAGACCCGCAAAATCATGGCTTACCTCGCCAACCGCCAGGCAGGCGAAGTGCTCTACGGCTATCGCAATGCCAAGGTGAACGTGCTCGGCATCAACCACTTCACCTTCGTTGATCGGGCCGCTGTTGGCGGTATCGACATGATGCCGGCCTTTCTCGATTTCGCGAGACAGCATCATGCGACCGGCTGGCGGGAATCGCCGCTGGATCCCGCCAACGAACACGATCGCTACTTCACCGACAGCTTCCGCGTTAAGTTCGACCTCTCGCTCCGCTTCGGCATCGCCGCAGCAGCGGGCGACCGGCACCTCGTCGAGTTCCTGCCGCAGAGCTGGTACCTCGATGATCACGCCGCCTGGAAGTTCGGCCTCACCCCGGTCGAGTTCCGGATGCGGGAACGACAGGAGAAGGTCGATTATGCGGATGCCCTCGACAAGGGCGCCGAGCTGCCGCCAGCCCGCGCCTCGGACGAAGCCATCGTCGAGCAGATCAAGGCTCTGATGGGCGGGCCTGAGCATGTGAGCAATGTCAACCTGCCGAACCGGGGGCAGCTCGCCGGCTTTGCAGAGGGCACGATCGTCGAAACCAATGCCCGCTTCAGTGCACTCGGCATCCAGCCCATCGTTGCAGGCCGTCTGCCGAAGGGTCTTGAACTGCTCGCCCGTCCCCATGCCGACCGGCAGAACGCCCTCGTGGCATCAGTCCTGTCTGAAGACGTCGATGCGCTCCTGCCGCTCTTCGTCTCGGATCCGCTTGTCGCCGCCCTGCCCCAGGATAAGCCGACCCGCCTCTTCCGAGAAATGGTGACGGCTACCCAGCATCGCCTGCCTGAAACCTTGGCGAAAGCCGGAGGTGCTGCATGAGCGGAGACAGCCGTTACCTCGGGCTCTTCTATCTCGCGCCCTACATCATCGGGCTCCTGATCTTCACGGCCCTGCCCTTCGTCGTCTCGCTCTATCTGAGCTTCACCGACTACAATCTGATGAGTGCGCCGATCTTCACCGGCTTCGACAACTATGTGAGGCTGTTCACAGGTGACCGGACCTTCCGCAAGTCGCTCTGGGTGACCCTCATCTACGTCTTCACGACGGTGCCGCTGAAGCTGATTTTCGCGCTCTTTGTCGCCGTGATCCTGAACTACAAGCTGAAGTTCATCAACGTTTACCGCACGGCCTTTTACGTGCCCTCGATCCTCGGCGGTTCGATCGCGATTGCTGTTCTCTGGCGCTACATGTTCGCCGATGTCGGCCTGGTAAACATGGGCCTGACGATGATCGGCCTTGAGCCGGTCAACTGGTTCGGCGACCCGACCAATGCACTTTTCACGATCACGCTTCTGCGCCTATGGCAGTTCGGCTCGGCCATGGTGATCTTCCTGGCCGCCCTGCAGAGCATCGACAAGAGCCTTTACGAGGCCGCCGCGATCGATGGCGCCGGCAAGTGGAAGAGCTTCGTCCACATCACCCTGCCGCTGATCACGCCTGTCATCTTCTTCAACCTGATCATGCAGATGGTCCAAGCCTTCCAGGAGTTCAACGGCCCCTACATCATCACGCAGGGCGGCCCTCTGAAGGCCACCTACTTCCTGCCGATCTACATCTATGACGAAGCCTTCAAGCGTTTCGACATGGGTTATGCCTCGGCCATCGCCTGGGTGCTCTTCGTCATCATCATGGCGCTCACCCTCATCGCCTTCTGGTCTTCGCGCCACTGGGTCTACTACGCCGGCGACAAGCGGAGCTGATCATGACAGACCACGCCCTTCCCCCCTATGCCGCTGGTATCGAAGAAGCCGACAAGGCCCACCGCCGCGATCTGCGCCGGCAAAAGATCACGACCGTCTTGCGTTATGCTGTCCTGACGGTGGTAGGCTTGATCATGATCTACCCGCTGGTCTGGCTGATCGGCGCCTCGTTCAAGACCAATTCCGAGATCTTCGCCAATCCTGGCTTCTGGCCGGAAAACCCGACGGCCGATGGTTATATCAGGGGGTGGCAGACCTCGACGCCCTATACCTTCGGCACCTTCTTCCTGAACACGCTCTGGATCGTGTTGCCCAAGATCATTGGGACGGCGATCTCCTGCACGGCGGTGGCCTATGGCTTTGCCCGCTTCGATTTTCCGTTCAAGAAGCTGCTCTTCGCAACCCTGATCGCCACGCTGCTGCTGCCGAATGTCGTCACCCGCATTCCGCAATACCTCTTGTTCCGCGATCTTGGCTGGCTCGACACCTATCTGCCGCTCTGGGTCCCCTCGGCCTTTGCCGGCGATGCCTTCTTCGTCTTCATGCTCGTGCAGTTCCTGCGCGCCATTCCGCGCGACATGGAGGAAGCAGCCCGTGTGGATGGCGCCAATACCTGGCAGGTCCTCGTCTTCATCGTCATCCCGCTGCTGATGCCGGCGCTGATTTCGGTCTGCCTCTTCCAGTTCATGTGGACGATGAACGATTTCCTAGGACCGCTCATCTACATTTCCTCCGTCGAGAAGTTCCCGGTGTCGCTGGCGCTGAAACTCTCGATCGACACAACGGAGGCCTTCGAATGGAACCGGGTGCTGGCCATGTCCGTGCTGACACTTCTGCCCGCTCTCACCGTGTTCTTCCTCGCCCAGAAATACTTCATCGACGGCATCTCCGCCGGCGGCATCAAGGGATAAAACAATGGCCCGGTTGCAACTGAAAAACCTCGAAAAAGACTATGGCGCCTTCCGTGCCGTGCATGGCATCAACCTCGATGTCGAAGACGGCGAGTTCATGGTCCTGGTCGGCCCCTCCGGCTGCGCCAAGTCGACGACGCTGCGCATGATTGCCGGCCTGGAACGCATCACAGGCGGCGAGATCCGCATCGGCGGCGAACTCGTCAACGACCGCGCGCCCGGTGACCGCGGCATCTCCATGGTCTTCCAGAATTACGCGCTCTATCCGCATATGAAGGTGAAGAAGAACCTCTCCTTCTCGATGCGCCTCAAGCGCCGTCCGCAGGCAGAAATCGACGAGGCCACCGAGAAGGTGGCGGGCACCCTGGAAATCGGCGCCCTGCTCGACCGGTTGCCGAAGCAGCTCTCCGGCGGCCAGGCCCAGCGTGTCGCCGTTGGCCGCGCGCTGATCAAGAAGCCGCAGGTCTTCCTCTTCGACGAGCCGCTGTCCAACCTCGACGCCAAGCTGCGCGCCTCGATGCGTGTGCGCATCACCGACCTGCACAAGCAGCTGAAGGCCGACGGCATGGCCGCGACCGTCATTTACGTCACCCACGACCAGACCGAGGCGATGACCATGGGCGACAGGATCTGCGTCATGAAGGACGGGCACATCATGCAGGTGGCCGACCCGGTGACGCTCTACAACCGTCCGGCCAATGCCTTTGTCGCTGGCTTCATAGGCAGCCCGGAAATGAACCTGATCTCGGCTGAGCTCTCTGGAAAAGGCGAACTCGTCACGGCCGGGCAGACGCTCTCGATCATGGATGGCCTTGCTCAGCGACTGCATCGTGATGCCGCGCGCGAGGTCACGATCGGCATTCGTCCGCAGCATCTACGGATCGCGCCGCCCGAGACACCGGGCACGCTGTCGGGGCGCATCAGCCATGTCGAGTTCATGGGCCACGAGGTCTATCTCTACGTGGATATCGGCGGCGAACGCGTCATCGCCGTCGTGCCCTCCAGCCAGTACGATAGGTCGCAGATCCGCGACGACCATGTCTGGCTGAGCCCGGACATCCGGTCCGCACACATCTTTAACCGCATGACGGGCGAGAACATCTCGCTCGCCGACTGAAAGCCGTCATCGTTCAAACTTGGGAGGAGCCAGTATGAGAACCTTGATCATGACCGCCGCACTTCTTGCGGCAACCAGCCTGAGCACTGCCTATGCCGCCGATTTGCGCATGTCCTGGTGGGGCAGCGATGATCGCCATATCGCCACGCAGGAAGCCTTGAAGCTCTGCGGTGGTAAATTCGGTCATACCATCTCGCCGGAATTCACCGGCTGGACCGGACACCAGGAAAAGATCACCACCCAGCTTGCCGGCCGCACCGAAGCCGACATCATGCAGATCAACTGGCCCTGGCTGCCGATCTTCTCGAAAAGCGGCGACGGCTTCGTCGACCTAAACGAGTTCAAGGACGTCATCGACTTAAGCCACTGGTCGGAGACGGATCTGAAAGGCGGCACCGTCGAGGGCAAGCTGAACGGCTTGCCAGTATCGACCACTGGCCGCGTCTTCATGTTCAACAAGACCACCTACGACAAGGCGGGCCTTGCGATCCCGACCACCTGGGACGAACTGCTCGCGGCAGCTCCGGTGATGAAGGAAAAGCTCGGCCAGGACTATTATCCCTTCGAAGGCACGGCCCTCGATGCCCGCCTCGTCGTCATCCTGCGCACCACGCAGAAGACCGGCAAGGACCTGATCGATCCGGCGACCAACCAGGTTGCCTGGACCGTGGACGAGCTAGCGGAAGGCCTGCAGTTCTACCAGACCATGGTGGACGAGGGTGTCATCAAGTCCTGGAAGGACGTGGCCGCTGGTGGCAATGCGCCGCTGCACGAAAACCCGGCCTGGGCCAGCGGCAAAATCGCCGGCACCTATCAGTGGGACAGCACCTACGGCAAGATCTCCGGTCCGATGGAGGAAGGCCAGCAACTCGTGCCCGTCAAGCTGTTGCAGATTGAAGGCGCGACGACCGAAGGCGTCTATCGCAAACCCTCGATGCTCCTGGCCATATCGAAGAACAGCAAGGAGCCGAAGGCCGCCGCCGAGATCGTCAACTGCCTGTTGAACGATCCGGAAGCGATCAAGATCCTCGGCGCGACCCGTGGCGTGCCTTCGAGCAAAATCGCGCTCGAAGAGCTCTCCAAGGCCGGATCGATCGAGCCGGTGCAGGTTGAGGCCAACAAGATCGTGCTGGAAAGCAATGGCGTCGGCGTCTCGCCGCTCAACGAACATCCGCGCGTGACGGAAGCCTTCGACAGCACCTTCGAGGCCTTTGCCTATGGTCAGGCTTCGGCCGAAGACGCAGCCGCCGAGATCATCGACGGCATTAACAGCGCACTCACCGGCATCTGAGGAGGACGATCTTGACCGACGGCCCCATCCAGCTGCTGCATCTGTCGTCAAGGACGGCAACACTGACGATCGAGGCGGACAGGCATCTGTTCGCCCTCGACCGGGCGTTGCCCTGGGTGCTGCAGCTGGGTGACGGCACGACGGTGAAGACCGGCAGTGCGACCTCGGTCGTGCTGTCCCTCGATGGTCTGGAACCGAAGAGCGAGTACCGCTTCTCGACCGCGATCGGTGGGATCACCTTTCGAACAGCCGACGAAACGGCCCTGGTCGATATCCGCGACCACGGAGCGCGACCAGACAGCAAGGACAATACCACGGCGATACAATCCGCGATCGCCGCGGTGCCGGCGGGTGGAACACTCCGGCTGCCCGCCGGCTCCTGGATTTCAGGCCCGCTTTTCCTGAAGAGTGACATGACGCTGCTGATCGAAGAGGGCGCCGTTCTGCAGGACATCGGCGCCCGCGAGGGGCGCCCGATCCTACCAGCCCGCCATGCGGACGGACGCGTGCTCGGCACCTGGGAAGGGGTCGCGGAAGCCTGCTTCGCCAGCCTCCTCAACGCCATCGACTGCGACAACCTGACGATCTGCGGCAAGGGTATCGTAGACGGCGGCGGCGACCGTGGCGACTGGTGGACCTGGCCGAAGGAAACCCGCGACGGCGCCCGGCGCCCGCGCACGATTTTCCTGTCCGGCTGCCGTCATCTGACGATTGCCGGCATCACGGTGCGCAATTCCCCTTCCTGGACTGTCCATCCCGTACTCTGCGAGGATGTGCTCGCGGTGGGACTGACGATCCGCAACCATCCTGATACCCCCAACACCGACGGGCTGAACCCCGAATCCAGCCAGAACATCCGCCTTGTTGGCCTCGACATCTCCGTCGGCGACGATTGCGTGGCGATCAAAGCCGGCAAGCGCGACCCGCGTGGCGGCCCGGATCGGCCGACCCGCAATGTCGAGATCCGCAACTGCCTGATGCAGCGCGGTCACGGCGCCGTGGTCATGGGCAGCGAAATGAGCCAGGGCATCAGCGACGTCACGATCAGCCGCTGCCATTTCATCGGCACAGATCGGGGCCTGCGCATCAAGACCCGGCGTGGCCGAGGCGGCACCGTCTCCATGATCAGCGTCCAAGACTGCCGCATGGAAGATGTCGCCACCCCGATCGCCGTCAACGCTTTCTACTTCTGCGATGCCGATGGGCGCTCCGACTATGTCCAATCCCGCACCGCCCTGCCCGTCTCCCTCACCACGCCGAAGATCGAGGGCATCGAGATCCGCAATCTCGAGGTTTCAGGCGCCGAAACGGCGGCAGCCGTCTTCTACGGACTGCCGGAATCGACCATCGACGCCGTATCGATCGACGGCCTCAGCATCGCCTACAGCGCCGATGCGAAACCCGCCGTGCCGGAGATGGCCTGCCATCTCCCGGAACTGCGCCATGCCGGCATCATCGCCGAGAACACCAATTTCAGCCGGATTGCCGGCCTCTCACCCGCATCCATTCACCCGGACCCCTGAAGACCAATGCTGATCTCCTATTTCGACGACTATGCTCGCGACTACGAACCCTACAAGGCCGGTGCCTGGTGTTATGAGGACGGCTGCCTCTATCGCGGCCTGATCACGCTGCATGAGGCGACCGGAGATCGGCGCTGGCTCGACCATCTGACCCGGCTCGTCGATGCGCAGGTGGATGCCGATGGCGGTCTCTCCGACTACCGGATCACCGAATTCAACATCGACAACATTCTGCCCGGGCGCGCGCTGTTTTACCTCCATCGCCTGACGGGACAGGCCCGTTATCTGGAGGCTGCCAGGCTCCTTGGCAGGCAACTCACACACCATCCCCGCATCGCCAGCGGCCCCTATTGGCACAAGCTGCGTTACCCGCATCAGGTCTGGCTGGATGGCCTCTACATGGCCATGCCGTTCAAGATCGAGCTTGGCCTGGCATTGGGTGATCAGCGCCTCGTGGACGACGCGATCGCACAATTCATCACCGCGCTCGACCTGACCTTCGACGCAGCCTCCGGCCTCTATCGCCACGGCTACGACGAGTCGCGGCTGCAGGACTGGGCCGATCCGGATACGGGTCTCTCACAAGCCCATTGGGCGCGGTCGATCGGCTGGCTCGCCATGGCCTTCGTTGACGTCATCGAGCATCTGCCGCAGGGCGAGACGCGCCGCGACCTGTCGACACGTCTTACCGCGCTGAACGATCGGCTTGCCGCCCTGGTGACGAAAGACCATCGCTGGCTGCAGGTGATCGACGCGCCCGAGGCAACGGACAACTACCCCGAAAGTTCGGCAACGGCCATGTTCGCTTACGCCCTGCAGAAGTCCGAGCGCCTGGGCATCGATCGACATGCTGCCCTCGGGCGTTCAGCGCTTCAGGCTCTTGCGGATCTCGAAGTCAGACCTGTCGAGGGCGGGCGGCGGCAGTTGCAGAATGTCTGCTGCGTCGCGGGCCTCGGCCCCTTCCACGGTATCTATCGCGATGGCAGCGTTGCCTATTACCTCACCGAGGCCATCCGCCCCGACGACATCAAGGGTGTTGCTCCGCTGATGATGGCGGAGGCCGAACGTCTGCTCGCAGAGGACCTCGCCCTCACCCAGCAAGGCGAGGGACGGCGGCCGCCAGCGATGAATGCCGTCTGACGCGCAGCGTATGGACCGCCGGCGGAGGAGCCGACGGTCCTGTCTTGAAACTCAACTCGCGGCCTTCTGCTCAACACCCGATGCCGCTCTCTGCCGGACATCCGTCCAGCCGAGATTGCCGGCATAACGCCAAGCCATCTGCCCCTGCTCGTCGAGCGTGAAGAGATGCAGCCAGCCATTGTCGAAGAGGGCGCGAACCTGCGCATGCCGCTTCAGGATGTCTGAAATCGCATCCTTCGGCGCCTCGACAGCAACGGTCAAGCGCAGCGGCTCGTGGACGAAATTCTCCCCGTCGTGGACCGACTGCCAGGGGAGCCCGGCCCGCATATTGCCACCATTGCCCTCAACCACGCCGATGCCGCCAACGACATTGTGCAACAGCTTGTTGCCGGCCCCGAAGAGCGACGGCGCAACCGACGAGCCGAAATACTGCAGGCTGATCCAGCTCGCAACGACGACGGGGGCCGTCAGGATGAGTTCGAGGATCTTGAAGCCCTCATCCTTCTTCCAGACATAGTCGTGCAGGAAGGCCTGACCTTCCAGCGACCGGCCTGCAGTGCGCGAGCGCGGGGCCGCGATAAAGGCGCGGCAACCGGCAAGCCCGAGTTCTGGGCGAACTTCCGACCAGTCCTTGCTGCGCTCGATGACACGGTCAGCCGTCGCCCGCGGCAGACGCCGCGCCCGCTCTGCCCGCGTCAGGCTGCCGGCCTGCGCGAGCCACTGGCGGATGCGAACGATGTCTTCAGGCAGAATATCGTTCTCCAAGTCGTCTTCGAACAGCGTCACGCTATCCGTCGTGGTATCGTGCAGGCCACCGAGGAAGACGGTATCAGCCGGGATGGTGATCCCGTTCACCGCCAGCTTTTCCCGCACCGCGCGATCATTCAGCAGATCGGCCAGCAGCCGCGCGTTGACGTCACCCGCATAGCCACCGCAGGCGCCGCAGTGAAGGGCGCTGGCGTAAGGGTTGTTGACCACATTCGCCCCATGACCGGCGATCAGCACGAAACGGCCGAAACCTTCCGTCAGCGACATCGCTTTCAGTACGGTTTCAGCGACCACGGCGCGGGTATCCAGATCAAGGCTCGGGGCAAAGCGCGGCTTTGCGGCGTCCGGACCTTTGCCCTTGCCGAAACCGAGACCGTCACGCATCAGCTTGCCGGCATAGACGGGGCCCATGGCTTCCACGAAGGCGAAGGACGACACGGCGGCCAGCTTGAACCGGCCCCAGGCGCGGGTGGCACGCGCGCTGAACCGCGCCTGCTGATCGGCATCCTCATCGTGATCGACGGCGCTGCAGCTGAAGACGGAAGGCTTCAGGAGAACCGGCAAGCGATGCTCTGATACGTCGGAGGCAAAGCCCTTGTGGCCGGCGCCGAGACCGAAAAAGCCGGCAAAGCCAAGCGTGCGGACAGCAGGATCAACCCTTTCGAGCGCGCGGCGGAAGACTTCCGAGCGCACGTCGATGCAGAAGGCCGCCTGCAGCACCGGCCGCAACTCGGCAACCTTGATCGGCGAGGGTGCAGCAAGCGTGGCCGCAAGCTTCCGCTGCGCTGCGCGCTCGGCGGCGACCTGCAGCAACCCGTCGATGGTGGTGTCGAAATCAGGGCTGACCGGCTCGGCATGGGCACGCCGCACCTGCTGCCACTCACTCTCGATGGCGGTCTTGTGACGCGCATAAAGCGCCTCCTCGAAGACGAGCCGGATCGCCAGCAGCTCGAGCGCCGTCGTGTCCGTCCGTCCCTCGACCTCGGCCTTGAACTGGATGTGGCGCGCATACTGCGCCCAGCCGCCGACGGTCAGCAGAAGTTGATGGAAATAGGTGCCGGGTTCGGCGCCGAGGCCAAGCGCGACGGCAGCCCGTTCGATCGCCCCATGCGGGGTCTCCGGCGTTTCGTCGACATGGATGCTGAAGCCCTTCAGCCCCAAGATTTCCGGTGTCAGATCATGGGTCGCAAAGGCGCGCCAGGCAGCATAAAGCCCGTTGCGCCGGGAGGCGGCCCAAAGGGCCTGCCCCTGATCGAAGAAGCCGGCCGCAAAACTGCCGATCCGCTCGGACACGAGCCCCGGCCAATCCTTGCCCGTGGCCCGCGCGGCAAGCTCCGCGATCGTCGGGAGTGCCGCCACCGGCTGCGGCTCCTCGCCAACGGCAGCCTTGAGCGCCGGCAGGTCGATGTGGCTGAAGAGCGCGCTCGACTGGAGCGCCGCCGCCAGATCCTCATCCGTGATCTCGCTCCTGGCGATCTGGTCGGCAAAATGCTTGCGCGGCAATGCCAGCCTGACGCCGCCGATCCGGGCGAGCCGGGCCGCCGTCTGGTCGAGCGTCTCGGTGATCTGGCCGAGGAATGGGTTGACGGCAACGGTCGCCGTCAGCGGCCAGGCCGGCGGGATCGCCCGCACGGCCTGATCCGCCGCAAGCGCGAGTGCTTCACCATGCAGGGTGTCGATCGTGGTCATCTCGGTCATCGGTTCACTCCTTGATGGAAGCAGGCGTTGCGGAGGGGGTGCGCGGAAGCGTCCAGCCACCGAGCAGGCGATCGAAGAGGGCATTGACGTAGAGGCCGTTGGCGAGATGGACGCGCAGGCCCGCCGCTGCCGGATGATAGGCCCAGAGCGGGAAGAGCGACTGGGCAACAGCCACGACGCCGAAGGTGACGACGGCAAGCAGCATTAGCGTCCATTCGAGCGGCTCGGGCTGTGGGGTCGCAGGCAGCGTCCCGAGCATCAGCTTGTCGGAAATGCGCTGCAAGGCGAAGTAGGCCGTGGCCGCCGAGATCGCGTAGAGCGAGGTCCGCCAGGTGAGCGCCCGGGGCGCCGCGTCCGCCAGGCCTTGTGCAATCAGATAGGCGACGCCGAAGATCAGGATCGCACCAAGCGCCAGAGCCTGCGGCGGCTTATCGGCGAAACCGAAGAGCAGGCCAATGACGGCATAGATGGCAAGCGCCAGCAGGAAGGCGCGCCCGACCGCCTTGGCATTGGGGATCGCGACCGGACCGGGGCGCTTGATCGAGGCAACCGTTTCGATGGCCGAGCCGGAGGCGAGGAAGGCATGTGCCTTGTAGAGCGAATGGGCAACGATGTGTAGAAGCGCGATCGGGAAGAGCGCCAGGCCGCATTGCAGGATCATGAAGCCCATTTGCGCGACCGTGGACCAGGCGAGCGAGGTCTTCACCGCTGACTGGGTGAGCATCACGAGACTGCCGAACAGCGCCGTGAAGCCACCAACCATGACCAGCACCGCCAGTACCACAGGCGCCTGCAGCATGACATCGGCAAAGCGGATCAGGAGGAAGCCGCCAGCATTGACGACGCCGGCATGCAGCAGAGCCGAAACCGGGGTCGGCGTTTCCATCACTTCCGTCAGCCAGCCATGGGTGGGGAACTGGGCGGACTTCAGAAGTGCGGCAATTGCCAACAGGGCTGCGGCGGCAATCGTCAGCGGCAGCCCCTCGCCTGCGCGCGCAGCGGCAAGAATGGTGGCGATGTCGCCAGTGCCGAAGGAAATCGCAAGCAGGATGACGGCGCCGATCAGCGCGGCATCACCCGTGCGCGAGACGATGAACTTCTTGCGCGCGGCCCGCTGGGCAGCGATCCTGTCAGGATAGAAGAGCAACAGCTGATGCAGGAGCAGGCTGGTCGCGACCCAGCCGATAACGAGCTGAAGCAGCGTACCTGACTGGACGAGCAGAAGGACGGCAGCGAGGGTTGCCGTCATCCAGCCGGTGAACGGGCCCTGCCGCTCTTCCCCGTCGAGGAAGGTGCCGGCATAACGCAGCACCACCCAGCCGATGAAGGATACGAGCAGCAGCATGACAAGGCTGACAAGGTCAAGCCGCGAGGCCAGCGCGAAGTAGCTGTAGCCGATTGCCGGGCTGGTGCCAGGCCCCTGCAACACGAGGACGACAGCGGAAAGGATCGCGACGACGATCGAACCGAGAGCCGCGAGTTCGGCAACGCGGATCGCCTGACGCGGGCGAAGGCCGGGCGCCTGGAAGGCATAGAACGAGGCACCGGCAAGCAACAGCGGTGCAAGGAGTGGCAGCAGGTGGATCACGTGATGTCTCCGGTCTGGGCCGCTGCTTGGGAGGAGGCAGCGGCGATCTCACGGACCTGTTATCAGCCGCGTGATCTCAAGAAAAATTCATTGTTTCTCTAAATTCGTTCTATAAAATAGAACTATGCCCGAATTGAACTACCACCACCTCCGCTATTTCCGCGCCGTTGCGCATGACGGCAACCTGACCCGCACGGCCGAGCGGCTGAACCTGTCGCAATCGGCGCTCTCCATCCAGATTAAGCAGCTGGAAGAGCGGTTGGGCCACTCTCTCTTCGAGCGTCGTGGTCGACAGCTCTATCTCACCGAGGCGGGCCGCATCGCGCTCGACCATGCCGACACTATCTTTTCAGCCGGCGAGGAACTGGTCGAGACGCTGAACGAAACCGGAAGAACCCGCCGCGCCATTCGTATCGGTGCGCTTGCAACGCTCTCGCGCAACTTCCAGATGGAGTTCCTGCGCCCGATCCTGGGCCGCTCCGATGTCGATATGATCCTGCGCTCCGGCAGCACCAGCGAGCTTCTCGGCGCACTCGAAGCATTGAACCTAGACATAGTCCTGCTCAACCAGGCGCCGATGGCCGATTCCGTCACGCCCTTCATCGCCCAGCACGTCTACCAGCAGCGCGTCAGCCTGATCGGCAAGCCATCCTATGGCAAACCGGGCGCGACCCTCGGCGATCTGCTCACAGAGCATCCGGTCATCCTCCCGACGCTGGAAAGCGGCGTGCGCTCGCAATTCGAAGCCCTCGTTGCGCGCCTCGGCATCGCCCCGCAGATCGCGGCGGAAGTCGACGACATGGCGATGATGCGTCTTCTGGCCCGCGAAGGGGCGGGTCTAGCCGTTCTCCCGCCGATCGTCGTCAAGGGCGAACTCGAGGCCGGGACTTTGGTCGAGTTCGATGCGCTCCCTGGCATGATCGAATCCTTCTTCGCCGTCACAGTGAAGCGGCGCTTTCCCAACCCGCTCATTCGGCCGCTGCTCGAAGCGAGCGAGGACGGCAAAACCGCTGGCGCCTGAACAACGTAAAGCTCAAGCGCATCAAGCATTTGAGAAGGGGACTGCGTGAACACATCCATCGCCATCATCGGAGCCGGCATTGCCGGCATCACGCTCGGCCGCAATCTCTCCGCTCACGCCGACGTCACCGTCTTCGAAAAGAGCCGAGGTCTCGGCGGCCGCATGGCCAATCGCCGGCGCGAGGGGTTTTCCTTCGATCATGGTGCGCAGTATTTCACGGCCCGCTCGAAGGCATTCAAGGCGGCAGCGGAACAGGCCGTGGCACAGGGCCATGCCGGCATCTGGCCAAAGGCAGTTCATACGCTGACCACAAACGGCCTTGTGGCAGACAGCCGCCCGACCGAGCCGCGCTATATCGGCATTCCCGGCATGAGCGGGTTTGCGAACGGATTGGCCGAAGGGCTTGAGATCCGCAAGGAAGCGAGCGTCGCACGGCTTGCGCCCTCCGGAAATGGCTGGGCTCTGAGCGACAACGAGGACAGACATCTTGGCAATTTCGATCTTGTCATCTCCACCGCCCCCGCCC
This sequence comes from Allorhizobium sp. NPDC080224, assembly GCF_050281005.1. Taxonomy (NCBI): domain Bacteria; kingdom Pseudomonadati; phylum Pseudomonadota; class Alphaproteobacteria; order Hyphomicrobiales; family Rhizobiaceae; genus Allorhizobium; species Allorhizobium sp. NPDC080224. Next base: position 3,474,691 of record NZ_JBNNWJ010000001.1, read on the forward strand.
CGCAGACCGTCCGACTGATGCCGGAGACTTTCTCCGCCCATGCCGACCTGAAAACCGTTAAGATGAGCGGCTGCTTAACCCTGATGATCGGCCTCGACGCCCAGCTGGACCTCGGCTTCGAGGCCGCCCGCATCGAAGATCCCTTACTCAGCTGGATTGCCATCGAGGCAAGCAAGCCGGGTAGATCCGAAAAGACCGCGCTCACCATCCACAGCCGAAACGATTGGGCAGAGGCCAATCTGGAGCGTGACCGCGGCGAGGTACAGGCCGAGATGCTACAGTCTCTGAAGCGACTTCTCGGGAAGAACTTCTCCACGCCCGCCTGGCTCGACCTGCACCGCTGGCGCTACGCGAATGTCGAAAGACCGGTGGGTCAGCCTTTCCTCTTTGATCCAGCCCTCGGCCTTGGCGCCTGTGGCGACTGGTGCCTTGGCAACCGGGTCGAGGCAGCGGTCGAAAGTGCCCTCGCTTTGTCTGAAATACTGATCGCCCGCCTGCAAGGAGCCTGACCGATGTACCGCGACCCCGCGCTCACCAAAATTCTGACCTATGCAGGCGCCCTCCCCTTCTGGGTGCTCGGGCTGGCCCAGGTGCTCCGCTTCGAGCCCGCACTCGCCGCCCAGGCCTTTGTTGCCTACGGCACGGGCATCGCCTGCTTCATGGCGGGAACGCTCTGGAGCCAGGCACAGATCAAGGCAGAGAAACCACAGCTGATGCTTGTCGTCAGCAATGTCGCGGCCCTGACCGCCATCGGCGCACTGCTGCTCCACACGTCACTCCCCACTCTGACGATGGCGATGCATATGGCCGTGTTTCTCGCCCTCCTCGCCAGCGATCTGGCCTTCCATCGGAAGGGCGATCAACCCGATTGGTATCTGGCGCTTCGGCGCAATGTCACGCTGCTCGTGATCGCCGCCTATGCTGTGGTGATGATACTGACATGAGATTTTTTTATTCCATGCTGTAAGATCCCCTGGGGAGCCGCGACAAATGGGGGCGTGCTGTGTGGCACGCTGGATCTTGGCAGCGCGGGCAATGTCCGGGGGATCATGATGGCGAATGCGGGCGAGCAGGAATTGAACGGCGGAAACGGTGCAGCCGCACCGTTCCTGGCCGATGCTGTTTACATGGCGGAACTGCGCCAGCGCATGCTGAAATTTGCGAGCCTTCAGCTTGCCGATCCCGGCCTTGCCGAAGATGCGGTGCAGGAAGCGCTGGCGGGTGCGCTGCGCAACGCCAAGGCCTTTGCCGGACGCTCCGCCTTTCGCACCTGGGTCTTTGCCATCCTGCGTAACAAGATTGCGGACCAGATCCGCTTCAAGCGCCGCCAATCGCAGATGATAGCCATGCCACTTGGTCACTTCCCGGATGAAGATGAGCCTCGCTACTTTGACGCCAAGGGCTCCTGGGCCCCGGAAAACAGGCCGAGCGATTGGGGCAATCCGGAGGTCGAATTGCTGGGCAAGGATTTCTGGCGGGTCTTCGAGGCCTGCCTCGACCATTTGCCGCCCGACCAGGGCCGCGTCTTCATGATGCGCGAATTCGTCGAGATGGAGACACCAGAAATCTGTGCCGAGATCGGCATCACCACCACCAACATGCATGTCCTGATGCATCGCGCCAGGCTGCGTCTGCGCAATTGCCTCGAAGGGCACTGGTTTGCACCGGAGGAGAGCCTGTCATGATGTGCGAAAATGCCACGAAACTCGCCTCGGATGAACTCGATCGACGCCTGTCGATTGGCGAGACCTTGCGGCTGCGGCTGCATCTCTTCGGCTGTGACGCCTGCTCGGGCTTTGTCCGGCAGATCGGGATGATGCGCAAGGCGACTCGCCGCTATGTCGCGACCGACGCCTCCGATCCGGATGAGCGCTGATCAGCGATCGCCAAGGTCCTCGATCGACAGAAGCAGATCGGTTGCTAACCTCGTCGCAGCGCCCGTCGCAATCGCCATCTGCGGCAGGATCATCCATTCGAGCGTCCAGGCGGCTCCGGATCTTTCCTGCTCATGCACCATCGCCTGATGCAGGCCCGCAATCTGCACGGCGTTGAACCGGGCGAGCGTCACAAGCACTTCCGCCTTCACGGGATTGCGCTTGTGCGGCATGGCCGAGGACGCACCGCCGCCGCCGATCACCGCGGTGCCATTGTCCGCCATCAGCGCCAGATCCTGCCCGATCTTGCCGAGGCTGCCGGTGATTTGAGCCAACAAACCGCCGATGTCCGCAATGACCCCGCGCTGGCTGTGCCATTGCGGGCGGTCAGCGAGCGACAGCAGATCGGCGAGCCGGGCGCGCACGGCAAGCGCCTTGTCGCCGAGCTTTTCGAGCGTGCCGGCAGCCCCGCCGAATTGCAGCGGCAAACCCGATTTCAGCATGTCCTGAACGGCCGCCTTGTGGGCAACCACCGGCGACTTCCAGCTCGCAAGGCGATCCGAAACCGTAATCGGTATCGCCGCCTGCATGCGCGTACGGCCCATCAACGGCTTCGCCCCGAAGCGCGTATCCAGACCGTCGAGTGCTGTGGCCACGGCTGCCAGTCGTTGATCAAGGATCGAAAGCACCGTCGTCAGTCGCAGAATCAGGCCGGTATCGATGGCATCCTGGCTGGTGGCGCCGAAATGCAGATGTTTGCCGTGTTCACCGAGGGCTGCCCGCCATTGCCGGACGAGATCGGGAATGACCACGCCATCGCGGCCGATCGCCTGTTTCATGGCATCGAGATCAGCGAGAAAGACCTCCGGCAAAGCCGAAATTGCTTGTGAAGCCTCCGCAGTGATCAGACCCTCCGCGGCCTCCGCCTCGGCAAGTGCCACCTCGAAACCGAGCATGGCTGAAAGCTCGGCTGAAGCCGTAAACTGGGCGCCGATCTCGTCATCGCCCAGAAGGCCGGAGAGGATCGGATGGTCGAAGACGGAAGCTGTCATGCTGATCTCCAGGCCCTTCTCAGATGTCGAAGAAGACCGTTTCCTTCTCTCCTTGCAGATGAATGTCGAAGTGATAGGTCGAACCGTCACGCTGCGCAATCAGCGTCGGCACGCGCACGCGATGCTCGATGCGCGCAAGGATCGGGTCCTCGGCATTGGCCGCTTCTTCATCGCCGAAATAAAGGCGCGTGTTGAGACCGAGATTGATGCCGCGCGCGACGATCCAGAAGGAGATATGCGGCGCCATCAACCGGCCATCGCGGAAGGGTACCCGGCCCGGCTTGATCGTCTCGAACCGATATTCACCGGTCGTAAGATCGCAGGGGCAGCGTCCCCAGCCAGTGAAGTTCGGATCCGCACTGCCGCGCGTCTCGGACGGACTGTTATAGAACCCGTCGGTATCCGCCTGCCAGATCTCGATCAACGCATCCTTGAGCGGCGTGCCGGATCCATCGATGACGCGACCGGTGATCGTGATGCGCTCGCCGCGCGTCTTGTCGTTCACCATTGTGGTGCCGAGATCAACGGGATAGACGCCCTTGATGTCCGCGAAGTTCGGCGTGAGGCCAATATGCACGTAAGGGCCCGCCGTTTGGCTGGCGCTTTCCTTGAGGTAGCCGAGATCCTGGACCATCAGTTCCCCTCCATCCGGTTTTCAAATAGCGTCGAGCGGCGGCCACGCAGGATGATGTCGAACTTGTAGGCGCGCGCATCCATCGGGATGGTTGCCGACCAGTCGAGAGCAGCGACGAGCTGCTCGATCGCCGCACGATCCGGGATCGTCAGCACGATCGGACACTTCCAGATCATCGGATCGCCCTCGAAATACATCTGGGTGATCAGACGCTGCGAAAAGCCGTGACCGAAGATCGAGAAATGGATATGCGCCGGCCGCCAGTCGTTGACGCCATTAGGCCAGGGGTAAGGACCGGGCTTGATGGTGCGGAAGGCGTAATAGCCGTTCTCGTCGGTGATCGTGCGCCCGCAGCCACCGAAATTCGGATCGAGGGCCGCGAGGTAGCTTTCCTTCTTGTGGCGATAGCGACCGCCGGCATTGGCCTGCCAGAACTCGAGGAGAGCACCCGGAACCGGCCGTCCACGCTCGTCGAGCACGCGCCCATGCACGATGATCCGTTCGCCGATCGCGCTTTCGCCGGGTTTGGCGAAATTATGGATCAGGTCATTGTCGAGCTCGCCGAGCATCGAGTGGCCGAAGACCGGGCCTGTTATCTCCGACTTGGTGCCGTCGAGCGAGAGCAGCGCTTTTTGCGGCGAACGCAAGACGGAGGTCTTGTAGGTCGGCGTATAGGCCGGTGGGTGCCAGGCGCGATCGCGCGCAAAGAAGGCGCCCGTCTCCGGCTTCTTGTTCGAAAGGTCAGTCATGGCTCCCTCCCCCGGTTTCCCCGGCGTCTATCCTATCAAACACGTGCTTGGCGATCTTGAAAGCCCTGTTGGCGGCGGGAACACCGGCATAGACGGCGACATGCATCAAGGCTTCGGTGATGTCTTCGCGGCTCGCCCCGGTATTGGCGGTGGCGCGCACATGCATCGCGACCTCTTCGTCATGACCAAGGGCTGCAAGCAGCGCGATGGTGATCATCGAGCGCTCGCGCGGGCTGATGCCCGGTCGCGACCAGACAGTGCCCCAGGCGCCCTCGGTGATCATTTCCTGGAAGGGCTGATCAAAGGGCGTGGCCGAGGCCGAGGCGCGATCGACATGGGCGTCGCCCAGCACACGGCGGCGGGTCTCCATACCCTGTCGATAACGGTCGGAAGAACTGCGGGCATCAGCCATGGGCTGCCTCTCCTGAAATGACGGGCGCGAGAAAGGCCTCGATGATGGTGGTAAGCATTTCCGGTTGCTCGACACAGGGGATGTGTCCGGCGTCCTTGATGACTTCGTAGCGCGCGCCGGGTACGAGCTTGGCAAGTGACAGCACGAGATCGGGTGGCGTTGCCCCATCCTGATCCCCGACAACGCAAAGCGTGGGAACGGCGATACGCCCCGCGGCCTCGGTGTAGTCAGCATCGCGGATCGCAGCACATGTGCCGATATAGCCGTCGACCGGCTGCCGGAGCATCATGTTGCGATAGCCGAGTAAGCCCGGATCGCTGTTGCGGAAGGCCGGTGTGAACCAGCGCTCCATGACGCCATCGACAATACCGTCAAGACCACCCTCCTCGATGGCTGAGATGCGGGCAGCCCACATCTCCGCCGTGCCGATCTTGTGGGCCGTGTCGCAGAGGATGAGCGCCTTCACCAGATCAGGCCGACGCGCATAGAGGTTTTGCGCAATCAGACCGCCGACAGAGAGCCCGCAGATCACGGCATTGCTGACCTTGAGATGCTCAAGCAAGCCGATCAGATCGTCGACATGGTCCTCGATCGTATAGGGCGCCTGCCCGACATCAGAGAGACCATGGCCGCGCTTGTCATAGGTCAGCAAGGGATAGCTGCCGGCGAGCCGGACGATCACGTCGCGCCAGATGCGAAAATCGGTGCCCAGCGAATTGATGAAGACGATGACCGGCTTGTTGCCCGGCCCACCAATGATCTGGTGATGCAGGCTGACGCCGTTGAGCTGAACGAACTGCACGGGTTCCTCCTCCGTTATCTGCATATTGCTCATGCGGTTTGGTTAGGTAAAATGATGTTTTCCATCTTATTCCTAACCGCAGGGTTATGTTTCCCGATGATCGACAACCGCGTGAAGTTTCGGCACTTGCAAACCTTCGTCGAGGTGGCACGTCAAAAGAGCGTCATGAAGGCAGCGGAACTCCTGCATGTCAGCCAGCCAGCCGTGACCAAGACAATCCGGGAGCTCGAGGAGGTGCTGGGTGTCGCGGTGTTCGAAAAGGATGGTCGCGGCATCCGCATCACCCGCTATGGCGAAGCCTTCCTCAAGCACGCAGGCGCCGCACTGACAGCGCTCCGCCAGGGTTTCGATTCCGTCTCCCATGCCCTGCATGCCGATGCCCCGCCGATCCGGATCGGGGCGCTCCCGACGGTCTCAACCCGCATCATGCCGCAGGCGATGACGCTGTTCCTCAAGGAGGATGTGCCCGCCCGCATCAAGATCGTCACCGGCGAGAACGCCGTCCTTCTCGAACAGCTGCGGGTCGGCGATCTTGACCTCGTCGTCGGCCGTCTGGCAGCCCCCGAGCAGATGACCGGCTTCTCCTTCGAGCATCTCTATTCCGAGCAGGTGATCTTCTGCGTCCGCGCCGGACATCCGCTCCTCTTGGCCGGCTCCGACCTCTTCGGCGAGCTTGAGCGCTACCCCGTGCTGATGCCCACACGGGCGTCGATCATCCGCCCCTTCGTCGAGCGCTTCCTGATCGCAAACGGCATCTCCGGCATCCCCACCCAGATCGAAACGGTGTCCGACAGCTTCGGCCGCGCCTTTGTCCGCCAGACGGATGCGGTCTGGATCATCTCAGCCGGCGTTGTGGCAACGGACCTTGCCGATGGCACGCTGGCAGCCCTGCCGATCGACACGAGCGAGACCAAGGGACCGGTCGGCCTTACCGTTCGGGCAGATGCCGTCCCCTCCATGCCGCTGGCGCTTCTGATGCGCACGATCCGCGAGGCCGCCACCGAGGTGGCGAAGACCTGAACCTCAGGGCAAGAGCGGCTTCAGCCGAGCCTGCATCTCGCGCAGGGCCGGCAGGCAATGTGACGGCAGTTCCGCAGCCGGCAGGATCGCGGCCGGCGCGCCGACATTGATGGCGGCCACCACACGGCCCCGGTCGTTGCTGATGGGCACAGCGATGGAACAGAGACCGATCTCAAGCTCCTGATCGATGACGGCATATCCCTGCTGCCGGACCTTGACGATTTCCTCTTTCAGCAAACGAGGATCGGTTAACGTCCGAAGCGTATGCGCCTTCAACTGCGAAGCGGCGAGGATGGCATCGACCTCGGCATCCGAAAGCGCCGCCAACAGCACCCGTCCCATCGACGCGCTATAGGCCTGCAGCCGCGACCCCGGCATCAGATTGATCGACATGACCCGCTTCTGTGCGGCGCGAGCGATATACACGATCTCGGTATTGTCTAGGATCGAGGCCGAGGCGCTGTGCCCGAGACGCTCGGACAGCTCATCCAGATGCGGCTGCAGAAGCACCGGCAGCGGCGTGGCGGACAGCCAGGCATGGCCGATCCGCAGGATCTTCGACGTCAGCGAGAAGAACTTCCCGTCATAATCCGCATAGCCCAGCTCGGCGAGCGTCAAGAGGCAGCGCCGTGTGGTCGCCCTGTCGAGGCCGCTCAGATCTGCAGCCTCGCTGATACTCAGGCGCTGGCGGTCGACACCGAAGGCTTCCAGCACCTTCAGCCCCTTGGCAAAACCGCCCATGAGATCCCGCTCTCCGATCCCCATATGCATCCCCAAAATGTGCGATTATCGAACAAATATCAAATATCGCACAAATTGCTTGCTGTCGATGGATGGAGGGACCTATTTGTTAGACGAGGAGCCGGGTGACCGCGCTCGAGGAAACGGGAGTTCCCATGGACAAGAGAATTGCAAGCCCGGCGGATGCCGTGGCCGGGATCGGCGATGGCGCAACCGTCATGATCGGAGGCTTCGGTGGCTCCGGCGCACCGATCGAGCTCATTCATGCGCTCATCGATAAGGGGCCGAAGAACCTGACGGTCATCAACAACAATGCCGGAAACGGGCGCATCGGCATTGCCGCGATGATCGATGCCGGCATGGTTAGGAAGATGATCTGCTCCTTCCCGCGCTCATCCGATCCCCGCGCCTTCACCGACCGCTATCTCGCCGGCGAGATCGAGCTGGAACTCGTGCCGCAGGGCACGCTTGCCGAGCGCATCCGCGCCGGCGGCGCCGGCATCCCGGCCTTTTACACCCCGACAGGCTTCGGCACGGAACTGGCCGAGGGCAAGGTGATCGCCGAGTTCGATGGCCGCAAATATGTTCAGGAACGCTGGCTGAAGGCCGACTTTGCCATCGTCAAGGCACATCTCGGCGACACCATGGGCAACCTGACCTACCGGATGGCCGGCCGCAACTTCAATCCGCTGATGTGCATGGCGGCTGCCAAGACCATTGCCCAGGTCTCGAAGATCGTGAAGCCCGGCGAGATCGATCCCGAGCAGGTAATCACCCCCGGCATCTTCGTCGATGGCGTCGTCGAAGTCGCCAACCCGCAACAGGAAGAAGAGCTCATCCGGGCCGGAGTGGTATACGCATGACCGACGCAGCTGCAATCGACACCCGCGAAGACATCAAGCTCTCCAACGCCCAGATCGCCTGGCGGGCCGCTCAGGACATCCAGGACGGCGCCTATGTCAACCTCGGCATCGGCTTTCCGGAAATGGTCGCCAAGTTCCAGCCCGAGGGACGTGAGGCCATCTTCCACACCGAAAACGGCGTGCTGAACTTCGGCGAAGCGCCAGCCGCCGGCGAGGAAGACTGGGACCTGATCAACGCCGGCAAGAAGGCGATCACGCTGAAGCCGGGGGCGGCTTTCTTCCACCACGCCGACAGTTTCGCCATGGTGCGTGGCGGCCATCTCGATGTCGCGATCCTCGGCGCCTATCAGATCGCCGAAAACGGGGACCTCGCCAACTGGCGCGTCGGCTCCAAGGGCGTTCCGGCCGTCGGCGGCGCCATGGATCTCGTGCATGGCGCAAAGCAGGTCGTCGTCATCACCGAACACGTCACCAAGGACGGCAAGCCAAAGCTCGTCGAGCGCTGCAGCTTCCCGCTGACCGGCGTCGGATGCATCACCCGTGTCTACACGAGCCATGCCGTGATCGACATCGTCGACGGCAAGTTCGTCGTGCGCGAGAAGCTCGCTGCTATGACGATGGACGAGCTCCAGGCCATGACCGGCGCCAAGCTGCATACCGACGGTCCGGTCGCCGACCTCGTCGTGCCCGCGCTGTAAGGAGTACAAGCCATGACCGAAGCCTTTATCTGCGATTACATCCGCACGCCCATCGGCCGTTTCGGCGGTTCGCTCTCCTCCGTCCGCGCCGATGATCTCGGCGCCGTGCCGCTGAAGGCGCTGATGGAGCGCCATGCCAGTATCGACTGGGAAGCCATCGAGGACGTGATCTTCGGCTGCGCCAACCAGGCCGGCGAAGACAATCGCAACGTTGCCCGCATGTCGGCCCTGCTGGCGGGCCTGCCGGTCTCCGTCACCGGCACCACGATCAACCGCCTCTGCGGCTCCGGCATGGATGCGGTGATCACCGCCGCCCGCGCCATCAAGTCGGGCGAAGCCGAATTGATGATTGCAGGTGGCGTCGAAAGCATGAGCCGCGCGCCCTTCGTCATGCCGAAGGCCGAGACAGCCTTTTCCCGCAATGCCGAGATCTACGACACCACGATCGGCTGGCGCTTCGTCAATCCACTCATGAAGAAGCAATACGGCGTCGATTCCATGCCGGAGACCGGCGACAATGTCGCGATTGACTTCAAGGTCTCACGCGAGGATCAGGACACCTTTGCCGTGCGCAGCCAGGCCAAAGCGGCGGAAGCGCAAGCCAATGGCCGGCTGGCCAAGGAAATCACAGCCGTCACCGTCCCCCAGCGCAAGGGCGATCCTGTCATCGTCGACCGCGACGAACATCCGCGCGCAACCTCTGTCGAGGCGCTCGCAAAGCTGAAGCCGGTCAACAAGATGGAAGGCGCCACAGTCACCGCCGGCAATGCATCCGGCGTCAATGACGGGGCCGCCGCCCTGATCATCGCTTCGGAGGCCGCCGTGAAGAAATATGGCCTCAACCCCATCGCTCGCATCCTGGGTGGTGCGACGGCAGGCGTTCCGCCGCGCATCATGGGCTTCGGCCCTGCACCGGCCTCGAAGAAGCTGCTCGCCCGCTTAGGCCTGACGCAGGAGCAGATCGACGTCATCGAACTGAACGAGGCCTTCGCAAGCCAAGGCATCGCCACGCTTCGCGATCTCGGCATCGCCGACGACGACCCGCGCGTCAACCGCAATGGCGGAGCAATTGCGCTTGGCCATCCGCTCGGCATGTCGGGCGCGCGCATTGCAGGAACGGCAGCGCTGGAACTGAAGGAAGCAGGCGGGCGCTACGCGCTTTCCACCATGTGTATCGGCGTCGGCCAGGGCATCGCAATAGCGCTCGAACGGGTCTGACAGACGATTGAAGGCGCCCCATACGGGCGCCTTTTTAATTCAGGGATTGAGGAAGGCCAGGATCAGCTGATGCACAGCTCCGCCCGGTGACATCTCGACCCGGTCATATTCGCTGTGGCGCGCCACATGCGCATCCGAGATCGGCTTCAACTGGGCCTGCAGTGCTGCCCGCACCTTCTTGCATCCCGGATCATTCTCGTCGCGAAGACCGATCGAAACATCCTGGATGTTCTGGGTCAGGTCCTTCATAAACTGCCCATGCAGTTTCTCGTGCTCGACAATGCCATCGTAGAACGCTTGCCACTTCGCCGCGACATCGGGCGATAGCTTCTGCGCAGGCTTCGGCAGCGTATAGGTGATGATCAGTCGCGGCTTCGCAGACGCGAGCACACAAGCCTGGCCCTGCTGCTGATAGTCCCGCTGCCAGGTGAGCTTGAAGGTCGTATGGGCGATCACCCGACCAAGGCTGAGTTTCGGGCCACGCTCACCGATGGACTGGTAGAGCGCCATCGGCGACGCACCATTGACCTTATAGTGATCGACCTTCTCCGTCGCCTGCCACTCCTGAGCGGCGGCCGGTATCGCTGCACTGATAACGACGAAAAGGCCGACGAACGCATGAAGTCTTGCTGTCACGATCAAAAAAGCTCCCTGGATCGGCCATCCTGATATCTGTGGCGCCAAGGAACTGCAACGATCATCTGCCAGAAGCGCGCCGCATCGCCACAAATTGATAGTCTGCAATTTCCGTAATTTTAACGGAATCTCATATAGGTTTTTCAACTTGAGGCGCGGGGAGAAGCTGTAGGCGTGGATAACAAAGGGACGACACAGGGCATCCAGACACGTGCAGGACGCTGGCTCGACCTGCTCAAGGTTCCGAACGGCAATCCCGCGCTGACCGCGGCTCAATTCGAAGCCTTTTCGAAGCAGGTCCCGCTTCTTTACTTCATTCTCGCGACCAACATGGTCTCACTGGCCTGGACCCACCAGGGTGCGGCTCCCGATTATCTCGTTGTCTATCTGCCTGCTGTTTTGACCACGCTCTTTGCACTGCGCTCGCTCATCTGGCTGCGCGGGCGCAAGCGTGAGCGCACGCCGGAACAAGCCTATCGCCAGCTCCGAGCCACGAACATCCTGTCATTTCCGATCGCGGTGTTCTGCACCGCCTGGTCGGTCTCGCTTTTGCCCTATGGCGACCCATACCAGAAGGCCCATGTCGCCTTCTTCATGGCGATCACCGTCATCGGCTGCATCTTCTGCCTGATGCATCTGAGGTCGGCAGCCCTGATCGTCACGGTCACGGTCAACTTGCCCTTCTTCGTGGTCATGTTGATGTCGGGCGAGCCGACGTTTATCGCCACAGGCGTGAATGTCATTCTGGTGACGATGGCGATGATCATGATCCTCGTCTCGCATTACCGCGACTTCCGCCAGCTGCACGAGTCCCGCAACGTTCTAATGTTGCAGCAGCAAGCCCTGCAGGAACAGAACAAGGCGATGCAGGCGCTGTCGGACGAGAACCTGCGCCTTGCCAATCTCGACAGCCTGACGCTGCTCGCCAACCGACGCAGCTTCTTCCACATGCTCGAAACGGCCTTCAACCGCGCCAGCAGCAGCAATGGCCGGCTGGCTGTGGGTGTGATCGATCTGGACGGCTTCAAGCCTGTCAACGATCTCTACGGTCACTCGGCCGGTGACAAGGTGCTGATCGAGATCAGCAACCGCCTGTCGACGATCACGGACAAGCGGCTATCGGTCTACCGTCTCGGCGGCGACGAATTCGGTCTTCTGCTGCAAGGCGACGTGGCCGAGGGCGACGCCATGGCGCTGGGCGAAAAGGTCTGCGAACTGATCGCCGAACGCATCAATATCGGGAGCGGCATGGTGCAGGTGACCGGGTCGGTCGGCTTTGCGCTCTATCCCGACGTCGGTGCGACCGGACAGGAGATTTACGAACTCGCCGATTACGCTCTTTATACCGCTAAACGACGGCACCGTGCCGGCACTGTGATCTTCAACGCGGTCCAGGCGAACGAGCTAAACCGGCAGAAGATCGTCGAGGAAGCGCTGGTCGCAGCGGATCTCGATAAGGAACTGTCGCTCGTCTACCAGCCGATCACCTGCGTCGACCGGCGCATCTGCATCGGTTTCGAAGCCCTTGCCCGCTGGCAAAGCCCGCGGATCGGTCAGGTCTCTCCGGCGGAATTCATCCCCGTGGCAGAGCACAACGGCCGCATCACGCTGATGACCCGCATGCTGCTGAAGCGGGCGCTGAGAACAGCCGCGCTCTGGCCCGACAATGTCTACCTCTCCTTCAATCTTTCTCCCCACGATCTGACATCGCCGGAGAACACGTTGAAGATCGTGTCGATCGTGCTCAAAAGCAATTTCGATCCCCGCCGCATCAACTTCGAGATCACCGAAACCGCGGTCATGCATGATTTCGAGCAGGCGAGCGCCTCGATCCAGATGCTGCGCGAGCTCGGCGCCGGCATCTCGCTGGACGATTTCGGCACCGGTTATTCGAGCTTGAACCACGTGCACAAGCTGCCGCTGACCAAGATCAAGATCGATGGGAGCTTCGTACGCAACATCCATAACCGCAAGACGAGCTTCAACATCGTCAAGTCGGTGCTGGCGCTGTGCTACGAGATGGAGTTGGAAGCGATCGTCGAGGGCGTCGAGACCGAAGAGGAACTGCGCATCCTCGAAAATCTCGGTGTCCGGGCAGTCCAGGGTTATTATTTCGGCAAGCCCATGACGGCAGAGGAAACGTTGAAGCGGCTCGCCCTGCAGGACGCCCAGGCTCTCGCCTCCTGAGATCTCACAATGAACGCATGCCCATCGACGCCTTGAGACGCCGGACCGTGTCCGCATCCGTGCGGCGAACGGATTGATCCTCAAAACCGAGTTCGACCAGTCGATCCTGTCCGCTGTCAGCCTGGCTGCAAGAGGCATGCAGTTCTCGGATTTCAGGGACAGCAAGGAAAAGGGCGGCATTCTCGGGCCGCACACCCCCACCGGGCATGATCGAGATGCGTCCTGCACCGTGGCGGGCGAGACGTTCGATTACCGCGAGCCCTTGCTCCGCATGCCGCGCGCCACCTGAGGTGAGAACGCGGGAAAAACCGAGTTCCATGGCGAGATCGAGCGCGACGTCCATGTCGGATACCACATCGATTGCCCGGTGGAGGGTCAGATCGAGACCGTCGGCCGCTTTGATCAGCCGCCGGATCGCGTCGATATCGAGCGCAGCAGTATCGGTGGTCGCACCGATCACCACACCGGCCAGCCCCGCCTCCCGCGCAGCATGAATATCCGCCTCCATCACGGCGATCTCATCCATCGAGTAGGTGAAATGCCCGGCACGCGGACGGATCAAGGCATGCACAGGGATCGGTGCGCGTGCAGCGATCGCCATGAACCCACAAGACGGTGTCAGGCCACCCGAGCCAAGCGCCGAGCAAAGCTCGATACGGTCGGCCCCAGCGACAATCGCCGCTTCAAGACCCGCGAAGTCATCGACGCAGATTTCGAGTAGCAGTCCTGATGGTTTGCCTTGGGGAGTCGCGGCCACCTGTTCTTCACCCTTCTGTTTTGAGCTTCGGTGTCCGATCGAGCAGCCACAGCAGCCCGACACCCACGAAGCCCGCGATCGAGGCGATGATCGCCGTACCCGCATAGTCGCTGATGCTGGTGCCGAGCGCAAACATCAGCGAGGCCATTCCACCGCTCAAGAAGATGTTGACCGCAATCAGCGAGCTGCCGAGACCCGCCCGGTCGGCGATCAGGTTCTGTAGATAGGTGATCGGGATCGCGATGATGCCGGCGGCGCCAAGGCCTGCAACAACCGTGAGCAGATAGACGTCCATCGGCCGGTCGGCGAGCCCGAGGAAGACGAGATAGCTGCAATAGATCAGCGCTGCCGTAACCATGGCAAAGAGGATCGAGGTTCTGGCTTCGACCCATCCCCAGAAGAGGATGAAGATGATCTCGAGAAAGGCCACGATCCCGACGATCACGCCGACATCAGCAGATGTGCCGCCCGCCTTGCCGGTGACGATCAGAGGCAGAACGGTGCCATTGGCATGCAGCATGGCCGAGATCAGCGAAATCGCCAGAAGCCTTGGCAGGACACTTGCCGAGCCGATCTGCCGGATGGAGCGGAAGAAGGAATAGTGCTGCCGTTCCCCCTCCTGCACGGGTTTGGAACGATCGAGCCCGAAGACGAAGAGCAAGAGACAGACGAGACAGGCGAGGCTTGCAAGCAGAAAGGCCGGCAGCATGCTCGGCCGACCGACCAGAAGCGCCCCGACGATGCCGGGCACGAGCACCCAGGAGGCGGAAAGGATGGCCCGGACGGCCGAATTCACCGCCATCAGCTCGCGTACCGCCATGCCGGAAGAAACCGCCCGGATATTGGCAAAGATCAGCGAGTTGATCGTGCCGAAAACCGGGATCAAGACCAGCGTCGCGATGGCAAACATGACAGGCGTCGGCACCACGTAGACGAGCCCGAAACCGATGATGCCGAAGATGGCGGCCAGGATCATCGGCGAGCGGAAATGGCCTAACCGGTCAGCGATGATGCCGGCGGTTACGCTGGCGCTGACATTCACCACAGCCGCGAGGAAAATCAGCACCGAATAGACGGCGTCCGACAGTCCGAGTTCACGGATGCCGATCAGCGACATGTAGGGCGACGTCGCAGCGCCGGAGAAGCCGAAGAAGAAGATCGCGGCCGCACTGACTCGGATCGGCTTGTGGCGATAGACCACCGAAAAGGAGGACAACATCAAGGGTACAATCGGGTTGGGGATCGTGCCGCCGGAAGGGCGGCACCGACATCAAAGTCTCAAGGGAATCGCGTCGAGAAGAAGACTTGTGGCCTATAGCTGAAATCCTTGACGAAGGGATAGCTGGGCTGGTGGCGGCGATGGCTCGGCAGGTTCTCGATATCCTGGTTGATCACGCCATCAGTCAGCGCCATCAGGTTAGGATTGGCGATCGGCGCGAGCTCCGGCGAGAGATAGCCAGACTTGACGACGAGCAGCCGCACCGTGGTCGGATCGAGCCCGAGCCGGGTGAAATCCGAGATATTGTGATAGGGCCGACGCCGCGCTGCGAGCACCAGCGTGATGCCACCGATCCTGACGACGGCTTGACTGTTGGCAACCGAACCCGGATTGTCGAGGAAGACGACATCCGCCTCGACCTCGACGGAAGGGCTTGCCGGATCAAGCGAACCGCCAACCTTCAGCGAAACCCGCGCACCGGCACCTGCCGCAAAGCAGCGTTCGACGGCGGGTCGGTCGGTAATGCCGGCGATCAAGACATCATCGATCGACCGGGCCAGAAGCGCCTTCAGCACATCCGCCCGATCGCCAACGCCGCCCCCGGTCGGATTATCGCCGGAATCCGCCAGGATGACCGGCCGTGTCTCGGTGCGTTCAGCGATATCCAACATCTCCGCCAGCGGGCCCGTGACGGGGCCGAAACGGAAGTCTTCACGCGCATCCCAATAAGACTGCGCAATGGCAGCCGCGACCTTTTCCGCCGCAGCCTTATCCACGGCCGTGACGACGGCGCAGGCCGTGCCGCGGGGCTCGTCGGCCCAGACATAGCCGACCATCAGGTTGGCGTCCCAGATGCCCGGGACCGTGTCATGCTCCGGCAGCTTGAGATAAAGGCTCTTGGCCGGCTCGTCCTCAGTCGAGGTCCGTTCGCCGGGCAGGAGAACCGGCACAGGCGCCCAGGCGACACCCGGCTTTTCACCGGTCTTGAGCGCCCGAACCAGCATAGACCAGGCCCGAACCATGGTCTCGCGCACATCGATATGCGGTGCCGTGCGATAGCCGGCGAAGATATCCAGCTGGTCGACAATCTTCTGGGTGACATTGCCATGCAGGTCGTAGCTCGCAGCAACCGGTACATCGGGCCCGACGACCGCACGCGCCGCAGAAATCCAATCGCCCTCGGCATCATCGATGCCCTCGACATTCATCGCACCATGCATGGCGAGATAGAGCCCGTCGATCGGCAGTGTAGCTTTCAGCCGCTCAAGGAACTCCGCCTTGAAACCTTCATAGGTGGCGCGCGCCAAGGGACCGCCGGGAACCGCACGCGCATGCAACAGCGGAAGGTGTTCGACTCCCTCCGCTTCGAGGAAGTCAAAATATTCATGTGCGAGTAGATCCGGCCCACGCAGCACGCGAAAATCTTCGGGCTGCATCAAGACGGGGGACGAGGTCGAGCATTCGGTATGGATACCGCCAACGACTATGCGGAAACTCATGGGGCTCAGATCCTCAGTAACGGGGGCTCAGGCGGACGATGGCGGCAAAGCGCAGCCAGTCCTTGTTCTCCTTCGGCGTCCAGGCGGCCTCGGCAATGGCTGGAAGACGCGGAAAGACGAGGTGGTTGAAGTAATCGCGGGTGAGGAAGTGTTCGCACCAGATGCAGGCCTGCACGCCACGCATGCGAGCCGCGAGTTCTGCCGGAAACTCGGCGACCGCCTCATACGTGTAGGTATGCTTGGGCGGCACGGTGCCGGCCCAGCTGGCACCCGGCTCCTGGAAGGCTTCGTCCTGCACCATGTCGAGATAATAGGCCTGACCCGGCGTCATGACGACGTCGTAGCCCTGTTTTGCGAGCTCCAGTCCGACCTCCGGCTTCTGCCAGGCCATCAGCAGCGTTCCCTCGGGATCGACGCCGCCGCCATGGCTGACCTCGTCCCAGCCGGCGAGCTTTCGGCCGCGCTCGGCCAGCATCTTCTGGATGCGCTTCATGAAATAGCTCTGCAGCCCGAAGGTGCCTTCGATACCTTCGTGCTCCATCAGCTTGCGGGCCAGCGGCGAAGCCATCCAGGTATTGGCCGCCACTTCGTCACCACCGATATGGATGAGCTTGGACGGGAAGAGCTCGACCATTTCGTCGAACACCTTGCCCAGCACCTCGTAGGTGTATTCGATCGCCGGGTTCAGCGCATTGTTCGGGTAACCCTGCACCGAGCGGTAACTATCAGGAGCTTCCTGACCATCGACAAGCTCCGGCAGGGCCACCAGCATGGCCGTGCTGTGGCCGGGCACATCGATCTCCGGCACCACCTCGACCTGAAGGGCGGCGGCATGGGCGAGGATATCGCGGACCTCGTCCTGAGCGTAGAAACCACCGACAGGCTCGGCCCCATTGCCGAGTTGCGGCAGAAGCGGCTCGTCGGGACCACGCAGAACGCCAAGGGTCGTGAGCTGCGGGAAGGCCTTGATTTCCAGACGCCAGGCTTCGTCGTCGGACAGATGCCAGTGGAAGGTGTTCATCCGGAACCAGGCAAGAATGTCGATCAGCCGCTTGACGTCGGCAACGGGGAAGAACTGACGAGAAACATCGAGATGGCAACCGCGCCAGTCGTAGCGCGGCTTGTCGGTGATGGTGCCAGAAACCGGGAAACGGAACGTCTCCGGCTGCGTGCGCGCACCATGCAGCATCTGCGAGAGCAGGGTCAGCGCGTACTGCAGGCCCGCGACATCGCCATAGGCAAGCGTGATGCCATCAGCGGCAAAGTCCAGCCGATAGGCGGAGGCGCCAAGCTCCTCGTTAGACTTGAGGGAGACCGCCCGCCCCTGATGAACCGGTGCAAGCGACAGCGGCGCATGGCCGACTGCGAAGAGACGGCAGAAGAGGCGCAGCACGTTTTCAATGGCGCGCAGCTCGACCAGCGAGGCGCCTTCTGCCGGATAAAGCGCGACGGGGAAGCCTTCGCCAGCCACCAGCTCGGCAGTTTCAGGCCAAGGCAGCATGGCGAAAGGCTGCGTGACCTGCCCCTCGGGCAGCAAGGCCGGCGGCGGTGCGCTGTGACCACCACCGAGCATCAGATCGGCCACCGCAACGGCCGCATGCTGACCGGTCGACAACGTGATGTAGGCGGATTTTGCCCCATCTGTCCGATGCTTGGCCGGCCGCCACAAACCGCCGACCCGAAAGCTCCAGGATTCACCCGGCTCCAGCACGAAGCCGGCCGGCGGCGCGAACTGGTGGAAATTGGCGTTGCGCTTCAGGAAGACGGCGTTCTCGAGGATCGGCTCTTCGGTATCCTTGACGCGGGTGAGCGACGTATAGGCCAGCTTGAAATCGGCAAGCGCCACATCGGAGAGATTGACCAGCGTGAAGACGAAGGCGCCGCAGTCGTCGCCCTCCACCGGATGCCACGCGTTTTCGAGGCGGAACTGAACGGCTGGTGCCATGGGGAATGCTCCTGGCTTCTTGATGTCAATAATTGTCGGATTGCGAAAAGGTGCGCGCGAGCTCGGCCTGACCGGCCGTCAGCCCGCAATCGACCGGAAGACAGACGCCGGTGATGGCAGCGGCCTGATCGCTTGCGAGGAAGAAGACGGCATTGGCAATGTCCTCAGCCGTGGCGATCCGCTGCAGGGCGTACCAGCGCTTGGCTTCTTCGAAGACATGCGGATTGGCGGCAGCCCGCGCCTCCCAGGCCTGGGTGCGAACCGTGCCGGGTGCGACCGCATTCGAGCGGATGCCGTATTTGCCATACTCGACGGCAATCAGCTTGGTCAGATGGATGAGCCCCGCCTTGGCCGCGCTATAGGCCGGGTGACCGAAGACGGCCATGCCATTGACCGAGGAAATGTTGACGAGCGCGCCTTTGGCTTCCTTCAGCGCATTCTCGAAGGCGCGGAAGCAGAGGAAGGGCGCCTCGAGATTAAGCGCATTGTCCTTGCGCCAGATCTCGCCATCGGTATCGCCGAGGCTGACGGCCCGCGCCGCACCGGCATTGTTGACCAGTGTATGCACGAGACCGAGCGTGGAAATGCGAGCCGCGGTGTCGGCGAGATCCTTCTCGTCCGTCACGTCACAGACCAGCGAGGCGAAGCGGACATCGTCATTGAGCTCGACCATCGCCTGGCCAAGCGCCTGACAATCCAGATCCAGCAGAACAACGAGGTCATGGCTGTCGGCGAGGCGCTTTGCGATCGCCCGACCGATATCTCCGGCAGCACCGGTTACGACGGCAACCTTATGCGTCACGGCAGGTCTCCGCTATCGATACGGGCATAGGATCAATCTCCGAGAAGTTGCCGGTCGTCCCCACCATCGCGGTGCTCGACCAGCTGTTGCTTGATATGGCGAAGCGTCACTTGCGACTGCTTGCGATTGCGATAGGCAACGAGGCTCGCGATCACGTCGACGACGGCGAGATAGGCAAATCGCGTCGAGGTCGGCCGGAATATGTTTTCGCCCTCCGGCAGATCGATGCCGATCACGAGTTCGGATGCCTCGGCCACCAGGCTGTTGCTCTGGGTGAGCGCGATCGTGGTGATGCCGTTTTCGCGGGCGAGCTTGAAGCATTTGACCAGTTCGGCATTGCGCCCCGAAAACGACGAGCCGATCAGCACGTCGTTCGAGCGTGCCGCCGCCGTCAGCATCAGTTGCATGTTGTGATCGGCAGAGGCCGTGATGCGCGACCCCAGACGAAACAGGCGATTCTGGATTTCGCCTGAGATCATGGAGGAGTTGCCGCCCGAGCCGAAGGCATAGACCATCTCTGCCCGCGCCAACCGGTCCGCAACCTTGTCCAGCACATCAGGATCGAGCGCCCGATGGACCATGAACATCGCGTTCTGCGCCTTGGTGATCACATCACTCGCGACGTCGGCGGGCTCCGTGCTCTGCGCCTCCGGGTTGAGATAACGCACGCCGACATAGGCGGTGCGGGCGAGGTTGACCTTGAAGTCGGCAAAGCTCTGGCAGCCGAGACGACGGCAGAAACGCGTCACCGTGGGCGGTGAGACCTCTGCCTTCTCGGCGAGCTCGATGATCGAGGCATTGACCGCGAAGTCGAAGGAATTGAGCAGGATATCCGCGATGCGTTGCTCGGAGGCCGAAAACTGCCCTGCCTCTTCCTGAATGCGCGCGAAGATATCCAATGCCCTGCCCTCTTCTCTGTTATTTCGAAGGCTTAAAGGCTACGCAGTCGATCTCGACCTTGCAATCGACCATCATCGAGGCCTGAACGCAGGCCCGCGCCGGCGGATGCTCGCCGAAATACTGCTGGTAGATCTTGTTGAAGGTCCAGAAATCGCGGGGGTCATCGAGCCACACGCCGCAGCGTACGACATGCTCTAGCCCGTAGCCGGCCTCTTCCAGAATGGCGATCACATTGGCGATCGTCTTGTGGGTCTGCTCGATAATGCCGCCGGGAATGATCTCCCCGTCTTCCATGGCCACTTGGCCGGAGACATAAAGCCAGCCATCGGCCTCGACCGCGCGGGCAAATGGCAACCGCTGGCCACCCGCACCCGCCTTCTCGGCCCCGTAACGCTTGATCGTCATGGACACCCCTCATGCAAATTATTTTCTTCGATCGTTGACAAGCGACCACAAAAAACGGATTTTGACCAGACAAAATCGACATTCATGAAAAGAATTTAAAGGCGGGGAAGAAATGCGCGACCCATTCCAGAATCCATTCCCGGAATCGGACGAAGCACGCCACGCCATCTGGGAGATGCTCGTCCCCCGCGACATCGACGCCTTTCTCGCCGCCGACTGGAGCATGGTCGCCCATGACTTTGTCGAGGACGGCTTCATCGGCATCAGCGGCAATCGCGAGGAAGACCCGGACAAGTGGACGCTCGCCTTCCCCAATCTTGTCGCCTATCGCGACGAGTGGCTGAAGCAGGCGCATGACTTCGCCGCTCAGACCTATGGCGAGGATCAGCGCACCGCAATCTTCACCACGACGACGCTCGAGGACATCGAGATTTCGGCCGAGACGGCGCTCGTGCGCAAGAAGTTCGACGGCGGGATCAAGAAGGCAGACGGCACACTCGACATCATGCGCTGGCAGACGCTCTATTATTGCCGCCTGCATGAAGGCCGGTGGAAAATCTCCGGCTTCACCGGTTATCTACCCAATCCGATGGGCAAGCGCTGAACCCGCCCTTACACACTCAAGACCCCGGAGGTCGGCCCTTGCGCATCTTCACCGCCGCGCTTGCAACGGAAACGAACACCTTCTCCCCGATCTGCATCGACCGGCGCGCCTTCGAGGATTCGCTCTATGCACCTCCGGGACAACACCCGGCAACGCCGACGCTCTGTACCGCGCCGATCACCGTCGGTCGCAAGGTCTGCGCCGACAAGGGCTGGACGCTGATCGAGGGTACTGCGACCTGGGCGGACCCGGCGGGTCTCGTCAACCGACAGACCTTCGAGAGCCTGCGCGACGAGATCCTGGATCAACTCCGCGCAGCCATGCCCGTCGACGCTGTCGTGCTCGGTCTGCATGGCGCCATGGTCGCCGACGGATATCTCGACCCGGAAGGTGATCTCTTGACCAAGATCCGCGAGATCATCGGCCCTGATATCCTGCTCTGCGCCGAACTCGATCCGCACAGCCACCTGACGGCGAAGCGCGTGGCAGCCGCCGATTTCTTCGTTGTCTTCAAGGAATTTCCGCATACCGATTTCGTCGATCGGGCCGAAGACCTGTGGCGCATCGCTGTCGACACGCTGGAGGGCCGCGTCAAGCCGGTCATGTCCGTTTTCGACTGCCGGATGATCGATATTTTCCCGACCTCGCGCGAACCCATGCGTAGCTTTGTTGACAGGCTTATGGCCATCGAAAAGGTCGATCCGGAGGTGCTGTCGCTTTCCGTCATTCATGGCTTCATGGCCGGCGACGTACCGGAAATGGGCACCAAGACAATCGCCGTCACCAATGGCCATCCGGAAAAGGGTGCCATTCTCGCACGCGAACTCGGTCTCGACCTGTTCTCCAAGCGCGGCACCTTCATGATGCCCCAGATCGATGAGAAAACAGCGCTCGATCAGGCGCTTGCCTATCCGGAAGGCCCCGTCGTCATCGCCGACATGTGGGACAATCCGGGCGGTGGCACGGCGGGTGATGCGACCGTGATCCTGGAAGAAATGCTGGCGCGTGGCGTGACCAATGCCGCGGTCGGCATGATCTGGGATCCGATTGCCGTTCAGATCTGCATGGCCGCCGGCGAAGGCGCCGAGATTCCGTTGCGGTTCGGCGCGAAATCAGCGCCCGGCACCGGCCATCCGATCGATGGGCTGGTGAAGGTGGTCAAGGTGGTGCCGAATGCTGAAATGCGTTTCGGCGACAGCATCGCGCCCTTCGGCGATGCCGCCCATATCCGGCTCGAAGGCATCGACATCATCCTGAGCTCGGTCCGTGTGCAGAGCTACGACCCATCGCTGTTCACGGCACTCGGCATCGATCCGACGGAAAAGCATCTTCTGGTCATCAAGTCGACCAACCACTTCTATGCGGCCTTCTCCCAGATCGCCTCGGAAATCCTCTATTGCGCCGCGGGAACCCCCTATCCGAACGATCCGGCAAAGACCGCCTATCGCCATGTGCGCCGCGACATCTGGCCGATCATGGCCAATCCGCATGAGACGCCCGAAGGCAGCGAGGCCGCATGATGGAACTCCTCCGCCCCAAGCCCGGCCAGCCGATTGCCGAACTGTCGACTCCGCTGCCGATCATCGACGAAGACAGGCTTACCGCCAACATCGCTCGCGTCCAGAGCTACATGGACAGCCACGGCCTCGCCTTCCGTCCGCATATCAAGACCCACAAGGTCCCGGCCATTGCTGCCGAACAGGTGAAGGCGGGCGCGAAGGGCATCAACTGCCAGAAGATCACCGAAGCCGAGGTCTTCGCCGATCACGGTTTCGAAGATCTACTGATCACCTTCAACATTCTGGGCTCGGAAAAGCACAAGCGCCTTGCGGCCCTGAATACCCGTATCTCCGGCCTGAAGGTCGTCGCCGACAGCGAAACCACCGTGCGCGGTCTCTCCTGCGCTTTCTCCCAGACCCGCCCACTCACCGTTCTCGTTGAATGCGATACGGGCGGCGGACGCTGTGGCGTCCAGAGCCCGGAAGAGGCCGTAGCGCTTGCCGAGACAATCGCCGCCGCCCCAGGCCTCACCTTCGGCGGCATCCTGACCTATCCCAAGGCCGACACCGAGGAAGGCGTCGAGGCCTTCTTCGCCGCCACGCTCGCCGGCCTCGCGGCCCGAGGCATCCCCTGCCCCATCGTCTCCAATGGCGGCACGCCCAGCCTCTTCTCCGCCCACAAGGTGACATCGGCGACCGAGCACCGCGCCGGCACTTATGTCTACAACGACCGCGCCATGGCCCACGCGGGCCATTGCAGCCTCGACGACTGCGCCATGCACATCCTGGCAACCGTCGTCTCACGCCCGACCAGGGATCGCGCCATTCTAGACGCCGGCTCCAAGGCGCTAACTTCGGACCTGCTCGGCTTCGCCGACTACGGCATGATCGTCGAGTATCCTGACGCCGTGATCTCGGGCCTCTCCGAAGAGCACGGCACGGTCGATCTGTCGAAGGTTAAGGGGCGACGTCCCGAGATCGGCGAAAAGGTCAGGATCATCCCCAACCACACCTGCGTTGTATCGAACCTCTTCGACGTCATGACCTTCCACCGCGATGGCCTCGTCACCCGCGTGGAAGAGGTCGCTGCGCGTGGGCTTGTTTGGTGAAACGCCGCCACTAGGTAGAGCCTGCCGCAAATAGCTAAGGTCACAGACCGATTGGCATTCTCTCTCAAGACAGCTGTCTCAGTGAACGCGAGGAAACTTTGAAACGGCCGTGAAATCCGGTAGAATGGTAGAATTCTAGCTACCTGGGTAGAACGTGGTGTCGCGACATGAGTCTCAACATAAAAGATCCCGAAGCACATCGCCTTGCTCAGGCGATCGCCCTTGCCACCGGGCAGAGTATGAGCCGTGTTGTGACCGATGCTCTGCGCGAGCGGTACGCGCAGCTTGAAAAGCAGAATGGCAAGGCTTCCGTCGACGAGCTTTTGATGATCGCAAACCGGGCCGCAGCGCTTCTGAAGCAGCCTTACGCCGATCACGCCGAGCTTCTCTATGACCAAGACGGCCTGCCGAAATGATTGTCGACACATCAGCCATGGTTGCAATCTTCTACGGCGAACCGGAAGCTGCCGGCTTCACGCGACTGATCCACGACGCTGCAGTCACGCGGATCAGCGTCGCTAACCTTGTCGAGCTCTCCATGGTAATCGAAAAGCAGCTCGGCTCGGAGGGAATGAGGCAGGTCGAGGCTTTCTTCCGCCGCGCGGCAATCAGCGTTGAGCCAGTGACGGTCGAGCAAGGCAATCTGGCGCGGCAGGCCTTTCTCGATTTCGGCAAGGGCAGGCATAGAGCTGCACTGAACTTTGGCGACTGCTTTGCCTACGCCCTCGCCAAAGATCTCGATGAACCGCTGCTATTCAAGGGCAAAGACTTCACGGAGACGGACATTCGCTCGGCAGCGTAGTGCTGCGATGAACGGATTTTTGGCCCCAGCATGGAAGGACAAGCATGGCTGAGCACAGTCAGTTGCAGGGTATCCGCCGGCTGCGCGGCGGCTGCATGTGTGGTGCGGTGTCCTACGAAATCGCCGATCGCTTCCTCTATGCGATGAACTGCCACTGTTCGAAATGCCGCCGCACCACGGGCTCGGCCTTCAAGCCGATCGCCGGTGTCGCGGGCGAGGACTTTGCCGTGACAGCAGGTTCGGACGCTCTGTTTCGCCACGGCGATCCTGAGGGCATCCATGACATGCACTGTCACACCTGCGGCTCCCTCGTCTATTCTTGGATCGCCGAAAACGGCAGCGTGAAGGTCCATATTCCCATGGGAACGCTCATCGACCCACCCTCAATGAAACCCTCGATGCACATCTTCGTCGGCTCGAAGGCGCCCTGGTACGAGATACTCGACGACCTCCCGCAATTCGATGGCTTTCCGGATTGAAGAATGGAAAAGCCCAAGGCGGCTTCGCTCGTTGAGCTCCCGCCGCTTCTTGCAAACGGCGGGGGATTGCTTCGAGGAGGTGGATCGTCCGTCAGGGAATGAGTGCTGCGAGTAGATCAGTCTGGCCGAAGATCAAAACGATTGCCACAACAGCAATCGCAAAAGGACCTTTGGCCACCATTTCAGCAGCAGCAATCTTCAATCGAAACTCATTCTGGGGTTCTTTCATTCAGAGCCTTTCGTTGCACCTTTCCACACCGAGTCATTTCGATGATGCTTAAGTGTCCCCGACAGGACAGTGGAAAGGCAAGAGGCTCCAAGGTTTTCCACGCTCCGACCAGATCTCTACAGTTTGCCGGAACTGCCGCGCGTCACTTTGAGGACCAGCTCTGGCCCCCAAACGAAAAAAGGTCCGCCCGGAGGCGGACCAGGGGATTGGCCTTTGGCATGGCCGGGAGGAACTTATTCGGCCGCTGTGACAGAGGCCGGGAGATCGAGGGTGCGCCAGTCGATGCGCCGTTCCAGCGCCTGACCATTGGCGTCGAAAAGATGGCAGTCGGCAGCCATGATACCCGTCGTCATGGGCTGCTCGGCTCGCACCGGAGCAGACCCTGGAAGCAGGGCGCAATAGGGTTCACCATTCGGCAGTGCGGCATAGGCAATCGTGTTGATGCCCAAGCGCTCGATGACGGAAGGCGTCACCATGATGTTGATGTCGCCATCGCTGAGACGCGTGTGTTCGGGGCGAATGCCGAGCGTCAGCGTCTGGCCGACAAGATCTGGGCGCCCATCGACTGGGATCATCGCCGTCTGGCCTTCATAGGAAATCGTCACGCCGATCGCGTCGACGCCGACACAGGTGACCGGCACGAAATTCATCTTCGGATTGCCGATGAAGCCGGCGACAAAGGTGTTCTGCGGCTTGTGATAGAGCTCGAGCGGCGCGCCCACCTGGGCAATGTTGCCGGCGTTCAGCACGACAATCCGGTCGGCCATGGTCATGGCCTCGACCTGGTCGTGCGTGACGTAGATCATCGTCGCTGCAAGGTCGCGATGCAGCTTTGTGAGTTCGATGCGCATGTCGGAGCGCAGGGCCGCATCGAGGTTGGAGAGCGGCTCGTCGAAAAGGAAGATCTTCGGTTCGCGCACGATCGCACGGCCGATCGCGACACGCTGGCGCTGGCCGCCGGAAAGCTGGCCGGGACGCTGCTGCAGGCGCTGATCGAGCTGCAGGATCTTGGCAACAGCGCCGACCTTCTCGCGGATCTGCTCCTCCGGGAGCTTCTCGACGCGCAGTGGAAAGGCGATGTTCTCGAAGACCGACATATGCGGGTAGAGTGCGTAGGACTGGAAGACCATGGCAATGCCGCGCTCGACCGGCGGCCTGTCATTGACGCGCTCGCCGTCGATCACGATGTCACCATCCGTCGTGTCGTCGAGGCCCGCGATCATGCGCAAAAGCGTGGACTTGCCGCAGCCCGACGGCCCGACGAAAACGACGAACTCGCCGTCCTTCACCTCGAGATCGACACCCTTGATGACCTCGAAATGCCCGTACGACTTGCGCACCTTTTTCAGAAATAGCTGACCCACGACCCTCAGTCTCCATTGCCGTTCCCTCAAAGGACCGGCCAAATCCGCTTGATGAAATCCGCGGGCCGATCCCGGCCCGCGGAGCCTCGGTTGCCCGAGATTACTTGTACTGCTCGAGATCGGCAGCAGCCTTCTTCAGCGCGTCAGCAGGCTCAGCCTTGCCGGTAACGACAGACTGGACCAGTTCGATCATGACGTTCTGGAAGCCCTTGTAATCGGTGAACAGCGGCTCCGGACCACCATATTCGATGCCGTCGATGAACGGCTTCCAGAAGGGCTCATTGGCGACGAACTGGTCGACAACAGCACCCGGTCGCAGCGGGGTGAGGCCAGCGCCGCCCTGGAGCTCGTATTCATGCTGGATATCGGTTGAGGTGATGTACTTGGCGAACTCGATCGCCTTTTCCTCGACGCCCGAACCCGAGAAGATCGCGAGGCTGTCGGTGATCAGCAGTGTGCCTTCACCCTGGGCCGACGGACCGCGCGGCAGCGGGGCAACACCCCAATTGATCTGGGTGTCCTTGAGGCGATAGGCAGCGCCCGAACCGGCCTGGATCATGCCGACCTTGCCATCGAGGAAGATGGCGCGGATTTCGTTCTGCTCATAGGCAGTCGCACCTTCAACGGAGTAAGGCGTGATGTCCTTGTAGGCCTGAAGGGCGGCGAGGACTTCCGGGCTGTCGATGACGATGTCGTCGCCGTCGATGACCTTGCCGTTGTTCGTGTAAACCCAGTGCATGAACTGGTGCATGGTGTTGTCGAAGGTCTTGGCCGGCAGACCGTAACCGGCGATGCCGGTCTTTTCCTTGATCTGCTTGGCGAATTCGATTTCTTCGGCCCAGGTCTTCGGCGGGGTTTCCGGGTCGAGGCCGGCCTGCTTGAAGAGGTCCTTGTTCCAGTAGAGTGCCTTGGTCGAGAAGGCGATCGGAACGCCCCACTGCGTGTCGTCAAACGTGACGGTGTCGACGATGTTCGGGTAGTAGGAGGCCTTCTCCTCATCCGTCATCGGAACCGGAACGATCAGCTCGTTCTGGGCGAATTCCTTTAGCGTGCGCGAGCCGACATAGGCCATGGCAACCGGCGTGCCTGCGACGGCGAGCGTGGTCGCCTTGTCCTGGCACTGCTCCCAGCCGACGACTTCTGGCTTGACCTTCCAGCCTTCGTTCTTGCCTTCCCATTCGGCGATATACTTCTGATGGATCGGATCGATCACATCACCGCAATAGATCCAGCTGATTTCCTGGTCCGCGGCAAGCGTGGTGAGCGCCGAGCCTGCGAGCAGGGCAAACGAGCCTGCGAGCATGGTCAGTTTTCTTGTCATCGGTAGTTCCCCTTTGTTGACAGGTTGAAAGCGTCCGGTTGGCCCGAATTTGATTGGCAGCCCTTACTTCACCGCGCCGGCGGTCAGGCCGCTGACGAGGTAGCGCTGCAGGAAGAAGATCACGATCATGGCGGGTGCGATGCCGACGAAGCTCGCCGCCATCAGCTCGTTCCAGATGACCTCCTGGCGACCGAAATAGGCGAACAACCCGATCGGCAGCGGCATGTATTCGGTCTTGGAATTGAAGGTGAGGGCAAAGATGAACTGCTGGGCATAGGCGCCGATGAAGGTGGTGATGGCAACGACGGCGATACCCGGCATGGCGAGGGGCAAAACGACTCGGCGGAAGGTGTAGAAGTAGCTGGCCCCATCGACATAGGCCGCCTCTTCCAGCTCCCGCGGAATGCGTAGCATGTAGGTGCGCAGCAGCCAGATGGCGGTCGGAATGAGGAAGGCCACACCAGGCACGATCATGGCGAAATAGGTGTTGAGCACGCCCATCGTCCGCATCAGCCGGAAGAGCGGAATGAGCAGGACGGCACCCGAGAACATGTTGACCGCGAGGAACGCTCCGAGCAACTGGCCACGGCCTTTGAACTCGAAACGAGCGAAGGCATAGGAAGCCGGCACCACGAGCAGAAGCACGATAAGCGTCGCAATCGTCGAGATGAAGAACGAGTTGAAGATGTAGCGGGCAAAGCCCGGCACGCTGTCCCACATCGTGAAGTAGGCAGCGAACGAACCGTTTTCCGGCCAGAAGCGATAGGGTGAAGAGAAGAGCTGGCTGAGCGGCTTCAGCGAAACCAGGAAACCTTCGACGAAGGGCGCCAGAACGAAGGTCAGGAACACCGCGATCCCGGCATAGATGCCGACCAGTTCGTACCAGCGATAGCGGTTGATCAGGGCTGTCTTGTCGTAGCTCATCGCGCATGCTCCTGCGAAAGACGGCTGGTCACGCGGAAATAGGCGACGCAGAAGATCGACAGGAAGATGCAGATCAGAACTGCGCGGGCCGCCCCCTCGCCATACTTCTTGGAGCCAATCGCCGTGTGGTAGGTGTCGATGATCATGGTGGTCGTTTCGCCGCTCGGGCCACCACGCGTCAGGATCCAGATGATGTCGAAGGAGTTGAAGGTCGAGATCAGCGAAATCATCGACATGGTAATCATCGCCGGCAGGATCAGCGGCAGGGTAATGCGGCGGAAGCGGTAGAAGCGGCCGGCACCATCGGTCCATGCGGCCTCGTAGAGATCCTGCGGGATCGCTTGCATGGCAGCCAGCATATAGAGCGTCACCATCGGCACGCCGATCCACACATCGGTGATGATGGTCGCCCAGAAGGCGGTGGAGCCATAGGCGAGAAAGGCGACCGGACCATCGACCACACCAGTGCGCTGGAGCACGCCGGAGATCATGCCGAACTGGCCGTTATACATCCAGCCCCACATGAAGATGCCGATCGCCATCGGTACAATCCAAGGCGGCATGGTGAGCACACGGAAGAGCGTGCGGCCGGGCACGGCCGTGTTCAGCATGGCCGCCCCGAAGGTTCCGATGATCATCTTGATCGCCACCGAGAAGAAGGTCCAGATGAAGGTCCTGACGATGACGGTGGCAAATGTGTCGTTGAAGATCTTCTCGTAATTAGTCCAGCCGACCCAGTTCGTCGTCCTGCGCAGAGACGCATCAGTAAACGAGAGAATGAAGGTATCGACAAGCGGATAGGCGACGATGGCCGTGATGTAGAGAAGAGCCGGCGCGATCAGCAGCCAGGCGAAGATGATGGCGCTTTGGCGAGCTTGCATCCGACCGCTCCTTCAAGCCGACCGAACGCGGGATGAGCTATCCGACGCGCCGTGCAGGCAGGCATCAAACTTCTCCCAGACCGGCTTGAGGTCCACGACTTTGCGCCCGAGACGGGCCTCGTCCATGGCAAGCGCCAGAATGCCGGCTTCCAGTGCATCGATTGCGGATACGGGCTGCTTTGCACCCGTCTGCACGAAGGCGATGACATCTTCGGCCATCTGCTCGTCCGCACCATAGTGCTGCGACAGTGAGGACGGCGCTTTGTAGGTATTGGCAACCACCTTTTCATTGGTGCGCGCATCATGCACATCCATGAAACCGCGGACGAAATCGCCTTCCGCCATGCCCTTGGAACCGATCACGCAGAAGCGGCGGAACTCGTCGGGCACATTGAGATTGGTATGGAAGGTCATCGACACGCCGTTCTCGTATTCGACGATCGCGGTCTGGAAATCGATGATGTCGCCATCGCTGTCGAACACCTTGTCGGAGCCCTGCCAACCGCTCGGCTTTCGGTGATAGACGTTGAGATCGTTGACGCCGGAAGCCTCGGGCGCGTTCTCCGGCACGAAGCTCTTGCGGCCGCCGAAGCTTGCAACGAAGCGCGGGCGGGCACCGACGACACCGTTGTAAAGGTCGAGGTCGTGGCAGCACTTTTCCAGCATGAAGCCGCCAGCATAACGGCCATAACGACGCCAGTCGCGCATGAAGAAAGCGCCGTGATAGGGCTGGATATGCTCCGACGCCTCGATCGAGACGACATTACCGAGCCGTCCCTCTTCCTGCGCCTTGCGCAAATCACGATAGAGCGGGGAATAACGCAGCACCAGACCGACCAGCAGGCGATCATGGCCGTATGTGTTGAGCAGAGAGGCAAGCGCATAGCTTTCCTCGATGCTGGTGACGATCGGCTTTTCGGTGAAAACGGTCAGACCAGCCTCAAGGCCGAGACGTATATGATCGAGATGCAGGTGGTTCGGCGACCCGATCATCAGAAGATCGAAAGCCTCGCCGGCGATCAGAGCCTCGGGCGTCTCATAGGCCTTGCCGGGAGAGATACCATGCTCGTCGAGCGTCGCCATGCCGGCTGGCGCCGGATCGACATAACCAACGATCTCGAAAGTCGGGTCGATCTCCTTGAACACCCGACCCAGATATCCAAGACGGAATCCGAGTCCGATAATGGCGACCTTCATGATGCATTCCCCTGGTTTCGTAATTATTTTTCGCAGACTGCGTCAAAAATCCAACATCGTCAACACAGGAAGCGAAATTCCCACGCCAGATGAAAATAGTTTTCACATCAGTCGTCGATATTGGATGAGGAGCGAAAAATCACCGTCCTTCAGCACCGCACATTCCAGCTTCGCGGCAAAAGGAAAGGCTTTTTGATTGGCCCCTCTCCAATCGTTAATTTAAGATACCAAAACTAGTCCAATCGTAAAGCCAGAACCCTCAGAATCTGAGGATAAATCTTGCAAACGGCTGTTTTGGCGATGAAATTTCTGCGCTTCCCCATCATTGAACATGCTCTTTTCAAAACCATTTGCGAAATAGGTTTCGGGTTGGTATTGTTTTTGTAAGGCCAGTGGGGGACAGAAACATGCCGATATTGATGACGGGTTGCACATCATCCCTCCGCTTGCGGAAGATCGACCACAAGGCCAGAGGAACCGCATGAGCACGCCCCTTCCCCTGGAACAGCTTCAATCGGTTCGCGGCGGTCCGCTTTACGTCAAGCTCCGCAAGATGATTGAGGATGCCGTAGCCTCCGGTCGCCTCAAGCATGGCGACGCGCTGCCGGCGGAACGCGACATAGCGGAAGCCGCCGATATCAGCCGCGTCACCGTCCGCAAAGCCATCGACGAACTCGTGGAGGAGGGCCTGCTCGTCCGCCGACGCGGCTCCGGCACATTCGTCGTAAAACCCGTCCCGCGCATGCAGCAGCCTCTCAGCCAGCTGACCTCCTTTACCGAAGACATGCGCCGACGCGGAATGGTCGCAGGCTCCCGCTGGCTGAGCCGCGGGCTGTTTTATCCGACGGCCGAGGAAACCATGATGCTCGGTCTCGTTGGTGGCGCGCGCGTCGCTCGCATCGACCGTTTGAGAACCGCCAACGACATGCCGATCGCGCTCGAACGGACCAGCCTGCCGGACGATCTGCTGCCGGATCCGGATAAGATTGAGGACTCGCTTTATCTCTGCCTGCTCGATGCCGGCATCCGGCCCGTCCGTGCCAACCAGCGGATCTCCGCTGTCCTCCTCAAGGACGAGGAAACCAAACTGCTTGGCGTTCCTCCCGGCTCGGCGGCATTGTCGGTGCAGCGCATCGCCTATCTCGAAACCGGCCGCGTGATGGAAATGTCGCGCGCGCTTTATCGCAGCGACGCCTATGACCTGGTTGCCGAACTCGGCATAGGCTCGCCCATGAAGCCTCAAGACTGAAAGTTTGCCCGATGACCACAAAGATGCGTGAGGAGATCGACGAGATCCCCGCAGCCGCCGCCCGATTGCTGGAAAGCTCCAGAACCGTGATATCAGAGGCGGCAAACGCACTGCGCGCCAAGGATCCGGGCGTTGTCGTGACCATTGCCCGAGGCTCATCCGATCATGCGGCGCACTTCCTGAAATATGCGATCGAGCTGCAGATGGGCCTGCCGGTCGCCTCGCTCGGCCCCTCGCTCGCCTCGATCTACGAAACGCCGATGAAGCTCGGCAAGGCTGCCGCCTTTGCCGTCTCCCAGTCCGGCGCAAGCCCAGATATCGTTGCTATGGCGAGAGGCGCAAGGGATGGCGGTGCGACTACGGTAAGCCTGGTCAACACACTCCCCTCCCCGCTCGCCGATGCCGCGACCTTCGCCATCGACATCAAGGCCGGCCCGGAGATTGCGGTCGCCGCCACCAAATCCTTTGTCAATTCGATCGTAGCGGGCCTGGCAATCCTGGCAAGCTGGAGCCGGGACGAGGCGCTGACCCGCGCCGTGGATGCCCTGCCCGAGCATTTTGAAAAGGCACTCGCTCTCGACTGGAGCGCCCTGCTCGAACCGCTGAAGTCGGCCGAGTCGCTCTACATGCTCGGTCGCGGCCCGGCACTTGCCATCGCCGCGGAAGCAGCGCTCAAGTGCAAGGAGACTTGCGAACTGCATGCGGAAGCCTATTCCTCCGCAGAAGTCCTGCATGGTCCTGTCTCGATCGTCGGCCGTGACTTCCCCGTCGTCGCCTTTGCCGCCCGCGACAAGGCCGAGGCCTCGATCGCCGGCACCATTTCCAAGCTCGCGGCCAGCAACGCTACCTGCTTCATCACCTCGGATCAGGCAACGGCCGGTCATAAACTGCCCTTCGTCGCGACGGGACATCCGATCACGGATGCGCTGGCCCTGATCGTTCCCTATTATGGCTTTATCGAATCCCTCTCCCGTGCCCGCGGCTTCAATCCCGACAAGCCGGTCGCACTGAAGAAAGTTACCGAGACACAATGACGTCAGCCTTCGCCATCACAGCAAGCCGCATCTTCGATGGGCACCAGTTCCACGAAGATGCAGCCCTCCTGGTCGAAAACGGCCGGGTAAAGGCTGTTCTCGCCAGAGCCGACTTGCCCGCGGGCATTGCCAAGCAGGATATGGGCGATGCGCTGATTGCCCCCGGCTTCATCGACCTGCAGGTGAATGGCGGCGGCGGTGTGCTGTTCAACAACGACCCGACTGTGACCGGTATCCGCACGATCTGCGAGGCCCATGCCCGCTTTGGCACAACAGCCCTCATGGTCACGCTGATCACCGATGCGCCCGAGATCAAGCGCGAGGCGATCACTGCCGGCGAGGCAGCAGCCAAGGTGGGCGAGCTGGGTTATCTCGGCCTGCATCTTGAGGGACCACACCTCTCGATCGCCCGCAAGGGCACCCATGATCCGGCCCTGATCCGCCCGATGGCGCAAGTCGATCTCGACTATCTCGTCGAACAGGCGAGGCGTTTCGGTATCCCGATGATCACCGTCGCGCCGGAGAGCGTCACACCGGATCAGGTGAAGCGCCTGGTGGAGGCGGGATACCGCGTCAGCCTCGGTCATACCGACACGAGCTGCGCCAGCGTCGAGGCCTATGTCGCGGCGGGCGCCACGCTCGTCACCCATCTCTTCAATGCCATGAGCCCACTCGGCAATCGCGAGCCCGGCCTCGTGGGTGCTGCCCTCACCTCGCCGGTCCTGCATTGCGGCCTGATCGCTGACGGCTTCCATGTCGATCCGGTCACCATGAAGATCGCGCTCGCTGCCAAGACAGGCCCCGCCCACATCTTCCTCGTGACCGATGCCATGTCGACCATTGGCTCTGATGAGACAAGCTTCGACCTGAACGGCCGGACCGTCTACCGCCGCGACGGGCGCCTGACTCTTGCCGATGGAACGCTGGCCGGCGCCGACATCGACATGCTCTCCTGTGTTCGTTACGTGCACGAAAAGCTGGGACAGCCGCTGGAGGAAGCGCTGCGCATGGCATCGCTCTATCCCGCTGAGGCCATTGGTGCCAAGACCAAGGGAAGCTTGGCCCCAGGCCAGGATGCCGACTTCATCGTGCTGAGCCCTGATCTCGACATCCACTCGACCTGGATTTCAGGCGCCTGCGTCCATGCAGCCGACACGGCGCCGAGCAGGGCCTTCGCATGATCGTCTGCTTCGACATCGGCGGCACCGCCATCAAGGGTGCGCTGGCAACGAGCCCGGAAGACATCCGTCCCTTCCCGCGGCAGCCGACGCCCATCCACGATTTCGACGCCTTCGTCGCCACACTCGCCTCCGTGATCGCGGAAGCCGAAGCAAGCGCCGGTGGGCGACCCGCCTGCATTGCGATCTCGATCGCCGGCGTCATCGATCCGGATACGGCGAACGCCGTTGTTGCCAATATCCCCTGCATCCATGGCCGGCCTCTGCAGGCCGATCTCGAAGCCGCCCTCGGCCTGCCGGTCATTGTCGCCAATGATGCCGATTGTTTCGTGCTGGCCGAAGCCGGCATTGGCGCGGCACGCGGCCATCGGGTCGTGTTCGGCGTCATCCTCGGCACCGGCGTCGGCGGCGGCCTCGTCATCGATGGGAAACTGATCAACGAGAGTGGTTTTGCCGGCGAATGGGGCCATGGGCCGATCCAGCCAACCGAAGCCGGCACGCCTCCGATGCATGTGCCACGCTTCCAGTGCGGCTGCGGTCAGATCGGCTGTATCGACGCGATCTGCAGCGCGCGAGGGCTGGAAAAGCTGCACAAGCATATTCACGCCGAACAGCTGACCAGCGAAGAGATCATCGCAAACTGGCAGAAGGGCGACGCCAAGGCCGAACGCACCATCGACGTCTATGTCGATATCCTCACCGATGCGCTGTCGATGGTGGTCAATGTCACCGGAACCACCATCCTGCCCGTCGGCGGCGGCCTCTCCAATGTTCCGGAACTGCTGACCCGGATCGATAAGGCCTTGAGAGCACGCATCCTGCGCAAGTTCGACAATCCGATCGTCGTTCCCGCCGCCTGCCGAGTTGAGCCGGGTCTCATCGGCGCTGCCATCCTTGGCCTCGACTTCGCCAAAAGCCCCAAGGGAGACTGACGTGGCCGCCGACATGCTCGTAAAACTCTACGAACTTGAGGCTGACCCAGCCCTTGAGCAGCGCATGGCGACCCAGGGCGTGACCATCCGGCGCGCGCTTGTGCCAGAATTGCAGGGGATCTGCGCCTGGATCGAGCCCCGCTTCGGCGCCGGCTGGGCGTCCGAAGCGACGGCGGCAATCATGCGCCAGCCGGTCACCTGCTGGATTGCCCATGAGGGCGAGACGCTGCTTGGTTTTGCCTGTCATGAAGCAACAATGAAGGGCTTCTTCGGCCCGACCGGCGTCGACGAGGTAGCCCGCGGTCGCGGCATCGGCCATGCCCTCTTGATCCGCACACTGCTCGACATGCGCGACCAGGGTTATGGCTATGCGATCATTGGCGGCGCGGGGCCCATGGGCTTTTATGAAAAGAGCGTCGGCGCCATCGCCATCCCCGGCTCGTCGCCCGGTATCTACAGAGATATGCTGCCGCTTGCCGCACCGTCAGGCATGGCGGACTGACGCGCCTCAGCCGAGTTCCAGCGTCGTAATCGCATACACGCCTGTCTTCTGCACGGATGGCGGTTCGCCGCGATACATGCGCGCTGTTTTGAACCCCGGCTTGAAGCCGAGGCGGCCGAGCAGGTAGCGAAAACCGTCCTGATAGTCAGGCACATCCAGATGCACTTCCTCGCCCGTGAGGTTTGCGAGACAGACCTTCAGCAGATCCTCCGCCGTTCGCCCATCCATGGCAAACAGCGGCCCGATCTTGTAGCCGCTGAGGCAGGGTCGCATCACGGCATAGCCGGCCAACACTCCCTGCCGGCGGCAGAGGAAGGCACGGCGCGGCGGCTTGAGCCAGCCTGGAAGGAAGTCTGTTCTCGGCGCGGGAGAGAAAGCCCGATCAAGCGCTAGGATATCGGGGGTGTCATCTTCCGTGACCGCCTCACACCGTGCGAAGCTAGCAGGCAAAGCCGGCATGCGCTCGATGCTCCAGCGCACGGTGTCATAGGCGGGCGCAAAACCCATGCGGCCATAATTCGCCTGCTGCTCGACAACCCCGTCGAGGCCGATGACGCGATCCCCGAGATGCGCCATGCCCGCATCCCAGACGCGCCGCCCG
Source organism: Allorhizobium sp. NPDC080224 (assembly GCF_050281005.1). Classification (NCBI taxonomy): domain Bacteria; kingdom Pseudomonadati; phylum Pseudomonadota; class Alphaproteobacteria; order Hyphomicrobiales; family Rhizobiaceae; genus Allorhizobium; species Allorhizobium sp. NPDC080224. Next base: position 3,511,009 of record NZ_JBNNWJ010000001.1, read on the forward strand.
AGCCCTCTACCCCGAAAATCCGGATGGCAGATATAAAGCCCGATGAAGCCGAATCCGTCGCCGTAGCGCACGGCCGAGATCCCGGCAGCCAAACGCCCCTCGACAAAACAGCCGAGGTAGCCTTTGGGATCGGCTGCACGGAAGGCTGCGGCATCGCCATACCCCGGGTTCCAGCCTTCAAGCGCCGCCCACTCGACGAGGTCCTCGACTTCACCAGCCGTCAGGACCCGGATTTGCGCGTCCTCTGCCAAGCTCATACTCCCATGGCAGCAGGAGAGAAACGGGCGAGATCCCCGTGATAGGTCTTGGAGACGGGCGTTGCATAGGCGCCGCGTTTGGCGGTCGACAGGCCCTGAGCGACAAGGCTCTCTGCCTGTTTGACGGCCGCCGCCACGCCGTCGACGATGGGCACGCCGAACTCCTGCCGGAGTGCTGCCGTCAGATCCGCCATGCCCGCGCAGCCGAGCACGATCGCCTCAGCCCTGTCGTCCTTGAGCGCCGCCGAGATTTCGCTCCGAAGACGATCGCGGGCATTGGAGTTCGGGTCCTCCAGCGAAAGCACCGGCACATCCGCCGCCCGCACCTTGCATCGGCTACCCATGCCGTAGCGATGCACGAGATGTTCGACCGGCAGTCGCGAGCGTTCCATGGTGGTCACGACGGAAAAGCGCTGGGCAATGAAGGAGGTCGCCGAAAGGGCAGCCTCGCAGATGCCGACGACGGGGATACCGGCCAGCGCCCGGGCTGCATCCAGCCCGGTATCGTCGAAACAGGCAATGACGATCGCATCTGCCCCTTCCCGCTCTGTCTTGGCGATTTCCACCAGCAGGCCGGGCACCGCGAAGACCTCGTCATAGTAGCCCTCGATCGAGACCGGCCCCATCGACGAGGTGATTGCCACGATTTCGGTCTCGGCATTGGCGACCCGCCGCGCAGCATCGGCGATGGTCGCAGTCATGCTGACGGTCGTATTCGGATTGATGACGGCAATTTTCATGCGATTACGCCCGCCCCCGGCGGCGGTTCATGGCCATGATGAGCCCAAGCGTTCCCGCAATCACCAGGAAGGAGAAGAGCGTCGTCACCGTGCCGAGCGCATAAAGCACCGGCGTCGTGACATTGGTCGTCATGCCGTAGATCTCGAGCGGCAGCGTGTTGTAGGTGCCCGAGGTCATCAGCGTGCGGGCGAATTCGTCATAGGAGAGCGTGAAGCCGAAGAGCCCGACCCCGATCAGCGGCGGTGCGATCATCGGCAGCACCACATGCCGGAAGGTCTGCCAGGAGGTGGCACCCAGATCGCGTGCGGCTTCTTCATAAGCGGGCGAAAAGCGATTGAAGATCGCGAACATGATCAGCACGCCGAAGGGCAGCGTCCAGGTGAGATGCGCTCCGAAGCCGGATGTGTACCAGGCAGGCTGGAAACCAAGCTGGCTGAACAAGACGCCGATGCCGAGCGAAATGATGATCGAGGGCACGACGAGGCTGGCAACCGAGAGATAGAAGAGCGCCGTCGCCCCGGGGAACTTGCGGCGGAAGGCAAGGCCCGCCAGAAGTGACACGACAACCGTCACCACCATGACCATCACGCCGAGCGCAAACGAGCGCCGGAACGAACCGCCGAAATCACCGACAGCCTGCTGTTCGAACAGGTTGGCGAACCAGCGCAGCGAGACCCCGTTCAGCGGAAAGGTCAACCCGCCATTCGGCCCCTGGAAAGAGAGGATCACGATTGCCGACAAGGGGCCGTAGAGGAAGAGCACAAAGAGGGTGAAGAAGATGGCGAGCACGTAGAACTCGCGCGACCGTTTCTCGGTGTTCATCTCAAAGCTCCTTCCGGATATCGACGACGCGGAGAATGGCCGCGACCATCAGCAGCACCAGTGCCAAGAGCACGACGGCGTTGGCGGCGGCTGCCGGATATTGCAGCAGCGACATCTGGTTCTTCATCATCAGCGCGACGGACGCGCTCTGTCCGCCGGACATGACCTGCACGGTGGAGAAATCGGCCATGACGAGGGTCACCACGAAGATCGTGCCGATCGCCATGCCGGGCTTCGACAAGGGGATGATGACATTGGTCAGGATCTGCCAGCCACTGGCGCCGGCATCACGCGCCGCTTCGAGCAGCGACCGGTCGATGCGCATCATCGTGTTGAAGATCGGGGTGACCATGAACAGCGTGTAAAGGTGCACCATGGCAAGCACGACGGCGAAATCGGAATAGAGCAGCCACTCGATTGGCTGCGGCACGATGCCGGCATTCACCAGCGCCGTATTGATCAACCCGTTTCGCCCGAGCACCGGGATCCACGAAATCATCCGAATGATGTTGGATGTCAGAAAGGGCACGGTGCAGACGAGGAACAGCACGCCCTGCATGGTGGATGTTCGCACATGAAAAGCCAAGAAATAGGCGACCCAAAAGCCGACAAAAAGCGTGATCGCCCAGACGATGAAGGCGAATTTCAACGTGTTGAAATAGATTTTCCAGGTGACCCAGGACCCGAGCGTCTCGGTGTAGTTGAAGGTGACGAAGTCGGGATACATCTGGGCGAAGTCATAGTCCCAGAAGGAAACAGTCCCGATCATCAGGATCGGCAGCAGCAGGAAGCAACCGAGGATCAGTATCAGCGGCGTCGCCTGCAGATAGGAGACAAGCCCGAGCGGCACACGGATCACGCGCTTCGGCTTCGGCTCGCCGCCCCCCAGAAATCGGACTTCCACCATGATCTTTGGTCTCCTGTCGCTGCAAAAAAATCAGACAGAGAGAGTCGCCCCTCGTCCGGCTGCCGCCATCTTCTCCCCGCATGCGGGGAGAAGGCACTTGTGGCGCGGTCGGCGGCTCGCCCCCTTCTCCCCGCTTGCGGGGAGAAGGTCCCGGCAGGGGGATGAGGGGCGAGCGCGGCTAGAAGATCAAGCCGCGATGAATTCGTTCCAGCGGCGGACCATGTAGCGGTCTTCGTCCATGACGGAGTTCCAGCAGGCGACCTTGCCCATGCGCTCCTCGAAGGAGCCGCCGTCTCGAACCGCGCCGGCCTTCTCCATGACGGCACCTTCCGGAGACATGATGTCGCCGGCCGCGGCCTTGCCCTCGATCCAGTAACCCCACTCGTCGGCGGACATGAATTCCTTCGCGGTTTCCATGCAGGCGGAGTAGTAGCCCTGACGGTTGAGGTAGCCGCCGACCCAACCCGACGTGTACCAGTTGATGTATTCATAGGCCGCATCGAGCTGCGCGCCGGTGAGGTGGGCGGCAAGGCCGAGACCACCGCCCCACGAGCGATAGCCTTCCTTGAGCGGCTGATACTTGCAGGCGATGCCCTTCGAGCGCACGGCGGCAACGGCCGGCGACCACATCGACTGGATGACGACTTCGCCAGAGGCCATCAGGTTGACCGACTCGTCGAACGACTTCCAAAAGGCGCGGAACTGGCCGTCCTGCTTGGCCTTGATCAGGAATTCGATCGTCGTGTCGATCTCCTCCTTCGTCATGTTGCCCTTGTCGGCATATTTGATGATACCCATGGCTTCGCAGATCATCGCGGCATCCATGATGCCAATGCTGGGTATGTTGAGGATCGAGGTCTTGCCCTTGAATGCCGGGTCCATGATGTCGGCCCAGGAGGTGATCTCGCGGCCAACCAGATCCGGGCGGATGCCGAGCGTGTCGGCATTGTAGATGGTCGGCATCATCGTGAAGAGTTCGGTCTCGCCGGATGCAAAGGTCTTGGCATCCTTACTTTCGACATAACCGACGGTATGCGGGGCAGTACCCTGCGCGATCACGTTATCGGGCAGCAGCTTGCCGTTCTTGAACAGCGGAACGACCTTGTCGTAGAACTTGAGCTTCGAGGTTTCCATCGGCTGGATGACGCCTGTCGGATAGACCTTCTTCAGGATCCAGTATTCGATGTCGGCGATGTCGTAGGAGTTCGGCTGGGTCACGGCGCGCTGGGCTGCGGCGTCGGAATCGGTCGCCGTCATCTCAAGCGTGATGCCGAGGTCTTCTTTGCACTTCTGGGCAATCGCATTGATGTTCGACACGCCCGTGCCGAACTGGCGAAGCGTGATCGGGTTCTGCGCCCAGATCGTCGGGAAGCCGGTGATCGCGCCCGACCCGGCGGCGAGGCCGGCAGCGGCCGATGCGGTCTTCAGGAACGTGCGGCGGGATACGCCCTTCTTGGTCTTGCTGCTGTCTGACATTGCGCTGTTCTCCTGGTTTATTGGTTTGGTTTCACTTCACGATGCGTCCAAGGACGATCGAATCCGGCTGATCCCATGACAGGGTGACGCCTTCCCCGACGCGAACCGGAGAGGCAAAGAAGGCCGCGTCCGAAAGCACGGCGGTGAATTCGTCGGTGAAAGCGGTGGTGACGGTCAGCTTCACCTTGGCGCCGAGATATTCGACATTCGACACAATACCGTCGAAGCCGAGACCATCGGCCGGCACGCCGCCGATGCGCACATGGTCCGTCCGGATGGCGATGTCGGCCTGGTCATCTTTGACCGGCGCGGCGCCGAGCGCGAAGAACCTCCCGCCACCGATCACCTCGATGAAGAGACCCTCGGCCGTGCGTTCGACGATGCGCCCGGACAGGACGTTATGGTCTCCCATGAAGCGGGCGACAAAGGCGGTCGCTGGACGCTCGAAGACGGCGCGTGGCGTCGCTGCCTGTTCGATACGTCCCTCGTTCATCACGACGATGAGATCGGCGAGCGCCATCGCCTCTTCCTGGCTGTGAGTCACATGCACGAAAGTGATGCCGAGGGAGGTCTGCAGTTTCTTCAGTTCGGCGCGCATGCGGATCTTGAGGAACGGATCGAGCGCCGAGAGGGGTTCGTCGAGCAGCAAAGCCTCGGGCCTTGTGATCAGGGCACGCGCCAGCGCCACGCGCTGCTGCTGACCACCGGAGAGCTGGGCCGGACGACGCTCGGCATAGGGCTCGAGCTGCATCAGCTTGAGCATCTCCAGCGCCTGCGCACGGCGCGTCTCCTTGTCGACACCCTTCATCTTCAGGCTGAACGCAACATTGTCGACAAGATCAAGATGGGGGAACAACGCATAGGACTGGAACATCATCGCCGTGCCACGTCTTGCTGGCGGCAGATCCGTCACGTTTGAATTGCCGAAGAGCACATCGCCGGATGACACGCTTTCATGCCCGGCGACCATTCTAAGCGTCGATGTCTTGCCACAACCAGAGGGTCCGAGCAGGCAGCAATAAGTGCCGGCCGGAATCTTGAGGCTGATGGCATGAACTGCAGTCGCAGCACCGTAAACCTTGGTCACGGCAGCAAGTTCGATCTCGGCGGCTTTCGTCATGACGGCTCCTTCGTCTCGTCAGGGACGATGCATAAGCCGTGCCAGTTCCGCGCCTCGCCGCTAAGTGCTTGAATCCCATGAGGGCAATTGTTGCAGCGCAAAAGGAATGAGCAACTGACACGAATGCATGCACAGCAATTAATCGATTGCCGTCAACTTACGATCCAAATTGTATGCAATCTTACGGAGACTTGGTGTCGGATAGATCTTTCGCAAGTTCGATCTGCGGGCTACAAGACTATCAGACACCGGATGATCCCATGACCGCCAACAGCTCACTCCGCAGGCAACTTGACCCCAATCTCGAAGACCGCGCCCGCGCGATCCGCGACGCCTTACGTGACGCGATCGTCGACCGACGCCTAGCCCCCGGCACAAAGCTCTCCGAAGCCGAAGTCGGCACGCTTTTCGACGTCAGCCGGACGGTCGTGCGCGACGCGTTGCAGATGCTGGCCTTCGAGGGATTGGTGAAAACGGAGCGAAATCGGGGTGCCTTCGTATCCAATCCGAGCACGGAAGAAGCACGCCAGGTCTTCGCATCGCGCCGACTGATCGAGGCCGGCATCATTGCGGCCGCTGCCGAGCGCATCACGTCATCAGATATCGCAGCCCTGCGCGAACACCTGAAGGAAGAGGCGCGATACCGCACCGAACGCGGCGCGAATGCAAGACGCGCCGAGATCAAGGCATCGGGCGATTTCCACCTCATGCTGGCCAAGGTGGCTGGCAATCAGGTGCTGGAAAAATTCATGGACGAGCTCGTCGCCCGCTCATCCCTCGTCATCGCGCTTTATGGCCGCACAGGCATTTCCAGCTGCGGACATGACGAGCACGACGAAATCCTGAATGCGCTGGAAAAGGGCGACGCTAAAAAGGCGACCCATCTCATGCTGCATCACATCGATCACATCGAGGCCGATCTCGATCTCACCATGGCCGAAGCCCGCACGCTCAAGGACGCGCTCGCCCTCTGACCTCGTCGTTTCGAGCGGGTCTTAAGACCATGTCAGCCGGATCGCTGCGCGACCTTGCGATCGTGCTCGATTGTTTCGAGCATGGCGGCTCTCGCTCCGGCTTCGTCGCCATATTCGATCCGGTTGACCAGCAACCGGTGTTTCTCGAGGAGCGCATCCAGAAGGCATGGATCCGGCGCCGCCATCAGCGCCTTGTAGGCCAGCGCATGGGCCAGCTCGATGACGCCGTATAGCGCCCGCACGAAAGGATTGTGAGCCGAGTCGGCGATGATGCGGTGCAGTTCGAAATCGGCGAGCGCGAAATTCTGAAGCGAACCGAGCGAGGTCTCCATCTGGTGGATCCAGTAGAGCATCAGGCGGATCTGGTCGGCGGTACGGCGCCGTGCCACTTCGGCCGCGGCCTGCGGCTCCAGCGAGCGGCGCACCTCGTGCAGACCCGACAGGAACTCGGCATCGACAGGGGCTTCCAGATGCCAGGCCAGAACCTGCGGATCATAAAGGCTCCAGCGGCTCTTCTTGGCGACCTTAGTGCCCACTTTCGGGCGGGCTTCGAGCAGCCCCTTGGCCTCCAAAGTCTTCAAGGCCTCGCGCAACACCGTGCGCGAGACCTCGAATTCCTCCATCAATTCGGCATCGTTCGGCAAAGTGGTGCCGATCGGATAACGGCCGGAGATAACCCCGGCCCCGATTTCGTTGATCACATGCGAATGGTAGTTACGCGCCGTCGACCGCCCGGACAGGGAGCGAAGAAGGCTCCCCGGCTCACTCATGCAGGGGCCTTCTTCAGGCGCGTACGCCCGGTCTGCGCGGTAAACACCAGCTTCTGAAGCAAGATGAACATGAACAGCAGGAACCCGATGGCGATTTTAGTCCACCAGCTGGAGAGCGTCCCATCGAAGACGATGTAAGTCTGGACAAGGCCCTGCAGCATGACCCCGATCAGGGTTCCGAAGATGAAACCATAACCGCCCGTCAACAGGGTTCCGCCTATCACCACGGCTGCAATCGAGTCAAGTTCGATGCCGACCGCCGCCAGCGGGTAGCCCGCCGAAGTGTAAAGCGAGTAGACGATCCCGGCGAGCCCGCCCAGGAAGGACGACAGGGCATAGATGCCGATGGTCACTTGCCCGGTCGGAACGCCCATCAGCGAGGCCGAATTGGCATTGCCGCCGATCGCATAGACATAGGAGCCGAACCGCGTCTTGTGGGCGATGAACCCGAAGACGATGAAGGTGGCGAGCATCAAGAGACCGATGAAGCTCAGGCGCCCACCACCGGGCAGTCGATAGTATAGGCTGGAAATCGTCCGGTAGAACTCGTGATCGATCGGGATGGAATCCTGGCTGAGCACCGAGGCCATGCCGCGCGCCAGGAACATGCCCGCCAGCGTCACGATGAAGGGCGGCACCTGCAGGAAGTGGATGACCGCCCCCATGGATGCCCCGAAGGCTGCGGCCAGAACCAGAACGATCGCAAAGACCGCCATGGGATGCAGGCCGACCCAGGAAATGAGGATGGCCGTAATGACGCCTGTCAGGCCGATCACGGCACCGACGGAGAGATCGATGCCGCCGGAAATGATGACGAAGGTCGCTCCGACGGCAGCGATGCCGAGAAAGGCGTTGTCGGTCAGAAAGTTGCCGAAGACGCGCGTTGACCACATGCCCGGATATTGGAAGATGCAGATGGCATAGGCGATCACGAAGATGAGGGTGGTCGCGGCGAGAGGGCGATAACGCGGATTCATCGTGCCTGTCCCGAAGTTTGGGTCTTGGTCTGGGTCGGTGTCGTGGCGGGTGCCTGACGCGGGCCGAATTTGCGCCCGAGCACTTGGGCGATCCGGGCCGATTGCAACACCAGGATGATGATGATCATGCCCGCCTTGACGATCAGGTTGAATTCCGGCGGAAAGCCCGAGACCAGAACACCCGTGTTCATCGCCTGGATGATGATTGCGCCGAGCACCGACATCGGGATCGAGAAGCGCCCACCGAGCAGCGATGTGCCGCCGATGACGACCGCGAGGATGGCGTCGAGTTCGAGCCAAAGGCCGGCATTGTTGGCATCGGCCCCACGAATATCGGCAGCGGCGATGATGCCCGCGGTAGCAGCGCAGAAGCCGCCGAAGGCGTAGATGGCGAGGATGACGACCTTGCTGCGCAGACCGGTATAGTTGGCGGCCGACAGATTGATGCCGATGGCTTCGATGAACAGGCCGATGGCTGTCCGGCGCATCACGAAATGCGCGACCACCATCAGCACGATGGCAATGACAGCCGGCATAGGCAGACCGAACAGATTGCCGGTCCCGACGAAAATCAGCGCCTGATCGGAGAAAGTGACGATCGAGCCCTCGGTGATCAGCTGCGCCACTCCTCGTCCGGCCACCATCAGCACCAGTGTTGCAACGAAGGGCTGGATACCGAGATAGGCGACCAGAATACCGTTCCACAGACCGCACAGGATCCCGACGGCAAGCGCTGCCGCGAGCGTCACGATCAGCGGCTGACCGGCGACGGCCGAGGTCGCAGCCACAGCTCCGGCAACCGCCATCACGGCACCGACCGAGAGGTCAACGCCTTTGGTGGCAATGATCGCGGTCATGCCGATCGCCAGGATTGCCACCGGCGCACCACGATTGATGACGTCGATCAGGCTGCCGAACAGCCGGCCATCCTGCCAGGTCACATTGAAGAAGCCGGGAAAGACCAGCCAGTTAAAAAACAGCACGCCGGCAAGAGCCAGAAGCTGTGGGGAAATGATGCGGGACATGGAAAGCCTTTTCATGCCTCGGCCTCCGCCGGCTGGGCGGCAATGGTCTGGACGATGACACCCGGGGTGATGTCGGCGCCATGCAGTTCGGCGACCATCTTGCGGTCACGCATGACGACGACACGCGAGGAATAACTGACGATTTCGTCGAGCTCGGACGAGATGACGACCAGCGCGAGGCCGTCTTCGCGCAACCGGCTGATCATGCGCACGATTTCGGCATGAGCGCCGACATCGATGCCGCGCGTCGGCTCGTCGAGAATGAGGAACCGCGGATCGGTAGCAAGCCAGCGGGCAAGGATCACCTTCTGCTGGTTGCCGCCGGAGAGAAGCTTGACGGGAAGCTCGGCAGACGCCGTGCGGATGTCGAGCGCCTCGATGAAATTGCCGGCGATCTCCAGCTGTTCGTCGCGGTTGAGCGCCTTGAACCAGCCGAGCCGGGCCTGCATGGCAATCACGATGTTCTCGCGCACCGAGAGGTCGCCGAAGATCCCGTCGATCTTGCGATCCTCAGGGCAGAAGCCGAAACCGAGCTCGACCGCCTCGCGCGGATTGCGCACCTGGCGGCTTGAACTGTCGATCTTGATCGAGCCGCTGTCGGCCTGGTCGATGCCGAACATCAGCCGCGCCATCTCGGTACGACCCGAGCCGAGCAGACCCGCGACACCGACGACTTCGCCGCGATGGATCTTGAGATCGAAGGGCTGCACGCTGTTCGAGAGACCGAAGTTCTCGAATTCCATCAGCGTCTCGCCGACTTCAGCCTCTTCACCGAGAACATCGGGGTGATGGAATGCCAGGTCCTTGCCGAGCATCATGCGCACCAGGCTGGTGCGGTCGAGCGAGGCAATCGCCTGGGTGCCGACGAGACGTCCGTTGCGCAGGACCGTCACGCGGTCCGAGAGCTCGAAGACCTGGTCGAGGAAGTGGGTAATGAAGACAATCGCGAGACCACGGTCGCGCAGCTGCCGGACGATGCTAAACAGCTTTTCGACCTCGGACCGGTCGAGACTGGCAGTCGGCTCGTCGAGGATCAGCACCTTGCCGGAGAGCTCGACGGCACGGGCGATCGCAATGATCTGCTGGACGGCGACGGAGAATGTCGAAAGCTCCGCCTTCACGTCGATGTCGAGGCCGTAGGTCGCCAGGATCTCGCGCGATTCCCGCTCCATACGACGTTTGTCGACCAAACCAAGGCGGTTGGTCGGCTGCCGGCCAATGAACAGATTGTCGACGACGGTCATATTCGGCAGGAGATTGACCTCCTGATAGACCGTACCGATGCCGAGCGTCTGGGCCTGCTGCGGCGTCGTGAAATTCACAGGCTCGCCATCGACGGTGATGGTCCCGCCATCCGGGATATAGGCACCGGTCAGGATCTTGATCAGCGTGGATTTACCGGCACCGTTTTCGCCGAGAAGCGCATGCACTTCGCCGCGATGAAACGCGATATCGACAGCGTCGAGCGCCGTATGATTGCCGAATGTCTTGGTGATGCCCGCCGCCGCAAGCACGATCGATGAATGCTCGGTCATATGCCTCTTCCCCCACTCCCACGAAGCTAGCCCACGACGATGCCGCGAGAAAGCGACAGAGACCCCGCCACCAGGGAGGGCGGGGTCTCTGCCGGGAGGGTTACCTTAGTAACCGAGGCCCTTGCGATTGTCATACTCGCCCTGCGGGTTGTCCGCAGGCGTGTAGAGCTTGGATTCCGTGATGATGAACTTCTCCGGCTCCTTGCCGTCCTTCAGGAAGGCGTCGAGCGCGTCGAAGGCAGGACCCGCCATGTTCGGGGTCAGTTCCACGGTCGCATTGGCTTCGCCGGCAACCATGGCAGCGAAGATATCCGGAACGGCGTCGATCGAAACGACGAGGATGTCAGTGCCCGGCTTCAGGCCGGCATCCTTGATCGCCTGGATGGCGCCGACGGCCATGTCGTCATTGTGGGCATACATCGCGCAGATGTCCTTGCCGCCATTTTCTGCCTTCAGGAAGCCTTCCATGACTTCCTTGCCCTTGGCGCGGGTAAAGTCGCCGGTCTGGCTGCGAGCAATCGAGATGTTGGACTTGCCGGCGATCGCTTCTTCGAAGCCCTTCTTGCGGTTGATGGCAGGCGTCGAACCGACGGTGCCCTGCAGCTCGACCACCTTGCACGGCTTGTCGCCGACGGTGTTGACCAGCCATTCGCCGGCAACACGGCCTTCCTTCACCTGGTCGGAAGCGACCGAGGTCAGGTAAAGATCCTGCGGAGCGTCAACGCCGCGGTCGAGCAGGATGACCGGGATTTCGGCTTCCTTGGCTTCGGTCAGAACGTCTTCCCAGCCGGTTGCGACGACGGGAGCAACCAGGATGGCGTCAACGCCCTGGGCGATGAAGCCACGGATGGCCTTGATCTGGTTTTCCTGCTTCTGCTGGGCATCGGCGAACTTCAGTTCGATGCCGCGCTTTTCAGCTTCGAGCTTGGTGACGGAAGTTTCAGCAGCGCGCCAGCCGGATTCCGAACCGATCTGCGAGAAGCCGACGGTCAGGTCTGCAGCCATGGCAGACGAGCAGCCGAGTGCGATCACGCTTGCGCTGAGCGCAAGCTTGCGAAGAAATGTCATGATGTCCTCCCTTGAAAAGACACCGCCTCCACGGTGCCTGGCATTATGCATAGGCAAAGCTTCGAGACCTGTAAAGTGCAAAAGTACTATTATATGTTGTGCGTTGCAGCATAATCCTGAGCTACACTTCGCCGCCCCTCGTCAGGACCTCGGGGGCCGAAAGGTTAACATGGTCAAAAAGCACTGGCCGAGTATAGGCAAAGCAGGCGAACGCGAAAGCCCTGAAATACAGGGGTTACAGCGACGCCTCCCCAATTTTCGTAATTTCCTGTTAACCAGTTTTCTTTATATTTCCCGATGCACGATGGCTGTGCCTCCGCATGAGCGATTCCGGCTCCCGCTATTCGAGACAGGAATACCAAATGGCAGTGATCACCTTCGCGAATACGAAGGGCGGCGCAGGAAAGACGACTGCGGCCCTTCTTCTGGCCACCGAACTTCTCCACCGCAACTACCGAGTTTGCGTGATAGACGCCGACCCCCAGCGGTGGTTCTCCAAGTGGTACGAAGGCGCTGCATTGATGCCGAGGCTTTCCGTCGAGACCTATGTCTCCGCACCAACCATTCAAAAGATCGTCCACGAGCGCCGCAGCCAGTGGGATTTCGTCATCGTCGACCTTCCCGGCCTCCAGTCACCCCTGCTCGCCTCGGCCGTTGGACTATCGGACCACGTCATCGTTCCGATCCAGGGCTCGAGCATGGACGCGCAGGGAGGCGCCCAGGTGCTTGATCTCCTGCGCTACCTCGACCGCAAGGCGGGCATTCGCATTCCGCATTCCGTCGTCCTGTCCCGGGTCAATCCGGCCATCACGACTCGTTCGATGCAGGCGGTGAAGCGTCTGCTGTCGGAGCAGGACATCCGCGTCTTCGACACACCGATTGCTGAACGCGCCGCATTCCGGGAAATGTTCGACATGCATCGCCCGCTTCGAAAGCTCGACAATGCCCCGACCGCGGGTGGCGAAAAGGCAATCCTGAACGCACGGGCCTTCGCCGACGAGGTCCTGTCGCACGTCAATATTGGCAAGGCAGCAGCCCCTGCTTGCGCTGCAAGACGCAATCTGCAGACACTGGAGACCGCCGCCTGAGGGCTCCATCACAACACAACCAACGGAAGCAGAAATTCTTGCGAGGCGTCGCGGCCAACAGCCCGGCGCCTCCTTTCGTTTTCTGGTCATTTTGCGACAGCGATGTCGCTGCTGCAATTTTGCCCGATAACTTCTCTAGCCTTCGCCAAATCACGATTCCGTCAGGCGTCGTGAAAGGCAACAAGGAGATTGCGACGTAAGAGATGACGGAACAGCGCGGGCGATGGGCGAAATCGCCACATTCCTGCCGGATTTCATAGTGGCCTTGAGCCCGGCCCACGCGAAATTCTCATCTGTCATTCCTTATAAAGCAGCTATCGAAAGGACCGCTGGTGCGCCAAAAAGATACAATTTTTCGCAGCGCAAAATTGCATTGGTACCATTCGCAACCGATTTGCGGCGCGCTGAGAAGTCAACTAATGCACTGATAGAAATACGTATTTTTTCGCAAAAGTGACATGACACGCCAAAACCGGATTTGCAGCCCAACAATTTGTCTAGAATTTTCGCGGCACTGCAACATCTTGACACCATGGACGTTCTCCCGGACCATTCCCGCACTTGGCTAGGTGGGTGAGACTTGTTCAACCGGTTGTGACCGGAGAAGGGTTTTGTGGCGTTGTCGAAAGATTGGAGCTGCAATGGATTACACTAGCAAGATCTGGGTGCTGGTTCTGGACGACAACCCGGTTCTCATCGACGGGCTGAACTTCCTCATCAACTCTACCCGCCAACTGCATGCGATTATCCTGCCGCAACGCAATCAAAAGCTGTGCGAAGCCATCGAAAAGCTCGAGCCCGACGTGATCGTGGCAGACCCGAACTTCCTGGACGGACTGGTCTCCGAATGCGGCCTGCAACTGCAGGACCTTCGCGCCAGGACCAAGCTGATCGCTTATTGTGATGCGCGAGAAACGCAGTCTGGAGAGACCTATATAAACCGTGGCTACAGTGGTGTGGTCACGAAGACGGTTGCCAGCCCACGCCTCCTGCGCGCGATCAAAAGCGTCCATGCCGGAGATGTCGTCATCGACGAAACAGTGCTCGCGCTGTCGGATCGACCGTCCAGACCCTGCGCAATCGACCAGCGGAAGCTGTCCATGAAGGAAGAGTTCGTCCTTCGCCATGTGGCACTCGGCAAAGCGATGAAAGAGATCGCAGCTGACATTCAGCTGAGCGCAAAGACGGTCGAGACATATAAGTATAGAGCAATAAAAAAGCTCGATCTTCGGACAAGATCAGATATTGTAAATTATGCAATAAGCGTAGGCTGGCTTCAGCACTAGTAATTTCCACATAGACATTAGAAAAGCCGCGTCATTTTGATTGCGGCTTTTTTGCGTTTTAATTTTCTATTTATCATGAAATTCTGAAATTTACTTTTTAGAAGACGGGAAATTCCTGACAAACGTCGTATTTTCCTGACTTTGATCAGGACAGCAATACTGCCAATTCTACAGCCGACATTAACGGAAGTTAACAATCGGCAAGCCCCAAGCTCGGGTTCTGCCGACCGGATAGAGGGCAGCAAATGGCTAGGATCAGCGTATTTGGGATCGGTTATGTCGGCGTCGTCGCCGCGGCATGCCTGGCAAAGGACGGCCATGAAGTGGTCGCGGTGGATATAGATCCTGCCAAGGTGGATACGATCAATCGCGGCAAGACCCCCATTGTCGAAAAGGGCCTTGAACCGCTGATCGAGATGACGGTGGCCAATGGCAGCCTCCGGGCCACGCTCGATATCGACGAGGCGATCGCCGCGACCGATCTATCCTTTGTCTGCGTGGGCACGCCGAGTGCGCCGGATGGCTCCGTCGGCCTGACCTATGTGGTCAAGGCCTGCGAGGCCATCGCCGAGGCTATTGCCCGTAAGAAAGCCTTTCATTCGGTCGTCGTTCGCTCGACCATCGTGCCCGGCACGATGGACAAGGTCTGCATCCCGGCACTGGAAGCCGCGTCTGGCCTGATCGCGGGCAAGGATTTCGGCGTCGGTTACTATCCCGAATTCCTGCGCGAAAGCACGGCCATCGAAGATTACTACGATCCGGGCTTGATCGTGTTCGGTGCGATCGATGAGACGACCGACAAGATCCTGCACGAGATCAATGCCGGTCTGCCCTGCGTCTGCCACTCGGTGCCGCTCGCGACCGCCGAGATGATCAAGTATACCAGCAACTCCTGGCGCGCCGTGAAGGTCACCTTCGCCAACGAAATCGGTAACATCGCCAAGGCCTGCGGCGTCGATGGCCAGCAGGTGATGAAGATCCTGTGCTCGGATCTCAAGGTCAACATTTCCCCCTACTTCATGCGTCCGGGCTTCGCCTTCGGTGGCTCCTGCCTGCCCAAGGACGTGCGTGCGCTCCGCCATCTGGCCAAGGAAGCGCATGTCGAAAGCGCCCTTCTCGACGCAGTCCTCGAAGCCAACGAAGCCCAGATCGACCGCGCTGAGACCATGGTTTCCCAGATGGGCGGCCAGACGATCGGCATGGTCGGCATCAGTTTCAAGACGGGCACCGACGACTTGCGCGAGAGCCCGCTGGCGAGCCTCGCGTCACGCCTGATCGCCAAGGGTTATGATCTGAAGATCTACGACCCCTTCGTCCAGCAGGCCTATGCCGAGGGCATGAGCGGGGCCGGTCGCGGCAACGACACTTCGATCGACCTGAAGAACCGGCTGGTCGGAGAACTCGACGACCTCATCGACTCCTCGGATGTCATCCTCGTCGGCAATCACTATGCCGAGGCGATGCAGGCTCTCGACCAGTCGAGCGATAAGGTGCCGATGGTCGACCTGTTGCGCATCCGGCCGGACATCCGCTCGTCCGGCACCTACCAGGGCATCTGCTGGTAAGGAGCGCCGATATGCTGGCCCACGTCATCTATCTCTTGTCCATGACGATCCTGGCGCTCAGCGTGCCGCACCCGACCGTATCTGCGGTCTCCGGCACCCTGATCACCGTCGGACTGATTGGCGCCTGGCGTTATGCCTGGGCCGGGATCAACCTGGCGCGGGCCGCCTATTTCCTCAACTTCGCCTATCCTCGGCGGCGCCGTCAGGCCGCCGAGGCCTACAAAGCCCGGGGTTTGAAGGATCATGCCTACTTCTTGGTCACGACCTACAAAATCGCTCCTGAGATTTCGACCCGCGTTTATCGCTCGATCTTCGAGGCCGCCTTCCGGGCATCCGGCGGCGCGACCATTGTCGCTTCCATCGTCGATGAGGCAGATGCGCGCCTCATCCGTCGGGTCATGGCATCGGTTGCCCTCCACCATCCCGGCCGCGAAGCGACCGTCGGCCTGAAGATCGACAAGATCGAGGGTACCGGCAAGCGTGACGCGCTCGCAACCTCGCTCCGCTCGATCGCAAGGCTCAATCCCGGCCGCAACGACATCGTCATCTTCGTCGACGGTGACAGCTGCGTGCCCCATGATGTCGTTGACCGCAGCATTCCCTTCTTCACCGATCCGAGCATCGGTGCCGTCACCACCGACGAACTCAGCGACACCCAGGGCGGACGCCTCTTCCGCGACTGGTTCGACCTCCGCTTCTCGCAGCGCCACGTCATGATGTCGTCGATGTCTTTGGGCGGACGTGTGCTCACCCTTACCGGCCGCATGTCGATCTTTCGCGCAAGCCTTGCGACCGATCCCGGCTTCGTCGACCTCGTCCGCAACGATTTCATCGACCACTGGCGTCTCGGCCGTGTCCACTTCCTGACCGGCGACGACAAGTCTACCTGGTTCTGGCTGCTGCAGCGCGGCTACAAGATGCTCTATCTGCCGGATCTCTGCACCCTGTCGATCGAGACCCAGCCCAAGGACGGCTTCTTCGAATCCGCCACGACGCTGATGACCCGCTGGTTCGGCAACATGCTGCGCACCAACGCCCGGGCGCTCGCCCTTCCCGCCTCGCGCATCGGCTATTTCACCTGGTGGTCGATCCTCGATCAGGCGCTGTCGATCTGGACGACGCTGGCCGGCCCCGCGAGCATCCTCTTGGCCGCTTTCTTCGTCAGCCCCTGGATCCTGCCGATCTACATCGCCTGGGTCATGTTCACCCGCTACCTGTTCTGCACGGTCATCATGGCCTTTCGCGGCGAGAGCTTCCCGATCACCTACCCCTTCCTGCTGTATTTCAGCCAGGTCGGCGGCGCGATCGTCAAGAGCTTCATCCTCTTCCGCCTCGATCGCCAGAGATGGACCCGTCAGTCGGGCTCCGGCTCAAACCGGACCATCCCACTTGGCCAGCGCTGGCGCGCCATGAGCTCCACCTACATGCACTGCCTTGCCATCGGATGGCTCATCCTCGGCGTGGCCTATGTCGGCAACATCATCTAACCCGTTAAGGACCGTAACCATGGATATCGAAACGAAGGCCGTACGCGACACCGCTTCCAAGGGCTACGCCGGACAGGCAGAAAGCTTCCCGATCTTGCTCGACACGGGCACCGAACACCCGAAGACCAACATCCCCTTCGTCACCGTGATCGACGGTCGCCAGTTCAGCGGCCGCAGCCTCTCGCTCGTTTCCGCCACAGTCTCCGGCCTTGCCGGTCCGGAACTCGAGGGCAAGGAGCGCATTGCCGTCCTGCGTTTCGATTTCGATGGCTACACGATTTCCCTGCAGGTCGATGTCCGCATCAGCCGCACCCATGCAGAAACAGGCGAAGTGCGCCTCGATTTCCTCGAGCCGACCGGCGAACACCTCCCGACCCTGCGTTACCTCCTGAACAGCTATATCGCCGGTGACATCACCTCGGTCGATGGCATCATCACCCTGCGAGAGAGGGCAGCAGTCAGCGGCAGCAAGAAGCAGGCGGGTCAGGCGAGCATAAGCAACATCGTCGGTCGCGGTCTCAAGATGGCAGCAACCGTTGCCTTCAGCCTTGCCCTTGCCGGGATCGCCGCCAACCTCGTCTACGAGCGCGTCTTCTCCAAGGAGGTGAAGCAGCTTGCGGTGCTGTCTGCCGGCGGCCAGCCGTTGCGTGCCATTGCCAGCGGCCAGATTTCCTATCTCGACCTTGGCGCCACCCGCGGCGAGGTGCTTTACACGCTTCAATCGGTCTCCGGCACGACGCTCAGCGTCAACATGCCCTGCGATTGCCGTATCCTGCCGACCCGCGCCGGTGAGGGCTCGACGGTCATGGCCGGCGACGCGATCGTCGAGGTCGTCGACGAAACGGCAACCCCGATCGTGCAGGCCGTCGTTTCCGCCGATCAGGCCAAGCAACTCGTCTCTGGCGACATCGCCGAACTGCGTTTCTCGGACGGCAAGGTCGCCTTCGGCAGCCTCGCCCAGAATGCCGAAGCCCTGACGGCGGTTGGCAACGAAGGCGAGATGCGTGCCTTGATCGAGCCGAATACCGAGCTCGGCAGCGAAGCCGTCGGCTCCCCCGTCTCCGTCCGCATCATCAGCCAGCGCATCTTCACGCTCCGCCAGAAGCTTGGCCAGTGGTTCAGCGAAGGAGCGGCAAGCTGAGTAGCCCGTCCAGGCAGACTATCCCGCGCAATCACTCCAACGGATTCACAGGAGCAGCCATGCAAGACGTTCATCCCCTTATCCTCTGCGGAGGAATCGGCACGCGCCTCTGGCCTCTGTCGCGCACGGAACATCCCAAGCAGTTCCAGCGCATCGACGGCAATTCGGAGACCACCTTCTTCCACGCAACCGTCGAACGCCATCGCGCGCCGGGCTTCGCCGACCCGATCGTTGCCGTCAGCAGCGCCCATGTCGCAACGGTGCTACGCCAGCTGAGTGACCTCAAGTGCCCGGCCCGCGTTCTCGCCGAGCCGATCTCGCGCAACACCGGTCCGGCCGTGCTCGCAGCCGCCCTGACACTTGCCAAGACCGATCCGGCATCGCTGATCTGCGTCATCCCCTCCGACCACATCGTCAAGGGAGACCTGCCGGCCAACGTGCTCGCCGCTCGCAGGGCCGCGGAACAGGGCCACATAGTTCTCTTCGGCGTTCCGCCGGAATACCCGGAGACCGGCTATGGCTACATCGTCGACGGCGGCGCCCTCGAGGATCTCACCTGCGCCCGCAAGGTGTCGAGCTTCATCGAAAAGCCGCCGGTGGAAGTCGCAACGGCCCTCATCGACGCCGGCGGCGCTTACTGGGCCTCGGGCTTGAGCCTCTTCAGAGCCGACGTCCTGATCGAAGAGTTCAAGCGCCTCGATCCAACGACCTTCGAGGCCGTGAAGAACGCGCTCGATCATGGCTTCGAGACCGAGCACGCATTCTATCTCAATGCCGAGGCCCTGCAGCCGGCCGCCAATCTGCCAACCGAGTCCATCGTCTTCGAACATTCGCCCCGCACCGTGATTGCTCCCCTGCTCGTGGCATGGAGCGATGTCGGGGCCTGGAATGCCCTGCACCACATCGCCGAGAAAGACGATGACGGCAACGTCCTGAGCGGTGACGTCATCAGCATCGACACTCGCAACTCCTATGTGCGCGCATCGAGCAAGCTGGTTGCCGTTGTCGGCATGGATGATGTGGTCGTGGTCGACACCGACGATGCCCTGCTCATCACGACGCGGGATCAGGCCCAGCAGGTCAAGCAGATCGTCAAGAAGCTTGAGAGCATCAAGCGCCGCGAACTCGCCCAGCACATGCGCAACCAGATGGCCTGGGGTGAGGTCCGCCGTGTCCAATCAGGCCCGGGCTACGAGCTGCGAATGATGACGCTGCGCCCCGGCACCATGCTGCCGATCGCAGAAGATGCCTCGTCACACCGCATGGTGACGGTGACGACAGGATCCGGGCTTTTGAAGACCGGTGCCGTCACACGGCCGCTGCGCATGGGTGACAATTTCGAGGTGCCAGCCGGCGAGGCGGCGTCGATCTATTGCGGCCCGGAAACCGAAATGCAGTTGGTCGAAGTCGTCTGCGAAGTCGCTGTCGCCGCATCCGTCGATGCGGTGGCCACCCTGCAACTCGTGCACAGCTGAGGAATGGCGATGCGCAAGGGGCTCCCTCTTCTTCTGACACTCTTGATGACGTCGACCGCTCCCGGCCTGCGCGCCGAGAGCTTCGGCCACGCTGACGTGGACGGACTGACCCGGACAGTTTCGGAGATCAGAGGACAGCTTCGCGACCCCGCCTCCCGAAAGGACGACGTGCGCGCGCTCCTCTCCGGTCGCTTGGCCGAGGTTCGACAGGACGGCGCTGAAACGCCCCTCGCCCTCGACCGCCTCGCGACCGCCGGGAAGCTGCATACGGTGCCCATCGACTTCATGCTGGCCCAGCTGCGCTTGCAGACGGCAAGGCATTTCAATGTCGAGATCGAAAAGGCGCTGGCCAACCGCGCGGCACCGGCGCTCTTCATCCGCGGCGGCTCGATGACGCTCGACCAGTTGCTGGCCGAAGCAGCAAACAGTCATCCCGGCGCTTTGGAGCAGAAGGGAGAGAAAGTCGTCTCCCATTGGCCGATCGTCATTTGGTCCGATTCCGCGCTGGTGATTGCCCCCGGGCAGTCGCTCGAGCTGTCGACGGAGGATGGTGCCTTTATCCTGAATTCCGGGCTTCTGACCGTGGACGGCGGCGAACTCTCCGCTTCGGACGGCACCAACCCGGGTCTCAACGCCTTCCGTCCCTTCGTGGCGACCGCCATGACCGGCGCTGTGCAGGCCCGGCGAGCCCACTTCAAAAGCCTCGGCTTTGGCGGTTCCGGCGCAACCAGCGGCCTCTCCGTGCTTGGCGCCGCCCTCTTCCCCTCCAAGATTGCCTCCTATCTGACGGATAGCAGCTTCGAGAACATGTCGGGCATCAGTCTCGAAAACACCCATCGGGTGGTCGTTTCAGACAACCACTTCTCTGGCGGAACAGGTCCGGCCATCGCATTGAAAGGCGTCACCGGGGCACAAATCCGGGACAACGTCATCACCGGCACCACCGAGGCCCAGGCGATCGATGTGCAGAACACCAGTTCTTCGATCGACGTCACCGGCAATATCCTCATCGGCAATCGCGGCAGCGGCATCTTCGTTGCCAACGATGCGCGCGACATTGCAATCACCGACAATCTCCTGTCGGGCAATGGACGCGGCGGTGTCTCCGTTGTTCGAAGCGCCTGCGTGACGATCACCGACAATATCGTGCTGTCGAACAGCCAGGTCGGGATCAAGCTGCGCGCCAGCCACGCGTTGACCCTCTCGCGCAATGATCTCGTCGCCAATGCCGGCGCGGGTGTCTCGATCGTCGACCAGGATGAGAACGCACGCGTCGTCGTCGACGGCAATGTGTTTACGGGCAACAAGTCCGGCATCCATGGCGGCGCCGCGAGCGAAGTAGCTCTGACAGCCAATGACTTTAGCGGCCAGTCGCCGATCCTGCTCGACGGCGAATTCGCCCCGTACGTGCCGCATCTCTTGCGGGCAGCCGCAGGCTCCAACGCGGACAGTCGCGCCCTCACCATTCACGCCAACACGTCGTCCGCCGATCCGGTGGACTGCAAGACCGGGAGCTGACAATGGTTTTCTCGTCAGAGACTTTCCTGTTTCTCTTTTTGCCGCTGTTCCTGGCTGCCTATTACCTGACCCCGGACCGGTTCAAGTCCTGGACCATTCTGATCGGGTCCTACCTCTTTTACTGTTGGTGGCGACCGGACTTCCTCTTGCTCTTCGTCGGCGTGACGGCCTGGGCCTATGGCTGTGGTCTGATGATCGAGCGGTGGGAAGGCCAGGCCAAGGCGAAAATCCCGCTCATACTTGGTGTGGTGGGCTGCCTTTCCGTCCTTGGCGTCTTCAAGTATCTGAATTTCTTCGTCGACAGCTTTGCCGCCCTGCTCGGCACGACGCCCGATGATCTCGGAATCCACTGGCGCCTGATCCTGCCGATCGGCATTTCCTTCTACGTCTTCCAGGCCGTCGGCTATGTCATCGACGTCTACCGAAAGGACACGCCGGCAACCCGCAACTTCGTCGATTTTGCCGCCTTCATTGCGCTCTTCCCCCAGTTGATCGCCGGCCCCATCCTCCGTTTCAAGGATCTGGCTGACCAGTTCCATTCCCGCAGCCATAGCCTCGCTCTCTTTTCGACTGGCCTCGGTGTCTTCACGATCGGCCTTGCAAAGAAGGTCCTCCTCGCCGACTCGATCGCCCCTGTCGCAGACGCAGCCTTCGCGTCAGGCAACGTCACCTTCGTCGAGGGCTGGCTCGGTGCAGCTGCCTACACGCTGCAGCTCTATTTCGACTTCTCCGGCTATTCTGACATGGCCATCGGCCTTGGCCTGATGATGGGCTTCAAGTTCGTCCGCAACTTCGACACGCCCTATGTGAGCGCCTCGATCACCGAATTCTGGCAGCGCTGGCACATCAGCCTGTCGACCTGGCTGCGCGACTATCTCTACATCCCACTCGGCGGCAATCGCATGGGTCCGCTGCGCACTTATCTCAATCTCTTCCTCGTGATGCTGCTCGGCGGGCTGTGGCACGGCGCTGCCTGGACCTTTGTATTCTGGGGCGCCTGGCATGGCGGATGGCTCGCGATCGAGCGTTACACGGGATACGCCCGGGCCGGGCTCAACAAAGCCTTCACCGTTCCGGCAACCCTCCTGCTTGTTGTCATCGGCTGGGTCATGTTCCGCGCCGCAAGCGTTGGCGAAGCCTTCTCGGTCTATGCCGGCATGCTCGGACTAAACGGCATGGCGCCGAGCCTGGAATTCCTAGCAAGCGTCAACCAGGAGCACCTCGTCTTCATCATGATTGCCGTCGTGGCCGTGGTGATGGAGCCCCGCTTCAAGCACCTGACCGATCCGGACCGCGTGCCGCTTATCGGGACACCGCAGGTGGCGGCCGATGGCACGGTGATTGCAACGTCGTCGATCGCCTATCCGCTCGCAATGACCGCTCTCCTGGCGGTGACGATCGCACGCCTCGCCGAGCAGTCGGCCTCACCATTCCTCTATTTCCAGTTCTGACAGGAGCAAGACCATGCCCAGTCTGCGCCAGTACACAGCGACACTGCTTCTGCCCTCCGCCTTCTTCGGCTACGCGCTCTATGCGAATTCGGCCCTGCTGACGAATGCGGCCTCCCCGGCAGCCCAGGCTTCGGAGGCGAGGAACCTCTCGCTTTCCTACGTCATGGACGGCGAGGCGACACGCGATCTCGATACGCTCTACAAGAATGAACTTCCCCATCGCGCAGCCTCTGTCGGTCTGTTCGGCAACGCGCGCTACGCGCTTCTCGGAGCGGGCCGAAAGGGCGTCGTCGTCGGTGACGACGGATGGTTCTTCACCGCAGAAGAATTCAAGACCGTCTCGCCCAGCGACATTGACGACGCCGTCCAGCGGATCGTGGAAGTCAAGCGAGAGCTTGAAGCCCGAGGCATCCAGTTGGTGCTCGCACCGCTGCCGGCAAAGTCCGACCTTTATGCCGAAGACGTGCCCTCCCTCGTCCGCAGCGCCGCCATGGCTGACGCCTATCGCGACTTTTCGACTGCTCTTCAGAAACAGGGGATCATCGTCGCGGACACCCGCGCCACGATGCTGACGGCAAAACCATTCGGCGACGTATTCCTGAAGTCGGACACGCATTGGTCGCCGGCCGGCGCCAATGCCGCAGCAGAGGCCGTCCAGTCAAGCCTTCAGCTGAGCGGCATAGATCTTGCCCCGCAGGATCTGACCGCGCAGTGGCAGACCCCGGTGACCCTGTGGGGAGATCTGACCAAGTTCGTCACCTCTCCAGACTATGCACCGACGGTCGGCCTGGCGGAGGAAAGCGTGCCGATCTACCGGACGCGGGTCAGTGAGGCGGCAAGCGGCGCCGACATCTTCGGCGACGATTCCTCCGTCCCGGTCATGCTCGTCGGCACCAGCTACAGCGCCAACGAGAACTGGTCATTCGCCGATTTCCTCCGCCAATCGCTGCAAGCCGATGTCGTGAACGTGGCGAAGGAAGGTCTCGGACCCGGCGTCCCGATGATGGACCTGCTTGCCGGTTCCACGCTCGACGAGACCGACCCGACCGTCGTCGTCTGGGAGTTCCCGGTCCGCTATCTCGGCACCAAGACACTCTGGCAGCGTGACGGTGAGACGAAGACGGAGGGCGGCAATGTCTGATCGTCTCGTCCGCCTGCTCTGCTCGGCCCTTGTAGGATTGCCTCTGATGGCAGCCTCGCCCGCCCATGCGGTCAAGCCCCTCTTTCCACGCAACCCGCCGGAAGCCGCCGAACCTGCCAAACCGGTGAAGCGCAAGACGATGGGGCCTGCCTCGCATCTGCCGCTCGCCTTGCAGGAGGCGCGCAAGCGGCTGCTGGCCGGCAAGCGGGTTTCCTATCAAGAGCTTCAGTCGCTCGCTGATGCCAAGGACGGGATCGGCGCCTTCAAGCTGGCCGAGCGGATCCAGAAACAGGGCGATCCGAAGCTCGCGACCGACGCGCTGCACTACTTCGCCATCGCCGCCTATCAAGACCGCGGCTACGCGGTGCGGCACATGATGGACATCCTCGGCAACGACAGCCTGGAGCTCGCGCCTTCCCATCTTGAAAGCGCGGAAGCAGCCCTTCGGCGGGAGGCACGCAAAGGAAACGACCAGGCGGTTGAGGGTCTCATCCGGCTCTACAGCGAGGGCCGGCGGTTCGGCGACAAGCGCGACGAACTGGAATCCCTGCTCGCCTCCGGCAAGGGCAAGAAGAGCGGCGACACCGCTTTCAAGCTTGCCGTGCTTCTCCTCTCCGATCGCGACCGCACGCCTGAAAAGACCGAGCAAGCCAGCCGATTTCTGACGATCGCCAAGGAGAACGGCAGCATCGGGATGAAGGCGGCGGCCAGCAACCTTCTGGCCCAGCTTGAGACGAAGTCCAGTGAAACAAACATGGAGGTTATGCCATGACCCGAGTTCGCAAGACACGCATACTCGCCGGCACCGCACTCGCGGCCGTCATCGTGGCGTCCGGCCATCACGCCCGCGCCGAAATGCCCGAAGGCGATGCCGCCTCCAGCTACGGATGCCGCAGCCTGGAGGAAATCGCTGAGCTCCAGATGATCGAAGGTCAGGATGGAATGTTCTTCCGTATCCTTGCCGACCTGCGCCTGCAGCACGCTTTCACCGATCAGACGGTCGATCATCTTGCCGCCATGGCGAAAGCCCTGGAGAAGAATGGCACGACCCTGATCTATGTGCCGCTTCCCACCAAGTCGCAGGTTCTTCCGGAACTCGTGCCGGAGCGCGCTTCCCTCTATGGCTTCGATGCCGGGATCGCCACGGAAATCTACGACGACGTCGTTCGCCGCCTGAACGACAAGGGCGTCGCTGCCGTCGACATCGCCACGCCGATGCGAAAGAACAATCGCAATAGTTTCGGCGAGTATTCCTTCTTCCAGGCAGACTTCCACTGGACGGCCCACGGCGCAGACGTCGCAGCCAAGGCGATCGGCGACCGGCTGAAGGCATTGCCGGCCTATGCTGACGTGACCCCGGTCCGCTTCGACATGCGGGAAGTGCCACCGCCGGAAGAATTCTCGAGCATGCGCGAAATGCTGCAGAAGCACTGCATCTCGCATGTGCCGACCGTGACGGCCCACACCTACGAGGCTGTGCGCGTCGAGGATGACGCAGCCGAGTCAGGCGCCATGGACATCTTCGGCAGCGGCGATGAGACCGCCATTGCCCTGATCGGCACCAGTTACTCCGACAAGCCGATCAGCAATTTCTCGGGCTATCTGGAGCACTGGAGCAGCATCCCGGTCGAAAACTACTCGATCTCGGGCGGCAACCAGTTCGGTTCGATCCTCTCCTACATCACCTCCCGCGAGTTCCAGGAGCGCCGTCCTCGTTTCCTGATCTGGGAAAACCCGATCTACAACAATCTCGGCCAGTATGGTGCAGCCCCCTGGGCGGAAATCGTCGCCGCATCGCTCGGCGAATGCAGCCCCGCCATTCCTGCCAATGCCAGCGGCAGCAACACGGTCAAAGCCGATCTTTCGACGACGAAGCTCAGCGATGACGATGTCATCCTTGCCGATATCGGCAGTGACGTCAGCCGCAAGGCCACCTTCACGCTGACCGGCGCCGACGGCACCGTGCGCACCCGCTCGATCGAACGCGGTGACCGCCTGCGCTCCACCGGCCGCTATTTCTTCTCGCTCGGCGGCTTCCCCGAAGGTTCGATCGAGAAAGTCGCCGTCAGCTTCGACGCTCCGATCGACGACACCACCACCCTATCCATCTGCAAGACCAAAACTGGAGAACAGTCATGATGACCAAGGTCCCCACACGCTTCGCCCTCGCAACTTTTGCGGCCACCCTTGCCCTCTCGACTGCGGCTTTCGCCGACGACGGCGGGCTCTATGAAAAGCCGCTCGATCCCAACTCCGCCTTCGTCCGGGTGATTGCACCGGGTGCGACGACGGCATCCGTGCAGAACAGCGCCTTCAACCAGCTCGAAGAGGGTGTCTCGCCCTATGTAGCTGTGGCGCCCGGAGACATTCCTGTCTCCTCCAGCTTCGGCGAAGGCAGCGTCAAGGCGAGCGCCGGCAAGTTCTATTCCGTCGTCGTCACCAAGGCGGGTGCGACGACCGTCGTCGACGATATGACCAAGAATCCGTCCAAGGCGACGCTTTCGCTCTACAACCTCACCGAAAAGGCCGCGATCGATCTCTTCGTGCCCCAGGCAGGCGCAGAAGCCGTTTCGGATGTCGACAGCGGCGGCTCGAAGTCCGTGGCGCTCAGAGCACCGCTTGCCGTCGATCTGGTCGTTCGCGAAGGCGACAAGGATCTCGCCAAGCTCGACAAGGTCGAATTCAAGCGGCTCGCCGGTGTGACCATCGTAGTCACCGGCGAAGGCGATCAGGTCGACGCAGTCGCCGTTCCCAGCACCATTGCCCGATAATTGAAGACAGGTTCCGGAGGTTTATCATGACGATTGCAAGAATGGCGAAGTCGCTGCTGATGGCAGGCGTGATGACGATGGCCGCCGGAACCCCGGGGCGCTCGGCCGCCATCGACGTCCGGTTCGCACCGCCGGATGTCGAACTGCCGAAGCAGGCGGTCTGCGCACCGCGCGTCCGCGACGAAGACATGATCGCCGAATGGACGGCTTGGGATCAGAAGGCCCTGCCCAAACGAGCGACCTTCGCGATCACCCGCGACATGAACCGCATGCGCGATCTCGATGCGCGCAGGTTCGAACCGATCATCACCCGCATCCAGGCGCTGATGCCGACGGTCAAGAAGAATTACGACGAAACAGACGCCCTGTTCGATCGTGTTAAACTCATGCTGGCCAAGGGCGAAGGCGACAAGGTGCGCAACGAGGGCCTTGTGCAGAAGCTCATCGACGCCGGCTCCCATCCGGCAGGCTCGCTCAACACACTCGCCGATTATCTGATCGAAGGCCGCGGCATTGCCCAGGACAAGCAGGCCGGTCTGAAGATGAAGGTCCAGTCGGCCTATGGCGGCAATGCCGATGCGATCCTCGATCTCGCCCGCATGACCGAAGAGGGCCAGACCGTGGACGGCTGGGACATTGAACCCGAACTTGCCGTCAACATGGCCTTCGGCTCGCTGGTCGGCGTTCTCGACGAAGGCATCTGCGACCGCATCAGCCGCGTGGCCCGTGAATATGACGATGGCGAAGTGGTGGTGAAGGACCCGCAGCTGAGCATGGCCTGGTATCGTTTCGCCGCTGATCTCGGCGACACGGCCGCAGCCTGGGAAGTCGCGGAACTGAACCTGCTCAGCGAAAAGATCGTCAAGGACAACGAGGTCCTGCTCAAATATCTGAAGAAGGCAGCCGACGGCGGCAACATGTCCGCGATCCTTGAGATGGGCCGCCTCTATGCCGAGGGCGCCCTCCTACCCCGCGATAGAAAAAAGGCTTTCGACTATTTCAAGCAGGCGGAAGCCGCCGGAAACCAGGCTGGCATCATCAAGCAGGCGCAACTGCTCGAACAGACCAAGGACCGGTCACCGGAAGATGCGGCTGCTTATGAAGATCTCCTGCGCCAACTGATCGCCCGCAACGACCCGCCGCCATGGGCCTTTACTCGCCTCGCGCGTGTCATTCAGACCCGTGACGGCATCTGGAAATCGGCAGCGGAGGTCAAACCGCTCCTGGAAGAAGCCGTCAAGCGCGGTGACATCGAGGGGGGCATCGACCTGGCAGAGCTTCTCATGCGGGAAGACCTGTCGCCGAAAACCATCGCCCGTTCGACCGACCTCTTGTCCGGCGCCATCCACATCAACGGCGAAATCAATGCGATTGCCAAGCTGCAGCGCGTCTATCTCTGCATGGATCCGGCAGGCCCCGACATCGAGGCATCCAAATACTGGTCGAACATCGAGGCGGGCGCCGGCAACAAGACCCTCAACCTGGCACCCGAACAGATCGACAAGCTGCCGGAACTGAAAGATCCGATGGTCATTGCGGCCATCCAGACCCAGGCACTTTATGGCCGAGCCAGCGCGCTCGCGCTTTACCAGCGCTACCTGAAGGGCGCGGGCTACTCCGACCAGGTGCTCAAGTTCTGGGCGGAGCGCGCGGAAGTGCGGCGCGGCGCGACAGTCGAAGCAGCACTCCTCGAATTCAAGCAGAACCTGGAGAAAGGCCGCATCAACGATGCCAAGCGCAGCATCCAGATGACCGGCGAAGGCATGACCGTCGATGCCGGCCTGAGCTTTGCTCGCTTTCTCGTCAACAACTACGCGACCGATCCGGAAAGCGTCGCCCTTGCCAGGGAGATCCTGATGCCGCTCGCGGAGACCGGTTCGGGCCGGGCCGTCGGGCTGCTGAAGGACCTGGAGGGCTCCAACGTCGAGACCAGTTCCTCGCCACTCCAGCGTTTTGGTGACGTTATGCGCGGTCGCGGCGACATGTCGGCGCAACTTCTGCTGGCTGAAAACGCGACCTCGGAAGAGGATCAGGCACGCCTGTATCACCAGGCGATCAGCACGCAGCGCTGCGACTACGACGACACGATGGCTCTGGCCGAATTCTCCATCCGGCATCAGCGCCAGGATGCCGAGCGTTGGCTGTCGATCGCAAGCCACATTGCTGGTGACGACGCCTGGCGCAAGGTCAAGATCGCCGACGTCTACATGGCGCTCAACCAGCCGAAGACCCGGGAACGGGCGCTTGAACTGTACCAAGAAGCGCGCCTCGGCGGCGAGCCGGCTGCCTTCTATCGCCTCGTCAAATACTATGCCAACGACGCGACCGGGAGCTACGACCCCGAGAAGGCAAGCGACATCTTCGTGGACCTCGTGGAGAGCTCGGACATCAAGGACGTGCCCGAAAAACTCCTCATGCTGGCCAACATGAAGCCGGATATCCGGCGTCAGGTGTCACAGCGGATCGACGTGCGCGGTCTCTATGAGGAGGCAGCTGAAAACGGCCAGCCGGTGGCCATGCGCGAAGTGGCAAAACTGCTGCGCAGCGATGCGAAGGACAGCAAATCCATTCTCGCCGCCTTCAATTGGCTGAAGAAGGCGGCAGAGGCCGGCGATGCGGAGGCCATGTTCCTCCTGTCGCAATCCTACGCCTACGGGCTGGGCACGCGCACAGCTCTCGACGACGCACAAGCCTGGATGGCACGCGCGGCGGAAGCCGGGCATCCCGCAGCCACCCAGGTCCTGAAGCTCAACAACGCAGGAACGGAGGGCTGACCATTGGCCGATCTCAACCATTGGACACTGAACCGCCATATCGCAGCCTCGCTGCTCGCAATCACAGCCGCGATGGCAACAGCGCCAGCGGCGCAGGCTGCAGACGAGACCTGCTTCAAGACGCCGACGCCGGTCATGAGTCTCGGCTTCGGCAGTCGCTACGAAGCCGATTCCAAAAGTCGCTCCGACATCGATGAGGAGTCCGATGCAGCCGTGACCAAGGCTCTGAAGCCGATAGACCAGTTCATCCAGAACCTCGCCAAGATCGTTTCGAAGGCACAAACCGAGAAGGACGTCGCGACAAGGCGCGCCTATCACCGCTGTGTCGTGGATTCTGTTTACGCCTGGGCGAAGGCGGATGCTCTCAACGACATGCGCACGTTCAACGCCAAGCTGTCGGTGCCGGCACGGATCGGCGGCCTCGCCATCCTCTTTGCCGAAAGCCGTGACCAGGTTCCGGGGCTCCACGACCGGGAACGCATCGTGGAGAAGTGGCTGCAGAAGCGCGCGCAGGAGATCGTCTATTTCTTCGAAAACGAAGCGACCAAGGGGGCTGCCCGCAACAACCTGCGCGCCTGGGCCAGCATGGCTGTCGGCGAGGTCGGGGTGCTCAACCGGGACCGAGGTCTCGTCGAATGGTCGATCCTCAGCAACAACACCATGATTACCAATGCGGCGACCGATGGCAGCCTGCCGCTGGAAATGAATCGCCAGCGTTATGCCCTGCACTACCAATTGCACGCCATGACGCCGCTGGTCGCCTCCGTCGCAAGGCTCTGCGAGGCAGGATACGGCAAGGGCGGTGCAGATCTCGACAAACTGCGGACCATGGCGCACTTCTCGGTCAAGGCCGTGAAGGACCCGAAGATCGTGCAGAAGATCAATGGCAAGAGCCAGACGGTGAAACCGGGGCTGAAGAACAACCTCACGTCACTGGCTTGGCTGGAACCCTATGTGGCGCTCACCAACGATCTGGACATGGAGAAGGAATTCGCGTCGCTGAGACCGCTTTCAAATTCGAAGCTGGGCGGAAACCAGACCAATCTCTACGACGATCAAAGGATCAGTTGCACCATCACGGTACAGAACTGATCAGGGTCAGTCCGAGGACAGCCGGATACGATGACCAATCAGGGGCTGATCGCTTCGGGCAGCACCTGCCACGCTAGCGTCTGCGCCAGAGTCCATCTGCCAGTCCTGAATTTCAAGCTGGACGAGCGAACGGACAGCGTCGAGCGACCGCTCGCGGCCATGCGTGCCGGCCAGCGCCTCGCCCAGGCGGCTCAGAAGGTCTTCGGTCGGGATATGCGGGGACTGCGTCACCTCGGTGCTCCTCTGACGACATCCTGCTACAAACATGGGCATTGCGGAAGCCGTTCGCCATCAAAGCTGGCCCCAAACACTTAAAAAAGTCGCAATTCCTCGTGAGCGGCGCGCCCAAGCACGCCGCTTTCGAGCAGAATGGCAAACAAAGTGTGATGATCAGTGAGCGTCGGCCGGAAGACTCAACGGGGGCTTTGCGCCCCCGGAGTTGAATTAGGCAGCCATGCCCCAGGCGGAGGGATCGTCATCGCCGAACATGCGCTCGAGGCTGAGGAAGCAGATCATGCTCTTGTCATGGGCAATGATGCCGTCGGAGAAGGCTGCACTCGGGCCGGTCGCGGCCGGGAGAGGCTGCAGCGTGCTGCCAGCCACCGTCAGGATGTCGGAGACGCCGTCGACCAGCAGACCGACGGTCATGCCGTTGACTTCGGTGACAACAACGGCACTGCGCTCCGTCGCCTGGGCCGCCGGCATTCCGAGCTTCACAGCGAGATCGACGATCGGGATGACCGTCCCGCGAAGATTCATGACGCCGAGGACTTCGTAGGGCGAGTGCGGGATGGGCGTAACCGGGGCCCAGCCGCGGATTTCGCGGATCGATGTCGTCTTGACGCAGAACTCCTGTTGATGAAGCCGGAAGGCGATGATTTCGAGGGCATCGGCGGCGTTCGACGTCGTATTCATCTGCGATTTCCTCCTGCTGCGAGCCTGCGTCGGCTGGCAGCTTGTCACGATGTTGGTTCACCGGGGATCCCGGCGGCAGAGGCCTGCTCTGCACTCCAAATCAATTTAGCCCACCAGTAATTAAAGAATATCTAAATCAATTAGGAGAATGCGCAACGGGCGCTGCGGACATGCCCCTCACCGGGCAAGCATGGTGAAATGCGCCATCTGTCCGGCACTCCACCAAGAAAATTCTCGCAGCAGTGAGGGCGCGACCTCACCGATGCGACCGCCTTGAAGGCTGAGCATGCCCTGCGTCGTCGCGATCGCCAGTACATTTCCCACATGCTGGCGAGACACCTGAAAGCGCTGCGAGAGTGCATCATAGGTGAGCGCAAGCGGCCAGTCTTCGCCCAGCACCCCAGCCAGATGGGCACCCATGACGGCACAGAGCATGAGATATCCGCTGTCGCGACCGGTGAAGTCGACGACCGTCTCGAAGGGTGTGAACAGGACATCCATCGACTGGAAGGCAACGGTCGATCGGCCGATCAGCCGACAGATCAGCGACACATCGGCGTCCAGCGCTTCACGAAGTGAATGGCCTTCAAGCATGGCGGAAGCAGCAATGAAGGCAAGAGGGGAGCGGGCGATCTCCATGACGAGGGGCGGCGTTGGACGCAACCTGATTTCTCGCCGGTCTCGCGCATTCTGTTCTGCCACGACATAGCCACCGGCCCGCAAGCCCGAAATGAGATCGCTGACCTGGCGAGCGCTGCCGGGCACCAGCGTCTGCAGCAGGGTCATGGTCGGCGCGGGGCCCGTGCCCTCCTCGAAACGTGCCGACAACCCGATCAGCATATAGCAGGTGATGTAGCGCATCTTCTGCGCAAAGATCTTGTTGGCCGGCCAGCGGAATGCACTGGCCTCCACCATGCTGCGGCAATAGGCGTACACAGCCCTGTCGAAGCCCGGATGGGCAAGATAGCCGCTCGCCAATTGCCACACAGGTTCGCCCAGAAGCTCCGCGACACCGGGATGGACCACCAGTCGGTCCCGATCAGGTTCGGCACGCAATTGATCCATGGCACAACTCCAGACCAGAGTTGTGCATAGGACGGCAATTCACTGATGCCGTCGATTGGTAATTTTAGTAGTCAACCCTAATCAACGAAGATCTGAAGGCACCCTGCGACGCCTCGCCCCGCATCAGGGAACGCGTTTGGCAAGATCGTAGGCTGCGGCGCATCGCTGGCCGGATGCGCAATAAGCGAGGATCGGTCCCGACTGCCGGCTGATGATCGCTTTTAGATCGCGCGCCTGATCAATGGATATGGAGCCTGGGACGACCGGAAGATAATGCGCGTCGAGCCCGACCTCACGGGCTGAACTTGCAATTTCGTCAAAGGCCGGCTGAAAGAAGCCTTCCTTGTCCGGCCGCATGCAGATGACGGTCTTGAAGCCGAGTCCGGCAATCGCTTGCAGCTGCTGCGGCTTGATCTGTCCGGTGACATGGAAACTCGGATCTATGCTGCGAATGCTCATGAGAAGTCCTTCTAAAGACGGCTGCCCACCGAAGTCGCCGCCCAACACATACTATTTTTTATATATTTAGGATCTGCAGTAGGTGTCAACACTTGCCAGCGCCGATTTCTCATATATATTCGTATCTATGAAGATTGATCCTGAACAGATGAAGGCTGGTGCCGACATGGCCAGCGAACTCCTCAAGTCGCTATCCAATCGATATCGACTGCTGATCCTCTGCCGTCTGGCCGATGGCGAGCACTCCGTCGGTCAGCTTGCCGAATTCCTCGGGATCCGCGACAGCACCGTGTCGCAGCATCTGGCGCTGTTGCGCCGGGAGAAGATCATCATGGGGCGGCGCGACGGCCAGACCATCTGGTACCGGATCGAAAGCGAACCGGCACGCGCGATCATCGGCACACTCTACGACAGCTTCTGCAAGACCTCCGACTGCGCCGCCTGACGGCAACCAACGCCGTCTTCCATTCTACGAATGACGGCTTGACATCGGCTTACCTAATATATACGAATCATCGTAGATATGTATCTTAAGAAGAAAAACATGTCGATCGATCGCGCCGTTCTCGCCTTCGCAGGGTTCATGATCCTGCTTTCCCTTCTGCTGACGTACTTCGTGCATCCGGGCTTTGTCTGGTTCACCGCCTTTATCGGCGTGAACATGATACAGTCGGCCTTCACCGGTTTCTGTCCGGCGGCTACGATTTTCCGCAAGCTGGGGCTGCGCCCCGGCACAGCATTCTGAGGTCAAGTCATGCCGAAATCCGCCTTCATCGCCCTTTTTGCGGCAGCGACTGCCATGGGACTGACCGTCAGCCATGCCGCTGATCTCAAACTCGAAGCTGTCGACATCACGGAGATGAAGGCGGTCTACGGCCAGATCCAGCCGCGCAACAGCGTCCTGGCCCGGACAAGGCTGGGAGGCACCCTGGTCGAACTGAATGTCACCGAAGGCGACATCGTCAAGGCTGGCGATGTGATCGCCGAAGTGAAGGACGACAAGATCGACTTCCAGATCAAGGCCGTCGACGCTCAGCTACAGGGCCTCAATGCTTCTCTGCGGGATTCTGAGGTCGAACTGGATCGTGCCGATCGGCTGGTGCGCAGTGGCGCCACCAGCACCCAGCGTCTCGATCAGCTGAAGACCCAGCTGGACGTCGTCACCAACCAGGTCCGCCAGGCAGAAGCTCAGCGCTCCGTACTCGTCCAGCAGGCATCGGAAGGCGCAGTGCTCGCCCCCTCTGACGGGCGTGTTATTGCCGTTCCCGTGACCCGCGATGCCGTCGTCATGGCGGGCGAGACGGTTGCGACGATTGCCGGCGGCGGCTTTTTCCTGCGGCTCGCAATCCCCGAGCGTCATGCGCAGGACCTCACGCAGGGGGCACCGATCCGCATCGAGGCGGGTGGCGCGACGCTCGAAGGTGAACTCGTCAAGATCTATCCGCAGATCGAAGGCGGCCGGGTTACCGCTGACGTCGAGGTCGACGGGCTCGATACCGATTTCGTCGCAGCAAGGGTTTTGGTCGAACTGCCGGTGGGCAAGCGTCAGGCGCTTGTGGTGCCGGCAGCCTCCCTGTCGAACCGTTCCGGCGTCAACTTCGTCGCCGTGCGCGAGAACGACAAGATCGTCGAACGCGCCGTGGTTGCAGGCAGGCCTCTGGGGATCGACGGTGAGAAGCAGGTCGAAATACTCTCGGGCCTCGCGGCCGGCGATATCGTGGTGACAGAATGAGCACTCCCATCGACAGATCCCCCAATAGGCCGGAACCGGATGACGATACGCCCATGACCAATCTGGGCATTGCCGGCCATTTGACACGCGCTTTCATCAAGTCGCCGCTCACACCGCTCTTCCTGATTGCCGCCTTCGCATTCGGTCTTGTGGCCCTGCTCTCGCTCCCGCGTGAGGAAGAGCCACAGATCTCCGTGCCCATGGTCGATATCATCGTCCAGGCCCCGGGCCTGCGCGCCGACGATGCGCAGAAGCTGATCACCGAGCCGCTCGAGACCATCGTCAAGAGCATCAACGACGTCGAGCACATCTACTCCCAGTCCATGGACAACATGGTCATGGTCACCGCCCGCTTCCTGGTCGGCACCTCCGCGGATGCCGCGGTGCTGCGCGTCCACGACAAGGTGCGCGCCAACATCGACCGCATCCCCGTCGGCATCGCCGAGCCCAAGGTGGTCGGCCGTGGCATCGATGACGTTGCGATCGTCACCCTCACTTTCTCCCCGACGAAAGACGCGAGCGGCCATGTGGGCGCAAACGACCTGACCCGCATCGTCCGCGAAGTCCGCAACGAGATCGCCAAGGTCGAAAATGTTGGCCTCACCTATGTCGTCGGCGAAACCAACGAGATCATCCGCATCTCTCCACAGCCGGAAAGGCTCGCCCTTTACGGCATTACCCTGCAACAGCTTGCCGGCAAGGTCGGCGGCGCAAATACCGCCATGCCGGCCTCTCAGGTCCGCGAAAACGGCCTCCAGATCGACGTAATCGCAGGCGAGACCCTGTCCACACCGGCCGAGATCGACAACCTGTTGCTGACAGCTCGCGATGGCCGCCCCGTCTACGTCCGCGATGTCGCGACCATCGACTTTGCCACCGACACCAGCGAAGCCCTCGTTTCCACCCTGCGCAAGGACGGCGACACAGTCGAACGCGTGCCCTCTGTCACGCTTGCCATCGCCAAGCGCGCCGGCTCCAACGCGGTCGTGGTCGCCGAAGCGATCCTCGCGCGCGTCGAAGCCCTGGAAGGCAAGCTGATCCCTGAGGACATCCGTGTCGAGATCACCCGCGACTACGGCGAAACCGCGAATGAAAAGGCGAACGAACTCCTCTACCACTTGGGCCTCGCGACCGTTTCGATCATCGCGCTGGTCTGGCTGGCGATCGGCAGGCGCGAAGCGCTGGTCGTGGCGATCGTCATTCCCGTGACGATCCTGCTCACCCTCTTCGCTTCCTGGCTGATGGGCTACACGCTAAATCGGGTGTCGCTCTTCGCGCTCATCTTCTCGATCGGCATTCTCGTCGACGACGCCATCGTCGTCATCGAGAATATCGCCCGCCACTGGGGCATGGGCGACAAGCGCTCGCGCCGTCGCAGCGCCATCGAGGCGGTAGCCGAGGTCGGCAATCCGACGATCGTCGCGACACTGACCGTCGTCGCCGCCCTCCTGCCGATGCTCTTCGTCTCCGGCATGATGGGCCCATACATGAGCCCGATCCCGGCCAATGCCTCGGCCGCGATGATCTTCTCCTTCTTCGTCGCCGTCATGGTCACCCCCTGGCTGATGCTGAAGATTGCCGGCAACGCACCCGTGCACACCCATGCCGATCACGAGACCGGCGGCATACTGGGCCGGATGTACGCGGCGACTGCCCGCCCCATCCTTGCAACAAAGACCCGCAGCTGGGTCTTCCTGATCCTCGTCGGCGTACTGACGCTCGGATCGCTGAGCCTCTTCTACACCAAGCATGTCACGGTGAAGCTGCTGCCCTTCGACAACAAGTCGGAGCTGCAGGTCACCATTGATCTGCCGGAAGGCTCCTCCGTCGAGGCGACCGACGCCGTGGCCCAGGCCGTGGGGCGCACCGTGCTCGACATGCCGGAAGTGGTCTCCGTCCAGACGCATGCTGGAACAGCGGCACCCTTCAACTTCAACGGTCTTGTCCGTCACGCCTATATGCGCGCCGCTTCCTATCAGGGAGACGTCGCGATCAACCTGACGCCCAAGGCCGATCGCGATCGCACGAGCCACGATATTGCCCTCGATATCCGCCAGAAGATTGCAGGCATCGCCATGCCCGAGGGCACCAGCCTTAAGGTCGTCGAGCCACCGCCGGGACCGCCGGTCATGGCAACCCTGCTCGCCGAGATCTATGGCCCAACGCCTGAGATCCGCCGCGCCGTGGCCGAAAAGGTCGAGGCAGCCTTCCGCTCGGTGCCCTTCATCGTCGACGTCGACAACTCCTATGGCGTGGAAGCACCGCGCAAGCGGCTGGTCATCTCGACCGACGACGCGGAATTCTACCGTGTCGAGGAAGGCGACGTCTTCGACACCATCGCGATCCTCGCGAACGGCAAGACCATCGGCTACTCGCATCGCGGCGAAGGCCGTCCGCCAATCCCGATCCGGCTGGAACGCGCAAAGAGTGAGAAGGTGATCGACGAGCGTTTCCTCTCGACGCCGATGCCGGCCAATGTCCTGCCCGGCGACAAGGGTGTCGTCGAACTCGGCGACGTCGTGCGCGTCATCGACGAAATGACCACGCTGCCGATCTTCCGCCACAACGGCATCAATGCAGAAATGGTGACGGCCGAACTCGCCGGCGACTTCGAAGCGCCCCTTTACGGCATGCTCGCCGTGCAGGAAGCGATCGACGCGCAGGATTGGACGGGACTTCCCAAACCGGCGATTTCCCTCAACGGCCAGCCGACCAACGAGGATCAGGCAACGCTTCTCTGGGATGGCGAATGGGAAGTCACCTGGGTGACCTTCCGCGACATGGGGGCAGCCTTCATGATTGCGCTCCTCGGCATCTACATCCTCGTCGTCGCCCAGTTCGGTTCGTTCAAGGTTCCGCTGGTGATCCTCACACCCGTGCCATTGACCTTCATCGGCATTCTCGGCGGCCACTGGCTCTTCGGCGCGCCCTTCTCTGCCACCTCGATGATCGGCTTCATCGCCCTTGCAGGCATCATCGTCCGCAACTCGATCCTGCTGGTGGATTTCATCCGCCACGCCGATCACACCGGGAAAACGCTAACCGATGTTCTGATCGAAGCCGGGTCGATCCGTTTCAAGCCGATCCTCCTGACCGCGCTTGCCGCGATCATCGGTGCGGCCGTTATCCTGACCGACCCGATCTTCCAGGGGCTGGCGATCTCGCTGCTCTTCGGCCTTATCTCGTCGACCCTGCTGACGGTCCTGGTGATCCCCGCCATCTACAGGGTGCTACGCACCTGAAAGTAGGTGAGCTGAGCACATATGGCCGCGCCGCAAGCGCGGCCATTTTTATTTGGACAGAAGATTCTCAGCACACCCCCTTCAAAGCGACATTAAAAAGTGTAAATTAAATTTTACACTCAAGCTGAGGCGGGACCCATGGCCCAACCATTCCCATTCGCCGCCATCGTCGCCCAAGAGGACATGAAGAAGGCCCTCCTGATGGCGGCCGTCGAGCCTCTGCTCGGCGGCGTGCTGATCTTCGGCGATCGCGGCACGGGAAAATCCACGGCAGTCCGCGCCCTGACGGAGCTACTGCCACCGATCGAAACGCGCGACGGTTGCCGTTACAACTGCCTTCCGGCAGAGCCGCAATCCGCCTGCACCGTCTGCAATGCCTCAAGCGGACTTAAGCCACCTGCTATCGTCAAGCATCGCGCACCGATGATCGATCTGCCACTAGGCGCGACCGAAGATCGTGTCTGCGGCTCGCTCGACATCGAAAAGGCCCTGGTCGCCGGGGAGAAGCACTTCGAGCCCGGGCTCCTGGCCGCCGCCAATCGCGGCTTCCTCTACATTGATGAGATCAATCTGCTGGAAGATCACCTTGTTGATCTGCTGCTCGACGCAGCAGCCTCCGGCGTCAATGTCGTCGAGCGCGAGGGCCTGAGCATCCGCCACGCTGCCCGTTTTGTCCTCGTTGGCAGCGGCAATCCGGAAGAAGGCGATCTCAGACCGCAATTGCTCGATCGCTTCGGTCTTTCCGTCGACGTGCGCACCATCGACGATCTCGACCAGCGCATCGAGGTGATCCGTCGCCGCGATACCTACGAGACAGACCCGCGCGGTTTCATCAAGCTCTGGGCCAAGCGAGACGCAGCCGTCGGTCGCCGGGTGATCGCCGCGCGAAAAATTCTCCGTCAGGTGGAGATCCCCGACCATGTGGTGAGGCGCATGTCGCAGCTCTGTTTGCGTCTCGGGATCGACGGCATGCGCGGCGAGCTGACCCTGATGCGCGCCAGTCGAGCTGCCGCAGCGCTCTCCGCGCGTCTGCAGGTCACCTGGGATGATGTCGCCGACATCGCGCCCATGGTGCTTTGTCATCGCCTGCGCCGCGACCCGCTTGACGATGCCGGTTCTGCACCACGCATCGAGCGCGCCCTGGCGTCGATCAACGACACAGGCAAAGACCGTCACGCCCATGGCTGAACTTGGCCCCCACGACGCCTATGAGAAGGCCCTTGACGACAGGGGGGCCGAACTGTGGGCGGATGCGCGGCTGGCGATCGAGCTACTTGGCCTGGGAGGCGCGAGCCTCGGCGGCGTCTGGCTGAAGGGCCGATCGGGCGGTGTGCGCGATTTTTTCATGTCACGACTCCAGGAACGCCTCGGGATCGGCTTTGTCCGCCTGCCACCCGGCACATCTGCGGCCAATCTCTCAGGCGGCGTGGATCTCGCGGCAACCGCTGCGACAGGAAGCCTCGTCCGACAACAGGGTCTTCTGACCAGGGCCGAAGGTGGCGGACTGATGGTTCCCATGGCAGAACGCCTCGACCCGTCGCTCGCCGCCATGGTCGCCCGCGCGATGGATCAACCTGCAGAGAGCAGCTTTCTGTTGGTCGCCCTCGACGAATCCCTTGATGATGAAGCCCCGCTTTCCACAGGAATTGCCGATCGCCTTGCGCTGCGCATCGATCTCGACGGCATCGGCTGGCATCATGTGAACGGCACGGAGACAGAACCAGCACGATTGCAGGCCCCGGCCACCAACTGGCAGGATGTGACGATCAATGATCGGCTGCTGAAGGGCCTCTCCACGATCTCGGCAATATCAGGCCATGGCTCGACCCGCATATTGGCCCATCTCGCACGCACGGCACGACTTCTGGCGTGTCGCGAGGACCGTACGGCAGTTGAGGAGCGCGACGCCCTGACGGCCCTTCGCCTTTGCCTTGGTCTGCGACTGACGCCTCAGGCTGAAGCGCCGGCCGAGCAGCCGGACGATCCATCGACAGATGTTCCTCCCCGCCAGGACGAAGAACCGGTTAATCCTTCGGCTTCGACGGACCCGGCCGATCAGGATCAAGACAACAATGCCGATAAGCCAACACAGCTCGACGCGCTGAAGGAAATGCTGGCGGCCATCAAGGCAGG
The DNA here is from genome assembly GCF_050281005.1 of Allorhizobium sp. NPDC080224. NCBI lineage: Bacteria > Pseudomonadati > Pseudomonadota > Alphaproteobacteria > Hyphomicrobiales > Rhizobiaceae > Allorhizobium > Allorhizobium sp. NPDC080224. The sequence goes on from NZ_JBNNWJ010000001.1 coordinate 3,551,016, forward strand.
TGCGCTCTCGGCAGATCCTTGGCTCACTATCGCCCAGCGCCCCAGCCGCAACGGGGGCGGGGCGGGTAAATCGGGTGACCTGCATAAGAACACCCGGCGGGGACGGCCTTTCGGCATCGGGCTCGCGCCGCCCCATGCGGAGGCTAGGCCCGACATCATCGCGACCCTGCGCGCAGCAGCGCCCTTTCAGCGCATCCGGGCCGCCCAGCGGCAGGCTCTGGGTGTGGCGAACCCTCGTCCATCGTCCGGAGCCACGGCGCCGCGCGCCTATGTCAGCCGCGATGACTTCCGGTATCTGCGTCTGCGCCATGCAGCCCCGTCCACGGCAATCTTTGTCGTCGACGCCTCGGGTTCCACCGCGCTGGAACGCCTCGGCGAAACCAAGGGCGCGATTGAACAACTCCTGACGCGCTGTTACGTCCGCCGCGACGAAGTAGCCTTGATCGCCTTCAGGGGCACAAGCGCTGAGCTGCTTCTGCCACCGACCCGCTCGCTCACCGCCGCGAAGCGCCAACTTGCCGCCCTTCCAGGCGGTGGACCGACACCGCTTGCTGCGGGGCTGAAAGCCGGCCTTGAGCTGGCGCTCTCTGTCGAGCGACGCGGCAGCAGCCCTGTGCTGGTCCTGCTGACCGATGGCAGCGGCAACATCGCCCTCGATGGCACCCCTGATCGGGCCTTGGCCGCCGAAGAACTCTCGCGTCTTGCCCGAAACTGCAAATCCAGGGACTTGAAGACGATCTGCATCGACATTGCACGCCGCCCCCGCGAAAGCGTGACCACTCTTGCGAACATGCTCGACGCCGACTTGCACATCTTGCGAAAAGCCGATGCCGGTCATGTCTCACAACTCGTGGACCGCTCGATGCAGGAGGCGCGCGCATGACACTCGGGCGCGATCGACTGAACTGGGAAACGGACGGCCGCAACTGGCCGAACCGCAGCGCAAGCCAGTTCGTGAAGACCAATGCCTGTGACTGGCATGTTCAGATCGCGGGGCCTGACACTGCACCGATGATCCTCTTACTGCACGGCACAGGCGCGTCCTCCCATTCCTGGCGCCATCTCGTGCCGCTGCTTAGCACGCGCTTCCGCGTCGTGGCGCCCGACCTTCCCGGCCACGGCTTCACCCGTCCGCGCGGAACAACAGACCTCTCGCTCTCCGGCATGGTGCGGGCATTGACGGAATTGCTCTCGGAGCTGGATCGCTGCCCCGCTGTCATCATCGGACATTCGGCCGGTGCTGCCATCGCCGTCACGCTGGCGGCCAGCAAGGCCGCTGCCGTGCCGCGCCATGTCATCGGTATCAACGGCGCCTACCTGCCGATCCGTGGCAACGCACTGTTTTCGCCGTTGGCCAAGGCGCTCTTCGCCAACCCATTTTCCGCTTCGATGTTTTCCCTGATGTCACGGGTGACCCCGCTAGGCGGCAATCTGCTGACCGCCACCGGCTCACCGATCGATGAGGAAGGGCGCGCGATCTACCGCGTGCTGCTTGCCTCCCCCGCCCATGTTCGCGGCGCGCTCGGCATGATGGCCGCCTGGGACCTGTCCCGTTTCGACGCCACCTTGCAGCGCCTGCCCTTCCCCATGACGCTGATCGCCGCCAAGGACGACCCCATGCTACCGATCGAAAACTCTCAACACGCAGCGCGACAGGCTCCAGGGAGCCGGCTCGTGCTGACCGACACGGGCGGACACCTTTTACATGAATGCCGGCCCGCCGACATCGTGCGGTGGCTGGACGAGGCCATCGGAAACGAAAGACCAAACGGAGCGGACGCAGCATGAATGTCGCCAGCCGTTTTCCCAGACACAGACCCAAACCCGTCGATACCCGGCCGCATGCCGTCGTGATCGGCGCGGGTGTCGGAGGCCTCGCGACCGGTGCCCTGCTCGGCGCCAAAGGCTATCGCGTCACGATCATAGATCCGCTGGACGAACCCGGTGGACGGGCCTATGCCCATCGCCAGGACGGTTTCACCTTCGACGCCGGCCCGACCATCATCACCGCCCCCTGGCTTTTCGAAAAGCTCTGGCATGACTGCGGCGGCCGCCTGAGCGACGATGTCGAACTGCGGCCCAACACGCCCTTCTACCGTGTGCGCTTCGACGACGGTACGGTCTTCGACTATTCCGGCGACCGCGCGGCGATGGAAACGCAGATCGCGGGGATCGAGCCCAGGGATGTCGCGGGCTATCGCAGCTTTCTCGACGAGAGCCGGCGGATCTATGAAGTCGCCTTCGAGCAACTGGCGCACAAACCCTTCCATAGCCTGCTGTTCACGGCCAAGACGCTTGCCGGTCTGGTGCGCCTGGGCGGCTATCGCTCCGTCTATTCGGTCGTCTCGAAGCATTTCAAGAGCGACAAGCTGCGCACCCTCTTCTCCTTTCATCCGCTGCTGATCGGCGGCAATCCCTTCTCGGCCACCTCTTTTTACTGCCTGATCGCCCATCTCGAGGGCAAATACGGCGTACATCACGCCATCGGCGGCACGAACGCGCTGGTGCGCGGCATCGCATCGCTCGTCACCCGCAACGGCGGACAGATACGGCTGAATGAAACCGTGACCGAAATCGAGACGGACGGGCGTCGGGCAAAGGCCGTGCGCCTGGCATCCGGCGAGCGGATCGCTGCCGACATTGTCATCTCGAGTGCGGATCCTGCCACCACCTATGGCAAGCTCCTGAAGCACCACCCCCGGAAACGCTGGACCGATGCCAAGCTTAAACGTGGCGACTATTCGATGAGCCTCTTCGTCTGGTACTTCGGCACGAACCGTCGCTATGACGACGTCCTGCATCATACGATGCTCTTCGGCCCGCGCTATCGAGGACTTCTCGACGACATCTTCCGCAACCACCGCCTCGCAGACGATTTCAGCCTCTACCTGCATCGGCCGACGGCCAGCGATCCCTCGCTGGCTCCGCCCGGCGGCGATGCCTTCTACGTCTTGAGCCCGGTGCCGAACCTTCAAAGCGGCACCGACTGGAACGAGGCAGCAGAAATCTACCGCCGCAAGATCGAAAAACGGCTTGAGGAAACCATGCTGCCCGGTCTTTCAAAGAGCATCGTATCCTCGCGAATTGCGACACCGCTCGACTTCCGCGACAGGCTTCTCTCCTGGCAGGGGGCCGCCTTCGCGCTTGAACCCAAGCTCTTTCAGAGCGCCTGGTTCCGACCGCATAACAGAAGCGAGGAACTCGACAATCTCTTCCTCTGCGGTGCTGGCACACATCCCGGTGCAGGCCTCCCGGGCGTCGTGTCGTCGGCGCGCATCGTTGCCGATCTCGTACCGGATCCAGCCAGCATCTTGGCCGAAACCTGGCATCGCCAGACACGGGAGAAGCGCCCATGACCCCTCCCGACAGCGCCGCCCTGGACAGTTTGCTCGCCCGTCCGCTCGCCCGTCGCCCCATCCTCTTGAATTATGGTTTCTCGGGCGACTTCGAGGATCAAAGGGCCTGTTCGGCGGCCATCCGTCGTGGCTCGAAATCCTTTCACCTCGCCTCTCTGCTTCTGCCTGGACCGACCCGCGAGGCCGCCCGCGCGCTTTATGCCTTCTGCCGGCATTCCGATGACCTGATCGATGATCCACGCAGCGGCATGCCAGCCCTTCAGCGCCTCCGCGTGCGGCTGGATCTGATCTATGCCGGCGACCCGGCACCCTTTGCCTGCGACCGCGCCTTCGCACGGGTGGTGCATGACCATGCCATCGCCAAGCCGGTCGTCGAAGCCCTGCTCGATGGCTTCGCCATGGATCTCGATGGCCGGCGCCACGCGACCATCGACGACGTGAAGGCCTATGCGACCTGCGTCGCAGCAAGCGTCGGGCTGATGATGGCATCGGTGATGGGCGTCAGCGACAGGGCAGCACTTGCCCGTGCAGCCGACCTCGGGATCGCTATGCAACTGACCAACATCGCCCGCGATGTCGGAGAAGACGCGCGAAACGGAAGACTCTATCTGCCGCTCGACTGGCTGGAAGAACAGGGTGTCGACGTCGCAACCTTCCTCGAGACTCCGCATTTTACCCCCGCGCTCGGTCTGGTGGTAAGGCGGCTGCTCGACGAGGCTGCCCGCCACTACCGGCTCGGCCATGCCGGCATTCGCAGCCTGCCGAAACCCTGTCGTCATGCGATCCGCACGGCCGCCCTGGTCTATGAGGCGATCGGCCAGGGCATCGCAGCCAATGGCTATGACAGCGTCAACCATCGTGCGACGACGGGGCTCAGCACCAAGCTTCGCCTCCTGATCAAGGCACGCTCCGACGATCGCCGCTGGACGGCGACGGCCGTGCGCGATCTCCATGCCGGAACAGAACCTGTCGCGCGATCGCTGGTGACACTAAGTGGACTCTTACGCGAGAGTGCACCAATGCAACGTGCTGATAAGCCTACCTCCGATGCGGAAACGGCCGTCGGACGGGTCACCGACATCCTGCTCAGGCTGCATACCGACGCTCGACTTGAGACGCTGAGACGCCGAGAGGCGGCGCGAGAAAAGGCGGCGAGCCTTGCTTGAGCATTATTTCGGCATCATTGAAGCCATCTTCGTCTTCAGTCTGGCGATCGCCTTCTATGTCTGGCAGATGCGCGATCTGAAAAAAGCGAAGCGCGAGGCGGAAGCCCGCGAGCGGCAGGCGAGCCAGCCTCTTACAGACGAGCCGAAAACCGACTAGGCGCGCCGCGGCATACGAAACGGAAGCATCATCCTGACAACAGGATTTGCCAGTCGGCGACAATCGAGCGTCTCGTGCATCATTTCGACCGGATCCCCGGCAATCACCGTTTCGACCAGCGAGCGCCTATAGAACGGCGTATCTTCCAGAGCGTTCTTCAAGACGGGACTTGCGCCGCCGTCGCAGGCGATCCCGCCGCCGACGCCCCAGAACCCGCGCTTCAGCGGTTTCCTCGACGGAGGATCGAACTCCGCCACCGCACCGTCACGCCCACATACGAGCCCGAAACGGCTGTTTGTCCCGTCGGCCAGCACGGAATCGTAAAGGATCACCGTACGGCCATCATCCGTAGTGCCCCTCGCCCAATCCCAGCCGGAAAAATCCGTCTCGAGCGGCCGGGCGCCATGGTTCATGTCGTGATAGCCTGTCCCTATCCATCCACCATCGGCCAGCGCCTCGCAGGCGACGGTGACCCGCCCATTGGGAGCGACCGGCTGCCAGATGTGAAACCCGGCGCGATCGAGACCATAGGCCCGCGCACCGAGAAAATCCGGGGCAAGACGGATGTCGCCCCGCATGCGTTTTGGCAGCAAGCGTTGTCCGGGCCAGGGCAGGAAGATCTCGTCGAAGCTGATCACGAAACCTGAACCATCGTAGCGGAACGAACTTTTGCCGATCGCCAGGGAATGCCGGTCGCGACTGAGCCGGGCCTTGCCACGCTCGGTCATCGCCCAGGCGTGTCCCTGCGGCCCGTAGAGCGCGACATTGAAGGCGATATGGTCTTCCGGATCATGCCGGCCGGACCAGTGATAGTAGGGCGAAAACACGGAGCCGATAAAGGCGATCACGGTGAAGGCGAAGCGCCCGCAGTCGCTTGTTCCGTCGGCATACCACCAGTGATACCCGCCGGGCGCGACCGCCTGGTCAAAGGCCGGTCCGCCATCAACCGTTCGGCCGCGAGCTTGCCGGAGAGCGCCGCCATCGGCAGGCCCGGGCCCGGATGTACGCTGCCCCCCGCCAGATAGAGCCCCGGCACCGGCCCCTCCGATCCCGGCCGAGCGAAGGATGCCATCCACCCGTGCGAGGCCATCCCGTAAAGGGCTCCTCCCGTTCCCGGATAGAGGCTCGCAAAGCGATCCGGCGTGGTGATACTCGCCGAGCCCTGCTGGTTCGAGAGCGTCAGGCCGTTCAGCTCCAGTCGCCGTTCCATGCTCTTGAGACATGCATTGACCTCGCTTTCATCGAACCGGTGCCGATCGCCATCCGCCGGAAGGTTCATCAGGGCGTAGATGCGTTCGGGCCCGACAGAGCCGGCCTGAAGGCAACCGGTCGCATCGCGGTCCTGAGCACAGAGATAGACGGTCGGGTCGGAAGGTGCTTCACGCCGCCTGAAGACCGCCTCGAACTCGCGCTCATAGTCGTCGGAAAAGAACACCGTATGATGGGCAATCTCGACACCTTTGGGCTCGGCGACGCTGCAGGACACCAGGGCCGACAGAGACCGTTGTGCCCTGCTGCGAGCTGGGTCCGGAAGCGGGGCGCCGATCAGCCGGGGCAGCGCGGCGACATCGCCGTTGTAGACGATCTGCCGGGCCTCGACTTTTCGGCCGCTGCGGGTGACGACCCCGGACACGGCCCGTCGCGAGGGATCGATGAGGATCTCGCTGACAGCATCGCCATAACGGAACTCGACACCGAGATCGGCGGCAAGCGCTTCGAGACGAATGGCAAGCGCCCTGATCCCGCCCTCGACGGTCCATACACCCTCCTGCTCGACATGCGCGACCAGCATCAGCGTTGCCGGAGACAGAAAGGGCGAAGAGCCGCAATAGGTAGCGTAACGGCCGAAAAGCTGGCGCAGGCGCACATCGGAAAAATAGCCGCCAAGCGCGGACCAGAGCGTCGAGAACGGCTTGATCGCGAGCAGATCAGCCGGCCGACCGAGCCCGATGCGGCGGGACAGGGAAACCGGATTGGGTCTGGAGGCGTCGATGAAGCTGTCTTTCAACACCTCGAACGTGCGCCGGCTGTCGGCAGCAAAGCGTCGATATCCCTCGGCCTCCCGCCGTCCGGCAAAGTCTCCGATTGCCCTGATCGTTTCGTTCTGGTCGGCATGGAGATCGAGACAGGCACCACTCCGCCAGTAATGGCGCGTGATCACGGTCGATGGGACCAGCTTGAGGTCATCGTCCATCCTGCGCCCTGCAGCGGCAAAAAGCGCCTCGAAGACCCATTTCATCGTCAGCACCGTCGGGCCCGCATCGAAGCCTCTGCCTGCCACCTCGACACGACGCATCTTACCGCCGGCCTTGGCCTGCGCCTCGCAGACGACGACGCGATAGCCGGCCGCAGCCAATTGAATGGCAGCCGAGAGCCCCGCCATGCCGGCACCGATTACCAGGACGGTATCGTCTGTCGAAACAGGCACCTTGAACTCCTGTGGCTAGTTGACTTACGGACTCAATGTGTCAATCTTGATTTACACATTATTGAGTTGCGCAGATTTTACAACTGCGCATTCTTCGGAGGCAGGCCTTATGGATTTCCCCGAGCGCATCGAAACCGGCATGCAGCGCGCATTGCGTTACGCGACCGCCAACGGATGTCCGCCCATCCTGGCGAAAGCCCTGCGGCATGCGGTGTTTCCCGGTGGTGCGCGCATAAGGCCCCGCCTCTGCCTCGCGGTCGCTGCAGCCTGCGGCGACCGCGAACCTCTTGCCGCCGACTGCGCCGCCGTGGCCATCGAGCTTCTGCATTGCGCCTCGCTCGTGCATGACGACATGCCATGTTTCGATAACGCGATGACCCGCCGCGGAGCACCGAGCGTGCATGCCCAGTTCGGCGAGGAAATCGCCCTTCTCGTTGGCGACGGCCTGATCATCGCCGCTTTTGAGACGGTAGCGAGAGAGACGCAACAGACGCCACTGCTGACGGCGCCAATGATCGCCACCATCGCCAATGCCGTGGGCAGCCCCTATGGCCTCGTGGCCGGCCAGGCCTGGGAAAGCGAACCCGAGATCAACATCGCCGCCTATCACCGGGCCAAGACCGCCTCCCTATTCAGCGGCGCGGTCTCGACGGGCGCCATCGCCTCCGGCGGCAATCCACGCGAATGGCTGGTGCTCGCCGATGCACTCGGCGCCGCCTATCAGGTGGCGGACGACCTCTATGATGCCGTGGGGCAGTCCGATGCCGGCAAGCCGGCAGGACAGGACAGCCGCAACGGCAAGCCCAACATCGTCGCCAGCATCGGCCTCGAAGCCGCGTTGGTCCGCCTCAAGCGCCTCGTCGCTGAGGCTGTCGACAGCGTCCCCGACTGCCCCGGTGCGGATGCTTTCCGCGCAATGATCCGCAACGAAGCGACGCGGCTGATGCCGAAAACGCTCGCCACCAGCGCCGCGTAGTGCGATGGATACCGGCAGCCGACACAGCCTGCCAGCCAAACTCGGTTTGACCGGCACCGGTGACCGACCGGGGCGCGAGCCCGGACTGTTGCAGTCCCTGACGATCCGCATGCGGCTCTGGCGAAACCGCCAGATCGCCTCACCCCGTTTCCGCTCGCTGGTCGCGCGTCTGCCGCTGTTGCGGCGGATCTCCAATCGCAAGGCGAACCATCTTTTCCGCCTGACGTCCGGCTTCGTGCACACCCAGATCCTCTCGGCCTGCGTCAGCCTTGGTCTTTTCGAAGCCCTGAACGGCAAGGCGCTGCCGAGTTCCGCCCTTTCAACGCGCTGCGGCGTACCGCTAGAGCCCATGCGCCGCCTGCTGGAGCAGGCAAGACGCCTTGATCTCGTCGTCAGCCCCGCCCCGGATCTGTGGATGCTCACCGATGCGGGCACCGTGCTGGCCACCGATCGCGGGCTGCGCGAGATGATCCGCCATCATGACATGCTCTATCGTGACCTCGCCGATGCCGAAACCTTCTGGCGCGGCGATGGCGGCGAAACGGAGCTGCGCCGTTATTGGGCCTATGTTCGGGGCAATGATCCCGCCGCGCTGCAAAATGACGACGCGGCCCCCTATTCGGCGCTGATGCGCGAAAGTCAGGCCATGTTGGCCGACTGTATCCTTGCCTCCTTCGATTTCGGTCGGTTCACGTCCGTGCTGGATGTCGGAGGCGGCGAAGGTGCGTTCCTTGCCGCGCTTGGCACACACCATACCGCTCTTGACCTCGCCCTCTTTGATCTGCCCGTGGTCTCCCAACTGGCGCGCAGACATCTCAACGAGAGAGGCGTTCTGCACAGGACACAGATCCGCGGCGGAGATTTTGCCAGAGACGCCATTCCGGCGGACAGCGACTGCGTGACCCTGATCCGCATTCTCTGCGACCACGATGATGACCGCGTGCTTCTGATTCTGGCAAACCTTCAGCGATCGCTGAAGCCGGGCACGCGCCTGGTGGTCGCGGAGGCCATGGCCGGGGAGAGCCAAGGCGCCAATCTCGCGGCCCTGTATTTCACCAGTTATTTCGCCGCCATGGGCTCAGGCCGTTGCCGTTCGTCTCATGAAATCATCGACCTGCTGACGCGCTCAGGCTTTCGCAATGCCCGCGCCCTCACCACCACCAATCCGCTTCTGGCGACGCTGGTGACCGCAGAACGGTGAATGAAACCCGTTCTGGACACCTTCATGTGTAAATTTAGATTGACACTTTGTTGCGTAATCTTAAGATGACATTGGGAGCAGAAAGCATCCCGTGTCCGGGGAGGGCACGACAATGCGCAGTTCAGCCATCGTCTTTGAAAAACCGGGAACACTCGCCGTCAGGCGATTGGCGCTCCGCGCGCCTGAGGCGTCGGACGTGGTTGTCGAATCCTGCTTCAGCGGTGTCTCGAGTGGCACCGAGAAGATGCTCTACGAGGGCACCATGCCCGCCTTTCCGGGCATGCGTTATCCCCTGGTCCCAGGCTATGAGACGGTTGGCACGGTAGTCGAGGCGGGCCCAGACTCGGGCCGCTCTGTCGGTGATCAGGTCTTTGTCCCGGGCGCCAATTGTTATGAAGATGCTGCCGGACTGTTCGGTGCCAGTGCCGCAAGGCTCGTGGTTCCCGGTGCCCGCACCGTCAAGACCCATTTCCAGCATGCGGAAGAGGCAGCGCTGCTCGCGCTGGCAGCAACCGCATACCATGCAGTCTGTCGATCGGCCCATGCGGCCACACTTGTCATCGGCCATGGCGTCCTCGGCCGCCTGATTGCCCGGATTGTCATCGCAACCGGGCATCCGGCCCCGACAGTCTGGGAGACACGTCTGGCCCGCCGTGACGGAGCGACCGGCTATGTCGTCGAGACACCGGAGGCCGCCGGCGACGAGCGTCACGCCACCGTCATCGATGCAAGCGGCGATTCCGGCGTGATCGACAAGGCCGTCGCGCGCCTCAACCGGCGCGGAGAAGTCGTGCTCGCCGGCTTCTATGGCGAACGGCTCGACTTTGCCTTCCCGGCGGCCTTCATGAAGGAAGCCTCGATCGCCATCTCCGCAGAATTTACGCCTGACGACGTCCAGGCGGTGCTCGCACTTGTCGAAGCCGGACGCCTCTCCCTGGGCGGCCTGATTACCCACCATTCAGCCCCATCGGATGCGGCCTCCGCTTATCGGATCGCATTCAACGACCCCGACTGCCTGAAAATGATCATCGACTGGAGGAATGCCGCATGAGCCTCGACCTCGCACAGGACGGCCTGGAGCGCCTGCAGGAAAATCTTCGCGAAGAAGCCGGCATCGAACCCGATGCGCCGGCCACAGGCAAGGTCACCAAGGAAACTCAGATCATCGCGATCTACGGCAAGGGCGGCATCGGCAAGAGCTTCACGCTCGCCAACCTCTCCTACATGCTGGCCCAGCTCGGTAAAAAGGTCCTGCTGATCGGCTGCGATCCGAAGAGCGACACGACCTCGCTGCTTTTCGGTGGCCGTGCCTGCCCGACCATCATCCAGACAGCCTCGCGCCGCAAGGAAGCAGGTCAGGAAGTCTCGATCTCCGACGTCTGCTTCAAGCGCGACGGCGTCTTTGCCATGGAACTCGGCGGACCGGAAGTGGGCCGCGGCTGTGGTGGCCGCGGCATCATTCACGGCTTCGAGACGCTGGAAAAGCTCGGCTTCCATGAATGGGACTTCGACTTCATCTTGCTCGACTTCCTCGGCGACGTGGTTTGCGGTGGTTTCGGTCTGCCGATCGCCCGCGACATGTGCCAGAAGGTTGTGGTGGTCGGCTCGAACGATCTGCAATCGCTCTATGTCGCCAACAATGTCTGCTCTGCGGTGAAATACTTCCGCAATCTCGGCGGCAATGTCGGAGTGGCCGGCCTCGTCATCAACAAGGACGACGGCACAGGCGAGGCCCAGGCCTTTGCCGAAGCGGTCGGCATTCCGGTGCTCGCCTCGATCCCGCAGGACGACGACATCCGCCGCAAGAGCGCCAATTACCAGATCATCGGCACGCATGAGAGCCATTGGGGACCGCTCTTCGAAGCGCTGTCCATCAATCTTGCCGAAGCTCCCCCGGTCCTCCCCCGACCGCTCGACCAGGACGGCCTGCTCGGCCTCTTCGACGCGAGCGAAACAGGTGCCGATTACAAACTCCAGCCAGCCCTGCCGGAAGACATGTGCGCCACCGGCGCACTGAAACGGCCGTCGCTGGAAGTCGTCTACGACAACGTGTGAGATCGGGTGACAACCATGGATGACCTGCGCAAGGAATTCGAGCTGGACGATGCCAGCGGGACTGCTCCCGTCGGCAACGATGCCGCCGTCCTTGGCGACGCGGCGGTCGCGGACATAAACGGCATCGGCTGCCATGGCGGCGTCGAGCTCTCCAAGGCTGCGGCCCGCGCCGCCGGCCAGGGCGAATTGATGGACCGCTTCGAGGCGGACTATCCCAAGGGCCCACATGACCAGCCGCAATCCATGTGCCCCGCCTTCGGCTCGTTGCGCGTCGGACTTCGCATGCGCCGCGTCGGCACGATCCTCTCAGGGTCTGCCTGCTGCGTCTACGGCCTGACCTTCACCTCGCATTTCTATGGCGCCAAGCGCTCGGTTGGCTACGTGCCCTTCTCCTCCGAAACGCTGGTCACCGGCAAGCTCTACGAGGACATCGTCGAGGCCGTGCATCAGATGGCAGACCCGGAGAAATTCGATGCCGTCGTGGTCACCAACCTCTGTGTCCCCACCGCCTCGGGCGTGCCGCTCAAGATGTTGCCGCGCGAGATCGATGGCGTGCGCATCGTTGGCATCGACGTCCCCGGCTTTGGTGTCCCGACCCATGCAGAAGCCAAGGATGTGCTCTCGGGCGCCATGCTCGCCTATGCTCGCCAGGAAATTGGCGAAGGCCCGGTGCAGCGCCCGCGTGGCGGTTTGAAGGACCGGCCGACAGTCACCCTGCTCGGCGAAATGTTCCCGGTCGATCCGGTTGTGATCGGCGGCATGCTGGAGCCCATGGGGCTTGCAGCCGGCCCGACGGTCCCCGTCCGCGAATGGCGTGAACTCTATTCCGCCCTCGACTGCGCTGCGGTCGCGGCGATCCATCCGTTTTACACGGCAAGTATCCGCGAATTTCAGGCAGCCGGTCGTCCGATCATCGGCTCGGCCCCGGTGGGTGTCGACGGAACGGATGCTTGGTTGAAAGCTATTGGTGATAGCTGCGGCGTGGCTGAAGCCAAGACCAACATCAGCCGCAACGCCATGCGCGGCGCAATCAAGGCGGCACTCGCCGAAAACAGGATCAACGGCCGCATCACGCTCTCGGGCTATGAGGGCTCCGAACTCCTCGTTGCCCGCCTGCTGGTCGAACTCGGCGCTGACCTGCGCTATGTCGGCACGGCCTGTCCGAAGACGCCTTATAACAGCGAGGACGCCGAGTGGCTGGCGGCCCACGGCGTCGAACTCCGTTTCCGCGCCTCGCTGGAGCAGGACCTCGCCGCCTTCCAAGAATTCAAGCCGGACCTCGCCATCGGCACGACCCCCGTCGTTCAGAAAGCCAAGGAGAGCGCCACCCCTGCCCTCTACTTCACCAACCTGATCTCCGCCCGTCCCCTGATGGGCCCTGCCGGTGTCGCCTCGCTGCCAGCGGTTATCAATGCCGCGATCGGCAACAAGGACCGCTTCCTCGCCATGAACGCCTTCTTCGAGGGCGTCGGCTCGGGCGACAGCGCCGGCATCTGGGAAGGCGTGCCCGAAGACCGCAGCGCCTATCGCAAGAAGTTCGCCGCCAAGGTCAAGCAGTCCCGCAACGCCGTCGACAATGGGGAGAGCGTCGGATGCTGATCCTCGACCACGACAGAGCCGGCGGATACTGGGGCAGCGTCTATGCCTTCACCGCGATCAAGGGCCTCCAGGTCATCATCGACGGCCCCGTGGGCTGCGAAAACCTGCCGGTCACTTCGGTGCTCCACTACACGGACGCCCTGCCGCCGCACGAATTGCCGATCGTAGTCTCCGGTCTGTCGGAAGACGAACTCGGCCAGCACGGCACGGAAGGCGCGATGAAGCGGGCGCGGCTCGCTCTCGATCCGGACCTGCCCGCCGTCGTCGTCACCGGCTCGATCGCCGAAATGATCGGTGGTGGCGTGACGCCTGAAGGATCCAACATCGTCCGCTTTCTGCCGCGCACGATCGACGAAGACCAGTGGCAGAGCGCCGACCGCGCCTTGAAATGGCTCTGGACCGAATTCGGCCCGAAGGGCGGCAAGGTGCCGGCTCCGCGCCGACGCCCGGAAGGCGCCAAGCCCCGCGTCAACATCATCGGCCCGATCTACGGCACCTATAACATGCCCTCAGACCTCGCCGAGATCCGCCGCCTCGTCGAGGGGCTAGGCGCCGAGATCAACATGGTCTTCCCCTTGGGCAGCCATCTTGAAGACGTGCGCAAGCTCGCCGATGCCGATGCCAATATCTGCCTGTACCGCGAGTTCGGCCGTCTGCTCTGCGAAACACTCGACCGCCCCTATCTGCAGGCACCGATCGGCATCCATTCGACGACGGCCTTCCTGCGTGAACTCGGCGACATGCTCGGGCTCGACCCTGAACCTTTTATCCTGAAGGAAAAGCACACGACGCTGAAACCGCTCTGGGATCTCTGGCGCTCCGTCACCCAGGACTTCTTTGCAACTGCAAGCTTCGCGATCGTCGCCAACGAGACCTATGTGCGCGGCATTCGCAACTTCCTCGAAGAAGAAATGGGCCTGCCCTGCAACTTCGCGATCCCGCGCAAGGCCGGCTCGAAAACCGACAACATCGAGGTCGCGGAGCTGACCGCAAAGAAACCACCGATGATCATGTTCGGCTCGTTCAACGAGCACATGTACATGGCCGAGCGCGGTGCGCGCGGCAAGTTCGTGCAGCTGTCCTATCCCGGCGCCATCGTCCGCCGCCATCCCGGCACGCCGGTCATGGGCTATTCAGGTGCGGCCTGGCTGATCCAGGAAGTCTGCAACGCCCTCTTCGACATGCTGTTCGACATCCTGCCGCGCGCCGGAGAACTCGACGCGATCGAGGCGACGACGGCACGCCCGCGCACGGAGATGGCCTGGCAATCGGATGCTCAGGCATCGCTGGAAAAACTCATCGGCAACGAGCCGGTCCTCGTCCGCATCTCGGCCGCCAAGCGGCTGCGGGAAGCAGCGGAACGCGAGGCTCGCCGTGCCGAAGACCACGAAGTTACCCGGGATCATGTCGAAACGGCCGCCCGACTTGAGGGAGCCTACGCATGAATATCGGAACGACACCCATCAACGGGACAACTGGAGGCAAAGCCATGATCACTGCAACCCGATCCGATCAGGACCTGCGTCGACATCGCGACCGCCAGTCCGAGCGCCAGAACATGCGGCGCCTCTACCTGCTCCTCTATCCGCTCTGCCTGTTCGCGGCCGTCGCGTCGCGCATGACCGGCCATGCGGAAGAGGCCGCCGAGCGGCCCGCTCAATCGATCTTCGCCGAGGCTCGCTGCTCGGCCTATGCAGCTGCCGGTTACGCCTTCCACGCGTAACCCGATCCCTTTGCCGGTGTTCTCGACACCGGCAGAAACCCGGCAGGTCTTTTCAAAGACCTCCCGAAACCCCGCCGCGGGGGCGCCGCGGTGTTCGAGACTAGGAGGTGAATTTGATGGCTGAAACATCAAATGTTTCACTTTCGGGTCTGACCGAAAGCGAAGCGCGCGAGGTCCATGGATTCTTCATCCAAGGCTTCATGATATTCACGGCGATTGCCATCGTCGCGCATATCTTGGTCTGGATGTGGCGTCCCTGGATCCCGGGTCCGGAAGGTTACAGCTCTCTCGAGGGCATTAACCAGACGGCTCTCACGCTTCTGCCGATGTTGACCTGAGGAGGACGCGATATGTGGAGAGTCTGGCTTATGTTCGACCCGCGCAAGGCGCTGGTTGCACTGTCTGTATTCCTGTTCACGCTTGCGATCCTGATCCACTTCATCCTGCTGAGCACGGAACGCTTCAACTGGCTGGAGGGCAGGCCCCTCACAACCAGTTCGATCGAGCATTCGATCTCTGAAGGTGTGGATCTCCGGCTCATTGGCTGAAGAACCAAGACGGCAGCGGGCGGCACTTCGGTCTCGCCCGCCGCCAAACGGCATGACCCGACAACGCCGCCTGGCTGATCACCTCTGGAGGAAACGAACATGGCGCTGCTGAGTTTTGAACGCAAATATCGCGTACGAGGCGGGACGCTGCTCGGAGGCGATCTCTTCGATTTCTGGGTGGGACCCTTCTATGTAGGGTTCTTCGGCGTCACCACGGCATTCTTCGCGATCCTCGGGACGGCACTCCTGATCTATGGCGCAGCCATCGGTCCGACCTGGAACATCTGGCGGATCTCGATCGCGCCACCCGACCTGTCCTACGGTCTGGCGCTGGCGCCACTGAAGGAAGGCGGCCTCTGGCAGATCGTGACCGTCTGCGCGCTCGGCGCCTTCATATCCTGGGCGCTTCGTGAAGTGGAGATCTGCCGCAAGCTCGGCATGGGCTACCACGTACCCTTTGCCTTCTCCGTCGCGATCTTCGCCTATGCGACGCTCGTCGTTTTCCGTCCGTTGCTGCTCGGCGCTTGGGGGCATGGCTTTCCCTACGGCATCTTCAGCCATCTCGACTGGGTTTCGAACGTCGGCTACCAATATCTGCATTTCCATTACAATCCGGCGCATATGATCGCGGTGACCTTCTTCTTCACCACGACGCTGGCTCTTTCTCTGCACGGTGGCCTCATTCTGTCAGCCGCCAATCCAGGTGCATCGAACACCGAGGCCGGCAAGCAGGCGGAAGTGAAGACACCCGAATACGAAGACACCTTCTTCCGCGACATCATCGGCTACTCGATCGGCACGCTCGGCATCCACCGCCTCGGCCTGATCCTGGCGCTGAACGCGGGCTTCTGGAGCGCCGTCTGCATCGTCATCAGCGGACCGTTCTGGAACCAGGGCTGGCCGCAATGGTGGAACTGGTGGCTGACGCTGCCGATCTGGAACTGAGGGGGACCGGACCATGTTCTTAGCGCAGTATCAAAATATCATCACGCCGATCCAGGTCAGCGGTCCAGCGGAAGAGGGCATGCCCCTTCCCGCAGGCGACAGCCCGCGCACCGGCAAACCTATCTTCGTCCGTCTGTTCGGCATCATCGGCAACGCCCAGATCGGACCGATCTACCTCGGCTGGCTCGGCACACTGTCGCTGGTCTTCGGCTTCATCGCCTTCGAGATCATCGGCCTCAACATGCTGGCCTCGGTCGGCTGGGATCCGATCCAGTTCGTACGCCAGCTATTCTGGCTGGGGCTGGAGCCGCCAGCTGCCGAATACGGCCTGAAAGTCCTGCCGCCGCTCGCGGAAGGTGGCTGGTGGCTGATCGCAGGCTTCTTCCTCACCATCTCGGTCCTGTTGTGGTGGGTGCGCGTCTATCGCCGCGCACGTCAGCTGGAAATGGGCACGCATGTCGCCTGGGCTTTCGCCGCCGCGATCTGGCTCTTCCTGGTGCTCGGTTTCATTCGTCCACTGTTGATGGGCAATTTCTCGGAAGCCGTGCCCTTCGGCATCTTCCCGCATCTCGACTGGACGGCGGCTTTTTCGATCCGCTACGGCAACCTCTACTACAATCCCTTCCACTGCCTCTCGATCGTCTTCCTCTATGGCTCGGTCCTGCTCTTTGCGATGCATGGTGCAACGATCCTGGCCGTTGGCAAATACGGCGGTGAACGCGAGCTGGAACAGATCACCGATCGCGGCACCGCTTCCGAACGCGCAGCCCTCTTCTGGAGATGGACCATGGGCTTCAACGCCACCATGGAATCCGTCCACCGCTGGGCCTGGTGGTTCGCGATCCTCACCCCCATCACCGGTGGCATCGGCATCCTGCTCACGGGCACCGTCGTCGAGAACTGGTACCTCTGGGGCATCAATCACGGGATCGTCTCCCCGCTGCCGGGCTATCCCGGTGTCGTCGACCCGGCGCTTTAAGGAGAAGGACGATGAAACTCTGGATTCCCTTCGCTATCTCCGCCGGTTCCCTGCTGACGATCGCGAGCTTCGTCGGCGCCGGCTGGGATGCTCCACCCGTCGAGAGCGAACAGATCGGCTTTCGCGGTACCGGCATGTATGTCCACCGGGATGTCGAAAATCAGGAAGCATTGAAGCTGGCAAACGTCGTGCCGCCCGCCCCGTGGGAGGCGGACCCTTCGGGCGACCGGGCCGGCGACATCTATGAAAACGTCCAGGTACTGGGCGATCTGTCGGACGATCAGTTCAATCAGTTCATGGCCTCGATCACCGAATGGATCGCCCCGGAAGCTGGCTGCAACTACTGCCACAATCCGGAAAACCTCGCCTCCGACGAGGTCTACCAGAAGGTGGTCTCCCGCCGCATGATCCAGATGACCCAGGCGATCAATGTCGACTGGCAGAGCCATGTCGGTCAGGTTGGCGCCACCTGCTACACCTGTCACCGCGGACAGGCGATCCCCGCCAACTACTGGTACGAGGATCTCGAACCGAAGCCGGCCGGCGGCATGACACAGAACCGCGCGGGACAGAATGTCGTCGCAATGTTCGCCGGCAATTCCTCGCTGCCGCAGAATGTCCTCAAGGATTACCTCCTCGATGCAAAGCAGATCCGCGTGCATTCCACCACGGCTCTGCCGACAAGCGCCAATCTGGCTGGCACCAAGGAAACCGAAGCCACGTGGTCTCTGATGATGCACATGTCGGAATCGCTCGGCGTGAACTGCACCACCTGCCACAACTCCAGAGCCTTCAACGCCTGGGATGAAAGCCCGCCGCAGCGCGTCACCGCCTGGCACGGCATCCGCATGGTCAGGGACATCAACGCGAACTACATGGTCGGCCTGACGCCGGTCTTCCCGGACACCCGCAAGGGACCGGAAGGCGATGTCTTCAAGGTCGGCTGCGGCACCTGCCATGCCGGTGTTCAGAAGCCGCTCTACGGTGTCTCGATGCTGCAGGATTATGCCGACTCGCTGACGAGGAAGGGACCGACGGAAGTTCCAGACTTTGCGAGCTACCAGCCCGGCACGACCCAGAGATTGGCACCTGCAGGCGACACCACGACGCCCCCGGCCGCCCCTGCGGACGTTACCCCCCCTGCTGATCCGGTCGAAGCCACACCTCCGGCAGACCCCGCCGCCGTCACGCCACCGGCTGACCCGGCGACACCCTCTACACCCGAGGCGACCTCACCACCTGCGGCGACCCCGCCCGCAACGCCCTAAGAAGGCGGACCACAATGAAAAGGGGAGCTCTCGAGCTCCCCTTCTTTTTGTCCTTGATCGTATTACTGAATGCCGTGGCCAGGCTCCGAGCTTCAATGAAGTTGGGCGGATTATACCCGCATATAGGCGCGCACGACGGCACCGATCGCGGCTGGATCATGATGGGGAGAGACAGGCCAGAGGGTCAGGCCGCTTCGGCGAAACTCAAGCCCGGAAAGCGCTGAAGATAGATGCGGAACCAGGGCGTGAAATCCTGCGGGCGCTCACGCACCTCCCGCATCAGTTCACGAGGGCCAATCCAGCGGGTTTCTTCGACCTCGCCTTCCACAGGCGCGATCTCAAGTGTCCGGCTGTCGACTTGGGCGCTGAACAGCGTCACGCGCTCGTGCTCCCTCAGCCCCTGACCGACATCGGCGGCATATTCGACTGTCTGATGACGGGTGAGCGGGACAGTGAAGCCGAGCTCTTCGGAGAGGCGGCGCTCGGCGCAGTCCTCGATCCTTTCCTCCCAATGCGGATGGGTGCAGCAGGTATTCGCCCAGAGTCCAGCGCAGTGATACTTCGTCGAGGCACGTTTCTGGATGAGCAACAGGTCACCGTCGAAGACGAAGACGGACACGGCCAGATGCAGCTGGCCATCGAGATGCGCCTGCATCTTTTCGATCGGATAAAGCGATCCGTCGCCGGCAATTGCCGGAATGTAAATGCTGTCCGTCATCCTGTCCGGCTCCAAACTCCTGGCTGCGCCGTGCCGATACGGCTTTTGTAAGCCTCAGGCAACCGCCCTGGCCAATGCACATTTCGACCAAAGCGAACAGAGCGCTTCGGCGAGGTGCTCGATATCCGCGTCTGTATGAAGCGGCGTTGGCGTGATCCGCAGTCTTTCCTTGCCAACGGCGACTGTCGGATAGTTGATCGGCTGGACATAGATGCCGAAGTCATCGAGCAACACGTCCGAGATCCATTTGCACTTGGCCGCATTGCCGACCATGACCGGCACGATATGGCTTGGGTTATGCATATGCGGGATCCCCCGCACGTCGAGCGCCCGCCTGACCTTCGCAACCGTCGCCTGGTGCATATGGCGCTCGAAGGGGCTTTCTTTCAGATGGCGGATCGACGCAGTCGCGCCGGCCGCAAGCGCCGGGGGGATCGCGGTGGTGAAGATGAAGCCTGATGCGAATGAGCGAACGAAGTCAACCAGAACGGCCGGACCGGTGATATAGCCGCCCATGACGCCGAAAGCCTTGCCGAGCGTCCCCTCAATGACCGTCAACCGGTCCATGAGACCTTCGCGCTCAGCCACGCCACCGCCGCGCGGCCCGTACATGCCGACGGCATGCACCTCATCAAGATAGGTCAGGGCGCCGAACTGGTCGGCGACATCGCAGATCTCCTTGATCGGCGAGATGTCGCCATCCATCGAATAGACGCTTTCGAAGGCGACGAGCTTCGGCGCTGCCGGATCATCCGCCGCCATCAGCTCACGCAGATGCTTGTAATCATTGTGACGGAACTGTCGCTTGATGCAGCGCGAATGCCGGATACCTTCGATCATCGAGGCGTGATTGAGCGAGTCCGAATAGCAGATGATGCCGGGGATCTTTGCGAGCAGCGTGCCGAGCGCTGCCCAATTCGAGACATAGCCCGACGTGAAGATCAACGCGCCTTCCTTGCCGTGCAGGTCGGCGAGTTCGTGCTCCAGCAAGACATGATAGTGGTTGGTGCCTGAAATGTTGCGTGTACCGCCGGCACCGGCGCCGCACTTGCGCACGACCTCGATCATCCGTTCGGTCACGAGCGGGTTCTGGCCCATGCCGAGATAATCGTTGGAGCACCAGACGGTGACATCGCGGGCCGTCCCGTCAGCATGATGAAACGCGGCTTTCGGAAAGGCCGAGCAGTGACGCTCCAGATCCGCGAAAACGCGGTAATTGCCGGCGGTATGCAGGCCGGCGAGCGCCTCTTCCATGTGCTGGAAAACAGTCATCAGTCTTTCCTCTTCCCGATCGTGTCGTGTCCGATTGTTGTCCAGGCGGTGTGTGGCCCGGACACCGGCCCACCCTCCTTGAGTGCGGAAACGCCGTCCGCCACCGGGCGAATGGCAAGATTGCCCCGATCCTGACGCGCCATCGCCCAGCGCCAGAGCGCTGTGTCCGAGACGGGAAGGACGAGAACCAGATGCTCGATGATGGCAAGCGCCATGAAAGTCGCGAGCAGCGTATGGCCAACGACCGAATGCGCCTGCGTCGCGCGGTTGGCACCGACGACGAGGACGGCGAAGATGCCAGCCGCGAGGGCCAGGAAGATCGGAAACAGCGGCGTCATCCGATCGGTCTTGAAATAACTTTTGAGGTGACGGATGCCCTTCGGCATCAACTCGCTGATCGCATGCGGCGCGCCAAGGAAAATTACCAGCTTGGCGGAGATCCGCATGCCCCAGAGGAGCCCGAACGCGGCAAGCCCGAAGAGGTTGGCCGATCCCTCGAGCGCTAACCACAGAGCAATCGCGGTCACCAGGATGGCGATCTCGTGATCGCTGACCGCCTCCCAGGCCGCGCGGAAGCGGGAAAAGCCTGTCAGTCCGGGCGGGCATTCACCGGTCCGTCTACCTGTCAGTATCCCTGTCAGGAAGGCCGCTTCATGCCAAGCCCAGACGAGCAGCGCGCCGAAGAAGCCGAGATAGGAACCGAGCACCGTTGGTTCCCCTGCGCCCCAGAGCATGAGGGCGAAGCCGAAGGCGCCGACAACGGTCATCAGCGCCATGAGGACGAAGCTCCTCGCCCGTGGCCCGTCGGATCGATTGACCATGGCGAGCACCAGCCCGGTCGAAAGCCACCATACCGAGATGGCGACCAGAACGACAACGATCGGGTGCGTGATCGTCATGGCAATTTCCTCACCAGACCGGCTGCAGGCGCGACGTCGCCGGGATGGCGTTCGACTTGGTCGGGATCGCATACATCCGGACGAAGTTGACGGCAGCAGCCGCCGACCAGAAGCCCTTGGCGATCTTGCCCGAAAGGCCACCCTTCGCGTCAGCCGCCATGACCTTGCGGTTGATCCGCTCCATGCGACGGAAGCCTTCATGCAGGGCCGGATTGTCGAGATCGAGCACGAGCGGAAAGCACTGGCGCGAGATTTCGCTCGTCAGCCGGAAGACCTTCATGTCGTAATCGTCGATATCGACGCCGAGCCCCTTGTGGAAGGCGGGCCGCATATGGTCGCGCACATACATGGTGGCAAAGACCGCAAGCAGGAAGAACTTGATCCAGTACTTGTTCATGCCCTCCATCAGCCGCTTGTCGGAGCGGATGATCAGCGAGAAAGCCTCGCCGTGGGAGAACTCGTCGTTGCACCATTCACGGAACCACTTGAAGATGGGATGGAACCGCTTGTCCGGATGTTTTTCCAAATGGCGGAAGATCGTGATGTAGCGGGCATAGCCGATCTTCTCGGACAGATAGGTCGCGTAGTAGATGAACTTTGGCTTGAAGAAGGTGTATTTCTTCGCCTTGGCCAGAAAGCCCATGTTCACGCCGATACCGAATTCCTTCAGCGCATCATTGATGAAGCCGGCATGACGGGACTCGTCACGGCTCATGTAGCCGAAGAGCTCGCAGATTTCCTGGTTCTTTCCGCGTCGCTTCATCTCCTTGTAGAGGACGCAGCCGGAAAACTCCGAGGTGAGCGACGAGACGAGGAAGTCGATGAACTCCTCGCGCAGATCGTCCGGCAGGGCGTCGATGTCGATATCGTCCCACTGCTCGTTGCGCTTGAAGTGTCCGCGGTTCGGATCGCTCTTCATCTGCGCGATAAGCACGTCCCATTCGGCACGCACCGGCTCGACATTGATCTTGTCCATCTCTTCGAAATCGGTGGTGTAGAAGCGCGGTGTCAGCATCGTCGAGACGAGCGCGCTGCGGGTCGTGTCGCTGACACCGGCCATGCGTTCCTCGACGGTCGGTTCGTGATCGGCAAGATCAACAGGCGAAACATGATTGTTCATGACAGTGCCCTCTCCGTGAAGCTGAATTCGCACAATTCCATCATGTCGAGATCGCCGGTGGCGCGGGTCCAGGCCCGCTCCAGGAAACCCGCCCGGGTGATGGTGGCCTTCCGGCGAAAATTCTGGCAGGAGCCATAGGGGATCTGGACCGGTGCGCCATGCACCAAGACCTCGTCACCCGGATGCACCACCACCCCGTTGTCGAACCTCAGATGCGCACCGAGCGCCTCGAAGGTGTTGTTGATCTCGACGGTACAATCGACCGTCTCCTTCCGTCGCATCAAGGCAAAGACCGGGTTCATTGGTTTTCTCCTCCCTGTGAGCCCAGAAGGGCTTCGAATGCGGCCACGTTGTCCGGGCCGAATGCATCGAGATAGATCCGCTCGCCTGTGCCCGTATCGGACAGGCTCAGTCCACCGGCATCCCATTTGATCAGTCGGTAAGGCGTATCGAACGGTACCTTCGAGACCTGGCGCATGCGCTCGAACGCGCGCAACGAGCCCGGCACAAAGCCACCGGCCTGTGGTGCATAGCTTGCGATCTCCTGATCCGTCGCAGCGTCTCTCACGACGACGAAGTCTGAAGTGGTGCGGGTGATGATGAGATCGCGGATGGCGATCGGTGCGGCCTGCTGCTGCTTGACGAGCCCGATCCCTGTCGTTGTTCCGAAAAGGATTGCGCCTGCCGTGAAAGCCAGCAGACCGACAAGACCAAGAAACACGCCGCGAGGCACACGATTGGGCGTCTTGCCCTTGCGGTCTGCCCAGTAACCGAGATGCGAGGCCGATCCCATCACACGGCTCCTATTCGGCGGCAACGACGGAAGGCGGCATGGCGCTTCCGGCAGTCTCTTGGATGATGATCCGCGGCTGTTCGGCCCGCGCGCCACGATACTGGCCGATCGCGGCCGACAGCACATTTGCCACCTTGTCCGCGTCGGGCAGGCAGATCAGGCTCGGCTCCGGCCTCGAGAAACGGAAGCCCCGCACATGCGGCCACTGGATGAGCCAGGACAGGCGCTGCTCTGGCACAAGGGCAATGGCGATCATGCCCGCCTTTTCGCCAAGCCGTGCGAGAGCCACACCATCGACCTGCCGATACGGCAGGTTCAGCGTCATCGAAATGGCCACACCGAAGCGAATGACGACGCGCTCCGTGGTGATCGTGTAGAGGGTCGTCTTTTCAACGGCCCAGGCGAAGAGTTCGATCATGCCGATCAGCACCCCGGCCAGGGCGGTCAGAACGGCAACCGAAAAGACGATGCCGCCAACAGGTTGAGCATCGTTCAAGCCGGCAAGCACGGCCCAGCTGGCGAGGATCAGGAAATAGCCGACGATCCAGCGAACTTTCAAAAGGTGCCGGGCGACAAGGGCGGACGATGGCCGCCCCTGCCAGAGGATGACTTCACCTGCCGGAGGCACGCCTGGAAGGCCCGGCAGCGGCTCGATCTCATGTTCTCGAGTGACGAACTTTTTCACAGCAGTGGCTCCTGACGAAAGCGATCCGCATAGAGGAGACCGGCACCGAAATAGGCGGCGATCTTGTCCTCCTCGAGCAGGGTCACGAGTTCGGGGCGGGCGGTGGCCGGCACATCGACGAATTGCGCGGCTGTTACCGCATGCACATAGAGATACCGGACATTGCCACGACCGGTCTGGAAGACGACGAAGTTGTTCGGCAAAAGCACGGTGCGTCCGCCATCGGCGAGTTCCACCTCATAGTAGCGAATCAGATGCTCGGCCCGGTCGACCCAGATATCCTTGACGGTGCCGGCAATCTGCTTGTCGCAACCGAGGACGGCGAGACCTCGCGGATCGGCAGCGCCTTCGGCAAGCCCGAAGCCTTCGGCGACACGGAGTGGCACGATGCGGGCATCGCCATGAGCCGTCACGTCAGGCCTGTCGGAACGTTCGGCCCAGGAGCCGGGGCCGATGCCCGCGAGCAGCGGATTACCAACCGGCTCGCTCGGATAGCCCGGCGCTGGCGCGATGCGGCGGCTCGAGAACGTCCGCTCGTCACGCTTGAAGTCAGGCGCATGTCGGACGCCCTGGCCATGCGGCAGGATGAAGGTCTTCTTCGGCGGCACGAACAGCCAGGGGCTCTTGTTGTAGCGGCCCGTCACATCTTCTTCGAGCGGATAGCCCTCACGACGATCTTCCTGGCGCAGATACCAGATCAGCCCCGCGAAGAAGAGCCAGAACGCATAGAGCACCACTTGTGCGACATCGATATTCCCAACCAGCGACCCGGTCATATCCAGACCCTCCCGTGTAAAGCGCATCTGCCGGCGGTCAGCCGGGCAGCTCCGCCAATCCAAAACGCATGTCTTGCAGATAGTCCCTCTGATAGCGCCGGCCGGTCAGCGGACCGAGAACCGCCAGGCACAGGAAGAGGAGAATGATTTCAAAGCTATAGACGACCAGATAGCCAGCAGCCGGCGTCATCATGACGTCACCCAGCGAGCCATTGAGCGCCAGTGCATTGATCGTGTTCTTGATCACGCCGCCGGCCAGCATGGCCGCACCGATGGCGGTCGCCTGCACGGCACCCCAGGCGCCCACGACGAGACCACTGTCCGAGCGCTCGGCGATACCCATGGCGGCGAGCATCGTGCCGACGGCAAACAGTCCGCCGCCGAGACCGATGCCAAATGCACCAAGATGGAAGAGCGGGTTGACGCCAAGCGGCGAGGCGAAGATGACGGCCGAGAAGGCACCGAGACCGATCAGCAAGCCCCGCGCCGCGACACGGTACATCTGGGCGCCATTCTGCAGGCTGCGGGCCGCCCAGGCAAAGCCGACCATGGTGCCGAGGGCCCAGATTCCCGTCAGCCTTGTCGTCTCACCGACGGATAGACCCAGGATCTCCCCGCCATAGGGCTCAAGCAGGATGTCCTGCATCGAGAAGGCTGCAGATCCGATGGCGACGGCCAGAAGAAGCCGCATCACGCCGGGCGCGCTGCGATAGTCGTCGAGCGCATCGAAAAAGCTTGCGAGATCGCGATCGACGGCCGTGCGGCGCACATCGCGCGCTTCCTGCTTCCAGATGGCGATGACATTGATGATGATGGTGAGCAGCGCCGTGCCCTGGATCACCTGGATCAAGAGCTTCGGCGAGAAGTCGACCAGGAAAAAGCTGTAGAAGCTCGATGCCCCGATCATGCCAATGAGCAGCATGAAGTAGAGAAGTGCGACGACGCGCGGGCGCTTCTCCTCCGGTACGAGGTCGCTGGCAAGCGCCAGACCGGCCGTCTGCGACATATGCATGCCGAAACCGGTGAGAATGAAGGCGAGGCTCGCACCTGCAGCACCGGCCCATTCGGGGCCAAGCGTCTGCGACTGGAGCAGAAGCAGCGCGAACGGCATGATCGCGAGCCCGCCGAATTGCAGCAGGCTGCCGAGCCAGACATACGGCACCCGCCGCCAGCCGAGCACGGACTTGTAGGTGTCCGAGCGGAAACCGAAGAGGAGCCTGAGTGGAGCGGCAAGAACCGGAATGGCGACCACCGCCGAGACGAGCGCAACGGAAACGCCGAGTTCGACAATCAGCACGCGGTTCAGTGTCCCGGTCAAAAGGACGAGCACGCAACCGGCAGAGATCTGGAAGAGCGACAGGCGCAACAACCTCGACAACGGCATCTCCGCCGACGCCGCATCCGCAAACGGCATGAAGCGCGTTCCGAGCTTCTGCCAGAACGAGATCATTTTGCGGTTGGCGGCAGCGATCGTCATGACCGGATCACCTCCATGGCCTGCGAGGTGTAGAAGCCGACGGCAACCTTGTGGCTGCGACCAGCCTGCCAATGGGCAAACTCCGGATGGTTGACCATCTGCGCGACAAGCCGCACCGGATCGACCGGGTAGATCGCCGGCGCACGATTGCCACGAGGGAAAACCTTGCCGGCAGCGAGCATCGCCCGCAGCAGGCGGGATCCAGGCGCCAGGGTGAAGATCATCTGGCGCGAGGTGCGCCCGGCCAAAGTGTGAAGCACCCGAACGGCGTCCGCAGGGCGGTAATGGATCAGCACATCCATCGCGACCACGGCATCGAAACGGCCATGACGCGGGTCGAGCATGTCGCCGCTGTGGAAGGTGACCGAGCCCTTGAAGCGTCCCTGCGATGCTTCGATTTCATGCGCCCGCTGGCGGGCGTGGGCGATCATCTGCGCCGAGAGATCGATGCCGACGACTTCTGCACCACGTGCGATCAGTTCGAACGAGAGAACGCCGGAGCCACAGCCTGCATCGAGGATGCGCCAGCCGGTGAGGTCCTGCGGCAGCCACGAAGCAAGCGTGCCACGCATCTCTTCGCGCCCCTTGCGGACCGTCGCGCGAATGCCGCTCACCGGCTGGTCGCCGGTCAGCCGCTTCCAGGCATCGAGCGCGGTGCGGTCGAAGTAGTGTTCGATCTCGCCGGTGCGTCTGATGTAATCGGCCTGGCTCATGGCAACCTCACTCGAAGCCGAGAAATTCGAAAATTTCCCGGTCCTTCATCGGTTCGGCTTCAAGTGCTGGCGTGCCCGCCCAAAGGCGCTCGGCCAATTGCATGTATTCCTTCTGGATGCCCAGGATCTCCGGGCTGTCGCCCATCTCGAAAAGCGTGCTCTTCTTCAGCCGGCTCAGCCGCACATGGTCACTGTCAGGCACATGCGCGAGGCGCTTGAGGCCTATCGCATCATTGTAACGGTCGATCTGGTCTGTCTCGCGCGACCGGTTGGCGATCACGCCACCGAGGCGCACATCGTAGTTCTTCGACTTCGCCTTGATGGCAGCAACGATCCGGTTCATCGCGAAGATGGAATCGAAGTCGTTGGCGGCAACGATGACCGCGCGTTCGGCATGTTGCAGCGGCGAGGCAAAACCACCACAAACAACATCGCCGAGAACGTCGAAAATCACGACATCGGTGTCGTCGAGCAAGTGATGCTCCTTGAGCAACTTGACCGTCTGTCCGACGACATAACCGCCGCAGCCGGTGCCGGCCGGCGGGCCACCCGCCTCGATGCACTGAACGCCGTTATAGCCCTCGACCATATAGTCTTCCGGACGGAGTTCTTCCGAATGGAAATCGACCTTTTCGAGAACGTCGATGACGGTCGGGATCAGGCTCTTGGTCAGCGTGAAGGTGGAATCATGCTTCGGATCACAGCCGATCTGTAGCACGCGCTTGCCGAGCATGGAGAAGGCAACCGAGAGGTTCGACGACGTCGTCGATTTGCCGATCCCGCCCTTGCCGTAGACCGCGAAGACCTTGGCGCCATCGATTTCCATCGTCGGGTCGAGATGGACCTGCACGCTGCCTTCGCCATCGGCGCGCTCCCGGAGCTTCTCGGCGATGCGGGCCTCGCGTTCGGCGATCTTGCCATGGGTGTAGATGTTCATTGGGCAGCCTCCCTGACCAGCCCCTCGAGACGGTCTTCCAATTCTTCACCGGCCTGTTTCAGGGCGGCGAGCGTTTCTGCATCCGGCTGCCAATAGTTGCGCTCATGCGCCTCGATCAGCCGGTTGGCGACACGGGCGGCAGACGCCGGATTGAGTGTGGCCAGCCGTTCGCGCATGTCAGCGTCGAGCACGAAGGTCTCGGTAATCTGCTGGTAGACCCAGGGGTCGACATCGCCTGTGGTCGCCGACCAGCCGAAGGTGTTGGTGACCTGCGTCTCGATATTGCGCACGCCCTCATAGCCATGCTTCAGCATGCCTTCGAACCACTTCGGGTTCAGCGTGCGTGTGCGTGTCTCCAAAGCCACCTGCTCGCCGAGGGTACGCACGCGTCCCTCGCCTTGTGTCTGGTCGGAGATGAAGACCGGCAGCGTCGCACCGCCTTTGGCTTTCGAGACCGCCTTGGTCAGGCCGCCCAGCGTATCGAAATAGTTCTCGATCGTGGTCACCCCGATCTCGACCGAGTCGAGATTCTGGTAAGCCATGTCGACCTGCCCGATCATCGCATCGAAGACCTCGGCCTGCGCGCTGGTCTTGCCGCAACGGTTGATCGCGAAGCTCTTGCGATTGCTGTAAGTCTGGGCGATCTCATCATCGTCGCTCCAAGAGGAGGATGCGACCAGCATGTTGACGTTCGATCCATAGGCGCCATCGGCATTCGAAAAGACACGGTACGCCGCAGCCTCGATGTCGCAGCCATGGCTTTCGCAATAGGCGAGCGCATGTTTGCGGATGAAGTTCATCTCGACCGGTTCGTCTGCGACAGCTGCGAGATAGCTCGCCTCGGCCAGCATGCTCGCCTGGATCGGCAGGAGATCCCGGAAGATGCCAGACAGCGTCATGACCGCATCGATGCGTGGGCGTTGCAGTTCTTCGAGTGGCACCAGAACAGCGCCGCAGACGCGATTGTAGGCGTCGAGTTTCGGGCGCGCACCCATGAGTGCCATGGCCTGCGCCAGCGGCGCACCGCCAGTCTTCAGGTTGTCGGTGCCCCAGAGAACCACGGCAACCGTTTCCGGCAGGCGTCCATCGGCGGCGAAATAGCGTTCGAGCACCTTCGCGGCCTGACGTTCGCCATCCTGGATGGCAAAGGCGCTCGGAATGCCGAAGGGGTCGAAGCCGTGGATATTGCGGCCGGTCGGCAGGAGTTCAGGCGTGCGCAGCAGGTCACCAGAGGGCGACGGTAGCACATACCGACCGTCCAGAGCCCGGACGAGGCCGTCGATCTCTCCATTGTGAGAGAGTTCGCGGTTCATCGTGACGAGCTTGTCGATGCACTCCTTGAGCTCACCGACTGCGTTTTTCGTCATCCGCGCAGTCGTCGCGGCGTCACCCTTGGCGATCGCGGCGATCAACTCAGTCTGAAGGTGCGGACGCACGGCAG
This sequence comes from Allorhizobium sp. NPDC080224, assembly GCF_050281005.1. Classification (NCBI taxonomy): domain Bacteria; kingdom Pseudomonadati; phylum Pseudomonadota; class Alphaproteobacteria; order Hyphomicrobiales; family Rhizobiaceae; genus Allorhizobium; species Allorhizobium sp. NPDC080224. The sequence goes on from NZ_JBNNWJ010000001.1 coordinate 3,580,248, forward strand.
GTGGCATGTTGGCGGCGACATGGTCGAGCATTTCCAGACGCTCGCCTTCCTCCATGGCGCGACCGGCAATGTGCAGACCGTGCGGAATGAGCGCGTATTCGACTTCAGCCACCTCGGCCACGAGCGCCTGGATCATGTCGGCTTCCGCAAGCCCGAGGCTATCTTTGCCCAAATCCAGTTGTTCGGCCTGGACCTGAATGAGTTGGAACAGCCTTTCCCGCTCGACACGCACTTCGGGGGCTGCACTGCGATAGCGGTCCAGGCTGCCTTTTAGCTCGCTCAAGCCCTTGTAGAGCCCGGAATGCGTGATCGGCGGCGTCAGATAAGAGATCAGCGTCGCGGCAGAACGACGTTTTGCGATCGTGCCTTCCGACGGGTTGTTGGCGGCATAGAGATAGAAGTTGGGAAGCGCGCCCAGGAGGCGATCCGGCCAGCAATCTGCAGACAGGCCGACCTGTTTGCCGGGCATAAATTCGAGCGCGCCATGGGTGCCGAAATGCAAGACGGCATCGGCGCGGTAGGTTTCGCGCAGATAGCGGTAGAAGGCAGCAAAGGCATGGTTCGGGGCGAAACCGCCTTCGAACAACAGGCGCATCGGGTCGCCCTCGTAACCGAAGGGCGGCTGGATCGCGATCAAGAGGTTTCCATACTGGCGGCCGAGCACGAAGATGCCGCGGCCATTGCTCAAAACGCGTCCCGGTGCCGGTCCCCATTTGGCTTCGAGGTCGGCGAGGTGTTTCTCATGGCGCACATGCTGGTCGACAGGGATGACCGTGTGGACATTCGCCTCGACGCCATAAAGTGCTGCATTGCCTTCAAGAATGCCGTCCTTCAGCGCTTCGGCATCGGCGGGCAAGTCGACATCGTACCCTTCCGACTTCAGCCGGCGCATGGTCTCGAACAGGCTCTCGAAGACGGAGAGATAGGCGGCGGTGCCAATGCTGCCGCTGTTCGGCGGATAGTTGAACATCGCAATGGCGATACGGCGCTCGGCACGTTCCTTGCGCCGCAGGTCGACCATGGCAGCGAGGCGATCGGCGAGCAGCACGACGCGTTCGTCATCCGGCTGCATGCAGGCCCTGCCGGACGGGCAGGAGGCAAGCTCTCTCGAGCAGATGCAGGCTCTCGCCCCGCCGCCCGCGTCAGAACGACCGCCGAAGACCATGGAGCCGATCGAGCCGTCGAGTTCAGGGATCGCCACCATCAGTGTAGTTTCGATCGGGGTCAGCCCCTGTGTCGACGAGAACCAGACTTCCTTGCTCTGAAACTCGGTCGCCATCGCGGAGAAATAGGGAACATCGAGCGCCGCAAGTGTCTCGGCAGCGGCAGCGGCATCGCTATAGGCCGGTCCGCCGACCAGCGAGAAGCCGGTCAGCGAGCAGAGGGCATCGATGCGGACGCCTCCCGTTCCAGGCGTCATGAACCGCTCGATTGCGCCGCGCATGTCCAGACCGCTCGAGAATACCGGCACGACATTGAAGCCGCGCGTTTCCAACTCGCGGATGACACGATCATAGTGGCCGGTATCGCCAGACAGGATGTAGGTTCTCAGAAGCAGAAGCCCGATCGTCCCACGCGCACCCGCCTTGTGCGGCAGGCTGGAAAGCTGCGTCGTGACCCTTGGCTTCAGGCCCGGATGATAGAGACCCATATCGGGATATTCGACCGGATCTCCGACCGTGATGCGGCCCTGGAGGCCCTTGCGCTCGCCCTTGGCATATTTGCCGACCAGCAGGCGAACCATGTTGGCGATGTTCTCATCCGAAGCCGCGATGCGGTATTGCAGCGTCAGGAAATAATTGCGCACGTCCTGCGCGGTACCCGGAATGAAGCGCAGCAATTGCGGCAGGCGGCGCAGCATGGCGAGCTGGCGTTCGCCTGCGGTGCGGCCGCTGTCCTTGCCACCACGCGAGCTTTTTCCACGAAGCTTCTTCAGGAGCGCGAGCGGACCCTTCTGCTCCTCGCTCATCTTGAAGCGACCCATGGTCGTGTATTTCATGATCGTGCCGGCCGACATGCAGCAGGCCATGGCGTCGCATTCGAGGTGGCGTGCTTCCAGAACGTCTGCGATGGCGCGCACATGCTCTTCGACGAAGATCATCGAGACGATGATGATGTCGCCACCAAGGATCGCCGCGCGGCAGGCTTCAAGGCTCGCCGGATTGTCGTTCCAGTCAGTTGCGGCATGCACGGAGAGTGTGAGCCCCGGCAGGTCTTGTGCGAGGCTGCGCCGTGCATCATCGACAGCTGCGACAATATGATTGTCGAGTGTCACGAACACCACCCGGACCGGGGTCGCGTCAGCGGGCGAAATGGGCTTTCGCGTCATACAACGTCTCCACGGTAATGGGGCGGATACCCTTACGGGCGGCGAAGAGTTCGGTGTTGCGGCGGGCCTTGCCACGCACGAAGAAGGGGATCTTCTTCAGCTCGCGCTCGGCATCTGGCGTCCAGGCCGCGTCGTCAGCGGGTACCTCGGCGAGCACGAGCGTCTCATCGTCGGAGACCACTTCGGTCGCAGCGGCTGCGGCTGCCGGGGCGTGGGCATGCAGATGCGATGCCTGCGCCTGATCGTTGAACTCGAAGTCATCCCGGAACATCTGCAGAAGGTGCTCTTCAAGCCCCATCATCAGCGGATGAACCCAGCTGTCGAAGATGACATTCGCGCCTTCGAAGCCCATTTGCGGCGAGTAACGGGCCGGAAAATCCTGGACATGCACGGGGGACGAGATGACGGCGCAGGGAACGCGCAGCCGCTTGGCGATGTGGCGCTCCATCTGCGTGCCGAGAACAAGCTCCGGACGAGCGTCGATGATCGCCTGTTCGACATCGAGATGGTCGTCGGAGATCAAGGCCTCAACGCCGAATTCTTCGGCCGCCTCGCGGACCTCTCGGGCGAACTCGCGCATATAGGTGCCGATGCCGCAGACCTTGAAACCGAGTTCTCGGGCAGCGATGCGTGCAGCGGCAATGGCGTGTGTTGCATCACCAAACACGAAGACACGCTTGTTGGTGAGGTAGTTGCTGTCGACCGAGCGGGCGTACCAGGTTGCCCGGTCCTCGGCCTCGCCGACAGGTTCATCGTTCAAAAGGCCTGCTAGCGCCCGGACTTCCGCAAGGAAGGTGCGTGTCGCGCCGACGCCGATCGGCACGGTCGAGACGAAGGGCATCCCGAAGGTCTTCTTCAGATAGCGCGCCGCACTCTCGCCGATCTCCGGATAGAGCACGATGTTAAAGGCGGCGTCCGGCAGGCGGGCGAGATCGGCTACGGTTGCACCGAGGGGTGCCACGACACGCACGTCGATACCGTTCGCGGCGAGCAGCCGGCAGATTTCGGTGACGTCGTCAGGATTGCGGAAACCGAGGGCGGAGGGCCCAAGGATATTGCAGCTGTTCGGAGCAATCTCAGTGGGACGCTCGCGACCGCCGGCAAAGCTGCGCACAAGCCGATAAAAAGTCTCCGCCGCACCCCAGTTCTCTTTCTTCTGATAGGAAGGAAGCTCCAGCGGCACGACCGGGATACCGACATCGAGCGTCTTGGCAAGCCCCGCCGGATCGTCCTGCAGAAGTTCGGCCGTGCAGGAGGCGCCGACCAGAAGCGCATCCGGCTGGAATCGTTCGACCGCATCGCGGCAGGCGGTCTTGAACACATCGGCCGTGGAGCCTGCGAGATCACGCGCCTGGAAGGTGGTGTAGGTGACGGGCGGACGCGAGGGGCGACGCTCGATCATGGTGAACAACAGATCGGCATAGGTATCGCCCTGCGGCGCATGCAGCACGTAGTGCACGCCCTTCATCGAGGCGGCGATGCGCATGGCACCGACATGCGGCGGTCCTTCATAGGTCCACATGGTGAGTTTCATGATGCGGCCCTCCGGTTGCCGGAGCGGTCGCCCGCGATCATGGCCTTGCGTGTCAGCGGGCGGGCGAAGAGCTCGGCGAGGTCGCCTGCCTGTTCGTAGCCCTGGATCGGTGTGAAGGCGAATTCGATCGACCACTTGGTGACGATACCTTGCGCCTCGAAGGGATTGGCAAGCCCCATTCCGCAAACGACCAGGTCTGGCGAGGCTGCGCGGCAGCGGTCGATCTGGATCTCGACGTCCTGACCTTCGGAGATGGAGACGCCCGGCGGCAGCATGGCGAGTTCGCCAGCCACATGCTCGCGATGCAGATAAGGACTGCCGACTTCGATGATCGTGGCGTCGAGCTCGCGGCTGAGATAGCGGGCGAGAGACGGCTCCATCTGGCTGTCGGGGAAGAGGAAGATGCGTCTGCCCTGGAGGGCACTGCGGTAATGCGCGGTTGCTTCGAGCGCGCGGCGGCGCGGAGCTTCGGTGACAGCGGCAAAACGGGCCGGCGACACGCCAAACGTATCGGCAATCGCCTTCAGCCACGCCGTCGTACCCTCTTCGCCGAGCGGGAAGATTGCATTGATGCGCGATGCGCCGAGGCTTTCGAGTGCGGCGGCTGTGGCACCAAGATAGGGCTGTGCGAGGATGAAGCGCGTCTGGGGGCCGATCTGTGGCAGACGTTCGCTGCTGCGGCCGGGCAGAAAGACGACGTCTTCGAGACCAAGATCATCGAGCAGCCGGGCAAACTGGTCTTCCACCACATCGGCAACCGAGCCGGCGACAACCAGCTTGGCGACCTTGTCGCCTGCGCCATGCACGGCCTGGTCGCGCACCAAAGCCGCAAGGAAATTGTCTTCACCCTGTGTGAAGGTCGTCTCAATACCGCTGCCGGAATAGCAAAGGACCCGCGGCTTTGAGCCGAAACGCTTGTCGAGCCGTTCGGCGGCGCGGTTGAGGTCGAACTTGATGACCTCGGACGGACAGGAGCCGACCAGTACCAGCATGCGGATATCGGGGCGACGCTCGAGAAGACGGGCAACTTCGCGGTCGAGCTCGTCATGCATGTCGACCATGCCGGCCAGATCGCGCTCTTCCATGATCGCCGTCGCAAAGCGCGGCTCGGAAAAGATCATCACGCCGGCGGCGGACTGGATGAGATGGGCGCAAGTGCGCGATCCGACCACCAGGAAAAAGGCATCCTGCACCTTGCGATGCAGCCAGATGATGGACGTCAGCCCGCAGAAGACCTCATGCTGGCCGCGTTGGCGAATGGTGGCGGAAGGTGTGGCGCAAGAGACGAGCGGCTGGTTCATGACGTGCTCCCCGTGAGAGAGGAGCCGTTGCCGAGCGCCGCAGACGATCTCAGCTTTTCGGCATGATCAAGCCTGGCAAGACGCAGCTTCCAGAGAAACTGCCCGGCATTGATGACGTAGGTGACATAAGCGGCAAGCGCGAGCGCCATCAATGCGCCCGAGGTCAGCGAGCCGGCAAACAAAGCGACGAGATAGGCCGTGTGCAGCGCCAGGACCAACATCGAGAAGACGTCTTCCCAGAAGAACGGGCGAGCGAACAGATAGCGGCCGAACACGACCTTTTCCCAGATCGAGCCGGTGATCATGATTGCATAGAGCGTCAACGTCTTCACGACGATGGACATCTGGGCGGCGAACAGACCTTCACCCGTCACCAGAAAGCGAAAGATCAGACCGAGGCTGACGAGGAAAACGAGAAACTGCACGGGAGCCAAGATACCCTGCACCAAGGTCCACACGCTTTCGTCGCGCCTACGGCGCTCGTCCGGTGTGTAAAGGGCTCGGCTTGATGCCGATGGTTTGGGTATGCGCATGGCGGTCATCCCTTCTCCCATCCCCTCCCAAGGGAAATCGGGATTGACTGAAGACTACGCCCGCCACGATGAAAGTGTCAACTTAGATTGACGTATATTTTGATTTACAGAAATGAAAACTGGGTACATGTTACTCGTGCTCGTCTGACGGGATGCCTGCCGTCCACGCCTGACGCCGCATTGAAACGGTTTCGCGGGCGGGGGCACGGCGCGGGATGATGGACGGATCACTTCAGGGAATGAATGAGAGGCAAGATGGCACGGCTCCGTCGCATTGCGAGGGCCTGCAGCCGCTCACAAGGGTTGCCGCGGAAGGCAAGAGAGCATACCTAACCCAATGCGACGGGGACAAACTCCGCCGCCTGATTGAGGGAACGGTGGCTTCGATGACCGCCGAAAAGCTGTCGACGCGTTACGACCGAGGTCTGGAGCACGATCGCCTCTATGAGAGGGCGCTCGCTGAGTTTCGCATGCTCGTTCTTCACCCACGCACGCGCCTGGCGTCCCTGCGCGCGTTTCTCGACCATGAACTTCCGCGCGGCCGGCCTTACTATGTCAAGGTTCTGTTCCTGGAAACCGTCGCGCGCCTGCTCGGCCGGGAATGGGTTTCGGATGATTGTGACTTCATCGACGTCACGATCGCAACTTCGCGTCTGCAGGCCCTGGCGATCTCCCTGTCGCTCGACCTGCGGGAAGCCGACCGCACTCGCAATGCGCCCACAGCCCTGGTTCTGACGCCGTCTGGCGAGCAGCACACGCTCATGCCGCACCTGATCGGAGTGCTCTTCGACAGCCTCGGCTGGACAAGCGAGGTGTTAGAGCCTTCAGCCCTCAAGACCTCGACCTTCGCACGTGCCGTCGAAGAGGCGGATGTCGCCTGCATCGGCTGGAGCAACATCCGGCTTGCTACAGAATTCAAGACCCTGATTCAGGATGTGCGCAAGCTTCGCCCCGGGCCGCGCCTACCCCTCATAGTCGGCGGCGCAGCAGCGCTGGATTCCGTTGATTTTCTTGTAGGTTTGGGGATTGACTGCATCTGTGACAGCGTTTACTCCGCCGTGAAGATCTGCGAAAGTTACTATGAATTGGAAAGAATCAGCCAGCAGGCTAGCGCCGCTGGCCGAACGGCAGTGGTTACACCCAGCGGAATCGATTGGCTCACTCCATGAAGCCACTGAACGGTCATAGCGGTACAGATGGCTTCGCGGTTGCAGACAGCCTGTTGAAGACGCTCGATCCGGATTCGATAGGCTCGCTGGTGAGCCTCGGCGCAGACGTCGTTCTGCTCGTCGACCAATCCTCGATCATCTCGCAAGTCTATTTCACAAACAAAGATCTTGCAGACTATGGCTTGTCAAAGACGGTTGGCAAGCGGCTGCAGGACTGCGTGACGATCGAGTCGGTACCGAAGATCGACTCCATGCTGTCGGCAGAGACCAGCCACCGCCCCCTGCGCGGCTACCAGGTCAACCACAAGTGCAGCGGCAAGCCCGATCTTCCGGTCGTCTACTCCGCGTACACCGCCCGAGACTTTCCCTATACTATCGTGGTTGGCCGCGAGCTGCGTCAGCAGATGCTCGACCAGCAGCGCCTCGTGCAGACCCAGATGGAACTGGAGGCCGACTACCGCGAACTGAAGGAAGCCGAGACCCGCTATCGGACGGCTTTCAAGGTCGCAACCGTCGCCTATATCATGCTCGACGGCGAGCGGCGTACGATTCTGGATGCCAATCCGGCTGCCAGCACGCTTCTTTCCTCGACCGGCGCCCCCCTGTCCGGCAAGTCCATCCGCGACCTCTTCGCAAAGGAAGACCGGGATCGGGTTGGAGACGCGATCAGCGAGGCACGCCACAGTCCCAATCCGGTCAGTCTGGATGGCGTAAGCGTCGCCAAGGGCGAGCCCGTTTCGCTCACAATCCGCTCCTATCGGGAAAACGGCATCACCAATGTTCTTCTGGCGATCTGGCCAGCCGATCAGGACAAGGAAAGCAAGCGCCAGCGTACAGAGCGACCGGTCGGCGGCACGGGGGTCGAGATTGCGGATCTGCCTGAGGCCGTCTTGCTGACGGATGCCGAAGGTGTCGTCCTCGCGGCCAATACCCTGTTTTTGGACCTCATTCATGCGCCGTCTCTGACCCAGGTTCTGGGTCGCAACATCGGCTCCTGGTTCACGAGTGCCGCCATCGATATACGCGTGCTCTACACGCGCCTTCTGGACGAGCCCTCCATTCGCGGCTTCACCTCGACCCTGACCGATAACCTTTCCGGCGAGAGCGCCGTCAGCATCTCGGCCCGGCTCAATGCCAGCAGCAACACGATCCAGTTGATCGTGATCCCGCAGCAGACGGGCAATGAGCGCCTGACCATTCCGTCTCCGGGCATGTCCGACCAGGCCGAGGGATTTTCCGCACTCGTGGGTAAGGTTCCGCTCAAGGATCTGATCCGGGAATCCCTCGACGTCATCGAAAAGATCTGCATCGAGGCGGCACTCGACCAAACCAGCAACAACCGCGCCTACGCAGCGGAGATCCTCGGCCTTTCGCGCCAGAGCCTCTATATCAAGCTCCGGCGCCACGGCCTTGAGGACTACCGTCCCGGCTCTGATCGTCAAGCCTGACAGACGATCAAAACCGTCAATTTCAGTTGACACATTCCGGGGTGCGGACTAGCCTCCTCCCATGGCTCAGATCCCTTCCCATGTCCCGGCAGCCTCCTACCCGTCGCCCAAGGCGGTGGTGCAGTTGTTGAAGCCGATTACATGGTTTCCGCCGATGTGGGCCTTTGCCTGCGGGGCGATTGCTTCGGGTGCCGGCATAGGCGACCGGTGGTTTCCGATCGCGCTCGGCATGCTCCTTGCCGGACCGCTGCTGTGTGGCATGAGCCAGGCGGTCAACGATTGGTTCGATCGCCATGTCGATGCGATTAACGAGCCGCATAGGGTCATTCCATCGGGCCGAATGCCCGGCCAATGGGGACTGGCCATCGCCATAGCCATGTCCGTTCTGTCCATGGCCGTTGCAGCATTTCTTGGGCCACTCGTCTTTGCCGCTGCCCTGGTTGGCCTCGCGCTCGCTTGGGGATACAGCGCCCCGCCCTTCCGCTTCAAGCAGAATGGCTGGATTGGCAACGGTGTGGTCGGCCTGAGCTACGAGACCCTACCCTGGATCACGGCCGCGACGGCGGCGCTCGGCCATGCGCCGTCCACGCGCACCCTGCTGATTGCACTTCTCTACGGCGTCGGCGCTCACGGCATCCTGACGCTGAATGATTTCAAATCGATCAAGGGCGACCAGCAGATGGGCGTCGACACGCTGCCGGTTCTGCACGGCGCGCAAAACGCCGCCCGGATTGCCTGCCTCGTCATGGCGATCCCGCAGGCCTGCGTCATTCTTCTGCTCGCACAAGCAGGTCTTCAGACAGGGGCAATGCTCGTCGGCGTCGTGCTTGCACTGCAGCTCCTCTGCATGATCCGTTTCCTGGGCGACCCAGAAGGCAAGGCCATCTGGTATTCGGCGGTGGGTGTGGGTCTCTATGTCACCGGAATGATGGCGGCAGCCGTGGCGCTCGGCTCACTGACGTCCCCCGCGCCATCCTTCGGATAGAAAGGGCGATGATGCGTCAGCTCGCCACCAAGCCCCGATCCAGCCGTCCCGCAGACAAAGGCCTAGGCTGGTTCGCGATCATCCGGCTGGGCCTTGTCCAGGCAGCACTCGGCGCAATCGTGGTGCTGACGACCTCAACCTTGAACCGGGTGATGATTGTTGAACTGGGTCTCGCCGCCGTCATCCCTGGCCTTCTGGTCGGCCTGCACTACGGTGTCCAGATCACGCGCCCGATCTGGGGCCACAAGTCGGATACCGGCCGATCGCGAACACACTGGATCCTCGGCGGCCTTGCCCTCCTCGCCGTTTCTGGAACGGGCGCGGCTGCAACAACACTTCTCTTCGAGCAGTCGGTTCTCGCCGGCATCATGGCAGCGATCGCTGCCTACATACTGATAGGCATCGGCATTGGCGCCTCTGGAACATCTCTGCTTGCGCTGATCGCGATGAAGACCGCAGTCGAGAAACGCGCAGCAGCCGCGACGATCACCTGGATGCTGATGATCACGGGCATCATCGTGACATCCATCGTCGTTGGCGCGCAGCTTGATCCCTATTCCCACGAGCGTCTCATAGCCGTCACGGCAGCGACCGGCGTGGTTGCCTTTCTGATCGGCATCATCGGTGTGATGGGCATGGAATCCCGGCCAACGGTGGATGCATCGGAAGCGCGGCCGGCCGCGGCGAGTCTTCGCGAGAGCCTCCGAGACGTGCTCGACGATCGGGAGTCGCGGCTCTTCACACTTTTCATCTTCGTCTCCATGCTGGCCTTCGCCACGCAGGACCTCATCCTCGAGCCCTATGCCGGCCTTCTCTTCGGCATGACGCCGGGCGAAACGACAGCCCTCTCAGGCATCCAGCATGGCGGCGTGCTGCTTGGCATGATGACGGTCGGGCTGTCGGGCGCGCTTCTCGGAAAACGCCATCCCGGTCTGCCGAGACATTTCATCACCTGGGGCTGCTTCGGCTCGGCCGTGGCTTTGGGCGCCCTTGCACTGTCCACGCAAGCCGCGCCCATCTGGCCGCTGAAGTTCAACATCTTTCTGCTCGGCGCAGCCAACGGCGCCTTCGCGGTGGCGGCCGTCGGCACGATGATGATCCTTGCGGGACAGGGCCGGACATCCAACTACGGAATGCGGATGGGCGTCTGGGGAGCCGCACAGGCCATCGCCTTTGGACTCGGCGGCGTCCTGGGAACGGTGGCGCTCGATCTTGGTCGCTGGCTGACGGCAAGTGATGCTCATGCTTTCGCCGCAGTTTTCTCGATCGAGGCGGGCCTTTTCCTCGTGTCTGCCCTCGTCGCGACGCGGATCGGACGTCAAGCGATGCGATCGCCACCCCCGATCCAAAACGCTGCAATCATGCCTGGAGAATGAACCCTGAGGCCGGATGCCCGGCAGGGAGACGCGCATGTCGAAGATCTATGACGTTGTCGTTGTCGGTGGAGGCCCTTGTGGCGCCATGGCGGCCGAGCGGCTGGCCGAAAAGGGGCATAGCGTGCTCCTCATCGACCCGGATAACCGCATAAAGCCCTGCGGCGGGGCAATCCCGTCGAGAGCGCTGGCCGATTTCGCCATTCCCGAGACCCAGCTGGTGGCGCGCGCCAATGCCGCGCGGATCATCGCACCATCGGGTCGGACCGTGGACATGACGATCGGCGACATCGGTTATGTCGGCATGGTGGATCGCGCCGCCTTCGACCCTTACCTTCGTCAGCGCGCAGCCGACGCCGGGGCGGAGAGACTTTGCGGCAAGCTCGACGAGATGACGGAAGGAGATGGCGACCTGCTCGAACTGACCGTGGAATCGACGATCAAGGATGCCGGTCCGGAACCGATCCAGATCCGGGCCCGACGCGTCATCGGTGCAGACGGCGCCAACTCGGCCGTGCGGCGCCTGATGTTCCCGGCCTCCCGCAAGCCGCCCTATGTCTTTGCCTATCACGAGATCGTCGAAAGCCCGCCCAACGCCGATGAGGCCGTCTTCAAGGCCGACCGCTGTGACGTCGTCTATGATGGCCGGATCTCGCCGGATTTCTACGGCTGGGTTTTCCCCCATGGCGGACAGACCAGCATCGGCACCGGCACCGCAGTCAAGGGACACAACATCCGGGGAGCAACCCGGGCCTTGAAGCTTGCCGCTGGCCTCGGCGACTGTCGGGTCATACGAAGAGAAGGGGCGCCGCTGCCGTTGAAACCGATGAAGCGCTGGGACAACGGTCGCAACGTTCTGCTGGCTGGCGATGCCGCAGGCACCGTCGCGCCGTCATCGGGCGAAGGCATCTATTACGCCATGCTTTGCGGGAGGCTATCGGCAGACGCCGTACACCAGTCACTGCTGACCGACAGCGGACGGGCCTTGGCAGATGCGCGTCGGACCTTCATGCGCGCCCATGGCCGGGTCTTTCTGATTCTCGGTATCATGCAGATGATCTGGTATCGCAACGACAGGCTGCGCGAGAAGTTCGTGGCCATGTGCGCCGACCCCGACGTGCAGCGACTGACCTGGGAATCCTATCTCAACAAGAAACTGGTGCGCCGTGATCCCCTCGCCCATGTGCGGGTCTTCTTCAAAGATCTCGCCAAGCTGTTCGGCATCCCTGCGGGGCAAAGATGACGGCACCGCTGGTCTTTCTCTTCACGTCGGGCTGGATCAGTGCAGTGGCGATCGCGATATTGTGGACAATCACTCTGGTTGTCGCCGGGCGCTCACCAGAGCCACGAGTGGCTATCGCCAATCTCGCGCCCAATGCCATCTCTGGCAGCGCGCTTCTCGCCGCTTTCGGCCTTGCCATGCGCCAGACACAGGTCGTGTGGCTGGCACTGCTGTTGGCGGTCTCGCTGGTCGCTTTCCTGATCGATCTGCGGATCAGGCTCGCGGATCAGGCCTCCGGATTGAGGCGTCGGACGGATTGATTGAGTGCGGCAGCAGCCGTCACCCAGACAAGATAGGGAACGAACAAGGCGGAGGCAAGCGGCGCCACGGGCCAGGCAAACAGGATGAACAGCGCAATCGAAAGCCAGAGAACTGAAACATCCGCGAGCGCGAGATCCATGCGCCGCATGCCGAAGAAGAAATACGACCAGAGCGCGTTGGCCACGATTTGTACTGACCACAGGGCCATGGGCAGCGACCAGCCGGCAACATCCCAAATCAGCCAGCCTGCATAGCCGATCAGCACGTAAAGGATCGTCCAGACCACGGGAAAGGCCCAATTGGGCGGAGTCCAGCTCGGTTTGCGCAGATTCTCGTACCACTCACCGGGCTTGAAGACCGCGCCGCTTGAGGCGGCTGCGAGAACGATGACGAGAAAGACGACTGCGGCCATGATCCGGCTCCGGGTTGGTTTGCGTATATTGAAGCATATGGCCTGCATTCTGGTTCCAAACTGGGCTTCAGAATGAGAAGCGAACCACCCGGCGAGTGAACCGGACTGGTCAATTTTATGCCAGCATGATTTCTTACTTCATCCGCGATGCCATGGGAGGATACACATGTCGAGGATAATTGCAGCCGCTTGCACCGCCGCAGCCCTTTTGCTGTCTCAGAATGCTTTCGCGCAAGAAGGAGACGCGGCAGCTGGCGAAGCCGTATTCAAGAAATGCACGGCCTGTCACAACGTCGCCGACGCCAAGCACAAGGTCGGCCCTTCCCTTCAGGGTGTCGTCGGCCGTCAACCCGGTGTGGCTGAAGGCTTCAGATACTCCAAGGCAATGACGGATTTTGGCGCCGACAAGGTATGGGACGACGAACAGTTGGCTGCCTACCTCGAGAACCCCCGTGGCGTGGTCAAGGGTACGCGCATGGCCTTCGCCGGTTTGAAGGATCCGAAGGAAATCGCCGACGTCATCGCGTATATGAAAACCTTCCCGGCCCCCTGATCGTTGGGGGTTCGTTCCGCCGGGATGCCAATTCCGGCGGAATTCCGCTCAGGAGTGTAAAAAAAAGTTTACATATCGCTCGTCTTCTCCGAATATGCAGATATTGCACCATTCTCATGCAACCGCTCAGCGGATGCGCCAAATCGGCGCTCGCAGCGACAGCGGAACGAGGAGGATAGGGCTCTTTCGTGGGAGGAGAGCGCAGTGGGTTTTTCTTTTGCGAATGATGTCGCCACCCCTTTGCTCGACCAGGTGTTCGTCCCTGACGACCTGAAAAGCATGGACCATGCAACGCTCTGTCGTCTCGCGCAGGAACTGCGCGGCGAGACCCTCAGGGTCGTGTCCGAGACCGGCGGTCACCTCGGCTCCAGTCTCGGCGTCATAGAGCTGACGGTCGCCATTCACGCCTCCTTCTCGGCGCCGCGCGACACCATCATCTGGGATGTGAGCCACCAGTGTTATCCCCACAAGATCCTGACCGGACGGCGGAACCGCATGCGCAGCCTGCGCAAGAAGGACGGTCTGTCAGGCTTCACCCGCCGCGGTGAAAGCCCTTTCGACCCCTTTGGCGCCGCTCACTCCTCCACGTCGATTTCGGCAGGCCTCGGCTTTGCCACTGCCCGGGACTTGAAGGGGGAAGACGGACACGTCGTGTGCATCATTGGCGACGGCGCGATGTCCGCCGGCATGGCCTTCGAGGCGATGAACAATGCCGGGGCATCAGGCCGCCCGCTGATCGTCATTCTCAACGACAACGATATGTCGATTTCTGCCTCGACTGGAGCGCTCAACCGCCACCTGTCGGACGTCCGCCGGAAAGCTGGTTCGAATGTCGGCAACGTATTCGAGAATTTCGGCTTCGATTATCGCGGCCCAGTCGATGGCCATGATCTCGACGTGCTAATTCCACTTCTGGCAGAGCTTAGGGACGAGAAGGATGGCCCGATCCTCTTGCATGTGGTCACGCGCAAGGGCGCCGGATACGCACCGGCCGAAGCAGCCGAGGACAAGTATCATGGCGTCACCCCGTTCGATGTGACCACGGGCAAGCAGAACAAGGCAGAAGCAAAGGCGCCGAGCTATACGCGGGTCTTCGCCGACGCCCTGATTGCGGAAGCGGAAACGGATGACCGCATTGTCGCGATCACCGCCGCTATGGCGGCCGGCACCGGTGTCGACCGCTTCGGTGCCGCCTTTCCCGATCGCACCTTCGATGTCGGCATTGCCGAGCAGCATGCGGTCACCTTCGCGGCCGGTCTCGCGGCCGCCGGAATGAAACCCTTCTGCGCGATCTATTCGACCTTCCTGCAGCGCGCCTATGATCAGATCGTCCATGACGTGGCCCTGCAGCAGTTGCCTGTCCGTTTCGCGATCGACAGAGCCGGGCTCGTGGGGGCTGACGGCCCGACCCATGCCGGCGCCTTCGATATCCTCTACCTGGCAAATTTGCCGGGCTTTACCGTGATGGCCGCAAGCGATGAGGCTGAACTCGTCCACATGGTTGCAACGGCGGCAGCCCATGATCACGGCCCGATTGCATTTCGCTACCCGCGTGGCGAGGGCACGGGCGCGCCACTTCCGATCCGTGGCGAAATTCTGCCGATCGGCCGCGGTCGCATCATCGAGCAGGGAGGCCAGATCGCGCTTCTGTCATTCGGCACCCGGCTTGCCGACTGTCTCAAGGCCCGCCGCCTTCTGGCACTCGAAGGAATTTCCGTGACGGTCGCCGACGCGCGTTTTGCCAAGCCGCTCGATACCGCGCTTCTGGCTGAACTCGTCGACAACCATTCGATGCTGGTGACGGTCGAGGAAGGCGTGACCGGCGGGTTCGGCGCCCTCGTCCTTCACCACCTCGCCAATCGTGGCATGCTCGACGGACGTTGTGCCGTCCGCACCTTGACCCTACCGGACACGTTCATTGCCCAGGCAAGCCCCGAGGACATGTACGAGGAAGCCAAGCTGACGGCCCGCCACATTGCAGCTGCAGCGCGCAACGGTCTTACGGTGGCAAGGCCTAATGCCGATATTCGCAGGTCCGCAAGGGCCGGACAGCAGGAACTGCCGACGCGCCTTCACCGCGCGGAGGACCGCTGAGCTAAACCAAAAGACGACATCAGGCGTATTCGACTACGAGAGGTTTGGCGTAGGCGCAAGAATGCACTAATATCCCATCGGGATGAGCGGATCCGCCCAAACCGATGACCGGGAGGGTGACATGGCGGGTGAAAAGAACGGGGGACCACCCGGAAGGGCGGACGAACCTCCGTCCAATGGCGATGGTAAGTCTGTACTATCGAAATCGGATACGCGGCTGACAAGCCTGGAGCAGCGTATTCTCGAAAGCGCGATCCGGGATGCCGTGCCGCGGCTTGTGGGAGCGAGCCATACGGATCTGACAGCGGGTCCGCATGTTAGCGAAATGCCGCCGGAGATCGATTTTCACCTTCATCCGGAACTGGATCCGAAGGCGCGCGAATTACCCGGAACCGAGAAAGCGATCACCTACCGATCCGCGCTCACTGAGGCCCTCGTCCAGGCAGATCCTCGTGGTCACCGCGAGATCATCGAGGAATTGCAGCGCACTGACCTGCCCATGCATACGCTCGCGATCCAGCTCTTTTCGCCTGTCGCCGCGCAACTCGGTCGGCTCTGGTGCAATGACGAAACCGATTTCATCCAGGTTGCGGTGGCCTCAACCAGGCTCGGCATGATCGTCAACCATCTGTCGCAGAACCGCAGCCAGACCATTCGCGATCGCCAAAAGGCGCGCCGTGTGTTGCTGGCGCGGACCCAGGGCGCCCTCCACACCATCGGCGTATCGATCGTCGCTTCCTGTTTTCGCGACATGGGCTGGGACGTCGAAGGTGGGGCAGACCTCGAACTCAACGACAGCCTCTACATGCGCCTGTCGAATTCCTCCTACACTCTTTTGGGCATCTCGGTCGGCCGTGTCGACGAAGTGGATGAATGCGCCGCCGCCATTCGTAGGGTACAGTCCAGGCGTAGCCCGGGTCCGATGAAGATCGCGGTCGGCGGTCCGGCCGTGATGAAGGACCCGCGCGCCTTCGGCAATATCGGCGCCGACATGGTGGCGAAATCAGCACTTGAGGTCATGCATCTGGCGGACAGGATGGGTGCCTGACCGCATTGCAAGCGGTGAGGTCGCTGGCGTCAGCCCGTGACACCAAAGACCAGCGACCAGGGTCCGCGAGCGTCAGTCCGGCGCTCGCCAAGTGCATAGATGATCTCGATAGGATCCACCTCAAAAGCGGCACTCACGGCATGCGATGTGGGATTGGCGACGAGTATGTAGTGCCGTCCGTCCTCAAGCGGCCACTCGACTCGGATGACGCCATTCTCGGCAGCATAACGCCCGCCCTGACGCATCCGCGCCAGCAACGGCACGACACGCTCTCGCCGAAGCGCAATGAGCTGGCGGTAGCGTTCGATCCAGGTCGAACCATGCTTTGAACCTGCCTGCTCCCAGTCGAGGATCGCAGAGCGGAATGTCTCCAGCGATGTCGGGTCGAGCACATGATCGCCGTCGAAACCCGGCAACTTTGAAAGCTCATTCCGCCGGCCGTCGCGTACGGCTGCGTTGAGCTCCTCGTCGAAGTCGCAAAAATAGGGAAACGGCTTTTGCGAACACCACTCTTCGCCCATGAATAACATGGGAATTTGCGGTGAGAGCAGTATCAGCGAAACGGCGAAGGCGAGCGCCTGTTCGGGAAGCGCGGCCATGACCCTGTCACCCTGGGCGCGGTTGCCGATCTGGTCGTGATTGTGAAGGAAGGAAACGAAGGCGGAAGGCGTCAGATGGGCGCTCGGCCCACCGCGTCGTTCACCGCGATAGGGCATCACGTCGCCCTGATAGACAAAGCCTTCGGCGAGAGCCTTTGCGAGAGCCGCACCGGCATCCCGGTAATCGGCGTAATAACCGAAGGTTTCGCCGGTCGTGGCCACATGCAAGGCGTGGTGGACGTCGTCATTCCACTGAGCGTCGAACGTGTCGGTCTTGGGCTGACCCCGCTCGAGCAGAAGCGGGTCATTCTCCTCGTTCTCGACGATCAGATGAATGTGGCGATCGACAAAACGCTCCCGCACACGCGCCGCAAGTTCCTGCAAGAAGTGCGGCTCACTGTCGTCGCGGATGGCATGCACAGCATCGAGCCGCAGTCCATCGACATGAAATTCCTCGATCCAGAAGAGCGCGTTTTCGATCAGGAATGCGCGCACCATCTCGCTCTGCGCATCATCAAAGTTGATGCCGTCGCCCCATGGCGTCTGATGATGCGGCGAGAACAGCGGCGCATAAGCCGGCATGAAGTTTCCGGACGGGCCGAAGTGGTTGTAGACAACATCGAGGAAGACGGAGATGCCCCTTTGATGCGCTGCCTGAACGAGAAGCGCCAGATCTTCCGGCCGCCCATACCGGCTGTCCGGCGCATAAGGCATGACGCCGTCATAGCCCCAGTTCCAACGGCCGGGAAAGTCGGAGATCGGCATCAGCTGAATGGCCGTTATCCCGAGGCTACTCAGGTGATCCAGCCGCTCGATTACGCCTCGGAAAGTGCCCTCGCTCGTGAATGTCCCGACATGCAGCTCGTAGGTGACCATGTCCGCCCAGGGCCGCCCGCGCCAAATGGCGTCGCGGGTCTTCTGCGTCGAAAGATCGACGACCTCACTCGGCCCGAACACGTCCTCGGGCTGGTGCCGGCTTGCAGGATCCGGGACCAGAATGCCATCCGGCAGTCGAAACCGATAGCGGGTACCTGGCCCTGCCCCCATAACCTTGAGGTCAAACACTCCATCGGCCTGCCGGTCCATGTCCTTCGCAGGAGTGCCGTCAATTTCGAGCGTCACCGATTTGCAATGCGGCGCCCACAACCGAAACAAAACCCCGTCATCTTCAATGACGGGGCCAAAAAGATAGTCTGTCACCGCTGCTTCTCCTACGCTGCCACGGGGAGGCAACGCAGTAAGCGATGAATGGTTCGCACCCCAGCGCGAAAGGTGGAAGGACGCTTATCGCGTCACGATGCCTTGGGTGAAAACGGCAGCGGGAAGCTGACAGCCTGACCCGTTTCCGCGGACTTTTGTGCTGCGAGCCCCATGGCCACCGCCCACCAGCCGTCATCGAGCGCAACCTCGACCGGCCGCTCGCCCTTCACCGCCTTCTGGAAGCGCTGGTGCTGATAGAAGGTCGAGCCGTTGTGGTCACCGGCTTCCAGCAGTTGCGAATCAACCGGGATTTCAACGACGTGCGGCCCCTTGGGATCGCGCGGCGAGACGATGACCTGAGCGATCGGTGGCTCGCCGAGGTGTTCGGGCCAGAAGCGACCGGGGCCGGGCACCAAGCACTCGATCTTGCCGGTGGGGCCAACTGCCGAGATTTCCTCCTGATAGCGGGCACCTTCGGCAAACATGCAGAGCTCCAGCATCGCCCGCGCCCCGGAGGCAAAGTCGACAATCACATAGGCATTGTCCCAGATGTCGGAGCGATTTCCGTCATAGACCTCGTCGACATGATTCACGGTCTGTCCACCCGAAGCCATGATGCGAACCGGGTCGGATTTCAGGATGTGCCGCATCAGATCGAAGAAGTGGCAGCATTTCTCCACCAGCGTTCCGCCAGTATTGCGATTGAACCGGTTCCAGTCGCCGACCTTTTCGAGAAACGGAAAACGATGCTCGCGGATGGTCAACATGCGGATGCCACCGGTGGCCTCGTCCGCCTGTTCGATCATCCGCGCGACCGGCGGCATGTAACGATATTCCATGGCGACCCAGATCGGCGCCGGATAGGCGGCTCGAAGCGCGGCAAGGCGGGGCGCATCGGCGGGATCGGTGAACAGAGGCTTTTCAACCAGCACCGGCAGCGGCCGGATTGCGGCGATCTTTTCCAGCTGCTCGAGATGCAGGTAATTGGGGCTTGCTATCAGCAGGCAGTTCACGGCCTCGACAGCAAGAAGCTCCTCGATCGAGGCGACCATCTTTGCCGTTGGGACAGCCTCCGCCGAGAGCGCGCGCATGCCGGAATCCGGCTCATAGATCGCGACCACCGATGCATCCTGCAGAAGGGCGATGTTGCGCAGGTGCTCCTGCCCCATCATGCCACAGCCGATGATCCCGTATTGAAGTCCTGCCACGCTTTCCTCCTCAATTGAACCGCTCCTCGCGGTCATGTCATTTCAGCCGCGATACGTATCGAGCGACGGTGTGATCGAGCCAGGTCCGCGAGACTTCCGCACGGGCTCCCTCCTGATCCTGGCTGATGCGTTGAATATGTGTAGCGGGCGCGCCGGCCTTCTGACCGAAGCTCGCAGGCGCCCAGTCCGGCACCACGTCGAGTCCGATCTGGTCCTCGGCCCTTGCAATCCAGAGCGACAGCTTGGTGCGATAGAAAAGATAGAGGGATTCAGAAACCGCCTCCGGATCGATGGTCTCGACATAGGAGCCATCGAGCCAGATCTCTTCGAGTGCAGCCGGTCTGCCGGAGAGACGCCGCAGGCGCCGGATCCGGTGCGCCTCCGCGGACGTTCCGAATGTCGGCAGTCCATAAGGCTTCGGCAGCCGGTCGATGGACAGGATCTCGGCCGTCGGCAGGCCACCGCCGCCCAGCAACTCCAAGCGAAACATGGCATAGACAGATTTCGGATCAGAGATCGCCCGGACATAGTTGCCGGAACCCTGAATGCGCTCCAGCAGCCCGCGATTCTGCAGCTCTGCCAATGCCTTGCGCAGCGTGCCGACGGCAATGCCGAGCTCTTCCGCCATATCCCGTTCAGGGGGCAGCTTTTCACCATCGATCAGCCGACCCGCCGCGATGTCACGCACCAGCAGCTCGGTGATCTGCACATAGATGGGAAGGCTGCCAGGCGGCTGCGTTGCGTGGTTCTGTGGCACTTCGGTATCGCCGAGAAAAAATTGATACACTATTGATCTACATCAAATCGAGTGTTAGGCAAGAGGAAAGTTGGAGCCGTGGAGGAGACCTCAATGACTGTCGTACCTGTCACATCGGCCGATATCGATGGCGCGGAAGTGTCGTGGTTTGCAGCCCTTTGCTCTGACGATTATCAATTCCTCGGCGTGCCCGACGGAAACCTGCGATCAAGCTTCGAGCACTGCTCCGACATCGTCCAGAAGGCCGAGCAGCTGGGCTTCCGCAACATCCTCTGCCCTTCCTCCTATCAGGTAGGCCAGGACACGCTGAGCTTCGTCGCCGGCTGTGCCCCGATCACGTCCAAGATCAACATGCTCGCCGCCATCCGCTGCGGCGAGATGCAGCCGATCATGCTGGCGCGCACGGTCGCCACCCTCGATCACATGCTGAAGGGTCGATTGACGCTCAACGTCATCAGCTCAGACTTCCCCGGCGAAGTCGCAGACAGCGCCTTCCGCTACAAGCGCAGCCACGAGGTGGTGGAGATCCTCCGCCAGGCGTGGACACGAGACACGATCGACCACGAAGGCGAGGTCTACCAGTTCAAGGGCGTCTCGACCGAACCCGCCCGGCCCTATCAGCAGAACGGCGGGCCGCTTCTCTATTTCGGTGGCTATTCGCCCGACGCGCTCGAACTCTGCGGTGCGCAATGCGACGTCTATCTGATGTGGCCGGAAAAGAAGGATCAGCTCGCAGAACGCATGAAGGCCGTGCATGCACGCGCCGAAGCCCATGGGCGGACCCTCGATTACGGTCTGCGCGTCCACATGATCGTGCGCGACACCGAGAAGGAAGCCCGCGAATACGCCGAATACATCGTCTCGAAGCTCGATGACGAATACGGCAAGCTCATCCGCGATCGCGCCCATGACTCGATCTCACTGGGTGTCGCCCATCAGGCCCGTGCCCGCGAACTCGCCGACCAGTTCGGCTATATCGAGCCGCATATGTGGACCGGCATCGGTCGCGCCCGCTCCGGCTGTGGTGCGGCCCTTGTCGGCTCGACGGACCAGATTCTTTCGGAACTGGAAGCCTACAGAAAGATGGGCATCCGCGCCTTCATCCTGTCCGGTTATCCGCATATCGACGAGGCGGTTCATTTCGGCACCATGGTGCTGCCGGAATTGAAAACCGTCTCGCTCCCGCATGCCTATGGCCGCGTTCCCGCGGAAACGCCCGCCACCCCTCTCGGAAATGGAGTTCGCCGCTAATGCAGCGCGTCAATCTTACCCCTGACCTCACCTTCAGCCGCATCGTTTACGGCATGTGGCGCATCGGCGACGATGCCGACACCTCGCCCAAACATGTCCAGGCCAAGATCGAGGCCTGCCTTTCCCAGGGCATCACCACCATGGACCAGGCCGACATCTATGGCGGTTATACGGCGGAAGCCGTGCTCGGCAATGCTCTGAAGGCCTCCCCCGGCCTGCGCGACAAGCTCGAAATCGTCACCAAATGTGACATTGTCGCCCCGGCCGGTCGACATTCGGCAGCCCGCGTCAAACATTATGACACGTCGGCCGCTCACATCACCGCCTCGGTCGAAGCCTCGCTGACCGACATGGGCACCGATCATGTCGACCTGCTCCTGATCCACCGCCCCGATCCGCTGATCGATCCTGACGAAACAGGCCCTGCTCTCGATGCGCTGGTCACCTCCGGCAAGGTCCGCGCCGTCGGCGTTTCCAACTTCCGGCCCTGGGACTTTTCGCTGCTTCAGTCGTCGATGGAGAACAATCTCGTCACCAACCAGATCGAGATGAGCCTCCTGGCGACCGATACCTTCGTCAACGGCGACCTCGCTTATCTGCAGGAGCGCATGGTGTCGCCGATGGCCTGGTCGCCGCTCGGCGGCGGTCGTCTCATGGACGGATCGAAGCCGGAACTTCTGGCTGCCCTGAAGCGCATCGGCGCAGAACACGGCGTCGACGAAACGGCTGTCGCCGTCGCCTGGCTGCTGCGGCATCCCGCTGCCATCCTGCCGGTCATGGGCACCAACTCACTCGAGCGTATTGCGAAGATTGCAGACGCGACGAAGGTGGAGATGGATCGCCAGACATGGTTCGAGCTTTACACGCTTGCGATCGGACGGGAGGTTGCCTGATGATGGCTGCCAATGACATTCATGCGTTGGAGGCCGTCTTCGTGCCTGGCGCGGACAATCATCGGGATTTCCGCAATGCGCTGGGCAGTTTCACGACGGGTGTCACCGTGGTGACGGCGATGACACCGGACGGTCCGATCGGCATGACGGTGAATAGCTTCGCATCCGTTTCGCTCGATCCGCCTCTGGTGCTCTGGTCGCCCGCCAAGAGTTCATCGCGATATGTCGCCTTCACGGGCGCCCGGCATTTCGCGATCCACGTGCTCGGCGCGGATCAGGATCACCTGAGCGCCGCCTTCACCCGCGGCGGCAGCGGCTTCGACGGGATCGAGGTCAGGTTCAACGACGAAGGCGTTCCGGTTTTGCCCGGCACGCTGGCGCGTTTCGAATGCACCGAGCAGGCGCAGCACGACGCCGGTGATCACACGATCATCATCGGCAAGGTGTTAAGGGTTGCACATCGGCAGGGAGAACCGCTGTGCTTCTCAGGGGGACGGTTCGGACGCTTCGCCGTCTGAGTTGAGTTTGGGAGGAGGTCGTCGGCGGCACTTTGGACATGCCGCGGCGAACGGTCAAAGACGATCAGCAACAGGTATGCGAGGAGAAATTTACCTCTCCTCGTACGGAAACTGGAACAGCCGTGTTTGCGCGGCGGGAACAAGTCTTCGATATTTGCGCCGAATTGACCGATGACAAGAAACGGGTGGAGACATGACGGCACTTTCGAACCTGACCAATCTGCTCGGCCGGCTGAATGCCGCGGTGCTGACGGTCGGATTGTGGCTTGGGGCCGGCGCGCTCGGCATCATGCTCGTGTTCATCCTCGTTCAGGTCTTCTTTCGCTATGTTCTCGGCAATGCGCTGCCGTGGAGTGAGGAAGGGTCCCGTTTCCTAATGCTGTGGATGACGGGCTTGATGGTGCCGACGGCATTCCGCCAGGGCGGCTTTGTCGCCATCACGATGATCCTCGACATCTTTCCGCGCCTGATCGGCGGCATCATCAACCTGCTTTTCCTCGTCCTGACTGCAGTCCTTCTTTACGTCGCCATGCGCATCGGCTGGGCAGAAGTGACAGGGCTCGGCGGACGGTTTGCCATGCCGGCAATTGCGGTGCCGACGTCTCTTGACCTCAGCACCTGGATGAAGGTGCCGCGTGGCTGGATGATGGCATCGCTTGCGACGGGTGTGACCATGATGTTCGTGGTCAGCATCGAACTGATCCTGCGCAACCTGATCGAACTGACGGGACATCAGCAAAAACTCGAGCCGGTCGCCTCGCTCGCAGGACTGGGAGCCGAGTGATGCTGAGCCTCTTCCTCCCCCTTTTCATGTTCCTTCTGCTGCTCGGCTTCCCGATCGTGTTCGGCCTGATCGCAGCACCCGCCATTCTCCTCTGGCTGAACGGCCAGGAGCGCGACATCGTGCTCCTCTATCGCAATGTCTATAACGGGATGGACAGCTTCCCGCTGATGGCGATCCCCTTCTTCATGCTGGCCGGGGAACTGATGAACCGGGCCGGCATCACCATGCGCCTCGTAGAGTTCGCCCAGGCGGTGATCGGCCATCTGCGCGGAGGCCTCGCGCACGTCAACATTCTGTCCTCGATGCTGTTTGCCGGCCTCTCAGGCTCGGCCGTGGCGGACGTCTCCGCCCTTGGCTCGATGCTGATCCCGGCAATGGAAAAGCAGGGCTACAGCCGTAAATTTGCGACCGCCGTTACGGCCGCATCCTCGCTCATCGGCCCGATCATCCCACCATCAGGCATCATGATCATTTATGCCTATGTCATGGGCGAAAGCGTGGCTGCGCTTTTCCTGGCTGGCATCGTTCCGGGCGTCCTGATCGGTCTGAGCCTCATGGCGATCGTCTACCTGCTTGCCGATCGCGAGAACCTGCCGGCGGCAACCACCCGCGCAACCTGGTCCGAACGTGGGCGTGCAAGCCTCAATGCCTTCTGGCCGCTAATGACCCCAGTCATCATCATGGGTGGCATTCTCGGCGGCATCTTCACGCCGACGGAAGCCTCTGCCGTTGCTGTGGGCTATGCAATTTTCATCGGCCTTTTCGTGCTGCGCAGCCTGAAAGTCGGCGACATGCCGAGAATTCTGATGCGCGCCGCCATGACCTCGGCAGTCGTCATGCTGCTCGTCGGCGCGGCCATGGCTTTCAAGACGGTCGCCAGCCTGTCGCACACGCCGGAGCTGCTCGCATCGATCATCCTCAGCCTCAGCGAAAACCCGCTGGTCCTGCTGCTGCTGATCAACCTGCTTCTCTTCGTGGTCGGCATGTTCCTCGATGCAGGTCCCGCGATCATCATTCTCGGGCCGATCCTCGGCCCCATATTCACCCAGATGGGAGTGGACTCCGTCCACTTCGCCATCATCATGGCGGTCAATCTGACAGTTGGCCTTTTGACCCCGCCCATGGGCCTCGTGCTCTTCGTCTCGTCGTCCGTCTCAGGCCTAAAGGTCGAGACGATCGCCAAGGCCACACTGCCGTTCTTGGCGGCGGAAATCGTCGTGATCTTTCTGATCACCTATTTCCCCGCTTTGACGCTCACGCTCCCGCGCCTTGCGGGCTTCGTCGACTAACTTGAGAAAAGGGAGGAACCAGAATGCTCAAGTCCATGTTGAAAACCTTAGCTTTGGCCAGCGCACTCACCATCACCGGTGTTGCGCAGGCAGCAGACATCACGCTGCGCGCCACCGCCAACTCCAACGAAAACGACGAGGATTATGACGGCCTCGTCGTCTTCAAGAACTATGTCGAGAACGCCTCGAACGGCGCGATCGCCGTCGAACTCTTCATCGGCACCCAGCTCTGCGCCACCGGTGAGGAATGCCTCCAGGGCATCGCCGACGGCTCGCTCGACATATACATCTCGACCTCCGGCGGCGCGGCAGGTCTCTTCCCCTATATCCAGGTCCTCGACCTGCCCTACCTGATGA
Organism: Allorhizobium sp. NPDC080224; assembly: GCF_050281005.1. Taxonomy (NCBI): domain Bacteria; kingdom Pseudomonadati; phylum Pseudomonadota; class Alphaproteobacteria; order Hyphomicrobiales; family Rhizobiaceae; genus Allorhizobium; species Allorhizobium sp. NPDC080224. The sequence continues at coordinate 3,605,426 of NZ_JBNNWJ010000001.1, forward strand.
GCGACGACCGCGTGGCAGAGACCGTGCTGACCGGCGACTTCACCCGCAAGCTGCGCGAGAAGGCATTGGCAGACAGCGACAACAAGATCCGCCTGATGACCATCGGCAATACCGGCGGCTGGCGCAACTATGCCAACACCAAGCAGCCGGTGAAGTCGCCTGAGGATCTGAAAGGGCTGAAGATGCGCACCGTGCCGGCCGATCTGCCGCAGCAGGTTGCGACCGCCGTGGGAGCAGCCCCGACCCCGATCCCGTGGCCGGAACTCTTCACCTCGCTGCAAACCGGCGTTGTCGAAGGTACCGCCAACGGCATTACCGACATCATGTCCATGAAGTTCCCGGATGCAGGTCTCAAATACCTGACGCTCGATGGCCACAGCTACATGGGCGCCTTCTGGTGGATGTCGAACGACCGCTTCACAGGCCTGACGCCGGATCAGAAGCAGATCGTCGTTGATGGCTTCGCCGCCCTCCAGCAGGCGACATTCGCCTCGCCGAAGCGCAAGGAAATCGCCGCCTATCAGGACTTCGCTAAGGCCGGCGGCGAAATCTACGTGCCGACGCCTGCCGAGAAGGAAGCCTTCAAGAACGCTGTGTCGCCGGTCTTCGACTGGTTCAAGGCGAATGTCACCGGCGGTGCCGAAGTGTTTGACCAGTTCACGGCAGCGGTCGCCGATGCCCAGAAGAAGGTTGACGCCGAGCGCGCAGCCGACCTGAACTGATGACATCAGGGATGCGCGGCAGGACCGCGCATCCCTTCATACCGCCCTCCCGCATCATTTGATGCCATCGTGTCAAAGGGCGCTCCACCTGAGGTGATCCATGCCAGACCCGTCCACCGCCTCGCCCAACCATGAGCGGGACAGCCGCACTTTGCCCCTCCGCAAGCGCTGGCAAGCCTTGTTTCCCGGTCTGTCCGTGACGGTGTTGATCGCGCTGGCATCGGCCTTCCTCTCGGAACACTATGGCGCGCCGGCCATGCTGCTGGCGATCCTGATTGGGCTTGCGCTGCATTTCCTGGCCGAGGATCCGAAGACCGCGGCCGGCCTCGACTTCGCCTCGCGCACGGTGCTGCGGCTCGGGATCGCGCTGCTTGGCCTCAGGGTCAGTGTGGCGATGTTCGCCGAACTGGGTGCTGCCGTGATCGCCATGATCGTCGGTGCAGTTCTGCTCACGATCCTCTTCGGCATCCTCGCCTCGCGCCTGTCAGGACAGGGCACGCAGTTCGGCGTGCTCACCGGCGGCGCGGTCGCCATCTGCGGCGCCTCGGCAGCCCTTGCGATCTCTGCCACCCTTGGAAACCGCAGTAAGGATGCCGACCAGCAGATGGTCTTCACGGTCATCGGCGTCACCATGCTGTCGACGCTCGCCATGATCTTCTACCCGATCCTCGCAAGCCTTGCCGGCCTTGACGACCACCAGACCGGCATCTTCCTTGGATCGACGATCCATGACGTCGCTCAAGTCGCGGGCGCCGGTTTCTCGGTCTCCGTGCCCGCAGGCGAAACGGCCGTCTTTGTTAAGCTCATCCGAGTGACCATGCTGGCCCCCGTCGTGCTGGTCGCCGCACTCGCCTTCCGCCGCACGGTCTCAAGCGACGTCAAGCGCCCGCCCCTTCTGCCTGGCTTCGTCGTCGCCTTCCTGCTGCTCGCCGCTTTGAACTCGCTCGTCACCATCCCACCCATGGTCGGCGACTGGGCGGGCATGGTGTCGCGTTGGGCCCTGCTCGTGGCGATCGCCGCCGTCGGTGTTAAGACCTCCCTGCCCGAGGTTTTCAAGATCGGCGGACGGGCGATCGGCCTGCTGGTTGCCGACACCGTCTTCCTGGCGGCCATCGTGCTTGCCGTTCTGGTCTTTGTCGGACTGTGACCGACTGCTCTTCGCCCATTGGGCAGCGACGCAGAATCCGCTAGAGCATCGAGTGACGTCGGCAGCGTTTGAGGAGGATCCATGGCGAAGACAACCAAGACAGCGATGAGCACCCCGAAGCCGGCGCTGATGCAGGATCCCCATGCCGTGCGCGAACCGCGCGCCAACAATCTCGAAATGGCGATTGGCCATGAGGTCCGCACCTATCGCAAGAAGCTGGGCATAACGGTCGCCGATCTCGCTGCGGCCACCGGCATGTCGGTCGGCATGCTCTCGAAAATCGAGAACGGCAATATCTCGCCTTCTCTGACCACGCTTCAGGCGCTGTCGAAGGCACTGGGCATGCCGATCACAGCCTTCTTCAAGGGCTTCGAGGAGCCGAAGTCGGCGAGCTTCGTCAAGGCAGGCGAAGGCGTGAACTTGGAGCGCCGTGGAACCCGCGCCGGACATCACTACAGCCTGCTAGGCCACATCGAAAACAACACCTCCGGCGTCGTCGTCGAGCCCTATCTGATCACACTGAACGCCGAGTCCGACATATTCCCGACATTCCAGCATGAGGGCATGGAATTTCTCTACATGCTGGAGGGCGAAGTAGTCTATCGCCATGGGGACAGCCTCTACCGGATGCAAGCTGGCGATAGTCTCTTCTTTGACGCCGATGCACCACATGGCCCTGAAGAACTCGTAAGCCTGCCCGCACGATACATCTCGATCATCTCCTATCCCCAACGTCGATAGTTGCCCACCAAGAAAACTTTATTCCTTTTGATTGATTTTCTTGGATGCCGCTGCTAGCCCTTTCTCCAGAGACATTGGAGGGCGTGGCCATGTGCGGAATTGTCGGTCTGTTTCTCAAGGACAAGGCGCTGGAGCCCCGGCTCGGCGATCTTCTCTCCGACATGCTGATCACCATGACCGACCGAGGACCGGACTCGGCCGGCATCGCCATCTATGGCGGCGTCGACGGCAAGACCGCCAAGGTCACCATCCAGTCGGCCGACCCGGAAAGTGATTTTACAGGTCTCGCGGAAGATCTGGCTAAAGCAGGCATAGACTCCGAAATCGAATTGAAGAGTACCCATGCGGTCATCTCGATCGCTGCGAGCAAGCTGCCCGAGATCCGGGCAGCCCTTGCCGAAATCCGCCCCAATGTCCGCATCATGGGCTCCGGGGAAAGCGTCGAAATCTTCAAGGAAGTCGGTCTTCCCAAGGACGTCGTCCAGCGCTTCGGCGTCCGCGCCATGGGCGGCACCCACGGTATCGGCCATACCCGCATGGCGACCGAGAGCGCAGTCACCACGCTCGGCGCTCACCCCTTTTCGACAGGTGCCGACCAGTGCCTCGTGCACAATGGCTCGCTGTCAAACCACAACAACCTGCGCCGTGAACTCATCCGCGAAGGCATGGCCTTCGAGACCCAGAACGACTCGGAAGTCGCCGCCGCCTATCTCACGGCGGAAATGGCCAAGGGCAAGGATCTGGGGCAAGCGCTGACCGGCGCGCTCGACGATCTCGACGGATTCTTCACCTTCGTCGTCGGGACCAAGACCGGCTTCGGCGTGGTGCGCGACCCGATCGCCTGCAAGCCAGCCGTCATGGCGGAAACCGACCAGTATGTCGCCTTTGGCTCCGAATACCGCGCGCTGGTCAACCTGCCCGGTATCGAGACCGCCCGGGTCTGGGAGCCGGAGCCGGCGACCGTTTATTTCTGGGACCACGAAAAGGCCGCCTGAAACCTCTCCCTTTCGAGAAAGCTTGCCGATGCCCGTCTTCGACCTCTCCCACACCCCACTTCGAGAACTGAACAGCGCGCTGCACAATCTCGGCACCGGCGCAAACGACACACTGTTCGAAGTGGTGAACCCGCGTGGCCATCATGCTGTCGCCGTCGGCATCGATGCGCCCGTCACCGTCGAGGTGAAGGGATCGGTGGGCTATTACTGCGCAGGCATGAATGACGGCGGCACCGTCACCATCCGTGGTTCTGCCGGTCCCGGTGTGGCCGAAAACATGATGTCCGGCACGGTGGTGATCGAGGGCGACGCATCGCAATATGCCGGCGCCACCGGTCGAGGCGGCCTGCTCGTCATCAAGGGCAACGCCGCGTCCCGCTGCGGTATTTCGATGAAGGGCATCGACATCGTCGTGCACGGCTCGATCGGCCACATGTCGGCTTTCATGGGGCAATCAGGCCATCTCGTGGTCTGTGGCGATGCGGGTGAGGCCCTGGGCGACAGCATCTACGAAGCGAAGCTTTTCGTGCGCGGCTCGGTGAAGAGCCTCGGCGCGGATTGCATTGAAAAGGAAATGCGCTCGGAACATCTCGAAAAGCTCGCCGAGCTGCTGGCCAAGGCCGGCGTGACGCATGCCAAGCCCGAGGAGTTCAAGCGCTATGGTTCGGCCCGCAAGCTCTACAATTTCAATATCGACAATGCCGACGCGTACTAAGGCGAGGACAGGCCATGAGCTACCACAACCCCTTCACCCCGCCGCGCAAGTCCGCCACCTTCGATGATCATACGCTCGCCGAAATCCGCCGCGCAGCAGCCACTGGCATCTACGACATCCGCGGCGGCGGCACGAAGCGCAAGGTCCCGCATTTCGACGACCTGCTCTTCCTCGGTGCGTCGATCTCCCGCTATCCGCTCGAAGGCTATCGCGAGAAATGCGACACCTCGGTGGTCCTTGGCACCCGCTTTGCCAAGAAGCCGATCGAGCTGAAGATCCCGATCACCATCGCCGGCATGAGCTTCGGCGCGCTGTCGGGCAACGCCAAGGAAGCGCTTGGTCGCGGCGCAACACTCGCAGGCACCTCAACCACGACAGGCGACGGCGGCATGACCGATGAGGAACGCGGCCATTCGGAAAAACTCGTCTACCAGTATCTTCCCTCCCGCTACGGCATGAACCCGAAGGATCTGCGCCGCGCCGACGCGATCGAGATCGTGGTCGGTCAGGGTGCAAAGCCCGGCGGCGGCGGCATGTTGCTTGGCCAGAAGATCTCCGACCGCGTCGCCCAGATGCGCAATCTGCCGATGGGCATCGACCAGCGCTCCGCCTGCCGCCACCCCGACTGGACCGGTCCCGATGATCTCGAGATCAAGATCCTCGAACTGCGCGAAATTACTGACTGGGAAAAGCCGATCTACGTGAAAGTCGGCGGCGCCCGTCCCTATTATGACACCGCTCTTGCCGTGAAGGCCGGCGCCGATGTCGTCGTGCTCGACGGCATGCAGGGTGGAACGGCGGCCACCCAGGACGTGTTCATCGAGAATGTGGGCATGCCGACGCTCGCCTGCATCCGTCCGGCCGTCCAGGCCCTGCAGGACCTCGGCATGCATCGCAAGGTGCAGCTGGTGATCTCGGGCGGCATCCGCTCGGGAGCCGATGTGGCCAAAGCTCTGGCGCTCGGCGCCGACGTCGTCTCGATCGGCACGGCAGCCCTCGTTGCCATCGGCGATAATGATCCGAAATGGGAAGAGGAATACCAGAAGCTTGGCACCACAGCCGGGGCCTATGACGACTGGCACGAGGGCAAGGACCCCGCCGGCATCACCACGCAGGATCCCGAGCTTGCCGCCCGCCTCGACCCGGTCGCCGCCGGTCGCAGGCTCGCCAACTATCTCAAGGTCATGACGCTGGAGGCGCAGACCATTGCCCGCGCCTGCGGCAAGAACAAGCTCACCAACCTGGAGCCGGAAGATCTCTGCGCACTAACGATGGAGGCCGCCGCCATGGCGCAGGTGCCTCTTGCCGGCACCAGCTGGTATCCCGGCAAGGGAGGTTTCTAACGTTAAAATGGCCGCATCTGATCCCACGGATGCGGCCATTCTTTTTCAACACATGTGTCTCAATCCATAAAAACAGGGGAACGACGTGACACAGGATCTGGCAGGCTTCGCGAAGGAGCGAGGCATCAAATATTTCATGATCAGCTACACGGACCTCTTCGGCGCCCAGCGTGCCAAGCTGGTCCCGTCTCAGGCGATCGCCGAGATGCAGAAGGACGGCGCGGGCTTTGCCGGCTTTGCCACCTGGCTCGACCTGACGCCCGCCCATCCCGACCTCTTCGCCATCCCTGACGCCTCCTCGGTCATCCAACTCCCGTGGAAGCCTGAGGTCGCCTGGGTGGCCGCCGACTGCATGATGGACGACCAGCCTGTCGCCCAGGCCCCCCGTGTCGTTCTGAAGAAACTGGTGGCAGAGGCCGCGGAGCATGGCCTGCGCGTCAAGACCGGCGTCGAAGCGGAATTCTTCCTTATCTCGGCTGACGGCGAGGCGATCTCTGACCAGTACGACACAGCGGAAAAGCCCTGCTACGACCAGCAGGCGCTGATGCGCCGCTACGACGTGATCGCCGAGATCTGCGACCACATGCTGGCACTCGGCTGGAAGCCCTACCAGAACGACCATGAGGACGCGAACGGCCAGTTCGAGATGAACTGGGAATTCGACGATGCCCTTGTTACCGCCGACAAACATTCCTTCTTCAAGTTCATGGTGAAGTCAGTCGCCGAAAAACACGGACTGCGCGCCACCTTCATGCCGAAACCCTTCAAGGGGCTCACCGGCAACGGCTGCCATGCGCATATCTCGGTCTGGGATATCGATGGCAAGGTCAACGCTTTTGCCGACAAGGACATGCCCTTCGGCCTCTCGACGAAGGGCAAGACCTTCCTCGGCGGCATCATGAAGCACGCCTCGGCACTCGCCGCGATCACCAACCCGACGGTCAATTCCTACAAGCGCATCAACGCCCCACGCACTGTCTCCGGCGCCACCTGGGCACCGAACACGGTCACCTGGACCGGCAACAACCGCACCCATATGGTCCGCGTGCCCGGCCCCGGCCGCTTCGAACTCCGCCTTCCCGATGGCGCCGTGAACCCCTACCTGTTGCAGGCGATCATCATCGCGGCAGGCTTGAGCGGCCTGAAGAGCAATGCCGATCCCGGCCCGCATCACGACATCGACATGTACCGCGACGGCCACACAGTGAAGGATGCGCCCCGGCTGCCGCTGAACCTCCTCGACGCGCTGCGCGCCTTCGAACAGGATGAAGTCCTGAAAGCCGCTCTCGGATCGGATTTCTCAGACGCCTACATCAAGCTCAAGCACGATGAGTGGAACAGCTATTGCGGCCACTTCACGGCCTGGGAACGCCAGATGACACTGGACATCTGACGCCTTCCGTTTGGTCAGCTCGCGATCTCGATCCGCTGTTCGCTGTCTGCATCGAAGAGATGCAGATGCGCCGGATCGAAGCCGAGCGATACCATCTCTCCATGTCTCAGCGACTGCCGCTCGGAAACGACCACGTTGATCTCCGGCTGGCTGGCCGAGGTGATGTAGGTCATCGACCCCGTGCTCTCGACGACACCGACCGGCAGGCGGATTTTTGCTTCTTCATCCGGCACGAGCCGCAGATGCTCGGGCCGCAGCCCGACGGTCAGATTGGAGGCCGCAGGAACAGGTCGATCGAGGGCGATGGTTTGCGGGCTGCCGAGATCGAGCACCAACGACTTGCCATCAGTCCCCACCGTTGCCGGAATGAAATTCATGGCGGGCGACCCGATGAAGCCTGCAACGAACTTGTTGACCGGACGGTCATAGAGCTCGAGCGGCGCGCCCTGCTGCTCGATTACGCCTTGCCGCATGACGACGACATGATCGGCCATGGTCATCGCCTCGATCTGGTCATGGGTGACATAGACGGAGGTTGCGCCCAGCCGGTCATGCAGCGAGCGGATCTCCTTTCGCATATGCACGCGAAGTGCTGCGTCGAGATTGGAGAGCGGCTCATCGAATAGAAACGCCTTGGGATGCCGGATGATCGCCCGGCTCATCGCCACGCGCTGGCGCTGACCGCCGGAGAGTTCGCGCGGATAGCGATGCAGCAGATTGGACAAGCCCGTCGTTGCCGCCACTTCTTCCGCAGCCTTTTTGGCTTCCGCTTTCTTCACGCCCCGGATGCGCAGCGAATAGGTGAGGTTCTGCTCGACCGTCATATGCGGATAGAGCGCGTAGGACTGGAAGACCATGGCAAGGTCGCGCTTGCGTGGCGGGACGCCATTCATCTTCTCGCCAGCAATGATCAGGTCACCCGCCGAGATGCTTTCGAGCCCGGCCAGCGACCGCAGCAAGGTCGACTTGCCGCAACCGGATGGCCCGACCAGAGCCACGAAGGAACCCTTCTTGATCTTCAGGTCGATGTCGCGCAACGCGTGATAGGCACCGTAGTATTTGTTGACGCCGGACAGTTCGATCTGATGGGTCATTTGAGAGCTCCAGACGTGAGCCCGGAGACGATCCGGCGCTGCAGAAGGACGAAGGCCGCCAGGATCGGCGTCACATAGATCGCGGCAAAAGCCATGATGTTGTTCCACTCGTTGGTGTTCGGCCCCATGAAGGAATTGAGCCCCACGCTTGCCGGCTGCAGGTCAGCGTTCTGGATCATCGACTTCGAATAGACGAATTCGCCGAAGGCCTGCATGAAGATCAGGATGGCTGCGACCAGTATGCCGTTGCGGGCAAGCGGCAGCACGATGTTGAAAAAGGCCCCGATCCGCGAATTGCCGTCGACGAGCGCTGCTTCCTCCAGCTCCATCGGCACGCTCATGAATGTGGCCCTGACGAGTACCACGAAGAACGGCATGCTCTTGGCGGCAATCGCGATGATGACCGACAGTCTGGGATAGTCGAGCATTCCGAGCTGCGAGAAACCGACGAAGATCGGCGTGATCATCAGTGAAGCTGGCAGGACCTGCAGCATGAGGATCAGGAAGAGCCCGACATCGATCCAGCGGTTGCGATAGCGGGCGAGCACATAGGCACATCCCGTGCCGAGCACCGTGATCAGCGCTACGGCGCCAACGGCAATGACGAGCGAATTCCACATGTAGCGGGCGAGATTGCGGCTCTCCCAGACATAGGCATAGGTCGACCATTGCGGATCGGACGGCCAGAAACTGGGCGGCGTGGCAAACATCGCCGAGCCGCTTTTCAAGGTGGTGATATACATCCAGTAGAGCGGGAAGAGGTAGATGGCGGCGAGCACGAGCGCAATCGCCAGCATCAGCCGGTTTCGAGTGGTCTCGCTCATCCGCGCACCTCGTGTCGTGTTGACCGCACATAGACGACAGACGCGAACATCACGAAGACGATCATGATGACGGAGATCGTCGCCCCCTGCGCGAAGTCGTATTGCCGGAAAGACAGGTCCCAGGCCCAGTATTGCGTGACATTGGACGAGTTGTTGGGTCCGCCGGAGGTGATGGCGGCAAACAGGTCGAACTGCTGCAGCGTGAAGATCAGTCCGAGCGAAATGATCGCGCCGATGGTCGAGCGCATCATGGGAAGGGTGATCGTCCAGAAGCGCTGCCAGACATTGGCGCCATCCAGCTCTGCAGCCTCGTAGAGATCCTTGGGGATGCCGGAGAGGCCGACGGAAAGCAGGATCATGTTGAAGGAGGTGCCGAGCCAGATATTGGCGATGATCACCGCCCAGAGCGAGAAATTGGGATCCGAGCGCCAGAAAATATTGCTGGATATGATGCCGGTCTCGCGCAGCATGTAGTTCAGCACACCGAAATCACCGGACAGGATCCAGTTCCAGATCGCGCCGACGACGAGACCCGGCATCACCCAGGACACGAGGAAGAGACCGCGGAGCCAGGATGCCCCCGGAAAGTTGACCCAGAAAAACAGAGCCAGCGAGAAACCGATGACGAACTGGCCGACAATCGACGCGACGACGAAAAGAGCGGTATTGCCGAGGATCGGCCATGTTTCGGGTTGCGAGAACAGCGTCTGGTAATTCTTGAAGCCGACGAACGGCCGCATGAAACTACCCAGCGAGAACATGTCGACTTCCTGGAAGCTCATCAGCACATTGTAGATGAGCGGCAGGCCGGACAGCAGGAATAGGAAGCCGAGCGGCAGGGTTACCAGGCCGATATCGAAGCCTCGTCCGTCCGTCAGGCTGGTCAGGATCTTGCGCATGGATGTCTCCGCACTGCCTTAATGCTCGTCCGGTCTGGCCGCCCCCCGATCGAAAACGAGGGACGGCCTTCCGGGAGGGTCTGAAGGGCAGGCGCAGCAGTCGCGGCGCCTGCCGAGTGATCAGCCAAGCACGGCGCTGATTTTCTCGGCCGCCTGGTCGAGCGCTTCCTTGGGCGACATCTGGCCCGTCAGGGCTGCCTGGATGGCATCCTGCACCGCCTTCGAGATCTTCGGCCACTCAGGATGCGGTCCGCGCGGCTGGGCATATTGCAGCTGCTCAATGAAGACCTTCAGGCCAGCATCCTTGAGCGCCTCGCCAGTCGGCGGGATGGTGATGTCGGACCGCGGCGGCAGCTGTCCGAAGTCCTTGAACATGCGGTCGTCCTGCGAGACGAAGTATTCGAGCACCTTGAAGGCTTCGTCGGGATGTTCCGTGTTGGAGAAGATCGCCCAGTTGAAGTCGCCCATAGCCGACGAGCGCTGAGCACCCTCTTCCGGCACCGGCAGAAGTGCTACGCCCCAGTCGAACTTGGCTTCTTTCAGCATCCGGTCGAGTTCCCAGGGACCGGAGATTGCCATCCCGGCATTGCCGGAATTGAAGGTGCCGGTCGAATCCCACTGGCTGCGCGTGAGCGTGTCGGGAGAAGCGAGCCTCTCGTCGATGATGGTTTTCCAGGTTTCGAGCGCCTTCACCGCACCTTCGGCATTGATCTTGTCGTAACCGCCACCGCCCATCTGGGCCCAGGGCAGGAACTGGAAGGTCCCCTCTTCATTGGCCTTGGCGGAGAAAGTCAGACCATAGACATTCTTGGAGGGATCGGTGAGCTTGCGCGCGGCCTCCACCAGTTCCGCCCAGGTCTGCGGCGGCTTGTCCGGATCAAGGCCTTTTTCCCGGAACATGTCCTTGTTGTAGTAGAGCGCAATCGTGTTGGTCGCCTTGGGGATGCCGAAATACTTCTCGTCCCACATGACCGACTTCAGCGGACCGGGATAGTAGTTCTCGGGCTTCACGACCTTTGATGCTGCGATCCGGTCCGTGAGATCGAGAAACGCGCCGCGGGATGCAAAAAGCGCATGCTCGGGGTTGTCGATCGCGATGATGTCGGGCGCCTGGCCGGTCGAATAGGCGCGCATCGCCTCGCTGACGACGTCGTCGAACTGGATCTGGCGATACTCGACCGTGATGCCGTTGCCGAGTGCGTTGAAGTCCTTGATCAGGTTGGGTGCCGGCTGGATATCGCGGTCGAGCGACCAGACGGTGATCTTCACATCCTCTGCCTGGGCGGGAAGCCCGAACAGGGAGACACTGGCCAGCGCCCAGGCGCCGAAGACGATATGCTTGCGAATACCCATGGTTTCCTCCTCTTGGGTTTCTGCATGGGTCTTGTCCTCCACAAGACCCATATTTCCGAAAGCTCACACCGGATCGATGACGAAGTCCCCGCCCCGGCAATTCTTCAGGTAATTCAGGCCATGCACCTGGCCGGTCATTTCCAGCGCATCGCGATAGACCGGGTCATGCCAGCCCTCGATATCGATCGAACCAGACCAGCCGGCGAGCCGAAGCTCGGAAATCACATCGGTCCAGTTGGTGTCGCCGAAGCCCGGCGTGCGCATGAAGACGAAAGGATGTTTGCCGAAGACGCCATGCTCGCGGATCACGTCCCAGCGGATGGTCGCGTCCTTGCCATGCACGTGGAAGAACTTGTGCGCCCATTTGCGAATCTGCGGGATCGGGTCGATGAGATAGACCATCTGGTGGCAGGGCTCCCATTCGAGCCCGATATGCTCGTCCGGTGTCTCGTTGAAGATCAGCTCCCAGGCATCCGGATTGTGCGCGATGTTCCAGTCGCCGGTCTGCCAGTTGCCATCCATGGCGCAGTTTTCAAAGGCAATCTTCACGCCCTTGTCGGCTGCCCGCTTGGCAAGTTCGCTCCAGATCTCGCGATACCGCGGCAAGCTGTCTGTAAGTGGCTTATTACGAACGCGCCCCGTGAACCCCGCAACGCAGCTCGCGCCGAAATGATGGGCATTGTCGATGCAGTCCTTCCAGCCCTGCAGGGTCTGAAGGTCCATGTCGGTCTCTTCCAGCGGATTGCCGAACATGCCGAGCGTCGAGATGGTGATGTCGCGGTCACCGATCGCCTCGACGCAGCGCTTGCCGAGATCCGCGAGATCCTGGCCGTTGGTGGTCTGCCAGAAGAAAGGCTCGAAGCTTTCGAAGCCCATGTCGGCGATCTGGCCGATCCTCTCGGCCGCCTTGCCGCCGCTGGCGCTGACCATGGTTCCGATACGGATGGAATTTGCGGGATTGCTCACGGGCTTAATGTCCTTCGACTGAAATGCTGACGGGAAGTCCGGTTCGGGCGCTTTCGATCGCGCCAAGAACCATGGAAAGGCTCTTGATGTTGTCGTCGCTCACCGTCTCGGGCTTCCGCCCGGACTTCACCGCGTCAATAAATTCGGCGAGTACGCTCTGATGTCCGTGGGTCTCATCCTCATTGGGCGCCGACGGCACCGGGACCACCTGCTGGCCGCGCAACAGCCCCGGCTCGTTCCCGGCGACCGTGGCCTCAAAGCTCTCCTCGCCGTCCCATGTGATCATGCCCTTGGAGCCTACCAGCCTCCAAGCGCTCTCCCAGCTGGTGCGCCTCCCCTCGGCGCACCAGGAGCCGCGATAGGTGAAGACAGCATCGCCTGAGAGCTTGAAAATCGCGTTCGCCGACGCGCCATGGGCATACCAGGAGCCGGACGGATTGCTCTCCACGCAATAGACCGAAAGCGGCTGCTTGCCGGAGACGAAGCGGGCGGCATCGAACGTGTGGATCGCCATGTCGAGGAGCAAGACATTGTCCATTTCTTCTCGAAAGCCGCCGAAATGCGGACCCAGGAAGAAGTCGCAATGGATACCGGAGAGCTCCCCGATCAAGCCGTCCTCGACGGCGCGGCGCAGGCGGCGGACACCGGAAATAAAACGGCGGTTTTGCACCACGGCATGCACTCGGCCAGTCTCGGCAGCGAGCGCAAGCAGCGCCTTGGCCTCATCCATGGACGTGGCGAGCGGCTTTTCCGACAGCACATGGCAGCCGAGATTGAGCGCTGTGGAGACGACGTTGAAGCGCGCGGATGGCACCACGACATCGAACACCATATTCGCCCGCGTCGTTTCGATCACCGACGCAAGATCCGTACCGATGTTAACGTCGTCCAGCGCGAATTCAGCCGCGAGCGACTTTGCCGTCGTCAGATCAAGGTCGACGAGCCCGACGATCTCGACTTCTCCGCTCAGATCGGAAGCAGACTGAAGCGCTCGAAGCCAGCCTTTGGCCATAGCTCCGCACCCGCACAAAACGGCTCTTGATGTCACTGATATCCTCCCAAAGGATGAGCGGAACTCCTCTTCCGCACACCCCGTAAACGTTTACGACACTATGAACGAGACTTCGCATGTGTCAATAGTTTTTCGTAAACGATTACGGACCATCGTTTGGGGAGGGCAAATGACAGGCATTCGCGAGTTGGCCGAACATCTCGACATCTCGATCGGGACGGTGTCGCGTGCGCTGAACGGCAAGCCCGACGTCAACGAAGAGACACGCCGACGCGTGCTGGAAGCCGCCGAGAAGCTGGGTTACGTGGCCAATCAGGCCGGCCGCTCGCTGCGCAAGGGCGCCACCGGCATCATCGGCTTCATGATGCAGACCGGCCATGACATTACCGGTCAGGGGGATACCTTCTTCATGCGCGTCTTCGACGGCATGCAGACTGTGCTTGCCCGCCACAAGCTCGACCTCGTCGCCCTGCTCTGCTCATCGGAGGAAGATCCGGACGCTTACCTGAAGCGCATCGTCGCGCGCGGCTTCGCCGACGGCATCATCCTGTCGGCCACACGCTATCAAGATCCGCGCTTCGAACTCCTGCATAAGACGAAGATCCCCTTCATCACGCTTGGCCGAAGCCAGACCGATGTTGGCCAGCCCTGGTACGATCTGGATTTCGAAGGCATGGCGGAAGACGCGGTCGAACGTCTGGTGGCGCGCGGCCACACGCGAATTGCCATCAGCCGCCCGCATGGCGACATCAACCTCGGCCATGTCTTCGAGAACCACTGCCGCGTCGTGCTCGCCCGCCACGGCCTGGAGCTTGACCCGGCGCATGTCTATCGCTCAGGCCCGAACGAGCCGGGCGGCTATCACGTCGCCCAGCAGGTGATGAAATCACGCGACCGTCCCACAGCGATCATCCTCCTCAACGAGGCGACCGTGGTAGGCTTCTATCGCGGCCTGCAGGAGGTAGGATTGAAGCCCGGCAAGGATATCGCGGTCATCGGGCAATACAGCCCGCAGGCGCAGTTCCTGAACCCGGTTCTCACCTGCTTTCGGCCGGACTTGAGGGCGCTCGGCATCGCGCTCGCCGAAAGCCTGCTCGCCACCATGCCGGACTTTGCACATCACTATCCGGATGCCGTGCGCAGGCGCCTGTGGCCGATGATCCTGATCGAGGGTGAGAGCGACTGATGCCACTGCGGGCTCAAGCCCGCAATGCCTCCTGCCGATAACCGGTGTCGATTGTCACGCTTCCACCCACGGCACGCGAGACACAGGCACACATCTTTTCGCCTTCATGCCGCTCTTCAGGGGAAAAGAACACGTCACGATGATCGATCGGCGTGGATGCGTCGACGATGCTGACCGCACACAATCCACATTCACCGCGGCGACAGTCATAGACCATGTCGATGCCCGCCTCCATCAGCGCATCGAGCATGGTCTGGTCCGCACGCACCTCGACGGTTCGGCCATATTGCGGAACGGTGACCGAGAAAGGCTGCTCGGCAAAACGCCCGCTGTCGCCGAAAACCTCGAAGCGCAGCCGGCTCATAGACCGGCCGCTCTCGCGCCAGGTATTGCGCGCCGCTTCCAGAAGCCCATGCGGGCCGCAGATATAGGCCTCGCCGTCCACTGGAAGGGCGGCAATTTCGGCCGCAAGATCGAACGCCCGCCCCTCGTCCTGCACGAAGGTCTCGAGACCATCTCCCAGCAAAGCCTGCAGCTCGTCGACAAAAGCCATCTGCGCCCGGCTCTTCGCGCCATAAAGCAGCCGCACGGAATGACCGCGCGCGATGAGCGCCTTTGCCATGCCATAGATCGGCGTGATCCCGATACCGCCGGCAATCAGCAGATAACGCGACGCTCGCCAGGAGAGTTCGAAACGGTTCTCCGGCTCGGTCATCTCGGTCTCGTCACCGACAGCCATGTTCCAGACGAAGGCTGAGCCACCCCGACTGTTGGGATGCAGCTTGACCGCGATCTTCAGCGTGCCCGACGCACTCGGCAGCACCGTGTAGGTCCGGATCGCCGGCTCGCCCCGGATGACAACCTTGATATTGGTATGCGAGCCCGGATCAAACGCCTGCCGCAGCCCTTCCACCGCGAATGTCACGGCCCGGACATCCTCTGCCGGGGTTTCGATCGATACGACGCGCGCTGCACGCCATTCCAGCTTGGAACGCATGAAATCCTCCCAGATAATCTATTGTCGACCGCTCAGCCCGCCATCAGGGCAAGCGCCAGAACCTTGCGGCGCAGATCGGGCTGCTCCTCCAGCACGAAGTCGAGGTTTTGACGGGCAAGCCGGGCATGCTCCCGCGCCAGCGCCTCGGCGCGCGCGCCCTCCCGCAATTCGATGGCCGATACGATTGCCTTGTGCTGCGCCTGTGCGACGACGAGTGTCCTGTAAAAGGCCGGCGCATCGGACTCCGTGTTGACGAAGGCATTCGGGCTCGCAAAGGGCAGGCTCGTCATCCGCTCGATCTCGCGACGCAGAACTTCGCTTCCCGCGAGATCCCAGAGCAGGCGGTGAAACTTGCCATTCAGGGCTTCGTAGCGCTCGAAATCCATAGCAGACGCATCGACCAGCAGCACCTCATCGAGTTGCGCGACCACGTCGCGAATGGCCTTCATCCGGACCGGTGTCGCACCGCGTTCGGCAGCAAGCCGCGCGGCGGTGCCTTCCAGCACACCCCGCAACTCGATGGCATCGATCACCTCCTGCCGGCTGAACGAACGCACGGCGTAACCGCCGGACGGAATGAGCGCGACCAGACCCTCCTGTTCGAGCCGCTGCAAGGCGGCACGAAGCGGCGTGCGCGATACCGAAAGACGCTCTGCAAGAGCGACTTCCGACAGCCGCTCGCCCGGCTCGATCTCAGCCGTCAGGATGAGATCTCGCAGTCCGAGCAGTGCCTTTGCCGTCTGCTGTTTCGGAGCGCGTTCGTTATCAGCCGTCATGCCATCACTCCGCAGCCACCGCATGAGGCCCGGCCTGCGGCTTCGTCTCGGCATCGATCATACGGTCGATCAGCTTGCGCGCCCACATCGATCCGGCATCGATGTTGAGGTTGTAGAACTGGTGATCGGGATTCGCATCGATCGCCCGCTGCTGGGCCTCGAGCACCTCTTCGTCCTCACGGAAGACACCGGCGACGCCTTCGCGCAGCTCATGTGTGCGCGCCTGATTGCCAAGGTCGTAGTTGCGCGCAAAGGCCCAGAAATAGAGACAGGTCTTGTCCGTCGACGGCGTGATCGTGTTGAGCACATAACCATTCACACCCTTGGAGCGATCACCCTGCTTGGCGCCGGTTCCCGCTTCGGCAACGCCGACGTCGATGGTGACCGTGCAAGGTGCCTCGAAGCGGATGATCTGCCAGCGATCAACCTTGCCCGGGCGACCAAACTGCTTGCGCCAAAACGGCGGCGGGTCGATGTCTTCCATCCAGCGGGTGATATAGGCAAAGCGATCAGAATGACTTGCCTCGAACGGCGCCTCGGCGACGGCGCGATTGCCGATCGACGAGCCGTGTACGAAGGTCTCGTGGGTGAGATCCATCAGATTGTCGACGACAAGACGATAATCGCACTTCACCTCGATGAGCTTGCCATCGGCAGCCCAGTCGGGATCCTGATTCCAGTGCATGTCGGGGATGAGTGCGGGATCGGCCAGCGCCGGATCGCCCGGCCAGATCCAGATGAAGCGATGCTTCTCGGCGATCGGATAGGACTTCACACAGGCCGACGGATTGATCGTGTCCTGCGACGGCATGTATACACAGCGCCCCGTCTCATCGAATTCGAGACCGTGATAGCCACAGATGACATTATCACCCTCGAGCCGCCCGAGCGACAGCGGCACGAGCCTGTGCCAACAGGCATCGGCGAGCGCGACAGGCATGCCATTTTCCTTGCGATACAGGACGACGGGCTTGTTGCAGATCGTCCGCGGCAAAAGCTGACGCTTCAATTCGACATCATAGGCCGCAGCATACCAGGCATTCAGCGGAAAGGTGGGTTTGGACATGACAGCTCCTCCTCTATCGAGCCATAGAGAGCCACACTGTATACAGCATGTCAACAACAGCTACGTACAGACCGCTTGTGAGCGAAAAATCTCACCGCCCAAGCCTCAGATGTATACACGCCCTAAGGCCGGAAACCAGGCTCAAAGACAACGACATCATCCTCAACAACCACCCGAGGCGCTCTTCCCGACTTGTTTTCATCAGCATTTCTGATACGCATTGAGAAATGCAGGGAGACCCGATTTGAGCAGCCGTTTTCTGATGATCACGCCGGAGGACGGCAAGGATGTCCTCAAGAGCCTCGCCGCGCCTGCACGGTTGGCGATCCTGGAACTGCTTCACGCCAGGGGGCCTCTGAACGTCAACGAGATTGCCGAGGTGCTGGAACTCCCGCAATCCACGACATCCACACATCTTAACCAGATGGAGAACGCGGGCCTCATCCGCACCGAGGTTCAGAAGGCACGCAAGGGTAGCCAGAAGATCTGCCATGCCGTTCACGACGAGATCGTCCTGACGTTCACGCGCCCGAATGAAGCGACAGACGAGGCAATCGAAGTCTCCATGCCGGTCGGCCTTTACAGCGGCTACGACATCTACGCCCCCTGCGGCATGTGCGGTCCAGACGCGATCATTGGTTATCTTGATAGCCCCGACACCTTCCTCTCTCCGGACCGGATGAAAGCCGGCCTGCTCTGGTTCACAAGGGGCTATGTCGACTACCAGTTTCCCAACAATGCCAGGATCAAGGGCGCCCCAATCCGGGAACTGGAACTGCTCATGGAACTCTCCTCGGAAGTGCCTGGCACCTCCGAAAACTGGCCGTCCGACATCACCATCTCGATCAATGGCAAGGCGGTCGCGACCTGGACCTCACCCGGCGATTTCGGCGATCGGCGCGGCAAGTTCACACCGGATTGGTGGAAGCTGCGTGGCAGCCAATATGGCGTTCTGAAGAGCTTCCGGGTGACGGACAACGGCACCTTCATCGATGGCATGCGGGTCTCCGAGACGACACTCGGCGATCTCGAATTGCTCGACCACCGCTCGATCCGCGTTCGTATCGAAGTGCCGGAAACGGCTGAACATCCAGGCGGAATCAATATCTTCGGCCGCGGATTCGGCAATTACGACCAAGACATCGTCCTGCGCATCAAGACCTGATCACAATTGATTTTCCCGTCGATTTTGCCGGATTGACCTCCGGTCCATCCCGTGTATCATATCCTCAATTATGATAGATATCCGAAAAACGGATATATTTGGAGGAAATGCACATGCGGGCTGTCGGCACCGTTCACCGCGATTACAAGATCAGCACGATCGATCCACGTCTGTATGGCTCCTTCGTTGAGCATCTCGGTCGCGCGGTCTACACCGGCATCTATGAGCCCGATCATCCGACCGCCGACGAAAACGGTATGCGTCAGGACGTGATCGATCTGGTGCGTGAGCTGGATGTGCCCGTCGTACGCTATCCCGGCGGCAACTTCGTCTCGGCCTATAACTGGGAAGACGGCATCGGACCGAAGGAAGAACGCCCTGTTCGCCTCGACCTCGCCTGGCACACCTTGGAATCCAACCAGGTTGGCATTCACGAATTTGCCGACTGGGCCAAGGCCGCCAATACCGAGATGATGCTTGCCGTCAATCTCGGCTCGCGTGGCCTCGACGAAGCCCGTGCCTTCCTCGAATACGTGAACCACCCCGGCGGCAGCTACTGGTCGGATCTGCGCCGTAAGAACGGTCGCGAAGAGCCATGGAACGTCAAGCTGTGGTGCCTCGGCAACGAGATGGACGGCCCCTGGCAGATCGGCCAGAAGACGGCCGAAGAATATGGTCGGGTCGCCTTCGAGACCGCCAAGGCCATGCGCGCTTTCGACAGGTCGATCGAGCTCGTCGTCTGCGGCTCCTCTTCCCCGAAGATGCCGACCTATCCGGCCTGGGAGGCGACCGTGCTCGACTACACCTATGACAGCGTCGACTACATCAGCCTGCACATGTATTTCGAGAACCATGCCGGCGACACCGCCGCCTATCTGGCGCAGAACGCCCGCCTTGACGACTACATCGAGACCATCGCTTCCGTGATCAAGGTGACCAAGGCCAAGAAGCGCTCGAAGAAGGATGTCTATATCAGCTTCGACGAGTGGAACGTTTGGTATCATTCCAACGAGGCTGACCGGAAGGTTCTCGAAGGCCGCGATGGCTGGCCGCATGCGCCTGAGCTGCTCGAAGACATCTACAATTTCGAGGACGTTTTGCAGGTTGGCTGCATCCTCAACACCTTCATTCGCCGCGCAGACGTGGTGAAGGTCGGCTGCCTGGCCCAGCTGGTCAATGTGATTGCCCCGATCATGACCGTGCCCGGTGGCCCTGCCTGGCGCCAGACGACCTACTACCCCTATCTGTTTGCCTCGCGCTACGGCCGCGGCACCTCCTACCAGCTGTCGATCGACTGCCCGACATACGCAACCGACTTTGCCGAGGCCGTTCCCTATCTCGACGTCTCGGCTGTCGAAAGCGACACCGATGGCGCGCTGACCCTCTTCATCGTCAACCGCCACGAGACCGACGCCATCGCTCTCGATGTCGCGCTCGAAGGCTTCGGCGACCGGAAGGTGATCATGGACAAGGTCATCGCAGGACATGCGCTGAAGGCGGTCAACGGTCCAGAGCAGCAGACCGTCGCTCCGGTAGATGGCGATGGAGCAACCATCAAAAGCGGACGCCTCACGGGAGAGATCGCGCCGCTCAGCTACCGGATGATCCGGCTGGGTCAGTAACCAATCGACGACGGGGAGGAGAAACCATGTCGGCTTCGATTGAAATCGATAACGTCACCAAGCGCTACGGCGCACTGACCGTGCTCGAGGACATTTCGCTGTCTATCGAAGCAGGCGAATTCGTCGTCTTCCTTGGCCCGTCGGGCTGCGGCAAGTCGACCCTGCTCCGCATGATCGCAGGCCTGGAAGACGTCACAGGCGGCACCATCTCGGTAGCCGGACAGCGCGTCGACACCCTGCCGCCCGGCAAACGCGGGGTTGCGATGGTCTTCCAGTCCTATGCGCTCTACCCGCATATGACCGTGAAGCAGAACATGTCCTTCGGTCTCGAAAACATCGGCATGGCCAAGGGCGAGATCGAAAGCCGCGTGCTCGCCGCCGCCGAGACACTCGAAATCGGCCACCTGCTCGACCGAAAGCCGCAGAAGCTCTCAGGCGGCCAACGCCAGCGCGTCGCCATCGGCCGCGCCATTGTCAAGGAACCCAAGGCTTTCCTGTTCGACGAGCCATTGTCGAACCTCGACGCTGCCTTGCGTGGCCGCACACGTCTCGAGCTTGCACAACTGCACCACCGCCTCGGCTCAACGATGATCTTCGTCACCCACGACCAGGTGGAAGCGATGACGCTTGCGGACCGGATTGTCATCATGAATGCGCGCAAGATCGAACAGATCGGCACGCCGATGGATGTCTATCAGCGTCCGGCAAGCAAGTTCGTCGCAAGTTTCATCGGCTCTCCGGCCATGAACTTCTTGCCCGTGACCGGCTGGCAGAAGAGCGCGACGGGCCTTGCCGTGAGCACGGCAGGCCTTGGAACGGTGGAAACAGGCTTCCACATGCCCCTTGGCACCAGTTCAGAGGGCGCAACGCTCGGCATCCGTGCCGAGGATATCCGCGTGGTGACCGACGGGACCGCCGGTGAACCGCTGACGGCCGAGGTGGTCGAGCGTCTTGGCGATCGAACCCTCGTCTATGGCGTGCTCGACGACGGCAGCAAGCTTGTCGTGGAAGCAGATGGCCGCTCCCTGATCAAGGCCGGAGACCGGGTGATGGTCTCGGCCGATCCGAATGCCTTCCACCTCTTCGGCGCCGACGGCGGCGCTTATCGCCGGGAGGGGGAGTGACATGGCCGAAAGCTATCGCCGCAGCCAGTGGAGCCATGGGCTCTTCATCCTGCCTTATCTGCTGGTCTTCCTCGCCCTTCTCGTGTTTCCCCTTTTCTGGGGCATGTGGCTCAGCCTGCACAAGGTGGACCTCTTCGGTCCGGGTCGCTTCGTCGGCCTGACCAATTACTTCCGGGTCGCCGGTGACGCCGTCTTCCTGCAGGCCCTGCGCAACACCATCGTCTTCGTGCTGGTCAGCGTGCCGACACTCGTGGCGCTCGGCCTATTTCTGGCGCTCGCGCTCAACAGGACGACGCGCACCACCAGTTTCTTCCGAGGCCTCTTCTTCTCCTCCTCGGTGCTATCGGTCACGATCGTGACCCTGATCTGGCGCTTCGTCTTCATCCCCGGAGATGGCTTGCTGTCCGTACTCTTCACGGAGGCGGGCATCGACCAGATCAACTTCATCTCGACCAGGGGCTGGTCGCTGTTCGCCGTCGGTGTCGCGACCGTCTGGTGGTGCGTCGGCCTGCCGATGATGCTTTTTCTGGCAGCACTGCAGCAGGTCCCGAAGGATCTCTATGAAGCAGCTGCCCTCGACAATGCCGGACCCTGGCGGGTCCTGACACGGATCACCCTGCCGTCGATAGCACGCACCATCATGCTGGTCACAATCATCCAGATCGTCTTCCAGTTCCAGCTTTTCGGACAGGCGCAGCTGATGACGAATGGCGGCCCGAACGGATCCTCGCGTCCGCTGGTCATGTACATCTACGAGGTCGGCTTCGTCCGCTGGGATGTCGGTCGTGCGGCAGCAGCGTCGCAATACCTCTTCCTGATCATCCTCGTGGCCGCGATGGCGCAATACATCGTGTCCTCGCGCAAGACGGAGGACGGCGCATGACCGCCCGAGACGACACCTACAAGCCGGAAGTGCTGACGACCTACCGGCCGTTGCTTTGGGGCGCAGCCCTCCTCTCGGTCGTCATGATGGCGCCCGTGGCCTGGCTGATCGGCCTGTCGATCAAGAGCAACCAGGAACTGATGGTCGGCACGGACTCGGTTTTCCGTGCGCCCTACACGATCGCCAACTACCTGAACATCTGGCATTCATCCCAGGTCTTCGGCTGGTTCTTCAACAGCCTGGTCGTGGCCAGCGGTCAGACCCTGCTTGTTCTGGTGCTGTCATCGCTTGCCGGCTACGGATTTGCGCGGCTGGAATTCCCCTTCCGCCGGACGCTGTTCATCATCGTCCTTTTCGGTCTCGCTGTACCCGAACAAGCGGTCATCATCGCCCGCCATCAGATGTTCAACTGGTTCGGCCTGCACAACACCTATCTCGGCCTGATGCTGCCGGGCCTGTCCGGCGCCTTCGGTGTCTTCCTGATGACGCAGTTCTTCCGGGCGATCCCCAAGGAGATCGACGAGGCGGCCTTGCTCGACAATGCCTCGCAATGGCGGATCTTCTGGAAGGTCATGCTGCCGCAGACCCAGCCTGCACAGGCAACGCTCGGTATCTTCACCTTCCTCGGCGGCTGGAACGACTATTGGTGGCCCCTGATCTCCGCGACCAAGAAGGAAATGTACACCCTGACGGTCGGGCTTGCTTCGTCGCAATCCAACTTTGCCCAGAGCGAGGGCCTGGGCTTTCTCGCGGCCCAGGCGGTCTTCGCCAGCGTCCCAGCTTTGATCGTCTACGTGATCTTCCAGAAACACATCGTCACGGCCGTATCCGGCGGCGCGGTGAAGTGAAGCCGACCCGGCCGGAGAGGAGCCGGCCGGCTTTAGTCCAACAGGGCCAAGAGCCCGACACAAGGGAGTGAGACACGATGAAAAAGATTCTGATGACCACCGTTGCGATCGCCGCGCTGGGCTACGGCGCCTCGGCGCAGGCGCAGACGACGATCGAGCTGCAACGCTTCTTCGGCGCCTGCGAGGCGGAATATGGCAACGTCACCGACGTATCGGCCGCCGTCGGCGAATGCGGCATCATTACTGCGCTGATCAACAAGTTCGAAGCCGACAACCCGGATATCGACGTCAATGTCACGACGGTCGAATGGCCGGGCTACGACCAGCTGAACGCACAGCTCGCATCCGGTGCAGCACCCGACGTCGTCTCCATGCATTACTCGGCAATCTCCGACTATCAGAGCCGCGGCCTCATCGAGCCGATCGACGAAGTGCTGGCCGCTCAGGGCGTGTCGCCGGAGAACTTCACCGATGCCGGCCGCAACGGCGTCACCAAGGACGGCCAGCTGTTCGGGCTGCCCTTCGACAACTGGACCATGCTCTTCCACGTCAACCTGAACCTGATGAAGGAAGCAGGCCTCGTCAATGCAGACGGCACCCCGATGCTGCCGACATCGGCGGAAGAACTGATCTCGCAGGGCAAGCAGTTCACCGAGAAAACCGGCAAGCCCTATCTCATCCAGATCATGGCCAACGAGACGGCGTCCTATGCCCGCATTCTCTACACCCTGCTGCAGCAGCAGAACTCCGACTTCTTCTCCGATCCGACTGCCATCAAGCTGAACACACCGGAAGCCAAGGCCGCCGTCGAGCTGATGAAGGCGACCAAGGATGAAGGCATCTCAACCACCGGCCTCGACTATGCAGCCGCCGTCTCCGGCTTCGCCAACGGGGCGGGCGGTATTGCCGTCAACGGCACCTGGCTGATCGGCGATTATGTTGCCCAGTCCGAAAAGGAAGGCACGGCGCTCTCGAATGGCTACACAGTCTATCCCGTTCCGCAGCTCTTCCCGGCGCAGGACAGCACCTATGCAGATGGCCACAGCTGGGTGATGCCGAAGAAGGACCGCACACCAGAGCAGGTGGACGCGATCGGCAAGCTCTTCAAGTTCCTGTCGGACAACGACTTCCAGTGGGCCCGCACCGGCCACCTGCCGGCTTCCAAGGCAGTCTTCGATATGGACGAGTTCAAGTCCCTGCCGCATCGCGAAAACATCGCGAAGATCGCCGACACCGGCCGCTCGCTGCCGGCCGAAGTCCAGCGCCAGTTCCCGATCCAGGACATCATCGGTGAGGAAATCGGTGCTGCCGTGAATGGCGACAAGTCGGTCGACGAAGCGCTCGCTTCGGCAGAAAGCCGCGTCAACGAACTGCTCGGCGATCTCTGATCCCAGCCCGACTCCCCAAGGCCTCCCTGGCCTGCCTCGCGCACTTCGGTATGCGGGGCCTTTTTGAGGACCCACACAGCCAATCTCCAGGTGATGGAGCGCGATCACATGTCCTGTTTGTAGCGCTGCATGAAACCTCGGTCGATCCGGTCCTTCCAGCGAGCAACACAGCGCCCCACAACGGCTAATCCCCATTTGTCGGCAATCGCCCGGCCGTTCGGCAGCGATATCAGCACCAACCAGGAGCGCTGCGGGCGATAGGCTTGAAGCGCCTCCCCCTTCAGACTTCGATGGATATTGTTCGCAAGGACAGGACCCTGACGGACCGCGAAGACACCCGCCTTGGGACGTGGGTCAGCCAGAGATGCCACGTCGCCGGCGGCGAAGATATCCGGATGCGACAGGGAGCGAAGGTTTTCATCGACCCGAATGAAGCCTCCGGCATCGAGCAGAAGCCCGGTCTCTCGAAGAAACTCTTGGGAACCGCTCGATGTCGTCCATATGACTTCGTCAGCGACAAGCCTCCGGCCATCCCGCGCGACGACTTCGCCGGCTTGAAAACCGACCACGTCAAAAGCCGGATGGTGGGCGATCCCTGCCATCCTTAGCTCCTTTTCCACCAGTCGCCGTGCTCGAACACTACGCTCCGGCACCGGCTCCGCAGACCGTCCGATCAGCGCGATCTCGACATCCCGGCCGGCAAATCTCTGCTTCAGGGCAAAGGCCACCTCGACCCCCGCCACCCCCTGTCCCACGACTGCGAGCTTCACGCGCTCGCCCGCAGCGATCAGAGCATCGAGCCGTCCGAGGCGATCGGTGAAGCTTGAAATCGGCTTGACGGAAATGCCGGCTGATATCCCCAGCGGCAGCGACGGCGTGGATCCGATATCGACCGAAAGGAGGCGATAGCCGATAGAGCTGCCCTCTGCGAAACTCACGATCCGTTCTTCGGGATCAATCTGGGTGGCCGACGTATCGAGAAAGGTCACACCGAAGCGCAAGCACAATGCGGCCAGATCGATATGAAAGTCGTCAAAGCTGTAGACGCCGGCGATGTAGCCCGGAAGCATACCGGAATAAGGCGCATACCGGCCGGGGGAGACGAGCGTCATCCTCGCCCCGAGACCCAACTGGCCAAGCCGCCGGATCACCTCGACATGCGCATGGCCGCCGCCGAGCAGCAGGATCTCGGCGTTGATGCCGGCATCTTCATCCATGATCGTTCTCCCGATCGCCCAACCGATGAACCGGCCCGCCCGCCGCCTCCGCATCGGCCTCGTCATGCGTGACGAGAATGACTGGCAGACCGGCGCTGCGAGCGCGGGCAAAGACAAGTGCGCGCATCTGGTTGCGAAGCGCCATGTCGAGTTTGGAGAAGGGTTCATCGAGCAACAGCAGGCGGGGCTGCGAGACCAGGACACGGGCGAGCGCCACGCGCGCCTTCTGGCCACCTGAAAGCGTCGCCGGATCGCGATCCTCGAAGCCTGCGAGCTCCATTTCGCGGAGGATGTCGGCCGCCATGCGCCGTCTGACCTTCCGGTCCGAAACCTCCCCCGGAATGGCGAAGGCAACATTGGCGCCGACGGACATATGCGGAAAGAGCAGCGGATCCTGGAAGAGGATACCAGCCCGTCGCTGCTCCGGCGCGAGCGCCAGGAGATCGACACCACCAACGGAGACCGCACCCTCCGCATGAAAGGCAGGCTCGAGAAAACCGCCGATGAAGGAAAGCAGCGTCGATTTCCCCGACCCCGAAGGGCCCATGACCGTGAAGACCGAGCCGGAAGGCACCTCTGCATCGAGCGCGATCAGAAGATTGTCTCCAAGGCGGATCTTAATCTTGGAGAGGTGAAGGCCTGTCTCGACCTGTCTTTGCAGCCCCATCAGACCCTCATCTCACGACGGTTGCGATGAAGAACAGCCGGCAAAAATGCGGCAAGCGCGAAGGCGAGGAAGGGGAGAATGGTCTGCAACAGGGCGTAAACTCCGATAACGCGGCGGTTGTTGCCGGAGGCGAGTGCAACAGCCTCCGTGGTGATGGTGGTGAGCCGTCCCTCCCCGATCAGCAGCGTCGGCAGATACTGCCCGACCGAGACAGCGAAGCCGACGGCAAGAGCGGTCAGGATCGGTCGGATCAGCAGCGGCAGGCGGATCGACAGAAGCACCGAGAGACGGGAGCGGCCGAGCGCGGTGGCGATGATTTCATAGCGGCGATCGAGCGCACGCCACGGATCGGCAAGGGACAGGAATACGTAAGGCAGCACGAACACAAGATGCACCAGGATGAGGCCGGCGAGCCGGTTGTCGCTGCCGCTGCCGACGAAGAGCAGCTGAAGGCCGAAAACGAAGGCGATCTGGGGCACGATGAGCGGCAGATACAGAAGCAGCAGGCTCCTGTCCCCGCCCCGTCGCCCCGTCTGGATCTCGCGCTCGAGGCAGCCGACCGTCAGCACCACCGCGATCAGCGTCGATGCAAGCCCCGCGATTAGCGTCGTCACCAAGGGGTCGCCGATGCGCGGAAGGGTCGTCATCCAGCTGCGCAGGGTGAAATCGCGCGGCAGGAGATCTGGAAACTGCCAGAGGCCGGCGAGCGACCAAAGACCGAGGAGGAAAAGACCCGCGAACACGCTCGCGCCTATGATGGTGACTGCGATAATCGCGAGCCTGCGGACAGTCAGGTCATGCACGAAACGATAGCCGCGATCGCTGAGAGCTCTCACCAGCATGGCACTGACCTTTTCCAGACTGAACCATGCAAGCAGTGCGATCAGCGTGACCCCGAGCTGCAAGACGGCACCGGCCGACGCGAGAAACCGCACGGAGAGGTCAGGATCGTTCATCCACTGGACGAGACGCGTGGCAAGCGTGCCGGGCAGATTGGGACCGAGGATCACCGCGACATCCACGGCCGAGGACGAGTAGGCAATCACGGCATAAACAGCGAAACGGATTTGCCGGTAGAGCGCCGGCCAGAGCAGATAGACGAAGCCCGCAATCCGCCCATAGCCGAAGGAGGCCGCAAGCCTTCGGGCGGGTGCGAGGTCGACCTGCGGCAGAGCCGCCAATGTCACCAGGAACAGGAAGGGCGTTTCCTTGATCACGAGGCCAGCGATCATGGCCAGCCCCCAGGGATCATGCGGAATGAGAATGTCGGGCGGTCGATCGATGCCAAGAATTGGTGCCAAGAGCCGAATGAGAAGGCCGGAGGGCGCAATGAGGAAGGCAAGCCCGAAGGCTGCGGCTGCATGCGGCACCGCGAGAAGCGGGGAGATGAGGTGCTGGATGCGCGCAAGAACAGGTGTCCCGGCGAAGCCTGCGACAAACAACAGGGTTATACCGAGCGAGAGGATGGTGGCGACAAGTCCGGTGACCAGACTCAGGACGGCGGCCGGAACGAGCCCCGGCGTTGCAAAAAGGGCTCGGAAAGGATTAAGGCTGAGGCCCACACCGCCGAGCGCCGGCAGATAGCCGAAGGCCGGCAGGAATGTGCCGAGAAGGCCGAAGGCGATCGGCAGCAAGAGCAGGCCGAGCGTGACGGCGACCGCGCTTCGGGGAAGAAGCGCAGCCGATCGGTCGGCCAAACTGCGAGCCTTCAGTCTTCCCTGCACGGCTCAGTTGCCGCTGGCATAGCGTCGACGCCACTCGACTTCGATCCGCTCCATCCAGCTGGCATGCGGCTCGGCGATCACGGGTCCGAGTTTGTCCGGCGAGAGCGTCGCGACGCCAAGATCGAGTGCGGCGAAGGCAGCACGATCGGCGTCCGGCAGCTTCGCCATCGAAAGGACAGTCGGATCCCCCCAATAGGTCGGGTCCTGCTTGCGCAGCTGCGCCTCCGGCGAAATCAGGAAATTCGCCGTCAGCAGCGCGCCTTCCTTGGCATTCGCATTGTAGGGAATGGCGACGAAATGGGTATTGCCGAGCGTGCCGCCGGAGAAGGTGAAGGATCGCACCGTGTCGGGAAGCTCCCCTGCCTTGATGCCGGCAGAGGCTTCCGACGGGTTGAATGCGAAGATGATGTCGAGTTCGCCATCGGCGAGCTTTTGCTTCATGTCCGGATAGTTTTGCGGAAAGGCCTTGCCAGACCGCCATGCGGCATCATGGAGCTGGTCGAGATAGGCAAACAGCGGCTCGACGTCCCGTTCGAAACTTTCCTCGTTCACAGGTTCGGCAAGTTTGCCCGGATCGTCGATCACTTCACTCAGCACCTGTTTGAGGAAGGACGACCCGATGAAATCAGGCGGAGCCGGATAGGAGAAGCGACCTGGGTTCTGCTTGGCCCAGTCGAGCAGTTGGCTTGCATTGTCAGGCAGGCTCGAGGCCTCGGTCCGGGCACCATCGTAGAAAAAGACCATCTTCGCCCCGCCCCAGGGGCTTTCCAAGCCCTCCGTCGGCTCGGTGAAGTCGGTGAGGATTGTCGGCTGGTTTTCAACATCGACATAAACCCAGTTCGGCAAGGACGTCGCCCAGCCGGGTGTAAGAAGCAGCTCCTGCTGCTTCATCGACACGAAGTTCTCGCCGTTGATCCAGATGAGATCGACGGAGCCACCTGCATCCTTGCCGGCGGCTTTTTCGGCGATCACCTTGGCCACGGCACTCGCAGTGTCATCGAGCTTCACCTGAACGACGGTCACGCCATAGCGTGACTGCATCTCGGCGCCGACCCATTCGAGATAGGCGTTGATGTTTTCCGATCCGCCCCAGGCGTTGAAATAGACCGTCTGGCCGTAAGCGCTCTTCTCGATGGCAGCCCAGTCGGAAAGATCCGGGCCGGACGCAAGTGCTGGCAAACCGCTGGCCGCCGCGATGAAGCCTGCGGCGAAAATTCCTGTCATTGATCGCATGATCTGCCCTTCTCCCTCAAATTGACGATGTCACATGCCTGCATTTCAGCTCTCTTCATTGGAACTACGCTCATGATGTCCGACGGATTTCATGATGGTCGTCCAGACTGGATCCGTCGTCTGGCCAGCGCGGCCTGGATCTCGGCACTCGGCAGCGGATCCTCAGCAGCTCCAGCCAATACGGCAAGATCGCGGGTTATCCGCATTTGCTCGACGAAAGCCCGGCATCCGCGACACATCGCCAGATGCAGCCGGATGTTCAGTCGTGGCCACAAGCCCAGCTCGCCATCGATCAAAAGGCTCGCCCGCTCCGCGACTTCGCTGCATCGAAACATGACTTACGATTCCCTCAACCCTGTGATCTCACTGTTCATCGCGAAGCACCTCGCTTGCGGATCTGCCGCACCACCGTGGGGATCAGCGCGACAAGCGCCAGCGCGAAAAAGGCGAGCGTGATTTCCGGGGTGACAAGATCCGAGATCTTCGCTTGCTGGCCACTCTGCTGTGCGGCCACAAGCACACTGTCGACGCCCTGCCCGAGATAGGCATAGGCAAAGGTGCCAGGCAGGATGCCGAAGAATGTCGCCGCGAAAAAACGGCCAAGGCTGATATCGAACAGAGCAGCGGCAATGTTCACCACGAAGAACGGAAAGACCGGCGCCAACCGGATGGCGAAGAGATAGCCGAATGCGTTTTCGCGGAAGCCGTCGGCAAGCTTCTTCACGACACCATCGACGCGATGGCGAAGGAAACTGCCGAAGGCCGATCGCGTTGCAAGGAAGAGGATGGACGCGCCGACGGTGGCTCCGACAGCCACGAGTGCGCCGCCGATCATCCAGCCGAACAGAAAGCCGCCGAAGATGGTCAACACCGACGCGGCCGGGAATGAGAAGGCAACGGCGGCAATGTAGATCCCAAGGAAAAGCAATGCCGACCAGAGAAAATTGGCATCGACATAGGCCCTGAGAGCCTGTCTTTGCTCGGCAAGAAACGCCAGGCTCAGATAGTCCTGCAGGCCGAAGGCATAACCGAGAGCGAGGCCAGCAAGGACGACGACCACGGGCACAAATCGCCAGATCTTGCTTCGGCGGCTTGTGATGGCTGAGGCGGTGTCGTTGGCATCCGGCGAAAGATGGCCAGGACGAGACCCGTTGCGATCAGTCATGGACATCTCCCGAAAAGCAGTCGGCGCGCTGTAAGACCGCACCGCTCGCGACGACAGACACGGCATGGTCACTATGACTTGATGGGCGCGAATGCGGCTGGACTTTAAAGATGATTGTTTCGCTAATGGCCGCCGGATTGATGTGAGGGGCGGCGTGACGCAGGTCGAAGGGGATGATCAGGCTCTGGTTTTGCGCCTGGTGGATGGCGATGCTGCGGCTTTCGATGTTCTCTATCGGCGCCACAATGCCGCGATGATCCGTTTTGGCACCGGCATCGTTCAGCACCGGCACCTTGCCGAGGAGGTCGTTCAGGACACCTGGATCGCCGTGCTCGGTCGTATCGATCTCTTCGAGGGACGCAGCTCGCTTGCCAGCTGGATCTACACCATCCTCATCAACAAGGCGCGCAGCCGCGCCCGCCGCGAAGGGCGTACCGTCTTCTTCGACGATCACGCCAGTGGCGACAGCCTGGCAGACGCGTTTGACGGTCGCGGCCACTGGCGCCAGATCCCGGAACTCTGGGAGAACCTGACCCCGGAACGTCACATTGAGGGTCGAAGCGTGCTGCAGCACGTCGAAGATGTGATCGACACTCTGCCGCCGACGCAACGGGCGGTGCTCATTCTTCGCGGCCAGCAGGAGCTCGACCCCAGCGAGGTATGCGCATTGCTCAACATCAGCGAAGGCAATATGCGCGTGCTCCTGCATCGCGCCCGGCTCACGGTTCGCAACGCACTCGACCGTTTGAACGCGGCCGGCTGAAACGGCGTGTCGAGCCTTCATCGCGATCCCTCCGAAAAGGCGACCCATCCCTGACGCCAGCGGATGACGGTGGTCAGCGCACAAAGCGCGGCAAAACCGTAGGCAATCACGGCGAAGTTTTCGGGGAAAAGGCACATGGCAACGAAGACGGCGATCGTCTCGAATCCTTCCGCCAGACCGCCGGCATAATAGATGCCCTTGGTCGGAAATTCTGGCGCCTTGCGGCCAAGCTTTGCGGCGACCGCCGAAAAGGCGAGAAAGGACGATCCCGTGCCGACGAAGGAAACGATGAGGATGGCCGCCGGCAGAGCGTTCACCTCAGGCGAGGCGATCGCAAAGCCAAGCGGGATCAAGGCGTAAAAGACCATGTCGAAAGCGATATCGAGATAGGCACCGCGATCCGTCGGCCCTTGGATACGGGCGACCGCACCATCGAGGCCGTCAAAGCCGCGATTGGCGAGGATCAACAGAAGCGCTGCCAGCCAGTACCCGAAGCTGATTGCGGCGAAAGCACCAAGCCCGGCGAGGAAACCCACGACGCTGATTTGATCCGCCCGCACACCACGCCTGGCAAGAAACGCGGCCATTGGTTGGAGCGCCGCCTTTTGCAGCGGCAGGATCTTCGCATCGATCATCCACGTCTCCAGGTCTGGAAACGCTCGAGCAGCGAGAGCAGAAAACCATTGATATGCGCCCGCCGCCACTGCCCGGCGACCATCTTGTTCGCTTCGGCCAGCGTCGGATAGATGTGGATCGTGCCGAGGATCTTTCCGAGCCCATGGCCATGCTTCATGGCGAAGACGAATTCCGCGATTAGATCGCCCGCATGTGCGCCGACGATGGTGACGCCAAGGATCTTGTCCTTGCCCGGTACGGTCAGCACCTTGACGAAGCCATGCGCCGAGCCGTCGGCAATCGCCCTATCGAGATCATCGATACCGAAGCGCGTCACCTCGTAGGGGATCTTCTTTTCCTTCGCCTCCGTTTCCGAGAGACCGACGCGCGCCACTTCCGGGTCCGTGAATGTCGCCCAGGGGATGACCGAGTAATCGGCCTTGAAGCGCTTGAGGTCACCAAACAGCGCATTGATCGCCGCAAACCAGGCCTGATGTCCGGCGACATGGGTGAACTGATAAGGGCCGGCCACGTCACCGGCGGCCAGGATGTTCGGGTAGAGCGTCTGAAGATACTCGTTGGTCTCGACGACACGGTCGACCTTGATGCCGAGTTCCTCGAGCCCGAAGCCCTTCAGGCGCGGCGCACGCCCGACGGCAACGATGATTTCGTCAAAGCCGATACGGTCTCGGCCACCTGCATGCTCCACCTCGAGCCATTTGTCGTCGCCATCCGTGCCGCAAGCCACGGCTTTGTGCCCAGTCAGCACCTGCACACCATCGGTCTTCAGCGATGCCTCGACAAAGCCGGCCGCGTCCGGATCCTCACGCATCATCACCCGCGGGGCCATCTCGATCTGAGCGACTTGCGAGCCTAGCCGGGCGAAACTCTGGGCCAGTTCACACCCGATCGGCCCACCGCCGAGAACGACGAGACGACGCGGCACCTCCGGCCGGTCGCGCAGCCTCTCCCATAAAGTGTCGGACGTGAGATAACCGACTTCAGCCAGACCCGGGATCGGAGGCACGAAGGGTTGCGCGCCGGTTGCGATGATGATCGCCCGCGTCGTCAGCCGCTGCGTACCGCCGCTGCTCAATGCAATCTCCACCGTCCACGGATCGACGAGCTTCGCATAGCCCTGGAGAACCTCGACGCCGAGCCCCGTATAGCGCTCGACACTGTCATGCGGCTCGATCTCAGCAATCACCTTGTGGATCCGCTCCATCACGGCGGAAAAGGGCACCGTGGGCTCGACGGCTTCGAGGCCGTAGCGATCCGCATGGCGCATCTGATGCGCCACCTTGGCGCTCTTGATCAGAGCCTTGGACGGAACACAGCCAAAGTTCAGGCAATCGCCACCCATCTTGTTGGCTTCAACGAGCGTCACCTTTGCCTTGGCGGCGGCGGCGATATAGGCAGAGACGAGCCCGGCCGAGCCCGCACCGATCACGACAAGGTTGCGATCGAAGCGCTTGGGCTTTGTCCACTGCGCATCTGCGGCGCCTGGCATTTGTTTCATACTGCTCATCAACAGTCCCGTACGCACAATGGGGTTTCACGGATTAGACGGCGCAAACTGCGTTTCGTTACAGTCTTCAGAACATTTTTTCTTAGATACCGAGGATAGGCTCGGGAATGGCTCAGCGATCACGTTCGGGCAGGAATGGCCCCTCACCCCAGACGATCGATCTCTCGTGACGCTCGATCACCTTCTTCAGGTCGGTGAATTCCCGGACAATATGATCCTGAAACTTGCGACAGGCCGGGTTCGGATAGGTCTTGCGCTTGGTAATGATGCCCAGCGTGCGCTCCGGCTGCGGGATATCGACGGGCACGATGGAGATCTTGTTCTCACCCTTGAAGGAAAAGACCACCGAATGCGGCAGGATCGCCAGCGCGTCGGTCGAGGCGATGTAGTTGACGACGGACAGAAGCGATCCACCGGAATAGCGGACCTGTAGCTCGCTGATCCCGAGCGTGATCAGAATGTTGTGCAGATCCAGCACCAAGGGAGAGCCCGGCAGCGGCGCCACCCAGGGATAGGTCATGATATCTTCGATGCTGAGCCGCCGCTTCCTCAGCAGCGGGTGCCCTACCGCACAGGTCAGCACATTGCGCCCCGGCAGGATAGACTGGAACTCGAAATCGCTCTTCAGGTCCGCGCTTCCGATCGGCGTGATCGCCATATCGATCTGACTGGAATCGAGCTCGGTCAGCAGATCCGGCAGGTTGCCGTAGGACTGCTCGACGAGAATATCGCGTTCGCGAAGCTGGAAGGTCGCGATCATCTGCGAGATGACGGCATCCATGAAGAAGGGAACCCCACCCACCTTGATCCGGCCTGCCGTGCCTGACTGAAAGCTTCTGACGATCTCGACCGCCTTGCGCGATGCGGCCAGGATGGAACGGCCCTGGATGGCCAGTTGCTGGCCGAGCGGCGTGAGTTGCAGCGGCCGCTTGCCGGGCGTGAAGAGTGGCTCGCCCACCCTGCGCTCCAGCATGGACAAGGTTCGCGAGACGGCCGGCTGGGTCATGCCAAGCATGGCAGCGCCTTCCGTGACACCACCGGTTTCGGCGACGGCAGCAAGCTGGACGAGGTGGCGCTCATCGATCTTCATAGCAATCTGCTATATCGGTCATAAGCAATTTTATCAACAGACGGCCTTGCGCCCTCTATAGTCCGACAATTGGAGCAGATCCGCTCCGACACGAAGAGAACGGGTGCGGCATGGTCAGCCGCTGGAGGGCCCGTGTGTCGGGATCGGCGCGATCCGTGCATTTGCATTTCTGGAGGAGAAGAAGCATGTCGTTCATCTCGGGTTATCATCACCTCACGCTGAGCACCGACGGTGCGCAAGAGGACTACGATTTCTATACGAAGACATTGGGCCTGCATTCCATCAAGCGCACAGTGCTCTTCGATGGCACGATCCCGGTCTACCATCTCTACTACGGCGCCAAGAGCGGCGATCCCTCGACCATCGTCACCACCTTCCCCTTCAAGAAGCCTGGCATCTATGGCAAGCGCGGCACCAACCAGTCGAAGATCATCCAGTTGGCGATCCCCGTCGGTTCGGCCGATTTCTGGGTCGACAGGTTGAACGAGCGCGGGATCCCCGCCACCAAGATCAGCCGCTTCGGCATCACCCGCGTCGCGCTCGCCCATCCCTGCGGCATCGACCACGAACTGGTCGAGAGCCCGGCAGACACGCGCCCACCGATTTCCAATCAAGCTAAGGGCATAAGCGAGGCACACGGCATCCGGGGCATTTATGGCGCCGCGATCGCCGTCTTCGACCGCACTTCGATGGACGACTTTCTGACGGTCGGCATGGGTATGAAGAAGGAAGCCGACAGCGACGAGGGCCTGATGTTCTCGGTGCCGAACAATGGTGGCCCGTCGAGCATGGTCGAGGTGCTTCACCAGCCGAGCGGACCTCAGGGGACCTGGACGCTGTCCGGTGGGACCATCCATCACCTCGCACTCAACACCGTCAACGAAGAGAACCAGCTGAAGCTTAAGGCTCATATCGAAGGTCTCGGCTTTACCGACGTCTCCGACCAGAAGGATCGCAACTACTTCAAGTCCTGCTACGTCCGCTCGCCGGGCGGTGCACTCTTCGAGATCGCGTGGTCGGTTGAAGGAGGATGGGCGTTGGACGAGCCAGCAGACGCCATCGGCACCACGCTGGTCTTCCCGCCATGGTTCGAGGATCGCCGCGAGGAGCTGATCGCCGGCCTCGAACCCGCAAACTTCTAACCCGGAGGCGATGATGACGATCCATGGCGAGCCTCTGACCGCGGGCGTCGCACCGGCGGAGGCCGACGTGCTCTGTGTCTTCATTCACGGACGAACCCAATCGCCCGAGGACATGATCGAGCAGGTCGTCGGGAAACTATCGGTGCGCGGGGTGGCTTTCTGTCTGCCCCGAGCGAGCGGCAACAGCTGGTATGCAGCACGCGCGACCGACGCGCTGACAGACCCGACGCGCATCGAACTTTCAGCCTCGCTCGACTATCTCCATGGGCTGGTTGGGGGCCTGCGACAGGCGGGCGGCAGCGAGAAGCCGCTGCTCATCGGTGGCTTCAGCCAGGGCGCCTGCCTGTCGCTCGAATATGCCATGGCCTTCGGGCCCTGGAACGGTGCCATGGTCAACCTGACCGGCTGCCGCGTCGGTCAGGCAAGCGACTCGCGTCCCGAAAACGACCTCGACGGGCTTCCTGTCTATCTGACCGGCTCGGACCAGGACCCATGGATCCCGGTCTCAGCCTTTGCAGAAGCATCCGAAGCGCTTGGGAGGGCGCGTGCGAGGCTAAGGTGTGAACTCTTTCCCGGGCGCGCCCATCAGGCGTCCGAAATGGAGGTTGCAGCTCTGGATGCAATGCTTCGGGATCTTGTGGAAGGAAGCCAGCCGTTCCGCCGCGTCGCGGCATGATTTTGCAAGGACAACAGGGAGGAGGACAGCATGATTACGCGCAGAAAACTGCTGAAGGCGGGGGCTGCTACCGGTCTCGCCTATGGGCTCGGGGGCCTCGCCGCACCGGCGATCGCCAAGGGAGCCAAGATCAAGCTCGGCTATGTGAGCCCGCAGACGGGACCGCTGGCAAGCTTCGGCGAGAGCGACGCCTATAACATCGCCTCTTTCCTCGCGACCGAGGCAGGCAAGAACTTCGAGATCATCGTCAAGGACAGCCAGTCCAACCCGAACCGGGCAGCGGATGTGGCGAAGGAACTCATCCTCTCCGACGAAATCAATCTGATGCTTGTCGCCTCGACCCCAGAGAACACCAATCCGGTCGCCACGACCTGCGAAGCCGAAGGCATCCCCTGCATCTCCACCAAAGCGCCCTGGCAGCCCTGGTTCATCGGCCAGCAGGGCAATCCTGGCGCCCCTGAGAGCTGGAAACCGTTCGACTTCGCTTACCATTACTTCTGGGGCCTGGAAGACGTCATCGCGGTCTTCACCAACATGTGGGCCCAGCTGGATACCAACAAAAAGGTCGGCGGCCTCTTCCCCAACGATGCCGATGGCAATGCCTGGGGCGATCCGAATGTCGGCCTGAAGCCGGGCCTCGCCCAGGCGGGCTTCGAGTTGCTCGATCCGGGCCGCTACCAGAACCTGACCGACGACTTCACCGCCCAGGTGAATGCCTTCAAGGACGGCCAGTGCGACATCATCACAGGCGTCGTCATTCCGCCTGACTTCACAACCTTCTGGAACCAGGCGAAACAACAAGGCTTCAATCCGAAAGCGGTCACCGTCGCCAAGGCGATCCTTTTCCCGCAATCGGTCGAAACACTGGGGGCGGCCGGCCACAACCTCTCGTCGGAGGTCTGGTGGTCGGCGCAGCATCCGTTCAAGTCATCGCTGACGGGGCAGAGTGCCGGCGAACTCGCCGCCGACTTCACCGCCAAGACCGGTCGTCCCTGGACACAGCCCATCGGCTTCATCCACTCGCTCTTCGAGATGGCAACCAATGTCATGGGTCGGGTCGACGACGTGACGGATGCAGAAGCCGTGGCCGCGGCGATCGCTTCCTCCAAGGTCGACACGATCGTCGGCCGCGTCGAGTGGAACGGCAAGGGTGTGCCGCCCTTTGCGGCCAAGAACGTCACCAAGACGCCTCTGGTCGGCGGCCAGTGGCGGCGCAAGGACGATGGCACGTTCGACCTCGTCATCGTCGATAACAAGACGGCACCGAACATACCAACGGCCGGCAAGATGGAAGCACTAGCCTGAGGACACGACCTAGGCGGGCCCGCTCAAGCGGGCCCGTCAGCTTCCCCAGACGACCGCCTCTTCGTGACGCTTGATCAGGTGGCGCAGGTTTTCGAAGCTCGACCGCACGAAGGATGAAAACTGCTCGACCGCCGGAGACCGCGGCGCATCGACACGCCTCAAGATGGCCAGCGCACGCTCCGGATGCGGAATGTTGATAGGCAAGGCCGTGATCATCTTTTCCTTGCGCTGCGCAAAGACCACGCTATGCGGCATCACGGTGAGCGCATCGGCGCCCTTCAGATAATTGACGACACTCGCCAGCGACCCGCCGGAATAGCGGATGCGGATTTCCGTCGCTCCGAAGGAGAGGAGCAGTGCTCTGAGGTCGGCCAGAAGCGGACTGCCCGGCGGCGGCGCTACCCAGGAGTAGTCGAGAAGATGGGACGGCTGCACGCGGCGCTTCAACAAAAGCGGATGGGTCACGCGGCACGCGATGACATTGCGGCCGGGCAAAATCTGCTGGAAGGCAAGCCCCGAGCCTTCGTCCAAAATATCAATGGGGCAGATAGCCAGATCGATCTGATCGGCCTTTAGCGCTGCACGCAGATCCGGAAAATAGCCATAGGACTGGTCGATCCGCACATCCGGATGCGTCTCCTGGAACTCGGCACACATGCCGGCGATCAGCGAGTCCATGAAGAACGGGCTGCCGCCGACACGCACCACGCCGCTTTTGCCGACCCGGAAGCTTTCCATCAGATCGGAGGCCTTGCGCGAGGCCGCCAACATGGCAAGCCCATGTTCGGCGAGCGCAATCCCGAGCGGCGTTGGCTGCATTGGGCGCCTACCCCTGATGAACAGCGGTTCGCCGATCCTCTTTTCCAGCATCGAAAGGGTGCGCGACACCGCCGGCTGGGCAAGCCCCAGGAGGGCTGCACCTTCCGTCACGCCACCCGTTTTGACCACGGCAGCCAGCTGGATCAGGTGTCGTTCGTCGAACTTCATAACGGATTGTTATATTGCCTCCCAAACAAATCATCAATCCTGCATGCGAGCCCTGCTAGTTTCCTCTCGACCAGCAATGCGGATTTGGGAGGAGATGCATGTCGCGGGCCGCAGACCTCATTTCCTTCGACGAAGCGACCTCGAAGGAGGCCTTCACAAGCCGCTTCGGCACAACAGATGATGCAACCGCGCGTCTGCTCTCTGCCGTGGTCTGTCACGTCCATGACCTCATCAAGGAATTCCGCCCGACCCAGGAGCAATGGCGCAAGGTTCTCGACTTCCTGACCGAGGTCGGCCACGCCTCGGACGAACGCCGCCAGGAATGGGTGCTGTTCTCCGATCTCGTGGGCGCGTCGGCTCTGGTGGAAGACATCAACTCGCGGCGTCCGTCCGGCGCAACGCCCAACACCATCCGCGGTCCCTTCTTCCGTCCCGATACCCCGGAGCGGGCACTCGGCAGTTCCATCTCGCTCGACGGCAAAGGCGAGCCGCTGCTGGTCGAGGGCCGCGTCGAAGACCTCGACGGCGTGCCGGTCACCACGGCCGAAATCATCACCTGGCAGGCGAACGCCGAAGGTTACTACGAAAACCAGCAGCCGGATCTGCAGCCGGAATTCAATCTGCGGGGTCTGTTCCGCCCCGATCAGGACGGGGAGTTTCACTATCGCACGGTCCGTCCGGCCGGATACGGCGTTCCCGGTGATGGGCCTGTGGGGCGGCTGTTCGCCCAGGCGGGTTATCCGCTGCACCGTCCCGCGCATCTGCATTTCGTCGTGCGCGCACCGGGTTTCGAGACGATCACCACCCACATCTACGACGCAGATGATCCGAGGCTTGGCGAAGACGCGCTGTTCGGCGTCCGACCGGAACTGGTGCATTCCTTCGAGCAGACGGTGATCGACGAAAAACCGGCCTCACGCGTCAACGTCAGGTTCGTCATGGTCCGCGCACGACCCGGGAGGGGCAAATGAAGAGCTTCACCTATGCCGGCAGCCCGGCGCGTATTCTCTTCGGCTCCGGCCGCAGCGCGGAGGTCAGCAGCGCGGTAGAGTCCCTCGGCTGCCGCCGAGCGCTTTTCTTGTCAACGCCGCACCAGAAGGCGGATG
The DNA here is from genome assembly GCF_050281005.1 of Allorhizobium sp. NPDC080224. Taxonomy (NCBI): domain Bacteria; kingdom Pseudomonadati; phylum Pseudomonadota; class Alphaproteobacteria; order Hyphomicrobiales; family Rhizobiaceae; genus Allorhizobium; species Allorhizobium sp. NPDC080224. Next base: position 3,644,903 of record NZ_JBNNWJ010000001.1, read on the forward strand.
CCGAAGCCCTCTCCGATCGGCTCGGAGCCCTCTCAGTTGGTGTCTTCTCGGGTGCCGTGATGCACACGCCCGTCGAAGTGACGGAGAAAGCGCTGAAGGTCGTCCAGGATACCAAAGCCGATTGCGTCGTTTCGCTCGGCGGCGGCTCCACCACGGGGCTCGGCAAGGCGATTGCCTACCGCACCGATCTGCTGCAGGTTGTCATCCCCACCACCTATGCCGGCTCCGAAGTCACCCCGATCCTCGGGCAAACCGAAGGCGGTCGAAAGACCACGGTCCGGAACGCCAGCATCCTGCCGGAAGTCGTCATCTACGATCCGGACCTCACCCTCGGCCTTCCCGTCGGCATGAGCGTCACGAGTGGTCTGAACGCCATGGCCCATGCGGTCGAGGGCCTCTATGCCCAGGATCGCAATCCGGTCTCGGCACTGATGGCGCTCGACGGTTTGCGCGCATTCCGGGACAGCCTTCCGGTTCTGGTGAAGAACCCTCGTGATCCTGATGCGCGGGCGGAAGCGCTCTATGGCGCCTGGCTTTGCGGCACTGTGCTCGGCACAGTCGGCATGGCGCTGCACCACAAGATCTGCCACACACTGGGCGGATCCTTCGATACACCGCATGCCGAAACCCATGCAGTCATGCTGCCGCACACGGCCTCCTTCAATGCGAAGGCCGCGCAAGCGGAACTCTCAGGTGCCGCCGAACTGTTCGGCGGCTCCATCGGCGGCGGTCTCTGGGATTTTGCCAAGTCGATCGGCGCGCCGCTGTCGCTCAAGGATTTTGGGCTTGTTGAAGCCGATCTCGATCGTGCCGCCGATATCGCTACGGAAAACCCCTACTGGAACCCGCGTCCGATCGACCGGGCGTCGATCCGCACACTTCTGCAAAAGGCCTGGGAGGGCGTCAGGCCCGACTAACCGACAAGACATCCCGCGCATAGCGCACTCTTTGGGAGGAGAGACGATGATGGGAGGAAATATGATTACGCGACGGAAATTCCTGCAGACGACGGCAGCCGGCGGCGCCGTGCTGGCAACCTCGGGCCTTGCAGCCCCGGCGATTGCGCAGTCAGCGGCGGTCAAGCTCGGCTATGTCAGCCCGCAAACCGGCCCGCTTGCTGCCTTTGGTGAAGCCGACAAATTCGTCATCGACAGCTTCCTTGCGACGACGAAGAAGATGGGCCTGAACTACGAGGTCGTCGTCAAGGACAGCCAGTCCAATCCGAACCGCGCCGCCGAAGTCGCCAAGGAACTGATCGTCGACGACGAAATCAACCTGATGCTCGTCTCCTCGACACCGGAAACCACCAATCCGGTCTCCACCACCTGCGAAGCCGAGCAGATCCCCTGCCTGTCCACGGTCGCTCCCTGGCAGCCCTGGTTCATCGGCCAGCAGGGCAATCCCGGCGATCCCGCAAGCTGGAAGCCGTTCAACTACGCCTACCACTTCTTCTGGGGCCTGGAGGACATCATCGCCGTCTTCACCGGCATGTGGGGCCAGGTCGAGACCAACAAAAAGGTCGGTGGCCTCTTCCCGAACGACGGCGACGGCAATGCCTGGGGCGACAAGGTCGTCGGCTTCCCGCCGGTGCTGGAGAAGCTCGGCTATGGCCTGACCGACACCGGCCGCTATCAGAACCTGACCGACGATTTCTCCGCCCAGATCAATGCCTTCAAGCAGGCCGAGACGGAAATCCTGACCGGCGTGATGATCCCGCCTGACCTCACGACCTTCTGGAACCAAGCCAAGCAGCAGGGCCTCAAACCCAAGATCGCTTCGATCGGCAAGGCGCTGCTTTTCCCGCAGACCGTGGAAGCCCTGGGTGATGCCGGCCACAACCTCTCGACCGAGGTCTGGTGGACGCCGTCTCATCCCTTCAAGTCCTCGCTGACAGGCGAGACTGCTGCCGATGTGGCAACGGCCTTCACCACAGCGACCGGTCGCCCCTGGACACAGCCGATCGGCTTTGCCCATGCGCTTTTCGAACTGGCGGTCGACGTCATGAAGCGCGCGGAAGACGTGACGGATGGCGATGCCGTGGCCAAGGCCATCGGCGAAACCAAGCTGGACACGCTGGTCGGCCCGATCGCCTGGAACAACGCCAACCTGCCTCCCTTCGCCCAGAAGAACGTCGCCAAGACCCCGCTCGTCGGTGGTCAGTGGCGCCTCAAAACCGGCGGCGGTTACGACCTCGTCGTCGTCGAGAACGGCCAGGCACCGAACATCCCGCTTGGCGGCAAGATGGAAGCGCTGAGCTGAACCTTGTGAACCCATGGCAGCGGCGTCCCGATCGTTCCGGGCCGCCGCCAGCCTGACGGAGGAGTGTCCATGCCGATCCTGGAATTGAATGGAGTGTCGAAATCCTTCGGGGCCCTCGTGGTCGCCGAGGATATCGGCTTTTCCGTCGAGCCCGGCGAAGCGCTTGGGGTCATCGGACCGAACGGTGCCGGCAAGTCGACGCTGTTCAACCTGATCACCGGCAACCTCTCCGTCGCCAGGGGCACTGTCCATTTCGATGGTCGTGACGTGACGAATGTCCCGCCGATGCAGCGCTGTTTCGCCGGCATGGGCCGCACCTTCCAGATCCCGCAGCCTTTCGAACGGTTGACGGTCTACGAAAACCTGCTCGTCGCCGGCGCCTTCGGCAGCGAAAGCAGCGAAGCCGACGTCGCCGAGTTCTGCGCCGAGATCCTGGTCGAGACCGGCCTGATCGCCAAGGCCAACCGCCCGGCCGGCAGCCTCACCCTCCTCGAGCGCAAGCGGCTGGAGCTCGCCCGCGCCCTTGCCACCAAGCCGAAGCTTCTGCTGCTCGACGAAATCGCCGGCGGGCTAACCGAAGGCGAGTGCCGTCAGCTGGTCGCCACGATCAAGCGCGTCCACCAGCGCGGCATGGCGATCATCTGGATCGAGCACGTCCTTCATGCCTTGAACGCGGTCGCGGAAAAGATCCTCGTCCTCAACTTCGGTCGGATGATCGGTCATGGCGATCCGCAGACCATCATGAACTCGCGCGAGGTGCGCGAAATCTATTTAGGCATGGAGGTCTGAACCATGAGCCTCATCGAAACCAAGAACCTCACCGCCTCCTATGGAGACTTCCAGGCCCTGTTCGGCGTTAACATCGTCCTCAATCCCGGCGAGACGATTGCCGTTATCGGCGCCAATGGCGCAGGAAAATCGACATTGATGCGCTCGATAGCAGGCGTGCTACGCAATGATCCAGCGGCCGTCCTGCATCGTGGCCAGCCGATCGGCTCGCTTGCATCACCCGATGTCATGGCCCGCGGCATCGCGCTCGTGCCCGAAGGGCGTAGGCTATTCCCCTCACTCACGGTCGAGGAAAATCTTCTCGTCGGTCGCCACGGCCGAAAGGTGAATGGTCCCTGGTCGCTCGAAACGATCTACGAACTTTTCCCGATCCTGAAAGAGCGGCGCCGCAATCCCTCGACGGCACTCTCCGGCGGGCAGCAGCAGATGGTCGCAATCGGCCGTGCGTTGATGTCGAATCCCGAAGTGCTGCTCTGCGACGAGTTGAGCCTCGGCCTCGCCCCCGTTGTCATCAAGGACATCTACGCCGCCTTCCCGCGCATCCGGGAAACGGGAGCCGCCATCGTCATCGTCGAGCAGGATATCGCCCAGGCGCTGCAGGTCGCAGACCGCGTCTATTGCATGATGGAAGGTCGGGTCACGCTCGAAGGGCGTCCGGCAGAGCTCGACCGCGCCGATATTCACGCGGCCTATTTCGGAGCGGAAACCCATGAACTGGCTTGATACCATTCTCCAGGGCATCCTGCTCGGCGGGCTCTACGCCCTCTTCGCGGCGGGTCTGTCGCTCGTCTTCGGCATCATGCGGCTCGTCAATCTCGCCCATGGCGATCTCATCGTCTTTGCCGCCTTCCTGATCCTGCTGCTCGTCTCGACACTTGGGCTTAACCCCTTCGTCGCGGCACTGATCGCCGGTCCGCTGATGTTCGCGATCGGCTACCTGCTGCAATATCACCTGCTGAACCGCACACTCGGCAAGGACATCCTGCCGCCGCTGCTCGTCACCTTCGGCTTGTCGATCGTCATCCAGAACGGCTTGCTCGAAGCCTTTACCGCGGACAGCCAGCGCATCCCGGCTGGCGCCCTGGAGCAGGCATCGCTCTCGCTCGGTGGCATCAATGCCGGCGTGATGCCGCTCCTGACCTTCGCCTCCGCGGTCCTAGTCATCGTCGGCCTCAACCAGTTGATCTACAAGACGGCGCTTGGCCGTGCCTTCCGCGCAACCTCCGACGATGTCGTCACAGCAGGCCTGATGGGCATCCGTCCGAACCAGATCTTTGCCATCGCAACAGGCCTTGCCATGGTGATCGTCACGATCGCCGCGCTTTATCTCGGCACCCGCGCCAATTTCGATCCGACCGCCGGTCCGGCACGCCTGATCTACGCCTTCGAAGCCGTTATCATCGGCGGCCTCGGCTCACTCTGGGGCACGCTTGCCGGGGGCATCATTCTGGGTGTCGCACAAACGTTCGGAGCCGCTATCAACCCGGAATGGCAGATCCTCTCGGGCCATATCGCCTTCCTGCTGGTCCTGCTGTTCCGCCCGCGGGGTCTCTTCCCGCGCGCTGTCGATTGAGGTGACGATGACCCCGAACCGAGACATCCTGTCGAACGTCATGCGCCCGACGCCTTCCTGGCGGGTCGAAACCCGCACCCGCCTCTCCACGCTGTTTTCAATCGCAGCCATCCTCTTCGTGCTGCTCCTGGCAGCCGCCCCCTTCGTCGTCTCGCGCGGCGTGGTGCAGGACCTCTTCTTTATCCTGACCATGCTGGCGCTCGCCCAAAGCTGGAACCTGCTTGCCGGCTACGCCGGGCTGATTTCCGTCGGCCAGCAGCTCTTCGTCGGCTGCGGTGCCTATGCCCTCTTCGGCTTCGTCATCCTTCTCGGCCTCGACCCGATCCTGGCCATACCGCTGGCCGGCCTCTTCGCAGTGCTGGTCTCGATACCGACGGCGTTCTTTGCCTTCCGCCTCTACGGTCCGTATTTTGCCATCGGCACCTGGGTCATCGCCGAAGTGGGCCGGCTGCTCTTTGCCCAGTGGAAGGCGCTTGGCGGCGGCACTGGTACGTCGCTCCCGCGCGAGGCAACGCGCGACATGTTCGGCGTCGCCCTGCTTGAAGACTGGTTCGGCATGCGGGCCGCAGCCGCAGCCGACGCCGTCGCCTTCTGGCTAGCATTGGTGGTTCTCGTCCTGACCATCGGCTTTGTCTATCGCCTGCTACGCTCCAAGCAGGGCTTGGGCCTTGCTGCCGTCCGCGACAACGAGACGGCCGCCCGTGCTCTCGGAGTCGATGCCCTCCGACTGAAGCTCGTGATCTACCTCTCGACCGCCTTCATCACCGGCATCGTCGGCGCGATCATCTATCTGCAGAAGGCCCGTATCTCACCCGATGCCGCCTTCTCGCTGACCGACTGGACGGCCTATGTGCTGTTCATCGTCATCATCGGCGGCATCGGCACCATCGAAGGGCCGATCGTCGGCGTCATCATCTTCTTCCTGATGCAGAATGCGCTGTCGAGCTACGGGTCCTGGTACCTGCTGCTGCTCGGGGCGATTGCCATCATCACCATGCTGTTTGCGCCGCGCGGGATCTGGGGCCTGATCACCGACCGCACCGGCATCGAACTCTTTCCGGTCCGTCGCACCTTGAGAGGCGGATCGCTTGAACAAACGACAAAGGGAGGGCCACATGGCTGACATCACCACCGACGTCCTGATCATCGGCACCGGGCCGGCCGGCTCGGCAACCGCCGCATTGCTCGCGAGCTACGGCCTCGAGCCAATGGTCATCAACCGCTATCGCTGGCTGGCCAACACGCCGCGCGCCCACATCACCAACCAGCGCACGATGGAGGTTCTGCGCGATCTCGGCCGCGACGTCGAAGACGAAGCCTATATGTTCGCGACCGAGCAAGACCTGATGGGCCAGAACGTCTTCTGCACGGCGGTCGCCGGCGAAGAAATCGGCCGCATGCAGAGCTGGGGCAACCATCCGCTCTCGCGCGCCGAACACCTCCTCTCCTCGCCCGGCCGTATGAACGACCTGCCGCAGACCTATATGGAGCCGCTCCTCTTCAAGACGGCTTGTTCGCGCGGTGCGCAGTCGCGCATGTCGACGGAATATGTGAGCCACGAGCAGGATACCGACGGTGTCACGACAACCTGCCTGGACCGCCTGACCGGCAAGCAATTCACGGTGCGATCGAAATTCCTGGTCGGCGCCGATGGCGGCAACTCCAAGGTGGCCGAACATGCCGGCCTCTCCTTCGAAGGCAAGATGGGCGTCGCCGGTTCGATGAACATCCTCTTCGAATGCGACCTCTCCCGCTATGTCGCCCACCGCCCCTCGGTACTCTACTGGGTGCTGCAGCCAGGTGCTGACGTCGGCGGTATCGGCATGGGCCTCGTCCGCATGGTTCGCCCGTGGAACGAGTGGCTGATCGTCTGGGGCTATGACATCAACCAGCCGGCACCGGCGGTCGATGATGCCTTCGCGACCAAGGTTGTGCGCGATCTCGTAGGCGTCCAGGACCTGCAGCCGAAGATCAAGTCGGTCTCCACCTGGACCGTCAACAACATGTACGCGACCACCATGTCGAACGGCCGCGTCTTCTGCATGGGCGACGCCACCCACCGCCATCCGCCGTCGAACGGCCTGGGATCCAATACCTCGATCCAGGACGCCTTCAACCTTGCCTGGAAGCTCGCCGCCGTCATCCGCGGCCAGGCCGGCATGGGCCTGCTCGACAGCTACCAGGCCGAACGGGCCCCGGTCGCCAAGCAGATCGTAACGCGCGCCAACAAGTCGATCGAGGAATTCGGTCCGATCTTCAAGGCGCTCGGCATGCTCGATTCCGTCGACCCCGTGAAGATGCAGGAGAACATGGACGCCCGCTGCGACAACACATCAGATGCGGAAAAGCAGCGCGAGGCGATCCGTCAGGCGATTGCCAACAAGGTCTACGAATTCGACGCCCATGGTGTCGAGATGAACCAGCGCTACAAGTCCGGCGCCGTGGTCACCGATGGCCAGCCGGAACCGGCATTCGAGAAGGACGCGGAGTTGCATTATCAGCCGACCACCTGGCCCGGCGCCCGCCTGCCGCATGTCTGGCTCTTCGGCCCGGAAGGCGAAAAGGTCTCGAGCCTCGATCTGACCGGCCATGGCGTCTTCACTGTTCTGACCGGCATCGGCGGCGATGGCTGGGTGGCGGCCGCGAAGTCCCTGTCGAAGGAATTCGGCCTGCCGATCACGGTACACAAGATCGGCCCTCGCCAGACCTGGCAGGACTTCTCCGGGGACTGGGCGCGCGTCCGCGAAATCCGCGATTCCGGTGCACTGCTCGTCCGTCCGGACCATCACGTCGCCTGGCGCGCGGAAGCCGCGGTCTCTGACCCCGAAGGCGAGCTGCGGCGCGTCCTGAAAACCATTCTGGACCGGTAAGGAACGATCATGGAAGCGCATGAAAAGGGCTATTTCACTGAGGAGACCTCGGTCGAGGTCGTCACCGGCCGCAACGCCAATGCCAAGGACGAGCGTCTCAAGCAGGTGATGGAGGTCATCACCCGCAAGCTGCATGAGGCAGTGAAGGAACTGGAGCCAAGCCAGGACGAGTGGATGGAGGCGATCCTCTTCCTCACCCGCACCGGTCAGATGTGCAACGAATGGCGCCAGGAATTCATCCTGCTGTCAGACGTGCTCGGCGTCTCGATGCTGATCGATGCGGTCAACAACCGCAAACCCTCTGGCGCCTCGGAAAGCACCGTGCTCGGCCCTTTCCATGTGGCCGACGCTCCCGAACTACCGATGGGGGCCAATATCTGCCTGGATTCCAAGGGCGAGGACATGGTGATCGAGGGCCGGATTCTCGACACCGAGGGCAAGCCGATCGAAAGTGCCGTGATCGATGTCTGGCAAGCCAATGACGAGGGCTTCTACGACGTCCAGCAGAAGGGCATCCAGCCCGACTTCAACCTGCGCGGCGTCTTCCGCACAGGGCCGGACGGACACTACTGGTTCCGCGCAGTAAAGCCGAAATTCTATCCGATCCCCGACGACGGGCCGGTCGGCCAGCTGCTCGGCAAGCTCGGCCGCCATCCCTATCGCCCGGCCCATCTGCATTACATCATCAAGGCCGAGGGCTACGAGACGCTCGTGACCCACATCTTCGATCCAGATGATCAATACATCCATTCGGACGCCGTCTTCGGCGTCAAGGAAAGCTTGCTGGCGAAATTCGACCGCCGAAAAGATCCGCGGCGTGCCGCCGAATACGGTTTCAGCGAAGAATTCTGGGAAGTGAAGCACGACTTCGTGCTGGTGCGAAAGGACCAAGTGTGACTGCGGATCAATTGAGCCCTTGACCAGCAGCTGAGGTCCGGAACTCATCTTCTTTTCCTCCCCGCTGACGGGCGCGCCCATATCGGATGCGCCCGTCAGCTTCTTTGTGCGCCAGCTTCCGCGCTACTGGCGAAACAGATCCTGCTCCACGCCCGCCTTTTCGAACAGATAGTCGCGGCTCGCCTCGAGCTCACGCCGCAGCTTTGCGATATCGTGACCAATCAGACTTCCCTGCCACTTTTTAACCTGGCCCGCGCAGAAGACCGTGGAGACATTGCTGCGCTCCATCAGCGTGACCACGGCGCCCGGCACATGGTTCAAGGGTGCTACATTGAGCGCGGTTGCATCAAGCAGAATGATATCGGCATCCTTGCCGGGCGTGAGACTTCCCGTCTTGTGCTCCAGCTTCAGGCCACGCGCACCCTCAATGGTTGCGAACCGGATCACGTCCATGGCCGAGAGCAGCTTGGGATAGTCGTCGCCGCGCAGCGCCTTCTCATTGGCAATCATCCGCTGCAGGGTAATCGTCGAGCGCATCTGCGTGAACATGTCTGCGGTCATCGTGCATTCGACATCGGTGGAAAGCGATGGCTGCAGACCAAGGTCGAGGGCCTTCTGTAGCGGCGGCTCTCCATGACGCATCTGCATCTCGATCGGCACGGAGAGCGAGATATGCGCGCCGGCATCCGCCGCCCGCTGCCAGGCCATATCGCTCATGCCGGTCATATGGATGAAGATATTGTCCGGGCCGAACTTCCCGGCCATGGCCAGGCCGTCGAAGGTCGGCTGCATGCCGAAGGTTCCGACAACATGCAGGGCGATCGGCAGACCGAGCTCGCGGCCCGTCGCCCACGCCTCTTCATGGAAAGGCAGGTAGATCTCCCCGCCCATCACCATTGTCAGCAATTGATCATCGCTGGAGAAATGTTCGGCCCTGATCCGCCGCGCATCGCCCGGATACTTGGCAAGATCGCCCCAGCCTTCGAAATAGCCGAAGACTGCGCGACGACCCGCATCCCTCAGGGCAGCAATGGCCGAATCCGAATGCTCCGGCGAGTGATGGATCTGGCTCACATCCATCACGGTCGTCACGCCGGCATCGATCTGCGCGATACTGCCGAAGAGTTCGGAGATGTAGACATCCTCCGGGCGATAGAGGACCGAGAACTTCTGCAGCATCCACTCATAATAATTGGCGGTGCTTTCCGGACGCCCGTCATTCACCAGAATGGCATCGGACAAGAGGCTGCGCAGAGCGGTCTCGAACTGATGATGATGGGTGTCGATGAAACCCGGCATAACGATCATACCACTGGCATCGATCACCGCCGCATCAGCAGAGTCCAGGTGAGGGCCGACGGCGCGGATCTTCGCCCCCTCGATCAACACATCACCGATAGTGTAATTGCCGACGGTCGGATCCATGGACAGGACGGCGCCGCCCTTGATCAAGGTCTTGCGACCGGGCTGGCCCAGTCCAGCCGGCAACGGCTGCGTCGCGCTGGAGCGACCAAGCTGCGGAAGGGATCCTCCGCCGACATCTGCAGGGGATCTCAGTCTCACATCACAGAATTTACACATGCCCACCTCCCATTTTTCGCAATACGAAATTTAATTCGCACCCTAAACCGGGCGCGCAAAGCCTGCGCAGGCCCTTCGGCTCCCTTATCCGTTCAGTGCTGCCGATAGCGCTGGTGTTCGGGCCGCAGCCGCGCTGATCCGGCCAGCAGCAACCCGAAGATCCCCCAGTCGGTCCCTCACCATCTGGTCCGGGCTGATTAGCCCCGAATAGCCCGAGGAGTTGACCGCAGCCGTAACCTTGCCCTCTGCATTGCGGATGGGCACTGCGAGAGCCGTAATCCCGTAATCGAGCTGATCGACAGTCGTCGCATAGCCGCGCTCCCCGGCTTCGTCGATCAGCGCACGCAGGGCATTCTTGTCAGTGACGGTCCGTGAAGTCAGCGCCTTCGGCTCCACCCTCGCGAAGTAACGCTCGAGCTCGGCCTTCGGAAGACCGGCCAACAAAACGCGCCCCAGCGACGTCGCATGGGCGGGGTAACGCGCTCCGACCACGGCCGTCGCCCTTCTCGCGCGCTGGGTGGAATGGTGTGCGATATAGATGACGTCGTGCCCATCGAGCATGGCGACGGAGGCGGCATCACCATGGGTTTCGACGATCTGCCTAAGTTCCGGCAACAGGATCTCATCAATGCGGGCGGCAAAATAGAAGCCGGAGCCGAGTGTCATAACCTTGGGCTTCAGGAAAAAGCGCTTGCCAGCGGAGCCGACGTAACCGAGCGCCGAAAGCGTGATCAGACTGCGGCGGGCAGCAGCGGGTGACAGACCGACGCGCCGCGCAATCTCGCTCAGGGTCATGTCGGGATGCGCGGCATCGAAACATTCGATGACGGCTATCCCCTTTGCCAGCGCTTCAACAAACTCCGCCGATCGCTTCGGATCCTCAACCATGTCCACCCTGTCCAGCAAAGTTCAGCCCTCGGGTGCAAGCACGAAGTCGAACCTGCACTTCGCGTCCGGACGCTTCTCGAGGTCAAACGGGAATTCTTCGGATTTCTTGACAGGTTCCAGTTTGGCGATCAACGATTTTCGCACTCCGAAAACCGCGTCATTGTCGATGTATTCCGTGTTCTCGAAGAACAGTTCCGTGGTGATCGCCCGCATTTTTTCGGCGCGGACGATGAAGTGCAGATGCGCTGCCCGCCAGGCATGGCGGTTGCCGGCACGCAGCAGACGTCCGACCGGACCATCATAGGGCACGGTGTAGGGCTTCGGCAGGACAGTGGTATAGTAGTAGCGACCTTCGCCGTCTGCGGTGATCTTCCCACGCAAGTCGTATTTGTCCTGCCCATGTTCCTGGATCGGATAGGTGCCGCTGCCATCCGCCTGCCAGGTGTCGACGATCGCTCCTGGAAGCGGATTGCCAAGTGAGTCACGCACGATGCCATGCACCAGCAACGTCGTGCCGTCACGCCCCCGGGCGAGATCGCCGCCTAGGCCGAGTTCCGGCGCATCATCGAGGTAGAAGGGACCGAGATTGGAGCCTTCCGTCGCCCCGCCGCGGGTGTTGATCATGTCGACCAGGGCGGACAGGCCCACGACGTCGGACAGCAGAATGAACTCGTGCCGTTCCGGGGTGGAGATCTTCCCGCAATCATAGAGGAACATCAGCATGCCCATCCATTCTTCATGGGTCATGTTCACTTCACGCGTATAGTCGTGGAGGTGGTCGATGAACGTCTCAAGCAGGAACTTGAAACGACTGCCCTCCTCAGTCTGGAAACTTTCCTTCACCGCCTCGGTAATCGTGAACTGATTGATCTGAGCCATCGACATCCTCCACTCGTGACCCGTCTCCCGCCGGGTTGACGCAAAGCTAGAACAGGTTCTATTATTCGGCAAGTGAATTTATTTTCGCTATGCGAAAAGGAACTCTGAATGAGAATTGGCAAGCAGGACCAGGCTTTCACCGCGATCGCCACATCGGATGCAACATCCATCACGGTCAGAGGCCATGATCTGTGTGACGACCTGATCGGTAAGATCGATTTCACCGATTATTTCTGGCTGCTGGTCTGCGGGAAACGACCGGACAAGCGACAGACCACGGCCCTCAACGCCTGCCTGGTCGCGATTGCCGAGCATGGACTGGTTCCATCGGTGCAGGCGGCCCGCATGACGCTTGCCGCAGCCCCGGAGGCCTGGCAGGGCGCCATGGCCGCCGGTCTTCTCGGCATGGGCACCGTCGTTGCCGGCTCTTCGGAAGTGGCGGGACGATATCTGGCCGAACTGGTCGCCGCTGGCGGAAACGAGGCGGCGGTCCGCCACTCGCTTGATGTTTACCTGAAAGAGCGCCTGAAGGTTCCGGGACTTGGTCACCCCCAGCACGCAAGCGGAGATCCCCGCGCAGACCGTCTGCTGGCCGTGGCCGACGAACTGCAGATTTCCGGACCACACATCGCAACCTTAAGACTGCTCGGCAAGCTTGCCCCAGGCATCATGAACCGGCCCTTGCCGATCAATGTCTCAGGCGCCATTCCCGCCGTGATGCTCGATGCCGGATGGCCGCTCGCAGCCCTCAAGGCCATCCCCCTCATTGCCCGAGCCGCAGGCCTTGCCGCCCATCTCTATGAGGAAAGCGAACGGCCGATAGGCTTCATCCTGTCCCACAATGCGGATCTCGCGATTTCCTATGACGGAGAGACATCCGAATGAAACCGCTTCAGTCCATTCGGGTCATCGAGATGGGGACCTACATCACGGGTCCAGCCGCAGCGATGCAACTGGCCGACCTCGGTGCCGACGTCATCAAGGTCGAGCGCCCCGGAGAGGGCGATCCATTCCGCGCCTTCAAGGGCGGGCTCTACTCGCCCCATTTTCAGACCTACAATCGCAACAAGCGCTCCATTGCCCTCGACACACGAAACCCCGAGGATCTCGATGTCTTTCACGCCCTGATCGCTTCGGCAGACGTTTTCATCCAGAACTTCCGCCCGGGGGTCGCCGAAAAGCTCGGCGCGGGCGAAACCGAGCTGAGAGCACACAATCCGAGGCTCGTCTACTGCGCGATTTCAGGCTTCGGCACCTCGGGGCCGGCGCGGGACAGGCCGGCTTACGACACTGTCGCGCAGGCAGCCAGCGGCTTCCTGCGCCTCGTGACACCACCCGACCGCCCGCGCGTCATCGGCCCGGCTCTGGCCGATGCGGTGACGGGACACTATGCGGCAACCGGTATCCTGGCAGCTCTTATCGAGCGCGGTCAGACAGGCAAGGGTCGCAGGCTCGACATCTCGATGCTGGAGGCCATGAGCCACTTCAATCTGGACAGCTTTACCCATTACTACAGCGCCGGAGAGGTGATGGGTCCGTTATCGCGGCCGGTGGTCAGCCAGTCCTACACCTTCGAATGCGCCGACCGGAAATGGATCGCCTTCCATCTCTCCTCGCCACAGAAGTTCTGGGAAGGTTTGCTCGATGCGACCCGGCAGCGCCATCTGGCAGATGATCCCCGCTTCCGCGAGCGCCTGGATCGCATCCGGCATCAGGATGAGCTGATCGATATTCTCGCTCCGGTGTTTCGAAGCAAGCCGCGAGACGAATGGTGCGGTTTGCTGGAAGCGAACGAAGTGCCCTATGCACCGGCCTACGATAGCGACGAGGCGCTCGAAGACCCACAGGCACGGCATCTGCAAATTGCGGTCACCGTTCCGAATGCCGAGATGGGAGACTTCACGACCGTCCGGCCGCCTTACAGCTTTGATGGGGAGCCCGAATTTGCCGTCTCGCCCCCACCGCGACTGGATGAGCATGGCGCAGAGATCAGAGCCGAGGTGATGAAGGTTTCGCGCCAGGCTCGGTGAGACTGTCCGAGCCCTGAGACGGGGACGAAGCTCAAGGAGGGCCCGATCGAGCGGTCAGTCTTCGCTGCCCTGCAGCGGTATGATCTGGACACTCCCGTGACGCACCGATCGCTCTGCAGTGATGTGGTCGGAAAAATGCTGCACCTCGTTCATCGAACCCTTCAGGATGCCGACTTCGAGGCAATTCTCGGTATCGAGATGCACATGCAGGCTTGCGATCGTCAGGTCGTGATGATGGTGGAAGCTGTTCGTCAGCCGCCGGGCCAAGTCGCGGGCGGCATGATCGTAGACATAGCTCAACACGCCGATACAGGGTTCGTCACCCTTCGCATTTCGGGTGGCTTCCTTCAGACCTGCTCTCACGAGATCGCGGATCGCCTCTGACCGGTTCTGATCGCCGCGAGTCTCAATCAGCGCATCAAGCTCCTGCATCAGCTCGTCATCAAGGGTGATTGTCACACGCTGCATATCAAACTCCGATCGTATGATGTTTTGATATAGACATCATACTTTCCCAGGATTATGGTCCGGTTATTTCGTAGGTGCGCCCGGCACCGTCTGATTGGGTATAGGGGAATTTTAATGACCAAGGCAATTCTGCGGGTTGCAGTTTCGACTGCTTTCGCTGCCGCCGTCTTGTCAGGCACCGCCCTTGCCGCGCCGAAATCTCAACTGGTGCTCGCCATCGGCGGCGAACCCGAAAGCGGTTACGACCCTCTGTCGGGGTGGGGACGTTATGGTCATCCCCTTTTTCAATCGACCCTGCTGCGACGCGATGCCGATTTGAAGACCCGTCCCGATCTGGCGACGGAATGGTCGCTCTCCGATGATCGGCTCACATGGACCATCAAGCTCCGGCCGGACACACGGTTTTCCGATGGCTCGCCGCTCACCGCCGAAGACGTCGCCTTCACCTTCAACGAGGCGGCCAAGATCGGCAGCGCCGCCGACCTGACAGCACTCGACGCCGCCCGCGCCATCGACGACCAGACTGTCGAGATCCGGCTGAAGAAGCCCTGGATCACCTTCACCGAAAACTTCTACGCCCTCGGCATCGTACCCTCGGACAGCTATGGCGAGGGCTACGCGCGAAATCCGATCGGATCAGGACCCTACAAGCTCGTCTCCTGGACCGAAGGCCAACAGTTGATCGTCGAGAAAAACCCGAACTATTACGGCGATACCGGGCCCTTCGAGCGGATCACCTTCCTGTTCACCGAAGAAGATACGAGCCTCGCGGCAGCACAGGCCGGACAGGTCGACATGGTCTCCGTGCCGGCGACGGCCGCCGATGCGCCGCCACAGGGCTTCAGGCAGGTCGTTGCCCAGTCGGTCGACAACAGAGGCATTGTCTTCCCTATGGTGAAAGACGAGGGCAAGGTCGTCGGCGAGGGCAAGAAACTCGGCAATAACATCACGGCCGATCCTGCCATCCGGCATGCCGTCAATCTCAGTATCGATCGGAATCAATTGGTAGAGGTTGCCCTGCTCGGCCACGGGCGCCCCGCAGCAGGCCCGGCCGACGGGCTCGCCTGGTCAAATCCGGACGCAGCGGTAAGCTTCGATCTCAAGCAGGCAAAAACCGAACTGGAGAACGCCGGCTGGACGCTCGGCGACGACGGCATCCGTGTGAAAGATGGCCTCCGGGCAGCCTTCCCGATCAATTACCCCGCTTCGGATTCCACCCGCCGCATGCTGGCTGAAACCGTGTCGGCGCAATTGAAGGGCCTCGGCATCGAAGCCAAGGCTACCGGCAAGAGCTGGGACGAAATCGACCGCATCATGCATTCCGAGCCGGTGATGTTTGGCTGGGGCAGCCATTCGCCGCTCGAGGTCTACAATCTCTACCAGTCGAGCCTTGGCGGCGTGGAATTCTTTAACGCCGGCTTCTATTCGAACCCCGCCGTCGACCGGCATCTTGCCGCAGCGCAGAGTGCAGAAAGCCTGGAAGCATCCTTCCCAGACTGGCGACAAGCCGAGTGGGACGGGACGACTGGGTTTGGTGTCAAGGGCGACGCCGCATGGGCTTGGCTCGTCAACCTCGACCACATCTACTACGTGAACGAATGCCTGGAGATTGGCGCCACCCAGATCGAGCCGCATGGCCATGGTTGGCCGGTTACCGCGATGATCCAGAACTGGAAATGGACGTGTGAGTAAGGCGGGCCAATTCGGCTGGGTCAGGTTGATCGCTGCAAAGGCGATCCGGCTTGTGCTCGTTCTTCTGACCGTCGCGATCGTCGCCTTTGCGCTGATGAAGAACTCCCCTGTCGATCCCATCAACGCCTATCTCGGGGCTGACATCGCACGCGTTGGGCCTGAGCAGCGCGCCCTGATTGCCGAAAAATGGGGGCTCGACCAACCGGCGTCCACGCAGTTCTGGCGTTGGGCGAAGAATCTGATGGCCGGCGACCTAGGCTACTCCATGACCTATAACGCGCCGGTCGCCGACATCCTCGTCTCGAGGTTCAAGGCGTCGCTTCCCCTGATGGGGCTTGCCTGGCTGCTCTCCGGCGTGCTCGGCTTCGCCCTCGGCGTGATCGCCGGTGCCTTTGCCGGTTCCTGGGCGGACAGGCTGATCCGGCTCTATTCCTATGTGCTCGCTTCGACGCCCACCTTCTGGCTGGCGATCATGCTGCTTGTCGTCTTTGCAGTCGGGCTCAACTGGGCACCCATCTGCTGCGCCACGCCGATCGGAGTTCTGCCTGAAGACGTGACCTTGGCTGATCGCGCACGGCATCTTGCCCTGCCGCTGATGGCGCTCAGCGTGCTCGGCATTGCCCAGATCGCGCTGCACACCCGCGCAAAAATGATCGAGATCATGCAATCCAACTACGCACTTTATGCCAAGGCGCAGGGCGCCTCGCGCATGGACATCGCCTTGCATCATGGCGCACGAAATGCAGCGCTCCCGGCGATCACCGTTCTCTTTGCCTCGCTCGGCGAACTCTTCGGCGGCTCGGTTCTCGCCGAACAGGTCTTTTCCTATCCAGGGCTTGGCAAGGCAACCGTGGAAGCCGGCATCCGGGGCGATGTGCCCCTGCTTCTTGCCATCACGCTGGCGCTGACCTTTGTCGTCTTTGTCGGCAACTCGATTGCCGATCTCCTTTACCGGCTGGTCGATCCCCGCATGGCATCGGGAGCGCGCATCGCATGAGTGCCATCCTCGATCTCCCGCCCTCCGCCCCCGACCGCACGCCGGATGGGCACCGAATACGAACGCTGCTCGTCTCTGCCATCGCCGTGCTCGCTTTGGCTGCCGTTCTCGTGTCAACCCATCTCTACGGCGGCTACGGCATTGATGCCGACTTTTCCACGCGCCTGCTCGGGCCGTCGCTGAGCCATCCCGCGGGAACCGATCAGCTCGGGCGCGACATGTTTGCCCGGACCTTGCATGGCCTCGCCTTGAGCTTCTGGGTCGGCTTGATTGCGGCTGCAGGCTCCGTCGTCATCGCCATGCTGCTGGCACTTGCAGCAACCACAGGCGGGCGGCTGGCCGATGAAGCCATCTCCTTCCTGATCGATGCTGCGATGGGACTGCCGCATTTTGTGCTTCTGATCCTCATCTCTTTCGGTCTCGGCGGCGGCACGACGGCGGTGATGATCGCCGTTGCCGTCACCCATTGGCCGCGGCTCACCCGCATTCTGAGAGCCGAGTTGCTGCAACTGCGCCAGGCTGAGTTCGTCCAGGCATCCCGGCACTTCGGCAAATCCTGGTTCTACATCGGTTGGCACCACTTTCTGCCGCATCTGGTGCCGCAACTGCTTGTCGGCCTCGTGCTTCTCTTTCCCCATGCCATCCTGCATGAGGCTGGCCTGACCTTCATCGGCTTCGGACTGGAACCCTCCAAACCCGCCATCGGCGTTCTGCTGTCGGATTCGATGCGCTATCTCTCTGCCGGCAAATGGTGGCTTGGTCTGTTTCCGGGGCTGGCATTGCTCCTCGTGGTCCTAAGTTTCGATGCCATCGGCAATGGGCTCCGGCTGCTGACCGATCCCCGGCAGGAGCAGACGTGATGCTTTTAATTGAAAACCTCTCCATTGGCTTCCTGCGCTATGACGGCCTGATCCATCGCAGCGAAGTGCCGGCACTCGACGGCATCGACCTCGAGGTGGATCGCGGCAAGATCCTTGCGCTGGTGGGCGCCTCCGGGGCTGGAAAGAGCCTGCTTGCGCACGCACTCTTCGGCATTTTGCCGGAGAATGCGGTGGTACGCGGCAGCATATCGCTGAACGGGGAGCCGGTTGAAGCGGTGAATGGCGGCAGATGCCAAGGCACGCGCATGGCACTGGTTCCGCAATCGCTCAGCCATCTCGATCCGCTGGCGCGCTGCGGCAAACAATTGCTGTGGGCCGCCAAACGCAGCGGCAAAGCGAAAACGACGGCAGACCTCGTGAACACCCTTGAGAGTTTCGGCCTCGATGCCGAGGTCATGCGGCTTTATCCGCATCAGGTCTCCGGCGGCATGGCGCGCCGCCTGCTTCTCGCCATCGCCACCATCGGAGAGCCGGATCTGATCGTCGCCGACGAGCCGACAAGCGGGCTTGATCCGGACGCAGCGGAAAACGTGCTTCTCCTCCTTCGACGTCTTGCCGATGGCGGCAAGGCCGTTTTGCTGATTACCCATGATCTCGTCACCGCCGTTTCCCATGCCGACCGGGTCGCGATCCTGGAACAGGGCACATTGCTCGGCATCGAGCCGGCCAATGCGTTTTCCGATGATGGCAGACGGCTGACGCTGCCTTATGCAAAAGCGCTGTGGCTTGCCATGCCAGGAAACCAGTTCACGACCGCACCGCTTGAGCGCGAGGCCGCGCGTGCTTGAGGTGAGAGGCGTTGAGTTCGGCTTTGGCAAAGCAGAGCCCATCCTTGATGGGGTATCGCTAACGCTTAAAGAAGGCGAGATCCTCGGCCTTTCTGGCCACTCCGGCACCGGCAAATCGACGCTCGGGCGCATCGTGGCGGGCTATCTGAAGCCGCAGAAGGGAGAGGTTCTCCTCGATGGCACCACCCCTGCCCCCGGCTACCGCGGGGTTCAGCACATCCACCAATCCTCAATCTTCGCCGTCAATCCGCGATGGCGTCTGGGCCGGATCGTCGCGGAAGCCTGGCAGCCGGATGATCAGACGCTGGATGCCATCGGCGTGTCGCGGACCTGGTTCGACCGCTACCCGCATGAAATCTCGGGCGGTGAGTTGCAACGGGTGGTCCTTGCAAGGGCGCTTGGCCCCGACACCCGATTCCTGGTCGCCGACGAAGTGTCCGCCATGCTCGACCCGATAACCCAGGTGGAAATCTGGTCCTTCTTGATGGACCGTTGCCGCCAGGGGCTGGGCATCCTCGCCATCAGCCATGATGCCGCCTTGCTGAAGCGGGTGAGTTCACGGCAGCTCAAACTCGGCAACGGGAGCTTGATGCCGCTGGTCGCTTGAGGCCTTGGCAACTTGCTCTTTAGCTAGCCTTGTCTCTGATGTAATTGATAATCGACGAGAAATCTTCGCCGCCATTCCCGAGCTGGTCGAAGAGTTCGTAAAGCTCAGTCGCATGCGCGCCAAGGGCCGTGGCCGCACCGGTCGATTTTGCCGCTTCTTGCGATAACCGCATGTCTTTCAGCATCAGGGCGGCGGCAAAGCCCGGCTTGTAGTCCCGGTTTGCAGGCGATGTCGGAACGGGACCCGGAACCGGGCAGTTCGTGCTGATCGCCCAGCACTGGCCCGATGATGTCGAGGCCACGTCGAACAGGGCCTGATGCGACAGCCCAAGCTTTTCACCGAGTACGAAGGCCTCGCAGACCCCCGCCATGGTGATCCCGAGGATCATGTTGTTGCAGATCTTGGCCGCTTGGCCGGCACCGGCCGAACCGCAATGGACGACCCGTCGTCCCATGGCTTCAAGCACCGGCCGACCATGGGACAAGGCGTCCGGCTCCCCACCGACCATGAAGGTCAGCGTGGCAGCACTCGCCCCCGTCGTTCCGCCCGACACCGGCGCGTCGAGCGACAGGCAGCCGGCCTCGTTGGCAAGCGCATGGGACTTGCGGGCACTGTCGACGTCGATCGTCGAGCAGTCGATCAACAGTGTCCCCCTGCCGACGGCTTCGACCAGCTCGCTCCAGACCGACAGGACATGGTGCCCGGCAGGCAGCATGGTGATGACGATGGAGGAACCTTCGACGGCTTGCGCAGCACTTTCGCAAAGCGTGATGCCGTTCTCCGTCGCGGCCTTCCTGGCTGGCTCGGAAAGATCGAAGCCCCGGACCGGATACCCCGCCTTGACGAGATTGGCGGCCATCGGCCCTCCCATATTGCCAAGACCAATGAAGGCGATCGTCTCAACCATGCCGTTTCCTCCCTCTGTAAACGTCAGTCCCTGGATGATGTCCATTTGGAATCCTACAGGTTCCGCGCAATCACCATCCGCTGCACATCGCTTGTGCCTTCATAGATCTGGCAGATACGGGCATCCCGGTAGATCCGCTCAACCGGATAATCCCGCATATAGCCATAGCCACCATGGATCTGGATCGCATCCGAGCAGACCCGCTCGACCATCTCGGACGCGAAGAGCTTCGCCATCGAGGCTTGTGAAATGCAGGGGATGCCCGCCTCCCGCAGCGAGGCCGCATGCCAGACCAGTTGCCGCGCGGCCTCGATCTGTGTCGCCATGTCGGCGAGACGGAAGGCAACCGCCTGATGCTCGGCAATCGCTTTGCCGAAAGCCTTTCGCTCACCGGCATAATCCCGCGCCGCCTCGAAGGCCGCCTGCGCCATCCCGACCGACTGAGCGGCGATGCCGATACGCCCTCCTTCCAGATTGGAAAGCGCGATACGATAACCTTCCCCCTCCTCGCCGAGCCTGTTCTCGACGGGGATCTTCATCCCGTTGAAGGCGATCTGGCAGGTGTCTGACGCGTTGAGACCGAGCTTCTCCTCGACACGCAGGACCTCGTAGCCCGGTGTATCCGTCGGCACGATGAAGGCCGTGATCCCGTTCTTGCCCGCGCTGGGATCGGTCACGGCAAACACGATGATGACATGGCCGTTCTTGCCAGAGGTGATGAACTGCTTGGCACCGTCGATGACGTAATGGTCACCCTCACGCCGTGCCCGGGTTTTGAGGTTGGAAGCATCCGATCCGGCCTGAGGTTCCGTCAGGGCAAAGCCGCCGATCCATTCGCCTGAGGCCAGTTTCGGCAGGAAGCGCTGCTGCTGCTCTTCCGTCCCGAATTTCAGGATCGGCACACACCCGACCGAGCTGTGGACGCTCATGATCGTCGAGCAGGCGCCATCGCCGGCGGCAATTTCCTCGACCGCAATCGCATAGGCAAGCACGCCCGTATCCGAGCCGCCATAGGCTTCCGGCACCAGCATGCCAAGCAGCCCCAACTCACCCATCTCGGTCAGTTCCTCACGTGGGAAACGGTGTTGCCGGTCGCGTTCGGCGGCACCTGGGGCAAGCCGCTCGCGGGCGAAGCTGCGGGTCATGTCCAGTATCTGCTGTTGAAGCTCCGAAAGGATCATGGGTCTCCTCCAATCACGCCCGCTCGATGGCAATCGCCGTGGCTTCGCCGCCACCGATGCACAAGGCTGCCATGCCGCGTTTCAGATCGTAGCGTTCGAGCGCCGCAATCAGCGTCACCAGGATACGCGCGCCCGAGGCGCCGATGGGATGACCGAGCGCGCAGGCACCGCCGTGAACGTTGACCTTGTCATGCGGCAGATCGAGATCGCGCATCGCGGCCATGGCGACGACGGCAAAGGCTTCGTTGATTTCGAACAGGTCGACCTCTGAAAGTGGCAGGCCGATGCGATCAGAAAGCTTTTGCAGGGCTCCGATCGGCGCGGTGGCAAAAAGGCTAGGCGCCTGCGAATGGGTGGCATGCCCGAGGATCGTGGCAAGGGGGCTAAGACCGCGCCGCTCCGCTTCCGAGCGGCGCATCAGGACGAGTGCTGCAGCACCATCGGAGATCGAGCTGGAATTGGCAGCCGTTACCGTACCGCCGTCGCGGAAGGCGGGCTTCAGGGTTGGGATCTTCTCCGGCTTTGCCTTGCCCGGCTGCTCGTCGCGACTGACCACCTGCTCCGCCTTGCCTGCTTTGACAACCACCGGCACGACTTCGCGATCGAAGCTGCCATCGGCAATCGCCTTCATCGCCCGCGTCAGCGAGGCAACGGCATAGGCATCCTGTGCCTCACGCGTAAACTGGTAGGCCTCGGCGCAGTCTTCGGCGAAGGTACCCATCAGCCGGCCCTTGTCATAGGCATCCTCGAGCCCGTCGAGAAACATGTGGTCGAGCACCCGCCCATGACCGAGGCGGTAACCAGCGCGAGCGCGATCCAGCAGATACGGCGCGTTGGTCATGCTCTCCATGCCGCCGGCCACCGCAATCGACGCGCTGCCACCGGCAATCAGGTCATGGGCGAGCATGGTCGCCTTCATGCCCGACCCACACATCTTGTTGATGGTCGTCGCACCCGCCGAGACAGGAAGACCGGCACCGATCGCGGCCTGCCGTGCCGGCGCTTGGCCCTGGCCGGCCGGCAGAACACAGCCGAACAGGATCTCTTCGACGGCCTCGACCGGAAGCCCGCTACGATCAAGCGCCGCCCGGATGGCGGCAGCACCGAGCTCAGGCGCCGTCATACCTTGAAGCTCGCCCTGAAAACCGCCGATCGGGGTTCGGGCGGAACCGACGATGACAATGGGATCGTGCAAGTTCATCTTTCCTCCTGCGGCAGCGGTCAGCGCGCGCCCATGCGGATGGCGCCGTCGAGACGGATGACCTCGCCGTTCAGCATGGTATTTTCAACGATATGGCGGACAAGGGCTGCGAATTCGGCCGGTCTGCCGAGCCGGGGCGGAAACGGCACGCTCTCCGCCAGACTTTCGCGCACCTGCTCCGGCATCCCGGCCATCATCGGCGTCTCGAACACACCCGGCGCAATTGCCATCACCCGGATGCCAAACCGTGCGAGTTCACGGGCGATCGGCAGGGTCATGGCGGCGATCCCGCCTTTGGACGCAGCATAGGCCGCCTGACCGATCTGGCCGTCAAAGGCGGCCACGGAGGCGGTATTGATAATGACGCCACGCTCACCCTCGGCATCGGGTTCGTTTCTCTGGATCGCGGCAGCGGCAAGCCGGATCATGTTGAAGGTGCCGACGAGATTGACCCCGATCGTCCGTGAAAAGCTCTCCAGCCCGTGCGGCCCGTCGCGACCGACGACCTTCTCCGCAGGGGCGACACCTGCGCAGTTGATCAATCCCCGCAGGCTGCCGAAGGTGCTGGTCGCAGCACCGACAGCCCTTGCGGCATCATCCGCACGGGTGACATCGGTTTCGATGAAGCGCACGTTTTCACCGAGTTCCCGCGCCAGAGACTGACCGCGATCCCGATCGAGATCGGCAATCACCACGCGGCCGCCAGCCGCGACGATCATGCGCGCGGTAGCGGCCCCGAGACCGGAGCAACCGCCCGTCACGATGAAACCGGCATCCTTAATGTGCATTGAATCCTCCTCCCAGAGGCCGCGGCAGTCTCCCATCGGAACCAAACTCTATCGCGTTTCAGTGTTGCAACCGATGACGAAATAGATCCATCATCGCGGCCACTTTTGCCACTTCGGGAGGGTCCGACAGCAGTCATGGCCGACATGGAACGACATATGATCTCGACCGGCTTCGTAGAGGAGGCGCTCGACAGCCTCAGACGTGCCGGCCGGCCGACCGAACCGCTCCTGTCTCGGCTCGGCCTTCCGGCTGTCGTCGACAAGCCCGTCTCCACCCAAACATTCGGCCGCTTGTGGCTGGCGATTGCCGAGGAACTGAACGACGAGTGTTTCGGACTTGGCGATCGCCCGATGCCACGCGGCAGCTTCACGCTTCTCTGCCATTGCGTCATGCATGCGCCGACACTCGACCGCGCGTTGCGGCGGGCGCTGCGGTTTTTGAATGTCGTCCTGGGCGAACCGACCGGGCGGCTCCTGGTCCGTGACGGCACGGCGGTGATCGAGCTTTGCGATACAGGCAAGCCCCGCTCCGCCTTCGCCTATCGCAGCTACTGGATCATACTGCATGGATTGACCTGCTGGCTGGTGGGGCGCCGCATCCCGATCCGCCTCGTCGATTTCCGCTGCAGCGAACCGGAGTTGAGCGCCGAGCACCGGCTTTTCTTCGGCGCTCCCATCCGCTTCTCGCAACCGATAAGCCGCCTCGGCTTCGATGCGTCGCTGCTCGATTTGCCGATCGCCCGCAACGAGCAGGCCTTGCGGCAATTTCTGAGGGGAGCACCGGCCAATATCCTGATCCGCTACCGATACGACGCGGGCACGGCAGCGGCTGTCCGGCGTCGGCTGAGCCAGAAGGGGCCGGCCGATTGGGGCAGTTTTGCAGACCTCGCCCGAGAGATGCGCATGTCGTCTTCGACGCTTCGCCATAGACTGCACGACGAAGGTCAAAGCTATGCCGGCATCAAGGACGACATCCGCCGCGACCTCGCACGCGACATGCTGATCAACACGCCACAGACCGTCAGCGATATTGCCACCCGTCTCGGTTATTCCGAACCGAGCGCCTTTTACCGCGCCTTCAAGAAGTGGATGGGCGAAAGCCCCGAGGCATTCCGCCGGAGCGCAAGATCCATGCAGCTCGCCTAGCGGAAGCACGGGCAGTCATTGTACCTATGGCAAAACTGGCCCAAAAATTCGAGGCAATTTTGTCATGGCTTGCCACTCGCAAGACGCATACCATCCCTCTTGATTGACACGCTTCTGGGGAGAGAAGCAGTCTTCACGGGAGGAAATCGATGGTGGAACCCGCTCACCTGAGCCTGCATGTTCCCGAACCCGCCGTTCGGCCGGGTGGAGAACCGGACTTTTCCAACGACAAAATAGCCAAGGCAGGTGCGGTGCCCCGGCCGCCCGTTGATGCGGCCGCAGAAGACATCCGCGACCTTGCCTATTCGATCATCCGAGTCTTGAACCGCGATGGCGAGGCGGTTGGCCCTTGGGCTGGCCTGCTGACAGACGACGATTTGCGTACCGGCCTGCGCCACATGATGACGCTCAGGGCCTTTGATGCCCGCATGCTGATGGCACAACGGCAGGGCAAGACCTCCTTCTACATGCAGCATCTCGGCGAGGAAGCCGTCAGCTGCGCCTTTCGCAAGGCGCTGCAGAAGGGCGACATGAACTTCCCGACCTATCGGCAGGCAGGCCTGCTCATCGCCGATGACTATCCGATGGTCGAGATGATGAACCAGATCTTCTCGAACGAGGCCGATCCTCTGCGCGGGCGGCAGTTGCCGATCATGTATTCCTCGAAGGAGCATGGCTTTTTCACCATTTCCGGCAATCTCGCCACCCAGTATGTCCAGGCTGTCGGCTGGGCCATGGCATCGGCGATCAAGAACGACAGCCGCATTGCGGCCGCCTGGATCGGTGACGGTTCGACAGCCGAGTCGGATTTTCATTCGGCTCTGGTTTTCGCCTCGACCTACCGGGCGCCTGTGGTCCTCAATGTCGTCAACAATCAGTGGGCGATCTCCACCTTTCAGGGCATAGCCCGAGGCGGCTCGGGCACCTTTGCCGCCCGAGGCCTTGGCTTCGGCATTCCAGCGCTCAGGGTCGACGGAAACGACTATCTCGCGGTCTATGCGGTTGCATGTTGGGCCGCCGAACGGGCACGGCGCAATCTGGGCCCGACACTTGTCGAATACGTGACCTACCGTGTCGGCGCCCATTCGACCTCCGACGATCCGAGCGCTTACCGGCCGAAAACCGAATCCGAAGCCTGGCCACTCGGCGATCCGGTTCTGCGCCTGAAGAAGCATCTGATCGTCCGCGGCGCCTGGTCCGAGGAACGGCATGTCCAGGCCGAAGCCGAAATCATGGATGAGGTGATCACGGCCCAGCGCAAGGCGGAAGAACACGGCACGCTGCATGCCGGTGGCAAGCCATCGGTGCGGGACATCTTCGAAGGCGTCTATGCCGAAATGCCGCCGCATCTGCGCCGCCAGCGACAGCAGGCAGGATACTGACATGGCCAGAATGACGATGATCGAAGCGGTGCGCAGCGCCATGGACGTGTCCATGGAACGCGACGACGACGTGGTCGTGTTCGGCGAGGACGTCGGCTATTTCGGCGGCGTGTTCCGCTGTACCCAGGGGCTGCAGGCCAAATATGGAAAGACCCGCTGCTTCGATACGCCGATCAACGAATCCGGCATCGTGGGCGCTGCAATCGGCATGGCGGCCTATGGCCTGAAGCCCTGCGTCGAGATCCAGTTCGCCGACTACATGTATCCCGCCTATGACCAGTTGACCCAGGAGGCGGCCCGCATCCGCTATCGGTCGAATGGTGACTTCACCTGCCCGATCGTCGTGCGCATGCCAACCGGCGGCGGCATTTTCGGCGGACAGACCCACAGCCAGAGCCCGGAAGCCCTGTTCACCCATGTCTGCGGTCTGAAAGTGGTTGTCCCGTCCAATCCCTATGATGCCAAGGGACTGCTGACTGCGGCGATCGCCGATCCGGATCCGGTCATCTTTCTGGAGCCCAAGCGCCTCTATAACGGCCCCTTCGACGGCCATCACGACCGGCCGGTGACGCCCTGGTCCCGCCATGACCTGGGCGAGGTGCCGGAAGGCTACTACACGATCCCGATCGGCAAGGCAGACATCCGCCGCGAAGGTTCCGCCGTGACCGTGATCACCTACGGGACCATGGTGCATGTGGCGCTGGCCGCAGCCGAAGAAACCGGCATCGACGCCGAAGTGATCGACCTTCGCAGCCTGATGCCGCTGGATCTCGACGCCATCGTCAAATCCGTCGCCAAGACCGGTCGCTGTGTCGTGGTGCATGAGGCGACACTGACCTCCGGTTTCGGCGGCGAGATCGTGTCGCTGGTGCAGGAGCACTGCTTCTACCATCTGGAAGCGCCGGTCATGCGCGTGGCCGGCTGGGACACACCCTATCCGCATGCCCAGGAATGGGACTATTTCCCAGGACCTGCCCGGGTCGGCCGCGCGCTCATCGACGTCATGGAGGCCTGAGCCATGGGCGAGTTTACGATCAAGATGCCAGATGTCGGCGAAGGCGTGGCCGAGGCCGAGCTTGTCGAGTGGATGGTGAAGATCGGCGATCATGTGCGCGAGGACATGATGGTGGCCGCTGTCATGACCGACAAGGCAACCGTGGAAATCCCCACACCTGTCAGTGGCACAGTGGTGTGGCTTGGCGGCGAAGTGGGAGACACGATCGCGGTCAAGGCCCCCCTCATACGGATTGCGACGGACTCAACGGGCGACGAGCCGGCAACCTCGGATTCTCCGAGTACGTCGCAGCCTCAGCCCGAGCGACCTGCGAACAACGACGCGCCGCGCCCACAGCCCGTGCCAGCCACGCCCTCAGCACCCACCGCTGCAGCTGCCCCTGCCCCCGCCCGGCAACCCTCTCCGGAATTCGACAAGCCGCTCGCTGCCCCCTCGGTCCGCCTGCTGGCCCGCGAGAACGGCATAGACCTGCGCCTGTTGCGGGGAACCGGACCAGCCGGACGCATCCTGCGCGAGGATGTCGAGCAATACCTCGCTCGCGGTGCCGATCCAGCACCCGCGGTATCCGGGCTCGCCAGGAAAACATCCCGCGAGGAGATCAAGCTGACCGGCCTTCGGCGCCGGATCGCCGAGAAAATGGTCGTCTCCACCTCGCGCATTCCCCACATCACCTATGTGGAGGAAGTGGACGTCACAGCGCTTGAAGAACTGCGCGCCAAGATGAATGCCGAACGCCGGCCTGACCAGCCAAAGCTCACGCTCCTGCCCTTCCTGATGCGCGCCATGGTCAAGGCAGTCGTCGAGCAGCCGGATGTCAACGCCACCTTCGACGACGACGCTGGAATGCTCACCCGTGTCGGTGCCGTGCATATCGGCATCGCCACCCAGACAGCAGCGGGTCTAGCGGTGCCGGTGGTCAAACATGCCGAGGCACGCGGCATCTGGGATTGCGCGACCGAAATGAACCGGCTTGCCGAAGCGACCCGCGCCGGCACGGCGACGCGGGACGAACTGACCGGCTCGACCATCACCATCTCCTCGCTCGGCGCGCTGGGTGGCATCGTCTCGACCCCCGTCATCAACCACCCGGAAGTCGCCATCGTCGGCGTCAACAAAATTGCCATACGACCGATCTGGGACGGCACGCAGTTTGTGCCGCGCAAGATGATGAACCTGTCTTCCAGCTTCGATCACCGCATCGTCGATGGCTGGAACGCCGCCACCTTCGTCCAGCGCCTGCGGGTGCTGATGGAGACGCCGGCGCTGATCTTTATCGAAGGCTGACCCATGAAAGAGATTTCCTGCAAACTTCTTATCATCGGTGCTGGCCCCGGCGGCTATGTCTGCGCCATCAAGGCAGGCCAGCTCGGCATCGATACCGTCATCGTCGAACAGGGCCGTCCTGGCGGCACTTGCCTGACGATCGGCTGCATCCCGTCCAAGGCGCTCATTCATGCAGCAGAGACTTTCGACAAGGCCCGTGCGCTGTCCTCCGGCGAGAACGCTCTTGGCATTCGCGTCGAGGGCGCCTCGATCGATCTGTCCAAAACCATGGCCTGGAAGGACGCCATCGTCGGTCGGCTGACCGGCGGCGTCTCCGGCCTCCTGCAGAAGGCACGGGTGAAGATCGTTCACGGTCGCGCGCGCTTGCGTGACGGCAAGACGGTGGAGGTAGAGACCGAGACCGGCCTGCAGGTCATCCGCACGGAGACCGTTGTCATCGCCACGGGCTCCGATCCCGTCGAGCTTCCCGCCCTTCCTTTCGGCGGCAAGGTCATTTCCTCAACCGAGGCGCTGTCCCTGACGGAGCTGCCCAAGCGCCTCGTTGTCGTCGGCGGCGGCTATATCGGGCTGGAACTCGGTACCGCCTTCGCCAGAATGGGCTCCGAGGTGACCGTGGTCGAGGCGACATCGCAGATCCTGCCGCTCTACGACGCAGATCTGGTCAAACCGGTTCTGCGCAGGCTTGGCGAACGCGGCATCAAGGTGCTGACGGATGCGCGAGCCGTCGGGCTTTCCGACACGGGCGAGGCGCTGGTCGTCGAGACCGCCCAGGGACGGCGCGAACTGCCGGCAGATCGCATTCTGGTCGCCGTCGGACGACGACCGCGCACCACGGGTTCTGGCCTCGAAGAACTCGATCTCGACCGGATCGGCTCGTTCCTGCAGGTCGATGACCGCTGCCACACATCCATGCGCGGGGTCTACGCGATCGGCGACGTGACCGGCGAACCGATGCTGGCGCATCGGGCCATGGCGCAGGGCGAGATGGTCGCGGAGATCGTTGCCGGACGCAAGCGCGCCTGGGACAAGCGCTGCATACCCGCCATCTGCTTCACCGATCCGGAAATCGTCAGCGCCGGTCTTCTGCCGGATGAAGCCCGTGGCCTTGGCTTCGATGTGAAGATCGGCCAGTTCCCCTTCACCGCAAACGGACGGGCGATGACGGTGGAGGATGAACATGGGTTCGTGCGTGTCGTGGCGCGTGCGGATACGCATGCCGTGCTTGGCCTGCAGGCCGTCGGCGCGGGTGTCTCAGAATTTGCCTCGACCTTTGCCATCGCCATCGAAATGGGTGCGCGGCTGGAGGATATCGCAGCCACCATTCATGCCCACCCCACACGCGGCGAAGCTCTGCAGGAAGCCGCACTCAAGGCGCTCGGCCACGCACTGCATATCTGACCGGCCTTCCGGTTCGCATGATCTGAAATAGCAGAGGAAGCCCCATGACCGAATTGGACTTCAGGCTTGGCGAAACGGCGGACATGATCCGCGACACGACGGCGCGCTTTGCCCGCGAGCGCATCGCCCCGATCGCTGCGGACGTCGATAAGAATGATCGTTTCCCGGTCGAACTCTGGCCGGCCATGGGCGCGCTCGGCCTGCATGGCATCACGGTCGCGGAAGCAGACGGCGGTCTCGGCCTTGGCTATCTCGACCATGTCGTTGCCTGCGAGGAAATCAGTCGCGCTTCACCCTCGGTCGGCCTGTCCTACGGTGCTCACTCCAATCTCTGCATCAACCAGATCGCGCGTTGGGGTTCGAACGAGCAGAAGGCGAAGTATCTGCCCGGCCTGATCTCCGGCGACCATGTCGGCAGTCTCGCCATGTCCGAAGCCGGCGCCGGATCCGACGTCGTCTCCATGCGCCTGCGCGGCGACAGGGTCGAGGGCGGTTTTCGCCTGAACGGCACCAAATTCTGGATCACCAATGCCCCCTATGCGCAAACGCTCGTGGTCTATGCCAAGACGGAGCCGGAGGCTGGATCAAAGGGCATCACGGCCTTTCTCGTCGAGAAGGATTTCCCCGGCTTCTCGATCGGTCAGAAGATCGACAAGGTTGGAATGCGCGGCTCGCCCACGGCCGAACTCGTTTTCCAGGACTGCTTCGTTCCTCAGGAAAACGTCATGGGTCCGCTGAACGGCGGGGCGAAGGTGTTGATGTCCGGCCTCGACTACGAGCGGGTCGTGCTGTCAGGAATCCAGCTCGGCATCATGCAGGCCTGCCTCGACGTCGTCCTGCCTTATGTCAGGGAGCGCAGACAATTTGGCAAACCGATCGGCAGCTTCCAGCTGATGCAGGCCAAGATCGCCGACATGGTCGTGGCGCTGAACTCCGCCCGCGCCTATGTCTATGCGGTGGCGCGGGCCTGCGATGCTGGTCAGACGACACGCCAGGATGCGGCCGGCGCAATTCTCTATGCCTCGGAAAGCGCCGTGAAGGTGGCCGAACAGGCGATCCAGGCCCTGGGCGGTGCGGGTTACACCAAGGATTGGCCCGTCGAGCGCTACTGGCGCGATGCAAAGCTTCTCGACATCGGCGCGGGCACCAACGAGGTGCGCCGCATGCTGATCGGCCGGGAAGTGATTGGCGCGGGAGCGATCAGCTGATGCCGATACTCTCCACCGTACTCGACAGCGAAAGCGAAGGTTTCAAGGCCAATGCGACCCGCAACCGCGCCCTTGCCGAGGAACTGCGGTCGAAGGTGGCGACCGCCGCTTTGGGCGGGAGTGAAAACCATCGCCAACGGCATGTCGCGCGTGGCAAGCTTCTGCCCCGGGATCGGGTGTTGCGGCTCATCGATCCTGGCTCTCCATTCCTCGAGATCGGACAACTGGCCGCAGGCGGAATGTATGGTGACGAGGCCCCGGGCGCCGGTATGATTGCCGGCATCGGGCGCGTCTCCGGTCGTGAATGCATGATCATCGCCCATGATCCGACGGTGAAGGGCGGCGCCTATTTCCCGATGACGGTCAAGAAGCATTTGAGAGCCCAGGAGATCGCTTCGGAAAACCGCCTGCCCTGCATCTATCTGGTGGATTCCGGCGGCGCCAACCTGCCGCACCAAGCCGAGGTCTTCCCCGACCGCGATCATTTCGGCCGGATCTTCTACAATCAGGCGCAGATGTCTGCGGCCGGCATCCCGCAGATCGCCTGCGTCATGGGAAGCTGCACGGCGGGCGGCGCCTATGTGCCTGCTATGTCCGACGAAACGGTGATCGTCCGCAACCAGGGCACAATCTTTCTCGCCGGCCCACCCCTGGTCAAGGCCGCAACCGGCGAGGTGATCTCGGCCGAAGATCTGGGCGGGGCTGATGTGCATGGCCGCAAGTCCGGCCTTGTCGACCATGTCGCCGAGAACGACGAACACGCGCTACTGATCGTGCGCGACATTGTTGCGACGCTGAACCGGCCAAAGACAGTGGACATCGAGCTGGCCAAGCCGCGCCCGCCCCTGTTCGACGCCCGTGAGCTCTACGGCGTTATCCCGCAGGACCTGCGCACGCCCTATGACGTTCGCGAGGTGATCGCCCGTCTCGTCGATGGTTCCGAACTGCAGGAGTTCAAGCCACTTTATGGGGCAAGCCTGGTCTGCGGCTTCGCGCATCTCTGGGGCATGCCGATCGCCATTCTCGCGAACAACGGCGTCCTGTTTTCCGAAAGTGCCCTGAAGGGCGCCCATTTCATCGAACTCGCCTGCCAGAGGCGCATCCCTCTGCTCTTCCTGCAAAACATTTCCGGCTTCATGGTCGGCGGGAAATACGAGGCGGAAGGCATCGCCAAACATGGCGCCAAGCTGGTGACCGCAGTCGCGGGCGCGCAGGTGCCGAAAGTCACCGTGCTCATCGGCGGCAGTTTCGGGGCCGGCAACTACGGCATGTGCGGTCGCGCCTTTCAGCCGCGCTTCCTGTTTTCCTGGCCGAATACCCGCATCTCCGTCATGGGCGGTGAGCAGGCCGCTTCGGTGCTGGCAACCGTCCACCGCGACGCCGAAAGCTGGACGCCGGAGGAAGCCGAAGCCTTCAAGGCGCCGATCCGTCAGAAATACGAGGACGAAGGCAACCCCTATTACGCGACGGCCCGGATGTGGGACGACGGCATCATCGACCCCGCCCAGACCCGCGACGTGCTCGGCCTCGCCTTTTCCGCAACACTGAACGCCCCGATCCTAGAGCGGGCGCAGTTCGGCATTTTCCGGATGTGAGGCGAGGATGATCGAAAGCTTGTTGATCGCCAATCGTGGTGAAATCGCCCGGCGGATCATTCGCACGGCAAAACGGCTTGGCATCCGAACGATCGCGGTCCATTCGGATGTGGATGCGGACATGGCCTTCGTGCACGAGGCCGATGAGGCTCTGCCGATCGGTCCGGCGCCCGCACGCGACAGCTATCTGCGTCAGGACCGCATCCTGGAGGCCGCCAGGAAGAGCGGCGCTCAGGCGATCCATCCGGGTTATGGCTTCCTGTCGGAAAATGCCGAGTTTGCCGAAGCCGTGATGGCCGAGGGTCTGGTCTGGGTCGGGGCGCCGCCCGCTGCCATCAGGGCCATGGGCCTGAAAGACGCCGCCAAACAACGGATGATCGCAGCCGGCGTGCCAGTCACGCCGGGTTATCTCGGGGAAGACCAGAGCCTAGAACGACTGCAACGTGAAGCCGATGCCATCGGCTATCCGGTGCTGATCAAGGCGGTGGCCGGCGGCGGCGGCAAGGGCATGCGTCGTGTCGAGCGCTCTGAGGATTTCCCTACCGCGCTCGCCAGTTGCCGGCGCGAGGCGGCGTCCTCCTTCGGCGATGACCGCGTGCTGATCGAGAAATACATCCTCTCGCCGCGCCATATCGAGGTGCAGGTGTTCGGCGACAGCAGAGGTAATGTCGTGCATCTCTTCGAGCGCGACTGCTCGCTGCAACGCCGCCACCAGAAGGTGATCGAGGAAGCCCCCGCCCCCGGCATGGATGCCGGGACCCGGGATGCAGTCTGCCAGGCGGCAGTCAAGGCGGCCCGCGCGGTCGAGTACGTCGGTGCGGGCACGATCGAGTTCATCGCCGATGCCTCGGAGGGCCTGCGTGCCGATCGTATCTGGTTCATGGAAATGAACACGCGGCTTCAGGTCGAGCATCCGGTGACCGAGGCGATCACCGGCCAGGATCTGGTCGAATGGCAATTGCGGGTCGCCTCGGGCGAGCCGCTGCCCTTGGGACAGGATCAGCTTTCCATCACTGGCTGGGCGATGGAAGCGCGGCTTTACGCGGAGAACCCCGCAAATGGCTTCCTGCCGTCGATCGGTCGCCTGGACCATGTACGTCTGCCGGATACGCTTCGCACCGACAGTGGCGTCGAGCAGGGTGACGAGGTCACCCCGCATTACGACCCGATGCTGGCCAAACTCATCAGCCATGGCACCAGCCGGCAAGAGGCAGCCCGCAAGCTTGGCAAGGCTGTAGGCCAGGTCGAGATCTGGCCGGTGCGCAGCAATGCCGGTTTTCTCGCCCGCACGCTACGTCATCCAGACTTTCTGGCAGGGGCGGTCGACACCGGCTTCATCGATCGGCATGCCGATGAACTGGTAGGATCAAGGGAGCCGGACGAGCAAGTCTTGCAGGCTGCCGCAGCCGCACTGTTGCCGAGGAATACATCCGATGTCTGGACCGCCCTAACAGGATTTCGTCTCAACGCCGGATGCGACCGGCAGGTTGCCATCGAGGTCGCAAACAAGCCCTATCTGGTTCGGATGCAGGATGTGCCGTCGACCGTCCGAAGCCAGAACGGGGTCGTCTTCCTTGATGGCGAAGCCTGGGAGATCGGGCTGCCACGGGCGGGGCATAGCGGCCATGGTACAGGCGCCGGTGATGGCACGATCATGGCGCCGATGCCCGGCATCGTAATTGCCGTTTCCGTTGCTGAGGGAGATCCGGTCCGCCGCGGCCAGCCGCTGATCGTCATCGAAGCCATGAAAATGGAGCAGGTGCTCCACGCCCCCTTCGATGGCAAGGTGGCGGAGCTGAGGGCGAGCCAGGGCAGTCAGGTGGTCGAGGGCAGCCTGCTGGTCAGGATCGAGGGAGAAGGTTGATGGCCGGACGCTATTTCGACGATTGGACGATAGGCGACAGGATCGCCCACGAGCTCCGGCGCACCGTCACCGAAACAGACAACCTGATGTTCACGCTGATGACCCACAATCCGCAGCCGTTGCATCTCGATGTCGAAGCGGCGAAGGCAAGCGAATTCGGCCAGATCCTCGTCAACGGCACCTTCACCTTTTCGCTAATGGTCGGCCTGTCGGTCGGCGATACCACGCTCGGCACGCTCGTCGCCAACCTGGGCTACGACAAGGTCGTGATGCCGAAGCCGGTGTTCATCGGCGATACGATGCGGGCAGAGAGCGAGATTGCCGACCTGAGAGAAAGTCGATCGCGCCCGACCGCTGGCATCGTCACCTTCAGGCATGAACTCTTCAACCAGCGGGGCGAACTGGTCTGCCAGTGCCTGCGCTCCGCACTCGTCTCGCGGAGGCCTCAATGAGGCTGCGCTCGCTGCTCTTCGTGCCGGGTGATAGACCCGATCGCATGGAGAAGGCACTCGGCTGCGGCGCCGATGCCCTGATCCTGGACCTCGAGGATTCCGTGACGCTGAACGCCAAGCCTGCGGCTCGGCGGGCGGCGGCCAACTTCCTCCGTCAGGCCAAAGGCAGGATCCCGCTACTCGTCCGTATAAACCCGCTCGACAGCGGCCTTCTGGACGACGATCTCGCCGCAATCCTTGAAGTGCCGCCGCACGGGCTGGTGCTCCCGAAGGCGGAGGGCGCCTCAAGTGTGGAAGCCCTAAGCGCTAAAGCGCCCGGCATCCCCATCCTGCCGATCGCCACCGAGACGCCGGCTGCGATCTTCCAGCTGGGCTCCTACGCATCCGTCACCGACCGGCTTGTCGGCCTGACCTGGGGCGCGGAAGACCTGCCGGCTGCCATCGGGGCACTCGGCGCACGTGACGAGACGGGCCGCTACACCGCCCCTTACGAACTCGCCCGCTCGCTGACCTTGTTTGGCGCCCACGCGGCCGGCGTGGCTGCGATCGAGACCGTTTACCCCGCGCTTGCCGATGCGGACGGGCTTGCCGTCTATGCGCGGCGCGCCCGCTTCGATGGCTTCAACGGCATGATGGCGATCCATCCCGCGCAGGTGCCCGTCATCAACCAGGCATTCACGCCTTCCGCAAAGGAATTGGCCGAGGCCCAGGCGATCGTCGACGCCTTTGCCGCCAATCCCAATTCAGGCGCGCTCCGTTTCGCTGGCCGAATGATCGACGCACCGCATCTCAAACAGGCGAAACGTCTGCTTGAATACGCGGATGACAGCCACTGAAATTGGTCGCCACAAGCTCACCACCGAGGAGATGGCAACGACGCCAGCTGCTTCATCCAGACGTCATCCAAACGTGGCAGAGGACGAGGGAAATTCGGGAGCAACAATCCTTGCCGCGTCTTACTCTTTCCACCGTCTCTAAGCGTTTCGACGATTTTCAGGCTGTCGACGGCGTCTCGCTCACAATCCCCGACGGTGCATTTCTCGCCCTGCTCGGTCCCTCGGGCTCCGGCAAGACCACCGTGCTGCGGCTGATCGCGGGGCTGGAGGTGCCTGACGGGGGCGAAATTCGCTTCGACGAGACGATCGTTGCCGGGGATGGCGCCTTCCTTCCTCCAGAAAAGCGGGGGATCGGCATGGTATTCCAGTCCTATGCGCTGTGGCCGACGATGACCGTGCGCGGTAACATCGAATTCGGCCTGAAGGTCGGTGGATTGAAACCCCGGGAACGCGCCGCACGGATCGAGGAGGTGCTGAAGGTCGTCGGCCTCGCGGGTCTCGACGACAGACGCCCGCACGAGCTGTCCGGCGGACAGCGTCAACGTGTGGCACTGGCCCGCTCGCTTGCGACCCGACCCAATCTGATCCTCCTCGACGAACCGCTCGCCAATCTCGACGCACATCTGCGCGAGGCGATGCTCGCCGAATTCCGGCGCATCCACAGCCTGACCGGCTCCACCTTCGTCTTCGTCACCCACGACCAGGACGAGGCCATGGCGGTCGCGACCCATGTGGCCGTCATGGACCACGGCCGGCTGGAGCAACTGGCAACGCCGGAGGAACTGTACAGGAGGCCGGCCTCGCCAATGGTCGCCCGCTTCATCGGGCGCGGTCGAACACTACCGGTCCGAGTGATCAAATCGGAAGGCGGCCGGACCCGGGTGATGCTAGGCCAGCAACTTCTCGACATGCCGGGAAATGCACCCGTCGGTTATGGCTGGCTCTGCTTTCACGCCTCGGATCTCAAGCGCGTCAACGAGGGTGGACATCTGAAGACCGAGCTCGTCGGCCAGGTCTTTCAGAACGGCAGCCTTCTCAGCCATTGCCTGCCGACCGAGATCGACAGCGACGTGGTCAGCCTGCCCCTCGACGAGCGGATCGCACCGGGCACAACTGTCGAACTTGTCATCACCGACGGCTGGATCATCGGAGAAGACGGAAGCGACCAGAGCGGTGGTGATGTCACACGAAGATCATCGACCTGTCGTCCGGGCGTCATCTCGCTGCGCTAGGCGACAACTCCTGCCGCCCAAGGGCCGGCATTCGACAGTTTCCGGGCCTGCTCCGCCCCTTCAATGAGGTTTCCATGTTCATCCGCACGCTCCTAACCACCACGATCCTTGCCGGTCTCTCCTTCACGGCACAGGCAGAGGACACGATCACCGTCTATACCTCGCAGCCGCAGGATCAGATGACCCAGGTCATCGAGGCCTTCAACGCCGACCACCCGGATATCAAGGTCGAGCTCTTCCGCTCCGGCACCACCGAAGTCATGGCCAAGCTGCAGGCCGAATATGCCGCCGGCAACAGCCCCGCCGACGTCATTCTGATCGCCGACACGGTCGCGATGACCCAGCTGAAGAACGACGACCGTCTGCTCGCCTTCACCGACGCTCCGGTCGAGGGCATCGATCCGGCCTTCATCGATGCCGACAAGACGTTCTTCGGCACCAAGGTGATCACAACGGGCATCGTCTACAACACCGATCTCGTAAAGACGGCTCCGACAAGCTGGAACGATCTGCTCGAAGCCGATGCTGCAAAAAGCCTGATCATGCCGAGCCCACTTTATTCGGGTGCCGCCGTCATCCATGTCGGCACCATGACACAGCAGCCGGAATTTGGCTGGGCCTACTACGAGAAGCTGGCAGAAGCCGGCGCGGTCGCAGGTCAAGGCAATGGTACGGTGATCGAGGCCGTCGCGCGCGGCGAGAAGGCCTATGGCATAATCATCGAATACATGGCGCTGAACGCCAAGAAGAAGGGCTCGCCCGTCGATTTCGTCTTCCCGGCCGAAGGCGTCAGCTCGATCACCCAGCCGGTTGCCGTCCTCAAGGGCTCGGATGCAGTGGACACTGCCAAGACCTTCGTCGCCTGGCAGCTGTCGAAGACCGCGCAGGAACAGGCGACCGCCCAGGGTTACTTCCCGATCCTGCCCGGCGTCACCCAGCCGGAAGGCTATCCGGCTCTCACGACGCTGAAGATCCTGCCTGCCGACAGCGATGCCATGCTGAAGGCCGACACCGAGAACAAGGAAAAGTTCGCCGAGCTCTTCGGCGGCTGATCCCGCAATGCGCAACACCGCCTGGGCCAAAACCCGTCAGGCTATGCCGGCTTGGGGAGGCGAGCATCTGCTCGTCTCCCTTCTCGTTCTCTATGTCGCCGCAACCACGCTCTGGCCGCTCGCCCGGCTGTTTTCAAGCGCCTTCCAGCCAGGCGAAGATGGCACACCGCTCGGGCTGATGCTTGCAACCTTGTCCAGCCGCTCGACCCTGAGGGCACTTTCCGGCACGCTGCAGACGGCCCTTCTGTCTGTCGTCGTCTCGACGCTCATCGGCGTGGCGCTCGCCTTTGCCGTCAGCCTGCTCAAGCTCAGGACACGCGCAGCACTGACCTTCCTCATTCTTATGCCGCTCATCGTACCCTCGCAGACCATGGCGCTCGCCTGGATCGAACTCTTCGGCGCACAGTCACCGATCCTCAAACCGCTCGGTCTTGCCGCAGCGCCCGGCTCGACCAACCCACTCTATTCAGTGAGCGGAATAGCACTGGTCATGGGCATTGAGCATATGCCACTCGTCTTCATCGCGGTGAGAGCCGCCTTACGGGCGCTGCCGTCCGACCTGGTCGAAGCCGCGCGCATCCTAGGCATCCCGCCACGGCGGATCGGAACCGGCATTGTGCTGCCGATCGTCATGCCCTCGGTTCTCGCTGGCAGCCTCATCGCCTTCACAGCCGCGATCGGCAATTTCGGCGTACCGGCACTGCTCGGCATTCCTGGCCGCATTTCTGTCCTGACGACGCTGATCTACCAGCGCCTCAACGGCTTTGGTCCAGCTGCGGCCGGACAGGTGGCGACGCTGGCGCTCGTGCTCGCCACGATGGCAGCGATCGCGATCGTCTTGCGCAATGTCGTTACAACGCGTCTCGCCGTGCCATTGCCAGCGGGCGCCCCCTTCGTCGCACAGCGCAGCGCACCCGTGATCGAGATCTTGATCTGGATCCTGGTGCTGATCCTGTCCCTGGTCCCCCTCGCAGCTCTCACGATGACCGCACTCTTGCCAGCCATCGGCGTGACATTCGGACCTGACACGATCAGCCTCGATCAGTTCCATGCCGTCCTCGACAATCAGACTGTAAGACGCGCCTTTGCCAATTCGCTATGGCTCGCCTTGATCACGGCTGCCATCTCGATGCTTGTCGCCGTACCGCTGGCCTTTGTGTCCAGGCGCCGGCAGAACCCGGTGTTGCGACTGCTGGATATCATCATCGAAGCCCCCTGGGTCGTCCCCGGAACAGTCGTCGCCCTTGGAATGATCCTCGCCTTCCTGAAGCCTCTGCCGCTCCTCGGGGTATCTATTTACGGGACGATGATGATCCTTGTCATCGCCTACCTCGCGCGCTTCCTGCCACTGGTCCTGCGGCCGGTTGCTGCCGCCGCACAGTCAGCCGATCCCTCGCTTGACGAAGCCGCCCGCGTGACAGGCGCCGGCCTGTTGCGCCGCATCCTGGCGATCTTCCTGCCAGGTGTATTGCCCGCCGCCGCGGCCGGCGCGATCCTGGTGGTGATGACGGCGCTGAACGAACTGACGCTCTCGGCTCTGTTGTGGTCGTCCGGCAACGAGACGATCGGGGTCATGATCTTTGCATTGCAATACGAAGGCAACTCGACCGCCGCAGCTGCGGTCGCGGTCCTTTCGACGCTTCTGGTCCTGATCCTCGCCGCCCTCGCCACGGCGGCCGCCCGCCGTCTGCCACGGGGCACTCTCCCCTGGGTAGACTGATCCAGACGGAGCAGGTGGTCGCACCCAAAAAGTCATCGGGCGTCAGAGGAGCCTGTTAAAGGCAAATGACGTGATGGACCTTGCAGCGACAAGCTCTATCGCACCGATCTCCAACGCACGGCGCAAGTGCGGAATGCACTAATGCTCTTCCTCGAGTTCGGTTATACTGCCCCTGCTGAGCGTTATAAGAAGCTCGGAACCGATTACTTCAAAGGCGGATATTTTAAATTCGATGAGTTAACGGAGAAAAGGAGCGCATGATGGATCTACAAACAGTCCTGACGTTTAGCCTGGCGTTCTTCGTGTTTGCGGCGAGCCCCGGCCCTGACAATCTGACGATCTTGTCGAAGACCGTGTCCAGTGGCCCTGCCCATGGTGTCGCCTATGGTGTCGGCGTCGTTTGCAGCATCTTCCTCTTCGTCATCCTTGCGGCCATCGGCTTCAACGCCATTGCCCAATACATGAACGAAAATCTGCGCTTCATCCAATATGTCGGTGCCATCTACCTGATTTACACGGGCATCATGATGTGGCGCTCGAAGCCAGAGATCAAACCTCGCGTGATGCGGGGCGGCCTGATCCGCCTTTTCCTCACGGGCTTCCTGCTTAACATCTCCAACCCCAAAATGCCGATCTTCTATCTGGCTCTACTGCCGGGGGTTCTGGGCATCCGTCCGCTCACCGTATCTGATACCGTGGAACTGCTGCTTATCATTGCCATGATAGAGGTGATCGTAGTCGGAGGGCATGTGCTCCTCGGCTACAAAGCAAAGACGGCCCTGTCTGATCCGAAAAAGATCG
Source organism: Allorhizobium sp. NPDC080224 (assembly GCF_050281005.1). Lineage (NCBI taxonomy): Bacteria > Pseudomonadati > Pseudomonadota > Alphaproteobacteria > Hyphomicrobiales > Rhizobiaceae > Allorhizobium > Allorhizobium sp. NPDC080224. The sequence goes on from NZ_JBNNWJ010000001.1 coordinate 3,685,164, forward strand.
GCGTGCTCAATCGTGGCGCCGGGACCCTGATGGTCGGGGCGGGCGTGCTGGTCGCCAGCCGCTGAGGCAAGATCGAGCGGCTGAAGCGATTGGCGCGGCCAATCCGGACCGAGGCAGACGGTTTCCAGGACGGCATCTATCCATCACTGACGCAGCGTGTCACAGAGTCAAAGCCGTGGTGTCGCTCGAAATCAGCGCCTTCAGAATGCCCTTCTGTGTGTGTTCGCTATGCTCGACCATCGCCGCACGGGCGAGGTCCGGGTCACGCAGGCGCAGCACGTCGACAATGCGGCGGTGATCCGCGCTGGTCTCCGGATTGACGTCGCGACTGACGGCGCCGAGATAGAAAAGCCGCGTGCACTCATCGAGATGCGCCGCCACCAGCGCCAGGAGGCGGGGATTGTTCGCGCCCTCGGCGATCGCAAGATGGAAATCGCGGTTGGCCTTGACGAAGGACTGCACACTCTCGCCCTGTTGCGGATCGTAACGCGCATCCGCCAGGGCTTCGAGCCGGTCGAGGTCTTCAGCTGAGAGATTGAGCGCGGCCATGGCGGCGGCTGTGCCTTCGGTCATCGCGCGGATGGCAAAGAGATCGTTGATGTCCTTTACCGTCACGGGCGTAACCCGGTAGCCGCGCCTCGGAAAGGCTTCGATCAGTCCTTCCGCCACCAATCGACCGAGGGCTTCCCGCACCGGCGTCTTGCTCATGGCAAGCTGGTCTGCCAGCTCGAGCTCAGAAAACTCGGCTCCGGGCCTCAAAGAGCCGGAAAGCACCCGCGCACGCAGAGAAACATAAGCGGTCTCCGTCAGGGAAATTTTCTTCTGCCGGGCCGGCGAGGTATCACTGTCGACGCTGAGACTCTGCAAGGCGGCTTCTCTCCAAGCTCGATGGGATCTGTGGACCCGCTCGTGGATCATAAGGCTTTACGCCCCTTTCTGTCTTCCTCCACTTTTTCTGACTTCGCAAGACGGCCAGCCTTTGACATGAGATATTTCGTAGTATACTACGATACATATCACAGCATAACGGCTTGGGAGAGCCGTCCTTGGAGGAACCGTGGCACAGATCCTGGTGGTCAATCCGAACAGCTCGAAGGCCGTCACACGCTCGATGGAGGCGTGCCTGAAACCGTTCGAAGGCAATGGCCACGAAATCCGCTGCACTGAGCTCCAGGGCGCGCCTGTTGGTATCGAAACGGATGCCCATGTCGCCGAAGTCGTGCCGATGCTGATCGAAGCTGTGCAAGCGGCAAAGGCAGACGCCATCGTGATTGCTTGCTTTTCGGATCCCGGCATTTCGGCCGTACGAGCCGCCACGAATGTTCCGGTCGTCGGCATCGCCGAAGCGGCCTATCTGACAGCACTCGGACTTGGACAGCGTTTCGGGATCGTGTCGATGGGGCCGTCTTCTATTGACCGCCATCTGCGCTACCTTGAGGACCTTCAACTCAATGGCAGGCTTGCAGGCGATCGGTCGATCGACATGACCGTTGCTGAACTTATCGCCCAGAATGCGGTCATTCCCGTTACGCGCATCGCCTCCGTGCTTCGCGATGAGGACGGCGCCGAGGCAGTCATCCTCGGCTGTGCCGGCCTGGGGACTTACCGCGAGGCATTGCAGGCGGAACTCGGCTTGCCTGTCATCGACCCGGTTCAGGCCGGCGTGGCGCTTGCCTGCATGCAGGCGGAACTCGGCTACCGCAGGAGGACGGCATGAGCATTGATCTCGTCATTCGTGGGCAGATCGTCACGCCTCAAATGACCATTGCCAATGGCTGGGTCGCGGTCTCAGGCTCGGTCATCCACGCAATCGGAGAAGGCGAAGCCCCTGCAGCCGCCACCTTGCACGACGCTGGAGACGCTTTCGTCCTGCCGGGGATCGTCGACGGACAAACGCATGCAGGCAGCTATCTCGGCCTCCCGGGGATCGAGCCGACGACCCGATCTGCCATTGCCGGCGGGGTCACGACCATCGTCGATATGCCCTACGACAACCCGACCCCGCTGAGCGCGAGGGAACATCTGGACGCGAAGGTCGAAGCCGTTGAACGCTTTGCCCATTGCGATGTCGCGCTCTACGGCACGGTCATGCCCGGGCAATCCCTGAACGAAGTGCAATCGCTCGCCGATGGTGGCGTCGTCGCCTTCAAGATCTCCGCTTTCGAAAGCAGCCCTACCCGTTTTCCGAGGATCGATGCGGCCCTCGCCCTCGACCTGCTGGAAGCGCTTTCCGCGACCGACCTGCCGCTTGGATTGCACAACGAAGACCAGGAAATCGTGCGCTCACGGGTTTCACGCGCAAGGGCCGAGGGTCGAAACGGCATCACCGCGCATTCGCCGAGCCGGCCTGAAGTTGCGGAACTGGCATCAACAGTGCATTTCCTCGAGCTCGCCGCCAATGGCGGCGGTCATGCCCACATCGTCCATATCAGCACGCCGCGCGGCTTTAGGCTGGTCGACAGTTATGCGCGAGAGGGCTTCAGGGCGACCGGCGAACTCTGCGTCCACTATCTTTGGTTCGATCCCGAACACGACGGTGAAGAGCTCGGCGCGCGGATGAAGGTCAACCCACCCATTCGTCCCGGTCAGATCGATCGGCTCTGGCAGGAACTGGTCGAGGGCCGGATTGCCTTTGTCAGCTCCGATCATTCCAGCTGGCCCATCGACAATAAGTTCACCGACAGCATCTTCGATGCCGGTGCGGGCGTACCCGGAATGGAGACGCTGCTGCCTGCCTTCTTTACCGTCGCAAAACAGCGCGGCGTCGATGCTGCGCATTACTGCGCCGAATATCTCGCCGAACGCCCTGCCCGCTTCTTCGGCCTTTATCCACGCAAGGGGGCTCTCGTCCCCGGTGCCGATGCCGACATCACGATCCTCGCCGAGGGCGACGATGTCTGGGACGCCAGCCGCGCTCAGGATGGCCTCAAGTGGAGCCCCTATGACGGACGGCGTTTCGCCGCACGGGTGGCCGCAACCTATCACGCGGGCAAGCTCGCCTATGACGGGCAATCGGTCCTCAACAAGCCCGGCAGCGGACGCTATCTGCGCCGCGGCGAAAGCACATGGTTTCTGAAGGATCTCACAACATGACTGAGGCAGCCACCCGGCCCGATCACGGCATCGTCGAGAAGGCGATTACCTTCTTCTACTATGTCGACCTGCCCAGAGCGTTCTATTTCTACACAGAGGTAATGGGCTTCCCGCTCGAGATCGATCAGGGCTGGTCGAAGATCCTGAAGATTGCCGAGCATGCCTATGTCGGCCTAGTCGACGAGACCCGCGGCATGCATCGCGCCAATCCGGTCAAGCCCGTGCAGCTTTGCATCCGCGTGCCCGATGTCGATGCTTGGCATCGCTATCTCTCGAGCCAGAACGCGATCGGGCTGACGGAACCAAAGGACAGCGTCTCCTTGGGAATTCGAGCCTTCGTGCTGGAAGACCCGGAAGGCTACCAGATCGAGGTGCAATCCGTACTTCGGTGAAAACGCGCATGCAAACGTGTCGGCATACCAAAAAAGGGGAACTAAAAATGCTGAATCTTCGCATGAAATCCGGACGTATCGCGGCCCTTGCCGCATTCGTCCTCTTGAGCTCGACGGCCTTGGGCGGCCTGGTCCATGCCAAGGAACTGACCGTCGGCCTGACGTCGGACGCCGTCAATCTCGACCCCCAGGCGGGCGAGGAGCTGTCCAGCAACATCCTGTTCTACCACATCTACGATCCTCTGGTCCGCCGCAATGCCGATCTCTCCTTCGGACCCGGCCTTGCAGAGAGCTGGGAGCTCAAGGATGACACGACCTGGGTGTTCAAGCTGCGCCAGGGCGTCAAGTTCCACAATGGCGAAGACTTCAAGGCGTCCGACGTCGTCTTCACCCTGGACCGGCTGAAGAAGTCGCTGATGGCCAATCTCGGCGCCAACATCGCCTCCTTCACGGCTGTCGACGACTACACGGTCGAAATCACGACACCCAAGCCCTACGCAGTCCTGCCCAACGATCTGGCAGCTGTCCTGATCCTCAGCGAGAAGTATGCGAAGGAAGTGGGCGACGAGCAGCTGGACCTGAAGCCTGTCGGCACCGGCCCCTACAAGCTGGCCGAATGGATCAAGGAAGATCACATCACGCTTGCCGCCAATACTGACTACTTCGCTGGCGCACCGAAGATCGAAGAAGTCACGTTCCGTCCGATCACCAATGGCGCCACCCGCACGGCAGCCCTGCTGACCGGCGAAGTCGATGTCATCCAGGATCTCAACGTCCGCGACGTCGACCGCGTCAAGGCGGATGACCGCTATAAGGTCATGACCAAGCCGAGCCTGCTGAACGTCGTCGTGTCGATCGACCATCGCGAGAAGAGCCCGACGATCGCACTCGACAAGAACCCGATGATGGATCGTCGTGTTCGTGAAGCCATGGTCCGCGCAATCGACGTCAATGCGATCAACAAGATCATCATGAACGGCCTGTCGACACCGTCGGAGCAGTACATCCCTGCTTCCCACACGGGTTATGTCGAAGGTGCAAGCTTCCGCGACATGTATCCCTTCGATCTTGAAAAGGCGGCAGCTCTTATGGCTGAGGCCGGTTATGCAGACGGCTTCACGGTGACCCTCGACACCACCAACAACCGCTATGTTAACGACCAGCAGATCGCTCAGGCGCTTGCGTCGATGCTCGGCAAGATCAAGATCGATCTCAAGCTCAACCTGATGCCGAAGTCCAATTTCTTCGGCTACATCCGGGTGCCGAGCGATAAGTCGAGCATGATCATGAGCGGCTGGGACGTTCCCTCCGGTGACGGCGGCTCGATGTACAGCGTGATGTTCTACTCGCGCGACAAGAAGGAAGGCTATGGCCAGGTCAACCGCGGATCCTATTCCAATCCGAAGGTGGACGAGCTGATCGACAAGGCCGATGCGACCTCCAAGCTCGAAGAGCGCGACGGATACCTGCAGGAAGTCACCAAGATCCTGATGGAAGACATCCCGATGATCCCGATCCATTACGAGCAGGATCTCTATGCCGCAAAGACGAATGTCGAGATGACACCGCGTGCGGACAAGTTCCTCTGGGCCTACGAGATCGACGTCAAGGAATAAGCCGACACGAACAAGCGCGGGACTGTCGACCTCGAGGGAGACGGTCCCGAATTTCTCACTTCTTCATGACGGGACACTGCCTTGCTGGGTTACACGATCAAGCGGCTCCTGCAGATGGTGCTGGTACTCTTCTGCGTATCGGTCATCGTCTTCCTGATGATGAGCTTTACCGGCGATCCCGTCTTCATGGTGATCCCGATCGATTCCACTACCGCCGAGATCGAACAGGCCCGCCGTCTCCTGGGTCTCGATCGATCCCTGCTGAGCCAGTATTTCATCTTCCTGGGCAACATGCTGCAGGGCGATTTCGGACGTTCCTATGTGTTCCGCCAGCCGGCCATGGACCTCATCCTGGAGCGTCTGCCGGCAACGATCGAAATGGTGCTCGTCGCAATCATGCTGGCGACAGTGATCGCCGTGCCGCTCGGCGTCTATGCCGGGGCAAATCCGAACAAGCCAGTGTCTCGCGGCATCATGGCGGGCTCACTGCTAGGCATTTCCCTCCCCGGCTTCTGGGTGGGCATGATGCTGATCTTCTTCTTCTCTGTCCGCTACCAGTTTCTGCCCTCGTCCGGACGCGGCGATACGGTCGAAATCTTGGGGCTCCGCATATCAATCTTCACGGCGGATGGCTGGTCGCACATCATCCTGCCGTCAGTGACACTGGCGCTGGCCACTCTTGCGATCATGCTACGCATGACCCGTGCGGGCATGATGGAGGTGATGCGACAGGACTACATGCGATTTGCCCGTGCCAAAGGCGCGTCCCGCCAGAACATCCTGTTCAGGCACGGCCTCAAGAACGCACTCATCCCGGTCGTCACGATCTTCGGCCTGCAACTCGGTGACCTCATCGCCTTCGCGACGATCACCGAAACCATCTTCGCATGGCCCGGCACAGGCAAGCTGCTGATCGACTCCATCTACCGCGGTGATCGCCCGGTCATCGTCGTCTACCTGATGCTGACAGCCTTCATCTTCGTTGCCATCAATTTCATCGTCGACATCGTCTACACGCTGATCGACCCCCGCATTACCGTGAAGTGAGGATCGCATGACCGGGTTCTTCTCTTCGGAATTCTTCTTTCACTACCGCCGAAACCTGCCGGCCGTCTTCGGAAGCGCACTGCTCGCCTTCTTCGCCCTGCTTGCGACGCTCGGACCGCTTCTCGTGTCCCAGGACCCCTACGACGTCTCCCAACTGGAGCTGATGGACAGCTTCAAGCCGCCGGTATGGCTGGAGGGTGGCGATAGCAGGTATCTGCTCGGGACGGATGGGCAGGGCCGCGATGTGCTTGCATCCGTCGTCTACGGCGCGCGGATCTCCGCCTTCATCGGCCTCGCCGCCATGATCTTCTCCTGCGTGATCGGGACGGCACTCGGCCTGATTTCCGGCTATTACGGTGGCATCATCGACAGCATTATCATGCGCATCGCCGACATCCAGCTGTCGTTTCCCTCGATGCTGATTGCGCTCTTCCTGATGTCGGCCTTCGGGACCGGCATCGGCATGGTCCTGATCGCGCTCACCGCCGTCGGCTGGGTGGTCTACGCCCGGACGGTGCGCGGATCGACTTTGAGCGAAATCCAGAAAGAATACATCCAGGCGGCCAAAGTGGCAGGGCTCGGAAACGGCGAGATCATCCTGCGCCACGTGCTGCCGAATGTCATGACGCCGCTCATCGTGGTTGCGACGATCCAGGTCGGTACTTTCATTCTGATCGAAGCTTCGCTGAGTTTCCTTGGCGTCGGCGTCCCCATCACAGAGCCATCGCTGGGCCTGCTCGTCAAGGAGGGCTTCGACGTCCTGTTCTCGGGCATCTGGTGGACCTCTGCATTCCCGGGGTTGTTCATCATGTTCCTAGTCTTCGGCATCAACCTGTTCGGCGATTTCTTGCGGGACGAACTCAATCCGCGGCTGAGATGACGAAGGAGACAGCGACCATGGGCGAAGCACTTCTCGAAGTCCGGGATCTGAAAACTCATTTCCATACGTTCGGCGGCGTGGTGAAAGCCGTCGACGGCGTCAGCTTCGACGTCCGCCCGGGCGAAGTGGTCGGCCTTGTCGGCGAGTCCGGTGGCGGCAAATCCGTCATCGGCTTTTCCATTCTCGGCCTGATCGATCCCCCCGGTCGTATCGAGGCAGGCAGCATTGTCTTTGCCGGCGAAGACCTGACGCGCAAGAGCGAAGACCAGATGCGCGCGGTGCGCGGCGGCGAGATCGCCATGGTGTTCCAGGACCCCATGACGTCTCTCAATCCGGTCTACACGGTCGGGCGCCAGATGGACGAAATGCTGCGCCTGCATACCGACCTCGACCAGAAGGCACGACGGGCTCGCTGCATCGAGATGCTCGAAGATGTCGGCATCTCGGAGGCCGCCAGCCGCCTCGACGCCTATCCGCACCAGTTCTCGGGCGGCATGCGCCAGCGCGTTGTCATCGCCATCGCGCTCTTGGCCGGCTCCCGCCTGATCATCGCGGACGAACCGACCACGGCCCTCGATGTCACCGTCCAGGCCCAGATCTTGAAGCTGATGCGGCGCCAGATCGTCGATCGCGGATCCGCCATGATCCTCGTGACGCACGATCTCGCGGTTGTCTCCGAGATGGCCGACCGGGTGGTCGTGCTTTATTGCGGCAAGGTCGTCGAGCGGGGGCTGACGAGCGAGATCATCCAGTCCCCTGCCCATCCCTATACGCGCGGGCTCCTCGACAGCATTCCCAAGATCACCGATCGCCGGGAACGCCTCAGCCAGATACCCGGCACCGTGCCGGACATCCGCACGCTCGGCCAAGGATGCAGCTTCAGGGACCGATGCTTCCGGGCCCAGGCCATCTGCTCGGCAGAAACGCCGGCGCTCACCCCCGTGCGCGGCTCGCTCGATGCAGCCTGCCACTTCCCGCTGGAGGAGACGGCGCCATGACGACCCCCGTGCTCGATGTTCGAGGCCTGGTCAAAGCCTTTCCCGTGGGAGGTCTTTTCGATCGGCTACAGTTCGGAAAGGGAAAGCTCCTCGCTCCCCAGAAACAATTGCGGGCGGTGAATGGTGTCGACCTGTCGATTGCACCCGGCGAGGTCATGGCTCTGGTGGGCGAATCCGGCTGCGGCAAGTCGACCGTGGCCAAGACCATTGCCCGGATCTACGAGCCGACATCAGGCGAGATCCGGATCGACGGCGAAGACATTTCCCGTTTGCAGTTTCGGGAAATGCGCCCGATCCGCCGCAAGCTGCAGATGATCTTCCAGGACCCTTATGCCTCTCTCGACCCCCGGCAACGGGTCCGGGACATCGTGATGGAGCCGAGACGCGCTCAGGCCGGTGGTAAGCTCAGCCGACGCGAACTGCATGACGAGGCGATCGCGCTGCTGGCGAAGGTCGGCCTCAATGCCGAACAGGCGGGACGCTACCCGCATCAGTTTTCCGGAGGTCAGCGGCAGCGGATCGGCATCGCACGCGCATTGTCGGTCCGGCCGAAGATCATCATTGCCGACGAACCCGTCTCGGCGCTCGACGTCTCGATCCAGGCACAGATCCTCAATCTGATGATGGACCTGCGCGACGAGTTCGGCCTCTCCTATCTGTTCGTCTCGCACGACCTCTCGGTCGTTCACCACATCGCCGACCGGATCGGGGTTATGTATCTCGGCTTCATGGTGGAGACGGCCAGCCGCGACCAGTTGTTCAGCCAGCCGAAACATCCATACACGCAGGTTCTGCTGTCGGCCGCGCCGACCATCGACAAGTCGTTGGCTAAGCCGAAGATTGAAATCGTCGGCGAAGTGCCAAGCGCACTGCGCCTGCCCTCCGGCTGCTGCTTCAGAACCCGCTGCCCCATGGCCTTCGATCGATGTGCGATCGAGCGTCCTGTGTTGACGCCCCAGCCGGATGGCAGCGCCGTTGCATGCCACCTCCACGATCGGAATGATGCCGAAAGGAAAAGCCAGTGAGTTCGCCCGTCGTCATTGTCCAACCGCGCCTTGCCCTCGAAGATCCGCATGACTGCACCGATGCGAATGACATGCTGGCCGTCTTCGACGCCCTGTTCGACGGGCTTGTGCGCTATGGCAAGGATGGCGGCTATGTACCAGCACTCAGCAGCGCCTGGGATGTCACACCAGACGCGCGACACTGGACGTTCAGGCTGAAGGAAGGCTTGAGCTTTCACGATGGCACCCCCTGCGATGCGGCGGCCGTCTGCCAATCGCTGATACGCATGGCCCGTCCAGACAAGGGCTACACACTCGGGGCGCCCGGGGTCTGGCATCAATATCTCGGAGACGCGGAGATCGAGGCGGTCGGTCCCCTGACCGTCACCATCCGCCTGTCGAAGCCGATCGCCGATCTCCTCGACATCCTGGTCTACGGCTACGTGGTCGCTCCCTCGGCACTGGACAACTACGAGGCGGGAGACACGTCAAAGCCGGTCGGCACGGGCCCCTATCGTCTGGTTTCCTACGAACCCGGCCAAGCCCTTCACCTCGAACGTTTCGATGGCTGGCATGGCGAACGACCAGCCAATGCTGAACTAACCTTCCGCTTGGAGCCAAACCGGGAAGCGCGGCTGGAGATGCTGATCTCCGGCCAGGCGCAGGTGGCAAACAGCCTCGATTTCGAAGCCTCCAAGGCGCTCGAGGAAACGGCTAAGCATACACGCGTCACATCGCTCGTGCCCGTCGCCATCATCTACCTCTTCAATGCCTTCAAGGGACCGCTCACCGACAGCCGCGTTCGCCGCGCACTTAACCTCGCGATCGACCGCCAGGCCCTGATCGATCGGGTGGTGGGAGCAGCAGCAAAGCCACTGACCGGCTTCGTCAGCCCCATTCATTTCGGCAGCCTGCCGTCAGAGGATCTGCGCCCTGATCAGGATCAGGCAAAAAAGCTGCTTGCCGAGGCCGGCTTCAGCGAAGGCCTGACCATCGAGGTCGATTGCCCGACACGCCTTCCGGATGAAGCCGAGGCACTGACGGCCGCTCTTGCGGCGCAGCTTGCCCCAATTGGTGTGACGCTGAACGTTCACCGCCACTCAGACCGCGAAGCCTATGCGCATGGTGTCCGCCTGAAGCAGGTGCGCGACATGTGCGTTTTCGATTCAAGCCCCTTGAGCACCTTCCGCATCCTCGCCGAGAAGATCGATCACAGAGCCCAAGGCTCCTGGTGGCTGGGCTTTCACAATGCCGAGGCCGAAGACTTGCTCGACGCGGGGCGGGCAACTGTTGATCCGAGTGAACGTGCGGCGATCTTCGAGAAGGCCTTCCGCGCGCTGCAAGTGGATCCCCCATGGCTCTATCTCTACAATCCCCTGAGGGTGACAGGCCTGTCGGGGTCCTGGCCGGACTGGCGCATGCGCCACGACTGCGTGCTCGACGTGACGCGGCTCCCTGATTTCCAGTCCGGGAAGAAAGCATCATGAGGCGCGTCGACCTGATCATCAGCGGCGGTACCGTCCTCACCATGGACGGCAGTCGCCGCGTCCTCGACCAGGGTGCTGTCGCCGTTCTTAACGATCGCATCGTCGCGGTCGGGCGCGCGGACGAGATCGCCAGAGAATACCAGGCCGAGCGCCACATCGACGCCCACTGCAAGGTGGTGATTCCCGGCATGATCGACGTGCATGCCCATGCTGGTCACGGCTTGATCAAGACCATGGGCATGGAGCAAGGCAATCACTGGGAAGAGATCTGCAACGCTGCCTATACCGTCGGCTCGACACCGGAATTCTGGTTCGCAGAGGCGCGGCTGGCAGCCCTCGAACGCCTGCGCTTCGGCGTCACCACCGGCGTTTCGCTTCTCGGTGGCGGCGATACCATCATGCGGACGGATGACGTCACCTATGGGAGCGCCCACTGCGAGGGCGTCGCAGCCGTCGGTACGCGCTCGGTCGTCGCCGTTGGACCGACCCGCCCTCCGCATCCGCGAAGCTATGCATCGTGGCACGACGGCAGGGCGTCAGAAAGGCCTGTAACCTTCGAGGAGCAGTTTGCCGTCAGCCGCACGCTGCTTGATACGTGGCACGGGCGCGGACGCTTGAAGATCGCCTTGCTCACCCCCGTCCTGCGTGATGAACATCAGCGCGACATGTCAGCCGCAGACTACGAAGCCGCAGTCGCCCAAACCAAGGCCGTGCGGGCGCTCTCGCGCGAGGCGGGCGTGGTGTTCACCCAAGATGGCCACTGGAAGGGATCGGTATCCCGCGCCGAAAAGCTTGGAATCCTCGGACCGGATGCGCTCCTGTCCCACGCCATCGATATCACGCCCGAAGAAATCCGCATCATCGCCGACACCGGCACCCGCATTGCCCACAATCCGAGCGCGATCGCCTCCATTCTTGGCCGATGCCCGGCGATCGAACTGATCGAGGCCGGTGCTGTGGTGGCTATCGGTTCCGATGCAACTGCGCCGGACCGGTCGGCGGACATGTTCCGACACATGCAGCAGTGCATGCATTATCACCGGACGCATTTTCGCGATCCCTCGGTCCTGCCTCCGGGCAAGGCCGTCGAAATGGTGACGATCGATGCGGCGACAGCCCTTGGGATCGACAGGGAGCTTGGCTCCCTCGAAGTCGGCAAGAAGGCCGATATCGTGGTGGTCGATATGCAGCGCCCGCACCTCGCGCCCTACCAGATGCCGATCTTCCGCCTAGCCTATTTCGCCAATGGCAATGACGTCGACACCGTCGTGATCGACGGGCAGATCCTGCTCGAAGGAGGCCACCCGCTGCGGACGAACCTCGATGAGGTGATTGGAGAAGCCGACAGGCAAGCCCGGCTGCTGATCGAGCGCATGGGCCTCGAGAAGATGATCGGCCAGCCCGAAGGCTTTTTTGGCCATGCACGATATCCGAAACATCAAGGAGACAGCCAATGATGCGGCTGAATGAACAGGCAAGAGGCGTCTACGTCATAGCCCTCACCCCTTTTACGGAGTCGGGTGATCTCGACCTGGACAGCACGGACCGCATGGTCGATTTCTACCTTGAACGCGGCGCGACGGGACTGACCGTGCTGGGGATGATGGGCGAAGCGCAGAAGCTCACCATCGAGGAATCGCAGACCTATGTCCGACGCATCCTTCGCAGGGTCGATGGTCGCGTTCCGGTGGTTGCAGGTGTCTCTGCTGCAGGCTTTGCCCAGATGCAGGCCTTGACGTCGATGGTTATGGATGATGGTGCGGCTGGCGTGATGATCGCTCCCCCCTCGTCCCTGCGCAACGATCAGCAGATCGTCACCTATTACAAGCAGGCGGCGGAGTTCATCGGCGATACGCCTTTCGTGCTGCAGGATTTCCCGCTCGTCACCAGCGTCACAATCCCCGTCTCCGTGATCCAGACGATCATCGACCAGATCCCGACCTGCGTCTGCTTGAAACACGAGGACTGGCCCGGTCTGTCGAAAATTACCGCACTACGGACCGCTTCGGAGACGTCCGGCAAGAGGCGCATATCAATCCTGTGCGGCAATGGCGGCGTCTTCCTGCCGGAAGAGATGGCGCGCGGGGCAGACGGTGCGATGACCGGCTTTGCCTATCCCGAAATGATGCGCGACGTCGTTCACTATAGCGAGCAGGGAAATCCGGAGCGCGCGCAGGACATCTTCGACGCTTACCTTCCCCTCGCCCGCTACGAACAGCAACCGGGCCTCGGCCTCTCCATCCGGAAATACATCATGGCGAAACGCGGCGCGATCGCCACACCGGCCCTGCGCAAACCGGGAGGAGCCCTGTCTCCCGCCGATATCAGCGAGATCGAGCGCCTGATTGCGCGGCAGGACAGAAGATTGAAGGAACTCGGGTAATGAAACTCGGCTTGAAAAACAAGACCGCTCTCGTGCTGGGTGCAAGCCGCGGACTGGGTGCCGCGATCGCCCGAGGGCTCGCGGAAGAAGGGGTGACAGTGCATGCCGCCGCCCGCAACACCTCAGCCATATCGGCTTGGGCTTCCGAGCTCGCACCAACGGCCGGTCCCGTCATCCCGCTCCAGCTCGACCTCTCCGACATCGACAGCGTGAATAAGGCCGTCCAGTCGCTCTTAGCAGATGGGGGCGTCGACATCCTCGTCAACAATTCTGGCGGCCCGCCGCCGGCTGCAGCCATCGATGCGAAAAGAACGGACTGGCTTACTCATTTCGAGACCATGGCCGCCAACATCTTCCATATCACCACCAGTCTCCTGCCCGGCATGCGGGAAAAACGCTGGGGTCGGATCATATCGATCGCTTCCTCCGGCGTGGAGCAGCCGATCGTACGGTTGGCGCTCTCCAACGGCATCCGCTCGGCCCTGATCGGCTGGTCGAAAACACTTGCTGCGGAAGTCGCTGCAGACGGCGTGACCGTGAACGTGATTCTTCCAGGGCGCATTCACACGCAAAGGGTGGACGAACTCGACGCAGCCGCAGCGAGCCGCTCAGCCAAGAGTGTCGAGGAGATCGCGGCCGAATCTGCAGCCGGCATTCCGGCCGGACGCTACGGCCGGCCGGAGGAATTTGCCGCCGTTGCCATCTTCCTGGCCTCCGAGCCAGCTTCCTATGTCACGGGAAGCAAGATCCGCGTGGATGGCGGTGCCATAAGGTCTGTCTGAAGCCGGATTAAGCAAAACGGACGGACATCTTGGATGTCCGTCCGGAACTCCTTAGCCGAGAAGCACGCCATGCCATCCGATATGCAAAGCCGCGTCAGCTGAATGAATCAGGCAGTGAGAAAATCCGCCATCTCGACATTGTAGAAAGTTTTCGTCCGAGGGCCTGTGATGATGGGATCAATGCGGCGGACGCATTCCAGGTAATGCGCGGTCTTGCGGTGGTCATCAAGCGCCTCTGCAGACTTGAATACCTCGTAAATGACAAAGCTGTGGTCATCCTCGGGGCTGCGTAGCACGTCAAAGCGAAGGTTTCCCGGTTCGCGACGGGTGCCTTCATAATTGATCCGGAAAGCATCGAGAAACTCGTCGACATGGCCTTGCTTGACGTGAATTGCGACCATTTGAATGAGCATATCTTTAATCCTGACTTGTTGTTCTGTCTTGAAATTCAGAGGCCGGGTGCCTTCCACATGGCCGTGGTGATGCCTTCATCGACGAGCTGGCGCTGCAAGGCGTAGGCGCGTGCCCATCGGTCGCCCGCGTCATCATAGATGGCCTTGTGCGCTAAGTTTGGTTCGAACTGTTTGTCCCATCGAACCCAGCTTTCCGCAGCCTCGATAAAATCGCGTCTGAGGCCGATGCCGATCGCAGCGGAAGCAGCACATCCAAGGGCGGTTGCCTCCTTCACGACCGGTGTCACGACGGGCAGCCCCGTGGCATCAGACAGGATCTGTGACCAATGGGCAGACTTCGAAGCACCGGCAGCAAAAACGATCCTCTCGGGTGTCTTCCCCGTCAGCCTGAAAATCGCATCGAGATTACGTGCAGCAACGATGGCTGCGTTCTCCTGCAAGGCCCGGAAGATGGCGGCCTTGCCGGATTTTTCCGGATCGATCGACAGGTTCAGCAGAGAAGGCGCAGCGTGATACCAATTGCCGTAATGCATGACGTCGGAGAAAACGGGAATGATCCCGTAAGCGCCGGGTGGAATGGCCGCTGCCTTTTGCTCCAGCAGCGTGTAGGCGTCTCCGTCTGGTCCGGCAGCGGCCATCTCTTCCGCGCCAAAGCTGTCACGGAACCAGCGCATAACGGCGCCTACGAAGAAGCTGATTGCTTCGGCCTGGTTGAGGCCGGTCACCACATGCGGATTGATCCGCAGGTCCATCGACGGATCGGATACATCGAGACCGACATTGACGACTTGCTGCCAGAACGTGCCGCCGAGCACGGCGCAGTCCCCTTCCCGCACAACGCCGATTGCTGCAGCACCGCTCTGGCAGTCGCCACCGCCCATGACGACAGGTGTGCCCTTCTCAAGTCCCGTTTCCAGCGCGGCCTTTTCGGTCACCCGACCGATCATGGTTCCTGGTTCGACGCTCTCTGGAAAGATGTCATCGCGCAGGCCAGCCTTCGCCATCGCGTCTGGCAGCCAGTCGCGAGCCGTCAGACTGTAAAGGCCGGTCGTTCCCGCATTGGAGGGCTCGCTGGCGATGACACCGGAGAGACGGGCCAGAACCCAATCGGACAACATGCTGATGCGGTGAATGCGGCCATAAACCTCCGGCAGGTTTCTCTTGAGCCACAAAAGCCTGGGCAGAGCCCCTAGCGCAAACGTCTGTCCGCTTTTCTCATAGAGCTCTCGCTCCAGTTCAGGGAATTCCCGTTTCAGGTCCCGGACTTCGTTGACAGAGCGGCTATCGACATTGGCGCAGGCCCAGATCTCCCGGCCGCTGCGATCATAGGCGACAATCGCCTCGCGCATGCTGGTCGCGCTGACGGCCCTGACATCACCAGCCTTGATGCCGGCTTCGGCGATTGCCCCGCGAATGGCATGCGAAAGAAGAGACCAGTTCCCCTCCACGTCAAAATCCATGGAGCCGGGAAACCGCGGATCTGCCTTGTGCCACCACTCCTGCTGCGCACTCGCCACCTGGTTTCCGTTCTCGTCGAAAACGACGGCGCGCCCGCTGCCAGTTCCGGCATCGACAGCGAGCAGATAGGAAGTGGTCATGATTTCAGTCCTTCATTTCAAGGAGGCCCGCAGCCGTCGTCTCGTCGGTAATAAGGATCCCGACGAACTTTCCACGCAATGCGGCATGGATGGCTTGTACCTTGTGCGTACCACCTGCCGCGGCCACGACCTTCTCGGCGCGAGACAGCGCCGCCAGTTTAACCCCGATGACCCTGTCATGCAGAGGTAGGTCGAGCGGCTCACCGCGTTCATTGTAGAACTGGCACAGGATATCGCCGACAGCACCCTTCCGGCGCAGAGGCTCCACCTCGTCGGGGCTCACATAGCCGGAGCGCACGACTGTCGAGGCTCCGGAGAGTTCACCAATACCCACCAGCTGGTAGGTCGCGTTGAGTGCCATATCGAGGAGATTGGCAACGGCAGGCTCGGAGGAGAGATTGCGCGCAACATCGGGATCGCGGACGACGAGCGGGGCAGGAACAAGGTGAACGCTGCTTCCCCAGTTGGCCGTGCGCATCCCGTCGACATAGGTACCGACACCCCCGGTCAGGCTGACCAGGCCGATATTGCGCTCGTTTGCCAGGTGTCCGAGACGCTGGATCGTGTTCGAAACCGTTGCCCCCCAGCCGACGGCGAGCAGATCATTCGTCTGAAGCCTTTGCATGAGGAATTGTGCTGCAGCCTGGCCAAGGCGATCACTCGGATCCTGATCGGGAAGCTGCGGAACGACATAGGCTTCCAGCAGTCCGTAACGTTCCTTGATTTGCCGCTCGAGTGTGAGGCACCCCTGATAGCGCGAGTTGATGCGCACCTGAATAATGCCGGACCGCCGTCCGCTTTCCAGGAGGCGGGACACCTTGATCCGCGACATGTTGAGCTTGTCGCCGATCTCATTCTGCGTCAGGCCGTCATTATAATAGTACCATGCGATCCGCGTGAGGATTTCCTCATCTGCATCCGCATAACTCCATTCACCATTTTCCGATGCCATGCGCCCGGGCTCCCTCGGCGTTCTCTGATCATTTGAATATCAAATAAACATTTGATCCGTCAACGTCGAGTTTGGCAGAAAAAATTCTCCCGCACCTAATCATTTGATTTCCACTAAATATTCATCATTTGCAGCGCAACATTGTGACATTAGGAGCTGTCCCGCTCTCGCGAACATGTTGACGAACCCAAACCGTTATGATCATTTGATTGCCAGAAAATACATATGAACAGGTGCAGCATGACAGGTAGCCAGACGACCGGGAGGGTCGCGAAGCTCACCGAAATCTGGAAATCCTACGGCGCAATCCCCGTGCTGAAAGGCGTTTCGCTCGACTTGCAAGCCGGAGAGGTTCACGCCCTCCTCGGCGGCAATGGTGCAGGCAAATCCACGCTTATGAAGATCATGTCGGGCGTGATCGCGGCCAATTCGGGCTCGATCGAGATCGATGGGCAAGCACTAACACATGCGTCGCCCGCTCAGGCCCAGGCACTCGGTCTCTATCTCGTGCCGCAGGAAGCCCATATTCTGCCCAACCAGACTGTTCTGGAGAACATCTGCCTTGGCCTGCGGTCCTCGCCACAGGCCCTTCGCCCCCGTGTCGAGCAACTCATCGCCGAGCTCTCCGTAACGCTTGATCTCGATGGACAGGCTGCAGCCCTGGAGATTGCAGAACGACAGATTGTCGAGATCTTGCGTGGCCTTGTTCGTGACGCACGCGTCCTCATTCTTGATGAACCCACATCGGCACTGACCCCATTCGAAACCAGCGCATTGTTTGACCGCGTTCGAAAACTGCAGGCGCAGGGGGTCGGAATTTTCTTCATCTCCCACAAGCTGCGCGAGATCCGGGAAATCTGCGGGACGATCAGCGTCTTGCGGGATGGTCTTATCGTGCTTTCAGGGTCTCTCGACAGTTATACCGATGCAGCCATCGTCGAAGCGATGAGTCGGGTCCAGATCGGCGCGACACCTTCGAGGATTCGAGAGCAACGCGTCGCAGACAACACTGATGCGCCTCGCCTTTCCGTGTCCGGATTGAGTGGTGAAGGATTTCAGGACATCAGTCTTCAGGTCCGCAGTGGCGAGATCCTGGGGCTTGCCGGCGTCGTTGGCGCGGGACGAACAGAGCTCGCCGAAACCCTGTTCGGCCTGAGACATCAGTCGGCAGGAAAAGTCACACTTGATGGACAGGAGCTCAGGAAGAGGTCTCCACGCCTCTGCATCGATCGCGGGCTTGTCTATTTGCCGGAGGATCGCCAGCAGCATGGGCTCTTCCTCGAAGCCCCTCTCTTCTGGAACGTCTCCTCTTATCTCGTGCACCGCCTGCCCTTCTTCCTGCGGCCAGGCTCAGAGAAAAAGAGCTTCGAGACGTTTCGTCAGTCCATGGGCATCAAATGCAGCGGCGCCGGCCAGGAGGCGCGCGGCCTGTCGGGCGGCAATCAACAGAAGGTCCTGATGGCGAAATGCCTTGCAGCACGACCGAAGGTGCTGATCCTCGACGAACCGACACGTGGCGTCGACGTTTCGGCGCGCAACGACATCTACAATCTCATCGAAAAACTCGCTCTCGAAGGCGTGGCGATCATCCTCATCTCCTCCGACTTCGACGAAATCGAGCAATTGGCCGACCGGGTCGAAGTCATGGCCTTCGGACGGCAAGGGGGCGAACTGAAGGACGACATCTCGGTCGATGCGATTGCGCGGCTTGCCTTCGGCGCTTCGGAGGCCCGTCATGCTTGACCTTTTTGCCAAGAACCGCGTCGCAACCCTCATTCTCGTTCTTGCCCTCGCCTATGCCGCCATCGGCGCTGCGGCACCGGGCTACCTGTCTGGCGCCACGCTTTCCTCTGTCCTTTCGAGCAGCCTTGTCCTGATGCTGATCTCGCTCGGCACGATGATCGTCATCCTGACACGCAATATCGACGTCTCGAGTGGTTCGGTCCTTGGATTGAGCGCAGCTGTTCTCGGTCTCTCGTTGAATGCCGGCATGAGCCTGCCGCTGGCAATCGCTGCATGCCTTCTGACAGGCGCCCTTGCCGGCGCATTCAACGGTCTGATGGTGGCCTATCTCGGCATCCCCTCCATCGTGGCGACACTTGGAACGCTTGGCCTCTATCGTGGCATCATGCTGGTCATGACGGGCGGCCGTTGGATCGAAGACCTCCCGCAAGGCCTGAAGGCACTGGCCGCCAATCTCGGCTTTGGCTTTTCCTCACTTACGGTCGTCGTCCTCGCGCTCGTTGTTCTGACCTGGCTTGGCCTTCGCAAGACACGGTTCGGTCGTTTCTTCTATGCTGTCGGCGACAACAAGGCGGCCGCTCACCACTTGGGCGTCCCCGTGCGCCGTGTCCAGTTTGCAGCCTTCGTTGCGACAGGCATCTGCTCGGCTCTCGCCGGCCTCGTCTTTGCAGCCCAGATTGGATTTATCCCGAACCAGGCCGGCAACGGGATCGAGTTGAAGGCTATTGCCGTCAACGTACTCGGCGGCGTCAGCCTCCTTGGTGGCACAGGCTCGGTCGCTGGCGTCTTTGCCGCGGTGATCTTCATCACCTCGATCGACAGTGCTCTCGTATTCTTGAAAATTCCCGCCTACTGGAACGACTTCATCGCCGGCGCACTGCTCTTGAGCGTGTTGCTGCTTGATGGCCGGATCCGGCAGCTCATTGATCGGCGCATCCGTGCCCGCCGCTATGCGGTCCATGAACGCTCGCCATCTCCCGAACAGAAAATAGCACGCACAGCGGAGGCTGCCCGATGAAGAATCTCTTCTTCCGCTGGGAGACCGCTCTCCTTGCCATGCTCGTTGTCGAACTCGCGGTCTTCGGGCTGATAAATCCCAGGTTCCTGAATGTCGCCAACCTCGTATACGGCGCATCCGACTTCATCCAGATCGGGATGGTTGCCCTGCCGCTCACCCTTGTCATCATAGCCGGAGGCATTGACGTTTCCTTCGCTTCGGTGATCGGCCTGGCTGCCATCATCTTCGGCGTTGCTACATTCTACGGCGTCCCTTTACCGCTGGCGATCGCTTTGGCACTCGCGACGGGCGGCCTGTGTGGCCTGTTCAACGCGACACTCATTCACCTGTCGAAGATCCAGCCCCTTGTTGTCACACTGGGAAGCCTTTACCTCTTCCAGGGCACGGCCACGGTCGCATCCGGCCTTGTCGGCGCTGGTGGATACGAGGGAATTGGCAACTTCCCTGAGGCTTTCAATGCCTTCGGATATGCCGAGTTTCTCGGACTGCCTGCGTCGCTTGCACTGTTCCTCGCGCTCGCATTTGTCCTTGTTGTCCTGCTGCATTTCACCCGTTTCGGTCGCACCGTCTTCCTTGCGGGTCAGTCCGAGGACGCAGCACGCTTCGCCGGTATTCCCGTCATGCGCGTTCAGACAATCACTTATGTGATCACAGGCTTTTCAGCCGCAATTGCCGGTCTCGTGATGTCAGCCTATTTCGGCTCGGCCCGCGTCGATCTAGGTTCCGCGACGCTGCTTCCGGCGGTCACTGCAGCCGTACTCGGTGGCGCATCGATCTATGGCGGCCAGGGCTCAATCCTCGGCACGCTCCTTGCGACATTCGTCATCGGCTATCTGCAGCAGGGTCTGCAGGCAGCCGGGGTCCCCAGCCAGATTTCCAGCGCGCTTTCGGGAGGGTTGCTGGTTGTCGCGGTCGCAATGCGTCATGGGAGCGCAATGCTGGCCGATTTCATCGCCGTTGCCCGGCAACAGAAAAAGCCCACGGCAACGGTTACTTCAGGAGGAGAAAGTAAATGATTAAGACCATGTTGAAATCAGGCGCTCTGGCGAGCGTTCTTGCAGCCGGAACCATGCTGGGCGCAGGCTCGGCCAGTGCCGAAAACCAGATTGCCTTCATCCCCAAGCTGGTCGGTGTCGGCTTCTTCACCTCGGGTGGCGCAGGTGCCGTCAAAGCCGGCGAAGAGCTCGGCGCCAAGGTGACCTATGACGGACCGACCGAGCCGAGTGTTTCGGGCCAGGTGCAGTTCATCAACAACTACGTCAACCAGGGCTACAATGCCCTGATCGTGTCATCGGTTTCGCCTGACGGCCTGTGCCCTGCCCTGAAGCGCGCCATGGAACGCGATGTTCTGGTCATGACCTGGGACAGTGACGTCAATCCGGATTGCCGCAGCTACTACATCAACCAGGGAACACCGGAGCAGCTCGGTAGCCTGCTGGTCGAGATGGCAGCAGAAGGCGTGACGAAGGAAAAGGCAAAGGTCGCCTTCTTCTACTCGAGCCCGACCGTCACTGACCAGAATGCCTGGGCGGAAGCGGCAAAGCAGAAGATCGCCAAGGAGCACCCGGGTTGGGAGATCGTCACCACACAATACGGTTACAATGATGCGCAGAAGTCCCTGCAGACAGCCGAAAGCATTCTGCAGACCTATCCCGACCTCGATGCGATCATCGCTCCCGATGCCAACGCGCTTCCCGCTGCGGCGCAGGCCGCCGAAAACCTCAAGCGCGCCGAAGGTGTAACGATTGTCGGCTTCTCCACGCCGAACGTGATGCGCCCCTATATCGAGCGCGGCACGATCCAGCGCTTCGGCCTCTGGGACGTCACGCAGCAGGGCAAGATCTCCGTTTACGTCGCCGATCACGTCCTGAAGAACGGACCGATGAAGGTTGGCGACAAGCTGGAAATCCCTGGCGTCGGCACCGTCGAAGTCTCGGCAAACAGCGTCCAGGGTTACGACTACGAGGCGGAGGGCAATGGCATCATCCTGCTTCCGGAGCGGACCGTCTTTACCAAGGACAACATCGGCAACTTCGACTTCTAACAAACTGACAAACTCACGGCGGGCGGCTTCGGCTGCCCGCCGACTTCATTCAAGAGACAGGATATGCCGATGCAAAGCCGCTGGAACGACGAAGACGCAAACCGCTATGTGGAAGCCGCACGCGGTGCCGGCCAAAGTGATGCCCTCGGCCTTCGGATCTACTCCTCCCGCATCATCGGTGGCGACCCGGACCTCGTCCTCCATGGCGGCGGCAACACATCGGTCAAGGTTGTCGCCGAGGATGGTTCAAAACTCATGCACATCAAGGGCAGCGGATGGGATCTCGACACGATCGAAGCTCCGGGCTTACCTGCCGTGCACCTCGCCCCCCTGCTTGAGGTGCGCAACGGGCCGAAGCTCTCCGATCCTGACATGGTCGCGCTGCTACGCCGGAGCCTGATCTCAGCGGATGCACCAAATCCATCGGTCGAAGCGTTGCTGCATGCCTTCCTGCCCTTCACCTTTGTCGATCACACACACGCCACGGCCATTCTCGCGCTGGCCGACCAGCCGGACATGCGCGGAACGGTCAAGCGGATCTACGGCAGCCGCGTCGCATATGTCCCCTACGTCATGCCAGGCTTTGACCTCTCTATTGCCGGCGACCTTATCTATCGGGACAGTCCGGGCTGCGAGGGGCTTTGGCTTGAAAACCACGGGCTTTTCACCTTCGCGAACGACGCACGTGCGTCTTATGAGCTGATGATAGAATTCGTGACGATGGCAGAGGAGGAACTCGGCCGTGCGGGCGTCACGCTGACCGGGCCGCAGAGCAATGATGGCCAAGAGGACCAGTCCCTTAAACTTCGGCTGCAACGCGCCTTGTCTCAGCAGACCTCACCATTCGAAAAGGCCGTCTTTCTGGACTATCGCTCGACGTCTGCCATCAGGGACTATGCCGCCAACGACCAGCTTGAAGAAATCGCCCAGCGAGGCACCGTGACACCGGATCACGTCATCCGGATCAAGCCTTGGCCGATGATCATCGAGGCCGACGCAGACGATGCGGCCATCAACAAGGCACTCGCTGGCTACGCCAGCCGTTACACATCATACTTCGAGCGCAATGCCGCACGCCAAAGCGAGCCCAAGCAGATGCTCGATGTCTATCCGCGCGTGATCATCGTTCGGCACAAAGGCATGTATGCGGTCGGAAGCACGGAAAAAGCGGCGAAAATCGGCGGGGATATCTGCGAGCAGGCGACACGGGCAATCAATGCTGCCGAGGCTTACGGCAGGTTTACACCGATCGGGGAAGCCGATCTCTTCGATATGGAATACTGGTCACTCGAGCAGGCCAAATTGAAGGTGTCGGCGCCTTAGAGGAGCGCCGCACCCCTTCCCTCTTGAGATCTTCGCGAACGTATTCGAGACCATTTGCATCGCCTCATAAAGGCGCGGGCAAAGCGAACGGGTCTTTGACGCAGCAAAGAGCCGCTACTTCATCAACTAGACCACGGCTTCCGCTTCAATCTCGACCTCATAGTCACCGACAAGGGCACCGGCTTCGACCAAGGTGTTCGCCGGAAGGACCTCGGAGAAGAAGCGACCATGGGCACGAGAGACGGGCTCCCACTGTGATGCATCCTTGAGATAGATGCGCGTGCGGACGACATCCTCAATCTTGCCTCCGAGAGCCGAGATGGAAGCGGCGATCTTGTCGAGGATATAGGTCGCCTGGGCGCCCGGATCGCCAGGTGCCACACAACGGTTACTGCCGTGGGTCGCCGTCGTGCCCGATACCAGGATCCGGTCACCGACCCGTATGGCCCGGCTGTAGCCGGCCAGCGGTTCCCAGATGCTACCGGAGGAAACCCGCATGCGATCCTCGCGCCCCGGCACCGGCACCGCCGTGTAGACGGACGGGATCGCATCGAGATGATGGCTGAGGTCGCCGGATGCCGTGAGGAACGGAGGCTTGCGATACTCGTCGCCGCAATCGCCCGGAATGGCGGTGCTCGCTGCAAAGGCGCTGCCGAGCAGCGCCTTGTCATCCGCATCGAGCTCGAAGGTAAAGACCTTCACGTTGTCGTCGCGATGCTCGCTCTCACCCAGTCTTGCCCCGATGATCGTGGCGGCAACGGCCGGATGTTCGAGCACCCAGCGGCTGGCCACGTTGGAGATCGAGACCCCGTGCTTTCGCGCAATGGTGGATGCCGCCCCGAGAATTCCCTGATAAACGCTCCATCCGCCGGCCGTATCGATGAAGCGCTTGTATTTCAAGCGGCTCCAGTCGGGGATCGAGGCGGGCTCCGGCTGACCGAGCCACTTCTCCGACAGGAAGCCGCCACAGAGCGTGCCATAGGCTAGAAGCTTCACGCCGCGACTGAGGCATAGCGCCGACAAGTCGCCGGCCGCACGCCTGTCGATCAGGGAGAAGGAGACCTGGTTGCTGGCAATCTCAATCCCGTCAGACAGCGCGAGGTTAAGATGCGCGGCATCGAAATTGGTGAGGCCAAGGGCGCCGATCAGCCCCTCCTCCTTCATCGCCTGCATTTCATGCAAGGCATCGAGCCAGGCCGGGTGTTCGAATGTCCACCAATGGAATTGCAACAGGTCGACCTTGTCGACGCCAAGGCGGACGAGTCTCTCCTCCACACCCCGGCGCACCACATCGCGGGTCATTGGGCCAGGCTCCGGGCACCATTTGGTGAAGGCAACCGGCTTCTTCTCCCCAGGGCCATAGCGCTTCAGGAGATGTCCGGTGATGATCTCTGCCGATCCGTAATGATCGGCCATGTCGAAACTGTCGAACCCGGCCTCCGCATAGGCCTGAAGCGCATCAGCCCCCTGCTCCGGATCGACCGTGGCGCCATTCTTTTCGATATCGGCAACCTGCCAGAGGCCGCAAACGAGACGGCTGATCGACAGGTCCGGAGTGAGAGTGATGCGTTGGGGATGCTGGGACACGGAGATCATTCCTCGATGGTCAGGATTGTTTGTTGCGGCTAAGGCGCGCGAGCGGGCTCACCTCGCCAAACAGGCCGCGCGGACGCAGCAGGAGCATGAGGCAGAGCCCGACACCAATGGCGACGATCTGCAAAGCGGCCGCCCGCGCCTGTTCCTCTGGCGGCACGAAGGCCGAGACGGCAGCAGCCGTCAGCGCCCAGAGCCCCCAGACGAGAATGGCGCCGGCGATCGCACCGCGATTGTTGCCGGAGCCGCCAACGATCAACATGGCCCAGACCTGAAAGGTGAGAACTGGCATGTAATTGTCGGGCGCGATGAAGCCGATGAAATGCGCCTGGGCGGCCCCGGCAAGGCCCATGATGGCGCCACCGACCGTGAACGCCTGCAAGCGAAAGCGGACAGACCGCTTGCCGAGCGCCTGCGCCGCCGTCTCGTCTTCACGGATCGCCCGCAGAACTCGCCCCCAGGGGCTGTGCGACAGATGTTGCAGACCGAGATAGAGCACCAGCACGACAAGCGCCATGAGGCCGCAATTGGCCAGGCTGAAAAGCAACGCGTCACCCTGCAGGTCGGCAAAAGGCCGCGGAATGAAGCCGATCCCGAAGGATCCGCCGGTGACGCTCTGCAGGTTGAGCATGCAGAGCTGGACGGTGACAGCGACGCCGAAGGTTGCGATGGCAAGATAGTCGGCTCTCAGCCGGATGGTCAGCGCGCCGACGGTCCAGGAAAGCGCTCCCGAGACGACGGCAGCCCCCAGCCAGCCAACAGCAATCGGCATGCCGAAGCCGCCAAAGCGCTCTGCCGTATCAGGTGTCGTCAGAATGGCCGAGGTATAGGCACCGACCGCGACGAATGCGGCGATACCGACATTGAACAAACCCGTCATGCCCCACTGAACATTCAGCCCCAGGCAGATGATCGCATAGGTGAGGGCCATCGTAAGGAAGAAGGCGCCATAGGCGATAAGATCGATGCTCATGTCGCTTTTCCGAACAGGCCGCGGGGGCGGACGAGAAGAACCGCAATCAGGATGGCAAATGACACCGCCGCCCGCCATTCGGCACCGATGAGCTGGACCGTGAAGGCTTCCGAAATGCCGATGAACAGGCCTGCAATCATGGCGCCCGGGACCGAACCGATCCCTCCGAGAATGGCAGCCGCAAACAGGGGCAACAGAAGGTCGTGCCCGAGATAGGGGCGGATCTGAATGATCAACCCGCTCATAATGCCGGCGATACAGGCAAGTGCCGCGCCCAGAAACCAGGCCGTGCGGATAACCCGGCGGACATCGATGCCCGCGATACCGGCAAGGCCCGGATTTTCGCTGACCGCGCGCATGGCCCGGCCGATATCCGTCCGCGTCATGACGAGATGCACGGTGATGACAGAGACCAGGGCCACAGCCAGCATGGCCAATTGGTCCGGCGTTGCTCTGAGACCAAGTCCGAGCTTCATGGCAATCTGCAGCGCCTGGCTGAAATAAGCGGGCTTCGAGGTAAACAGGAATTCGAGCAGGCTGCGCAGGGCGAGCGACGCGCCAAAGCTTGCCATGACCATGATGATGATGGCGCTGCCGCGTCGCCGGAAGCTCGAAAACAGCGCGGCATCCACCGCAAGCGCAAGGACCCCCGTCAAAGCGATGGCGAGCACCGCTGCGATCGGCAGCGACCAGCCGAAGGAGAACGGCCCGAGCGGCGTGGTAAGTCCAGATGCCAGGACGCCAAGCGCACTGCTGATGCCCAGTGCGAGATAGGCACCCCAGGACAGAAGTTCCCCATGGGCAAAATTGGAGAAGCGCAGGATCGAATAGGTGAGCGTGACGCCGACCGCGCCCAGCCCGATGATTGCCCCTGCAATCAGCCCGTCCATCAGGAATTGCGGGTTCATGGCGTCCTCTCCAGGCCACTGCGGCTCGTCGTGCCGAGATAGATCTGTCCGACGAGCGGATCATCGGCGAGATCGGCCGGCGTCCCTTCGTGGCGGATCTGCCCTTCGGCCAGAATGACGGCGCGATCGGCAATCGCCATGGCTGCCTTGACGTTCTGCTCGACCAGAACAACCGTCACGCCCTCGCTATTGATGCGCTTGAGCATGGAAAAAACCTCGCCGACGATTTTCGGCGAGAGGCCTGCAGATGGTTCGTCGAGGATGAGTATCGGCGGGTCGAGCGCCAGCGCACGCGCCACTGCCAGCATTTGTCGCTGCCCGCCGGAGAGCGCACCGGCCAGCCGCTTCGGCTTGACGGCGAGATCCGGAAAGCGGGTCAGCATCGTCTCGATGGCGAGGTTACGTTGCGATTTCGGCAGGAGTGCCACGGCGATCTGGAGGTTTTCCAGAATGCTCATGCTGGCAAAGACATTCTCCGTCTGCGGCACGAAGGCGAGACCCTCAGCCAATTTGCGGTTCGGCGCGACATCCGTGATATCCCGGCCTGCCAGATGTATCAGACCCGAATGCACCGGCACCATGCCAGCGATCGCCTTGACGAAAGTGGATTTGCCAGCACCGTTCGGCCCCAAGAGGATCACGAGTTCGCCCTGTGCGACGGAAAAATCGACGCCGCGAACAATGGGAAGGTCCGGCTCATAGCCCGCGACCAGCGCCGAGGTTGTGAGAACCGGATCGATCATGCGCCACCGCCGAGATAGGCTTCGACGACTGCAGGATTAGCCGCCACGTCAGCTGGCGCACCTTCGGCAAGCAGCTTGCCAAGCGCCATGGCCACCACCCTCGAGCACAGCCTCGATACCATGTCCATGTTGTGCTCGATGAGCAGGATAGACTTGCCCTCGGCGTTCAACGCCACCACCCGCTCCATAATCACTTCGAGCAAAGCCGGGTTCACCCCTGCAGCTGGCTCATCGAGCAGGATCACTTGCGGATCGGCCATGAGCACGCGCGCGAGTTCCAGAAGCTTGCGCTGCCCTCCGGACAGCACGCGTGCGGGCTCATGGGCCAGCCGCGACAGCGTGACGAACTCCAGGATCGCATGCGCTTTCTCAAGCGCTGCCGTTTCTTCGCGCCGCACCAGACCGGATTTCAGAAAATTGGCAAACAGGCCTTCGCCTGTCTGCCTCTGAGCGCCGACCAGCAGATTTTCGAGCACGCTCATTTCCATAAACGGGCGTGGGATCTGGAACGTTCGCGCGACGCCGCGGCCAATGCGCTTCTCCGGCGCTTCGCTGGAAACTTCTCGTCCTCCGACCCAGATCTCTCCAGAACTGGGCTTGAGGCTGCCGGCCAGCAGATTGAACATGGTGGTCTTTCCAGCACCATTCGGCCCGATCAGGCCCAGGATCTCGCCCTGGCCGAGTTGAAGCGACATGTCGGAGACCACGGTCAGCCCATCGAAATGCTTCGTCAGATGCCGTGCTTCGATGGCGGCGGCGGCTGAGGCTTTCGGAAACGACGCAGAGGGTGGGGAATGCGCGGCATTCATCTTCAAAAATGAGCCTTGATTTGATCGGTGATGTTTGATCAAACTTTACGCAGACGCGAAAATCAACCGATATTTCCGATAGGCTCTGGGAGGCGGCATGACGGATACGATAGGCCAGTCGGACGACGTCCTCACGCCTGTGGGCCGCGAGACGCTACAGGATCGCGTCTATGACCAGCTGCGCCGCACCTTGATCAACGGCGGCTTTGCCGCGGGCGACATGCTGCGCATCGTCGACATGGCAGACCGGCTGAAGACGAGCACCATGCCGGTCAGGGAAGCGCTCGGCCGGCTTGTCTCCGAACAGGCCCTGGAAGCCTTGCCCAATCGCTCGATCCGCGTGCCGTTGATCACCCGCGAACGCCTGGATGACCTGGAACGTGCGCGGATCCTGATCGAGGGGCGTCTTGTGGCGCTCGCCTGTGACAGGCTGACGGCGGAAGACATCGAAAGCCTGAAACAGATCAACCGGGATTGCGAGGCGGCTTTCGAGCGCCATGGCCAGGACGTTGGCCCGGTGACCTCTGAAATCAACCATCGTTTCCATTTCCATATCTATCGCGCCGCCTCCTCGCGCGTGCTGATCCCGATGGTCGAAAGCCTCTGGCTTCAGTCCGGTCCAGTCGTGCGCGCCGCCGCCCATATCCACGACGAACAAGGCGGCCTTGCAGCCACCAATCACCACTGGACGCTCATCGAAGCACTCGAAGCGCGCGATGAAGACGCAGCCGTTAACGCGCTTTCCAATGATATCGGTCGCTCGTTCGATCTCGTGCGAGGGCGTCTCGACGCCGGCGAAGAAGCGGCGTGAGGGAAGGCACAGATGAGCGGAACGGACGATACATTCGAACTCTTTGACCTGCGCGTCGAGGTGGTGATCCCCGAAAACGGCGCGGTCTACTGCGGCGCCAAGCCCGGTGATTATTTCGAGCTTCAGGGTGAGATGCTCTATCTTCCGCCGGGACAGGGACTGTCGATCTACTCCCTGGCCTCCGTGCTTCCGCTTCTCGCCGCCAAGCAGCGCCCGACCCATGCGCATGACTGGATGACGACGGATGCGGACATCGCCTGCCCGGATCCCAACTGCTCCACCCGATTGCGAATTCGGCGCACCGGGCTTCGCCGCTTCAGCCATGCCGCCACGACAGCCGTGCCCCTCGAAGGAAAAGAGTAATGCAGCGTATCTCCATCGCCCCCGGTTACGAGATCTCACGCGTCATCCGCGGTGGATGGCAGCTTGCCGGTGGCCATGGCGCCATCGACGAAGAGATAGCCATCGAAGACATGGTGGCCTTTGCCGACGCCGGTATCACCACCTTCGACTGCGCAGACATCTACACCGGCGTGGAGGATCTGATCGGGCGCTTCCGGCTGCGCTACCGCGATCTGCAAGGGCAGGCGGCGCTCGACCGCATTCGCGTCCATACGAAGTTCGTGCCCGATCTCGGCGTGCTCCCGACGATCACCAAGGCCTATGTGGAGGGCTTGATCGACACGTCGCGCAAGCGCCTCGCCATGGAGCGGCTGGATCTGGTCCAGTTTCACTGGTGGGACTACGAAATGCCGGCCTGGCTCGACACCCTCGGCTGGCTGAAAGAGCTGCAGCAGGATGGGCGGATCGACAAGATCAGCGCCACGAATTTCGACAGCGACCATATCACGGCGATCCTCGACGGCGGGATCCCGCTGACCTCGCTGCAGCTGCAATATTCGCTGCTCGACCGGCGCCCGGAAAAACGCATGGTCGACCTTGCGGCCCGACACGACTTCGCGCTGTTCTGCTATGGCACGGTCGCAGGCGGCTTCCTCTCCGACCGTTGGCTCGGCAAGGCTGAACCGGAGCATCCGCTCGAGAACCGCTCGCTGACCAAATACAAGCTGATCATCGATGATCTCGGTGGCTGGGATCTGTTCCAGGCCTTGCTGTCGACGCTTCGCAAGGTGGCGGACCGGCACACGACCGACATCGCAACGATTGCCAGTGCCGCCATGCTCCGTAGGCCGGGTGTGACGGCAGTCATTGTCGGCGCGCGCAATCGCGATCACCTCGCCTCTAACCTCGCCATCGCCGATGTCGTTCTGTCGGACACCGATCTCGCAGAGATCGACGCCGCTATGGCTGGTGCTCGCGAACTGGAAGGCGACGTCTATACGCTCGAGCGGGACCGCACCGGGCGCCACGGCAGCATCATGAAATATAATCTCAACAAAGGGGAATGACATGAACAAGGGAAATCATCTGAAACACCTCGTCCTGGCTTCAACCATGCTGGCGGGCTTCGCAATCGGCGCAGCACCGGCATTCGCGCAAGAATGCGACATCACCGTCGGCGTGGTCATGGAACTCACCGGCCCTGCCGGCGAATATGGCAAGGCCGGCGCCAAATCCGTCGAAATGGCCTTCCGGGACTTCAACGAGGCGGGTGGCGTCGACGGCTGCAAGCTGGTCATGGACACGCGTGACAGCCAGAGCCAGGGCAACGTGGCCGTGGATCAGGCCACCCAGCTCGTCAACATCAGGAAGGTGCCCGTGATCATCGGCGGCATCATTTCCTCGGTCTCGATCCCGATCCTGACCTCCGTCACGGCGCCAGCCGGTGTGGTTCAGGTGTCTCCGGCATCGTCATCCCCGACGCTGACCGCACTCGGCCGCGAGGGCAAGACCAATGGTGTCTTCTTCCGCACCATCACCTCGGACGCGCTTCAGGGAACGGCGGCTGCCAAATATGCGCTCGACCAGGGCATGAAGAAGATCGCCATCATCCACGTCAACAACGACTTTGGTAACAATCTGAAGCAGGAGTTCACCGCCGCCTACACCAAGCTCGGGGGAACGATCACCTCGACGACACCCTATAACGAAAAGCAGGCGAGCTATTCCTCCGAGGCCTCGGTTGCCATGGACGGCGAACCGGATGCCCTCTACCTCATCTCGACACCGGTGGACGGTGCAACGATTGCCCGCGCCTGGATCTCTGGCGGCGGCGTCCAGAAATTCCTGTTCAACGACGGCATGAACTCCAAGGACTTCATCGCAAGCGTTGGCGCGCAGTATCTGAACGAAGCCTATGGTACCTCGTCGGGAACGACACCGACGACCTCGACCGAATACTTCAACGCCAATTACGCAGAATTCTCCGGTGGCATTGAACCGTCTGCACCGGCAGCCGATCGATCCTATGATGCCGGTGCGATCGTGGCCCTCGCGATTGCCAAAGCCGGCAAGGCCGACAAGGACGCCATCAAGACGGCAATTTCGGAGGTAACGGCGCCTGGCGGCACGCCGATCTATGCCGGCAAGGCGGAATTCGAAAAGGCCCTCGGCCTGCTCAAGGACGGCAAGCCGATCAAATACGAAGGCGTCATCGGCCCCGTGAGCTTCGACCAATACGGCGACATCACCGGCCCCTTCCGCCTCTGGAAGATCAGCGACGGCGAGGTGACAACCGTGGGCCAGATGGAATCTTCGGAAGTGTCCGAGATCAAGGCCACGCTTTCGAAATAGTGCTGGCGACAAAGGTCAGAACGAGGGCGGCTCTTCAGAGCCGCCCCACCACCGCACTGAACTGCCTTGGGTTGGGGGAGACCGCCGGTGTTCAACGAGAACATCGGGTCTATGGCATGCGAAAGACCGCATTTCCAGCGGATGGTCGCAGTCGAGCCGGGCAAGCCTGAGGTGATCTCCCCGAAGCTCTTCGACCAAAACGAGCGAGCTCTTTCAAAGAAATTCGTGCTGGCTGGCAATTCGCCGGCGCGCTCTGCCGAAGACCGACCAGTCGGTCTTATAGCTGACCAACTCCAGCCCCAGCGTACCGAGCCAACTGTTGCCCATTGAATCGAGTGCTGGCGACCACACGGCGATTGAGGCGCAATGGGGTACAACGGCGAGAATTCCGCCGCCGACGCCCGATTTGGCTGGTAATCCGACCCGATAGGCGAAGTCACCTGAGCCATCATATTGGCCACACAGCATCATCACCGAAAGGATCCGCCGAGCGCGCCGCGCCGCCGCCAGGGTCGCCTCGCTCTCTTGTTCGGGGTCGTCAAGGATGAGAAAGCGGCCTGCCTTGGCAAGTCCGCGACAATCCAGCGTGATGGCACATTGGTGGATATAGGCTTCCATGACCTTATCTACCGGATGGTTCAGATTGCCGTGGTGCCTCGCCATGAACATCAGCGATCGATTGAGGTCGCCGCCGGTACGGTCGCTGGCCATAACATCCTTGTCGAGCACCACCGCTTCACCGTCGAGCATGCTTTCAACAAAGCGAACCACGTGACGATTTGGACCTGCGCTTCCTGCGAGACCAGCGAGAACGTCGCATACGACCAATGCACCGGCATTGATGAACGGATTACGTGGAACACCCTTGGCGCGTTCAAGATCGATAATGGAATTGAAGGGGTCGCCCGATGGATCACGCCCGACTCGCTTCCACAAAGCCTCGCCGAGCGCTTCAAGCGCAAGCTCCAGGGCGAAGACCTTGGATATGGATTGGATCGGAAAGCCGATGCTGGCATTGCCGGCGAAGGCGAGTTCACCGGTCTTGGTGAACACTGCGATGCCGAACTTTTCAAAGTCTGCCTTGCGCGGGGTCGGCTTATCCTCCTCCTTGGCTTCCGCAACGGCCTCGTCGTAAATCGCAGGTGCACGTGTTTTCACTTGAGCGACAACATCGCTGAGGATTGCCTTCAACTCTGTCGCATCTTCAACAGGATCTGCCATGTCATACGTCCTAATCTGATTGAATATGCCGCTTGTCTTTCCTGTATAGTATGAAGATGGACAGGATTTCGCCCCCGATATGGCGTGAGCACAACATCCGCCAACTGCGCACCGACGATAGCGACAAAATCGCCAGAGCCGACCAGCCGAATGTAGCACCGCCTCCAACACCCAGTCATTCAATCCGTCCTGAGGCGGCCAGCTACAAACTGCGCATCATGCTTCTGGACGGCATACACAGTACGCACGGTTATCCACACCATGCTCTACATGATGCGCGATCACGCTGACACGCAAACGAAGCGGCCGCTTATCGGCATCATCAGGCAGCTCATTCACAAGGTGGCCAAATGACATAGGCCTACCGATCAGATATCCCTGCAAAAGCTCGCAGCCAGCATCGTGCGCAAGACTTGGCTGTGGCTCTGTCTCCATACCTTCGGCCGTGACTGGGATATCCAACGCAACCAATTGGATCGTGGCTTTTACGACGGCGGCGTCACTGCTCGTCAACAGGGATCGAATCCACAACAATTGGGACAGTCGTGTCCATCTTCCACGAAACACAAATGCGATAGCATCAGCAGCGTCAGCCAAAAGGTAAGCTGACGCAGATGCTGGTGACATTAATACGAACAATAGCTGGAAGGCAGGTTCACCGTCCCTGCAGACCCAGTCGGATCTGCTTTTCGATCTCGATGATCGCGAAGAAAACGGCGCCCAGGCCAACGATCAGAAGGCCGTCGAGAATGGCAACCGGCTCTGTGCCCAACACAGACTGCAGAGCAGGAACGTAGGTGATCGCAAATTGCGCCGCAGTGATCGTGATGACCACTGTCCAGACAACCTTCGTGCCACGCGCCGCAGCCCATGTCAGCGAAGTGCCATGGATGTTGCGGATGAAGAACAGGTGGAAAATCTCCAGGACCACCAATGTGTTCATCGCGATGGTCTGGGCGAGCGGCAGTGAGTAGCCGCGGTCGAGCGCATAGGAGAACATGCCGAAGACAAGCGCCAAAAACAGGCTTGCCACTAAAACGACATGCCAGACCAATTCGCCGGAAAGGATCGGTGCGCTCCGCTTGCGCGGCGGTCGCGCCATCGTGCCGCTTTCCGTCGGCTCGAAGGCCAGAGCAAGGCCCAGCGTAATCCCGGTGATCAGGTTGATCCAAAGGATCTGAACCGCCGTCATCGGCAGCGCCATGCCGGCAACCAGCGCAACGATGACGACCAGCGCCTCCCCGGCATTGGTCGGCAGCGTCCAGCTAATGACCTTCTTCAAATTGTCGTAGACCGTTCGTCCCTCGCGCACGGCGGCCGCAATGCTGGCGAAGTTATCGTCGGCAAGAACGAGATCGGCGGCCTCTTTCGCGGCCTCGGAACCTTTCAGGCCCATGGCGATGCCAGCATCGGCCCGCTTGAGGGCTGGTGCATCATTCACGCCATCGCCCGTCATGGCAACCGACAGGCCATTGGCCTGCAATGCGGTGACGAGGCGCAGCTTGTCCTCGGGGCTGGTGCGGGCAAAGACGTCCACCGTTCCCACTTCAGTGGCCAATTGCGCATCGTCCAGCTTGTCGAGATCGGCGCCTGTCAGCACCCGATCCGAATTCTGAAGGCCGATCTCAGCGGCAATCGCTGCGGCCGTGCCGGCATGGTCTCCGGTGATCATCTTCACGCGGATGCCGGCTGCCCGGCACTCGGCGACCGCAGCGATCGCCTCGGGACGCGGTGGGTCAATCAGACCGAGCAGGCCCACAAAGGTCAGGTCTCCCTCCAGAGTTGCGGCCTCGATCCGTTCGTCAGAGGTTGGCCGTTCGGCAAATGCCAGGTCTCAGGCCCCGTCGTGCCATGGCCTCGGCCCGTCCGTGCCATTGGTCATGGTCGATATCCCCGCACATGCGCAGCACACGCTCGGGCGCGCCTTTCACATGGATAAACCGGCCTTCCGCTAAATCGGTGAGCACGGCCATGAAGCGATGGCGGCTGTCGAAAGGGATAGCATCCAGCCGGTGCGCCGCTTTCCCCGGAGCCGTCTTGCCGGCAAAAGCAAGCAGCGCGCCTTCCATTGGGTCACCTTCCACGGTCCAGATACCGTTGCGGTCATGCAGCGCCGCGTCGTTGCAGAGAGCAGCGGCGCGGGCGAGCGCTGACAGGTCACCCGCCGGTGTGATCTCCCCACGTGGTGCATAGCCATCACCGGTGATGGCAAAACTGCCCTCCGGGGTATCGGCGGCGGTAACCACCATCTCGTTGCGGGATGGCCGAGACGGCAATGGCCACCACCGTCATGAACAGATCCGCAAAGGGCATGTGCCCGACGAAATAGCCCCAGGACAAGAGCAGGGCTGCAACAAGCAGAATGAGGAAGGACAGCCAACGGGCAAAATGATCCATCTGCGCGACGAGCGGCGTCGTCAACTGCTCAACGCCGGCCAGAAGGCCGCCAATGCGCCCGATTTCCGTCGCCGAACCGGTGGCGGTGACGAGGCCGCGCGCGGTTCCCTGGGTGACAAGGGTTCCCGACCAGAGCATGGAGCGACGGTCGCCGAGGGGTGCGTCCACGGCAACCGGGGGCGTCGCCTTGTCCACCGGCACGGATTCGCCGGTGAGGATGGCCTCCTGGGCGCTTAGCCCGTGCGCCTCGATCAGGCGCAGATCCGTAGGGACTTTATCCCCAGCCTCAAGCAACACAATGTCTCCGGGCACCAGGTCGGCGCCGCTGATGGTCATCCTCTGACCGCTGCGCATAACCGCCGCGCGCGGTGCCAGCATCTGACGAATGGCCGCCATCGCCGATTCGGCCTTTCCCTCCTGGAGGAAGCCGATCGTAGCATTGGCGAAAACCACGGCGAGGATCACACCGGTATCGACCCAGTGCTGCAAGATCGCTGTGACGATGGCAGCCACGATGAGCACGTAGATCAGGACATTGTGAAACTGCGCGATGAACCGGCGCAGGGGTCCCCGCAAGGCAACAAGTCCGAGCTTGATACGATCGCGATCAGGAATTTCCTCAGCGACCTCAGCTTGCTGCATGGCGTCATCGAGCCTTGAAGCAAAGCGCTTCGCTTCAGATCGCACGATGTCGCGCGTCAGTTCATGTTTCTTCGCAGTCTCAGCCACCTCCTCACGGACATTCTGCAGCGCGACCGCAATGACCTGATTCGACAAGGCGCGGTCCAGGGGGGCCAGTTTGTCTAATCCGAGAAGAGTGATCACCCACCGCAAGGTTGTGCCTTGCACCAAAAGAGTGAACAGCGTGAACCCAGTTGCCAGAACTCCGACATCCCCTTTTACATTCTCCGGAACCCAGATGTTCTCGGAAACAGCCAAGGCCAAGGCAAGTGTAACGGCGCCGCGCAGTCCTCCCCACATGATCGCAACGCGGAAAGGAGGCTCGACCTTGGGCGACAAACCCAGCGTCGTGAGTAATGGCAGGACGCAATACAGCATGAAAAGCCGCGCGGTGGTGGCAGCAACGACAACGACCCCTATCAAGAAAAGATCATAGAGCCTCATGTCGCCAAGTAGCCGCGGAACGAGCAGAGCGGCGAGAAGGAAAATTAACGCACCGGCCCAGTGCGCCAGGACATCCCAGACCTCCCGCAAATTTGTCCAGTTCATTGGCGCCAATCGGCCGGGGCCCAGATAATTCAAGGTCATCCCCGCCATCACCACGGCAATCACGCCTGATACCCCTAAACCCTGTTCTGCAATGATGTACGTGAAGTAAGGCAATGCTACGCTGAGAGATATCTGAGCCAAGGGAAAACGGCCAAGCGTCGCGAGGATCCTCAAGCAGATACGACCCATCGACCAGCCGAACGCCGCACCACCGAAAATCAGGATCGGAAATCCGACCAGAGCATCTTGCACCGTCGGATTTGGCACTCCGAGCATGACGAAGGTCAGGAAAAAACCGAACAGTGCAGTGGCGGCGGCGTCGTTCAATAGGCTCTCGCCCTCGACAATGCGCGTCAGGCGTTGCGGCGCCGCAATGTTGCGGAAAATCGACACTACGGCGGACGGATCAGTTGTCGCGACAATGGCACCAAGCATTAGGCAGGCGACCAGTGACAAGCCGGTGAATGGTTGCAACGCGAGCCCAATAGCAAAGGTGGCCAAGACGACCGCAACCACCGCCATGACCATGATCGGCACCCAATCTTCTGCCATACGTCTCAAATTAAGGCCGAGAGATACCTGAAATAAGAGCGTTGGTAGCAAGACATACAAGAATACATTTGCACGAATGCTGAACTCGAAGATTTCCAGAGATGGTGCCAGCTCTGTGACGACCTGGTCGTTCTCAACCAGTACAGTTGCTGCCGCACCTATCAAGGTCCCGATGACGGCTAATACAACCGTGTAAGGAAGCCGCAACCAGTCGGCTATTGGCTCGCTAAGGCTAATAACAACGAAAAGCGCGGCCACTATGCCGACCAGCGTTACAATATCCATATCAAAACTATCTATCGCTGATGCGATGTTACCGTCGCTTCCCCGGGGAGCGAGAGATATATCGTGGCCTTCACCACAAACGTCGATCATGTCGTTGATCAGTTTTGCCGACAGAAGCGCAAAGATCACTCAGGGTGCTGATCTAAACCCTCGCCGGTCGGCAACGGAAACTGGCGTCGGCTCGTAACCGCGCGAGACCAGGTTTAGAGCCGGACATTTTACGCCTCGTTCAGGTGCACTTGCTCACTCGAGCACCAGATAAGTACGCGCCATTTCAACTGCATCCGCTGACGGCGGTCATGGCGCAGGAGCGCTAATAGGCGACATGGACTCCGTCGAGGTTGGCGGCAGGAATGGGGCCGTGTGCGGACAGTCCGAGGACGATGTGCCCAGCGGCGAAAGCGGACATCAGAACATCTTGCGCTGCTGTCCAAGTTAGGTCCTAAGGCGGTCAATTGCGGTCGATTACTACAACGGGGCTTTGGGTCTTGGCCTCGGTATTTGGCAGAATAAACCAAGTCCGATAGCCGCTCGAACTGGGTATACTCAAAGTTCTGCTCAGTGGACTACTTCACAAGCCAGATCGACGCCGAATCCGATCGTTCGCAAGTGATGAGCGATATGCAGGAACTTGGTTTCGGCGGCACGCCAGCGATCGTCTTCAAGAGCGCGCACGGCACCGTCGATACCTTTCCCGGCCTTCCCAGTGACGCCCAGATGGAAGTGCTTCTGAGGCCGAAGTGAAGATAGACGCGCCGTCACAGGGGCAACCGCCAAAGCACTCGTCAGACCTGCCCCAAAGGCTGCAGAAAGGCAGAGGCAAGAAGGTTCAAGCCTTTATCTCGATACTATGAAGATATATATGTTTGCATATATTTTGTCGCGGCAGGACGAAAAGAAAGCGTCCCGGGCTGCATGATCCATAGGAGGGTCGACACGAATGGCAGGCAAACCCGATGTAACAGGGTTCTTCGATCAACGCACATTCAGCATCCAGTATGTCGTGAGTGATCCGGCAACGGGAAAATGTGCAATCATCGACCCGGTGCTCGACTATGATGAAAAGTCGGGCGCAACCGCAACCCGCAATGCCGATGCGATACTGGATTACATCAAGGAAAAGCGGCTCAGCGTCGAGTGGATCCTCGATACACATCCCCATGCAGACCACTTTTCCGCTGCCAGGTATCTCAAGGACAAGACCGGCGCCCCGACCGCCATCGGCGCCCGTGTCGCCGAAATACAAAAGCTCTGGAAGGAGATCTACAACTGGCCGGATCTGCCAACCGATGGTTCGCAGTGGGACCGGCTGTTTGAAGCAGGCGACACTTTCGCGGTCGGC
This sequence comes from Allorhizobium sp. NPDC080224, assembly GCF_050281005.1. Taxonomy (NCBI): domain Bacteria; kingdom Pseudomonadati; phylum Pseudomonadota; class Alphaproteobacteria; order Hyphomicrobiales; family Rhizobiaceae; genus Allorhizobium; species Allorhizobium sp. NPDC080224. The sequence continues at coordinate 3,723,495 of NZ_JBNNWJ010000001.1, forward strand.
AATCTCAAGGCAAAGGTCCTCTTCTCACCCGGCCACACACTTGCCTCGATCACCTATGTGATCGGCGACGCCGCCTTTGTGCATGATACGCTGTTCATGCCCGACAGCGGCACGGCGCGCGCCGATTTTCCCGGCGGAAGCGCCAAACGGCTCTGGGCCTCGATCGAGGAGATCCTCTCACTGCCCGACGACACGCGCCTGTTCACAGGCCATGATTATCAGCCGGACGGGCGTGAACCCCTCTGGGAAAGCACCGTCGCCGAACAGAAGCGCAGCAATCCGCACATCGCCGGCAAGGACGAGACGGCCTTCGTCGCGCTGCGCGACGCACGCGACAAAACCCTTCCCATGCCGAAGCTCATTCTGCATGCACTACAGGTTAACATCCGTGGAGGACGCCTCCCAGAACCGGAAGCGAACGGCAAGCGCTATCTGAAGATCCCGCTGGATGCACTCGCAGGGGCTGCGTGGGAATGAACGATCTGGTCACCCAGGCTCTGACGGCGATCGGCTCCGGCGGTCTGGTGGGTTTTACGCTCGGCCTCATCGGTGGCGGCGGCTCCATCCTGGCAACGCCGCTGTTGCTTTATGTCGTCGGCATCTCACAGCCACATATCGCCATCGGCACCGGCGCTCTGGCCGTATCGGTCAATGCCTATGTCAATCTCATCGGTCATGCCCGAAAAGGACATGTCTGGTGGCGTTGCGCCTTCGTTTTTGCCGCCACCGGGACGGTTGGCGCACTCGCGGGCTCGACACTTGGAATAGCTTTCAACGGGCAGAAGCTGCTTTTCCTGTTTGGCCTTCTGATGCTGGTCGTTGCAGGCCTGATGCTCCGGCCCCGAAGGGCCATAGCGTCAGACGTCGTCAAAACGGATGGCCTGACATGCTGGAAAACGGCAGCAGTTGCCATAGCGGCAGGAGCAGCTTCGGGCTTCTTCGGAATTGGCGGAGGGTTCCTGATCGTACCGGGTCTGATGCTCGCGACCGGCATGCCGATGATCAACGCGGTCGGATCGTCGCTTCTCCCCGTCGGGACTTTCGGCCTCGCCACTGCGATCAACTACGCGGCCTCGGGCTTGATTGACTGGACGATCGCGGCCGAGTTCATCAGTGGCGGCGTGATCGGCGGCGTCGGCGGCATGCTGCTTGCAACTCGTCTGTCGACGAAGCGAAACCTCCTCAACCGGATCTTCGCTGTGCTGATCATCGTCGTTGCATTTTATGTCCTGTACAAAAGCAGCGCTGCGATTCTGCCGCTCTGACGAAAGGTTTGAAAATGGCGTTGTCAAAGCAGCAGAAGTTCTGGAACCGAATTGCTGCGCGCTATGCAGCACGCCCGCTCAAAGACGTGACGGCCTATGACGCCATGATCGGCGATGTCGCGTCACGTCTCAAACCCGGAGATCACGTCCTAGAGCTCGGCTGCGGTACCGGCGGCACGGCAATTCGGCTTGCGCCCCATGTTTTAAACTGGATGGCGACAGATTTCTCGACTGAGATGATCAAGATCGCTCAGGACAAACCTGCGGGCGCCAATCTGACCTTCAAGTTGGCAGACGCTGGGAATGCCTATGACGGCGGACCATTCGACGTCATCTGCGCATTCAACGTTCTGCACCTGGTGGAAGATCAACCAGCCACCTTGGCGCAGATTTTCACCAATATGAAACCTGGCGGCCTGCTTGTTTCCAAAACCTGGTGTTTCGCCGACCTGAAGTTCAGGTTCCGCCTGCTATTCAGTGCGCTTCGGGCCGTCGGTCTGTTTCCTGCGGTCAAACGACACAGTATCCCCGAGCTTCTGCAGTCGATCACAGATGCTGGCTTCGTGATCACGGACGAGCGTATCTTCGGCAAGAATCCGCAAAACCCCTACATCGTCGCGCGTAAGCCTTAGCCGTGAGAGTTGAGTTCGAGCCATCCCCCGAGATGGCCTGGAAGCACCTTAACTCGGTGTCCAAGAAACCGGCAGCAGGCCACATCTTCGTTAGCTTCGCCTCTCGAGTTCGATCGCTTGCAAAAGACGCAGCCCCAGCGGATCTACGGGGCTTGGGGTTAATCAAGCAGCGGTGTAGGTTCAGTGCCGAGATTTTTCTGTGAGATCAGCAGGCGGTCGGACCAAAGTGCCAGCTTTGAGAAGTGCTTCTCGAACAATCTCCATGCGCGCCCTTGTCTGGGTGAGGCTTCAAGAACGGCAAGTGCCGACGCGCCGTTGCGCATCTCAATGCGCATCGAGCCTTCAAGATATGCGCCAACCAAAGTCCCCCGATCCTGTTCGGGCGGCGTTACCCACCCAATGGGAAAGTACCAGCGGTCCATTTTCGCCTGATGCTCACATATGACCCAACCGGCTAGCCCCCCTGCCCCATCGAAGATCGCCAGCGAAAATTCTGCGGAAAGGGCGTCCTTCCATGGGCGCGGGTCAGACCACGCGGGTGCCTCACCTGCATCGACCATCGCCGCAGCTTGCTCGAGAACGCCGTCACCGGCTTCTTCCCAACTCAGATAGCGGACACCTTGGCGCTGCAGCCGCTTGAGCAGCAAATCCCAGGCCCTTGAGGTGGCAAACGTATCACCGACACGGCCGCAGATGCGAATGCGGTCTGGTACAGGTTCAGCCCATGATTGTTTGCGCAACAAGCAGCACATCGCGTCGGCGCCAGGCAATATCGACGAATAGCAGGTGGTCACAGATGAGATTCCAAGAGCTGAAAGCTCGCCCTCAGCCGCCTGCATGAGGTCAGTCGCCAAGCCGCGACGTCGCCATTCCGGAGCGACAAACAGCGATAGAAGGGTGTGGGTTTTCGGTGTGTCTTCAGAAGGAGTTCTGGCAGACAACCACAATCCCACGGGGACGCTTCCCACGCATGCGGCCAGAGCCAGGCGATTGTCGCACTGCGCTGCCTCAAGAAACGGCCGATAGCTTTTCCAGGTGAGACCGGCACAGTCTTCCAGACATTTTTCTTCACGTATGCTCTCAACATTAATGAAATGTATAGAGTCCTTCAGTCGTTCCAAAACAAAGTCCTTGCGATCAAAGCGTGAGACTTATTTTACAGTGCGGTGGGATGGCCTTCAAAATCCTAAATTATTTCTGCCCAGCTTTGGACGGTATCCAACGCCATCTCGATTATTGACCTTGCCATTGAAGACTCGATACTTGGAAAGTCTGAATATTCAGATTTATACAGAGATGCTGGTGATAATATGTTAAATGCGCAAACTGATGTGATGTCCGACCTGCGACTTCACATTGAAAAGGCCGTGGTTGAAAAGGCGAACAACGACACTGCCTTCCGTGAACGTCTCAAACAGGACCCCCATGCGGCGTTGGCCGAAGTTCTGGAGCGGGAAAACCCACTCAAGAACCTGAAGATCAACGTGATCGAGGAAAAGCCGGGCGAGGCGACTATCGTCTTGCGGGCCCCATTCAAGCTGGATGAATTGCCAGATGAATTGCTGGATCTCGCATCCGGCGGAACATCTTTCAGCGCCTTCATTCTCTACGGTCCTCCTTACCCGGAGAGGAAGCCGAAATAAGGTCGAGTCTCAGGGTCGCCCCGCAATTCTTTGTGGGGCGACCTAACCCTTAGAGCCTCGACCAATCCCGACGCGCCAGCTGATCGACAGAACGGCATCGCCTCTTTGAGCAGCTTTTACCCTGACGCGCCCTGTGGAGCAACAAGGCTTGCTGACCCTGTAAAGGGTTACGGCCTTGAGACCTGTGTTGTTCAAACAGGGGTCACCATCACGCATCTATCAGCGATTGCCACCACGCTTTTACGGTGTGTAGCGATCAGGACGCCGATCCCGGCTGTGCGCAGCTCTTCCAGAAGTCTGGTCTGGAACTCTTCGTCGAGACCAGTTGTCGCTTCGTCCAGGATCAGCAGTGATGGCTGCCGCAAGAGAACCCTTGCAATCAGCAAGCGCTCACGCAAACCCGCCGGGACCATCCCTTCCGCAACAAGTGTCTGAATGCCCATGGGCAAAGCCTCGATCTCCTTCAGGAGGCCAAGCCTGTCGGAACTTCGAAGCGCTGTCTCAAGTGAAAGGCCGCTCATCCCCTGCAGGAAGGACTTGAGGGTGTCGACGGCCATATGCTCATCCTGGAGAACAACACCAAGCTGTCTTCGCCAGATTTTCTGCTCTTGTGCGCAAACGCATTTCCCGTTGATCCTCACCTCACCCGTGGTCGGCGGCAAGATGCCGAGGGCGAGCCTCAGTAAGGTCGATTTACCTGCACCGGACGGTCCTGTGATGGCAACAATCTCGCCCCGCCGGATGCTGAGATCTTGCGGCTTGAACAGGGGGCGCGACGCGCCAGGATACTGGAAGGTGACCCCAATCAGTTCGATGGATTCGAGTGCTTCGTGCTCCTCGGCCAGATCGCGTGTGAACCGGCTTTTGGACGCGTTATCATGTGACGATCCCCCGCTCGCAGTCATGGCGGCTGCTGCGCAACCGACTTCCACGAGCCCCAGCGCAACCATAAAGCTGGCCACAGTGACCAAGGCGGTGAGGGGCGTGTCCAGTGTCGAGATGATCGATACCGCGCCTGCAAGTACGAAAAACAGTGCTTCACACGCAAAGATAACCTGCTGCAGCGTCCTCCTTCGACGGGCAAGTCTTCTCTGACGTCTCAGAGCAGCCTCCAGACGCGTCAGGGCAAAACTCTCCGCGCCCAACGGCCGCAAACCCAAGCTGCCTTGCGCCGCGAGATCCAGCCACTGTTCCATCTCGCCCAAACTCTGCCCTTCCGCATTTTCGATCAGTCCCACCAAACGCCGAGACGCGATTGCGCAAGCGAGCAGAGGTATCCAGATGAGAGCATAGTAGAGACCAAGTTGCGGAACCGAAATGCTCAAGGCCACAAGACCCGGCAACAGACTGGCAAGCCCCATCGGAAGGGCCATTCTTCCGCACAAGGTCTTGACCCGGTTCTTCAGCAATGAACGCATCGCCCGGGCGTAGTCGTGAGGCGTGCGGCTCTGAAGGATCGTTACTCCTCTGTCGAGTATTTCGGCCCAGAGATCAGAATGACGACGCCATCCGAGCAAGATGGACGCCCGCGACGCGGCAATTGAATAGGCAACGCGCGCCAGGATCCATGCAAGGCCCGCCATCAGCAAGATGAACATCGCACCCATTCCAGGTGGGTGCCTCCAAAACACCAGAAGGATCAAGGACTGCGCCGCAACCATGACAAGGAGTGCGAGAACAGCATCGCTCGCTCGGATCGAGCGCCCCTGCGGCTTTGCCAGAGCAAACATGTCTGTATCCAAGGCTTCGCAATCGGCCCTGGACAACCGTTGCCGGCTGCCGTCGATGCTGACACGAGATGGTGATCCGCAGCCAGTGGCATCGATCACGACGAATTGCCCTGTCGCTGTCTGCCAGGCGATCAGGATACCAAGATCCTGCCTTCTCCAGTTCCTGTCTTGCATCCGGACGCGCCGAAGCGAAAGCCCCCGCTTTTGCGCTGCAACCAGAAGCTCTGCTTCCTGCCTATGGTCAAGGCCCTGCGCCAAGATTGCCAGACAACGCGCGACATCGACCATCAGCAACGGCCCAGATCGATGGTCGCGTCCGGCCGGCGTGATTGCGTGCCACGCTCACCAATCAGAACCAGTATATGTCGTTCCCGCAGCCGCTCGACGATACGTCCAGCAAGCGGGGCGTCCAGGGCATCGAGGGCTCCATCCAGCACGATGACCGAAGGTTGGCGCAAGAGCGCGCGGGCAAGCGCCAGGCGACGGAGCTGGCCGCCGCTCAACAGCCGCCTTTCCGCAGAAAGTTCCAGATCCAGCCCTCCACGCTGGCAAAGCTCCTGATTGAGCTCGACCAGATCCAGCACCGCGTCCAAAGCCTGGCGGTCGAAGCGGCTATCACCGAGACAGAGGTTCTCCGCCAGGCTGCCGGAGATCGTGAGAACCTGCTCGTCGACAAGCAGCACCCGCGGCAATCCCTGATGACAGAGCGTTTCGGTCGCCATTCCATCAAAGGTAATGGTGCCATTCGGGCTTGGTTCGAGGCCTGCAATCTGGCGCGCCAGTCGTGTCTTTCCGCTTCCAGACGGTCCAGTAATCTGCAGCAGATCACCCTTGCTCAAAAACAGGTTCGCATCGTCAAGATGAATGGCGAGGCCTGCGGGCGATCCCGGCTGCGACTGCAATCCTGTGGAGTCACAGTCTGTGTTGCGCAGGTCGTGCAAACGCGAGAGCAAACCCATCACTTCTGAAATAGCGGGAAAACTGCGTCGTGCCGTTCGCAGGCAGAGGCCAATCACGACGCAAACTGTGCCAAGCGCTGCGGCAGTTCCCCACTCTTGAGTGAATAGCCCGTCGGCCATGATGATCGCCAGAGCGAGGACAATCGGCAGAGACACAAACACATCGAGTTTCGCCTGCCAGCCCAGGTTGACCTGTGCTTGCGAATGCATCTGAGCGTGCTCTGCTGCCAAATAAGAGATGAGCTCGCTGTCGCGCCTTGCAAACTGTCGGCTCTCAAGATCTGCAAGGATATGCGTATCGGGCAGGACAAGAAGCTGCGCCTCACGCACACGTCTCATCCGGGTCTCGCCGCGGCGAAGGCATGCTGCAAGAACGATACAAGAGGCGATTGCCGTCAACGATGCGATGACCAGTCCAATGGGCAGCTGGATCAACGGCGCAACCAGAAGGACCGGGATCAAGAGCAGCGACCGTAGAAGCGAAGCGGCCATGGGTAGCAACAAAGACCAGCGCTCACCGAGGGTGAGAATATCTGCGAGCTGGCTTGCCGTCTTTGTAGAAAACCATTCGGGCGGCATGCTCTTGAAACGCTGCCATGTGAGGTCTCGTGTCCGAGTGGAAAGGCGCTCTACAAAGTTCTCGGTGCCCCAGTGCAGCAATAGATGCAATTTGGCCACCAGGATCCACGCGAGAAGCGCAACGCTGGGATGCTGATGTCCGTCCAGAGCCTTGGCCATGCTCACGAGCCCGAACGCGACTGCTGATGTTTGCATCAGGCAAAGCAGCAGAATGATGGTTGCCGAAACCCGATTGTCGCTCAGCTGCAGCCAGAATTCCCGCCTTGCTGGATGGACCGGCGGCGGCGGCGCAAAGCGTGGGACGAATGTCAGGGCGATACCGGTGAAGTCCCTGGCAAATTCTTCAATCGTCAGACGCTGTGGCCCGCTTGCAGGATCGTTGATCGTGACATGCTGGTCTGTAACATGCTCGACCACGACGAAATGTATGAATCGGTAGTGGGCGATGAATGGCAGGGGAAGCGTCGCCAGTTGATCAATCTCACGCCGACAAGCCTTGGTCTCGAAGTCATAGCGTCGGGCAAGTTCGAGGAGTTGGCGGGCCGTGAGCCCCAGTCGGCTCGAGCCGATCTCATTGCGCAATCTCTCGAGTGAAACATCGAGCCCGTGCCAGGCAAAGATGATTGCCAATGCCGTGAGACCGCATTCGGTGAGCGCAGACTGACGCAGCTGCGGTGTATGCACCGGCCGCTCCCTGCCCCTGATCAAGGCTTTTAGGCGCCCGCCTAAAGCTGGGGCGTCAATATCCTCTTGCTGCCCTGCTGCAGAGTGGTTTAGCTGCCCCTTTGATGTCTGGGAGTTCACTGTGTCATGTCTTCAGAGAAAGACGCCGACTTGCCCCTGATCAAGGGGGCTCGACTTTTTCGTTCACAAGCGCTCAGCAGGCTTTCGGCAACCCAGGATCTCGACAGCCCTTTGAGGCTGTCCAGTCTGCCCGCTCCATTGACCATGCTGAGCGTGATCCTTCTGCTTTTGTCTCTCATCGTCTGGATTGCTTAGACTTCGCTGACGGTCTTTGCGGTGGGTCAGCTTCGGTGGCCCCACCCCATGGGCTTCAGTTTACCTTGGACAGGATTGACAGCATGTGTTCGAACCTTGAGCCGGCGAGGGAAATCTGATCGAGAATGCTCTCATCGAGCTCATCGTCCATGATTTGGTCGCGGTGCAAGCCTTCCGTGCTGCGCATGCGGCCCATGGTCGAGCGCAGTCGATCGGCCAAAAAAATTGCGATGGCCTTGTAAAAGCGGCCGGCAAATCCGTTATCCCGTCGCAGACGCGCGTCGATCGCGGCCTTCTCCACCGCCAGCACTCTTGCACCACCATGCGCCAGGATTGTTGCGGAGGGCGGCGATGAATCGACAAAGGACATTTCGCCCACCAGCTCACCGCGACCCAGGCGGGCAACCTCGCCGGCGCCTTTGACCTGTACGCCCACTTCTCCGTCCAAGACGAAGTAGAGATCTTGGGTCGCCACACCCTCGTTGATCAGAACCTCACCCTCCTTACAGGTCCTGATGCGCCCCGTTCGAGCGAGCCATTCGGCATCTTCATCGTTCAACTGGCCAAGGATGTAGAGAACCTTGCGCATACCATCTCCTAGAGCAATTGCCGGCGAGCGAGGTCACTGAAGGTGCCGCCCGCGCTAATCAGGTCGTTGTAAGTTCCACTTTCGACGAGGCTGCCACGATCGAGGACGATGATCCGATCGGCCTCTTTGATGGTGCTCAGACGATGTGCGATGACGATGCGCGTAACCTCGAGACTGGTCAGGCTGCGGGTGACGATCGCCTGGGTCCGGTTGTCCAGGGCGCTGGTTGCTTCATCGAACAGAAGGATGCGCGGTTTTCTGACCAGCGCTCGGGCGATCAGGATCCTCTGCCTCTGCCCACCCGAGATGGTCATGGCGCCGTCGTTCAGGACGGTGTGCATGCCCATCGGCATGCTCTCTATTTCTTCTGCCAGGCCCACCATTCTGGCCGCAGCCCATGCATCGGCAACGCCTAGACCGGAGGATCCGACGATGTTGTCGTAGATCGAGCCCGCGCTTAAGCCCCCATTTTGCAACACGATGCCGATCTGGGACCGGAGCGACGCAAGCTCGATCCCATGCGACGGGATACCATCATAAAAGATCTCCCCAGTATCCGGTGTCTCGAAGCCCAGGATAAGGCGCAGCAATGTGGATTTGCCACTCCCAGAAGGCCCGGTGACCGCGATGAAGTCGCCCGGCTGTATCTCAAGATCGAGGCTTTTCAGAACGAGGGGGCTATCCATGCCGTAGCGGAGACTGACATTGCGGAACACAAGACTGCCGGTGAGTTGTGGTGATGATCCCCGGCTGGTCGAGGCACCATCTGGCACGGCTTTCAGCACGGGGGCTGTGCGTTCTGCCAAGGGGGCCACGCTTGCCAGATGGGTAAACGCCTCGACTGTCGCCTTCAATCCGGTCGTCATCTGCCCGAAGGCGGTCGTGAAACCGATAAAGGCTGCGGCCGTCAAAGGCTCGCGCAGCGCGGTGGAAGCTGTGCTTCCACCTGACGGCAAGAGAGCAAGCAGCGCCGCTTGCTGCTGATCAGACTTCATCAGCCACAAAAGCGTGACATAGATCATCAGCAAGGAAAACCACGGCATCAGTGCCAGAAGTGCTGCATGCACGGACTGAATGGATCTTGACGTGGCAAAAGCCTTTCGGTGCTCAAGGCTCTTCCAGGCCCATTGGGCGAGGGCCAGTTTCTCCGCATGGGCGGCGCGCAGCTTTGTCATGCCGATCAGCAATTGAAGTACGAAACCTTGGTTCTGCCCCCGGATCGCTGCTTGGCGTCTTTCCTGTGCAAGCTGTCTGAAGGAGAGGATTGCCGAGATGACAAGAAAGAGGGCAAGGACGGCGATGCCCGTCAATGCCAGTCGCCAGTCGAGGAACACCAGCACCCCGGCACTTGCGATCACTCCCATGGCGCCGAAGAGTCCGGACATGGTCGCGCCGGTGATCATCTGGCGTGCCTCTTGAATGCCCAGCACCCGTTCCGTCAAATCACCTGCGGAATAGGCCCGAAAGAAATTCACTGGAAGTCTTAGAAGGCGCTGGAAAAGCGCGGCCTGTATCGACGAATCCAGACGCGTTTCTATCCGTGCGACGCAAAGGCTGCGCATCAGTTCGAAGGCGGACTGGCCAAAGGCGAGCGCGACCAGTGACGCCAGTATGAATAGCAGATTGCCCCGGTCACCAGCTGGCACGACATGCTGAAAAAGCATGGTGGCTGCGATCGGCGGGACCATGACCACCAAACTGGCGACCAGCGCCACGGTGAGTGTGGCGACAACATCGTAGCGTGTGCCGGAAAAGCCAAACCGCATGGTTTCGAGGAGGCCCATGGGGCGATCCTCAAGCGACGGATAGATCTGCAGCGCGCCCGTTGAAACCTCTTGCGCAAGCGGTTTGGTCAGGCGACGCATACCTTCATGCGTCACCAGCAGCCAACCGCCGCCTTTGCCCGGAACCAGGCCTGCCGGCGAGCCGTCCTTCAGCGTTGCAAGCATCGCAGTGCCGTCACGGTGCCACCAGTCGTGGTCGAGCATCACCTGGCGATAGTAAAGGCCCGCAGATCGTAAAAGCGGCTCGTAAGAGCCCTTGTCGCCCAGGGCCTCGAGATCCCGCCGCAGAGCTTGTGATACCTCCAGTCCACTCGTCTGCATGACGGCAACAAAAACCGAAAGCCGGGCAGATGACATCTGACCGGTTTTCGGCTCCCTCAAGGTCAGCAGATCCGAAAGACTTTTGCCAAGGCTTCGGTCCATGGCCTGACGGCGGATGTTCAGCCGATCTTCGAGCTTGGCGCCATGTTGAGCCGCCTCTCGATCAAGTTGCGACAGGACCTCGCCGCCGATGAAGCAGAGGCCTTCTGCCAAAATTGCGTGGTCGGGGCACTCGGTTGATACCTGCAGGGCCGCATCGGAAATGGCGGTCACCGAGGTCGTCGAGGTGATCGGCAGTTCAAGGCCAACTGGCCAGGTTCGGTCGCACCAGGTCACGCTTCCGCCCAAGGGGCGACCGAAGCAGAGTGTCCGATGAGGTGCAGAGACTGTCATGCCCTGAGGTAGATCGAACTCGCCCGTCAACAGGATGCGATCAGTCCAGCCCTGCGGCGTCTGGCCCAGGACCCCGATCATCGCCTGAACCCAAGACATGACGGCTTCCGGCGGTGGCTTTGGGGCGCCTGCCTCGCAGACCGCAAACTCCGAACCAAGAGAACCGATGGCGCACAGCCGATGCTGGCCGAAAGAGACAGCTGGAAAAAGATATTCACCGACCTCGATACGGAACAGATGCCGTCTGAGACCGTCTCCGCCTATCGCAAAAAGATCGGCGTAACCACGCGTCAACCTGTAGAAGCGGTCGGCCTCGTCAAGAAACAGGGGTCTGTTGGCGCCACCGGCAATGGTCGCTTGACGTTCAGCCATGACCCGCACCCTCAGCAATCAGCGCGGCATATTCTCCTGCAGCCGCCATCAGTGTCTCATGGTCACCGCGTTCGACGATCCGCCCGTCCTTCATGACGATGATCTCGTCACAGTCTCGGATCGTGCTGAGCCGATGGGCGATAATGATGGTCGTGCAGCCGCGTGCCCGCAGGTTATCGTCAATCCGCTTTTCCGTTGCCGGATCAAGCGCTGAGGTGGCTTCGTCGAGGATGACAATGGATGGCTCGGCGGCCAGAACGCGGGCAATTTCCAGTCTTTGGCGCTGCCCTCCCGAGAAGTTGGTACCCCCTTCATTGACCTGAGACAGGAGCTGGCCCTTCCGCATGATGACGTCATCGAGAACGGCGGCATCAGAGAGTGCCCGGATAAGGCGCCGATCCGAGACGCCCGGGTCCCAAAGGCTGAGATTATCCTCGACCGTGCCTTCGAACAGGAAGATCTCCTGGTCAACATAGCCACATATAGCCGCCCGACGTGCTGGATCCAATTCGTTCAGCCCAATCCCACCGATGGAAATCGAGCCTGACCACGGAGTGAACAGACCTGCCAGGAGGCGACCAACCGTGCTTTTGCCGCTGCCGGACCCGCCAACAAGTGCCACTCGCGCACCCGGTCTTAATGTCAGCGAGAACCCATTGACGAAGGGAGGATCAAGAGGACTGTAGCCGAAGACCAGGTCTTCGGCCCGCAATTCGAAACTGGCCGGTGTTGCATCTTCAGCCTCAAAGTGCGCGGCAGGCGCCCTCATAAGGTCATCGGCACGATCAATGTCGGCCTTAACCATTTGTATTTGACCGGCAAGCTGCACGAGGCTGGCGATGGGGGTGTAGAAGCTGACCGCCAGGGCCTGAAAGGCAATCAGGGTTCCCAGCGAGATTGCGCCGTCCATGACACGCAGCCCGCCCAGGCCCAAAACTGCTGCGGCTGACAAGGCAGAAAGAAGCCCAGGCACGATCCCAATCAGGGCCTCCACCCTGCCCTGGCTGCTGCGCAGGCTTAGAAGCCGGGCCTGATGCCCCGCCCAGCGCTGGAATGCCTCCCGTTCCGTTGCGGATGCCTTGATGGTCTCGATAGCGCGGATCGCGCCGACCGTCGCCGCAATCAGTTTTCCCGACTGCGCCGCTTGCAGCCGGGCATTACGGGACTGAAGACGGTTGGATACGCTCAGCGTGAGGAAATAGATGCATTGCAGGAGAATGATGGCGACAGCCAGCACCGGGTCAAGCAACAGCATGACGCCTGCGTAGACGATCATGCTCAAGAGGTTGAAAATGCTTGTTGCAAACTGTCCTGACAGAAGACTGGCCAACTTTTCATTGGCGTCCAGCCGATTTGCCAGTTCGCCCGGATGACGCTGAGCGTAAAAGCTCATCGGAAGGCGCAACATATGCCAGAGCATTTTCGTCGCTGGAAGAAAGGCAAGGCGGACCTCCAGCCTTGCCAACAACATCTGTTGCAGCAGGACGAGCGCCGCCTGCGCAAGCGTGATGGTCGCCAGCAGGACACTGAAGGGGATGATCCAGTCTGTCTGTCGGGTGGTCAATATGTCATCGACAAAGACCCGGGACAGCACCGGTAGGGCGACCCCGGGCACGACCAGGAGACCGGATGTGATGATGATCTGCGGCAAGAGCGCCCGGGTGCCTTCGAGCCGTTGCGCTAGGGCCGAAAGAACGGATGGCTGCGCTCCTGAGGGTTCGAAGTCGGCGCCTGGTTCACACGCAATGACGACACCGGTAAATGCCTGGCGGAGCTCATCCAGAGGGATCTTGCGCCGACCAGTCGCGGGATCGTTGAGATAGGCGAAACTTGCGTTGAGACCTTCAAGAACCACGAAGTGATTGAAGTTCCAGTGAAGGATGGCGGGCCATGGAACTTCGTGGAGTTGTTCAGGCTCTTTGCGAAACCCCTTCGCCGTCAGGCCCACTCTGCGAGCAGCCTTCAAGAGGTTGCTTGCTCTCGTACCATCACGCGAGACACCGGCCATTTCACGCAGTCGCTCGAGGCCGATATGCATCCCATATGACGCCAGGATCATGGCGAGACAAGCGACCCCACATTCGGTCTGTTCGATCTGCAGAATAGTCGGCACCGGCTTGCGCCGCTTGGCATGTGGTCGTGGTGCCATGTTACGCACTCGTGAGTCTGCGAAGCATGGGGACCAGGAAATCAATCGGAGCGCGCTCTTCGATCGTGACCTTGGCTTTTCCGATGGCGCCATGGCTGAGCGCTTGGGCCGGGCCGGGCCCTCCAACCCAACGATATCCGCTCGCCGCGGAAGGATCTGCATCAAGGGTTACCACTGCGGTGAAAGGGGCCCCGTCTGACGAGAAACTGGAGACCAGTGTATCGTTCTGCAGGATGGCGCGCATTCCCTCTCGGGTCGCCGGAAAATCGGAGACAGAGCGGACATGGCCAGTCAGCGTTCCCCATTGCTCGCGCGGCAGACCGGAAATTTCAATGTCGACGCGCATGCCCGGCCGTACCCGTTTGCCACTGGCCGGTGGCAAGAAAAGGCGCAACTCCAGGCCGCCATCGCCCGTCGCGATACTCGCCACCGGCGCTCCGGACGCGACAAAGGTGCCGGAGGGCACCTTCCATTCGACAAGCGTTCCAGACTGAAGCACCTGAACCTTGCCGAATTCTCTTAGCATCTGGGCGAGTTGATCGCGCTCCGCCTCGACCTTGCTGACCTCCTGATCGAGCGCGCTGATCAGACGGCGGCTTTCGGCATCCGCGGCAAAGCCGGACGCCTCCATCTCCAGCAGGCTGGCTTCGACATTCGACAGGTCCTGGGCGGCAAGCTCTATTTGCTCGCGCGTCTGCTGCAAGGTCGCAACCGCCAGCGCACCAGTGGCGACCAGATTTTCCTGCCGTTTCAGTTGCGCCTGATAGGCCTCGAGGCGCTGCCGGGCGTCTCGTGACCTTCCTTCATAAGCAATGCGCCGTGCCTTCGTATTGGAAAGTTTCGCCTTACGCAGCTGTTCTTCATCCAGAAATGCTTGCTGCCGGTTTGCAATAAGTGTTTCAAGGCGACGGTTAATGTCCGCCAGCCGAAGCGCAATATCAGGTTGCTCGATCCGCGCGATCGTCATTCCCGGCGTGACAGCCGCACCAGCTGCCACACCTTGCGTGACAAGAGTGCCCGATGCGAGCGCGACAGTGTCGATCACGTTCCCCCCGGAAAGGAGCAATATGCCCTGCCCATCGACACGGGAGGGGATACGTCCAACCACGCTCCACAATCCAAACAGCAAAGCGAGCCCTACAAATGCCGTGACCGCAATCCAGGTCCCTCTGGAATTGATTTGCACGGCTTCATCAAGCCGTTCGGGCGACGCGAGCTTCTGGAGCGCCTCCCGGCGAAAGAGCTTGTCAGCGCTCATCGACCAAGTCTTCCCGCTGCATTTTCATCATGGTGTGGCTTGCCCCTTCAGCCAAAACAATAATTTGAGGATCTATCGGATCTCGATTGCAAGTGCGACCAATCGGTTTCGAACAGCGAGGCCAAATCTGGGCGCAACGGAGAGATACGTCGCAGATCACTTTTCATCAGCAAGCCGTCGCTTCACATTGCCGGCCAATCAGGTGCCGGGAGATTCCGGTGACCAAAGGTGCATGCTGATGATCACGGACAAGACACACAGAGGAACGTCACTGCTTGCTGACGCAGCCCCCCTACCGGCCGCCTCATGCGGCGAGGCTCGGCTCCTGTCTCTTCAAGGCAGTGCCAGCCTGTTTTCTCAACTGACCTTTCCGCGCCTGCGTCCATTGATGGCTGAACTTCCGACCCAATGGTTTGCAGTTGGCGCGGTCGTTGCAGGCCTACCGGTGGGACTGGCACTGGGCTTCGTGGATGATAAGGGACAGGCCGAACTGGTGTCACTGATGGTGGCAACAGCGCGCCGCCGGCGGGGACTGGGCAAACGGCTTCTTGAAACCTGGATGGCTGATGCGGTTGGACGCGGCGCGCGCTCCATGTTCGTGCGATTTGTGGAGCGCAGAGCAAGGCATGAAGCTCTTTGCGCTCTTCTGGCAGGGGCCGGCTGGACTCCGCCGGTCGAAGACGGGCTTTTCGTACTCGGAAGAGCCGGTCCCATGGTGCGGGCAGTCGGCAGCTGGGCGCCGGTCTCCGAGAAGCTGACAAAACAATCAGTCTACAGTTTCGATCCGCTGTGCCTGACTGCCACCGACGAACAAAGGGTCAATGATCTGTTGGCTGTCGACGATGCTGCGCAAATGCAAGGGCCATTGCGACTTTGGCCGCGACTGGAGCCAGAGGTCAGTTGCCTGGTGCGCCGTCAGGGCGAACTGGTCGGCTGGGTACTGGCCGGCCCCTCCAGCGAGCGCTGGCAAACCTTGTCCGGCTCGGAGACCTTGAACGGCACTCCAACCGATCCTTTGATCGAGTATTTCGAGGCCTTTCTCGACCCGAGCTATTGGCACACGGCCATCGCTGTGGGTGCCTATTTTCACTGCTACAGGAAGCAGGTTGAGCTCTTCGGCCCTCAGTCGCTTGCCCTTTACTACACCGACACCTCGCGGCCACGCATGGTCCACTTGACCCGCCGCCGCTTTGCCCCGATCGCTGACAGGGTAGACACCATTTTTCGATCCGATGGCCCCCTCCAGTAACCTCTCCCCACACAGTCCAGAAGAAAGGATATCTTATGTCGATCGATGCTTTGGAAAAATTCTATGAACACGTCCGCAGTGATCAGGCCCTGGAGGCGCAGGCGACTATGGCCTTGCAGGAAGGTGCTGACGCCGTCGTGAAGCTTGCGGAGCGCGAAGGCTTCTCATTCACGACGGAGGAGCTGAGCGTCGCCTTGGCGCATCACGCAAGTATGAACGACGAGCTGTCCGACGACGAGCTGGAACTGGTCGCTGGTGGAATAATGATGCCACCTAGCGCCAAGGAGCCCACGAAAGGCTCTTTTGGCCGATAACTTGCCTTTTTTCAGCCGCTGGTTGACTCATAGAATACCTCAGCAACGAAGCATGACCCCGCTCAACATCCATGAGCGCCCAGTGGAGCAGGCCGACCAGAGATAGGTCTGCTCCATCCCTGGACTGCTTTCCCGGATCCCCCGATGCACGAAATCTACCTGATCAATCCGGCAGAAAACGCTCCGGGCTATTTCGGCCTGGAGGTTCTCGGCGCATGGACAGGTGTCAATGCGACAGCGATTGCCGATCTGGCAACCCCGACAGTCGCAGCCTTTGCCCCTGACAACTGGAAGGTGACGATCTGCGAGGAGCGTCTAGATCCTGTCGATTACTCCCATCCGGCTCGATACGTCGGCATCACGGGGAAAGTGACCCAACAGGCCCGGATGATCGAGCTTGCGGCGGAGTTCAGACGTCGCGGCAAGACCGTGCTCATCGGGGGCTCCTATGCCTCTTTGTCGCCGGATACCCTGAGAGAGCATTGCGATATTCTCGTTATCGGCGAGATTGAAGAGCTTGCAGGCGAGCTCTTCGAGGACCTTGCTTCGGGTCAGTACAGACCAGTCTATCAAGGTGGCAAGCCTGCGCTTATCGATTCACCTGTGCCGCGCTGGGACCTTTATCCGCTCGAGCGGACCTGGTCTGCCCAAGTGCAGACATCTCGCGGGTGCCCGTTCGACTGCGAGTTCTGTGACGTCATCCAATATCTCGGACGCAAGCAACGATGGAAGGAGCCGGAGCAGATTACGTCCGAACTCGACATCCTGCGTGATCGCGGTGTTCGCAGTGTCTTCTTTGCTGACGACAATCTGACGGTTATGCGACGGCGGACCAGGGCTCTGCTCGAACGGCTCCTTGACTGGAACGAGAGGAGACCGGATGATCGTATGGCTTTTGCAACGCAGGTGTCGATCGATATCAGTCGCGACCACGACATTCTCGCACTCATGCGAAATTCCGGTTTTGAAACCCTCTTCGTCGGGATAGAAACACCCAATGAACAAAGCCTCGCCGAGGCCGGCAAGCGCCAGAACCTGCGGCACGACATGATTGCTCAGGTCGAGACGATCGTTCAACATGGCATGATGGTGTACGGGGGCATCATCGTCGGCTTCGATCAGGATGGCTTCGATATCTTTGAACGGCAATTCGACTTTATCCAGAGCATGCCTCTTCCTCTGATCACTCCAGGAGTGCTCGTCGCACCCGAGACAACACCGCTGTATGCCCGTATGTTGAAAGAGGGACGCCTGACTGAAGGGGCCGATCACTCGGCATCGCTCGTGAGCACGAACATCATTCCAGCCTCAATGAGCAGGGAGCAATTGCGATCGGGAATGACGTGGCTTCTCAACCGATTATTCGCCCCCGGCCATTTCATGAGCCGCCTTGAGCGCTATGTGTCTCTGTCAGGCGAGAGAAAAGCCTCAAGGGGCCAGGTACTTTTCACAGGACCGGCTGCGTTGCTCGCTCGGGAGCTTGTCAAGCGAGGAGGCGCAGAATACGGCTTGGTCAAGGCCTTTGATCGAGCATTCGCCAATCGTCCCGATCTGGTGGGCTCGCTAACCACAATATTCGTACTTTACTGTCAGGCCCGGCATATGCTTGAGGTTCAAGGTCTGTGGCACCCCGATCTTGCACACCTAGAGAGGCCTCTCCCATAAGCGATGCCTTCGGCCACAGACGAGCGCGGTCCGAACCGCGTGAAGGGAGCCAGACCCATTGCCGGTGCTCTGATCCCCAAAAACTGGACCGTTCATAATTGGAGTTTTCCGCTGTAATTTCCCGGCTGGGAAAAGGAGCGGAAGCATGAAGGCATCGAAGTTCTCGGACGCGCAGAAGGCGTTTATTTTGAAGCAGGGCGATGACGGCGTGCCGGTGGCAGAGATCTGCCGGAAGGCCGGGATCAGCCCGGCGACCTATTTCAATTGGCGCAAGAAGTATGCGGGTCTGCTGCCCGACGAGATGCGCCGATTGAAGGCTCTGGAAGATGAGAACTCCAGGCTCAAGAAGATCGTTGCCGATCTGACGCTGGACCGCGAGATGTTGCAGGACGTTATCCGGCGAAAGCTCTGAGGCCTGTCCGGAAGCGCAAGCTGATCGACGGGATGCTGGTGGACTGGGGCATATCGATTCGACGGGCCTGCAAGGTCCCGAAGTTCGATACATCGACCTACCACTACAAATCCCGCCGCACCGGACAGGCCCCACTCGAACGACGCATCAAGGAGATTTGCGAGACATGTGTGCGGTATGGCTACCGCCGCGTCCATGTGCATTTGCGCCGCGACGGTTGGAAGATCAATATGAAGAAGACACGCAGGATTTACAGCGAGTTTGGCCTTCAGCTGCGCAACAAGCATCCCAAGCGGCGTGTGAAGGCAAAGCTCCGAGATGATCGTCAGGAAGCTGTCGGGCCGAACGACGTCTGGGCGATGGACTTCGTTCATGACCAGCTCGCAACCGGCAAGAAGCTGTGTATCCTGACCGTGGTCGACACGCACTCGCGCTACTGCCCAGCCGCCGACGCACGCTTCACCTATCGCGGCGAGGATGTCGTCCAGACACTGGAAGGCATCTGCCGAAAGACCGGCTATCCGAAGACGATCAGGGTGGACAATGGCAGCGAATTCATCTCCCGTGATCTTGACCTCTGGGCCTATGCCAACAACGTCACCCTGGACTTCTCACGCCCGGGCAAACCGACTGATAACGGCTTCATCGAGGCCTTCAACAGCAAGCTGCGATCGGAGTGCCTGAACGCCCATTGGTTCCTGACCCTTGCGGATTCGCGCGAAAAGTTGGAGACTTGGCGTCGATACTACAACGAGGAACGTCCTCACTCAGCGATCGGATATAACGTCCCGATCGCCATGCATAATCCCGGTGGCGCAACCAGCCAGCCATCGTGATCAGAGCCGGAAAACTCTAGTTCCCGGCGGTCCAAGGTTTGGTACCAGAGCAAAAAAACCAAGACTGTCCCGAAAACTGGAGGGAAATTGGGGCTCAGGTCACAGGTGATCTGCTCGACATCATCTCGATCAAACGCAAAAAGCTCCTCGAGTTTTATGCCGAGGAGCTTGTGAAGATGTTTCCAGCGAGGGAGAATTTACAATTCTCATTGGTTGCGGGGGCAGGATTTGAACCTGCGGCCTTCAGGTTATGAGCCTGACGAGCTACCGGGCTGCTCCACCCCGCGCCAAGAGCGCAACTTTGT
>NZ_JBNNWJ010000002.1:0-474260 GCF_050281005.1 Allorhizobium sp. NPDC080224
TTGTCAAAAAACAGACGGAGCAAAACCCGTCGAAAATCCCTCACCGCCCAACCCTTAAGTCGGGCAACAAAACCAGCATCACAGCCAATTTCAAGGATCTTGTCTGAACCAGTCCGGCGGGCCCTGCGGCGCCGCCCTCTCGTTCGGTGAAGCGGCTTATACGGCCACTCCCGCAAACCGTCAACAGCCGGATTTCACAAAAGTGCAAAAAATCGACATGTCATTGATTCTTTTGCATTTATTTCGATAGCCTTGAATTGTTGGTGGCAAGTGACACCATTTCAGCATCGATTGCACAGGTATCTGGAGGACCTTGGGTGCTGTTCAACCCCACTCCATGCGTTTGCAAGCCGGACTTGCCTTGCTAGTGTCCGACATCCCCATCCCGGAGTTCCCTTCGCATGCTTATCCTTGATCAGAACCAGACCAGCCATTGCCTCGAATGGAGCGCGCTCATCGGCGCGCTCGATACCATGTTCCAGGGGGACTGCGTCATGCCGATTCGTCACCATCATAAAGTCGATGTACCGGGAGAGAGCGATGCGACGCTGCTCCTGATGCCGGCCTGGCAACCCGGAAACTATGTAGGCGTGAAACTGGTTTCGGTTTTCCCGGACAATCATCTGCGCTCGCTGCCAGCGATCCATGGCAGTTATCTCCTCTCCTCCGGGCGTACCGGTGAACTGCTTGCGGTCATCGATGGCGGCGAACTCACAGCGCGGCGCACAGCCGCTGCCTCGGCGCTCGCGGCACGCCATCTGGCGCGCGAAGATGCGTCCCGTCTGCTCGTGGTTGGAACAGGTCGGCTCAGCGTCAATCTCATTGAAGCGCATAGCCGCGTGCGGCCCATTCAGGCGGTGTCGGTCTGGGGGCGAGATCGGAAGAAAGCAGAGCGCGCGGCGGATGAGGCGCGGGCGCTCGGCTTTGCCGTCGAGGTTGCTGACGATCTGGAAAGCGCTGCCCGGCAGGCCGACATCATCTCGTGTGCTACCCTGTCGCGCGCGCCTTTGATCCGGGGAGAGTGGTTGAAGCCCGGCAGCCATCTCGATCTGATCGGCGCCTTTACCAAGGATATGCGCGAGAGCGATGACGAGGCCGTTCGTCGGGCCCGCGTTTTCGTCGATACACGTGCCGGTGCCTTTGCCGAAGCCGGCGATATCCTGCAGGCGATCGCTTCCGGCGCCATCGCAAAAGATCACGTGCAGGGGGAACTGGCAGAACTGGTCAAGGGTCATGGTGGGCGCCGGAGTGCCGAGGACATCACCTTGTTCAAATCCGTAGGCGCAGCGCTCGAGGATCTTGCCGGCGCGATCCTCGCTTACGAGACCGCCAGTCAGGACAGTGCAGCGTCGTGAGACCTTCGCTTCCGCTTCTTCCGATCAGCGATCGTCTCGATCAGCTCGGTACGGCTCTCGAAAAGGGCAATCGCGCCGTGCTGTCGGCGCCCCCCGGCGCCGGCAAGACGACGATCGTTCCCTTACATCTGCTCGACCAGCCCTGGCGCAGCGACGGGCGGATCATCCTGCTGGAGCCTCGGCGACTTGCCGCACGGGCGGCCGCGTCGCGTATGGCCGGGCTGCTCGGCGAAGCCGTCGGCGAGACCGTGGGATACAGGATGCGGCTGGACAACCGGATCAGTGGCCGGACGCGCATCGAGGTGGTGACCGAAGGCGTCTTCGTGCGCATGATCCTCGACGACCCGGAATTGACCGGTGTGGCCGCCGTCCTGTTCGACGAGTTCCACGAACGGTCGCTGGACGCCGATCTCGGGCTGGCGCTGGCACTCGATGCCCAAGCCGTACTGCGCCCGGATCTGCGGATCGTCGTGATGTCGGCAACCCTGGATGTCGAGCGGATCGGACAGTTGCTTGAGGATCCACCCGTCATCATCAGTGAGGGGCGAAGCTTTCCGGTCGAGATCCGCCACCGCGACCGCTCGGGCGACGAGCGCATTGAAGATGCGGTCACCGCGACCATTCTGAAGACACTGTCGGAGGAGGCGGGATCGATCCTCGCCTTTCTGCCGGGGCAGGCGGAGATCCGGCGCACCGCCGAGCGGCTCGAGGACCGGATCGGGCCGGATGTGACGATCACACCGCTTTATGGCGTGCTGAGCCAGGCGGATCAGGACGCGGCGATCCGTCCGGCGGCACCGGGAAAACGCAAGGTCGTGCTGTCGACCTCGATCGCAGAGACTTCGATCACCATCGACGGTGTGCGCGTGGTGATCGACAGCGGGTTGCAACGGCTTCCCGTGTTTGAAGCATCGACGGGGATCACGCGTCTCGAAACGGTGCGGGTGTCCCGGGCTTCCGCAGACCAGCGAGCCGGTCGCGCGGGGCGAACGGAACCGGGGATTGCGATCCGGCTCTGGCATGCCGGACAAACGGCGGCCCTTCCCGCCTTCACGCCGCCTGAAATCCTGTCGAGTGACCTTTCCGGTCTTGCGCTGGACCTTGCCCATTGGGGCGTTGCGGATCCTGGCCAGCTCCTGCTGCTCGACACGCCGCCTGAGGCCGCCCTCAAGGAGGCACGCCAGTTGCTGATCGGTCTCGGGGCGCTCGACGAAAAGCTGCAGCTGACCGACAAGGGTCGACGCATGCGGGATTTCGGACTGCCACCCCGGCTGTCGGCCATGGTGCTCGGCGCCGCCGAGCACGGCGATGCCAAAGCCGCCGCAGAGCTGGCGGTTCTCCTCACCGAACAAGGACTGGGCGGCAATGATCTCGACCTCGATGAGCGGCTGAGGCAGTTCCGCCGGGATCGCGGCGAGCGGGCCCGCAACGCCCGCAACCTTGCGCAACGGCTATCTTCCGGTCTCAAGCATCGGGATGATGCCGATGCACCTGTCTCAGCTGGCGCCCTGCTCATTCACGCCTTCCCGGACAGGATTGCCCGCCAACGGGGCGGGCGTGGCCGGTTCGTGATGACCAATGGCCGGGGAGCAGAGATCCCCGCATCGGAACGCCTGGCGGGTGCCGAGCTGCTTGTCATCGCCGATCTGACCGGCAAGGCGGCGCAGGGACGTGTGCTGGCCGCAGCGGATACCTCACGCGGCGACATCGAGACACTTCTGCCCAAGGCCATCACGACATCGGAGGAAAGCGGCTTCGATACGGCGAGCCGACAGGTGCGGGCGAGGCGGGTGACGCGCCTGGGCGCGATTATCTTCGACGAGCAACCCCTGCCGAAGCCCAAAGGCGAGGATGCCGCCAGAGCACTTGCCGAGGGAGTGCGCCTTCTTGGTATTGCCGCCCTGCCCTTTTCCAAGGCGGCGGCCCAGTTGCGGCAAAGGCTCGGCTTTCTTTACCGCAGTCTTGGCGAGCCATGGCCGGATACGAGCGATGACGGCCTGATCGCGAGACTGGACGACTGGTTCGTGCCCTTTCAGTCTGGCGTGACGAGCTTCCAGGAGATCAGTGCCGGCAGCCTGCACGACGGGCTCATGGCCTTGGTGCCAGGTGGATCGCAGCGGGAGCTCGACCGGCTTGTCCCGACGCATTTCACTGCGCCGACCGGACAATCCCATCCGATCCGCTACGAGGGGGATGAGCCCCTCCTGCAGATCCGCGTGCAGGAGCTTTTCGGGTTGAAGAGCCACCCCACGATCGGCGGCGGCAAATTGCCACTGCTTCTGGAGTTGACCTCGCCCGCCCATCGACCCATTCAGACAACACGGGATCTTCCGGGGTTCTGGACGGGATCGTGGAAGGATGTGCGCGCCGACATGCGGGGCCGCTATCCGAAGCATCCCTGGCCAGAAGACCCGGCTGCAGCAGCCCCCACGACACGAGTGAAACCCCGCGGAACCTGATGGCGCGGCAGAACAGGGAATAGTGATGACCATGGATCTGGCAGCCAAATTCGGTCCGAGCAGCCGGCGCCTGCGTCTCGAAACCTTGGTGAAGCTCCGCTGGGTTGCCGTGGCGGGGCAATTGCTGACCATTCTCGTCGTGTCGCTCTGGTTCGAGTTTCCTCTGCCGCTCATGACATGCCTTGGGCTGATCGCCGCACTGGCTGCGGCCAATTCGTTGATGTCGGTGGCGTTCCCGCCCACCTACCGGCTGGAACCGGCGGCTGCTTTCGCAGTGCTTGCGCTCGATCTCTTCCAGATGGGAGCCCTGCTCTTCATTACAGGCGGGCTCAACAATCCCTTCGCGCCACTGATCTGCATCCCTGTCATCATCTCCTTCGCATCGCAGCCGAGCCGCCATTCGATTGCGCTTTTCGTGACGGCGCTCGCCTTCATCACCCTGCTTGCGTTCACACCCTATCCCCTGCCCTGGTTCGAGGGTCGAACGCTCGAAGTGCACCCGCTTCTGCAGCTCGGCATGTGGAGCTCGATCGTCTCGATGACGGCCTTTGCCGCCTTTTATGCTTATCGCGTCTCCCAGGAGGCGACGCTGCTAGCGGACGCTCTGACTGCGACTGAACTCATCCTGCAAAGGGAAAAGCATCTGCATCAGCTTGATGGTCTCGCAGCAGCCGCAGCGCATGAGCTCGGAACGCCGCTCGCGACCATCAGCGTGGTGGCCAAGGAGATGGAGCGCGACCTCGGCAATGACGAACGGTATCGCGAAGACGTGCAGCTTCTGCGCAGCCAGAGCGAGCGCTGCCGCGACATCCTGCGCCGACTGACGTCACTCGCCACGGAAGGCGAAGCCCATATGCGGGAGCTGCCGCTCTCCTCGATGATGGAAGAAGTCATCGCGCCGCATCGGGAGTTCGGGGTGAAAGTCGAGCTGATCGAGCTGTCCGATCGGGCACTCGAGCCGGTCGGCACCCGCAATCCCGCCATTCTCTATGGGCTCGGCAACCTGCTCGAGAATGCGGTCGATTACGCACGATCCAAGGTCATGGTCAGCGTGGAACATACGGCCGCGGACGTCACCGTCACGATCGAGGACGACGGGGCCGGTTTCTCCGCAGGGGTCTTGCAAAGAATTGGCGAGCCCTATGTTACCAGCAGACAGAATGAAACGCGCGCCGGGGGGCTCGGTCTTGGGCTGTTCATCGCAAAGACACTGCTCGAACGGTCCGGAGCCAGCCTTCGTTTCGAAAACCGCAGCCCGGAAGGGTCTGGCGCGCGCGTCGTGGTGATCTGGCCCCGCGAATACATGGAATTGGACACGTCGTTATGACTTTACCTCTAGGGTCTTCGCACGCATAAGGTCGACAGCGCAGTTTTTGGAACAGTCGCAGGAACGAAAAGATGGCAGACGCAGCATCACAGGTCGCAAAACCAGCCGCCGGCACGCAAGCAGCGGACAGTCACGATCTCGGCCCTGATCCATCGCTGCTGATCGTCGATGACGATGCGCCGTTTCTGCGTCGCCTGGCGCGCGCCATGGAAAGCCGCGGCTTCACGGTGGAGCTTGCCGGCTCCGTTGCCGAGGGCATTGCGAAAGCCAAGGAAGCCGCACCCGCCTATGCCGTGGTCGATCTGCGGCTAGGTGACGGAACCGGGCTCGACGTCATCGAGGCGATCCGGGAGCGCCGTTCCGACACACGGATCATCGTGCTCACCGGTTACGGCAACATCGCAACGGCAGTGACGGCCGTTAAGCTCGGGGCACTCGATTATCTGGCAAAGCCTGCAGACGCTGATGATGTCTACCTGGCGCTGACCCAACGACCAGGCGAGAAGGCCGAGATCCCTGAAAACCCGATGTCGGCCGACCGGATTCGCTGGGAGCATATTCAGCGCGTCTATGAAAGCTGCGAGAGGAACGTCTCCGAGACAGCTCGTCGCCTCAACATGCATCGCCGGACACTGCAGCGCATTCTCGCCAAACGCGCCCCGAAGTAATCAGACAGACTTGAGCTGGGCCGCCCATTCCGCGGCCATGAGCCTCTGTGCGGCGGCCCTCGAGAAGTCGAGGGTAACCGACTTCCGCGTCGCAGGCGGAAGCCGGTGCTCGGGAGCGTCTCTCAGCAGGTGGCCCGAATACCCATCCGATAGAAAGAGGCCGCAGTCTTCCGGGAAGATATCCAGAGGCACACCGGCGTGGGTGGCAAAAAACAATCGGTCGCAGTAGCGACGATAATCCGGCCACTTCCGGTCGACGCGATAATCCTCGATCGAAGATTTGATCTCGACAATCCAGATCTCGCCTTTGTCTGAAAGGGCCATCAGGTCGGCACGACGTCCATTGGAGAGCGTCAGTTCCGGCAGGATGGCAAAACGCATCTCCGCCAGAAGGATCTGGACACCACGCCGAATCATCATGGCGCGATCCGACTGACGCCCGTCAATTAAGGGGTTGTTTACTGCGACAGAGACTAAGGTCATGGATAACTCCACTCCGCGCGGCAGGTCTGTTGCAAAAAAGCAATGCGGAGTCATTTTGCAGCGCCGAACACAGTCGGCTGTAGTACGGCACTTGCGTTGCCGAGATTAATTCAAAATAAACCATAATCAAAGATGGTCACAAGACCGTCTCTCAGCCATCACCCACGAGCTTTATCATGCGCTTCCGCAATATCTTGACCGCGCTTGGCCTGGTTATGTCCCTAGGCCTCGCGGGCTGCACAACGACGACCGGCGACAAGGCCGAAGTGGCCGAAACGACCAAGGTCGAGATCTTCAGCGACTCCTATGGTTCGGTCACCGATGCAGGTTATGCCCTGCCGGCCATTCCGATTCAGAAGGTCGACAAGAAGTTTCACCGACAAATTGTCGATTATGCGACCACGGAAAAGCCCGGCACTGTCGTGGTCAATACGCGCGAGCGCTTCCTTTACTACGTGCTGCCGCGCGGCAAGGCCGTTCGTTACGGTATCGGCGTCGGCAAGCAGGGTTTTGCTTGGCAGGGTGAGGCCTATATCGCCTGGAAGCAGGCCTGGCCGACCTGGCATCCGCCGAAGGAAATGGCGGAACGGAAGCCCGAAGTCGCCAAGTATGTCGAAAAGGGCATGGAACCTGGCCTGCGCAACCCGCTCGGCGCACGCGCCATGTATCTCTTCAACGAGAAGGGCCAGGACACTCTGTTCCGTCTGCATGGCACGCCGGAATGGGCATCGATCGGAACGGCTGCTTCGTCGGGCTGCATCCGCATGATGAACCAGGACGTGATCGACCTCTACAATCGCGTCAAGCCGGGCCGCAACTCCAAGGTTGTTGTTCTGCAGTAAGCAGCGACTGCGTGATGAAACCGAAAGCCCCGCCGGATCGCTCCGGCGGGGCTTTTTCGTTTCCATCAAAGATTGGAGGTTAAGCTGCAGACTTCGCCTTGAGTTCAATGCGGCGGCGATGGAGAACCGGCTCGGTATAGCCATTCGGCTGCTCCCTGCCCTTCAGCACGAGGTCAAGTGCTGCCTGGAAAGCGACCGAGCCATCGTAGTCTTTCGCCATCGGCACGTAGACCGGGTCGGAGGCATTCTGTCCGTCGACGACCACCGCCATGCGCTTCAAGGTCTCGACGACCTGTTCTTCCGTCACCACGCCGTGATGCAGCCAGTTTGCCATGTGCTGGGCGGAGATGCGAAGCGTAGCGCGGTCCTCCATCAGTCCGACATTGTTGATGTCAGGCACCTTGGAGCAGCCGACGCCCTGGTCGATCCAGCGGACGACGTAGCCGAGGATGCCCTGGGCGTTGTTGTCGAGTTCCCGCTGGATTTCCTCTGGCGTCCAGTTCGGACGCGGCGCGACCGGAACGGAGAGGATATCGGCCAGTTTTGCGCGCGGACGTGACTTCAGGCCGTTCTGGACATCGGCGACATCGACGCTGTGATAGTGTGTGGCATGCAGCGTGGCAGCGGTCGGCGACGGGACCCAGGCGGTGTTGGCACCAGCCTTCGGATGGGCGATCTTCTGCTCCAGCATGGCCGCCATGAGATCGGGCATGGCCCACATGCCCTTGCCGATCTGGGCGTGCCCGGAGAGGCCGCATTCAAGGCCGATATCGACGTTCCAGTTTTCATAGGCCGAAATCCAGGCGGCCTGCTTCATGTCGCCCTTGCGGATCATCGGGCCCGCTTCCATCGAAGTGTGGATTTCGTCGCCGGTGCGGTCGAGGAAGCCGGTGTTGATGAAGACGACGCGGTCACGCGCCGCGCGGATGCATTCCTTGAGATTGACCGTCGTGCGACGCTCCTCGTCCATGATGCCCATCTTGATGGTGTTGGGCGCCATGCCGACGAGTTCTTCGACACGCGAGAAGATCTCACAGGCGAAGGCGACCTCTTCGGGGCCATGCATCTTCGGCTTCACGACATACATCGAGCCGGCGCGAGAGTTCTTGCGGCGGCCATTCGGACCGATGTCATGCAGTGCGATCAGAGCGGTGATCGCGGCATCCATGATGCCTTCCGGCACCTCGTGGCCATTCTTGTCGGTGATCGCAGGATTGGTCATGAGGTGACCGACATTGCGGATGAGCATCAGGGAGCGGCCCGGCAGCGTCACCGCACCGCCCTCAACACCCGTGAACTCAAGGTCTCCGCTCAGAGCACGCGTAAACGTCCTTCCGCCCTTGGAGACTTCCTCCGTCAGGTCGCCCTTCATCAGGCCGAGCCAATTGGAGTAGACAGTGATCTTGTCCTCGGCATCGACGGCCGCGACCGAATCCTCGCAGTCCATGATGGTGGTGAGCGCCGATTCGAGCCCGACATCGGCGATGCCGGCGGGATCGTCCTTGCCGATCAGGCTGTCCGGATCGACGAAGACGAGGGTGTGCAGGCCGTTGGTGCGGAAATAGAGGCGATATGCCTTATCGCTTTCACGCTTGAAACCGACATATTGGTCGGGACTGGATAGACCTGTCCGGCCGCTCGCGGTCTCGACGAAGAGCGCACCGTTTTCAAAGTCGAAACCTGCAACATCGGCCCAGCTGCCGCCGGCGAGCGGCAGGCTCCGGTCAAGGAAGGACTTCGCCCAGGACACCACCTTGGTACCGCGAACCGGATTGTAGCCCTTACTCTTCTCCGCGCCATCGGCCTCGGAAATCGCGTCGGTGCCATAAAGCGCATCGTAAAGAGAACCCCAGCGGGCATTGGCGGCATTCAGCGCATAACGCGCGTTCATGACGGGAACGACGAGCTGCGGGCCGGCGATCGACGAAATCTCCGGATCGACATTGGCCGTCTCGATCTTGAAGTCCGGGCCTTCGGGCAGGAGATAGCCGATTTCACGCAGGAAGCTTTCATAAGCGGCGAGATCGGCGGGAGCGCCGTTCTCGCGATACCAGGCATCGATTTGGGCCTGCAGCTCATCCCGCTTGGCAAGCAGAGCGCGGTTCTTCGGTGCCAGATCGTGAACGATCCGGGAAAAGCCGGCAAAGAAGGCATCGGCCTCGACTGGCGTTCCCGGGATCGCCTGGCTCACGATGAAATCGTAGAGGCGCTTGTCGATCGAAAGGCCGTGGGCTTCAACTGATGTCATGACGTCATTCCTCGTACTGGACTGGCTTTGGCACGCAGCATGGCTGAAACCGATTAGCAGTCAATCCGTCATAAATACGAAATATTGTTTCTAAAATCGAAAGTCAGCCGCGTGCGGTCCTGGGGCGCCCCGAGGCCGTCGCCGTGATCCGCGCTTCCACGAGCTGGCGGCGTCCCTCGATCTCGGGCGCGTCAAGTTCTTCCCGGATGATCAGCACAACATCGACGGCACCACTGGCTTCGGCCCTTGCACGCGCGAGTTCGGTCGCCCTTGTCCGCGCCCTCTCCAGGGCAACGGCTTCATCCGTCGCCCGCTCGCCGTCGCCGCCGCCGGTGATGATAAAGAGACCTTCTTCCGGCGAGGTGACGGTTACCGTCACGCTACTGCGTACCTGCCCAACCACAGCGCCGACGGCATTTGCGACATCGGCGTCTTCAGGCACGGCAAAATTAGATGCCAGCATATCAGCGATTGCGGGGTAATAGACGCCGGCGGAGGCTCCGAGGCCGACGAGAGGCCGATCGAGGGAAAGACCGAAGCGGGCGATGCCTGCCTGACGCCGGAGGGCACGGTCGATCAATATGGATTTCGAAGGCTCGACGTCGGCGAGCCCATCTTCGGCAAGCGCTGCGGAGAGAATGACTTCGGCCGACTGGCGCGTCAGGCGATCAACGATCAGCTGGGCAAGCACTTCGGGCGATGACGCGATCGGCTGGCCAGAACCATCCTTCTGTCGGATCGCCAGCGCCGTGCCGAGTTCGGCGGCCCTGCGATCCCACTGGCTCTGGCGACCCAAGATATGCATGGCATCGGAGGGTGTGATGCCGCAGATATGAACGAGGCCCCGCGCCACGAGACCGTCGAGTGTCGCCTTCTGCTGGGTGAAGCTGATCAGCTGGTCGAGGGGAAGCGGCACGGCACCAATCTTCTGAAACAGTGCGGCCTCCTGCGGCTGCAGCCCGGCTGCGAGGTGATCGGGAACGCCGGTGCGGACGGCAAAACGTCCGTCATGACGCCCGAGATGTGGCGCGCGGAGCTGGCGCTCTAGGGCGTCTGTGATGGCTATTCCGTGCAGCGATGCCGCAAGGCTCAGCGGCACCAGACGGCGGGGGCCGAGCTCGATCTTCGCCGCGAGGCCCCGGTCGTCGAAGCGGACTTCCGAATCGCCTCCGAGGCCAAAGGTGCGCATGGCGACTGCTTCCACCATGGTTCGGTAGCCGCCGACGACGGCGCCATCCTGATCAAGCCGCGGCTGGCCGGCCTCCATGACGGCGACGTCGGTCGTCGTGCCGCCGATATCGGAGACGACGGCATCGTCGAGGCCAGTCAGGTGACGCGCGCCGACAAGGCTTGCGGCTGGGCCGGAGAGAATGGTCTCGATTGGCCGCAGGCGGGCTTCGGCTGCCGAGATCAACGCACCGTCACCACGCACGACCATCAGTGGGGCATGGATGCCGCGCTCCCCGAGATAGCGCTCGGCTGAGCCGATCAACCGGTCGATCATCGAGACCAGGCGTGCATTGAGAAGGGTTGTCAGTGCCCGTCTTGGCCCGCCGAGCTTGGAGGAAAGCTCGTGGCTGCAGGTGACGGGCAGGCCGGAATGCCGGCGAATGATCTCGCGCGCGCGCTGCTCATGCGCCGGATTGCGAACCGCGAAATAGCCGGCGATCGCGAAGGATGAGACATTGGCCGAAAGCTCGGGCAGTGCCGCTTCCAACGCCGCCTGATCGAAAGGTGTCTCGTTGCCATGAACGTCATGACCGCCGGCAATGAAGAGGACTGGATCGTTGCCAAGCGCATCGGCCAGACCGTCGCGCTTCAGGTCTTCGGGGCCGAAGCCGATCATGATGAGGCCGGCGCGGCCGCCCTGCCCTTCCACCAGCGCATTCGTAGCGAGTGTCGTCGACAGCGAGACGAGGCCGATCGCCGTGGGATCAATCGCTGATTCGGCAAGCACACTTTCGAGCGCTCCTGAGATACCGATCGACAGGTCGTGACGGGTGGTGAGCGATTTCGCCTTGGCGACAATCCCATGCGTTTCGCTATAGATGACGGCGTCCGTATAGGTGCCGCCGGTGTCGATGCCCAGCATGTAATCGGATGTCACGCAGTCTTCCCCATGATGCCCGCCCTGATGGCGACGCATCCCTTATGACACAGGCATTCGCCGGATTTCCAGCGGAGGAGCGGCAGGATCGCGCCGCTTTACGGCTTGCGCGACGTGACCCGCATCGGCAGACCGCCAGCGGGTTGGGTGGTGAGCTTCTGGACCGGCCAGGGTTTCGTCTGCGGCGTCGCGGCGAAACGATATCGCTGCATCAACACCGCGAGCGCGATGACGGCTTCCTGCAGCGCAAAGGTGGCGCCGATGCAAACGCGCGGACCGGCGCCAAAAGGCAGATACTGAAAGCGACCGATTTTCTCCCGCTCGCCCAGCAGAAAGCGGGATGGGTCAAAGACGCGCGGCTTGTCCCAGTAGAGCTCGTGGCGATGCAGGGTCCAGGGCATGACGAGGACGGTGGCGCCCTTCGCAATCTCGACGGTCTCGCCATTGGGCGCGGTGTAGCGATCGTCGGCGATCGCATCGCGGTTGATGGAGGGCGCCGGCGGATAAAGCCGCATCGCCTCTTCGAAGGCGGCTCGCACATGCGGCATCTTATCGAGCCACTCGACAGGATCGGCGCCGGACGCGATGACCTCGTCGATTTCGCGCTCCATTGCGTCGCGGACATCCGGACAATGGGCCACACAATATAGTGTCCAGGCTAGCGCACGCGCCGTTGTTTCGTGTCCTGCCCCGATAAAGGTCAGGATATTGTCCTCGATCTCTTCGGAGGTCAGACCGTCAGGTCCTTCCAGTTCGAGAAGCAATGTCAGGAAATCGTCGGGTGCGTTCTCCCGATCCGCCTTGATGATGGCCCGTCGGTGATCCATCGTTCGGCGCACGAGTTCGCGGAACTTGCGCAGGACGCCGAGACCCCGGATTCGAGTCAGGCGCGGGATCCATCTCGGCGCCTTCAACAAGTCCAGTGGATCGATACGGCCCATGCTGTGCAGGAGATCGTCGACGTCCTTGGCAAAATCGCCCTGCTCGGAGACGATGCCACCCGAGAAAAGTGTTTCGGAGAGGATGGCATAGGTGAGTTCGGTCATATCGACGGCGATATCGCGGACCACGCCTTCGGCACCGGCTTCGTAGCGATCGAGAAAAAGTTCGCTTTGCTCACGCATCTGGCGCGCGAAACCGCGCGCATGCCGCGGGGTGAAGACAGGTGCCATGGCCTTGCGCGACCGTTTCCAGACCGGACCTTCGGCCGTCAAAAGCCCATCCCGCAGAATGGGGCGCAGAACGAGCTGGCGGATCTCGGACATCTCGTAATTCGAGGCGTTGTCGACGAGCACATGCCGGATCAGACCGGGATCATTGGCAATTATGGTGGTCTGGCCGAAAAAGCGCGTGACGATCCAGGGCCAGGTGTAGGAGGGCTGTCCCCACAGCTCGAGCGGGTTCTTCAGGACCGTGCGAATGATCTCCAGCCGGCTGGGCGGGACCGTCCGCGGCACGGGTGCCGGCGGCTCGAAGGTCGATTTGCGCAGACTGGCGTCCATGTGTTGCTCCCTCGAAGGGTTGGAGCCCCCCTTAAGGAGTTAGAGCAGGGGCTCCAACTCGTCCAGCCGATCATTGATCAACCAGCCGTAATAGTTCTCTTCCGGCCAATTCGCCGCACCGCTC
The DNA here is from genome assembly GCF_050281005.1 of Allorhizobium sp. NPDC080224. Classification (NCBI taxonomy): domain Bacteria; kingdom Pseudomonadati; phylum Pseudomonadota; class Alphaproteobacteria; order Hyphomicrobiales; family Rhizobiaceae; genus Allorhizobium; species Allorhizobium sp. NPDC080224. The sequence continues at coordinate 13,116 of NZ_JBNNWJ010000002.1, forward strand.
GAGCGCTTCGCAGCCAGTGCGCGTGCGCGCTGCTGCGAGCCGCCGATATTGAAAAGCGTGGCTGTCACGCCAGGATTGCCCGAGATATCGACGTCGGCGATCTGCCGGTAATCGTCGATCGACTTGCGGATGACCGCCGCCATGAAGGCAAGCGAGATATCGGGATCCATGATCGCCTTGTAGACGCCCGCCGCATCATTCTCGTCCAGCTTCGGATAGCCGGACTTCTCATGCACGAGGTCCGACAGCATCAGGGCGGTCAGAGGATTGATCTGCCCCAGACCAAAGGTCTGACCGGCATAGAAAGGCTGGAAGAACACCGCGCTGAAGCGATTGTTCGGATAAGACTTACCGCCGACGGATTTGCCGCGAAACTGATCCTCCCAGACCTTCTCGCGGCAGGTCCAGAGACGGTAGCTGTCCGAATAGCCGCTGCATTCGGAAAATTCGGATCGGCCGACGAAGTCGGCAATGCTTTCGTCCTTATAGCCGAAACGGAAGCTGTTGCCTGCGTAGGAGGCAGCCTTCACATAATAGCTCTGCAGACTGTCATAGGCATCGACGTTGTAGGTGTGCTCGCCGACGATCGCGCCCACCATGTGGATCGGAGCGATCTGATAGGCTGATGCCGTCTTCTTGATCTTCCCGACCAGTCTCGAGTCGGTCTTCAGAAGATCGCGAACCTTCTCGTACTTGATGTCGAAGCTGGTCTTGCCCGCCTTGGTGCGGCGGACCGAGGCGCCAGGAACGGCCGGCTGCTCGGCATTGCGATTTCCCGGCGGCACCTTGTCTGCAGCGTGGCCCGACAACGGAACAAGCCCGGCAAGCCCCAATCCGACGATGATGATCCTGGTGATGTTCAGCACGATGCGCGGCCCCTGGACATGTGTCCCCGAACGGATTGCCGACGCATCCATGGGCGTCGTCCGACAGCGGCTCTCCTTACATAAGGGCTGCCTGTATTGTCGATATGGGTCGCTTTCACTTTCCCGACATGGCAACGGCGAAAGCGACCCATAGATGCACAAAGATCACAGGATGTAGCGGCTCAGATCGGTGTTCGCCGCGAGATCCCCGACATGCTCCTGAACATAGGTCGAGTCGATCATGACTTCCGAGCCACCACGGTCCGGTGCATGGAAGGATATCTCGTCCAACACGCGCTCCATGACCGTCTGCAAGCGACGGGCACCGATGTTCTCGACCGTCTCGTTGAGCTGGACCGCGACATCGGCAAGCGCATCAATCGCATCTTCGGTGAAGTCGAGATTGAGCTCCTCGGTCGCCATCAGCGCCTTGTACTGGCGGATCAGGCTCGCTTCGGTTTCCGTCAGGATGCGGCGGAAGTCTCCCTTTGTCAGCGGCTTCAGCTCGACGCGGATCGGCAGGCGGCCCTGGAGTTCCGGAAGAAGGTCGGAAGGCTTGGAGACGTGAAACGCGCCGGACGCGATGAAGAGGATATGGTCAGTCTTCACCGGACCATACTTGGTCGCAACCGTCGTGCCTTCGACGAGCGGAAGCAAGTCGCGCTGGACGCCTTCGCGCGAGACGCCCGCACCCATCGCGCCTTCGCGGGCTGCGATCTTGTCGATCTCGTCAAGGAAGACGATGCCGTCATTCTCGACCGAGCGCAGCGCTTCCCGCTGGATGACCTCATTGTCGATCAGCTTGTCCGATTCGTCACGGATCAGGTCAGCATAGGATGCCTTGACGGTGGTGCGGACCTTCTTGGTGCGGTTACCCATGGCCTTGCCGAACATTTCCGACAGATTGAGGATGCCGATATTGGCACCGGGCATGCCGGGGACCTCGAAACCGGGCGCGCCGGAACCGCTGTCGGCGACCTCGATGTCGATCTCCTTGTCGTCCAGCTCACCACCACGAAGCTTCTTGCGGAAGCTGTCGCGGGTGGCCGGCGACGCAGTGGCACCCACCAGAGCGTCGAGCACACGTTCTTCGGCCAGCTGATGGGCTTTGGCCTGCACTTCCTGCCGCTTCTTGTCGCGAATGAGGGCGATGCCGATCTCCACCAGATCGCGGATGATCTGCTCGACGTCGCGGCCGACATAACCAACCTCGGTGAACTTGGTGGCCTCAACCTTGATGAAGGGCGCACCGGCAAGCTTGGCCAGCCGACGGGAGATTTCCGTCTTGCCGACGCCGGTCGGCCCGATCATCAGGATGTTCTTCGGCATGACCTCGTCGCGCAGATCTTCCGAAAGCTGCTGGCGCCGCCAGCGGTTGCGAAGCGCGATTGCCACAGCACGCTTGGCGTCATGCTGGCCGATGATATGGCGGTCGAGTTCGGAGACGATCTCGCGCGGGGAGAAATTGGTCATTTTGGGTTGCTCCTCACGATGCCGCGGACCCGCGCATCGTCTCTTGGTGTGGAATTCGATCGGCAGCCGTCAGTCGGCGTCGAGGGTTTCGACCACCATGTTGTTGTTGGTGTAGACGCAGATCTCACCGGCGATCGTCAAAGCACGTTTGGCGATATCCTCGGCCGAGTGGTCGGTATCCATGAGCGCACGGGCGGCTGCGTAGGCGTAGTTGCCGCCGGATCCGATGGCGATCGCGCCATGCTCGGGCTCCAACACGTCGCCATTTCCGGTAATCGCAAGCGTGATCGACTTGTCGGCAACCAGCATCATGGCTTCGAGATTGCGCAGATACTTGTCGGTGCGCCAGTCCTTGGCGAGCTCGACGGCAGCGCGCATGAGCTGGCCGGGATATTGCTCGAGCTTCTTTTCGAGACGATCGAGCAGGGTGAAAGCATCCGCAGTCGCACCGGCAAAACCTGCGATCACATCGCCGCCCTTGCCGATGCGACGGACCTTGCGGGCATTGCCCTTCATCACGGTCTGGCCGAGGCTGACCTGTCCGTCACCGGCCATCACCACCTTGCCGTCCTTGCGTACGGTAATAATCGTTGTCATCAATCACCTGTCACCCGCCTTATACGGGCCTTGTGGAACGGGCTGTCAGGCCCGGTTTGTCGGTTCCTATGTAAGTGGGCTTTCAACGATTGCAATCTGCGGCAAAAGCTCCAAGGCCGCCTTGCGGCAGCGCAATGTAACTTCTGGATATTTCGCCGCCCTGCTGTTAAGGGAGGGCCGAGATCCTCATGGAGCAGCCAAATGGCAGAGCGTAAAGGCGAAGTTTCCCGCAAGACCAACGAAACCTCGGTCTCGGTTTCCGTCCATATCGACGGCACCGGCACGGGCAAGATTTCGACGGGCGTGGGGTTCTTTGATCATATGCTCGACCAGCTCTGCCGCCACTCGCTGATCGACATGGACATCGACGTGAAGGGTGACCTGCATATCGACGATCACCATACCGTCGAGGATACGGGCATCGCGCTCGGCCAAGCGATTTCCAAGGCGCTCGGCGACCGCAAGGGCATCACGCGCTATGCCTCGATCGACCTGGCCATGGACGAGACGATGACCAAGGCGGCCATCGACGTCTCCGGTCGTCCGTTCCTAGTCTGGAATGTCAATTTCAGCGCGCCGAAGATCGGTACCTTCGACACCGAACTGGTGCGCGAGTTCTTCCAGGCTCTCGCCCAGAATGCCGGAATCACCCTGCACGTGCTGAACCATTACGGCGCGAACAACCACCATATCGCCGAGACCTGCTTCAAGGCGGTCGCGCGCGCGCTCCGCACGGCAACCGAAGTCGATCCGCGGCAGGCAAACCGTATCCCCTCCACCAAGGGCACCCTGGTTTAAGGGGCGTCTTCCCCCACGGGGGAAAGTGCCACCGTGCTCCGGTTCGGGCGTTGAACCCCGATCGTCGAGCAGAAAGGACTGGACAACATGCGTGTATCCATCATCGACTACGGTTCGGGCAATCTGCGCTCGGCCACCAAGGCCTTTGAACGGGCCGCTCGCGAGGCCGGGCTCGACGCCGAAATCGAACTCACCGACAAGGCGGACCGGGTCGCCACCGCCGACCGAATCGTGCTTCCGGGTGTCGGAGCCTATGCCGACTGCCGCCGGGGGCTCGATGCCGTTCCCGGCATGCATGATGCGATCACGGAAGTCGTCGAGAGCAAGGGCCGTCCCTTTTTCGGCATCTGCGTCGGCATGCAGCTCATGTCGTCACGTGGTCTCGAGAAAACCGTGACCGACGGCTTTGGCTGGATCGAAGGCGATGTCGTCGAGATGTCTCCGTCCGACCCGTCCCTCAAGATCCCACAGATCGGCTGGAACACGCTCGCACTCAACCGTCCACATCCCTTGTTTGACCGCATTCCGACAGGGCCAAACGGGCTGCACGCCTATTTCGTGCACTCCTATCACCTTGCAGCGCGCAAGCCCGAAGATGTGATTGCGACGACCGAGTATGGTGGCGCAATGACCGCGTTTGTCGGGCGCGACAACATGGTGGGTGCGCAATTCCATCCCGAGAAGAGCCAGGCACTCGGCCTGAAGCTCATCGCCAATTTCCTGACCTGGACGCCCTGAAGGGCACGGATAGCCTCATGATCCTTTTTCCCGCCATCGACCTCAAGGACGGCCAGTGCGTTCGCCTCAAGCTGGGCGATATGGAGCAGGCGACCGTCTATAATGCCGATCCAGCCGCGCAGGCACGCTCCTTCGAAGACCAGGGCTTCGAATGGCTGCATGTCGTCGATCTCAACGGAGCCTTTGCCGGTGAAAGCGTCAATGGCGCTGCCGTCGATGCGATCCTGAAGGCGACAAAGAACCCCGTGCAGCTCGGCGGCGGCATTCGCACGCTCGACCATATCGAGAACTGGCTGTCGCGTGGACTATCGCGCGTTATCCTCGGTACGGTTGCCGTACGTGATCCGGCGCTTGTCATCGAAGCCTGCAAGCGCTTCCCTGGCAAGGTCGCCGTCGGTATCGACGCCAAGGGCGGCAAAGTCGCCGTCGAAGGCTGGGCGGAAGCCTCCGAACTCGGCGTGATCGAACTCGCGCAGCGTTTCGAAGGCGCCGGCGTGGCGGCCATCATCTATACCGACATCGACCGCGACGGGATCCTGACCGGTATCAACTGGGCCTCGACGTTGGAGCTTGCCGCTGCCGTTTCGATCCCGGTGATCGCTTCCGGCGGTCTCGCCTCAATCGAAGACATCAAGCGTATGCTGGAACCGGATGCCGGGAAGCTCGAAGGTGCGATTTCTGGGCGCGCGCTCTATGATGGGCGCATTGACCCTGCAGAAGCGCTTGATCTGATCAAGGCTGCGAGAGGCTGAGGACGAGACCATGACACTCAAGGCCCGCGTGATCCCCTGCCTCGACGTCAAGGACGGCCGCGTCGTCAAGGGCGTCAACTTCGTCGATCTCATCGATGCCGGTGACCCGGTCGAGGCGGCCAAGGCCTACGATGCAGCCGGTGCCGACGAGCTCTGCTTCCTCGACATCACCGCATCCTCGGACAATCGCGACACGATCTTTGACGTGGTCGCCCAGACGGCCGATCATTGCTTCATGCCGCTGACGGTCGGCGGTGGCGTTCGCGCGGTTGCCGATATCCGCAAGCTCTTGCTCTGTGGCGCGGACAAGGTGTCGATCAATTCGGCAGCGGTGAAGAACCCCGATTTCGTCGCAGAAGCCGCCGACAAGTTCGGCAATCAGTGCATCGTCGTGTCGATCGATGCGAAGAAGGTATCTGGCTCCGGCGAAGCGGATCGCTGGGAGATCTTCACCCATGGCGGCCGTCAGCCGACCGGGATCGATGCGGTCGAATTCGCGGTGAAGATGGTCGAGCGCGGCGCCGGCGAACTTCTGGTCACCTCCATGGACCGCGACGGCACAAAAAGCGGTTACGATATCGGCCTCACCCGCACGATCGCGGACAGCGTACGCGTGCCGGTCATTGCTTCGGGCGGCGTCGGCAACCTCGATGATCTGGTCGCCGGTATTCGCGATGGCCATGCGACGGCGGTCCTCGCCGCCTCGATCTTCCACTTCGGCACCTATTCGATTGCAGAGGCAAAGGCCCATATGGCCGCAGCCGGCATCGCCATGCGTCTCGACTGACGCGGAAGGACCCGTGATGAGTAGTTTCACCCTTGCCGATCTCGAAGCCATTGTAGCGAGCCGGGCCCAGGCGGATCCGAGCCAGTCCTGGACCGCGAAACTCATGGCAGGCGGCCAGGACAAGGCTGCAAAGAAACTCGGAGAAGAGGCGATCGAGGCTGTGATGGCTGCGGTCAGGCAAGATCGCGAAAACCTCGTCTACGAGAGCGCGGACCTCCTCTATCACCTGATGGTCGTATTGAAAATTGCTGACATCCCTTTACAAGCGGTGATGCAGGAACTCGAGCGCCGGACGGCTCAGACAGGCCTGAGCGAAAAGGCCAGTCGGCAGGATCCATGACGATAGCTATGCGGGACTCCGAAACGCCAGACGTCCTCGACCATTTCCAGGCGAACGGCTATTCCCCTTACCATTTCTTCGACAGCGAGGAATGGGCGCATTTCCGCGCCGATACACCTCTGACGCTGACAGCCGACGAAGTGAAACGGCTTCGCTCGATCGACGACCCGATCGATCTCGACGAAGTCAGGCGGATCTATCTGTCGCTGTCGCGCCTACTGTCGTCACATGTCGAATCCTCCCAGCTGCTGTTTGAGCAGCGCAACCGCTTCCTCAGCCTGTCGGACGTCTTTAAGACGCCCTTTGTGATCGGCATTGCCGGGTCTGTCGCGGTTGGAAAGTCCACGACAGCGCGTGTTCTGAAAGAACTGCTTGCACGCTGGCCGTCGAGCCCGAAGGTCGACCTCGTCACCACCGACGGCTTCCTGTATCCTAACGCGCATCTGGTGAAGAATGGGATCCTGAACCGCAAAGGCTTTCCCGAAAGCTACGACGTAGGTGCGCTTCTGCGCTTCCTGTCGGCGATCAAGGCGGGACTGCCGAACGTCAAGGCACCCTGCTATTCGCACCTGACCTATGACGTGCTGCCAAACGAGTACCGGGTGGTCGACCGACCTGACATCCTGATCTTCGAGGGTATCAACGTCCTGCAGTCACGCAATCTGCCGGCAGACGGCAAGATCGTGCCGATGGTCTCGGATTTCTTCGATTTTTCGATCTATATCGACGCGGACGAGAACGCGACCCACCGCTGGTATGTCGACCGCTTCATGAAACTGCGGCAGACCGCGTTCCGCGATCCGAACTCCTACTTCCATCGCTATGCGACCATCAGCGAAGACGAGGCCAAGGAAATCGCGGAGGGGCTCTGGACGAATATCAACCTGAAGAACCTCAGGGAAAACATCCTGCCCACGCGTCCCCGTGCCGATCTGATCCTGCGCAAGGGTGACAACCACCTCGTTGAGACGGTTGCGCTCAGAAAACTGTAAGCGATCGATCGCCGGCTATGGATTGACCCGGCGAAGCGTCAGATTGATGCGCCCACCCGACTTCAGAAGGGTGGAGGTGCCGGGATAGATGCGGTCTACCCCGTGGAAGCAGAGACGCCCCTCGCCTCCCAGCAAGAAAACGTCGCCGCTTTCCAGCTTCAGCGATCGGGTGCGATCCGTCCGTGCCAAGCCGCCAATGCGAAACAGGCAGGTATTGCCGAGTGAGATCGACAGCACCGGTGCCGCGAACTCCGTTTCGTCGCGGTCCTGATGCAGGCCCATCTTGGCATCGTCAGCATAAAAATTGACGAGACAGGCCTCGGGGTCTTTCGGATAACCCGAGAGTTCACGCCAGAGATCGAGGAGAGTTTGCGGGATCGCCGGCCAGGGCTTGCCTGTCATCGGGTGGGTGGGCTGATAGCGATAACCGCGCTCCTTGTCCGTCACCCAGCCGAGCGGCCCGCAATTCGTCATCCGGACAGACATGGGCCTGCCGGAGCCAGGCATGACCGGCACGTAGAGCGGTGCATCGGTCACGACACCGCGAATGATCTCGATAAGGTTTTCCTGTTCTTCACGCCCCAGCCGGCCAGGCAGGTAACGAAGACCGGATGAGAGGCCGATCTCGGCTTTCGCACCAGTCATTCTCAATCTCCCAGCGGCTTGCTGCGCATCTTCTTCACATCCGAGCGGCCGGATTTCTCCTTGAGACGCCGTTCCACTGAACCTCTGGTCGGCTTTGTCTTCTTGCGCGGCGGCGGTGGCGGCTTCGCGGCTTCGAGGAGCAATTCCTTCAGCCGTTCACGCGCATCTTCGCGGTTGCGATCCTGGCTGCGGAAGCGGCTCGCCTCGATCATCAGCACGCCTTCCTTCGACAGGCGCTTGCCGGCGAGTTTCGCCGCGTTCTGTTTGACGCGATCGTTGAGCGCCGGAGATCCAAGCAGATTGAAGAAAAGCTGAACGGCAGTGGAGACCTTGTTGACGTTCTGGCCGCCAGGGCCGCCGGCCAGCACGAATTGCTCCGTCAATTCCCAGCCGGCTATCGTGATGCGGTTGTTGATCTCGAGTGGTTCGCTTGCCATGTCATCGGTCTCTTTGTCAGGTCTCCATATCGGCCGTGACCAGGGCAAAGGCAAGCCGGAAGCAGAAAAGGCCCGGCAGCAAAGCTACCGGGCCTTCTCAGGAATTCAGTCGTTCATTCCGCAGCCAGGCGAATTCCCGGGGCCGCATCTCGAACCTTGCCGTCGACATGGGCTTCGAACTTGGCGAAGTTGTCGATGAACATGCCGACCAGCTTCTTAGCCTGCGCGTCGTAGGCCGCACCATCGTCCCAGGTCGAACGCGGATCGAGGATCTTCGTGTCAACGCCGGCGACAGCGACCGGAACGGCGAAGCCGAAGTTCGCATCCGTGCGCATCTCGGCCTTCTTCAGCTCGCCGGTCAGAGCGGCTGTCAACAGAGCGCGGGTCGCCTTGATCGGCATGCGATTGCCGATGCCATAGGCTCCGCCGGTCCAGCCGGTGTTGACCAGCCAACAATCGACCCGGTGGCGGGCGATCAGATCACGCAGCAGGTTGCCGTATTCGGTCGGATGGCGCGGCATGAAGGGCGCGCCGAAGCATGTCGAGAAGGTCGCTTCCGGCTCGGTCACGCCCTTTTCAGTGCCGGCTACCTTGGCGGTATAGCCGGACAGGAAGTGGTACATGGCCTGTTCCGGCGTGAGCTTCGCGATCGGCGGCAGAACGCCGAAGGCATCCGCCGTCAACATGATGATCGTCTTCGGATGCGGCGCGATTCCGGTTTCCGACGCATTCGGGATGAAATGCAACGGATAGGCGCAACGGGTGTTTTCCGTCAGCGAACCATCGTCGAAGTCGGGCACGCGGTTCTCGTCGAGCACGACGTTTTCCAGCACGGTGCCGAAACGCTTCGTGGTCGCGTAGATTTCCGGCTCGGCTTCGGCAGAGAGACGGATCGTCTTGGCGTAGCAGCCACCTTCGAAGTTGAAGATGCCGTTTTCGCCCCAGCCATGCTCGTCGTCACCGACCAGCGTGCGCTTGGGGTCCGCCGAGAGCGTGGTCTTGCCGGTGCCGGACAGGCCGAAGAAGACAGCCGCATCGCCATCGGGGCCGACATTTGCCGAGCAATGCATCGGCATGACGCCCTTCGACGGCAGCAGGTAGTTGAGTACGGTGAAAACAGACTTCTTCATTTCACCGGCATAGGATGTGCCGCCGATGAGGACGATGCCATTGGTCAGGTCGCAGGCAATGACGGTTTCGGTGCGGCAGCCATGGCGGGCCGGATCGGCGCGGAAGCTCGGCAGATCGATGATCGTCAGCTTCGGCAGGAATCCTTCCAAGGCGTCACGCTCGGGGCGAATCAGCAGATTGCGGATGAAGAGCGAGTGCCAAGCGAATTCGGTCACGACCCGCGTTGGCAAGGCGTTATCCGCGTCGGCGCCGCCGATAAGGTCCTGAACGAAAAGATCGCGGCCTGCGGCATGGGCCAGCATGTCCTGGTGAAGCACGGCAAAATGTTCCGGGGACATCGGCTTGTTGTTGTCCCACCAGATCTGGTCGTCCGTCTTGTCGTCGCGGACGACGAACTTGTCCTTGGCAGAACGGCCGGTGTGCTGACCGGTCAGCGCGCGAAGTGCACCATCTGCGGTCAGCTCCGCCTCTCCGCGACGGATCGCCTCTTCATAAAGAGCCGCTTCCAGGAAGTTGTAGCGAACGCTGGCAGCCTTCCCCAAGCCGATTTCCGAGATCCCCGCAGCCGGGTTCCTCACGCCGAATTCCTCCATGGTCCGCTTTCCTCTCACATCGGCCAGAACTTTGAATGAGCGAAACCTAAACGGCAGAGCGGCAAAATGCAAGGCAACATCGAGAAAAATATAATGATATCAATTATTTAATCGATTTAAAACAGCAAACGCTCATTTTAAATCGTTTAGTTCCGCTTCCATTCCGCTATCAACGGGAGCCGTGAAGGACGGAAAAAGACGGACGAACCAAAATCCGCTATCCCTGCCCCTTCCCCTCTGCCACAATTTGTTCCACCTTTATCCCCATATCGCACTGCCATGGAACCAGAGCTGGGCTGGACAGACCAGGAGCAGCGCAACGATGACGGAGACGTACCCTATGCAGACGATCGCCCTCGTGGATGACGACCGCAATATTCTGACTTCGGTTTCGATCGCACTCGAAGCGGAAGGTTATAAGGTCGAAACCTACACCGATGGCGCCTCGGCTCTCGATGGTCTTCTGGCCCGACCGCCACAGCTCGCCATCTTCGACATCAAGATGCCGCGCATGGATGGCATGGAGCTGCTGCGCCGCCTGCGCCAGAAGTCCGACATCCCGGTGATCTTCCTGACCTCCAAGGACGAGGAAATCGACGAGCTCTTCGGCTTGAAGATGGGCGCCGACGATTTCATCACCAAGCCCTTTTCGCAGCGGCTGCTCGTAGAGCGAGTCAAGGCAATCCTGCGACGGTCTGCAAGCCGCGAGAGCTTTGCGGCGGGTAATGGCCCTGCCAAGGGCAGCCCCGAGCAACAGGCCCGCACGCTGGAGCGCGGACAGCTGGTGATGGACCAGGAACGTCACACCTGCACCTGGAAGGGTGATCCGGTGACGCTGACCGTAACCGAATTTCTCATCCTGCAGTCGCTGGCGCAGCGCCCCGGCGTGGTCAAGAGCCGCGACGCCCTGATGGATGCGGCCTATGACGAGCAGGTCTATGTTGATGACCGCACGATCGACAGCCACATCAAGCGGCTGCGCAAAAAGTTCAAGATGGTCGATACCGACTTCGACATGATTGAAACGCTTTACGGTGTCGGCTACCGCTTCCGCGAAGCAGCGTAAGATCCCGTTGTAGCGGCCCTGGTGGCTGACGAGACGGGCGAAAGGCAAAGGTTTGACCCAGCAGGTTGACGAGGGACATCTGGAGGAGACGGATTCCGGCTCCGAGCAGCGTCGGCTGTTCAGCCATCCCTTCACGCTCATCCGCCGGATCTTCGGCCATGCGCTGTTTTCCAGCCTGACGCGCCGAATTGTCTTCTTCAACCTCGCGGCGCTCATCGTGCTCGTCGGCGGCATCATGTATCTCAACCAGTTCCGCGAGGGACTGATCGATGCGCGCGTCGAAAGCCTTCTCACCCAAGGCGAGATCATCGCGGCGGCTGTCTCGGCATCCGCCTCCGTCGACACCAACTCGATCACCATCGATCCGGAGAAACTGCTCGAGCTGCAGGCCGGACAGAGCATAACGCCGGTTCCGAACGACGAGGATCTCGAGTTTCCGATCAATCCCGAGCGCGTGGCACCCGTGCTGCGGCGTTTGATATCGCCGACGCGCATTCGGGCCCGACTCTTCGATGCCGATGCCAACCTGCTGCTTGATTCGCGGCATCTCTATTCCCGCGGCCAGGTGCTGCGCTTCGACCTGCCGCCGGTCGACAATGATTCCACCAGCTTTACCGACTGGATCACCCGCCTTTTCAATACGATCCTGCAGCCCGGCAATCTGCCGGTCTATCGCGAAGCGCCGGGCGGTGATGGCTCGATCTATCCCGAGGTCATGAACGCGCTGACCGGTGTGCGCGGTGCGGTGGTACGCGTAACCGACCAGGGGGAGCTCATCGTCTCTGTCGCAGTACCGGTACAGCGCTCCCGCGCCGTGCTTGGTGTGCTCCTGCTTTCGACCCAGGCAGGCGACATCGACAAGATCGTCCATGCGGAACGCCTCGCCATCCTGCGGGTGTTCGGGGTGGCGACCCTTGTCAACATCGTCGTGTCGCTGCTCTTGTCCTCCACCATCGCCAACCCGCTGCGCCGCCTCTCGGCTGCCGCCATCCGTGTTCGCCGTGGCGCAAAGGAGCGTGAGGAAATCCCTGATTTCTCCATCCGGCAGGACGAGATCGGCAACCTTTCCATCGCGCTTCGCGAAATGACGACAGCACTCTACGACCGCATCGATGCGATCGAGAGTTTCGCCGCCGATGTCAGCCACGAACTGAAGAACCCGCTGACCTCGCTGCGTTCGGCCGTCGAAACCCTGCCACTCGCCAAGACAGACCAGTCCCGGCAGCGGCTGATGGATATCATCCAGCATGACGTGCGCCGTCTCGACCGTCTGATCAGTGACATCTCGGACGCTTCGCGTCTCGACGCGGAACTGGCGCGCTCGGATGCAAAGCCCGTGGATCTTGAGATCCTTGTGTCCAGCCTCGTCGACATCTCCAGGGAAATCCGCAGTGGCAAGAAGGCGGTTCAGATCGACTATGTGATCGATCAGAAACCCGGATCGAACCAGCATTTCGTCGTGCACGGGCATGACCTGCGTCTCGGACAAATCGTTACCAATCTGATCGAGAATGCACGGTCCTTCGTGCCAGAAGACAGCGGCCGGATCCTCGTCAAACTGTCCCGCAATCGCACGCGCTGCCAGATCCAGGTGGAGGACAACGGGCCTGGCATTCAGGCCGAGGACATCGACCGCATCTTCGAACGCTTCTATACCGACCGACCCGAGGGTGAGAGCTTTGGCCAGAATTCCGGTCTCGGACTATCGATCAGCCGACAGATCGCCGAGGCCCATGGCGGCACCCTGCGGGCCGACAACGTCATGGACCCGGCATCGGGCCGCATCACCGGCGCCCGCTTCGTCCTGTCCCTGCCCGTAGAAACTGCGGCATGACGGGCGAGACCCACAACATCCACGCGACGGCGATCAGCGTCGATGGTTTCGGCTTGGCATTTGTCGGGCCATCGGGCAGCGGCAAGTCGAACCTTGCTTTCGATTGCCTAGCAGAAGCCAGGCTCGCCAACATTCCGGCTGCGCTCATCTCGGATGACCGTGTCATCGTATCGCTTGAGAACGGCCAGGTCTTTGCCTCCTGCCCCGAACCGATCCGCGGCCTGATCGAACTCCGGTATAGCGGTATCGTCTCCGTCGATCATGTGGACCGCGCCGAACTGAGCTATATCGTGCTGCCGGTCGGCGCGGATGAAAGACATCGGTTGCCGCCGGACGACGAGCAAGCCGAGCTTGTCGCGGGACTTAGCCTTCCGGTCGTCAGGGTGCCGATGTGGAGCCGTTTTCCACTCAGCCTGATATTGGCGCGTATTCGAAGCCTTGCAGCGAACCGGCAATTTACACGCTGATTTGGCTTGCACTTCCCGCTTTGATCGACAAGATGGCGTCCTACTGATGGACGAAACGCCAATCTTGAGCTATTTGGCGAGAATTGCGCTAAGGGGCAGTAGAGAATGATCGGACTTGTGCTTGTCACGCATGGCAAGCTGGCTGAAGAGTTTCACCACGCGGTGGAGCACGTCGTAGGCCCACAGAAATGCATCGAGACCGTCTCGATCGGCCCCGAAGATGACATGGATCAGCGTCGTCAGGACATTCTTGATGCCGTGTCACGTGCAGACGATGGCCATGGCGTTATCATTCTGACCGACATGTTCGGTGGTACGCCTTCGAACCTCGCGATCTCCGTGATGAACACCGGCCGCATCGAAGTGATCGCCGGGGTCAATCTCCCGATGCTGATCAAGCTTGCCGGCGTTCGCGGCGACAACGACATGGATCGCGCCCTTGTCGAGGCCTCCGAGGCTGGGCGCAAATACATCAATGTTGCAAGCCGCGTCTTGAGTGGCAAATGACTGCTATGGCCGACGCAATCTCCCGCGATCTCCTGATCATCAACAAGCGCGGATTGCATGCGCGCGCGTCCGCGAAGTTCGTGCAGACTGTCAGCGGGTTCGATGCGACCGTCAGCGTCTCCAAGGACGGAACGACTGTCGGCGGCACCTCGATCATGGGATTGATGATGCTGGCGGCAAGCCCGGGCTGCTCGATCTGCGTCTCGGCATCCGGCAATCAGGCCGAGGACGTGGTGAACGCACTCGCCGCCCTGGTCGCGGACCGCTTTGGTGAAGAGATGTAAAGCATCGCGACATAAAGACATAAAGACTTCTTTATGTCAGATTGCCTTTGCCGCCATTCCCTGCTAGAAGATCGCCAGCCCTGCAGCCTTGACTGCGGGAGAGCCAGTTAATCCATCCGCCATGAGATGCGGATCGGGTCGGATCCAGCCGGAGAATCCCATGAGCAAACATGACTATGTGATCGCTGATATCGGTCTTGCCGATTTCGGCCGCAAAGAAATCAGCATCGCTGAAACCGAAATGCCGGGCCTGATGGCCTGCCGCGAAGAATTCGGCGCGAGCCAGCCGCTGAAGGGTGCGCGGATCACCGGTTCGCTGCATATGACGATCCAGACTGCCGTTCTGATCGAAACGCTCGTAGCGCTGGGCGCAGATGTCCGTTGGGCATCGTGCAACATCTTCTCCACCCAGGACCACGCTGCCGCTGCCATCGCTGCTGCCGGCATCCCGGTCTTTGCGATCAAGGGCGAGTCGCTCACCGATTACTGGGAATACACCGACAAGATCTTCCAGTGGACCGATGGCGGCTTCTCCAACATGATCCTCGATGATGGCGGCGATGCCACCATGTACATTCTGCTCGGCGCCCGCGCCGAAGCCGGCGAGGACGTTCTTTCCAATCCGCAGTCGGAAGAAGAAGAAATCCTGGTTGCGCAGATCAAGAAGCGTCTCGCCGCTTCGCCTGGCTGGTTCACCAAGCAGCGCGATGCGATCAAGGGTGTCACCGAAGAAACCACCACCGGCGTGCACCGCCTTTATGAACTCGCCAAGAAGGGTCTCCTCCCCTTCCCGGCCATCAACGTCAACGACTCGGTCACCAAGTCGAAGTTCGACAACAAGTATGGCTGCAAGGAATCGCTGGTCGACGGCATTCGCCGCGGTACCGACGTGATGATGGCCGGCAAGGTCGCTGTCGTCTGCGGCTACGGCGACGTCGGCAAGGGTTCGGCCGCTTCGCTGCGCGGCGCCGGCGCCCGCGTCAAGGTCACGGAAGTCGATCCGATCTGCGCCCTGCAAGCGGCCATGGACGGCTTTGAAGTGGTCACGCTGGAAGACGTCGTCTCCTCGGCTGACATCTTCATCACCACGACCGGCAACAAGGACGTCATCCGCATCGAGCATATGCGCGAGATGAAGGACATGGCGATCGTCGGCAACATCGGCCACTTCGACAACGAGATTCAGGTCGCTTCGCTGAAGAACCTGCGTTGGACGAACATCAAGCCGCAGGTCGACATGATCGAGTTCCCGAAGGGTAACCGCATGATCCTCTTGTCTGAGGGTCGTCTCTTGAACCTCGGCAATGCAACGGGTCACCCGTCCTTCGTCATGTCGGCATCGTTCACCAACCAGGTTCTCGGCCAGATCGAACTCTTCGCCAAGACCGACGAGTACAAGCCGGGCGTCTACGTCCTGCCGAAGCACCTCGACGAAAAGGTCGCTCGCCTGCACCTCGAAAAGCTCGGCGTGAAGCTGACCACGCTTTCTGACGAACAGGCCTCCTATATCGGCGTCACACCGCAGGGTCCGTTCAAGGCAGAACACTACCGCTATTAAAATATAGCTGGATAATATCTACATCTAGTGGGCGGCGCCTTGACAAAGGCGCCGCTTTCTTTTTTGGGCGCTGGCCTTCCCGACCCTATCCATCGAAGGTATTGTTTTAGGACTTGATTCGTGAACTGCACGAGCGGTCCGCGGATACGGATGTCTTGTCGACGATGCGGCACATAATAAGACGGAGACAGACCGAGAATGTCGGTAGATCAACGCGCCCCGCGTCAGCGGGATACGGCCATGACGGCCGGTTTTTCGAGCCTCTGGCGGCCAGTTTCTGAGCAGAAATACGGGAAGCTTCGCAAGCTGACCCATCGTCCCGGCCTGTCCGTGACGAGGCGTGTTCTGTCGTGCGGAAGTGCACTCGCAAGTCTGTTTGTTCCGGGCCTTGCCCATGCGCAGGCTACCAATGCCATGCGCGGCTTCAACAGCATCGACGTCGCCGGATATGCGGTGCTTCTCGGTTCGGTTTCGGCCGCCCTGATCTTCGCGGCTGTTCTCCTGCGTCAGCGCAACAAACTCGATGGTGAAGTGCGTGAACTACGCTCCGCCTATTCGGACAGCCAGCAGAAGATCTCGCGCTATCAGACGCTGATTGCCGACAAGAACCGCCGCACGGTGATCTGGGAAGGCCACAACGGCCGGGCCGAGCTTCTCGGACAGCTTCCGGCGGAG
This sequence comes from Allorhizobium sp. NPDC080224, assembly GCF_050281005.1. NCBI lineage: Bacteria > Pseudomonadati > Pseudomonadota > Alphaproteobacteria > Hyphomicrobiales > Rhizobiaceae > Allorhizobium > Allorhizobium sp. NPDC080224. Next base: position 29,656 of record NZ_JBNNWJ010000002.1, read on the forward strand.
ACGGGTGCTCCCCAGCAGGATCCGGACTTTCTGGCGTTCGGACGCTGGCTGAAGCCGCATTCCGCCAGTGAGGTGGAGCGCGCAATCGAGGCACTCCGGCTGAACGCCAAGTCTTTCGATCTCGTGGTCGAGACCCAGCGCGGAGACGTTCTGGAGGTTCAGGGCAATCTCTACGGTGGCCGCGCCTATGCGCATTTCGTGGCGCTGGACAACCTGCGCGCCGAACTCGCCGAACTCAAGATCGAACGCAACCGCTTGCGAAGCTCGATTGCGACCTTCGAATCACTGCTCGATTCGATCGAACAGCCGGTCTGGCAGAGGGACAGCGACGGGCGTCTCGTCTGGGTGAACCAGGCCTATAGCGATGCCGTCGAATCCACATCACCGCAACAAGCAGTGCAAGAAGGACGCGAGATCCTCGGCACTCTGACGCGCGAGAAGATCAAGGCTTCCGCAACGCCGGAATCACCGTTCCACGATACCGTTTCGACCGCCGTCCGCGGCGCACGCACCTTCTTCGACGTCGTCGATGTGCGGGGTCCCGGCGGCTCCTGCGGCATGGCGATCGACGTGTCCTCCTCCGAGACACTCAGGGAGGAACTTGCGCGGACGCTCAAGAGCCACGCCGATACGCTCGATCATCTCGCAACCCCGGTTGCGATCTTCGACTCTGATCGTCGCCTGCAGTTCTACAATCAGGCTTTCCTCCAGCTCTGGGGTCTCGAGACCAAGTTCCTCGAGAGCCGGCCGGATCATGCCGAACTGCTTGATCGCCTTCGCGATGCACACAAATTGCCCGAGCAGCTGAGCTGGAAGGCCTGGAAAGACAATTGCCTTTCTGTCTACCGTGCGCTCGAAACCCAGACCGACCTGTGGCACCTTCCCAACGGCCAGACGCTGCGCGTGATCGCCTCCGCGCACCCACAAGGCGGTGCGACCTGGGTCTTTGAAAACCTGACCGAACAGTTCAATCTGGAAACCCGCTACAACACGCTGGTCCAGGTGCAGGGCGAAACCATCGACCATCTGTCGGAGGGTGTTGCCGTGTTCGGGCCCGATGGCCGAATCCAGCTCTCCAACCCCGCCTTCCGGGCGCTGTGGGGCATCACCGAGAGCCAGGCTGCGGTCGGCACACATATCCGTCTGCTCGAAGCCGCCTGTGCGCCGTCCTATGACAAGCCGGACGGCTGGAAGGCCTACGGCAAGATGATCACCAGCTTCGAGGACGAACGTCCTTCGAGCCAGGGGACTCTCGAACTCTATTCCGGCCTGGTGCTCGACTATGCAGTGACGCCACTGCCCAACGCACAGACCATGCTGACCTTCGTCAACATGACGGACAGTGTCCGGGCGGAAAGGGCTCTCAAGGAGAAGAACGAAGCGCTGCGGAAGGCCGACGAGCTGAAGAACGATTTCGTTCAGCATGTCTCCTACGAACTGCGCTCGCCGCTGACCAACATCATCGGCTTCACCGATCTTCTGAAGACACCGACGATCGGTCCACTCAACGAGCGGCAGGCCGAGTACATCGATCACATCTCGACGTCGTCTTCCGTCCTACTGACCATCGTCAACGACATCCTCGATCTCGCGACCGTGGATGCCGGGATCATGCAGCTCGACTATTCGGAGATCGATCTGAGCGACCTGCTCGACGATGTCTCGATGCAGATGACCGACCGGCTGCAGGAAGGCAGCGTGACGCTCGAGATTGCGGCCCCTGCCCTGCTCGGTCACCTGATCGCAGACCGGCAGCGGTTGAAACAGATCCTCATCAAGATACTGACAAACGCCGTCAATTTCGCACCCGAAGGCAGCGTTGTCTCCATGAAATGCTGGCGCGATGGTACCGACTTCTCGTTCTCGGTCAGCGACAGCGGCTGCGGCATGAGCGCCGATCTTCTTTCCTCTGCATTCGATCGATTTTCGACGAGCGCCAAGGGTGGAAAGCGCAGCGGACCAGGTCTTGGCCTTTCAATCGTCCAGAGCTTCGTCAATCTCCACAAGGGTGACGTCAAGATCGAGAGCGAGCCCGGTCAGGGAACCACGGTTCATTGCCGCATTCCCAATGCCAGCATACCGCAGATGATCGCCGCCGCAGAATGAACCCCGAGCCGTCCCCGCTTGTCGTTCACCTCGCCGATGATGCCGCAACGGCACTGTTCGGCGAGGATCTGTTGCTGGCACTTCAGATCGGCGATTGCGTCGCGCTTGACGGTGATCTCGGGGCCGGCAAATCGACTTTGAGCCGGGCATTCATCCGCGCGCTCGCCGGTGATCCCGATCTCGAAGTGCCGAGCCCGACATTCACGCTCGTTCAGAATTACGACCTCAGCATTCCTGTCGCCCACTTCGACCTTTACCGGCTCTCCGATCCGAGCGAATTGGATGAACTGGGCCTGGAAGAGGCCTTGGCCGATGGCATATGCCTCGTCGAGTGGCCGGGCAAGGCAGGCCGCGCGCTTCCGAAAAACCGGATCGAGATCGAGTTTCAATTCGCATCCGATGGCGGGCGAAATCTGGTTATCCGCGCGCCAGAGGCAAAACTGGCCCGGCTTGGCCGCGTGGATGAAATCCGTCGCTTCCTGAAGAAGAACAGATACGGAGATGCCCACCGACGGCATTTGACGGGCGACGCTTCCAACCGGGCCTATGAGCACGTCTATCCTGCCGACGGCAGTGCCCGCCTCGTCCTGATGGATGCGCCCAAGCGGCCAAACGGTCCGCCAATCCGCGACGGCAAGCCCTATTCGCAGCTCGTGCATCTGGCCGAGGATGTGCGTCCCTTCGTCGCCATCGGGCAGGCATTGAGAGAGCGCGGCTTTGCCGCTCCCGAAGTCCTGGTACAGGATTTCGACTCAGGTCTGTTGCTTCTCGAAGATCTCGGTGAAGACAGCGTGCTGGACACTCAGGGCAAACCGATCGCCGAGCGCTATCGGGCCAGTGCTGTCTGCCTGGCCGACATTCATGACACGCCCTTCGATCGGGAGATCGTCATCCCCGGTGGTCACCGCCACACCATCCCGGATTTCGACCGCGCGGCGATGAAGTTCGAGGTCGAACTGCTTCTCGACTGGCACCTGCCCTGGAAACGTGACGGGCAACCGGCGACGGCCCAAGAGCGCTCGCGCTATCTCGCCATCTGGGATCAGCTGATTGACGAGCTGGCCGATGCTGACATCTCCATCGTGATGCGGGACTTTCATTCGCCGAACATCATCTGGCGGGACGACCGCGAGGGCCATGACCGGGTCGGCCTTATCGATTTTCAGGACGCGATGATTGGTCCCTCGGCCTATGATCTCGTCTCGCTGGTGCAGGATGCGCGGGTCACCATCGAGCGGCCGCTGATGGATCAGCTGATGGCCGACTATCTGACTGCGCGCGCCAAGAAACCGGATTTCAACGAGGCGGCATTCCTGAAAAGCTGGGCGATCATGTCGGCGCAGCGCGCCTGCAAGCTGAACGGGCTCTGGGTGCGACTGAAGGAACGGGATGGCAAGCCGGGCTATATGCGCCATCTTCCCCGCACACTCTGGCACTTGAGCGTCGCTTTCGAACATCCTGTGCTCGCCCCCTTGCGGAACTGGTGCATAGAGGCTGGAATCGAGCTTCCCGAATCACCGGCCTGAGCAAATGATCATCAGACAAGCCATGGTGCTCGCGGCCGGACTCGGCACGCGGATGCGCCCCATTACAGAGACGACCCCGAAGCCGTTGGTCCGCATCGGGGATAAGCCGATGATCGACTACGTGCTCGACGCGCTCGTAGACGCCGGCGTCGAGACCGTTGTCGTCAACGTGCATCATCATGCCGACCAGATGGAGGCTCACCTCGCCACGGAGACGCGGGCCGAGATCCGGATCTCGAACGAACGGGAGCGGTTGATGGATTCGGGCGGTGGTCTGGCCAAGGGCCTCAAGCTGCTCGACCAGGACCAGCCGGCACTCGTCATGAATGCCGACCTGTTCTGGGTCGGGGAACGCGACGATGAGCCAAGCAATCTTATCCGCCTGGCGCAGCAGTTCGATCCCTCCCGGATGGACATCGCGATGCTCTGCGTCGAGCAGGAACGGACCACGGGGCATAACGGCAAGAACGATTTCTCGATGGCGGATGACGGTCGGCTGACCCGCTATGTCTCCGGCGCATCAAACCCGGTTGTCTATGCCGGGGCTCTCGCGCTGATGCCGCATCTCTTCGACGACGCGCCGGATGGCCCCTTCAACCTCAACATCTATTTCGATCGTGCGATTGCCGCTAATCGGCTGTTCGGCACCGGCCTCAATGGTCAATGGCTGACGGTCGGAACGCCTGACGCGATCGCACCTGCCGAATCCGTGGTGGCCCGATACGGCGGGAACCGTTGAGATGGTGAGCAAGGCGCCGCGTCTGCTGACGATCCCTCCGGGCCGGCCCTTTCTCAGGACGCTGACGGAAGCGCTGCTCGACGGTCGATTGACCGACAGTTTTCGCTACGACCCTGTGGATCCGCTTCCTCTGGCAGGGGTCACTCTGCTGGTTCCGACCCGGCGCGCAGCCCGCGTGTTGCGGTCGGAGTTCGTCGACCTGCTTGGTGGTCGCGCGGCGATCCTTCCCGATATTCGCACGCTGGGTGAAACGGACGACGACAGCGGCTTCTTCGATCTCGATGCACCGCAGCTGATGGATCTTGCCCCGCCGGTGAGCGGCACAGTCATGCTTCTGGAACTCGCCCGGCTGATCCTCGCCTGGCGCAACCAGTTGCCGGAGATCGTCCGATCAATCCATTCGGACACGCCGCTCGTCGCACCCGCGAGCCCAGCGGATGCCGTCTGGCTGGCTCGGGCGCTGGTCGAACTGATCGAAGCCGCCGAGACGGAAGGCTGCGACTGGAAGGATCTCGAAAAGCTGCAATCAGCGGATTTCGGCTCCTGGTGGCAGCTGACTCTGGAGTTTCTGAAGATCGCGACCCAGTTCTGGCCTGTACGGCTGCAGGAACTGGTGCGGTCATCACCGGCCCGTCACCGCGACGCCGTGCTCCGGGCCGAGGCGGAGAGATTCCGCAGACAGGGTGCTTCCGGTCCCGTCATCGTTGCGGGCTCCACCGGCTCGATCCCGGCAGCGGCCGAACTGATTGCCGCGATCGCCGAACTCGACCAGGGTGTCGTGGTGCTGCCCGGGCTCGATCTCGACATGCCGGATGAGGACTGGGCGAAACTCAACGACCGCGAGATATCGGTGATCCGTCCAAGCCCTGCCGTGCGCGGACATCCGCAATACGGTCTTGCCCATCTGCTGCGGCATATGAAACTCGAACGCCCCGATGTCCGGGTTCTCGAAACCTCCGATCCGGCGCTCCGGGATCGAGCCGAATTTCTGTCGCGTGCCATGGCACCCGCCGAGGCGACCGACACCTGGAAGGCCTGGCGGCAGGACATTGACGATTCACGTGTGCTCGCGGCATTTCGCGATGTCGCGCTGATCGAGACGGCCAATGAGCGCGAGGAAGCAACAGCCATTGCGATTGCGCTGCGGCTCGGGCTCGAAGAGGCGTCAGACAATCCCGAAAGCCGGGTGGCGCTGATCACGCCCGATCGTGCGCTGGCGCGACGTGTGATGTCCGAACTCGCGCGGTTCGGGATCGAGGCGGATGATTCGGCGGGCACGCCGATGACCGGGACCCAGGCCGCCATGCTGACCCAGGTCGTGGCCGAGGCCTGCCTGCGTCCGGGTGACCCTGTGGCCATCGTCTCGCTCATCAAGCATCCGCTGGCACGGTTCGGCTTCACCGCCGAGGATATGCGCAAGGCTGCCGATGCGCTCGAACGCATCGCGCTGCGTGGGGGCCTGAAAAGCCTCGACCTTGCCGAGATGGAACCTCTCTTTGCGGACGGGCTTGAGGCGCATCTGGCCGACCGCCACAAGCCTCAATGGCGCATCTCGATTGCGCCCGAAGAGATCGAGCTCGCTCGCCTGCTGGCGCGCCGTGTGACGCATGCTGTCGAGCCGCTCGTATCGGCGGTTATCCGCTCGAGCGACGGGCGCGTGCTGTCGCAGACACTGACTGTCAGCGATTGGGCAGAGCGCACGGGTCGGGTTCTTGAAGCCGTCACGGTCGACGAGCGCGGTGACCTTGCCGGTCTCTGGGGCGATGCGGCAGGCGAGGCTCTGGCGCGGCTTCTCGCCGAAGTTCTGGAGACGGATGGGCAGATCGAGGCGGACGGTGCGCAATGGGTGGATATCCTGACCGCGCTGATGGCAGGCCAGGCGGTGAAGCCGCGGGCCATGCGGCATCCGCGCGTCTTCATCTTCGGCACGCTCGAAGCACGCCTGCAGAATGTCGACATGATGGTGATCGGCGGCATGAACGAAGGGAGCTGGCCCGGCCAGACCAAGAACAACCCCTTCCTGTCGCGCGTCATGAAGACCGAAGTCGGGCTTGAGCCGCCGGAACGGCAGATCGGCCAGGTGGCGCATGACTTCCAGATGGCCTGCGGCACGCGGAAACTGATTTTCTCGCGTTCGCTGCGACAAGGATCTGCGCCGACGGTTGCCTCGCGCTGGCTCCAGCGTTTGATGGCGCTCGGCGGCACCCTGCTGGAAGACGAGATGCGAAAGCGCGGCCAGATCTACCGGCGTTACGCCGATCTCATCGACCAGGGCGAGAACCAGGCTCCGGCTCAGCGCCCCGCACCGCGCCCTCGCGTCGAACTGCAGCCGCGCTCCTTCAGCTTTTCAGAAGTCGGTCGCTTCCGGCGGGATCCCTATTCGATCTATGCGCGGCGAATCCTGCGTCTTGATCCCGTCGATCCCTTCAACCAGGATCCGGGGGCTGCCGAACGCGGGACGCTCTATCACCGGATCGTCGAGCGCTTCATCCGCGAGGACCATGATCCGGCCCGGCTGGACGCGCTCGATATCCTGCACCGGATCACCGACGAGGAGTTTCTGGAGGAAGCCCTGCCGCTGCATATCGACATCGTCTGGCGCCAACGCTTCTACAGTGTCGCCTCGGCCTTTCTCGATTGGGAGCGGCAGCGGAGGCCGGAGATCAAGCGATCACTGACGGAAGTCAGGGGCAATGTGCTGCTCCGGCCCGTCGATATCACCATCAGCGGGATCGCCGACCAGATCGATATCCGGGGGGGCGGATTCGCCGACATCATCGACTACAAGACGGGGCTCAATCCGAGCGCCAACCAGGCGCGCAGCCTGCTCGACCCGCAATTGGCTCTCGAAGCTGCAGCCCTTCTCCAAGGCGCCTTCAAGCCCGCCGGAGACATGAAGCCGCTCAACCTTGTCTATGTCCGTCTGCGACCCGGCGATCGTTTTTCGGCCGACCAGGTGAACAACGAGATGGCGACGCGGGGCGACAACAAGAAGTCTGCGCTTGAGCTTGCCACGCAATCTGTCGACGAGCTCGGCGGCTTCGTCCAGGCGCTGCAGAGCGGCGAGCGCGGTTATGTCTCCCGTCTCATCCCGGCCGAACAGAACGCCTATGGCGGCGAATATGACCATCTGGCCCGCGTCGCGGAGTGGTCGACGGCGGAAGCCGAGGAAGGAGCCGGCCATGAGTGATCAGCGCTTTGCCCTGGACGAGCTACCGACCGGCAGCGATCCCGCCGCCTGGCTCGGCTGGACCACGCTTGCCCAGTCGCGCGCATCCCATCCCGGCCAATCGGCCTGGGTGTCGGCGAATGCCGGCTCCGGCAAGACGCATGTGCTGACGCAGCGGGTGATCCGGCTGCTGCTCGCCGGCGCCCGCCCCTCGTCCATCCTCTGCCTGACCTATACCAAGGCTGCGGCGTCCGAAATGTCGAACCGCGTCTTCGAGCGGCTGGCGGAATGGGCAACGCTGGATGACCTCGAACTTGCCAAGCGGATTGCGGCCATCGAACAGAGGGAGCCGGATCGCGCGACGCTTGCGGCCGCACGGCGGCTCTTTGCCAAGGCTCTGGAAACACCGGGTGGCCTGAAGATCCAGACGATCCACGCCTTCTGCGAAGCGCTGCTGCACCAGTTTCCCCTGGAGGCCAATGTCGCCGGGCATTTCAACGTGCTCGACGATCGGGCCGCCGTCACGGTTCTTGCCGAAGCACGGCGATCGCTGCTGACGGCGACGTCGACTGAGAACGATGCAGCGCTCGCCGAAGCCTTCTCGCAGGTCTTGAGCATTGCCGACGAAAGCGGGCTCGAAGGCTTGATTGCAGATACCGTGGCCAACCGCCATGCTGTCAGGGACTTCCGGCAGCGGGCGGAACGGACGGGTGGCCTTGATGCGACGCTGCGGAAGAGTCTTGGTATCGGCCCGCTGGAGAGCGAGACCAGCCGTGCCGACGACTACTGGCCGCTTGCCGGTTTGTCGGGTGGCAATTTCAGCCGCTACATCCAGCTTGCCCTCGAAAAGGGTGGCGAGAAGGTGCGGGCCGTCGCGGAAGTGCTGGAACGGGCGCTGGTGGAGGCGGATCCGCTGGCGCGCGCGAAGCTTCTGGACCAGGCTTTCCTGACGGCGCAGGAGGCGCCCAAGGCCGACAGCTCGCTGATTGCCGCCGCCATGACCAAGGTCGCGCCGGATCTCAAGGATGCCGTGATTGCGGCCCGCGACCACGTGGTCGCCATGCGGGACAGGCTGCGGATTTTCCGCATGTATGAGGCGACGCGGTCGGCGCTGACGCTCGCTGTCCGTCTCGACACCGACTACGAGGAACTAAAAAAGCGGCGCTCGCAGCTCGATTTCGAGGACCTGATCGTCCGCACCGCCCGACTTCTGACGCGCGGCGATGTCGGCGCCTGGGTGCATTACAAGCTGGACCAGGGCATCGACCACATCCTCGTCGACGAAGCACAGGACACGAGCCCGGTACAATGGGATGTCATCCGGTCGCTGCGCGAGGACTTTTTTACGGGTCTCAGCGCCCGGCCCGGGATCCGCACCTTCTTTGCCGTGGGGGACGAGAAGCAGTCGATCTACTCCTTCCAGGGCGCACGCCCGGAGCAGTTTTCTCAGGAGGCAAGCCAGACTGCGCGCGCGGTCATCGAAAGCGGGCAGAGCTTCAACACAGTGCGCCTGCCGCTGTCCTTCCGCTCGACGCAATCGGTCCTTGCCGCCGTCGATCAGGTCTTCAGCCTGCCGGAAAACAGCCGGGGCCTCAGCGCCGGTGGGGACCCAGTCATCCACCAGTCGAGCCGCATCGGACATCCCGGCACCGTCGACGTCTGGGACATGATCGCAGCCGAACAGCAGGAGAAGGACGAAGACTGGACCGCCCCCTTCGACGCGACGCCGGAAAGTGCGCCCTCCGCCATTCTGGCAAGGCGCGTCGCGCACCAGATCAGCCAGTTGGTCGGACGCGAGACGATCATCGAGAAGGCCAACAAGCGGCTGATCCGCCCGGGCGACATTCTCGTGCTCGTGCGCAAGCGCGACGGCTTCGTCAATGCGCTGACCCGCGCGCTCAAACGCCCATATAACATCCCAGTCGCCGGTGCCGACCGTCTGAAGCTGACAAGCCATATCGCCGTGCAGGACATGTTGGCGCTCGGACGCTTCCTGCTGCTGCCGGGCGACGATCTTTCACTGGCATCGCTATTGAAGAGCCCGCTCTTCAACCACAGCGAAGATGCTTTGATGGACCTCGCGGCCGAGCGGCCTGAAGGACAGAGCCTCTGGTCGAGGATGATGGAGCAGGCTGAGACCGAGGCGGCATGGAAGAAGACATGCGACAGGCTCAATCTGTTTCTCGAACAGGCGCGGGAATTCTCGGTCCATGATTTCTACGCCCGGGTTCTCAGCGTCCATGGAGGCCGGCGGGCCTATCTCGGGCGCCTCGGCTCGGAGGTCAGCGACATCCTCGACGAGTTCCTGACCTTTGCGCTCGCTTTCGAGACCAGCGGCCTGCCCGGCTTGCAATCCTTCGTTTCGACGCTCGAGATGGAAGCGCCGGAGGTCAAGCGCGAGCAGGACAAGGAACGCAACGAAGTCCGGATCATGACGGTTCATGCCTCGAAGGGACTTGAGGCGCCGATCGTGTTCCTGATCGATGGCGGCTCGAAGCCCTTCAATTCGAACCATGTGGCAAAGCTGCGAATCATCGGGACGGCTGAAGGCATGCCCTTCCCGATCTGGGTGCCGTCGAAGTCGCTCGGCAACTCTGTCGCCGCTGCCGACATGGATCAGCGCAAGGAGCAGGCCGAGGAGGAATATCGCCGGCTGCTCTATGTCGCGATGACGCGCGCTGCCGACCGTCTGATCGTTGGCGGCTATCGCGGCGTGCAGGACACGGGCGAGATCTGGCACAAGATGATCGCGCGGGCGCTGAGCGCCGACGAAACGCGCTGCAAACAGGCCGAATTCACCGGGCCGGATGGCAGCTGGGCCGGATTGCGCTGGTCTCTCGGCGAGGCAAATGATGATCTCCCCGTCACGGAAGAGCGCGCTGAGGCTGAGGAGGGCCATAGCCTGCCCTCGACGCTCTGGAACCCGCTGCCGCCCCCGGTCAGCCTGCCGAGACCGCTCAGCCCATCGGGTGCCGGCAGCATCACCGTGGACGAAGACGAGGATGTGCTGACGGCCTCGGCGCTGTTTTCCGCGTCGGAGAAAGCGGATCTCGCCCTCCAGCGCGGGCGGCTCATCCATCGGATGCTGCAGAACCTGCCGGGCTTTCCGGAGGGTGACCGCCGTGAGGCAGCCGAGCGTTATGCGGAACGGGCCGCCCGGTTCTGGCCGGGAGAGCAGCGCCAGCGACTGGTCTCTACCGTCATGGCTGTTCTGGAAGACAAGGCGCTTCACCCACTCTTCGATGCCGGCAGCCGTGCCGAAGTCTCGGTCATGGGGACCATGCGGCTGAAGGGCGAGTTGCGTGCCGTCTCCGGCCGGATCGACCGCATGGCGGTGCTTGGCGACCGGGTGATCATCGCCGACTACAAGACCAATCGAAATCCGCCGCTGGAGGCCGCGCAAGCCCCCCTCTCCCACCGGGTGCAGCTTGCGATCTATCGCGAGATCCTGCAGCCGCTTTATCCCGGCAAACGGATCGAATGCTGGCTAATCTACACGGAAAACGGCAGCCTCATTCCGCTCGATGACAGCCTTCTTAAGCGGTCCCTTGCCGACCTCGAAACATCGTGAGATACCGCATATTGAAATCGCTGCCGCCCGGCATCACATATCTAGTCAATTCCGTATTTATGAAGGGAGAGCCCCATGGCTACCGTTAAAGTCGACAAGTCCAATTTCCAGGCCGAGGTGCTCAACGCTTCCGAACCGGTTGTCGTGGATTTCTGGGCCGAATGGTGCGGCCCGTGCAAGATGATTGCACCGAGCCTCGAAGAAATCTCCAACGAGCTCGCCGGCAAGGTGAAGATCGCCAAGCTCAACATTGATGAGAACCCGGAACTGGCTGCCCAGTTCGGCGTTCGCTCGATCCCGACGCTGGCCGTCTTCAAGGGTGGCGAAGTGGCCGACATTAAGGTGGGTGCAGCCCCGAAGACCGCGCTGTCCAGCTGGATCGCCGGCGCGGCATAAGGCTCACATCATTGACGACTAAAGAAAAAGCCCGGTTTTGCCGGGCTTTTTTCATTTGGGTATGGTGCCGTTTTCAGCGAGCACATTGCCCGCAAGATAGAGCGAGCCGCCAATCATGATGCGCGGCGAAATGCCGCCTTCGCTGCGCTCACGGATGGCATCAAGCGCCTGAGCCAGCGAGCCCATCGGAAGAGCTTTCAAACCGGCCTCTGCTGCAGACTGGGCGAGCGCCACCGGATCGAGGCCGACGTCCGAGCCCAGGATCGGGACGGTGTAGACATTGTGGGCGATATCGACGAAGGCGCGGAAGAAGCCGATCGGGTCCTTGGTATTGATCATGCCGATGACCAGATGCAGCGGCCGCGCCTGGCGTTCTTCCATGGCCGCCATGGCTTCGGCGATCACCTCGCCCGCACCCGGGTTGTGCCCGCCATCGAGCCAGATTTCCGCACCTTGGGGCGCACGCTCCACCAGCCGGCCTTCGGTCAGCCTTTGCAGGCGGCCCGGCCATTCGACCGACAGCATGGCCTTTTCGGCGATCTCTTCCGTGACCGGATAGCCGGCGGCCTTCACGGCGCGGATTGCGGTTGCGGCATTGCCGATCTGGTGGCGACCCGGCAGTCGCGGCAGAGTCAGATCCATCAGACCGAACTCGTCCTGATAGACGAGCCGCCCGAATTCTTCATAGGCGAGGAAATCCTGGGCGAAGACCGCGTGCGGACAGCCGAGGCGTTCGGCCGTGCTGATCAGCACATCCTTGGCGCCGTCGAACTCCTGGTGACCGATAACCACGGGCACGCCGCGCTTCATGATGCCGGCCTTTTCTGCGGCGATCAGTTCGACACGATCGCCGAGATAGGCCTGGTGATCGAGCGAGATCGGCTGAATGATGCAGACAGCGGGCTTTTCGACGACGTTGGTGGCGTCGAAGCGGCCGCCAAGACCGACCTCCAAAACGACGACGTCGGCAGGCTGTTCGGAAAAGAGAATGAATGTCACTGCCGTCAGGATCTCGAAGACGGTGATCGGTTTGCCACCGTTTGCCTCGGCAACGCGGCGAAGGGCATCGGCAAACAGTTCATCATCTACGATCTGCCCGGGGCCACCTTTTACGCCGATGCGATAGCGCTCATGCCAGCGCACGAGATGCGGCGAGGTGTGGACATGGACAGACAGGCCTTGGGCTTCCAGAAGCGCCCGGCAGAAGGCCGAGGCCGAGCCCTTGCCGTTTGTGCCGGCTACATGAATGACCGGCGGCAGCTTCAGATGCGGGTTACCCAGAACCTCAAGGAGGCGGCGGATACGGTCGAGCGAAAGATCATAACCTTTGGGGTGCAGCCCCATGAGTTTTTCGATCTCGGCATCGGCCTGACTGACGATGGGGGCTGTCATCACATTCGTTCCGCGAGCGCGGCCTCACAGAAAACGCGGCTCAGGCCGAGGCCTTCTCGACCGGCTCGGCCACTTTCGCAGGTACGGCCGTGTCGTTCGCAGGGCGCTTGGTCATGATCTTCAGCACACGCGCGAGCGTGTCCGGAATGTCGTGACGCTTGACGACCATGTCGACCATGCCGTGTTCCAGCAGGTATTCCGAGGTCTGGAAGCCCTCCGGCAGCTTCTCGCGGATCGTCTGCTCGATAACGCGCTTGCCGGCAAAGCAGATCTCGGCACCCGGCTCTGCAATATGGAGATCGCCTAGCATGGCATAGGATGCCGTCACGCCACCGGTTGTCGGGTTGGTCAGGACGACGATATAGGGCTGGCCGGCTTCCTTCAGCATGTCGACGGCAACCGTGGTGCGCGGCAGCTGCATCAGCGAGAGGATGCCCTCCTGCATGCGCGCGCCACCCGAAGCCGGGAACATGACGAGCGGGCACTTTTCCTTGATGGCGCGCTCGAAAGCCTTCACGATCGCTTCACCAGCGGCAATGCCAAGCGAACCACCCATGAAGTTGAACTCGTGGACAACAGCGACGAGCTTCAGACCCTGCACTGTGCCAACGCCGGCAACGATCGTGTCTTCCTGATCCGTCTTCACGCGGCTGTCGCGAAGACGGTCGGTGTATTTCTTGGAATCGCGGAACTTCAGAGGATCCTGTGCGACCTTCGGCTGCGGCAGCGCCTCGAACTGGCCACCGTCGAAGAGATCAGTCAGGCGGGCCTTGGCCGGCATCTTCATGTGGTAGCCCGAGGCCGGGATCACCCACTTGTTCTCTTCCAGGTCCTTGTGGAAGACCATCTCGCCCGTTTCCGGGCACTTGATCCAGAGGTTTTCCGGAACTTCGCGGCGACCCAGCATCGAGTTGATGCGCGGGCGCACATAGTTGGTGATCCAGTTCACGCGGCTTACTCCTGATGTTTAAAGCCCATATGGGGTGCTTATTCGGCAGCAGCAAGGCGCGCAGAGCGCACACCGCTTGCCAGTCCGCGCACCAGCGTGGCGACGGCCTGAACCGTATCTGCCGTCGCATTGCCATCGGCTGTGAGATTGGTGGCAACCTGATTGACGATCGCGGTTCCAACCACGACGCCATCGGCATTCGCACCGATCAGGCGGGCATGTTCGGCGGTCTTGACGCCGAAGCCGACGCAGATCGGCAGATCCGTATGCGCCTTGATGCGCTGAACGGCGCCAGCAACGCGCGAAGGATCCGGCAACGACGAACCGGTGATACCGTTCATTGAGACGTAATAGACGAAGCCCGAGGTGTTCTTGAGAACGGTCGGCAGACGCTTGTCGTCGGTCGTCGGGGTTGCCAGACGGATGAAGTTGATATCGCGGCTGCGGGCGGGAATGCAGAGTTCATCATCCATTTCCGGCGGAAGGTCGACGACGATCAGGCCGTCGATGCCGGCGGCGAGTGCGTCGTCAAGGAAACGCTCGACGCCATAAACGTAGATCGGGTTGTAGTAACCCATCATGACGATCGGCGTTTCGTTGTCCGTCTTGCGGAATTCCCGGGCCAGATCGAGCGTGCGCACGAGGGTCTGACCGGCCTTCAGGGCCCGCTGGCCGGCAAGCTGGATTGCCGGGCCGTCGGCCATCGGATCCGAGAAGGGCATGCCGAGCTCAATGACGTCGGCGCCGGCTTCCGGCAGGGCCTTCATGATCTCAAGCGACGTGTCGTAGTCCGGATCGCCACCCATGAAATAGGTGACGAGAGCCGGGCGGCCTTCTGCCTTCAGGGCAGCAAAACGTTGGTCCATACGCGCAGTCATGATCAGAGCCCCATACCGAGAATCTTGCCGACAGTGAAGATGTCCTTGTCGCCGCGGCCGCAGAGGTTCATCACGATGATCTGGTCCTTGTCCATGCCAGGCGCACGCTTGATGACTTCGGCGAGCGCGTGGCTTGGCTCGAGCGCCGGGATGATGCCCTCGGTGCGTGTCAGGAGCTGGAAGGCTTCGAGCGCCTCATCGTCTTTGATCGGAACATATTCGACGCGGCCCATGTCCTTCAGCCAGGAGTGCTCGGGACCGATGCCGGGATAGTCGAGACCGGCGGAGATCGAGTGACCTTCCTTGATCTGGCCGTCGCCATCCTGCAGCAGATAGGTGCGGTTGCCATGCAGGACGCCCGGCGTGCCGGCGGTCAGCGAAGCGCAATGCTCCTCGCCTTCGAGACCCTTGCCACCGGCTTCGACGCCAACGATCCGCACGCTCTCGTCATCCAGGAAGGGATGGAAGAGACCAATCGCGTTAGAACCGCCACCGACGGCAGCAATCAGCATGTCCGGCAAACGGCCTTCGGCGGCCAGCATCTGCTCGCGGGTCTCGCGGCCGATCACCGACTGGAACTCGCGGACCATTTCCGGATAGGGATGCGGGCCAGCGGCAGTGCCGATCATGTAATAGGTGTCGTCGACATTGGTGACCCAGTCGCGCAGCGCCTCGTTCATGGCATCCTTCAGCGTGCCATGGCCGGCGGTGACCGGCTTCACTTCGGCACCGAGGAGCTTCATGCGGAAAACGTTCGGCGCCTGGCGCTCGACGTCGGTTGCACCCATGTAAACGACGCAAGGGATGCCGAAGCGGGCCGCAACCGTGGCAGAGGCGACGCCGTGCTGGCCGGCGCCGGTTTCAGCGATGATGCGGGTCTTGCCCATGCGCTTGGCGAGCATGATCTGGCCAAGGCAGTTGTTGATCTTGTGCGAACCGGTGTGGTTCAGCTCGTCGCGCTTGAAGTAGATTTTCGCGCCGCCGAGTTCTTCCGTAAGACGCTCGGCAAAATAAAGCGGGCTTGGACGACCGGTGTAATGGGTGTTTAGATGCGCCAGCTCCGCCTGGAATTCCGGATCCGTCTTTGCCTTTTCCCATTCTGCCTGCAGGTCGAGGATCAGCGGCATCAGCGTCTCGGCGACGAAGCGGCCACCGAAGATGCCGAAACGGCCGTCTTCATCCGGACCTTCACGGAAGGAATTGGGTTTCGGTGACTGGTTCACTTGACACTCCCTGAAACCGGCTGTGCACGACTTGCCTCGGCAACGGCCGCAAAAAACTCATCCATAAGCTGCAGATCCTTGACGCCCGGCGCAGATTCCACGCCGGAGGATACGTCGATCGCCCGCGCTCCGGTCTCCCGCAGGGCTTCTGCGATGTTGGCCTTGTTGAGGCCTCCGGAAAGCATGTAATCGACGCTGCCGTCAAGCGAACGCAAGAGACGCCAATCGAATGTAACTCCATTGCCGCCAGGCAAATCGGAGCCTACAGGCGGCTTGGCATCGAAGAGAAAACGATCAGCGATTCCGATATAGGGCTCGATACGCTTCAGGTCATCGGCATCACGAATGGAAAATGCCTTCATGATCGGAAGGCCGGTCACGGCCTTGACCGTCAGCAAGCGTTCCGGGCTCTCATGGCCATGAAACTGCAGAATGTCAGGCCGCATCAAGGCTATGATCTCGTCGAGATCGTCATTGTCGGCGTCAACCGTCACCGCGACGCTCTTTACACGACCGCGAACGCGATCGGCGAGCGTGCCGGCAATGTCGGGTTCAATGTTGCGCGGGCTCTTTTCGAAGAAGATGAAGCCAATATGGCTCGCGCCGCGGTCAGCCGCACGATCGACCGCCTCCGGCGTCTTCAGTCCGCAGATCTTGATATCGGGTCTCATGGCAGCGAAGTCGCACGAATTCAAAAAAGAGTCGAGCCAATTTGCGACAAAGGCTGAAAGGTCGCGGGTTGCTCAGTCGAAGTCGATGGCATGCAGCGCCGAACCGTGGCGCTTCAGCCAGGCCTTGGCCTCATCCATCTCCGGGCAGAGTTTGCGGCAGAGTGACCAGAAGGCCGGACCATGGTTCATCTCCCGCAGATGCGCGACCTCATGGGCTGCGAGATAGTCGATCACGAGCGGCGGGGCCATGACGATCCGCCAGGAAAAGCTGAGCTTGCCATCCCAGGAACAGGATCCCCAGCGGCTGCGGGTATCCTTCAAGGTCATGCTCTTGACCGGCTTCCCGACCGTCTTGGCATGAAGCGTCACAAGTTGCTCCAGATCGCGACGCGCTTCCTTCTTCAGGAAGTCGGCAACGCGCCGGGGCAGATGATCCTCAAGCCCGCTGACGCTCAGGATGTGGCCGATCTCGCTGTCTATCGACTGGGTCAGCCCGCGAAGCTGTCCCGTATGAACGATGCGGTGCGGAACGCCACGGAGGAGGATTTCCCCGCCATCCTCAATCGCGCTGGCCGTTTTCTGGCGCCTGAGCTTGGTGCTGAGCCAGCCTTGGTGGCGATCGAGAAAGTCCTCGATGTCCCGCTCGCGTAGCCCCGGGGGAATGGTCATCTTCAAAGCGCGACCGCCGGGCTCGATTCTGAGCGTGATCCGGGTCGCTCGGCTGTTCTTTCTGATGGTCAGCGGGATAGACCTGCCGTCGACGGCAATCGCCCGCTCCAGCTGGATCGGCGGGGCTCTCTGCAGTGTCAGCTTTTTCAGCAGGGGAAACATGCGTGTGTTCTAGCCGATTCGGGAGCTCTTCTTGCAACAAAAAAGGCCGGCGCACGAGCGCCGACCCGGTTGCGACAGGATGGCTCGACCGGTCAGTTGCCAGTGAAGCCCTGGGTCGGACCGGGCTGGTCCGCGGTCTTCACCTGCTGGCGATCACGCATGAAGCGGTCGAACTCTTCCTGATCCTTCGCCCGACGCAGTTCGCGGGCGTAATTGTCGAATTCCGAGCGCATCTCATCCAGGCGACGGCGTTCTGCGTCCAGACGTTCAAGTTCTGCCTTGCGCCAATCGTCAAAGGCAACATTGCCGGTCGGGCTTGCAGCAGTATAGCTGTTCGTGCGGCACCAGGCGAAAGCGCTATCCGCTTTCTGATTGGCTTCACGCTTGAAGTTCTGAAACTTCTCGCCGAACAGGATGTAGGCAAGCATGGCCAGACCGAGCGGCCAGAAGACCATGAAGCCGAGCACCATCAAGGCGACGGTTGCCGGAGTCCAATCCGGCCGAAGCAGTGCTGACTGGTTCATCATCGATAACCTCGTTTTGCGCGGACAGCGGAATGCCGTCCGACGGTTTCGATGTGGGAAATGCCGCCCTGCCCTTCAAGAAAGAAGCGGACCCAATCGGAGAACCGACTGAATCCGCTGCTTAAATTCGGAATGACGAAAGTGTCAGAGAGCCTTGCCGCCCTTGATGACACGCTTGACCGGAGTGGTGGACTTGGCCTTCTTGCCGTGTGTGCGAGCGAATTCGACAATGCGCGGCGCGATTTCGCGACGGAAACGCGAGCCATTGAATACGCCGTAGTGGCCAACGTCCGGCTGCATGTAATGCAGGCGCATATCATCGGGAATGTTGGTGCAGATTGTCTGCGCCGCCTTGGTCTGACCGAGACCCGAGATGTCGTCGTTTTCGCCTTCGACCGTCAGAAGCGCGACGTTGCGGATCGCAGTCGTGTCGACACGCTTGTTGCGATGCATCATCTCACCCTTGGGCAGGGAGTGCTTGATGAACACCGTCTCGACGGTCTGGAGATAGAATTCCGCCGTCAGGTCCATGACCGCCAGATATTCATCATAGAAGTCGCGGTGCTTCTCGGCCGAGTCTCCGTCATTCTTGACGAGGTGCATATAGAAGTCCTTGTGGGCGATCATGTGCCGATCGAGATTCATCGACATAAACCCGGAGAGCTGCAGGAAGCCCGGATAGACCTGTCGCATGAAGCCGGGCTGCGGCCACGGCACCTGCATGATGACGTTGTCGCGGAACCATTCGAGCGGCTTGTCCTGGGCCAGCTGATTGACGGCCGTCGGGTTGATGCGCGTGTCGATCGGTCCACCCATCAGAGTCATCGAGGACGGTGCGCAGACGTCCCCCTCACCTTCCATGACGGCGACAGCGGCCAGTACGGGAACCGAAGGCTGACAAACCGCGACGACATGGGTGTCTGGACCCAGATGATGGAGGATGTCGATGACATAGTCGATATAGTCGTCGAGATCGAAATCGCCTTCGGTCACCGGGACCATACGGGCATCGATCCAGTCGGTGATGTAAAGATCAGCACTCGGCAGCAGCGCCTCGACCGTCCCCCGGAGCAAAGTCGCGTAGTGGCCGGACATGGGAGCAACGATGAGGATGCGCGGGCCTTTTTCAGCGCCGGCCTGAAGATGGCGCTTGAAGTGAATGAGGTCGCAGAAAGGATTGCGCCAGACGATTTCTTCCTCGACCGTGACGCTTTCACCATCGATCCGCGTTGTTGGGAGACCGAAGGCCGGCTTGCCATAGCGGCGTGTCACACGTTCGAACACTTCAAAGCCCGCTGAAAATGAACGCCCGACGACCGTATGGGACCAAGGGTTAAGTGGGTTTCTCCAAGCCAGGTTCATTGCGTCCGCTGTTGCCCGGAATGGTGCCATGAATGCATGGTTCAGTTCATAGAGCTGATAGAACATGGGTTCTGTACCTTTGTGTCGGACCAGGCTGGCCCGCGTTCATTCGCTACACTAACAGACTTTGTGCATCGCAAAAGCCCGGAATATCCCTCCTTTCGCAGCACACAACGTCTCATGACTTCGGATGATGTTCGAAAAGCCTTAAAGTTCCTCCCCTGGCGCGGGGTTAATCAACGATCACAGTGTTCACCCTAATTTGCAGGCCGGAACCCTTTCCGAGGCTTGCGAATTGATGTTTGTTCCATCGGTCATCCTAAGACACGTGTGAAGGAACACCATGACCAGCAGCAATCACCGCCAGTCCGAATACAATGTCGATCCGATCTTTCTCGATCGATGGTCGCCGCGTGCCTTTGACGGAAGCACGATGCCGAAGGAAGATCTCCTGACCATCCTCGATGCGGCGCATTGGGCGCCATCAGCGTTCAACTACCAGCCCTGGCGCTTCATCTACGCCCTGAAGGGAACACCTGAGTTCGACAAGCTTCTCGATATCCTAATCGAGTTCAACCGGGGCTGGGCCAAGAATGCCGCAGCACTCGTCTTCATCTTTTCCGACACTTTGAGCCGTCCGGCCGATGGTTCGGAGCCGAAGTCCTATCGCAGCCATAGTTTCGACGCGGGTGCTGCCTGGGGTCTGCTCTCGGTTCAGGCCATCAAGTCGGGCTATTTCGCCCACGCAATGACCGGCTTCGACTTCGACCGGGCCGTCTCGGAGCTTGGCGCGCCTGATGGTTTTCACATCAATGCAGCAGTGGCCATCGGCAAGCTGGGTGACAAGGAATCGCTGCCAGAAGGTCTGCGTTCGAAGGAAACGCCGAATGGTCGCAAGCCGCTTGCAGAGGTGGCATTCGAGGGACGTTTCTGAGCGCACACATTCATGGTTTCACGTGAATCACGTTAACCATCTCAACAACTAAACCTGTTGATCAAGAAAAAGGGCCGCTCCCGAAGTGCGGCCCTTTTGATTTGCGATCTACCGATCTCAGATGTCGAGGTTGGCGACGCTGAGCGCGTTGTCCTGAATGAACTCGCGGCGTGGTTCGACCTCGTCGCCCATGAGGCGCGAGAACAGGCCGTCGGCGTCAGTCGAGTCGTTGACACGGACCTGAAGCAGAGAGCGGACATTCGGATCGAGCGTGGTTTCCCAGAGCTGCTCGGCATTCATTTCGCCCAAGCCCTTGTATCGTTGCATGGAGAGGCCCTTGCGGCCGGTTGCGAAGATCGAATCCAGAAGGGCGCGCGGGCCCGACATCTCGCTACGGCCATCCTTACGGGTGAGAACCGGCGGTTCGGAATAGATCTCGCGCAGTCGGGCGGACATCTGGTCCATGTGGCGAGCGTCCGCCGAACCGATCAGGGCGACATCGACCGAGGCCACCTCCTTGACACCGCGGACCATGCGCTCGAAGCGAAGGCCGCCTTCGTCGGTGACGAAACCCTGCCAGCCGCGTTCGGTGTCTTCGGCGATCATGTCCAGACGGCTCGCGACCAGCGCTGCGGTCGCCTCGGCCTGCTGGCGGTTGCCTGTCAGTTCGGGATTGAGCGCGCCGGCGATTGCTGCCTGCTCGATGACATTCCGGTTGTAGCGGGAATGCAGGCCATCGATCAGTGACCGCAGACGCAAGGCATCCTGGATTACGTCGCGCAGGTCCTGGCCGGCGCGGACTTCGCCATTGGCGAGCGTCAGCGTTGCCTCTTCGAGACCCATGGTGATCAGATAGTCTTCCAGCGCCTTCTCGTCCTTCAGGTACTGAACGGACTTGCCGCGCGAGACCTTATAGAGCGGCGGCTGGGCGATGTAGAGATGGCCGCGCTCGATGAGCTCCGGCATCTGACGGAAGAAGAATGTCAGCAGAAGCGTTCTGATATGTGCGCCGTCGACGTCAGCATCGGTCATGATGATGATCTTGTGGTAGCGCAGCTTGTCGGCGTTGAACTCGTCCTTGCCGATGGATGTGCCGAGGGCTGTGATCAGCGTGCCGATTTCCTGGCTCGAGAGCATCTTGTCGAAGCGGGCGCGCTCGACGTTGAGGATCTTACCACGCAGCGGCAGGATCGCCTGGTTTTCGCGCGAACGGCCCTGCTTCGCGGAGCCACCTGCCGAGTCACCCTCGACGAGGAAGAGTTCGGACTTTGCCGGGTCACGCTCCGAGCAGTCGGCGAGCTTGCCTGGCAGCGAGGCGATGTCGAGGGCACCCTTGCGGCGGGTCAGTTCACGCGCCTTGCGAGCGGCTTCGCGGGCAACCGCAGCCTCAACGACCTTGCCGACAAGGATCTTGGCTTCCGTCGGGTGTTCCTCGAACCAGGTGCTGAGTGCTTCATTGACGAGGTTTTCGACGACCGGGCGAACTTCCGAAGAAACGAGCTTGTCTTTCGTCTGGGACGAGAACTTGGGATCCGGTACCTTTACCGAGAGGACGGCAGACAGACCTTCGCGGCAGTCTTCACCCTGCAGCGACACCTTCTCCTTCTTGGTGATGCCCGAGCTATCTGCATAGGACGTCACCTGACGGGTCAGAGCGGCGCGGAAGCCGGCCATATGCGTGCCGCCGTCCCGCTGGGGAATGTTGTTGGTGAAGCAGAGCACGTTCTCGTGGTAGCTGTCGTTCCACCACATGGCAACTTCGACGGTGATACCGTCCTTCTCGCCCTTGATGGCGACAGGCTTGTCGACCAGCGGCTTCTTCGAGCGATCGAGATAGCGGACGAAGGCTTCGAGACCGCCGTCATAGAGCATCTCTTCCTGGCGGATGTCGGACTTGCGCTTGTCGGTGAGGAGAATGCGAACGCCCGAGTTCAGGAACGCGAGTTCGCGCAGGCGATGCTCGAGCGTTCCATAGTCGAAATCGACATTGGTGAAGGTATCGGTGCTCGGGAGGAAGGTGACTTCCGTCCCCGAACGGCCCTCATATTCGCCGATCACTTTCAGCGGGCCATCGGCTACGCCATGGGTGAAGCTGATTTCGTGCAGCTTGTTGTTGCGGCGAATCTTCAGGGTGAGCTTTACCGAAAGCGCATTGACGACGGATACGCCGACGCCGTGCAGACCGCCGGAGACCTTGTAGGAATTCTGGTCGAACTTACCGCCGGCATGCAGCTGGGTCATGATGACCTCGGCGGCGGAGACGCCTTCGCCGGTGTGAATGTCCGTCGGAATGCCACGACCGTTGTCCGTCACGGTGACGGAGCCATCGGCATTCAGCGTGACGGTGACGATGTCGGCATGACCGGCCAGCGCTTCATCGATCGCGTTGTCGACGACTTCGTAGACCATGTGATGGAGGCCGGAGCCGTCGTCGGTATCACCGATATACATGCCGGGGCGCTTGCGGACGGCGTCCAGTCCCTTCAGAACCTTGATCGAATCCGCGCCATATTCGGCCGGTCCACCATTCTCCGCGATCGGCAAGTCGGTCATTCAGCAATCTTTCCAGTCAATTCTCAAAGGCCCGGCTGATTCGAATCAGCAGCTTCAAGTGGCCCGACTATAGGGGTTTTGGCCTGAGTTCCAAAGGCGAGGGCGTCGTTTCTCGTGGATAGATTGGGCTTTTCAACCCCTTCAAGGCCGTTTTTTGGCGCTATCCAGAATATCCTGCATTTCTCCTATCACATCGGGAGAGAGCTGGCGAATCAGCTTCGCCAGATCGTTGGCGAAGGCCGTATATTCCGGCTTCATCCCGGAGGTATCGACCACCACGCGGGGATCGGAGCGGCCCGCCGTCGAGAAGAGCTCTTCGGCCTCGTCCCAGATGATGTTGAAGTAGCCAGCAACACGCTGGAGAAAATCGAAATTGGGCAGGCCGCGCCTGCCGTGTTCAAGTGCCGAGAGATAGGCGGGCGAGACCCCGATCGCTGCGGCCATCTCCTTCTGAGAGACACCCTTTCGTTCCCGCAACTGCCGCAACGCATCACCGAAGGGCGTCATCAGCGCTCCTGTCCGCGGCGGGAGAGCCGCACATAAAGTGCCCCCTCCCCGCCATGCTGACGTGCCGCAGGCTCATAGGAGGAAATCAGGAAACGGAATTCCGGCAGGGAAAACCAGAGCGGCACCGCGCGCTTTAGTGCGCCTTCACTTCCAAGCGAGCTTCCCTTGCCGGTAATTACGAGGACGTGGCGCAGGCCCCGATCATGGGCCCGGATGAGAAAATCGAGCAGCATTCCATGCGCCTCACTCTGGATCAGCCCGTGCAGGTCGATCCGTGCTTCAAGCGCCAGATGACCGCGGGAGAGCTTGCGCTTGACCGGCTTTTCCAAGGGGTGGTGGATTCGAGCTGCGGACTTTCGCTCGGCATCTGAGTTCGAGTTCGACGGGGAGACTACGGCACGATTGAGGGCAGGCACGACCTTCTCTTCGACCGGCGTCTCGAACTGCTCCTCGAAACTCAGCAGGTCTTCCATACGCCCGGGCATCGGGCGGGTCGAACGCGCGACCTTGCCCCAGAGGATGCGATCTTCCGGATTGAGCTTTGGTCCACCCGACACTCAGACAAACCTCTCTGCCGCCTGCTTCGGGATGAGTATATAGAAGTCGGCTGCGTTGCGCACGGCCCCCGCCAACTCGCCTGCCTCATCTCCGGAGCCCGTGAAGATATCCCCACGCGCCGGTCCGACGATCGCAGATCCGGTATCGAGCGCCAGCATGGTCCGGGCGAAATCGCGTCCGCCATCCATATGGGTCAATCCCTTCGCATGGATGAAAAATGGAAAGCCGAAGGTGTGGATCTGGCGATCGACCGCGAGAGATCGACCCGCAATCAGCGGTACCTTGGCGGCGGCAATCGGACCACGGGTGAGATCGTCGACCTCCGCTTCCCGGAAGAAGATGTAGGATCGATTGTGCCAGAGGATCTCGTCCAACCGGTCGGGATGGGCAGCGAGCCAGGCCCTAATCGACTGCATGGAGATATCCGCTTCCGAGATCTCACCCATATCGATCAGCAGGCGGCCGATGCCGGAAAAGGGGTGCCCGGCCTTTGCCGCATAGGTTATCCGGCGGACGCGTCCATCGGGATATCGTAGTCGTGCAGCACCCTGGACATGGGCAAAGAACACATCGACCCTCGAGCGGGCCCAGGCAATTTCAAGCCCCCTGCCCTCAAGCCAGCCTTGATCGATGTCCCGACGATCGGGATAGGGCTTCAGGCCATTGTCGGTTCGAAGGGCAAAGGCGTAACCGGCCTCAAGGTCGGCTGGTCGATTGCCATCATCCACGTCCACAAGATCCAGAGGACGGCGATAGAAGGGGTGGCGGTATTCGTCGTCAGGCCGATCGCTGACGGGGACCTCAGGCTCGTAGAAGGCCGTGACCAGACCTGCGTTTTGGCCGCCGGGCTCTACCAGGAAGGGTCGCGTTTGCTGTTCGAAGAAAAGCCGTGCCTGAGCTGCGTTGTCCGGACTGTGCGTCGATGCAGCGTCCAGCAGAGGCATCAGATCTTCGGCGGTCAGTCCCAATGCACCTGGCTTATATGGTTTGACCGACTGCAGGTATCTCCTACAGTCGGTCAAGGCAGGCCAAAGGGATGAAGGATCGTCGGATGACCAGCCGGGCAGATCATCGAAGGATGCCGGCCTCAGGCGACAGGCGCTGAGATCGCTCATTGTTCTGCTTCGGTCGCGATCAGCTTCCAGTTTGGATCACGCGAGCGCACATCGCGGGCGAAGGTCCACACGTCGTTCACCTCGGATACCGCCTCGGCATCGCCATCAATCATGGCACCTGCATTGTCGTAGGTCGCCGTAATCAACTGGCTGATGATGCGAACGGTCACCTGCTCTTCGTTCTCGCGAGCGGATGCCTGTATGATGTCCGCCTTCTCGATGCCGACAAAGGTCGATTTTACGATCTCGCCGCGGCTCTCGCGATCGGCGATTGCGCTTTCGAAACCGTCAAAGACTTCGCGGGACAGAAGGCCTTTCAAGGTCTTCCTGTCGCCGTCGGCATAAGCCATGACGATCATCTCGTAGGCAATCTTCGCACCGTTGAGGAATTCCTTCGGATTAAAGCTCGGATCGTGGTGCAGAAGTTCGCGCAACTGATCGTTCAGGGGCGTGCCGGCGGGTGAATAAGCATCCACGGCGACAAACCGATCTTCAGCGTTGCCGTCCTCGCGGCGCGGAAGGGTGACAACCTTGCCATCATCACGCGCTGCCCCCTTGGCCAGATCACGCTGTGCGAACGGATCGAACGGCGGCTTTTCGTGGCCCGTGCGTCGTCCAAGAACGCTGCGGAGCTGAAAGAAGATCAGAACCGCTGCGACCAGGAAGAACAATGTAACGAAATCACTAGACCCCATGAATACCGCCAGGCTTGATTGAATTTGATTTTTCCTTCTCCCATATAGTCCGGAGCGCTGCATCATTCAAATGGCGCAATGCATTCTTTGCATCGAGTAAGCGCCGACTCTTGCGATATCCGGATCACAAAGGCGTTTGGAGCAGCCCATGCGCCTTCCCCTGGTGCTATTTCTCATCGCACCCCTCGTTGAAATCGCCAGCTTTATCTTGGTCGGGCAAGCCATCGGTGTCTTGCCGACCCTGGGGTTGATCATTCTTGCGGCTTTCGCAGGTGTCATACTGCTCCGCTATCAAGGGGCGGGTATCCTGCGCCGATTGCAGAGCGAGGCGCAGCGCGGCATGGATCCCGGACGGGAACTGGTTCGCGGTGCCCTTCTGGTGGTGGCCGCCTTTCTTCTGATCGTGCCCGGCTTCTTCGGCGACATCATCGGCATTCTACTCTTCCTGCCTTTCGTTCGTGATCTCGCCTGGCGTCTGATCAAGCCGCGGCTCATTGTCCGCAGTAGTTTTTCTGACGCCGGTTTCAGGACGAGCCGTCCCAGTGACGAAAATGTGGTCGACCTCGGCGACGACGAATATCAGCGCGAACCCGACCGGAACTCGCCCTGGCGCGATCCACGGATCGGCCGCGAGTGACCCCCTGACGCACCGGCGCGCAGGGTTGTAAGCGCAAGTTTCAAATGTTAGATGGCCTTAGCAATTCATCTTCAAGGACACGCCCTATGGCCGACAACAATCAGGGAACGGCTTCTCCGTCCCTCAACATTCTCGCCCAGTACATCAAGGATTTCTCGTTTGAAAATCCAGGTGCACCCCGCTCGCTTCAGGCGCGCGACAAGGCGCCGGCCATCAACATCAATGTCAATGTCAATGCAAACCCGCTTTCGGACACCGACTTCGACGTCGTCCTGGCGTTGAATGCAGAAGCCAAGGATGGCGACAAGGTCGTGTTCGTCACCGAACTCATCTATGGCGGCGTCTTCCGGATCACCGGCTTCCCGCAGGAACACATGCTGCCGGTTCTCTTCATCGAGTGCCCGCGCCTGCTCTTCCCCTTCGCTCGTCAGATCATCGCCGACGCGACACGCAACGGTGGTTTCCCGCCGCTGATGATCGATCCGATCGACTTTGCCCAGATGTTCGCCCAGCGTGTTTCAGAAGAACAGTCTCGCGCAAAGACGCAGGCCGTGCCGAACTGAGCGAGCATTCCGCATTCGCCAAAGCAAAGGGCCCTCGCGGGCCCTTTTTTCATGCGTCGTATTTCGACCAGATGGCCTTACCGCCGAGACGGCCGACGAGTTTGGCGTGACCTTCCACCTCCGCTGCGGATAGGCGGGACGCAAGAGCGCGCGGGCGATCATAGCTGATCTCGATCAGATCATCGATTTCGTTCGACTGGTTCCGCCGCGTCTCGATGGTCGTTAGACCCAGTGCCGCCTGCCGACCACCCAGCATCTCGATATAGACTTCGGCGAGCAGTTCGGAGTCGAGTAGAGCGCCGTGCTTCGTACGATGCGAGTTGTCGATACCGTATCGACGGCAGAGGGCGTCCAGCGAGTTCGGCCCCATCGGATGTTTCCGGCGTGCGAGCGCCAGCGTGTCGATGACCATGTCGGAAGGAACCGGCGCGAGGCTCAAGCGGTCGAATTCAGCGTTGATGAAGCCCATGTCGAATGAGGCGTTGTGAGCAATCCACTTCGCCCCTTCGAAGAATTCCTGGAGGTCGGAAACGATCTCGGCGAACACCGGTTTGTCTTTCAGAAATTCGTCGGTGATGCCGTGCACCGCCAATGCATCGGGATGAACCTTGCGGTCGCCGGGATTGATATAGACATGAAAGGTGCGACCGGTCGGAAAATGATTGAGCAATTCGATGCCACCGATTTCGATGACCCGGTCAGCCTTGTTGTCGAGCCCGGTCGTTTCCGTGTCGAAGATGATCTCACGCATTGTCTGTCCGCTCCGCCTGTTCGCGTAGTTCTCTGACGATCGTTTTGACTTGGGCGCGCGCGCTGTCAATCCCGTGGCCGGTATCAATGACGTAATCGGCCCGGGCACGCTTTTGTGCATCCGGAACCTGCCTCGATAGGATCAGCTGAAATTTCTCTTCCGTCATTCCCGGTCGTGCCAGCACTCTTTCTCTCTGCAGCTCAGGTTCGCAACTGACGACAACGATCCGGTCCACACGCTTTTCGCCACCGGTCTCGAACAAGAGGGGAATGTCGAGAAGGACAAGGGCATGGCCGAGTGCGCTTTGCTCGTCAAGGAAAGCGTGTTCCTTGTCGCGCACGAGGGGATGAACGATGGCCTCTAGCTCTTTAAACTTAGCCGGATTCTTTGCCAGATTCGCCGACAGCTTCGCGCGATCGACAATGCCGTCGACGATGGCGTCGGGAAAGAGGCCCGCAATGGGTGCCACGGCTTCCGACCGATACAGTTCGTGAACCACGCGATCAGCGTCATTGACGGGCACACCCTCGTCGGCAAAGAGCGCGGCAGTCGTGGACTTGCCCATGCCGATCGAGCCTGTGAGCCCCACGATGATCATGCATGCGCCTTGATGTCATCGAGCACGAGCTGGCGCAAAGCGGCGGTAACTTCGGGCTTTTGTCCGAACCATCGTTCAAACCCCGGCACAGCCTGATGCAAAAGCATGCCCAGACCATCGACCGTCGGCAGACCAATCTGCTCTGCCTGTTGAATGAACGGCGTCTTCAGCGGCACGTAGACGATATCAGTGACAACGGAATCTTCCCTCATCCTGTCGAAGGGAAGAACGGGCGCTGCCGTTCCATCCATCCCGAGGGATGACGTGTTCACGAAGAGCCCGGCGCCCTCCAGGAGAGAGTTAAGGGCGTCCATCCCGTGAGCTTGGAGCGGTGCCCCGAAGCGGTCTACGAGTTCCTGCGCGCGCTCGACGGTTCGGTTGACCACGTGAACTTCGGGTATGCCACGATCACGAAGAGCCTGCAGAATTGCGCGGCTGGCGCCGCCTGCTCCCAAGACCACAGCGCGTTCGACCTTGTCCCATCCCGGGTGCTGCGAATCCAGATTGGCAACAAAGCCGATGCCGTCGGTGTTGGTCGCATGCAGAAGCCCGTCTTCCCGCCAGAGCGTATTGGCCGCTCCGAGCTCTTCGGCGACCGGGTCTATCCGATCGGCAAGCTTGCTCGCGGCCTCCTTGTGCGGGATCGTGATATTGCCACCACGATAGGGACTATCCGCGTCTTTCAAACGAAGCATGAAGTCGGCAAAGTCCTCCGGCGCGACCGCGATCTTCTCGTAGGAACCGGACAGACCATAGGTTTCGAGCCAGTGTCCATGGATCATCGGGGAGCGAGAATGCTTGATTGGATAGCCGGCGACAAAAGCACGGGGCAAAAATGTTTCACGTGAATCACGCATGGTTAATCTCATGCTCACGAAGAGCCGCGAGGAGCGGCAGAAGCGGTAGACCAAGGATGGTGAAATAGTCACCGGCAATCGCATCGAAGAGCTGAACGCCCTCCCCTTCAAGCTGATAGCAGCCGACACTGGATAAGATCGACTTGCCATTCCGCTCGATATAGCCATCCAGGAACTCATCCGAGAAATCGCGAACCTGCATGCAGGCCTTGGTCACATCGCTCCAGAGCAGCTCACCATCCCGAACCAGACAGACTGCACTGTTCAGGAAGTGTGCCTTGCCGCGCAGGCTGATCAAGGTCTGCCGAGCTTCGTCCAGAGAAGCAGCCTTGTGGAAGATCCGGTTGCCGAGAGACATGGTCTGGTCGCAGCCAATGACGAAGGCGCCTGGAGAGCGCTCCGACACATTCATAGCCTTGGCCAGTGCCAGATGCCGGGCAACCGATACGGGGTCTCGTCCTGCGAGCGGAAGATTGTCTTCGATGGCTCTTTCATCCACCGTGGCAGGGATCGCGACAAAGTCGAGGCCGGCATTCTTCAAAAGCATCTGGCGCGCCGTGCTGCCCGACGCGAGAATCAAGGGTGAACCCATGCTGAGACCTTCGTAATGGTAGTGTCCTGAATTAGCGCGGCTTGGGACGCAGAGCAACAATGGCCGCCGCCGTCTCCTCGATCGACCGGCGCGTCACGTCGATCAGAGGCCAGTTGTTGCGCGCACACAGCGAGCGGGCATATTTCAGCTCCTCCGTGATTGAGGCCCGGTCGACATATTCGCTTCGGTCATAGCCGGTTGTCGCGCCAAGGACCCGGTTCTCGCGAACCTGGGAAATCCGATCCGAAGTTGCGATGAGACCGACGATCAGAGGCCGTGTTGCCTTCAGCAATCCTTCGGGCAGCGGAACGCCCGGGACGATCGGCAGGTTCGCGGTCTTGATGCCGCGGTTGGCGAGATAGATGCTCGTGGGGGTCTTGGAGGTGCGGCTGATGCCGATGATCACGACGTCGGCCTGGTCATAATCTTCCGGCGCCTGGCCGTCGTCATGGTCCATGGTGAAATTCAACGCTTCGATGCGTGCGAAATACTCGGCATTCAGAACGTGTTGGGCACCGACGCGGCCGCGGGAGGGCGCACCCAGATAGTCCTGAAACTTCTCGATGATCGGGGCCAGCACGTTGACGCAGGGCAAGCCCAGTTCATGACATCCTGTTTCGACAAGTGCTGCGAGATCCTGGTCGACGATCGTATAGAGAACGATGCCCGGTTCGCGGTCGAGTGCATCGATCAGCGCCTTGATCTGCTTTTTGCTGCGGATCAGGGGATAGACATGTTCGATGGCATTGGAACCACGAAATTGCGCCGCCGCTGCTCGCCCCGCCGAGATCAAAGTCTCCCCGGTTGAGTCAGAAATCAGATGGAGATGAAAGAAGTTTTTGCGGTTCTCCACGTTCTTCACCGCACCCTGTTGATAGCTTGGGATAAACAGAGGCCGCTGCGAGCGGGACAGACGAGGGGCGGGAAAAGTGCCGTTTTATCCACAGTTGGTCACCGTGAGGCTTCCGATTCCGGGGGGCTGTGAATTGCGGTGATGACAGCAGATCGTCCCTCGCATTTCGACTCCTCCTCCCTCGTTAACGCAAATTCTGTCCGGATCGCAAATCCATGGAATTGCGGGTTAATTTGCGGTTATCCCCATTATCCCAGAGCCGGAGCGAACTTGGTGCCCTCGCCACTCGACTGTTGCCGCGGATCGGGAACAAGCTGTGATCCTAGATTAATCCTTGATAGTCAGAGACTCTTAGAAATAGAAGAAGATTCAATATCTCTTTTCTTTTTTGAAAGGGCTTGAGCCTTGAGCACGCCGAACCGAAAAGTCCTCGACGTTCTGAATGGGAAAACGGTCACGCCACCGCCCATCTGGCTCATGAGACAGGCAGGCCGTTATCTCCCGGAATATCGGGAAACACGGAAGAAGGCCGGGAGCTTTCTCGATCTCTGTTATTCGCCTGAGTATGCGACAGAGGTGACTCTTCAGCCGATCCGCCGATACGGCTTTGATGCAGCCATTCTGTTTTCGGATATCCTGGTCATCCCGGATGCGCTTCATCGCAACGTGACCTTCACCGAAGGCCATGGTCCGCAGATGGACCCCATCGACACGGACGGCATACTGGCCCTTTCGCAAGAAGGCGTCCTAGATCACCTCAAGCCGGTCATGGAGACGGTTTCACGGCTGCGTGGTGCACTGCCCAGCGAAACGACCCTGCTAGGCTTCTGTGGCGCTCCCTGGACCGTGGCGACCTACATGATCGCTGGTCATGGCACGCCAGACCAGGCCCCTGCCCGTCTCTTCGCCTATCGCCATCCTGAGGTCTTTGCCCGTCTGCTCGATTTTCTAGCTGACGTCTCGGCCGATTACCTCGTCGAGCAGATCGATGCCGGTGCGGATGCTGTTCAGATCTTTGATTCCTGGGCAGGTGTTCTCGGCGAGACTGAATTTGAGGCTTTCGCCGTGCGGCCGGTTCGGCGCATCATCGACTCGGTGAAGTCTCGTCGCCCTCAGGCGAAGGTGATTGCCTTTGCCAAGGGCGCGGGGATCTTGCTGAAGAATTATCGCCAGGACACGAACGCCGACGCCATCGGTCTCGATTGGTCGGTTCCCTTGAGCCTCGCTGTCGAGCTGCAGAAGGATGGCCCTGTTCAAGGCAATCTGGATCCGATGCGTGTCGTGGCTGGTGGCCCAGCGCTCAAGGACGGGATCGATGCGATCCTGCAGGCGCTCGGTCATGGACCGCTGATCTTCAATCTCGGCCATGGGATCACGCCGCAGGCTGATCCGGAGCATGTAACCGAGCTAGTCGCTCAGGTTCGGAGTTTCGGCTGACCATGGAAAAACAGATCGACGACAAGCCCGGGAGGCGGGCAGCGCGCAAGGCCGCGTCGGCTCTCGTCTTCTTCGGCATCGTCGGCGCCGGCATCATGCTGGCTGGACCAGACCAAGCTTATCCCTGGATCAAGGCGCTGCATGTGATCGCCATCATCTCGTGGATGGCAGGCATGCTCTACCTGCCGCGGCTTTTCATCTACCATTCCGACTGCGAGCCGTCGTCGCAGCAGGCAAAGACATTTGCCGTGATGGAAACCAGGCTCATGAAGGTCATCATGACCCCGGCGATGATCGTGTCATGGATCCTGGGACTATATCTGGCCTGGCAGGTCTTTGGTTTCCAAGGTGGTTGGCTGCATGCGAAGATCGCAGCCGTGGTCGCACTGTCCGGTGTTCACGGCTATTTCGCCAAGGCGGTCAAATCGTTCGGGCGCGGCGACTACGTGGGAACGCCGCGGTACTGGCGCATGATGAACGAGGCGCCGACCCTGCTGATGATCCTGATTGTGGTGCTTGCCATCGTCAAACCGTTCTGATCTCGGTCCGATCACGCTTTATTTTTGCCGGTGGCGGCTTTTCGCTTGCGGTCGAATCCGCGAGTCGCTATTTTCGCGCCACTTCCTTCTTTTGGCTTGCGTACTATTCAGTCATTTGCGGCTCTCGCGATCGTACCGAATTCCACCAGCTCGCCGTTCCCCTTGAAAATTCTATCTGACGTGGTCCCTCTTCATGGCTGAAATGAAGCTACAAGAACTCAAAAGCAAATCGCCGACCGATCTCCTGACCTTTGCTGAATCGCTCGAAGTTGAAAACGCGAGCACGATGCGCAAGCAGGAGCTGATGTTTGCGATCTTGAAGATGCTGGCGAGCCAGGATGTTGAGATCATCGGCGAAGGCGTCGTGGAAGTTCTGCAGGATGGCTTCGGTTTCCTGCGTTCTGCAAACGCGAATTACCTCCCCGGCCCTGATGATATCTATATTTCGCCCTCACAGATCCGCCGCTTCTCGTTGAAGACCGGCGATACCGTCGAGGGACCGATCCGGGGACCCAAGGAAGGCGAGCGCTATTTCGCCCTGCTGAAGGTCAACACGATCAATTTCGAGGATCCCGAAAAGATCCGCCACAAGGTGCATTTCGACAACCTGACGCCGCTCTATCCAAACGAGCGCTTCAAGATGGAACTTGATGTACCGACATCGAAGGATCTGTCTGCGCGCGTCATCGATCTCGTGGCGCCGCTCGGCAAGGGCCAGCGCGGCCTGATCGTCGCACCGCCGCGCACCGGTAAGACCGTCATTCTGCAGAATATCGCGCATTCGATCACGGCCAACCATCCGGAATGTTATCTGATCGTCCTTCTGATCGACGAACGTCCGGAAGAAGTGACCGACATGCAGCGTTCGGTCCGCGGTGAAGTCGTTTCTTCAACGTTCGACGAACCCGCGGTTCGTCACGTGCAGGTGGCCGAAATGGTCATTGAAAAGGCCAAGCGTCTTGTCGAACACGGCCGAGACGTCGTCATTCTGCTCGATTCCATTACGCGCCTCGGCCGTGCTTACAACACCGTGGTCCCGTCTTCCGGCAAGGTTTTGACCGGTGGTGTCGATGCCAATGCATTGCAGCGTCCGAAGCGCTTCTTCGGTGCAGCCCGCAACATCGAAGAAGGCGGTTCGCTGACGATCATCGCAACGGCGCTGATCGACACAGGTAGCCGCATGGACGAAGTCATCTTCGAAGAGTTCAAGGGCACGGGTAACTCGGAAATCGTTCTCGATCGCAAGGTCGCGGACAAGCGCATCTTCCCCGCGATGGACATCCTCAAGTCCGGTACGCGTAAGGAAGATCTCTTGGTTCCGCGCCAGGATCTCCAGAAGATTTTCGTTCTGCGCCGTATTCTTGCGCCGATGGGCACGACCGACGCCATCGAATTCCTCATCGACAAACTCAAGCAGACGAAGAACAACGGCGACTTCTTCGACTCGATGAACACCTGATGTTCTGCCGGTTCCGGCCGGCAGCCTCAGGCTTCGCCTGTGAGTGATCTCGTGACCGCTCGTTCCGATACTATTTGTGCCCTTGCGTCCGGCGGTCTACCCGCCGGCGTTGCTGTTATCAGGGTCAGCGGTCCAGGAAGCTTCGAAGTTGTCAGCAAGATGGTCGGGTCGCTGCCGGAGCCGCGCCTGGCAGGTCTTCGGACGATCCGGACGACGAGCGGCGAGTTTCTTGATCGGGGTCTCGTTCTCATTTTCCCAGCGCCCAATTCGTTCACCGGCGAAGACTGTGTGGAATTGCATCTGCATGGCGGCCGTGCCGTCGTGAACGCGGCACTTCGATCATTAGCCGGATTCAACGGGATTAGATTGGCCGAAGCGGGCGAGTTCTCGAGACGCGCGTTTGAAAACGGCAAGATGGATCTTGTAGAGGTCGAAGGTCTCGCCGATCTTCTGAGCGCCGAGACCGAGATGCAGAGAAGGCTTGCGGGTGAACAGGCCAATGGTCATTTGTCCGCGGTCTACGATGAATGGCGTGAGAAACTTGTTTTCGTGCGCGCCATGCTCGAAGCCGAATTGGACTTCAGCGACGAGGGCGATATCCCAGGTTCGGTGTCCGATCGTATCTGGGCCGATGTCGAGGATCTTAAGTTACAGGTGGATCGGGCAATCGGAAATCTTCGGGCCGGCGAGATCATCCGCGATGGTTTCAAGGTGGCGCTGGCCGGTCTGCCGAATGCCGGGAAATCAAGCCTGATGAATGCGCTGGCACAGCGCGACGTGGCGATTGTGACACCTGTAGCCGGCACGACGCGCGATGTAGTTCGTTGTGAATTGGATATTGACGGATATAAGTTTGAACTCTCCGATACTGCTGGTCTCAGAGACACAGACGATGTGGTTGAGCAAGAGGGGATCCGTCGTGCCTTCAGGACGATCAATGATGCAGACCTTGTTCTGCATCTGATCGATCTGTCCGAGCAGCCGAAAGCGCAGCCGATAGATTTCGACCGCCCCACACTGTGTATCGGGACGAAGAGCGACCTTGCCAGCAATCTAGTGCCTAGCTCTGCTTGCGCTTTCCACGTTTCATCCGCGTCAGGAGAAGGGTTGGAAACCCTGAGGCTACGGCTGCTTGATGCGGTGCGTAGCCATACGCAGGTCGAGAGCCTTGCAATTCCCAGTCGTTTGAGGCATGCAGAGCGCCTTCGGCTGGCGTCGAGACATCTTGCGTCCGCGCTCGAGGGTAGTTTCTTGCCCCTCGAGATCCGTGCCGAAGAGCTGCGACTGGCGTCCGTCGAATTGGCGAGAGTGACCGGTCGAATCGATACCGAAACGCTTTTGGGTAAAATCTTCTCCGAATTCTGTGTCGGGAAGTGATTCACGTGAAACAGGCTGTACCGCGATCATGTCTGAGAGACATTTCGATGTAATTGTTGTTGGTGGCGGTCATGCGGGTACCGAAGCAGCCGCAGCGGCTGCACGAATGGGTGCTAAAACCGCGCTCGTGACCCACAAGGCTGCAACAATCGGCGTCATGTCCTGCAATCCGGCGATTGGCGGCTTGGGAAAAGGGCATCTTGTCCGTGAGATCGATGCGCTTGACGGCATTATGGGTCGCGCGGCGGACGAAGGCGGAATTCAATTCCGTATGCTGAACCGGAAGAAGGGTCCGGCTGTTTGGGGGCCGCGCACCCAGGCGGATCGAAAGCTCTATCGACTGGCTGTTCAGCGTCTGCTCGCGGAGATTCCTAATCTCGACATCATCGAAGGTGGCGTGGTCGGATTTGTTCGTGACTCTTCCGAAATAAATGGTGTGATTCTTGGTGACAGGCAGCAACTCCGTGCTGCTGCAGTCGTCTTGACAACTGGTACTTTTCTCAACGGTCTGATCCACATCGGTGACAAAAAGATTGCTGCTGGCCGTGTTGGCGAGGCCCCTGCCCTGGGTGTCAGTGATGACTTGGCAGCGTTGGGCCTGAAGCTCGGTCGCCTCAAGACCGGTACCCCGGCGCGCCTCGATCGCAATACAATCCGCTGGGACGAGCTTGAAGTTCAGGAAGCGGACGAGAATCCGATCCCATTCTCATTCATGACGGAAGTCGTCACGACGCCACAGATCGCTTGCGGCATCACGCGGACGACGGCTGAAACCCATCGGATCATCCGGGAGAACATCCACCGCTCGGCCATGTATTCCGGCCAGATCGAAGGTGTCGGTCCGCGGTATTGTCCGTCCATTGAGGACAAGATCAATCGTTTCGGCGATCGTGATGGTCATCAGATTTTTCTGGAGCCTGAAGGATTGGATGATGTCACGATCTATCCAAACGGGATCTCGACCTCGCTGCCGGAAGATGTGCAGGAGCTATTCATACGGTCGATCCCGGGTCTGGAGAATGTCCGAATTCTCCAGCCCGGTTATGCCATCGAGTATGACTATGTCGATCCACAGCAGCTCGACCTATCGCTGGCTGTTAAAGGTGTGAAGGGTTTGTACCTCGCTGGTCAGATCAATGGCACCACTGGTTATGAAGAGGCCGGGGCGCAAGGGTTGCTGGCGGGGATCAATGCCGCCCGGCTTGCAGCCGGTCAAAGTGGTTTCTCCTTCAGCCGTACGGATTCCTATATCGGCGTGATGATCGATGATCTGACATCGCGCGGGGTAGCAGAGCCCTATCGTATGTTTACCTCCCGGGCCGAGTATCGCCTGTCATTGAGGGCTGACAATGCCGACATGCGGCTCACGCCCTATGGCATTGAGCTGGGTTGCGTGTCTTCTGAACGGTCCAGAAAATTCGAGACCTATCGCGCGCAGCGTGAAGGACTATACGAGCAGCTTGGTGCGCTTACCGCCTCGCCCAATGAGATGGCTATTGCCGGAGTGGCGATCAATCAGGATGGCCGTCGTCGTTCGGCGCGAGAGATCCTGTCGTACCCGGACATAAGCTGGGATCAGGTTGTTCAAGTCTGGCCTGAACTAAAGTCCACTGATGCGAAGATCGCTGCCGCCGTCGAGATCGACTGCCTGTACCATGTCTATCTCGAAAGGCAGTCGGCGGATATCGAGGGCTTGCGGGCCGAAGAAGAGCGCGTGATCCCCGATGATTTCGACTATTCGTTGCTATCTGGTCTCTCTAATGAGTTGAAGGCCAAGTTGATGGCCAGAAAGCCCCGCAATATCGCCCAGGCAAGTCGACTTGAAGGAATGACCCCTGCGGCGGTCGCTTTGCTTGTCGCGCACCTGCGCAAAACCCAAGTTAGTAAATTGGCATCTTGATATGCAAAGAACGAAAAGTGCTCCGTATGGAATCGATGTTTCACGTGAAACGCAGGAGCGCCTTGATCGCTTTGCAAACCTCTTTCTGAAATGGGCTGCCAGAATCAATCTCATAGCGCCTTCAACGCTGGAACAGCTATGGACGCGCCATATTGCGGACTCGTTGCAACTCCGAAACATTGTGCCGACTTCGGGCCGGTGGATCGATCTTGGGAGCGGCGGGGGATTTCCGGGTATCATCACGGCGATCAACCTCGCGGAAAGCCAAGCTGGATGGGTAGATCTTGTCGAAAGTAACAACAAGAAGTGCGGCTTCCTGCGGACGGCGATTTTGGAGACAGGCGCTCGGGCGTCCGTGCACCCTCTCCGGATCGAGGACGCCGCTTCGAAGCTGCCAGCGCCTGACTTCATATCCGCGCGCGCCCTTGCCGAACTTGATTTGCTGTTCGCCTATGCCCACCCCTGGGCACTTGCCAATCCAAATCTCAAGTTGATCTTCCATAAAGGTCGGGATTATCAGTCCGAGATCGATAAAGCGCGTGGTCGCTGGGACTTCGATCTGGTAAAACATCAAAGCGTTGTCGAGGAAGATTCCGTGATCTTGGAGATCACCTCTCTGACGCGCAGGGTTTAACGGTTCGGGTGCCAAATGAGTCTCGAGAAAAACCGCATCATCACCATCGCCAACCAAAAGGGTGGTGTGGGCAAGACCACGACAGCGATCAACCTGGCGACAGCCCTGGCGGCGATCGGAGAGCGGGTGCTTATCGTTGACCTGGACCCGCAGGGAAATGCGAGTACCGGCCTCGGTATCGACCGTCGTGATCGGCGCCTGTCTTCTTACGATGTGCTGATCGGCACTCATTCGGTCAGCGAGGCGGTCCTTGAAACGGCAGTGCCGAACCTTTCGATCGTCCCATCCACGATGGACCTGCTCGGTTTCGAAATGGAAATCTCGCAGCAGGCCGATCGGGTCTTTCGTCTGAAGAGGGCTCTCAATCAGGATGATGCGCGCGCTTATAGCTATGTGCTGCTCGATTGCCCGCCATCGTTCAACCTTTTGACGATGAATGCCATGGCGGCAGCCCATTCAGTCCTGGTGCCGTTGCAGTGCGAATTCTTTGCGCTGGAAGGTCTTAGCCAGTTGCTCGACACCATCAACCAGGTACGGCAGACCGTGAATCCGTCTCTGGATATCCAGGGTATCGTGCTGACAATGTTCGATTCCCGCAATAATCTCGCGCAACAGGTGGTCAGCGATGTGCGGGAGCATCTCGGCGAGAAGGTTTACGCGACGCTCATTCCCAGAAATGTTCGGGTCTCTGAGGCTCCGTCTTATGGTAAGCCGGCTATCCTTTACGATCTCAAATGCGCCGGTAGCCAGGCCTATCTCCAACTGGCTTCTGAAGTCATTCAGCGCGAACGGCAGCGCAAAGCCGCCTAATCTTCGTACAAGGGTGTGAGTATGAGCGAAGACGTATCGAAACGGCGCCTTGGGCGCGGACTTGCAGCGCTAATTGGCGAGATGGATCAGCCAGTTCCCGTAGGCGAGACGCGTCCAACCGTTAGTGCGGACCGGACTGTTCCGATCGAATTCGTGGCCCGTAGCCCCAAGAATCCTCGCCGGTATTTCGACGAGGCCGAACTTCAGGATCTGGCCGGATCCATTCGCCAGCACGGAATCGTTCAGCCTGTCGTCGTTCGGACGACGAGCAGCGATCGGTACGAAATCATTGCCGGCGAACGTCGCTGGCGTGCGGCACAACTCGCCGGCCTCGTTGAAATTCCCGTCATCGTTCGCGATGTCGATGATCGGACAGCTCTTGAGCTCGCCATCGTCGAAAACGTCCAGCGTGCCGATCTCAATCCGCTCGAAGAAGCGCTTGGCTATGAGCAGCTTATCGCAGAACATGGCTATACCCAGAACGATCTGGGTGAGATCATCGGCAAAAGCCGGAGCCATGTTGCCAACAGCCTTCGACTATTGAAGCTCCCCGATCCGGTTCGCGACATGCTGGCCGATGGCAGCCTGTCGGCGGGTCATGCGCGTGCGCTTGTTTCCACTCCCGATCCCGTTGTTCTTGCCAAGACGATTGCCCAGAAGGGGCTTTCCGTTCGCGACGCCGAGAAGCTGGCGCAGAACCACATCAAGGCACAGCATGCCCCTGCCCCGACGGAAGTACGCGAATCCAAAGATTCTGATACCATCGCTCTGGAGCGCAGCCTTTCGGATCGGCTCGGCTTGTCCGTATCGATCAACCACAAGGGCGG
Source organism: Allorhizobium sp. NPDC080224 (assembly GCF_050281005.1). NCBI lineage: Bacteria > Pseudomonadati > Pseudomonadota > Alphaproteobacteria > Hyphomicrobiales > Rhizobiaceae > Allorhizobium > Allorhizobium sp. NPDC080224. The sequence continues at coordinate 69,189 of NZ_JBNNWJ010000002.1, forward strand.
CGGCGGTCAGTTGAAGATCAATTACAAGACGCTCGACCAGCTGGAAGAGATCTGCCGCCTGCTCGAAGCCCGCTGATCAGCCACGGCGATTGCGACGTGCTGACTGAAGTGTCGTCGCAAGAAGCGTCTGGATCGCCAGATTGTCTTCAAGTTGCGCGTTCTGGCGGCTTTGAAGGATGGCCGCGTTCAGTCTTGCGCTTTCCCGCGCCAGATCCGAACTATTCCAGTTCCGTAACGCTTTCTCGATCACCGGTTTGCGCTTGAAGTGAATTCCCCGCCCATGCGTCTGCATGACCTGAGAAGCCTGCTGCTGGCGCTCTTCCATCTCCAGGCGCATGGTCTCCAGCAGCTGCACCTGTTTCATGGTGCCCTGCAGGACGAGGAAGACAGCGGTCTTGGAGGCAATGACCTTCTGGACGGCATGGAGAAATCCATCGGGATCGCCTGACAAAACGGCATCGACCACCTCGTCGGTCGATACTGCACTCGCATCGCCAACGATCTCGAGCACATGGTTCTCGTCGATCAACGCGTCCTTCATGCAGTAGAGGACCAGCTTCTGTATTTCATTGCGGGAGGCGATGCGATCGCCGCCGATCGATTCCAGCAAAAGTTCTCGTGCTGCCGGCGTGATGCGCAGATTGGCGCCTGCAAGCTCGGCGTCGATCAGGCCATTCAGCGCCTTTGCATCATCCTGGTAACAGGCGATGCAGGCGACGCTGCGCTCGCTTTCGGCGACCTTGCGAAGTGCTGACCCCTTCTTGAGATCGCCGGCTTCGATCAGAAGATAGCTGCCTTCGGGAGGGTGTGAGGCGAGATGCGCTAATCCGTCGACCAACTGCTTCTCGTTGGCGGCGCCCCGGACCCAAATCAGCTTCTCACCGCCGAACAGCCCGAAGGCGTTGACTTCGTCGATGAGGCGACCGGGATCAGATTGAATGTCCGAGGCATCCAGCCGGATCAGTGCAAAGCCGTCGTTGAGATCGACACCGGTTGTCTTGGCAACCTGGGACGCGCGCTCTGCCACCAGACCGCGATCGGGTCCGTAGATAACGAACATCCGGTAGTGCCTGGCCGATTTGGCCAGGAACCCTTCGAATTCATGCGATTTGACCTCAACCATAGCCGCAGATCAGCGACCGAGAGCCATGGCGAGATCGGCATAGATGATTTCAGCAAGCTCGCGGGCGGCGCGTGTCTCGGCATCACGCACGGCACGGAGCTTTGCGAACTCCTGGCGCGGATAATCGAAGAGGGCGACACCCGATCGGCGACCCGTCTTCAGAACCGTGTCGTCGGATATCCGCTTCAGCGTGTAGGTGCCCGTGACGACGGCGCGACCCGCGTTTGCCGTATCGGAGGTTTCATCGAGAAGGATGCCCTCGACACCACCGCTGACAGTCAGGTCGACCCGATATTCCGGGGTCTTCGTTTCGTCACCGCCGCTGGTCAAGAAGATCAATCGGTTGCGCGTCTCGAGGCCTATGCGGCTGGTCGCTTCGGAATAGGCGATCGCAGCCAATGCACCGCGGGTTTCGCCGTTGGTGTCCTGATAGAGCGGACGTGCCTGGCAGCCCGCCATCAGCAGAGCCGCGCCGATCAGAACCGAGCGCCGAAGCAGCTTGGAAGGCTTGAATTCAGAGGACAATGTTCACGATCCTTAGCGGGACAACGATGATCTTCTTCGGGGCCTGGCCATTGAGAACGGCCTTGACGGCGTCGAGCGCCAGAACGGCTTCCTGGACGGCATTCTGGTCTGCGTCGCGCGCGATTGTCAATTCGGCACGCTTCTTACCGTTGATCTGCACCGGCAGAACGATCTCGTTCTCTGCGACCAGCGCTTCGTCGAACTGCGGCCAGTCCGTCCTGGCGATCAGGCCATCGTTTCCGAGGACCGACCAGCATTCCTCGGCGAGATGCGGGGTCATTGGTGCGATCAGATGTACCAGGATCTCTGCTGCATTGCGGGCAGCTGCGACGTAAGCTGCATCTCCCTGCCCTCCCGCGACATTCGTCAGCGGTGCAGCCAGCGCATTGACCAGTTCGTAGATGCGCGCAATCGCCTTGTTGAAGGCCAGCTTGTCGAGGTCACCCTGGACAGCCTTCAAGGTCTTGTGCGCCGCCTGCGAGATTACAAGGCCGTCGCCATCCTTAGCCGGATTCGAAGGCACGGACTTCAGCCGCTCCGCGGCTTCCGAGACGAGACGCCAGACTCGCTGGACGAAGCGGTGAGCACCTTCCACACCGGATTCCGACCAGATGACGTCACGGTCGGGAGGTGAATCGGAGAGCACAAAAAAGCGGGCGGTATCGGCACCATAGGAGCCGATGATGTCATCGGGATCGACGACGTTCTTCTTCGACTTCGACATTTTCTCGATCGAGCCGATCCTGGCTTCCTGACCATTGCTGAGCAGGAACGCACGACGCTCACCATCCGCGTCCTCGATGCGCAGGTCTGCCGGAGCAACCCATTCGCGCTGCAAGCCCTCACCGATGCTGTAGGTCTCGTGCACGACCATGCCCTGCGTGAAGAGCCCCTTGAAGGGTTCCTTCAGATCGAGATGACCGGTTTCGCGCATGGCGCGCGTGAAGAAGCGCGAATAGAGCAGGTGCAGGATCGCGTGCTCAATGCCGCCGATGTACTGGTCGACTGGCAGCCAGCGGTTGGCAACGGCGGGGTCCGTCGGATTGTCTTCCCAGGGTGCCGTGAAACGCGCGAAATACCAGCTCGAATCGACGAAGGTGTCCATCGTGTCCGTCTCACGACGGGCATCCTTGCCGCAGTGGGGGCAGGCGACATGACGCCAGGTCGCGTGACGGTCGAGCGGATTGCCCGGCTTGTCGAAGCTGACATCGTCGGGAAGTTTGACCGGCAGATCCTTCTTCGGGACCGGCACGACGCCGCAATCATCGCAATGGATGACCGGGATCGGGCAGCCCCAGTAGCGCTGGCGGGAGATGCCCCAGTCGCGCAGACGGAAGTTGACCTTGCGTTCACCTTGCGGCGCGCCTTTCAGCTGCTGAGACGCAAGCCGATTCGCTACTTCTTCAAAGGCGTCCGTTGTCGAGAGACCATCGAGGAAGCGCGAATTGATCATGACACCGTCGTCGGTGAAGGCGGTGTCGCCAATCGCAAAGCTTGCAGCATCGCCGTCCCTCGGCATGACAACCGGGACGACGGGCAGGTCATATTTACGGGCAAAATCCAGGTCGCGCTGGTCGCCGGAGGGGCAGCCGAAGATCGCGCCCGTGCCGTAGTCCATCAAGACGAAGTTCGCGACATAGACCGGCAGCTCCCAGCTCGGGTCGAGCGGGTGCTTCACGCGGATACCGGTGTCGATGCCCCTCTTCTCGGCCGTTTCCAGTGCTGCCAGCGACGTGCCGGCATGGCGGCATTCCTGGCAGAAGGCGTCGACGGCTGCGTCGCGCGCGGCGGCTTCCTTGGCCAAGGGGTGATCGGCGGCGATTGCAAGGAAAGAGGCGCCAAACAGGGTGTCAGGCCGGGTGGTGTAAACGGTCACTTCGCCGGCCTCGCTGCCGGAGGCGACTTCCCAGCGGATGGCCATGCCTTCCGAGCGGCCGATCCAGTTCTTCTGCATCAACCGGACCTTTTCCGGCCAGTTATCGAGTTCGTCGAGCGCGTCGAGCAGGTCCTGGCTGAAGTCGGTGATCTTAAAGAACCACTGGGTCAGTTCCCGCTGTTCGACCAGCGCGCCGGAGCGCCATCCACGGCCATCGATGACCTGCTCGTTGGCGAGCACGGTCATGTCTTCCGGGTCCCAGTTGACCTTCGAATTCTTGCGATAGACCAGGCCCTTCTCCAGGAAGTCCAGGAAGAGGTGCTGCTGACGGTGATAGTAGTCGACATCGCAGGTCGCGAATTCGCGCGACCAGTCCAGCGACAGACCCATGGACTTCAGCTGGCCGCGCATGGTCGCGATGTTCTCATAGGTCCAGGCCTTGGGGTGGACCTTGTTCTTCATCGCGGCGTTTTCCGCCGGCATGCCAAAGGCATCCCAACCCATCGGATGCAGCACGTTGTAGCCACGAGCACGCTTATAGCGCGCCACGACATCGCCCATCGCATAGTTGCGGACATGGCCCATATGGATGCGTCCCGACGGATAGGGGAACATCTCAAGCACGTAGTATTTCTCGCGCGGGTCAGCATTGTCGGTCTCGAAGACCTTGTCTTCGGACCATTTCGCCTGCCAACGGGGCTCGGCGTCGCGCGGATTGTAACGTTCGGTAGCCATGGATCGCATTTCCGGGAATAGCATCAAAAAGAGAGGGCCGACCTTCATCATGAAACCGTCCAAGCGTCAAGTTTTTGAGGCATTCGCAAGGCCTTTCCCGCCAAGCGCTTGCCATGGCTGCGGCCTGCCATTAACCCCTTGCCGAAAGATCTTATCACACCAGATATCGGGCAGATGAAAACGAGGGTTGGGCATGTCGGTTGAAGAGCGGCTCCAGGACGTCCGGGGCAAAATCGCTAAGGCTGCGCAGGAGGCCGGTCGTGAGCCGGATTCGATTTCACTCGTTGCTGTTTCCAAGACCTTCGATGCCGAGCATATCCGCCCGACGATTGCCGAGGGTCAGCGGGTATTCGGGGAAAACCGCGTGCAGGAAGCCCAGGGGAAATGGCCTGATCTGAAGGCGGAAACTCCTGATCTCGAACTGCATCTGATCGGCCCGCTTCAGTCGAACAAGGCAGCCGATGCCGTCGCCCTGTTCGATGTCATCGAGACAGTCGATCGCGAGAAGATCGCCCGGGCGCTCGCAGAGGAGACGAAGCGGCAGGGCCGGTCGATCCGCTTCTACATCCAGGTCAATACCGGTCTCGAGCCTCAGAAGGCCGGGATCGCGCCCGATGATGTCGGGTCCTTCGTCGCGCTCTGCCGCGATGAACTTGCGATGCATGTCGAGGGCCTCATGTGCATCCCGCCGGTCGATGAGAACCCGGGGCCACATTTTGCCCTGCTTGCCAAACTCGCAGAGGAAAATGGCCTTTCGAAGCTGTCGATGGGCATGTCCGGCGATTTCGAGACCGCGATCAGCTTCGGAGCGACGAGCGTCAGAGTCGGATCAGCCATTTTTGGCACACGTTAATTTGCCTTAGACCTTCGGCATAGCGCTTTGGTCTCTCTTTCCTCCTTCCTTCGTCGATCCTAAAATGACGGTAAAGGCGAAAGCCTAAAGCGTTGTCATGGGAGGATCGACATGCGCGAGAGCTATCAGGACATCTACGATTCCTGGAAGGTAGACCCGGACGGCTTCTGGGCCACGGCTGCGGAGGAGATTCATTGGTTCAAAGCGCCAGAGGCGGTCTTCGATGCCTCTCAGGGGGCCTACGGCCGCTGGTTTCCCGGCGGAGAAACCAATACCTGCTACAACTGCATCGACCGTCATGTCGAAGCCGGGCGTGGTGCTGAGACGGCCGTCATCTACGACAGTCCAATGACCGGTCAGACCGCTCGCTACAGTTATGATCAGGTCCTGACCGAAGTCTCTGCAATTGCGGCCGTTTTGCGCAATCACGGCGTCGCCAAGGGCGATAGGGTCATCATCTACATGCCGATGATTCCGGAGGCCGTCTTCTCGATGCTTGCATGCGCGCGCATCGGCGCCGTGCATTCGGTCGTCTTCGGCGGCTTTGCGGCGCATGAGCTGGCGACCCGCATCGACGATTCCGGCGCCAAAGTGGTGATCGGCGCAAGCTGCGGCCTCGAGCCCGGACGTATCGTTCCCTACAAACCGATGCTCGACCAGGCCATCGACATGGCGAAGGTGAAGCCCGATTACTGCCTGATTTTGCAGCGCGACCAGTATCACGCGCCGCTGCGTTACGAACACGGCGATGTGGATCTGGCCCAGGCGATCGAACAGGAAAAGATCAACGGCTCGTCTGTCGAATGCGTGCCGGTGGCCGCGACCGATCCGCTTTACGTTCTCTATACATCCGGAACCACCGGTCAGCCCAAGGGCGTCGTGCGCGACAATGGCGGCCATATGGTCGCTCTCAACTGGACGATGAAGAACATCTATGGCGTCAAGCCTGGAGAAGTCTTCTGGGCCGCCTCCGACATCGGATGGGTCGTCGGCCATTCCTACATTGTCTATGGGCCTCTTCTGGCCGGCAATGCGACCGTGATTTTCGAAGGCAAACCCGTGGGTACGCCGGATGCCGGCACTTTCTGGCGGGTGGTCAGCGATCACGACGTGAAGGCGCTGTTTACCGCACCGACGGCCTTCCGCGCGATCCGTCGTGACGATCCGAAGGGCGAACATGTCGCGCGCTATGACATCTCCGGTCTTCGCGCCCTCTTCCTGGCCGGTGAGCGAGCCGATCCCGAAACGCTGAAATGGGCAGAACGGATCCTGAAAATTCCTGTTATCGACCATTGGTGGCAGACGGAAACAGGTTGGGCGATCGCCGCAAACCCGGCGGGCTTGGGGTTGCTTCCCGTGAAACACGGGTCCCCGACCAAGGCCATGCCGGGTTACGCGCTCAACGTGCTCGACGACGCGGGACATCCGGTCGCTCCTGGCACGCTCGGAAACATTGTCGCCAAGCTTCCCCTGCCTCCGGGTTGTCTGGTTACCTTCTGGAATGCCGACGAACGTTTTCGCGCCTCTTGCCTCGAGGAGTTTCCCGGCTACTACAAGACGGCGGATGCCGGCATCATTGACGAAGACGGCTATGTCTTCGTCATGGCGCGGACCGACGACATCATAAATTGCGCCGGTCACCGTCTCTCGACCGGTGCCATGGAAGAGGTCTGCGCCATGCATCCCGATGTGGCGGAATGCGCTGTTATCGGGATTGCCGACGAATTGAAGGGACAGATCCCCTGCGGCTTCCTGATCCTGAAGAAGAATGTGCATCGCGACCATGCTGTGATCGCCAAGGAAGTCGTTCAGTTGGTGCGCGACGAAATCGGGCCAGTGGCAGCTTTCAAGATGGTACTGATGGTCGATCGTCTGCCGAAGACGCGCTCGGGCAAGATTCTGCGTGGCACGATGCAGAAGATCGCCGACGGTCTGCCCTGGAAGATGCCCGCGACGATCGACGATCCTGCAATCCTCGACGAGATCACGGCCGTGTTGCAGGCGCATGGTCAGGTCCCGGCATCCGCCAAAACGGTTGCAAGCGCCTGAACCATCAGGCGGGCAAGAAAAAACCCCGGCCGCCTTGGGCTCCCGGGGTCCATCGCTTGTACCGATCTCTGATCAGTACTGGTCGTCTTCGTCTTCATTGTTGCGGTCGGACTTGAGCGACTGCAGCTTGGCGAAGACGGCGTTGGCGTCGATTTCCTTCTCTTCTTCGCGCTCGTAGCCGAAGCCGAGGTTTTCAGTCTCGCTTGCAGACTGGAGCGTCGCGCCGAGTTCGGCAGCGGTCGGCAGCGGACGACCCTTGGATGCCTTTTCGACTTCGAGATCGAGGTCGATCTGGCTGCAGAGGCCGAGTGTGACCGGATCCATCGGCGCGAGGTTGGCCGAGTTCCAGTGGGTGCGCTCGCGGATCTGCTCGATGGTCGACTTCGTGGTGCCGACGAGACGCGAAATCTGGGCGTCCTTCAGTTCCGGATGGTTGCGAACCAGCCAGAGGATGGCGTTCGGGCGATCCTGGCGCTTCGAAACAGGCGTGTAGCGCGGGCCGCGGCGCTTCGAGTCGGGAACGCGAACCTTGGGTTCCGAGATCTTCAGCTTGTAGTTCACGTCCTTTTCAGCGCGCGCGATTTCGTCGCGCGAGAGCTGGCCGGTTGCAATCGGGTCGAGACCCTTGATGCCCTGGGCCGCTTCGCCGTCCGCAATTGCCTTCACCTCGAGCGGGTGCAACTTGCAGAACTGCGCGATCTGGTCGAATGACAGCGCGGTATTGTCGACGAGCCATACAGCGGTCGCCTTCGGCATGAGCAGTGTCTGGGCCATGGATACAATCCTTCTGAGGGTCCGCGCCGGTTGTCGCGGGCCGTGGGTTTAAACCACTATTTCCGGGAATTCGGCGTCCTTATAGCGATTATGTAACGAAATTGCAATTCGCGAAGTCGCGAATGACCTTTGTCTAATTGCTGGCCATGTTGCACCTGCTATGTATGTCGGCGATAGGCCGGGGAGGACGGTCCTGGTCGCCAGTTGTGGCCCGTCAACATGAGGAGGAATTCATGTCAGCCAAAACCTATCCGGTGCTGAAATCGGCAAAAGTTCGCGCTCTGATCGATGAAGACAAGTACCAGAAATGGTATCAGGAGAGCATCGAGGACCCCGAGAAGTTCTGGGGCAAACACGGCAAGCGGATCGACTGGTTCAAGCCGTATACGAAGGTCAAGAACACGTCCTTCAAGGGCAAGGTTCCCGTGAAGTGGTTCGAAGACGGCCTCACCAACGTCTCCTATAACTGTATCGACCGCCACCTGAAGACGCATGGCGAACAGACCGCCATCATCTGGGAAGGCGACAACCCCTATATCGACAAGAAGATCACCTATAACGAGCTCTACGAGCATGTTTGCCGTATGGCGAACGTCTTGAAGAAGCACGGCGTCAAGAAGGGTGATCGAGTCACCATCTACATGCCGATGATTCCGGAAGCGGCCTATGCGATGCTCGCCTGCGCCCGCATCGGTGCCATCCATTCGGTGGTCTTTGGCGGCTTCTCGCCGGAAGCGCTGGCCGGCCGTATCGTCGACTGCGAATCAACCTTCGTGATCACCTGCGATGAAGGCGTGCGCGGCGGCAAGCCGGTACCGCTCAAGGAAAACACCGACATCGCGATCGACATCGCCGCGAAGCAGTATGTCATCGTCAACAAGGTGCTCGTCGTGCGCCGCACCGGCGGCAAAATCGGCTGGGCGCCGGGCCGCGACATCTGGCATCACCAGGAAGTGCACACGGTCAAGGCAGACTGCCCGCCGGTCAAGATGAAGGCGGAGGATCCGCTGTTCATCCTCTACACCTCCGGTTCGACGGGCAAGCCGAAGGGCGTCATGCACACGACGGGCGGTTATCTCGTCTATGCCTCGATGACGCATGAATATGTCTTCGATTATCAAGATGGGGACGTTTACTGGTGCACGGCCGATGTCGGCTGGGTGACTGGGCATTCTTACATTGTCTACGGGCCGCTTGCGAACTGTGCCACAACACTGATGTTCGAGGGCATTCCGACCTTCCCGGACCAGGGCCGCTTCTGGGAAGTGATCGAGAAGCACAAGGTCAACATCTTCTATACCGCACCGACCGCCATCCGCTCGCTGATGGGTGCGGGTGACGATTTCGTCAAGCGTTCGGATCGCTCGTCGCTGCGCCTTCTCGGCTCGGTCGGCGAGCCGATCAATCCGGAAGCCTGGGAATGGTATTACAACGTCGTCGGCGAGCAGAAATCGCCTGTAGTCGATACCTGGTGGCAGACCGAAACCGGTGGGATCATGATCACGCCGTTGCCGGGTGCGACGGCACTGAAGCCTGGTTCGGCGACCATGCCATTCTTCGGAATCAAGCCAGAGCTTGTCGATAATGAAGGCAATGTGCTGGAGGGTGCGACCGACGGCAATCTCTGCATCACCGACAGCTGGCCGGGGCAGGCACGCTCTGTCTATGGCGACCACGACCGTTATGTGCAGACCTACTTCTCCACGTATAAGGGCAAGTATTTCACAGGTGACGGCTGCCGCCGGGACGAAGACGGCTATTACTGGATCACGGGTCGCGTCGATGACGTCCTGAACGTGTCCGGTCACCGTCTGGGAACGGCGGAAGTCGAATCGGCGCTGGTCTCGCACCATCTCGTTTCCGAAGCGGCCGTCGTCGGCTATCCGCACACTATCAAGGGCCAAGGCATCTATTGCTATGTCACCTTGATGTCGGGTCACGAGGGCAATGATGCGCTCAGAGCCGATTTGGTGAAGCATGTGCGGACGGAAATCGGGCCGATCGCTACGCCGGACAAGATCCAGTTCGCACCCGGCCTGCCGAAGACCCGCTCGGGCAAGATCATGCGCCGCATCTTGCGCAAGATCGCCGAGGACGATTTTGGCGCGCTTGGCGATACCTCGACGCTGGCCGATCCGGCTGTCGTCGACGATCTGATCGCCAATCGCCAGAACAAGAGCGCCTGACAAAAAAGACCACCGGGAGCTTCCTCAAGCTCCCGGTGGTCTCAACATCCGATCACACGGCGGATTTCATTGACCTGCTCCACTGACGAGCAGACGTTCTCACATGGTATACCGTCGTTATCGCCATCGGCGCGTCGATACCCGTTGCACCACAGGATAACCGCTTCCTCACAACTCGAGACCTGCTTGCAGGTTCGTGCTGCCATTTCAATGGCGCCTGCCTGCGCATGCGCGCCGGATCCTGCCTGCGCCAAAAGAAGCAAAACCAGAAAAGATGCGGATCTGAACAACAAAGCCTGACGAATCGACATGCTTTGCATCAAGCAGCAACTGGCAGCAGCTGTCTACAAATCCCCTACAATCCGCGGGGGCAAACTCTCTTGGCCTTTTGCTTTCCCGCATACGGCTCGGCCAGACCGGCCGCTAGAAGGCGGTCGGCCGGGCGACTACCGTCTGCCAAGGTTAGATCGGCGACGACGCGTCCAAAATACTTGTCGCCAGAGATTGCGGTTAGCTGAACCGTCAAATGGCCATCTATCAGGCTCGTGAGTTCGCCCTTTGCCTTGAGCGCCGCCTCGCGGAGAGCGGGGCATTTAGACTTCAGCTCAGGCGCATCGATGCCGCGCAGGCGCACATAGGTGCTGACCTTATGATCTGGCCAGGGCATGGCCTCGACGAGAACGGTATCGCCATCGATCACCTTGACCACTTCGGCCGCGACTGGCCCGTCGATCTGGCGGCTCCCTGCGCTTAACGGCGCTACGGACACCAGCATCAGGAAGATTGTCATAGAAGGGAGTGTTGATCGGAACATAATAGGAACATATTCCGATCTTGGACGCAATTCAATGGGTAATAATTCCTCAGAAGTCGATTGCGCGACCCTTGATTTCCCAATCGCCAAAACGGGCGGGATCAGCGCCGCCTCGGCCTCCGATTTCGGGCGGCATCTGCTGTGCCGCTTCGCTCCGGCGCCTTTCCTCTGCTTCGGCCAGTGCCCGCTTCGCGGCCGGGCTCAATTCACGCGGCAGTTCCACGTCGACTTCGGCTTCACGATCTTCTGACATCATATCGTCCTTTGCTGAGACGGCATTTCATGCGCAAACATTGAAATTGGGTTGCGCACTTTTTAAATCAACAGGCGAAAACGGCAATAGAATTGCCAAGAGCGCTGCATTTAGAGGACCACGACATGAATACTATGCGGACTGCCATGCTGCTCGCCTTCATGACTGCCCTCTTCATGGGCGTCGGCTTCCTGATTGGAGGCAGGGGCGGCATGATGATTGCCTTCGTCATTGCCGCGGGCATGAATTTCTTCTCCTACTGGAATTCCGACAAGATGGTGCTTCGGGCCTACCGGGCTCAGGAAGTCAACGAGCGCACGGCACCGGAATTCTACGTGATGGTGCGCGATCTGGCCCGCAATGCCGGTCTGCCCATGCCGAAGGTCTATGTGTTCGACAACCCGCAGCCGAATGCCTTTGCGACCGGTCGCAATCCGCAGAACGCCGCCGTTGCTGCTTCCACCGGGCTGCTGCAGCGGCTCAGCCCGGAAGAGGTCGCAGGCGTCATGGCGCATGAGCTTGCCCATGTCGAGAACCGCGACACGCTGACGATGACGATCACGGCAACGCTTGCCGGTGCGATCTCGATGCTGTCGAATTTCGCCTTCCTGTTTTCCAGCGGGCGTGACGATCGCAACAATCCGCTCGGTATAGTCGGCGTCCTCATCGCCATGATCGTTGCCCCCCTGGCTGCCATGCTGGTCCAGATGGCCATCAGTCGGACGCGCGAATATGCTGCCGACCGCCGCGGGGCAGAGATCTGCGGCCAGCCGCGCTGGCTCGCATCGGCCCTGCAGAAGATCGCCGGCGACGCGTCTCACATTGAGAACGTGGACGCGGAGCGCAATCCGGCAACAGCTCACATGTTCATCATCAATCCCTTGAACGGTCAGCGGATGGACAATCTCTTTTCGACCCATCCCAACACACGCAATCGTATCGAGGCGCTGCTGGCCATGAGCGATATCTGGCCGGGGGGATCGACGCCGCCAGAGGCCCCTGTTAAGGCAACGCGGACAGCGCGTTCTGTTCCGACCACCGGTTGGGGACGCGGAAAAGCTGAACCACCCAAGGGACCATGGTCTTGAAAGAAGCAGCGACGGGCAAACCGAAAACCAAGCACAACGGCAACAGGAAACATGGAGAGCGTTCCGCTCGACAGCCCTTGAAGCCGGGGCTCGAAGCCCGTATTGCCGCCAGCCGGATACTGGCAGCGGTGATCGATCGGAAAACATCGCTCGATGGCATGCTGGATTCAGAGCACGGAAACCCAGCATTCTTGCCATTGAACGATGCGGACCGCGGTCTCGTAAAGGCGATCCTTCAGAGCGCGTTGCGCCATCTGCCACGGATCGAGGCCATCATTGCGAAACTGCTCGATAGCCCGCTGCCGGACGGTGCTCGCTCCCTGCATCACCTCTTGATCGTGGCTGCGGCCCAGATGCTCTATCTCGATGTGCCCGATCATTCGGCTGTTGACCTTGCGGTTGAGCAGGCCAATGGCGATCCCAGAAGTCGCCGTTTCTCCAAGCTGGTGAATGCCATCCTGCGCCGCATCGGACGTGAAAAGACAGAGCTTCTCGCCGCAGTAGATGATCTTCCATGCATGCCGCATTGGTTTATGGCGCGCCTGACGGAAGTCTATGGTGAACAGCGAGCGCTTGCGATCGCTGCGTCCCAGCTGGAGTCCCCGACGATCGATCTGACCGTGAAGTCGGATGCAGCCGGCTGGGCTGCGCGGCTTGGGGGACAGGTCTTGCCGACCGGCAGCGTGCGGCTTGAGCGGTTCCGCGGCTCGGTGACCGCGCTTGAAGGTTTCGAGGATGGTGCGTGGTGGGTGCAAGATGCGGCCGCCGCCATTCCGGCAAAACTGTTCGGTGATCTCAAGGGGAAACGGGTTGCCGATCTTTGCGCCGCACCCGGCGGCAAGACGGCACAGTTGGTGCTGGCCGGCGGCGATGTTCTGGCCGTCGAGCAGTCTAAGTCACGGGTGAAGCGTCTGGAGACCAATCTCCAGCGCCTGGGAGTTTCTGTCGAAATCCGATGTGTGAACCTGCTCGACCTCGATGAGACAGAGGCGTTCGATGCGATCCTGCTCGATACACCCTGCTCATCGACCGGTACGACACGTCGCCACCCAGATGTTCTCTGGACAAAGAATGCGGCCGATATCGCCAAGCTTGCCGAACTGCAGGAGAAGTTGCTGCGCCATGCCGTGACACTCTTGAAACCGGGTGGGCGTCTGGTCTTTTCCAACTGCTCCATCGACCCATCCGAAGGCGAGGAGATTGTTGCCCGGGTGTTGGCGGAGATCTCTGACCTGCGTCTGCAGCCAATCGATGCGGCGGACTGGCCCGGGCTGGAAGCAGCGATCACCGCCAAGGGTGAATTCAGGACCACGCCGGACATGCTTGCAGAAAATGGTGGGCTTGACGGCTTCTACGCTGCGGTCATTGCTAAAATTTAACTAATATCTCAATAAACCTGTTGGGAAGTCTGCGTGAACGTGGACCGTCGCTCCGCATGGCCGGGGCGCGGCTATATGACTTGTCATTTCGTGCCCGCGTCAGGAGCCCGGAGGCCTTATCCCTTCGAGTTCTTCAGGCTGGGACAACAGGAATGGCTGGATCATCATGATCTGGTGACAGGAACCATTATGCGAATCAATGATCGCGCCCGACTGATTTCGCTCCACGTCGCCGAATCCTGGCGCCGCATGCGGCAGGCGGCTGCCATCGTGACGCCTTCCGCTCTGCAGCGAGGGACTTTCCGCCTGAACCGAGTCGTCGTGGCGCCGACCGATCTCAGGGCGATCGACTCGTTTGTGGCGGATGAGATCTTCAACGGGCGCTTTCCACTTGCCGGACGCGTTCTCGATACCGAGGGTCAATCTCCCTTCGAACTGGAGTTGCCGTCCGTCCAGTTTGCACGCCGCCTGCACGGCTTCGGCTGGCTGCGCCATATTCGCGCCGACAAGACGGCACCCGCCTGCGAGAATGCCCGATGGATCACGGACCAGTGGATCACCCTTCATGGCGGCCGCAGCAAGGGCGTCGCCTGGGACAGTGAGGTCGTGTCCCGGCGGATCATCAGCTGGCTTTCGCATTCACCGATCGTGCTGCACGAAGCCGACGCTGGCTTTTATCGCCGGTTCACGTCGTCTCTTGGGCAGCAGGTGCGCCACCTTCAGCGCCGCGCCGATTCAATGCCCGAGGGTCTCCCGCGCCTGAAGGCCCGCATTGCCATCGCCATGGCGTCGATCGCGGCCGAGGCGCGCCCTGCTGCCGTTCGTCGCGCGGGGCGATTGCTTGACCGGGAGCTCGAGCGGCAGGTTCTGGCAGATGGCAGCCATGTCTCTCGCAATCCGCAGGCCTCTGTCGATCTGCTATTCGATCTTCTGCCGCTGCGCCAAAGCTACATCAATCTCGGTCACGAGGTTCCCGCCAAGCTCATTCCGGTCATCGACCGGATGTACCCGGCCGTGCGCTTCTTCCGTCACAGCAGCGGCGACCTCGCCCTCTTCAATGGCGCCAGTTCGTCGCTCGCCACCGATCTCATGAGTGTCCTCCGATATGACGAAACGGCGGGACAGCCCTTCAAGGCCCTGCCGCATGGCGGCTATCATCGGCTTTTCGGGGGCGACACCACGATCCTGGTCGACACCGGCAAACCCCTCTCGGCGCGGCTATCGAGCACGGCGCATGCCGGTTGTCTCTCGTTCGAACTGTCTTCGGGACGGAACCGCTTCCTGATCAACAGCGGGTCACCGCGCTTCGCAGGGGAACGCCTCCGTCAACTTGCCCGTGCCACGGCAGCCCATAGCACCGTGTGCATCGGTGACGTTTCCTCGGCGCGGATCGCGCAGTCGTCCCGCCTCGGCAAGATCATGCTATCGGGTCCCTCCAAAATCGAGGTCGAACGACAGACCGGTCCCGATGGCAGTGACCGACTGTCCGCACGGCACGACGGCTATGTGAAGCGCTTCGGTGTCTTGCACGAGCGCGACATCCGCATCAACGAGCAGGGTACCAAGATCGCCGGGCGGGATCGCCTGTTGTTGCCGGACGGGTTACCGACACCCAATCTGCCGGGTGCAGAGGTTATCGCGCGTTTCCATGTGCATCCGACAATCACGGTGGAACGTTCCGACGACCGGAAGATACGGCTCGTGGCTCCTGATGGTGAGAGCTGGTCCTTCTCCATCCCGGTCGGTGAAATCGCCATTGGTGAAGATGTCTTCTTCGCCGATGTTTCGGGTATCCGCCCGTCACAGCAGCTGGAGATCGTCTTCGAGGGGCCGGAAATACGCTGGTTTCTCGCGCATCACGCCTGATGGCGGGCATCTTGCGGTTTCCTCACAGGTGAAGCTGTGCTAGGCGGCGGCATCGCGCCCGCTGCCGCATTTCCGGGCGCCCGCCAGCTCGGAGTGAACCATGGCCGTCGTTTCCAAAAAGATCCCCGCCCCCGACCTCGTGCGCGTGCGTACCGCACTTCTCTCGGTGTCCGACAAGACCGGCATCGTCGAATTCGCCCAGGCGCTGCACCAGCGCGGCGTCCGCCTACTGTCGACTGGCGGCACCCACAAGGCTCTTGCTGCGGCCGGCCTGCCAGTCATCGACGTCTCCGAGATCACGGGCTTCCCCGAAATCATGGATGGCCGCGTCAAGACGCTCCATCCGCTGGTCCATGGCGGTCTCCTGTCGATCCGGGACGATGCAGAGCATGTCGAGGCGATGAAGGCGCATGGCATCGAGGCCATCGATCTCTCCGTGATCAACCTCTATCCGTTCGAACAGGTTCGCGCCGCCGGCGGCGATTATCCGACCACCGTCGAAAACATCGACATCGGGGGACCCGCCATGATCCGCGCTTCGGCGAAGAACCACGCTTATGTCACCGTCGTCACCGATGCGGCCGACTATGCCGAGGTGATTGCCGCGCTCTCCGAAAATGACGGCCAGACGACCTATGCGCTGCGTCAGCGGCTCGCAGCCAAAGCCTATGCCCGCACCGCCGCCTATGACACTGCGATCTCCAACTGGTTTGCAGAAGCGCTCGAGATCGAGATGCCTGCTTACCGGACCGTTGGCGGCGTGTTGAAGGAAAAGATGCGCTACGGCGAGAACCCGCATCAGAGCGCGGGCTTCTATGTCACCGGCGACAATCGCCCCGGCGTCGCAACCGCGACGCTGCTGCAGGGCAAGCAGCTTTCCTACAACAACATCAACGATACGGACGCGGCGTTCGAACTCGTTGCCGAGTTTCCGCCGGAAAACGGCCCGGCCTGTGCAATCATCAAGCATGCAAATCCTTGTGGCGTCGCCACAGGCTCAAGCCTGGTCGAGGCCTACAAGCGGGCACTGGCCTGCGACAGCACCTCGGCTTTCGGTGGTATCATCGCGCTCAACCAGATCCTCGATGCCGAGACCGCGCAGGAAATCGTCAAGCTCTTCACCGAAGTGATCATTGCCCCTGAAGTCACCGACGAGGCCAAGGCGATCATCGCCGCCAAGCCGAACCTGCGCTTGCTGA
Organism: Allorhizobium sp. NPDC080224; assembly: GCF_050281005.1. Classification (NCBI taxonomy): domain Bacteria; kingdom Pseudomonadati; phylum Pseudomonadota; class Alphaproteobacteria; order Hyphomicrobiales; family Rhizobiaceae; genus Allorhizobium; species Allorhizobium sp. NPDC080224. The sequence goes on from NZ_JBNNWJ010000002.1 coordinate 85,909, forward strand.
CCACGGGCGCCCTGCCCGATCCGCGTGCCCGCGGCGTCATGGCCAAGACGGTCTCCGGTGGTCTGCTTGTCCAGAGCCGTGACAACGTCATGGTCGAGGATCTCGACCTCAAGGTGGTGACCAAGCGCGCCCCGACGGCGACCGAGCTGGAGGACATGAAGTTCGCCTTCAAGATCGCCAAGCATGTGAAGTCGAATGCGGTGATCTATGCCAAGGATGGCCAGACAGCCGGCATCGGCGCCGGCCAGATGAGCCGTGTCGATTCCGCCCGCATTGCCGCGCTGAAGGCGGAAGACGCCGCCAAGGCGCTCGGCCTTTCGGCGCCGCTGACCAAGGGCTCAGCGGTTGCCTCCGAGGCCTTCTATCCCTTCGCGGACGGTCTTCTGGCCGCGATCGCTGCGGGTGCCACGGCTGTCATCCAGCCGGGTGGATCTATGCGCGACGAAGAGGTGATTGCAGCTGCCGACGAACATGGCGTGGCAATGGTCTTTACCGGCGTCCGTCACTTCCGCCACTGAAGAAGCCCGATCAGTGGTGAAAACAAATGGCCGGTGGAGCGATCCACCGGCCTTTTTTACAGGCTCGTCCCCTTGTCCGTTGCCGGATAATTCGTCCTCAAGAGAAGGACGAGGCCGCCGATCAGAAACACAAGCAGTGTGGCCATGCCGGCGCGTGGAGAGCCCGACCAGGCCGTTACGACCGAGAAGGAGAGCGTCGCGAGGAAGCTCGTCGCGCGGCCTGACAGGGAGTAGATGCCGAAATAACGGCCGGCTTCATGCAGTTCGACGCTGCGGGCGAGATAGGAGCGCGAGGAGGCCTGGACGGGGCCGAAGGACATACCAATCAACAGGCCGTAGAGGACATAAGCCTTTTCGGCGGGGGTGGCGAACAGTCCGTCGGTGCCTGTGATGGGCAGGCTCACCAGCCCGAAGAGAGTGAAGTCGACGCCGGTAGAGATGATCCCGAAGGTGGCAACGATCAGCAATCCCAGGCTCACCATGACCACCACCTTGGACCCGAGTGCCCTATCTACGCGACCGGCCACGAGGCAGCCGAAGATCGCGACGATATTGAGAATGATCCCGTAGATGCCGATTTCCATCGTCGACCAGCCGAACATGGCGGCAGCGAAGACACCGCCCAGCACGAGAAGTCCATTGACGCCGTCCTGATAGATCATCCGGGCAATCAGGAAACGCAAGATGTTGCTGCGATGGCGGAGTTCGCCAAGTGTCGAGCGGATCTCGCGAAGACCCGACCGGACGGCCGCGCCTAGAGCTTTGCCCTTCGCTGCGTCCGGGGTGAACAAGAACATCGGCAAGATGAAGATCAGATACCAGACCGCGGAAATCGGGCCCGTGATGCGCGCATCTTCGCCGGTTGCCGGATCAAGACCGAACAGGGGATCGAGCCCGATCAGCGTCTTTCCGGTCGTCGGGTTGCCGGCAAGGAAGAGCACCACGAAGATCAGCACGATCATGCCGCCCATATAGCCCATGCCCCAGGCAATGTTGGACACGCGCCCGACATCCTGCTGGCTGACGAGGCGCGGCATCATGGAATCGTTGAAGACGATGGAAAATTCCGCGGCGATGCTGGCGAGGATCATCAGCAGCATCACGAAGGCGACAGGCGATCCCGGAGCGGCTGTCCAGAGAAGGGCGAGGCAGGCGATCTTGATCAGCGCGAAAAAGGCGATCCAGGGCTTCCTGGATCCGGACTCGTCGGCGATTGAACCGAGGATGGGTGCGAGGATGGCAATGATGACGCCTGAAATTGTCGCCGCATTGCTCCAGGCCGTTTGGGCGCTCACCGGATCATCGGTCATCCGCGAGACGAAGTAGGGACCGAAAATGAAGGTCGTGACCACGGTGAAGAAGGGCTGTGCTGCCCAGTCAAAAAACATCCAGCCACGAACACCCCTGTCGATGGTGCCGTGGCTGGTCTTCATGTCTGTACGTGTCGTCACGCGCACCCCCGGAGCCTCTAAAGCCCCGGGACAGTGTCACCTCACGTGGTCCTGTGCAAGATCACCCAGAAGCCCGGCGGCGACAGCGAGCTTGGAAATGCTCGGTTCGCCGCTGTCGACGATCGACGACAGTTCTTTGCCGATCCGCTCGACGCGGTTTCTGTCCGTCGCAATCCACGCCTGAACCGGTTGCGGCTCCTTGCCGTGGCTCGTCAGCGCCACACAGACGATCTGTCTGCGCGCCTGACCGATTCGGTCGAGGCTGCGTGTCAACGCCAGGCTGTCGTAGTGGTCGGCCGTCTGGATCCGTCCCGCATTCTCGATGATCCGGCCGATGCGGAAGGCTTCGGAGACTGCGAAGAAGCCGCGCATGGCACCGGCGAAATCGGTGCCGGTGCGTTCGGCAATCTGCAGGATCTCGGGCAGCAGCTGCATCGTCTGCAGATTGACGACCTCGGATGCCAATGCTTCCGGTGCGCCGGCTTCGATCAGGGCAGCGATCTGGTCGTCGAAGTGCTGACGAAGGGCGGTCGGAACCGTCTTCTTGAACACGGGTGACGCCGAAGCGACCGCGGCCTTCAACTGCGCCACGGCATCGCCGATCGAACCCTTCACGTAGCCGGTGTCGATCAGCAGCCGGGTCATGGCCGCATAGATCTCGGAGATGATCGCATAGAGCCGGTTCTGGGTCTGCCCCGGGATGCGGGCGTCCAGGGCGTCGATCTTGTCCCAGAGCGGCGTCAGACCGAGCGCCTCGCGGGTGACCAGTGCTGCCTTGACGACGGTGTCCGGCGAGCTCCCCGTCGCGTCGCAGACCGAAACGACAAAGCCGGGGCCGCCACGATTGATGGCGTGGTTGGCGAGAACCGTCGCGATAATTTCACGGCGGAGGCGATGACCGGCGATGTCGCTCGCAAAGCTGTCGCGCATGGCGGCCGGGAAGTAGTTGAACAGAGTCGCCTCGCAATAGCTGTCGTCCGGAAGGTCCGAGTCGATCAGCTGATCGAAGAGCACGATCTTCGCATAAGAGAGCAGCACGCCGATTTCCGGTCGCGTCAGCGCCTTGCCCGAGACATAGCGCTCCGCAACAGCGGAGGAATCCGGAAGTGTCTCGACCTTGCGGTTGAGGCGCCCCATGCCCTCGAGATAATCCATGAGCCGGCTCAGCTCTTCGCGATTGCCGGCACCCTTGGCTTCAGTGAGCGAGATCGACAGCGACTGGAGGTAGTTGTTGCGCAGAACGAGATCTGCCACTTCGTCCGTCATCTCGGCGAGCAGCACATTGCGTTTCTCCCGCGGCAGACGCCCCTCCAGCATGGCCGGGCTCAAGGCGATCTTGATGTTGACCTCGACGTCCGAGGAATTCACCCCGGCCGAGTTGTCGATCGCATCGGAGTTGCAGCGGCCACCGTTTAAGGCGTAGGCGATGCGGCCCTTCTGGGTCACGCCCAGATTGGCGCCTTCGCCGATGACCTTGGCGCGGACATCGGCTGCGTTGACGCGGATTGCATCATTGGCGCGGTCACCGACTTCGGCATCGGTCTCGGCTGCTGCCTTGATGTATGTGCCAATACCGCCGAACCACAGGAGATCCACCGGCGCCTTGAGGATTGCCGTCATGATATCCATCGGCGTGGCGGTGGTCGTTTCAAGACCGATGGCCGCAGCCGCTTCCGGGGTGAGTTTGACGGATTTCTCGGCACGAGAAATGATCATCGCGCCAGCCGACAGCGTCGAGCGGTCATAGTCCTGCCAGCTGGAACGCGGCAGATCAAACATGCGCTTGCGCTCGGCAAACGAGGTGGCCGGATCCGGGTTGGGATCGATGAAGATGTCGCGATGGTCGAAAGCTGCAATCAGCCTGATCTTTTCCGAGAGCAGCATGCCGTTGCCGAAGACGTCGCCCGACATGTCACCGACGCCCGCCACAGTGAACGGCGTCGTCTGGATATCGGTATCGATTTCCCGGAAGTGGCGCTTGACCGTTTCCCAGGCGCCGCGGGCGGTGATGCCCATCTTCTTGTGGTCGTATCCAGCGGAACCGCCTGAGGCGAAGGCATCGTCAAGCCAGAAGCCCGCTTCTTGGGCCAGACCGTTCGCCGTGTCCGAGAAGGTCGCCGTGCCCTTGTCGGCGGCAACAACGAAATAGGGATCGTCGCCATCCGGCCGGAGGGTGTTCGCTGGCGGGACGATCTCACCGGCAACGATGTTGTCGGTGATCGACAGGAGGGTGCGGATGTAGGTTTTGTAGGCTTCCGTACCGGCGGCGAACCAGGCTTCGCGGTTGGTCGCAGGCGGGAGCTGCTTGGGGAAGAAGCCGCCCTTCGCACCGACCGGCACGATTACGGCATTCTTGACCTGCTGCGCCTTGACGAGGCCCAGCACTTCCGTGCGGTAGTCCTGCGCGCGATCCGACCAGCGCAGACCGCCTCTGGCAACCTTGCCGAAGCGCAGATGGACGCCTTCGACCTCGACGCCGTAGACGAAGATTTCGCGGAACGGACGCGGTTCGGGCAGGCCTTCCAGCTTCTGCGGATCGAACTTGAAGGCAAGCATCGGGCGATCGCTCTGTTGATAGCCCTTCTGGAAGAAATTGGTTCTGAGTGTCGCCTCGATCGCATTGATGTAGCGCCGCACGATGCGGTCCTCATCGAGGATCTTCACGTCGTTCAGCTTGCTTTCCAGTGCGTCAAGCAGTTCTGCGTGGCGGCTCTTGCGGCTTTTCTCCGCCAGCGAGACATCGAAGCGGTTCTTGAAGAGGGCTACCAGGTCGACTGCGATGGCCGGGTGCTTGGTCAGCGTTTCCGCCATGTAGGTCAGCGAATAGACCGCGCCTGCCTGACGGAGATAGGCGGCATAAGCCCTCAGCACCGATGCTTCGCGGGCAGTGACGCTTGCCGCCAGGATCAGGCGGTTGAATGCGTCATTATCGACCGCACCCGTAAAGGCGGCAAGAAAGGCTTCTTCCACCTGTGTCGCATGCTGCTTGATGTCGAAGTTCACCCCATCTGGAACCTGCAGTTCCATGTCGTGGAGAACGATGAAACGCTGCTCGTCGTCGGAGCGACCGATGCCGATGTCGAACGTGCGTTCGCTGATCACCCGGAATCCGAGGTTTTCAAGCAGAGGCACACGACGGGACAGAGGAAGATGATCACTCACGTGGAAGATCTTGAGATAGAGAAGCGGGCCGCGCTCGTCCGTCACCTGGTGGAATTCGAGCGACAGCGGGGCTCCTGCGATGCAGGCCTTGATGTGCTTGAGATCGCTGACCGCCTCTTCCGGGGTAAAGGCTTCCTCGAATGCCTGCCCCACTTCAAGCGTCGGAGCGCCCTTGCCGGCAAGGGCCGTGAACCGATCCGTCCAGCGCGCGGTTATCTGGCGCACCGCCTCCTCAAGGACCGCCTGAGGGATTTGAGGTGTCGCTCCCTCGCGTCGGCCGATGATGATATGCACGCGGGCCACGCCGCCTTCAGGGAAGGCCGGATAGAAGGCTGAAACATGCCCGTTGTAGACGGACTGGAAGTAGAGGCCGATCTTCTCGCGAACCATCGAATTGTAGTCTTCGCGGGGCACGTAAACGATCAGCGAGACGAAACGATCGAAATGGTCGATGCGCGGCAAGACGCGAACGCGCGGGCGCTCCGAGAGATCGTTGATCTGTTCGCAGAATTTCGCCAACAGGTCCGGTGTGATCTGGAAGAGATCGTCGCGGGGATAGTTTTCCAGCGTGTTCTGCAGCATGCGGCCGGAATGGCTGCGGGGGTCGAAGTCGAAGTGGGAGACGACCTTCTCGACCTTGGCGCGCAAAAGGGGGATCTGATTGACCGAGCGCGTATAGGCAGTGGCTGTAAACAGGCCGACGATGCGGAGCTCGCCCGCGACCTTGCCGTTCGGACCAAAGCGTTTGATGCCGATATAATCCATGTAGGCGCGGCGGTGGACGACGGATTTCACATTCGCCTTGGTGACGATGAGGTAGTCGGGACCTTGCAGGAAGGCGAGGATCTCGGGGGTGGTCGTGACCTGGTGCTGCCCCTGGCGAAGCACGCGAACATCGGGGTCCGAGAGAATGCCGAGGCCGCTGCCCTTCTCGCGCTCAACGGTCGCTTCCGCTCCGTCGCCCGAATAGGTGTATTCGCGCATGCCGAGGAAGGTGAAATTGTTGTTGCGCAGCCACTCGATGAACGCAACCGCCTCGTCGCGCTCGGCTTCGGTCCGTCCTGCAGACAGGTCCCGAAGCTCGGAAAGCACTGTTTCCAGCAGGTTCAGCATGGGCTTCCAGTCGGTCGCTGCCATCTTGACCTGCGCCAGCACGTTCTGGAGCCGCCCTATCAGATCGGCGGACTGCTCCGCTGAGAGCGGCGCAAGATGAAGTTGGATGTAGCTGACCTTGATAGCCCCTTCAGGATCTGAATCCGGGTTGGAGAGCGAGATGTCACCGCGCGGTGTTACGGCAAGGATAGGATGGACCGCCATATAGATGTCGCGATAGTGGCTGGTCACCTCGCCCATCAGCGAATCGTAGAGGAAGGACTTGTTGTGGTCGACGATGGAGAGAACGCTGACCGGAATGCCGTTCGGGCTCACACCCTCAATGGGATCGATGCTGATATGGGGCGTCGTGCGATCCCAACACGTAATGTCACTCGCGGCTCTTGAGGCCGATCGTGCCAGCATGGACGCGTTGTAGCGATCCAGGTCGTCGTTGCTTCCTCTTCCGAATATGACTTTGGGCGATACATAGGCACCGCCCTGTTCTCGCGCCAACTGCTGCGCATTTTCCAGCAATTCATCCCGCTTGCTGAACCCGGTCCTGCCCATGTACCCCTCCGTAAATCGCGCCTTTGCGCGTCATCTTCACGCAAATGGCTTGCAAAAGTATGTATGGAACAGAAATAGGAAAAAATCAGGCGAAAATATGCGGTCAAATTCATAAAATTCAGGAAATTTTTGCACCAGATGGTGCTTTGCCAGTTCGATTGCCGGGTGAGAAAGCGAATCACATAAAATGCGCGAAAAGAGCAAGGGTGCCGTCATCGTCATTTCGAGCCATGTGGTCCGAGGATCCGTGGGCAACAGAGCCGCCGTGTTCGCCCTGGAAGTCCTCGGCCGGCCGGTCTGGGCACTTCCGACAGTCGTGCTTCCCTGGCATCCGGGACATGGTCCGGCAACGCGCCTACGATTTCCCGATGACGACTTCGACAGCGTGATCGATGACCTGATCAGGGCGCCATGGCTGGGTGAGGTCTCGGCAATCTTGTCCGGGTACTTCGGCAGCGCTCGCCAGCCAGCCGCTATCGCTCGTCTCGTTGAGGCTGCCAAACAGAAAAATCCGGATCTGCTCTATGTTTGCGACCCCGTAATCGGCGATCTCGGAGGGCTTTACGTTCCAGTCGAAACTGCAACGGCCATTCGAGAACAGCTTATTCCGCTTGCCGATCTTGCGACACCCAATCGCTACGAACTGCAGTGGCTGGCAGGGCGCGAACTGCCAAGCAACCAGGCCATCATTGAAGCGGCAGGCGATCTCGGACCGAAACGCATGCTTGTCACCTCCGCAGTGCCAATGATGGCGAAGGGGACGGGAAACCTCCTGCTGAGTGGCCGATCGGCTCTGCTTGCCGAACACCGGCTTATCGACAATCCGCCAAACGGGTTGGGCGATCTTCTCGCCGCCGTCTTTCTGGCACGTCTTCTCGAAGGCCTGGACGAAGAAAAGGCGCTGCAATTGGCGACGGCCAGTGTCTTCGAAATTCTGATGCAAACTGCCAAGCGCTGCGGTGACGAGCTTACTCTGGAGAGTGACGCCACCAGCCTTTCGACGCCCATGGCCATGGTACAGATGCGCCGCCTGCTGCATCCGGCCCCGCGTAAGCCCAGCACCCGGCCCTGATTTCCCAGGCAATTCTGTGGCTGCAATCAGTTGCCAGCGCCGTTCACGCGCTGTAATCGGTAGCGATGAGCCAATTTCCCTCCGCACTTCTCAACGGCTATCGCAACTTCATGAGCGGCCGGTATCACGATCAGCGTGATCGCTACCGGGCGCTCGCCGAGCAGGGGCAAAAGCCCAATACGCTGGTGATTGCGTGCTGCGATTCCCGGGCAGCGCCCGAGGTGATCTTCGATTCCATTCCGGGCGAGCTCTTTGTCGTCCGCAATGTCGCCAATATGGTGCCGCCCTACGAACCGGACGGCCAGTATCACTCGACCTCGGCCGCCCTTGAATTCGCCGTTCAGGCGCTGCGTGTGCAGGACATTATCGTGATGGGCCATGGGCGATGCGGCGGTATTCGTGCAGCCCTTGACCCGAACGCGGAGCCGCTCTCGCCAGGCGACTTCATCGGCAAGTGGATGAACCTCGTCGCGCCCGCCGCCGAGCAGATCCAGGGTAATTCGACCATGACCCCAGCCGAGCGCCAGACGGCGCTTGAGCGCATCTCCATCCGCAATTCGATTGCCAATCTGCGGACATTCCCGTGCGTGAAGATCCTCGAGGAGCGCGGAAAACTGCGCATCCACGGTGCCTGGTTCGACATCAGCAATGGGGAATTGTGGGTCATGGACCCGAAGACCAAGGACTTCGAGCGGCTCGGAGCAGAGCCGAACAACTGATCAGCCGGTCAGGCGCTTGCATCACCTGAAATGCGAAACGGCGGCTCATGGCCGCCGTTTGCTTGTCGATTATTCGGCGTCGATCCGCGCGCCGATATAGGCAATTGCTTGCTGGTAGACGCCTGCGGCATTCCAGCCCTGAATGGCGGCGTAGTTCGGCTCACCCTGCTGATAGCCGGCGCCTGGCTGCCAGCCGTGGCCACGCAAAAAGTTTGCTGTCGATGCGAGAGCGTCGGCGCGCGAACGGACCATGTCGATATGGCCATCGCCGTCACCGTCGACACCGAAGCGAATGACGTTACGCGGTAGAAACTGTGTCTGGCCGATTTCGCCGTGGGCTGCGCCCTTGGCGTTCACGTCGAGGTTGCCGGCCTGAACAAGTTCCAGCGCTGCGTAAAACTGGTCGGTGAAGAATGCGCTGCGGCGGCAATCGAAGGCGAGCGTGGCGACGGCCGAAAGGGTGTGCTCCTTGCCAAGGAAGGAGCCGAAGCCCGTCTCCATGCCCCAGATGGCGATCAGCGGGCCGGGGGGCACGCCATAGCGCTGCTCAAGTCGTGCGAAGAGCGCGGCGTTGTTTTTCTTCATCGTCTTGCCGCGGTTGATGATTGTCTGCCCGCCGCGCTTCTGCATGAACTGGTCGAAGGACAGCTTGAAGCTCTTCTGACCGCGGTCGGCACTGATCGTGCTGCGGCTATAGCTGACCGTTGAGAAAACCCTGTCGAGCATGCGGGGGCTGAAGCCCTGGGCGGCGGCCTGCTGCTTGAAGGCGGAGCTCCATTCTTCAAAGCCAGCGGAGGTGTTGCTGCAAGCAGCAGCGGCGGCGTGTTGCGTGCCGGCGAACAGCGCGACGACGGAAACGAGAGCCGCCGACAAAGTGGATGTCAGTCGCATTGATGCCTCATAACAGACTGTGGAGGGGCGATTCGGCCGCACCATGCCAGTGAAAGATGACTCTGTCATCCGTCGTAAGCTAATGTAGGGCCGCGAAGGTCTCAAATCGGATCACTTTCAGCTGAAAGCGCCGTGCGAGGCTTCCCGCGTTCGATCAGGAAGCCTCTGCTTTGATGAATCAAGCGGCCGTGCGGGGCTTGATCAAGCCGCGATTGACGAGCAACTCGGCAATCTGGATGGCGTTGAGGGCTGCACCCTTGCGCAGGTTGTCGGAGACGACCCACATATTGAGACCGTTTTCCACCGTCGCATCCTCGCGGATGCGCGAGATGTAGGTGGCGTCTTCGCCGGCGCATTCGACGGGCGTGATGTAGCCGCCGTTTTCATGCTTGTCGATGACAAGGCAACCCGGGGCATCGCGCAGGATGTCGCGTGCCTGGTCTGCGGTGATCTCGTTCTCGAACTCGATGTTGACGGATTCCGAATGGCCAATGAAGACCGGTACGCGCACGGCTGTGCAGGTCACTTTGATCTTCGGGTCGAGCATCTTCTTCGTCTCGGCCAGAACCTTCCACTCTTCCTTCGTATAGCCATCTTCCATGAAGCTATCGATATGGGGAATGACGTTGAAGGCGATCCGCTTGGTGAACTTCTTCGATTCCACCGGATCGGCGACAAACACGGCGCGGGTCTGCGTGAACAGTTCGTCCATGCCTTCCTTGCCGGCGCCGGAAACCGACTGGTAGGTCGATACGACGACGCGCTTGATCTTGGCCACGTCATGCAGCGGCTTCAGGGCCACGACGAGCTGGGCGGTCGAGCAGTTCGGATTGGCGATGATGTTGCGCTTCTTGAAATCGACAATGGCGTCCGGATTGACTTCCGGAACGATCAGCGGAACCTCGGCGTCGTAGCGCCAGGCCGAGGAGTTATCGATGACAACGCAGCCCTGTGCGCCGATCTTCGGCGACCACTTCTGCGAAATCGTGCCGCCGGCCGACATCAGGCAAATGTCCGTATCGGAGAAATCGTAGTTCTCGAGGTTGGAAACCTTCAGGACCTTGTCACCGAAGGAGACTTCCGTGCCCTGTGAACGCGCCGATGCGAGTGCCACGACTTCCGATGCCGGAAAACCGCGTTCGGAGAGGATGTTCAGCATTTCGCGCCCGACATTGCCGGTTGCGCCTACGACTGCAATCTTGAAACCCATGTCTATGCTCTCTTTCTGTCTCTCCGCGGATGGTGAGGGGGAAGTTCGCGAACAGACGCAACCTTCCTTGTCCCCGGCCGTGCCGGGGAGAGAGCGGTGGCCGAAGACGTCAGACGGTTTTCGTCGTCGTTTTGGCCTTGGTCGTGGATGCAAGAGAAAGGCATGCGCCACCGGCAGCAGACTGCTGCAGGAGGTGGAAGACCGCAAAGGGTTGCCCGAAAGCGTGCATGGACCGAATTCCTCTTCGCGGCGAGGAATTACAAGGTTTTCAGCACGAGTCAAGCCGACTGACCGCCAGCTCAGGCGAAAAGCGAAGGCCATCTCGGTGACGGCGATGTCACCATGACACGCCGGCGCTTGTCTCGCCTCTCCGCGCGTGGATAAAGAAGGAGATTGACCGGAGTAATTGCATGAATCTCGAAATTCGCGATCTGATCCCTGATGACCTTTCGCAGGTGACTGCGATTTACGCGGACGCTGTGGTCAATGGAACCGCGAGCTATGAGCTCGTTGCGCCCGATCTAGACGAAATGTCGGCGAGATTTGCCGCCCTCAAGGTCAAGGGCTATCCGTATCTCGCCGCCATCAACGAACAGGGATCGCTCGCCGGTTATGCCTATGCTTCGGCCTTCAGAACCCGCCCCGCCTATCGTTGGCTCGTCGAAGATTCGATTTATATCGCACCCGCCGCCCGTGGCCGCGGTGTCGGCAAGGCCCTGCTGAGGGAATTGCTGATCCAGTGCGAGAAGCTGGGCTTTCGCCAGATGGTCGCCGTCATCGGCGGTGCGAGCGAGGCGTCCATGGCCGTGCACCGCAGTTGTGGCTTCGAGCCCGCCGGACGGCTGGTGGGTACCGGTTTCAAGCATGATCTGTGGCTCGACACCGTCTTCATGCAGAAAGCGCTGGGCGAGGGCAATTCGACCATGCCCGATCTGTCCAGCTATCCCGGCACGATGCCCTGATCGTCAGTCGAGGGCTTTCAGCGCCTTGTCGAAAACCTTGAGGACCTGTCGCAGATCGTGACCGCGCTTCAGGATCCGGCCATCCGTGGCCGCAACCGAAAAGGCGCCTTGCTTGGCGGCAAGCTTCGGGTTCTTTTCGATCCGGTAGAGCGGATATTCACCTGACCGTTTAAAGACGGAAAAGACCGCGCGATCCTTGAGGTGATCGATCGCATAGTCGCGCCATTCACCCTCGCCGACCATGCGGCCATAGATCCAGAGGATCGCGTCCAGTTCGCGGCGATGGAACGTGACGGGAAGAGGGTCGAGGGATTGTCTGTAGATGCCGAGATCAACCACGCCGGTGGCGCTCTTCTCGGCTCCCTCGTCTTCACGGCGCTGCCCTTCCGGCTGCTCTGTCATCAATGCTCCATGAGCTGCGATTTATGACGGCTGGGTGACAGTGTGCCTGACATGCCCGAAATTGCAAGCTTATCGGGGTCCCGCGACCATGGTCTCAGCGCCCCCTGCTGAGGAACCGACTGAGCAGCAGCTCACGCAGCCTTGCGGCGATCGGCGACAAACGTTTGCCGCTCAGGGTGATCAGATGATAGGGCGTCACTTCGATCGGCGTATCGAGTTTGAGCGTGGTCAGGTCGCCGACGGGGGTCTGTCGACAGAGTAGATCGGCGACTTCACGCGACATCGGAGCGATCGCGTTGGACGAGGCGAGCATCGCGATCATGACCAGAAGAGATGTGGTGTTGACGATGTTGCGCGGGATTGGGGCACCTTCCTCGATGAAGACATTTTCCACCGCCTGGCGCAGCGGGGTGCCGGGCGCCTGCATGACCCAGGGGAAATGGGCCATGTCCGAGATGTTGAGTCGGTCCACGTTGACCAGCGGATGACTGCGGTGCACGACGATCTCGACCTCTTCCATGGTCGCGCCGTCGACATGAAACTGCCGCGCGTCGATGCCGGACGGGATGCGCCCGAGAACGAAGTCGTATTGGCCTGACAGAAGATCGCGGATCATCTCGCCGCTCGGTGCAACGTCGACATGGATATCGACGGTGGAGGCTTCAGCCTTCAACGCGCGGATGGCAGGCACGACGTAACCGACTGCGCCGCCGGTGACGGCGCCGATCCTGACCTTTCCCGTCAAGCCGCGCTGAATGGCTTCGACCTCGCGGGCAGCTTCGCGCATTTCCTCCAGCACGTTCTGAGCCCGGCGGGCGAGTGCGCTGCCGACGGCCGTCGGCTCCATGCCTTTCGGTGTGCGGACGAAAATCGGTGACCCGACATAGCGTTCGATTTCGCCCAGCATGCGGGAAGCCGCAGGCTGCGTCAGCGCAAGTTCCTGAGCGGCCAAGCTTAATTGCCCGAGCTCGGCAATCGAGCGGATGAGGTTCAGGTGCTTCGGCTGCAATCGGTGGACATGAATCTCGGTCATAAAGGACATATCAACCATGGTATGCAGAAAGTCAAAATAATCATTTGATCGGTATATTGGCCACGATAAGACTCGCCACGGAGCTGGGGGCTGCCGTGTCAGCCGCTCGTTCTTGTTTCAGCGAGTGCCAGGAGGAGCTTGGCCTCGCACGGTATGACCAGGGAGGTTACCATGAAGAAACTTGGCGCCCTGATTGCGTCGTTCGCAATCGGCATCGCATCATTCGCGCCCGCGTCCTTCGCACAGGACAAGGGCATGGTCGGCATTTCAATGCCGACGAAGACGTCGACCCGCTGGATTTCCGATGGCGAGACCATGCAAAAGCTGTTCCAGGACGCTGGCTACACGCCGGACCTGCAGTTTGCTGACGACGACATTCCGAACCAGCTGGCCCAGATCGAAAACATGGTCACCAAGGGTGCCAAGGTTCTCGTGATCGGCGCCATCGACGGCACCACGCTCTCCGACATCCTGCAGAAGGCTGCTGATGCCGGCGTCAAGGTCATCGCATATGACCGCCTGATCCGTGACTCGGGCAATGTCGACTTCTACGCCACCTTCGACAACTTCCAGGTCGGCGTTCTCCAGGCAACCAGCCTCGTTGATGGCCTCAAGGCCAAGTTCCCGGACACCAAGCCGTGGAACGTCGAACTCTTCGGCGGTTCGCCTGACGACAACAACGCCTTCTTCTTTTACGACGGCGCCATGTCGGTTCTGCAGCCGCTCATCGACAGCGGTGACATCGTGATCAAGTCCGGCCAGCAGGGCATGGACCAGGTCGGTACGCTGCGTTGGGACGGTACTGTTGCCCAGGCTCGTATGGAAAACCTGCTGTCCTCGACCTACACCGAAGACAAGCTGCACGGCGCTCTTTCGCCGTATGACGGTCTCTCCATCGGTATCCTGTCCGCTCTCAAGGGCGTAGGCTACGGTTCGGGCGACATGGCGATGCCGGTTGTTACCGGTCAGGACGCCGAACTGCCCTCGATCAAGTCGATGCTTGCCGACGAGCAGTACTCGACCGTCTTCAAGGACACCCGCGAACTCGCCAAGGTTGCCGTCTCGATGGTAGAAGCCATCATGGAAGGCAAGGAGCCCGAGATCAACGACAACGAGACCTACAACAACGGTGTCAAGGTCGTTCCGTCCTACCTGCTGAAGCCTGTCGCTCTCGACAAGGCCAATGCCAAGGACGTTCTGGTCAATGCCGGCTACTACACGGCCGAGCAGATCGACAACTGATCCTTCGGATCGCATCCGGGTCCGCGATCCGTCGCGGACCCCTTTTCTATACGCATTGAGGGAGCTCGCGCCTCCGGCTGGATCCAGGTAGGATCGCTGGCTTGGCGCAGGAATTCTGTACATGGACAACATCATTCTCGAGATGCGCGGCATCACAAAGACATTCCCCGGCGTGAAAGCGCTGGACAATGTCAGCTTCAAGGTGCGCGAGGGAGAGATCCACGCGCTGGTCGGCGAAAACGGTGCCGGCAAGTCCACGCTGATGAAGGTCCTGAGCGGCGTCTATCCCGCGGGCACCTATGACGGCGATATCTATTACGACGGCGAAGTCCGTCGCTTCGGCCGGATCTCCGACAGCGAAGAACTCGGAATCATCATCATTCACCAGGAGCTGGCGCTCGTGCCGCTCCTGTCGATCGCCGAAAACATCTTCCTCGGCAACGAGATCGCCGACAATGGCGTGATCCACTGGCCCCAGACCTTCGCGCGGACGAAAGAGCTGCTGGCGAAGGTCGGCCTGAAGGATCCTCCGTCCACGCGCATCACCGACATCGGCGTCGGCAAGCAACAGCTGGTCGAAATCGCCAAGGCGCTGTCAAAGAAGGTCCGGCTGCTCATCCTCGACGAGCCAACCGCTTCGCTCAATGAAACGGATTCGGACGCGCTGCTCACGCTTCTGATGGAATTCCGCAAACAGGGGATGACCTCGATCATCATCTCCCACAAGCTCAACGAAATCCGAAAGGTCGCCGACCAGATCACCATCATTCGCGATGGCGGCACGGTCGAAACCCTCGACTGTCATACGCAGGAAATCACGGAAGACCGGATCATCAAGGGCATGGTCGGTCGTGACATGGAAGACCGCTATCCGAAGCGCGAACCGAAGATCGGCGAGATGCTTCTCGAAGTGAAGAACTGGAACGTCTTCCATCAGAACCACCGTGATCGCCAGTTCCTGCATGATGTCGCCTTCAACGTTCGGGCTGGCGAAGTCGTCGGCATCGCCGGTCTCATGGGCGCCGGCCGCACCGAGACGGCGATGAGCATTTTCGGCAAGTCCTGGGGTCACAAGATCACCGGCGATGTGTGGATGCACGGTAAACCGGTCGACGTCTCGACCATCCCGAAGGCGATCGGTGCGGGTCTTGCCTATGTGACGGAAGACCGCAAACATCTCGGTCTCGTCCTGCAGAACAATATCAAGGAAAACACCACGCTCGCCAATCTCAATGGCGTGTCCAGTGGCACAGTGATCGACGATCGCAAGGAAGCCAAGGTGGCTGCCGATTACCGGCAGAAGCTCAGGATCCGGTCGCATTCGATCTATCAGGAAGCGGTCAACCTGTCCGGCGGCAACCAGCAGAAGGTCGTGCTGTCGAAGTGGTTGTTCACCAATCCGGAGATCCTGATCCTCGACGAGCCGACCCGCGGCATCGACGTTGGCGCGAAATTCGAAATCTACACCATCATCAACCAGCTTGCCGCCGAAGGTAAGGGCATTCTGATGATCTCATCGGAAATGCCGGAACTGCTCGGCACCTGCGACCGCATCTACGTCATGAACGAAGGTCGCATCGTCGCGGAACTGTCCAAGGAAGAAGCAAGCCAAGAGTCCATCATGCGTGCCATCATGCGCTCTGGGGAGAAACACTAATGGCCATCGACACAAGAACCGAAACCCCCAAGGTCTCCGTGGGCGACTACCTGCGCAACAACATCCGCGAATACGGACTGCTGCTGGCGCTCGTCGTCATCATGCTGCTGTTCCAATTCCTGACCAATGGCGTCCTCTTCCGCCCGGTCAACATCACCAACCTGGTGCTGCAGAACTCGTTCATCGTCATCATGGCGCTCGGCATGCTGCTGATCATCGTGGCGGGGCATATCGACCTGTCGGTCGGCTCGATCGTCGCCTTCATCGGCGGCATATCGGCGATCATGCTGGTCAAATGGGGCTGGCATTTCTCGCTGGTCATTCCGCTGTGTCTGATGCTTGGCGGCATCATGGGCGCTGCCCAGGGTTACTGGGTCGCCTATCAGAAGATCCCGTCCTTCATCGTGACGCTTGCCGGCATGCTGGTTTTCCGCGGTCTCACCTATGTGGTCCTGCAGGGGCGCCCAATCGGTCCGTTCCCGAAGGAATTCACCCTGCTGTCGACCGGCTTCATCCCGGATTTCCTGCCGCTGACGGACACTGCAACGACGGGTATCGCAAACCATGTCGCCATCATCGTCGTCGTGCTGCTCGTGGCTCTGGCGATCTTCAACGGCATGAAGCATCGTCGCCTGAACGAAGAGCACGGCACTGAAAACGAACCCTTCGTCTTCTTCGCCGTGCAGATGGGCATCATCAGCGTCGTCGCGATCTTCCTCGGCTATCAGCTGGCAACCTATCGCGGCCTGCCGAACGTGCTCGTCGTCATGGGCATCCTGATTGCGCTTTACTCCTTCGTCACCACACGGACGACCATCGGTCGCCGGATCTATGCGCTGGGTGGCAACGAGAAGGCGGCCAAGCTCTCTGGCATCAACACCGAGCGGCTCACTTTCTATGCGTTCGTCAACATGGGCGTGCTTGCGGCTCTCGCTGGCATGATCATCGCGGCGCGCCTCAATTCGGCAACGCCGAAGGCGGGCGTCGGCTTCGAACTCGACGTCATCGCTGCCTGCTTCATCGGCGGCGCCTCGGCATCCGGCGGCGTTGGCAAGATTACCGGTGCAGTCATTGGCGCCTTCATCATGGGTGTCATGAACAACGGCATGTCGATCATGGGTATCGGCATCGACTACCAGCAGCTCATCAAGGGCCTCGTGCTTTTGGCTGCTGTCTTCTTCGACGTTTACAACAAGAACAAAGCAGTCTGAGGATAGGCTTATGTTTCTCTCGCAATTGAAGGCTGGCGGCATCATTTGCCGCCAGGGTGAGGCTGCGCGCCTTGTCCCAGGATTTAACTCCACCTACGAACTGGCCAAGGCGGCGATTGCCGCCGGGACCACCGTTGCAGCCCTGATCGAACAGCAGGGCCAAGGCGACACTGTCGACCTCGTCGCGCTCGCCGCCGAAGGCAAGCTCGACTGCCCGGTCCGCCATCCCGATCCGGCCCACATGTACCTGACCGGTACGGGTCTCACCCATACGGGCTCGGCATCCGCGCGAGACAACATGCATGCGGACACCGCCGGCATGAGCGACTCGATGAAGATGTTCCGCATGGGCCTGGAAGGCGGCAAGCCGAAGCCCGGCGAAACCGGTGTTCAGCCCGAGTGGTTCTACAAGGGCAACGGCTTCAACGCCGTCGCACCCGGTGACGATCTCGTGTCGCCGTCCTTCGCTCTCGATGGTGGTGAAGAACCGGAAATGGCCGGCTATTATATCATCGGCGAAGACGGCACGGCGCATCGCCTCGGCTTCTCCGTTGCCAACGAATTCTCCGACCACGTGACCGAGAAGATCAACTATCTCTTCCTGGCCCATTCCAAGCTGCGTCCGGCCTCCTTCGGTCCGGAGCTTCGTGTCGGCGCCCTTCCCGATCACGTCGAAGGCACCTCGCGCATCCTGCGTGGCGGCAAGACAGTGTGGGAAAAGCCCTTCCTTTCGGGCGAGGCGAACATGTCTCACACGATCGCGAACCTTGAATATCACCACTTCAAGTATGCGCTGTTCTGCCAGCCCGGCGACCTTCACGTTCACATGTACGGCACGGCAACACTGTCCGTGGCTGATGGATTCGTGACGCAGGAAGGCGACGTGTTCGAAATCGAGTCCCCGCAATTCGGTCTTCCGCTGCGCAATCGCCTCGCAAAGGCTGCTGCAGAGACCGTCAAGGTCAAGATGCTCTGAGCGGATCGGTCATCCGGCCCGCCCATTCAACAGAGACAGGACGATAGCCATGAGCAAGTTCAAACCGGCGGCCTGGCCGCGCCAACTGAGATCGCAGCACTGGTACGGGGGCACGTCCCGCGACACGATCTATCATCGTGGCTGGATGAAGAACCAGGGTCACCCGCATGACCTGTTCGACGGCCGTCCCGTCATCGGCATCCTCAACACCTGGTCCGACCTTACTCCCTGCAACGGCCATCTGCGCGAACTGGCCGAAAAGGTGAAGGCCGGCGTCTGGGAGGCCGGCGGCTTCCCGGTCGAGATCCCGGTGTTCTCGGCGTCCGAAAACACCTTCCGCCCTACCGCGATGATGTACCGCAACCTCGCGGCCCTCGCCGTCGAAGAAGCCATGCGCGGTCAGCCGATCGACGGTGCCGTGCTGCTCGTCGGTTGCGACAAGACCACCCCGTCGCTGGTGATGGCCGCTGCCTCGACCGATCTGCCATCGATCGTCGTCACCGGCGGTCCGATGCTGAACGGCTATTTCCGCGGCGAACGCGTCGGTTCCGGCACGCATCTGTGGAAGTTCTCCGAAGCCGTGAAGGCTGGCGAGATGACCCAGGAGGAGTTCGTTGAAGCGGAAGCCTCGATGTCGCGCTCGAGCGGCACCTGCAACACCATGGGCACAGCCTCGACGATGGCGTCGATGGTTGAAGCCCTCGGCATGGCGCTCTCCGGAAACGCCGCGATCCCGGCCGTCGACAGCCGCCGCAAGGTGATGGCGCAGCTTTCGGGCCGTCGCATCGTGCAGATGGTCAAGGACGACCTCAAGCCCTCGGACATCATGACGAAGGAAGCCTTCGAGAACGCGATCCGCGTCAATGGCGCCATCGGCGGCTCGACCAATGCCGTCGTGCATATTCTGGCGATGGCCGGCCGCGTCGGCGTCGATATCACGCTCGATGACTGGGATCGCCTCGGCCGCGACATCCCGACGATCGTCAACCTCATGCCGTCGGGCAAATACCTGATGGAAGAGTTCTTCTATGCGGGCGGTCTGCCTGTCGTCATCAAGATGCTCGGCGAGGCCGGAAAGCTGCACAAGGACGCACTGACGGTTTCCGGCGAAAGCATCTGGGACGAGGTGAAGGACGTTCGCAACTGGAACGAGGACGTTATCCTGCCGGTCGACAAGGCGCTCACCCAGCAGGGCGGTATCGTCGTCCTGCGCGGCAACCTCGCGCCGAAGGGCTGCGTGCTGAAGCCGTCGGCCGCCTCTCCGCATCTGATGAAGCATCGCGGCCGCGCCGTGGTCTTCGAAGACATCGACGACTACAAGGCGAAGATCAACGACGAGGCGCTCGACATCGACGAGACCTGCGTCATGGTCCTCAAATACTGTGGTCCGCGCGGTTATCCGGGCATGGCGGAAGTGGGCAATATGGGCCTTCCGCCGAAGGTACTGCGCAAGGGGATCACTGACATGGTCCGCATCTCCGATGCGCGCATGTCCGGCACCGCCTATGGCACCGTGCTCCTGCACACGTCGCCGGAAGCGGCGCGTGGTGGGCCGCTCGCGATCGTCAAGAACGGCGACTTCATCGAAGTCGACGTCGAAGCCCGTCGCGTGCATCTCGATATCTCCGACGAGGAAATGCAGCGCCGTCTCGCCGAATGGCGTCCGCCGGTCGAACCGCCAGCAAGCGGTTATGCCAAGCTCTTCCATGATCACGTCGAGGGTGCCGATACCGGTGCCGACTTCGACTTCCTGAAGGGCTGCCGCGGCTCGCCGGTCGGCAAGGATGCACACTGAGGGATCTCACCATGGCAGAACGTATCCCGCTCGCGCTCGTCGGCATCGGCAAGATCGCCCGCGACCAGCACATCCCGTCGATCGCAGGCGGCAATGACTTCGTCGTTGCCGTCGGCGTGAGCCGTCACGGCAAGGTCGAGGGTGCGGAGAACTTCACGGATTTCGACGAGTTCCTCGCAGCGCGCCCTGACATCAAGGTCGTGTCGCTTTGCACGCCGCCCGAGGTCCGCTTCGACATGGCAACGGCTGCGATTGCAGCTGGTCGCCATGTGCTGATGGAAAAGCCGCCTGCAACGACACTTGGCGAAGCCGAGGCTCTTTCGGAGCTCGCTGCCAAGGCCGGCGTGACGCTGTTTGCCACCTGGCATTCACGCTTTGCGCTCGGTGTCGAGCCTGCCAAGCAATGGCTTGCGGACAAGGTCATCCAGTCGGTCTCGATCGTCTGGAAGGAAGACGTGCGTCGCTGGCATCCCGGCCAGGCCTGGATCTGGGAGCCGGGCGGCTTCGGCGTCTTCGATCCGGGTATCAATGCACTCTCCATCCTGACGGAGATCGTGCCCGGCCACATCATGGTGGAAAAATCCACTCTGGAGTTCCCGGAAAACAAGAAGCAGCCGATCGCCGCTTCCATCGCCATGCGGACCGTCGAAGGCGCGCCTGTTACGGCCGAATTCGACTGGCGACAGGAAGGCCCGCAGACGTGGGACATCACAGTCCAGACGAATGCCGGCGAGTTGCGCCTTTCAAAGGGCGGCTCGGAACTCTATATCGGGGGTAAGGAACAGGCGTCCGGCCCGGACCGCGAATATGCGGGAATCTACGAACGCTTTGCCCACCTCATGCGCTCCCGCCAGAGCGACACCGACTATCAGCCGCTGCGTATCGTGGCGGATTCATTCCTCTGCGGGGAACGAAAAGTCGTCGCTCACTTCGAAGACTGAGAAGAAAAGGAGGCCCGACCCATGGCCTATACACCGACTGGAAAACACCTGATCGCCGGCAACTGGATTGCCAGCACGGACACCTTCGCCTCGTCGCCTGCCACGGGCTCCTCCCACACCTTCTCGAAGGGCACGCCTGCCCTGGTCGATCAGGCGGTCAAGGCCGCTGAAGAGGCCTTCGAAACCTATGCCTATTCGACGCGCGAAGAGCGTGCCGCTTTCCTGGATGCCATCGCAGAAGAAATCGATGCGCGTGGCGATGCGATCACCGAGATCGGCTCCCAGGAAACCGGCCTGCCGGAAGCCCGGCTGATCGGTGAGCGCGGTCGTACTGTCGGCCAGCTTCGCCTGTTCGCGGCGCATATCCGCAAGGGCGATTATCTCGATCGTCGTCACGACGAAGCCCTGCCCGACCGCAAGCCGCTTCCGCGTCCGGACCTTCAGATGGTCCAGCGCCCAATCGGCCCGGTTGCCGTCTTCGGCGCCTCGAACTTCCCGCTCGCCTTCTCGACGGCCGGTGGTGACACGGCAGCGGCCCTCGCTGCCGGCTGCCCCGTTGTCGTCAAGGCGCATGATGCCCATCCGGGCACGGGTGAAATCGTGGCGTCCGCCATTGATGCCGCGATTAAGCGCTGCGGCGTGCACCCGGGCGTCTTCTCGCTCGTGCATGGCGGCAGCCGCGATGTCGGTCAGGCCCTGGTCCAGCATCCGCTGATCAAGGCTGTCGGATTTACCGGTTCGCTCGGTGGTGGTCGCGCGCTCTTCGATCTCTGCGCCCAGCGCCCTGAACCGATCCCGTTCTTCGGCGAGCTCGGCTCGGTCAACCCGATGTTCATGCTGCCGAAGGCGATTGCCAACCGTGGCGAAGCCATCGCCAAGGGTTGGGTCGGTTCGCTGACCATGGGTGCCGGCCAGTTCTGCACGAACCCTGGTATCGTTGTGCTGCTGAAGGGCGCCGATGCCGACAAGTTTGTCGAGACCGCAACCGAGGCCCTTTCGGGTGTCGGACCGCAGACCATGCTGACCGACGGCATCGCCAAGGCCTATCGTGACGGTGCCACACGTATCGCCGGTACCGAGGGCGTGCGCTCGGTGCTGACATCTACCTGCGACCTGCGCAACGCGACACCGTACCTGTTCCAGACCACCGCCAAGGACTGGCTCGACAATCACGTGCTCGGCGAAGAAGTCTTCGGCCCGCTCGGCCTTGTTGTCATCGCGGAAAGCGAAGACGAAATGGTCGCCATGGCCCGCAGCCTTTCCGGCCAGTTGACGGCATCTCTGCATGTAGACGCCGGTGATGAAGCGCTTGGCAAGCGTTTGATGCCAATCCTGGAGCGCAAGGCTGGCCGCGTGCTCGCCAACGGTTTCCCGACGGGTGTCGAAGTGGCCGATTCCATGGTTCATGGTGGCCCCTATCCGGCGTCCACGAACTTCGGTGCGACTTCTGTCGGTACGCTCTCGATCCGCCGCTTCCTGCGGCCGGTCTGCTACCAGGACATCCCGGCGGCCCTGCTGCCGATCGATCTGGCTTAAGGAGCCGACGTGACTGGATCACCGTTTGCCGCGCTCGTCGATTGGGGCACCAGCAACCTGCGTATCTGGCTCGTCGACAGCCAGGGTGCGGTGATCGGTGAACGACAGTCGCCCGAGGGAATGGGCAGCCTGGAGAAGGCTGCCTATCCCGCGGTGCTGGAGGGACACCTGTCGGCGCTTGGCGCGCCTGCAGATCTACCGGTCGTCGTCGCTGGTATGGCGGGAGCACGCACTGGCTGGCGCGAAGCACCCTATGTGGAAACGCCAGCGCCTTTGGTGGGCCTCTTCCAGCATGCCGTCCAGCCCGAGGGCGTCAACCGCCCGGTCTATATCCTTCCGGGTGTCTGCCAGCGCGAAGGTGGCGCCTTTGACGTCATGCGCGGCGAGGAAACGCAATTGGCCGGCGCGCTGGAGCAGGGCCTGGATAACGCTCTGTTCTGCCTGCCTGGTACACATTCCAAATGGGCCTTGGTCGAGGGTGGTCAGGTCAGGCGCTTCTCGACGGTCATGACCGGTGAGTTGTTTAATCTGATTAGCCGGCAATCGATCCTGCGGCTGTCCGTTCCTGAAGATGGGGATACGGAGGCGGATCCCGACATTTTCGACGCTGCCGTCGATCAGGCGCTGCAGCCCGGGTTTGCTCTGACATCCGTGCTGTTCTCAATCCGTGCCGAAAGCCTGCTTGCGGGCCAAGGGGCAAAGGTCAATCCGGCAGCTCGTCTTTCCGGCCTGCTCATCGGTGCCGAGATCGCTGCCATCCGAGAAGACCTTCTGCGCCACGGAAAGGCCTATTTGATCGGCACGGGAAAGCTGACGCGTCTTTATGCGCGCGCTATCACCAAGGCCGGCGGTGAGCCTGTCCTGCTTGATGGCGGCCTGCTGGTGCGCCGTGGCCTGCTTGCCTCCGCGCTTTCGCTTTTCGATCATGAATTCAAGGACTGAACGATGACCGCCTCCGTTGCCTGGCCCGCCCTTCGCCGCAACCTCGTTGCCATCCTGCGCGGCATCAAGCCGACCGAGATCGAGGCAACCGTCGATGTCCTCATCGAAGCTGGCTTCGAAGCGATCGAAGTTCCCCTGAACTCGCCTGACCCGTTCGTCTCGATCGAGAAGGCGCGCAAGCGCGCGCCCGCAAACGTTCTGATCGGTGCCGGCACCGTTCTCGAGGTTGCCCAGGTCGATCGGCTTCATGACGTCGGCGGAAATCTGCTCGTGACGCCGAATGTCGAACCCGACGTCATCAGGCGTGCCGTCGCCCATGGCATGGTGGCAATGCCGGGCGTCTTCACGCCGACCGAAGCGCTTCTTGCCGCCAAGTCTGGCGCTGCAGCGCTGAAGTTCTTCCCGGCAAGCGTGCTCGGACCAGGCGGCATTTCGGCCATCAAGGCGATCCTGCCACCGAACCTGCCGATCGGTGCTGTTGGTGGTGTCTCCGATGCCAACTTCGCCGATTACTGGAAAGTCGGCGTTCGTGCGTTCGGCCTCGGCTCCAGCCTGTACAAGCCGGGCGACGATGCCAAGCTGATTGGCGAGCGTGCCGTCAGAAGCGTTGCGGCCTACGACGCCCTGCAGGGCTAAGTCGAGACCACGGCAATTGCATCAGAAGCCCGTCCGCCTGCCGGACGGGCTTTTTTCGTTTCAACTTTTGGCGATCGTGTGTGACCGTTGTCACGCGTCAAATCAGATAAACGTGCGGCTGCCCAAATTTGAACATACCTGCGCCGCTTTTTGCGATAGTATATAACTAACTTGGTTGGCGCGGTGCGCCAAACGGTCCGGTCTGGCGCATTGACCCCTTACCCCCAGCCCCCCAATGCTTCTGGGCCGGACCACACCAGGTTCTTTTCCCTTACAGAGTCTTCGGCTTCACCATCATCATCGTCGCACCGACGATGTGAGATGGGTTTCCTTTCTCATCCGCTGCCTGCAGTAGGATAGCGCAGCCGTCGCTCTTGTCGTCGCCCATGCGTTTGGCGGGCAGCGTGAGGTCCAGAGCCTTGCCGTCCCACATGCCGACGGTCTGCACATCCGTCACGCTGTGCCAGTAATCGAGGTTCTGCCCGGTGTTTTCACCCTTGAGGACCTCGACCGTCTGATGCTGGCGGAAATAGACGACCACGACGTTGGCCTTGCCATGGCCAGCACCCACGGAGATGGATAGTTGGTCGTCATGGCGCGACGCGCGGATGGGCACGACGAGACCCTTGCCGGCCGACTGGAGCCTCTGAAGACGGCGGTCGATATCGGTAGCATCAGTGCCCTTCAGGTGTTCTCGACCGTTGAGAACCGCCTGGGGCGTGTAGACGCCGCTTCGGCCAAAGGCCTTGGCATAGGCATATTGCCGCTCGGTGTTCTCGGGCGTGGCAAGGGTATCGGCCCAACCGAGATAATTCCAGTAATCGACGTGATAGGAGAGTGCCACGACCTCGCCTTGGCGCACGAGTTTCTCAAAGGCGCGATCGGCGGGCGGGCAGGAGCGACAGCCCTGCGAGGTGAAGAGTTCGACGACACCCTTCGGCTCGAAAAATTCCTCGGCCGTGCTTTGCCCCGGAAAGAGGAACAGGCTTGAGACAGCCAAGGCCACCATCGCCCATGCCGTGACCCATGCCGTTGTCTTGTCAGAGTTCTTGTGCCGCATGCTATCGAGATGCCTTCACTTGAGTGCAGCACTGATAGCGCCAAGAGCGCCATGCGGGAAGTCACGATGGGGTGAAACTTTCGGCACCGGCCGAGCGTGCTGATGCAAAAGAAAAGGCCGCCGGTTTCCCGACGGCCTCTCATGGTCTTGTGCCTTAGACGGATCAGGCGGCGAGATCGCGCAGAACGGTCTGCAGGATGCCACCATTGTTCATGTAGGTGACTTCGTCGAGCGTATCGATGCGGCAGAGCAGCGGTACGTCCTTCACGGTGCCGTCGGAGTAGGTGATCTTGGCGATCTTCTTCTCGCGCGGCTTGATGTCGCCTTCCAGGCCCTCGATCGTGACGATCTCGTCGCCCTTGAGGTTGAGCGAGGCCCAGGTGGTGCCGTCCTCGAAGGTGAAGGGCACGACGCCCATGCCGACGAGGTTCGAACGGTGGATACGCTCGAAGGACTGCGCGATCACGGCCTTGACGCCGAGCAGGTTGGTGCCCTTGGCCGCCCAGTCACGCGACGAACCGTTACCGTATTCGACACCTGCGAAGATGACGAGCGGAACGCCCTCTTCCTTGTACATCATGGCCGCATCGTAGATCGACAGCTCTTCCTTGGACGGATAGTGGACCGTGTAGCCACCTTCCTTGCCGTTCGGGCCGAGCATGTGGTTGCGGATGCGGATGTTGGCGAAGGTGCCGCGCATCATGACTTCATGGTTGCCACGGCGCGTGCCGTACTGGTTGAAGTCCGCCACAGCGACGCCGTTGTCGGTCAGGTAGGCACCTGCCGGAGACGCTGCCTTGATCGAACCGGCCGGAGAGATGTGGTCGGTGGTGATCTTGTCGCCGAAGAGACCGAGGACACGGGCGCCCTTGATGTCCTTCAGGCCCGAGCCGGTCTTGCCCATGCCGACGAAGTAAGGCGGGTTCTGCACATAGGTCGACTTGTCGTCCCAGGCATAGGTCTGACCGGCAGGAACCTGAACGGCCTGCCAGTTTTCGTCGCCCTTGAACACGTCGGCATACTTCGATTCGTAGAGTTCGCGCGTGACGTATTTCAGGATGAATTCCTGGATCTCGTGCGAGGTCGGCCAGATGTCCTTGAGGAACACAGGGTTGCCGTTCTGGTCTTCGCCGAGCGGCTCGGTGGTCAGGTCCTTCTGGACGGTGCCGGCGAGTGCGTAGGCGACGACCAGCGGCGGCGATGCCAGGTAGTTTGCCTGTACGTCCGGCGAGATGCGGCCCTCGAAGTTGCGGTTGCCAGAGAGCACGCCCGCTGTGATCAGGCCCTTGTCGTTGATCGTCTTGGAGATCGGCGCCGGCAGCGGGCCGGAGTTGCCGATGCAGGTCGTGCAACCGAAGCCGACGAGGTTGAAGCCGAGCGCATCAAGCGACGTCTGAAGGCCAGACTTGGCGAGATATTCGCCAACGACCTGAGACCCAGGTGCCAGCGAGGTCTTCACCCACGGCTTGGACTTCAGGCCCTTGGCAACGGCGTTGCGGGCGAGAAGGCCGGCCGCAATCAGCACGCTCGGGTTCGAGGTGTTGGTGCAGGAGGTGATAGCGGCAATCGCCACATCGCCATGGCCGAGGTCGAAATCGGTGCCTTCAACCGCATAACGGTTAGAGAGCTGGCCGGGCTTCTTGTAATCGCCTTCGAGAGCCGTTGCGAAGTTCGGAGCAATGGTTTCGAGCGGCAGACGGCCTTCCGGACGCTTCGGGCCCGCCATGGACGGCACGACGTCGCCGAGGTCGAGTTCGAGCGTGTCGGTGAAGACGAGGTCCGAACCGTCGCCATCGCGCCACATGCCTTGAGCCTTGGAATAGGCTTCAACCAGGGCAATACGGTCCTTGGTGCGGCCCGACATGGTCAGGTAGTTGATGGTTTCGCCGTCAACCGGGAAGAAGCCGCAGGTGGCGCCGTATTCCGGACCCATGTTGCCGATCGTGGCGCGGTCTGCGAGCGACATCGAATCAAGGCCGGGGCCAAAGAATTCGACGAACTTGGAGACAACGCCCTTCTTGCGCAGCATCTGCACCACGGTCAGAACGAGGTCGGTCGCGGTCACGCCTTCCTTCACCTTGCCTGTCAGCTTGAAGCCGATGACTTCCGGCAGCAGCATGGAGACGGGCTGGCCGAGCATGGCGGCTTCGGCTTCGATACCACCAACGCCCCAGCCGAGAACGCCAAGACCGTTGATCATCGTGGTGTGGCTGTCCGTGCCGACGCAGGTGTCCGGATAAGCCGTGGTTTCGCCGTCCTCATCCTTGGTCCAGACGGTCTGGCCGAGGTATTCCAGATTGACCTGGTGACAGATGCCGGTGCCCGGGGGAACGACGCGGAAGTTCTTGAACGCCTGCTGGCCCCACTTTAGGAAGCGGTAGCGCTCGCCATTGCGCTCGTATTCGAGCTCGACGTTGCGGGCAAAGGCCGTCGGCGTACCGAATTCGTCGACGATGACAGAGTGGTCGATGACGAGGTCGACGGGAACCAGCGGGTTGATCTTCTCCGGATCACCACCGAGATTGACCATGGCGTCGCGCATGGCGGCGAGGTCAACGACGGCGGGAACGCCGGTGAAGTCCTGCATCAGCACGCGGGCCGGGCGGTAGGCGATTTCCGCCTCGGTCAGGCCCTTGTTTACAAGCCATTCGGCGACGGCCTGGATGTCCTTCTTGGTGACCGAGCGGCCATCCTCGTTGCGGAGAAGGTTCTCGAGAAGCACCTTCATCGAGTAAGGGAGCTTCGATACACCGGCAAGACCGTTCGCTTCGGCCTTCGGGATGCTGTAGTAGACATAGTCCTTGCCGTCGACGGTCAGGACCGACCGGCAATTGAAACTGTCGAGAGATTTAGCCACGGATAGAACCCCGCATATTCTGATAGCCAACACAATCGTGCGGACGCCTATGCACTTCATGCACATCAGGATGCGGGTACGACCATTTCCGCTGTCCGCACGTGAAAACCGCTCCTCGCGATATTCAAGTTCGGCACAAGGATGAACTTCACGCCGGCCGCTGGCGTGGTTGCAGGTCTTATAGATAATTTCTAAGAAAGGCGCCAGACCGACGAAGGACGAAAACGGAATTTTTTATGAGGCAGGCCTCATCCTGCCAGAAGGCGACCATGATCAGGCTCGAAGCCGAAAATCTCTCAGCGCGCCGTGGCGAGGATCTGATTTTCGTTAATGTTTCCTTTAAGTTGGCTCCAGGAGAAGCGATGGTTCTGACGGGCCGAAACGGCTCCGGGAAATCGACGCTTCTGCGCGTCATTGCCGGACTGCTTCGTCCGGAGACAGGCCGGGCGGTCTGTGTCTCCGACGCGGACGGAGAGGCCCGGCCAGCCGGAGAATTCAGCCATTACCTCGGCCATCGAAACGGGATGAAACGCGAGCTGACGGTCGCCGAGAACCTCGCCTTCTGGAAATCCTTTCTTGGCGATATCGGTGGCGGAGCGGGGCTCAGCGTCGAGGAGGCAGCCGCTGCCGTCGATCTTTCCGGCATCACGCATCTTCCGTATGGCTATCTTTCTGCCGGACAGCAGCGGCGCTTCGCCATGGCGCGGCTTCTTGTCGCGCATCGCCCGGTCTGGATCCTCGACGAGCCGACGGCCGCGCTCGACCGCAAGGCGGACGCGATGTTCGAAGAGCTCGTGCGCCGGCACCGTCAGTCAGGCGGTATCGCGCTTGCCGCAACCCATCAGCCGCTCGGGATGGATGGAGCCCAGACGCTGGAGATGCTCGGCTTCGATGGCGTCGAACTGGAGTATTCCGCATGATGGCGCTGTTTCTCCGGGATCTGAAACTCTCCGTCCGTGCCGGCGGCGGCGCGATGATCGGCGTGCTTTTCTTCACCACGGTGGTTGCCGTCATCCCGTTCGGCGTCGGGCCTGATCTAAATCTCCTCTCGCGGATCGGACCTGCCATCGTCTGGATTGGGGCCCTGCTCTCTGCCCTGCTCGGCCTCGATCGGCTGTTCCAGGCCGAGCGCGACGACGGGTCGCTCGACATCCTGCTGATGCAGGAAACACCGCTCGTGCTTACAGTGCTCGTCAAATGTCTGGCGCATTGGGTCGCCACCGGTCTGCCGCTCGTGATCGCCTCGCCGCTGCTCGGTCTGTTCATGAACATGGATGAGGTTGCCATCGGCGCCGTGATGCTGACGCTGCTGGTCGGATCGCCGGCCATCACCTTCATCGGTGCGGCCGGGGCGGCGGTGGCCGTCGCCCTGCCCCGCGGCGGTCTGCTGGTCTCCATTCTCGTGTTGCCGCTCGCCGTCCCCGTGCTGATTTTCGGGGTCAGTGCCTCCTATGCGGCGGTCGAGGATCCTGCGCCCTTCCTGCCGCCCTTCATGTTCCTCTCGGCCATCACGCTTCTCTTTGCCGTGATCGGTCCCGTGGGTGCGGCCGCGGCCTTGCGCAGTTCCGGCGATTGAGACAATTCGGCTTGACCAGGATCAATTGCAGGGCCGGCTGAGACAGGCTAGAACAAGGCATGACCGACAATAGCCTCGCCCTGACCAAGATCATCGATCTCGCCAACCCGACGCGATTCCTCGCTTTTGTCGAGCGGGCCCTGCCGTGGTTCGTGGGCATCACCGCGCTCCTCTTTGTCGTGGGGCTTTCCCTTGGTTTCACGTCCGAGACGGACTACCAGCAGGGCGATACCGTGCGCATCATGTATGTGCATGTGCCTGCCGCCTGGCTCTCGATGATGTGTTACTCCGTGATGGCGATCTCGGCGATCGGCACGCTGGTCTGGCGTCATCCGCTGGCGGATGTCAGTCACAAGGCGGCAGCCCCGCTCGGGGCGGCCTTCACCCTGATTGCTCTCGTCACCGGTTCGCTCTGGGGCAAGCCCATGTGGGGCACCTGGTGGGTCTGGGATGCGCGCCTCACGTCAGTCTTCGTGCTGTTCCTGATGTATCTAGGCCTAATTGCGCTCAATCGCTCCATGGATGATCCGTCCAAGGCTGCGCGCGTCAGCGCCGTCCTGATCCTGGTCGGCTTCGTCAACATCCCGATCATCAAGTTCTCGGTCGACTGGTGGAACACGCTGCACCAGCCGGCCAGCGTCATGCGCCTTGATGGTCCGACCATTCACCCCGAGTTTCTCTGGCCGCTCCTCGTCATGGCTCTGGCCTTCACCCTCCTCTTCTTCACGCTCCATCTGATGGCGATGCGCAACGAGATCTGGCGCCGCCGTGTCGGCGCACAGCGCCGCATGGCAGCCCGTCAGGCTGGCCGGGAGCATCAGGCATGACACACGCCTTCTACGTCATTGGATCTTATGTACTGACAGCCGCCATCTGTCTCAGCCTGGCTGTCTGGATCTATCTCGACGGTCGGGCGCGGCAGGCGGAACTGAAAGCATTGGAAGGACAGGGCATTCGCCGCCGTTCGGCCCCTGCCGGACAGGACACGTCGGCATGACCGAGCGCAGCGAAACCGAATTAGCCGGTTCCAAGGGGCGTGGGCGTTACTTCATTGCCGCCTTGCCGCTCGTCCTTTTTGCCGGTCTGGCTGCGGTCTTCATGACCCAGCTCCAATCCGGTCGCGACGTATCGGAGATCCCGTCGGCGCTAATTGGGACAAAGGCTCCTATGCTCGACCTTGTTGCCCTTGAGGGCTCCGAGCTCCCCGCACTGACCACGGCCGCCATTTCCGGCAAGCTGACGCTGGTCAATGTGTTTGCCTCCTGGTGCGTGCCCTGCCGGCAGGAGCATCCTATGCTGCTCGAGCTCTCCAAGGATCCGCGCGTCAATGTGGTTGGCATCAACTACAAGGATCGCAACGACAACGCGCTCAGGTTCCTTGGTGAACTCGGCAATCCCTACGATGCGATCGGGGTTGATCCAAATGGCAAGGCTGCCATCGATTGGGGCGTCTATGGTATTCCGGAAAGCTATCTCGTGGGACCCGATGGCATGATCCTCTACAAGAAGGTCGGCCCCTTCGATCCGGAGAGTTTTCAAACGCAGCTGATGCCGGCGATCGAAAAGGCCCTGGCCGGCAGCTGAGCCTCCTCGGTCAGAGCGCTCCCTGCCAGGTCTTTACAGCCTCGATCGGCCAAACCAGCATGACGACATTGAGCGTCAGGTTGTCTCTGATGATGATGGCCGTCAGGATTTCAAAACCGATCGTGAGCACTGCCGTCAGCCAGATCGGTGCGCGCGCCGCAAAGAAGAAACCGGCGATCATCGCGACCATGTCCATCCCGGAATTCAGAATGCTGTCGCCGCTATAGCCGACCGCCATGGTAGCCGTCCGGTAGCGGTCGATCACGATTGGCGAGTTTTCCAGGATCTCCCAGCCTGCCTCGATCAGGGCGGCAAGCGCAAGCTTCGCGGTGATTGGCTTGTCGCGCATCACCAACCAACCCAGGCCATAGAACAGAAAGCCGTGGATGATGTGCGATGGCGTGTACCAGTCGAAGAGGTGCTGCGAATTGCCGGGCGTGTTCACGCCCGCTTCGAAGAGCTTCACATAGCCGCATTCGCAGATCCAAAGCCGCCCCATCAGATACTGGGAGACAACCTGAACGAGGATGATGACGAAGGTCACGGCCAGCCAGAAACGCGTCGTCGAGTTCCCCTCCGTTTGGCTGGTCGAATCGGTCATTCCGCTTCCTTCTCTTCCAGCGAGTGCTTCATGATCAGCGGCATCTGGGCGAGCGTAAAGAGGATGGTGATCGGCATGGTGCCCCAGACCTTGAAGCTAACCCAGACATCATCCGAGAAATTCCGCCAGACGACTTCATTCAACACTGCGAGGAAGAGGAAGAAGATGCCCCAGCGGAATGTCAGCTTCCGCCAGCCTTCTGCGTCGAGCTGGAAGGCGGCGTTGAAGACGTAGCCCAGAAGCGAGGTGCCGAAGGCGAGCCCGCCAAGCAGGACCACGCCGAAGAGCGTGTTGACGATGGTCGGCTTCATCTTGATGAAGGTTTCATCCTGCAGCCAGATCGACAATCCGCCGAAGACCAGAACGACGATGCCGGAGACGAAGGGCATCACCGGCAGGTGCTTGAAGACGATCTTCGAAATGATCAGCGAGATGACCGTTGCGACCATGAAGAGGGCCGTTGCAATCAGGAGAGGTCCGCCGATGGCGCTGAGCTCCGGAAAGGTTTTCGCCAGCCATTCGCCGCGCAGGTTGCCAAAGAAGAAGATCAGGAGCGGCCCGAGCTCGAGCACCATCTTCAGCAGAGGATTCTGCTTTTCGGCCTTGGAGGCGTGGGTATCGGTGGATGTATCCGACATGGTGTCGTTTCCTAATGTTTCCGGCGCTCAGCGCGCGATGCCGGCGATGGCACTGGCGAAGTCTTCCGCCTCGAAGGGTTCGAGGTCGTCGATGCCTTCGCCGACGCCGATGAAATAGACGGGCAGCTTGTGCTTGGCTGCGATGGCAACAAGGATGCCGCCGCGCGCCGTGCCGTCGAGTTTGGTCATGATCAGGCCGTTGACGCCCGCAATGTTACGGAAGATTTCGACCTGTTGCAGGGCATTCTGGCCCGTCGTCGCATCGAGCGTCTGCAGCACGGTATGGGGGGCATCCGGATCCAGCTTGCCGAGAACGCGGACGATCTTTTCCAGTTCCGCCATCAGTTCGGCCTTGTTCTGCAGGCGGCCGGCGGTGTCGATGATCAGCACGTCGGATTTCTCCGCCTTGGCGCGCTCGAAGGCTTCATAGGCCAGGCCTGCGGCATCCGCGCCAAGCTTGGTACCGATGAAGGTCGAGCCGGTGCGGTCGGCCCAGATCTTCAGCTGTTCGATCGCCGCCGCACGGAAGGTATCGCCGGCCGCGAGCATCACCTTCAGACCCGAGCCCGAAAGCTTGGCGGCGAGCTTGCCGATGGTCGTCGTCTTGCCCGTGCCGTTGACACCAACGACGAGAATGATATGCGGCTTGTGGTTCAGATCGAGAGCGAGCGGCTTGGCGACCGGCTTCAGCACCTTGACGATCTCTGTCGCCATGATCTTGGTCACGTCCTCGCCGGTCACGTCCTTGCCATAGCGCTCGGAGGCCAGCGTGTCGGTGACGCGGAGCGCCGTTTCGACGCCGAGGTCGGCCTGGATCAGCAGGTCTTCCAGTTCCTCCAGCGTCTCGTCATCCAGTTTGCGCTTGGTGAATAGCGCTGTGATCTGGCCAGTCAGCTGCGAGGAAGTGCGGAAGAGGCCTGCCGTCAGGCGCTGAAACCAGCTCAGTTTTTCCGTCGGGGCAGGGGCCTCGGGCTCCGGAGCTCTCGCTTCAGCTGCGGCGAAACCTCTGGGCAGAACGGGGACGACGGGCGCAGGTGCAGCAGAGATGATCGCCGCTACATGTTCGTCTTCCGTCTCCATCGTCTCTGGAAGTGCTGCGGCCTCCTGCGGGTCCGCGCCAAGGTCTTCTTCGGCTTCCGCCTCGAGCAATTCGAGCGGCACCATGGTCAGGTCTTCAGGCGAAAGATCGTCGGAAGGACCGCCGGCTGTTTCCATCTCTTCCGCGAGAACCGGATCCTCGGCCAGGGGTAAGTCTTCCAACCGACCCTTCGGCTCGCTTTCCGCCAAAATCGCGGCCTTCTCCTCGGCCGTCAACTCCGCTGGCGCTGCAGGCGTTTCTGCCGGCTTCTCCTTGCCGAAGGTGAAGACTTTCTTAATGAAGCCGAGGGCCATGGTCACTCTATTCCGTCTGTCAGGCAGCAGCGTTTGCCGCTGCCGATGCAATCGTCAGATGGCGGCTGGTATGCCCGCCGATCGAAACCTCTATCAGACTGCCAGGTGTCATGCCCGGTGTCGCAACGAGGGTGAAGTCTTCCGTATGCGCCATTTCGTTGCGCTCGACCAGTAGCTTCTGCCGGGTCCCGACGCGGGCGGCGAGATGGATAGCCTGCAATCGATCGGCGACGGCCCGAAGGTCTGCTGCACGCGCCTTGACGAGTGCCCGGTCGAGCTGCGGCATGCGGGCTGCCGGCGTGCCGGGGCGGGGGCTGTAGGGAAAGACATGCAAATGCGCGATGCCGATCTCCTCGGCGAGGCGCGCCGAGTTTGCCGCCATCTCCTCGGTCTCCGTCGGGAAGCCGGCGATCATGTCGGCGCCGAAGGCAAAGCCGGGGCGCAGGCGCCGGACCTGCTCGGTAAAGGCAATCGCATCGGTGCGCGAATGCCGCCGCTTCATGCGCTTCAGGATCATGTCGTCGCCATGCTGCAGCGACAGATGCAGATGCGGCATGAAACGCGGCTCGTCAGCAATCAGGTCGAAGAGATGGTTGTCCGCCTCGATACTGTCGATCGAGGAAAGGCGCAGGCGCTGGATTTCCGGCACTTGCTTCAGCAATGTCTTGGCGAGAAGGCCGAGCGTCGGATTGCCGGGCAGATCCGCGCCGTAGCTCGTCGCGTCCACCCCGGTCAGCACCACTTCGCGGTATCCGTTCTCGACGAGCTTGCGCGCCTGTTCGACGACGGCGCCCATCGGCACGGAGCGTGAATTGCCACGGCCATAGGGGATGATGCAGAAGGTGCAACGGTGGTCGCAGCCGTTCTGCACCTGCAGGAAGCCGCGCACATGACCGTCGATATGCGCCACCATCTGCGGAGCCGTCTCGGTCACGCTCATAATGTCGTTGACGGCCACCTTCTCTTCCGCCGAGACGCCGAAATCCGGCAGGCGGCGGTAGTGCTCGGCCTTCAGCTTTTCCTCGTTGCCCAAGACGGCGTCCACCTCGGGCATGGCGGCGAAATTCTGCGCCTCCGTCTGGGCAGCACAGCCGGTAACGATGATACGGGCTTCCGGGTTCTCCCGGCGTGCCCGGCGGATCGCCTGGCGGGCCTGGCGCACGGCCTCGGAGGTGACCGCACAGGTGTTGACGAGGATCGCGTTGTCGAGGCCGGCCTTGGCAGCCTCGGCTTTCATGACCTCGGATTCATAGGTGTTCAGGCGACAGCCGAAGGTGATGACCTCGACAGAACCCTTTTGCAAAGACGTCACGGGGTGGCGGCCTCTGCTTGGCCGCTCTCGTCGCGCTGCCAGCTGCCGGTCACCGGATCAAGTGTGCCGGACCATTCCCATTCGGCGGGACCGGTCATGACGACCTTATCATCAGGGCGCCAGTCGATTGTGAGCGTACCGCGGTTCGGGCTGGACGCCACCGTGATCGTCACCTTGCGCTCGGTGCGACCGGTGCGGGCGGCGGAAACGCCAGCGGCGCAGGCGGCAGAGCCGCAGGCGAGCGTCAGGCCGGCGCCGCGTTCCCAGGTGCGGGTGATCATTGATGTCTTCGAGGTGACCTGGGCCAGCGTGATATTCGCCTTTTCCGGGAAGATCGGATGGTTTTCGAGAAGCGGGCCAAAGCGTTCCAGATCATAGGTCATGGGATCGCGATCGACCCAGAAGACGGCATGCGGATTGCCCATCGACATGGCCGAGGGCGAATGCAGGATCGGCGCGTCGATCGGGCCGATCTGCAGCTCGATGCGGCTGGTGTCGTGGAATTCTTCCGAGAGCGGGATCTTGTCCCAGGCAAAGACGGGCTTGCCCATGTCGACGGAGATCGTGCCATCCGCATGTTCGACGGCGTTCAGGATGCCGGCAATGGTCTGGAAGGTGAAGCTCTTGCGGCCGGTTTCACTGGCAAGCGCCTGCACCACGCAGCGCGTGCCGTTGCCGCAGGCCTGGGCCTTCGAGCCGTCGCAATTCAGGATGTCGATATAGGCGTCGGTGCCGTCGAGCTTCGGATCATGGATCGCCATGATCTGGTCGAAGGCGGTCGCTGGGTCGGCAGCGAGCGCGATTGCCGCAGCCGGCGTCACCCGGTCGGTGCGACCGCGCATGTCGACGACCAGGATCTTGTTGCCAAGCCCGTTCATCCTTGCGAATTCGACCCGATCCGACATCGTCACTCCAGAAAGCTGCATTTTCAGCCTATATGGCGGAAATGCAGCGGAATTACCAGTAGAGCGGGCAAAACCGCGCGACCATGGTCAACGGCATGGCTCGGTCACATCAAGCCATTCCCGGGTTCGCGCTTCGGGATCGGCATTGAGCGTGATGTCCGTCACGACGGCGGCACTGTCTGCCCCGGCTGCAAAGATGCCGGGAAGCCGGTCAGGGCGAAGCCCGCCGATCGCGACCAAGGGCAGGGGGGCGACCTTTTCCTTCCAGGATGTCAGCCGTTCCAGGCCTTGTGGCGCCCAGGGCATCTTCTTCAGGATCGTCGGATAGACAGGGCCGAGAGCGACATAATCAGGCTTGGCGGCGAGCGCCGTTTCGAGTTCCGCCCCGTCATGGGTCGAGAGACCGAGCTTCAGGCCCGCGCTGCGGATGGCGGCGAGGTCTGCCGTCGCCAGATCCTCCTGTCCCAAATGGACAAAGTCGCAGGCCTCGTCGATGGCGATCTGCCAGAAGTCGTTGACGATGAGCTGGCAGCCGTGGTCGGCACAGCATTGCCGGGCGCGGCGGATGTGCTGGCGAAGCAAGCTTTCCTCGGCGTCCTTCATCCGCAGCTGCACCAGTTTCACCCCCAGCGGCACCAGCCGCTCGATCCAGTCGGCATTGTCGACGATGAGGTAGAAGGGATCGAGCTTCATGCAAAGACCCCCTTTCCGATGACGGGGGTGGATGGCACGGCCATGTCGCGCGGTTCCAGCATGCCTGCTCCATGAGCAATATGCCCAGCCTCAATGGCCTTGGCAAAGGCCTCTGCCATATCAGCGGGATCGCCGGCCGAGGCAACAGCGGTGTTGAGCAGCACGGCGTCATAGCCGAGTTCCATCACCGCTGTGGCATGGGAGGGACGCCCGATGCCGGCATCGACGATCAGCGGCACATCCGGGAATTCTGCCCGCATGGATTTGAGTGCCGGCAGATTCTGCGGCCCCATGGCGCTGCCGATCGGTGCGCACCAGGGCATCAGCACCCGGCATCCGGCGGCGAGCAGTTTCTCCCCGACCACCAGATCGTCTGTCGTGTAGGGGAAAACCTCGAAGCCCTCGCCCACAAGGATCTTCGCCGCTTCCACCAGTTCGAACACATCGGGTTGCAGCGTGTCGTGATGGCCGATCACCTCGAGCTTGATCCAGGTGGTGCCAAAGACCTCCCGCGCCATCTTTGCCGTCAGGACCGCTTCGCGGGCGCTGTGGCAGCCGGCGGTGTTGGGCAGGACGTGAACGCCGAGATCGCGGATCAGCTGGAAGAACGCCCCGCCCACCTTGCCGCCTGCGGTTTCCCGGCGCAGCGAGACGGTGACGATCTCGGTCTTCGAGCGCCGCACGGCCTCCGCCAGGATCGTGGGCGAGGGGTAACGCGCGGTGCCGAGCAATAGGCGCGAGGCGACTGTCTTGCCGTAGAGTTCGAGTGCCATCTCAGCCTCCCTGCATGGGCGAGAGGATCTCTATCCGGTCGCCATCGTTCAAAGGATGGGCGGCCCGCTCCTCGCGGTGAACCAGCTCGCCATTGATGGCGGTTGCCAGCCAGTCGCCTTCGTAGTCGAGCTTTGCGAGCAGATCGGCGAGATTGCCTGCATCGAGCTCCAGGGTTTCTCCGTTAACGGTGAGCTTCATGCGGTCCTCCTTTTCTCCAGGGCGTGGGCGGTCGAAAGCCTATCTGCGGCTTCACGGGCCAATGCCGGAGCGAGCAGAAAGCCGTGGCGATGCATGCCCGCAACCGCCAAACCTTCTGCCGTCTCGACGAGGCGGGGCACATTGTCCGGGAAAGCCGGGCGGATGCCGGTACCGGTTTCCACGATGCGCGCCTCGGCAAAGGCCGGGTGCAGCGCATAGGCGGTGTTGAGCAGTTCCATCATCGAGCGCGCCGTGATCGGCCCGTCATCCTCTGTCTCGATCATGGTCGCGCCCAGCATGAACAGCCCGTTGCCGCGCGGCACGATGTAGAGGGGGTGGCGGGGATGCAGGAGGCGCACGGGGCGGGAGAGGGTGACATCGCTTGTCTCGAGATAGAGCATCTCGCCACGCACGCCGCGCAGGTCTTCGATCTCACTGATCGCCTGCGGCCCCCGGCAATCGACGACGCTCGAATAGGCTCCCGCATCACCCGCCTCCTCGCCGAAGCGGAAGGAGACACCCAGCTGCCGCACTGCCTGATAAAGACCCCGCAATGCCTTGCGGGGATCGAGATGGGCCTCCTCTGCAAAGAAAAGGCCGGTGCCGAAACGCCCGGCGAGATCCGGCTCCAGGTCTCGGATCTCCTCTTCGCCCAGCCAGCGATGGCCGCGCGTGCGGGTCGCAAAGCGCTTGAGGTCGGCGAGATCGCGGGGATTGGCCAGCACCAGCGTGCCCCGGCGTTGGACGAGACCGGGCACGGCCTCGTCCCACCAGTCGGCAGCCAAGAGACCTGATGTCAGCACGATCTCTTCCGCCGCCTCCCGCTCGCAATAGGGGGCAAGCATGCCGCCCGCCCAATGGGAGGCGCCAAGCCCGATATCGGCTCGGCGCTCCACGACCTCGACGGAGACACCCCTGCGCGCCAGTTCCAGCGCCGTCGCCAGCCCCGCGACACCGGCGCCCTTCACGAGAACCGTCATGACTGCTCCCCCGTCTCAAGTGCCGCGATCTCGTCTGCCGTCATGTAGAGATCGCCGCCGGCGCGGTACTTCTCCGCCATGGCGGTCAGACCCTCCTTCTGGGCCTCGGCGCGGATATCATGCGAGATCCGCATCGAGCAGAATTTCGGCCCGCACATCGAGCAGAAATGCGCGACCTTGTGTGCCTCCTTCGGCAGTGTTTCGTCATGCATGGAGCGCGCCGTCTCCGGGTCGAGCGACAGATTGAACTGGTCCTCCCAGCGGAATTCGAAGCGGGCGCGGGAAAGCGCATCGTCGCGCAGCTGCGCTGCCGGATGACCCTTGGCGAGATCTGCGGCATGCGCCGCGATCTTGTAGGTGATGACACCCACCTTGACGTCGTCACGGTCGGGAAGACCCAGATGCTCCTTCGGCGTGACGTAGCAGAGCATGGCCGTGCCGAACCAGCCGATCATCGCCGCCCCAATGCCCGAGGTGATGTGGTCGTAACCCGGCGCGATATCCGTCGTCAGCGGCCCCAGCGTGTAGAAGGGGGCCTCGCCGCAGGTCTTCAGCTGCTTGTCCATGTTTTCCTTGATCTTGTGCATGGGAACATGGCCGGGACCTTCGATCATCACCTGGCAATCTTTCTCCCAGGCAATCTTGGTCAGCTCACCCAGCGTCTCCAGCTCGGCAAACTGGGCGGCATCATTGGCATCGGCAATCGAGCCGGGGCGCAAGCCATCGCCCAACGAGAAGGAGACATCGTAGGCGCGGCAGATGTCGCAGATTTCCTCGAAATGCTCGTAGAGGAAGCTCTCTTTGTGATGATGCAGACACCACTTGGCCATGATCGAACCACCGCGCGAAACGATGCCGGTGACGCGGTTGACGGTCAGCGGGATGTAATGCAGTCGCACGCCGGCATGGATGGTGAAGTAGTCGACGCCCTGCTCGGCCTGTTCGATCAGCGTGTCGCGATAGACCTCCCAGGTCAGATCCTCGGCAATGCCGCCGACCTTTTCCAGCGCCTGGTAGAGCGGCACGGTGCCGATCGGCACGGGTGAATTGCGCAGGATCCAGTCGCGGATGTTGTGAATGTTGCGGCCGGTCGAGAGATCCATGACCGTGTCGGCGCCCCAGCGGATCGCCCAGACCATCTTCTCGACTTCCTCAGCCATGGAGGAGGTGACGGCCGAGTTGCCGATATTGGCGTTGATCTTCACCAGGAAATTCCGGCCGATGATCATAGGCTCCAGTTCGGGATGGTTGATGTTGGCGGGAATGATTGCCCGGCCCAGAGCGATCTCTTGGCGGACGAATTCCGGCGTCACGTGATCGGGGATCGCGGCGCCGAAGCTTTCGCCGTCGCGGATGAGCGCTTCTTTCATGGCCTTGCGGCCAAGGTTTTCGCGGATCGCCACATATTCCATTTCCGGCGTGATGATGCCGGCGCGGGCATAGGCGAGCTGTGTGACGGCCTTGCCGCCCGTTGCGCGAAGCGGCTGATGTTTCACGGGAAACGCCGGCGTGAGTTTCTCTGCGGAGACGAAGCCGTTGTCCTCTGGCTTTACATCGCGGCCGTCATAGGCCTCCACATCGCCGCGCTGCCTGACCCAATCCAGACGGCGGCGGGCAAGGCCTTGATCGATTGCGATGGTTGCCAGCGGATCTGTGTAGGGACCTGAGGAATCGTAGACATTAACCGGTGGTTCGCCCGAAGTCGGGTGCAGCGCGATCTGGCGCAGGGGTACGCGAATGTCCGGATGCATGTCTCCTGCTAAGAAGATCTTGGTCGAGGCGGGAAGCGGCCCGGTGGTGACGTCGGGCTTTGGGAAGTTAGGGGCAATGTTCATCATGGAGCTCCAAGTGTTCAGGTTGGAGACCCAGTCATGTCAGCCGGAATGATGGAAAGACGCCACGGGATTCGGGTTTTCGAATCGTCGTTTTGCAGCGCTCGCACCGTCCCTACGCCAGTATGAACTGGATCAGGTTCAACGGGTCATCGCGCTGCATGTCCCTTGCGGTTGGCGTAGCGAAATCTCAGCCCCTTGTCGGGACACCCCTGGTGAATGCTTCAAGTCTGGCCAAAAGCTCGGCTGCTGTCAACGAGCCTTTGGGGAGCCTTCGGGCCTCAGGCGCCGGCGCGCGGCACCTCGAACTGCTGGCCGGGGCGCAGGCCCTTGAAGCGCCCGCTGCCGATCCCGGCAGCAGACATCGCTGTCGCGAGCGCCTTCGGCGGATCGTCGATGCCTTCATTGGTCAGCTGGAAGGTGCCGAAATGGTGGCCGATGCCGAAAGCCGCGCCGCTCGAACGAAAGCCTGAAATCGCCTCCTCCGGGTTCTGGTGCTGCGCCTTCATGAACCAGCGCGGCTCATAGGCACCGATCGGCATGATCGCGAGCCTGATGTCGCCATGCTTTTCCCTGACTTCGCGATAATGCTTGCCCTCGGCATAGCCGGTGTCGCCGATATGGTAGATCTTGCCGGCCGGGGTCTCGATGACAAAGGCGGCCCAGAGTGCCATGCGCCGGTCACCCATGCCGCGTGCGGACCAGTGATGGCAGGGCTCGCAGTGGAAGACGAATCCACCTCCGAGATCGAGCCGATCGCCCCAGTCCATGACAGTGGTTCGAGAAAATGGATTTGCCGCGCGAATGATCGTGTCATTGCCGAGCGGTGTGATGATTTGCGGATTGTGTGCACGCACAAGCTTGTTGAGCGTTGCTGTGTCGAGATGGTCGTAGTGATTGTGGGTCACAATCACGATGTCGATCTTCGGCAGGTCATCGAAGGCGACGCCGGGCGGATTGTTGCGTTTCGGCCCGGCAAAGGGCACGGGGCTCGCGCGTTCCGACCACACCGGATCGGTCAGAATGTTGAGCCCCGCCGTCTGGACGAGAAGCGTCGCATGCCCAACCATGGTGACGACAAGCCTGCTTCCTTCGACGCGTGGTTCCGGCCTCGTCGTCACGACGTCGGCCGCCGTGACAGGTTTCGGCCATTCCATCTTGCCGCCTTCGAACTGCCAGCGGAGCAGGTCGGAGAGACCACGGGGCTCTTCGCCACCCGGGTTGAAGAAAACCTTGCCATCGAAATGATCCGACATGGGGCCGGAATAATAGCGGTTGCCCGCATGTGCCTCGCGCAAGCCGAGACCTCCGAGTGTTGCGACAACAAGGCCGAAGCCCGACCATTTGAGAAAGCTGCGTCTGTTCA
This sequence comes from Allorhizobium sp. NPDC080224, assembly GCF_050281005.1. Classification (NCBI taxonomy): domain Bacteria; kingdom Pseudomonadati; phylum Pseudomonadota; class Alphaproteobacteria; order Hyphomicrobiales; family Rhizobiaceae; genus Allorhizobium; species Allorhizobium sp. NPDC080224. The sequence continues at coordinate 127,695 of NZ_JBNNWJ010000002.1, forward strand.
TGGCATACCCATATGTGGTTTCGTCGGTTGTACGACAATGGGCGTGCCGCAGATCGTCAACTCCGCGCGAAGTCCTTGTTCCTCCGGACTTCGCTTGACTTTCCGGCCGTTTTCCTGTTTATCCGCCGCAATCTGCGAAGAGACGAGCACTCCGAGCCGCCGACCGGGACCCGTGAAGGTATAAAGAGATCCCGGAGGTCAACACCCGACAGCGCGTTGCGCCCTCGGGTGCTTTTTGGCTTTGCGTCTTGTTTTCCGCGCGGAGAAGACCGAGGTTTCGGGTGTCCGAAACCATGCAAGGAAGAGCCGATGTTTGAGAACCTCCAGGACCGTCTTGGATCCATTCTGAATGGACTGACCGGCCGTGGCGCGCTGTCCGAGGCGGATGTCTCGGCTGCTCTGCGCGAGGTCCGTCGTGCTCTTCTCGAGGCCGACGTGGCCCTCGAAGTGGTCCGCGCCTTCACCGAAAAGGTCCGCGAAAAGGCCGTTGGCGCCTCGGTCCTGAAATCGATCAAGCCCGGGCAGATGGTCGTCAAGATCGTCCATGACGAGCTGGTCGAAATGCTCGGCACGGAAGGTGTGTCGATCGATCTCAATGCCGCAGCGCCCGTCGTCATCATGATGGTCGGTCTGCAGGGCTCGGGTAAAACCACCACCACTGGCAAGATCGCCAAGCGCCTGACGGATCGCGACAAGAAGAAGGTCCTGATGGCCTCGCTCGACACGCGTCGTCCGGCCGCTCAGGAACAGCTTCGCCAGCTCGGCGTGCAGACCGGCATCGATACGCTGCCGGTTATTGCCGGCCAGTCGCCGACCGATATTGCATCGCGTGCTGTGCAAGCCGCGAAGCTTGGCGGCCATGACGTGGTCATCCTCGACACCGCCGGCCGTACGCATATCGACGAGCCGCTGATGATCGAGATGGCCGAGATCAAGGCCCGCTCCAAGCCACATGAAATCCTGCTGGTCGCCGACTCGCTCACCGGTCAGGACGCCGTCAATCTCGCCCGCAACTTCGACGAACGCGTCGGCATCACAGGCCTCGTTCTGACCCGCATGGACGGCGATGGTCGCGGTGGTGCTGCCCTTTCGATGCGTGCCGTTACCGGCAAGCCGATCAAGCTGATCGGTGTCGGCGAAAAGATGTCGGAGCTCGACGAGTTCCATCCGCGCCGTATCGCCGACCGCATCCTCGGCATGGGCGACATCGTTTCGCTGGTCGAAAAGGCCGCCGAGAACATCGACGCGGACAAGGCCCGCGCCATGGCCGAGAAGATGGCCAAGGGCAAGTTCGACCTCAACGACCTCGCCGAACAGATCAAGCAGATGCAGGCCATGGGCGGCATGGGCGGTATCATGGGCATGATGCCGGGCATGGCCGGCATGAAGGACAAGATCTCGGCCGCCGGTCTCGACGACAAGGTATTCAAGCGCCAGCTCGCGATCATCTCCTCGATGACCAAGGCCGAACGCGCCAATCCTGACGTCTTGAAGCATTCCCGCAAGAAGCGCATCGCAGCCGGCTCCGGCACCGATGCCTCCGACATCAATAAACTGCTCAAGATGCATCGCCAGATGGCCGACATGATGAAAGCCATGGGCGGCAAGAAGGGCGGCGGCATGATGAAGCAGATGATGGGCGGTCTCGCTTCTAAGATGGGCCTCGGCGGCATGGGTGGCGGCATGGGCATGCCGGATCTGTCGAAGATGGACCCGAAGCAGCTCGAAGCGCTTGCCAAGCAGGCGGAAGCCGCTGGCATCAAGCCGGGTGGTTTGCCGGGCCTCGGCGCCGGTGGATTGCCTGGTCTTGGCGGTCCGAAGCTTCCTGGCCTCGGTGGTGGTGGTTTCCCGGGGCTCCCCGGCCTGCCGAAGAAGAAGTGAGGGCGCGCCGATGATTGATCCGTCCGTCAAGGAGCAACTGTCAGGCTATCGCCAGTCGATCGACAATATCGACGCGGCGCTGGTCCACATGCTGGCGGAGCGCTTCCGCTGCACCAAGGCCGTCGGCGTGCTGAAGGCCACACACGAATTGCCGCCCGCCGATCCGGCGCGCGAGGAATACCAGATCACCCGCCTGCGCCATCTGGCTCAGGATGCCAATCTGGACCCGGATTTCGCCGAGAAGTTCCTGAACTTCATCATCAAGGAAGTCATCCGGCATCATGAAGCCATTGCCGCCGAACATGGCGGTGCAACTGAAAAGACCGCCTGACGGCGGCCTCAACAAGAAAAACAGGCATGCCCCGGCAGCCTGCATCGAAAACCTAAGGAGTAATGCAATGTCCCTCAAGATTCGTCTCGCCCGCGGTGGTTCCAAGAAGCGCCCCTACTACCAGATCGTCGTTGCCGACGCCCGTTCGCCGCGCGACGGCCGTTTCCTCGACAAGGTTGGTTCGTGGAATCCGATGCTCGGCAAGGACAACGAAAAGCGCGTCGAGCTGGACGCCGAAGCCATCAAGGCTTGGGTTGCCAAGGGCGCACAGCCGACCGACCGCGTTCTTCGCTTCATGGCTGAAGCTGGTCTCGCCGAGCGCGCCGCCCGCAGCAACCCGGACAAGGCAAAGCCGGGCAAGAAGGCTCAGGAGCGCGCTGCCGAGCGTGCCCAGAAGGCCGCTGACGCTGCTGCCGCCGCTTCGGAAGCCGCTGCAGAATAATCGGCAAATAGCCGTTTTCAGCGGGCGGTGGGTCATCCCACCGCCCGTTTTTGCGTTTTCTTTCCGGTCGCTTCCGCCTAATACCAAGTGTCGATGATAGGAACCGATAGGATGGCTTATTGTGGGTTTCTGGCTAGGCGCGGCGCGCCGGGCGATGCTGTCGCATCGGCCAAGCAGCGCAACAACGCCAGAGGCCCACAATAAGCCACTTTTGGTCGGCTTCCCGCCCGTTCTGGTGTCGTCGAGCTCCTTGACCGATGCGCCAGCATCGCTCGTCGGACCTCTCCTGGCCAGAAAGGGCGGTCGAGCCGATCCTATGGGTTTCTATCATCGACACTTGGTATAAAAGGAATGTCGAACCGAGACGTGTGCAGGACCGTTCCCACTCATGAGCAAGCTTGAAAATCCGATACTGATGGCCGTGATCGGTGCCGCCCAGGGGCTCCGGGGCGAGGTGCGGGTCAAGACCTTCACCGAAGATCCGCTCGGTCTCGGCGACTACGGCTTCCTCTATGCGGCCGATGGTCGAAAGTTCGAGATCCTCGAGATCCGTGACGGCAAGACGGTGGCCCTCGTCCGTTTCCGCGGGGTCAACGATCGCAACGCCGCCGAAGCACTCAACGGCACCGAGCTTTTTGTCGACCGGGATGCGCTGCCGGATGACGATCTCGACGAGGACGAATTCTATTATGCCGATCTCGAAGGCCTCGAGGTCTATGATGCCGAGAACAATCACTACGGCGCGGTGACCGCCGTCTATGATTTCGGCGCCGGTGACCTGCTCGAGTTGAAGGGCCCCGGCAAGCGGCCCGTGCTCATTCCCTTTTCCGAAGCCGCCGTGCTCGAGATCGATCTCGAAGGCGGCCGTCTGCTCGTCGATCCGATTGCAGCCGGTCTGAAGGATGACGGGGAAGAGAAGCCCTACGGCAATGCCGGCGGCAAGCCGCGGCCGAACAATGGCCGCTGAGCGTCCCATGCCTTTCAAGGCTTCCATCCTGACGCTCTATCCGGACATGTTTCCGGGCCATCTCGGTCTGGCGCTCGCGGGCCGGGCGATGGAGCGTGGCGACTGGGCCCTGGAGGCGGTGCAGATCCGCGATTTCGCCGAAGACAGACATCGCAGCGTCGACGATACCCCGTCGGGTGGCGGTGCCGGCATGGTGCTGCGTCCCGATGTGCTGGCGCGTGCCATCGATTCCATAGCCGACGATGGACGTCCTCGCCTGCTGATGAGCCCGCGGGGTCGTCCGCTGACGCAGGAGCGGGTTCGACAACTTGCCGCAGGTGAAGGCGTAGTGATCGTCTGTGGGCGCTTCGAGGGCGTCGACCAACGGGTGATCGATGCGCGCCAACTCGAAGAAGTCTCGATCGGCGATTACATCCTCTCGGGTGGTGAGCCCGCGGCGCTGACGCTACTCGATGCGGTGGTACGCATCCTGCCCGGCGTGATGGGCAACCAGTTGTCCGGCGTGCATGAAAGTTTCGAGGGTGGTTTGCTCGAACATCCGCAATACACGCGTCCCCAGGTCTTCGAAGGGCGGGCGATTCCCGAAGTTCTTACATCTGGAAATCATGCCGCCATCGAAAAATGGCGACATGAGCAGGCGGTGAAGCTTACCGGCGAGCGGCGCCCTGACCTGTTGCCCGATCAGCCGGTTATAAAGTAGTAGGCGGCAAGCGCCAGACCTGCGGCGACCACGATCCAACGCAAGACAGCCTGCGGGACCTTTCTGGCCATCGCCACGCCCGCATAGCCGCCGGCGGCCACGGCCGGGATCATGATCAGGGCGTGAAGCCAGGAGAGCGCGCCCGCACCGACGAAGACGACGATCGCGACGGCTGCGATGACGATCGACAGGAAGTTTTTCAGCGCGTTGAGGCGGTGATAGTCACCGCCGCTCGCCAGCCCCAGTGATGCCAGCATCATGATGCCCATGCCGGCGCCGAAGAAGCCGCCATAGAAGGACGTCACACCCTGCAGCGCAAGCCCGAGCGGGCTGGCCGGATGGCTCTCGCCTTGTGTCTTCGGCCTCAACTTCGGCCCCGCCGCGAAGATCACTGTCGCGACGAGCAGCAGCCAGGGAACCATGGTTCGGAAGGCGGGATTGGAGAGCGAAATCAGGAACAGCGCGCCTCCGAGAGCCCCGACGGCCGAAACGGCAGCGAGGACCCATACCCCGCGTCCCATGGCCCGCAATTCCTTGCCATAGGCGAGCGTCGATGTGATGTAGCCGGGGATCTGAGTGACCGAGGATGTGGCGTTGGCGCTGATCGGCGGAAGGCCGACAAGTGTCAGTGCGCCGAAAGTGAGGAAGGTCCCGCCGCCGGCGATCGCATTGACAGCGCCAGACAGGAAGCCCGCCGCAAAGAGCAGCGCGATCAGAGCCATCGACATATGTACCATCTCCTCCATGATGAGGAGGACGTGATAGGAGGAGAGTTCCTGCGCCGCAAGGCTTCGCGCCGCATCGCACGTGCAAAAATTCGCAGCGTTAGGGGTGACAAGCGGAGCGTCTTGGTGTATTGGCCGCCTCGGAAATGGGCGATTTGCCCGTCTGCCAAAACAAAGAACCGCGTATCCGCTCCGGCCCGTCAGGGTCAATATCCTCAGGCATCGTTCCAAGGGATCATCGTCGAGCGCTCTGGCTGTTTCAGAAGAAACCGAGGTTAGACATGAACATCATTCAGCAGCTGGAAGCCGAACAGGCCGCCAAGATCGAAGCCAAGCGCAAGCTTCCGGAATTCTCCCCGGGCGATACGGTCCGCGTCAACGTGACCGTCAAGGAAGGCAACCGTACCCGCGTACAGGCCTATGAAGGCGTTTGCATCGCGCGTTCGGGCGGCGGCATCAACGAGAGCTTCACGGTTCGCAAGATCTCCTACGGCGAAGGCGTGGAGCGCGTATTCCCGGTCTACTCGCCGCTCGTCGAAAGCGTCGAAATCGTTCGCCGCGGTAAGGTCCGTCGCGCCAAGCTCTACTACCTGCGCGATCGTCGCGGCAAGTCGGCTCGTATCGTCGAGAACACCGGCACCCGCGCTCGCAAGCTGAACGACGCCGAGCGCGCCGCCGTTGCCGAGGAAAAGGCACGTCTGGAAGCCGAGAAGGTTGCAGCAGCACAGGCACTTGCCGCCGAAAAGGCAGCAGCCGAAGCCGCTGAAAAGGCCGCTGCCGCTGAAGCCGCTGCCGCAGCTGAAGCTTCTGCCGAATAAGCAGCTGCAAGCTTGCAATATGACGAAAGGCTCCGGTTTCCGGAGCCTTTTTTCGTTTGGGCTGTCCGTTAGAGGCTGACGCTGATTGCGCCGCCGGCAACGATCAGGCAGGCAAGAAGCCGTCGGACGGTGAGAGGCTCGCCCAGCAGGAGGGCGCCGATCAAGACGGCGAAGACGACACTTGTTTCCCTGACTGCCGTGACAAGCCCTGCAGGGGCATAGGCATAGGCCACTACGACGAGGCCATAGGCCAGCATGGCGACGACGCCTCCAGCGGCCGCCTTCCAGGTCAGCGGCGAGCGCAGATCGATGATCAGGCCCCGGCGTGCCACGGCAAAGGCGATCGTGATCATGATGCCAAAAAGAAACAGCACCCAGAGCGCATAGGCGATGGGTTCTTCGACCAGCTTCACACCGCGCGAGTCGACGGTCGAATAGCAGGCGATGATCAAGCCAGTGGCCAGCGCGAACAGGATCGATGAGGTCGCAGCCCGGGTCTTGCCAAGCGCCAGGCTCATGATGCCGGTCGCAATCATGATGACGCCGAGGGTCTGCCACGGCCCCAAGACTTCGCCGAAGAAGAGAAATCCGCCCAGCGTGACCAGGAGAGGAACCGTGCCTCGAACGATCGGGTAGACCTGGCCCAATTCGCCATGCCGGTAAGCCGCCACCAGAAACAGGCTATAACCCACCTGAAGGCTTGCGGAGAGCAGGATATAGGGCCATGCGGCTGCCCCTGGCACAGGCACCGTAAAAAGGAAGGGAAGCGTGATGATACTGCCCGCCAGGCTCATCACGGTGATCGACCAGAGACGGTCTGCTCCCGTCCGCAGGAAGGCGTTCCAACTGGCGTGCAAGATCGCGGCGATCAGCGCCAGCCCCACGGCAACAGCACTCACTACCGCGGCCTGCGGATCGAGTTGTCGAATTCACTGGTTTTCATGAGAGACCCGCAAGCGGCAGATGACAGTTTTGTAACAGCGCGACGATAGTCGCTTCACGTCTGTTTGCAACGGGCAGCCATAAAGAAACCGCCCGCTTTTCAGCGGACGGCTGATGATAGGTCGATTGTCGCTTGCGCTTATTTGAAGCTGCGGATGTCGACGAAGTGACCCGCTACAGCGGCTGCAGCGGCCATGGCCGGCGACACGAGGTGCGTGCGACCCTTGAAGCCCTGGCGGCCTTCGAAATTGCGGTTCGATGTCGAGGCGCAGCGCTCGCCCGGCTTCAGGCGGTCGTCGTTCATGGCGAGGCACATCGAGCAGCCCGGCTCGCGCCAGTCGAAGCCGGCCGCCTTGAAGATCTTGTCGAGACCTTCCGCTTCCGCCTGTTCCTTCACGAGGCCAGAGCCCGGAACAATCATGGCAGAGACGGTCGACGCAACCGTCTTGCCTTCCACGACCTTGGCGACCTCGCGCAGGTCTTCGATACGGCCATTGGTGCAGGAGCCGATGAAGACGCGGTCGATCGCGATGTCGGTGATCTTCGTTCCCGGCTTCAGACCCATATAGTCGAGCGCGCGCCACTTCGAAGCGCGCTTCGTCTCATCCTGGATGTCGTCGGGATTAGGCACGATGCCCTGGACCGAGACGACGTCTTCCGGCGAAGAGCCCCAGGAAACGATCGGCGGCAGGTTGGCAGCGTCGAGAACGACGACGCGATCGAAATGCGCACCTTCGTCGGACTTCAGCGTCTTCCAGTAGGAGATCGCCTGCTCCAGCGCCTCACCCTTCGGCGCGCGCGGCTTGTCCTTGATGTATTCGAAGGTCTTTTCGTCAGGCGCGATCAGACCGGCGCGGGCGCCGCCTTCGATCGTCATGTTGCAGACGGTCATGCGGCCTTCCATCGACAGCGCCTCGATGGCTTCGCCAGCGAATTCGATGACGTGGCCGGTGCCGCCGGCCGTGCCGATCTCGCCGATGATGGCGAGGATGATGTCCTTTGCCGTCACGCCTTCCGGGAGTTTCCCGTCGACGCGCACCAGCATGTTCTTCGCCTTCTTCTGGATCAGCGTCTGAGTCGCGAGCACGTGCTCGACCTCTGATGTGCCGATGCCATGGGCCAGCGCTCCGAAGGCGCCATGCGTCGAGGTGTGGCTATCGCCGCAGACGATGGTCATGCCGGGCAGGGTGAAGCCCTGTTCCGGGCCGACGATGTGCACGATGCCCTGACGCTTGTCGGAGGCCGAGTAGTATTCGACGCCGAATTCGGCTGCGTTCGTAGCGAGCGCCTCGACCTGAATGCGGCTTTCCTCGTTCTTGATGCCGAGGTGGCGGTCCGGCGAGGTCGGGACGTTATGGTCCACGACCGCCAGCGTCTTCTGCGGCGCGCGGACCTTGCGGCCGGCCATGCGCAGACCTTCGAAGGCCTGCGGGCTCGTCACTTCATGCACGAGGTGACGGTCGATGTAGAGAAGACAGGTGCCGTCGTCCTGACGATCGACGACGTGGTCGTCCCAGATCTTGTCGTAAAGGGTGCGAGGTGCGCTCATGGGTGAGTTCCATCCAGACTGAGTATAAGGGATTTCTTGAAGTGTGAGGTCTTATCGCGCCGGTCTTCCGGTCGCAGGAGCTCAGCCGCGAAGGCTCGCAAGGGCCCCTTGAACGCGCGCGAAGAAGCGTGCCGGCAGACGTTTGTGGTCCTGCAGCACGATGAACTGGTTCGCGAGGCATCCGAATTTCGATCCCATGGGCGGCGTCATACCAGTTTTCGCTGATGTCGGCAATTGGTTCGAGTACCCCATGACATGCGGCTGTCATGAAGCTTTCGCGTAAGCATGATTGATCTTCGTCAGTATCGCACCCTCTCGGAACCGGCGCAATGAACGAAGAGATCCACCGCATCAAAACCGAACTCCTCGACAGCTTCGACGAGGAGCTTGAGCAGCAATTGGAAGAGGATAGGCTCGACCAGCTGGTCGCAGACGGCATGTCGGAGCCGACGATCGACCGGAGGATCTACTTTCGCGAGCTCTTCCGGCTGCAGCACGAACTGGTCCGCCTGCAGGACTGGGTGCACTATAAGAAGCTGAAAATGGTCGTGCTCTTCGAGGGGCGCGATTCGGCCGGCAAGGGTGGTGCAATCAAACGCGTGACCCAGCGGCTCAACCCGCGCGTCTGCCGGGTCGTTGCGCTCCCCGCGCCGACGGAGCGCGAGCGCAGCCAGTGGTATTTCCAGCGCTATGTCCAGCATCTGCCAACGGCCGGCGAAATGGTTCTGTTCGACCGCTCCTGGTACAATCGCTCCGGCGTCGAGCGGGTGATGGGCTTCTGCACGCCGGACGAGCTCGAAGAGTTCTTCCGCTCCGTCCCGGAATTTGAACGCATGCTGGTGCGTTCGGGGATCATTCTCGTCAAATATTGGTTCTCGATCACCGATGAAGAGCAGGAATTCCGCTTCCGGATGCGGATCAACGATCCGTTGAAACAGTGGAAGCTCTCGCCGATGGACCTCGAAAGCCGTGTGCACTGGGAAAGCTATACCCGCGCGAAGGAAGAGATGCTGGAGCGCACGCATATCCCGGAGGCGCCCTGGTGGGTCGTTCAGGCCGTCGACAAGAAGAAGGCGCGTCTCAACATGATCGCGCATCTCTTGACGCAGGTGCCTTATGAGCATGTGCCAAAGGAAGCGATCGAGCTTCCCGCACGCGTGCGCAATGCAGACTACATCCGCCATCCTGTGCCGGCGGACATGTATGTTCCGGAAACCTACTGACGGGTCATGCAGGCTGTAATTCGCGCGTCTGCTGAAAGAACAGCGGGCTGAAGGCTGACGGGGGAAGCTGCCCCGTCGCTTCGAAATACTTCTGAAGCACCAGCAGGGAGATCTTGCGCTCGGTCTTGCGATCGCAGAACGAGGCGACATAGGCATTGGCATTGGCCACGATGTCCTGCGCCCATTGCGGATTGCGTTCCAGCTCGGCGATCTTGTCCTCGAGGTCGCTGAAATCAGGGCGTACTTCGACGAAGTGATGGTCGGGGATCAGGCCGCCTTCCATGAACCATGTCTCGTAGCGCCCCTTCGGCATCACGCAGACGCTGCGCGAAGCCATGATCCATTTCAGGTTGGTGGCGACGTCGAAGCCCTCGATGGACAGGATATAGCGATAGCCCATCTGGTCCTGCGGGCTGAGGAAGCCTTTGGCCTGGACACCGTCTTTTGTTTCTCCGATATGGCCGACATCGGCAAACGCGCTCTCATGATGCCGGCGTAGCAATTCCATGCGGAGTGGATTGTTGAGCGCTCCGCGCCACACGGCCATCGGCTTCTTCTTCTCCCAGGGCGTGTCGTCGGCGCATAGCCGGAAATGCCGGAGCTTGTCGAGGTTCAGAAGCACGGAGTTTCCGTTCTCCCCTCCGGTCGGGCGGCTCTTGACGATGCTTGGCGTGTTTGGAACCCATGTCACGTCGCCGAAGAGATAATCGACCTTCAACCGACAGGGAAAATAGCGCAGATACTCATCGAGATCGAAATAATAGCGGCTCTGGGCCCGGTCCACCGCGTTCAATCTCGTGCCGGGCTCGACAGAGCATGGGGGCAATCTGTTGTAGTAGTTCGCCCTTCGCATCAGCTCTTCGAGCTCGGGTGATGCCTCGAGCTCGCCGAGGATCTGTCTGCACCGCTGCAGATACCATTCGCGCGGCACCGCATGTCGTGTGATGCCGGCTGCATAGTAGCGCACGCGATTTATGGTCTTTGCCGTTTTATCGAGCGCAGGGAGCTTCATCGATGCCGCGCCCTCATGCGCTGTTCAAAGCCTCGCAGGAGGATCGAAAGGCCGATCGTCAGCACGAGATAGACATAGGCCACGATCGAATAGGTCTCGAAGAAGCGAAACGAGCCGGAGGCGTAAACCTTGCCCATCTGGGTGATGTCGGCAACCCCGAGGACCGAGACGAGGGACGAGTCCTTCACCATGGCGACGAAGTCATTCGACAGTGGGGGGAAGATGACGCGGATCGCCTGGGGGAACACCACCAGACGAAAGCGCTGGCCGCGGCTCAAGCCCAGCGCCTTGGCCGCCTCGATCTGCCCCTTGTCGATCGACTGGATCCCGGCGCGAAAGATTTCGGCGATGAAGGCAGAATAGCCGATCATCAGCGCAATGATCGCACGCCACATCAGGGAGATGTCACGCACCACCATAGGCTCCGCGAGGCCTGCCGATATGAGTGGAGACGTGATGAAATTATAGAGCGCGACAAGGCCGGGCGCGCCGACAAAGGCGATGTAGAAGAGCAGGACGATGATCGGAATGCCGCGGACGACCTCGACGTAGAACCGGGCGATTTGGCGCAGGACCACGCTGTCCGACATTCCAAGAAGTGCAATCAGCAGGCCGAGAGCCGTCGCCAGGGCAAAGCCGACCAGCGTGACGAAGATCGTCACCCAGAGACCCTTGGCCACCGTGTTGAAGACCTGCGCATAGAGGTCGCTGACGAAGATGACGCCGGCAAGTGCTGCCGCCAGCACAAGGAAGGCGATCAGCCACCAGGGCCGATCGCCTTTTTGATCACCCTGCGGAAGGGTCTGAAATGCCATCAGTTACCCGCTTTCAGGTCGCAGGGTCGGACGCGGTTCATTCGCCCATCTTGTAGTCTAGAAACCACTTCTTGTTCAGCGTCTCGATGGTGCCGTCGGCCTTCATCGCGGCGATCGCGGCATTGACGGGCGCGACGAGTTCCGAGCCCTTCGGGAAGATGAAGCCGAAGTCTTCCGAACCGAGCGGGCCACCGACGAGCTTCAGGCCGCCATTCGAGGCATCGACATAGCCCTTGCCCGCCGTGCCGTCCGTCAGCACGACATCGACGTCGCCGGTCTTGAGTGCCTGGACAGTCGCGCCGAAGGTCTCGAACAGCTTGATGCGCGGGTTCTGCTCATTGCCGTCGAGGATCTCATAGACGGCCGTATAGAAGGGGGTCGTGCCCGGCTGTGCGCCGACAAGGCCGTCTTCGAACTCGGCGAAGCTCTTGCCGTCGCTGAACCGGCTCTCGTCGCCGCGAACCAGCATGAACTGCTCGGAGCGCATATAGGGCTCGGAGAAATCCACCTTTTCCTTGCGGTCTTCCTTGATGGTGATGCCGGTCATGCCGATCTGGAACTGGTTATCCGACACGGCCTGGATCATCGCATCCCAGGAGGTGTTCTGATACTCGACCGTGAAATTGAGCCGCTTGGCGATCTCGTTCATCGCGTCATATTCCCAGCCGATCTGTAGGCCGGACTTCGGGTCGACGAACTGCAGCGGCGGATAGGCATTCTCCGTCACAACGACGACCGTCTTGCCGCCCAAATCCGGCAGGTCGGTGGCGTTGGCAGCGAGAGGCAGCAGGGCAAGAGCGGAGAGACCGGCAAGGACAGCGCGGCGAAACAACATGGAAATCTCCCGAATTGTGGCAGCGCACAGTGTCACATCTTGTTCAGGGATGGCAAGAACTGCCCATGCCAGAGACCATCTCCGGCTCCCAGTTCTTGTGGAGCAGACATAGTGCCGGTTCTGTTTTGCAGACTTCGGCTGAAAAAACTGCCTTCTACCTGCTTCGGCCAGCAAGCGGTATCACCGGATGATATCCCCTTCTGTCTCCGAGGATGAAACCATGATCAAGCAATCGGCCATTCTTGCCGTTACCCTCAGCCTGTTTTCACTGTCGGCCCATCCCGCCCCGGTTTTCGCTCAGGAAGCGGTGGTTGCCGCGGCCGACAAGGAGGCCCTGTTCACGAGTCCCGATCCGAAGCTGCATGCCAACAAGCAGGTCGTCTATCACATCATGCGCGACCTTTTAGAGGCCGGGCACTGGGATCAGGCCGACCGCTTCTTGACCGAGCGCTACATCCAGCACAATCCGAACGTCGCCTCCGGCCGCGATGCCGTCGTTGCATTTTTCACCGAGGTCTTGAAAGTCGAGAAGAAGCCGCTCCCCGAAAAGCTTTCGACCCCGGTGGCCTTCGTCACAGCCGAGGGCGATCTGGTGACCGTCGGCATCGTCCGCGAGGAGAAGGATCCTCAGGATCCGTCCAAGACCTATACCACCACCTGGTATGACACCTGGCGGATCGTCGACGGCAAGGCCGACGAGCACTGGGATTCTGGCGTCAAACAGTGAACGGCAAACGGGCCGCCCCCTTTTCGGGTGGCGGCCCGTTTCATGTCGATCAGCCGTGTCTCACGTGAATCAGAAGGTTGCCGTCTTGGGATCCGGTCCGATACGGGCGCCCGCATCGTCGAGACCGTTCAAGGTATCCAGATCTTCCGCCGACAATTTGAAGTCGAAGACCTTGAAGTTTTCGTTGATCCGCGACGGTGTGACCGATTTCGGAATGACCACAAGACCGTTGTCGATGTGCCAGCGAATGATGACCTGAGCCGGCGTACGACCAAGCTTGGTGGCGATGTCAGCGATTGCAGGGTGACCGAGAAGCTTGCCCTGGCCCAAGGGGCTCCAGGATTGCGTTGCGATACCATGCTTTTCATGGAAGGCGCGTGCCTCGCGCTGCTGGAAATCCGGATGAAGTTCAATCTGGTTGATGACCGGCACAACGCCGGTCTGGGCGACGATCTTCTCGATATGCTCCGGGTAGAAATTGGACACACCGATGGATTTCGCCCGCCCTTCTTCCTTCAGCTTCACAAATGCCTTCCAGGTGTCGACGAACAGGCCCCGATGGGCCGAGGGCCAATGGATGAGATAGAGATCGACATAATCCGTTCCCAACCGCTTCAGGCTGGCATCGAAGGCTTTCAGCGTCTGGTCATAGCCTTGCTCGGTGTTCCAGAGCTTGGTCGTGAGGTAGATTTCCGACCGGTCGATCCCCGACTGGCGGATGCCTTCGCCGACGCCCTCTTCATTTTCATAGACGGCGGCCGTATCGACATGGCGATAGCCGGCCGACAGCGCGGCCTTTACGGCGGGAGCCGCTTCGTCGTTCGGTGTCTGCCAGACACCCAGCCCCACCTGGGGGATGCGGGCGCCGTCGCTCAGGGCAATATGCGTTTGGTCTGTCATCAGTCGAAATCTCCAGATCTGTCATTCGTTGCGCTCAGCGCGAAATCGGTGGCGGTCACGAAGGGGCGCAAAAACGCCGTCCGCCACCTCGCTATCTAGGATGCTCCGCCATCGGTAACAGGGCCGGGTCGCCCAAAAGCCCTGAATAGCCGTTCAGAGAACCTGAAGCGTGGTGTGGGGACCGAGATGCGGGAGCAGGCGCCGCATGTCCCGAGGACTGATGGCGACGCAGCCCTCTGTCGGTGTGTAACCGGGTCTTGCGATGTGAAGGAAGATTGCAGAGCCACATCTGCGCTTGCGGCTTCGCAGATTCCAGTCGAGCACGATGCAGACATCATACAGTTCGTCGTTCCGCTGCAAGGTCTCATGGCTGGGGCTGAAGGGTGCGCGGACGGGGCGATTGTAGTTCGGATCGCCGACCGCGTCGCACCAGAGCATGTCGGATGATGATCTCCGCATGCTCAACAGGGTTGAAGGCCAGGGCCCACGGTCACCCCGGCGATAGGCAGAGAGCAGAGGCATGACCGCAATCGGTGTCGCACCATCGCCCTCACGTTTGCGACTGGTACGCCCGCCGCGTCCGAGGGCCGCTCGGAAGGTCAGCGATCCCGCCTGAAGAATAGCCTGCCTTTGATTTCCAGGAGCGGGGCGGATTAACAGTCGTTTGACTGCCGAACCGGCGATTTTCGCTGCCTTCCGCCTCTTGGTCACGACTTTTTGCCTTGTTCGTGAATATTGTTGTATTCATAGCCCTTAAACGGCTGCGAGTAAGGCTTACATCCAGTGTACTTGGGCAGCAAGACCCGAACACGGGACCAATTCGGAAGGATGACGGATGACGACGCGGACCATTCTGCTTGTAGATGATGACGACGATCTGAGGCAGATCCTGGTCGAGCAGCTCTCTCTCTATGAAGAGTTTTCGCTCATGCAGGAAAGCAATGCGACCCGCGCCATGCAGACGGCAAAAGCCTCCCAGATCGATCTGATGATCATGGATGTCGGGCTGCCGGACATGGATGGCCGCGAAGCGGTCAAGCTCCTGCGCAAGGGCGGCTTCAAGTCGCCGGTGATCATGCTGACAGGTCACGACACGGATTCCGACACGATCCTCGGCCTTGAGGCGGGCGCCAATGATTATGTCACCAAGCCCTTCCGCTTCGCCGTTCTGCTCGCCCGTATCCGCGCACAATTGCGGCAGTTCGAGCAGAGCGAAGACGCGACGTTCGGGGTTGGCCCCTATCTCTTCAAGCCGAGCCAGAAACTGCTGACGACCGAAGACGGCAAGAAGATCCGGCTGACGGAAAAGGAATCCGCAATCATCCGCTATCTCTATCGCGCCGGCCAGAAAGTGGTGACGCGCGATGTGCTGCTGGAAGAGGTCTGGGGTTACAATTCCGGCGTGACAACCCATACGCTGGAAACCCATGTCTACCGGCTTCGCCAGAAGATCGAGCGCGATCCCTCGAATGCGGAAATCCTGGTCACGGAAAACGGCGGCTACAAGATCGTTCCCTGAGCGACTTAACCGAATGCGGCGGGGATGAAGGCGACCTCAGTGTCGTTTTCATCCCCGTTTTGCGTTATGGACTGACTGCGGGCGTATCGAGCACGCCCGATCGGACCAGGAAACGTCATGTCACTCAGCGACGATATCGAGCTTCTGTCGGCTCTGCCCCTCTTTTCCGGTCTGGACAAGGATCAGTTGCGGCTGATCGCCTTCGGTGCCGAGCACCGGCAGGTCGCGGCGGGTCAGGCTCTTTTCCGGGAAAAGGCGCCGGCAGAATGCGCCTATGTCGTCGTTCGCGGCGAGATCGAGCTCTATGTCATCGGCCGGGATGGAAAGCCGCATCTGGAAGCCCGGGTCGGTCCCGGAATCATGCTGTCCGAGCTTGCCCTGATTACCATGGTGGAGCGGAAATATACCGCCGTTGCGGTCGAGGATGTCGACGTCATCCGGATCACCCGCACGCTCTTCCACCGACTGCTCGAGGAGTATCCGCAGATGGCGCGACAGGTCGAGGGACGGATCAAGCAGTCGCTTGCGGCCCTGATCGACGGGGCGGAAGCCCTGGCGCCGAAATTCTCCTAGATAGCCGACGTTACATCGTCTGCTATGGATTCTGGAAGCGGGCCGTCACCGGAACATGGTCGGATGGCTGGTTCCAGCCCCGCGCTTCCTTGAGGATGTCGATGCGCGACAGGAGGGGTGCGAGATCCGATGACGACCAGATGTGATCGAGACGACGGCCTCGATCCGCTGCAGCCCAATCCTTCGCCCTGTAGCTCCACCAGGTGTAGAGCTTTTCCGAAGCCGGTACGTGCTGGCGCATCAGGTCGACCCACTTGCCCTGACGCATGATGTCGAGCAGCCCGTCGGTTTCGACCGGCGTGTGGCTGACGATCTTGAGCATCTGCTTGTGGGACCAGACATCGTGCTCGAGTGGCGCAATGTTGAGGTCGCCGACCAGAATGGAGCCCGTGTTCGGTTCTGCCTCGGCGGATAGGGCCTTCATCTCCTCGATGAAGTCGAGCTTGTGCCCGAATTTCGGGTTGATCTCGCGGTTCGGCTCGTCGCCGCCGGCCGGCACATAGAAGTTGTGCAGGCGGATCCGCCGTCCGGCCCATTCGAAGACTGCCGAGATGTGACGGCTGTCGCCGACGCCGCAGTAATCCTGCCGGTGATCTTCGGCCAATGGCAGTTTCGAGCAGATTGCTACCCCGTGATAGCCCTTCTGCCCATGGATCACGATGTTGGAATAGCCGAGTTCTGCGATCTCCGCTGCCGGAAACTGGTCGTTCTGGCACTTGATTTCCTGCAGGCACAGGATGTCCGGATTTTCACGCTTGAGGAAGTCCTGGACGATCGGCAGGCGCAGACGCACCGAGTTGATGTTCCAGGTCGTGATTGCGAGTGTCATCGTGGCCGCCTTGAATGTTCCTTTGGCTGTTTAGGAGATTCAGCTGCCCATGAACAGGAAAAGGCGGCCGTTCCCTTGCGGTCGGCCGCCTTCTCCACAGGTCGAAACGGATTGTCTCAGCCGCCGCGTCTCTGGCCATGCACTTCGGCATAGGGAATTTCGAAGACGCTCGGGTCGAACTTCACGCCGTTCTGAACATTGAAGATCATCACCGACGTATCCTTCTTCTGCACGTCGGTGATCGTCCACTGGCGCAGTTCGTAGGATTTCGGATCGAACATCAGGGTGATCGTCGAGTCGCCGAAGATCGTCCGGTCGCCGAGCACGATGGTGGTCAGGTCGGCTTCCTGCTTGACGTCGCGGACCATCTGGTTGCCGAGATCGATGCGGTTGGCGAGAAGCAGGCTGAGCGGCGTCTTGTTGAGCGGGTAGAGGTCCCAGGTCTTCAGCTTGGTATTGCCGATGACGACATTCTTGCCATCGGAAATCACGCGCATCGGCGACGGGCGTTCATAGTTGAAGCGCAGCTTGCCGGGACGTTCGATGAAGAACTTGCCCCCTGTCTGCTCGCCACGCGGACCGAACTGGACGAATTCGCCCATCATGGTGCTCACGCTCGAGAAGTGGTCGGCGATCTGCTGGGCCGCACCCGCTTGTGCAAAGACTGGAAACGGCAGAGCGGCACAAGCCATCATCGCAGCCGTTCCCAGCACGAACTGGCGACGGCTGGCCATCATCGGGAGGCGGGCGTCGCGTTCCTTGGTTTCTTTCATGCGATACTCCTTCATATGCTTCGGTCTCGCCGAAAAAGGCGGCGGCTTCATGGCCGTCATCGCCCTAGCCGCTGCGGCAACTCGTCCAGCTGCCCGCTTGTTCCATACCGGAACCGATTCGGTGCCTACTCTTCGGTCGGCACCAGTATTTCGCGTTTCCCGGCATGGTTCGCAGGGCCGATGATGCCCTCTTTCTCCATGCGCTCGATCAGGGAGGCTGCACGGTTATAGCCGATGCCGAGGCGACGCTGGACATAGGAGGTCGACGCCTTGCCGTCACGCAGCACGATGGCGACCGCCTGATCATAAGGGTCGTCCGATTCACCGAGGTTTCCGGTGCCAAGAGGACCGCCGCCATCTTCGCCGTCTTCATCGTTGTCGACGGTGATCGCTTCCAGATATTGCGGCGACCCTTGTGTCTTGAGGTAAGCGACGATTTCTTCGACCTCATGGTCGGAGACAAAGGGACCGTGGACACGTTGGATGCGCCCGCCGCCGGCCATATAGAGCATGTCGCCCATGCCGAGCAGCTGTTCGGCCCCCTGCTCGCCGAGAATGGTGCGGCTGTCGATCTTCGACGTCACCTGGAAGGAAATTCGGGTCGGGAAGTTCGCCTTGATCGTACCGGTGATGACGTCGACCGATGGGCGCTGGGTTGCCATGATCACGTGGATGCCGGCTGCACGGGCCATCTGGGCAAGCCGCTGCACGGCGCCTTCGATGTCCTTGCCGGCCACCATCATCAGGTCTGCCATTTCGTCGATGATGACGACGATATAGGGCAGGGGCTGCAGGTCGAATTCTTCCGTCTCGTAGATCGCTTCGCCCGTCTGGCGGTCAAAGCCGGTCTGCACGGTGCGGGTCAGCACCTCGCCCTTCTCAAGCGCCTGGGCAACACGGGCATTGAAGCCGTCGATATTGCGGACACCGATCTTCGACATCTTCTTGTAGCGCTCTTCCATCTCGCGGACGGTCCATTTGAGCGCCACCACGGCCTTCTTCGGATCCGTGACAACAGGCGAGAGAAGATGCGGGATGCCGTCATAGACGGAGAGTTCCAGCATCTTCGGATCGATCATGATCAGGCGGCACTGCTCCGGCGTCATCTTGTAGAGCAGCGACAGGATCATCGTGTTGATGGCGACCGACTTACCCGAGCCGGTGGTACCGGCGACGAGGAGATGCGGCATCTTGGCGAGGTCGGCGATGACGGGTTCGCCGCCGATCGTCTTGCCGAGCGCCATGGCGAGCTTTGCCTTGTTGCCATCGAAGTCGCGGCTGCCGATCAGTTCACGCAGGTAAACGGTCTCGCGCGTCTGGTTGGGCAGTTCGATACCGATCGCGTTGCGGCCAGGGACCACTGCAACACGGGCGGCAATTGCGCTCATCGAACGCGCAATATCGTCGGCAAGGCCGATGACGCGGGACGACTTGATGCCGGGTGCAGGCTCGAGCTCGTAGAGCGTGACGACAGGACCGGGCCGGACATGGATGATCTCGCCCTTGACGCCGAAGTCGTCGAGAACGCCTTCGAGCAGGCGGGCATTGTGTTCCAGCGCCTCGGCCGACAGCGTCGCGTCGCGTGTAATGGCGCGCGGCTCGGCGAGGAGATGGACGGACGGCAGCTGGAAGCCTTCGGGACGCAGAAGCGATCCTTGCGCGTCGCGCTCCATGCGTGGGCCCGGCTTGGGCCGTGCTGCGGGTGCCGCAACGCGCGGCGAGGCTCCGGCAGGCTTTGCCGGCGCCGATCGCACGCCGTCGTCGGAGAGGATGCCGGCCGGCCGCGGCAGATCGTCGAGACCGAAATCCTCTTCATCGTCATCGAAGTGTCCCGCCGACATGGGCGGCGGGGATACGATCGAGCGGCCGGTCGGGCGCAGTGGTGCGCCATCCAGGGAGGGTTCGACGCGGGCATTGAGCGGTGGTGCCTTGGCGCGCACCGGCTCGTTGAGTGTCCCGAATTCGTCATCGTTGAAATCATAGGGCTGTTCGAAATCGCGTTCGCGACGATCGCTGGTGGTCAGGCCGAACAGGCGTCGGACGCGGGCGCGCGTCGTGTACCAGTTGTGAGTTACCGCACCCATGACCAGGGCGATCGGGCCTTCGCGTTCGTCGTCTTCTTCATCGTCCTCGAAGACGGGTGCCTTTGGCTTGGCGCGCATGAGCGGCGCGACAGGCTCCTCGTCATCCGCCGGCTCGACAGCTTTGCCGACAATGCCGGCCGCAAACAGCATCAGCCAGGTCGCCGGCAGGGCCAGCACCGCACCCAGGATCATGGCGAATGTCGACGTCGGATAGGCGCCAATGAAGAGGGCTGGAAAGCGCAGGATGAGATCGCCGAGCACGCCGCCTGTTCCACTCGGCAGGGGCCAGGTCTGCGGCGGTGGAAAACAGCCGACTGCGGCAGCTGCAACCAGGGCACCTGCAACCCAGGCACCGAGACGGGCCGGGATGCGGGTCACGCGGCGTCCGCCGATGAGGGCGAAGGACCAGGCCATGACCGGCAGGAGCGCCAGCAGACTGCCCAGCCCAAAGAACTGCATCATCAGGTCGGCAAAGACGGCGCCGGGCAGTCCGAGGATATTGGTCGGCGGATTGTCCGTCGCATAGGAGAGGCTCGGATCCGAAACGTTCCAGGTGGCGAGTGCTGCGACTGCGAGCACCAGAAGGAGAAACAGCCCAAAGCCGGTCAGTGCCATGATCTGGCGCAGCAGGAAGGCGGACAACGCCGAGCGCGTCGAGTGCTCCGGAAGCGTTGCTGAATGGCTTCTGCTCATGGGGTTTCTGTCCGTCCTGTTGCCGGTGATGCCTTTGATCCCCGCCCGGGACGGAGATCACCACCCGCTAGACTACAGGATCGAGGGTTAATGCTGCATTAACCATGCGCGTTGCGACCAATGTCTCTTGGAAACAGTCGAGCCCGGGCCTCAAAGACCCGGGCTCGTCATCAGTTCGTCATCCCTGCGGACAACGAAAGGTCAGTCACCCAAGCGTCGATCTCAGCGCTTGGTGAACTCCGGATAGGCTTCTACGCCGATTTCGACGACGTCGAGGCCGGTCATCTCTTCTTCCGCGCTTACACGGATCCCCATGGTCGCCTTGAGGATGGTCCAGACGATCGCCGACGAAACGGTGACGAAGAGACCAACGATCACGATCGAGGCGAGCTGGCCGAAGAGCGTGGCGTCCGGGTTTGTGAAGACGACGGCAATCGTGCCCCAGATGCCGCAGACCAGGTGGACCGGGATCGCGCCGACGACGTCATCGATCTTGAGCTTATCAAGCAGCGGAACCGAAACCACGACCAGGATACCGCCGACGGCGCCGATCAAGACGGCGGAGACGAGGCTCGGGGTGAGCGGTTCGGCAGTGATCGAGACAAGACCGGCGAGGGCGCCGTTCAGCACCATGGTGATATCGATCTTCTTGTAGAGGATCTGGGTCAAGGCCATAGCTGCCAACGAGCCACCGACGGCTGCCATGTTGGTGTTGGCGAAAATGCGCGATACGTCGGTCACGTCACCGATGGAACCCATAGCCAACTGCGAGCCGCCGTTGAAGCCGAACCAACCGAGCCAGAGGATGAAGGTGCCGAGTGTCGCGAAGCCCATGTTCGAGCCCGGGATCGGGTTGACCTGGCCATTCGCACCGTACTTGCCGGCGCGCGCACCCAGAATGATGGCGCCAACAAGTGCCGCCCAGCCGCCAACGGAGTGAACCACGGTCGAACCAGCGAAGTCGAGGAAGCCGAAGTTGGTATCCAGGAAGCCGCCGCCCCATTTCCAGGATGCTTGGATCGGATAAATCAGACCGGTCAGGATGGCAGTGAAGACGAGGAAGGGCCAAAGCTTGATGCGTTCGGCAAGCGTGCCGGAGACGATCGAGGCGGTCGCGGCGCAGAACATCAGCTGGAAGAAGAAGTCGGAGCCGGCCGATGCATAGCCGACATCGACATCTGCGGCAGTGGCGCCAACCGGCTGCAGCGATGTGATGCTGAATGCACCGATGACATTGAGGATCGTCCAGTTATCGCCGGGATACATCAGATTGTAGCCGACCAGCAGGTAGAGAAGTGCTGCAATGCCGAAGAGTGCAACATTCTTCGTCAGCTGCATCGAGACGTTCTTGGAGCGTACGAGACCTGCTTCGAGCATGGCGAAGCCGGCGGCCATGAAGAACACCAAGAAGCCGCTGACAAGAAAGAGCAGCGAATTCATGATGTAAACGACATGAGGGGCGACATCCGGAGCCGCGGCAGCTGCCTCGGCTGCAGCGGGCGCTGCTTCCTGCGCGAAGGCGACAACCGGCGCCAGCACAGCGGCGGACGCGGCGCCAAGGCGCACAAGATTGGAATTCAGATTGGCAAATGACATCAGTAACAACTCCCCTTACAGCCGTTCTTACAGCGCTTCGGTATTGGTTTCGCCGGTGCGGATGCGCACGGCCTGATCGATCGCGTAGACAAAGATCTTCCCGTCGCCGATCTGGCCGGTCTTGGCGGACGAAGCGATGGCTTCGACGGCCTTGTCGGCAAGCTCGGACGAGACTGCGATCTCGATCTTCAGTTTCGGCAGAAAGCTGACGGCGTATTCGGTGCCGCGGTAGATTTCAGTGTGCCCCTTCTGGCGTCCATAGCCCTTGACCTCGGTCACGGTCAGGCCCTGGATCCCCACAGCCGTCAAGGCCTCGCGTACCTCGTCCAGCTTGAACGGCTTGATGATAGCCATCACAATCTTCATCTGGTTTCCCATCCTTTGCTTGTCCTCGGCTCGGAGCCGACTCTCCTTGCCGCCCGCAGCAAGATTCGCGCAGCGACTGGAGAATGACATTCAAAAGGCGTGCCAGATTCAGAATTGCCTGTAAGTTATTGAAATCTAAAGACTATGAAAAACCCCGCCAATAAACAGGCAAATGAATGCGCAATGGGCGCACATAAATTGTGCAGAATATGATGAATGGCTTAAATTTAGTCATTTGCTCGTTTGCGGATCAACCCCTCCTGAGCCACGGAGGCAACGAGCCGTCCGTCGCGGGTGAAGATGCTGCCGCGGGTCATGCCGCGCGCGCCTGCCGCACTGGGGCTGTCCTGCGTGTAGAGTAGCCAGTCATCCAGCCGGCAGGGACGATGGAACCACATGGCATGGTCGAGACTGGCCACCTGCAGTTCGGGGTCGAAGATTGAGGTGCCGTGCGCATAGAGCGAGGTGTCGAGCAGGGTCATGTCCGAGAGATAGGCAAGGATTGCCGCCTGATAATGCCTATCGTCGGGCACGAGGCCGGATGCGCGAACCCAAATATGGGCCTCCGGTTCCAGTTTTTCCCGGGACAGATAGTGGGTCAGCGATGTCGGGCGGATCTCGATCGGCCGTTCGCGGCCCCAGTATTTCTTCACCGTATCCGGTGCCTGAGCCAGGAAGGCGGCGCGAAACTCGTCTTCGCCCATCAGCTGTTCCGGTGCGGCGACGTTCGGAATCTTCACCTGGTGATCAAAGCCCGGTTCCTCGATCTGGAAGGAGGCCGACATCGAAAAGATCGCCTTGCCATGCTGGATTGCGACAACGCGCCGCGTGGTGAAGGAAGAGCCGTCTCGGATGCGCTCGACCTGGTAGACGATCGGGATGGACGGATCGCCCGGGCGCATGAAATAGGCATGGAGCGAATGGACGATGCGGTCGGGGTCGACGCAGCGCTGTGCCGCCATCAGGGCCTGCGCGATGACCAGGCCACCGAACACCCGCTGCCAGCCGTTCTGCGGACTGCTGCCGCGAAACAGGTTTTCCTCCAGCTTTTCCAGATCGAGACGCTCGATCAGGTCTTGCATCGGTTTGGTCTGGCCTGATGGCTGCGACATATTGCATTGCTCCGCTTATAGGCACCCGTTCAAGGCTGATCTATATAGGTGTCATCAGGTCTACAAGAACAAAGGAATTTGCCATGCTGGATGTGCTCGTCGTCGGCGGTGGCTATGTCGGTCTTTCCGCTGCGGTCGCAATCAAGCAGGCGGCCCCGCATCTCGCCGTCGAGGTTGTCGAAGCGGCGCCCGAGGACGCGTGGAAGAAGGACCCGAGGGCCTCGGCGATCATTGCGGCTGCGACCAAGATGCTCGATGTTTTCGGGCTCTGGGACCAGATCGAGCCGGATGCGCAGCCGATCAACCGGATGATCGTGACCGATTCGAAAACGTCCGATCCCGTGCGCCCGGTCTTCCTGACCTTCGATGGTTCTGTCGAAGACGGTCAACCCTTCGCGCACATGATTCCGAATGTCAGCATGGTTGCGGCATTGCGCCAGAGCTGCGAAGAGCGCGGCATCACCATTCGCCACGGTCTGCGGGCGACCGGCTTTCGCGACACCGGACCGAGCGCCGAACTGACGCTTTCTGATGGCAGCGTCGTTTCGTCACGCCTGGTGATTGCCTGCGACGGCGTGCGATCCAAGCTGCGCGATCTCGCCGGCATCAAGACCGTCACCTGGAAGTATGGCCAATCCGGCATCGTCACCACCGTGGAGCACGAGCGGCCGCATGACGGCGTTGCCGAAGAGCATTTCCTGCCGGCCGGTCCGTTTGCCATCCTGCCGCTCAAGGGAAACCGTTCGTCCCTGGTCTGGACGGAGAGGACTGATGATGCCGACAGGCTCGTCGCCTCTGATGACCTGTTGTTCGAGGCCGAGCTGGAGCGTCGCTTCGGCCACAAGCTCGGCACCATCCGTGCGACGCCGGATCGTCGGGCCTTCCCGCTCGGCTTGACCCTTGCCCGCGCCTTTATTGCGCCGCGTCTGGCGCTTGCCGGTGACGCGGCGCATGGCATCCATCCGATCTCCGGTCAGGGCCTCAATCTCGGCTTCAAGGACGTCGCGGCACTTGCTGAGACGATCGTCGAGGCCGACCGCCTGGGTCTCGATATCGGCTCGGTCAATGTGCTCGAGCGCTACCAGATCTGGCGGCGCTTCGACACGTTCCGCATGGGTGTCACGACGGATGTGCTGAACCGGCTGTTCTCGAACGACGTGACACCGATCCGGGTGCTGCGCGATTTCGGCCTTGGCGTCGTTGATCGGATCCCGGGCCTGAAGAACTATTTCATCCGCGAAGCTGCGGGCACATCCGGGCATGCCGGGCCGCGGCTTCTGGGTGGCCAGAGCATCTGAGACTCATTGAAGGAACTGGCAGAGGCCAGGCCTGTTCAGGCGGGCATTTCCAGCTTGCGGGCTTCCGAAACCAGCATGATCGGTATCCCATCGCGGATGGGATAGGCGAGACGCGCCTTCTCGGAAACGAGTTCGTTCTTCTCCCGATCCCATTTCAGGGTGCCCTGCGTCAGAGGACAGACCAGAAGTTCGAGCATCTTCGGATCGATGAGGCTGGTGGGATTATCGGCCATGGCTCACTGGAGAATGGTGTCGGCATCACCGAAGGTCCGGGCGAGGACAATTTCGGTGATGGCGATCAGGGTCTCGGCGCGGGTCTTCAGGTCGGGCGCCTCCAGAAGCGCCTGTTTTTCAGGCGGGCCGAAGGGCGACATCATCGACAGGGAGTTTACCAGCGTCAGGTTCGATGCGCGCTCGACGCTTTCCCAATCAGCTTCAAGCTTGTTTGCCTCCAGATAGGCCTTGAAGGCCGCCAGGAGGCCGGCACGGTTGACCTGTCCCTCGTCTTCCGCCGAGCTCAGATCGGCGATGAAGGGTGCGATCTGGAAGCTGCGGAAGGGCTTGCTGGTCGTCACCTCGTCCATCAGCCGGAAACGGCATACCCCTGCCAGCGACACGATGTAACGGCCATCGCCGGTTTCGGTGAAGGACGTAATCCTGCCAAGGCAGCCGACCGGCGCCAGCTGCGGGCGCTCGGGCAGTATGTTGGCCTGGACCTCCGACATCGCCGGCTGAATCATGCCGATCAGTCTGTTGCCAGAGAGTGCCGCATCCAGCATAGCGAGGTAACGCGGTTCAAAGACGTTCAGCGGCAGCTGGCCGCCGGGCAGCAACAGCACCCCTGAGATAGGAAAGACCGGGACCGTCTCGGGAAGGTCACCAGCCGTCAGATATCGGGCATTTCCCACTTGCATCGAAGCACATCCTGTCCGGAAAATTCCGGCGTTCATTCCTGCTTCTATCTGGGTCGCGCCGGCCAAAACTCAAGGCCGGCCGCGGCTCACGAAAAGAGGATCGACGAGAGTTTGCGCCGCGCCATGATGGTAGCCGGGTCTTTCGGACCCCAGACTTCGAAGAATTGCAGCAGCTGTTTGCGTGCACCGTCGTCCTCGAAGGTGCGATCCCGCTTCATGATCAGCAGCAGATGTTCTGCGGCTTCCTCGCGCCGGCCTTCGACATTGCGGATCTTGGCGAGTTTCAAACGCGCCTCGTGATCGTCGGGGTTCAGCGACAGCGTGTGCTCCAGCGCCACGGGATCACCGAGCTTGCGTGCCTCGTCGATCTGATCCAGCCGCGTGAGAACGGCCTGGATTTCGGCGGCCTTTGCCAGATCTTCGGGCAGCTGGCTGACCAGTTCGCGGGCGCGCTGGTGCTGGTTCGCCCCGATCATGCAGTCGGCAAGCCCGGCAATCGCCTTTGTGTTGTCGGGGTCGGCCTGGAGGATCGCGGCAAAGAGCTGGGCTGCCCCATCGATGTCTCCAGCGGCAAGCAGGCCTGCGGCTTCTTCAAGCACGGCCGCAATCTCGGCTGCCTGATCGGCGCCGGCCGGACCTGCCACCTTGTCGATGAAGGCCTTCACCTGGCTCTCAGGCAGCGCGCCCATGAAGCCATCGGCCGGACGGCCGTTGACGAAGGCAACGACGGCCGGGATCGACTGGATGCCGAGCTGGCCGGCGACCGACGGATGGTCGTCGATGTTCATCTTGACGAGCTTCACGCGGCCACCGGCTTCGTTGACGGCCTTTTCGATGATGGGGGTCAACTGCTTGCACGGACCGCACCAGGGGGCCCAGAAATCGACGAGAACCGGCTGGTTGCGCGATTCGTCCATGACGTCGCGGGCGAAGTTCGCCGTCGTCGTATCCTTGATCAGGTCGCCTGCTGGGGGCGTGCCTTGAGGAGCGCCACCGAACTCCGCCTTGGCCGTCATGGTCTGGTTGCCGTAGCTGCCGTAAGGGTTGCCGTAATCGCTCATCTTCTCGCATCTCCCGCCTGTTTCGCAGCCTTTGGGGAGGCTGCCGTCCTTGCCGTTAAGATCGTATGTCAGCCTGAGACTTTCAAGACAAGCGGCGTGTGGCCGGTTGCCTCCATGAAGCGGATGAGGTCATCCCGGCCGATCGATGTCGTCGCGTCATTGGAGAGCGGATGGCCATTGATGATGTCATGCTCCATCAGATCCTTGTCGAGCACGAAGGTGACATTCTTCCCCGTATCGTTGATCGCACCGAAGGCCGTCACCGAGCCCGGAACGACGCCGAGATACTCCATCAGCTTTTCCGGCTTGCCGAACGAGACCTTGCTGGCCGCGCCGATGATCGTGTGCACCGTCTTCAGGTCCACCGATGCATTCTCCTCGACCGTCAGCAGGAAGAAGTTGTCCTTCTTGTCCTTGACGAACAGGTTCTTGGTGTGGCCGCCGGGAATCTCGTCGCGCAGCGAGACCGATTCCGCGACGGTGAAAACCGGCGGGTGGGTCTTCGTCTTGTGGGCGATCCCGAGTTCGTCGAGGAAACGGAAGAGGTCTTCGGCGGTTCTGGCTGTCGTCATGGCTGTTCTCACTCTGAATCGTCCGGGGCCTTGAGCTCCCACTATCGGATCTCCACCTCAGCAATAGGTCTAGGACCGACGTTTCGCAATCTTTCGTACGCCGCGAAAGCCCGGAAAAGCTGAGCTTTCTCAGGTCGTTGTGCCCTTTCTCGATTTTTTTCGCGCCGATCCGTCATTTCCCTGTTGCATTTGAAAAACGGTTGGGCCATATAGCGCCCGTCGCCGCAAGACGGACGGCCCACGATCCAGACACTACCCCAGGATCGAGGTTATGAGCGGGTGTAGCTCAGGGGTAGAGCACAACCTTGCCAAGGTTGGGGTCGAGCGTTCGAATCGCTTCACCCGCTCCATTTTTCCTCCAGGCATTGATTGACGTCGTGAGATTTGTGGCGCCTTTGCGCCGTGCTCGCTGCAACGCGTTACCGGCCGCAGGTTGCCCCGCAGCCGGTTTTCTTCATTCAGGCTTTCGAGAAGACGTAGTCCGTTTCCTGGCGCAGGACTTCGCCCGGCCGCAGTACCGCGTTCGGGAAGTTCGGATGGTTGATCGCATCCGGCCAGACCTGGGTTTCCATGCAGAAGCCGGCAAAGGCGCCGTAGCGGCGGCCTTCCAGGCCGGGAACGGCTGGAGCGACCTTGCCGCCGGCGTAGAACTGCACGCCGGGCTCCGTCGTCAGGATTTCCATCGTCACGCCGGAATTGACGCTGCGTGCAAAGGAGACACTGCGCTTGGCGACCCGGCTGCTCGAGAAGCAGAAGTTATGGTCATAGCCGAGCTGTGCGCCCTCGACTTCGAGTCGGATCGGCCGCATCTCGCGAAAGTCGAAGGCGGTGTTCTCGACCGGCCTGATTTCCCCCGTAGGGATCAGACGCTCATCGACCGGCGTATAATGATCGGCGGCGATCATCAGATCATGGCCGAGGATGTCGGGGCGGCCGTCGAGATTGAAATAGGCGTGGTGGCAGACATTGGCGATGGTCGGCTTGTCGGTCACGGTTTCATAGAGCGCCGAGAACACGCCGCCTGGCTTCAGCGCAAATGTAGCTCGGGTGCGTGTGGTCCCCGGATAGCCGGCACGACCGTCCGGATCGGTCACCTCCATCACGACGAAATCGCTGCCATGCTCGAGGATCGTCCAGTTCTGTCGGCCCATACCGTCTGAGCCGCCGTGCAGATGGGAGATCCCCTTCTCGTTCAGCTCCAGTTGGTAGTCGACGCCATCCAGGGTGAAGCGCCCGCCGCCAATACGGTTGGCACAGCGTCCGGGTGTCGCGCCGAAATAGGGGGAATGGTCGAGATAGCCGGCGAGATCCTCGAAGCCGAGCACCAGTGGTGCATCGTGCCCTTCTAGACGCAGATCCTGCAGGACTGCACCAAAGGTGATGATCGACGCCTTAAGGCCCCCACCCTTCAGCACCACCTTCTCGACCGCCTCGCCCGTGGGCATCACGCCGAATATCGTCTTCGTCATTCTGTCGTTTCCTCGCCTTGTTTCTTCAGAGTCTTTTGTCCGTCATCGCGCCAATTCGCGGGCGGCGGCTTCGAGCCCGCCCAGCGTCAGAGGATACATCCGGTCGCCGATCAGCCGGCGAATCAGGCCGACGGACATCGTATAGTCCCAGTTCGCCTGCGGAAGCGGATTGATCCAGAGATGCCGGCGGAAGTGATCGGTCAATCGCGTCATCCAGGCCGCCCCGCTTTCGGTGTTCCAGTGCTCGACCGACCCGCCCGGATGGGTGATCTCGTAGGGGCTCATCGCCGCGTCGCCGACGAAGATCAGCCGGTAGTCGGCGCCGAAGGTTCTGATGACGTCGGATGTCGGAATGGTATCGGCATGGCGGCGCTGATTGTCCTTCCAGACGCGCTCATAGGGGCAGTTGTGGAAGTAGAAATATTCCATATGGCGAAATTCTGAGCGTGCCGCCGAAAACAGCTCCTCGACCTCGCGCACATGGTCGTCCATCGAGCCGCCGATATCGAAGAACATCAGCAACTTCACGGCATTGCGTCGTTCGGGTTGGGTCTTCACGTCGAGATATCCGTGCTCTGCGGTCGAGCGAATGGTGCCGGAGAGATCCAGTTCTTCCGGAGCTCCCTCGCGCACAAAGCGGCGCAGCCGTCGAAGCGCGACCTTGATGTTGCGGGTGCCGAGTTCGACGCGGTCGTCGAGATTGCGGAACTCGCGCTGGTCCCAGACTTTTACCGCGCGGCGGTGCCGGCTTTCCTCCTGGCCGATGCGCACACCTTCCGGATTGTAGCCATGGGCGCCGAAGGGTGAGGTGCCGGCCGTGCCGATCCACTTGTTGCCGCCCTGGTGGCGTTCCTTCTGCTCGGCGAGGCGTTCTTTTAGCGTTTCCATCAGCTTGTCGAAGCCGCCGAGCGCTTCGATCAGCTTCTTGTCCTCGTCCGAGAGATGTTTTTCGGCGATCTTGCGCAGCCAGTCTTCGGGGATTGCCTGCCGATCAACACCGTCCGCAGCCTCCTCGCTCAGGATCCCGCCAAAGACCTCGGAAAACACACGGTCGAAGCGATCGATGAAACGCTCGTCCTTCACCAGGGTGGTGCGGGCGAGATAGTAGAAGCCCTCCGGGTCGAAATCGACCAGACCTGACTGCAGGCCCTCGAGCAAAGCCAGATATTCCCGCAGGGTCACGGGAACCTTCTCTTCTTTCAGACGCAGAAAAAACGGCAGAAACATCGGATGACAATGGCTCGGTTCATCGGCGGCGGCATCCTGTCATAGCGGACCCCGCCTGTCCTGGCAAAATCCGCTCCCGTCCCCCGTCCCCCGTGCCGCTGTCAGCCAGCCAGATCCTTGCCGATCTCGTTCAGATCGTATGGCGTCATCTGGTAGATCTCGTTGATCCAGTTGCCGAACAGGAGATGCGCATGGCCGCGCCAGCGGTTGAGCGGCGTCAGCGTGTCGTCATTATGCGGGAAATAATTGTGCGGCAGCTTGATCGGGATCCCCGCCGACTTGTCACGGAAATACTCGTCGCCCAGCGAGGTCGAATCATATTCGACATGGTTGAACATGTAGAGCCGGTTTGCCCGCTTCTCCTGCACCAGGCAGACACCCATCTCGTCGGATTCGAGCAGGATCTCCAGTTCAGGCACCTTCTCAATGTCTTTCCGGCGGACTTCCGTCCAGCGGGAGACCGGAACCTGGAAATCATCGGAAAAGCCGTTCAGATAAACGGAGGAGGGCGCGAGATTGCGATGGCGATAGACCCCGAAGGCCTTCTCCTTCAGGGCATGCTTCGGCACCTTGTGGAAGTGATAGATCGCCGCCATGCCGCCCCAGCAGACATTCATCGTCGAATGCACGTTGGTCTCGGTCCAATCAAGGATCTCTTCCAGTTCCGGCCAGTAGGTCACCTCCTCGAAGGGTAGAGTCTCGACCGGTGCGCCGGTGATGATGAAGCCGTCGAACTTGCGATCCTTCACCTCGTCCCAGGTCTGGTAGAAGGAAAGAAGATGCTCTTCCGGCGTGTTCTTGGCCTTGTGGCCACCGACTCGCACCAGCGTCAGTTCCACCTGGAGCGGCGAGGCGCCGATCAGGCGGGCGAACTGCACCTCGGTCTTGATCTTGTTCGGCATGAGGTTGAGCAGGCCGATCTGCAGCGGGCGAATGTCCTGGCGGATGGCCACGGTTTCGGTCATCACCCGCACGCCCTCATGCACGAGGGTCTCAAAGGCGGGCAGCGTATCGGGGATCCTAATCGGCATCTTACTCTCGACTTTCCTTGTCACGGCGGTTTCAGACCGCGGAAACAAAAATACCGGCAGCTTTCATATCGCCACCGGTCCTCGGAAAGTCTTCAAACTCGCCTCGGCCCTTTAGCGACTTATTTTACGTGGCTGCAAGCCGGCCGGCCAAATCACCACGGAACACGTGGCCTTTTTACCCCTGTCGGGGTTGCGAATCAATGGGCAAGGCAATCGCTGCCTTTGCCCACCTCACCCGCAAGGGTGAGTGCTTCTGGCGCCTCGTCGGATCCTCGGGTTTAACCCGAGGGCAAGCATCACCCGAACGGGAGGGAGCGATCCCGACCGGCGGCGAGGCTTGGGGTTTTTGACATCGACATATCCCCTCACCCTGAGGTGCCCGACATCGTCGGGCCTCGAAGGGCCAGGCCACAGTTACTGAAGAATAAGAGGGGTGCTTCGAGGCCCGCGATTCTCGCGGGCACCTCAGCATGAGGGCATCGAGACGCAAGCTTAGAGCCCCTCTCCCATGATGCAGCGCCTTACTGCTCGCCGAGCTTCATCGACGGATCGTATTCCTTTCCATGCACAGTCTTCACCACGGCCTGGCCGCAATACAGCTTGTTCTCGGCGGCGTTGAAGGTGTGGCTCGGTGAGCCGTGCAGTTCCCAGCCCTTGTTGAGCGCGTCGGTGACGCGGTGGCAGAAGCTGGAATCATCCGGTCCGGTAAGAAAACGATAGACTTTCATGGCTTGTCCTTTCTGGCGGTGATCAAGGCGACCTTGGCGAGAAGGCGGGCGGCCTCCTCGGCATGCAGTCGTTCGATCATTCGCCCATCGATGTTGATAACGTTGAGGCCCGCATGGGCCGGGTCGGAGAAGGCGTCGGCGACGAGACGCGCCTCGGCAATCGCGGCATCCGAGGGGCCGAAATGGCGATTGGCGGGTTCGATCTGCGCCGGATGGATCAGCATCTTGCCGTCGAAGCCCATGGCCCTGCCCTGTGCGCATTCGTCCGAGAAGGCTTCCATGTCGCGAAAGTCGTTCGACACGCTGTCGATGACGTCGAGCCCATAGGCGCGGGCGGCGAGTATGACCTGCATCAGATAGGGCACCAGATAGGTGCGTCCGGGGGCTGCCGGAATGCCGGTCGCCTTGCGCAGGTCGTTCAGCCCGACGACGAAGGCGTCGAGCCGGCTGTCGCTTGTACGCCCTGACGAGGCAATCGCTGCCGCGTTGAGCACACCGCGCGGCGTTTCGATCATGGCCCAGATCCTGAGACCTTCCGCCGCATCCTGTTCGCCGAGCAGGTCGGCCACGTCCTGCACCGTGACCGGTTCCTCAACCTTGGGAAGCAGCACGACGTCGGGCAGGCACTGCAAGACGAGGCGCATGTCCTCGCGGAAATGCGGAGTGTCGGAGGCATTGATTCTGATGATGCGTTCCCGATGGCCAAGATCGGTATTTTGCAGTAATTCCAGAAGCTTGTGCCGGGCGTCGGCCTTCCGGTCCTCGGCGACGGAATCCTCGAGATCGAAGATGACGGCATCGCAATCGAGGCCCGTCACCTTGTCCAGGGCGCGGTCGTTGATCGCGGGCACCGTGAGGACGGATCGGCGAAGGCGGGACGGGTGGTGGAACCGAAAGGAGGAGGCCTCTGATGTCATGGCCGAGTTCTGGCAAGCTTTGGCCGGCCACGCAAGATGACAATTGGGTGAAAGGCCCTTGCAAAGCCTTGGGATAAGGACCACTTTGGAAAGTGCGAAAGGACACGAACATGCAGAACATCCGCTCCGCCGCCTATGCCCTCGTTGGCCTCGCCTTTGTCGGCCTCGCCGCCGCCTTCGCGGTGTCGCTCACTCTGGTGATCGGCGCACTCCTGACCGTGACCCTCGGCGCCCGCATGCTGATGGGCAAGACGAAGCGTGCACCGGTTTATGTGAAGGCCAAGCGTCGCGATGATGTCCGCGTCTGGAACGACGGCAAGGGCACGATCATCGATCTTTGATCTGGCCGCAGGCCGATCCATCGTCTCACCCGTCCATCGGGTGAGATCTCCTTTGCGTGCGGAAGACGGCGACAGAGCCTCTTCAAGATTCTCCTTCAAATTTCTGCGGTTTTGCTCTATGGGCGGGGCATCACACGCGCATTAGCCAGATCGAAGGCAGACTGATGGACAAGTTCGTAAAGCTCACCGGTGTCGCGGCACCGCTTCCGGTCGTCAATGTCGACACGGACATGATCATCCCCAAGGATTACCTGAAGACGATCAAGCGCACCGGTCTTGGCACCGGCTTGTTCGCCGAGGCTCGCTACAAGGAAGACGGTTCGGAGAACGCGGATTTCGTTCTTAACAAGCCGGCCTATCGCAATGCGCAGATCCTCGTTGCCGGCGACAATTTCGGGTGCGGTTCCTCGCGCGAGCATGCCCCGTGGGCGCTTCTCGACTTCGGCATCCGCTGCGTGATCTCCACGTCGTTTGCCGACATCTTCTACAACAACTGTTTCAAGAACGGCATTCTGCCGATCGTCGTCAGCCAGGAAGACCTGGACAAGCTGATGGACGATGCGTCGCGCGGTTCGAACGCCGTGCTGACCGTCGATCTGGAAGCTCAGGAAATCACCGGTCCTGACGGAGGCAAGATCTCCTTCGAAATCGATGCCTTCAAGCGCCATTGCCTGCTGAACGGCCTCGACGATATCGGCCTGACACTCGAGAAGGCGACGAGTATCTCGACCTTCGAGCAGTCCAACGCCGCCCAGCGTCCCTGGGCCTGAGCCGGTCTCAAGTGCTGAATTGATGAAGCCGGGCTCGCGCCCGGCTTTTTCTTTGGCTCAGAGGAAACGGGCCCGCCACGCTTCAAGCGCTGCGAGCGACACGCCGATCCCGCCGCAGACCTCGATGAGTGGCGCCTTGAAGCGCGACAGCAGATCGGAATGGACGTCCGCCACGGCAAGGGCTGCACCGCAGGCGGGCTCGACGAGGATGCGCTGGGCATCGGCGAATTTCAGGCAGGCTGCAACGGCCTCGGCGTCGGTCACCGTGACGCTTTCGATCGGATGCGTTTCGAGAAGATCGAAGACATGTTGTGCGACCTGGCGCGCGCCAAGCGAATTGGCGATCGAGGTGATCGCCGGAAGCGTCACCCGTTCTCCTGCCAGGGCGGCAGCGTGGAACGAGGCGGCGCCTTCCGTTTCGACCGCGATGACGGGCACATCGCTAAGCCCGTTTCGGCGCAATCCTTCAACGATGCCGGCGAGCAGGCCGCCGCCGCCGACGCTCGTCACCACGCAATCGAACTCGGCACCTGATTTGACCACCTCGTCGATCAGGGTCGCGTGGCCTTCCCAGAGTAGCGGATGATCATAGGGATGGACGTAAGCGGCCTTGCGTTCCGCCGCGAGCGCCACCGCATGGGCATTGGCCTCGTCGAAGACGGACCCGTGCACCAGAACATTTGCGCCCGTTGCGGCAATTCGCGTGCGAACCTCGGCGGACGTTGTTTCCGGGACGACGATGGTGACCGGCACGCCGAGCGCCTTGCCAGCAACGGCCGCCGCAATGCCGGCATTGCCGCCGGAGGCGCAGAAGATTTCCTTTGCCCCCTTGGCGACCTCGTGCTGGCAGAGCAGTCCCACCCCACGTAGCTTGAAGCTGCCAGAAGGCTGCAAGGCATCCAGCTTCAGCCAGAGAGGTAAGCCGCTCGCGCTGTAGTCGGCGGCCGTGCGCAGGAGTGGTGTTTCAATATGGAGGGGAGAAAGCGGCATGAGGCACTCGGGGATGCTGGAGGGATGCAGATCTTTTGGACCTCGGAAACAGCCGGGTCAACCGGGAAGCCCCTGCTTGGAATGGCCGGAACCGTACCGTTTCGGGCCTATCTCGCTTGAAATGACCCTGACCCGCGCGTAAGACACCGCAACTTCTTTTCGAGTGGAGGGTTTCCATGACAGCTCGCAATCTTCTCCTTTTGCCCGGTGACGGCATCGGCCCCGAGGCCATGGCCGAAGTTCGCAAGATCATCGGCTACATGAACGAGGCGCAGGGCGCTGGCTTCGTCACCGACGAAGGTCTCGTCGGCGGTTCCGCGTATGATGCCCATGGCGCGGCAATTTCCGAAGAAGACATGGCTAAGGCGCTTGCTGCCGACGCCGTTCTCTTCGGTGCCGTTGGCGGCCCGAAGTGGGACGACGTCCCTTACGAGGTTCGCCCGGAGGCCGGCCTGCTTCGTCTGCGCAAGGATCTCGAGCTCTTCGCCAATCTGCGCCCCGCCATCTGCTATCCGGCGCTCGCCAACGCTTCCTCGCTGAAGCCGGAACTGGTCGAGGGTCTCGATATCCTCATCGTCCGCGAGCTGACTGGTGGCGTCTATTTCGGCGAGCCGAAGACCATCACCGATCTCGGCAATGGCCAGAAGCGCGCCGTCGATACGCAGGTCTACGACACCTACGAGATCGAGCGCATTGCCGCCGTCGCCTTCGAACTTGCCCGTACCCGCAAGAACGCCGTCTGCTCGATGGAAAAGCGCAACGTCATGAAGTCGGGCGTCTTGTGGAATCAGGTGGTCACCGCGACCCACAAGGAGAAGTTCTCCGACGTCAAGCTCGACCACATGCTGGCCGATGCCGGCGGCATGCAGCTGGTGCGCGCCCCGAAGCAGTTCGACGTCATCGTCACCGACAACCTCTTCGGCGACATGCTCTCCGACGTTGCCGCCATGCTGACCGGTTCGCTCGGCATGCTGCCGTCGGCCTCGCTCGGCGCCCCGGATGCGAAGAGCGGCAAGCGCAAGGCGCTTTACGAGCCGGTGCACGGTTCGGCACCCGACATCGCCGGCAAGGGGATTGCCAACCCGATCGCGATGATCGCCTCCTTCGCCATGTGCCTGCGCTATTCGTTCAACATGCTCACGGAAGCCGACCGTCTCGAAAAGGCGATTGCCAACGTGCTCGACAAGGGTATCCGCACCGGCGACATCATGGCTGACGGTTGCCGCCAGGTCGGCACGGTCGAAATGGGCGATGCGATCCTCGAAGAGTTCAAGGCTCTTTCGGCCTGATCCAACCATCTGAGGTCTGATTTGACGGCGCGGGGCAACCCGCGCCGTTTTGCGTTTCGGCGTCGTCGCGACCAGCTTTGGCCTCACCCTTTCTCTCACTTCACCGTGATCACCCCTGTTCGACAGAAGGTCGCACCCCACGCGGCAATCCGATGGGTCATGCGTGGCGTAATGGTGGTCAGACAAGCAGATGAGAGTGATGCAACCACCGCCCTGTTCGACATTGTTGGAACCTGACCGAGACTAAACCGTTCAGCAAACAATGCCGGCAAATAGGCCTGCGAGAGGCCAGCGGTCCCAAGAGACCATGGAGATGTTCGATGAAAGCCACATCCGCTGACAGACACATCATAAAGTATGCCATGTCACAGCCCTATTTGGAGCGCGAGGAAGAGCTCGACCTTGCGATCCGCTGGAAGGAAAATGACGATCAGGGTGCGCGAAACCGCATCGCCCAGGCGCATATGCGTCTGGTCATTGCCATGGCTTCCAAGTTCCGTGGTTTCGGTCTGCCGCTCAACGATCTCATCCAGGAAGGCTATATCGGCCTTCTTGAAGCGGCTGCACGTTTCGATCCCGGTCGCGAAGTGCGCTTTTCCACCTATGCCGGCTGGTGGATCCGTGCCTCGATGCAAGATTACATCCTGCGCAACTGGTCGATCGTCCGCGGTGGCACCAGCTCCAGCCAGAAGGCGCTGTTCTTCAACCTGCGTCGCCTGCGCGCCAAGCTCGCTCAGGGCGACAATCGCCTGTCCGATCAGGCGATCCATCAGGAAATTGCCTCGGCGCTCGGCGTCAGCCTCGCCGACGTTCAGTCGATGGATGCACGCCTCTCCGGCAACGACGCCTCGCTGCAGACCCCTGTGGCTGGTCGCAATGGCGAGGGTACCGAACAGCTCGAGATGCTGGAGAGCAACGAGGCGCTGCCCGATGAGCAGGTGACATCCATCATCGATGGCGAGCGCTGGAATGGATGGCTCAAGGATGCGATGAACCGCCTCAACGAGCGCGAAAGCCGGATCATCAAGGCGCGGCGTCTCACGGAAGATGGCGCAACGCTGGAAGAACTCGGCGCCGAGCTCGGGATTTCGAAGGAGCGTGTTCGCCAGATCGAGACCCGAGCGCTGGAAAAGCTGAAGCTGGCCCTGACCGACAAGGCTCCGGCCGCCTCGCGCTATGAAATGGCTTATTGAGAGATCCTGAACACCCTCGGAAAGCCGGCCTCGTGCCGGCTTTTTTGTTGGCTTGAGTTCAGGGGCCTTATTCGGAAATGATCTTGACGCGCATGCCCGGCGTGACCGTGGAGGTCGGGCCGAGTGCGTTGATCAGCCGGAAGAGTTCAAGCTTGCGATCGGTGCCCATCATACGTGCCGACAAGGTTCCGACTGAATCGTTGGAACCGACCGTCACCACACGGACGCGAAGCGGCTTCAGCGAGGCTGCTTCCTGCGGCGTGATCCGGCGGAAGGAGGCGCGCAGCTGAGCCGCTGTGGTTTCCAGAGCCGGACTGCCCTTGGGCACGGCCGTCAGGAAGCGGAAGATCTGCGGCCCGATCCTGATGACGGTGATATCGAAATCCCAGCGATCGGCGGAGGCGCGGGCTGTTGCCGCTTCCAGGCCGTTGACGCTGATGGTCCGGATTGTATCCGGCAGAAGACCGGTGACCCAGCCGCTCGAGATATAGTTCGGCAGGCTGATCTTTTGACTGTCGGCCACGCCGTCGAAACGGATGGCCACATCGCCAGGTCCGGTGGCGAGGACGGCCTCGACCTTGTTGTCGATCTGGAACCCCTGGGGCACGTCGAAGCGGATCCCGAGTTGCCCATGCAGGAAGGTCTGGCCACGGACGAAGCCCTCCTGGGGGCTGTCGCCATAGAGCAGGCCGTCAATGCCGTTCAGATAATACTCGCGGCCTGTTTCGCCATGGCTGCCCTCCGGGCCGAAGGCACGTGCATGGCGCTTGGCAAGTTCCACACGCTGTGGCGCGTTCGGATGGCTCGAGAGGAAGTCCAGGCTCTGGTCGGCATCGGGATCGACCGAGCTGAACTGGCTGTAGCGGGCCATGGAATCGAGGAAGCGGGCGGCTGCATAGGGATCATAACCTGCTTCACCCAGCGTGCGCACGCCGATGACATCGGCCTGCAGCTCCTGCTGGCGCGAGAAGGCGGCGAGGCGCAGCTTGCCGCGCGCCAGCGCCTGCTTGCCGGCGAGGTCGCTGGAGAGCACTTCAGCAACGACGCGGCTCGCAATCACTTCCGCCTCTTCGCGTCGCTGGCGCTCGATGCCGTGATTAGCCGTGACGTGCGCCATTTCGTGGCTGAGTACGGCTGCCACTTCTGACGCGTCGTTGGCGAGCGCCAGGAGACCGCGTGTCACGTAGAGATAGCCGCCCGGCAAGGCGAAGGCGTTGATCGCCGGCGAGTTCAGGATGGTGATGCGATAGGACTGATTCGGGTTTTCCGAGACCGCCGTCAGCGCGCCGGCGATGCGCGCCACCAGGCGTTCGGTCTTGGCGTCCGAATATTCGCCGCCATAGGATGCGACGATGCGGGGGTGCTCGCGGGCACCCATCTGAGCGCGCGGATCGCCTTTCTGAACTTCATCGACGATCTGCGGATTGCTGGAAGGCGAAACGGACGGCTCGTAGGCCTGCTCGAACAGAGATTGGCAGGAGGATAGGACGAGGCCCGCCGAGACGAGCACGGCAACACTCGACGCAAACCTGAAAGGCCGGCGCCGCAGATCTGTTTCTGCAGCTATCGTGCTGTTCCGGCTCAAAAACTGCATCCTGCCCCTTCACCCTGTTCCCGAACGATCGCCAAGCTGGCGACATCCGGGTGCAGCATCCAATTGCCTTCAGCCGATATCCGCATTCTGCTGATCCGGCAGCATTTCACATAGTGCGAAAACACCGCTCGCTCCAGAAGATAGTCACGCCGAAGCAAATGACCAATGCTCTTGCTGAAGGAACAACCATTACAAACGCGCATGGCAGGCGCGGGCGACCAAATTAAGGCGATTCGGGTGCAATCGGTGCCACGCTGAGGAAGTCGCGTACGGCTGTGACATCGGTTCTCGTGAGAAAATCACTCTTCGATGCATTCACCAGCACATGACCGTTTTCGAGGAAGACGACATGGTCCGCCAAACGCATGATGTCGCGAGGATCGTGGGTGACGAGCAGGATGGTGGCCGCCGTTTCGGCATGAAGTTCTACAAGCAGGTCAACCATCGCGCTCCGCAAACCCGGATCGAGTGCGGCGAAGGGCTCGTCGAGGAGCAGGATCGGGCGGCTGCGGACTAAGGCGCGAGCGAAGGCTGCCCGCTGCCGCTCTCCGCCCGAGAGCGAACCCGGCAGCCGCCGCTCGTAGCCTGCAAGGCCGACGCGCACCAGAGCGGCGGAGATCGCCTTGCGGTCGGCCGGCGCCAGGCGCAGGCCCGGATGAACTCCAAGGCCGATATTGGTGAAAAGATCGAGATGGGCAAAGAGGTTGTTGTCCTGGAAAACCAGCGAGACCGGCCGCTCCGCCGGCGCCAGATCCGTCACATCTTGTCCCGCGATTTCGATCCGACCCGTGTCGGGTTGCTCGAAGCCGGAGACGAGGTTGAGCAGGGTGGACTTGCCCGATCCGGACGGGCCGACAATCGCGGTGATCTTGCGGGCATTGAAGCCGAAGTCGAAATGAAAGTCGCGCTGGCCGAGTGTCAGTCGCACCGCATCGAGGTGGATCGCCGTCGAAGTCTCATCGCGCATCGGGGGCCTCCCGCTTACTTGCCTGACGGGTTCCCGGCGCCCCGAGGAGCGCGAGGAGGAGGCAGACCATTCCGAGCAGCAGGGCAAGTCCATCGGCATCCGTGCTGCGGTAGCTTCCCATGGACGCATAGATGAGGGCGGGTAGAGTCATGATGTTTTCCGAGCCGAACAGGGCGACCGCTCCGAGATCTCCGAGGGAGAGTGCCATGGAAAAGGCGAGCGCGGTGAGAAATGGGCGCTTCAGCTCCGGCCAGTCGACGCGGCGCAGACGCTGAGCGACGGAGAGACCCAGGCTTTCGGCAAGGCGCCCCGTGCGTGCGCGGTGCTCGCGATAGGCCGGCTCCAGCACGCGTACGGCAAAAGGCAGGGCCATCAGCGCGTTGATGCCAGCGACGATCAGGGGGGCAAAGCGTGCGACCTCACCGCTCGACCGGAGCGCCAGAAACCAGCCGGTGGCAAGTACGCTCGTCGGGATAAGTAGAACCAGCGACGACAACGAGGCAAGTGCGATCGACATGAGGCGATTGCCGGCATTCCGGTTTCGCTGCGTGTCGATTTCGGTCCTTGCTGCGACCGCGCCAAAGGCAAGCAGTGTCGCCGTAGTGCCTGATACGAGTGCCACGAGTAGGCTGGTCAGGGCCGCCTGCTGGAAGGCCGCTTGCGATATCAGCCGAGCGAGGTCTGCCTGTAGCCCCGAGACGACGACCTGGCCAAGTGGCAGGACGAGGAAGAGGCCGGCCAGCGAAAGCAGCAGCGCGTCGACCAAGCGGACGATCGGGCGTCGGCCATCGAAACGGGGGAAGCGTCGCCCGCTGGTGACACCGGTGTCGGAGGCCGCCGGCAGCACGCTGAGGCCGATGAGGATCATGCCGGTGACCGTGATCTGCAGCAGTGCCAGCGATACGGCGCGCTCCGGATTGAAGTCGAAGCGGAGAGCCTGGTAGATGGCGACTTCGATCGTTGTTGCGGCAGGTCCGCCACCGAAAATCAGCACCAGCGTGAAGCTCGTCACGCAGAGCATGAAGATCAGCCCCGCGGCCCCCGGGATGACGCGCGCCAAAACGGGCCACTCGATGAAGCGGAAGGTGGCGATCGGTGACAGGCCGAGGCTCGCCGACATCCGCCAATATTCAGCCGGCACGCGCTCCAGGGCAGACAGCATCAGTCGCGTGGCAAGCGGCAGGTTGAAAAAGACATGGGCAATCAGAATTCCGGTCAGGCCGTAGACGGAGATGGGCTGCGAGAGACCGAGGCTGCTCAAGGCATCGTTGACGATGCCGCTACGCCCGAAAATACCGATCAGACCCAGAGCGCCGATCAGAACGGGCAGACCCATGGGAACAGCCATCAGGCGGATCAGCCAGATACGTCCGGGAAAAGCCGGCTGTCGCGCGAGCGCGCTGACCACGGGCAGGGCAAAACCAACGGAAAGAAGCGTCGAGAGGAAGGCCTGCCAGAGGGTGAATGACAGCACCGAACGCACGACGGGATCACCGAAGGCCTGCAATATGCCGCCTGTCATTCTTCCGGCGAGCAGTGCGGACAGGGCGATGCCGACAAAGCTCGCCACCACCAGCAAAACCAAAAGGCCGCCCGCGAGTGCGGGCAGCCTCTGACGTCTCGACTGGTGAAGCGGTCGGAGCATCCGGTCTTACTTCAGCGTCATGGCCTTCAGCCACTCGTCGATCCAGGCCTGGCGGTTGGCGGCGACTTCGGCCGGGTCCATCAAGAAGGTCGTCTTCGGCTGGACGAGCTTGCCGAAGGCCTCGGGTAAGGGCTCCGAGGTTGCGGCGACGGGCATCATCCAGTTGTTGGTCGGGATGGTGTCCTGGAAGCCGGGCTCAAGCATGAAGGCGAGGAATTGGCGGGCGAGCTCCTTTTCCGGCGCATTCTTCAGAAGGCCTGCGACCTCGATCTGGATGTAATGCCCTTCGGAGAATTCGGCTGCCTGATAGCGGTCGGTCTCTTCGGCGACCATGTGATAGGCAGGCGAGGTCGTGTAGGAGAGCACCATCGGTGCCTCGCCCTTGGTGAACAGGCCGTAAGCTTCCGACCAGCCGGGCGTGACGGTCAGGACACGGTCCTTGAGCTTGGCCCAGGCTTCCGGCGCCTTGTCACCATAGACCGATCTGACCCAGAGCAGGAGGCCGAGGCCCGGCGTCGAGGTGCGGGGATCTTGGATGACGATCTTCTGGGCCGGATCGCCCTCGACCAGTTCCTTGAGGCTCGTCGGCGGGGTCTTGATGACCTCGGTGTCATAGATCACGGCGAAATGGCCGTAGTCGTAAGGCAGGAAGACATCGTCGCTGAATTCGCCGGGTATCTGGACCTTGGCGCCATCAACGCCATGGGCTTCGAAGAGGCCGGTCTCTTTGGCTTCCTCGACAAGATTGGTATCGAGACCGAGCACGACGTCTGCCTTCGAGGTCTCGCCTTCCAGCTTCAGGCGTGTGAGCAACGCCACGCCATCGGCGACACCAACGAAATTGACGGTGCAGTCGCAGGTCTGTTCGAAGGCTTCCTTGACCTTGGGACCGGGACCCCATTCGGAAACAAAGCTCTCATAGGTGTAGACGGTCAGCGTCTTGTCGGCAGCGAGCGTCGGGGAGACGAAGCCGATCATGGCGGCTGCAACGCCGCCGATAAACATGGAAACAGTCGTGGGTCGCATGGCGCCCTCCTCCTTCATCATCATTGCTGTCGGGATAGGGCGTTTGCGATCGACGCGTCTAATCCCTCCGCCGGTGTTAACCGGATCAGGTTCCGCGGGTTGGCTGACGCCTCTCAGCATTTCGGTCCCGAAGGATCGAAAGGCACCCCGTTAGAGCACTGTGGAGATAGCGCGCGTCACCGGCGAGCGCAAGGTGGGCAATGCATGCGCAGTCGGCTTCAGGCGCGCTCGCCGGAACCGGGCAGTTGGAGAAGTGGGGATATCAGGGCCTGATGAGAGACGCTGGAGAGCCTCAGCCCTCAAGCTCCTCGCGCAGCATTTCGAGCTCCAGCCATTCCTCTTCCATGCGCGTGATGTCGGCACGCAGCTTTTCCATCTCGGCGGCGAGCTTGTTGAACGTTGCCGGGTCCTTGGTGAAGAGGTTGGGATCAGCCATCCTGGCTTCGCGCGCGGCGATTTCCTTCTCGGCCTTTTCCATTTCCTTCGGCAGATTTTCGAGGGCGAATTTCTGCTTGAAGGAAAGCTTGCCCTTGCTGTTTGCGCTGCCGGCCGACTTGCCGCCTGAGGCTTCCTGGGCCTTGGCCTTCTCGGCTTTTTCAACGCGTTTGCGTTCGTCCTCGACGCCCTTGCGCTGGGCGAGCATGTCGGAATAGCCGCCGGCATATTCGATCCAGCGACCATCGGGTGCGTCGGGGTTGGCCGGCGCGATGGTCGAGGTCACCGTACGGTCGAGGAAGTCACGGTCGTGGCTGACCAGGATCACGGTGCCGGAATAGCCCGCGACGATTTCCTGCAGCAGATCGAGGGTCTCGATGTCGAGGTCGTTGGTCGGTTCGTCGAGGATCAAGAGGTTCGAGGGCTTCGCCATGATGCGCGCCAGCATCAGGCGCGCGCGTTCGCCACCCGAGAGGTTGCGGATCGGGGTACGAGCCTGTTCCGGCTGGAAGAGGAAGTCCTTCATGTAGCCGGTGACATGCTTCTGTTCGCCATTGACCAGAAGGTTGTCACCACGGCCATCGGTCAGGTAGTGGGCAAGCGTGTCATCAGGATTCAGGTCCTCGCGCTTCTGGTCGAGAACGGCGATCTCCAGATTGGTGCCGAGCTTCACTGAGCCCTCGTCCGGCGAGAGCTGACCCGTCAGCATCTTGAGAAGCGTCGTCTTGCCGGCACCGTTCGGGCCAATCAGACCGATGCAATCGCCGCGATGAACGCGGATCGAGAAGGGGGCAACGATGGTCCGATCGCCGTAGGTCTTGGTGATCTTGTCGGCTTCGATGACCAGTTTGCCGCTTTCCTTGCCCTCCGTCGCCGATGCCTGAATCGTGCCTTGCGGACCCTTGTGTCCACGGTAATTGGCGCGCAGGGCCTGGAGATTTCCGAGGCGGCGCATGTTGCGCTTGCGGCGAGCGGTGACGCCGTAGCGCAGCCAGTGCTCTTCGCGCTCGATCTGGCGACCCAGCTTGTGCTGTTCGATCT
This sequence comes from Allorhizobium sp. NPDC080224, assembly GCF_050281005.1. Classification (NCBI taxonomy): domain Bacteria; kingdom Pseudomonadati; phylum Pseudomonadota; class Alphaproteobacteria; order Hyphomicrobiales; family Rhizobiaceae; genus Allorhizobium; species Allorhizobium sp. NPDC080224. The sequence continues at coordinate 171,615 of NZ_JBNNWJ010000002.1, forward strand.
CTTCCTCTTCGAGCACCTGATCACGCCATTCCTCGAAATGGGCAAAGCCACGGTTCAGTCGTCGCGACTGGCCGCGATCGAGCCAGACCGTGGCGGTCGAGATCTTTTCGAGGAAACGTCTGTCGTGTGAAATCAGGACAAGCGCGCTGCGGCTCTTGGATAATTCGCCTTCCAGCCATTCGATGGTCGGCAGGTCGAGATGGTTGGTTGGTTCGTCGAGCATCAGGATATCAGGCTCGGGCGCAAGCACGCGGGCAAGGGCCGCGCGGCGGGCTTCCCCACCGGAGAGACGGGTCGGATCTTCCTGGCCGGTCAGGCCGAGATGTTCGAGCAGGTAGGTGACGCGATAGGGATCGTCGCCGGGTCCAAGGCCGGCCTCGGCATAGGCCTGGACCGTGGCATAACCGGCAAAATCCGGTGCCTGTTCCAGGTAGCGGATGGTCGAGGACGGATGGCGGAACACCTCGCCGGACTGCGCTTCGACGAGGCCGGCGGCAATCTTCATCAGCGTTGATTTGCCAGAACCGTTGCGGCCAACCAGGCAGATGCGGTCGCCAGGCTCCACCTGCAGGCCGGCGCCGGCGAGCAAAGGCGTTCCGCCGAAGGAGAGTTGGATATCGTCAAGTTTCAGAATGGGAGGTGCCAAGGCATCAGGCTCCGGAAAGATCGTAGGGGCGGGCGAGCAGAATTGCTCTGCCACGGGACAGCGAGACCGAGATCGGTCCTTCGGCGATGTTGGATATCGTGCGCGACGAGCCGAAGGGCAGACTGAAGTCCTGCAATGGATAGCGTGCGTTGCGGATCGTAAGCCCTTCGAGCGTGGTAAAGCCGAGCACCGAGAAAAGCGCGCCTTTTGGCATTTCGAGAGCCAGTTCGCTGTCCGCGGCGAAAGGATAGGCTTCTTCCTCGCCGGAGGTCAGGACCACCTCATAACCGTCTTCGACGAGGCCGATGGCGTTCAGATAATGTTGCAGCGCATGATCGGAGCGTTCGCCGCCGAGGGCGCCGACGCAGATCAACCGGGTGGCGCCGCGCGCGATTGCTTCCGCAACCGCGATTTCCCCGTCGGTGACGGCCTTTGCTGCCGGATAGCTGCGGCGTTCCACAGTCGGAAAACGGGCGATCAATCCGGTGTCGCTGCTGTCGAAGTCTCCGACCCAGAGCTCCGGGGTCACGCCGAGGCTTTCTGCATGGCGCATGCCGCCATCGGCCGCAATCACGCGGCTTCCTCCGGTCAGCGCCCGCAGGCGGTCGGTAACGGCGAGGCTTCCGCCGAGAAGAAGGGTGAAAGAGGTCGTGGTCATGCGCCTGCCCTTAGCGCATCTTCGCCAAAAAGGGAAAGGCGAATGCGTCGCAGACTGTGCTTGGCTGCTTGTCAAACGGCTCCCCGGACCAGCCGTTTCAGGCATGGTCCGGGTCGAGGGATTTCAGCGCTTCTTGGGAGAAGCGGCCTCGGCACTCTTGATCTGAGTGGTGAAGCTCGAAACCGCGGTCGCAGCCGGCTTGGCCTTGTCCTGCTTCGGCTTTCTTACTTCGCGGTTCGAACGCTGTTGGCCTTTAGCCATGAGGTGCTTTCCTTTTTCGGGGTGCTTGCGGGAGCCGCCGTCCGGGCGGACGCGTTGCTGCGGCTGGGATCAATATCGGTTTCGGCGATGCAGCGATCGAAGCTCTCGCTTTCGAAGCGGACGCGGTACTGGCGGCTTCCGCCGGTCTCGGGGAGCGTCGCCAGCACTTTGCAGGCGCCATTGCTGCGGGCGAGGCGGACAGGGCCGTCTTTCAGCGTCACTGTGTCGCCGATGGAATACAGGTGTCTGGTCATGGGGATCTCCTGCAGCTGGGAGGCTGCGGTCGGGACAGACATCCTTTGTGACCTGCGGTTCGGACGAAACGTCCCGCCGGTCTATAGGAGCCTGCCGTTCTACGAGGCATTGCGGCCGGACCAATTGGTCCAGACTGCGGATGTGGGGTCTAGGAGAAGGTCGGTGATGTCCGGAGCCCGAAATTCCGTCCTTGCGGATGGGGCACTTGCAGACGGACAAGCATCAGCGTTCATGGAATGCAGCCTGTCAGATTGCCGGGAAAATACAAGCTTTTTCTGGTAAGCGGGCGAAAGCCGTGCCTTTGCTTGCACCCTGTCGGATGCGTCATTAGGTTGTGGCCGAAGATGAATGAGGCTCAGGCACGATGCAGTTTCAGGGTACCGCAGACTATGTGGCAGACAAGGATCTGATGATTGCGGTCAATGCTGCGATCCGGCTGGAGCGGCCTTTGCTCGTCAAGGGAGAACCGGGAACCGGCAAGACCGAGCTTGCCCGGCAGGTGGCAGCTGCGCTCGGGCTCGATATCCTGGAGTGGAATGTCAAATCGACCACCAAGGCGCAGCAGGGGCTTTATGAGTATGATGCCGTTTCGCGCCTGCGTGACAGCCAGCTCGGCGACGAGCGCGTCAACGACGTGAAGAACTATATCCGCAAGGGCAAGCTCTGGCAGGCCTTTGCCACGGAAATGAAATGCGTGCTTTTGATCGACGAGATCGACAAGGCGGATATCGAGTTTCCCAACGATCTGCTGCAGGAACTCGATCGGATGGAGTTCCACGTCTACGAGACCGGGGAGACGGTCAGCGCAAAGATCCGCCCGATCGTCATTATCACCTCGAACAACGAGAAGGAGCTGCCGGATGCTTTTTTGCGGCGCTGCTTCTTCCACTACATCCGCTTTCCCGATGCAGAAACGCTGGAGCGGATCGTTGAGGTTCATTATCCCGGGATCAAGAAGACGCTGCTGCGCAACGCGCTGACGCAGTTTTACGAGATCCGCGAGACGCCCGGGCTGAAGAAGAAGCCGTCCACCTCGGAGGCGCTCGACTGGATCCGCTTGCTCGTGGCCGAAGACGTCGATCCCGCCGATCTGCGCGGCGAGGCGAAGAATGCGCTGCCGAAGCTGCATGGCGCGCTTCTGAAGAACGAGCAGGATGTGCATCTGTTCGAGCGCCTCGCCTTCATGGCGCGCCGCGATCGCTGAGTTCGCACCTGCGCGGAGACGCAAATGCCAAGCGTCGATACTTGGCATAAAAGCGGTGTGCATGCCTGCCCCCACAAACGAAAAAAGCCCCGCAAGCGGGGCTTTCGTGAAGAGCGAGTGGCGGTTTACTCGGCGTTGTCTGCCGAATCCGCGTTGAGCTGACCGTATTTTTCTTCGCCGATCTTGGAGAGAAGTTCGAGCTGGGTCTCGAGGAAGTCGATATGGCCTTCCTCGTCGATCAGCAGTTGTTCGAAGATCTTCATCGAGACGTAATCGCCGGCCTGATAACAGATGTCGCGCGAAGCCTTGTAGGAGGTGCGGGCGTCGTATTCGCCGGCGAGATCGGCTTCGAGCACTTCCTTGACGTTCTGGCCGATGCGCAGCGGTGCAACCGTCTGCAGGTTGGGGTGACCTTCGAGGAAGATGATCCGATCGATGATCTTGTCGGCGTGCTGCATTTCCTCGATCGACTCGGCCCGCTCCTTCTTGGCGAGCTTCGTGTAGCCCCAATCGTTGAGCAGGCGGTAGTGCAGCCAGTACTGATTGACCGCGCCGAGTTCGAGAAACAGCGCTTCGTTGAGCCGTTCAATGACCTTCGGATCACCCTTCATGATGTTCGTCCCTTGTATGAATTGAATGGCGCAACTCTAGCGCCAGCGCTGTCGCCTGTCGAGCTCTTTTTAGAAGTATTCTAATTCTTGGGAGTGGCACGCAGGTTTCAGCGACCAGATCGACAGGGCCGATTCCCATCTGCGTGGTGTCCGAGAACTGGTGCGTGACGGGTAGGTAAATCGTTCAGGCGGCCTAGGTGGACGGCCGATGCCGATACCAATGTCGGCGTCTCAGCCGGCTGCGCGTCGGGCTGTCAGGGTTGCCTGGCGCCGTTCGGCCATCGCTGCCTTCTGCTCTTCGTGGAATTGCTTGAGGCGTTCCATGAAGTTGATGACCTTGGTTTCTTCGGTCTGGCGGAGGGCGTGATATTCTTCGGTGGTGCGAATGATCAGGTCAACGACATTCGGAAAACAGCCACAGCAGCGGCCGCGCTTGTTCATGGCGTGGTAGACCTTACCCGGAACAATCAACTGCCAACAGTCTTCGTCCAGCATCTCGTTGATGACTGACTTGATGTCTTTGTCGGTGATGTAATTGCAGCTGCAGACCAGCATGGACGGGGCACTCGTCAAACATGACATTCACTCTCGCCTTTCTCGTAAACCAGATGGCCTTTGTCAAGAAAAATCGCGGATAGGGCAGCAGATGTGATCGCCGCCCGAAGCGTCGATCCGTCAGTGGAAGTTCCGCCCTTTCGGCATAAGGTCCGCCATGGCGCTGCGGCGAGGATGGCCGGGCGGAGGGGCGGCCGGTGGGGGGAGACGTGGGACCTTTTCCCGCTTTGCCTGGCGCTGATCGACACCCGGGCGACGAACCTCATCCGCATGGGCGAGCGTGTCGAAGGTCTTGAGCTCTTCGAGCAGCAGACCGAGCCGGGCGCTTGCGTCGACCAGATGGTCTGCGACCACATGGATGACGCCATGCGCCTTCTGCAGGCGCCCGCGCAGGGCGACCAGCCGCGCGCCCATGACGACCGGGCGGTAACGTTCGAACACCTTCGGCCAGACAATGACATTGGCTGTGCCCGTCTCGTCCTCCAGCGTCATGAAGATGACCCCCTTGGCCGAACCCGGTCGTTGGCGGACAAGGACCAGGCCTGCAATCTCCACCTTGGCGCCATGGGAAAGATTTTCGAGATCGGTTGCCGATTTGAGGCCGGCCCGCTGCATGGCCTGGCGAAGGAATGAAACGGGATGTGCCTTCAGGGAGAAGGTCAGACTGCGGTAATCGCTCAAGACCTCTTCGCCCGGCAACATGCGGGGGAGGATCATTTCCGCCTCGCGCTGCAGATCTTCCTGGGGGGCTGCCTCGAAGAGCGGCAGGACTTCGACGGCCGCCTCTCCATCGAGGGCCTGAGCCGCCCAAAGTGCCTCGCGACGCGATAAGCCAAGAGAGGAAAAGCAGTCGGCATCGGCGAGTTTCTCGATGACGGGGCGGGCAAGTCGCGTGCGCAGCCAAAGGTCGCGAACGGAGTCATAACCCGCACCCCGTCTTGCAACGAGGATATCCATGGCCTCCTTCTGTATGCCTTTGATCTGGCGAAATCCGATGCGCACGGCCTTTTTCGTCCTGATGACGCCGGCCATGGACTGGTGACGGCTTGCGATGCGGGCCGGATCGAAATCGCCCGCCTCTTCCTCATCACTTTCGAGCAGGCAGTCCCAGGCCGAGTGGTTGATGTCGACCGGGCGGATATCGACGCCGTGATCACGGGCATCGCGCACGAGCTGGGCGGGGGCGTAAAAGCCCATGGGCTGTGAATTCAGGATCGCGGCACAGAAGACATCCGGATAGAAGGCCTTGAACCAGCAGGAGACATAGACGAGCAGGGCGAAGGAGGCGGCATGGCTTTCGGGGAAGCCGTATTCGCCGAAGCCCTCGATCTGACTGAAGCAGCGGGCTGCAAAATCCGGATCGTAGCCATTGGTCACCATTCCCTCGATCATGCGCTTCTGGAAGCTGGAAACCTGGCCGGTGCGGCGGAAGGTGGCCATGGCACGGCGCAGCTTGTCGGCCTCTCCCGGGGTGAAACCGGCAGCCGTGATGGCGATCTGCATGGCCTGCTCTTGGAAAAGGGGGACGCCCAGCGTGCGTTTCAATACGCTGCGCAGTTCATCGCTCGGATAGTCGATCGGCCGGCCGGCCAGCACGTCCTCCCGTCGCTTCAGGTAAGGGTGGACCATGTTGCCCTGGATGGGGCCTGGCCGGACGATCGCCACCTCGATCACCAGATCATAGAACTCGCGGGGCTTCAGCCGCGGCAGCATGCTCATCTGGGCGCGGCTTTCGATCTGGAAGACGCCGATCGTGTCGGCGCGGCAGATCATGTCATAGACCTCAGGGCACTGGTCCTGATTGACCGAGGCCAGCGTCTCGTGACGATCATAGTGAAGTGCCAGCAGCTTGAAGGCCTTGGCGAGGCAGGTGAGCATGCCAAGCGCAAGAACGTCGATCTTCAGGATCTTCAACGTGTCGAGATCGTCCTTGTCCCATTCGACCATGAAGCGGCCATCGGCCGTGTTCATGATCGGCACCACTTCATCCAGACGGTCGCGGGTGATGACGAAGCCGCCGACATGCTGGGAGAGATGGCGGGGGAAGCCCTGCAAGGCCTGGGCGTAATCAAGCACGCGCCGGGTGGTGGCATCCTTGAGGTCGAGGCCGGCAGCCTTTGCCTGTTCCTCGGTGAAATCGCTGGTCCACCAGCCCCAGATCGAACCGGCAAGCGCGGACTGCACATCTTCCGACATGCCGAAGGCCTTGGCCACTTCGCGGCCTGCTGACCGGGCGCGATAGCTGATGACGGCCGCTGTCAGGGCGGCATGCTGGCGACCATAGGTTTCGTAGATGAAGCGGATCACATCCTCCCGCTTCTCATGTTCGAAATCGACATCGATATCCGGCGGCTCGTCGCGTTCCGTCGAGATGAAGCGGTCGAACAGCAGCGTCGTCTTCTGCGGGTCGACTTCCGTGATGCCGAGGCAGAAACAGACGGCAGAATTGGCGGCCGAGCCCCGGCCCTGGCAGAGGATGCCTGCCTCCCTGGCGTGACAGACGATCCGGTAGACGGTCAGGAAATAGGGTTCGTAGCGCTTCTCCGCGATGAGCTTCAGTTCGTAGTCTAGGAGACCGAGGACCTTTTGAGGAATGCCCTCCGGATAGCGGTTGCGCGCGCCTTCATAGGTCAGCCGTCGGAGGGCCAGAGGCGGAGATTCTCCGTCGAAGATCTCATCTGGGTACTGGTGTGACAATTCATCGAGAGAAAACCGAAGCCGGCTAAAGAAATTGATGTTGTTGTCCAGGGCCTCCGGCCAGGCTCTCAGCAGCCGGGCCATTTCTTCCGGGCTTTTCAGGTGTCGTTCGGCATGGGCGTGCAGGCGAAGTCCGGCTTCGGCAATCGTCACATGTTCGCGGATTGCGACGACCACATCGGCAACCGGCTTGCGCTCGGGGGCGTGGTAAAGGGCGTCGTTGGTGGCGATCAGGGGAAGACCGAGCCGTTTCGAAATTCCGTCAAGCTCCGCGAAATTCTTCTGGTCGGCGCCATCATGACGGGGAACGAGGGCGAGATACAGACGATCCGCCAGGCGAGAGCGGAGAGAGGCGAGCCGGCTTTCAAAGGTTTCGACATCGGCATGGCTTGCCAGCGGGGGTGGCATGGCGATGAACAGAAGATCCTCGCACCATGCCAGAAGATCCTTTTCCCAGAGCGTACAAACGCCCTTTTTCGAGCGCAGGTTTCCCTCGCTCAGCAAACGACAGAGATTGCCCCATCCCTTGCGGTTCAAGGGATAGGCAAGAAGTTCAGGCGTGTCGTCGTCGAAGACGAGGCGGGCGCCGGGGCGGAATTCGAGACCATTCAATTTGGCCGCGGCATGCAGGCGGACAACACCGGCGACCGTGTTGCGATCGGCGAGGCCAAGGCCCGAAAGGCCGAGAAGCAGCGCGCGTTCCACCAGTTCCTCGGCATGGGATGCGCCGTCGAGGAAGGAGAAATTGCTGCGCAATCCGATTTCGTAAAACCTCTGCATCGTCACGGATCCTGCTTCACGCAAAGAAGCCCTGAAGGAACCAGCTCGGCGTCACGGTCCGCCGCTCATAAAGACCCTCGCGATACAGCCAGAAGCGCTGGCCATCGGTATCCTCGATGCGGAAATAATCGCGTGGCGGGGCATCCTCGCCATCAGACCACCATTCCGGCGTTAGGCGCTCCGGACCTTCGGCTCTCAGGATACGTCGTTGCACACGGCGCCAGCGGAAGCTGGCCGGTGGACCATCCGGGACCACGGACATGACCTCGACCTCTTCAGGCCGGTGGAGGAGGCGCAAGGGACGCAAGGCACGCGCCTGTCTCGCAGACGTCTGGGATCGAGGCAAAGAGAGATCTGCCGTCTTGAGCGCATCGGCGGCGGGGGCATGTGTCGACGCTCTCTCCGGCCAGTGGCTGGCCAGCGGCACGGGCAGGCGAAGCGCCCGTTCTCCCAGGCGGGCGGCCACCTGATCGAGGAAGCGCGTGAGATCCTCGCTGCCGTCCTCCTCGTCGGCAAGGGCGGACTGGCGCACTTCAAAGGCCTCGCTCAGGAGGACATTGAGGCGCACGAGTTCGAAGCCGAAGCCGGCATCGAGCTCGTCATGGATGACGGAAAGGCGCTCCTCGAACAGGGCCCGGATGCGGCCTGGATCGCGCAAGGGGGCGGAGGCTCCGACCTCGATCCGAAAGACCTTGCCATCGACACGGAAGACCAGAAGTTCGAACAGACGGCCCCCTTCGCCGCGGGCTTCAAGCGAGGTTTTCAAGCCGGCAGCCAGGCGGCCGGCGAGATCGAGGACCTGATCTTCGGTCATGATCGGTTCTGCGAGACGCCGTTCGGCCGAAAGCAGAGGCAGGTGGCGTCGCGGCGAAATGGGTTCTCCCTCGTGTCCCAGCGCCTGATCGAGGCGAAGGATCGGACCCGCACCGAAGCGGCGGGTGATCGGCGCACGCGGGGCGGCGAGAAGATCCCCTGATGTCTTCAAGCCGACACGGGCGAGATTCATGACGATCTGCGGTTCGAGGCGGAGAGCGGCGATCGGCAGGGGGGCGAGCGCGGCTGCGGCCTCGGATGGGGCGACGCGCCGGGGGCCGTCAAAACGGCTGCAGGCACGGGCGAGACCAGGGGTCGGGCCGACCGCGATCTTGACCGCAAGGCCGAAGGCGATCATGCGACGATCAACGTCCTCGATCAGCCTTTCCTCGCCGCCGAAGAGATGGGCGCAGCCGGTGATATCGAGCATCAGCCCGTCATCACCGTCGAGAGCCACCAGCGGCGTGTAGCGGTCACACCAGTCGGCGATGGCATCGAGAAGCGCGCGGTCGGCGGCCGGATCCGCTTCGATCACGTCGAGATCCGCACAAATGGCACGGGCTTCCGCCAGCCCCTGTCCGATCCGCAGGCCGAAGCCTTCCGCCATATCATCCAGTGCGGTGATCCGCATGGCATTGGCGGAACGGCCGGCGCAGGCCAGTGGCGCCCGATCAGGATGCTCGGTCGAGCCTTGGTGCAAACGCCACGATAGACCCCAGCGCCGTCGGGCGATGCGGTCGGTCGGGAGCCTTGGGAAAAACAGCGAAAGAATGCGGCGATCCAAGGCTTGCGGGTTCGGGCTGCTCGAAAAGTTGAAGGCGGCGGTCATCGGAATTCCACTCCAGAATGAGTTCGGGTGAGCCCGGAATGCGGGATTTCTCAGGTGTGATGCGAAAGACTGACGACCCGATGCTGCCGCCCAGCGGGGACCCGTCGGCGAGGGATCGCGCCGCCGCCGGCGCGGGTTCGACAAACAGGCGAAGAAGAGCGCTCGACGCCTCTTCCTCGCCTGCCTGACGGAGGATCAACAGCCTGCCACCGGTGGCGCGTGCCTTGAGGCTCAGGCGCCGGCTCTCGGTGAGGCCGAATTTCTTCGGATTGCCCTGTACTTCCAGGAGCACGGTGGAAAAGGCACGGGAGGCAAGCGCTGCCTCAGCCAGCCAGAGCGCGTCCTCGATCCGGCGAGGCAGGGCATGCACCAATGCGGTCGACGACAGGCCGAAATCGAGGAGGCCAGGACCATAGGCGAGACCCGCTTCCCGGACGACCTGGGGATCGGCGATGAAGAGGAGGCGCTGCCTCTGCGTCTGATTGTTCTCCGCGGCCATCAGAGCAAGGGCGAGCCCGAAACCGGTCACGGTTCCCGCCTGTTGCAGCCTCTGTCCCCTCACTTCGATCAACGTCCCCCGGGCCAGGCTTTCACCCACAATGCTGTCCAAGAGATCGCGTTGCTCGAGCCTTTCATTCATGGCCCTTTGTTTCGAGGCCGCGCCGGTAGGCTGGACCGTCAGGCGTGCGGCATGGTCGGGCTTTCCCTCGATCCGGGCTATTGCTTCTCGCAAGGCAAAAAGCGTCTCGCGCGCCTGAGGGCTCTCGCCCATGACGATGTCTCCTGATGAATTGTTCTCTATTTGTTCCTATGGATTCCAGAGCTTCGCGGAAGAGTCAACCGGATTCAAATGAGAATTTATTCCTCGGTTGAATTCACTCTCGAAATACCGTCGCAAACATCCTATATCTCCGGGCAGTAAGGAGTATTCATGGCCCGCATAGACCAGAGCGAGGATTGGCGCGAACGACACGCCCCGACGATCAGCACATTCGAGTCGCTGGCGATCGAGGCTTATGGGCACCTGCCGCAGGAGTTCCGCGATCTCAGCCGCGATCTCATCATCGAGATTGCCGATTTCCCCACGGACGAAGTCTTCGAAGACATGGCGCTTGAAACGCCCTTCGACCTGCTCGGTCTGTTCGAGGGGCGCGGGATTTCTGAACGCTTCTCGATGGAAACGGGCATGATGCCGAACCGCATCATCCTCTATCGCCGCCCCATCCTCGACTACTGGGCTGAAAACGAGGAAACGCTGGGTGATATCATCACCCATGTGTTGATCCACGAGATCGGCCATCATTTCGGCCTTTCCGATGACGACATGGAGCGCATCGAGGAAAGTGCCGAAGAGGCCGCCGCTGCCGACCGGTAGGTCCGGCTATCCATTCTTGCCTGTATGCCCGAACCTGGCCCGATAGGCGGCCGGGCTCGTCGAAAGCCGTGTGCGGAAATGATGGCGCAGCGTTGCCGGGGTGCCGAAGCCTGAGGCGGTAGCGATGTCGTCGAGCGACAGGGCAGCCTGGCGCTCCAGAAGATCGCAGGCATGGCGCAGCCGCCGGGTCAGCAAGAACTCGCCGGGGCTGTGACCTGTCAGGTCGCGGAAGCGGCGCTGGAAGGTCCGGCTGCTCATCCCGGCCCGCGCGGCCATCTCGGCGAGTGTCACCTCGCGCTGCAGATTTGCCTCGATCCAGTCGATCAGCGGCCCCATGCGCTGTCCTTCGCGCTCCTGTGGCACGGGCTTGACGATGAATTGCGCCTGCCCGCCTTCCCGATGGGGCGGGACCACAAGACGACGGGCAACGCTGTTGGCGGCCTCGGTGCCGAAATCGCGGCGGACGACATGCAGGCAGAGATCGATGCCGGCAGCACTGCCGGCGGCCGTCAGGATCTGGCCTTCGTCAACATAGAGCACGTCGGGATCGAGATGGATGTCGGGATGCCTTCGTGAAACCTTTTCGGCATAGCGCCAGTGGGTCGTGGCTTTCCTGCCATCGAGGAGGCCGGTCGCGGCCAGCACCGCCACGCCGGAACACAGCGACATCAGGCGCGCACCCCGGGCATGGGCTGCCCGCAGCGCCTCGATCAAGGAGGCTGGGACAGGCTCGTCGACCCCGCGCCAGCCAGGCACGACGATGAGATCTGCTTCCTTGACGAGTTCCAACCCTCCTGAAGCGCTGACCGTCAGACCGCCGGCAGCACGCAGAGGGCCCGGCTCGATCGCTGCCGTTGCATGACGATACCAGCCCTCTCCCATTTCCGGTCGCGAGAGGCCGAAGACCTCGACGGCAACCCCGAATTCGAAGGTGCAGAGGCCGTCATAGGCGAGCGTCACGACGCGGGGTCCCGTCAGCGGTGAGGATGGGAAAGGTGATGCCGGCGTCATTGGCGCGATCTTTACGCATGTTGTCATTCACGCCAGTTTTCCAAAATCCTCTGAAAAGGCAAGGTCTCGATATCAAACATCGAAAGGAGCCTGTCATGCCAAGCCTCGTCAGTGAAATTCCCGCCGCCGATCCCGCCCTCGTCGCGCAGCACTATCAGGCGCGGCTCGCCTTCGAGACGGACTGCTGGGATGTGCATGAGGTGATGAGCCGGGGCGAGGCGGACTTCGTGCTTCTCGATGTGCGCGGACCGAAGCTTTACGAGCGGGAACATGTGCCCGGCGCCATCAACCTGCCGCATGGCAAGATGACCGAGCGGAAGATGGCGGAATGGCCCGAGGATACGCTTTTCGTCGTCTATTGCGCCGGGCCGCATTGCAACGGAACCGATCGGGCAGCACTCCGCTTGGCGCGGCTCGGGCGCCGGGTCAAGGTGATGATCGGCGGGATGACCGGCTGGGCGGATGAAGGTTTCGAGATCGAAAGCGGGGCCTGATCCTGGTTGTCGGTTCGCTCATCCTGCCAGATGGGCGAACTCGGCGACGACCTCTTCGTAAACGCGGCGCTTGAAGGGCACGATGAGACCCGGCAGATCCTGCATCGGTTTCCAGTCCCAGGCATCGAATTCCGCTGCATGGCCGCCCGGCGGTGGGTTGATGGCGATCTCGCTCTCGTCGCCTTCGAAGCGGAAGGCGAACCAGCGCTGGGTCTGGCCACGGAACTTGCCGCGCAGACCAATCCCGATCAAATGCGCCGGCAGGTCGTAATTGATCCAGCGACCGGCTTCGGCGAGCAAGGAGACAGATTTGATGCCGGTCTCCTCATAAAGCTCGCGCATGGCGGCCGGCAGCGGATCTTCGCCTGGATCGATCCCACCCTGCGGCATCTGCCAGAGCTGCGGCGAGCCGTCATATTCGGAATTGCCTTCGGAAAGACGGCGTCCCGCCCAGACGTGACCCTCGCGGTTCAGCACCATGATGCCGACACAGGGGCGATAGGGCAGGTCTTCGGCCTTCACCTGGGGCTTGGTCGATTGGTGTTCGGTCATGATATCCTCAGGGGCTGTTGTCGTTGGCGAGTGCTGAGACGCCGACGAATTCGATGCCACGGGCAACCGCTTCATTACGCCATTCGGCGACAGCTGCAATGGTCTCGTCGAAGGCCGCACCGACGCCGATCGCCTGGCCGTTGCGCCGCGCAATACGCTCCAATTCATCGAGTTTCGTCAGGATCGCCTGACGATCCACCTGCGCGTCGATCATCACGTCCGCATAGGCATGCGGGAAGCCGATCGCCTTGGCGAAATCACCCGACAGCGAGCGCGCGGTGGAGCCGTCGTCGAGGAACATCAGGCCACGCTTGCCGATATCGCGCATGACAGGGTCCATGGCCTTGTCGTCGGCGAGGAAGCGGGCGCCCATATAGTTCATGATGCCGGTGTAGTTCGTGATCTGCGCCATGGCCTGGTGCAGGTTGGCGATATTGGTCGCTGCCGTCTTCTCGGCCAGCAACGCGCCTCGCCCCGGATCATTGGCCGGATAATCGAAGGGCTCCATCGGCACCTGAAGAACGATCTCATGTCCCTTGCGGCGGGCCTCCTGCATCCAGCGCTGCAGGCTGTTGCCGGTTGCGGCAAAGGCGAGGGTGATGTCCTCGGGCAGTTCGCGGATCGCCTTCTGGCTGCCGGTCTGGCTGAGGCCGATGCCGCCAATGACGATCGCGATCCGTGTGCCGCGCGCGCCGGACCACGGTCTTGCATAGAAATCGACGGGGCGGAGGCCGGAAGCCGACACGGCAGGAAGCTCGCCCGCATCGGTCAGTTCGATCAGGTCTTCATTGGGCTGGCCGGCAAGCCTCGGGTCTTGGGTCGGGGCTGTGCCAATGATGACAGGCCCCTGTCGACCCGTCGGGCTGAAGGTCGTGACGATATTGCCGTCCGCAGTGGTGGTGCGGCGGAGCACGGCTCCGTCGTTCGGGCCGCTCCTGGCGATACCGGCTGCCTCCTGCTGCGGTTCGCGGCTCGCCGATGTGTCTGGAGCCTCGGCCGTTTCCGGTGGCGCGGGGGTGAGATTGATCGGCGGTACCGAGCGCAGGTTTGCCGGGGACAGGGCCGTCCATGCGGAAAAACCTGCAAGGGAGACGACGGCAAGGGCAGCCGCAAGACTGGACAAAGCAGAGCTGCCTTTGCCTGGCTTCTTGTCCTTTCGCTCCTGACCGAGCGGTGCATGAAGATCCATGCGATACTTCCAGTGATGTCGGCAGTCCGGATACAGAAAGACCGCCCGCGCATCAGGGATACGCGGGCGGTCAGATCAGATGCTTACTGCAGAGCTGCCTTCTGCGGATCGGCGGGGAAGGCCGGATCGGTCTTCACGCCACGCAGCAGGTCGAGTGCATAGTTGAGCTGGACGTCGTCCTTGGCTTCCGGTGGCACATAGGCAACCGAACCGGAGCCTTCCTCGTTCTCGTTCTGGCCCTTGATGTGGCCAGGAAGAGAGGATTCGCCCTCGGTCCGCACCTTGCCCTGGAGATCTTCCGGAAGCGGCTGCTCGACCTTGATGTCGGGCTCGATGCCGGTTCCCTGGATCGAACTGCCGGAGGGTGTGTAATAGAGTGCCGTCGTCAGGCGCAGTGCGCCCTTGTCGCCCATCGGGATGATGGTCTGCACGGAACCCTTGCCGAAGGAGCGGGTGCCGAGCACGGTCGCACGCTTCAGATCCTGCAGCGCGCCGGCCACGATTTCCGATGCCGATGCCGAACCGCCATTGATCAGGACGACCACCGGCTTGCCGTCGGTCAGATCGCCTGCGGTGGCGTTGAAGCGGCGGGTATCCTGCGGATCGCGCGAACGGGTCGAAACCACTTCGCCACGCTCCAGGAAGGCGTCGGAGACATAGATCGCCTGATCGAGCAGGCCACCCGGGTTGAGACGCAGGTCAAGGACATAGCCCTTCAGCTTGTCTTCCGGGACTTCCTTCTTGATCTTCTCGATCGCCGCTTCCAGATCGTCATAGGTCTTCTCGGTAAACGAGATGACGCGCAGATAACCGACATCGCCCTCGACGCGCGACTTGACGGCGCGGATCGCAATGATCTCGCGGGTCACGGTGATGTCCAACGGCTTGTCGGCACCCTCGCGCAGGATGGTCAGCTTGATCGGCGTGTTGACCGCCCCACGCATCTTTTCGACAGCTTCCTCGAGCTTGAGGCCGCGCACGCTTTCGCCGTTGATTTCGGAGATGAAGTCGCCGGCGAGAATGCCGGCCTTGGCGCCGGGCGTGTCGTCGATCGGCGTGATGACCTTGACGAGCTCTTCCTCCATCGTGACTTCGATGCCGATGCCGCCGAATTCACCGCGCGTCTGTGTCTGCATGTCGGCCGCATCCTTGGCGTTCATGTAGACGGAGTGCGGATCCAGCGAGGTCAGCATGCCGTTGATGGCACTTTCAACCAGCTTGTTCTCGTCCGGCGGTGTCACGTATTGGGCGCGAATGCGCTCAAAGACATCGCCGAAGATCGACAGTTCACGATAGGTGGAATTGCCCGCAGCCTGCGCCGGAACACCCGCCGAATAAATGACGCTCATCGCGGTTGCGCCCATCAATGCGCCGACGAGGAGAAGAGAGACCCTACGTATCATTCTGTGCCTTTCCAGAATCGCCTCCGGCCCACCAGGGACGGGAATCAACCGGTTTACCGTCTTTCCGAAGTTCAATGTAAAGCGTCGGCCGATCGGTTTCCAGCGCCAATACCGTCGCGCTTGCCACTCTTTTCTCACCCATGGTCGCCAGAGGCTCCCCAGAGAGGACGAACTTGCCTTGGCTCGTGCTGATCCGGTCCATGCCGGACAGCACCATATGATAGCCGTCGCCCGTATTCAGAATGATCATCTGGCCGTAGCTTCGAAAATTTCCAGCAAACACTACCCATGCATCGGCCGGTGCAGTGACCAGCGAACCGGGCTGTGAGGCAATGACGATGCCCTGCGCCTGGTGGCCTGTCCCGTCCGGATCGCCGAACTGTCGCAGGGTTTCGCCGGCAACCGGCAAGTCCAGTTTCTGCTTCAGCTCAGAGAACGGATATGCTGGCGCAATGCGGTTTTTATCGGGCAGTCCGGACTGCGCAAGCTCCAGCGCGCGGGCTCTCTGCTCCTCGCTCATCTGGCTGCGTCTTGCCTCCTCGGCGCGGGCAAGTTCTGCCGCCTGACGCACCGAGGTGATCTCGCTTTCGAGCGACTGGATCAGGGCCTCCATCGTTGAGGCACGCTCGGCAAGTGCCTCCGATTGCTTGCGTTCTGCCTGCAGCTGCAGCGAATTCGTGCGGGCGAGCCGATCGTTTTCGACGACGAGAAGATCCATCCGCCGCTCTTCCTCCTGGCGGTTGGCGATGGCCGCGACGAGGCCGTCCATCTCCTGCTTCCCCGCATTCCTGAGCGCGATCAACTCTTCGAGATCGGCGGCCAGCTTGTCCGTCTCGTGGCGAATGCCGGGGACGACAGCACCCAGAAGGATCGCTGTGCGGACGGAGCCGAGTGCGTCCTCGGGACTGACCAGCAGGGCCGGCGGCGGATTGCGGCCCATCCGCTGGAGAGCGGCCAGGACCTCCGCCAGCGTCGCCCGACGCTCCCGGAAGGAGCCGCGGATCTCATCCTCACGCAGGCCGATATCGGCGAGCCGCTTCTCGCCCTGGTTGATCTGATTTTCGATGTCCTTGCGGCGTTTGGCCGATTCGATCAGCGCCGTCTTCAGGCTCAGGGAAGTCTTTTCCAGCTCCGCGATGCTGTTCTCAAGTTCGGTCGCTTTTTCTTCCGACAGCTTCATGCTGGCGGCGATTTCCTGCAATTCCGAGCTCACCTGATCGCGTTTGGAACGCAGTTCGAGGGCTGGATCAGGCGCTGGACCTGATACGACACGGTCACCCGTGGTCGCGGGGCCCGGCGGCAACGCGCCGGTGGTGGTATTAGTATCCGCAGGCGTGTTCTGTTGCGCATGGGTCGAAAGGGGGGATGCCGACGCCAGGAGTGCCGCCAGAACAAAGGCCGCAGCCAAGCCAACCTTGCGGCGGCTGCCGTCGATCAGACGTGCGTTGTCATTGGCTGCAGTGGGCAAAGGCTTCATCCGGTTCGGCGGGAAAATACGCTGATTTGCGAACAAGGCAAAGGTATGCCGCGCCGATCGTGATCAGCGCCTCAAACGCGGTGATAGGGATGTCCCGTCAGGATGGTCACGGCCCGATACAGCTGCTCGGCAATCAGGATGCGGACCAGCTGATGTGGCCAGGTCAGTTTGCCAAGATTGAGAACGAGGCGGGCGCGATCACGCAGGTCCGGGTCAATGCCATCGGCGCCGCCGATGACGAAGGCCATGTCGCGCTGGCCGTTGTCGGCAGCATCGCCGACGAATTTCGCAAATTCGGCGCTGTCGAAGGCCTTGCCGCGCTCGTCGAGGACGACAATCAGCGCGCCGTCAGGAATCTGGCGGGAAAGCTCCTGGGCTTCCTCGCGCTTTCTCGTGTCGGCATTGCCGGCGCGGCTTTCATTCAGCTCCACGGAGCGCGTGAATTCCAGGCCGCATTGCGGTCCAGCCTTGGCGAAGCGGTCCAGATAGCGGGACGCGAGTTCCTTCTCCGGACCGGCTTTCAGCCGGCCCACGGCGTAGATGCCAATTTTCATGCGGGCAGTCCCAGGTTCAGGTCACAAAACCATCTCTATCGGCAGCAAGAGCACTGCCGTGTCAATCCGGCTTCGGGACCGTCCGACGGACGGCCGGCCGTTTTCAGTGCAGGCGATCCTCGATATCCGGCACTGCCCACATCCTTTCCAGGTTGTAGAATTCGCGGATTTCAGGTCGGAACACATGCACGATGATGTCTCCCGTGTCGATCAGAACCCAATCGCCGGTCTCCAGGCCTTCGACGCGGGCGGAACCCAGGCCTTCGTCCTTCAAGTCGGAGATGAGGTGTTCGCTGATCGCCGAGACATGACGGTTCGAGCGTCCGGATACGACCACCATGTAGTCGCCCAGCGCCGATTTGCCGGCAATGTCGATGGAGACGATGTCTTCTGCTTTCGAGTCCTCGAGGCTTGCGAGGACCAGCTCAAGCGCACGGGCTGCAGCATCGGCGCCACGTTCCATGCTCTTCGGGATAGCGCGGGAGGCGCGTCCCTTGGTGTGTACTGTTGTCAGAGTTCGTCCTTTCCTTGGCAAAACAGAACAGCACGTCTGCGATTCTCATAACTGAGATCACCGACAAAAGGTGGCATCGATCCATTAAACTTTCAAGGCATGGTCGCAGATGCGGGGGCTTTGCGTCGTCATTGTCGCACGGTGCCTGCGGCCGCTCGGATCGCCGACGAACTCAGCGTCGAGCGGGGTCCGTGAATGAAGGTCCAGGCCGGCGCCCGCTTCTGCCAGAGTACGCCTGCATCCTCCTCATCGACACGTGCATAGTCGAAGGTGCGGGCCATCTTCGAGGAGAGATAGGCGAGCGTCGAGCCAGGTCGGTCGATCACGGCGATCGGGAAGGTGGTGGCGATCTTCTGCCAGCGCTGCCAGCGATGGAAACCGGCGAGATTGTCGGCCCCCATGATCCAGATGAAATGGGCATGTGGATTGCGAGTACGAATGAACTCGAGCGTGCGTGCGGTGTAACTCGTTCCGAGCGTTTTCTCGAAGGCGGTGACCTTGATGCGCGGATCCGTGGCCAATTGCTCGCAGGCGTTCAGACGCTCTGCGAGAGGCATCAGCTCCGTTCGGCTCTTCAACGGGTTGCCCGGTGTCACCAGCCACCAGAGCTGGTCAAGACCAAGGCGACGCAGAGCGATTTCGGCGACGAGCAGGTGTCCTTGATGCGGCGGGTTGAAGGAACCGCCGAAGAGGCCGATCACCATCCCGCGCTCGACATGCGGCATCACGAGATGACGATGGGCGACCGCCTCTTCCGCCACGTCAGGGACGGACCTGGCCGGTGCCGCGGACGCGGTACTTGAAGGAGGTCAGCTGCTCGACGCCCACGGGCCCGCGCGCATGCATCTTGCCGGTCGCGATGCCGATCTCGGCGCCCATGCCGAATTCGCCGCCATCAGCGAACTGGGTCGATGCGTTGTGCAGCAGGATGGCCGAATCGATCTCGTTGAAGAAGCGTTCGACGACGGCGGGGTCTTCTGCAATCACGGCTTCGGTGTGGTTCGAAGAATAGCGAGCGATATGGTCGATCGCACCACCAATGCCATCGACCACCGCGACGGAAATGATCGCGTCGAGATATTCCGTGCGCCAGTCCTCCTCCGTTGCCGGCTTGAAGCCCGGCATGACCCGGAGCACTGTTGCGGAGGCGCGGACTTCGCAGCCCGCTTCGGTCAGCGCCTCGATCAGGGGCTGCAGATGGGTGCCGATTGCGGCACTGTCAATCAGCAGGGTTTCAGCCGAACCGCAGATACCGGTGCGGCGCATCTTGGCGTTGACGACGATCTTCTTTGCCATCTCCAGATCGGCGGAGCCGTCGACATAGACGTGGCAGAGACCTTCGAGATGGGCAAAGACCGGGACGCGTGCTTCCTGCTGGACGCGCGCGACGAGGCTTTTTCCCCCGCGCGGCACGATTACGTCGATCGATCCCTCAAGGCCGGAAAGCAGAGCGCCGACGGCGGCACGATCGGTGGTCGGCACAAGCTGGATCGCGTCAGCGGGCAGGCCGGCGGAGAGAAGGCCCTTGACCAGGCAGGCATGGATAGCGCGCGATGAATTGGCCGAATCCGAGCCGCCGCGCAGGATCACCGCATTGCCGGCCTTCAGGCAAAGAGCGCCCGCATCGGCAGTGACGTTCGGGCGGCTTTCGTAGATCACGCCGATGACACCGAGCGGCGTGCGAACGCGTTCGATATGAAGGCCGTTCGGGCGGTCCCATTCAGTGATGACGGTGCCGACGGGATCTGGCAGGTTGGCTATCTCGCGCATCGACTGGGCGATCGCGGCTACGCGGGCCGAATTGAGAGTGAGCCGGTCGATGAAGGATGCGGCAAGGCCCGATTCTGCGGCATTCTTGAGATCGATCGCATTGGCGGCGAGGACCTCGGCCTCGGCCGCCATCAAGGCGTCGGCCATGGCCAGCAATGCCTGGTTCTTTGCTTCTGTCGATGCGATCGCCAGTGGTCTTGCTGCAGCGCGGGCGCGGCGGCCGATGTCGAGCATCAGGCCTTCGACAGAGTTCTGGTTCGACACGGTATCATGCATGGGCGGCATCCTTCCGGTCACCGGCTGCGCTTTCGCGCTGGCCGAGTTCGGTCATGACGAGGTCGTCGCGATGAATCATCGCAGCGCGACCTGCATAACCGAGGATCTGCTCGATTTCGTTGGATTTGCGGCCGCAGATGCGGCGCGCCTCGTCGGCGTCGTAACCCGCCAGTCCACGGGCGATCTCGCGTCCTTCGATCGTGACGATCGATACGGTATCGCCGCGATGGAAGGCGCCGGAGACGGAGCGCACACCGGCCGGTAACAGGCTCTTGCCCGAGCGCAGCGCGCCTTCGGCGCCGTTGTCGACCTGAAGCGTGCCTGCCGGCTGCAGCTGACCAGCGATCCAGGTCTTGCGTGCCGTGACGGGCGACTTGGAGGCTGCAAACCAGGAATGGCGTGCTCCGTTTTCGATCGATGACAGCGGGTTCATCGTCTTGCCGGAAGCAATGATCATGGCGCAGCCGGCGCTGGTTGCGATCTTGCCGGCATCGATCTTTGTGCGCATGCCTCCACGGGAGAGCTCGGAGGCAGCCCCTCCGGCCATGGCTTCGATCGCGGGCGTGATTTCCTCGATCGTGTCGAGGAACTGCGCCTGAGGATCGAGGTGCGGCGGGGCGGTGTAGAGGCCGTCGATATCGGAGAGCAGCACAAGCAGGTCGGCGCCGGCCATGGTCGCCACTCGGGCTGCCAGGCGGTCGTTATCGCCGTAACGAATTTCGGTGGTGGCGACCGTATCGTTCTCGTTGATGATCGGGATGGCGCCAATCTTCAAGAGCTGGCTGAGGGTGGCGCGGGCGTTCAGGTAACGCCGGCGTTCCTCGGTGTCGCCGAGCGTCAGCAGGATCTGGCCGGCAACAATCTGGTGTCGCGAAAGGCTTTCCGACCAGTGGCGGGCCAATGCGATCTGGCCGACAGCAGCGCAGGCCTGGCTCTCCTCGAGCTTGAGGGCACCGGAGGGCATGTCGAGCACGGTTCGACCGAGCGCAATCGCACCTGAGGACACGACGAGAACGTCGGTCCCACGGGCTTTCAGGGCTGCGATATCGTCACAGATCGCATCGAGCCATTGCTTGCGGATCCCGGACCCTCGATCGACCAGAAGGGCGGACCCGATCTTGATGACGACCCGCTTGACGCGGGAAAGCGAGCGGAGCCGGGTGGACATCAATCGTCGCTTTCTCCGTCGAAGTCGGCTTCCAGATTTCCGTCGTCATCCCGCTTGCGGCGGTTCTTCTCGCGCTTTTCGGGCAGGGGCTGGTTACCCTGAGCCGCGACGATGATATCGCGCAGGGCGCGCAGCGCATCGGTCATGCCCTTGCCGGTGATCGCGGAGAGCAGAAGCGGTGTCTGGCCGCAGGCCTTCTTCAGTTCCGCCGCCTTCTTCTTCAGTTCGGCCTCGTCAAGCACGTCGATCTGCGCCAGCGCGACGATTTCCGGCTTGTCATCCAGACCGCCGCCATAGGCATCAAGCTCGTAGCGCACGGTCTTATAGGCCTTGCCGACCTGTTCTTCCTGAGCGGAGACAAGGTGGAGGAGCACACGTGTGCGCTCGACATGGCCGAGGAAACGGTCGCCAATGCCGACACCTTCATGGGCGCCTTCGATCAGGCCTGGAATATCGGCCAGGATGAACTCTCGCTCATCGACGGTCGCAACGCCGAGGTTGGGGTGCAGCGTCGTGAAGGGGTAATTGGCAATCTTCGGCCGGGCGCGGGTGACGGAGGCCAGGAAGGTGGACTTGCCGGCATTGGGCAGGCCGACGAGGCCGGCATCGGCGATCAGCTTCAGCCGCAGCCAGACGGTCTTTTCCTCGCCTTCGAGGCCCGGATTGGCCCAGTCCGGGGCCTGGTTCGTGGATGTCTTGAAATGGGCGTTGCCGAAGCCGCCATTGCCGCCCTTGGCGATGCGGAAACGCTGGCCTTCGACCGTCATGTCGACGATCAGTGTCTCGTTGTCTTCCTCGAAGATCTGTGTGCCGACGGGAACCTTCAGCGTCACGTCTTCGCCATTGGCGCCCGTGCGGTTGCGGCCCATGCCGTGCGTGCCGGTCTTCGCTTTGAAGTGTTGCTGGAAGCGGAAGTCGATGAGGGTGTTCAGGCCGTTCACGGCCTCGACCCAGACGTCACCGCCACGACCGCCGTCGCCGCCGTCAGGTCCGCCGAACTCGATGAACTTTTCGCGCCGAAACGAAACAGCACCGGCGCCGCCGTCGCCCGAGCGAATATATACCTTAGCCTCGTCGAGAAATTTCATCTTGCTGCCGTCAATTCTTCTGTCAGGTTCTGCGCGGAGAGTTGCGGCCATCGATATAGCCGCTTGGCGCGGAGGTCAAAGAGTATCGTGAAGTTCGTAAGCTACAACATCCAGTATGGCGTCGGCCAGGACGGGCGTTTTGACCCTGATCGGATCGCCGACAGCATCCGCGATGCGGACGTGATCGCTCTGCAGGAGGTGACCCGTGGCTATAGCCGGAACGGTTACGCCGATCTGGTCGAGACCTTTTCCGCATTGTTTCCGGACTACTTTGCGGCCTTCGGTCCGGCCTGCGACGTGCTGGTGGATAATACCACGATTGACGGTCGCCTCCGTGAGCGGCGCTTCCAGTTCGGCAACATGGTCCTGTCGCGTTATCCGATCCGATCGAGCCGCAACCTGCTTCTGCCGCGCAACCGCACATTCGACAAGCTGAACCTGCAGCGCGGCGCGTTGGAGACCGTTATCGAGACGCCTGATGGCGCCCTGCGTGTCTATTCCGTCCACCTCGACCATGTCTCGCCGGACGAGCGCATCGCCCAGGTCGCTTATCTCAAGGAGCGTGTCTTCGGTTATCTCTCCGAGGGCGGAGCCCTTACCGGTGCGATCGAATTCGCCGTCACCGATCCGCCGCTGCCGGAGGACTTCCTTGTCATGGGCGACTTCAACATGGAGCCGGAAAGCCCTGAATACATCACCATGGTCGGGCGAAAAGACGCCTATTATGGACGTGCGCCGAGAGCGGGCTATCCCGTCGATGTCGAAGCTCAACTCAAATCGCGGCGAGCGGATGGCTATAGCTGGATCAGCGAGGATGGATCGCGGCGCATGCATCTCGATTACTGCTTCGTCAGTGGCGGTCTCGTTGGTCGACTGAGGAACTGCCATGTGGATCGGTCGGCCGTCGGATCCGACCATTTCCCGGTCTGGGTCGAGCTCGGGGAGTAGTGACTCCGGGCGCGGAGCGCCCGGAGGAAAGTCGGCTATGCTTTGTAACTGCGGCTGGCAAAATCCGTCTGGCCGAGCCGCATTTCGACCAGCGACACCATCTGCGCGCGCGACTTCGAATAGACGTCGCGCACCCCGACGATCCGGAATCCGCGCCCTTCCAGCACCCGGCGCGAGGCCGGATTATCGGCAAAGGCGCCGCTTGCGATCTCGACCCCCGGCATGCGTCGGAAGAAGCGCTCGAGCGCTGCCTCGAGCGCTTCGGACATGATGCCCTTGCCCCAATAGAAGCGGTTCAGCCAGTAGCCGACGTGCCAAAGACCATGGCGGACCTCCAGAGAGACGACGCCGACATGCACCCCATCCAGGGTGATTGCAAAATGCCAGTCGGACTTCAGGCCCGATGTCACCATGTTCAACCAATCGCGACCGTCCTCCCGATCATAGGGAACAGGCACACGCGTCAGCATGCGGGCGACTTCGAAGTCGCCGAGCGACCCGGCAATCGCATCGGCATCCTGCATCCGATGTGGACGCAGGGTGAGGCGTGCCGTCTCGATGATCGGGCAGGGGCCCGGCATTGCCGCGGCTGTCGCCGGTCTATCCGCCAGCATCGCGCTCATCGCATCTCCCCCCAGCTCTTCAGGGACAGCCAGGTCTTGCGGTCAAGCCGGTACCATTCGACGGGGACTGTTCCGCCCATGGCCAGGTTGCCGACCATGCCGGTGCCCTGGAACTGGAAGCCGCACTTTTGGATGACGCGGCGTGAGGCTATGTTCGTTACCCGGCAACGGGCATCGATGCGGCTCACCCATTCACGGGTGCGGAAGGCCATGTCGATCAGCGCGTGGGCCGCTTCCGTTGCGTAGCCCCTGTTCCAGTAGGGTTCGCCCAGCCAATAGCCCATTTCCAGGATCGTATCGTCGGCCGGATTGGGCTCCAGCGCGCAGCAACCAAGGAATTCGCCGTTGTCCGCTTTGGTGATGGCATAGACGCACTTGCCGATCTCGCCGATATTCGTGCGTCGCACGAAGTCGGCCGCGTCTTTCGCCGTGTAGGGATGCGGCATGCGCGCCACCATGGTGGCGATGGCGGCGTTATTGGCGAGATGGGCAAGGGCGTCGATGTCTTCGATGTGGGGAGCGCGCAGGACGAGCCTTTGCGACAGTAAGACAGGGCAATCGCTCCTCGGCCGATCGGGCCTTGGCCGTTCTTCGGGCGACCGTGATTGGTCATCCCTCAACATCAGACTTTCCATGGTTCAGTCTCCTTCGTTGGACAAGAAAAAAGGGGAGATGGCGCCCCATCTCCCCTTTTTTCTAGACTGAACCTGGTGCGGTCAGCCGGGTCGATGAGACGCCGGCTGTTAAACGCTACCGGCTTTATTCTGCTGCTTCGGCTTTCGGCATTACGGACACGTATACCTTGCCGTTGGCCTTGGTACGGTACGCGACATTGCCTTCGATGAGCGCAAATACGGTGTGATCCTTGCCCATGCCGACATTGGCGTCGGGATGCCACTGCGTACCGCGCTGACGCACGATGATGTTGCCCGGAATGACGGCTTCGCCGCCGAACTTCTTCACGCCGAGGCGCTTGGAATTGGAATCGCGACCGTTGCGCGAGGAACCGCCAGCTTTTTTGTGTGCCATTGGATTGCTCCTTTAAACCTTGTTATCCGCGTTTCAGGCTGCGACGATGTCGGTGATGCGCACCACAGTGTGGTGCTGACGATGGCCGCGCGAACGCTTGGAGTTCTGACGACGACGCTTCTTGAAGGCGATGACCTTCTTGCCGCGGGTCTGCTCGACAACTTCTGCCGTGACCTTGGCGCCAGCCACGAAGGGCGCGCCGATGGTTGCGGTTTCGCCTTCGCCGACGACGAGAATCTCGGTGAATTCGATGGTTGCGCCAGCTTCGGCTTCCAGCTTTTCGATGGTCAGCACGTCGTTGGCGTTTACGCGGTACTGCTTACCGCCGGTCTTGATGACTGCGAACATTTTTTATCCTTTCATGTTCGTTCCGGCTCTCCCCTTGCGAGGGGCCGTCTTTTTGCCAGTCGGAGGAGCAGGATTTTTGATCCTGCCGGTTGAGCTTCGCCGGAGGCGAATAACAGAAGGCGCAGTTCGCCTACGCTTTAAGTCGAGCGTCGCATACGTGAGGGTGGGCGGAGTGTCAAGGAGAAAGCGGCAAAAAGCCAGCGCGCGCAGCGCTTAGGCCGTGCCGTGTGGCACCATGATCGATTTTCGCGCGCAATTGCGCTCAGACTTCGCTCCGCAAACCTTCAATCAGGTCCACCAGTCGCCTGCCTGCTACGGCCAGATCCCCGCTGTTGTCGATCGTTACGACCTTTACATCCTCGGGTAAGGGGTCCGTTGCACGGGCGAGTCTTGCCTCGATATCGGCTGCCGTTTCGCGTCCGCGGGCGGCGAGACGCTTGGCCAACACGTCCGGACGGGCAGTGACGTTCACGACCAGCAGCTGCGGAAATGCGGCCCGAAACCCCTCGAGGGCGGAGCGGGAACCGTTGACGATGACGACGCGACCGGCAGCGAGATCGTCGTGGACATCGGCCGGAATGCCGTAGCCGAGGCCGTGGGCCTTCCAGTACACGGCAAAGGCGCGTGACCGCACCAAGGCCTCGAAGGTCTCAGCAGTGACGGGTTCATGATCCTCGCCGATGGAGTCCTTCGGGCGGGTGATCATGCGGCGGACGAAAAGAATGTCTTCTGTGCCGGAAAAGTGCCGGCGTGCGAAATCCATGAGGCTGTCCTTGCCGACGCCGCTCGGGCCGACAACGGCAATGACCGTGCCGCGTGACGCATCCCGTTCTAGTGCCATGCCTGTCGCTGCATGCATCATCAGGCCACCCGGCGCCCTTCCCGCCAGACGGCACGGATCACCGGCACGCCTGCGTCGCGGCGGACGCGCACGAGATCTGCGCGAAGGCCGGTTTCTATCCGGCCGCGGTCGTCAAGGCTTACCGTTCGCGCCGGCGTCGCCGTCACCATGGCGATCGCCTGGGGCAGCGAAATGCCGTCGATCTCGTCGGCGAGCACGAAGCTCGCATGCAGCAGGCTCAGCGGCACGTAATCAGACGAGAGGACGTCGAGCACACCGCGCTTGGCCAGATCACGGGCTGCGATGTTGCCGGAATGCGACTTGCCGCGGACAACGTTGGGGGCGCCCATCAGCACGCTCATGCCCGACTGGTGCGAGGCTTCGGCTGCCTCGATGCTGGTCGGGAATTCGGCGAGCTTGACGCCATGACCCTTGGCTTCCTCGACATGGGCAAGCGTTGCGTCGTCATGGCTTGCGACCGTGATGCCGCGTTCGGCGCAGGCCCTGGCGAGCGTGTCGCGATGCACGGCTGAATAACGCTCGGAGAGCTGGAGGCGGCTTTCGACGAAACGGGCGAACTGCTCGTCGGTCAGGCCGCGCTTGGTCTTGTAGTAGAGCGTGTACTGCTCCATCGTCTGGAACTGGCGCTGGCCCGGGGAGTGGTCCATCAGCGAGACGAGACGCACATGCGGGTCGTTCTCGAAGTCGGCGAAATGCTCGAGCACATTGTCGGAGGCGACTTCGCAGCGCAGGTGGATTAGATGCTCAGCCCGCAGCCGGTCGTCGCGTTCGGCGGCCTGGATGGCGTCGGCCATGTCGCGCATCTCACCCTTGTCGAAGCCGCCGTCCTCATCGGAGCCCATGCGCAGGCAATCGAAGACGGTGGTGATGCCGGAGGTGACGATCTGGGCGTCATGGGCCTGAATGGCCGAGGTCATGTGCCAGCGCACGCCGGGGCGGGGGGAATAATGCGATTCCAGATGGTCGGTGTGCAGTTCGACGAGGCCCGGGATCAGGTAGTCGCCGCCGAAGTCCTCGCCGGTGCGGCTCGGGCCCTCCTCGATTTCGGCGATCAGGCCATCACGGACCACGACTGTGCCGTCGACAATCTGGTTTTCGAGAACGATGCGGGCATTGGAAAAGATCTGTTCGGACATGGGGTCAGCCGTTTTGTTGGGCGGCCTTTAAGGGCAGCCATGAATGGACGAGGAAAGGTGCGCCGCGCTCGGGCTCAACGAAGAGCGCGAGGCCGTCGATCCGGAGAGGGCGGCCGATGAAATCGGCGAAGCGGAGGTTGAGCACATTGGCCATGGCAGGCGACTGGGCGTCCGATACAGGCCCGGTCAACGTCATGTGGAAGCGGAACTCATCGAAGACGTAAGGGTAGCCCCAGTTCAGCAGATTTTGGCGCTGACTCGGCGGCAGTGTGTCCGCCTTGCGCCTTGCGACATCCGCTTCGGAGAGCGGGGCGCGGAAGGGCTCGAAGGTTTCTACGACATCGGCTGCGAATTGCTGCAGCGGCCGATGAAGTGTCTCGGGAAGCAGAGCGAAGAACGGCCCAAGCTGGCCGACGATAATCGAGGGGACTTCGAAGGCCGCCGTTTTCGCGGCGAACGCGGCAAATTCGGCAAGCAAATCGGCTTCGCTCATGCCTTCGGCCAGGTGAAAGGGCGCCTTGAGCGTCGCGTGAAAGCCGTATCGCCGGGGATCGGCCGTCAGAGCATCCAGTTCTTCCGCCGGAAAATCCGTTTCGGCCGTTCTTGGATGTTCAATCCCGGTGAAGGCATCGCGTCCCAGCCAAGCCGCCGCCGTCTGGCTCAGCGGTGCGTCGGCGCAGGGTGCGAAGTAAAAGGCGTAACGCAAGGCTATGTCTTTCGTGTGTGGTGGCGCGGGAATGGACCCCGCTCTCAGAATCAGTGGCGGCTCTTGCCCATCAGGCGGGAGCGCAGGCTATTGGAGATGCCGTCGAATAGGAACACCACGATCAGGATCAGGAGCACCATGTAGGCGACATTTTCCCAGTCGGAATTGGTGCGCATGGCTTCCCAGAGCTTGAGGCCGATGCCGCCTGCGCCGACCGCGCCGATGATGGTTGCCGATCGTGTGTTCGATTCCCAGAAATAGAGCGCCTGGGAAGCGAAAACCGGCATCACCTGCGGAAGCACGCCGAAGCGTTGGACTGCTGCCGCCGGGGCGCCGACCGACTTCACCCCTTCGCGCTGCTTGTCGTCGATGTTCTCCAGCGCCTCGGCATACAGCTTCCCGAGCGTGCCGGTATCGGTGACGAAGATCGCCGAGATGCCGGCAAGCGGCCCAGGGCCGAAGGCGCGGGTGAAGAACAGGGCCCAGATCAGCATGTCGACCGACCGGACGAAGTCGAAGAAGCGCTTGGTGATCTGGTTGACCGGCCGGTTGCGGGTGATGTTGCGCGCCGCAATGAAGGAGAGCGGGAAGGCGACCAGCATGGCGAGCAGCGTACCCATGAAGGCCATGACGATGGTCTGCAAGAGCTTCGTCCAGACGTCGAGGTGTTGCCAGGAGGCATTGTAGAGAATGTTGTTCCAGGCGAGTGCCAGATTGCTCATCTTCGGATCGATGCGTTCGCCGGAGGTAATTGTCTGCCAGACTTCACCGGAAGAGAGGCCGAAGAAGGGCGAGTTGGTATCAAAGATGAAATTCTCCCAGCCGAAGAACCGCTTGCGGACGCGGACGCGATCCGAGGAGACGTCGAGCCAGCCGGCCGAGCCGAAATAGGCGATCACGCGGCCGCCTTCGAGGCGCTGCTCCACCCAGTCGGGACGTGCGCCTTCGACCGTCACGGTGTCCCTGGCGGGATCGAGCAACAGGGTCACTGTTTCTTCGCCGCGAACAAGTGTGACGCGATCACCGGCAATGTCGATACGGGCCGTGCCGGAGAGTGCCACCTGTGCTTCGGTGATCACTTCCTCGGAGGTTGCTTGGGCTGCGGCGACATTTGTCTCGGCGCTGGCGGTCGCAGTTGATGCCTGCGGATTCGGGGACGTCATGAAGCTGAAGGTCGAGCTCGGCGTGGGGGCCGCTGGGGCCGGCGCTGCAGCCGCAGGGGTCTGCGGTTCGGACCGGGTGATCGTTTCGCGTTTCGTCTCGATCCAGTCCGGATTGGGGTTCGGTCCGATGGGATCGAAGCGCGGATAGTTGATCGTCAACGCCCCGTCGCGGTCGATGTCGAATTCCGGGCGTATCTCGTAGGAGACCCAGTCGGCAAGATAGTTGCCGGCGATGCCCCAATTGGCCTCCGACATCGTTTTGCCAATGGCGAAGAACCACCAGCAAAAGAGGAAGTAAAAGGTCAGGATGCCGAGCGAAGCCGGAATGCGGTAGCGTTGCCAGAGGCTGCGCTCCAGCACCTGCGGATAGCGTTCGGCCAGACGGTTCAGTTCGGCGGTGTTGATCATGGACATCGAAACCTCACGTGACCGACTGGAAAGACTGCTCGCCGACGAGCTTGCGGCGCAGCCATGCGGAGAACTGGTCGACGGCGATGACGGTCGACAAAAGCAGAAGGATGATGGCGAGCGTCTTGGCTTCGTGGCCCTGACCGATCGAGAGGCGCAGGGCTTCACCGATGCCGCCGCCGCCCACAGCGCCAATGATCGTCGAGGCGCGCACGTTGATTTCTATGCGCAGCAGGAAGTAGCTCATGAAGTTCGGCATGACCTGTGGCGTGATGGCAAACCAGACGCGCTCGAACCAGTTGGCGCCGACGGCGCGCAGACCTTCGTCCGGCCGCATGTCGGCATTCTCGATGACTTCGAAGAACATCTTGCCGAGTGCGCCGATGGTGTGGATCGTCACCGCGATGATCGCAGGGATGGGACCAAGCGAAAGGATGGCCAGGAAGAAGCCTGCTATGACCACTTCCGGAAAGGCGCGCAGGATCTCCATGAAACGGCGCACCGGCCAGCGGATCCAGGCGCTCGGCATGGTGTTCTTGGCTGCAAGGAAGGCGAGCGCATAGCCGAAGATCATCGCGATCACGGTCGACAGGAGCGCGATGTTCACCGTCTCCAGCATCTTGTGGACGTATTCGGGGAGGTAGAGGCTGTCGGTGATGTAGAACCGACCCTCCGGATAATTGTATTTCAAGCTGCCGTCGTCATAGGGGGAGGGCAGGTCGAACAGGGCGCGCCAGATTTCCCATCCGTCGCGGGGCACGAGTTCGCCCACGAAGTCAAAAAGGTAGGGCAGGCGGTCGAAGAACTTGCCGGCATTGGTGTCGTTGGCGAACCAGAGCGAACCGGTCACGGCGAGGAGCAGGATCACGGCGCCAAGGCCCGTATAGATGCGCCGTTTCGCCGCCAGTTCCTGCCAATGGCGCTCGACGACTGCGCCGCGCTCGCTCAGGGTGGGCTGTGTCGCCGTCATGGCCATCACCGCAAATCCTCTGGAAAAGACTTCAAGGAAAGACCGCCGGCGGTGTCCCGGCCGGCGGTCCTATTGGTTTCGTTAAGCGATCAGCCGCCGATGGTTGCCTTGCGGGCATCGATGATCGGCTTGTAGAAGTCGACGTTGACTTCGGTGTAGCCCGAGAAGTCGCCACCCTGGACCGCCGAGAAGCAGGCCGGATCAGACTTCGGAAGATCGACCATGAACTGCTTGAACTTGGTCTTCATATCGTCGTTCATCGAGGTGCGGACAACGATCGGGCCGTTCGGGATCAGCGGGGACTTCCAGACTTCGACGAGGTCGTCCATGTTCAGGACGCCCTTGTCGACCATCTTGCGCAGGTTGCCGGAGGTGTAGCCGTCCTTGAAATCGCCAACGCCCGAACCCCAGGTGGTGCCGACGTCGAAGGTGCCCTTGACGACTTCGAGAACCAGGTTCTCATGGCCGCCGCCGAAGCCGGTGGAGGCGACGACCTGGTCGACCGGAGCGCCGAGGGCTTCCGGCAGGGTGACGAGGGGGACGAGGTAGCCGGAGGTCGAATCCGGATCGGCGTAGCCAAGCTTCTTGCCCTTGACGTCTTCGATCTTGGTGATGCCCGAATCCTTGCGGGCAACCATGATCGAGTAATAGCCGCTGGAGCCGTCGGTCTGGACGGTGGTCAGGATCGGCTCGACGGCGTCTTCCTTGGCGAGGTAGACCTTGGCGAAGGCCGAGGCGCCGAGCTCGGCGTAATCGAGCGTGCCGCCGAGCAGGCCCTGAACGACGCCATCATAATCAGCGGCCGGGAAGAGCGAGACCTTCTCGACGCCGAGAGCGGCCGGGAGCTTTTCGGTCATGCACTGGAAATTGCGCAGACGGTCGGCTTCGTTTTCGCCACCGAGAATGCCGATGCGGAATTCCTTGAGGTCTTCGGCGTGAACGCCGGAAGCCAGAGCGACGAGAGCCGCCGTGGCAAGCAGGGTCTTCTTCAACATGAGTGCATCTCCTGTTTCGTAGGATGAGGGTATGTCTTGCGGTATTGCCCTAGTCGCAGGGCCAGCGATCTTCGTGGCTCAGGCCTCGGCAACGGCGAGAGGGCGCAGGCCAGCGGATGGGATTTTGCGTTGTGCGTTGTCCTGATGCGCAATGCTGATGCTCGTCGAGGTCATCGTTTCATCGATGCCGGCGCCGTGCTGGTCGGCGCCGTAGATTTCATGCACTGCCTCGGCCGTGAGCTCTGCCGGCGTGCCGTCGAAGACGACGCGGCCCCGCGCCATGCCGATGATGCGCTCACAGTAGTTGCGGGCGGTGTCGAGCGTGTGCAGGTTGGTCATGACGGTGATGCCTTCGCGCTCGTTGATGTCGCGCAGCGCATCCATGACGATCTTGGCGTTCAGGGGATCGAGCGAGGCGATCGGCTCGTCGGCGAGGATCATCTTCGGCGACTGCATGAGCGCGCGGGCAATGGCGACGCGCTGCTGCTGGCCGCCCGAGAGCGTGCCGGCTGCCTGCAGCGCGGTCTGCTCGATGCCAAGCCGCTCGAGGGCGGCGATTGCCATCAGGCGCTCTTCGCGGGTGAAGACGTTGAGGATCGAAAGGGCTGTCGACCGATGGTTCAGGCGGCCAAGCAGTACATTCGTCAGCACGTCGAGGCGCGGCACGAGGTTGAACTGCTGGAAGATCATGGCGCAGTCGCGCTGCCAGTTGCGCAGCGCTGTGCCGTGCAGATTGGAGATTTCGAGATCGTCGAAACGGATGCTGCCGGAGGTCGGATCGACGAGGCGGTTGATCATACGGAGCAGTGTCGACTTGCCGGCGCCCGAACGGCCGATCACACCAACCATCTGGCCGGCGGGGATCTCGAGGGTTACCGAGTCTACGGCCTTGGTTGTCCCGAACTGGCGGGTGAGGTTGTCCAGCCTGAAGAGCATCGTCTTTCCTTCGCCGTCATTGATTGCGGTGCTGGCAATGCATTAACGCTGGTGCGTGAAGCCGGAATGTCAGATTTGTGTAGAATTTGTTAAACTGTGTAAGCCTCTGAAATATTTGCGATTAGGCGTATTTTTCGAGGAAAGCTTCAGTGTCCATGTGACGAAAATCGTCGAGTGCGGCGAACAGCCGGTCGTGATCCCAGTCCCACCAGGCGAGCGCCTGCATGCGTTCGGAAACTGATTTTGGAAATCGTTCACGGATGAGCCTGGCCGGGACTCCACCGACGATTGTGTAGGGGGCTACATCGCGTGACACGACGGCGCCGGCGCCAATCACCGCACCGTCGCCAATGGTGACGCCTGGCAAGACGGTTGCCCCGTGACCGATCCAGACGTCGTGGCCGATCACGACGCGGTTTTCGCGACGCCAAGCGAAAAAGTCGTGATCGTTCTCGGCACCGTCGAAATAGTCTGCCGCGCGATAGGTGAAGTGATGCAGGGTGGGGCGCCAGGTCGGATGGTTGGTGGCGTTGATGCGCACGGCAGCCGCGATGTTGGCAAACTTGCCGACCGTCGCACACCAGATGGAGCCGTCCTGCATGATGTAGGAGTAGTCACCCATTTCCACGTCTTCGAGGCGGCAACGATCGGCGACTTCCGTGTAGCGGCCAAGCGTCGAATTCACGACCCGTGCCGTCTCGTGAATGAGGGGAGCGACCCCGAGCTTCTTCGTCATGCGGCAGCCTTTCGCGGCGAAAACTGCATGACGTCGAGAATGCGGTCTGCGACGGCTTCGCGCACTTCCTCGTCATGGAAGATGCCGAGGAGGGCTACACCGGCTTCCTTCTTGGCGCGGATCATCGAGACCACGACGGCGCGGTTGGCTGCGTCGAGCGAGGCGGTCGGCTCGTCGAGCAAGAGCACGGCATGGTCGGTGATGAAGCCACGGGCGATGTTGACGCGCTGTTGCTCACCACCCGAGAAGGTGGAGGGGGGCAGCTGCCAGAGATCGCGCGGCAAGTTTAGCCGGCTCAGGAGCTCGCTCGCGCGTTCGCGGGCTTCTTCGGCCGAAATACCGCGTGCAAGAAGCGGTTCAGCGACCACGTCGAGTGTCGAGACGCGGGGCACGGTGCGCAGGAACTGGCTGACATAGCCTAGTGTGCCACGGCGCACTTCGAGCACCGTACGCGGATCGGCGCTGGCGATATCGACGATCCGGCCGCCGTAATTGACCAGGATTTGCCCCTGATCAACGGCGTAGTTGCCGTAGAGCATCTTGAGGATCGAGCTCTTGCCGATGCCCGAAGGGCCGCCGAGCACGACACATTCTCCGGATGCGACAGAGAAAGAGACGTTGGAGACGACCGGCAGGACGAGCCCGCCGCGCAAATGCATGATGAAGCTTTTCGCGACTTCTGAAACGATGAGGGGCGTGGCCATTGATATCTCCGTCAGACCTGCAGGATCGAGGATACGAGCAGTTGGGTGTAAGGTTCGCGCGGATCGTCGAGCACGCGGTCGGTCAGGCCGTGTTCGATGACGTTGCCGTCCTTCATCACCATCATCCGGTGGGACAGAAGACGGGCGACCGCCAGGTCGTGGGTAACGACGATGGCCGAGAGGCCGAGGTCGTTGACGAGGCCGCGAACGAGATCGAGCAGGCGTGCCTGCACCGAGACGTCGAGGCCGCCGGTCGGCTCGTCCATGAAGACCAGACGCGGGCCGGTGACGAGATTGCGGGCGATCTGCAGGCGCTGGCGCATGCCGCCGGAGAAAGCGCGCGGCTGGTCGTCGATGCGATCGGTCGAGATCTCGACGCGCTCCAGCCATTCGCTCGCCGTCTGGCGGATGCGGCCATAGTGGCGGTCACCGACGGCCATTAGGCGTTCGCCGACATTGGCGCCGGCAGACACCGTCATGCGAAGACCGTCAGCCGGGTTCTGGTGCACGAAGCCCCAGTCGGTGCGCATCAGGAAGCGTCGCTCGGCTTCACCCATGTGGTAAAGCTCGCGGTATTGGCCGTCGCGCATGTGGTAGTCGACGCTGCCGGTCGTCGGCATTAGCCGGGTGGACAGGCAATTGAGAAGCGTCGTCTTGCCCGAGCCGCTTTCGCCGACAATGGCGAGCACTTCGCCCGGCCAGAGATCGAAGGAGACGTTCGAGCAGCCGATCCGGCTGCCGTAGAACTTGGAGAGGTTGCGAACTTTCAGAAGCGGCTGGTCGCTCATTCGGCGGCCTCCTTTTTCTTCGCGAGCATTTCGCCGACATGGCCTTCGGCCTGGCGCGTCTCGCAGTGGTCTGTGTCGGAGCAGACGAACATCCGCCCACCCTTGTCGTCGAGCACGACCTCGTCGAGATAGACGTTGTGGGCGCCGCAGAGCGCGCAGGGC
This sequence comes from Allorhizobium sp. NPDC080224, assembly GCF_050281005.1. Taxonomy (NCBI): domain Bacteria; kingdom Pseudomonadati; phylum Pseudomonadota; class Alphaproteobacteria; order Hyphomicrobiales; family Rhizobiaceae; genus Allorhizobium; species Allorhizobium sp. NPDC080224. The sequence continues at coordinate 206,309 of NZ_JBNNWJ010000002.1, forward strand.
TTGTCGAATGTCTGAATCTCGAAGGGATGATCCTCGAAGTCGAGGCTGACGACGTCGGTATAGGGCGGGACCGCATAGATGCGCTTTTCGCGGCCGGCGCCGAAGAGCTGAAGTGCCTCCGACATGTGCATCTTCGGATTGTCGAATTTCGGCGTCGGCGACGGGTCCATCACATAGCGGCCCTCGACCTTCACCGGATAGGCATAGGTCGTGGCGATGCGGCCGTGTTTGGCGATGTCTTCGTAGAGCTTCACATGCATGAGGCCGTATTCTTCCAGTGCATGCATCTTGCGGGTCTCGGTTTCGCGGGGCTCCAGGAAACGCAGGGGTTCGGGGATCGGCACCTGATAGACCAGCACCTGGCCTTCCCTCAGCTTTTCCTCCGGAATGCGGTGGCGGGTCTGGATGATCGTCGCTTCGCTGGTCTTGGTGGTCACTGCGACGTCTGCGACTTTCTGGAAGAAGGCACGAATGGAGACAGCATTCGTCGTGTCATCAGCGCCCTGGTCGATGACCTTCAGTGTGTCGTCGCGGCCAATGATCGAGGCCGTCACCTGCACGCCGCCGGTGCCCCAGCCATAGGGCATCGGCATTTCTCGAGAGGCGAAAGGCACCTGGTAGCCGGGAATGGCGATTGCCTTCAGGATCGCGCGGCGGATCATGCGCTTGGTCTGTTCATCCAGATAGGCGAAGTTGTAGGTGGCGAGTTCCATTGCCGGCGCGCTCATTCTGCGGCCTCCTTCAGATCTGTCTGCTCAGTTCGGCTTGCATCGTGCTTGGCCCGCATGCGGCGGACGAGATCGAGTTCGGCCTGGAAGTCGACGTAATGTGGCAGCTTCAGGTGCTCGACGAAGCCGGTCGCCTGGACGTTGTCGCAATGAGAGATGACGAATTCCTCGTCCTGGGCAGGCGCCACGACATCCTCGCCGAATTCTTCGGTTCGCAGCGCCCGATCGACCAGTGACATGGACATCGCCTTGCGTTCGCTCTGGCCGAAGACGAGGCCGTAGCCGCGGGTGAATTGCGGTGGGGCCTTGGCCGAACCCTTGAACTGGTTGACCATCTGGCATTCGGTGACGCGGATTTCGCCGAGCGAAACGGCAAAACCCAGCTCAGGCACGTCGAATTCGACCTCGACCAGACCCATGCGGATTTCGCCAACGAAGGGATGGGTGCGGCCATAGCCGCGCTGGGTCGAATAGCCGAGTGCCAGAAGGAAGCCCTCGTCGCCACGGGCGAGCGCCTGAAGGCGTAGGTCGCGGGGCATCGGAAATTCCATCGGCTCGCGGGTGATGTCGCCGGCGACATGGTCCTCGGGCATCTCGCCATCCGGCTCGATCAGGCCTTCGCCGTCGAGGATGTCGGAGACCCGCATGACAGGATCGAGACCTTCCTCGCGCTGCTCGCCCGTTTCCACCGTTTCGTCATCGAGCAGCGAGGGATCGAGCAGACGATGGGTATAGTCGAAGGTGGGGCCCAGCAGCTGTCCGCCGGGCAGATCCTTGTAGGTAGCCGAGACGCGGCGCTCGACGCGCATCTCGGCCGTCTCGATCGGTCGCGAGGTGCCGAAGCGTGGCAATGTGGTGCGGTAGGCGCGGAGCAAAAAGATCGCCTCGATCATGTCGCCGCGCGACTGCTTCAGGGCAAGAGCTGCGAGAGCGCAGTCGTAGAGCGAGGCCTCGGCCATGACCCGGTCAACGGCGAGACCGAGCTGGGCAACGATCTGACCGATCGTCACCGACGGCAGCGACCTGTCACCCCGGCGGCGGTCGGCGAGAAGCTTGTGGGCGTTGGCGATGGCTTTTTCGCCACCCTTGACGGCAACATACATAGCTCAGGCCTCCATCTCGCGGATCTTGGTCGTGCGCGGCAGCGCGATGAAGCGGCGACCAGCGGTCAGCACCACGTCGACACCGCGCGGAAACAGGGCGCGGTTGTCGGCCCATTGGCGCAGGAAGGTTTCAGGCAGACCTTTCGGCTCAATGATGGCTGTGTCGCGAATGCCGGGGCCCGACAGCTGCAGAGGCTGGCCGCCCTCAAGCGATGCGACCTCCACGACGAGCGTCGTCGAACGGTCCGGGTATTCCTGGGTTCCCAGCGCAAATTGTGTCAGCGACGGGACCGGGGCGCCTGCTTCGACGAAAGCAAATTTGGCATCCGTCTTTGTGGCGGTCAGGCTGGCGCCGGTGTGGAAGCCGATCCAACCTGAAAGGACGGACTTGGCGAGAACAGGCGTGACCCAGATTGGCGTGTCGTGGTCGCAGAGTGTCAGCAGCAGGGCGCCTGCCGCGATGCCTAGCGGTGCGGGTGGCGCGACGGGCACATCGACGAGGCCGATGCTGCCGGGGCGGGCCATGGCGTCCATCACGCTGCGGAAGACAGTCTGGGCATGGGTAACGGCATCCGGGAAACCGCCGTCGAGGCTTTCAGTCACTTCGAGCATCAGTCTTCTCCGCGAACCATGGTGAAGAAATCGACCTTCGTGGCGGCCGTTTCGGTCTCGAGCTTCTTAGCTTCCGCCGCGAGGCGTGCTTCGAGCGGTGTCAGGAGGCGTGTTTCGAGCAATGCGCCGGCTGCTTCATCCTGCGCCACAGCATCGAGAACGGCAGAAAGCTTTGCGGACTTGCGGTCCGTTCCGAGCCTGTAGCCATGGCCGATGCGGCCGTCCGAGAGACGGATGCTTGCGCGACTGACGGTCGCTTCAGCGAGATTGAAGGGTGCACCGCCGCCGCCGATGCGGCCCTTGACCATGACGAGACCGGTCTCCGGACCGCGAAGGGCGGTGTAGGCCGGAACCGGGTCGAAGGCGGACATGGCGTCTTCGAGTTCGGCAGGCGTGGCCCGCGCAAGCAGATCGACGATCCGCTTTCTGTCGGTCTGAGCGCCGGGATCGATTTGCGTGGCTTTTTCCATTGTCAGTCCTCGAAATGTCTAGTAATATAGACAACCATACAAGTTACTGTATGAGTAACCTGCGGTCGTGACAAGCTTGTGACAGGGAGCCGGTATTTCCGTGATGCAGAGACAGAAGGGGGTCGCCCTCTGGCGCCAGATTTCCGATCGGATCCGCGCCAATATTCTTGCAGGTCTCTATGACAAGACGGGCATGGTTCCGGCGGAGACGGCGCTGGCCGAAGAGTTCGGGGTGAACCGGCATACCGTGCGTGCCGCGCTTGCGGCGCTTGCTCAGGAGGGCATCGTGCGGGCGGCCCAGGGGCGCGGCACGATGATTACCCAGCGCGACAAGTTCGACTTTCCGATCGGGAGGCGTACCCGCTTCAGCGAAGGCATTGGCGAGCAGGCGCGGGATCTCAAGGGGATCTTGCTGTCGTCCGCTCGCGAAATTGCCTCCGCCGATCTCGCCAAGCGCCTGAAACTCAATCCAGGCGAAGAGGTCCTGAGGCTCGATGGCATCAGAAAGGCCGATGGTCGTGCCGTCTCACGCTCAACCATGTGGTTTCCGGCAGAGCGGTTTGCTGGCATCGACACGGCATTTGCCGAAACGGGTTCGATTACCCGCGCGCTTACGCGCTGTGGAGTTGACGACTACGTCCGTGAGGTCACCGAGATCTCAGCCGTCCACGCAGAGCCTGATGACGTCGTTCATCTCGAATTGACGCCGGGTGCCATCGTGCTGGTGACCCGGGCGCTGAATACCGATCCGGCAGCCCGTCCGATCCAGTATGCGGTAACCCGTTTCCCGGCAGATCGTGTGCAGTTCACGATTCGAAACTGAGCTGAGGCCGACCGCTGGCCGACCTCATCCAGACTTTCATCATCCAGCCGACTGGTAGGCCGCGAGGACGGCGGCAATCTGGTCCGGGCTCAGGTAGTTGGACTGAGTCGACGTGATCGCCTGAAGCTGTGCGGAGGTCATGTTGGAGATCTGGCTGACCGTCAGGCCGGGTATCGCCTGCGGGCTGATCGCTGCGAGGTCTTCGGTCGAGAAGGTCCTCAGGTTGTTTGCACCAAGCGCCGTCAATTGTGCCGAACTGAGCCCCGCGACTTGTGCTGGGGTCAAGGCCTCCGCCTGGGCTGCCGTGAGGCCGCTGACCTGGGTCACGCTCAGACCGCCAATCGCCTTGGGATCCATGGCCGCGATCTGATCCGTCCTCAGCCAGGCGACCCTGTCTGTTCCCAGTGTCGCCAGTTGAACGGCATTCATCGCCCCGATCTGTGCCGTCGTCATGGCGCCGACCTGATCCTGGGTCATGGCTCGAAGCTGATGATAGGAGAGGGCCGCCACCTGACCGGTCGTCATTGCCGCGATCTGCTCTGGTTGCAGCGTGGCGAAGATCGCCGGCGACAGGCCGCCGACCGCGCTTGGCGAGAGTGCTGCAATGTCGGCAGAGGTCAGCGTTTCGAGCGCTGTAGGGCTGAAGGCCGACAGCTGGGTCGCACTCAGGGCGCCGAACTGCGCCGATGTCATCGCATCGATCTGGCTTGGGGTCAGTGTCGCGATCTGGGCCGTGCTCAAACCGGGGATGGCCTTGGTCGAAATAGCCGCGATCTGGGTGGCGGACAGACCGGAAATGGTCCCTGCCGACAGCGATGCGAGCTGGGTCGCGGTCAGGGCTCCAATCTGGGTTGCGCTCATCACGCCCAGCTGATCCGGACGCAGTGCGTTCAATTGATCGAAGGTCAAGGCGCCAACTTGGGCGGCTGTGAGGACGCCGATCTGCTCCTGGCTCAGGCCAGCGATGTTTCCGGCCGATAGTCCGGGGATTGCTGCGGGGGCGATCGCGGCGAGTTCGGCATTGGAGAAGGTTGCCAATTGCGCCGACGAAAGTGCGCCGATCTGCGTCGAGGTCAGAGCGGCAATTTGGGTCTCGCTCAGACTGTCGATCTGCGTTGTCGACATGGAGGCGATCTGGGTCGCCGTCAGGCCAGGGATCGCCTTGGCAGTGAGAGCCGCGATCCTTTCGCTTGTCAGTGTGGCCAGGGCGTCGTTCGACAAGGCGGCGACCTGGATGGCGCCCAAGGCTCCGATCTGGGTGTTCGACAGAAGTGTGACCTGCTGGGGCGTCATCGCGCCGACCTGTTCCGGGGTCAACGCTGCGATCTGCGTAGCGGTCAAGGCACTGATCTGGTCCGAGCCGAGGCCCGCGATCTGCTGGGTCGTCAGTCCGGCAATGGCGGTTGGGCTGATCGCCGCCAGTTTTGCCGTGGGCAGGTTGTTCAGCTGGGTCGGTGTCAGGGCGGCCACTTGTGCGGCCGTCAATGCGCCCATCTGTGCGGTGGTCAGGGCTTCGATCTGATTTGTCGACAGGGCCGCAATCTGGGTCGTCGAGAGCGCGGCAATCGCGGCCGTGCTCAGACCGGCAATCTGTTCCGGGGTCAAGGCGCCCAGCGCGGCCGTCGTCAGCGCCGTTGCCTGCGTTGCACCAAAGCCTGCCAGCTGTTTCGCGCTCATGGCATCGAGCTGCGTTGGCGTAAGCGCCGCGACTTGGTCCCTGCTCAGGGCGCCCAGCTGTGCTGGGGTCATGGCTGCAATCTGGTCAATGTTCAGTGCTGCGATGGTCTCTGCGTCGAGGCTGCTCAAGGCACTGGTGTTAATGGCCGCGATTTCTGCCGGCAGGAAGGCGAGAATATCAGCCTTGCGCATCGCGTCGAGCTGGCTTGCCGTGAGGCCCGCGACCTGGGTGGCCGTCATGGCATCGATCTGATCGGCGGACATGGCGGCGATCTGTTCCGTGCTCAGAGAGGCGATGCTGCGTGCAGAGAGGCTGGCAATCTGCTCCCGTGACAGCGATGCAATGTTGCTCGGAGAGAGCGCTGCGATCTGGGCGGAGGTTACTGCCTGCAACTGGCTGGAGCTCAACGAGGCCAGCTGCGTGGGCGTGAAGGCCACGAGCTGTTCGCTCTTCATAGCCGCGATCTGCGCCGTGGTCAGCCTTGCGATCTGCTCGAGGCTCAGTCCATCAATCTTGTCGGGCGATATGGATGAAATGGCGCTGGGCGAAATAGCCGCGATCTCGGCCGGAAGGAAGGTCGCCAGCTGCTGCTCGGACAGCGAACCGATCTGCGCCCCGTTCATCCTGGCAATCTGTGCGGCAGTCAGACTGTCGACCTGATTGTCATTCAGAGCCGTGAGCTGATCGGTGGTCAGTCCACTGATCGAAGCAGAAGAGATGGCGCCGATCTGGGAGGGCGACCACGCCTTTACCGCGTTGACCGACAGAGCCGATAGCTGCGCCGCCGACAATGCGCTGATCTGACTGTTGGTCATCGCTTCGGTCTGGAACGGCGTCAGGCCGGAGATCTGGTCGGCCTTGAGGCCTCTGATCTGGGTGGTGGTCAAGGCCGCGATCTGGTTCGGCGCAAGCGATGCCAGATTTTCCGACGTCAAACCGGTGATCGCCTTCGCGCTGATCGCCGCAATCTTTGCCGGGCTCATCGCTGCGATTGCCTCTTGCGGCATCGCTGCGATCTGAGTGGCATTCAGCGCGCCGATCTGGGTGTTGCTCAATGCATCCAGTTGATCCATTGACAGTGCGCCAATCTGATCGGCCGTCAGGCCAGCGATGGCGCGCGCGCTCAAGGCCGCGATCTGTTCCTCGGAGAAGCCCGTGACGAAGTTCTCGGACATGGCGGCGATCTGTGGGCCGGTCAGTCCGCGGATCTGTGTCGGGGTCAAGCCCGTGATCTGGTCTGCCGTGAAGGCCGCGACCTGTGTGGTCTTCAGGGCCGAGATCTGCGTGCTCGACATCGCCCCGATCTGACCAGGAGTGAGCGCGGAGATCTGCGACGGTGTGAGGCCCGTGACGGCAGAGGCACTCATTGCACCGATCTGAGCGTTCGAAAGGCCGGCGATCTGATCGCTCGACAGGTTTCCGATCTGGGTTGCGGTCATGGCCGCGACCTGAGAGGTGCTGAGCCCCTTGAGCTGATCGACGCTCATGGCCGCGAGTTGCTCGGCATTCAGTCCGGCGACAGCCTTCGGTGTGAGAGCTGCGATCTGGGTTGCGCCAAAGCCTGCGACCGTCGCTGGCGGTATGGCCGCGATCTGCGTCGCGCTCAATGCTCTGATCTGGGTTGTGGTGAGTGCCGATAACTGGTCCCCGCTGAAGGCGGCCATCTGCGTGCGGCTCAGGGCCGCGATTTGCGCACCAGTGAGGCTCGCCATCTGCTGCGGTGACAAAGCCGCGATCTGATCGGCCGAAAGACCTGACATGGCGCGCGGATTGATCGCCGCAATCTGGCTCATCGAGAAGTTGGCCACTTGTTCGGTGGTGAAGGCCGGCAGTTGCTTCGATGTAAGCGTTGCCATCTGCGCGGCGGTGAGCGCACCGACCTTTTCATTGCCAAGCGTTGCAATCTGGGTGGTCGAGAGGCCCACGATCGCGCGCGGCGAAATGGCCGCGAATTGTGTCGTGGAGAGGGCGCCCAGCTGGTCGGCCGTCAGAGCGGCAACCTGGGTTGCACTCAGGGCTGCCATCTGCTGGTTCGAAAAGGCACCGAGCTGTTGGGGCGTGAGCGCTGCAATCTGGGTCGGCGTGAGCGTCGCGATCTGGTTTGGCTTCAAGGCCGCGATCTGAGTGGTGCTCAGCCCCGCCAGTCTTTCGGGAGATTGTCCTCTCAAGGCAGCCGTGTTGATCGCGGCGACATCTTCCGGCGAAAACGTCGCGAGATCTTCGGCGCTGAAGGCGCTTAGTTGCGTTGCGGTCAATCGAGCGACCTGTGCCGGTGTCAAGGCTTCGGACTGCTCGGAAGACAGGCCGCCGAGCTGGCTTGCCGACATCGCGGCGATCTGTGAGACGACCAGACTTGAAACATCTTCGGTCGATAGAGCGGTGATCTGGTCCAGCGTCAGGCCGGTGATCGAACGGGGAGCGATTGCCCTCAATTGCGACGTCGACAGGCCTGCGACGGCTTCCGTCTGCAGCGCCGAAATCTGCGACGACGTCAGGGCGCTGACCTGCGTGCTTGAAAGCTGGCTGATTTCGTCGTCAGACCAGGAGCTAACCGTCGAGTTGGGGAGCGCCCGGATCTGGGCTGGGCTGAGCAGGGAAATCGACGTCATCGCTATCGGCCTCTTGTTCTGAAACGAATGTGCTCAAAAGTGTTCCGCCGGTTGGCATGCAGCCGATCGAGGCAATGCGTCTCAACCTTTTCAACACCTTCCGGCACAAAGTCTTGCCCCGCGGGTTTCAAGACATCGCGCAGGACGACCTGCTTTTAAGATGCAAGGCTTGCCTGAGCCTGTGCTTCCACACCTCCCGGTTGGTTCTCGCCGAAAGGCGATTCGAAGCGCGAAGCAGCGGCCGGCATCTCCAAAATTGTCATAGATCAAGGCGGCGGACCCATCGGAACGACATTCTCCCGCCACCTGCAGCGATGCAGTGCCCGAAAGGGCTGCCGAGGCCATTTTTCAGCGGGCCTGTTCGAAAATGGAAATGCGCAGAGGACCGGGATGACCGACAGAACAATCGATTTGATGCCGCATGCGTTGCCGCCCCAGGATGTGCTCCATTCGATGGAGACCGATGTCGCGGGGCTTGTAACAGAGGAGGCCAAAAGGAGGCTCGAGGTTCACGGCGCCAATCGTCTTCCTGCAGCGCCCAAGCGCAGCCCCGTCGTCCGCTTCCTGTCGCAGTTCCACAATGTGTTGATTTACGTCCTGCTGGCCTCCGCAGCGGTCACAGGCTTCATGCAGCACTGGATTGATACGGGCGTCATCCTCGCGGTCGTCTTTGGCAATGCCGTCGTAGGCTATCTGCAGGAAGGTCGTGCCGAAGATGCGATGAATGCAATCAGGGTCATGCTGGCGCCGCACGCCGCGGTGCTGCGCGACGGCCGCCGGACTTCCGTCGATGCCGCCGATCTCGTGCCAGGAGACATCGTGCTGGTCGAGGCTGGAGATCGCGTTCCCGCTGATCTGCGACTGCTGGAAGCGCGAAGCCTGAAGGTCGAGGAGGCGGCCCTGACGGGTGAATCGGTGCCTGTCGACAAGACCCACGAAGCCGTCTTGGCCGATTCCGTTCTGGGTGATCGCAGTTCCATGCTGTTCAGCGGAACGCTGGTTGCCACGGGGACGGGCAAGGGTGTGGTGGTTGCAACCGGCATGGCAACGGAAATCGGCAAGATCAGCGGGATGCTGGAGGCGGTGGAGTCTCTCTCGACGCCGCTCGTTCGGCAGATGAATGTCTTTGCGCGCTGGCTGACCCTCTTCATCCTCATCATATCCGGCTTGCTGCTCGCCTACGGGCTGGTTGTCGGGCATCTGCCTTTCGATGAACTGTTCATGACCATTGTCGGTCTCGCCGTCGCAGCGATCCCGGAAGGTCTCCCAGCGGTCATGACGATCACACTTGCCGTTGGTGTCCAGGCGATGGCTGGACGCAATGCGATCGTTCGACGGCTGCCGGCGATCGAGACGCTGGGTTCGGTGTCCGTGATCTGCACCGACAAGACCGGTACGCTGACGCGCAATGAAATGGTCGTGGCAAGCCTCGTGGCGGCGCGCCATGTTTATGCCGTTGATGGAGAAGGCTATGCACCGGAAGGTGCCGTCCGCTGGAACGACGCCGATGTTGATCCGCAAGATCACGCCGTTCTCTCCGAATTCGCGCGCGCAGCCGGGCTCTGCAACGACGCTGTGCTGCATTCGGCTGATGGCGCCTGGCGGGTGGAAGGCGACCCCATGGAAGGAGCCTTAATGGCGCTGGCGGGCAAGATCACCGGGGGCGGCAGCGATCCCTTCACCGCAGGTTGGCGGCGGATCGATGCCATCCCCTTCGATGCCGCGCATCGCTACATGGCCGTCCTTCATGTCGACGACGAAAACAAGAAGCATATCCATGTGAAGGGTGCGCCAGAGGCCGTTCTCGATCTTTGCGCCACCCAACGCATGCCGGATGGTTCGTCGGCAGCACTCGACGCGCCCTACTGGGAAAACATGGTCGAGGTCCTTGCTGCTGAAGGGCAGCGCGTGCTTGCCGTTGCTGTTGGTGATCCGCCAAGTGGCGGCGCCCATCTTGTACAGGCCGACCTTCCCGGCACGCTGGCGCTGATTGGCCTGGTGGGCCTGATCGATCCGCCTCGTCCGGAAGCGATTGACGCTGTGGCCGACTGCCATCAGGCGGGCATCCGAGTGAAGATGATCACCGGCGACCATGCCGCGACCGCCCGGGCGATCGCCGGAATGATCGGATTGAAGAACACCGACCGGGTGCTCACCGGAGCGGATCTCGACCGCATGGACGATGCCACGCTATCACTTGCCGCTGCCGAGACCGACATCTTTGCCCGGACCTCGCCAGCGCACAAGTTGCGGCTGGTGACCGCACTCCAATCCCAGGGATTGACCGTCGCGATGACCGGTGACGGTGTCAACGATGCGCCGGCCCTCAAGCGGGCCGATGCAGGGATCGCAATGGGTGTGAAGGGCAGCGAAGCGGCGAAGGAAGCCGCCGACCTGGTTCTGGCGGACGACAACTTTGCTTCCATCGCCGCTGCCGTGCGCGAGGGGCGTACCGTCTACGACAACATCAAGAAAGTGATCAGCTGGACCCTGCCGACGAATGCCGGCGAGGCAGCGACCATCATTATCGCACTTTTTGCCGGTCTGGCGCTCCCGGTCACGGCCGTCCAGATCCTCTGGGTCAACCTGGTAACGGCAATCACGCTCGGATTGGCGCTTGCCTTCGAGCCATCTGAAAAGGGGACGATGCGGCGGCCGCCGCGCCGCCGGGAGGAGCCGCTGCTGACCGCCGACCTCATCTGGAATGTTCTGCTCGTCTCAGTGCTTTTTGCCGCTGCGGTTTTCGGAATATTCCTCTACGCGTTGGACAGGGGCTATCCGATCGAACTCGCACGGACGATGGCGATGAATACCCTGGTCGTCATGGAAATCTTCAATGTCTTTTTCATCCGCAACATCTACGGCACATCGCTCACGTGGCAGGCCGTGCGCGGGACCAAGGTCGTCTGGATCTGCGTAATCTCAGTCACCGCTGCCCAGTTTGCGGTCACCTATCTGCCCTTCATGCAATCCCTGTTCGGGACGCAGAGCGTTCCCTTGCAGGACGGATTGCTGATCGTCGGGATCGGTGCGGTGTTCTTTGCTCTCGTGGAAATCGAAAAGCAGATGCGTTTGGCATTCCGCAATCGGGGCTGACGCAGCTCCCTAGGCACCATGCGCCACAAGTCATCGGGCGGCAACGGTTGCTTCCCTCAGGAAGTGCCGCCCGAGGTGACCGACCCCATCCTGAATGTCTGCTTCGATAGCTGCCGAAAGCGCGACTGCATCCCTGGCCCGGATCGCGTCGAGGGCCTCGGCATGTCGGTCGATTCGATAGCTTTCTTCCAGTTTGGCCGTGGCCAGGCGCATGAACGGGCCGAGGCGCAACCAGACAGACTCCATCAGATCGAGAAGGACGCCACTCGCTCCGGGCTCGTAAAGCGTACGATGGAAAAGGAAGTTGAGTTCGGTCGATTGCAGCAGATCATTCGCTGCATAGGCCTCGTCAATCGCGGTGTCGATCACCTGCAGGCGTTCAAGGCGCTCGGCGTCGATATGCGGCAGGGCCCTGGTCGCTGCGAGTGTCTCGAGCGCGATGCGGGCCGCAATGATTTCCTCGAATTTGGAGAGCGTCATTTCCGGTACGCGCACGCGGCGGTTGTCGAGATATTCGAGCGCACCATCGGCGACCAACCGGTGCAGGGCTTCGCGGACCGGCATGGCACTGACGGCCAGATCTTCGGCGACACCGTTGATGGTGATCGGCAGGCCTGGAGCGACCGCGCCGGACATTACACGGCTGCGCAAGGTCCGGTAGACCCGCTGCTTCAACGATTTCTCTGCCTTGCCCTCTTCAAGTGCCATGGGTCAGATCGAGATCCCGCCTTTTCGTCGCTATCGTTGTCAGGGCGTGCGGAATACCCGTGCGCCCTCTTGAAATTTGACCAAACTAGCATTTGGTATAGATGGACCGAGTGCAAGGCCCCCGCGTTGCTCTTTTCGCCTATTTCAGGAAGCCCACATGACCGCCAAGACCATCGGCATTCTCGTCACGGGTCACTCGCCCGCCGAACTCACAAGCGAGTATGGCAATTATGCCGATATGTTTGCCGCGCTGCTGGGCGATTTCGACTTCTCGTTCAAGCGCTACTTCGTCGTCGACGGCGAGTTTCCGGCGAGCCCGACGGAAGTCGACGGGTGGCTGCTGACCGGCTCCAAGTTCGGCGTCTACGAGGACCATGAGTGGATCCGCAAGCTCGAGGACTTCATTCGGCAGGTGCATGCGGCGAAGGTGCCGATGGTCGGGATCTGCTTCGGGCACCAGGTAATGGCCAAGGCTCTCGGCGGCGAGGTCGAGAAGTTCAAGGGTGGCTGGTCTGCCGGGCCTGTGACCTACAAGCGCTCCGATACGGGCGATGAGCAGGTTCTGCTCGCCTGGCATCAGGATCAGGTGATCAAGGTGCCCGAAGGAGCTGAAGTCGTCGGCAAGACCGACACCTGCGAGAATGCCGTCATCCGCTACGGCGACTGGGGTCTCTCCTACCAGCCGCATCCGGAGTTTTCGCCGCGCTTCTTCGAAGGGCTCGCGGAAGCGCGCAAATCAGCGATTCCCGATACCTTGTTCGAGAAGGTCAAGAAGGTCGAGGTCCCGATCGCGACCGACCGGATCGCCAAAGAAATCGGCGAATTCCTGGCGCGCGATCGCTGACGCGTCTCAGGTTGGTGCACCGGCATCCCAGCTTTCCCTGATGAAGGCTTCGAAGAAATCCGAGAAGGTCGCGACCCTGAGCGGCAGCTGCTCGTAAGGGGGATAGAAGAGCGTCAGCCAGATTTCCGGCGTGCTCCAGCCCGGGAGCACCTCGACCAGACGGCCGGCGGCAAGATCTTCCTCGACAATGAACCGCGGCAGGAGGGCGATCCCCTCTCCCGCGACGGCAAGCCGACCGAGGAAGTCGCCGTTGTTGATCGAAAAACGTCCTTTGGCTTCAACGATGCGGCTCTGTCCGGGCCGGCTGAGTTCCCAAGTCTCGGTCTTCGACTGGTCGTGATAGCTCAGGCATTCGAGCGTCGTCAGGTCTTCCGGCACCTTCGGGATGCCGTTGCGGGCCAGGAACGAGGGCGAGGCGACCAAAACCCTCGGGACTGGCCGGATTTTGCGCCAGATCGTCGACTTGTCCGTCGGCGGGCCGGAGATGCGGATCGCGAGATCATAGTTTTCCTGCAGAATGTCGACGAAACGGTCTGACAGCTCGATCGCCACACTCGTGCGAGGGTGGATGATGGAAAATTGCGACAGGACGGTCGGCAGCACTTTCATGCCGAGCGACATCGGGGCCGAGACGCGTAGCGAGCCAGCCGTAACCTTCTGCAGATCCCGGGTTTCCGGACACAGTGCGCGTAACGGATGCCGGCGTCATACCGAGACGACGGGCGGCGGCGCTGAAGCTGCTCTGTTCGGCAACGGTGAGAAAGGTCCGGATGGCTTCGAGTTCACCCATGAGATTATTGCTCCAAGCGTAATAATATTCGCGATATTATCGCTATTCTCTTGGGTAAAGTCATGGCCCATATTCGGTTCAACAGAACAAGACCGGCGGACGTGCCGGGAAAGGATCAGAGCCATGCTTACCCAGATCAAAGGCCTGCATCACGTTACCTCGATGGCTGCGGATGCCCAGGAAAACAACGATTTCTTCACCAAGACGCTTGGCCTTCGCCGCGTCAAGAAGACCGTCAATTTCGACGCTCCCGATGTCTATCATCTCTATTACGGTGACGAAGTCGGCAATGCCGGATCGGTCATGACCTATTTTCCCTTTGCCAATATGGGCAAGGGTGGTCGCGGCACCGGTGAAGTGTCGGAAACCGTGTTCTCGGTGCCAAGGGGTACGCTCGGTTTCTGGCAGGAGCGCCTGTCGAAGGAAGGCGTGAAGGAGCTCGGCTCCTATTCGCTCTTCGGCGAGGACCGCCTGCGTTTTGCGGGTCCCGATGGGGATGGTTTCGCGCTGGCCGAAGTTGATGGCGATAGCCGCGTGCCATTTGCCGGTCCGGTTGCGGTGTCGGAAGGCATTCATGGTTTCCGCGGCGTGACCATGCGGCTGCGCGACGAAGGCGCCACGGGTGAACTCCTGAAATTCATGGGCTATCAGCCGGTCGACAAGCAGGGCGACTTCGTTCGCTACGCGGTCCCCGGTGGCAATGGTGCGGATTATATAGATCTCGAAGTTCTGCCGGGCGCGTCGAGTGCTCTGCAGGGTGCCGGGTCGGTGCATCACGTCGCCTTTGCCGTCGAGGACCGGGCCGCCCAGCTCGAAGTGCGCAAGGCGCTGCTCGATACCGGTTATCAGGTGACACCGGTTATCGACCGCGATTACTTCTGGGCGATTTATTTCCGCACGCCGGGCGGCGTGTTGTTCGAGATCGCAACGAACGAACCGGGCTTCAACCGCGATGAGGATACCGCCCATCTCGGCGAGGCGCTGAAGCTGCCGACCCGCTACCAGCAGTATCGCTCGCAGATCGAAGCCCATCTGCCCCCGATCCAAGACTAATTGCACAGAAGGGACGACGCCTGACAGCGTCGTCCCTCTTGCGGAGGAAAGCATCATGGCAATCGATAGCTATATCCACTTCTACCAGGCACCGCAGGGTGCCGCACCGCTGGTCTTCACCTTCCATGGGACCGGCGGAGACGAACATCAGTTTCCGGGGTTGGTGAATCGGATCCTACCCGAGGCGGGTATCGTCTCGCCGCGCGGTGACGTCTCGGAATACGGGGCTGCTCGCTTCTTCAAGCGCACCGGCGAAGGTGTCTATGACATGGCCGATCTCGCAGAGAGGACGGTCCAGATGGCGGGTTTCATCCGCTCTCACAAGGAGACGAACCCGGATCGGCCGATTTACGGGCTCGGTTACTCGAATGGCGCCAACATTCTGGCTTCAGTTCTGTTCGAAGCTCCCGACCTCTTCGACCGCGTGATCCTGATGCATCCGTTGATCCCGTTCGATCCGTCGGCACAGCCGGGACTTTCGGATGTTGCGGTGCTCGTGACTGCCGGTCAGCGTGATCCGATTTGCCCTCTGCCGCTGACCGAGCGGCTGACGGCTTATTTCGAGGCGCAAGGTGCTCAGGTCGAGACATTCCTGCATCAGGGCGGTCATGAGGTCTCGCAGGGCGAGGTCGATGCCATTGCAGCTTACCTGCAGAAGGCCTGATGTCAGATAGACCGAATGCAAGAGGCCCGTGGCAGTACCGCGGGCCTCTTGCGTTTCGGACTTCAACCAATCCGGATGAGGGCCTTGATCAGTCCGGATTTCTCTCTTGCCCAGCGCGGTAGATCCGTTGCGAGATCTGTGAGGGTCGTCCGATGCGTGATCAGCTGGTCGATCGGCACGAGGCCATCCGCGATTGACTTGCGGACGTGATCGAAATCGACGCGGGTCGCGTTGCGGCTGCCGATCAGGGTCATCTCGCGCTTGTGGAATTCCGGGTCGGAGAAGGTGATGTCCTCCTTCACGACGCTGACGAGGACGAGGCTGCCGCCATGGGCGACAAAGCGGAAGGCGCGTTCCATCGAGGGGCGATAGCCGGTGGCGTCGAAGACGACATCGAAGCCGTCTCCTCTGGTCAATTCGGCAACAGCCGCTTCCAGATGATTGTCCGCGATGAGACCCGAAGTGAAGCCGAGGCGGTCCGCTGCCATGGAGAGGCGCTCGCTGCTGGTGTCGAGCAGGGTCACGTCATGTCCGGCAATGCGGGCGAAGATCGCCGTGCCAAGCCCGATCGGGCCGGCGCCGATCACCAGGGCCCTCGAACCCGAAGGTGTCAACGAGCGGCGGACCGCATGGGCGCCTATGGCCAGAAATTCGACGGTGGCGGCAGCTTCTGGCGAAAGATCGTCGGCGGGATACAGGTTGACGGCGGGGACCGTGATTTCCTCGCACATTGCCCCATCGGTATGCACGCCGAGCACGCGAATATTCGTGCAGCAGTTGGGCTTGTCCTTGCGGCAGGCGATGCAGGTGCCGCAGGCGATATAGGGATTGACGATGACCTTTGTGCCGAAGCCCAAGTATACGCCCTCACCCGCCGCCACGACGGTTGCCGAGATCTCGTGGCCCATGACGCGCGGATATTCGAGGAAGGGGTGCTTGCCTTCGAAGATATGATAGTCGGTACCGCAGATGCCCACATGGCTGATGGCGATACGGGCCTCGCCGGATTTCGGGCTCGGTGCCGGATCGCGATCGACGATCTCAAGACGGCCTGGTTCGACACACAATGCGGCCTTCATGCTTATTCCTTTCGGCTGCCCGGTTCGAAGAAAAAAAAGGGGATGCCATTCGCGGCACCCCCACCTTGGGAAATTCTCAGCGGCTGCCGCGGCGGCGCAGCTGGTCGAAATAGACGATCAGGATGATCAGGGCGCCGGTGATAATGCGCTGCCAGAAGGAGTTGACGTTCATCAGATTGGCGCCGTTGTTGATCGTCGCCAGAATGAAGGCGCCGAGCAGCGGACCCTGGACCGAGCCGACCGCGCCGAAGAGGCTGGTGCCGCCGATGACCGAGGAGGCGATTGCCTGCAGTTCCCAGCCTTCGGCCTGGGTGGCGTTACCTATCCCGATGCGCGAGGCGAGCAGGATGCCGACGAAGGCAGCACAAGTCGAGGACAGGATATAGGCCATGTAGATCGTGCGGTTGACGTTGACGCCCGACAGTCGGGCCGCTTCGCTGTTCGAACCGACCGCGAAGAGATAGCGGCCCCAGCGGCTTAGGTGCAGGAAGATATAGGCGGGAACGGCGACCACGATGACCATCCAGAAGAGGCTGGGGACACCGAGGAAATCGGCACGGGCGAAGTTGGTGAAGGCTTCGTTGGAGATCGAGATGGTCGAGCCATTAGTGATCAGGAGGCCGATGCCACGCAGCGAGGTGAGGGTTGCGAGCGTGATGATAAAGGCGGGAAGACCCATGCGTACGATGCCAAAGGCGTGGAAGCTTCCGATCGCGACGCCCATCAAAAGGGTGAGGATGATCGCCAGCCAGACCGGCAGGCCAGCGGCCAGCAGCCAGGCCAGAATGACGCTGGCAAAACCGACGACTGCGCCGACCGAGAGATCGATGCCGGCGGTGATGATGACGAAGGTCTGACCGACGGCGAGAATTGCCGTCATCGAGCCCTGACGCAGCAAATTGCTGATGTTGTTGGGCGTCCAGAAGCTGTTGGTGGCAAAGCCAAGGAGCAGCCACAGGAAGAGCAGGAGGCCGAGCAGCGTGAGGCTGAAGAGGATGCTCATGCCCCTCTTCGGTGCGACCTTGGTCTCGGTGGTGTCGGTGCTCATCTTTGTCCTCCCAGTCGTCTTGTCATGTCGTTGTTTGGCGGCAGCTCAGACGCCGATTGCCTCTGTCAGCACATCCTCGTGCGAGGCGGCTCTGTAGTCGTGGCTCGCCACCAGTTTGCCCTGGCGGAAAACATGCAGGCGGTCAGCCAGTTCGTAGACCTCCGGCAGGTAGGACGAGATCAGGATGATGCCTGCACCCTGCTTCAGGAGTTCTGCGAAGAGGCGATAGATCTCGGCCTTGGTGCCCACGTCGACGCCGACGGTCGGCTCATCAAAGATGAAGAGGCGTGCCCCATGGCTCAGCCATTTGCCGATGACAATCTTCTGCTGGTTGCCGCCGGACATGGCAGACGCAAGAACGGCCCGGGTCGGGGTCTTGATCTTCAGGTCGCTGATCTGCTTGTCGGCATTTCCGGCTTCCAGTTTCCGGCTGATGGTCAGACCTCGGCTCAAGCGTCCGAAGACCGGCAGGTTGATGTTGAGGCCGATCGGCAGGTTGAGGCAGAGGCCCTGGTCTCGACGACTTTCCGGTGCGAGCGCGATCCCGAGATCCATGGCCTTGCGCTCGGTGTCGATCACGACCTTCTTGCCGTCCCAGAAGACTTCGCCTGCCGTTAGTTTGTGGCGGCCATAGAGACCCAGCGCGAATTCGCTGCGGCCAGCACCGATCAGGCCATAGAGGCCGACGATTTCGCCCGAGCGGACCGAAAGCGAGACATCCGAGAAACCCGGACCGGAAAGGCCCTTCGCCTCGAGGATGGTGGCACCGATCGGCAGCTTTTCCTTGTGGTAGATTTGCTCGATCGAACGGTTGATCATCAGCGAGATGAGTTCGGCGTCATTGGTCTCGCCGATCAGCCGGGTGCCGACATGGGTGCCGTCGCGCAGGACCGAGACACGGTCCGCGAGTTCGAAGACCTCTTCCATGCGGTGGCTGATATAGACGATCGTCACACCTTCCGACTGCAGGCGGCGGATGAGGCGGAAGAGCTGGGCGGATTCCTGGCGGGTCAGATAGGCCGTCGGTTCGTCGAAGATTATAAAACGGATACCGCGCATGGCGGCTTTGGCGGTGGCGATCAGCTGTTGTTGACCGATCGTCAGGTTGCCGAGGATTTCGCCGGCGGGCAGATTGAAGCCGAGATCGTCGAGCACATTCTGCGCAGCCGTGGTCATGGCACGCTTTCGCATGATGCCGCCGGAGGACATCTCGTCGCCGAGGAACATGTTGGCGGCGACCGAGAGATGCGAGCAGAGAACGACTTCCTGATGCACCGCATTGATGCCGCGCTGGATCGCCTCGTTCGGGGTCGCGAGCGCGACCGGCTTGCCGCACCAACGGATCTCGCCCGACGTGCGCGGAATGACGCCGGTCAGGAGCTTGATGAGGGTGGATTTGCCAGCACCGTTTTCGCCGACGATGGCGTGGATCTCACCGGCAAGGAAGGTGACTGTCGCAGGCTTCAGAGCCTCGACGGCGCCGTACTTCTTCTGCAATCCGACAAGCTCAAGGATCGGCGTTCCAGGCGGGACGTGATCGGTTTCTGCCAGCTCCGGCTGGTCGTCGTGCCGGTGGCTCAGATCGTGCAGCGAAGTCATGTCATTCCTCCCAAATCGCAGGGAAAGCGGCCGGCGCCTCCCGCGCCTGCCTTTTCCAGTCCGGCACGCACGACATGTGCCGCGCGTGCCGAAGTCTCGATCAATTGACCTTCGGGTTCAGAAGGGCATCCATCTTCGGCTCGGTCATGTTGGCCTGGGTCACGAGGTTTGCACCGGTGTCTACGAAGGTCTCGACCTTCTCGCCCTTGGATACGGCAAGTGCCGTCTTCACGCCGTCATAGCCCATGCGGTACGGATCCTGGACGACGAGGCCGGCGAGCACGCCTTCCTTGAGGAAGCCGACGGTCTTTTCATCCGAGTCGAAGCCGATGACCTTGATCTTGTCGCCGAGCTTGTTTTCGGCAATCGCCTGGCCGACGCCCTGCGCCATGATCAGGTTCGAGGCGAAGACGCCGACGATGTTCGGGTTGGCGGTGATCAAGTCGGTCATCATGTTGAGGCCGGTCGTGGCCTGACCATCGGCAAAACGGTCGACCACTACGGTGATGCCCGGATACTTCGTCTTCATCTGGTCAAGGAAGCCTTCGCGGCGCTGGTCGAGCGAACCGACGCCCGGCAGGCTGGTGATGATGGCCACTTCGCCCTCTTCCTTGCCTGTCGCTTCCTTGATGGCGGCTGCGAGGCCGTCAGCAGCGATGCGTCCACCCTGGACATTGTCGGTGGTGAGGAACGAGGTGAAGGCCTGGGAGTCCGCGCCGGAGTCGATGCCGATGATCGGAACAGACTTGGCAGCTTCGTCGATCGGCTTGCCGAGAGCCTTGAATTCGGTCGGCGAGATGACGACAGCTGCGGGGCTTCCAGCAACGGCGTTCTCAAGAATGCTGATCTGGCCGTTGATGTCGGATTCGGACTGCGCGCCCAGTTCCGGCACGTTGACGCCGAGGTCCTTGCCGGCCTGGCGGGCGCCGGCGAGCACGATCTGCCAGTAGAAGGACGTGGTGTCCTTGACGATGATCGGAATGGTCACGTCCTGTGCAAAGGACGTGGCCGGCATCATCGACGTCATCATTGCAGCGCCAGCGATCCCCATCAGGGCGCGGCGAGTCATGCTCTTCAGAATGGTCATTGTGGTTCTCCTCTCAACGCGTCCTGTTCCTCCGGTGAGATCGACCTGCAGAACGCAACCGGGTCGATCTTTATCGATAAAAAACATTTTATCGAGGCACGCTACTCCAGCATTCTGGAGAATGCAAGCGGGCAAAATGAGCTCCTCCGAACTCGCTTTTGCCTTGAAATCCAAGGCTTCCCGGGGCTCCTCAGACCCGGTGAACCTCTTCCGGATAGACGACGCCTTTCTTCAGGATGACGTTGCCGTAAATCCGCAATTCCGTGGTCGCGACGATGTAGGCTGCCGTCTGGGCGCGTTCGTAAAAGGCGAAACGCTCGAGGCTTTCGAGCTGGACTTCGCCGGCCAGTTTCGTGATCACCGACTGGAATTCGGCGCAGATCTCCGGGACCGCATGGGGGTCGCCGACCACCTGCATGCGCCAGGCCGCATCCTCGACGAACTGGTCGAGCGGCATGTGGGCGAGGATCGCTTCCAGAATCTCGACGGCACCGACGCCATCTGCCCGGATCACCGGCGGTCCCATGGTGGAGGCAGGGAAGTTGCCATCGGCGATGACGATCTCGTCGCCATGGCCCATGGTGGCGATGGCATGCAGCAGATCGGGTCCGAGCAGGGGGTGGATGCCCTTCAGCATTGCGCGCCCCCTATTCCCGCACCGGCTCGTCGCCGAGGGGCGGCGCGACCAGTGTGTGAGCGTCGAACGGCGCGAAGGCGGAGGCCGGCAGTTCCTCTGTTGTCAGAGCCATGTTGCGATGGAGGCTTTCCGGCTTTGCCGTGCCGATGATGACGGAGGCGACGGCCGGATGGTGCAGCGGGAACTGCAGGGCGAACTGGGCGAGCGGCTTGCCGGCCTGTTTCGCCAGGTCTTCCATGGCGCGCACCTTGCCGAGCACCTCGTCGGTCGCGGGGGTGTAGTCGAAATGTGCACCGGGGACAGCGCCGGTCGCCAGGATCCCCGAATTGAACACGCCGCCGGCGGTGATCGAGGTTCCGCGCTTCTCGCAGAGCGGCAGCAGCTCCTCGACGGCGGAGCGATCCAGCAGCGAATAGCGGCCGGCCATCAGAATGACGTCGATGTCGATGTCGGCCATCATCTCAAGGCAGGCCGGCACTTCGTTGACGCCGAGACCGAAGGCTTTGATGGCGCCAGAGGATTTCAGCTGATCGAGCGCCTTGTAGCCACCGTCGCGCAGCTGCTTCACATAGCGATCATTGACCGCGCGGCCATGGGTGTAGACGCCGATATCGTGAACATAGAGAATGTCGATGCGATTGAGGCCGAGGCGGGCATAACTGAAATCGACCGAACGCATGATGCCGTCATAGCTGTAGTCATAGACCAGCTTGAAGGGGAGCGGATCGACGAAGCCGACATCGGGGATCTGGTCCTTCGGCACGGGCGCCAGCAGACGGCCAACCTTGGTCGAGAGCACATAGCTGTCCTCCGGCTTGTCGCGCAGGAAGTCGCCGACATAACGCTCGGCCTGGCCAAAGCCGTAATGGGGCGCCGTATCGAAGTAGCGGATGCCGTGATCCCAGGCGGCCTGCAGGGTAGCGATGCCGACATCGCGGGGGCAGGGGCGATAGAGGCCGCCGAGTGGGGCCGTGCCGAATGAGTATTCGGTCACTTCGAGGGCGGTCTTTCCGATGCGTCTCGTCTTCATGCTGGTATCCAGTGTCCTGTTGTCGACGTCAGAGCGTGGCGCCGAGGTGCCACGGCACGAATTCGTTGTCGCCGTAACCGAAGAGTTCGCTCTTGGTCTTCTGGCCGGAGGCGGTCTCGATGATCAGGTCGAAGATGTCGCGGCCGAGGCCCGAGACGCTGGCGTCACCCGTGGCGATGACGCCGCAGTCGATGTCCATGTCCTCTTCCATCGACTTGTAGAGTGCTGTGTTGCTCGTCAGCTTGATCGACGGCACGGGGCGCGAGCCGAAGCAGGAGCCGCGACCGGTGGTGAAGGCAATCACGTTCGCACCACCCGCCACCTGGCCGGTCGCGGAGACCGGGTCGTATCCGGGGGTGTCCATGAAAACGAGGCCGTGTTCGGTGACGCGTTCGGCGTAATTGTAGACAGCCGTCAGCGGCGATCGTCCGCCCTTGGCAACGGCGCCGAGCGACTTTTCGAGAATGGTGGTGAGGCCACCCTTCTTGTTGCCGGGCGAGGGATTGTTGTCGAGGGATGCGCCATGCTGGGCGACATAGGCCTCCCACCAGGAGATCAGGCCGTCGAGCTTGACGGCGACGTCCTCGTTGACGGCGCGGCTGCGGAGAAGGTGCTCAGCGCCATAGATTTCCGAGGTCTCGGAGAGGATCGCCGTGCCACCGGCGCCGGCCAGAATGTCCACGGCAACACCGAGTGCCGGATTGGCTGTGATGCCGGAGAGGCCGTCCGAGCCGCCACATTGCAGGCCGACGATGATCTCGCTGACGGAGATCGGCTCGCGGCGCATCGTGCCGACTTCGGCCGCGATTTCCTTGAGGATAGAAAGGGCGTTCTCCACCGCGCGGCGGGATCCGCCGGCGTCCTGGATGTTGAAGTGACGCTTCGACGCGCCGGCGCCGCTCTGGCCATAAAGGGTGAGCTGGTTGACCTCGCAACCGAGGCCGACCATGAGCACGCCGCCGAAATTCACATGCCTCGTGTAGCCGGCTATCGTTCTGTGCAGCGTGCGCATGCCGTCGCCGGTTGAGCTCATGCCGCAGCCCTGGTCGTGGACGATCGGTACGAAGCCGTCGATGCCTTCATAATGCGGCAGGATGGTCCGGTTTGCGGCATCCGCGATCGCGCGACAGACGGTGGTGGAACAGTTCACGCTGGCGATGATGCCGATGTAGTTGCGGGTCGCAGCACGTCCGTCGGCGCGGCGATAGCCCATGAATGTCCGGCCCCTGTCGGCAGCCGTCGCCGTTTCGGGCTGGGCAAGGCCGCTCACCGAGAGGCGATCTTCATCGAAGGCGAGATTGTGGGAATGGACGTGGTCGCCGGCTGCAATGTCCGTCGTGGCGCGACCGATCGCCTGGGCATATTTGACGACCGGCTCGCCCTTGTGGATGGCTCGAACCGCCACCTTGTGGCCAGGATCAATCTTCGCCGCTGCCGGCGCGCCGCCCGGCAGGACATGCCCGGCTTCGATCGCAACAGTGGTCACGGCAACATTATCGTCCTGCGACAGCAGGATGCAGGCTGGTTTTGACACCCGATGTTTCTCCCATGCGTCCGGCAGTACCGGATCCTGTGTTTTGTCTTTTATCGGCAATAGACAGTTTGTCGTCAATGGGTATGATATCGATAAAGAACAATTTGCTTTGATCGGGAGCGGGAGGTTTAGACCAAGACCACGCGGAGGCAGGGCCACCGCAATCGGTGGTTTCCGTTGCGCGAAGCCACGTCTTGCGCCATGAGGCAAAAGATCGTCACGTGTGCATCATTTCAACCTAGGCAGAGCCATGGCCAAGCAGAACACCGTCTTCAAGGACGCCTACAACCGCACGCTGAAGCTGATCGAGGAAACGGACACACTTCCCTCGGAGCCGGAGCTTTGCGGTCTGCTCAGCGTCAGCCGGACGACGGTGCGTGCGGTGCTGACGCGGCTCGGCGAGGTCGGTCTGGTGGCATGGGACAAGCGGTCGAAGACGGTCTTGCGCAGGCCGGGACAGGGCGACTATTTCCCGGACGAAGAAACCAACTCGCTGTCGGAAATCATCGAGCGCAGCTTCATGCGCCGGATCCTTGCCGGAGGTGCGCAGCCGGGCATGCAGATCAACGAGCTGGAACTTGCCCGCGAGATCGGCATTGGAACGACCAGCGTCCGGGAATTCCTCATCCGCTTCAGCCGGTTCGGGCTGATAGAGAAACGGCCGAACAGCCATTGGGTGCTCAAGGGCTTTACCCGTGAGTTTGCGCTCGAACTCACCGAAGTCCGCGAGATGTTCGAACTGCGCTCTGCGGCCGCTTTCGTCCATCTGGCGGCGGATCATCCGGCCTGGGCCGAGCTAAAGGCCGTCGAGGCACAGCATCATGCGTTGTTGGCCGATATCGACAATCGCTACACGGAGTTTTCGGAGCTCGACGAGCGGTTCCACCTGCTCGTCCAGAAGGCATCGAGCAACCGCTTCATCATCGATTTCTACGACATCATCGCGATCGTCTTCCACTATCACTACCAGTGGAACAAGACGAATGCGCGGGCGCGCAACCAGCGAGCGCTGGAAGAGCACCTCGACTACATCAGCGCGCTCTTTTCCCGGAATCCCGCAGCGATCGAGAAGGCCTGCCGCCAGCACCTGAAATCGGCGCGCGAAACATTGCTGCAATCCATCCAGGAGCCTGCCTGAGCCATGACGACGCCCATCCTGCAATTCGGTACGAGCCGATTTCTCCAGGCGCATGCCGATCTCTTCGTCAGCGAGGCCATGGAGGCGGGTAAGGCGCTGGGACCGATCACCGTGGTGCAGACATCGGGTGATCCGGCACGCGCCGGGCGCATCGGGGCGCTGTCGGCGCCGGAGGGCTTTCCGGTGATCATTCGGGGTCTGGAGGAGGGCGAGCCTGTCGAGCGTGAGCTCAGGGTACGATCGGTTACAAGATCGCTCTCGACCTCCAGCGACTGGGCCGAGGTCCGGCGGATTTTCGTCGAGGAGGCGAGGGTTGTGCTGAGCAATACCGGAGACAAGGGGTATGCCCTCGTCGAGGGGGACAGTGTCGACGGGGTTCCGCGCTCCTTTCCGATGAAGCTACTAGCGCTCCTTCACGCACGCTTTCGCGGCGGTGCGAGGCCGTTGACGATATTGCCCTGCGAGTTGATCTCGCGAAATGGCGAGGTGCTGCGGCACCTGATCGTCGATCTTGCGAGCCGCCATGTTCCCGATGCGACCTTCGTGTCCTGGCTTTCGGTGCGGGTCATCTGGGGTAACACGCTGGTCGATCGCATCGTGTCCGAACCGATCGAGCCGGCAGGGGCGATCGCGGAGCCCTATGCGATCTGGGCGATTGAACGCCAGGCAGGGCTGACGCTGCCCTGCGAGCATCCCTGCATCAGGCTCGTCGACGACCTGACGCCTTATGAGCGGCTGAAGCTGCATATCCTCAACCTCGGCCATACTGTGTTGGCTGAACGCTGGCTGACGGACGGCCGATCCGACGCGGAATGCGTGAAAGATGTTCTTGCCGACGCCGCGATCCGGTCGGAACTCGAGTTGATCTACCGGGAAGAGGTTGTTCCCGGTTTTCGCCGGCATGGTCTTGGCGACGAGGCCGAGGCCTATGTCGCAACCACGCTCGAGCGTTTTCTCAATCCCTATCTGGACCACAGATTGTGCGATATCGCCGGCAACCACGCAGAAAAGATCGTCCGCCGCATCATCGGTTTCAAGGACTGGTGCCCTGACGTCGCCATGCCGAAGCTTTCGGCGATTGCCGCTCGATAACGGCATAGCTGCTCAGGCCGGCGGCGCGCCTTTCGAGCGCATGCGTCGACGGAAGGCGGTCGGCTTTTCGACAAAACGCTGGCTGAAGGCTTCGTAGAAACGCGATACCGATCCGAAGCCGCTTTCGAAGGCGACATCGGTGATTGACAGATCGGTCGAGATCAGCAGGGACTGGGCAGTGTCGAGGCGATGGCGCACGATCGCCTGGTTGATCGTATGGCCCACGGCGCGCTTGAAGATCGACATCGCATAATTCGGGTGGAGGCCGACGGCACGGCCGACATCTTCGGCGGAAATGGTATCTAGCGCGTGTTCGGCAATGAAGCGCAGCATGCGTTCGATATGCTCGACGCGTTCGCTGTCATTGGCGCTGAAGCTCGCAATTGCCGATCCTTCTTCCCGCAGATCGCGCCAGCCGTCGCGCTCGATCCGGAGAACACGAGCTGTCAGTTCGTTGCGCACGATCTCGGTTAGGTTCTCGTCGCCGGCCAGAAGTTCCTCGCGCCAGCGCTGAAAGATATCACGGTCCCAGGACCGGATCTCGAGCGCTTCGATCATCGCGCCGCGAAATACGGCATCGCGGAAACGGCTGAGATTTGCCAGGCCAAGGAATACGGACATCGGCACGTAAAGGCAGACGAAGCGTGTGCCTTCCTGTCTATCGATCACCTGATGCGGGATCATGCCCCAGAACAGGCAGAGGCGCCCCTCATCAACCGTCAGTTCACGTCCGTCGAACCAGTAGGTCATATGGCCGGTCAGGACGAAATTGAGCTCGATCTGGCTGTGCATATGCGGGCCCGCCATGCGCTGAACCGTCAGGTTCTCGCCCGCGCAAAAACGGTGATCGCCGAAGATCACTAGCGGGTGTCGCGGGTCATGATCGGGATGGACCGGGACGGACTCGTCGTGCAATAGGGGCTTCACATGTTCCAATCTTAGGATCCCGGAAAACTTCTGCCAAAACTCGGTAGATTATTACGGGTTTGAGCCCGATGATCAAGCAGAGCTGGGAAGTCCGCTCCGGTGGGATCCGGGGCCAGAGCTCCGCAATGCCATGCATAACGGTCATAGGGAGGAAAACATGACCCTTTTCAAAAGCCTGAGCGCATTCGCTCTGGGTGCTGCCCTTCTGTCGTCCACCGCTTTTGCCGGTGAGATCATTCTCAATTCCGACCACTCCGATCCGGCGCCGAAAAAGGCGATGGAAGAGCTGATTGCCGATTTCCAGAAGGCAAACCCCGATATCACGGTCAAGTGGAACAACTTCGACCACGAGGGCTACAAGTCTGCCATTCGCAACTTCCTTACGGCCGACGCGCCTGACGTTGCTGCCTGGTATGCTGGCAACCGCATGGAGCCCTTCGTCAAGGCCGGTCTGTTTGAGGACGTTTCCGATGTCTGGGAAGCCAATGGCCTGGACGAGCAGCTGAAGTCTGCTTCCGCTTCGATGACCATCGATGGCAAGAAGTGGGGCGTGCCCTACACCTATTACCAGTGGGGCATCTACTACCGTAAGGACATCTTCGCCGAACAGGGCATCGAGCCGCCGAAGAACTGGGCCGAATTCCTGGCCGCCTGCGAAAAGCTGAAGACGGCCGGCATCACACCGATCACCATTGGCACCAAGGCGCTCTGGCCGACCGGCGGCTGGTTCGACTATCTCAACCTGCGCGTCAACGGCTACGAGTTCCACATGGAACTGACCTCGGGCAAAGTCCCCTACACCGATCCGCGCGTGAAGGCCGTGTTCGAGAAGTGGGGCGAGCTGGTCAATGCCGGCTACTTCAACGAAAACCATGCCGCGATCGACTGGCAGGATGCCATTCCGCAAATGGTTCAGGGCAAGGCTGCGATGTATCTGATGGGCAACTTCGCGGTTGCCACGATGAAGGATGGCGGCCTGACGGAAGACCAGATCGGCTTCATGCAGTTCCCGGAAATCACGGCTGGCATTCCGATGTCGGAAGAGGCCCCGACCGACACGTTCCACATCCCGTCGGGCGCGAAGAACAAGGAAGACGCGAAGAAGTTCCTCGCCTATCTCGCTTCGCCGGAAGCGCAGACCAAGATGAACGCGACGCTCGGCCAGCTGCCGGTCAACAACCAGGCCGAGAAGCCGGCGGACCCGTTCCTCAATGCCGGTTTCGAGATGCTGTCGAATGCTTACGCGCTCGCACAGTTCTATGACCGCGATGCCAATGCCGAAATGGCAAAGGCCGGCATGGAAGGCTTCCAGGAGTTCATGGTCAAGCCTGAGCGTCTGGACGCCATCCTGGAGCGTCTCGAAAAGGTTCGGGCCCGCGTTCACAAGTAAGCCATAGAGCTCCCTGCGCCGGGTGCTGTGGGTCTCCCTGGGCCCATGGCATCCGGTTGCCGTTTCCCTTGACCTTCAGAGGTGCCGCCATGAGCAACACCGTTCCTTCGTCGTCCGGCTTCTGGAAGCGAAACCAGCAAAAATACGCGCCGTTTCTGTTCCTGGCGCCCGGCATGCTGATGTTCCTGATCTACGTGCTCGTTCCGATCTTCGAGTCGATCTGGATCAGCTTTCACGACTGGGACGGTCTCGGCGCCATGACCTGGATTGGCTTTGGCAACTATGCCGAGCTCATGGATGACGATTCCTTTTACACGTCGCTCTACAACAACGTGATTTGGCTGGTGCTCTATCTCCTGTCGATCCCGGCGGGCCTTGCCGTCGCGCTCTTCCTCAACCAGACGGTCACCGGCATCCGGCTCTACAAGTCGCTGTTCTTCTTTCCCTTCGTGATCAGTCAGGTCGTCGTTGGCCTGATGTTCACGTGGTTTTACGCGCCGGATTTCGGTCTGTTTTCGAAGCTTACGGAGATCCTGTTCGGCCAGCAGATCGCCGTGCTCGCCGATGAGCGCTACGTCACCTACGGCATCATCGTTGCCGGTCTCTGGCCGCAGACGGCCTATTGCATGATCCTTTATCTGACCGGTCTCAACAACATCAATCCGGAACAGGTGGAAGCCGCCCGCATGGACGGCGCCAAGGGCTTGAAGCTGCTCTGGTACGTGATCCTGCCGCAGCTCGCGCCGGCCACCTTCATTGCCATGGTCGTCACTGTCATCGGCTCGCTGCGCTCCTTCGACCTTGTCTCCATCATGACGGCCGGCGGTCCCTACGGGTCGAGCCAGGTGCTTTCTTACTTCATGTATGAGCAGGCACTCTCCGAATACGGCTTCCGCATGGGCTACGGCGCTTCGATCGCGGTCGTCCTGTTCCTCATCATGATGGTCTTCATCTCGCTCTTCATCGTCCGCATGCTCGCCCAGGAAAGGAACGCCTGATGTTCCCCACTCCGATCCAGAAGGCCTCGCCCTTTGCGCAGACGGCCTACAAGATCCTGCTGCCGGTGGCACTTTTCCTCTGGCTCCTGCCGCTGATCGGCGTTGCCATCACATCGGTGCGCCCGGCGGGTGACTTGGCCGCCGGGAACTATTTCGGCATCCCCTCGGGCTTTGCCGGTTTCGAGAACTATTCGGCCGTCTTCAACAACTCGCCGATCGGCTATTACATCCTGAATTCGTTCAAGGTGACGATCCCGACCGTCATTGGGGCGGTCGCGCTTTCCTGCCTCACCGGCTTTGCGCTTGCGGTCTACAAATTCAAGGGCAATCTCGTCCTGTTCTTCATGTTCGTCGCCGGCAACTTCATCCCGTTCCAGATCCTGATGGTGCCGGTGCGTGACATGACGCTGCGTGCCGGTCTCTACGACACGACGATGGGCCTCGTGCTCTTCCATGTCGCCTTCCAGACCGGCTTCTGCACGCTGTTCATGCGCAATTTCATCAAGGGCCTGCCCTTTGCGCTGATCGAATCGGCCCGCGTCGAGGGCGTCTCGGAATGGCGGATCTTCCGCTATATCGTGCTGCCGCTGATGCGCCCGGCGATTGCAGCGCTGTCCGTGCTGATCTTCACCTTCGTCTGGAACGACTACTTCTGGGCGACGGTTCTCGTGCAGGGTCAGCATGCCATGCCGGTTACCGCCGGGCTCTATTCGCTGAACGGCCAGTGGGTGGCCGCCTGGCATCTCGTCTCCGCCGGCTCGATCGTCGCGGCCTTGCCGCCTGTCGCCATGTTCTTCCTGATGCAGCGCCACTTCATCGCTGGCCTCACACTCGGAGCGACCAAGGGATGAGTGAAATAATCATCATCGATTCGGGCCAGCTGTCGCTGAGCCTGCGCCTGCCGGACCTCGGCATGCCGGAGATCCTGTCCTTCGGGGCGGAGCCTGTCGAACCCGATCCCTTGTTCGCGATCGAACGGTCAAGCCGCGTCAACGGCATGGACGTGGCGGTACCCTCGTCCGTTCTCCTGCCGACAGGCGGCATGGGCTTCTTCGGCTGGCCGGCGATTGCAGGTCATCGTGGGGGGCGTGACTTCGTCGCACAGTTCGGCGGCTGGACTGTTAGCCGAGATGGCAATCGCACGGTGCTGACCGGTATCGATGCCGTCGCGAATCTATCGCTTGCCATCACGCTGACGGCGCATACCTCCGGCCTCATTTCGATGGCGACGAAGCTGACCAATCGCGGCGACACGGACTATCAGCTCGATCGCTGCATGGCCGGCACCTTCCTTGCACCGGCAGGTGACCTGCAGGTGATGAGCTTTACCGGCATCTGGGGGCGTGAGTTCCAGACGCGGCGCGAGCTGCTCGGCAATGGCACCTGGATCCAGGAAAATCGTCGTGGGCGTACGTCCCATGATCGCTTTCCGATGCTGTTCATCGAAAGCGAGACCCAGATATTCGGCGTCACGCTTGGCTTCAGCGGCAACCACCAGATGGTCATCGACCGCACCGATGACGGACGGCGCCTCGTACATCTCGGTGAGCTGTTCGAACCGGGTGAGATCATCCTTGGTCCGGGCGAAAGCTATGAAAGCCCGATTGCCTATGCAGGCGCGGATACCGAAGACTTCCATGCCTTCGTTCGCGAAGAGCTGACGACCTGGCCAGATGGTCGGATGGCGCCGCGCCCGGTGACGCTCAACACCTGGGAAGGCAATTACTTCGACCACCAGATGGACTCGCTGAAAGCCCAGGCGACAGCGGCTGCCGAACTCGGCATCGAGCGCTTCGTGCTCGACGACGGCTGGTTCGGCAAGCGCGACAACGACACAACGAGCCTTGGCGACTGGGATATCGATGCCCGCAAATATCCCGACGGCTTGAAGCCGCTGGTGGACCATGTCACAGGCCTTGGTATGCAGTTTGGCATTTGGTTCGAGCCTGAGATGGTGAACCCGGTTTCCGAACTGTACAAGGCGCATCCCGACTGGGCGCTGACGATCGAGGGTCGTCCGATCCTCGAATCGCGCACCCAGCTGGTGCTGGATCTGACCCGCCCCGAAGTCTCCGACTATCTCTTCAGCAAGATCGATGCGGTGCTCTCCAACCACGCCGTTTCCTACATCAAGTGGGACATGAACCGCGATCTGACGCATGCCGCGGGTCGCGATGGCAAGGCGAAGATCGCGGCGCAGACGCGTGCCGTCTATGCGCTGATGGACCGCATTCGTGCCGCTCATCCCAACGTCGAAATCGAAAGCTGCGCCTCCGGTGGCGGACGTATCGATTACGGCGCCTTGAAGCGCACCCATCGCGTCTGGACGTCCGATTGCACGGATGCGTTCGAGCGGCTGGAGATCCAGCGCGGCGCTTCGGTCTTCGTGCCGCCGGAAATTCTCGGCAGCCATATCTCGGCCTCGCCGAACCATCAGACCGGTCGTCGCCATACGCTCGCCTTCCGGGCGCTCGTGGCCATCGCCTATCATCTCGGTGTGGAGCTGAACCCGCTCGAACTTACCGATGAGGAACGCGACGATCTCAAGGTCTATATCGAGACCTACAAGCGGCTGCGCGATCTCTTCCATGCGCCGGGCGCCAGCTTCCGCATGGAGCCGCTCGACGGTCGCTATGTCTGGGGTGCCGCTTCCGCCGAGAAGATCGTCGTGATCGTCGCCCAGGGGCCGCAGATGGTGGGCGAACAGCCAGCACCTCTGCGTCTGCCCGATCAGGTCACTCAGTTTGGTGGCCAGTGGCGGATCAAGACCGTGCTGCCGGCAGAACCGCAATTCATCCGCATCTCCGAGGGTCAGAAAGCGCTGCTTTCCGGTGCCGTCACCTTCGCGCTTTCCAGTGCCGGACTTGCCGGCCTGCCGCTGCCGATGCTGACGCCCGAAAGCGCTCTTCTCCTCGAACTCGAACCGATCAAGGGAGGCAAGACCCATGGCTGATGTAAGCCTGCGTGGCGTCAAGAAACAGTTCGGCGCGCTTAGCGTCATCAAGGGTGTGGATCTCGACGTCAAGGACGGCGAGTTCTGCGTCTTCGTCGGCCCCTCCGGCTGCGGCAAGTCCACGCTTCTGCGCATGATTGCTGGTCTCGAGGACATCACCGAGGGTTCGCTTGCGATCGGCGGCCAGGACATGACCAGCATCGGCCCGTCCGAGCGCGGCGTCGCCATGGTTTTCCAGTCCTATGCGCTTTATCCGCATATGACCGTCGAGGAAAACATCGGCTTCGGTCTGAAGATGACCGGCCATTCCAAGGCTCTGATTGCCGAGCGCACGGCGGTTGCCGCGAAGATGCTGCAGCTTGAGCCCCTTCTGCAGCGCAAGCCCGGCCAGCTTTCCGGCGGCCAGCGTCAGCGCGTCGCCATCGGCCGCGCCATCGTCCGCAATCCGGAAGTCTTCCTGTTCGACGAACCGCTGTCGAACCTTGATGCAGCACTTCGCGTCCAGATGCGCACGGAGCTTTCCAAGCTGCATCAGGACCTCAAGGCGACGATGATTTACGTGACGCATGACCAGGTGGAGGCCATGACCATGGCCGACAAGATCGTCGTGCTATCGGCCGGCAAGATCGAGCAGGTCGGCTCGCCGCTCGAACTTTACCATCGCCCGAACAATCTCTTCGTTGCCGGCTTCATCGGCTCGCCGAAGATGAATTTCCTCAAGGTTCAGGTCTCGTCGGCCGAGGGTGCTGCCGTGGTCCGCCTGCCTGGGCCCGATATTTCGATCCCGACGCATGGGGCGAGCGCTCCAGCGGGTGAGATGACCTTCGGCCTGCGTCCCGAGCATATCGACGCGACCGGCAAGGGCGATGTCGTGATCGAAGCGACCGTCAAGCTTGCCGAATATCTGGGGTCTGAGACGCTGTTCTTCGTCACGCTTGCCGATGGCTCGGAGCTTGCGGTCAAGGCCGATGGCCTGGCCAGCGAAAAGCCTGGCCAGACGCTGCGCCTCGGCATCAATGCCAAGGCCTGCCATCTGTTCGACAAGGACGGCAAGGCCGTCATCAATGGGGATCTGACACGATAATGCTGGGCGTCTGCTACTATCCGGAACACTGGGACGAAAGCCGGTGGCGAACCGACGCGCGCCGGATGCGCGAACTCGGCATTTCCTTCGTGCGTATCGGTGAATTCGCCTGGTCTCGCCTGGAGCCCTCGCGCGGCAATTTTACCTTCGAATGGCTCGACCGGGCGATCGACGTGCTGCATGAAGCGGGCCTCAAGGTCGTGCTCGGCACGCCAACGGCCACCCCGCCCAAGTGGCTGGTGGACGAATGCCCCGATATCATCCCCTATGACGAGCAGGGCCGCCCGCGCGGCTTTGGCTCGCGTCGTCACTACACCTTTTCATCGGAGACCTGGTGGAAGGAAAGCGCGCGGATCGTCGAGATCGTCGCCAAGCGCTACGGGACCCATCCCGGCATCGTCGGCTGGCAGACGGACAATGAATATGGCTGTCACGATACGACGGTCTCCTGGGGTCCTGAAGATCTGAAGAGCTTCAAGCGCTGGCTGCTGCTGCGCTACCAGTCCACCGACCAGCTCAACGAAGCCTGGGGTTCGGTCTTCTGGTCGATGGAGCTTTCGAGCTTCGACGATGTCGCCCTGCCGAACCTGACGGTGACGGAGCCAAACCCGGCGACGCGTCTCGACTTCTGGCGTTTCCATTCGGATCAGGTCGCGGCTTACGACAAGATGCAGTGCGAGATCATCCGCAAGCATTCGCCCGGTCGCTGGGTCACCCATAACTTCATGGGCTTCGTGTCCGACTTCGACCACTTCAACGTTGGCGACAATCTCGATCTGGCCTCTTGGGACAGCTATCCGATCGGCTTCGTCGAGAAGTTCCCCTTCACCGAAGACGAACGCAATCGCTGGGCCGAGACCTCGCATCCCGATATCGCGCCCTATCACCACGATCTCTACCGCGCCGTCGGCAAGGGGCGCTTCTGGGTGATGGAGCAGCAGCCGGGTCCGGTGAACTGGGCGCCGTGGAACCCCGTGCCGAAGCCTGGCATGGTGCGTCTGTGGACCTGGGAGGCGCTCGCGCATGGCGCTGATGTCGTCAGCTATTTCCGCTGGCGCCAGGCGCCCTTTGCTCAGGAACAGATGCATGCGGGCTTGAACCTGCCCGGCCTCGACGAGTGGTCGCCGGGTGGCAAGGAAGCCATGCAGGTCTCTGACGAGCTGGCCGCCCTCGGCGCTCTCCCCGAGACGAGCAAGGCACCCGTAGCGCTGGTCTTCGACTATCAGAGCTACTGGTCGACGATGATCCAGCCGCAGGGCAAGGATTTCCGGTACGAGGAGCTCTGCTTCCGCTGGTACGAGGCCCTTCGCCATCTCGGTCTGAACGTCGATTTCGTCCGTCCGGGCGCGTCGCTCGAGGGTTATCCGCTGGTTGTCGTGCCCTGCATGACGGAAGTGACCGAAGCGGCGCGGGCCGAGCTCGAAAAGGCCAAAGGTGTCGTGGTGATCGGTGCCCGCACGGGTTCGCGCGAGCGCAATTTCCGCATTCCGGAAAACCTGCCGCCGGGTCCGCTGGGCGCACTCACGGGCAATCGCGTCATTCAGGTCTCCTCGATGCGCCCCGGGCTCTCGGATCGCGTTTCTGGCAAAGTGTCGGGTCATGCGATCCGTTGGCGGGAATATGTCGAGACATCGGCTTCGGTGCTCGCCACCTTCGACAATGGTGATCCGGCGCTCACCGAAAAAGACAATGTGCTCTATCTTGCCTGCTGGGCGGATGCAGGGCTGCTGGCCGAGGTGTTGGAACTGGCGACGAAGAAGGCCGGTGTTGCCACGCTGCCGGTGCCGGACTTCATTCGTATCCGCCGTCGCGGCGATCTGGTCTTTGCCTTCAACTACGGAACAGAAGACTGGACGCTCCCTGAAGGTGCCGTTCCCGTACTGGGTGAGAGGGTCCTGAGACCGCAGGCGCTCGCCGCCTGGCGTGCCTGATTTCGACATGTTCGAGGGCCGGCGTCACGCCGGCCCTGTTCATTTGCTGGTACCGTTTTCCGGAACCCATCCATGGCTCACCGGTTTGACCCTCGACATCAGCAACGAGGAGATGACCCATGGCCGACTATCCCACGCCGCCCCTTCCACAGAAGAAGGTTCCGATGCCGGGCCGCACCGCAGACATGAATCCGCGGCCCGATCATGGTGAAGAGAGCTATAAGGGGTCGAGCAAGCTCGAAGGGCTGAAGGCGATCATTACCGGCGGCGACAGCGGGATCGGCCGGGCCGTGGCGATCGCCTATGCACGCGAAGGCGCCGATGTGCTGATCTCCTATATCGAGGAGGACGAGGACGCGCAGGATACCGCCCGTTGGGTGGAAAAGGCTGGGCGCAAGGCCGTGCTGGTCCGAGGCGACATTCAGAGCGCCGATCATTGCCGAGAGATCGTGGACACGGCGGTTCGTGAACTCGGCGGCGTCGATATTCTCGTCAACAATGCCGCCCACCAGGCCACCTTCGACGACATCACTGAAATCCCGGATGAAGAGTGGGAACTGACGTTTCGGGTCAAC
This sequence comes from Allorhizobium sp. NPDC080224, assembly GCF_050281005.1. Taxonomy (NCBI): domain Bacteria; kingdom Pseudomonadati; phylum Pseudomonadota; class Alphaproteobacteria; order Hyphomicrobiales; family Rhizobiaceae; genus Allorhizobium; species Allorhizobium sp. NPDC080224. The sequence continues at coordinate 241,589 of NZ_JBNNWJ010000002.1, forward strand.
ATCCACGCGATGTTCTATCTGACGAAAGCCGCCGTTCCACACATGACCAATGGAGGATCGATCATCAACACCGCGTCGATCAATTCGGACAGCCCCAATCCGTCATTGCTCGCCTATGCCACGACCAAGGGCGCGATCCAGAACTTTACGGCTGGGCTTGCGCAGATGCTGGCGGAAAAAAACATCCGGGCCAATGCCGTGGCACCAGGCCCGATCTGGACGCCACTCATCCCCTCGACCATGCCGGAAGAGAAGGTCGAGAACTTCGGAAAACAGGTGCCGATGAAGCGGCCCGGGCAACCGGCCGAATTGCAAACGGCCTATGTGATGCTCGCCGATCCGCTATCGAGCTACGTGTCCGGCGCGACGATCGCTGTCACAGGCGGGAAGCCCATAATCTAAGTCGGTCTTGCCTTTGGTGCGCGGCGTGGCAAGTTGCGCGCCATGAACAAAGTGATCCTGATCGTTCTCGACGGGCTGCGTTACGATGCGGCCCGTGCCTGTCTCGGCTACATGGAAGGTCTCGTGGCTGCGGGCCGCGCCGATGTGCGCAAGCTGACCTGCGAGTTGCCGGCTATGTCGCGTCCGCTCTACGAGACGCTGATGACTGGGCGGAGGCCCGTGGACCACGGTGTCGTCAGCAATGGCGTGGTACGGCGCTCGGTGGGGGATAATCTTTTCGCACGAGTTCGCGCGCAGGGTGGAGTGACGGCTGCGGCGGCCTATCACTGGGTGTCAGAGCTCTATGTCTCCTGCCCGTTCGACCGGTATCGCGATCGCATTCTGGTCGATGGCACGGGTGATGTAACCCACGGTGTCTTCTATTGGGACGATGCCTATCCGGACAGTCATCTCTTCGCCGAGGCGGAGTGGCTGATCCGTGCCAAGGCGCCGGACTTCCTCCTGCTCCATCCGATGAATGTCGATGATGCCGGCCATAAACATGGTGGCAACAGCGTCGGGTACCGAAATGCGGCGCGGGTGCAGGGCGATCTTCTCGCTCGACATTTGCCGGGTTGGATTGAGGCCGGTTATGATGTGATCGTCACTGCCGATCACGGCATGGGGGATGATGGCAATCATGCGGGGCCGACGCCCCAGGAGACCGAGGTGCCGTTCTACACGGTCGGTTCCCGAGTCGGTCTGGATGGTGCGCTCAAGCAAACCGAGATTGCGGGACTGATCTGTCGGCTTATGGACATCGATCCCGGCGCGATGCCGGCTTTCGAAGGCACCATCGAGCGCCTCTGAGACAATCTGTGCCTGATCCGGTTTGCCTGCCTGCCGTAGTGGGTAGCACAGACCAGCAGGAGATCCAGATGTCCGACTTTTCCGGAATGACGTCCCTCTTTTCCGGAATGACGTCCCTCAATCCCGGCTACCGCGCGCTTGTGCTCGGATCGAGCGGAGGCATCGGCGGCGCCTTTGCTGCCGCCATCAAGGCCGATCCTGCCTGTGGTGGCGTGACCGAGTTGTCGCGTAGTCGCGACGGGTTCGATATCACCGATGATGCCTCTGTCGGTGCGGCGGCAGCCCGCTTCTCCGAAGGGGGCCAGAGATTCGATCTCATTCTCTGTGCGACGGGTGCGCTTGTCATCAATGGCAATGGCCCGGAAAAGACGATCAAGGCGATCCAAGGTGATGTGATGGCGGCGCAGTTTGCGCTGAACGCCATCGGCCCGGCGCTGGCGCTGAAGCACTTCGCGCCGCTGCTCTCCAACGAGGGCAAGAGCGTGTTTGCCACGCTGTCGGCACGGGTCGGGTCGATCGGCGACAACAAGCTTGGCGGCTGGATCTCCTACCGCTCGGCCAAGGCGGCGCTGAACCAGATCACCCGGACCTCGGCGATTGAAATCGCTCGTCTGCGAGCGAAGAGTGTGGTGGTGGCGCTGCATCCGGGTTCGGTGGATACCGGCTTTTCGGGTGGCTTCTCCAAGGCGCATGACAAGATACAGCCGGGCGAGAGCGTCGCCATGATGCTGTCGGTGCTGGATGAGCTTGAACCGTCGCAGACGGGCGGCTTCTTTGCCTATGACGGCCAGCCGATCGAATGGTGAAGGCGTCGCGTATCCATCTCGTTCTCGGGGATCAGCTCAGTCACTCCCTGTCAGCGCTCGCCGATGTCGAACCTGAAAACTCGCTGGTGCTCATGGCGGAAGTCATGAGCGAGGCGACTTATGTGAAGCATCACAAGAAGAAGATCGCCTTTCTCTTTTCCGCCATGCGGCACTTTGCCGAGGACTTGAGAGAGAAGGGGCTTACCGTCCGTTACGTCACCCTGGACGATCCCGAAAACACGCAGAGCCTGAAAGGCGAGCTTGTCCGCGCTCTAGCCGAGATCGGCGCAACCTCCGTCGTCGTGACGGAATGCGGGGAGTGGCGTCTGGCGGACGAGATGTGGGGCTGGGAAGCCGCTCTCGGTGTGCCGGTCGAGATCCGCGAGGATGATCGCTTTCTCTGTTCGATCGAAGACTTCCGGGAATGGCGCAAGGGCCGCAAACAGTTGCGCATGGAGTATTTCTATCGCGACATGCGCCGGCGTCACCGCGTGCTGCTGGAAGGCGAGGAGCCGGTCGGCGGCAAATGGAACTTCGATGCCGAGAACCGCAAGCCACCGGCAGAGGGGCTGAAGGGGCCAAATCGGATCAGCCACCGAAAGGATGCGATCACGAAGTCCGTGCTGGCTCTGGTCGAAGAGCGCTTCGCCGGCCACATGGGCTCGCTCGACAGTTTCCATTTTGCCGTGACCGCTGATCAGGCGGAGATGGAGCTTCAGCAGTTCATCGACGAGATCTTGCCCAATTTTGGCGACTATCAGGACGCGATGGTGAAAGGCGAGCCCTATCTCTATCACTCGCTTGTTTCCTCCTACATCAATGCCGGCCTACTCATGCCGATCGACGTCATCCGCCGGGCGGAGGCCGCCTGGTTCGAGGGTCGTGCACCGCTCAATGCCGTCGAGGGCTTCATCCGGCAGATCCTCGGCTGGCGCGAATATGTCCGCGGCATCTACTGGACGGAGATGCCCGACTATGCGGCGCTCAACCATCTTGTCGCAACCCGTCCGTTGCCGCAGATGTACTGGACGGCGAAGACCGACATGGCCTGCATGAAGGGTGCGGTCGGCGATACGATCGAACACGCCTATTCGCATCATATCCAGCGGCTGATGGTGACGGGCAACTTCGCGATGCTGGCCGGGATCAATCCTGCAGAAGTCTGCGAATGGTATCTTGCCGTCTATTCCGATGCCTACGAATGGGTCGAATTGCCGAATACGCTCGGCATGGCGCTTTATGGCGACGGCGGGATCATGGCGAGCAAGCCCTATGCGGCGAGCGGCAAATATATCGACCGGATGAGCAATTTCTGCGGCGGCTGTCGTTACGATCCGAAGCTGACGACGGGCCCAAAGGCCTGTCCGTTTAACGCGCTCTACTGGGACTTCCTCGATCGCAATACGGAGAAGCTGGCGCGCAATCCGCGGCTTTCCAACATGTATGCGACCTGGCGGCGGATGGATCCTTTCAAGCAGGACGCCATTCGCAAGCATGCCGCCCAGGTGCTTGAGACGCTCAATACGATCTGAGCGGTGTCACCGTTCAGATCGCCGGGCTCGGCTCTTCCTTGAGCAGGCCGCTGGTGCGCAGAAGTGAGGTGAATCGGCCACCGAGAGCGCTCAGCTCGTCGTAATTGCCCTTTTCGATGACCCGACCGTGATCGAGGAAGATGACCAGGTCGGCTTCGCGAATGGTTGAGAGGCGGTGGGCGATGATGAAGGTGGTGCGGTTCTTTCTGAGCCGATCGATCGCCTGCTTGACCCGGGCTTCGGTCTCCACGTCAAGCGCACTGGTCGCTTCGTCGAGGACGAGGATCGGCGCGTTCTTCAGGATTGCGCGGGCGATGGCAATGCGCTGGCGCTCGCCACCCGACAGCCGGTTGCCGCGCTCGCCGACATGGGTGTCGAAGCCGATCATGCGGCTTTCAATGAAGTCGGTCGCTGCTGCGGCTTCGGCCGCCTGAATGATTTCCTCCTCGGTCGCGTCTTCGCGTCCCAGGCGGATATTCTCCTTGATCGAGCGGTTCAGGAGGCCCGCATCCTGAAAGACGGTTGCGATCGCATGGCGCAACGACTTGCGGGTCACCTTGGCGATGTCCTGGCCGTCGATCAGGATTTGGCCCGACTGCGGATCGTAGACCCGCTGCAACAGATTGATAAGCGTGGTTTTCCCGGCGCCCGTTGGTCCGACGATCGCGACCGTCTGGCCGGCACGGACGTGGAAGGAAATGTCGCGTACGCCTTGCGTGGTCGAGGCAAAGTCAAAGCATACATCGCGGAACTCGACGTCACCCTGGACCGGCTTCAGATCGGCGGCTCCGGCGCGCTCTTCCCGTTCCTGGACCGCGTCTTCCAGCTTGTAGAAGTCCTCTAACTTCGAGCGTGCCTCGAAGATCTGGTTGATGAAGGTGATCATCTGGTCGAGGCGGGCAATCAGCAGGCCGGCAAAACCGGTAAAGGCGATGATGTCGCCGACCTTCAATTCGCCTCGCTGGACCAGAAGCGTGCCGATCACGAGTATGACCAGCATCGAGAGTGTCGAAGCGATGCGGTTCAGGGCACCCGCCAGCGCCCACCAGTCGAGAACCGGGTACTGGGCGGAGAGCAGCTTCGTCGTGTATTCCTTGAGTGCCCGGGTTTCGGCCTCGATGCGGTTGTAGCTGTGCAGGACGGAGACGTTGCTGATCGAGTCGCTCACATGGGAGAAGACCGTGTGATAATGGCCTTCCACCGAGGCCTGGCCTTCCTTGGTCCTATTCATCACGGTCTTGCCGATGATGACATAGAGAACAGCGAGGATGATCAGGACCGATGTGAGCCGCACGTCCATCGAGAAGGCCGTCGGAATCAACAGGGCGAGGGCGACGGCGGTCGCCAAATGCGTGCGCATGAATTCCAGCCAAAGCCCGAACAGCGTCTCGCCTGCGCGCAACAACGTATGCAGGGCATTCGAGGTGCCGCGCGTGTGGTGCCAGCTGAGCGGCATGGAAATGATCTTGCCGAATGATTCGGTCAGCAGATCGGCACGGCGACCATGCGCCAGTCGATCGGCCTGGCGGGCGACAAGCACATAGGCGACCGTGTTGAATACACCGAAGCAGCCCCAGGCGATCAGGATTCCCGTGGCGTCGCGCTTTTCCGAGATCGCATCGATGATGCGACCGAAAAGAATGGGCTCCAGGATCGTAATGACAGCGAGAACGACGTTCGCGGCGACGACGAGGGAAACTCGCAACTTGTAACTTGCAAGGTATTTCAGGGCTTTGAAATAGACTTGGAGCAGGGACAACTGGGTTTACCTTTGTCTGATGTCGCGAAACTCGCCGAATTTTCCGCTCGCGCAGTCCGCCAGCCAGAAAGGATGCCTAATGCGACAGCCATGCTGCCGCAAGATCCCACCGACGCCAGACAGCGCTTGATGGTCGGTCGAAGCTAGAATTCCGCACGCCGCCATAGGTTTCCAATAACCCATTTTGACGGTAAACGTTCAAATTGCTTCGCGTGGCCGAAAAGCCGTCGCTCGTGGCTTTTTAATGGTAATTTTAGACGCGCATTTTGGAGAGACTTTGTGAATATCAACCAATTGCTGCATTTCCTTGTCATCGTCGACGAATGCCGATCGGCAGCCGAGGTTGTTTCGGAGCTGGAGAAACTGGTTCGAGGCTATGGCTTCGAGTATTATGGGGTTGTTCGCCAGCCGAAGCCGGACGAGAACCCGATGAACCTCGTCCTCACCGGCCACTGGCCCGAAGGTTGGCCGCAGCTCTACATCGCCAAGAAATACGTCCTGATCGATCCGACGATCCGCTTTCTCGGACAGGCGCATGCCGGATTCCGCTGGCGCGACGCGCTGTACGCCTTCCGCGCCGATCCGCATCGCAAGCGGATGGAGCGCATGCTCGGAGACAGCATGCGTTTCGGGCTGATGGATGGCTACATTTTCCCCGTTCATGGACGCACAGGTCTGCTGGGCAACATGACGGTCGGCGGGCGTCCTGTTGATCTGTCGCCAACTGAGATCGCGCTGTTCGATGCTGTGGCGAAGAAGGCCTATTGGCGTCTGCTCGAGTTCAAGCATGCGAACGAAACGGAGGCTGCCAAGCCGATCGATACGCGGATGACGCGTCGCGAAATGGAAGTGCTGAACTACCTGGCAGATGGGCTGACGTCCAACGAGATCAGCAAGATCCTGAAAATTTCCAATCACACGGTCGACTGGTACATGAATGGTATTCAGGACAAACTAAATGCGAAAAATCGCCAGCATGTCGTGGCTTTGTCGTTTCGTCTCGGCCTGGTGACCTGAGACGGAGCGGAATCTTCTCGAGGTCGACCAAGGCAAATTGAACTTCCTAAAACAACGCGCTATGACTTTTCTTCGCAGGTGCACAATGCCCTGGCATATCGTTTTGGGGAGATCGAATTGCCAATATCCAAGATCCTTGTCGCCAACCGTTCGGAAATCGCGATCCGCGTCTTTCGCGCCGCCAACGAGCTCGGTCTGAAAACGGTCGCCATCTGGGCCGAGGAAGACAAACTCGCGCTGCATCGCTTCAAAGCGGATGAAAGTTACCAGGTTGGTCGCGGTCCGCATCTGGAGAGGGATCTTGGCCCGATCGAAAGCTATCTTTCGATCGATGAAATCATCCGCGTCGCCAAATTGTCGGGCGCCGATGCGATTCATCCGGGCTATGGCCTCCTGTCGGAAAGTCCCGAATTCGTCGATGCCTGCAACGATGCAGGTCTGATTTTCATCGGCCCGAAAAGCGATACGATGCGCCAGCTCGGCAACAAGGTTGCCGCCCGCAATCTCGCCATCAGCGTCGGTGTGCCGGTCGTGCCCGCCACCGACCCCCTGCCGGACGACGAGGCCGAGATCCATCGCTTGGCTGAAGAAATCGGCTACCCGGTCATGCTCAAGGCTTCCTGGGGCGGCGGCGGTCGCGGCATGCGCGCGATCCGTGATCCGAAGGACCTGCTGCGCGAGGTCACGGAAGGCAAGCGCGAAGCGATGGCGGCCTTCGGCAAGGACGAGGTCTACCTCGAGAAGCTTGTCGAGCGCGCCCGTCACGTCGAGAGCCAGGTACTGGGCGACACGCATGGCAATGTCGTGCATCTCTTCGAGCGCGACTGCTCGATCCAGCGCCGCAACCAGAAGGTCGTTGAGCGGGCGCCGGCGCCCTATCTGAACGAAGCGCAGCGCCAGGAATTGGCCGACTATTCGCTCAAGATTGCCAAAGCCACCAACTACATCGGCGCCGGCACCGTCGAGTATCTGATGGATGCCGATACCGGCAAATTCTACTTCATCGAGGTCAATCCGCGCATACAGGTCGAGCACACGGTCACGGAAGTCGTGACAGGCATCGATATCGTCAAGGCGCAGATCCACATTCTGGATGGCCACGCGATCGGGACGCCGGAATCGGGTGTGCCTGATCAGGCCGATATCCGCCTCAACGGTCACGCGCTGCAGTGCCGTATCACCACCGAGGATCCGGAACAGAACTTCATTCCCGACTATGGCCGTATCACCGCCTATCGTTCGGCGGCCGGCTTCGGTATCCGTCTCGACGGTGGCACCGCCTATTCGGGTGCGATCATCACCCGCTACTATGACCCGCTGTTGGTCAAGGTGACGGCGTCGGGCAGCACGCCGCAGGAAGCGATCAGCCGCATGGATCGCGCGCTGCGCGAGTTCCGCATCCGTGGTGTTGCCACCAACCTGACCTTCCTCGAAGCGATCATCGGCCACCCGAGCTTCCGCGACAATTCCTATACGACTCGCTTCATCGACACGACGCCGGAGCTCTTCCAGCAGGTGAAGCGCCAGGATCGCGCGACGAAGCTCCTCACCTATCTCGCCGATGTGACCGTCAACGGCCATCCGGAAGTCAAGGGGCGCCCGAAGCCGCCGGCGGATGCCGCCGAGCCGGTGGTTCCGTTTATCGACGCTGCCATCAAGCCGGGCACCAAGCAGTTGCTCGATGAGCTCGGGCCGAAGAAGTTCGGCGACTGGATGCGCAATGAAAAGCGTATCCTGATGACCGACACGACCATGCGTGACGGCCACCAGTCGCTGCTGGCGACGCGGGTGCGCACACATGATATCGCGAGAATCGCTGACACCTATGCCCGCGCGCTGCCGAACCTCTTCTCGCTGGAATGCTGGGGCGGGGCGACCTTCGACGTCTCCATGCGCTTCCTGACGGAAGATCCGTGGGAGCGTTTGGCCCTGGTGCGTGAAGGCGCGCCGAACCTGCTCCTGCAGATGCTGCTGCGCGGCGCGAACGGCGTCGGCTACAAGAACTATCCCGACAATGTCGTGAAGTATTTCGTCCGCCAGGCGGCCAAGGGCGGGATCGACCTCTTCCGCGTCTTCGACTGCCTGAACTGGGTCGACAACATGCGGGTGTCGATGGATGCCGTCATCGAGGAGAACAAGCTCTGCGAGGCGGTGATCTGCTACACTGGCGATCTCCTCAACTCGGCTCGTCCGAAATACGATCTGAAGTATTACACCGCGCTTGCCGCCGAGCTGGAAAAGGCCGGGGCGCATATCATTGCGGTCAAGGACATGGCGGGCCTGTTGAAGCCGGCCGCCGCCAAGGTGCTGTTCAAGGCCCTGCGTGAAGAGACGGGTCTGCCGATCCATTTCCACACCCATGACACCTCCGGGATTGCGGCTGCGACTGTGCTCGCCGCCGTCGAAGCGGGTGTCGATGCGGTCGACGCTGCCATGGACGCATTCTCCGGAAACACGTCGCAGCCTTGCCTTGGCTCGATCGTCGAGGCCCTGCGCGGCTCCGAACGTGATCCGGGCCTCGATCCGCACTGGATCCGGCGCCTGTCCTTCTACTGGGAAGCCGTGCGCACGCAGTATGCTGCCTTCGAGAGCGACCTCAAGGGGCCGGCTTCGGAAGTCTATCTGCACGAAATGCCGGGTGGTCAGTTCACCAACCTCAAGGAGCAGGCTCGTTCGCTCGGCCTTGAGACGCGCTGGCATGAAGTCGCACAGGCCTATGCCGACGCCAACCAGATGTTCGGCGATATCGTCAAAGTGACGCCGTCGTCCAAGGTCGTCGGCGACATGGCGCTGATGATGGTGAGCCAGGATCTTTCGGTGGCGGATGTCGAGAACCCGGCCAAGGACATCGCCTTCCCGGATTCGGTCGTGTCGATGCTGAAGGGTGATCTCGGTCAGCCGCCCGGTGGTTGGCCGGAAGCATTGCAGAAGAAGGCGCTCAAGGGTGAGCAGGCCTATACGGCCGTGCCCGGTTCCCTGTTGCCGCCAGCCGATCTCGACGCCGAACGCAAGCTGATCGAGGAAAAGCTCGGTCGCGAGGTCAGCGGCTTCGAATTCGCGTCCTACCTGATGTATCCCAAGGTCTTCACCGACTACGCGCTTGCGGCCGACATGTATGGTCCGGTCTCGGTCATCCCGACGCCGCAGTATTTTTATGGACTGCCGGCCGGCGAGGAGCTTTTCGTCGACCTCGAAAAAGGCAAGACGCTCGTCATCGTCAATCAGGCGATTGGCAATACGGACGAGAAGGGCATGGTCACCGTGTTCTTCGAGCTCAACGGCCAGCCTCGCCGTATCAAGGTTCCGGACCGCGCTCATGGTGCCTCTGGTAGCGCCATCCGTCGCAAGGCGGAGACCGGTAATGCCGCACAGCTCGGTGCGCCGATGCCGGGTGTCATCTCGCAGGTTTCCGTGTCTGCCGGCCAGACCGTCAAGTCTGGCGACGTCTTGCTTTCGATCGAAGCGATGAAGATGGAAACGGCGCTGCATGCCGACCGCGACGGGGTGGTTGCGGAAGTGCTCGTGCGGATTGGTGACCAGATCGACGCCAAGGATCTGCTGATCGTCTACTCGGCCTGACAGCCTGCGCGATAAGCCAAAAAGAAAGAGGCCCCGCCAGCGATGGCGGGGCCTCTTTCGTTCTCATTCGGCCGCTTTGACCTTCGGCTTGCGCGCCGGTTTCTTCACCGGGGGCGGTGCAGGCGGCAGATCCGCACTCGTCACCTGCGCCTTGCCATCAAGGATCACATCGTAGCCTTCTGCGGTCCGTGTGACGGCGACATCGACCTTCCGGCCATCAATGTCGACCTTGGCCTTGTAGCCCTGCCAATGTTCGGGCAAGGCCGGGTTCACGACAAGCGCACCGTCCTTGCGACGGATACCGAGGAAGCCCTCGACCGCGAAACGATAGAGCCAGCCCGCAGATCCCGTGTACCAGGTCCAGCCACCGCGTCCGGCATAGCCATCACCGCCGTAGATATCGGCTGCCACGACGTAAGGCTCGACGCGATACCGTTCTGCCTCGTCTGCCGTTTTCGCATGATTGATCGGGTTCATCAGTTCGAAGACGCGCCAGGCGTCGGCGAGGCGACCCGCCTTGACGAGGGACAAGCCAAGCCAGATCGCCGCATGGGTATATTGGCCGCCGTTTTCGCGCACGCCGGGTGGATAGGCGCCAATGTAACCAGGATCGATCTCAGGCTTTTCGAAAGCCGGCGTAAAGAGGCGGACGATGCCATTCTCTGCATCGACAAGCTTAGAGACGGCGGAATCGAGTGCCTTTTCGGTATGGGCGGGATCTCCCATTCCGGACAGAACGCTCCAAGACTGGGCAATGGAATCGATCTGGCACTGGCGTGAGTCATTCGAACCAAGCGGTGAGCCGTCGTCGAAATAGCCACGACGATAATGGTCTCCGTCCCAACCGGCCGTTTCCAGAGCCGTTTTCAGCTTGGCGGCATGATCGCCCCAGCGGGCACTGCGGTCGTGATCGCCACGCTTGTCTGCCTGCAGCCTGAAGCGGTCCAATGTGGCGGCGAGCAACCAGCCAAGCCAGACACTTTCGCCACGTCCTTCGATCCCGACGCGGTTCATGCCGTCGTTCCAGTCGCCGCCAAGGATCAGAGGCAGGCCGTGCTCTCCGGTCCGCGCAATGGCGAGGTCGAGCGCGCGGGCGGCGTGCTCGTAGAGATCGGCCGTTTCGGCCGCAACGTTTGGCAGGAAGAAGCTGTCATGCTGACCCTGCGTGAGTTGCGGTCCCTCGATGAAGGGGATCTGTTCGGCAAGGATCGTTTCATCGCCTGTGGCCGACACATACTGATCGATCGCATGGGCGAGCCAGACGACATCATCGGAGATCATGGTGCGGACACCCGCGCCTGTCTGCGGCAGCCACCAATGCTGTACGTCTCCTTCGACGAACTGACGCGCAGCGGCACTCAGGATCTGCCGGCGGGCGAGCTTGGGTTCGACGGTCAGGAACGCCAGCGTGTCCTGCAACTGATCACGGAAGCCGTAGGCGCCGCTTGCCTGGTAGAAGCCGGCACGCCCGAAGATCCGGCAGGCCAGCGCCTGATAGGGCAGCCAGCGATTGACGAGGTTGTCGAAGGCCTTGTCGCCGGTTTCTACCGAGAGCTTGCCTGTGAAGCCTGTCCAGAAGTCGCGGTTGGCCTTGAGGATCGTCTCGAAGCCTGAGCCGCGGACCGTCTTGACGAGATCGACTGCGGCTTCCGCCGTATCGCATTCCCCGAGTAGGAAGGTCATGTCGCGCGACTGACCGGGTGCCAGCTCGACATCGAAGGCGATTGCCGCACAAGGATCGCTTTCGCTCTCGATCGAGCCCGTAAGACCCGAGGCACGGGCGACGGCCTGGGGCAGCTTGATCGTGCCGTTGCGACCGATGAATTCGCGCCGACTTGCCGTATAGCCATCCGGCTGTTCCGGTCCAGCCAGGAAGGCGAAACGACCGGGATAGTTGATGTCATAGGGATTGGAGGCGAGCAGTGCGCCGGTCTCCTCATCGAAGCTCGACAGAATGAAGGGGGCGGTGCGGGCCGGATTGTTGCCGAGGACCCATTCTGCGTAGCCATAGATGCGGAACTTGCGTGGCTCAGGGCTCGCGTTCTTCAGCCGGATCTTCGTGAGCTTGACCGGGCGCTCTCGATCCACGGTCTGGGTCAGTTCGATCTGGAGATCGCCGTGCTGGCTAATGAAGGTCGAGTAACCCATGCCATGGCGCGTCTCGAAGGTCGCTGCCGGATCGAGGTTCAGGGCGCTCACGGTCGCATAGGCGCGTCCGCTGCCGAGATCGGTCACGTAGAAAGCCTCGCCCGGACGGTTTACCACGGGATCATTGGTCCAGGGCGTCAGCTGGTAGTCGCGCGAGTTCTGGCTCCAGGTGAAGCCGGCGCCTTCGGCGGATACGTGGAAGCCGAAGTTCTCGTTGGCGATAACGTTGATCCAGGGCTGCGGCGTTGTCGCAGATCCATTGAGACGCACGACATATTCCGAACCATCTTTCGAGAAGCCGCCGAAGCCGTTCCAGAAGTCGAGGTCGGAACCGTCGACCGGCGATGTCGCCTTTGCAGGTGCCGGCAGCACTGGCGGAAGGCCTGCCCACTCTGGCTCGCCGTCGATGGTTCGCGGTGTCGCAAAGAGCGAGACGGCGCGGTTCACCTGATCGACGATCTTGCCGTTGCGGGTGTGCAGCACGACACGGGCTGCCGCGAGGACCGCAAGCGTCGCGCCTTCGTCCTGCAGGTCGTCGCGGACTGTAAAGACATGCTGGCGGCCACCCGGCAGGCGGTGGCGCAGATTGTCCGCCATCTGGTCGAGTGCATGCTGCATGTCCTGGGCGTAAGATGTCGCGCGCTCGTTGATGATTGCAAGGTCAGCCACGACGCCGCGGCGACGCAGATATTCCAGCGCGCTCATCGCCTCGCGGGCGATGTCCATGTCCATGTCGTCGTTGATGCGCAGCGCAAAGATCGGGAAGTCGCCCGAAATCGCCATGGGCCACAGCGCCGACTGCGACCTCAGCCCCTTGCGGACCGTTTCGGGATCCGCACGCAGGTGATTGTCGGGATAGGTCAAGTAGCGGCCGAGATGCTGGAAGGCAGCCGCCTGCTGCGAGGTGATGCCGATATGGCGAAGCTCGACCTGGGCGCGGGTCCAGGCGTGGATGAGCTCGTGGCTGAAGGAATCCGGATGGCGATAGCGCTCGATCGCCTGGTCGATTTCTTCGCGATTCGGGGCTGCCATGGTCCAGAAGATGACCTGAACCTTCTTGCCGGCCGGCACGCGCACCACGCGGCGAAGGCTCAAGATCGGATCGAGCGTAAAGCCTTCCGATCCGGAGAGGTTTGCGCCGGGGTCGAAGGCTGCCGCCTCACCGAGACTGCGGCCACGGCCGAGGAACTTGCGGCGATCGGTTTCAAACTCGGTGGGGCGGCCCTGTCCGGCGCTGTCGACCACCAGATGGGCAACGCAGATATCCGGGTCGGATGGGCTTCGCTTGTTGCGCTCGGCGCGAATGACGTCGCGGCGACGACCGAACTCAGTCTTCACGAACATGCGCGAGAAGAGCGGATGGGCGTTGTCGCTGTCCTCGTAGGCCAGCACCGGCTCGGTGTAGGACGTAACCTCGATGTAGCGGTCTTCCGTCCCGGTGTTCAGGATCGTCAGTCTGCGGCCTTCGGCGTCATGCTCCGTGCCGACGATGCACTCGACGGAAGTCGAGATGTCACCGACCGTCTTGAAGAATTCCGCCTTGTCGTCACCGAAGATGACCTTGGTCTTCTCGTTCTCCGCGCTGCGTGGCGCTGCGGTGGCGGACCACCACTCGTTGGTTGCGGTATCGCGCAGGAAGAGGAAGGTGCCCCAGCGGTCTTCGGTCGTGTCGGGCTTCCAGCGGGTGACGGACTGGCCGTTCCAGCGCGAGAAGCCGGAGCCAGTGGCTGTCATCATGACCGAGTAGTGGCCATTCGAAAGGAAGACGACTTCGCGGTCCTTGGTTGCGGGATCCTCGATGGAGCGGACTTCGGCGCGCAGAAGGTCCGCCTGGCCCTTGCCCGGGGTCTGCGGTTCGTATTTCGCACTCATGACCGGGATTTCCCGAGGCGTCTTTTCCTGAAGGAGAAGTTCTGCCGCTTCGATCACCGGATCGGCATGGAATAGCGCACGCAGACGGCCGTTGAAGGCGACGTTGGCGATGGCTGCGATCGACATGCCATGATGGTGGGCATAGTAGTTCTTGACGACGGCGCACTTCTTGCCGTCCGGCAGGCGCGTCGGGGTGAAGTCGACGGCATCATGGAAGCCGAAGGGGCCGAGAGCGCCCAGCTTGCGCAGTCGCGTCAGGTTCTCGAGTGCGGCTTCCGGATAATACTGGCTCGCAAGGATCGAGGCATAGGGGGCCACGACGGCGTTCTGGCCCAGGCCACGCTTGAGGCCGAGCGTCGGCACACCGAAGTTGGTGTACTGATAATTCATCTCGTGGTCGCGGGCGTTAAAGGCCGCTTCCGAGATGCCCCAGGGGATGTTCAGCCGGCGGCCGTGGTTCATCTGTTCGATGACCACGAGATTGTTCGTCTGGTTGAGAATGCCACCTTGTCGCTCCTGCATGACGAGCGGCGGCATCAGATATTCGAACATCGAGCCCGACCAGGAGATCAACGCTGCGCGGGCACCGATCGGCACGACCTGGCGACCGAGTCGGTACCAGTGTTCCGTCGGTAGATCACCCTTGGCGATCGCAAACAGGCTGGTCAGACGGCATTCCGACGCGAGCAGGTCGTAGCAGGCCTCGTCCAGTTCGCGGGCGTCGACGCGATAGCCGATCGACAGCAGGCGGCGCTCCGGACGGAAGAGGAAGGTGAAGTCCATCGAAAAGGCGAGGTTGCGGGCGCGCTCGGAGAGCTGGCTCAGGCGCTGGCGCAGCGGATCGATGTTCGACAGATCGAATGCGGTGTCTGCAATATGGGCTTCGCAAACCGAGACCAGCGCTTCCGTCCAGCGTACGACTTCGGCACTCGCTTCGGAGCGGATCTCGTGGTGGAGATTTGCCGCCAGCTTCTGTGCGTCACGGGCGAGCACCGCGAGATTAATGATGCGGATGGAGGCGAATTCATGCTCGCGCTTAACGGCCGCGAGCGCCGTGTTGAAACCGATGATACGCTCTTCCAGACGTTTGCGCAGAGGACGCACCGTCTTTCGGTCGTCGGGCAGTTGCTCAAGGATTTCGAGCAGGATGCCGCCGACATCGCCGATGCCGTCGAAGTTGCCCTGAAGGTGTGCGGACGGAGCCTCCGCCCATTCGCGGCAGGCCGAGGCGATCGCGATCAGATGGCCGGCGAGATTGCCGCTGTCGACCGCCGAAATATACTTTGGGCCAAGGGTCTGCAGCGTGTCGGTATAGTACCAGTTGTAGAGATGACCCCGATACTTCTCCATCCGTTCGACGGTGGAGATTGTCTGCTCCATGCGCTCGATCGTCTGTTCGAAGCTCAGCCAGCCGAAGTGCCGCGCGGAAACGACGGAGAGCAGATAGACGCCGATATTGGTCGGCGAGGTGCGATGGGCGATCAGCGGTTCCGGCGTTTCCTGGAAATTGTCCGGGGGCAGATAGTTGTCGCCGGCGGTCGTGAACGTCTCATAATAACGCCAGGTGCGGCGCGCGATCTTGCGCAGCTCATAAGAGACGTTTTCCGGCACCTCCAGGCTGTCTTCGGTCTCGGCCGACTGGCTGACATACCAGGCGAGCAGCGGGGAGAGGACCCAGAGGAAGGCGAAGGGAAGACCGATCAGGTAACCATAGCCGCCCGGCAGCGCCGCGACGCCGACCGAGAGGATGGCGAGGATCGGCGCATGGCGCATGTTCTGGTAATAGGAGGCGATCGAGCCCTGGGCTGCCGACTGGACGCTGGCAGCGGTGCGCCATTCGAGCAGCAGCTTGCGGCTCACCAGCATGCGGTAGAGCGAACGGGCGATGGCATCTGCCATCATACAGGCATTGTCGGCGATGAAGACGATGCGAAGCGCAACCTGCGCGTTGATGGAACGGACCTCGGACCACAGCGTCTGGAAATGCGCGGCCGGCACGATATCCGTCTGACGCGGTACGATGCCCGACAAAAGCGACAGGGTCGGGGCGACGAAGAGGCTGAAGATCAGCAGCAACTGCCAGATGGTGGCGCCGACCGGCTCCATTGTAGCCCAGCCGAGAACCGAGGCGGCATACCAGGCGATCGGCGTCAGCGACCGGCGCAGGTTGTCGACCATCTTCCAGCGACCGAGGCTGGTGATGCCACGACTGGTGTCGCCAATATAGGGAATGAGCTGCCAGTCGCCGCGGGCCCAGCGGTGCTGGCGCGAGATTTCCACCTCGTAGCGGGTCGGGAAGTCTTCGACCAGTTCGACGTCGGTGACGAGAGCGCAGCGGGCGAACGAACCCTCGAGCAAGTCGTGGCTGAGCACGCTGTTTTCGTCGATCCGGCCCTTGATCGCCGTCTCGAAGGCGTCGACGTCGTAAAGGCCCTTGCCGGTAAAGGTGCCCTCGGCCGTGATGTCCTGATAGACGTCGGAGACCGTGAAGACGTAAGGGTCGAGGCCGCGGTTCATCGAGAAAATGCGCTGGAAGACCGAGGCATCCTTGCCCGTCGTCAGCGAGGGTGTGACGCGCGGCTGCAGGACGCCGTAGCCGCTGATCACGCGGCCGGTCTTCTCGTCATGCACGGGACGATTGATCGGATGGTGCATCTTGCCGACGAGCTTGGTGACGGCGTCGCGCATCAGGCGGGTGTCGGCATCGAGCGTCATTACGTAACGCACGTTTTCCGGCACCATGTTGGCGCCCGGCAGATAAGACGTGTCGCGGTCGCCGCGCAGCAGCAGGTTCAACTCGTGCAGCTTGCCGCGCTTGCGTTCCCAGCCCATCCAGCAGCCTTCGGCTTCGTTGTAGAGACGACGACGATGCAAGAGGTAGAAGCGAGTCTTGCCACCGAAATCGTAGCGGCCATTGAGCTGTGCAAGTTCGCGCTTGGCATAGTCGAGGACTTCGAGATCGGCCGGGGTTTCTTCCGTCTGGCTGTCCTTCCAGTCGCTCAACAGCGCGAAATAGATCTCGCCATGCGGGTTGGTCAGGTAGTGGACTTCGAGGTTGCGGACGAGTTCGTCGACGTCGTCGCGTTTGGTGATCATGCAGGGTACAACGACGAGGGTGCGTGCTTCTTCAGGAATGCCCTGCTTGAATTCGTAGCCGGTCAGTCGAACGGGTCTGACGAAAAAGGTGACGAGCGTGTTGAACAGTCCCGTCGCGCCTTCGGATACCGGCAGCGACACCATGAGCAACAGGACCAGGATGAGCGAGGTCGGGACGCCGGCGTGGTTGAGGAAGTATCCAATGATCGCAAGGGCTGCGACGGTAAGCGCAATGACGGGGATTGCGATGGAGAGCCAGTTCAGCCGCTTGATGCCGTCGGTCAGGATTCGGGACAGAGGCTGGCTGTAGCCGATGGCGTTTTCCAGCTCGGTCCGTCTGTTGCCGACGAGATAGCTTCCAACGTCGAGATGTCCATCAGGACCTGCCGACTGTGTCGCCAGGTCGATCGCGGTCTGGGCAATCTCGATCTCGCTCTGGTCGCAGCGACGCGCCAGCCTTTCGATCGTGTTGCGATAGGCGTTGCGCGACCCGAAATCGAGTTCGCGATAATCGGTGTGCTGGCCAAGAACCCGGTCGACATGGCTGACTTCTTCGACCCAGACCGACCATTCCTTGTCGTCGATCTCTCGCAGGCCGCGCACGATGTTGCCCATCGTGACATTGCCGGAGGAGAGGCGGTTATGCTCGGCGTCCATCGCCTCCTGGGCGTTGCGGCCGGCCGCTTCCAGTCGGCTTTCCAGCCATTCGACGGCAAAGCTCGTATTCTGCGAGCCATTGCGCAGGCGGTAGAGGAACTGCGTCGCGAAGGTGTTGTCGTCGGCGAGCTGTTCGATCTGGCTGAGATAGGTCGCGGCCGCGACCGGGTCGTTCAAGCGGATGATCTCGTCGGCCACCTCGTTGGCCCGGCGGCGCATCCGGCGCGAACGATCGACGCGGGTCGCGATGCGGCGGAGGTTTTCGACCAGCACGAATCGGACGATCGAGGGCAGCGCCCAGAGTTCGCCGATCTCCAGCGTCTGGTGCTGCTGGTAACCTTCGACCAGGGCCGTCATGCTTTCCTGGCTGACCGTCGAATGGGTGTGGGCGACGTAGAGCCAGGCCAGTGCCATCGTCCGCGGGATTTCGCGGCTTCCGATCTTCATCGTCGGCAGCTGGCGATAGAACTTCTTCGGGAAGTCGCGGCGAACTTCCTGGATCGCTTCTTCGATAACGTAGTGGTTGTCGAGCAACCACTCTGCTGCGGGCGTGATCGCAGCCCCGGCTTCGACGTCAGCCGCCGTCGCGCGATAGACGCGCAGGATCTCGCGCTCGTTTTCCTTGTGCCGGGCGAAGAAGTCGAAGTCCATCAGACCCGGAAGTTCTTCGACGCCGTTCAGCGCCAGGGAAGCGGCGCTCTCCCGCAACTCCTCGATCGTAAAATAGGCAGATCGAATGGAATCGTTGTGGTCGATCTGCTTGGTTTCGAGGTCGCGCGATGGGACATGCAGCGTCATGAAAAATAGGTTCTCGGTTCGATGGTTCAATAGAAAGCCGTTGTGGTCCGACCGTCTGGTCTTTGCCGCCGCGCCTCATTGCACAAAATTGGGTTATTGACCAACAATCGAGGCAGAAAGAGGCCGTAATACGACGGTTAACAGAGGCGGACGGACACTCTTTGCGACTTTCGCATCCAGGCAGGTGAATTGGCGTTTTTATGCCTTATTTCAAGCTGCTGTCCAAGGGGCTTGCTCGCAGCCGCCGCGCAGCGATGAAGCAGGGTCAAACTTCGCGGGCAAGCGATCTGTCGGTGAGGTTACCAGATCCCGAATGCTCGGAGCCCTAATGCGTGTTCGCGACGCGGGTCGGATTGCTCAGTTCGTGCCTCTCAACGACAATCCGCCCAGCATGGCCTCGACCGCATCCAGTGCGATCTGCGGCAGCCGTCCCTCGTCGAAGAGGTCGCTCGCGAGCGAATTCTCAAGCCACAAACCGTCGATGAGCCCGTTGATCGCGACCGCGAGATGGCGGACTTCGGAGAAGGGTGGTTCGTGTTGTCGTGCCTCCAGGACGGCTCCGACGAGCTCTTCGAGTATGCCGATGAAGACCATGTAGTTTTCCCGATGGATACGGGCGAGTTCCTCATCCGATCGCACACGTCCGATGAAAGCTGCCCAGAGGGACAACGCCTTCGGGTCGGCAATCGGTGGGCTGACATTGGCGACGATGAAGTCATGCAGGCGCCGCTGCGGGTTCGCGCCAGCTTCTGCCATGGCATCGACGGCGGAGCCGGTCATGCCCGCCAGCATTTCGCGATAGGCAGCCTGAACCATCTCGTCCTTGCCGGAAAAATAATGGCGGATCAAACCGCCGGTCACGCCGGCTCTGGCGGCGATGTCGCGGACGGTTGCGCCTTCCAGGCCATGTTCGGAAACGCTGTCCAGGGTCGCCGCGATCAGACCCTTCCGGCGCTCGGCTTCACCGGCACGCTGGAACGTGCGTCGTGTCATGGTGGTCTCTCCGGCACGGGTAAGGCGGCTTGTTTTCGTCAGCCGCGGACGTCTTTTTATACGGTTGAACAACGGACCGGCAAGTGCCACAGTCCGCGCTTCATTGCTCATGCCCAGACGACCGAAAGGCAATTTCCATGACGATCCATGCGCCCAATGTGATGGCTGAAGTGCTCGCGACGCGACATCATCTGCATCGGTTTCCGGAGATCGGCCTGTCGGAGTTCAAGACGTCAGATTATGTCGCCGAACAACTGACCGCGCTCGGCTATGAGGTGACGCGTGGACTTGCCAAGACCGGTATCGTTGCCACCCTCCGAAACGGGTCGAGCGAACGGAGCATCGGCATCCGCGCTGACTTCGACGCTCTGCCGATCCTCGAAGAGACCGGTCTTCCCTATGCCAGCGAGATCCCGGGCGTGATGCATGCCTGTGGCCATGATGGTCATACCGCGATGCTGCTTGGTGCGGCGAAGATCCTCGCCGAACGGCGGAATTTCGACGGCGTCATTCACCTGATCTTCCAGCCTGCGGAGGAAAATTTCGGCGGCGCGCGGATCATGATCGAGGACGGCCTTTTCGATCGCTTCCCCTGCGATGCGGTTTTCGCGCTGCATAACGATCCGGAGATCCCGTTCGGCCATATCGCGCTCCGGGAAGGGCCGATCATGGCTGCCGTCGACGAGTGCAAGATCACCGTCAACGGCCGTGGTGGTCACGGGGCCGAACCGCAATCGACGGCCGATCCCATTGTGTGTGGCGCGTCCATCGTGATGGCGCTGCAGACGATCGTGTCGCGCAACATCCACCCGCTCGATCCGACCGTCATCACCGTCGGCGGGTTCCATGCGGGTGCGGCGAGCAATGTCATTCCGGAGCGGGCAGAGATGGTGCTGTCGATCCGCTCCTTCGATCCCAAGGTCCGCGACCAGCTTGAGCAGCGCATTCGCGCGGTGGCCGAAGGTCAGGCGGCGAGTTACGGCATGGGCGTGACCATCGACTATGAACGGGGATACGACCCGACCATCAACCACAAGGCCGAAACCGATTTCGTCCGTGATCTCGCGGTGAGCTTTGCTGGACAGGACAAGGTCTATGACCTGCCGCGCCCGATGATGGGGAGCGAGGATTTCGCCTACATGCTCGCCAAGCGCCCGGGCAGCTATTTCTTCCTCGGAACGCAGCGGACACCCAACGATCCGCCGCTGCACCACCCGCGCTATGACTTCAACGACGATATCCTACCTGTCGGGACCACCCTCTGGGTGGAACTTGCCGAGCGCTATCTCTCGAGGTCCTGAGCGGGCATGTTGCGCCGCTGGGCAAAGAGAATGATGAGGCCTGCGCCGGCGATCAGGACGGCGCCGGCCCAGACATTCGGTCCCGGGATGTCTCCCCAGATCGTGTAGCCGAGCGCGAAGGCCCAGACGAGTGCCGTATACTCCAGGGGCGCAATCACCGAGATCGGGGCGCGGCGCAGCGCCTCGAAAAAGCTCATCTGGCCAAGACCGCCGATGAAGCCGACGGCCAGCAGCATTATCTGCGTCGGACCGCTTGGCGTGGTCCAGGAGAGGATGGCCATGGGTGTCGTCAGGGCCAGGAAGAAGACATTCGTCATCGTCATCTGAACCATGCTGCTGGCGCTCTTGCTGGTGGTTCTGAGCAGCGTCGTGGCGATCGCCCAGCAGATGGCCGCGATGAGGGCGAGGTAGACGGGCCAGCCGGTCGCAAGGCCTGTCGGATTGCTGGCGATGACCACGCCGACGAAGCCGGTCATGACGGCAATCCAGCTGCTGATGGGGACGCGTTCGCCCAGGATCGGGATGGCGAGCAGGATCGCTGCGATCGGTGCGGCGAAATAGAGTGTCGTCAGATCTGCGAGGGGCAGATGCTTGGCCGCGTTAAAGTAACAGAGCCAGGCGGCGAGCAGGAAAAGACTGCGCAGCATCATCGGGCGAAGCGCCGGCGACGTCACCGTCTCCCGGGCGAGTGAGCGGCCACCGAGGATGTAACAGCCAAGCAGGATCGCAATGCTGCGGCAAAACAGGATCTGCCAGACGGTGGTTGTCTCCACCAGCAGCTTGATCATGGCGTCATGCATGGCAAAGCAGAGATAAGCGAGGCTGGAGAGGAGAATACCAGCACCAACTGCGGTTTTCACGGAAGCGTCTTTCGGGTCGGGCGGCACAGGGGGAGGTCCGCAATGGCTATCTGTGTCAGGCGTTGGCCGGGTTCTGTCAATCCCCGTCCGGATCTCCGACATTGTTGTCGTGCGAAACAAAAATTTACAGTTGGGACGTGCGGGGCATGTTGTCGTTTAAATCGATTTAATTACAGTGCGCCCGACTATGGGAGCAGGACATGAATGACATCGCCCACACCATCACTTCCACCGCCGCACCGGCACCGATCGTCACCAGGGAGCGGGTGGCGGTTGCGCTGCTCTTCTTCCTGAATGGCCTCGTCATCGGAGCCTGGGCGCCGAAAATTCCGTTCTTCTCAGAGGCGCTCGGATTGTCGGAGCTGATGCTGGGCGTGATGATCTTCGTCTTCGGCGTGGGGTCGCTGGTACTGATGCCAATCGCCGGCATGCAGATTGCACGCTACGGCTCGCGTCGCGTGGTCGAGATCACGACAATCCTGTTCATCCCCACAATCGTTCTGGTAACGCTGGTCGACAATCTCTGGACCGGAGCCATCGCCATATTCCTGTTCGGCGGCCTGACCGGAGCGATGGATGTGGCGATGAATGCCAATGCCGTTGCGGTCGAGCGCAGCATGCGCCGCTCGATCATGTCCTCCTGTCACGCCTTCTGGAGCCTGGGTGGCCTTTGCGGTGCGGCGACCGGTGGTTTCCTGATTGCCTCGCTCGGTGTCACTGGTCACGTGCTGCTTCTGGCAGCGGTCTGCATCGTTCTGTTCCTGGTCGCTCGCCCGATGATCCTCTCGGACGCGCCACATCCAACCGACGAACCGGCCAAGGCCAAGCTGCCGATGACGCCGCTGCCCTGGCTGATCGGCACGATCGCGCTGTTCTGCATGATTCCTGAGGGCACGGTGCTTGACTGGAGCGCGCTCTACCTGCGCAACGAACTCAATGCCTCGACGGAAATGTCGGGTTTTGCCTTCGCTGCCTTCTCCTTCACCATGGCTGTCTGCCGTTTCGCCGGCGACTTCATCCGTGACCGTTTCGGCGCGGTCAACACACTGCGCGTCTGTGGCGTGACTGCGATCATCGGACTTGTCATGGCGGGCCAGTCTTCCAGCGTGACCTTCGCGCTGATCGGCTTTGCCATCACCGGAATCGGCATTTCGAACATGGTGCCGATCGCCTTTTCGGCGGGCGGCAATATTCCGGGGCTTGCTCCAGGCGTCGGTCTGTCCGTCGTCACCACCATGGGCTATTCCGGCATTCTCTTTGCGCCGTCTCTGATCGGGTTTGTAGCCGAGCACACGTCACTGTCGAGTGTCTACACAGCGATTCCAGCTCTGCTGATCGTTGTGCTTGGGCTATCCCGGCTTGCGCGCCATGCAGACCGGGCGAGCGGCCATTGACCCGGACCTCGTATGTGGACGCTCTCGGGCGGCTGCAGACGCGCATGTGATCGCGCATCGGCGTGTTGCGGTTGACAAGCGATCGGCTTTGATCCACCTCCATGGCGATTGAGGCTTGCAGAGAACCAGCCATGACCGCACCCCTGATCCAGCCCGCCGATGCCTTTGACCCCAAACCGCGCCGTTCGTCGGTCGCGGTTGAAGTGGGTGGCGTCATCATCGGCGGTGGAGCTCCCGTCGTCGTTCAGTCGATGACCAATACCGACACCGCAGACATCGACGCGACCGTTGCCCAGGTTGCTGCCCTCTACAAGGCAGGCTCCGAGGTCGTCCGCATCACCGTGGACCGTGACGAGAGTGCCGCTGCCGTTCCCAAGATCCGCGAGCGCCTGCTCCGGCTCGGCATGGACGTGCCGCTGATCGGCGATTTCCATTATATCGGCCACAAGCTGCTCGCCGATCACCCGGCCTGTGCCGAGGCGCTCGCCAAGTACCGTATCAATCCCGGGAATGTCGGCTTCAAGGACAAGAAGGACAAGCAGTTCGCCGAGATCGTCGAAATGGCGATCCGCTACGACAAGCCTGTCCGCATCGGGGTCAATTGGGGCTCGCTCGACCAGGAGCTCCTGACCCGGCTGATGGACGAGAACGCGGCCAATGGTTCACCGCTTTCGGCGCGCCAGGTCACGCGTGAAGCGATCGTCCAGTCGGCATTGCTGTCCGCAGAGCTTGCCGAGGAGATTGGCCTGCCGCGCAACCGCATCATTCTCTCGGCCAAGGTCAGCCAGGTGCAGGACCTGATCGCTGTCTATTCGATGCTGGCGGATCGCTCGAACCATGCACTGCATCTCGGGCTCACCGAGGCCGGCATGGGCTCTAAGGGCATCGTCGCTTCGTCGGCGGCCATGGGCTATGTGTTGCAGCACGGGATCGGCGATACGGTCCGCGTGTCGCTCACCCCGGAACCGAATGGCGACCGGACGCGTGAAGTCCAGGTAGCTCAGGAACTGCTGCAGGTCATGGGCTTCCGCCAGTTCGTGCCTGTTGTCGCGGCATGTCCCGGCTGTGGTCGCACGACCTCGACCGTCTTCCAGGAACTCGCCCAGAAGATCCAGGATGACCTGCGCAAGAACATGCCGGTCTGGCGCGACAAGTATCCGGGTGTCGAAGGCCTGAACGTTGCGGTCATGGGCTGTATCGTCAACGGCCCCGGCGAAAGCAAGCATGCCGATATCGGCATCTCGCTTCCGGGGACCGGTGAAAACCCGGCGGCTCCCGTGTTCATTGATGGCCAGAAGGCGATGACCTTGCGTGGTCCGAACATCGCAGCCGATTTCGAGGCCCTGGTGGCCGACTATATCGAGAAGCGCTATGGCCAGAAATCGGCGGCCGAGTGAGCTTGCTGGCCAACTTTTTGTTGCCGCAATTTCACGGTTGACGGATTATCAGCCGAATCCTGGAGGGACACCGAGCATGATCAAGAAGATCTCCATCATCGCGCTTTGCGCGACCTATCTCAGCGCCTGCACCACGACCGACCCCTATACGGGCGAGCAGAAGGTATCGAATACGGCGGGTGGCGCCGCGATCGGTGCAGCCGTCGGTGCGCTTGGAGGCCTAGCTGTCGGCGGTTCGCCGGTCGGACGTCGGAATGCCGCGCTCATCGGTGCCGGTGTCGGCGCGCTGGCAGGCGGCGCGATCGGCAATTACATGGACCAGCAGGAGTCTGAACTGCGTGCGCAGCTGCAGGGGACCGGCATTTCGGTCACCCGTGTCGGCGATCGCATCATCCTCAACATGCCGTCGAACATCACCTTCAACACCGATCAGGATGCGGTTATGCCGCAGTTCTACCCGACGCTGAACTCGGTTGCGATCGTGCTGCGCAAGTTCGACCGGACCCTGATCGACATCAACGGTCACACCGATTCGACCGGCAGCCAGGCTTACAACCAGGGTCTGTCCGAACGTCGCGCCATGTCGGTTGCAGGTTACCTCAACGGTCAGGGTGTCGACCCGCGGCGCGTCTCTGCCGTCGGCTTCGGCCCGAACCAGCCGGTTGCCTCGAACGCCACTCCGGACGGCCGTGCGCAGAACCGCCGCGTCGAAATCCAGATCTCGCCGCTCACACAGGGCTGATCGGCGATCGACCACATGCAAGGCGCCGCCATTCGTGCGGCGCCTTTTTAGTTTCAGCGGAAGGTCAGCATCTTGACGCCGGCAGTGGCAAACAGGACCGCCAGCGTCCCATCGATGTAACGGCGCGCTGCGCGGTAGATGCGCAGTGAACCGGGGGTCGAGAACAACAGCGCATAGCCCATGAAGACGGCGAAGCCGGTCGCAAGGCAACCGCAGACGATGATCGCGACGGCCGTTGGTGTTGCACCGGCCGGAAGGCCGAGCGAGATGATGGCGAGCCAGGCAAAGATCGCCTTCGGGTTCGTCAGGTGGATGGCATAGCCCATCAGGAAAGTGCGTTTCAGGCTCGAGGCGGCCTTGGTCAGGGAAAGCGGGTCAATGCTGCTCGCGGCGGAGCGGAAAGCGCGCCAGGCGAGATAGAGTAGGTAGAGCCCGCCGAGGATCCTCATCAGGATCAGCGCCTGGGCATATTGCGACAGGATCGCGGCCAGGCCGAGCGAAGCCGCAATGGCCCAGGTCATAGAACCGCAAAAGATACCGGACGCAATCGTCAGGCCATGGCGACGCCCCTGGCCAAGCGAGGCGGAGGCGATTGCCATGGTGGCCGGGCCAGGGCTCAAGACCGCCACGAGGTAGACGAGGTAGGCTGCCACGACCTGGGGCCAATGTTGCAGGATTTCAATCACGGGCTCGCTCCGGCTCTCACTAAAGTTGCAGGAGCGTACCGCTTTCCGACGCGGACGACACGTCAGATGATTTGATCGATCGCCTCGAGAAACTGATGGCATTCCTCTGTCGTGCCGATGGTCACGCGGAGGAAGTCCGAAATGCGCGATTTGTTGAAGTGCCGGACGAGCACCGCTCGCTCGCGCAGTCCCCTCTGAAGATCCGCACCCTGATGCGCCGAATGGCGTGCGAAGACGAAGTTGGTCGACGACGGCAGGACCTCGAAGCCACGAGCTTCGAGCGCTTTGGTCACCATCTCGCGGTTGGCAATTATCTTGCCACAGGCCTCGTCAAACCAGTCTTCGTCCTCGATCGCCGCCGTTGCAGCGGCTTGGGCCAGCATATCGACGGGATAGGAGTTGAAGCTGTCCTTCATCCGCTCCAGTGCCTCGATCAGCGGCCGCTGGCCGAGCGCGAAACCGACGCGCAGGCCCGCCAGCGAGCGGGATTTCGAGAAGGTCTGGACAACGAGCAGGTTCTCGTAGCGCGGGATCAGCGAAGCTGCCGTCTCTGCGCCGAAATCGACATAGGCCTCGTCGATCACCACGACCTGATCCGGGTGTGAGGCGACCAGCTTTTCGATCTCCGGGAGCGGGAGAGCGATGCCGGTCGGGGCGTTTGGATTGGCCAGAATGATTGCACCGCAAGGGCGGTCGTAATCACCGATGCGCACGCGCAGGTCCTCGTCCAGCGGGATCTCCTCGACCTTGACCTCGAAGAGTCGGGCATAGGTCTTGTAGAAGCTGTAGGTGATGTCGGGATAAAGCAGCGGCGCGTCGTGCTTCAAGAGACCCGCGAAGGTGAAGGCAAGCACTTCGTCCGAGCCGTTGCCGACGAACACCTCGTCCATGGCCAGATCGAAGCGCTTCGCGATGGCCTCGCGCAGGCCCGTGGACGCCGGATCAGGATAAAGGCGCAGACGCTCCCCGGACGTGGCCGCGATCGCTTCCAGCACCTTCTGCGAGGGCCCGTAGGGGCTCTCATTGGTGTTGAGCTTCACAAGGCCCGGGATCTTCGGCTGTTCGCCAGCGACATAGGGTTCCAGCGCATGGATGGCGGACGACCAGAAACGGCTCATGCTATTTCTTCCTGTAGGCGATGAAATGGGCGGCTTCCTTGAGCGGTTCGGCCTGTTCGCCGTAGGGCTCAAGAAGGGCGTTTGCTTCGGTGACCAGCCGGTCGAGCTCGGCGCGGGCCCAGTCGGTGCCTTTGAGGCCAACCAGCGTCGCCTTGCCCTTGGCCGCGTCCTTGCCGGTCGCCTTGCCGAGGGTTGCGGCATCCGAGGTGATGTCGAGCAGATCGTCGGCCAGCTGAAAGGCGCGGCCGATGATTTCGCCGAAGCGGCGCAGGCGATCGCGGTCTTCCGCCGCCCGGCCTGCAATGATCGCGCCGGCTTCGCAGGCGAAGCGCAGAAGCGCGCCCGTCTTCATGGCCTGCAGCATCACGATGCCTGCTTCGTCGGGCTGATCCGTCTCGGCAGCGAGATCGAGCATCTGACCGCCTGCCATGCCGCCAACCCCGGCTGCGCGGGACAGTTCGAGCACGAGGGCCACCTTGGCTGCGTCGGGCAGGGGTGTTTCCGGTGAGGCGATGATGTCGAAGGCATAGGTCAAGAGGCCGTCGCCGGCGAGGATCGCGGTTGCTTCGTCATACTGCTTGTGAACCGTCGGCTTGCCGCGGCGCAGGTCGTCGTCGTCCATGGCGGGCAGGTCGTCATGAACGAGCGAATAGCTGTGCAGGCATTCAAGCGCGCAGCCGACCTGCAGGGCAGCCTCTTCGCTTCCGCCGAAGAGGCGTGCGGATTGCATCACCAGATAGGGCCGAAGGCGCTTGCCGCCATTCAGGGCGCCGTAATGCATGGCCTCGATCAGGCGCCGGGGGCGGACGACTTCCGCCGGACGCGGCGTTGCGTCCAGAAGGATGTCGAGCCTCGCCTCGACGAGCGTGGCGTGGGTATTCAGGCTTTTTTCAAAGGCATCGGCGCTCTTGGTCATCACGGCTATTTGGCACGCTACCCCTGGTCAGGCAACGGGAAATTGAGCCGGGGAAAGAGGCGGATGCGCTCAGCCAGACTGGTCATTTGCCAAGAGGGCGGCTATGAGGGTCCATCATCGATCACGGACCCCACTTCATTGACACTGGAAGTCGAGGCATTGGAGCAAGACGAGAAGTTTGTGCCCGAGGAGAAGCGGCGGCGCCGGCCCCGGATCGTCCGGGCCGTGTTTATCGCGCTCTTCCTCTTCCTCGCCGCGCCTTACCTCCTGATTTTGCTCTACCGGCTGGATTTCGTCCGGCCTGTCTCGACGCTGATGCTTGCGGATCTCGTCACCTTGCAGGGCTATGACCGCCGCTGGGTGGACTTCGAGGATATCTCGCCGAATCTCGTTCGGGCGGTGATGATGTCGGAGGACGGCCAGTACTGTAATCACGGCGGCGTGGACTGGGCCCAGCTGCAGTCCGTGATCGACGACGCAATGGCGGGCGAGGCGACGCGCGGTGCCAGCACGATCCCCATGCAGACCGCCAAGAACCTTTTCCTCTGGAACGGGCGCTCTTTCATTCGCAAGGGCCTCGAACTGCCGCTGGCGCTGGTGCTGGATGCCGTCTGGCCCAAGCAGCGGACGATGGAGATCTACCTGAACATCGCCGAATGGGGCCCAGGTATCTACGGCATCGAAGCAGCCGCGCAGTACCACTTCAAGACGTCGGCCGCCGAACTCAGCCGCCAGCAGGCAGCCCTTCTCGCCGTGTCGCTGCCCAATCCGATCGACCGTGTCGCGAGCAAGCCGGGGCCGGGTCTGAAGCGTCTGGCGGGGGTCGTCGAACGCCGTGCGCGCGCCTCGGGTGATTACATCACCTGTCTTTATGGCTGAGATCAAAAGCTTTCGTTGGCCGGAACCGCTGCCGCGCGTCTAGGATCGCTTCTTGATGACACGGAGCGCGCCATGGACGACTTGATCCTCTACATCGCCAACAAGAACTACTCTTCCTGGTCGTTTCGACCTTGGATCGCGATGACCGCCGCCGGCATCCCGTTTCGCGAAGAACTGATCCCGTTCGGCCCGGGTGCGACGCATCCTCAATTCCGCGCGCTATCGCCGACCGGCAAGGTCCCGGTGCTGCATCACGGCTCTGTCCGTGTCTGGGAATCGCTCGCGATCATCGAATATGTCGCCGAGCTCTATCCCGATGCCGGGCTCTGGCCTGCTGATCGCGAGAGCCGGTCGCTTGCGCGTTCCATTTCGATGGAAATGCTGTCCGGGTTTCGGGCCTTGCGTGGCGCCTGCCCGATGAACCTGCGGCGGCCCGTGAAGGCGATCCCGCTGCCCGCGGGCGTGACGGCCGATGTTGCGCGCATCGAGGCGATCTGGCGCGATATGCGGAAACGTTCGGGCGGACCCTTCCTGTTCGGGGCCTTTTCCGCGGCCGATGCCATGTTCGCGCCGGTGGTCAATCGCTTTGCAGCCTACGATCTGGTCAGTGACGCCGAGACAATCGCCTACATGGATGCCATGCGGGCGCATCCGGCCTGGCGTGCCTGGGAAGTAGCAGCGCTGGCCGAGGCTTGGATCGTGCCCGAAGACGAGGCCTGAACGGGCCTCGCTTAGATTCGAAAAAAGTGTCCTGGGGTCTGGTCAAACCCCCTTCGGGCATGTATAAGCCCGCCAAATTCCGAGATCGAGACAGGTTCTGTCCGGCCTCATCGAGGCCGCATAAACCCGTCTTGTCCGTCACGTGGAGTAACGAAAATGGCTGTACCGAAAAGAAAAACAAGCCCGTCCAAGCGCGGTATGCGCCGCTCTGCTGACGCGCTGAAGGCATCGACCTATGTCGAAGACAAGAACTCCGGCGAACTGCGCCGTCCGCACCATATCGATCTGAAGACCGGTATGTATCGCGGCCGTCAGGTTCTGACGCCGAAGGAAAGCGCATAATTTCAGCGCTTTGACTGACTGTTTCGAAGGGCCGGCGCTTGCGCCGGCCTTTTCATTTGTCATTAGGCATAGTTAAATCGCGCCGCGCCCGCCGCGGAGCCGGTCGGGATCGCCGTGCAAGGAAGGATTCCGGATGCTGATTGCCGTGCCGCTGATGATCGTTCCCTTCATCTTCTACAACGCCGTGATGCTGGGAAGTGGGATTGCCGCCTTCTCGAGCGTGATCATGACCGTACCGATGCTGTCGGGTGCCGTCTGGACAATGACGCTCGGCGATCTCGTCATCCTGTCGGCGCTGATTGCCCTGTTCTTTGAGGTGTTGAAAGCAACGCTGAGCACCCGCGGATCGCTGATGAACCACATGTTTTCCATGGTGGTCTTCATCGGCTTCCTCGTCGAATTTCTGCTCGTGCGCGATGCAGCAACGCAGCTGTTCTTCAGCCTGATGGTCATCGCCTTCATCGACGTCGTCGCTGGCTTCACGATCTCCAACCGGGCCGCCGGACGGGACGTTTCGATCGGGCTCTGATCCGGATACGAAAAAGGCCCCATCCGGGGCCTTGTCCTGAATCAGAGGTTGTCGAGCTTGTTCTGCAGGGAGCGCAACTGCTCCTTCAATTCGTCGATATCCTTGGCTTCCGCCTTCTTGGTTTCCTTGGCCGGCTGCTGGCCGCCGAGGAAGGGCGAGAACATCTGCATGGCCTGCTGGAACATCTCGGTGTTGCGCTTGACCTGCTCTTCCATCAACTGGATCGGCATCTGCAGGTTCTTCGACAGCGGATGGTCGCCGAAGGCCTTGGTCATCTGCTCGCGCATCTGGGTCTGCTGTTCGGTGAAGGCCTTCATCGAATGTTCCAGGAAGCTCGGGACGACCATTTGCATCTGGTCGCCATAGTAGCTGATGAGCTGGCGCAGGAAGGAGATCGGCAGCAGGGTGTTGCCGGTCTTGGATTCCTGCTCGAAGATGATCTGGGTCAGGACGGAATGCGTGATGTCGTCACCGGACTTGGCATCCTGCACCACGAAATCCTCGCCCTTCTTGACCATCTTGGCCAAGTCCTCAAGGGTGACGTAGGTGCTGGTCCCGGTATTGTAGAGGCGTCGATTGGCGTACTTCTTGATAACGATTTCGCCATCGGCTTTGGCCATTTCAGTCTCCTAACCCGTCGTTTTTCGATTGTTTTTGCTCTTCCCGAAGTCAAGTGTAAGCGCAAATTCAGTCCGGTGACAATCTCTTTGTGCGATGCAGGATCGGCATTTGACGAAAGACAGGAAAGCGCAACCAAAGAACGAGAATGCCGGGCTTATCTTGTTTGACACCGGCGGCAGTCTTTGTCAGTTTCTCCTCAATCACAAAACCCGAGGAGACCTCCATGAGCACCCCGTCCATCGTTATCGCGAGCGCTGCCAGAACCCCGGTCGGATCTTTCAACGGGGCGTTGTCATCCGTCGCAGCGCATGATCTCGGCGCCATCGCCATCAAGGCCGTGCTGGAGCGCGCCGGCGTCGATGCCGCGGAAGTCGACGAAGTCATTCTCGGGCAGATCCTCACCGCAGGACAGGGCCAGAACCCGGCTCGCCAGGCAGCGATGAAGGCCGGCATTCCGCAGGAGGCGACGGCCTGGGGTCTCAATCAGCTTTGCGGTTCGGGCCTGCGCGCGGTCGCCATCGGCATGCAGCAGATTGCCACGGGTGACGCGAAGATCATCATCGCCGGCGGGCAGGAATCCATGTCCATGGCGCCGCATTGCGCACATCTGCGCAACGGCACCAAGATGGGCGACATGAAAATGGTCGACACCATGATCAAGGACGGCCTCACCGATGCCTTCTACGGCTATCACATGGGTACGACCGCCGAGAATGTCGCCCGGCAGTGGCAGTTGACCCGCGACGAACAGGACGCCTTTGCGCTCGCGTCGCAGAACAAGGCCGAGGCCGCCCAGGTCGCCGGTCGTTTCAAGGATGAGATCGTTCCGGTCATCGTGCCGGGCCGCAAGGGTGATGTGACCGTCGATCAGGATGAATACATCCGCCTCGGCGCGACGATCGAAAGCATGCAGAAGCTGAAGCCTGCCTTCGACAAGGAAGGCACGGTCACCGCCGGCAATGCCTCCGGCATCAACGACGGTGCCGCTGCCGCCCTGCTGATGACCGAGGCCGAGGCCTCGCGCCGTGGTGTGGCGCCGCTCGCCCGTATCGTCTCCTGGGCAACCGCAGGTGTTGATCCGAAGATCATGGGCACCGGCCCAATCCCGGCTTCGCGCAAGGCGCTCGAAAAGGCCGGCTGGAAGATCACGGATCTCGATCTCGTCGAAGCCAATGAAGCCTTTGCGGCACAGGCCTGCGCCGTCAACAAGGATCTCGGCTGGGATACTTCGATCGTCAACGTCAATGGCGGCGCAATCGCCATTGGTCATCCGGTCGGCGCGTCCGGTGCCCGCATTCTCAACACGCTGCTGTTCGAGATGAAGCGTCGCGGCGCCAAGAAGGGCCTTGCCACGCTGTGCATCGGCGGCGGCATGGGTGTCGCCATGTGCCTCGAGGCATTCTGATCCGGCCTCTTCGAATGGCGGCCGCTCGCCCTTGACCTGACGAATTTCCGTCCCGGCTCTCCGCCGGGGTGGCCAAGTCATGCCGGCGCGACGGGAACGCGGCGGTGATCCAGATGGGAACCCATAGAAAAAGAACGGGGAGGACAGCATGAGCAGAGTAGCTTTGGTGACTGGTGGCACACGCGGCATCGGTGCGGCGATTTCGGTCGCCTTGAAGAATGCAGGCTACAAGGTTGCGGCGAACTTCGCCGGCAATGAAGAAAAGGCCAGGGCCTTCGAAGCCGAGACCGGCATTCCGGTGTTCAAATGGGATGTCTCCAATTACCAGGCCTGCGTCGATGGCATCGCTGCCGTCGAGTCGGCACTCGGACCCGTGGAGGTGCTCGTCAACAATGCCGGCATCACCCGCGACGCGATGTTCCACAAGATGACGCCCGAGCAGTGGGGCGAGGTGATCAACACCAACCTCACCGGTCTCTTCAACATGACCCACCCGGTCTGGACAGGCATGCGTGACCGCAGCTTCGGTCGCGTCATCAACATCTCCTCGATCAACGGCCAGAAGGGCCAGATGGGGCAGGCCAACTATTCCGCGGCGAAGGCCGGCGATCTCGGTTTCACCAAGGCGCTCGCCCAGGAAGGTGCCGCCAAGGGCATCACGGTCAATGCCATCTGCCCGGGCTATATCGGGACCGAGATGGTTCGCGCCATCCCGGAAAAGGTGTTGAACGAGCGCATCATTCCACAGATCCCCGTCGGCCGTCTTGGCGAGCCCGAAGAAATCGCCCGTTGCGTCGTGTTCCTCGCCTCTGATGATGCAGGCTTCATCACGGGCTCGACCATCTCCGCCAATGGTGGTCAGTTTTTCGTGTAAGTTCCGTGAGAGGTTTCGACTTCAAGGCCGGCCTTGCGCCGGCCTTGTTCGTTCTTGGGAAGTGCCATGGTTTATTCGGCTGTCGATCTCGCTCATTTTGCCGAACGCCTCGCAAAAGCTTGGTCGCGCGAGACCTCCAGCCTTTGGTCGTTGGACAATCCGGCGAGGGGCCAGTGTGGCGTCACCAGTCTTGTCGTCCAGGATGTGTTTGGCGGTCAGATTTTGAAGACCCCCCTTCAGCAGGGGCTCCACTTCTACAACCTCATTGACGGGCAGCGCTTCGACTTCACGTCAGACCAGTTCGCTGATCCAATCGGCTACCAGGATCTGCCCTCGGATAGGGAAGAAGCAATGTCCGAGACCAATCCGGGACAGTATCGCGCCTTGTGCGGAAGGCTCGGGCTCCCTGTTAACAGCTGAACGCTGCAACGGTGCGCGAAACTCTTAATATCCACCGAAGTCTATGGTTAACCAATTGTTATTCCACCATATGTAGCAGTGAACAAACCAGGAAGACTGGCGAGTCCGCGATTCGTCGTTGATTCGTTCCGGCTTTGGTCGAGAGGTTAATGCGGCAACGAAAAAGCCGCCGGACGGTGACGTCCGACGGCTTTCTTTTGGGATGAGGCAGCTGTTAGCGGCAGCGCGCTTCGTAGGTGCGGCCGTTGCGGTCGCGATACACGCAGTAGCCAGAGCGTTCCTGCGAGTTGCCGATCAGCGCGCCAGCAACGCCACCCACGCCTGCGCCGATCGCCGCGCCGCGGACATTGCCGGTTGCTACACCGCCGATGACGGCGCCAGAAGCTGCGCCGATACCGGCGCCGCGTTCCGTGGCTGTGCAGGATGCGAGCGGGGCGATCAGTGCGAGTGCCAGAAGGGTCTTTTTCATCGTCCTATACCTTTTCACGTAGAGTTGGATTTCACTTCAGGTCAAATTCGACCCATCAACATCAGGATGATGAGGATGAGCAGTACGAGGCCCAGACCCCCGGACGGACCGTAGCCCCAGCCGCGGCTATAGCCCCAGCTCGGCAGAGCGCCGATAAGAAGCAGAATTAGAATGACGATGAGAATTGTACTCATTTGGACCCTCTCCTGAGCCTGGATGAAAGATAGTTTGTTGTGCCGTTTGAACGCGACCGGAGACAGATTGTTCCGTCCGACGAAGACCGAGACCCATCAGGCGGAACAGATCGGCTGCGGCCTTTCCAGCGGAAACGGTGATCTGGCGCTGTCGCTTTTCCTCGATCGTCGCCATGCCATCGACAAACGCGCTGATGATCCCCGCTGTCATTGTCTGATGCTCCACCATCGGCAGATGGCCGCAATTGCGCAGGAGTACGGTCTGCACCTGCGGCAGGAGCTTCGACACCCGTAACTGGTGCGCCGAAGGGACGATCGCGTCCTCGGCTCCGACGATGTTGAGCACCGGCCGATGAATCTCGGACAGGTCGTTCACCAGGGTGGTTGCGGACATGAAGCGAATGCAGGCGGCGATGTCCTCGGGCCGGGCTTGCTGCAGTTGCAGCCGCACATCTTCCATGGCCGCCACGGCGCGTTCGTTCTGCCAGGGGCAGTCCTTGTCGAAGACGCATTCGATCGATCCCCAGCGAAATTGCTCGCTGGTGGAGATCCAGCGCCGGAAGAACTGACGAAACAGGAATGGTCCTACGCGCGGCACCCGCAGCAGTTTGGCCGGCAGCCGTTCCTGGCCTTCGAAACGGCCGCATGCAAAAGCGCCGATCAGAACGATCGACTTCACGAGTTCAGGATAATGCCGGGCGATCAGGAGAGACACGAAGCCGCCGGTCGAATGGCCGATCAGCGTCACCGGCCTGCCGCCGAAGTCTCGGCGGATCGCTTCTGCATAGGCGGAAGCGACGGCTTCGGGCGTGATCGCCTGGCCTGGCTCGGATAGTTTCCAGGGATGATGTCCTGGCAGGGCGTAAGCGGCACTGCGTGCCCGCCGCACGACATCAGGGGAATAGGTGCGCCAGAAGGACGGGGCCATGACCATGCCGTGGATCAGGACAAAGTCCTGAGGCAGGTCGTTCTCTCCAATCCATTCGGCGGGCGGCGGGGACAATGTCATCAGGTTTCACCTCGGCGGCGCAACGTAACGGCCTTCGCAATTGTTCCATCTGCGTCGCATCTCTCGAAGCCGGTATTCGATCTGCTGTCATCTTAGGCCAGAACCGGGCCGGAACCCGGCCGGGAACAAAGCCTGAATCTGTCGGAGTCATCGATTCGTCGCTGATTCGTTCGCAGCCTGTTCCGGTCACGCAAGGCTCTGATCGGACTCAGCTTTCTGCCGAATTCTGGGATGAATGCATCAAGCGCCTTGCCTTTGCCCTCCTTCGTCGCCATGTGTTGGCCGAGGGTGCCGGTGTGCGGAAAAGCGCGGTCCCGACTAGCGGAGCGGTCTTTGAATACGCAACCCAT
This sequence comes from Allorhizobium sp. NPDC080224, assembly GCF_050281005.1. NCBI lineage: Bacteria > Pseudomonadati > Pseudomonadota > Alphaproteobacteria > Hyphomicrobiales > Rhizobiaceae > Allorhizobium > Allorhizobium sp. NPDC080224. Next base: position 277,323 of record NZ_JBNNWJ010000002.1, read on the forward strand.
GATCCTGAGTGGCCGCGGCGTCAGTGCTGTGCTGGGGCCAACCAATACCGGCAAGACCCATTTCGCCATCGAACGCATGGTCGCGCACGGGTCTGGCATCATTGGTCTGCCGCTGAGATTGCTTGCACGAGAGGTCTATACGCGCGTAGTCGAGCGTGTCGGTGCGCAAAACGTGGCGCTCGTGACAGGTGAGGAGAAGATCAGCCCGCCGAAAGCGCGCTTCTCCGTTTGCACGGTCGAGGCGATGCCGCGTGAAACCAAGGCGGCCTTTGTCGCCATCGACGAGATACAGCTCGCGGGCGACCTGGAGCGCGGGCATATCTTCACCGATCGTCTGCTGCATCTGAGGGGGCGCGAGGAAACGCTGCTTCTCGGTTCGGCGACGATGAAGTCGATCCTCATTCAGCTCTTGCCCGGGATCACCATCGTCGAGCGGCCCCGCCTGTCGCAGCTTTTCTATGCAGGCCAGAAGAAGATCACGCGTCTGCCGCAGCGGACAGCCATCGTCGCGTTCTCCGCGGAAGAAGTGTATGCGATTGCCGAGCTGATCCGCCGCCAACGGGGCGGGGCGGCCGTCGTGTTGGGCGCTCTAAGCCCGCGGACGCGCAATGCCCAGGTCGGTCTCTACCAGGAAGGCGATGTCGAATACCTAGTGGCGACCGATGCCATCGGCATGGGTCTCAACCTCGATGTCGACCATGTCGCCTTTGCGCAGGATCGAAAGTTCGACGGCTATCAGTTTCGCAACCTCAATCCGGGCGAGCTCGGCCAGATCGCGGGTCGTGCCGGGCGTCATATCAAGGATGGCACGTTCGGCGTGACCGGACGGGTGGCTCCCTTCGACGAAGAGCTGGTCGAACGGCTGCAAACGCATCAATTCGATTCCGTCAAAGTGTTGCAATGGCGGACTGAAAAATTCGATTTCTCGTCGATTGCTGGCCTGCAGAGAAGCCTTGATGCGGTGCCGCGTGTCGAAGGATTGACGCGCGCGCTGCCGGCGACTGATCAGCAGGCGCTGGAATATCTTTCGCGCTATCCCGAGATCGCCGACATCACCGATCGGCCCGAACGGGTGGAAAAACTCTGGGAAGCCTGCGCGCTGCCCGACTATCGGCGCATTACGCCTGCACAGCATGCTGATCTGATTCAGAGTCTGTATTTTGATTTGGTCAGGCGGGGCACCGTCAACGAGGACTTTCTCGCCGAGCAGGTGCGCCGATCCGATCGCACCGATGGCGAAATCGATACACTGTCGGCGCGGATCGCGCAGATCAGAACGTGGACCTATGTGTCGAACCGGCCCGGCTGGCTTGCCGATCCGACACACTGGCAAGAAAAGACGCGGGAAATCGAAGACCGATTGTCCGATGCGTTACATGAACGGTTGACGAAACGCTTTGTTGATCGCAGGACATCTGTGCTCATGAAGCGCTTGAGAGAGAATGCGATGTTGGAAGCTGAAATCAGTGTGAACGGCGATGTCTTCGTGGAAGGTCATGCCATGGGACAACTTGCGGGGTTCCGGTTCACGCCGATCTCCGGCATGGAGGGCCCGGACGCGAAGGCCGTTCAGGCTGCCGCCTACAAGGCGCTGGCGCTCGAATTCGAGGCGCGCGCCGCGCGCCTGCACGCTTCCGGCAATAATGATCTTGCCATCGGCTCGGACGGTCTCGTTCGCTGGCTGGGCGATCCGGTTGCGCGTCTGATCGGGACGGATCACATCCTGCATCCCCGTGTCATCCTGCTGGCCGATGAACAGCTGACCGGCATGGCCCGGGATCACGTTGCTGCCCGCATCGAACGTTTCGTCAATCACCATATCTCGACGGTCCTGAAGCCGCTCGACGATCTGTCGCGCGCCGAAGACCTGCAGGGGCTTGCCAAGGGGCTGGCCTTCCAGCTGGTCGAAAATCTCGGCGTTCTGTTCCGCCGTGATGTCGCAGATGACGTCAAGACCCTCGACCAGGATGGCCGCGCATCGATGCGCCGTTATGGTGTGCGCTTCGGTGCCTACCACATCTTCATGCCGGCCCTTCTCAAGCCGGCGCCGGCAGAACTGATCACGCTCCTCTGGGCGCTGAAGCATGATGGTCTGGACAAGCCGGGTTACGGCGATCTGATCCCGGTATTGGCTGCCGGCCGCACCTCCGTCGTCACCGATCCGAGCTATGAGCGCATGTTCTACAAGCTCGCCGGCTTCCGGTTCCTCGGCAAGCGTGCAGTGCGTATCGACATCCTCGAGCGTCTCGCCGATCTCATTCGTCCGCTGCTGCAGTGGAAGCCGGGTTCGCCGGCGCGTCCGGACGGTGCATATGACGGTCGTCGCTTCACAACGACGACTGCAATGCTGTCGATCCTCGGTGCGACCCCCGATGATATGGAAGAGATCCTGAAGGGTCTCGGCTATCGTGCGGATAGCGTCTCTGCGGAAGAGGCCGCCGCTTTCCTGGCGGCGCAGACCGGCTCTACCCCCACGGAGGCCGCAGCTGCCGAAAAGAGCGAAGACGACAGCGTCGACGATGCCGATCAGGCTGGCGAAACGGCGAGCGAAGGTGAAGCCCCTGCGGCCGTTGCCGAAGAGCAGCCCGCAGCAGCAGCGGAAGATGCCGCCTCGGCGGAGCAGCCTGCCGAATCCACCGAGCCGAAGCCGGTTCTTCTCTGGCGTCCAGGTGGCCGTAGCGACAATCAGCGTGGCACCGGTCGTCCGGGTGGTGACCGTCGTCCGCAGGGTCAGCGTAACGCGGCTCCCCGTGAAGGCGGCGAGGCGGGTGGCGAGAAGCGTGGCGAAGGTCGTCGTGACGATCGGCGCTCGGACAATCGTGGCGAGCGTCGTGATGACAATCGCGGCAAGTTTGCCGGCAAGGGCGACCGCCAGGATCGTGGCGACCGCAAGGACCGTGGTCCGCGGCCGGAGCGCGACAACAACAAGTCGCAGCCGGCACGCTTCGAGGCAAAGCCGCCGCGCAAGGAGAAGCCACTCGACCCGGATTCGCCCTTCGCCAAACTCGCGGCTCTCAAGGAGCAGCTGAAGAAGTAATGGACGACAAGCAGCCACCAAGCGGTTCGCGCCAGCGCATCGACAAGTGGCTGTTCTTCGCCCGTGTGGCAAAATCACGCAGCCTCGCGCAAGAGCGGGTGGCTGCCGGCCATGTCAGTGTCAACGGGCAAAAGGTTCGTCAACCCAGTCATCAGCTCAAGGTCGGCGACCGTCTCGATATCGCCATGCCCGAGCGTGACCTGGTGCTGGTCGTGAAGTTGCCGGGTGAGAGGCGTGGTCCTTACCAGGAAGCGCGGCTCCTTTATGAGGATCTTACGCCGCCGCACGAGAAGAAGCCTTTCAGTCCATCCGAGCCGGGCGTCAGAGCCCCAGGGGCGGGGCGACCGACCAAGAAGGAGCGCCGGGCGCTGGATGATCTGCGCGGCGAGCCGGATTGGTCTGCTGATTAGAAAATTTCTACAAAGGCGCCCGAATTGAGGGTGTTTATCCTTGCCTTGGCAGGGATTCCGCATTAGCTCACTTGCCGTCCGACAGAAATTTCCGGTAGGGCGCGGGCCGTTCCAAACGGGGTCGTATTCCCGACGGAACCACCCACGTTCGTCTTTCTCCTGCCATTCGAGAACGCCATCCTGGAGTGCCGCATGACCTATATCGTCACCGATAACTGCATTCGCTGCAAATACACCGATTGTGTCGAGGTCTGCCCTGTCGACTGCTTCTATGAAGGCGAGAACTTCCTCGTCATCCACCCGGACGAGTGCATCGATTGCGGCGTGTGCGAGCCCGAATGTCCTGCCGAGGCGATCAAGCCCGATACAGAGCCGGGGCTGGACAAGTGGCTGAAGATCAATGCGGAATACGCCAAGATCTGGCCGAACATCACGGTCAAGAAGGACCCGATGCCGGAAGCCAAGGAAATGGACGGCGTTGATGGCAAGTTCGAGCAGTTCTTCTCCGAGAAGCCGGGCTCCGGCGACTGAGACCTTTCTGCCCGTGGGGTGAGATGGAATCCTGCCCAAAATTCCATCACTTGGCGTCAGATTCGCCGTCGCGTGCGCCATGATTGTGGCGCACTGCACTAAAATATTGATTTCCTCGTCTTTTTGTGATAGCTTCCTGAAACTGTTCCACTTTGCGGCATAGCTATGCCCTGAACCATCACGAAAGCAAATTCACCACCGCGCGATATACGTGACATCGGCGACACTTTTGTGTCGTGTCTCAGTCGCGACGAGGGTGACGTTTGATTGTGTCGCGGACTGGATCAGGACGACAAGTTTCGTAACCTCGTCGTCTCATCCGGGCCTGACCGACCCGGCGCCGGCATCACGCCGGGAGCAAAACAGGGAGTATTTGAATAGAATGACGACCCAGCAGAAGAAGACTTCCTCGGCACGCCACGGCTTCAAGACCGGCGAGTCGATCGTATACCCTGCCCATGGCGTGGGTACCATCACCACCATCGAAGAGCAAGAAGTCGCCGGCATGAAGCTCGAGCTTTTTGTCATCGATTTCGAAAAGGACAAGATGCGTCTGAAGGTTCCGGTTGCCAAGGCCGTGAGCATCGGGATGCGCAAGCTGTCCGAGACGGATTTTGTCGATCGCGCGCTGAAGGTCGTTCAAGGCAAGGCTCGCGTGAAGCGTACCATGTGGTCGCGTCGCGCTCAGGAATATGATGCCAAGATCAATTCCGGTGACCTGATCTCCATCGCTGAAGTCGTTCGCGACCTCTACCGCGCCGAGAACCAGCCGGAGCAGTCCTACTCCGAGCGTCAGCTCTATGAAGCTGCTCTCGATCGCATGGCACGCGAAATCGCTGCCGTGAACAAGATGTCCGAGACGGAGGCCGTTCGCCTTGTCGAGGTCAACCTTGCCAAGGGTCCCAAGCGCGGCAAGACGATCGAAGAAGACGATACCCAGGAAGAAGCGGCGTAAGTCGTTTCGACACCGTCATCAAAAAACCTCCGGCGAAAACCGGAGGTTTTTTTGTGGCTGACTTGTTCGGTTCAGTCGCCAGGGCAAAGAAAAACCCCGCCGAAGCGGGGTTTCCCAAAGACTGCCTTTAACCGTCAGTTCCGGTTTCCAAGGAAACGCAGAAGGAACAGGAAGAGGTTGATGAAGTCGAGATAGAGACGCAGGGCGCCCATGATGGCGTTGCGGCCAGCCATCTCGCTGGAATTGCTCTCGTGGTAGGACTCCTTGATCGACTGCGTGTCATAGGCGGTCAGACCGGCAAAGATCAGCACGCCGATCACCGAGATCGCGAAGTCGAGGGCCGAGGAGGCCATGAAGAGGTTGACCAGCGAAGCGATGATCAGACCGAAGAGACCCATCATCAGGAATGAGCCCATCGCCGACAGGTCACGCTTGGTGGTGTAGCCGTAAAGCGACAGGGCGCCGAAGGAGGCGGCCGTGACGAAGAAGGTCTGGACGATGCTTGCTCCCGTATAGATCAGGAAGATCGACGAAAGCGACAGGCCCATCATCGCGGCATAGACCCAGAAGGTCGTCTGTGCGGCTGCGACGCTCATCTTGTGGATCCTGAAGCTCAGGAAGAAGACCATGGCGACCGGTGCCAGGATGACCACCCACTTCAGCGGGCTCAGGAAGATCGCCTGGCCAAAGGCCGTAAGCTGACCGCCTGATACTGCCAACTGGAAGGTAGCGAAGGCTGCGATACCAGTGATGGCGAGGCCCAGTGCCATCAGGTTGTAGACCTTCAGCATATAGGCGCGCAGACCTTCGTCGATCATCGTGGCCGACTGGGTCTGGCCCTGACGGCTCTGATAGTTGCGAAGTTCGGACATGTTTTCCTCTCTCAAAGCTTCGAAAATGGACAGCGGAGCCCGGATTGGCTCCCGCGCCGCTGCGAAGCCCAGCATGCGTGCTTTCAATATGAGAGGTTCCCGTGTCTACGACAAGGGCCACAATCTTAAATCGCCGTAATACTGCAGGCGGCGGGGCAAGGCCCGCCGCTCTTGGCCTCAAAGCTCGCGAAGAACAGGAGCGGCTTTCTGCCCGAGGATGCGCCAGGTTCCGGCGAGCCCGATGCCGATCGTGACCACCAGCGCTATGACAAGGGTCATCGCGGCCACATCGGGCAGGAAGCTGGACGGCAGTTTCATGATCTGGCTGAGCACGAACCATGCGATGCCGCCACCGGCAATGAGCGCGAAGATCGCGGTGGCTGCGCCGAGCAGCATGTACTCGTAGGTGAAGGCGCGGATCAGCATGGCGCGGGTCGCCCCCAGCGTCTTCAGGATCACGGCGTCATGGGTGCGTGCCCGGTTGCCGGCTGCGAGCGCCCCCGACAGAACCAGCACCGATGCAATCAACGCGATGGCAGCGGCTGCACGGATCGCCGTTGCCAACTGTCCGACGAGGCGATCGACGACATCGAGCGCATCCTTTACCCTCACGGTCGTGATTGTCGGGAACTGCTGCGTGACCGATCGCAGGATCGAGGCTTCCTCGGCGGCGGTCGCATCCTGGTCGATCAGCGTCGCCAACCAGGCATGGGGAGCGCCGGCAAAGGTGTTCGGCGAGAACACCATGACGAAGTTCATCGACAGGCTTTCCCATTCGACGGTGCGGAAATTGGCGATCTTCGCCGTGATGTTGCGCCCGAGCACATTGATGGTGATCGTGTCGCCGATCTTCAGTCCCAGTTCGCGCCCTTCCTGCTCGGCGAAGGAAACGAGAGGCTCGCCTTCATAGCCGTCGGCCCACCACTCGCCTTCGGTCAAGGTGCTGTTTTCCGGCACGTTTCGCGCATAGGTCAGACCGCGATCGCCGCGCAAAACCCAGCGCCCTTCCGGTGGAACCTCGACCTTGGCGACATCGGTGCCGTTGAGCTCGACGATGCGGCCGCGCAACATCGGTACCTCGATCAGCTTGCCCTCGGGCGCCATGCCTTCAACGAGATTGCGGAAGCCGTCGATCTCGCCGCTCTGGATGTCGACGAAGAAGAAGTTCGGTGCCCTTTCCGGCAGATTGCCGGTCAGTTCTCGCCGCAGATTGCCATCGATCAGCGCCAGCGCCACGAGCAGGCTGAGGCCAAGGCCGAGCGACAGGGTGACTGCAGGGGTCAAAGCGCTCGGGCGGTGAATGTTGCCGACCGCAAGCCTGAGTGCCGCCGAATTGATGCGCGGGCTGCGTTTCGCAAGCCAGGCGATGCCCATGGCAACCACACGGAGCAGCACAAATCCAGCCGCCATGGCGCCTAGGAAGATCGTCGCGATCCGCTGTTGTTCGGAGGTGAAGATGGCAAGAGCTGCCAATGCGGCAAGCGCCAGAGCCATGGCGAGAAGGTAAGGCCAGGAGGGCAGGCCTGACGCCTCAAAGCCCTGCTCGCGGAACAGGGCTGTCGCCGGCACCTTGCGGGCATGGCCCAGCGGCAGGATGGCAAAGGCAAAGGTGACGAGCATGCCGAAGAGGGCCGCGAGCAGAAGGGCGCGTGGGTAAAGCGTCGCTTCGGCGGAGATCGGCAGGATGCCGGAGAGATAATTTGCAACGATCGGGGGTGCGATTGCGCCGAGGACCAAGCCGGCGAGAATGCCGACGGACGCCACAAGCGTGATCTGGATCAGATAGACCATGACAACGACCGAGGCGGGTGCGCCGACGCATTTCAGTGTGGCGATCACGGTTCGCTTGGAATCGAGGAAGGCGCGAACGGCATTGGCAACGCCGACGCCGCCAACCACGAGCGCGGTCAGGCCGACCAGGGTCAGGAATTGCGAGAAGCGCTCGACATTTTCAGTCAGGGCAGGAGCTGCCCGATCACTGCTGCGGATCGACCAGCCTGCCGTCGGATATTCGGCTTGAGCGCGTTCGCGAATGGCTTGCGCCGACGGTGCGGGGTCAGTGTAGCGGATCTTGTAGGCGTGTTCGACGAGGCTGCCGGTCGCCACGAGGCCGCTGGCGAAGAGCCCTTCGCGGCTCGTCAGAAAGCGCGGCGCAAAACCGAAGCCATCGGATATAGCATCCGGCTCGGTGACGATGGTGCCACTGATCCTGAATCGGCTATTGCCGACCAGCAGTTCGTCGCCGACCTTCATATTCATCCGCTCAAGCAGGAGCGGGGCGACAACCGCGCCATAAGCGCCATTGTCCGCAACGAGCAATTCGGAAAGTGGCTGGTCGGGGTCGGCGATCAGTCTGCCATAGAGCGGATAAGCCTCATCAACGGCCTTGATTTCGACGAGCGACTGATCCGATCCGTCGGGCAGGCGCGCCATGGAGCGCAGGTTGGTGGTGACCGAGACAGTGCCGAAACCTTCGAGGAAGGCCAGTTCGTCCGATGTCGCCTCGCGATTGTCGAGTTCGAAGCGAACGTCACCTGCCAGAAGCGTCCGTCCCTCCGAGGAAATCGCATTGGTGATCGCCGTCGAAACGGAGTTCACGGCTGCGATCGCGCCAGTGCCAAGTGCAATGCAGGCGAGGAAAATGTAGAAGCCGCTCAGGCCGCCACGCAGTTCGCGCAGAGCTATACGGAAAGCGATGGACAGACGGGTGCCGAAGGACGTCATGCGGACACCGAAGCGAGACGGGTCTGCTCGGTTCGGCTGTCGCCGGCGATGCGGCCGGATGCCACCTTGATCTGCCGGGTGCAGCGGGCGGCAAGCGACGGATCGTGCGTGACGAGGATCAGTGTCATGCCGCGTTCCTGCTGCTTGGAAAACAGAAGGTCGGCAATCTGCCGGCCGGTCTCCGTATCGAGGTTTCCTGTCGGCTCATCGGCGATCAGAACAGCCGGCGAGGGAGCCAATGCACGTGCGATTGCCACGCGTTGCTGCTCGCCACCGGACAATTGGCCGGGATAGTGGCTGAGACGCTCGCCGAGACCGACAGATTCGAGTTCCTTGCGTGCGATGTCGAAGGCGCCCTTCACATTCGCGAGTTCCAGGGGAACGGCGACATTCTCGAGCGCCGTCATGTTGGCAATCAGGTGGAAGGACTGGAAGACGATGCCGATGTTCTTGCCGCGGAAATCGGCGAGCCGATCCTCGCTCAGCGTGTGAAGCGGCGTGTTGCGAACGTGGATCTCGCCGCTGTCGAGGCGTTCCAGTCCGGCCAGCACCATCAAAAGCGTCGACTTGCCGGAGCCTGACGGCCCGACGATACCCACGGCTTCGCTCTCCGCGATCGACAGGTCGATGCTCTTCAAAACGTGAACGGAGGCTGCGGCTTTGCCAAGGGTGAGATCGGCGCTTTTCAGTTCGATGATGCTGTTTCTCACACTCATCCATCCTATATCTGCGGGACTGAAGCTTCGCCGCACTGCGGCATTCTTGCCAATCTAGGGAAGCCACCATGACATTTAAAGCAGCGCTCCTTCATTTCGCCGTGATCCTGCTGGCCACCTTTGCCGGTCCGCGGATTGCTGCGGCCGAACCGCTCCAGCTTGTGGGCCTCGGTGACAGCCTGATGGCAGGCTATCAATTGCCTCAGGAAGACGCCCTGCCGGCCCAGCTGCAGCGCGAGCTTGTGGCCAAGGGACATGACGTCGTGATCAGCAATGCTGGCGTGTCCGGGGACACGACTTCGGGCGGTCTTTCTCGCGTCGATTGGTCGGTGCCAGAGGGGACCGACGGCGTTATCTTGGAATTGGGCGCCAACGACGCACTGCGCGGTATTCCGCCGGAGCAGACCGAGAAGAATCTGGAGCAGATCATCATCCGGCTTAAAGAGCGCAATATCCCGATCCTGCTCGTGGGTATGCTGGCGCCGCCGAATATGGGTGATGACTACGGCCAGAGGTTCAATGCGATCTATCCACGGCTTGCCGAAAAGTACGCCCTGCCGCTTTACCCCTTTGTGCTCGACGGCGTCATCACCGAACGCAGCCTCCTGCTCGACGATGGAATGCATCCCAATACCGAGGGGCTGAAGCTCATGGCCGAGCGCATGCTGCCCCTCGCCGAATCTTGGGTGGCCGGCATCAAGGGGCAGGCAAACTAAACGCTTGCGCCTGATGTCATTGCATGATTCGCTGTGAGCACCTGCAAAAGATTCGGGGAGCGCTCCATGCCGAGATTGTTCACTGCCCTCGAAATTCCCCGCAGCGCCGCAATGAGCCTCTCATTGCTGCGCGGTGGTCTCCCCGGGGCTCGCTGGATCGATGTGGAGAATTACCACATCACGCTGCGCTTCATCGGTGATGTGGATGGCCGGACGGCGGACGAAGTCGTCGACAGGCTCGATCGGATCGAGCGCCCCGAGTTTTCCCTGAGTTTGAACGGTATCGGTTCCTTTGGTTCGAAGAAGCCGCATTCGATCTGGGCGGGTGTTTCTCCGGCTCCGGAACTCTTCGCGCTGCAAGGAGAGATCGAGCGCATTTGCCAGCGCATCGGCTTGCCGCCGGACCCGCGCAAGTTCACCCCGCATGTGACGCTTGCCCGCTTGAAGGCCTCACGCCTCGATGACGTCGTTCACTACCTGAGCGGTCGCGGCAACTTTCATACAATGCCATTCGGCGTTGGACGCTTCGTGCTCCTGTCGTCCCGGGAATCCGTCGGCGGCGGTCCCTATCTCACCGAGGAGATTTTCCCTCTCTATGAGACGGGTGGCTACTCGAATTTCGAGACGACCGCGCTGCAGCCCGAAAAAAGCATGCTGTAGACCCGCTCGAAATCTTCGATTTGACCGTAGTAGGGGTCGGGCACATCTTCTTGTGTCCCGAATGCTAGCTCGGCGAAGAGATGCAGGCTGGCTGTCGCGTTTTGCGGTCGAAGCGACTGCAGCCTGGCCAGATTGCTTCTGTCCATGGCGACCACCAGATCGAACCTGTCGAAGTCCTGCGGCTGCACCTGACGGGCTCGCTGCCGGGAGATGTCGATCCCGTTTGTCGCCGCGACCTTGATTGACCGCCGATCCGGTGGATTGCCGACATGCCAGTTGCCAATTCCGGCCGAGGCGATCACGGGCTTTTCGCTGGTCCCTGCTGTGAGGTGGCGGTAGATTCCTTCCGCCAGGGGTGACCGGCAGATGTTGCCTAGGCAGATGAAGAGAATGGATGGTGCCGGCATCGGTTGATCCAGAAGGAGGGGTTCCAGGATGAAATACGAAAAACTGGACGCGGCGTCCATTGCGGCACGTTTGGGAGAGGTGCACGGCTGGACGCTGGGGCGTGATGGCGCCGCTATTGAAAAACACTTCGTCTTTCGCGATTTCCGCCAGGCCTTCGGCTTCATGACGGAATGTGCGCTGGCTGCGGAAAAGCTCGATCATCACCCGGAATGGTTCAACGTCTACAAGAAGGTCGATGTGACCCTCACCACTCATTCTGCCGGCGGTGTGACGGAACTCGATTTCAAGCTCGCCGTTCTCATGGATCTGGCGGCTTCCCGGACTGGGTGACGGTGATTGAAATTTCAGGCTGCCATTCACATATGATTGATCGGGTCCGAACGAAAGGATCGATGGGCTATGGATGACGTGAAGATCGGTGAGATCCTGCTTCCCGGCGATGAGAAGACGCAGGAGAAACAGGAGGCGAAGGTTCGTAGCCGTTTCTGGCCGACCTTCAAAAAGGCTGCCCGGCAGATACCGTTTTCGCGGGATCTTGTGGCCGCTTATTACTGTGCCACGGACCGTGAGACACCTTTTCGCGTCCGGGGAATCCTGCTGGCTGCACTCGGATACTTTGTCCTGCCGATCGACATGATCCCTGACATGCTCGTTGTGGTCGGCTTCACGGATGACATCGCTGTGCTGACAACGGCAATCGCCTTGATCAACAGGCACATCAAGGATCGGCACTATGATGCTGCCGATGCGGCGCTCGCTGAACATGAGTTGCCCGCCTAAACGATTTTGTGGCTGCTCTGGTCTCCAGACAGCCCAACTCTTGCCTTTTTCTTTCCTTCTACATCGTCGGCAGGACCGAGGTCCCAAAACCGTTTTATGCCGGATTTCGGGGCGCCAGACGGAATGTCGACACCGAATGTGACAACAAGGCGTGCGTCGTTCATCGTTTGGTAAGGTAAATTAAGTCAAACTGAACACAGGTTTTGACGATGAGCGCCCGGTCGCATGGCTGGGTGATGGATGGAAACAACCGGCAGGAAGACATGTTCGTAAGAAGTAGCGTAACCGCACTGGCAATCCTCCTGGCGAGCAGCGGGCTCGCCAACGCGCAATCGCCCACGCGAATCGAGCAGTTCAGGGCCTGGGGTGCCTACTCCTACAAGTCGAATGGCGGCACCGTGTGCTACGTGCTTTCCGTTCCGACGGCGAAGGAGCCGGCGAGTGTCAATCATGGCGACATCTTCTTTGTCGTCTCGCAGCGCCCGGGTCAGAACATCTCGTATGAGCCGCAGGCTATGATGGGTTACCCGATGAAGGGCGACTCCAAGGTCAATGTGACGATCGACAACAAGAACTTCGTGCTGTTCGTCAAGGACAGCTCGGCATGGGTTGAAAACGCAGCCGAAGAACCGGCACTCGTTGCCGCCATGAGGGGCGGGTCGACCATGACCGTCAAGGCGACTTCGGCTCGTGGTACGGCCACAAGCTACACCTATTCGCTTTCGGGCATCTCTGCCGCGCTGCAGAAGATCCAGAACTGCAGGTAAGTCTGCATTGCCTGTTTGGTTTGGGGAGGCCGGCGCAACATCGCCGGCCTCCTTCATTTTTGCATGACCACCCTTCATGGGGTCGGGGTGACGGAAGGCAAAAAAGCTGCTATTGGCCGCTGCAAATGAAAGCGATGGGTCCTTGGCCCTGTTCGCAAGTTCCGTGAATCCATATCTGCCAGGCGGTAAGCGCTCCATCCGAGCGTCCTTCTCCCTATGGTCCAGAGGTCCAGACGATGACTGTCACCGTGACGCTTCCAGAGCGTAGCCAGACTGCGGCCCCGGTTCGCCCGGCCGCTTTCGCCGAGAAACCGAGCCTTGTTGGCCTCGACCGAGACGAGCTGGGCGAGGCTTTGCGCGACAAGGGCGTGCCGGAGAAGCAGATCAAGATGCGCGTGGCGCAGATCTGGAACTGGCTTTATGTGCGCGGCGTCTCCGACTTCGACCACATGGTGAATGTCTCCAAGGACATGCGCGCAATGCTGAAAACGCATTTCACCATCGCGCGTCCCGAGATCGTCGAAGAGCAGGTGTCCAACGACGGCACGCGCAAGTGGCTGCTGCGCTTTCCTCCGCGCGGCGCCGGCCGTCCGGTCGAAGTCGAAAGCGTGTATATCCCGGAAGAAGGTCGCGGCACGCTGTGCATTTCGAGCCAGGTCGGTTGCACGCTCACCTGTTCCTTCTGTCACACCGGCACCCAGAAGCTGGTGCGCAACCTGACGGCCGAGGAAATTCTCTCCCAGTTGCTCTTGGCGCGTGATCGCCTGGGTGATTTCCCGGACCGGGAAATTCCCGTCGGCACCATGATGCCGTCGAGCGATCGCAAGATCACCAATGTCGTCATGATGGGTATGGGCGAGCCGCTCTACAATTTCGAAGAGGTGAAGAAGGCACTGCTGATCGCGACCGATGGCGATGGCCTGTCGCTGTCCAAGCGTCGCGTCACGCTGTCGACTTCAGGCGTCGTGCCGGAGATCTACCGCACCGGCGAGGAGATCGGCGTCATGCTGGCGATCTCGCTGCATGCCGTGCGCGACGAACTCCGCGACATGCTGGTGCCGATCAACAAGAAGTATCCGCTGAAGGAGCTGATCGAGGCCTGTCGCAACTATCCTGGACTGTCGAACGCCCGTCGGATCACCTTCGAATATGTGATGCTGAAGGACGTCAACGACAGTCTCGAAGACGCTAAGGGACTGATCCAGCTCTTGAAGGGCGTTCCGGCCAAGATCAACCTCATCCCGTTCAACCCGTGGCCGGGCACCAACTACCAGTGTTCGGACTGGGCGCAGATCGAAAAGTTCGCCGACTTCATCAACCAGGCCGGCTATGCCTCGCCGATCCGCACGCCGCGCGGCCGCGATATTCTCGCCGCCTGCGGTCAGCTGAAGTCGGAATCCGAGCGCATGCGCAAAACCGAGCGTCTGGCGTTTGAAGCGATGATGATCGCCAATCACGGCGAAGACGACGATTGAGGGTGAGGCGGGACCGCTGTCCCGCCCTCGACCTTACTTGGCTTGCGTCATGAAGATCTTCACCGCGAAGATCGAGAAGACGCCGGCAAAGGTGTAATCGATGCCGCGCAAAACCTTGCGGTTCGCCTGCAGCCAGCTCGACATGAAATCCGCGCCATAGACGATGCCGACGCCGATCGGCAGCGACAGGATGATCGACCACAGTCCCAGAAAGATCAGCTTGCCGGTCACATGAGGGTCGGTCGCGGTGACGAATTGCGGCAGGAAGGTCATGAAGAAGATGATGACCTTGGGGTTCAGGAGGTTGACCCAGAGCCCGTTCAAGAAGGCGCCTTTCTTCGAGACGACCGCATCACCATCCGCCTTGATGACGAAGTTCGAGCCGTGCCTGACGGCCTGAAGCGCCAGCCAGAGCAGATAGGCAGCGCCACCCGTCTTCAGGAGCATGAAGGCCGTCGGCGAGGCGACGATGAGGGCGGAAATGCCGAAGGCGACCAGCAGCGTGTGGATCGAGATCCCGAAACTGGTGCCGGCGAGCGTCATTAGGCCTATGGCGCGTCCGTCGCGCAGCGAGCGGCTGATCCAAAGGGTCATATCCGGACCCGGCGTAATGGCGAGCAGCAGAAGTGCCAGGCTGAAGGCGAGAAAGACGGGAAGGCTGGGGATGAAATCCATTATGGTCACCGCATGACAAAGCGCCCGCGACCTGCGGGCGCTTCATCCTTAGCGGCGTTCAGTGAGCTTGCCAATCAGCCCTTGGGAACGGACAGGTAGGTCTTGAAGGCGTCGGCATGTTCGGGATGCCAGCGCGACAGCGGCGGGCGGTTTTCGATGATGTCGCCGGCAGCCCAGGCGATACGCTTCTCGTCGAGCGCACGCGTCACTTCATTGTCGGGGCAGAGGATGTAGAAATCGCCCGCAACGAGGCTTTGCAGCATGAAATCGACCGTTTCCTCCGGCGTCCACGCACCGGCTGGCTTCTCGGTGCGGCCGTTTGCCGTCAGACCCGTGAAGACGAAGCCGGGGATCAGGAGATGGGCGGTGACATTGCAGTCTGGCGTGTTTCGCAGCTCGTGTTGAAGCGCCTCGGTGAAGGCCTTCACGCCGGCCTTGGAGACATTGTAGGCCGGATCGCCGGGCGGCGTGGTGATCCCCTGCTTGGAGCCGGTGTTGATGATGAGGGCCGCATCCTTGTGGGCGACCATGCCCGGACCGAAGGTGCGGGTGCCGTTGATCACGCCCATCAGGTTGACGCCGAGGACATTGTCCCAGTTGGCCTGCGGGCCGAACAGTGCGCTGCCCGGCTGGATCCCGGCATTGTTCATCAGCACGTGCACGCGCCCGAAGCGCTGGATGACGGCGCGCTCAAGGGATTCAAGTTCGTCCAACTTCGAAACGTCGGTGCCGATCGCCACGACATCGGCTTCGCCGCCGGCTGCAAGAGCTGTGACTTCTACGGCCGCGCTCGCCAGCCGGTCTCCCTCGAGATCGACGAGAACGACGCAGAGACCCATTTGCGCAAAGGCTTTCGCGGCCGCAAGTCCGATGCCCGAAGCAGCGCCGGTGATGACGGCGACATGGCCTTTGACGAGTGCGGGATGCTGGGGCGTCATGGGCGAACTCCTTCAGAACCTGTAGTGTTGTGGCTGGTCGCGATATGGTATCCTGCCGGGACATCGTCAACGTGACAGCGCTCGATGGAGGCAAGGCTGCCCATGAACAAGGTTACGACCGTCACGGTCTCCGGGGAACTGGCGGAGTTCATCGAAGCCAAGATTTCTGCCGGGGAGTATGCCTCGGAAGCCGAGGTCATTGAGGCCGCGCTCGCCCTGTTGCGCGATGAGGTCGATGGTCTTGCCGCTATCCAGGCGGCCATTGAGGAGGGCGAGGCCTCTGGTGAGCCGCAGCCGTTTGACCCCAGGCGGTTTCTCGACGAAATGCACAGCAAATACGGAGCCTGATATGGCTGCCTACAGGCTTTCACCGCAAGCGCGGAGGGATCTTGAAGGCATATGGCGATATTCTTGGGAGCGTTGGTCTAAAGACCAGGCCGACCACTATTACATGGCGATCATCGAAGCGTTCGAAGATCTTGAGGCCGGACGAAAGGCTGGCAGACCCTTGGCTATCGCCAAGCGCGGCTATCTCAGTCTCGCCTGTGGATCCCACTTTATCATCTACGCGCAGCGAAAGCAGACTGTTGAAATTATCCGCATCCTCCACCAGCGCATGAATATCGGTCGCCATCTCTGACCCAGTTGCCTCCCGCCCTTGCACGCCAGCGGAATCTCGCTAAAAGTGCCGCCATTCTTGATCCAGGCGGGGTTTGAGCCTCGCTCCTTCCAGACGGAACATCGACATGGCACTCCCCAAAGACGTGAAGAAAGTCGTCCTCGCCTATTCCGGCGGTCTCGACACCTCGATCATCCTGAAATGGCTACAGACCGAACTCGGTGCTGAAGTGGTCACCTTCACTGCAGACCTCGGTCAAGGTGAAGAGCTCGAGCCGGCCCGCAAGAAGGCCGAGATGCTCGGCATCAAGGAGATCTTCATCGAGGACGTGCGCGAAGAATTCGTCCGCGATTTCGTCTTCCCGATGTTCCGCGCCAATGCCGTCTATGAAGGCGTCTATCTGCTCGGCACCTCGATTGCCCGTCCGCTGATCTCCAAGCACCTCATCGATATCGCCAAGAAGACCGGTGCCGATGCCATCGCCCACGGTGCGACCGGGAAGGGCAATGACCAGGTTCGCTTCGAACTCTCGGCCTATGCCCTGAACCCCGACATCAAGATCATCGCTCCCTGGCGCGACTGGGCCTTCAAGAGCCGCACGGACCTCCTGAACTTCGCCGAGCAGCACCAGATCCCGGTTGCCAAGGACAAGAAGGGCGAGGCGCCGTTCTCCGTCGACGCAAACCTCTTGCACTCCTCGTCCGAGGGCAAGGTTCTCGAGGATCCCTCGGTCGAAGCACCTGAATATGTGCATATGCGCACGATTTCGCCGGAAGCCGCCCCGGACAAGGCGACCGTCATCAAGATCGGCTTCGAAAAGGGCGATGCCGTCTCGATCAACGGCGTGCGCATGAGCCCGGCAACCCTCTTGGCCGAACTCAACTCCTATGGCCGCGATAACGGCATCGGTCGCCTCGACCTCGTCGAGAACCGCTTCGTCGGCATGAAGTCGCGCGGCGTCTACGAGACCCCCGGCGGCACGATCCTGCTTTCGGCCCATCGTGCGATCGAATCGATCACCCTCGACCGTGGTGCTGCCCACCTCAAGGATGAGATCATGCCGCGCTACGCCGAGCTGATCTATTACGGCTTCTGGTTCTCCCCCGAGCGCGAGATGCTGCAGGCCCTGATCGACAAGAGCCAGGAGCATGTCGAAGGCGAAGTGACGCTGAAGCTCTACAAGGGCAATGTCATGGTCATCGGCCGTGAATCGGCAAAGTCGCTTTATTCCGACCAGCTCGTCACGTTCGAAGACGACCAGGGCGCCTACGACCAGAAGGATGCAGCCGGCTTCATCAAGCTGAACGCGCTGCGTCTGCGCACGCTCGCCAAGCGCAATTTCGGCAAGTAAGCCAGCTCATGTATTCAAGATCGCCTGTCTCCCCGTTTGGGGAGGCGGGCTTTTTCATGCCTGGCGTTCGAGGTGGCGGAGCCAGAAGAAACCGGCGACAGCGCTCAACTCCATGAAGGGTATGATGATGCCGAAGGCGGTCAAGGGATCGCCGATCGACGCGGCTGCCACACCGCCGGCAAAGCCTGCGCTCATCTGTAGGAAGCCTGTCAAGGCGGATGCCGATCCTGCAATATGCGGGAAGGGTGCCATGCTCGTCGTCACGACATGAGGGCTCAGGAAAGCGAGACCGAAGGTGCAGATGGCCACCGGGGCCATGACGGAAAGGAAAAAGGGCGGCACGGATGCGACCGAGAGCGCCATGATGACAGCACCGCTGCCGCAGAGGGCGATGCCTATCCGCGACGCCGTCAGCCCGGAAATCCTGCGGGAAACGAGCTTCAGGGTCAGTGATCCTGTCAGATATGCGCCCGATTGCATCAGCATGCCCAGGCCAAACGCGGTCGGTGTCAGGCCGACCTCGTTGATGAGGACGAAGGGCAGCATGGTCGACTGCGCATAGAGCGCGCCGATGGTGCCACTCAGGACGAGCGATGCTGCGAGGAAGCGGGCATTGCCGGCGACCTCCAGATAGTTGCGCAGCAACTGGGCAGGGCGGAGGCGTCCAAGATCTGGAATGATCGTTTCTTTCAGCAGCAGCATGGTAAAGCCCACGGCCATGGCGCCGAAGCCAACCATCAGCAGGAAAACCGCATTCCAGCCGAAGGCCGCGAGGGTCAGGCCACCGAGGGTTGGTCCCATGGCCGGACCGACCGCGAGGAAGATGCCGATCGTATTGAGAATGCGGGCGGCATCCGCGCCGGTATAGAGGTCTCGCACGATCGCGCGCCCGACGACAACGCCGACGGAAGCGCCGATGCCTTGCACAAGGCGCGCGGCGAGGATGAACTCCACGCTTGGGGCAAGCGTCGCCAGCAGTGAGCCTGCGAGATAGATTGCCAGAAAGATCAAGGTCGCCTTCTTGCGTCCGAGGGCATCGGCGAGGGGGCCTGCGACCAGCTGGGCAAGGGCGAAGCCAGCAAAGAACATCGAGAGGCTGAGCTTGATTGCCGCATCGGTCGTGCCGAAAGCGCGCACCAGCTCCGGCATCGCCGGCGTGTAGATTGCCATGGAGATGGGGCCGAGCGTGGTCAGGAACGCACCGAGAAAGGTGGTGCGACGCTCGCTCATGCGCATTGCTGTCATCAGAACTCGTCCGGCATCAAGAAGAAAGGCGCCGTCGCGGCGCCTCGTTCTGATGACTTAGTGCGATTGTGGTCCGGGATCGAGTGCCAATTGTCGCTTGCTGCGCGATCAGGTCGATTTCGAAAAGAAATCGAGAACCTTCGCATAGGAGCCCGCCATGTCCATGTCGCCGATCATCTCGGCAAGCGACTGCTGCGTGCGGTAGTATTCCGCATAGTCGAAATGGGAATCGTCGGTCAGTGTCGACAGATCCATCATCTTGCCGTTGCGATCGACGATCTGCAAAGGTAGCTCCGTCGAGAGCTCGCGATAGGTGTCGGCGTCGATCTCTTCCCGTTGAAAGCTCTCCGAAGCAATCTCACGTAAGCGGCGCGGTGTCATGCTGGCGAAGACGGACAGCGCCTCTTCGAAAACCTCGGTTTCTCTAGAGTTCGCTGTCTTCGGCGAAAGCTCAGGCAGGCCGACATTGGATTGCGGGCTGGTTTCTTTGACGCGAAGGGAGGAAGCGCCTACCGGTTGGATCGAGAAGATTTCCATGGCCGTGACCGTCCTTTCATAGGATGTATCGATCTATGTTCTTATTCGAAACTACGTCAATTGGCGCCTGAACCCCTGGTGGAAAAATCTCGCCTTGTTCACCGATTTTTGCGTGCTCACCCATGTGTTGCCGGGATAACATGGTGGAAAATCATTGCTTCGCCCGTTTGCGGTGCGATGCGTCAGGAGGTTTTCACATGGTTCAGTCGTCTGTTTTCAATCCCGCCGTCACCGATTGGCAGGGGCCGTTTGGCCTGCCGCAATTCGAGAAGGTCGGCGACGACGACTACGCACCGGCTTTTGAAGCGGCGCTGAAGGAGCATGACGCAGAAATCGATGCGATCGCGGAGAATCCTGAACCGGCGACTTTCGCAAACACGATCGTTGCGCTGGAGATCGCAGGTGACGCGCTTTCCCGTGTGTCGGCCCTGTTCTGGAATCGGGCCGGTGCCCATACCAATCCCGACATCCAGGCTCTGGAGCGCGAGATCGCGCCGAAGATGTCTCGCCACTATTCCAAGATTGGCATGAACGCGGCGCTGTTCCGCCGTATCGACGACCTCTGGACGCGCCGGGCGGATCTTGGGCTTTCGGTTGAACAGACGCGCGTTTTGGAGCGCCATTGGAAGGGTTTCGTGAAAGCGGGTGCCAAGCTGCCGAAGGCCGAGCAGGAGCGGCTGGCGGCGATCAACGAACGGCTGGCGAGCCTCGGTGCCAGTTTCGGGCAGAATGTTCTCGGCGACGAATCGTCGTGGACCCTGCCGCTTGTCGGGGAAGAGGATCTCGCCGGTATTCCCGCCTTCCTGCGCGACGCCATGGCGTCTGCCGCTGCCGCCCATGGCGGCGGACACGCCCACGTGGTGACGCTGTCGCGCTCGATCATCGAGCCCTTCCTCACGTTTTCCGAGCGCCGCGACTTGCGCGAGATCGCCTTCAAGGCCTGGACCTCGCGTGGCATCAAGGGCGGCGCCACCGACAACCGGGAAATCGTCAAGGAAACTCTGGCCCTCAGGGCTGAGAAGGCGGCTCTGCTCGGTTACAAGGACTATGCGTCCTACAAGCTCGACAACACGATGGCGAAGACACCGGAAGCGGTGAACGGTCTCCTGATGCAGGTTTGGGAAAAGGCGGTCTCTCAGGCGCGCGCCGAAGAGGCCGAGCTTGCCGCCTTGATTGCCGAAGAGGGAAAGAACCACGAGGTAGCGCCGTGGGACTGGCGCCACTATGCCGAAAAGCTCCGGGCCCAGAAGTTCAATTTCTCCGAAACCGAGCTGAAGCCCTATCTGCAGCTCGAAAAGATCATCGAGGCCTGCTTCGACGTTGCGGGCCGGCTCTTTGGCATCCGCGCCGTGCCGCTCACGAATGTGGTTGGCTATCATCCTGACGTGCGCGTCTTCGAGATCCGCGACCGGAACGACAAGCTGGTGGCGCTGTTCCTCGGAGACTATTTCGCCCGTTCGTCGAAGCGCTCCGGGGCCTGGATGAGCAGCTTCCAGGCGCAGCACCGGCTGCCGCTGAAGAACGGCCGCGAGGGTGAGCTGCCGATCATCTACAATGTCTGCAATTTCGCCAAGCCCGAGGCCGGTAAGCCGGCGCTTCTCTCGCTCGACGATGCCCGGACCCTCTTCCACGAGTTCGGCCACGCCGCGCATGGCATGCTGTCGGATGTCACCTATCCTTCTGTCTCCGGCACGGGCGTATCGCGCGACTTCGTCGAACTGCCATCGCAGCTCTATGAACACTGGCTGACGGTGCCGGAAATCCTGAAGACCTATGCGGTCCACTACCAGACGGGCGAGCCGATGCCGCAAGCACTGCTCGACAAGGTGCTGGCCGCGCGCACCTTCAATGCCGGCTTCAACACGGTGGAGTTCACCTCGTCGGCGCTGGTCGACATGGCGTTCCACACAAGCGGGGCGGTCGAAGATCCGATCGCTGTCCAAACCGAGGTGCTCGAGAAGGTCGGCATGCCTTCTTCGATCGTCATGCGCCACGCCACGCCGCATTTCCAGCATGTGTTTGCCGGTGACGGATATTCTGCCGGCTACTATTCCTATATGTGGTCGGAGGTGCTCGATGCCGATGCCTTCTCGGCCTTCGAGGAGACCGGCAATCCCTTCGATCCGGAGATGGCATCGAAGCTCAAGACCCACATTTATGCCTCGGGTGGATCGGTCGATCCGGAGGATGCCTACAAGGCATTCCGCGGCAAACTGCCAAGCCCGGAGGCGATGCTGAAGAAGAAAGGGCTTGCCGCTTAAGGCCTGCAATGCACCCGAAATTTGCCGCCGGCGGTAACCATCGCCGGCGCATCGGGCGTTTCCCCCTTTCGCAAATGCAAAAAACAAGGTATGAGCGCGCCAAAGTAAATCGGCGCCACTCTCCCGTATTGCGCCCCAGCTATCAGAGATCACAAACATGAAAATGCGCAACATCGCGATTATCGCGCACGTCGACCATGGAAAAACGACCCTTGTGGACGAGCTTCTGAAGCAGTCGGGGTCTTTCCGTGAGAACCAGCGCACCGCCGAGCGCATGATGGACTCGAACGACCTCGAAAAGGAGCGTGGCATCACGATCCTGGCCAAGGCGACCTCCATCGAGTGGAAGGGTCACCGCATCAACATCGTCGACACACCCGGCCACGCCGACTTCGGCGGTGAAGTCGAGCGTATCCTCTCGATGGTGGACGGCGCGATCGTTCTGGTCGATAGCTCGGAAGGCCCAATGCCGCAGACGAAGTTCGTCGTCGGCAAGGCGCTGAAGGTCGGTCTTCGCCCGATCGTCGCGATCAACAAGATCGACCGTCCGGACGGCCGGCACGAAGAAGTCATCAACGAAGTCTTCGACCTCTTCGCCAATCTCGACGCGACCGACGATCAGCTCGACTTCCCGATCCTTTACGGTTCTGGTCGCGACGGCTGGATGAACGTCAATCCTGAAGGTCCGAAGGATGCAGGTCTTGCGCCGCTTCTCGACCTCGTGCTGGAACATGTTCCGGAGCCCAAGGTCGAAGAAGGCCCGTTCCGCATGATCGGTACGCTTCTAGAAGCCAACCCCTTCCTCGGCCGTATCATCACCGGTCGCATCGCTTCCGGCTCGATCAAGCCGAACCAGGCGGTCAAGGTTCTCTCCCAGGACGGCAAGACGGTCGAAACCGGCCGTATCTCGAAGATCCTCGCGTTCCGCGGCATTGAGCGCCAGCCGATCGAAGAGGCCCATGCTGGTGACATCGTCGCCATCGCCGGCCTCTCCAAGGGCACCGTTGCCGACACCTTCTGCGATCCTTCGGTCACCGAAGCCATGACCGCTCAGCCGATCGACCCGCCGACGGTCACCATGTCCTTCCTCGTCAACGACAGCCCGCTCGCCGGCACCGAAGGTGACAAGGTCACCTCGCGCGTCATCCGCGATCGCCTGTTCAAGGAAGCCGAAGGCAATGTCGCGCTGAAGATCGAAGAATCCGACGGCAAGGACTCCTTCTTCGTGTCCGGCCGCGGCGAATTGCAGCTCGCCGTCCTGATCGAGACCATGCGCCGCGAAGGCTTCGAGCTTGCCGTTTCGCGTCCGCGCGTCGTCATGCACAAGGACGAGAACGGCCAGACCATGGAGCCGATCGAAGAAGTCGTGATCGACGTCGACGAAGAGCATTCCGGCGTCGTCGTTCAGAAGATGTCCGAGCGCAAGGCCGAGATGGTCGAGCTTCGCCCATCCGGCGGCAGCCGCGTTCGTCTGCGCTTCTATGCGCCGACCCGTGGCCTGATCGGCTACCAGTCGGAACTGCTGACCGATACGCGCGGCACGGCGATCATGAACCGCCTGTTCCACGACTATCAGCCTTACAAGGGTGCAATCACCGGTCGCGTCAACGGCGTTCTCCTGTCTAACCAGTCGGGTGAAGCTGTTGCTTACGCCATGTTCAACCTGGAAGATCGTGGCCCGATGATCATCGAGCCAGGTGAAAAGGTTTATGCCGGCATGATCATCGGCATCCACACGCGTGACAACGACCTCGAAGTCAACGTTCTCAAGGGCAAGCAGCTGACCAACATCCGTTCGGCCGGCAAAGACGAAGCCGTCAAGCTGACCCCGCCGATCCGCATGACCCTCGACCGCGCGCTGTCCTGGATCCAGGATGACGAGCTGATGGAAGTCACGCCGAAGTCGATCCGCCTGCGCAAGATGTTCCTCGATGCGAACGACCGCAAGCGCATGGAAAAGTCCAAGGCTGCCATCTGAGACACAAGTCTCTGAAAATATGTATCGTTTTGAAACCCCGGTCCAAAAGGCCGGGGTTTTGTTTGTGCATCCTCCGCCTTCTGCCTTGCGAGTAATCTTAAAAAAGCGTTAAATTTTCTCGTTGGGCCGATGCAGGTCCAGGCTCCGCGTCTCATCTGGGGGCGCGCCAGAGTGGATTTACGTTATGAAGACGTTGTCGATCGACATGCGCTTGGCAGGTCCCGGTGATGCCGCCGCGATCGCGGATGCCCATCGCACTGCCTGGATGCACGCCTATTCCGGTATCATTCCCTATCGTGCGCTGACCCGTATGGTCGAGCGCCGCGGCGAGAGCTGGTGGCGCAAGGCGACGCGTGGTCCGGCCACTATCCTCGTTGCCGAAGTGGCAGGTCAAGTCGCCGGTTACGCCTCGCTTGGCTACAACAGGGCACGCGCCTTGCCGCATGAGGGCGAGATCTATGAATTGTATCTCCGGCCCGAATATCAGGGTATCGGGCTCGGTTATAAGCTGTTCCACGAGGCGCGGCGGATTCTGAAGTCGCTCGGTTGCAACGGCATGGTCGTCTGGTGCCTTGAAGATAGCGAGATCGCCGCCAATTTCTTCCGGACGAACGGCGGTACGGATGCAGTCGAGGGGATGGAAGACTTCGACGACGTCCACCTGAAGAAACTCGGCTTCATCTGGAACTGAGACGGCGCTACGCGTCTATTCCACGACATAACCCTCGGGCCAGCTGAACGTTCGCTCGCTGACAAGGTCGCCGCGCTTGCCGATCCATTGCGGCTCGTTCATGCCGCAGGCGAAATCGGCAGCCTCGGTGTCTGCCGCCTGCCTCGCCAGTTCGTTGGCCTTGGGGTTGGCCTTGGCATCCACCATGGCGACGAAGCAGGAGCCGCCGTCTCCTTGCGTCGCAACTTTGGACACGACGAGGATCACGGCACGGCCTTGCCTGGTCGAGCTGCCGTCCGGGCCGGGATTGTCGATGAACCAGCGCAGGATCGCCGCAAATGGCCGGTCACCGTCATCGAGACGCCATTCGATCCTGGTGTTGACGTGGTTGAAGGCCGCGAAACTCTCGAAGCCCCCGTCGATCAGCTCCCTGTCGACCTGACCGAAGATCACGCTCTGGCGGATGTCACCTTCCTTGAAATAGACGGGATAATCTTCGTAGCCCTCGCATTTCAAGGAAACCCCCATCACGTCCTCGGCCAGTGTTTCGCAGGCGTTGAGGTCGAGATCGGTGTATACGCTTTCCTGAGCTAGCGCGGGTCCGGAGAGGAGTGCAAAAGGCGCCAGCCAGTGCAATCCTGCGAGCAGATTTTTCGTTCCCCTGATCATGCCGCTAATCCCCCTTCGTCGCTTGCCCCTTGCAGCGCCCGTCGCGTCCGCCGAAAGCCGTGTTGCATTGCGCCATAATTCGCATTAGGTAGCGCAGGAATTCAACACTCTACGGGGTCCAATAATATGCGTATTGATGCAATTGCCATCGGCAAGAACCCGCCGGAAGACATCAACGTCATCGTCGAAGTTCCTGTCGGCGGCCAGCCGATCAAGTATGAGATGGACAAGGACGCGGGCACGCTGGTGGTCGACCGCTTCCTCTACACCCCGATGACCTATCCGGGCAATTACGGCTTCGTGCCGCATACGCTCTGCAAGGACGGCGACCCGCTCGACGTTCTGATCTGCAACACGCGCCCGCTGGTTCCGGGCTGCGTCATCAATGTCCGCCCGATCGGCGTCATGATGATGGAAGACGATGGCGGCATGGACGAGAAGATCCTCGCCGTTCCGGTGCCGAAGCTGACGCGCCGCTACGACAAGATCACCAACTATACGGATCTTCCGGAAATCACGCTGAAGCAGATCCAGCACTTCTTCGAACACTACAAGGATCTGGAGCCTGGCAAGTGGGTAAAGATCGGCGACTGGATGGATGTCGATGCTGCCAAGCAGATCATTCTCGACTCGATCGAGCGCGCCAAGGCTGAAGGCAAGTAAGTTCTGAGGTCGACGCGAGAGCGTCCAACCGCGATTTCAAATCCTCCGGATCGCCCTCGATCCGGAGGATTTTTTGTCTGGCGGTATCGCCTGACGCCACCGATATCGAGGACTTCGGGACCTTCAGGGCTTTCGACAGCAGCGCGATGAGCGCCTTGTTAGCCTTGCCCTTTTCCGGCACGCTGCTCACGCGTGCCTTCAGATGCGCCAGACCGTCGGCTGAAACTTCCACCCCGTCAAACGCATCGCGCCCGCCGTTCGGTGTCAACCGGACGGCGATCAGTATGTGATCATGCGCAAGACGGTAGGGTCTTGTCACGCCACCAGCGGATAGATGCTATTCCAGAGGAAGGAACGCAGGAAGAAGATGATCAACAGCACGACGATCGGCGAAATGTCGATACCACCGAGATCCGGCATGAAGCGGCGGATCGGGCGCAGAACCGGCTCGGTCACATTGTAGAGAAACTGTCCAAGCGCTGCGACGAAGCGGTTGCTGGAATTGATCACGTTGAAAGCGTAGAGCCAGGAGAAGATTGCACTCCCGATCAGAATCCAGGTGAAGATGCTCAAGGCAAGGTCAATCGTCTGAAACAGGGCGTACATTCAGGTCTCCATTTCTCGGTTGACAGAGATGTAGACATTGGCGACTTAACGGACAAGTGGATGGGGCCCACGCAATCCGAATCATGTTTAACGGCGGGCCTGCCCGCAGCTCAAGGTCACTTCGATGCACCCGTCCTCGGCCGACGATCGTTTCGCGGCATTTCGGCATTCCTCCTATACTCGTTTCTTCTTTGCCCGCTTCCTGGGAGCCTTCGCCACCCAGATCCTCAGCGTCTCCGTCGGCTGGCAGATGTACGACATGACGGGCAATGTCTTCTATCTCGGCCTGATCGGCCTGGTGCAGTTCCTGCCGTCGCTGCTTTTGATCCTCGTCACCGGTTCCGTCGCTGACCGCTACAATCGCCGGGCCATCGTCTCGATCTGTATGATCGTCAGCGCCATCTGCGCCGGAGCGCTGCTTGGGCTCACCATTGCCGATGCCTTCGAGCCGACGATCGTCTTTGCCATTCTCGTCGTCTTCGGCATCGAGCGCGCCTTTGCCGCTCCCGCCGTACAGTCGCTTGCGCCCAACCTCGTGCCGCAGAAGGACTTGTCGAACGCGGTCGCCTGGAATTCGTCCTCCTGGCAGACAGCGTCGATCGTCGGCCCCGTGGCCGGTGGTCTGCTCTACGGAGCAAGTCCTGTTGTCGCCTATTCGGTGTCCTTCGCCTTCTTTGCGGCCGCGTCGATCCTCGTCTTCCTCGTCAAGCGCCCGCCGCAGCGAAAGTCAGAAAAGGCCGTCAGCCTCGACACGCTGTTTGCCGGTTTCCGCTTCATCTTCGGTGAGAAGGTGGTCCTGGGCGCGATCTCGCTCGACCTCTTCGCGGTGCTGCTGGGCGGTGCCGTCGCGCTGATGCCGGTCTTTGCGCGCGACATTCTCGATCTCGGCCCCTGGGGGCTCGGCCTCCTGCGCGCAGCACCCGGAATTGGGGCGATCATCGTCGCGATCGCGCTTGCAAGCTTTCCAATCCGCCACAATGCCGGGATCTTCATGTTCATCGGTGTTGCGCTCTTCGGGGCCGGCACGATCGTCTTTGGAATGTCCGAATATGCGTGGCTCTCGATCGTCGCCCTGATGCTGATGGGGGCTGCGGACATGGCCTCGGTCTATGTGCGCGAGACGCTGATCGCGCTCTGGACGCCGGACGAGGTGCGTGGGCGCGTCAATGCCGTCAACATGGTCTTTGTCGGTGCGTCCAACGAGCTCGGCGAATTCCGCGCCGGCACCATGGCGCATTTCATCGGGCCCGTCCCGGCCGTCGTGATCGGTGGCTTCGGGACGCTCGCAGTCGCCGTCGTCTGGGCGCTCGGCTTCCCGCAGCTGCGCAAGATCGACAGCCTCGAGGCGCCGGAGCGTCAGGAGGCGCGCTGATCACGCTCGAAGATCAGGTCGAGGAAATCCGACAGCCAGACCCGCAAGGGAGCGTCGAAGATCATCCGCCCTTCCAGATGCTCACGGCCTTGCTGTGCATTGGGCAGCACGAAGCGATGGGCGCCGTGGACCACCCAGCGGTGCATCATGGCGCGGGTGAGTTCGGCATGGAACTGCACGCCCCAGGCGTTCTCGCCATAGCGGAAGGCCTGGTTCGGATAGATGTCGCCGGTCGCCAGCAATTTTGCACCATGCGGCAGGCTGAAGCCTTCGCGATGGAAGTGATAGACCATCTTTGGCCAATGCATCAGCAGGCGGCCGTGCTCCGTCGGTCGGATCGGATACCAGCCGATCTCCGTGCGCTCCTCGCGGTCGGCCTCCACCTTGCCGCCGAGGTGGCGGACCAGCATCTGGGCGCCGAGACAGATGCCGAGAAACGGCTTGTTCTCTTTCAGGGGCACGTCAAGCCAGTTGATCTCGGTCTTGATGTAGTCCTCGGGGTCGTTGGCGCTCATCGGACCGCCGAAGACGACCGCGCCGGCATGATCCGCCAGTGTCTTCGGCAGGTCCTGGCCGAGCACCGGGCGGCGGATATCCAGCGCATAGCCTTTTTCTTCCAGCATCTGGCCGACCCGGCCGGAGCTTGAACGCTCCTGATGCAGGACGATGAGAACCGGTTGTTTGCGATCGCTTAGACGCGACCGAAGGTCACGAGGCATCGTCGATTGCTCCGAGACCGGCGCGTTCCGCCGCCTCCTGTCGCTGCACGATCCGCTCCCGGGCCGACACGCCGAGGAGATCGGCGACCCGCCAGATGGCGTGGTCTTCCATCTCGCTCCTGTTGCCGTCGGCATAAACAATGTCCCAGAGCAGACCGACGAGCTGCTGGCGCTGTTCCTCATTGAGCTGTCGCTTCAATTCCGTCGTGAAGCGATAGTAGTCCACCGCTTCGCTCTCGGCGTCCTGCCCGGCGGCAATCAGGGCATCGAGTGCCGCATCGTCCAGTGCGTATTGATCTTTCAGGATTTCACGCAGCTTCACTCGTTCGGCGTCGCGGACGACGCCATCCGCCTCCATGACCTGGAGACAGAGAGCAGCGACTGCGATGCGCGGGTCGTCGGGGGCAAAGACCGCCTTGGGGCGGTCCTGCATCACGGATTGGAAAAAGGCTTGCAAGCGGTCGAGCATGCGGATCCCGTCAGAAGAGTTTCAGGCGCGTCTTGGCTTCCGGTGCCGCGAGCGCCGGATCCTTGACACCCGGGTCATCGGGTGGCCGGCCAAAGAAAGGCTCAACAACCGCCTGTTCCTGGGTAGCGGGAGTGGCATCTCCAGATGCGATCACCACGGGTTTGACCGGCTTTGCTGGCTTCGCCGGAGGGGTCTCCGGTTCGATCGCTTTTGCCTGAGGTTCGGCATCGATCACCCGGGCTTCCGGTTGCACGATTTTCGGCTTTGCCGTCTCGAACTCAGGTTCGGGTCGCGCCGGTGCTTCGGTTCTTGCAACAGGCGGCAGGGAGGCAAGTGCCTTTTCGCCCTCGGAGACATTGCCTTCCTCGATCGGACCCGCCAGTTGGTCGAAGGGCGTCTTCCATTCGAAGGCATCGAGGCGACCGGTGACCGGCGAGATCGGCATCCAGCGTTCCGAGACATGGCCGTCGGCCACCCAGGCGGGATCGCGCGGCGCCTTCAGGGCCTGGCCCATCCAGTGGCGGATGCGGCCCTGGTCACCGGTCTCGGCTTCCTCGATATCCGCAAGCAGCAGATAGACCCGTTCGCGCGAGGCGATGCGGGCTGCGGCTTCTGCCTTGGTGCGTGCCTTCTTGAAATCCTGGGCATCGAGGGCTGCTTCGGCGACAATGAGCAGGGACTCGTAATTGTTCGGCTTCAGGGCTTCGAGCTTTTCCGCTTTCTTCAGGCGATCCACCGCGCTGTCGCCGCTGCGGGCGCGAACATAGGCACGGGCAATTTCGGGATGCGGGTCGAGTTTCCAGACCTGCTCCAGCGTGCTGGATGCCTTGCGCAGGTTGTCTTCACGCATATAGGCCTTGGCGGCGACGATCGCGGCTGGCACCAAATCCTTGGCAAGCTTCAGGGCCTTCAATGCACTGTCGCGTGCGGCCGCCGGTTCGGCTTCGAGTTGGTCCTCTGCCTTTGCCGTCAGCAGCACAGCCTTCAGGCGCTCCGCTTCATGGCGCTCCAGAACATGGGCAATCTTCTGTTGATCCAGCAGGCGGATCGCATCATCCCAATGACCGGCGCGGCAGCGGTGTTCGAGCGTCGCCTTGGCCGCCCAGGGCAGGTAGGGGGCGGCTTCCGCTGCGGTTTCGGCATATTGCCGGGCGGCCTCATGGGCTCCCAGCCGGTTTGCCTCGACGTAGAGGCCGCGCAAGCCGAGTTCGCGCGTTTCCGGATCCTCGGACATCTCCTGGAACAGGCGACGTGCCTCATCGTGGCGCCCTTCGATCAGAGCGGCTTGGGCATCCAACACGCGGATCAAGGGCTCCTGATCAGCACGGATCAGGCTTCTCGCACGGGCGCTCATTTTGCGGGCTAGGATCGCGTTTCCAGCACCTGCAGCAATCAAACCGGTGGAGAGCGCCTGATAGCCGCGGTCCCGCTTGCGGGCGCGGAAGAAACGGCGGACAGAGTGAGGCGACGTCCAAAGCGTGCGGAGCAGCCACCATGTCACCATGATCACTGCGACGAGCCCGACCAGAGCCGTCACAGCCACGATGAGATCTGTGTTGTATTGCTGGCCTTCCCAAATCAGCGAGATCTCACCGGGGCGATCCGCGACCCAGGAGAAGCCGAAGCCAAGCGCCAGGATGAAGCCGAAGAAGAAGAGGATCTTGAGGATGGTCGTCATGCGTCAGCCTCCATTTCCGGCCACGGTCTGAGACAGGGCCGCAGATACCCGTTCCTCGGCCTCGATCCGGTTCTTCAGCGTGGTCGCAAATTCCGACGAGACCGCCTTGCCTGCTTCAGGCAGGGTCTCCCACTCAAGAGCCGCGCCCTTGAGGTCGCCGTTCTGCAACTTGTTCTCGACGCGTGCAACGATGGCTTCCGGCGTGTCGCCCTCGACATTTCCAACGGGTCGCACCTTGACCAGCGAGCGGGCGCTCGCCATCAGGCGATCGGTCCAGCCTTCGCCTTGTTCGGGCTGGTGGATGGCGGCGAGGATCTTTTCCGCCACCCGATTGAACTGTCGCGTCAGATCCGAACGTGACGGTACGCCATTGCTCGCGAGGGGGCTCAAGGCCGCAACTGCAGGGTCCTCTGGTGACACGCTCTTCAGGGCGTCAAGTTCCGACAGGAATGGTCCACCGCGATCGATTGCTGTCTTCAACCCGGAAAGGGCGATCGCGCGCGCCATTTCAACGTCGCTACGTGGTTCGTCTAGCTTGCGCTCGGCTTCATCAAGTCGCGTGGCGCTCTGGTCGAGCGCCTGCTTGTTGCTGGCGACTTCCGCACGCAGGGACTCAATCGCCTGTTCAGCAGCGACCAGCTGTGTCTTCAACGCTTCGACGGCGGCAGCATCGGCGGTCGGCTCGGAGCCTGCATTGGCGACACTGGTTTCAAGTGCTGCAATGCGATCGGCAAGTGCAGGGTCGGTAGCCGGTGCTGCCGGTTGTGCCGCCAGGCGCGCAACCTCGGCCTTCAACGCGTCAAGCTCTGCCGTGTCCATGGCTGTTGCCTGGACAGTCTGTTCCGGTCCGAGACCCGGAACAATTCCGGCATATTGCATGCTGCCGGCCAGCGCGAGCGCCACGAGGCCGCCGAAGATGCCGGAGGCAACCAGGGTCGAGGTCGGCGGGGATTGGCGAGTGGGTTCCCGGCTGGTGGTCGTGTCGCTTTTTGCTGCCGTTTCTTCACGTGTGTCCGTGTCATCGGCTGGGGTAGTTTCGGCCGTCGGCTCCGGCGTGGGTGTCCAGGGATCTGCCGGAGCTTCAGTCGCAGCGTCGTTCGAAGCCGCGGCACTTGCGCTCGGCTCGTCCGCGACGGCAGACGAGGCAGGGGCATCCGATGGCGCAGCATCGGACTCGGCATTGCCGGAGTCCGCAGCGGACTTGGTTTCCTGTGCGGTCAGATCTATCGTCACCGGATCATCGGTGGCTTTCGATCGACGGGGTGGCTTTCCGGAAACCATGGCAACCTCTTCATTTCGCGCGTGTGACTAAACCTAGTCAGTCCTCAGGGCGAAGGGAAGGCCCGAGGTTCCATTTCACGCGGCACTGCATCAAAGCAGAAGAAGGAGCAGATCCTCGCGAGGTTCCATCGGCCATTGGCTTCTGGCCTGAAAATCTGCCGGCAGGGCACGTGCGATCTTCTCACTGAGGCACAGAAAACGTGTCCGAGGCCAGTCGAGACATTCGGCCGTACGGTCGTGCAAGTCCCCGAGACGCCTTGCCGTTTCTGAGGAGTAGACAAGAATTGCATCCGGCATGGGCGTGAGCTTTTCGATGACCGCCGCGTCGGAATAGGTACTTGGCACCATCAAGTAACATTCGCGTACGTCCATGCTACGTCCCGCCTCCCGCATTTTGGCTTCGAAGTCTGGAGAGCGAGGAGTTCCGGTCAGATAGATGATCGAGGCGCCCGGATTTTGGCCCGAGTTCACGATGAGCAGTTCAGCGAGGGAGTGTCCGTCACCGTCTGCAACCGAAACATCTCCGAAGCCCGCCTCTCTTGCCGCGCGGGCCGTTGCGCGACCGACCGCGAAGAGGGGCAACGACTGGAAGGGTGCTCTTGCATCGCCCGGCACTGTTTCGAGCACGCGCATCGCTTCGGCACTGGTCACGGCAAGGGCAGCGGTGTCGGGTGCGGGAGGGGAGGCGAGTGCTTCGGGTTGTTGCACTGCCTGCATCAGGGGCAGGAGTACGGCCTCATGACCACGGCGTTCGAGTTCGGCGGCGGTTCTGGCCGAGGCCGGCTCCGGACGCGTCACGAGAACGCGCATGGCTTAACTCCAGCTGTCGAAGAAGTCGCTGCCTGCCGCGCTGCGGACCGTTCCGCCGGCTCTTGCGCCGAGCACGGCAGCCTCCGTCCGGCTTCCCTCGATCTCAACGTCATGCCAGCGGCTGCCGTCGGGCGTCAGGATCATGCCGGCAAAGCGGATCGCGTCGCCCTGCACCGTTGCAAGGCCTGCAATCGGCGTGCGGCAAGAGCCATCGAGGGCGCCGAGGAAGGCGCGTTCGCAGCTGACAGCGTCAAAGGTATCGTGGTCATTGATCGCTTCGAGCAGGTCGTTGACCCTCGTGTCGCCGATGCGGCTCTCGATACAGATCGCGCCTTGTGCCGGTGCCGGCGGAAACTCGCTGGGGTCAAGCAGTTCGGTCGGGATCTCAGGCTTACCGAGACGCTTCAGGCCGGCAAAGGCAAGCAAGGTTGCATCCACTTCGCCGTCGGCAAGCTTGCGCAGGCGGGTGTCGACCAGACCGCGGAAGGTGATGACGTTGATATCGGGACGGATGCGGCGGATGAGGGCTTGTCGACGTAGCGAAGAGGAGCCGACGGTTGCTCCTTGCGGAAGCTCCTTCAGCGTCGGAGCCGTGCGGCCAACGACGGCATCACGGACATCCTCACGTGGCAGGTAGGCGGAGAGGAAAAGCCCTTCCGGCAGCTTGGTCGGCATGTCCTTGGACGAATGCACGGCGAAATCGAGGTCGCCCGAGAGCAGCTGTTCTTCCAGTTCTTCGGTAAAGAGCCCCTTGCCGCCGATCTCCGAAAGGGCCCGGTCAGTGATCCGGTCGCCCTTCGTGGAGAGTACCACGATCTCGAACATCTCTTCCGGAAGTCCGTGAGCCACCATGAGGCGGGCGCGTGTCTCCGAAGCCTGGGCGAGAGCGAGCGGGCTGCCCCGCGTGCCGATGCGGAAAGGTTTTGTTTGCATCCGAACTTGTCCGTTGTTACCGACAGGTTTCGTAGACCGGTTTCTCGGCGACCGCAATCAATGAACAGGTTACATGACATCCAAACTGCGCATCCTCGGTATCGAAACGAGCTGTGACGAAACGGCCGCGGCCGTCGTCACGCGGCTTTCTGACGGCTCGGCCGTCACCGAGGCGGATGTCGTCTTGAGCCAGCTCGACGAGCACAGCGCCTATGGCGGCGTAGTGCCGGAGATTGCCGCCCGCGCCCATGTCGATGCGCTGGATACGTTGATCGAGGAAGCGCTGACACGGGCCGGCATCACGCTCTCAGAAGTCGATGCCATTGCTGCCACGTCCGGCCCCGGCCTGATCGGCGGGTTGCTGGTGGGGCTGATGACCGGCAAGGCTATCGCACGGGCGACGGGTAAACCGCTCTATGCCGTCAACCATCTCGAGGGCCATGCGCTGACGGCGCGGCTCACCGATGGCGTTGCTTTTCCCTATTTGATGCTGCTTGTTTCCGGCGGTCACACACAACTCGTGCTGGTCAAGGGTGTAGGTGAATACGAGCGCTGGGGCACCACCATCGACGATGCTCTGGGCGAGGCCTTCGACAAGACGGCGAAGCTTCTCGGGCTTCCCTATCCGGGTGGTCCGGCTGTGGAGCGGGCAGCCGCCACGGGCAATCCCAAGCGGTTTGCCTTCCCACGGCCGCTTGTCGGCGAAGCGCGCCTCGATTTTTCCTTCTCGGGGCTCAAAACTGCCGTGCGTCAGGCGGCCGAAGGCATCGCGCCAGTCACAGATCAGGACATCGCCGATATCTGCGCCTCGTTCCAGCATGCCATTTCGCGTACGCTGAAAGATCGCATCGGCCGTGGCCTGCAGCGGTTCAAGGAGACGTTTCCCGATGTGGCCGAACCTTCGCTGGTCGTCGCCGGCGGTGTGGCTGCCAATAAAGAGGTGCGCCAGACGCTGGATACGCTCTGCGGAGAGCATCGATTCCGGTTCGTCGCGCCGCCGCACCATCTTTGCACCGACAATGCCGTGATGATCGCCTGGGCAGGTCTGGAGCGCATGGCGCTTGGCATGCCCTCGGATGATCTTTTCGTCGCACCCCGCTCGCGCTGGCCGCTCGATCAGGATGCCAAGGCCTTGCTCGCTTATGGAAAGCGGGGCGCCAAGGCATGAGCGAGATACAACGTATCGCCGTCATCGGTGCAGGCGCCTTTGGGACGGCGCTTGCCGCCGTGATTGCCCAGACCGGCAAGGCAGAGGCAGTTCTGATCGGCCGCGACGCGTCCGGGATGGGCGATCTTGCGAACAGTCGGATACACGAGGCGGCACTGCCCGGCATTCGATTGCCCGAGGCGCTGGCCTACTCTGCCAGACCGCAAGACCTGACCACAGCGGACATCGTCCTCTTCGTTATGCCGTCGCAGGCACAGGTCGCTGCGGCGGAGACCTACGGTCCCTATCTGAAGCCGGGCGCGCCCGTTGTCATCTGCGCGAAAGGCATCGAGAAGCAGACGTCTCGCCTTCTGACCGATGTGCTGGAGGCGGCACTTCCCGATCATCCGATCGCCATGCTGTCAGGTCCGGGCTTTGCGGCTGATATTGCCAAGGGGCTGCCGACGGCCATGGCGATTGCTGCAGAAGATCTGTCCCTTGCCGAACATCTCGCCAAGGCGATTTCCGGACAGACGTTCCGGCTCTATGCCTCCGACGACCGGATCGGCGTGCAGCTCGGCGGTGCACTGAAGAACGTGCTGGCGATCGCCTGCGGTATCGTCGAGGGCATGGGGCTCGGGGATTCGGCGCGTGCGGCGCTGATCGCCCGTGGCCTCGCTGAGATGTCTAGACTGGTCGATGCGATGGGTGGGCGAGGCGATACGGTGCGGGGCTTGTCGGGGCTCGGCGACCTGGTGCTGACCGCGACCAGCCACCAGTCCCGCAACCTGCGCTTCGGTATTGCGCTTGGCCGTGGCGAACCCATGGGCTCTCAGCATGGTTCGCTCGTCGAAGGTGCCTTTGCGGCCGCAGTCGCTGCCCGTCTCGCCGAAGGTCACCAGATCGAGATGCCGATCACGCAGGCTGTTGCCGCGATCATCGATGGCAGGTTGGACATCCCGACCGCGATCACCCAACTGATGTCACGACCGATCACCACCGAATAAGAGACCCTTGAGGAGAGAAAAGATGCTGTTTGCCGTCATTTGCGCCGACAAGCCAGGACACCTGAACCTTCGGATGGAAACGCGTCCGCCGCATGTCGAATGGCTGAACGGGCTGAATGCCGCCGGCCAGCTGAAGATTGCCGGCCCTTTCCTCGATGCCGAGGGCAAGCCCTGCGGCTCGATGCTAATCATCGCGGCCGATGATATCGAGGCTGCCAAGGCGCTTGCAGCGCAGGACCCCTATGCCAAGGCCGGCCTGTTCGAGACTGTCGAGATCAAGCCCTATAACTGGGTCTTCAACAATCCGGAGGCGTGAACGGCATGGCATTCTGGCTCTACAAATCAGAACCCTTCAAGTGGTCCTGGGAAATGCAGAAGGCCAAGGGTGACGCCGGGGAAGAGTGGACCGGCGTTCGCAATTATCTTGCGCGCAACAACATGCGGGCGATGAAAATCGGCGACAAGGGCTTCTTCTACCACTCCAACGAGGGCCTGGAAGTCGTGGGCATCGTCGAGGTCTGTGCGCTCTCTCATCCGGATTCGACCGCGGAGGGTGACGCGCGCTGGGACTGCGTCGACATCCGCGCCGTCTGCGACATGCCTAAACCGGTCAGCCTCAAGGACGTGAAGGCGAATGAGAAGCTGTCGAAGATGGCGCTTGTCACCTCCATGCGGCTTTCCGTTCAGCCGGTGACGGATGACGAGTATTTCGAGGTCTGCCGCATGGGCGGCCTCGAAAATCCGCCCGTGTGACCCCCTCGTGAAGACAGACCCCGATCGATTCATCCTCGTAAACACCAGCGTGCTGTCGCCGCCGCATGTGCCGGAAATCCGGCTTCATCTGGCAAGCGAGGTGCATGATCTCTGGCTGAAGACGGAGGAGGATCTGGAGGCGATCGGGCTGCCGCCGCCGTTCTGGGCCTTTGCCTGGGCGGGCGGCCAGGGGCTTGCGCGCTTTGTGCTCGATCATCCGGAGACGGTTCGGGGCAAGCGTGTGCTGGATTTCGCCAGTGGCTCCGGCATGGTAGCCATTGCTGCGGCGAAAGCCGGTGCAGCAGAAGTGCTAGCCGCCGATATCGATCCTTGGGCCAGAAGTGCGGTGCGGCTGAATGCCGCCCTCAACGATGTAAGCGTCGACTTCACCACCGAGGATCTCATTGGTCGATCCGTCGATTTCGAGGTGATCCTGGCCGGTGACGTCTTTTACGAAAGCGACTTCGCTCGGGCGCTCGTCACCTGGTTCGCGGACATGGCGAAAGACGGTTGTCTGGTGCTTGTCGGCGATCCCGGGCGAAGCTATCGCCCGATCGAACACCTAGAGCCTGTGGCGACCTATGAGGTGCCTGTCACGCGCGTTCTGGAAGACAGCGAGATCAAGAAGACGACCGTCTGGAAATTTCTCTAGTTCTTCGGCCTGATCACACAGACACCGGCTTCGAACGAGCAAGCCTCATCCGGATTTTCGGCAGAAATTTCAATGATTTTTGCCTTGGGCGCGCGATAGGCAATGACTTGCGGCCTCAAGCCCCTGTCTATGGCCAGGAACACGCCGTTGCCTTTGATGCGCAGGCCCGAGACGCTGCCGACGAAGGTGCCGATGCCGGGGATGACAGAGGGAAGACCGTTGCTGCCGATCACCGCCTGGCCCTGGGATTTGTAATGGCCATGGCCTCGGTCATGCTGCTCCCCGGCGAGGCCGCCGTCGGCGGTGGAGATGAGCGCGATGGCCGCAGCTGTCAAAACGGAACCATACTTTAGCATGCGGCAACCTCCGGGACGCAGTTAACAAATCGTTAACGCAACATGCCGCAACTGGTTGCTAAAGTCATCCATCTCAACGCTTTTTTCGTACGGAGGCATGCGGTTCGCATGGACGCTAAAGGTCTGTTCACGCGAATCGATTAAATTGAAATCGTCAAGCGAATGTGCTTGTCGTCCGGGGTTTCGAGGATTAAACGTCCCCCTGATGCAATGCCACAAACGTTATGACGCATTGCAAACAATATGTCCGGACTCTCGGACCGCATCGAGACGCCGCGAGGTTTAGATGGCGAATGTGACTAAAAACCGGCCCCTGTCGCCGCACCTGCAAATCTACAAGCCGATCCCCACCATGGTCATGTCGATCCTGCACCGCATCACCGGTGCGGCGCTATATTTCGGCACGATCCTCGTGGCTTGGTGGCTCGTGGCAGCCTCCACCGGCGCCGAGTACTTCGAATGGGTCAACTGGTTCATGGGCACCATCATCGGTCGCCTGATCCTGTTCGGTTATACCTGGGCACTGATCCACCACATGCTTGGCGGACTTCGCCACCTGATGTGGGATGTCGGCTATGGCTTCGAGAAGCATTTCTCGACGAAGCTCGCCAAGGCGAACATCATCGCGTCCGTCGTCCTGACGATCCTCGTCTGGGTCGTCGCCTATATCATTCGCACCTGAGGCACCATTTCATGGATATGCGCACTCCGCTCGGCAAGGTCCGCGGTCTCGGCTCGGCCAAGGAAGGCACAGAGCACTTCTGGCGTCAGCGTCTGACGGCCGTTTCGAACATCCCGCTGATCCTCTTCTTCGTCGGCTTTCTGGTCATGTACAACGGCGCGCCCTATGCCGAGGTGGTTGGCGCATTGTCGCACCCGCTCGTTGCCGTCGTCATGGGTCTGGTCGTGCTTTCGGCCCTGATCCATATGAAGCTCGGCATGCAGGTGATCATCGAGGACTATGTCCATGCGGAGATCGCCAAGCTTCTGCTTCTGATGCTGAACACGTTCTTCGCGATCCTGATTGGTGGTCTCTGTCTTTTCGCCATCTTGAAGATCGCATTCGTAGGGTAAATCAACATGGCAACCATTCATAACTTCGCCCAGACCGGCAAAGCCTATACCTATGTTGACCATTCCTACGACGTCGTGGTCGTCGGCGCCGGTGGTGCTGGCCTTCGCGCGACGCTCGGCATGGCCGAACAGGGCTTCAAGACGGCCTGCATCACCAAGGTCTTCCCGACCCGCTCACACACCGTTGCGGCCCAGGGCGGTATTGCCGCTTCGCTGAACAACATGACGCCCGACTGCTGGCAGTGGCACCTCTATGACACCGTCAAGGGTTCCGACTGGCTCGGTGATGTCGATGCCATGCAGTATCTCGCCATGGAAGCGCCGAAGGCGGTCTATGAGCTCGAGCATTACGGTGTTCCCTTCTCGCGTAATGAAGAAGGCAAGATCTATCAGCGCCCCTTCGGCGGTCACATGCAGAACTATGGCGAAGGCCCGCCGGTACAGCGCACCTGTGCTGCTGCCGACCGTACCGGCCACGCCATCCTGCACACGCTTTACGGCCAGTCGCTGCGCAACAATGCGGAGTTCTTCATCGAGTATTTCGCGCTCGATCTGATCATGTCTGACGATGGCAGCCGCTGCACCGGCGTCGTTGCCTGGAACCTCGACGACGGCACCATCCATCGCTTCTCCGCGAAGATGGTCGTTTTGGCGACGGGTGGTTATGGCCGCGCCTACTTCTCGGCGACGTCCGCGCACACCTGCACCGGCGACGGCGGCGGCATGATTGCCCGCGCGGGTCTTCCGCTGCAGGACATGGAATTCGTCCAGTTCCACCCGACCGGTATCTACGGCGCCGGCTGTCTGATCACCGAAGGCGCACGCGGCGAAGGCGGTTATCTCGTCAACTCCGAAGGCGAGCGCTTCATGGAGCGTTACGCCCCGTCCGCCAAGGATCTTGCCTCGCGTGACGTCGTCTCGCGTTGCATGACGATGGAAATCCGTGAAGGCCGCGGCGTCGGCAAGAACAAGGACCACATCTTCCTGCATCTCGACCACCTTGATCCCGCCGTCCTGCACGAACGACTGCCGGGTATCTCGGAATCGGCCAAGATCTTTGCCGGCGTCGATGTGACCCGCGAGCCGATCCCGGTTCTGCCGACTGTTCACTACAACATGGGCGGCATTCCGACGAACTATTGGGGCGAAGTGCTGAACGCCGACTCCAACAATCCGGAACGCATCATTCCGGGCCTGATGGCCGTCGGTGAAGCTGGTTGCGCGTCTGTTCACGGGGCAAACCGTCTCGGCTCGAACTCGCTGATCGACCTTGTCGTCTTCGGTCGCGCTGCAGCTATCCGGGCTGCTGAGGTCATCGACCGTACCTCGCCGATCCCGGCGCTCAATGTCGCTGCCTGCGACAAGATCATGGACCGCTTCGACAACACGCGTCACGCTTCGGGCCAGACCCCGACCGCCGTGCTGCGCGACAAGATGCAGCGCGCCATGCAGGAAGACGCGGCCGTCTTCCGCACGCAGGAATCGCTTGAAAGTGGCTGCCAGCGTCTGTCGGCGATCTGGAAGGAGCTGCCAGACATCAAGGTCACCGACCGTTCGATGATCTGGAACTCGGATCTGGTCGAGACCCTCGAGCTGCACAACCTGATGGCCAATGCGATCACCACGGTCTATGGCGCCGAGGCCCGCAAGGAGAGCCGTGGTTCGCATGCGCGCGAAGACTACACCTCCGGTCCGTTTGGCGGTCGCGACGACGAGAACTGGCGCAAGCATACGCTGGCCTGGGTTTCGGAAGCGGGCGACGTCAAGCTCGACTACCGTCCTGTTCATACCGAGCTCATCGCTGAAGGCATCGATCCCCAGAAGATCGCGCCCAAGGCTCGCGTCTACTGATTTGAGGAACTCATCATGGTAGAACTCGCTCTCCCCAAGAATTCCCAGGTCACCGAAGGCAAGGTCTGGCCGAAGCCGGCCGGCGCCAAGAACGTGCGCGAATACCGGGTCTATCGCTGGAACCCGGATGACGGCGCCAATCCGCGCATCGATACCTACTACATCGATGTCGACGATTGCGGCCCGATGGTTCTCGATGGCCTTCTCTACATCAAGAACAATATCGACCCGACGCTGACGCTGCGCCGTTCCTGTCGTGAAGGCATCTGCGGCTCGTGCGCGATGAACATCGATGGCACGAACACGCTTGCCTGCACCAAGGGCATGGATGAGGTGAACGGGACCGTTAAGGTCTATCCGTTGCCGCATATGCCTGTGGTCAAGGATCTGGTGCCTGACCTCTCGAACTTCTATGCCCAGCATCGTTCGATCGAGCCCTGGCTGCAGACGGTGTCGCCGCCTCCGGCGAAGGAATGGAAGCAGAGCCACGAGGATCGCCAGAAGCTCGACGGTCTCTACGAGTGCATTCTCTGCGCCTGCTGCTCGACCTCCTGTCCCAGCTATTGGTGGAACGGTGACCGTTATCTCGGTCCGGCCGTGCTGCTGCAGGCCTATCGCTGGCTGATCGATAGCCGCGACGAAGCGACCGGCGAGCGCCTCGATAATCTCGAGGATCCCTTCCGCCTCTATCGTTGCCACACGATCATGAACTGCGCGCAGGCCTGCCCGAAGGGGCTGAACCCGGCTAAGGCGATCGCGGAAATCAAGAAGATGATGGTCGAGCGTCGCGCCTGAGCCACATTGTCAAAAGAATGAGAGGCCGTCCGGAACTGTTTCGGGCGGCCTTAATTTATCCTTATAGTGCCGGCTATCGATCGGGCGCGATATGGAACTTGATTAACCATATTCACGTAACATATTTAAAACCCAGTTGTACGGCAGGTTGCGGCGCAGGTCGCGAGAGCGGGAGTATAATGATGAAATTCAGCCATGCAGTCACCGGAGCAGCCATCCTTCTGGCGCTCGCGGGGTGCCAGCGTACATCCTACAGCAACATGAATTCTGCCAACAGCGCTCTTCCGCCGCTGCAGGCCCAGCCCGTACCCTCGGTGCAGTCCGGCCAGCTTCCGCCGCCCGGCTCGGCTGACCCCAATCAGTTCCCCGCTGCTCCGGCAACGAATACGGCGGCTGCCGTCGGCGCTGCCGGTGCTCCGGCCACCGCGCTCGACGTCACCAAGGAATCGATGGTCGGCAACTGGCGCGTCCAGAGCGCTGGCGCAAGCTGCGACATGTTCCTGACCCTCACCAATCTCGGCAGTGGTTCGCGTGGTGGCACCCGCGGCTGTGCTGGCGAACTCACGACGATGGGTTCCTGGGAAGTGGCGGGCGGCAAGCAGGTTGTGCTCAAGGACCGCAACGGCAATACGATCGGCAGCCTCTACAAGACGGCCGATGCCCGGTTCGACGGCAGCACCGCGTCCGGCCAGCCGGTCAGCCTCAGCCGCTGATCCTCTTCTCATTCCTGCGGTGGCCCGCCTTGGGCCACCCTCCCGGCGGGACATTCATTCATGCAGCCAGTTCCTGACTACGGCTTGAGCGTCGTTGAGCAATTGCGCGCGATGACGGAGGGGGGAACACTTCAGCCTGATCGCCATCAGTTCGGCGTTGCCGAGAAGCTTGACCGTATCCTGACGGAGTTCAAGGCGCGCAAGCCCGCTGCCAAGAAGAGCGCGCTGGGCTGGATGTTTGCCCAGCGGCGCAAACAGGAAATCCCAATCAAGGGTCTCTATGTCCATGGCAGCGTCGGTCGGGGCAAGACCATGCTCATGGACCTGTTCTTCAAGCTCGCACCCGTCGAGAAGAAGCGCCGCGCGCATTTCCACGAGTTCATGGCCGACGTGCATGCGCGGATTCATGCTCATCGCCAGAAACTGAAGACCGGCGAAACGAAGCAGGCCGATCCCGTGCCGCCGGTCGCGGCAGCACTTCGCGAAGAAGCGCAGCTTCTCTGTTTCGACGAATTCACAGTGACCGATATCGCCGATGCGATGATCCTTGCCCGTCTGTTCACCGAGCTCTTTGCGCGGGGTTGCACGCTTGTGGCAACCTCGAATGTCGAGCCTGACAATCTCTACCGCGACGGTCTCAACCGGGGGCTGTTTCTGCCCTTCGTCGATCTGCTGAAGAAGAATGTCGATGTTTCGACGCTCGATTCTCCGACCGACTACCGTCTGGAAAAGATGGAGAGCCTTCCGGTCTACATCGCACCGCTCGACGACGCGCCGAAGATGATGGACATTGCCTGGAGGCGTGTGACTGAAGGCGCGCCCGAGGTGAATACGTCGATCGAGATGAAGGGCAGGACCATCGAGATCCCGCGTGCGGCTGGCCGGGCTGCGCGCTTCAGCTTCCGCGATCTCTGCGAGCGTCCGCTCGGCGCATCCGACTATCTGGCGATCGCCAAGCGCTTCGATGTGGTTTTCGTCGAGAACATTCCGCATCTCGGCCCCGAGAAGCGGAATGAGACGAAACGCTTCATCATCCTGATCGATGCTCTTTATGACGCCAGTGTGCGGCTGTTCGCGTCCGCCGTTGCGATGCCGGAAGCCCTTCTGACGGAGAAGAAGGGCACCGAAGGCTTTGAATTTGATCGAACAGTTTCGCGTCTTTTCGAAATGCGCAGCGCAGATTACCTCGCGCTGCATCATTCAAAACGTCAAAATCATGACGGCTCAGTGACATAATATTTGACGTTTACGTAAGAATTTTATCTTCTAACCGATTGAAATTGATACACTGAAAATTATCGTTTGCGATTTACACCCTTTGGAGCTATGCGGTTTGTCCACAAGGGCAGGCTAAAACTTGTCTCGACCTTGGTCGCGGATCCAAAAGGAAGTCTACAATGGCGCGCAAAAAGATCGCTCTTATCGGTTCTGGAATGATTGGTGGAACGCTGGCGCATCTCGCCAGTCTGAAGGAACTGGGCGACATCGTCCTGTTCGACATTGCTGACGGCATCCCCCAGGGCAAGGGTCTCGACATCGCCCAGTCCGGCCCGGTCGAGGGCTTCAATGCCAAGCTTTCCGGCGCGAGCGACTATGCTGCGATCGAAGGTGCTGACGTCTGCATCGTGACTGCCGGTGTTGCCCGTAAGCCGGGCATGAGCCGCGACGATCTGCTTGGCATCAACCTCAAGGTCATGGAACAGGTCGGTGCCGGCATCAAGAAGTATGCCCCGAACGCCTTCGTCATCTGCATCACCAACCCGCTCGACGCGATGGTCTGGGCTCTGCAGAAGTTCTCGGGCCTGCCGACCAACAAGGTCGTCGGCATGGCCGGCGTTCTCGACTCCGGTCGTTTCCGCCACTTCCTGTCTGAAGAATTCAACGTTTCCGTCCAGGACGTCACGGCATTCGTTCTCGGCGGCCACGGTGACACCATGGTGCCGCTCGCTCGTTACTCGACCGTTGGCGGCATCCCGCTGACCGATCTCGTCAAGATGGGCTGGGTCACCAAGGAACGCCTCGAAGAAATCATCCAGCGCACCCGTGACGGTGGCGCCGAGATCGTCGGTCTGCTGAAGACCGGCTCGGCCTACTACGCACCGGCTGCTTCCGCCATCGAGATGGCCGAGTCCTACCTCAAGGACAAGAAGCGCGTACTGCCTTGCGCAGCCTACCTCACAGGCCAGTACGGCGTGAAGGACATGTATGTCGGCGTACCGGTCATCATCGGTGAAGGCGGCGTCGAGCGCATCATCGAAATCGACCTGAACAAGGCCGAAGAAGAAGCCTTCCAGAAGTCCGTCGGCGCCGTTGCCAGCCTCTGCGAAGCCTGCATCAACATCGCGCCGGCTCTCAAGTAATTGCCATTTCGCCCAAAACAGGGACACGACAATGAACATTCATGAATATCAGGCCAAGGCACTTCTGAAGAGCTTCGGCGCACCGGTCGCCGAAGGTGTGGCGATCTTCTCCGCAGAGGAAGCCGAAGCCGCCGCAAAGCAGCTGCCGGGCCCGCTCTATGTCGTCAAGAGCCAGATCCACGCTGGTGGCCGCGGCAAGGGCAAGTTCAAGGAACTGTCGCCGGATGCCAAGGGCGGCGTTCGCCTCGCTTTCTCGATCGACGAAGCCAAGGCGCATGCCAAGGAAATGTTCGGCAACACGCTGGTGACCGCACAGACCGGCGACGCCGGC
Source organism: Allorhizobium sp. NPDC080224 (assembly GCF_050281005.1). NCBI lineage: Bacteria > Pseudomonadati > Pseudomonadota > Alphaproteobacteria > Hyphomicrobiales > Rhizobiaceae > Allorhizobium > Allorhizobium sp. NPDC080224. Next base: position 321,887 of record NZ_JBNNWJ010000002.1, read on the forward strand.
AAGCAGGTCAACCGTCTCTACATCGAAGACGGTGCCGACATCGCCCGCGAACTCTACTGCTCGCTGCTCGTCGACCGCTCGGTCGGCCAGGTTGCCTTCGTCGTCTCGACGGAAGGCGGCATGGATATCGAAGCCGTCGCCCATGACACGCCGGAAAAGATCCACACGATTGCGATCGACCCGGAAACTGGCGTCACCGATGCCGACGTTGCCAAGATCTCGGCTGCGCTGGAGCTGACCGGCGCTGCTGCGGAGGACGCAAAGTCGCTCTTCCCGATCCTCTATAAGGCCTTCGTTGAAAAGGACATGGCCCTGCTCGAGGTCAACCCGCTGATCGTCATGAAGAATGACCATCTGCGCGTGCTCGACGCCAAGATGTCGTTCGACGGCAACGCGCTGTTCCGCCATGACGACGTTCGCGCGCTGCGCGACGAGACCGAAGAAGACGCCAAGGAAATCGAAGCCTCAAAGTGGGACCTCGCTTACGTGGCGCTCGACGGCAATATCGGCTGCATGGTCAATGGTGCCGGTCTCGCCATGGCGACGATGGACATCATCAAGCTGTACGGCAAGGAGCCGGCAAACTTCTGCGACGTCGGCGGTGGCGCCGGCAAGGAGAAGGTCGCGGCTGCCTTCAAGATCATCACCGCTGACCCGAAGGTCGAGGGCATCCTCGTCAACATCTTCGGCGGCATCATGAAGTGCGACGTCATCGCGGAAGGCGTCATTGCCGCCGTGAAGGAAGTCGGCCTGAAGGTTCCGCTCGTCGTGCGCCTCGAAGGCACCAATGTCGAACTTGGCAAGAAGCTCCTGAACGAATCCGGTCTCGCGATCACCGCGGCCGACGATCTGGACGACGCTGCCAAGAAGATCGTCGCGGCGATCAACGGCTAATCTGAGGAACCTATTCGATGTCCATTCTTGTAAACAAGAACACCAAGGTCCTCGTTCAGGGCCTGACCGGCAAGACCGGCACCTTCCACACCGAACAGGCGCTTGCCTATTATGGCACGCAGATGGTCGGCGGTATCCATCCGAAGAAGGGTGGCGAAAACTGGACCGGCTCCAAGGGTGAAACCCTGCCGATCTTCGCAACCGTTGCCGAAGCCAAGGAAAAGACCGGTGCCGACGCATCCGTGATCTACGTTCCGCCGGCAGGCGCTGCTGACGCCATCATCGAGGCGATCGACGCCGAGATCCCGTTCATCACCTGCATCACCGAGGGCATCCCGGTCATGGACATGGTGCGGGTCAAGGCCAAGCTCGACAAGTCCAAGTCGCGCCTTCTCGGTCCGAACTGCCCGGGTATCCTGACACCGGAAGAATGCAAGATCGGCATCATGCCGGGCTCGATCTTCCGCAAGGGTTCGGTCGGTATCGTCTCGCGCTCGGGAACATTGACCTATGAAGCGGTGTTCCAGACTTCGAATGAAGGCCTCGGCCAGACGACTGCTGTCGGTATCGGTGGCGACCCGGTCAAGGGTACCGAGTTCATCGACGTGCTCGAAATGTTCCTGGCCGACCCGGCCACGACCTCGATCATCATGATCGGCGAAATCGGTGGTTCGGCTGAAGAAGATGCAGCCCAGTTCCTGATCGACGAAGCCAAGAAGGGCCGCAAGAAGCCGATGGCCGGCTTCATCGCGGGCCGGACTGCTCCGAAGGGCCGCACCATGGGCCATGCAGGTGCTGTCGTATCCGGCGGCAAGGGCGATGCAGAATCGAAGATCGAAGCCATGGAAGCGGCTGGCATCAAGGTTTCGCCATCGCCGGCGCGTCTGGGCAAGACCCTGGTCGAAGTCCTCAAGGGCTGAGACCTGACGAAAATCAAGCCAGGCGAAGGGTTGGTCCGCCAATCCTTCGCCTGGACTTCGCATATCTGAGACGATTCGCAGTTTTTGACGATCGCGAGCGGCAGGCCGGGCATCCGGCCATCAATTCTAGTCGGGAGGCGAGCCGAGAGGTTCGCAAAACACCATGGGTAGGCAAGAAGCCAACGAGCAGTTTCTGATCACGTCCTTCCTCGACGGATCGAATGCGGCCTATATCGAGCAGCTTTATGCGCGCTACGAGGAAGATCCCTCTTCGGTTTCCGACGAGTGGCAGGCCTTCTTCAAGGCGCTTGCCGATAATCCGACCGATGTGAAGAAGGCCGCGAAGGGCGCCTCCTGGCGGCGCAAGAACTGGCCGATTGCCGAAGGTGGCGATCTCGTCAACGCGCTCGACGGCAACTGGGGCGTGGTCGAAAAGGTTATCGAAAAGAAAGTTCAGGCCAAGGCAGAAGCGACCGCCGCTTCGACCGGAAAGTCTGTTTCGGAAGCTGAAGTCCTGCAGGCAACGCGGGATTCCGTTCGCGCCATCATGATGATCCGTGCATATCGCATGCGCGGTCACCTGCACGCCAAGCTCGACCCGCTCGGTCTCGCCGCTCCGGTTGATGACTACAACGAGCTTTCGCCGACCGCTTACGGCTTCACTGACGCCGATTACAGCCGCAAGATCTTCATCGACAACGTGCTGGGCCTGGAATACGCCACGATCCCGCAGATGCTCGACATCCTGCAGCGCACCTATTGCTCGACGCTCGGCGTCGAGTTCATGCACATCTCCAATCCGGAAGAAAAGGCCTGGATTCAGGAGCGCATCGAAGGCCCCGGCAAGGGTGTCGAATTCACGCCAAACGGCAAGAAGGCGATCCTCCAGAAGCTGATCGAGGCCGAAGGCTTCGAGCAGTTCATCGACGTCAAGTACAAGGGCACCAAGCGCTTCGGTCTCGACGGCGGTGAATCCCTGATCCCGGCGCTCGAACAGATCATCAAGCGTGGTGGCCAGGAAGGCATGGAAGAGATCGTGTTCGGCATGGCCCATCGCGGCCGTCTGAACGTTCTGTCCCAGGTCATGGGCAAGCCGCATCGCGCCATCTTCCACGAATTCAAGGGCGGCTCCTTCAAGCCCGATGAAGTCGAAGGCTCCGGCGACGTCAAGTACCACCTCGGCGCCTCCTCGGACCGCGAGTTCGATGGCAACAAGGTGCATCTGTCGCTGACAGCAAACCCGTCGCACCTGGAAATCGTCAATCCGGTCGTCATGGGCAAGGCCCGCGCGAAGCAGGACCAGCTTGCCAAGGTTTGGGAAGGCGATGTCATCCCGCTCAAGGAGCGCGCCAAGGTTCTGCCGCTGCTTCTGCACGGTGATGCGGCCTTTGCCGGTCAGGGCGTCGTTGCCGAAATCCTCGGTCTCTCCGGTCTGCGCGGTCACCGCGTCGCCGGCACGATGCACTTCATCATCAACAACCAGATCGGCTTCACCACCAATCCGGCTTTCTCGCGCTCGTCGCCCTATCCGTCCGACGTTGCCAAGATGATCGAAGCGCCGATCTTCCACGTCAATGGCGACGATCCGGAAGCCGTGGTCTACGCGGCCAAGGTCGCGACCGAATACCGGATGAAGTTCCACAAGCCTGTCGTCGTCGACATGTTCTGCTATCGCCGCTTCGGTCATAACGAAGGCGATGAGCCGTCCTTCACGCAGCCGAAGATGTACAAGGAAATCCGCGCCCACAAGACCGTGGTCAACATCTATGGCGAGCGTCTGATCGCCGAGGGCCTGATCACCGAGGGCGAACTCGAGAAGATGAAGGCCGACTGGCGCGCCCATCTCGAGCAGGAGTTCGAAGCCGGTCAGAGCTACAAGCCGAACAAGGCCGACTGGCTGGACGGCGTCTGGTCGGGTCTGAGGACCGCCGACAATGCCGACGAGCAGCGTCGTGGCAAGACGGCTGTGCCGATGAAGCAGCTCAAGGAAATCGGCCGCAAGCTGTCGACCATTCCCGAGGGCTTCAAGGCGCACCGCACGATCCAGCGCTTCATGGACAACCGCGCGCAGATGATCGAAACCGGCGAAGGCATCGACTGGGCCATGGGCGAAGCTCTCGCCTTCGGTTCGCTTGCCGTCGAAGGCCACAAGATCCGTCTGTCCGGTCAGGATTGCGAACGCGGTACCTTCTCGCAGCGCCATTCGGTTCTCTACGATCAGGACACCGAAGAACGCTACATCCCGCTCGCCAATCTCGCCCCGAACCAGGCGCGCTACGAAGTCATCAACTCGATGCTGTCGGAGGAGGCTGTTCTCGGCTTCGAATACGGCTATTCGCTCGCCCGTCCGAATGCGCTGACGCTCTGGGAAGCCCAGTTCGGCGACTTCGCCAACGGTGCGCAGGTCGTCTTCGACCAGTTCATCTCGTCGGGTGAACGCAAGTGGCTGCGCATGTCCGGTCTCGTCTGCCTGCTGCCGCACGGCTATGAAGGCCAGGGTCCGGAACACTCTTCGGCCCGCCTCGAGCGCTGGCTGCAGATGTGTGCCGAAGACAATATGCAGGTCGCGAACGTCACGACGCCGTCGAACTACTTCCACATTCTGCGCCGTCAGATGAAGCGTGACTTCCGCAAGCCGTTGATCATGATGACGCCGAAGTCCTTGCTGCGCCACAAGCGGGCAACCTCGAGCCTTGCCGAAATGGCCGGCGAAAGCTCGTTCCACCGCCTGCTGTGGGACGATGCCGAGGTCATCAAGGACGGCCCGATCAAGCTTCAGAAGGATGCAAAGATCCGCCGCGTCGTCATGTGCACGGGCAAGGTCTACTACGATCTGCTCGAAGAGCGCGAAAAGCGCGGCATCGACGACATCTACCTGCTGCGTATCGAACAGCTCTACCCGTTCCCGGCCAAGGCGCTCATCAACGAGCTGTCGCGTTTCCGCAATGCGGAGATGGTCTGGTGCCAGGAAGAGCCGAAGAACATGGGCGCCTGGTCGTTCATCGATCCGTATCTGGAATGGGTGCTTGCCCATATCGACGCCAAGTACCAGCGCGTTCGCTACACCGGTCGTCCGGCTGCTGCCTCGCCGGCAACGGGCCTGATGTCGAAGCACCTCGCCCAGCTCGAAGCCTTCCTTGAGGACGCTCTGGGCGGTTGATCCGCCCAGTCTTCTCCTCGCAGACCGTAACGTTCTCTGACCAACGGAATTGAGATCATGGCCACTGAAATCCGCGTACCCACCCTCGGCGAATCCGTCAGCGAAGCCACTGTCGGCACCTGGTTCAAGAAGGTCGGCGACACCGTGAAGGCCGACGAACCGATCGTCGAACTGGAAACCGACAAGGTGACCGTTGAAGTCCCGGCTCCCGCCTCTGGCGTGCTGACCGAAATCGTCGCCCAGAACGGCGAGACCGTCGGTCTCGGCGCGCTGCTCGGCCAGATCGCTGAAGGCGCTGCCGGTTCCGCCGGTGCTGCTGCCCCGGCTCCCGCTGCTGCGCCTGCACCTGCTGCAGCCCCGGCTCCGGCCGCTGCTGCTCCGGCCGCTTCTTCCGCCATGCCGGCTGCTCCGGCTGCCGCCAAGCTCGCTGCCGACAACAACATCGCGACCGCCGATGTCGATGGTTCCGGCAAGCGTGGCCAGGTGCTGAAGGGTGACGTGCTCGCCGCCATCGCCAAGGGCAGCTCCGCTCCGGCGCCGACCGCAGCCCCGGCTGCTCCGCGTCCGGCATCTTCCGGTGACGATGCCTCCCGTGAAGAGCGCGTCAAGATGACCCGTCTGCGCCAGACGATCGCCAAGCGCCTGAAGGATGCCCAGAACACGGCCGCCATGCTGACCACCTATAACGAGGTGGACATGAAGGCGGTCATGGATCTGCGCAACCGCTACAAGGACATCTTCGAAAAGAAGCACGGCGTGAAGCTCGGCTTCATGGGCTTCTTCACCAAGGCCGTGACCCACGCCTTGAAGGAACTGCCGGCCGTCAACGCCGAAATCGACGGCACCGACATCATCTACAAGAACTACTGCCATGTCGGCGTTGCTGTCGGCACGGACAAGGGTCTCGTCGTTCCGGTCGTGCGCGATGCCGACCAGATGTCGATCGCCGAGATTGAGAAGGAAATCGGTCGTCTCGGCAAGGCTGCCCGTGACGGCCAGCTGTCGATGGCCGACATGCAGGGCGGCACCTTCACCATCTCGAACGGTGGCGTCTACGGCTCGCTGATGTCCTCGCCAATCCTGAACGCACCGCAGTCGGGTATCCTCGGCATGCACAAGATCCAGGAGCGTCCGGTCGTTGTCGGCGGCCAGATCGTCATCCGTCCGATGATGTATCTCGCGCTCTCCTACGATCACCGCATCGTCGACGGCAAGGAAGCCGTCACCTTCCTCGTTCGCGTCAAGGAAAGCCTTGAGGATCCGGAACGTCTGGTTCTCGATCTCTAAGGAATATTCACGATGGAGCCGGTAACCGCTTCCGCCTCTCCGCTCGTCCTGCTCCTAGCCTGGAGCGTGGTCCTGCTGGTGGCCCATGTTCTCCTTCAGGGCATGCTGGCCACCAAGGAGCTGGGTACGGAGTGGAATGCCGGCCCTCGTGATGAAGGCAAACAGCCGGAGAGCAAGCTTGCCGGCCGCGCCGCGCGGGCATCCTCGAACTTCCGCGAAACCTATCCGGCCTTCGTCGCGCTTGCGGCAGGGTTGCTGTTCATCGGTGAGACCTCGGGCCTCGGCCTGATCGGCGCGATCGTCTGGTTTGTCGGGCGCATCGTCTACTACCCGCTCTATCTGGCGGGCATTCCCTATATCCGCTCGCTCGTCTGGCTCGGCGCCATGGCCGGCCTCGGCTTGATGTTCCTCGCGCTGGCGTTTTGAGGTGAGGCATGGGCGCGTCGTCAGGAGCAACCGTCCTTCTTGCCGCGCTCGCGCTGTCTGACGCGGCTCTAGCCGCCGATTGCCGTATTGAAAAGGCCACCTACCGCGAAGCCGAGACGGGCGTCGAGCTGGTCTTTGCTGCGGCCAGTGGCGAGAACACGCCTGTTTCCCATGGGTTCAGTACCGCAATCGGCGGTTTCAAGCTTAATGGTCATGTCATTTTCGATCCCGAGATCGAACGTCCTGTCGGCATGCTGATGAACAACTGCCCCGACGGCGATGTGACCGGTGAAACGATCGCTGCCTGCACCGTCTGGAAGGGCATCGTTTACGGCATCGATGAGACGACCGGCCATGTCGATCTCCTGCCGCCGGAAAGTGCCGATGCACCGGATGCACTTTTGCTCCCCGGCTTTGGCCCTGCGATCCTGTCGTCTGCTGTCGGCAAGGGGATGGAACGCGCGCCCTGGGATGTCTTCGAATTCAAGGGATGCGCCTCATGACCAACCGTCCCCTTCTCCTCGTCACCGGCGGTAGCCGTGGTATTGGTGCAGCCGTCTGCCGAAAGGCGGCAGCGCAGGGTTATGACCTGCTGGTCAATTATCACTCGAACGCAATTGCGGCTGAGGCGGTTGCGGCTGACTGCAGGGCTTTCGGCGCGAATGCTGAGGTTGTCCAGGGCGATACCGCGACAGAGGCTGGCATCGAAAGCATCTTCCAGGCGGTTGACCGCCTTGGATCGCTCCACGGTCTCGTCAACAATGCCGGTGTTGTCGATGCCACGGCGCGGGTCGAGGAATTCGACCGGGCGCGGCTCGACCGGATGTTTGCCGTCAACGTCATCGGCAAGATCCGCTGCGCCACGGAAGCCGTGAAGCGCATGTCGACAAAACATGGCGGGCAGGGTGGCGTGATCGTCAATATCTCGTCCATGGCCGCCGTCATCGGCAGTTCGGGCCAGTATGTCGACTATGCCGCCGCCAAGGCTGCGGTTGATACATTTACTGTGGGCTTGTCCCGCGAGGTCGCGACCGAGGGCATCCGGGTCAATGCCATCAGGCCCGGCATCATCGATACCGAAATTCACGCATCCGGCGGATTGCCGGACAGGGCGCGCGATCTGGCCCCGATCGTTCCGATGCAAAGGCCCGGAACGGCCGACGAAGTGGCCGACAGCGTTCTTTATCTCCTCTCGCCTCAGGCATCCTATGTGACGGGTGCCCTTTTGAATGTCAGCGGCGGTCGGTAACCGTCGAAAACGAAGGAAGCTCCCCATGTCTTATGATGTCATCGTTATCGGCTCCGGCCCCGGCGGCTATGTCTGCGCCATCAAGGCGGCCCAGCTCGGCATGAAGGTCGCCGTGGTCGAAAAGCGCGCCACCTATGGCGGCACCTGCCTCAACATCGGCTGCATTCCGTCCAAGGCCCTGCTGCACGCGTCGGAAGTCTTCCACCACGCGGCTCATGGCATGGCTGATCTCGGGGTCGAAGTCGGCGCACCGACGCTGAACCTTTCCAAGATGATGGCGCACAAGGACGCGACCGTGAAGTCGAACGTCGAGGGCGTCTCCTTCCTGTTCAAGAAGAACAAGATCGACGGCATCCAGGGCACCGGCAAGATCCTCGGCGCCGGCAAGGTCGAAGTCACCAACGACAAGGGCGAAGTCCAGGTTCTTGAAACCAAGAACATCGTCATCGCAACCGGCTCCGACGTCGCCGGCATTCCGGGCGTCAATGTCGATATCGATGAGAAGATCATCGTCTCCTCGACCGGCGGTATCGCGCTCGACAAGGTTCCGGGCAAGATGATCGTCGTCGGCGGCGGCGTCATCGGTCTCGAGCTCGGGTCGGTCTGGTCGCGCCTCGGCGCCAAGGTCACCGTTGTCGAATATCTCGACACGATCCTCGGCGGCATGGACGGCGAAGTGTCCAAGCAGTTCCAGCGCATTCTCGCCAAGCAGGGCATCGAGTTCAACCTCGGCGCCAAGGTCACCGGCGTCGAGAAGTCGGGCGAAGGCGCCAAGGTCACGTTCGAGCCGGTCAAGGGCGGTGAAGCCCAGACGCTCGACGCCGACGTGGTTCTCGTCGCCACCGGCCGCAAGCCCTATACGGCAGGCCTCGGCCTCGAAGAATCCGGCGTTGCCCTCGACAATCGTGGTCGCGTCGAGATCGACGGCCACTACCGCACAAATGTTGCCGGCATCTATGCCATCGGCGACGTGGTGAAGGGGCCGATGCTCGCCCATAAGGCAGAAGATGAAGGCGTGGCACTCGCCGAAATTCTCGCCGGCCAGCATGGTCACGTGAACTACGACGTCATCCCCGGCGTCGTCTACACCCAGCCGGAAGTCGCTTCCGTCGGCAAGACCGAGGAAGAACTGAAGGCTGCCGGCGTAGCCTACAAGGTCGGCAAGTTCCCCTTCACCGCCAATGGCCGTGCGCGCGCCATGCAGGCCATGGACGGCTTCGTCAAGGTTCTGGCCGACAAGGACACCGACCGCGTCCTCGGCGTCCACATCATCGGCCTCGGCGCTGGCGAGATGATCCACGAAGCTGCCGTGCTGATGGAATTCGGTGGTTCGTCGGAAGATCTGGGCCGCACCTGCCACGCCCACCCGACCATGTCGGAAGCCGTAAAGGAAGCCGCACTCGCGACCTTCTTCAAGCCGCTGCACATGTAAGGTTGCCGACCTAACATAGGCCAATTATTATATTTCGGTAAGGTTGAAGGCCGTCGCTTGTGCCCCAAGCGGTGGCCTTTATCATGTGTGGGCAGTGCCTCCCTTTGCTCCTCCCGAAAGGCAAGCCCATGGACCATGTCGCACCCGCCTCCTATTCCATCCCGCAGAAGGCCCTTCACTGGCTGATGGCCCTGCTCATCCTGTTCAACCTCCTCTTCGCCGAGGCGATGGAGGAGGTTGCCGAAGCCTATGAACGCGGCGAGGTGCCGTCGCCTGACGATCTTACCTTCGCGAACATCCATGCCTATGTCGGGATCGCCGTGCTCTGTCTCGGGGCCATCCGTATCGTCTTGCGGCTCATCAAAGGCGCGCCTTCGGCACCGCCGGAAGAGCCACCGGTCTTGCGTCTCGCTGCCAAACTCGCCCATGGCACCTTCTATGCGCTCTTCTTCCTTCTGCCGCTTAGTGGCATCGGCGCCTATTACTTCGGCAACGAGACGGCGGGTTTCGTGCATGGCGGCCCGCTGAAGAGCCTGATGTGGCTTTTGATCGCGGTGCATATCCTCGCGCTTCTGGTACACCAGTTCTACTGGAAGACGCCGGTCGCCACGCGAATGACGCGGGGGTGAGCGAAGATGGGGGTGCAGGATGGGTGTCGTTGTCGAGCAACAGGTCGCGTTGCCGCATCCCGACCTCCCCGAAGCTGACTGGGCGGACAGCTATGGCGTCCGGCTCGATGGATCGGATCTCGACCCGATGGAGGTCGCCCGGGATCTGATGGGTCGAGCGCCGCGCTGGGTCGGAGCTCTCCTGAAGATTCGGAACCTGATCGTCGGTTTTTTCGGATTGAAATCAGCTGAGCTGGAGCTGACGGGCCAGGACCGGATCGGTGGCTTTCCGGTCATTGCCCACGACGGCGATCATGTGCTGCTCGGCTTCAACGACAAGCATCTCGATTTCCGGATCATCGTTGCAGTCGAACCGGAGGGCACCGGACATCAGCATGTGTCGCTGACGACCCTCGTTCAGCGCCACAATCTCTTCGGCCGGGTCTACATCCTCGTCGTCACGCCGTTCCACAAGCTGATCGTGAAGACATTTCTGAAGCGTTTTGCCGCTTCAAGAGGTCTCAGCCGTCGATCCGCGTGACGGTATAACCCTGGCTGCGGATCAGTTCGACGAGGCCTTCTTCGCCCGGGAGATGCAGAGCACCGACGGCGATAAAGGCATTGCCCTTTTCCAGATGCTTCTTGCTGCCTTCCGCCATGACAAGGTTGCGATCTCGGACGATCCGGGTCTCGAAAGCGGCATAGGCGCTCTCGTCTTCACCGGCGGCGGTGGGGGCGACGACTTTCAGCAAAGGCATGGTCATGCCGATGTCACCGGCGAGGTAAAGTTCGGTCATCGTTTCGATGACGTCTTCCATCTTGTCGCCGAGTTCGATCGTTTCGATCAGCGCCTTGAAATGGAAATCGACCGGCAGGTCAGCCATGGCTTCCAGCTGCTCGACCAGCGTTTCGAGGCCGGCCACCGGCTTATCTGCGGCAACGGCATCTTCGGCGATCTTCTTGTCCAGGAAGGATGCGCCGGCCGCCTTGCGCGAAAGCTCGCAGGCCGGTAGCGCAACGAAACTTGCCAGGATCCAGGGCTTCATCTTGGCAACAGCGCCAAGCGCCAGGCCACGCTCTTTCAGCCCGGCTTCCAGTCGCTGGAGTTCCTCGGCGTCGAGATGGTCCTTCACCGACTTACCATCGGTGAACATGGTCAGTTCGGGATGCATGAGAAGCGAGGCCGCGGCATTCTTCTCGTCGAGGATCTCATCCGATTCGATCACCACGACATCAGCGGCGGCGGCCGCCTCACTGGCGCCTTGCGGCATGGTGAGAACGCGGGGGTCGGTGACATGCATGGTGCCGAGCAGGTAGGAGGGTTTAAGCCCGTCCTTTTCAATCTTCCAGAAAATGCCCTGGCCGTTCGGAACCTTGGCCGCCTCGGCGCGGATCTTCGCGAGCTCTTCCGGTTGTTCCGTCTCCATGGCGAGAAGCAGGTTTTCGCCATGGCAAGCGACGTCGGAGGCACGGGCGGGCGCGACCGCCACAAGTGCAGCGAGCAGGAGGGCGAAAACCATAAGAGGCAGTGCGCCTGTGATCCAGAGACCGATCTCGGACAGCGAAAGGCGCGGCAAGCTCGGCCGCGTAGGAAAAAGGCGGTGCGCGTTCATGTCATCTCCTGTCAGACGTTGCGGACAATAGGAGTGATCGCCCTCATGTTCGATTAACGACCTTGGTTAACGCAGGTCTGGTTGCACGCGTCAGGCGCGGGGATGGGCGCGATCGTAGATGTCTAGAAGCCTTGCACTGTCGACGCCGGTATAGATCTGCGTGGTCGAGAGGCTTGCATGGCCAAGCAGTTCCTGGATCGTCCTCAAGTCGCCACCGCTGCCGAGTAGATGGGTCGCGAAGGAGTGGCGAAGAGCATGAGGTGTGGCCGAATCCGGCAGGCCGAGCGCCGACCGCAGCTTCTGCATTTCCCGCTGGATGATCGCCGGCTGAAGCGGGCCGCCCCGGGCGCCTCGGAAAAGCGGTGCGCCGGCTTCGAGATGATAGGGGCAGAGCTTGTAGTAGGTTTCTACCGCCTCCATGACGACGGGAAGCAGGGGCACCAGCCGCGTCTTGCCGCCCTTGCCGGTGATGCGCAGGCTGGTCGGCCGGCCCTGGAAGACGTCGGGTGTCAGCCCTAGTGCCTCCGAAATGCGAAGACCGCAGCCGTAGAGAAGCGAAAGCACGGCGGCGTCGCGCGCCGCGATCCAAGGCTCCTCGTTCATCTGCGTATCGACCGCGACGACGGCCAATGCCTGGCGCCCACTCAGCGGCTTGGGGAGGGATTTCGGCTGCTTCGGAGACCGGATCGCGCTGGCACCCGCTGCATTCACCAGCCCCTTGCGCTCAAGATGGCGCAGGAAGGAGCGCAGGCCGGCGAGATGGCGGCCGAGAGACCGGGCGCCGTCCCCTTCCTTGCGGCGATGGGCGAGGAAGCCGCGCAGGTCTGCCGGGCGCAAGGCCTTGATATCATCGATCTTCACCGGCCCCCCGACATGGCCTGACAAAAATTGCAGAAATTGCCTCGTGTCGCGTTCATAGGCGTCGAGCGTGTTGGCCGACAGGCGGCGCTCGGCACCGAGGCTCTCCAGCCATGCGGCGCGTTCGCCGAGAAGTTTTTCGTCTGCGGGGATCAATTGCGCGCCTTTTGCGTTGTTGGCTGTTGGCCACCCGGCTCACGATGGCGCGGGAGGGTTAACGAAAGACGAATTCCGGGGCTGTCATGAACAGATCACAGATGGCTGCCACAAGACCTCTGGAATTCTGGCGAGGTAAATGCTGATGCGCCGCTCTCCCGCTTCCGCCTTGTCGAGCGTTACCGACACCCTGTCGCTCCTGTCTCACGGGCGCCCCGGACATATCGTCGACACGCTGATCGCCGAGCGCGGGCAAAGGCTGGTGGAGCATCCGCTCTGGCCCGCAATGCGTCCCTTTCTTTATAGCGTTTTGCGCTATGACAAGGCGATCCAGTTCGCCAATGATGTCGCAAATCTCCCGGGGCCGCAGGTGTTCGACTATCTGAGTGCGGCACTTGGCCTCGATATCCAGGTCCGTCACGCCGACCGCATCCCGTCATCCGGTGGATTCATCCTGGTCAGCAATCATCCGACCGGCATTGCCGATGGGGTCGCGATGTATGACCTGCTGAAAGATCGCCGTCCCGACATGACCTTCTTCGCCAACCGCGATGCCATCAGGGTCAACCCGCGGCTTGCCGAAATCATTATTCCGGTCGAATGGCGCGAAGAGCACAAGTCGAAGCTCAAGGCGCGCGAGACGCTGAAGCTCACCACGCGCGCCATAGAAGAGGGCAGGGTCACTATCCTCTTTCCCTCGGGCCGCATCGCCTATTGGGACGAGGGAAAGCTCAACGAGCGGCCCTGGAAGACGTCCGCGATATCGCTCGCGCGCAAATACAATCTGCCGATCCTGCCGGTGAACATGAAGGCCCGCAATTCGGGCCTCTTTTACTGGTTCGCCCGCTGGTCGACCGAGCTGCGCGACATGACCGTCTTCTACGAGCTTCTGAACAAGCGCGGCGGTCGCTTCGATTTCACGGTCGGCAATCTGATCCCGGTCGAGGCGCTGAACGGCGATCCCGCCGAGGTCACCCGTGCGCTGGAGGATTATACAGTCCATCAGCTGCCTGCCGATCCCGACCGCAGCTTCCGCTGATCTCCCCTCACATAAAGCCTGTTTTCTTTCCGTTCTTCCGGGGGCAAGTTGCAGCCCGATGAAGGACGATTCGAAAAGCCTGTTCGGGGAACTGTTCGAAACACCGCGCCGCAAGGTGGTGCCGGTGCTCGTTCCCATGCCAGCACCAACCGCCTATAGTTATGCCGTACCGGATGGCCTCACGGTCGAGCCGGGTGCCATCGTGCAGGTGCCGCTCGGGCCCCGTCAGGTCATCGGCGTCGTCTGGGACGGTGGCGAGGACACATCAGTTGATCCGAAGAAGCTCAGGGAAATCACGAAGGTCTTCGACTGCCCGCCGCTCGACCAGGATATGCGCACCTTCCTCGATTGGGTGGCCGCCTATACGCTGTCGCCGCCCGGCTATGTCGCCCGCATGGCGCTCCGGGCGCCTGCCGCCCTGGACCCGGATCCGATGATCGAGGGCCTGCGATATGCCGGCTATGAGCCAGAGCGGCTGACACCTGCGCGCCAGAAGGTGCTGGAGATAGCAGCGGATGGCCTCTCCTGGACGAAGAGCGGACTTGCCCATGCGAGTGGCGTCTCGACCAGCGTCATCGATGGTCTCGTGAAGCAGGGCGTGTTCGAACAGGTTTTCCTGCCGCCGCCGCCGCTGGTCGCCGCTCCGGATCCTGACTATGCCGAAAGCCGGCTCGCCGGCCCGCAGAAGGAGGCGGCCGAAGAGATCCTTCAGAGCCTGAGCAAGGGCGGCTTTCACGTCTCGTTGATCGATGGCGTGACGGGCTCGGGCAAGACGGAGGTTTATTTCGAGGCGATTGCCGAGACACTGAAACAGGGCAAGCAGGTGCTGATCCTGCTGCCGGAAATCGCGCTGACAGCCAATTTCCTCGAACGCTTCCAGGATCGTTTCGGCTCCAAGCCCGGTGAATGGCATTCGGACCTTGCGACCCGCACCCGTGAAAAGGTCTGGCGCCAGGTCGCGACCGGCGAGATCCGTGTCGTGGCCGGTGCGCGTTCGGCGCTTTTCCTGCCCTTCGAGAATCTCGGCCTGATCATCGTTGACGAAGAGCATGACCCCGCCTTCAAGCAGGAAGACCGCGTCTTCTATAATGCGCGGGACATGGCGGTCGTGCGGGCCCGCATCGCGGGCTTCCCCGTCGTGCTGGTCTCGGCAACCCCCTCCGTCGAGAGCCAGGTCAACTGTATCGCCGGCCGCTACACCCGCATTCATCTGCCGACACGCTTTGCCGATGCGGCGATGCCGGATCTGCATCTCATCGACATGCGGCGTGCGCCGCCCGAACGGGGTGGCTTTCTGTCGCCGATCCTGCTCCGCTCCGTCGGCAAAGCCGTGGAACGGGGCGAACAGGCCCTGCTCTTCCTCAACCGACGGGGATACGCACCCCTGACGCTTTGCAGAGTCTGCGGCCATCGTTTCCAGTGCCCGCAATGTTCAAGCTGGCTGGTCGAGCATCGCTTTCGTGGCCAGATCCAGTGCCACCAATGCGGCTATCACGAGCCGACGCCGAATGCCTGCCCGGAATGTGGGACCCTTGACCACCTCGTCGCCTGTGGTCCCGGGGTCGAGCGTATCGCCGAGGAGGTCGAGAAGCACTTTCCCGATGCACGCACACTGGTGCTCTCCTCCGACATCGGCGGCGTCAAACGTTTACGCCTGGAGCTCGAAGCGATCGCCAATGGCGAGGCCGATATCGTCATCGGCACGCAGCTCGTCGCCAAGGGCCATAACTTCCCGCTGATGACCTTGGTCGGAATCATCGATGCGGATATCGGCCTTTCCAACGGCGATCCACGTGCTGCCGAGCGAACCTTTCAATTGCTTTCCCAGGTGACCGGTCGTGCCGGCCGTACCGGACGCAAGAGCCTTGGTCTGTTGCAGACGTTCCAGCCCCAGCATCCTGTCATGCAGGCGATCATTTCAGGCGATGCCGCCGCTTTCTATGAGCGCGAAATTCTGGAGCGCGAGCGGGCGCAACTGCCACCCTTCGGTCGTCTCGTCTCGATCATCGTCTCAGCCGATAGCCGCGCCGAGGCAGAGGGGCATGCGCGCGGGCTGCGTCAGGCTGCACCCCACGAAAGCGGCATCATGATCCTCGGTCCCGCCGAAGCGCCGCTTGCGCTCGTCCGTGGTCGCCATCGCTTCCGACTGCTCGTCCATGGGCGCCGCAACAGCGACATGCAGGCTTTCGTCCGAAGCATGCTTGAGCGCGGGCCGAAGGAACGACGGTCGATCCAGGTACAAGTGGATGTCGATCCGCAGAGCTTCCTTTGAGCCGATCGGTAAAGATTGCGTTGCATCACCTGAGAATTAGGGCTCGGAGCCATACCGCAGGCGCGCGTTTCGTGGCATAAGCCGCGCGATTTGTTTCCAAGCGGGTTAATCCATGGAATTCTACTTTCCCATCGAACTCGGCGAGCAGCTCGCCTTTCTTTCGGCTTCTGTCGCAGCGCTCATCGGGTGCTTTATCCTGTTTGCTCCAGGTCTCACCCTGAAGGCGCTTGCGCTTGTTCCGGCAGACGGCCGCCCGGAAGGGCTGGGAGCTGCGCGATCCATCGGCGGCTTGATCGTCGGCTTTGCCGGGACTGCGCTGCTGCTTGGCCAGCCAACGGTCTATCTGGCATTTGGCGCCGCCGTCGGGCTGTCCGCCTTCGCCCGGGTCCTATCCATCATGTCCGACCAGGGCAGCACCTGGCGCAACCTTCTCCTCCTGGTTGTGCAAGCGATCATCGCTTCGCTCGCCCTTGCCTATGTCTTTGGTCTGACTTGATCTTCGGTTTGTGGCAGGGCTTGGCCGATATCTCGTCAATTTGACGCAGTTTCGGACAAAAAAAGCCCCAAGGCCTTGCTCTCAAGGAGCAAACCGTTAATACGCGTGTTGCGAGTCTAGACCTGCTATGCTAGACGAACCGCGAAATTCGGAAAACGCAAGTGCAACATGCTTGTGTTTTTGGGGAAAAACAAAACGATATCAGGAGCTTGAGAGGCCTCGATAGAGGTGTCCGGCGCCCTGGATCAAGATCAGGGAATTTTTTGCCCGTGGCAGACGCATCCCAAGTGATTTCAGGCGTGGCGGAGCGTTACGCATCGTCGCTTTTCGAGCTTGCGCTCGAAGCCGGCGTGCTTGACGCCGTCGCCGCCGATCTCAACCGTTTCCAGGCGATGATCGACGAAAGCGCCGATCTGAAGCGCCTGGTACAGTCGCCCGTCTTCACGGCCGAAGACCAGGTCAAGGCTATCAGCGTCATCGGCGAAAAGGCCGGTTTCAGCGCGCTGGTGTTGAACTTCCTGAAGGTCGTCGCAAGCAATCGTCGCCTGTTTGCCGTTCCCGGCATGGTGGCTGCCTATCGCCAGATCCTCGCCCGTCACAAGGGTGAGATGACGGCTGACGTCACGTCTGCTCATGCCCTCTCGGCCGAGCAGGAAACTGAACTGAAAGCGGCGCTGAAGGGCGTTACCGGCAAGGAAGTTTCGATCTCCGTCACGGTCGACCCGTCCTTGCTCGGCGGCCTGATCGTCAAGATCGGCTCCCGCCAGATCGACACGTCCCTTCGCACCAAACTTTCCACCCTTAAGCTTGCACTGAAAGAGGTTGGCTGATGGATATCCGCGCCGCGGAAATTTCCGCAATTCTTAAAGATCAAATCAAGAACTTCGGCAAAGAGGCGGAAGTCTCTGAAGTTGGCCAGGTTCTGTCCGTCGGTGACGGTATCGCCCGCGTCTACGGCCTCGACAACGTTCAGGCCGGCGAAATGGTCGAGTTCCCGGGCGGCATCCGCGGCATGGCGCTCAACCTCGAAGCCGACAACGTCGGTGTGGTTATCTTCGGTGCCGACCGTGGCATCAAGGAAGGCGACATCGTCAAGCGGACCGGCGCAATCGTTGACGTTCCGGTTGGTCCGGAGCTGCTCGGCCGCGTCGTCGACGCGCTCGGCAACCCGATCGACGGCAAGGGCCCGATCAACGCGACCCGCCGTTCGCGCGTCGACGTGAAGGCTCCGGGCATCATCCCGCGCAAGTCGGTTCATGAGCCGATGTCGACCGGCCTCAAGGCCATTGACGCCCTGATCCCGGTCGGCCGTGGCCAGCGCGAGCTCGTCATCGGTGACCGTCAGACCGGTAAGACCGCCATCATTCTGGACGCCTTCCTCAACCAGAAGGCCATCCACGACAACGGTCCTGACGCTGAAAAGCTGTACTGCGTCTACGTCGCTATCGGTCAGAAGCGTTCGACTGTCGCCCAGTTCGTGAAGGTTCTCGAAGAGCGTGGCGCTCTCCAGTACTCGATCATCATCGCTGCTACCGCTTCGGACCCGGCTCCGATGCAGTATCTCGCACCGTTCGCCGGTTGCGCCATGGGCGAATACTTCCGCGACAATGGCCAGCACGCCCTGATCGCTTACGACGACCTGTCCAAGCAGGCTGTTGCTTACCGTCAGATGTCGCTGCTGCTGCGCCGTCCGCCGGGCCGCGAAGCTTACCCGGGCGACGTCTTCTATCTGCACTCCCGTCTGCTCGAGCGCGCCGCCAAGATGGGTGACGCTGCCGGTGCCGGCTCGCTGACCGCTCTGCCGGTCATCGAAACCCAGGGTAACGACGTTTCGGCCTTCATTCCGACCAACGTCATCTCGATCACCGACGGTCAGATCTTCCTTGAAACCGACCTGTTCTATCAGGGCATTCGTCCGGCCGTTAACGTCGGTCTGTCGGTATCGCGCGTCGGTTCTGCCGCGCAGATCAAGGCGATGAAGCAGGTTGCCGGCTCGATCAAGGGTGAACTCGCCCAGTATCGTGAAATGGCCGCCTTCGCCCAGTTCGGTTCCGACCTCGATGCCGCAACCCAGCGCCTGCTGAACCGTGGTGCCCGTCTGACGGAACTCCTGAAGCAGCCGCAGTTCTCGCCGCTGAAGACGGAAGAACAGGTTGCGGTGATCTTTGCTGGCGTGAACGGTTATCTGGACAAGATCCCCGTCAGCGACGTCGGCAAGTTCGAGCAGGGCTTCCTTTCCTACCTTCGTTCGGAAGGCAAGGCGATCCTGGACTCGATCCGCACCGAAAAGGCGATCAGCGACGACACCAAGGGCAAGCTCAAGGCCGCCCTCGACAGCTTCGCGAAGAACTTCGCCTAATTCAGGCTCAAGCCAAGGACGGATAACGGATGCCTTCACTTAAGGATCTGAAAAACCGGATCGCCTCCGTCAAGGCGACGCAGAAGATCACCAAGGCGATGAAGATGGTCGCCGCGGCGAAACTGCGTCGTGCGCAGGAAGCGGCCGAGGCTGCCCGCCCGTACTCGCAGCGCATGGGTGTCGTCCTGGCCAACATCGCGCAAGCCGTGGGTTCGGACGACAGCGCACCCCGCCTGATGACCGGTACTGGCAAGGACGACGTGCATCTGCTCGTCGTCTGCACTGCCGAGCGTGGTCTGTGCGGCGGTTTCAACTCGTCGATCGCCCGTTTCGCCCGTGACCATGCGCGCAAGCTCCTGGCCCAGGGCAAGACGGTGAAGTTCTTCTGCGTCGGCAAGAAGGGTTACGACAGCCTGCGTCGCGAATTCGCGGGCATGATCGTCGAACGAACGGATCTGCGTGAAGTGAAGCGTGTCGGCTTCACCAATGCGGATGCCATCGGTCGCAAGGTCATCGGCATGTTCGATCGCGGCGAATTCGATGTCTGCACGTTGTTCTACTCCGAGTTCAAGTCGGTGATCAGCCAGATCCCGACCGCCCAGCAGATCATCCCGGCCGCCCCGGCCGAGGCTGCTCCGCAGGGTGGCGCATCGGCTCTCTATGAATATGAGCCGGATGCGGCTGGGATCCTCGAGGATCTCATCCCGCGCAACATCTCGGTTCAGATTTTCCGGGCCCTGCTCGAGAACGTCGCGGGTGAAATGGGCGCCAAGATGAGCGCCATGGACAATGCGACACGCAATGCCGGTGAGATGATCAATAAGCTGACGCTTTCGTACAACCGCCAGCGTCAGGCGCAGATCACCAAGGAACTCATTGAAATCATTTCGGGCGCGGAAGCGCTCTGAGGTTAAGGAAAGAGGGTAAGATAAATGGCTAAGGCAGCTACCCCCAAGTCTAAGGCGGTGAAGTCCGCAGCCGGCGCTCTCGGCAAGGTCACGCAGGTCATCGGCGCCGTCGTCGACGTCTCGTTCGAAGGCGAACTGCCCCCGATCCTGAACGCGCTGGAAACCGACAACGGCGGCAACCGCCTCGTTCTCGAAGTTGCGCAGCACCTCGGTGAAAACCAGGTCCGCACGATCGCCATGGACTCGACCGAAGGTCTCGTCCGCGGTCAGCCGGTAACCGACACGGGCGCTCCGATCACCGTTCCGGTTGGTCCGGAAACGCTCGGTCGCATCATGAACGTCATCGGTGATCCGGTTGACGAAGCCGGCCCGCTGGTCACCGAAGGTCGCCGCGCCATCCACCAGGAAGCGCCGTCCTACGTCGAACAGTCGACGGAATCGCAGATCCTCGTCACCGGCATCAAGGTTGTCGACCTGCTCGCTCCTTACGCTAAGGGCGGCAAGATCGGCCTGTTCGGCGGCGCCGGCGTTGGCAAGACCGTTCTGATCATGGAACTGATCAACAACGTTGCGAAGGCACACGGCGGTTACTCGGTGTTCGCTGGCGTGGGTGAACGTACCCGCGAAGGCAACGACCTTTATCACGAAATGATCGAGTCCGGCGTCAACAAGCACGGCGGTGGCGAAGGCTCGAAGGCTGCGCTCGTTTACGGCCAGATGAACGAACCGCCGGGCGCCCGCGCTCGCGTTGCTCTCACCGGTCTGACGATCGCTGAAGACTTCCGCGACAAGGGCCAGGACGTTCTGTTCTTCGTCGACAACATCTTCCGCTTCACCCAGGCAGGTTCCGAAGTGTCGGCTCTGCTCGGCCGTATCCCGTCGGCCGTTGGTTATCAGCCGACGCTCGCCACCGACATGGGCCAGATGCAGGAACGCATCACCACCACGACCAAGGGCTCGATCACCTCGGTTCAGGCCATCTACGTTCCCGCCGACGACTTGACGGACCCGGCTCCGGCCACCTCGTTCGCCCACTTGGACGCAACGACCGTTCTGTCGCGTTCGATCGCCGAAAAGGGTATCTACCCGGCCGTTGACCCGCTCGACTCGACCTCGCGCATGCTCGACCCGATGATCATCGGCGAAGAGCACTACGAAGTCGCCCGTAAGGTTCAGTCGACCCTGCAGCGCTACAAGGCACTTCAGGACATCATCGCGATCCTGGGCATGGACGAACTGTCGGAAGACGACAAGCAGACCGTTGCCCGCGCTCGTAAGATCGAACGCTTCCTGTCGCAGCCGTTCTTCGTTGCCGAAGTCTTCACCGGTTCGCCGGGCAAGCTGGTTGCTCTCGAAGACACGATCAAGGGCTTCAAGGGCCTGGTCAACGGCGACTACGACCACCTGCCCGAAGCTGCCTTCTACATGGTCGGCTCCATCGAGGAAGCTATCGAGAAGGCCAAGCGCTTGGCTGCAGAAGCCGCTTAAGTACAGGGACTGCCGGCACGCGGGATCAACTCGCGTGCCGCCTCATCCTTCATGAGAGAAGTGAACGACCATGGCCGACAATTTCAACTTTGAGCTCGTTTCGCCCGAGCGTCTTCTGCTCTCCGAACTGGTGAGCGAAGTCGTGATTCCGGCAACGGAAGGCGAAATGACCGTCATGGCCAATCATGCGCCGACCATGACGACGATCAAGCCGGGCGTCGTGACTGTGAAGCTCGCTTCCGGTCAGGTCACGAAGTACGTGGTCTTCGGCGGCTTTGCCGACGTTCTGCCGACCGGCTGCACGCTGCTTGCCGAATCGGCCGTCCCGCTGGCCGAAATCGCTCCGGATACGCTGACCAAGCGCATCGACGAGGCACGCAAGGAACTCGAAGGCGTCGAGCATCACGAGCACCGTACCAAGCTCGAGCAGTATCTTGCCGAGCTGACCAATCTGAACGGCGTTCTCGTCGCTGCCTGATCGGCTTCGGACGACGGACAAGAATTGAAGCCGGACCTTTGGGTCCGGCTTTTTTAATGCCCTTAGGTCAGGCGGAGACGGCGTCTTCGAGGATCATCGCAGCACCCTTTTCCGCAACCATCATGGTCGGGGCGTTGATGTTGCCGGCTGTAATGTTGGGGAATACAGAGGCGTCGACGATGCGGAGACCCGGCACGCCATGCACGCGGAGCCGCGCATCCACCACAGCCTCATGCGGATTGGCACCCATCGCGCAGGTGCCGCAGAGGTGATAGATCGAGCCGCTGTTGAGACGGAAATAGTCGAGCAGCTTGTCATCTGTATCGGCAGCCTTGGATGGCGACACTTCCTCCTCGACCCAGCCTTCCAGCGCCCGCGCGTCCACGATGCGGCGCATCAACCGGCTGCCTTGCAAG
Source organism: Allorhizobium sp. NPDC080224 (assembly GCF_050281005.1). Classification (NCBI taxonomy): domain Bacteria; kingdom Pseudomonadati; phylum Pseudomonadota; class Alphaproteobacteria; order Hyphomicrobiales; family Rhizobiaceae; genus Allorhizobium; species Allorhizobium sp. NPDC080224. Next base: position 343,946 of record NZ_JBNNWJ010000002.1, read on the forward strand.
ACTTCCTCGATATCGCGATCCGTCGACAGGTAGTTTGGTCGAATGAGCGGAGCGTCGGCAGCGTCGGGCGAGGCGATCGAGATCGTGCCCTTGCTGGTCGGGCGGCAGGCATTGAAGGCGATCAGGAAACCGGGATAGGGCTCCGGTGTCAGGCCCGCGCGCGGGTTGTCCGGAATGCGGTAGGAGAGCGGGTTGAAATAGACCTGGATGTTCGGGCGCGTCTCCTCAGGCGATCCGCGGAAGAAGCCCCCGGCCTGATTGACGCTCATGGCGAAGGGGCCGGTACGCTTCAGGAGCCATGTCAGTCCGAAGCGCACCTGGCCAATGAGGCTCGCGAAATCGCCGTTCAGTGTGGGCTCTTTCGAACGGAAGTAGTAGCTGGCGCAGAGATGGTCCTTAAGGTTCTGGCCGACCGCCGGCAGATGTTTGCGGGTCTCGATGCCCTGCGCAAAGAGCATCGATCCATCGCCAAAGCCTGAAAGCTGCATCAGCTTTGGCGTATCGACGGCGCCGGCCGCCAGTATGACCTCGCGGCGCGCGGTGAAAGTTCTCACCCGGCCATGCTGCATGACCTCGATGCCCGACACCCTGCCATCCGTCTCGACCAGCAAACGCCGCGCATGTGCCTCGCGCTCGATTGTCAGGTTCGGTCGTTTGAGCGCCGGGCGCAGATATTCGGCGCTGGAATGCGAACGCTGGCCGCGCCTTGTATTGACGTCGTAGACGCCGGCCCCCTCAAGCGTCTCGCCGTTGAAATCCTCGTTCAGCGGGATGTCGAGCTCGTTACAGGCATTGAGGAAGGCGTCGCTTACCGGATGCGTGGCGCCACGCATCGGTGTCACATGGATCGGGCCGCTTCCGCCATGCCAGCGGCTTTCGCCACGGGCATGGGTTTCCAGCTTCCGGAAGAAGGGAAGCACGTCATCGAAGCCCCAGCCCGGGTTTCCGGCGTCGCGCCAGTCGTCGAAATCTTCGGCTGCGCCACGCACGAAAACCATGGCATTGATCGAGCCGGAGCCGCCCTGCACCTTGCCGCGCGGGGCGTAGATCCGCCGCCCGCCAAGGTTTGCCTCCGGCTCGGTACGGTACATCCAGTTGACCTTGGGATTGTAGTAGCTCTTGGCGTAGCCGACCGGGATCTTAAACCAGAAGGACTTGTCTTCGCCACCCGCCTCGATGAGCAGCACGGAATGACGCCCGCTTTCGCTCAGGCGGCTCGCCACGATGCAGCCTGCCGAGCCTGCACCGACCACGATGAAATCGAAGATCATGGGCGGAATCCTTTAGCCCTTGGCCGGCATGAAGGCCTTCACATCGGCATGCTCCGGCGCCATCTGCAGGTGCAGTCGCTCGCCGGTATAGGGCGTGTGGCGGGCGATGACCTCGTGGTTCAGCTCAATGCCGAGGCCCGGCTCGCGTGACGGGATGAGATAGCCGTGGTCGAAGCTCAGCTTTGTCTTCAGCACCTCGGCGTGGAAGCCGCCAAAATCCATGATCGCCTCATGGATGAGGAAGTTCGGGCAGGTGGCTGTGAGCTGGATCGAAGCGGCTGCCCCGACCGGGCCGTTGTAGAGATGCGGCGCAATCTGCGCATAAAAGGCCTCGGCCATCCCGGCGATCTTCTTCGCCTCCAGCAAGCCGCCGACGCGCGCGACATTCATTTGCAGGATGGACGCAGAGCCGTGCTGCAATACCCTCTGGAATTCATACTTTGTCGTCAGCCGCTCGCCAGTCGAGACAGGGATCGAAGTGGCGCGCGCGACTTCGGCCATCGCTGCTTCCTGGCCGGGCGGTACAGGCTCCTCGAACCAGAGCGGATCGTATTTCTCAAGGCGTTTGGCCAGCCGGATTGCCGAAGAGGGCACCATCTGGCCATGGGTGCCGAAGAGGATGTCGGCGCGGTTGCCGATCGCATCGCGGATCTTGCGGCAAAACTCCTCGCAGCGGTCCATGACCGGCAGCGACAGCTGATGGCCGGAATAGTTGGTGTAGGGGCCGGCCGGATCGAATTTCAGCCCGGTGAAGCCGGCCTCGACCATGCGGATTGCCTCTTCGGCAGCAAGATCCGGATCGTTGTAGTCGTATTCGCCGGCTGAATTCTTCGGATAGAGATAGGTATAGGCGCGCAGCTTGTCGTGGACCGGGCCGCCGAGCAGGTCTGCGACCGGCCGTCCTGCCGCCTTGCCGATGATGTCCCAGCAGGCGATTTCGAGACCCGAGATGATCCCGACCATAGTCGGATCGGGCCGCTGGGTGAAGCCGCTCGAATAGGCAGCGCGCCAGAATCGCTCGATCTGGTGCGGATCATGACCTTCGAGATAGCGGGTGAAGACGTCTTCGACGAGGACGGCGATGCCAGAGGGGTGAAAGGCGGTCGAGTAGATTTCACCGACGCCCTTGATGCCACAGGCCGTCTCCAGCTCGACAAAGATCCAGTACATCCCGCCGATATGCGGTGCGGGCGTTGCGACAACGTGTGTCTTGAGCGAAGCGACTTTCATAGATGCCCCCGATGAAGAATTCTTGAGCCGGCTAATCGGCGATCAGTGTTTCAAGATGACGAGGCGGGTCTGGGTGAACTCCAGCATGCCGTGCTTGCCATCATCGCCGCCGAGACCGGAGCGCTTCCAGCCGGCGTGGTAGCCCTGGTAGGGATCGGCCGGAAAGCGGTTGATGTAGAGCTCACCCGCCTCGATCTCGTTCGCCGCCTTCATCACCTTGCGGTAGTTTTCGGTGAAGACGACGGAGGCGAGGCCGAACTGGTGGTCGCTGGCCATGTCCAATGCCTCGTCGAAATCGGTGTAGGGAATGACTGCGAGTACGGGGCCGAAGACTTCTTCCTGGACGATTTCCATGTCCTGGCGGCAGTCGGAGAGCAGGGTCGGCGGATAGAAATAGCCGTCGCCTGCAGGCAGGAATCCGCCCGTCTCGATGACGGCGCCGTCTGCCTTGGCACGTTCCACCATGTGATGAACCCTGAGACGGGCTGCGGCATTGGCCAGCGGTCCCATGCGTGTCGGATCCTCGGCGCGGTCGCCATAATGGCGGCGTTCGAAGGCATCCTTGAGCTTGGCGAGAAGTGGGCCATGCACGGAGGCATGTACGTAAAGACGCTCGACGGAGGTGCAGACCTGGCCGCAATGGGCCGTCTTGGCCGCAAGCACGCTTTTCGTCACCACATCGAGATCGGCATCCGGCTCGACGATGACAGGTGTCTTGCCGCCGAGTTCCAGCGAGGGCTTGGCGATGTTTGCCTTGCAATAGTCGAGAACCACCTGGCCGGCAGCCACGCTTCCGGTCAGCGTGATCATGCCGACTTCGCGGCGGGTGCACATGACTTCTGCCACCTCATGGCTCATGGTCATGATGCTGACGAGACCCGCAGGGAGATCTGCCTCCTGGATCGCTTCGGCAAACACAAATGCGGAGCTCGGTGTGTTGTTGCTGGGCCTGACGACCACGGCATTGCCGGTGATCAGGGCCGGGGCGATCTTGCGCACCAGCGTGTAGATCGGGAAGTTGAAGGGGATCAAGCAGGCGACGACGCCGATCGGTGCCCGCTTCAGCATCAAGGTTTCATCCGGCGTATCGCTCTCGATCACCTCGCCCTCGACGCGGCGCGCCCATTCGGCGTGGTAGCGCATCAGTTCCACGCCGTAACCGGTTTCGGCCACGGCATCCTCGAGGCTCTTGCCGGATTCCTCAGCCAGTGCTGCACCAATCTTCTGCTGGTGGCGCTCCACGGCGTCGGCGAGCCTGCGGAGTGCATTGCCGCGCTCAATGGCGGGCAGACGCCCCCAGGGCTTCTGGGCAATAGCAGCAGCGTCCACCGCCTCGATCACATCAGCCTCTGTCGCCGATGTCACTGACGCAAAGACCCGACCGGTCGCCGGGTTCTTCACCTCGATCGGCTGGCGGGAACCGGTCTCGCGAAAGGATCCGGCGATGAAGTTGTGGAAGGTGGACATGGCAGGCACTCCGACTAAGGTCAGTTCGCCAGCAGTAGGAAGTTGCCCTTCCTGCTTCGCAAGCGACTTATTGTCGGGTCGAGCATTCCAAAAAGGAATGCTTCAAGCGTGCGCTTGTTTGAGCTGTGCAATCGAGCCTTCGGTGATTTCTTGCCGCAGCCAGCATTTGAGCGCTTCGACATGCGGAGACAGCGCCCGGTCGGTGCGTGTCACCAGCCAGTAAGATTCGTGCCCCTCCACCTCGACATCCAATACCTGGGTGAGCGCGCCCGTCTGCATCAGCGGTGCTACCATCGAGCGATCCGCCACCGCGACCCCGAGTCCATTGCAGGCGGCTTCGATCACGAGATCGAGGAGGTCGAATTCAAGGCCACCAGCTGTGTCAGTTTCGGTGAGCCCCGCCGCATCCAGCCAACGTTGCCAGGTGAGGTAACGTTGATCGGCAGATGCGAGTACATGCAGGAAGGTGAAGCGCGAGAGATCGATGGTCTCGCCAGCTCGCAATCCGTCCATGAGATGTGGCGCGCAGATGGCAATATGCCGTTCGGTGAACAGTCGTTCCGACTTGAGGCTTGGCCATTCTCCATCGCCGAAGCGGATCGCGCAGTCCAGCATTCCGCGCTCCGAAAGATTGTCTTCGACATCCGTGGTGATGCTCAGATCCACGTCGGGCAGGATGGCTCGAAGGTTCGTCAGGCGCGGCATCAGCCAGCGCTTGGCAAAGGTCGGCGGCACATTGATCCGGAGACGGCGGAGATTGCTCTTCTCGCGAATATTGCGAACGGTCATCTCGACCGTGTGGAAGGCCTGCTGCAGCGAGGCCAGCAGTTCGGCACCGGAGGGCGTCAGCTCCAGGTGATGATGCCTGCGGATGACAAGGGGTTCGCCGAGCTGTTCCTCGAGATTGCGCACCTGACGGCTGACGGCGCTCTGGGTAAGGTTCAGCAATTCCGCTGCACGCGTGAAGCTGCGGGTCTGACCGACCACCTCAAATACCTTCATCGCGGATAGCGCCGGCAGTCGTCTCATGATCCCTCGTGATGCTCCGATGAGCCTTTGATGATTAAATCAGAGGCCACAGACCTGCGCCATGCAGTTTTGACGCGAATGTGTCATGCTTTCCGGTATAGCTGATTGAAAGTGTCGGGTGACCGATGAGATAAGGAACCAGCATTTTATGCTTTCGGGGGAATCGGCATGAAGGTCGGTATCGTGGGTGCGGGAATGGTCGGCAGCTCGGCGGGTTATGCGCTGGCGCTGATGGGGCTTGCCAGCGAGATCGTGCTCATCGATCGCAATGAGGCACTCGCCATCGCGCAGGCGGAAGACATTGCCCATGCGGTACCGTTCATGTCCTCGACCATCGTGAATGCCGGGCAGTACCGGGATCTTGAGGGCGCGGGTGTGGTCATCCTCTCCGCCGGTGTGAGCCAGAAACCCGGCGAAACACGCCTCGAGCTTCTGGAGCGCAACGCTGCGGTCTTCCGTTCCGTGCTTGCCGAGGTGTTGCCGGTCGCACCGGATGCAATTCTGCTGATCGCCTCCAACCCCGTCGATATCATGACCCAGATCACCACACGACTTTCCGGGCTCGATCCTCGCCGGGTGATCGGCTCCGGGACCATTCTCGACACCGCGCGTTTCCGCAGCCTTGTCGGGCGGCATCTCGGGATTTCCCCGCAATCGGTGCATGCCTATGTGCTCGGCGAACATGGTGACAGCGAGGTTCTCGCCTGGACGAGTGCCCGTGCAGGCTCCGTGCCGCTGTCTTCCTTTGCCGCGCAAGTCGGGTCCCCGCTTACGGCGGAAGTCCGCGCCCAGATCGACGACGGCGTGCGCAACGCGGCCTACAAGATCATCAACGGCAAGGGCTCGACCTATTACGGGATCGGCGCAGGTCTCGCCCGTATCGTCAAGGCGATCGCGCGTGATCAGCGCGATGTGCTGTCCGTTTCCATCACAACCCCGGAGGTGGCTGGCGTTCGTGATGTCGCTCTATCAATTCCGCGCGTGGTCGGTGCCGAAGGTGTCGTCGCCGATCTGTTTCCCGATCTCGACGACGAGGAGTATGCGGCCTTGAACCGCAGTGCGTCGCTTTTGAAGGAACGAGCCGACGCCATTCCTTTATAGGGGGAACTGCCTATATAATGCCAGGATATGCAGGCGCACAAGCGCCGCGACGATCAGATACTGCGCTCCGATTTCTGGATCACTTGATGGACGAAACGCCGCCACTCACCCCTGAGGCTCTCGATGATTTCCTGCTGAAGGCGCGTGCCGCCAGCGGGCTTTTAAAGGCGCTGTCGCACGAGACGCGTCTGTTGATGCTCTGCATGCTCTGCCAGGGCGAGAAGACGGTCACGGAAATCGAACAGTTCCTTGGCATCCAGCAGGCCGTCGTTTCCCAGCAGCTTGCGCGGCTCAGAGGCGACAAGGTTGTCCAGACCCGCCGCGAAGGACGCCAGATCTATTACCGGATCGCCGATCCGCAACTCGCTGAACTGATCTCTGTTCTCTACAAGATGTATTGCGGCCCGACACCCGTCACGAACAGCCAAACGGCGGCGCTCACCGAGGCGTAAGCTCAAGAGCGCATCGAAAGGGCGGGGGATGATCGACAAGCTGGAATTCTTCATCGCGCTCGCCCGCCAGCAGCATTTCGGTCGCGCAGCCGAGGAATGCGGCGTGACACAGCCGACGCTGTCGGCCGGCATCCGACAGCTCGAGGAGCAGCTGGGCGTCATGCTGGTGCAGCGCGGTTCGCGCTTTCTCGGTCTCACCCCGGAAGGCCAGCGGGTGCTCGAATGGGCGCGGCGGATCGTTGGCGATACACGCACCATGCGCGAAGAAATGCGCGCTGCCCGGCGCGGTCTTGCGGGGCATATCCGGCTCGCGGTCATTCCCACCGCGCTTGCCATGGTGCAGAAGCTCACCGAACCCTTCCAGGCCCGGCATCCGGACGTCACTTTTTCCGTCGTGTCGCGCACCTCGCTGCAGGTGTTGAGCCTACTTGAGAATCTCGAGATCGACGCCGGCATCACCTATCTCGACAACGAGCCGCTCGGGCGGGTGACAAGCGTGCCGCTCTATTCCGAGCGCTACCACCTGATCACCGGTGTCGGTACCCCGCTTGCCGATCGCGACAGCGTCACCTGGAGCGAGGTTGCCGATCTCAGGCTCTGTCTTCTGACTGCCGACATGCAGAACCGCCGGATCATAAACCAGCACATGACTGAGGCGGGCGTGTCGCCCATGCCGACACTCGAATCCAATTCGATGATCGTGCTTTTCTCCCATATCCGCACCGGCAAATGGGCCTCGATCATGCCGAGAAACGTGGCTGAATCCTTTGGCTTCGGCGAGGAGATCCGGATGATCCCGATCACGGCCCCGGACGCCGAGCATCTGGTGGGACTGGTCGCCACCCATCGCGAACCCTTCACCCCGCTCGTCTCCGGCCTGTTGCATGAGGCACGCTTGCTGGCGGCCTCGCATGCCTTCGATAGAAATCTTCTATCGAGCGACGGAAGCGCCGTATTGACCTCCTGACATCAGACCCATCATCATCTTCCGATAGACGAACCTGTCAGAGCTCGGCGGGCGAGGAGGATTTCGATGAATATTCGTGTGGCTGCGGACGACGTCTCCGCCCGCATATCGGCCGTGATCGCCGAGTTGCAGCATCTGGAGGGGCCGATGCTGCCGATCCTGCACCGTCTGCAGGAGGAATTCGGCTATATCCCTGAGATCGCAAAGCAGATCATCGCCAGCGCGCTGAACCTGTCGCGCGCCGAGGTGCATGGCGTCATCACCTTCTACCACGACTTCCGCGCCCAGCCGGCCGGACGGCATGTGCTGAAGCTCTGTCGCGCCGAGGCTTGCCAGTCGATGGGCTGCGAGCCTCTTGCGGACAAGATCAAGGCCAAGCTCGGCATCGACTGGCACGAGACGACGGCGGATGGTGCTGTCACCCTCGAACCCGTCTTCTGTCTCGGCCTCTGCGCCCAGGCGCCAGCCGCCATGCTCGATGGTGAGCTGCACGCCCGGCTCGACGAGCACTGTCTTAGCGACATTCTGGCGGAGGTGCGCTCATGAGCGTTACCGTTTTCGTCCCTCGCGATGCCGCAGCGCTTGCCGTCGGTGCCGACAAGGTGGCGGCTGCCATCGAGCACGAAGCCAGGGCGCGCGGCCAGGATGTCAACATCGTCCGCAATGGCTCACGCGGCATGCTATGGCTGGAAGTGCTGGTCGAGGTCCGCACAGACAAGGGCCGTGTCGCCTATGGTCCAGTCAAGGCTTCGGATGTGCCATCCCTGTTCGATGCCGGTTTCCTTCATGGGGGCGACCATCCGCTCGGCCATGGCCTCACCCACGACATCCCCTTCCTCAAGGGGCAGACGCGGCTGACCTTCGCCCGCTGTGGCGTCACCGATCCACTGTCGCTTGATGACTACCGCCACTATCAGGGCCTCAAGGGTCTCGCCAATGCGATTGCCATGGCGCCGGCCGAGATCGTCAAACAGGTCACCGACAGCGGCTTGCGCGGTCGTGGCGGTGCCGGCTTCCCGACCGGCATCAAGTGGAAGACGGTTGCGGACGCGAAGGCCGACCAGAAATACATCGTCTGTAATGCAGACGAGGGCGACAGCGGCACCTTTGCCGACCGGATGATCATGGAAGGCGATCCCTTCGTGCTGATCGAAGGCATGGCGATTGCCGGCATCGCGGTCGGCGCCACCAAGGGCTATGTCTATACCCGCTCCGAATATCCGCATGCCATCGCCATGATGGAAGAGGCGATCGCGATCGCCCGCCGCGAGGGCATCCTCGGTGACTCCGTCCTGGGCTCACCTTACGCCTTCGATATGGAAGTGCGCATGGGCGCCGGTGCCTATGTCTGCGGCGAGGAAACCTCTCTGCTCAATTCGCTGGAAGGAAAGCGCGGCGTGGTGCGCGCCAAGCCGCCGCTTCCTGCGCTTCAGGGCCTGTTCGGCAAGCCGACCGTCGTCAATAACGTCATGTCGCTCGCTTCCATTCCCGTGATCATGGATCGGGGTGCTGCGTTCTACCGCGATTTCGGCGTCGGCCGCTCGCATGGCACGATCCCGATCCAGCTTGCCGGCAATCTCAAGCATGGCGGCCTCTTTGAGACCGCCTTCGGTCTGCCGCTCGGCCAGCTCATCAACGAGATCGGCGGCGGCACGATTTCGGGGCGTCCGGTCAAGGCAGTGCAGGTGGGCGGGCCGCTCGGCGCCTACTTCCCGCCGTCGCTGTTCGACACGATCTTCGACTACGAGGCCTTCACCGCCGCCGGTGGCCTGATTGGCCATGCCGGCGTGGTGGTCTTCGACGATACGGCTGACATGCTGAAACAGGCGCGTTTCGCCATGGAGTTCTGTGCGGTCGAAAGCTGCGGCAAGTGCACGCCCTGTCGCATCGGCTCCACCCGTGGTGTGGAGACGGTCGACAAGATTGCTCGGGGCATCGAGCCAGAGAAGAACAAGGTGCTGCTGGAGGATCTCTGCAACACCATGAAGTTTGGATCGCTCTGTGCTCTGGGTGGTTTCACGCCTTATCCTGTCATGAGCGCCATGACGCATTTTCCGGAGGATTTTGCGCGGGTGCCTGTGGTGGAGGCTGCGGAATGATGGGCGGTTCTCTTTCGTCATCCTCGCGCTTGTCCCGAGGATCTACCGACTTTGTCATGCGGGTGACGTTCATTGCTGAACCGACACCCGAAATTCAGACGCAGCAGATCCTCGGGACAAGCCCGAGGATGACGGCGGAAAGGTAAGCGCCATGCCCCTCGTTCCTGAAATCGACTACGGCACGCCCGCTTCGCGCTCGGAAAAACTGGTGACGCTCACCATCGATGGCCGCGAGATCACGGTGCCGGAGGGTACGTCGATCATGCGCGCCTCGATGGAGGCCGGCATTCAGGTGCCGAAGCTCTGCGCCACGGACATGGTCGATGCCTTCGGTTCCTGCCGCCTCTGTCTGATCGAGGTGGAGGGCCGCAACGGCACGCCCGCCTCCTGCACGACGCCGGTTGCGCCCGGCATCGTCGTTCACACCCAGACGGAGCGGTTGAAGGCCATCCGCAAGGGCGTGATGGAGCTCTATATCTCCGACCACCCGCTCGACTGTCTGACCTGTGCTGCCAATGGCGACTGCGAGCTGCAGGACATGGCCGGTGCCGTGGGCCTGCGCGATGTGCGCTATGGCTATGAGGGCGAAAACCACGTGAAGGCGCGGTCTGCCGAAGGCGGGATCAACGCCCAGTGGATGCCGAAGGACGAGAGCAATCCCTATTTCACCTATGACCCGTCGAAATGTATCGTCTGTTCGCGTTGCGTGCGCGCCTGCGAAGAGGTGCAGGGTACGTTTGCGCTGACCATCGAGGGCCGTGGCTTCGACAGCCGCGTGTCACCCGGCGCGCATGAAGCCTTCCTCTCGTCGGAATGCGTCTCCTGCGGTGCCTGCGTGCAGGCCTGCCCGACCGCGACGCTGACGGAGAAGTCCGTCATCGCCATTGGTCAGCCGGAGCATTCCGCCGTCACCACCTGCGCCTATTGCGGCGTCGGCTGTTCGTTCAAGGCGGAGATGCGCGGCGAAGAGCTGGTGCGCATGGTGCCGTGGAAGGATGGCCAGGCCAATCGCGGCCATTCCTGCGTCAAGGGCCGCTTCGCCTATGGCTATGCCAGCCACAAGGACCGCATTCTCAACCCGATGATCCGCGAGAAGATCAGTGATCCCTGGCGCGAAGTAACCTGGGAAGAGGCCTATGCGCACGTCGCCTCCGAGTTCAAGCGGATCCAGTATCAGTATGGCCGGGAAGCCATCGGCGGCATCACCTCGTCGCGCTGCACCAATGAAGAGACCTATCTGGTCCAGAAGCTGATCCGCGCCGGCTTCGGCAACAACAATGTCGACACCTGCGCCCGCGTCTGCCATTCGCCGACCGGTTACGGTCTCGGCCAGGCTTTCGGCACCTCTGCCGGTACGCAGAATTTCGATTCGGTCGAGCATTCCGATGTCGTGGTCGTCATTGGCGCCAACCCGACCGATGGCCATCCCGTCTTCGGCTCGCGGCTGAAGAAGCGGCTGCGCCAGGGCGCCAAGCTGATCGTGATTGACCCGCGCCGCATCGATCTTGTGCGCACCCCGCATGTGGAAGCGGCCCACCATCTGCCGCTGAAGCCCGGCACCAATGTCGCCGTCTTGACGGCACTGGCCCATGTCATCGTCACCGAAGGCCTGTTCGATGAGCGCTTCATCCGCGAGCGTTGCGACTGGTCGGAGTTTGAGGATTGGGCCGGTTTCGTCTCCGAGCCGCAACATTCGCCGGAGGAAACCGAGAAGTTCACCGGCGTGCCTGCTGCCGAACTCCGTGGTGCCGCCCGCCTGTTTGCCACCGGCGGCAATGGCGCCATCTATTACGGCCTCGGCGTCACGGAACACAGCCAGGGCTCCACCACGGTTATGGCGATCGCCAATCTCGCCATGGTCACCGGCAATATCGGCCGCCCCGGCGTTGGCGTGAATCCGCTGCGCGGCCAGAACAATGTCCAGGGTTCCTGCGACATGGGTTCCTTCCCGCATGAGCTTCCGGGTTACCGCCACGTCTCCGACGATGCGACTCGCGAGACCTTCGAAAAACTCTGGGGTGTCGAGCTCAGCAACGAGCCTGGCCTGCGCATCCCCAACATGCTGGACGCTGCCGTCGATGGCTCCTTCAAGGGGATCTATATCCAGGGCGAGGACATCCTGCAGTCCGATCCCGATACCAAGCATGTCTCGGCGGGACTCGCTGCCATGGAATGCGTCGTGGTCCACGACCTCTTCCTCAACGAGACGGCAAACTACGCGCATGTCTTCCTGCCGGGTTCGACCTTCCTCGAAAAGGACGGGACCTTCACCAATGCCGAGCGCCGTATCAACCGCGTGCGCAAGGTGATGAGCCCGAAGAACGGCTATGCGGATTGGGAAGTGACCCAGAAGCTCGCCCAGGCCATGGGGCTTTCCTGGAACTACACCCATCCGTCTCAGATCATGGACGAGATCGCAGCGACGACCCCGAGCTTTGCCGGCGTCTCCTACGACTATCTGGAAAAGATGGGCTCCGTGCAGTGGCCCTGCAACGAGAAGTTCCCTGTGGGATCGCCGATCATGCATGTCGACGGCTTCGTGCGCGGCAAGGGAAAGTTCATCCGCACCGAATACGTCGCGACGGACGAGCGCACCGGACCGCGTTTCCCGCTGCTGTTGACGACAGGTCGCATCCTTTCCCAGTACAATGTCGGGGCGCAGACGCGGCGTACCGACAATGTCGTTTGGCATGAGGAAGACCGGCTGGAGATCCATCCGCACGATGCAGAACAGCGCGGCGTCAAGGATGGCGACTGGATCAAGCTTGCCAGCCGTTCCGGCGATACGACGCTTCGCGCCTTGATTACCGATCGCGTCGCGCCGGGCGTGGTCTATACGACCTTCCACCATCCGAATACGCAGGCGAATGTCATCACCACCGACTTCTCCGACTGGGCCACCAATTGCCCGGAATACAAGGTGACCGCCGTGCAGGTCTCGCCGTCGAACGGCCCTACCGAATGGCAGGAAGAGTATGAAGAACTGTCGCGTCAGTCGCGGCGGATCGTCGGCAAGCTGGAAGCGGCGGAATGAGCGACCTGATCGGCTCCACGGCGCGCATGGTCGGCGGGCTCAAGGCGAGCCGCGGGCTCGTTTCGAGCAGCAGCCGGCTCGTGCCGGAGGAGGTGCCGATTGCTTTTTCCTATGGCGGCACCACCCATGCGGTGATGATGGCGACGCCCGATGATCTCGAGGATTTTGCCGTCGGCTTTTCGCTCGCCGAAGGCATCATCGAGAGTGCCGAGGATGTACTTGCCATCGACCCAATCGAAGTGGGTGAGGGGATCGACGTCCAGGTGACCCTGAAGGAGATGACGGCCGAGGCGCTGGTTGCCAGGCGTCGGCGGATGGCCGGCCCTGTCGGCTGCGGTCTTTGCGGCATCGAGTCGATCGAACAGGCGAGCCGCCCTGTCCGGCTTGTCGGGGCGGAGGGATTGCGTATCACCGCGCGTGAGATCGCCGACGCCATGGTGCGCCTCGGTGCAGCGCAAGACCTCAACTGCCAGACGCGTGCCGTGCATGGCGCCGGCTTTTATATTCCCGATCAGGGGCTTGTCGCGATTCGCGAGGATGTCGGCCGTCATAATGCGCTCGACAAGCTCGTCGGTGCTGTTGTTATCGGCGGCTGGGGCCCTGCCCAAGGGGCGGTCGTGGTGACGAGTCGTCTGTCCGTCGAGATGGTGCAGAAGACGGCGGCCCTTGGCGCGCCGCTGCTGATTGCCATTTCCGCGCCGACGGCACTTGCCATCCGCACGGCGGCGCAAGCCGGGATCACCTTGATCGGGATCGCGCGTGACGAGGATTTCGAGATTTTCACCCGGCCCGACCGGGTGGCTGAGGGAGTAGCGCTGCATGTCTGAAACCGGCACGGATGCCAAACTGATCCGCATGGCGAACCAGATCGCCACTTTTTTTCTGTCGCAGCCGGAAGAGGTTCGTGCGGAGGGGGTGGCCACGCATATCAACAAGTTCTGGGAGGTCCGCATGCGTCGGCGTTTCCATGAACTGGTGGCGATCCCCGATGCCGGTTTTCTGCCGCTGGTGATCGAGGCCGCCAGCGGCATCAAACGCCCCGGCGCGCCGGATGCCACCGCCGTCGGCCTTGGACGGGAGGCCGCCGATGGTGCACCCGGCGGCAAAGGTGTTGCCGCAGGCGAATCGCTATCGGAGCCGAGCATCCCGGAGACCACGCTCTAAGCGAGGTGCCGCCCCCAGTGGGCGATGTCTGTTGAAACACGCGGAATGACCGAAGAGCTTTCGTCAGTTCAGCCAGAGATGGATGAGCGCGGCTTCCGGTGTCTCGGTGCCACCGTTTTCGATGCCCGTGCTCCAGAGACCGGCGCCGGCCGCATAGGCGCCCGGTGACAGGCCACCTGCCTCGCACTGGCTCACCGCCCGCAGCCGCTTTCCGTTTCTCACTGCTTCGGCGAGCACCGACAGCAGAACGGTATCGTTCATCGCCGTGCCGGCGCCGAAAATACGCAGCACCGCACCGTCCAGTCTTTCTAGCATCGCCTTCACGGCTTCTGCCGGAATGCCGGGGGAGAGCGTCAGGATCGCGAGCTTTCGGTCCTCAAAAGTCCGACGCTGCGGCACGTCGGGTGTCGCCTGCGGCTGCGCGCGAAACGCATCCGCTTCGTGGCTGTCATGTTTCACCAGGCCGTCAGCGGCGAGAAGTTTGCCTGCGAAGGCAAGGAAAACGCCGGGCTCTTTGCTTGCCGTAGCCGAGATCGCGAGATCGAGATTGCCCTCGGCATCGCCCTGATGCCCGAGTGGCAGCATCGAGCCGCAGAGGATCACGCGGCGGTTCTCCCCCGCCAGAGCCTGGCTCAGCGCTGCACCGGTAAAGGCCATGGTGTCTGTGCCGTGGGTGATGATTACGGCTGCGTCGGGGTGGCGGCGGACCGTTTCGAGCATTCGGTTCCAGTGGGCAGGACCCACATCGGCACTGTCGAGCAGGGGGTCGAAGACGTCAGCGGTCAAAACCGCGCCAGCGGGCAGGCGTTCCGCAATCGCTTCTTCCACGAGCCCCTTGAGGGGTGCCAGGCCCTCGGATGTCTCGGCCATCCCGATCGTTCCACCCGTGTGGATCAGCAGCAATTTCATTCTCGCCTCCCGGATTTGTCGTCATCTGGTAGGGCAGGGCTACGCTGAGATCAACCGGGCTTCGAAACGCGAAAGGGCAGCGCCTGACAGCGCTGCCCTTTCAAAATCAGTGAACTGTCGCCGTGATCAGGCGGCCAGATCTTCGAGATCGCTGCCCTTGAACATCTTGGCGAGGTTCAGGAAGCAGATCATGCCGTTCTCGTTGGCGATGATGCCTTCCGAGAAGGTCTTGTCGAAGGAGGCGGAAACTTCCGGCACCGGCTGTACCTGACTCGACGGGATGGTCAGGATGTCCGAAACGCGGTCGACCAGCATGCCGATGACCATGTTGTGGACTTCGGCCACGACGATCGCCGAACGCTCGTTGGCAACCGTGCTCTTCATGCCCAGCTTGTAGGCCAAGTCGATGATCGGGATAACCGAGCCGCGCAGGTTCATCACACCGATGACATCGGCCGGCGCATGCGGGATCGGCGTCGAGGGTGCCCAGCCGCGGATTTCGCGGATGGTCGTAGTCTTGACGCAGAATTCCTGATCATGAAGCCGGAAGGCGATGATCTCGAGGGTCTCACTGCCGAAGCTGGTGGAGCTGATAGTTGCCATTAGAAATCTTCCCAACCTTCCTGTACCTTGGCGGCGGCGGCGCCACCTGTGGCGCGAGCGACACTCGCCATGAGCTTGCGTGCCGGTGATGCCACAGGTGAAGCATCGGGACGCGCTTCCATGACTTTATGCGAAGAGTGTTGCCCAATTCTAAACTGCGACACCAGTTCGCGCAGTGAAGCCGCCTGTTTTGCAAGACTATGGCTCGCGGCAGTCGATTCTTCGACCATGGCGGCATTCTGCTGGGTGTTCTGGTCCATGGCGTTGACCGCCTTGTTGATCTCCGACAGTCCGGTCGACTGTTCGCGCGAGGCTTCGACGATCGCTGCGACGTTGGTGTTGATGTCCTTGACTTCAATGACGATCTGCTCGAGCGCCTTGCCCGTCTCGCCCACCAGCTGGACACCCGTCTTCACCTGATCCGAGGAGGTGTTGATCAGCGCCTTGATCTCCTTGGCGGCCGTTGCCGAACGCTGCGCCAGTTCACGTACTTCCTGGGCAACCACGGCAAAGCCCTTACCGGCTTCACCTGCGCGGGCAGCCTCGACACCCGCATTCAGGGCGAGGAGGTTCGTCTGGAAGGCGATGTCGTCGATCACGCCGATGATGTTGGAGATCTCCTTCGAGGAGTTCTCGATCTGGCCCATTGCTTCGATGGCGTTCTTGACCACATGACCCGAGCGCTCGGCACCTTCCTTGGTGCGTGCCACCAGCTGGCCAGCCTCATTGGCGCGCTTGGAACTATCGGCGACGGTCTGGGTGATCTGCTCCAGTGCGGCCGCCGTCTCCTCGACGGCTGCGGCCTGCTGTTCGGTGCGCTTGGCGAGATTGTCCGAAGCTTCGCGGATCTGCGAGGAGCCTGAGGCAATAGCATCCGTATTGTGGCTGACATTCTGCATTGCGGCTGCAATGCGTGTCATGGCGGCATTGAAGTCGGTGCGGATCTGTTCGAGCGACGGGATAAAGGGCTTGTCGATGGTCGCCGTCAGATCACCGTTGGCGAGCGCCGTCAGACCTCTGGCGATCTCCTCAACGGCGTTGACGCGGCCGGTGATATCAGTCGCATATTTCACGACCTTGAATACCCGTCCGCTGGCATCGAAAATCGGATTGTAGGAGGCCTGGATCCAGACGACCTTGCCGCCCTTGCCGATGCGCTTGAACTCCTCGGAGACGAATTTTCCCGCAGCGAGCGTCTTCCAGAAGTCGCGATAGGCGTCTGTTCGCGCGTAGTCTGGCTCACAAAACATAGAATGGTGCTTGCCGGCGATTTCACCCAGCGAATAGCCGAGAGTCGACAGGAAGTTTTCGTTGGCCGTCAGAATCTCGCCTGTCGGTGTGAACTCGATCGTCGCCTGCACGCGGGAGATCGCCTCGAGCTTGCCGCTGTCTTCCGCCGTTTTCAGCTTGGCTGCCGTGATGTCGGTCGCAAACTTGACGATCTTCCAGAGCTTGCCGTTCCTGAAGACAGGATTGTAGGAGGCCTGGATCCAGATTTCGCTGCCATCCTTCCTGAAACGCTTGTATTCGCGGCTCTCGAATTTCCCGGAATTGAGCATAGCCCAGAATTCTCGGTAGTCAGCGGTGGCGGTGTAGGCGGGATCACAGAAGATGCGGTGATGCTTCCCCTTGATCTCTTCTAGGCTATAACCGAGCGCACGACAGAAATTCTCGTTCGCTGTGATGATCGTCCCGTCCAGTTTGAACTCGATGACGGCCTGCGAGCGACCGAGTGCATCCAGCACCGCTTTCGATTCCAGTCCGGGAAATGCAATCAGTGCCATGTCGGCCCCCCAATAAGCGTGCACCGCCATTGGTGCTCACGGCGAATATTAGCCATTCCATCTTAAGCAATGGTCAATGTTTTGTGCTGTGGGCAAATGCCCGTGAGTAAAAATCGCTCATTTCTGATATTTTTTAGGGGGGTAAAGCTAACAAATTTCAATTTGGCTGCGGGAAATCATTCATACCGGTGCCAGCAGATATACAAGCGATGACCTAACCACCCCTCGTCGGACGGTCCAGAATGCGGCGGCCGAAGAGGCTCGCAGCCAGTTCCACCATGACACGGGCGCTGCGGCCTCGGTCATCGAGAAACGGGTTGAGCTCGACGAGGTCGAGGGAGGAGACAAGCCCGCTGTCGTGCAAAAGCTCCATGATCAGATGCGCCTCGCGGAAGGTCGCGCCGCCCGGAACCGTGGTGCCAACGCCGGGTGCAACGTCGGGATCGAGGAAGTCGACATCGAGGCTGACATGCAGCAGAGCGTTGGCCTCGCGGACATCGGCCAGGATGCGCTTGACGATGCTTCCCATGCCCTCTTCATCAATCGCGCGCATGTCGTAGACATTGACGGCATTCTCCGAGATCAGTCGGCGTTCCTCCTCGTCTACTGAACGGATGCCGACCTGGTAGACATGGCGTGAATCGACAAAGGGCCGTTCTTTGGGAAGGATCGGGGCAAATTCAGCCTTGCCGCAGAAGAACGCGACGGGCATGCCGTGGATATTACCCGACGGAGAGGTCTCCGGCGCATTAAAGTCCGAATGGGCATCCAGCCAAAGCACGTAGAGCGGTCGGCCCACCTCACTTGCATAACGCGCCATGCCGGAAACGCTGCCCATGGAGAGGCTGTGATCGCCGCCGAGCAGGATCGGGACGCCACCGCTTGTGGCCGCCTCATAGGTGGCGGCCTCGATTGCGCGGGTGAAGGCGCCGACGACGGGCAGGTTCTTGGCACGTGGCATGTCCGCCAGATCCGTCGCCGGCTCCGGCCGAAGATCGCCGCGATCCTCAACTTGATAGCCGAGGTCACGCATGGCCGGACCGATCCCCGCGATGCGATAGGCCGCAGGCCCCATGGCGCATCCGCCGCGGCCCGATCCCTCTTCGAGCGGTACCCCGATGAGGGCGACAGTCTTCTGTTGCATGGCCATGTCTCGTCCTTCTCTTCACTGACCCGCATGATCGGGCAAAGCGACGTTGTCAAAAAGGTGGAACTTCGTCACAAAGCGCTATAGTTTGCGCAGATCGCAACCGTGATGTGACAGTTTGTAAAAATGGACGACCTCGATCGCACCATCCTCGGCGCATTACGCCAGAACGCTCGCCTGCCCGTTGCTTCGCTTGCGGCGATGACGGGGGCTTCGCGCGCGACGATTTCGGCCCGAATCGACCGGCTGGTGGCGAACGGCACGATTGCAGCCTTTACCATCCTGACCGGCAGCGAGATCCAGCCCAGCGGTGTCAGGGCGATCATCATGATCGAGGTTGTCGGGAAGTTTCACGACCGGGTGGCGCATCAGCTGCGCGGTATGCCGCAGGTGCGTTCCCTGCACAGCACGAACGGCAAGTGGGACTTCATTGCCGAGCTGGAGGAGCGGGATCTCGCGAGCTTCGATGAGACGCTGCGACGGATCCGGCTGATCGAGGGGATCAACTTCACCGAAACCAACATTCTCCTCAAGACCAGCAAGGTCGCCTGATCGTTTCGACCGGCGACCGGCTCAGTATTCCCTTTCGTAGAAGATGCCGCCGCCGGCACCGTCTCCACCGGCTTCGCCTTTCAGCTTCAATCCCCGGCCGATGTCCAGGTTGATTGTTGCCCTCGTCTCGCCGGCACCGCTCTGCTCCAGTTCGATATAGGTCCGGTCGTTCAGATATTTCCCGGCACTGATACTGGTGCCCCCGGTTTCATCGGTCGAAATATCGAGATCATCAATGCCGAGTGTGCTGCGCAGGGACTGGAAGAGCGATGTGCCCTGTCCGCCGGCCAGTTGCGCAGCGGCATCGGCCAGCTGGGCGATCTGCAGCGGCGAGAGGCGCGACAGCGACTGACCGAAAATCAGCTGGGCCAGGATCTCGTCCTGAGGCAGCGAAGGGGTCGAAGTGAAGGTCACCTGCGGATTGCTGGCGAGCCCTGTCAACAGAATGACGATGGTTGCGTTGCCGGAGGTGGTGGTCGCCTCGAGGTCGAGCAGTGGCACGAGATCGCCACCAAAGGTGATCGTGGCGCGGGTGATGTCCAGCCGTTTGGTCAGGATCTGCATGCGACCGCGCCGCAGTTCGAAGGCGCCCGAAACCACAGGAGCGGCAGCGCTGCCGGTCAGGCGAATCGTCCCGCCCAGTTCCGCATCGATGCCTCGGCCCCGAATGAAGGTTTGGGATGGAGAGGAGATCGTCAGGTCGAGCGCAATGGGTGCGCTGGCGGAACGGCCTTCGGCCGGCGCCTGCTCGCGTTGTTGCCTGAGGATTGCCGGCGGGGCGTGGCGGTGTTCGATGTCCAGCGCCTGGAGGCTGGCAGGGCGGCTCTCCTGGAGTGTGACCGATGTGCGCGAAAGGTTGATGGTGCCGCCCAGCGTCGGGCCGTTCAGCAATTGCCCTGTCAGGGTAAGCCGGCCATCCGCCGTGCTGGTCACGGTAGTGCCGTCAACATAAACGGCCTGGTCGAGGTTGATCGTCAGGTCCGCGGGCAGGCCCGGATTTGCGATGTCGATGAAACCGCTTGCGGATACCCGTCCGCCGGTCGCGAGGTTTCCGGTGAGGCTGCCGATCTCGGCGCGCGTGCCGGTGAGGTTCACTGTCGTTGCAATCTGTTCGATCGCAAGGTTGCGCCTCACGTCGACGATACGGGCGCCGCTGGTCGATACGGTACCGCTGATGTTCGGCTGTGCGCCGGTTCCGCCGATCGTGAGGTTAACGCTTGCATTGCCCTCGGCGACGAAACCCTGCGCACCCAGCTGGCCGTTGGCGGCGGAAAGCGGCACATCGCCCTGGACCCGGATGTCGAGGCCGGGACCGTTCTGGAGCGAGACGGTGCCGCCAGCCGCGAGGCCGATGCCAGCCCCGCTGATACGGCTGTCCAGGGTCAGGTTCTGGTTTTCGAACCGGCCGTTTGCCGTGATGCCGAGCGGAGGCACCCCGGCGCCCCGGGTCTGGGCGATCGCCGCGTTCTGCCAGTCGAGGCGATAATCGGCAACGGGCGCCGCTGTCGTACCACGCACCGTGACCGTGCCGGAAATCGTGCCTTCCGGCGCGATCTCGGGTGCAAGCGCCGCGGCGAGCGAGGCGGGAAGGGCGGTGATGTCGGCTGCGAGATCCAGCCTTTCACCAACCGTGCCCGACAGGGCGATCCGGCCTGAACCTGCGGAAATGACTGTCTCGGCGATCGAGACCTGCCCGTCCGTCAGGCGAATAGAGGTGGGAGACGCCAAAGCGAGTGCAATGCCACGCGGTGCAGCGTTCAGTTCTTCGATCGCGACAGCGAGGCCTGCGTCTCCCTGGTTCAGTGCGCCACGGAGGCGAACAGGAGCATTGTCGTATCGCCCGGTGACGTCGAAATCCGTATCGGTGCCCGATCGCGTAAAGGCTACTGTCACCGCATCCAGGCGGTTGGCGCCGGATGCGATACTCGCTGCGCGTATCGTGCCCTCGGCGGCAAGCGCCATGACGTCGGACAGCCGAAGATCGATTGTCGGCTCTGCAATCGTCAGCGCACCTTGTCGGATTGCCGTGCCGGAGGCCTGAACGTCAGCCGCGAGCCGGCCCTCGCGAGAGGCGAGCGTCACCTCTCCCTTGAGATCGCCCGCTACGGTCTGACCGGCAAGTGCAGCAAGCAGGCTCAGATCCGGAAAGTCGAATGCAACGTCGCCGCTCGGCAGCATGTCCGGCCCGAGGTCGAGCGCACCCGTCAGCCGGTTCGGGCCGATGGCAAGATCCAGTGCATCGACCCGCGTCACGCCATCGGCACTGACGACCTGCGCCTTCGCATCGACCGGCTTCCCATCGATCTGGCCGCGTGCGGTCAGGTTGGCGGACGGCGCCTGGCGATTTGCCACGCCGTCGAGCTGGAGCGTCAGATCGTCGATGCGATAACCGGCGGCCTGGCCCTCTTCGACCACGAGGGTGACGGACGCCTCGATCGCATCGAGTGGGCCGGATGCCGAGAGGTTGAAGGAGGCGGGCGCCTCAAGTCGTTCAACGAAAAGCCCGATGTCGCGGAGCTGGCCGGTCAGGTCGGTGGCGATCATGCCGTCCTGATCGAGGGAGAGGGAGCCTTCGGCTTGGGCGATGTCGCTCGACAGGACGATCTCCCGCAGCGCCACCGCGCTCGGAGCGACGTAATCGACCCGGGCCGACAGGTCGACGGGTCCGTTGAGTCGGCTCGAAAGCGCGGGAGGAAGCATTTCGGGTTCTGCCCGAACGGCGAGACGCCCGGAAAACCCGTTGTCGGAGAGCGTGTATTCACCGGCGCCTTGCAGATCGAGCCCATTGCTGTCCAGGACCAACTGCTCGAAGGTGATCGTTTCCGAAGTCACGGTCAGCGGCGCTGTCAGCGTCAGCGGACCCCTGACATAAGGGCGGATGGCCTCGTCGCGGATGTCTGTTCTCTGGACCGATGCCTGAAGGTTGACCGGTCCCGCACGGTTTGCAAGGTGGAAGCTGTCACTGGCGGCCGAGAGCGTCACATCCGAGAAGAGGCCCTGCGGGACGGTAATCTCTGCCAGATCGGCGCGCAGCGACAGGCTTGCGGCCGGTGCCTGTCCCGTCACGGCAAGATCGAGGCTCCGGAGCTTCACACCGCCGGTGAAGTCCGGCGACTGCGAGGTGATGCCGACGGGTTCACCGGTCGCACGAGCCGTCAGCCTGAGATCGTTCTGACCGTTGGGATCATAGAGACCGGCGGCCTCGACTTCGGCCGAAGACGTTGCAAACTGGCCGCGCTCGATGGCAACCGATCCGTCTGCCCCCAGTCGGGCCGCGACATCGATCGACGTTTCCCCGGCCATGACATCACGCAGTTCCGGCGGGACAAGACCGGAGAACAGGCCGCCGCCATTTGCGGTCAGTGTTCGCATTCCGTCCTGGGCGAGCTTGTGGGTGACATCGACCGTGATCGTGCGTTCGCCGTCGAGCGACGCTGTGACCTCGCCTGCCCAGTCATCGAGCGGTCCGTCGCCGTCCACCTTGATCGCCAGCGCCGGGAGACCGGGCAGTTGCAGCCTTTCGCCGAGAAGACCTGCTGCCGGCTCCTGATAGTCCAGGTTGATGCGCAGCTGGTTGTCGTTCGGCGCATAGAGCAGGTCGACCACGGCATTGTTGCCGGGATCGTCGAGCCGTGTCGCTGTCAGTCGGCTTGCAATCGTCTCGCCGACAATCGTCAGGGATCCCAGTGCCGAAAGGTTCAGGTCCTGTTCTGCGAGGGCTGCCCCGATTGCGATCGACGGCAGGTCGACTGAGGCGACATCGATCTCGATTGGCAACGAGAACGGCTCGTCCGATTGTGGCTCCTCGGATGGAAGCGGTGCGCGTTCGACACTCACTTGGCGCGCCGTGATGCGTTCGGCCGTAAACCGCTTGCGGATGAGGTCGCGCGGTGTCCAGTCGAGTGAAAGGTCATCGACGGTCGCGTAGACGCCCTGGCTGTCTGCAATCGTGATGCGATCGACGGAAAACTTGCTGCTGAGCAAAGGTCCGGTGCCGGTCAAAGTGATCTGCTGATTGTCGGCCGAGATGAGCTTGGCAATCTGGTCGGCGAGAAATTGGCTTCCCGTGCGCGAGAAGCCGCCGACGAGAATGATGACCACAAAGAGCGCGATCAGCGCAGCCATCAAGCCGCCCAGCAGGCGAATCGTCCAGGTCAGGATGCGCTTCAACCAGATCATGTTTACTATTGTCCTGTCTCGCTCGGTCAGAAGCTCTGGCCGATGCCGGCATAGATTGCGTAACGGCTGCCGCCGTCATACGGATCCAGAGGAACCGCTACATCGAGCCGCAGAGGGCCGAATGGGGTCGTGTATCGCAGACCAACACCTGCGCCCATCTTGATGTCCGAGAAATCAGGCACTGTGGTGTCGGTGACCGTGCCGATGTCGAAAAAGGGCACGATGCCGATCGTATCGGTCACTCCGATGCGGGCTTCAAGATTGGCCGTGACATAGGATCGGCCGCCGGTGCCCTCGTCGGCGGCGGTCTTCGGGGTGATTTCCTGGAAGGAATAGCCGCGCACCGAGCCACCGCCTCCGGCGAAGAAGCGTCGGGTTGCGGGGATGGCCGAGAGGTCGCCGCCGCCAACCAGCGTGCCTGCGTTCAGGCGACCGGCAAGCACGAAGCGGTCTTCTTCGCCAAAGCCGAGATAGGCTGAAATCGAGCCCTCAAGCGAGGTAAAGAAGGTCTGGCCGAGGAAATCGTAGCTCGGTGTCAGCGAGATGGTGCCGTAATGGCCCTCGGTGGCGTTCAGCCGGTTGTCGCGCGTGTCCCTGATGTAGCCGAGCGGAATGCCGAAGGTCAGGTATTCGTTGTCGTCGCCGAAGGCGTCGTCGATGCTGTCATAGGCCAATGACACCCCGGCATTGACGATGTCGGTATCGGTCAGTTCATAGGCATAGGATACCTTGCCGGTCACCGTTGCGGCATCATAGTAGTCTGTTTCGAGCGTGCTGCCCTTGATGCTGGCCTCAAGCGTGCCCGAGGGGACGAAGGCGCCCGGCTTGATGAAAGTGATGCCGGCCGTGTAGTCGAGCGAGGTGACGTCGCTGACGTCCTTCAATTCTCCAAGCCCGCGCACAGCGCCTTCGATCCTCAGCGATTCCGCCTGGCCGAACAGATTGCGGTGGCCCCAATAGCCTTCGACGCCGCCGCCATCGAGCGAGGAGTAACTCGCGCCGATGCCGAAATAGCGATGCTTGCCCTCCGAGACGGTGATGCCGATCGGCAGGGATCCGCTCGGATCCAGTCCTTCCGCCTCGTTGATGGTCGCAGACGAGAAGACGCCGAGTGTGCGCAACCGCTCGCCTGCCTTGCGCAACTGTTCGGGCGAATAGGTCTGGCCCGGCCTCAGTCTCGAATAGTAGGCGATGAAGTCCGAATCGACTGTCCGAGCGCCCTTGACCGTGACGGCGCCAAGCGGCGCGACGGGCCCTGCGTCAACGGCGATCGTTACATCGACGGTATTTGTCTGGTGGTCGGCGACCACCTGACGGCGGGTCACGTTCGTCAGGGGCCTACCTTCTTCTTTCAGGCGCTCTGCCATCTGTTCGGCTGCGCGCAGAATGACCAACGAGCCCGCATTGCCTCCGGGCACCAGATCGAATTCCGTGGGGTCGAGACGCGCCGCATCGCCTTCGAGGCTGATATCCCCCAGTTCAAAGGTCGGACCAGGCTGCACGGTGATGGCGACCGGGACCGGGCGTGAGCGGTCGAAGACGGGGTTCGGCGGCAGGGTATCGATGTCGCGGCCGTCGATGGTCACGGTGACGATGCCGCCATAGAGCGCGTTTTCATAGAGTGTCGCGATGAGGCGATCGCGATCATCGCGGGCCTTGATGACGAGGCCAAGATCGCCGGACACCGGCTGATCTTCGTCAGCGACCAGCAACGACGTGCGTTCCAGGGATTTCTTTAGGGCGCGATCGGCCTCACCGGTATCGAGGACAATGCTGTAATCGACGGGATCGATAATGTCGCGGTCGGCTTCGTCGCTGCCAAAAAGACGGATTCCGAACAGCTCGAAAGCGTGGGCCTGCGAGGTTATGCCGATGGACAGGGGGCTCGCGACGGTCAGTAAAAGCCCGAGCCGGAACGCATGACTAAATTTCGGCAATGTCCATCCACTCGGTCTCGGCATGTCGCTTTCATCGCGATCCGTCAGGCACTCCCCACCCGCCGGACAACTTAGGCGGAAATGCGCCTCATAGCATACCCCCTTTTTAAGCGCTCATGAAAAAAAGGCGGGAAGTGTTGCTTCCCGCCCTGTCTCGTTTGCGGCAGTAGCTTCAGTAGCTGCGCGGGCAAGCGTCGATATAGCGGTTGCCGTAACGGTCGCGGTAGTAGCACTGGCCCGGCTGCTCCGAGACGCGGCCGATCACGGCGCCTGCTACGCCGCCGATGGCTGCGCCGACTGCGGCACCCCGGACATTGCCAGTGGCAATGCCACCGATAATCGCGCCAGAGGCAGCGCCGATGCCGGCACCGCGTTCCGTCTGGGTGCAGCCTGCGACCGAAAGGCCGACCAGCATCAGCACAAGAGCTTTCTTCATCTTCATCTCTCCAAGTTCCACGCGCCCGGTCGAACCGGTCTTGTTGTCACACTATGCCTCGCCGCTCGAGCTCTCCCCACGCGGCTTAAGGCTTTCATGAGCATAATCTTGGCCATGGGAAAGTCCATGGCCGTGGCTCACACCCGATGGGGTGTTCCATTGCATGAGACACGGAAGATGAACCCAGGATTTACAGGCGGTTTGATGCTGCGATGCGGCACATAATTTTTCGTTTGCGACGTTCTAGACGGTTGCACATGTCACATAAAACTCACACCATGCTCCTCGTGTCCGGGAGAGACACGAGGAGGAACAAGATGGCTAAAGTGACACTGACGGTGAACGGCCGGACAGTGAGCGGAGAGTGCGAGGATCGCACCCTGCTCGTGCATTTCATTCGCGAAAAACTTGGTCTGACGGGAACGCATGTGGGTTGCGATACGACTCAGTGTGGTACCTGTGTCGTGCATATGGACGGCAAATCGATCAAGAGCTGTTCGATCCTTGCCGTACAGGCCTCGGGATCGTCAATCACGACGATTGAAGGTCTCTCTTCCGGCGGCGGTGAGCTCCATCCGGTTCAGGCAGCGTTCAAGGAGCACCATGGCCTGCAATGCGGCTTCTGCACGCCCGGCATGGTGATGACGGCGCTCGACATGATCTGTCGTCACAATGGTGCGCTTGACGAGGCCACCGTCCGCCACGAGCTTGAAGGCAATATCTGTCGCTGCACGGGCTACCATAACATCGTTAAGGCCGTGCTTTCGGCCAACGAAGCGATGACCGCCGGCCGCCAGGCCGCCGAGTGACTTAAAGCGAATAGGGAATAGTGGGTAGCGAATGGTCCGTCGCGTCGCGACGCCACTCAAACGCCCTCCGTCCTTTATTCGCCGTTCGCTATTCGCTCACTTCTGGAGGAGAAGACAATGGGTGTTGAAGGAATCGGCGCACGCGTGGCGCGCAAGGAAGACAAACGTTTCCTGACCGGCAAGGGCCGGTATACCGACGACATGGTCGTCCCCGGCATGAAATATGCCTATTTCGTCCGTTCGCCCTATGCACATGCCAAGATCAAGTCGATTGATGTCGCCGCTGCCAAGGCGATGCCCGGTGTCATCGATGTCCTCGATGGCAAGCAGCTCTTGGCCGATGGCATTGGCAACCTGATCTGCGGCTGGATGATCCATTCGAAAGACGGCACGCCGATGAAGATGGGCGCCTGGCGTCCCCTCGCGCATGAGACCGTGCGTTATGTGGGTGATGCGGTCGCCATCGTCGTTGCCGATAGCATTGGCGAGGCGCGTGATGCTTCGGAGGTCGTTTCGGTCGAGTATGAAGAACTGCCTGTTGTCACCGGTGCGGTTGATGCGCTGAAATCAGGTGCGCCGCAGCTTCATCCGGAAGCCCCAGGCAATCTGATCTTCGACTGGGAGATCGGTGACAGCGCTGCGGCCGATGCCGCAATCGCCAGTGCCGCGCATGTCACTGAAATCGACATTTACAACAACCGCCTCTCGCCCAACCCGATGGAGCCGCGCGCGACGCTCGGCATCTACGACACGGCGGAAGATCACTTCACCTGCTATACGACCTCGCAGAACCCGCATGTCGCGCGTCTCGTGATGAGCGCCTTCTACAATGTGGCGCCCGAGCACAAACTGCGCGTCATCGCGCCTGATGTCGGCGGTGGCTTCGGCTCGAAGATCTACATCTATCCGGAAGAGGTCGTCTGTCTCTGGGCCTCGAAAAAGACCGGCGTACCGGTCAAGTGGACCTCCGATCGCACCGAAGCCTTCCTCACCGACGCCCATGGCCGTGACCATGTGTCGAAGGTGAAGATGGCCTTCGACAAGGACCACAGGATCATCGGCCTGAAGGTCGATACGATCGCCAATCTCGGCGCCTATATGTCGCTCTTCTCGTCCTCGGTCCCGACCTATCTCTACGCCACGCTGCTGTCAGGCCAGTATGCCATTCCGGCGATCCATGCCAATGTGCGGACCGTCTATACCAATACCGTGCCGGTCGACGCCTATCGCGGGGCAGGGCGTCCGGAGGCGACCTATCTCCTCGAACGCACCGTTGAAACCGCCGCTCGTGAACTCGGCATCTCCCCGGCGGAACTGCGCCGCAAGAACTTCGTGCGGACCTTCCCGTACCAGACGCCGGTGATCATGTGCTACGACGCTGGTGACTACGACGCCTCGCTGGAAGCCGCTATGTCTGCCTCCGACTGGAACGGTTTCCCGGCGCGCAAGGCGGAAGCGGCCCGGCGCGGCAAGCTGCGCGGCATCGGCATGAGCTGCTATATCGAGGCCTGCGGCATTGCGCCGTCGGCGGCGGTCGGTTCGCTTGGTGCTGGTGTGGGCTTGTGGGAATCGGCTGAAGTCCGCGTCAATGCGGTTGGCACGGTCGAGGTGCTGACCGGCTCGCACAGCCACGGCCAGGGCCATGAGACGACGTTTGCGCAATTGGTCTCGGAGCGCTTCGGCCTGCCAATCGACAATGTCTCCATCGTCCATGGCGATACCGACAAAGTGCAGATGGGCATGGGCACCTATGGCTCGCGCTCCGGTGCCGTCGGCATGTCGGCCATCGTCAAGGCGCTCGACAAGGTCGAGCTGAAGGCGAAGAGGATCGCCGCTCATCTGATGGAAGCCGACGAGAGCGACATCGTCATCGAAAATGGCGAACTAAAGGTGGCGGGGACCGACAAGTCGGTGCCGTGGTTCCAGGTGGCGCTCGCCGCTTATACGGCCCACAACCTGCCATCGGGCATGGAGCCGGGTCTGAAGGAAGGCGCCTTCTACGACCCGTCGAACTTCACCTTCCCGGCCGGCTGCTACATCGCGGAAGTCGAGGTCGATCCGGAAACCGGCAAGGCCGAGATCGTGCAGTTTGTCGCGGCTGATGACTTCGGCAACATCATCAATCCGATGATCGTCGAGGGACAGGTGCATGGTGGCATTGCGCAGGGCATTGGCCAGGCAATGCTCGAAGGCGTGCATTACGATCCGCAGACCGGCCAGCTTCTGACCGCGAGCTACATGGACTATGCGATGCCGCGTGCCGACGACCTGCCGTCCTTCAATGTCTCGCACCAGAACACGCCATGCCCGGGCAATCCGCTCGGAATCAAGGGCTGTGGCGAGGCCGGTGCGATCGGGTCGCCGCCGGCGCTGATCAATGCGATCACCGATGCGATTGGCAATAACGACCTCAACATGCCGGCGACGCCGCTTGCCGTCTGGAGCGCGCTCCAGGCCAATGCGACCCGCCAGGCAGCCGAATAAGGGAGGAGAGGACCATGCAGCTCTATTCAACCAGCTACCATCGTGCCTCCTCCCTCGAGGATGCCGGCAAGCTCCTCTCCGGTGCCGAGGACGGCAAGTTCATCGCCGGCGGGCAGACGCTGATTGCGGCACTCAAACAGCGCCTCGCCCAGCCGTCTGATCTCGTCGATCTCCGGCACATCGACACCCTCAAGGGCATCAAGGTCGAGGGCCGCCGCGTCACGATCGGGGCGGCCGTCACCCATGCGGAGGTCGCCTCTTCTTCGGCCATCCGCGCGATCTGCCCGGCGATTTGCCATCTTGCCTCGATGATCGGCGATCCGCATGTCCGCCATATGGGCACGATCGGCGGATCCGTCGCCAATGATGATCCGGCTGCCGATTACCCGTCAGCCGTCCTCGGCCTTGGTGCGACTGTCGTCACCAACACCCGCGAGATCGCCGCTGACGATTTCTTCCTGGGCCTATTCGAGACGGCGCTTGCCGAGGATGAAATCATCACGGCCATCCGTTTCGACGCTCCGGAAAAGGCCGGCTATGCCAAGTTCGCCAATCCGGCCTCGCGTTATGCGATGACCGGCGTCTTTGTCTCGAAGGGGGCAGGGGGTGTGCGTGTCGCGGTGACCGGCGCCGGATCGTCAGGCGTCTTCCGGCATGCCGGACTTGAAGCGGCTCTTTCGGCCAACTGGTCACCGGAGGCAGTCGCAGGTGTCGAGATCGATTCGTCGGAGCTGATGTCAGACCTGCATTGCACGGCCGAATACCGTGCCAATCTCATCCGGGTCATGGCCAAGCGCGCCGTCCAGGCGTCTTGATGCCTGGGTCTGTCACCAAAAACGGAAAAGGGCGACCGTTGTCGCCCTTTTTCTCTGCAGCTTGACGCAGATCAAGTTTCGACCGCTGCAATCCGTTAGGATTTATGTGAGAAAGTTCTGAAATTCGCGCCTTTTGTCGCAGTTTAGAATGAATATACAGAAGCAGGGTTGACCGGAACCGCGGACGGACCCAAAAGAGGCTGAAAGACTGGAGTGACAGGCATGGATTTCGAGGCGTTTTTCAAGGATCAGCTCGCGGGGCTTCACGAGGAAGGCCGATACCGCGTCTTCGCTGATTTGGAACGCCAGCGCGGAAACTTCCCGCGCGCGACCCGCTACACCGAAAACGGCACCCAGGAGGTGACCGTGTGGTGCTCCAACGATTATCTCGGCATGGGCCAGAACCCGCTCGTCATCGACGCCATGAAACAGGCGATCGACGACTGTGGCGCGGGTGCGGGAGGCACCCGGAATATCTCTGGTACCAACCACTACCATGTCCTGCTTGAGCGCGAACTCGCTGACCTGCACGGCAAGGAATCGGCGCTGATCTTCACCTCGGGCTATGTGTCGAACTGGGCGGCGCTCGGCACGCTCGGCGCCAAGATCCCGGGTCTGATCATCTTCTCCGACGCCCTCAACCACGCGTCGATGATCGAAGGCATCCGCCATTCCAAGGCCGAGCGCGTCATCTGGAAGCACAACGACGTGAAGGATCTGGAAGCCAAGCTTGCCGCTGCCGATCCCAAGGCGCCGAAGATGATCGCATTCGAATCCGTCTACTCGATGGATGGCGACATCGCACCGATCAAGGAAATCTGTGATCTCGCCGACAAGTATGGCGCGATGACCTATCTCGATGAAGTGCATGCTGTCGGCATGTACGGCGCCCATGGTGGTGGCATCGCAGAACGCGAAGGCCTGATGGATCGCCTGACGATCATCGAAGGCACGCTCGGCAAGGCCTTTGGCGTCATGGGTGGCTACATCGCCGCCTCGACCGCTCTCTGTGATTTCGTTCGCTCGTTTGCCTCGGGCTTCATCTTTACGACGGCTCTGCCGCCGGCGCTCGCTGCAGGTGCGGTTGCCTCCATCCGCCATCTGAAGACGAGCCAGGTGGAGCGCTTCGCCCATCAGGAGCGCGTGCGTCGTCTGCGTTTCATGCTCGACAAGGCCGGCATTCCGCATATGCCGAACCCGAGCCATATCGTGCCGGTCATGGTCGGCGATGCCGCCAAGTGCAAGTGGATCTCCGACCTCTTGCTCGACAACTGTTCCATCTATGTGCAGCCGATCAACTACCCGACGGTCCCGAAAAAGACCGAGCGTCTGCGTATTACGCCGACGCCGCTGCACACGGACGCCGATCTCGAACACCTGGTCGGCTCGCTGCACCAGCTCTGGTCGCGTTGCGCCCTGGCGCGTGCGGTGGCTTGATCGGGCTCAAACCTTCCAAAATGCAAAACGGGCTGCGGTGACGCGGCCCGTAACCGAGATATAGAAATCCAAACCTACTTACCAAAGCGGATTCGATAGTCGGATGGAGCAATCCCCTTGGTTCTGTGAAAAGCCCGGCGCATTCGTTCCGCGTTACCGAAGCCGAAAAGAAGCGGTAGTTCCGATAGTCGGGCTTCTCCCCTTTGGAGGGCTTCGCAAGCTGCATCAACCCGCAGATCTTCTACGAAACGAGCCGGGGCGGTACCCATCGTAGCAGTGAACTTGCGGGCAAAGCTTCTCTCGCTCATCCGTGCCATCGCGGCCAGACGGGGCACTGACAGGTCGGATGACAGGTGTGCAAGCACCTTGGCAATGAGGTCGTCAAACTCCCCGCCTTTGCTCTGCATCTGCCTTGTCAGAGCTGCACTGAACTGATGCTGCCCTCCTGTTCGCC
The DNA here is from genome assembly GCF_050281005.1 of Allorhizobium sp. NPDC080224. Lineage (NCBI taxonomy): Bacteria > Pseudomonadati > Pseudomonadota > Alphaproteobacteria > Hyphomicrobiales > Rhizobiaceae > Allorhizobium > Allorhizobium sp. NPDC080224. Next base: position 375,306 of record NZ_JBNNWJ010000002.1, read on the forward strand.
TGACATAGAGAACCAGAGACTGAGCCAGCCGTAGTGCTTCTGACCGATTCAAGTCTTGCTCGATCATCGCCAGGGCCATGTCTATGCCTGCAGTGACGCCGGCCGAGGTCCAGATCCCGCAGTCCTCTTCAAAAATGGCGTCACTGTGCACGTCGATTTTTGGAAATTCCTCTCGGAGTTGCGCGCAGTTCTCCCAATGGGTCGTCGCGCGCCGTCCGTTCAGATGGCCGCCATGCGCAAGCACGAACGCGCCGAGACATACCGAGGCGAGGCGGCGGCATTGCCCCTTCATCTCATCAAGGAAGGACAGCAGCGCGGTTGATCGGGCGGCGAGGATGGCACTGTCGCCACCGGATACGATCACTGTGTCCGGTGGGCTTGCCCGGCATGTCTCAAACGGCTGGGTTTCCAGTGCAAAGCCTGTATCCGTCACAACAGGGCCGCCGGCTTCCGAAACGAGCGATACACGGTAGGCTTTTTCGCCGGAGGGCAACCGGGCGTCGTTGAAAACCTGCAAAGGTCCGGTGACGTCTATAAGCTTGGTACGGTCGAACAGCACAATGGCGACATGGCGCTGGAACGGAAGATGATTGGCGGAAAACGAGGGCATATTGTCATTTCTGCCAAAATCGTCCCGAGGTAGCAATATGGGCTGACATTGTTCTTAAAGGAGGCTTCTTTGCTGGAATTGCGCCCCAACTGCGAACTCTGCGACCGTGACTTGGCCCCGGATTCCGCCGATGCTCGCATTTGCACCTATGAATGCACCTACTGCGCTGACTGTGTGGACTCCGTCCTGCAAAACGTCTGCCCGACCTGCGGCGGCGGGTTTGCACCACGTCCGATCCGACCTGCCAATGCTTGGCGTCCTGAAAAGCGGTTGGGGCTGCGCTATCATCCAGCAAGCACAACCCGTCATTATACGCCCTTCACACTGGATGATATCAAGGCGCATGTTGACCGCATCAAGGACTTGCTGCCGGCGGGCCGTTGAGGTCGCCGGCGCACGGTGTCGCGAAGATCCTGACTTCCGTCGCAAAAAAAACGGCGCCACGGAGTTCTGAGGAAAGGTCTGCCGCAACAGTCAGATGCAAAGATCGGAGTTCCGCGCCAGGGAGCAGTCCAACTTCAACTCCCGGCCCGTTTCTTGTTCGCATAGGCGGTTAGCTCAGTCACCGCGCAGCGATAACCTCAGCCGCCTTGCGACGCGCTTCCCTGTCCGCGGCATAGACGTCGGCAATCGTGTCCGCCGGCACGCCCTCGACCATGGCATCCATCACTATCTCAACGACCTCTGCCATGTCGAGGAAGCGGATCTTGTCCTCGACGAAGGCATTGAAGGCTGTCTCCTCGGCCGCATTGAGGATCGCGCCCTGCAATCCGCCACGCACAAGCGCGGTGCGGGCAAGTCTCAGGGCCGGGAAGCGCGTCTCGTCCGGCGCCTCGAAATCGAGCCTTGCGAGCTTGGCAAAGTCGAGCCTGTCGACATTGAGCGCCGGGCGCTTCGGATAGGTCAGCGCGTAGCCGATGGCGGTGCGCATGTCCGGCACGCCGAGCTGGGCGATGACGGAGCCGTCGGTGTAGCCGACCATGGAATGAATGATCGATTGGGGATGCACCACAACCTCGATCTGGTCGGGGCGGACGTCGAAGAGGTGCTTTGCCTCGATCATCTCCAGCGCCTTGTTGAACATCGAGGCGCTGCCGACGGAGATCTTGAGGCCCATCGACCAGTTCGGATGGGTGCGAGCCGTCTGCACCGTGACATTGGCCATCTGCTCGCGGGTGTGGGTGCGGAAGGGGCCGCCCGAGGCCGTGAGCACGATACGCTCCAGCGCGTGGCGCTGGTCTTGCTCCAGACACTGGAAGATCGCCGAGTGCTCGCTGTCGACCGGGATCAGGCGCCCGCCGCCCTTGTTTACCGCATCGACAAAGAGAGGGCCTGCAGACACAAGGCATTCCTTGTTGGCGAGCGCGATATCGGCACCGCGCGCGGCCGCCTTCAAGGTCGGAGCCAGACCTGCCGTGCCGACAATCGCCGCCATCACCCAGCCGGCGTCCATGTCAGCGGCCTCGTCCAGTCCGCTTGCGCCTGCGGCGACGTCTGTGTCGGATCCCGACAGCAGATCCTTGAGCGTCCTATACTGGCTCTCGTCGGCGGTGACGGCGAGCTTGGCGCCGGTGCGGCGGGCCTGTTCGGCGAGCAGATCGAGATTGCCGTTGCCGGTGAGCGCCATCACTGCGAAGCTATCGCGACCGCCTAGCTGTTCGATCACGTCCAGCGTGTTCACGCCGATCGAACCCGTCGAGCCAAGGATGGTAAGGCGGCGGGGCCGGTCGTTATCGATCATGCTGCTTACGTCCGATTGCTTCATGCTCAGAAGGCTCTACAAGGGAAAGAGAAGACCAGCAAGAGAGGTCAGTTTCGACCGATCGGCAGCGCCTTTGGGAATGTGACGATGCCGGACGTTCTGCAGCCGACACGATTGCGTGAGAGCCTGCCGGTCCTCCTTGCAGCGCTCGCCTTTCTCTGTCTCGCCGGCGGCGGGGTGCTGTTCCTCGCCGCCTTGCCAGAACAGGCGGCGCAGGTCTGGATGATCGGTGCGGCCGCCGTTCTCGTCGTTCTCGTCTTCGATATCCTTCGCGCACTTCTGCAAGGGCGCATGGGGGTTGATGCGATCGCGGCGCTGTCGATCGGCGTCGGTCTCGCGCTCGGCGAAAACCTCGCGGCCGCGATTGTCGCCGTGATGTATGCCGGCGGACAATTGCTCGAAAGTTTTGCCGAGGGCCGTGCCCGGCGCGACATGACCGCGCTTCTCGGCCGTGTCTCGCGAACCGCAATGCTGTATCGCGGCACAAATCTCGACAGCGTGGCGATCGAAGCGCTCAAGCCGCAGGACCGGATCCTGGTCCGCAAAGGCGAAGTCGTGCCCGTCGATGGTCGTCTGCTTGCACCGTCCTCGGTGCTCGACCTGTCGGCACTGACGGGGGAGTCCCTCCCGGTCTCGATCACGCTCGGCGCAGAGGTGCCGAGTGGCGCAACGGCAGTCGGGGATGCCTTCGATCTTCTGGTTCTCAGGGAATCGAAAGAGAGCACCTATGCCGGCATCGTCCGCCTTGTCGAACAGGCGCAGGCGAGCCGTGCTCCGATGGCGCGACTGGCCGATCGCTACGCACTCGTCTTTCTCGCCATCACGCTGCTGCTTGCCGGCGGCGCCTGGTGGTGGAGCGGCGAGGCGACGCGGGCCCTTGCGGTGCTCGTGGTGGCCACCCCCTGTCCGCTGATCCTCGCCGTGCCCGTTGCCGTCATTGCCGGCATGTCTCGAGCTGCGTCCCAGGGCGTGCTGGTCAAGACGGCCGGTGCATTGGAAGCGCTGGCCGCCGTCACCACCGTTGTGGTCGACAAGACGGGCACTGTCACCTCGGCACGCCCCGAGGTCGCAGATGTCAGGGCGGAAGCCGGTTTCACGGTGGATCAGGTGCTCGCGCTTGCCGCCTCGCTGGATCAGGCTTCGAGCCATGTCGCGGCCGAAGCTCTCGTACGGGCCGCCACCGCGCGTGGCCTCGCCCTCACCCTGCCGCAGGGTGTGGCTGAAGATGCCGGCCGCGGCTTGTCAGGGCTCGTCGGTGAGCGGCGGGTGGTGCTGGGCGGCAGCGGCTATGTACTGTCACACCTGGTGGCGGGGGAGGCGTTCGATCGCGCAAATGTGGAGAATGGTGCCGCCGTCGTGGCGGTCGGTATCGACGGACGTGCCGCAGGGCTTGTCCTGCTCTCCGATCCGCTCCGGCACGATGCCGGCGATGCGATCGCCGGTTTCCGGGCTGAGGGCATAGGGCGGATCGTCATGGCGTCCGGCGACAGGACCGATGTTGCCGAAAAGGCGGCCGCAACTCTTGGTCTCGACGCCGTTTCGGGTGATCTGACGCCGGAAGGGAAGGTGGAGCTGATCCGTCGCGAGCGTGACACGGGCACAGTGATGATGGTCGGCGACGGGGTCAATGATGCGCCGGCGCTGGCGCTGGCCGATGTCGGCGTGGCGATCGGTGCGCGGGGTTCGGCGGCTTCGTCGGAAGCGGCCGATGCGGTGCTGCTAGCGGATGATCTGTCACGCCTGCCGCTGGCCTGTGGCATCGCGAGGCGATCCCGCAACATCGCCCGGCAAAGTGCGGTTGCCGGGCTGATTCTCTCCGGCGGCGCGATGATCTTCGCTGCCTTCGGTTATCTCACGCCCGTTCAGGGTGCGCTGCTGCAGGAGGTCATCGACGTCGCCGTCATCCTCAACGCCTTGCGCGCTCTTCGGAGCTAGGTCGGCCTCAGGCCTGCGTCATGACGCTGCCTTCGCCTGAAATCCGCACACGCAGATTGTTCTGCACATGGGCAACGCCACTGACGCGCTCGGCACAGTCTTCAGCGCGGCGTTTTTCGAAGCGATCCGTCACATGGCCGGACAGTGTCACTTCGGCATCCTTCACGGTCACCTCGATATCGGAGGCATCGACGGCGGGGTCGTCGACCAGACGGTCATTGACGTCTTCCAGGATGCGGGCATCCGAACGGCGGTAGCCCTTGGGACCCTTGCCGCGGTGGCTGTCCATCTCGCGACGCCGTGCGGCCTCTTCGTCACCGAACCACGATGCGACTTCGTCGCTGGCGCGGTCAACGAAGCCGCGTTCGTCGTCGTAGTCGCGATTGCCTCGATTGTAACGACCGCGATAGCCGCGATTGTTGTCTGACGGATAATGGCCGCGTCCGGCACCCCGGGCATAGCGGCGTTCGTCATCTCCGTAACCGCGGTCACTGAGCTCGCCGTCATAGCCCAGATCGTCGGTCGTCCAGTCGGAGCGTCCCATGCGTGGATAGCGCGATCCGCTGGCGCCGTAACCGCCATCCATGCCGTAGTCGCGCTGGCGCATGGCGTCATAGCGATCGGCATCGGGGCGGTTGTCGCCATAGCCGCGAACGAAGCCGCTGTCACCGGGGCCGTAGTCACCGGTCGGGCTGTGGCGCGTGTTGCGATTCCGGTTCCGGCCGTCTCCGGCGTCCCAATTGTCGTTGCGATTGACCATCGTTTCCTCCTTCGGGTCTGGAGGGCAGCGTCGTGCGCCACCTGCGAATCTAACCCTGCGGAGCCGTGGATCGTTCCGGTGAAAACCTGAAAAACAAGTCAGGAACAAAGCGCCATCCGGCCGGTTCTTTTCTCGCCATAACCGATAACCGAGGAGATAACGACATGGCTACCAAGACACTGGAAGAGCTTTTTCACGAGACCCTCAAGGACATCTATTATGCTGAGCGCAAGATCCTCAAGGCCCTGCCGAAAATGGCACGTGGCGCGCAGGACGAGAAGCTGAAGGCCGCCTTCCTGCAGCACAAGGAAGAGACTGAGGGCCAGGTCGAGCGCCTGCAGCAGGTGTTCGAGATCATCGGCAAGCGTCCGCGCGCCAAGACCTGTGCCGCCATCGACGGCATCGTCGAAGAGGGCGAAGAGATCATGGAAGAGTTCAAGGGTTCGCCCGCCCTCGATGCCGGTCTGCTCGCCGCCGCTCAGGCCGTCGAACACTATGAAATCAGCCGCTACGGCACGCTGCGTACCTGGGCCCAGCAGCTCGGCTACAAGGATGCTGTCAAGCTTCTCGACGAGACGCTGGCGGAAGAATCGAAGACCGACGAGGCGCTGACCAAGCTCGCCGAAACGGCGGTCAATGCCGCAGCCCAGAAGAAGGCGGCCTGATCGCTGCCAATCGAAGCAAGGGGTCGGATCTGTTCCGGCCCCTTTTTCCGTGCGGGTTGACTTTGCGTTCGCGCACTCAGTCCTTGGCTGAGCCCTTCCGGGCATAATGATCCTGCAGAAAAGCCATCAGCCGGTTTTCGTCGGCGCGAAGCAGGGCGCGTGAAGGTCCCGTCCGCACCAGGTCACGCACAGCATCAAGGTCCGTGCTCTTGTCGGCAAGGTTGAGGATCGCCGGATGCACATAGCTTGAGCGGCAGATCGTCGGCGTGTTGTGCAGGCGGTCGGAGGCCATCTGGCACATCTGCCGGATTGTGGGACGTTCCGAAGCCTCGATATGCTTCCATGCTTCGGCAAATGCCGCGACAGATCCGCCCCAGGTGCGGAAGGTCTTGGCCGAAAGCCGCATGTTGGTGATCTCAGCGAGATAGGTGTTGAGACGGCCCGAATCGATGCGATGCAGCTGCCCGTCTTTGTCCCGCCACGAAAACAGGTCCCGTCCGGGCAGGTCGGCAATCTCTTCGAGGATCTTTTGCAGTTTCGGCTGGCGAAGCTTTCGGCGCACCCGCTTGCCGCCCTTCGCGATGAAGCTCAGCCGGATGCCATCGGGCTCGAAGGTCAGATGACGTTTCTGAAGCGTGGTTGCGCCATAGGTCTTGTTTTCCTCGGCATAGGCGCGGTTGCCAACGCGCATATAGGTCACGTCGAGCAGACTGATCAGAGCTGAGAGCAGGAAGTAACTTGAATCGGCATGTTCGGCGATGTCGCGGGCGATCTTGCGCCGGATCGTCGGAAGCGCCTCGCCGAAGCCGATGAGATCATCGAATTTCCGCTCGCTGCGCCACGCGGCCCAGTCGAGATGATAGCGATACTGCTTGCGTCCCCTGGCGTCGTACCCCGTGGCCTGAAGGTGGCTGCGGGGCTCGAGGCTGATCCAGACCCGTTCGTAGGCCGGTGGCAGCGCGAGCTTGCGGACGCGGGCGAGAACAGTCTGGTCGGCAACGACCGTGCCGTCCGGAAGATGATAGGAAAAACCCTTGCCGCGGCGGCGGCGACTGATGCCGGGCTCGGAGTCTGTGCCATAGATCAGACCGATCTCGGTCAGCTCAGGCACATCGTCCGTCGAAGGGGGAGGTCCCGCAGTCTCCGCTGCATCCTCGATGTCGGTCTTGCTCATCCGACGGGACTGTCCGTCCCGGTTTCGCCGAGTTCACGGCGCAATTGCTGGCGCGCGCGGCTCAAACGGCTCTTGACCGTGCCTACGGCACAGCCACAGATTTCGGCTGCATCTTCATAGCGTTCGCCGAGCATGACGATCAGGACCAGCATTTCCCGGTGGTGTTCGGGCAATCGGTTTAGAGCCCGGCGCACCTCGTCCGCCTGAACGGTCCATTCCTGGCTCGCCTCGCTGGTCAGTCGCGAGGCCACACCCTCGGGCAAGCCAACGGTCTCGCGGCTGCTCTTCTTGAAGCGCGTGCAGAAAGTGTTGCGCATGATCGTGAACAGCCAGGATTTCAGGCGTGTTCCCGGCTCGAATTTGTCAAGATTGGCCAGCGCTTTTGTCAGGGTTTCCTGGACGAGATCATCTGCCTCTTCAGGCTTCTGGCAAAAGGTCCGCGCAAAGGCGCGCAATGCCGGTATCAACTCGACCACTTCAGATTGTGCGGCAAGCTCGGCTCTACGGGTCGTCAAGATCGCCATCCTCCGATGTCTGTGGTACCAGGCAGAACGACGCAAAAACGCGCGTCCCATGCCTTGGTTCCCGAAATTGTGAACGGTCGGCCAAGCCGGCGACCATGTCAGCTACGGCTTACGAACTTGCTGAAGCGGCTCAGTTTGCCGTCGGCAGTTTTGTCCTGATGGAGAAAGGCGAGATCGTTCTTTTCGAAGATTCGAAAGAACTCCTCCCATTCGACCTTTTCCAGCGTTTCCTCCGGCTTGCCGAAATCCACTCGCAGGATGCCGCCTTCGCCGCTGTCCTTGACGCGCGTCGGCATGCCATCCCGCTCCTCGATCCAGCGGCGTATCTCATCATGGTCCGTCGTTTGACGCGCACTGCTCATGGTGTGTCTCGCTTGTTGTCATTCCTCCCCTTGACCCGTTGATGGAACGCCTCTGTCAGCCAGTGGTTCCCGGCCCTGCACCGCTTTTTCCGACGGAACCGAGAGCGTCTCCGGATGTTCTCTTTCCCGAAAGATCCGAAAGCGAGAGGGAGAAGCATGACACATGTGCAGAATGTCGACGGCCAGGGCCAGTTGCTGATCGGCGAACGCGTATCACCCATCAGCTATCACGTCGCAGTGGAGCGACGGGGAGAAGGCTATACCGCGAAGGTCGAGATTCAGGCGCCGCGCGATTGGCTGATTCGCCAAGGCTTCGAGACGCGCGCCACCTTGGTGTTCGCATCGGGCGGGCGAGCTGAACTCGAGCACGATGGCCAGCTGGACGTATCCGACAGCATCAGCGTAATCCTTCAAGCTGAGCCGCTGGAATACACGGATCGCCAGAAGCTGATCGAAGCCTTTCCTGAAGCGGAAAGGGGCGTCAACTGACCAAGGCGGTTGATTTCGGCAAAAAGACTAATCCGAGATGGACCGGATGACGTATTGAAGCATCAGGGACAAATCAAACTCAACCCGCCAGCAATGCCCTCAAGTCGGAGGTCCACATGGAAGAACTGAAAATCTCATCTCCGGAGACGCGACGCGACAGGACGGGCGGCATCGTACGCGACAAGCTGGACCTGCTGATGCACGAGACGCGCCGTGAAGCAGTGCCTGAGCACCTGATTACCCTTGCCGAAGAGTTGCAATCGGCCATCGATGAAAAGGTTGCGTCCTCCAAGACGCCGACCTGATTACCATCGGAACCTTTTCCTCCTGCGATTGGTTGCACTTTTGAATGTGCATCCAGATTTGAGGAAAGGGTATTTCATGACCAACTATTTATGGTTGTTTGTCGTCGCGCTCGGGCCGATTCTGCTCGGTGTTGCCGTCTTTTATGCCATCATGCGGCAGAGACGGCTCAGCGCCCGTGAGCGCATCAATCAAGACGCGGCCACGAGGGAGCTGTATGAAAAAGATGAAAGGGCAGATACCAGCCCCTATGGCGGCAACCGATAGACATCGGTGCCGTATTCGTCGTTACAGGAAACTGCCGTTGTTCGGGTCGTAACGCTTACCATTCGCGATGCTCGCGAGTTCGACGAGATCGTCTTCGTCACGAATGCCGCTCTTCACCAGATAGCTGACGAGCGCTTCGGCATTTTCCTGGACATGCCTGTCGGTATGCTTGCGCTCGTACAACCGCCGTACGGCCCGTTCCACGATCGCATGTTCGTCATTGTTCTTGCCCGGGGGTCTTGGTGCCATGGCATTCCCTCCGTTCGAGGCCGACGATAAAAAGAATAAGCACCCGTCGGCGTGGCATGGAACCATCATGCCGTATAACGGCACGAACGCAACCCTAGATTCGTAATGGCAAGATGTGGGTGGTCAGTTGATGGTGATCCCGACGCGATTCGAACGCGTGACCCTCAGATTAGGAATCTGATGCTCTATCCTGCTGAGCTACGGGACCACTTCTTCCTCCATACAAAAGCACAGGCTTCAAGCCAAGCGGTTTTGCGCGGTTGAAATGTCGTGTTCAGCGTTGCAGGCGTTGCTCGGTCAGACGCACCCAATACGATATCCCCGCTGCGATCGCCTCGTCGTTGAAGTCGTAAGCCGGATTGTGGAGGCCCGCCGTCTCGCCATTGCCGATCATGATGTAGGCGCCGGGGCGCGACTGGAGCATGAAGGCGAAATCCTCGCCGGCCATGCTCGGATCCACTTCGGTGTCGACGTTGTCAGGGCCGACCACGTCGATCGCTGCACGCGCGGCGTAGTCCGTCTCGGCAGGATGATTGACGGTGACGGGGCAGGCGCGCTCGTATTCGTATTCGATGGTGGCGCCATGGGCAGCCGCAATGCCGGCAGCGATTTCACCGATGCGGCGCTCCGCGAGATCACGCACGCCTTCGTCGAGCGAGCGGACGGTACCTGATATGAAGGCCTCCTCCGGGATGATGTTATGGGTCGTGCCGGCATGAAACTGGGTGACGGAGACCACGACCGAGCGTAGCGGATTGGCGTTGCGAGCAGCAATGGTCTGGAGGGCGCCGACGATCTGGGCCCCGATGACGATGGTATCCGCGGTATTGTGCGGTTCGGCAGCATGGCCTCCCAGTCCTGTCAGCTTAAGCTGGAACTTGTCGGGCGCTGCCATGATGCCGCCCTTGCGGATGGCGAAGGTTCCGACAGGTTTTCCGGGCATGTTGTGCATGCCGTAGATCTCGTCGATGCCGAAGCGCTCCATCATTCCGTCTTCGACCATGGCGAGCGCGCCGCGCCCGCCTTCCTCGGCCGGCTGGAACACCACCGCCACCTGGCCTGTGAAGTTGCGGGTTTCGGCAAGATATTTCGCTGCTCCAAGCAGCATGGCCGTGTGTCCGTCATGGCCGCAGGCATGCATGCGGCCTGGAATGGTCGAAGCCCAGGGCTTGCCGGTGATTTCGTCGAGAGGAAGCGCATCCATATCGGCGCGCAGGCCGATTGTCCTGCCTTCGCCGCCAGAGCCCTTGATGATGCCGACGACTCCCGTGCGGCCGAGGCCGGTTGCGATCTCGTCGACGCCGAATTCCCGCAACTTCGCCTCGACAAAGGCTGCCGTGTTTTCAACGTCGTAAAGGATTTCCGGATTGGCATGCAGATGGCGGCGCCATTCGGTGGCTTCCGACTGGAGTTCGGAAGCACGGTTCAGAAGCGGCATTCTCTCTTCCTGCGTTCATTCTAGATCACGGTCGCGCGGATCACGTGATTGTCGGCATGAATGTGCGCCTTTCAATTGACGTATTCAATGGGCTTTGCCATTCCTTCCCTACATAAGATCTCGTCATGCGTTGATGAGAGCCCAGCCGAACAAGAGGATCGAAGTCGTGTTAGCGAAACGTCCCCGCATGTTGTCTTCAACCGGATCCGCCCGCCGACTGGCGGTCGCCGTCTCGCTGGTGGCGATGGTTCTGCCGGGTCTGGCTGCCGCGAATCCGATGATGGTGGTCGATGTCGGCAGTGGCCGGGTCATCGCCCATGAAGAAGCCTTCCGCAAATGGTATCCGGCCTCGCTGACCAAGCTGATGACGGCTTATACGACCTTCCGCTCCATGCGCTCGGGCGAGCTTTCGCCCGAGACGGTGGTGGTCATGAGCAAACATGCGGCTGACCAGCCGGCAAGCAAAATGTATTTCAGGCCGGGCTCCAAGCTGACGCTCGACAGTGCCTTGAAGCTTCTGATCATCAAGTCTGCCAACGACGTCGCGGTCGCCATCGGGGAGACCGTCAGCGGCAGCGAAGCGGCTTTCGTCCAGCGCATGAATCAGGAAGCCGCCCGGCTCGGCATGACGTCGACGCGCTTCGTCAATCCGAATGGTCTGCCGGGCAAGGGGCAGTATACGACCGCCCGCGACATGGCCCTGCTTGCGACGACCATCCGGCGGGAATTCCCTGAATATGCTGGTTATTTCGCGCTGGAAGGGGTGACGACCGGCAAGAAGGACTATCCGAATTTCAACCTGCTCGTGGGCCGCTTTCCCGGTGCCGATGGCATGAAGACCGGCTATGTCTGTGCCTCCGGTTTCAACCAGGTCTCGTCTGCCACCCGCAACGGACGCACCGTGATCTCGGTGGTGCTCGGCGCCGACAGCCTCGGTGCGCGCGCCGATCTCTCCGCCGATCTCCTGCAGAAGGGCCTAACGTCTTCGGTCGCCGGCAACCGGCTGGATCAGCTCGCGCCGTATGGCGAAGGGCAGGATCAGGTCACCGACATCAGCGCCGAGATCTGCAATCCGAAGGCGCGCCAGATCCGCAGCGAAGGCCGTGACGAAGCCGGGCGCATGAAGCTGACCTCTCCTTACATCCGCGAGATGGGCCGCCCGCCGGCGATGAGCTTTGCCGGCCTCATTCCCGGCAGCGAGCCGGTCGAAACAAAACAGGGCTCCGGCACGGGTGAGATCGCCAATGTGCCGATCCCGAGGCCCCGTCCCACATTCTGAGTAACTTGATGACCCAGTCGCGCATTCCCGTCTCCATCCTCACCGGCTTCCTCGGGGCCGGCAAGTCGACGCTTCTCAACCGGTTGCTCAAGGACCCGGCGATGCGGGATGCGGCCGTCATCATCAACGAGTTCGGGGAAGTGGGTATCGATCATCTGCTCGTCGAGACCTCGAACGATGCAGTGGTCGAGTTGGCCGACGGTTGCCTCTGCTGCACCGTGCGCGGCGAACTCGTGGATACGCTGGCGGAGCTGATCGACGGCATGCAGACCGGCAAGGTGAAGCCGCTGTCACGCGTCGTCATCGAGACGACGGGCCTTGCCGATCCGGCACCCGTCATGCAGTCGGTCATGGGCCATCCGTCGATCGCCCAGCATTTCGATCTAGACGGTGTCGTGACGGTCGTCGACGCGGTCAATGGCCTCTCGACCATCGATGCCTTTCCGGAGGCCTACAAGCAGGTCGCGGTCGCCGATCGGCTGATCCTGACCAAGAAGACGCTCGCCGACGAGGCCGCCGTCTCAGCCATCACGCAGCGCCTGCGCATGCTCAACCCCCGTGCGCCGATCACCGATGGCGATGCTGAGGATGCCGGCTCGGCCGCGATGCTGATCAACGGGCTTTACGACGCCTCAAGCAAGATCGCCGATGTCGATCGCTGGCTGAAGGACGAAATGGCTGCGGTCGGCGATCACGAGCACCATGACCACCATAATCATCATCATGATCACGGTCATCATAGCCACGGGCACTCGCACGGCCATCACCACCATCATGACGTTAACCGGCACGGTACCTCGATCCGCTCCTATTCCATCCTTCACGACGAGCCGATCGATCCGATGGCGATCAACATGTTCATCGATCTCCTGCGCTCCACGCATGGCGAGAAGCTGCTCCGGATGAAGGCAATCGTGGCGCTCACCGACCGGCCGGACAAGCCGCTGGTGCTGCATGGCGTGCAGTCGATTTTCCATCCGCCCGTGCGCCTGCCGGCCTGGCCTGAAGGGTCCGACCGCAAGACGCGGCTGGTGCTGATCACCAGGGATCTGTCGGAGAGCTATGTGCGGGATCTCTTCGGTGCCTTCACCGGCAAGGTGGCAATCGACCGCCCGGATCGCGCGGCAATGATGGATAATCCGCTGTCGGTTCCCGGTCTCAAGTTCTAGCCGAGCGTCACGCCGCCCTTGCGTATGTGAAAGCGGTGACCGGCGTCGAGCCGTTCCTGCGCGACCAGTTCATGGCCGTCCTCGTTACAGAAATGTGGAATGTCGATGCCGGCGAGCGGATCGCTGGTCTCCACCACCAGTTCGTCGCCGGGCTTCATGTCGGCCATGCGCCGGCGGGTCTTCAAAACGGGAAGGGGGCATTTCAGCCCCCTCAGATCATAGATCACCGTCTCGGTCATGCCCTTACCAGAGTTTCCAGAAGGGCTTCTTGTCGGCCGGTGCCTGTGCTTGCGCCGGTGATGCAACTGCGGCCTCGGCTGTCTGAGGTGCAAGCGGATTGGGCTGCGGCACCGGGACGGCGGAGGTGGCCGGCGCTGCAGGCGCCGCTGTCTCTGCGGCCTGCGCCTGCGGGTCGCCGTTCGGGTTGGTCGCCATCTGGTTGACAGCGGCCGTGCCATTGGCAGCCGGAGGCGCAGACTGGTCCGCATCGTTGATGTTAAGCAGCCTGCCGGCCTTCAGGGCAGAGCCCGTCGGGGCGAAAGCGAGATCGTGCGAACGCGATCTGCGCAGGTCGGCCACCAGCGCCTTGCGCTCGGCTTCCGTCGGGTCATACCAGATCTTGCCGTCATATTTCTTCAGCGCCTTGGCATAGGCAGCGTCATAGGCTTCGTTGAAGCCGTTAAGCGCGACCGAGAGTGCCGGAGGCGTGCTCATGGCCGGGCAGGCGCCCTGTGGATTGAAGCTCGAGCCGGCCGGAACCGACTGATTGAAGACGTATTTCTTCTCGCAGACATTCACCTCGGGCGGCCGTTTGGTGACCTCGAAATTGTCGTAGCCGACCTTCAGCATCTTCCAGAAATCGAAGTGCGGGCTGTGGCGATGACGCGCCATGTTTTCCGCCGTCATGCGGAAGGGGAAGGCCTGCAACTGCACCGCTTGCTGTCCGCCCTTGAAGGCGTCGCGCGCAAAGGCGTAGATCTCCAGCATCTGGGCATCGGTCATCGAATAGCAGCCTGACGACGAGCAGGCCCCGTGGATCATCAGGTGTGATCCGGTGCGGCCGTTCGCGCGGTCGAACTGGTTCGGAAAGCCGGTGTTGATCGCCAGGAAATACTTGGAATTCGGGTTCAGGTGATAGGGCGTCAGCGGATAGAAGCCTTCAGGCGCCTGACGGTCGCCTTCCTTCAACTTCGGCCCGAGGCGACCCGACCAGGCGCAGATATCATATTCGACGACCTTGTCGAAGCGGCCGTTGGTCTTTGCCTTCCAGACCTCGAGCTTGCCCTCTTCCTTGAAGATGCGGATCATGATCGGCGAGTTGCGATCCATGCCCTTCTTCTGGATTTCGGAAATCAGGCGGGCGGGGAGTGGCTGCGCGACCTTGTTGGCGACGCGCGGCGTATCGTAGGCAGCACTCTCCAACGTGTCGTTGCAGCCTGCGAGGGCGGCGGCGAAAACCAGAACCAGGGCCGTTGATGTCAAACGCATGCGCGAAGGCTCTTTCCAGAAACACATGTTGGTGGCTCGAACCGAGCCGATCATGCGTAGTTTAGAACTGCTTTCTTCACAAATTATAAACCAATGGCCGCCGATTTCGCCATCCGTCTTCCGCCGCTACCGCTGCAAAGCGGCGGAGTGATGGCAAATTGCCGCAGCCGCAGCCTCAGATCTTAGAGGTTGCGGCCGATGTCGAGAAACTTCTGGCGGCGGTCAGTGCGCAGCTGGTCGCCGGGAATCGGTGTCAGTTCCGCAAGCGCGGTCGCGATCACGTCGCCCGTCATGCCGATCACCCGGTCCGGTGCGCGATGGGCGCCGCCGACGGGCTCCGGAATGATGGCGTCAATAATGCCGAGGCCTTTAAGGTCTTCCGCCGTGATCTTCATGTTGGTCGCGGCTTCCTTGGCGCGGGTCGAATCACGCCAGAGAATGGAGGCGGCACCTTCCGGCGAGATCACCGAATAGATCGCATGCTCGAGCATGTAGACGCGGTTGCCGGTGGCAATCGCGATCGCGCCGCCCGAGCCGCCTTCGCCGATGACGACGGAGACCATCGGCACCTTGAGGCCGAGGCACATCTCGGTGGAGCGGGCAATCGCTTCCGCCTGGCCGCGTTCTTCTGCTCCAACGCCCGGATAGGCGCCGGCCGTATCGATCAGGGTGATGACTGGCAGGCCGAAGCGGTCGGCCATTTCCATGACGCGGATCGCCTTGCGATAGCCTTCGGGGCGCGGGCTGCCGAAGTTGTGCTTGATGCGCGACTTGGTATCGTTGCCCTTTTCCTGGCCGATCACGGCCACGGGCTGGCCGCGGAAGCGCGCGAGGCCGGCCTGGATGGCGGCGTCCTCGGCAAACTTGCGGTCACCGGCCAGAGGGGTGAATTCGGTGAACAGCGCTTCGGCATAGTCGACGAAATGCGGACGCTGCGGATGCCGCGCGACCTGCGTCTTCTGCCAGGCGTTGAGCTTCGAATAGATATCCACCATCGCCTCGTCGACGCGGCTTTCCAGCCGGCTGATCTCTTCCGAGGTGTCGATGCTCTCGTCCTCTTCCGCGATCTTCTTCAGTTCGCGGATCTTGGCCTCGAGGTCGGAGATGGGCTTTTCGAAGTCGAGATAGTTGTGCATGAACTCCGTTCCGATCGTTAGTTCCTGGCGCTCGCCGCCCGCAGGAACCGGCTTTGCCGGTCCTAATCGGGGTTTTTGGCCTGTTTTGCAAGGGGGTGATGCGTATGCACCAGTTGCTGCAGGCGCTCTTCGAGCACATGCGTATAGATTTGTGTCGTTGAAATGTCGCTGTGGCCGAGCAGTTCCTGCACGGCGCGAAGGTCCGCACCATTGCCGAGAAGGTGGCTGGCAAAGGCATGTCGCAGAACATGTGGAGATACGGCATTCGCCGATAATCCCGCCCGTATGGCGAGATCCTTGAGGTCGCGCGCAAAGACCTGGCGGGGCAGATGGCCTTCCTTGCTGGCGGCTGGAAACAGAAATGGGCTGTCGGCGTGAACGGGATCGGCCCCACGAACTTTACCGTATCTTGCCAGGGCTTCGATCGCCGTCCGCGACAGGGGGACAAGCCTTTCCTTGTTGCCCTTGCCGCGCACCAGCAGAAAGCGACCCTCCTGCGTCAGCACCTTTACCGGCAGCGAGACAAGTTCGCTGACGCGCATGCCGGTTGCATAGAGAAGCTCGATCAGCGCCAGTCGCCGGATCCGCGCCGGCCGGTCCGGTCCTTCGAGGTTCGCCTCCTGCTCGGCGAGCGACAGAAGCCCGGTGACATCCTCGACAGTCAACACCTTGGGCAGGGAGCGGGTCTTCTTCGGCGCGTCGAGGATCGCGGTCGGATCATCGCTGCGCAGGCCTTCCGCATAGAGAAACTTGTAGAACTGGCGCATCGCCGACAGACGCCTTGCCTGGGACGTTGGCTGAAAGCCGCGTCGGGCAAGGTCGGAGAGATAGGCGGCCAGATCTTCCCGTGTCGCTGCACCCAGCGTCACCTTGCGGCCGGAAAGAAAATCGGCGAGATCGTCGAGGTCCCGCTCATAGGAAGTGAGCGTGTTCTGGGCTGCTCCGCGCTCGGCGCTCAGCATTTCCAGAAAGGCTTCGACGCGAGCCCGGCTCAGATCCGACATGTCTTGCTTCCCGCTATTGCTCGACCGGATTGATCCGCTCGGAAGGAATGCGCACCGTGACGTCGCGTTCCCGCGGTTCGACGAAGACGGCAAAGGACCACATGGTGACATAGACCAGGCCGACGATGGTCCCGCAGATGAACAGGAAGCGAAACAGAGTGGGCATGGTTGGTCCTTCGCCGGTTCTCAAAATAAATAGGTCGAAACATGGAGTTTACCAAGGCCGGGACAGGCCTTGCGGAAATGCAGCCATGGCTTGACGCTAGCCCTCTATATGTCAATAGGTCATGAAACAGTCGTGAACAGGCCGATGACCGATACGATCCTCAACCTTGCTCCCAGTCTGGGTGTGCGTGCCAAGACGGCGCTCGGCAAACGCAATCTTGTTCTCGTTGGTCTGATGGGGGCCGGCAAGTCGGCGATCGGCCGGATTGTCGCGCAGCAACTCGGTCTGCCATTTGTCGATACCGATACGGAGATCGAGCGGGTGTCGCGGATGACGATCGCCGAACTGTTTGCCGCCTATGGCGAAGAGGAGTTCCGTGCGCTCGAAACCCGCGTCATCAAGCGTTTGCTGCGCACGGGGCCGCGTGTCGTCTCGACCGGCGGCGGCGCCTTCATCAACGAGAGGACCCGCAAGCAGATCGAGCGTGGCGGGCTTTCGGTGTGGCTCAATGCCGATCTCGATGTGCTCTGGGAGCGGGTGAATAAGCGCGACCACCGGCCCCTGCTCAAGACCGAGAACCCGAAGCAGACGCTGAAGGATCTGATGGACAAGCGATATCCGATCTATGGATTGGCGGATATCACGGTCCAGTCGCGTGACGTGCGTAAGGAAGTGATCGCCAACGAGGTCTTGACCTCGGTGATCGAACATATCGGCAAGGACAAGACGCAATGACGAAGGTCGAGACCCTGGAACGCCTGGTGCATGTGCCCTTGGGTGAGCGCTCTTATGACATTCTCATCGGGCCTGGCCTGATGGCGCGTGCCGGCGGCGAAATCTCGACCCGCATCAAGGGTCGCCGTGCCGCCATCGTCACCGACGAGAATGTCGGTGCGCGCTATCTCGATGGGCTGATGGACAGTCTGCAGACCGATGGCATCGAGGCAGTCTCGGTCACGCTTCCCGCCGGCGAGAAGACCAAGAGCTTCGACTATCTCACCAAGGTCTGCGACGTGCTGCTTGAAGCGCGCATCGAGCGCAATGATACGGTGATTGCGCTCGGCGGCGGCGTTATCGGCGATCTCACCGGCTTTGCCGCCGGCATCGTCCGGCGTGGTGTGCGTTTCGTGCAGATCCCGACCTCGCTGCTCTCGCAGGTCGACAGCTCCGTTGGCGGCAAGACCGGCATCAATGCGCGGCAGGGCAAGAACCTTGTCGGCATCTTCAATCAGCCGGATCTGGTGCTCGCCGATACCGACGTGCTCGACACGCTGTCTGAGCGCGAATTTCGCGCCGGTTATGCGGAAGTGGCGAAATATGGCCTGATCGACAAGCCTGACTTTTTTGAATGGCTGGAAAAGAACTGGCGCGAGGTTTTTGCCGGCGGTGCTGCCCGTATCGAGGCGATCGCCGTCTCCTGTCAGGCCAAGGCCGACGTGGTCGCTGCCGACGAGCGCGAAAACGGGCGCCGTGCGCTCCTCAATCTCGGCCATACTTTCGGCCATGCGCTGGAAGCCGCGACCCAGTATGACAGTAGCCGGCTCGTGCATGGCGAGGGGGTTTCGATCGGCATGGTGCTCGCGCATCGCTTCTCGGCGCGCATGAACCTCGCCAGTCCAGATCTCGCGGATCGCGTAGAGGCGCATCTGAAGGCTGTCGGCCTGCCCACCCGGATGGATCAGATCCCCGGCGAATTGCCGCCAACCGGTGTCCTGATGGATGCCATCGCCCAGGACAAGAAGGTCAAGAGCGGTCAGCTCACCTTCATCCTCACCCGTGGTCTCGGCCAATCCTTCGTCGCCGACGACGTACCGACATCGGAAGTTCAGCGTTTCATCGAGGAGATGCGCCCATCATGATCGAGCAAATCCTGGCCGGCCTTGCCGAGTACTGGCTCACCATCCTCGCCATCTTTCTGTTGATCTGTTGCTCAGGCTTCTTTTCCGGGTCGGAGACGGCGCTGACCGCCACGTCGCGCGCGCGCATGCACACGCTCGAGGTCAATGGAGACGATCGTGCAGGCGTGGTGAATATGCTGATCGAACGGCGCGACCGCCTGATTGGTGCATTGTTGATCGGCAACAACCTGGTCAATATTCTTGCCTCGTCGCTGACGACGAGCCTGTTTCTCGGCCTGTTCGGCGATTCCGGTGTTGCCATCGCCACGCTGCTGATGACCGTTCTTCTCGTCATCTTTTCGGAAGTGCTGCCGAAGAGCTGGGCGATCTCCGCGCCCGAGCGCTTTGCCCTCGTCGTTGCGCCACTCGTCCGGCCCTTCGTGGCCATCGTCGGTCCGCTCTCCAGCTTCGTCAACTGGATCGTCCGCAAGCTGCTTGGCATGTTCGGTGTTTCGATTTCCGGCGAAGCCTCCATGCTGTCTGCGCATGAAGAACTGCGCGGCGCGGTCGCTCTGCTGCACCGCGAGGGATCGGTGATCAAGGCCGACCGCGACCGCCTCGGTGGTGTGCTCGATCTGGGTGAACTCGAAGTCTCCGACATCATGATCCACCGCACCGCCATGCGGGCGGTGAATGCCGACGAGGCGCCGGAAACCGCGATCCGCAACATTCTCGAAAGTCCTTACACCCGCATGCCGGTCTGGCGGGGCTCGACCGACAACATCATTGGCGTGATCCATGCCAAGGATCTGATCCGCGCGCTTGCCGAGCCGAATGTCGAGCCGCAGGACATCGACATCGTCAAAATTGCCCAGAAGCCATGGTTCGTGCCCGATACCACCAACCTCAAGGACCAGCTCAACGCCTTCCTGCGCCGCAAGACCCATTTTGCCGTCGTCGTCGACGAATATGGAGAAGTGCAGGGCGTGGTGACGCTGGAAGATATTCTGGAAGAAATCGTCGGCGATATCTCCGACGAACACGATCTCGAGATCCAGGGCGTGCGGCAGGACAGCGATGGCTCGATCGTCGTCGATGGCGGCGTGCCGATCCGCGACCTCAACCGCGCCATGGACTGGCTGCTGCCGGATGAGGAGGCAACGACGATTGCCGGTCTCGTCATCCACGAGTCGAAGTCGATCCCCGAGGAGCGCCAGGCCTTCACCTTCTACGGCAAACGTTTCATCGTCTTGAAGCGGGAGAAGAACCGCATCACGCGTCTGCGCATCCGGCCGATCGACGCGGCCGAGCCGCAGGTCTGATCTTAGCCGAAGACTACCAGCGTGTGGGCTCGCCGGGGGCGGCGGGCTCGATCGCCAGCGCATGTAGGCCGGCGTCCAGTTCTGGTTTCAGCAGATCGGTCACGGCCCTGTGGCGCGCGAGCCGTGTCATGCCGGCAAAGGCGGATGCGACGATGCGAACACGCATATGTGTCTCGCCGGTGCCGGTGATGTCAGGCTGATGACCCGCATGGTGATGGCTCTCGTCAATCACGACAAGGCGTTCGGGGCCGAAGGCCTCCGTCAGGCGGGTCTCTATCCGGCTCTTCACCGACATGGGTCTTGCCTCTTTCTGCTGCTTCGCAAAAAGCCCCACAAAGCGCGCAACAAACCGGTTTGTCAATTCTTGTCCGACCTCTTCCTGCGCCCCATAATTAGCGGATGAAACTCGACTCGAAATACTTCGATGGGATACGGACCCGGCGAAAGCGGGCAGCGGAGCCCGAACCATCCAATCCTGTCTGTCAATGGGACGGCTGCGAGAAGCCGGGGGCCCATCGCGCGCCCGTGGGTCGTCATGCCGAGGGCCAGTTCTTCCTGTTCTGCTTCGAGCACGTGAAGGACTACAACAAGGGCTATAACTATTTCTCCGGCCTCTCGGACACCGAGATCGCGCGTTACCAGAAGGAGGCGATCACCGGTCATCGCCCCACCTGGACCGTGGGGGTCAACAAGGCGGCGAAGGCGAGCCCGTTGCACTCCACCGCGCGCTCCGGTTCGGCTGCGTCACAGGCGCGCATGAAGGACCCGTTCGGCTTCGTGCAGCAGGGTCGCGGTGGCGCCTCACGCTATCAGGCGGCGGATCGGAAATTGAAGACGCTGGAGGCAAAAGCGCTGGATACGCTTGGGCTTACCGTCAGCTCCACGCCGACCGATATCAAGACCCGCTACAAGGAGCTTGTAAAAAAACACCATCCCGACGCAAATGGCGGAGACAGGGCTTCGGAAGAGCGTTTTCGCGCTGTTATTGAAGCCTACAAATTGTTAAAGCAGGCCGGTTTCTGTTAATCCGAACACACAAGCAGCGATGAGATGCGGCCGGTCGGTGGCGCCCGGCATGGAGAAACGATGAGCAAAATTGATCTTGATATTACCAATCTCCCCGACACCACCGTGTCGGTGCGCGAAGTGTTTGGTATCGACAGTGACATCCGGGTACCCGCCTATTCCAAGGGCGACGCCTATGTGCCGGATCTCGATCCGGACTATCTCTTCGACCGCGAAACCACGCTCGCCATCCTCGCCGGTTTTGCGCATAACCGCCGCGTCATGGTCTCCGGCTTTCACGGCACGGGCAAGTCGACGCATATCGAACAGGTCGCAGCCCGCCTCAACTGGCCTTGCGTGCGCGTCAACCTCGACAGCCATGTCAGCCGTATCGATCTCGTCGGCAAGGACGCCATCGTCCTGAAGGACGGCAAGCAGATCACCGAATTCAAGGACGGCATCTTGCCTTGGGCCTACCAGCACAATGTCGCGCTCGTCTTCGACGAATACGATGCCGGTCGCCCTGATGTCATGTTCGTTATCCAGCGCGTGCTGGAATCGGCCGGTCGCCTGACGCTGCTCGACCAGAGCCGCGTCATCCGCCCGCATCCCGCCTTCCGCATCTTCGCGACCGCCAACACGGTTGGCCTCGGCGACACGACGGGCCTCTATCACGGCACGCAGCAGATCAACCAGGCCCAGATGGACCGCTGGTCGATCGTCACGACGCTCAACTACCTGCCGCATGACAAGGAAGTCGATATCGTTTCGGCCAAGGTGAAGAGCTTCGGCTCGACCGCCGAGGGTCGTGACACGGTTTCGCGCATGGTGCGCCTTGCCGATCTGACGCGTGCCGCCTTCGTCAACGGTGATCTGTCGACCGTGATGAGCCCGCGTACCGTCATCACCTGGGCCGAGAACGCCGAGATCTTCGGCGATGTCGCTTTCGCGTTCCGCGTCACCTTCCTCAACAAGTGCGACGAACTCGAGCGCACGCTGGTGGCCGAGCAGTATCAGCGCGCCTTCGGCGTGGAACTCAAGGAAAGTGCGGCCAATATCGTACTCGGCGCATAAGGACTGAGAAGCATGGCAGGGCGCGGCGACAATTCGAAGGCGAGAGCCGGCGGTGGAGTAGACACGGAGCCGATGCGCCGGGCCATCACCGGCTGCGTGCGCTCGATCGCGGGTGATCCGCAGGTCGAGGTGGCCTTTGCCAATGATCGCCCGGGGATTGCCGGCGAACGCATCCGCCTGCCGGAACTCTCCAAGCGTCCGACCGCCCATGAGCTTGCGGTGACCCGCGGTCTCGGTGACAGCATGGCGCTCCGCCTCGCTTGCCACGATCAGAAGGTCCATGCGGCACTTGCGCCGCAGGGGGTTGATGCGCGCGCCATATTCGATGCGGTCGAGCAGGCACGCGTGGAATCGCTTGGTTCGCTCCGCATGCCGGGTGTGGCCTCCAACATTCAGTCGATGAACACAGAGAAGTACGCGAAGGCCAATTTCTCGACGATCAGCCGTCAGGAAGATGCGCCGATCGGCGAAGCCGTCGCCATGCTGGTGCGCGAAAAGCTGACCGGGCAGAAGGCGCCGGAAACGGCCGGCAAGGTGCTCGACCTCTGGCGTCCTTTCATCGAGGACAAGGCCGGTGCCGACCTCGACAATCTCTCGTCCGTCATCGAAGACCAGCAGGCCTTCTCCCGCGTGATCCGCCACATGCTGTCGGCCATGGAGATGGCCGAGGACATGGGCGACGATCAGGAGCAAAGCGAGGACGAGCAATCTACCGACGAGGAGCAGCCGCGCAGCGGCGAGCAGGACCAGGAGACGTCGGAAGACGAAG
The DNA here is from genome assembly GCF_050281005.1 of Allorhizobium sp. NPDC080224. Taxonomy (NCBI): domain Bacteria; kingdom Pseudomonadati; phylum Pseudomonadota; class Alphaproteobacteria; order Hyphomicrobiales; family Rhizobiaceae; genus Allorhizobium; species Allorhizobium sp. NPDC080224. The sequence goes on from NZ_JBNNWJ010000002.1 coordinate 398,094, forward strand.
CCGGTCAGGATTCTGCTCCGGCGGAAGAAAGCGAAGCCTCGCAGGAACAGCTCGATGACGGCGAGATGGACGGTGCCGAGATCTCCGAAGAGGAGATGTCGGACGAGGGCGACGATGATAGCGAGACGCCCGGCGAGATGCGCCGTCCGGCGACCCCCTTCGATGATTTCAACGAGAAGGTCGACTACAAGATCTTCACCCAGGAATTCGACGAGGAAATCACCGCCGAAGAGCTCTGCGACGAGGCGGAGCTGGAACGGCTGCGTGCCTTCCTCGACAAGCAGCTTGCGCATCTTCAGGGTGCCGTGGGCCGGCTCGCAAACCGCCTGCAGCGCCGCCTGATGGCGCAGCAGAACCGCTCCTGGGACTTCGATCTGGAAGAGGGTTATCTTGATCCGGCGCGTCTCACCCGCCTGATCATCGACCCTATGCAGCCGCTCTCCTTCAAGAAGGAGAAGGACACCAAGTTCCGCGATACTGTGGTGACGCTCGTCATCGACAATTCCGGCTCGATGCGCGGCCGTCCGATCACGGTTGCCGCCTCCTGCGCCGATATTCTTGCGCGCACGCTCGAGCGTTGCGGCGTCAAGGTCGAGATCCTCGGCTTCACCACCAAGGCCTGGAAGGGCGGACAGTCCAGAGAGAAGTGGCTCGCGGGCGGCAAGCCGCCGGCGCCCGGCCGCCTCAACGATTTGCGCCACATCATCTACAAGTCGGCAGACGCCCCCTGGCGCCGGTCGCGCCGCAATCTCGGCCTGATGATGCGTGAGGGCCTGCTCAAGGAAAACATCGACGGTGAGGCTCTGATGTGGGCGCATAACCGCCTGATCGGCCGCCGTGAGCAGCGCAAGATCCTGATGATGATCTCGGACGGCGCCCCGGTCGACGATTCGACGCTGTCGGTGAACCCCGGCAATTATCTTGAGCGGCATCTGCGCGCCGTGATCGAGCAGATCGAGACACGCTCTCCTGTCGAACTTCTGGCAATCGGTATCGGCCACGATGTGACGCGGTATTATCGCCGCGCCGTTACCATCGTTGATGCCGACGAACTGGCGGGCGCGATGACCGAACAGCTTGCCTCGCTCTTCGAGGAGAAGCCCTCCGGCGGCAGCGGCCGGGCGCGTCTGCGTGCCTGAGCGCTCAACCTATCGGCGCCGCCTCGGCCTGAGCTGTGCGCTGGCTGGCCTCCTTGCACTCTCCGCCTGTACGCCTGCGGTCATTCCCGCCGGTGAGACCTTGTCCATCCCGGTCGACAGCCGTGTGATTACCCAGCTTGGTGGCAACCCGACCATGGCGCCGGAGCTGACCTTCCTAGGGGGTGTCGAGCTCTCATCCTCCGAGCCGCTGTTTGGTGCCTTTTCGTCGATCCGGTTCCTGGACGACAAGCGCTTCCTCGGCGTGTTCGACACCGGCTACTGGATCGAGGGGCAGATCAGGCGCGATGCCGAGGGTCTGCTTGCCGGCATCGAGACTGTGAAGCTGGCGCCGCTTCTCGACGCATCCGGGCGCGAAAGCCCCTCCAAGTTCCACGTCGATGCGGAGAGCCTTGTCGTGGACGGTGATCGCGCCTTCGTCGGTTTTGAACAGCGTCACCGCGTCGTGTCCTATGAACCCCTGTCCGACCTCGGCAAGGCAGTGCCGTCGGAGCCGCTCGCCTTCCCCTTCGATCTCGATGTCCTGCGCAGCAATGGCGGTCTGGAGTCCCTGGTGCTTGCCGAAAAGGACGGTCCGCTCGGCGGTGCGCTGGTCGCGATTTCGGAGAAGAGCTACGACGACAACGGCAATATCTATGCGGCCATCCTCGGCGGTCCGCTTGCCGGCGAATTTCGTGTGCGTCCGCGTGACGACTTCGATATCACCGATGCGACTTTCCTGCCGGATGGGGATCTCCTGCTGCTCGAGCGCCGCTTCACCATCGCCAGAGGTGTGGGCATGCGTTTGCGCCGCGTCGATGGGGACAGCATTCGACCGGATGCTGTTCTCGATGGCGAGATCCTGTTCGAGGCCAATTACCGATCCCAGATCGACAATATGGAAGGCATCGATGCCATCCCCGAGCCCGATGGCTCCGTCCGGCTGATCGTCGTCTCCGACGACAACCATTCGATCCTGCAGCGAACCTTGATGCTGGAGTTCCGGCTCTCCGCGCCGCAGTCCTGACGTCTTCAACCTGGAAAACGAAACAGCCCCGGTTTCCCGAGGCTGTTGTCGATCTCTTGAATTCGCTGCTGTCAGGCCGTGCGCGACGCTGTCGGCATGGGCCGGACGACACTCATCAGCGCGCCGTAGGGCAGGAGCATGATGAAGCCGATCAGCATCTTCACGCCGAAGTCGGCGATCGCCCAGGAGATCCAGCGTGGCGCTTCTGTCGACATCACGCCGAGGATCGGGGCTGCGGCAATCGCGAAGTCGTCGTTCGGGCCGATGAAGCCGAAGACGGGTGCGAAGGACAGGGAGAAGAAGATGATCGTGTCGAGCACGGAGCCGATCAGCGAGCCCATCAGCGGCGCCTTCCACCAGGTCTGCTGGCGCAGCCGGTTGAAAACCGAGATGTCGAGCAGCTGGCCGACGAGGAAGGCCGAGCCCGACGCAATCGCGATGCGCGGCGTAGCCAGCAGGATCGACAGGAGAACGCCTGCGATGAAGCCGACGAGAACGACGCGGCGTGCAACCTGAGGGCCGAACTGACGATTGGTCAGGTCGGTGACGAGGAAGGCGATCGGATAGGTGAAGGCACCGAAGGTCAGGAGGTCGGCAAGATTGATGCCGGCCAGAACGCCATCGACCGGGTGCTGGACGAGGAAGTTCGAGGCGACGACGATTGTCGTCATCAGCAGGCTGTAGGCAAAGAAATAGCGCTTGTTCAGCATTTTTTTATCCTGGGTGATGCCACCAGTTGGAGGGACAAAAATGTAACGGTGAGGCGGCATGCGAGGCTCTCGCCCCTCAGCATACCTCAAACGAAAAGGCTTGCCCGGCGTGCCGGTCAAGCCTTTCGAAAGTCTGGCCCAATGACGCTATTAAGCGGCTTCGGCGGTCTTCTTGACGATCTGGCGACGCAGCAGACGAGCGCGCATGCTCAGTTCGGTTTCGGAAGCCTTGATCAGGAATGCGTCGAGACCACCGCGATGCTCGACCGTGCGCAGGGCAGCAGCCGAAACGCGCAGGCGGAAGCGCTGGTTCAGAGCGTCCGAGATCAGCGTGACGTCGCACAGGTTCGGAAGAAACCGGCGCTTGGTCTTGTTGTTCGCGTGGCTCACGTTGTTGCCCGACTGGACGCCCTTGCCGGTCAATTCGCAACTGCGGGACATGGTACACCTATTGTTTTTCTAGGCCATCGCATCGCTTCCGGCCAAATGCCGGCGAGGCAATCCAACAGCGTCTGATTGGAAAGTTGCGGTTCTATAGTCAGTGAGAACCGGCGCGTCAAGCCAAACCTTGGATTTTCCGGGCGGCAGGGCAGGTGTAGGATATTTTCTTGCCACAGTCCACGGCGAGACTGCATGTTCTAGAGGCCGGTCCGCCGGCATTCCGATGATGGAGATGGCATTTGCGTCCGACCGGCTTCCTTACCGCCTTTCTCGCCCTGCTCGCCGGTGGCGCCGGGGCTGCCGAATATCGCTACGACACGTCCTACAAGGTTTCTCTGGGTGTCTTGCCAATTGCGCGCATGACCTTCCAGACGGCCGTCGAAAACGAGCGATACACGATTTCCGGCCAGTTTCATTCGTCGAGCCTCGTCGACATCGTGCGCGAGGTGTCTGCCAATAGCACCGTGTCCGGCCGCATGTCCGGCGGCGCCATGAACCCGGAGCGCTATGTGCTCGACTACAAGAGCGGCAAGCGCAATCACATCTACGAGGTGCTTTTCGCTGGCGGCAATGTGGTGGAAACTAAGGTCACGCCGGAGCGGCCGAAACCGGATACCTGGGTGCCCGTCCAGCCGGGTGACCTGAAGTCGGTCCTCGATCCGATCGGCGCTCTCCTCCTCCCTGGAAATGCGGATGTCTGCGGCCAGACGCTGCCCGTCTATGACGGCGAAAGCCGCATGGATCTCGTTCTCTCGCCGAACCGCTCCGCGACCTTTTCTGCCGGCAGTGCCAAAGGCGAGGCCATCGTCTGTTCGGTCCGCTATGTGCCGAAGTCCGGTTACCGTCAGGGCCGCAAGGACATCGAATATATGAAGTCGGTGAGCGGCATGGAGATCTGGTTTGCCAAGACCGCGACGCTGCAGCTATATGCTCCTGTCTATGCGAGGATCCCGACCCGCTACGGAACCGTGCATGTGACGGCAGAAAAGTTCGACGGCTAGTTTCAGCGGGCGAGCCCCGCATCAGGGGATTTCATGAAGACCAAGGCAACGCTCATCGGGTTCACCGCGATCCTGATGTGGTCCTTCCTCGCGCTGATGACGGCGGCCTCCGGCACCATGCCGCCCTTCCAGCTTTCGGCCATCACCTTTGCGATCGGCAGCCTGCCCGGCATCCTGTTGTTCATGGCGCGGCCGGAACGGTTGAAGGAGCTTCGCCAGCCGCCGAAGGTCTGGCTAGCCGGCGTCGGTGGCCTCTTCGGCTATCATTTTCTCTATTTCACCGCACTCCGGAATGCGCCGGCCGTCGAGGCCGGTCTGATCGCCTATCTCTGGCCGCTCCTGATCGTCGTTGGTTCGGCGCTCCTGCCGGGTGAGAGACTTGGCTGGCACCATATCGTCGGTGCTTTGTGCGGTCTCGCCGGTACTACGCTCATCGTCGGCAAGAACGGTTTCGCTTTCGACCCGGCCTATAGCCTCGGCTATTTCACCGCCTTGCTCTGCGCCTTCACCTGGGCCGCCTATTCGCTTGTCAGCCGCAAGTTCGAGAAGGTATCAACCGATGTCGTCACCGGCTTCTGCCTTGCGACATCGGCTCTCTCGCTTCTCTGCCATCTCGCGCTCGAAACCACCGTCTGGCCGGATACGACGGCGCAATGGGCCGCGGTGATCGGCCTTGGGCTGCTTCCGGTCGGGCTCGCCTTCTATGTCTGGGATTATGGTGTGAAGAATGGTGACATCCAGATCCTCGGCGTTTCCAGCTATGCCGCGCCGCTTCTGTCCACGCTGATTCTGATCATTTTTGGGTTTGGCGAGATTAGCGTCAGAATTGGCCTTTCATGCCTGCTTATCACAGGTGGCGCTGTGCTCGCGGCTCGCGATATGGTTTTCCGCAAATCGGAGCGCGCGACCTGACGGGAGATTGAATGGCCACTGCGACCGGCATCCTCTGGCTTTCGGTCGCGCTCGGTACCAGCTATCTCTGGATCCTGCCGCGGGAGAAAACAGTGTTCCGGGCCGTCTGGAAGACGTTGCCTGTCCTGCTTCTCGCTCTCTATGCCTATGCCGTCGGCGCCCATCCGCTGCTGGTTGCCGCCCTTTTGTTCGGAGCCCTTGGCGACTGGTCGCTCGCCTTTGAGGGAGACCGCGCCTTTGTCGGGGGTGTTGCCGCCTTTCTGAGCGCCCATATTGCTTATGTGGCGTTGCTCGCGACCCTCACCGACCTGGAGATTGCCTTCGCCCAGCCTTGGCGGGTGAGCGCCGGCGCGCTTGTCGCGATCCTGACCTTCGGCGTGCTGATGCGCATCTGGAAGCCTGCCGGACGACTGGCGGTGCCCATCGGCGTCTATGTCTTCTTGTTCATGGTGCTGGTCTGGTTGACGCTTGGCATCAACGATCCATTCGTTTTTGTCGGCGCCGCGCTGTTCATCATGTCGGACATCGTGCTGACGATCCGCAAATACTGGACGGGCCCCGATCACCCGATCGATGGCATGGCCGCCTACTTCGTCTGGGTGACCTATTATGCAGCGCAGGTGATCCTGACGCTGACGCTGTCCGAGGTCTGATTGGCGGGCTTATGCGCCCGGTGCCCAGCCTGGCGGCGCCATTTCGAAAGCGGAAAAGTCGAAGCCGGGCGCTACGGTGCAGCCGACAAGGGTAAACTCGCCGAGACTTTCCGCCGCCTGCCATTCATCGGCATCAATGATCGCCTGAGGACGCTGACCGGCTGCGAGATCGAGCCCCAGCACGACCGTCTCCTGCGTCACGCCGTCCTTCGAACGGTGCAGGGCAAGTGGCGCACCGGCATAGAAGTGCCAGGCCTCCGCGGCATCCTTGACCTTATGCCAGTGAGACCGTTCGCCTGCCTGAAGGAGATAGTAGATCGCCGTCGAATGGCCGCGGGGACCGCCGTGTTCGTCGCGATAGGTTTCCACATACCAGCCACCCTCGGGATGGCGCTGCATGCCGAGGATCTCGATGATGTCGGCTGCCTGCATCAGAAAGAGTCCTTGCGCTTGCGGATTTCCGCGAAGACCTCGTCGTTCGTCGCGCCCTCCATGCCGAGCGTGCGGCGGATATCCGGGTCGCCGGCGCGCAGGAAGGGATTGGTTTCCTTCTCCAGGCCGATGGTCGTCGGGATGGTGAAGTCGCCACGCTTGCGCTGCATTTCGATCAGTTCGGCGCGGGATCTGAGCCGGGCATTTTCCGGATCGACCGTCAAAGCGAAACGGGCATTGGAGAGTGTGTATTCATGGCCGAAATAGACAATGGTCTCGTCGGGCAGCGACGCAAGCTTCTGCAGGGAATGCCACATGTCTAGCGCCGACCGCTCGAAGAGGCGTCCGCAGCCGAGGGCGAAGAGCGTGTCGGCGGCAAAGAGCAGCATATCCTCGGGCAGGTAGTAGCAGATGTGCCCCGCCGTGTGGCCCGGCGTCTCGATCACCCGCACCGGTCGCTTGGCAAAGGTGAACTCGTCTCCGTCGCCCACGGTGCGATCAATGCCGGGGATCACCGCCGCCTCGTTGCGCGGCCCGATGATCTCGCAGCCGTATTTCTCCTTCAGTGCCAGATTGGCCTCGACATGGTCACCGTGGTGATGGGTCGTGAAGACATGAGTGATCGTCCAGCCCCGCTTCTCCGCCGATGCCACGATTGGACCGAATTCCGGTGCGTCGATCGACGCAGTCTCCCCGGTTTCCGGGCAATGCAGGAGCACGCCGAAGTTGTCACTTCGGCAGAGGAATACCTCGATCTGCAGTGATTTCATTGTCGACCCGCTTTTTATGTCCCACCTCGTTGCCGGGAATGTACCCTCTTGCAGCTTGAAGTCCAAGGATGGGCTGCTAACAATAAGTTCATGCATGTCGATATCGTCGATCTAAGGCAGTTTTATTATACGATGCTCGGCCGCGTGGCGGAGCAATCGGTTGCCTTGGCGATTTCCTCGGTCTGGGCGCGCCTGCCGCAGGAACGGCTTGTAGGCCTCGGCTACTGTATTCCCTTTCTCGAACGCTTCCGTGCCGACACCGAGCGCACCATGGCCTTCATGCCGGCAGGGCAGGGCGCGGTGAACTGGCCGGTCGGCGAACCCTCGGCCACGGCGCTGGTCTTCGACGAGGAACTGCCTCTACCCGATAGTTCGGTCGACCGCGTTCTCATGGTTCATTCCCTCGAATTCGCCGAGAATCCGCGCGAAACGCTGAAGGAAGTCTGGCGCGTGCTGGCACCCGGCGGCCGCCTCGTCATCGTCGTACCCAATCGTCGTGGTGTCTGGGCACGCATGGAGCACACGCCCTTCGGTTCGGGCCGTCCCTATTCGCGCGGCCAGCTCACCGCGCTGCTGCGCGAGACCAACTTCACACCCGGCGCTTCGGCAGAGGCCTTGTTCTTCCCGCCGTCGAAGATCCGTGCAGTCCTGCGCCTTCGCCGCGGCTTCGAGCGGCTTGGCCGGGTTCTCTGGCCGGCCTTTTCCGGTGTCATCGTCGTCGAGGCGCAGAAGCGGCTCTATCAGGGACTGCCCGTTGCCGCGCGTGCTTCGCGCCGCGTCTTTGCGCCTGTGCTCGCACCACAGGGCGTGCCGACGACCCGCAATCGGTCTACCGAGGTCTGAAAAGCGTAGAGTGTCGGATGTCCCCTCGCCAGGCTGCGGCGCTCGCCAGCCTCGACAAAGCGCGTTTTCCGCAGTAATCCCAATCCCATGTGAAGGGGTGGCCTCTTGCCATCCGATGGCCGGGAATGCGCCTCATGAACGCCTCGACGAAGCCGACACCCCGTGCCGGGGTCATGGAGATCGCCGCCTATGTTCCTGGCAAGGACCATGCGGGCGGGGCTTCCCGCGTCTTCAAGCTGTCGTCCAATGAAACGCCGGTGGGTCCAAGCCCGAAGGCCATGGACGCTTTTCGAATGGCGGCTGAAACGCTTGAGATCTATCCCGACGGACAGGCGCGCGTGCTGCGTGATGCGATCGCCGAGGTGCATGGGCTTAACCCGGCCAACATCCTCTGCGGCAATGGTTCGGGCGAGTTGCTGGCTCTGCTCGCCAACATTTATCTCGGACCCGGCGACGAAGCCATCATCACCGAACATGGCTTCCTGCTCTACCGCATCCAGATCCTGGCTGCCGGCGGCACGCCCGTGACGGTCATGGAAACCGATCGGCGCGTCGACGTCGATGCGATCCTTGCCGCCGTCTCCGCGCGCACGAAGATCGTCTTCCTCACCAATCCCGGCAACCCGACCGGCACCTATGTGCCCTATGCCGATATCAAGCGGCTGCATGCGGAGCTTCCGCCGCATGTCATCCTCGTGCTCGACGCCGCCTATGCCGAATATGTCCGCCGCAACGATTATGAGGCCGGTATCGAGCTGGTCTCCGCCAACCGCAACGTCGTGATGACCCGGACCTTCGCCAAGGTCTATGGGCTGGCATCGTTGCGCATCGGCTGGATCTACGGCCCTGCCGAAATCATCGATGCCATGAACCGGGTGCGTGGGCCGTTTAACATCAACACGCCGGCGCTTTTCGCCGGAGCCGCCGCCATGCGCGACCAGCCCCATGTGGCCAAGGCCGTCGAACACAATCAAATCTGGCTCGCCCGGGTCTCGGAAGCGCTCACCGCTCTCGGCCTGGAGGTCACGCCCTCGGTCACGAATTTCATCCTGATCCACTTCCCTGATCAGGACAGAAAGCGGGCATCCGATGCCGATGCTTTCCTCACATCGCGTGGCTTCGTCTTGCGCGCCGTCTCGTCCTATGGTTTTCCCAATGCACTCCGCATGACGATCGGCAGCGAGGAGGCCAATACCGGCGTGATCGCTGCCCTCACCGAATTCATGGAACGCACCTGATGTCTGAAATCCTGTTCGATCGCATCGCCCTGATCGGTATCGGCCTCATCGGCTCGTCGATCGCAAGAGACGTGAAGAAGCTCGGCCTGGCGAAAGAGGTTGTGATCTCGACCCGCAGCCCTGAGACGCTGAAGCGGGCGGAAGAACTGGAGCTCGGCACGGCTTATGTGGCGTCTGCCGCCGATGCCGTGAAGGATGCCGATCTGGTCATCGTCTCCGTGCCGGTCGGCGCCTCGGAAGCGGTGGCGCAGCAGATCGCACCCAACCTGAAACCCGGCGCCATCGTTACCGATGTCGGCTCGACCAAGGCATCCGTCATCGCGCAGATGGCGCCGCATATGCCAGACGGCGTGCATTTCATTCCCGGACATCCGCTGGCGGGTACGGAGAAGTCCGGTCCCGACGCCGGCTTTCCAGGTCTCTTCAAGGGCCGCTGGTGCATCTTCACGCCGCTCGCAGGCACAGACGCCGAGGCTATGGCCCGACTGCGCGGTTTTTGGGAAGCCTTGGGTTCAATGTGTGACGAGATGGATCCGCAGCACCACGACAAGGTGCTCGCCATCGTTTCGCATTTGCCGCACATCATCGCCTACAACATCGTCGGCACGGCGGATGATCTGGAAGCGGTGACGGAATCGGAAGTCATCAAGTATTCCGCTTCGGGTTTCCGCGATTTCACGCGTCTGGCCGCCTCGGACCCGACCATGTGGCGGGATGTCTGCCTGCACAACAAGGATGCGATCCTGGAAATGCTGGCGCGCTTTTCGGAGGACCTTGCCTATCTGCAGCGGGCGATCCGCTGGGGCGAAGGGGACAAGCTGTTCGAACTCTTTTCGCGCACCCGCACCATACGCCGTTCCATCGTTCAGGCAGGCCAGGATGTCGACGTGCCGGACTTCGGCCGTCACGCGCTCGACAAGTGAGCCAATTCCGCCGCCTTAAAGCGGCGGGATCTGTCCAAGCGGAATGAAGCCAAGAGATGCCACGCCGTTCTGGATGGTGATCTCGGCTTCGCTGTCGTCCCGGCCGAAGGCGAGCGCCCTAAGCACGTTGGCGACATTGTCGATCATGCTGGCTTGTTCCGGATAGGCCGTCTTCATGGCATCGCGCCAGGCACGGACCTGTTCGACCTGCAGTTTGATCCGCCCCGAGATCAGGCCGTCCTCACCCACTTCGAAGGGGCCGCTCATCGTCAGCACGCGCCCTTCTCCCATGTCGACCACCATGCGGCGGATTTCGCCCCTGGTGCCGTAAAGCTTCTGCTCCTGTGCCACACGCGGATCGAGCAATCCGCCCTTGTCGGCAAACGTCGTATCAAGACTTGTAGAAATCGGAGGCAGCGCGATCCTGGTGCCGCCAATCGAGACCGACATATCGCGGACCAGTGTCGCGTAGTCGAGATTGCCATCGTTCTGGCGGACATGCGACTGGGCGCTCGGCGCCGTCATCTGCACCTGCAGGTTCGACACGGTCGAGGTGACCGTCGCACTCAGCCCTTCCATCATCAGGGAGCTGCGAGACAGACCGGATAGGCCGATACGGAAGCTCGACTGCATGTTGGTCCAGTCGATGGCGGTGTTGAAGCCAAGCGCCGAGCGGATTTCCGCCGGCCCGTCCAGCTCCCAGACAACATGACCGGGATTGTAGATCTGGGCTGCCGCGCGCATCGGGCCGAAGGAGGCGGCCACGCCCTGGAAGTGATCGTCGAAGGCAAGTCGCGTGCAGTTCAGCCGGAAGCGGAAGGGATAACCTCCGAGCGTCGCATCCTCGCATGTCGCGGTCACGCCGGCCGGATTTCCGCCGCCGAAGAAGGTCAGAATGCGTTTCTTCAGAAATTCCGCAGCAAAATACCAGCCGACACTATAGACAGCGATGACGAGGACGATCAAAACGCCGAGCCGGACAACCTTTCGGCTGATCGTGCTTTCCGGCGCGGTCGACATGGCCATGGGATGCTCCTCGTTGCGATCACTTCACGTGTCTTGGATTGGCGTGCGATATGGACGAATTTTGGGTCTTTGGCTACGGATCGCTGATGTGGAATCCGGGCTTTCCCTATGAAGAAAGAGTGCTTGCCCGGCTCGGCGGTTATCGTCGATCTCTCTGCGTCCGCTCCTATGTTCACCGCGGTACCGAAGATCGGCCCGGACTGGTGCTGGGGCTCGACCGGGGCGGCTCCTGCAAGGGCGTCGCGTTCCGTGTCGCGCCATCTTCGTGGCAAACCACCGTTGACTACCTTCGCGAACGCGAACTGGTCACCAGCGTCTATCTCGAGCGCCACGTCCGCACCCAGCTTTCCGACGGCCGCTCTGTCCGGGCGCTCACCTACGTCATCGATCGGGCCCACCCGCAATATGCAGGCGCCGTCACGGTCGAGGAGGCGGCGCAGATCGTCGAGGGCGCCGTCGGTCGCTCTGGTCCCAATCCGGTCTATGTCGCCAATACCGTCGCCCATCTCAGGGAAATCGGCATCCGCGACCACTGGCTTGAGAGCGTGGCTTCCGCCATCACCGCGAACGGAGCCTGAAGCCCCAAACGCATTCCTGTCTTGAATGCGCTTAGAGCGCTCCAAGTTCCTTCAGCCTGTTCACCGCTGTGGGAGGCAGCGGCAGCTGCGGGTTTTCCTTGGCCGTCTTGATCAGCAATTCGTCGCTTGCCGCTTCCAGCCGCTCCATCAGGGTTGCCTGCATGACGTCGGGATCGAGACCCGGCTCGATCGGCGGCAGGATGCGGACGACGAAGTGACCCGGAAAGCGTAGGAACTTGCGGCGCGGCCAGAAGAGACCGGGATGCATGGCGACGGGCACGACGGGCACGTTGATGTCGCGGTAGAGACGGGCGATGCCATATTTGTATTCCGGCGGCGCGCCCGGCGGGCGGCGGGTGCCCTCGGGATAGATGATCAGCTGGCGACCATTGGCCATTTCCAACTTGGTCCGTTCGATCACTTGAGCCATGACCTTGCCCTTGGCGCCGCGATTGACCGGGATCATCCGCTGCTTGGCGACATACCAGCCGAAGACCGGGATCCACATCAGCTCGCGCTTCAGGATGTAGACCGGATCATCCAGCCAGGGAAGCAGCGCATAGGTGTCCCAGAAGGACTGATGCTTCGGCGCCAGGATATAGCCGCCGCTCTTTGGAATGTTCTCCAGTCCTTCGACCGTAAACGTCGTGCCGACGATCTTCTCCATCAGCCAGTGATTGGCGCGTGCCCAGTCCTTCGGCACGAAGAAGGCCCTCTTGCGCGGCAGCAGGAAGTAGATCGGCGACAGCACGATCATCCTGAGGATGAGGTTCGCGTAAAAGGCGATGTTGAAAAGAATGGAACGCAGGGCAATCATGTCGTGGGGCTCTCGAGGGCGGGCGAAACCGTCATTAGAGCAAAAGTCCCGCCAGCAAAAGCGCTAGCTTCTTCTTGCTGGTCAGGATGTGCGGCCAGATTCGGTGATTTCTCCGTCCGGACGCAGGCCCTGATCACGGCTCCATCCGGTCACGCCCCTGACATAGGCAATCACCGTCTTCCCGTATTCGGCCAGCATGGTGCGCATCGCATCCGGCTCGCTGTACCAGGCGCGCGTCTTCAGATCGGCATTGACCACGGGATAGCCGATGAATTCGGTGTCCGGATCGCTGCGGCGCAATTCCATCAGGCTGCGGGAGAGATGGTAGTTGCTGGTGACGACCAGGATGGAGCGATAGCCCTTGTCACGGATCCAGATCGCCGTCTCGTTGGCATTGCCGATCGTGTCGATCGCGGCATAGCCGATATCGACGCAGCAGTCGAAGAGGTCGGGCGAGGTGCGCGTCGCCTTGCGGATCTGCCCCGCGGTAGTCGAGGGATTGACCCCCGAGATCAGAAGTCTTTCGCCGTAACCGCGCTTCAGAAGATCGATCGCCTGCTCGATACGCTGGTACCCTCCGGTCAGAACGACGATCGCATCCGCCTTCACCGTCTCGGGCGGACGCATGTTGCTCACCGAATCAGCGAAGATCAGAAAGCCGGCCACCAGCACTGCGGCACTGAGGATCACGAGCATCCCGCCATAGCGCAAAGCCCGGCGTATCAGGCCTTTGCGCGCAAAGAGGCCGTCTCCGGAAGGAGGGCGGTCGCCGTCACGCAGCGGTTGATTCGAGGTCATCCGATCCATGCTCATAGCCCGTGAATAGCCGGGATTTCCCACAGCGAACAGGCGGCTTTAAGGCAAGTCAACATGCGAGATTTCATCAATCGTCGAGAAGGCCGTCCGTGCGGGCCGGATCGGAGCGAATGAGATCGATTTCATAGATCGTGCGCATGACCGTCAGGCGCGCCGTGATGGTGGTCAGAAGCGCGATCACGATCATCGTCGCGAAGATGCCGAGATAGCCACCCCAGCCGATCGTGAAGGTACCGAAGAGTGCCGTCGCCTGGTCGCTTTCCGGTGTTGCCAGCGAGCGGCTTTGCCAGAAACTGGCAAGTGCAAAAAAGCTTGCTGCCAGCACGGCTCCGACGGCTGCGCCCTTCATGCTGATCTTCAGAAAGTGTTTCTGAAACTCCTGGGCGACGAAGCTGCCCTCCGCGCCGACGAAATGCAGCACCTCGATTATGTGGCGATTGCCCGACAAGGCACCGCGCGTCGCAAAGACCACCGTCAGCACCATCGCGGTGAAGACGAGGATCAGGATGCCCGAGCCGATCAGCACCGTCGTGCGGGCCATCTGCACCAGCCGGTCGACCCAGGTGCGATGGTCGTCGAGGAAGGCCTGTGGCACTTCTTCATTCAGAAGCGCGCGCATGGCGTCGAAGTCTGGCGGATTGGTCTCGTCGATGGTGATCACGATCAGCCGTGGAACGGGCAGGTCTTCGAGGTTGAGCCCCGTGCCGAGCCAGGGTTCGAGCAGGCGCGCGGTCGCCCCGTCATCCATGATCTGGCCGTCACGCGTGCCAACGAAGGTGAGCGCCAGATCGCGCGCCTTGACGAGCGCGGCGCCCATGTCCAGGCCTTCTTCGGGTTTGATCTGGATGGTGATCTCGCGAGAGATCTCGCTCTGCCAGCCGGCGGCCGTGGCGCGAACCATGGAGACACCGCCCAGTGTCAGGCAGGCGAGGAAGGCCATGATGGCGATCACCACCATCAGCGCATTGCCCTGGATGTTCGACGGCGGCAGGATCGGACCTGTCGGCCTCACCGTCATCTCGATGCGGCGCTTCTTTTGACCAGGCGTCTGGTTTGGGTTCTGGGGGATCTCATTCATAGATGTCGAGCCGCCCGTCGGTGAGGATCATGCGGCGTGCATCCACCTGGTCCATCAAGGCCAGATCATGGGTGGCAATCACCACCGCCGTGCCGAGACGGTTGAGCTCCAGGAAGAGGCTCAGGAGCCGGCGTGCCATGGGCGGATCGACATTGCCTGTCGGTTCGTCTGCGAGGAGGATCTCCGGCCGGTCGATCAGCGCGCGGGCAATGGCCACGCGCTGCTTCTCGCCACCCGAAAGCACCGGCGGCAGCACGTTGATGCGCTCGCCGAGGCCCACCCATTTCAAGAGTTCAATGACATCCTGCTTGTAGGTCTGTTCGGCTTTGCCGCGTACGCGCAAGGGGAGCGCCACGTTCTCATAGGTCGTCAGGTGGTCGAGCAGGCGGAAATCCTGAAAGACGATGCCGACGCGACGACGGAGCATCGGCAGTTCATTGCGGGGTATGCTGGTGATATCGCGGCCAAAGCTCTTGATCAGTCCGCGCGTCGGCTGCAGCGACATGAAGAGCAGACGTAGAAGCGTCGTCTTGCCGGCGCCCGACGGGCCGGTCAGGAACTGGAAGGACCCCTTCGGCAGGTCGAAGGTCAGGTCGCGGAGGATCTCCGGTCCCATCCCATAGCGCAGGCCGACATTTTCGAAATGGATCAAAGGGGGCCCAGTCTGACGTGTCCGAGGTCTGGGGCGCGTAAACGACGATCGTAAACGGCCGGTAAACATGCCCCGGGACGCCTGGCTTTCTCAGCCGTCTTTCCGAAGCATTAACCAATTGAATTTACGACTGGTGAGGATTCGTTTCAACCGCCGACTTTCGGGGTATCCGATTTTGGCTGTGCGAAAGGTCCGCACACATGAGCGCTTTCCGTTACCAGAAGCAGGCCGCCGCCGCGGACCTCGATCTCCTGCCGCCGGATCGTGCCCGCCGCCGGATCGATCACCAGCACCAGCGTGCCGCGCGTCACGAAGTCGTCGATGCGCAGTTCGTCACGGTCCGTGAGACCCCGAAGGCATCGCCGCGCCCGGCTGCATCCGCGTCTTCCGCATCACTAACTCCCGATCTGCGCGCGATCCTCCGCACCGCAGTCTACGCCATCGAACAGCGTCTGCAACGGCTGTCGGACGTCGCTTTCTCCCTTCTGGTGGCGATTGCCTTCGTTTCCATCTTCTCGCTTGCCGGGCAGTTGGTCTTCGGCGGCAGTGAGCATCCGGAGATTGCCGCCAAGCCGCTTGACTTCACGCATGTCAACCTGACGCCACAGGACCGCAACGGGATGCGTGTTCTCCTGCTCAATGCCATCGTCGAGAACCGCACCGCCCGGGAAGTGTCGGTGCCCAAGCTTCGTGCCGATCTTCTCCTCGACGGACAGGTGATCGCCAGCACCTATATCGAGCCGCCGGTAGCGAGCCTGGATGGCGGCGAGAGCCGCGGTATCGTCACCCGTCTCCAGCATCCCGGTGGAAAAACGCCGGAAGTCCGGCTTTCCTTCGAAGAGTCGGGTGCCTAAGCCCTTGCCAGTGTGCTAAGGCCCTTGCCTTTCCGGCATGCCGCCGGCCATGGACCTGAGGTCGACAAGCAAGGAGTTCCCCATGCCCGTAGTTCGCGGAAAGAACATCGAACCTCTCTTTACCGCCGAGCAGATCCGGCAGCGCAATCTGGAACTCGCCCAGGATATCATCAAGGGCCCCTGCGACGATCTTCTGGTCATCTCGGTGCTGAAGGGCTCCTTCATCTTCGCTGCCGACCTCATTCGTGCGTTGCATGATGTGGGTCTTGCTCCCGAGGTCGAGTTCATCACCCTGTCCAGCTATGGCACAGGCACGGTCTCCCAGGGCGTAAAGATCATCAAGGACATCGACAGCGACGTGAAGGGGCGCAACATCCTCCTGATCGACGATATTCTGGAGTCCGGCCGCACCCTGCTTTTCGCCAAGGAACTGATGTTCGAGCGGGGTGCCGCCAATGTCACGATCGCCGTGCTTCTCGACAAGAAAGTGAAGCGAAAAGAACAGTTTGAGGCTGACTATGTCGGCTTCGAATGCCCCGACTATTTCGTCGTGGGCTACGGCATGGATGTGGCCTATGCCTTCCGCGAACTGCCCTTCGTCGGCGTCGTCACCGGAGACGCGTGAGCCATCTCGAAACGGAACATCTCGCCATCTGATGGCAGTGACCTGTTAACCATCGCGCCGGACGACCAGTCCGGCGTTTACCACTCGACAAGGAAAGTCTGGTGATTTGCCTCTCGCAAGGCTCAAAGGACGCGGGAGAAGACTTCAACCATGGCGAGAATCCTCATCACCGAAGACGAAGACTCCCTGCGCTCCTTCGTGGCGCGCGCGTTGCGCCTGGATGGTCACGAGACGCATGAGGCTGCCGATGGCGCCGAAGGGCTGGAAAAGCTCTCCGAAGGGGCCTTTGACCTGCTTCTGTCGGATATCCGCATGCCCGTCATGGACGGCATCGAGCTCGCGCACCGCGCCCATTCCGAATTTCCGGCGATGAAGATCCTGCTGATGACCGGCTATGCCGAACAGCGGGAGCGCGCCGACGACCTCTCGGCGAAGATCGTCGATGTCGTCTCCAAGCCCTTTGCTCTGCCCGATATCCGCAAGGCCGTCGCGTCGGCGCTCGCCGGCTGACCTCTTCTCCCTCAAGCGTTCTTCGCCGCCGGTGATAGTCCATCCACATAGCGCCTGCACATCAGCACGAGTTGTTGCATGACGGCTGCGGCCTCAGTGTCTGCAAGTTCCCGTTCGAAGGCATTTCGGACTGCGCCAAAGATCACCGTGACCAGGGTCCGATTGATCGTTTTGATATCCGCAAAGCGCATGTCACTCGCCGTCTCCAGCATGGCGATTGTCGCCTTGTCCACCCTGCGGGCGAAGCGATCGATCAGTGCTGCGTTGTCGAGGTCTGCCACCGAGCGGTAGAGGGCACGCGTCACCTCCGGCCTTTCGGTCTTGGCCCGCCAATAGGTTTCGATCAAGGCTTCGACCATTGCGCCGGCCGGCGCGCCGTGTTGCTCGCGACATGTCGCCTCGATCTTCTCGGCCAGCCGTTCCAGATAGCGTTCGTTGAGCGCATGGATCAGCGCCTGCTTTTGCGGAAAATACTGATACATGGTGCCGACCGAAACGCCGGCGCGTTCGGCCACGCGGGTGGTCGTCAGGCGGTGCGGTCCGTCGCTCAGCAAAACCTGAATGGTTGCCTCGTAGATCGCGTCAACCGTCGCGGCCGCGCGGGCCTGACGCGGCCTTTTGCGGGGTGTTAGAGACTGTGGCGTGACTTGTGCCAAATGCGAATCCTCAAACTGAATGATCCTTCATATTATGCTGGTTCATCGTCAGCTTAGGAAGGACCCGTCATGACAGACAGATCGATTGCCCTCGT
This sequence comes from Allorhizobium sp. NPDC080224, assembly GCF_050281005.1. Classification (NCBI taxonomy): domain Bacteria; kingdom Pseudomonadati; phylum Pseudomonadota; class Alphaproteobacteria; order Hyphomicrobiales; family Rhizobiaceae; genus Allorhizobium; species Allorhizobium sp. NPDC080224. Next base: position 415,887 of record NZ_JBNNWJ010000002.1, read on the forward strand.
CACCGGCGCAAACAAAGGGATAGGATTGGAGATTTCGCGGCAACTGGCCGCCGCAGGCGTCCATGTCATCATGGCGGCGCGCGACCCGAGAAAGCTCGTCGCCGAAGCCAAGGATCTCGCCCGGATGGGGCGTTCCGTCTCGACCGTCGCCCTCGACCTCCTCGACCGGGCCTCCATCGACGCGGCCACACGGTCCGTCGCTGAGGCGTTCGGCCGGCTCGACATCCTCGTCAATAATGCCGGCATATTCGATCCGGCAGATGGCCCGCCGGACACGGCATCGCTCGATGCTGTGAGGCGGGTGGTGGACACGAATTTTCTGGGCACGCTTTCGGTCACGCAGGCCATGCTGCCGCTGTTGCGGCAGTCCTCGGAAGGACGGATCGTCAACCTCGCCAGTTCACTCGGGTCACTCGCGGTCAACAAAGACCCGAGCTCGCCCTACTACGCGGCTCGCTTCATCGGCTACAACGCTTCCAAGGCTGCACTGAACATGCTGACGGTGCAGCTTCATGAGACGTTGAAGGGTGAAGGCATCGCCGTGAACTCGGTGAGCCCCGGCTTCGTGAAAACCGACCTGACGGGCCAGGGGATCATGACGCCGGAAGAGGGGGCTCGGCTACCCGTGGAATTTGCCCTCGGCTTGCGGCAGGGATCTGGCGGTTTCCACGAACCGGACGGCGTGACTCCCTGGTGATCTGAGAACGCTCTCCAGTGAGGCCCTCCGCCTCACTGGATATCCAGCAGCCGTTCCAGGTAGCGCCGTTCGATCTCGGGGCTTGAGTTTTCGCCAAGCTTTTCACGGATCGCTTCGAGAATCTCGCGGGCGCGCTGCACATCGATCTCGTCCGGCACCTTGACGCGTTCGCCGAAATCCGGACCGCTGGTGGCGCGGGGGCGACCGAGAGGATCGCGACCATCCTGATTGCCCTGGCCCTGACCCATCTGCGGACCCTGGCCACCCTCGCCCTGCTGCGCCTGCATCATCTGGTTCATCATGTCGCGGGCGCCCTGACGAAGCGCCTCCATGGCGCGACCCTGGCCTTCGACGGCGGGGCCACCCTGGCCCTGGCCGAGGGACTCGCCGGCGCCCTGCATTTCCTGCTGGGCTTCGCCGAATCCGGGGCCGGGCTCCATGCCAAGGCCCTTCAGGCCCTCCTGCAACTCGCCCAGCTGCTGGCCAAGCTGGTCCTGTTGTTCGCGCAGCTGACGCAGTGCTTCGCGCAGCTGGTCGGCCGTCATGCCGTCCAACCCCTGCTGACCCTGCTCGCCCTGCTGTCCTTGCTGGCCTTGTTGCTGCTGGCCTTCGGCACCTTCTTCGCCCTGCTGCGGATCGCCGCGCTGCATGCGGTCGCGCAGGGCCTGGTCGAGGCGGAAGGTCTCGTCCATCAGCCGCTGCTGCTGCTGCATGATTTCGCCTAGCTTGTCGATCTGACGGCGTGCCTCGCTGTTCTGCTGCTGCTGGCCCTGCTGCGGACGTCCGGCCTGCAGGTTGTTCATCATCCGCTGCAGTTCCGACAGAAGCTGCTGCGCCTGGTCGCGGTTGCCGGAGCGCGCGAGGTTTTCCAGCTGGTCGAGCATGTTGTCGAGATCCTGCTGACGCAGCATGTTCTGGGCATTCTGCTGCGGTTCGCCCTGCTGGTTCGGCATGCGCTGCGCGAGGGCCTGCAGGAATTCCTGCATGGCCGAGCGCAGCTCTGCCATCAGCCGCTGGATTTCCTCGTCGGAAGCGCCATTCTCCAGCGCATCGGACAGTGCCTGCTGGGCATCGCGCAGGCGGCGCTCCGCGAGTGACAGGTCACCATCCTCGATACCGAGCGCGATTTCCCAGAGATAGTCGGCGGTATCCTTCAGCTGTTCTTCGCCGCGCGCCATGTTCATGCGGGCGCGGGCGCTTTCCAGCGCAATGAAGTTGCCGAGATCGGGGATCGTCTCGTCTGCGCGCAGCACCAGTGCTTCGTTCAGCGCGATCGCTTGCGGCATCTGGCGGGTGTCGAGCGCAAAGACCTTGCGCTGTTCGGCAACGGCTGCGGCGAGCGGCTCGTTGAAATTGCGGCCGGGCAGAACCATCTCGATCGGCTCGCTGCGGCCGGTCTGGCCGGCGCCATCGGTCGCAACCAGCGTGATTTTCACCATCTGGCCGGCGAGCGGATGTTCGGTGATGTTGCGGCTGGCGACACCCTTGGTGTCGCGCGCATTGTGCCGCGGCAGGTCGAGTTTGTAGTCGGGCAGCGGATAGAGCGGGGTGGCGCCCGGCTGTTCCTCGACCGGCACGATCTCGGCATGAGCCTTTTGCAGGCCGTAGTCGTCCTTGGCGGTGAAGGCGATTTCGAGCGCCCCGTTGATCGCCCGGCGCGGCGTGCCGTCGAAGGCGATCTCGGGTGCCTTGTCTGGGGTGACGCCGATCGTCCATGTCCGGTCGGCAACGCGCAGTTCGCCCGCGTCGTCCAGTTCCAGTTCGTGGGTGCGCGCGACCATCGGTGTGTTTGTCACCGGGGCGGGTGGGGGTGTCGGGACGACCGTCTGACTGCGTGCATCCATTTCGGAGCCGGCCGTGGGCCTGCGCGCTGCATCTTCCTTTTCGGCCACGTCAAGAACGGTGCCGTCCGCCTGTTTGACGAACAGAACCTTCTCGTCCGAGGGGCCGCCGCTGATGCGTACGGTGACCTTGGACTTCTGCGGCACGGTTACACCTGCCACGTCCTGAGTGCCAAGGCCCGAGAGGAAGACCGGCGGTTGGCCTGTATAGCCGGGTGGGGTGATCCAGGCGTCGATGCGCAGCGTCGGTGCCTCGCTTTCCGGTACGTGCTGGCGGAAGGCATCGGCGATCGAGCCTGCCCCATTGGAGCCGGAATAGGCAAGTGCCGTGACGAAGAGCAGGGCTGGCACGGCGCGCAGGGCATAACGGTCGTAGCGGGCGATGTCTGGCTGCGGCAGACCGGCATCGAGGGCGGCGATCCGCTCGGCCATGCGCCGCTGGTGTTCCTGCCAGAGCGCGCGGGCAAAGGGCGTCTCGGCTGAGAGCTGGTCGTCCTGCACCGCCACCGGCTGGTGGGCGAGGCCGTTGCGCTCCTCAAGCAGCCTGTCGGCTTCGGCAATGCTTGGCAGCCTGAGCTTCAGGAAAGGCAGGAAGGAGGCGACGAAGGCGAAGACGAGGATGAAGACAATCGCCAGGCGGACGAGATCCGGAACCTCACGATAAACGCCGAACCAGGCAAGCGCAACGAAGAGGGCGGCGATGCCGAAAACCGGCAGGAAAAGCGGCAGGAGACGCTCGGCAAACAGCACGGAACGGGCGAGCACGCGTTTGACGCCGACGCGCCGCGCAAGCTTGGGGTCGTCCTTCAAGGCGCCTTGTCTGTGGCCGGCCGGGCGGGAAGAGCTCATCCGTCTGGTCTCCGAGAGCGCCGCGCATGATCACGGCTGACAGATCTCGAAGATAGCAGTCTTTGTGGCGAAGACGAGGGCGGCAAGGAAAAGCGGCAAGCTTTTCCCGCCTCATCGCCGAATTGTGAATGGTTCAGGCGAGCCAGTCCGGGACGCTGTCGAGCGCGATCAGCTCCTCATAGGTCGGACGCGGGCGAATCACGTGGAACTCATCGCCGTTCACCAGAACCTCCGGCACCAGCCTGCGGGTGTTATAGGTTCCGGCCTGGACGGCGCCGTAGGCACCGGCCGAACCGACGGCAATCAGATCGCCCGGCTTTGGCATGGCCATCTCGCGATCGAGCGCCAGATAGTCGCCGGTCTCGCAGACAGGGCCCACGACATCGGCCTTGATGCGCGGGGCGTTCGCGGCCGAAATCACCACGGGCTTGATCTCGTGATAGGCCTCGTAGAGCGTCGGGCGAATGAGGTCGTTCATCGCGCCATCGACGATGACGAAGGTCTTGTCACCGCCATCCTTCACATAGATGACCTCGGTTACCAGGATGCCCGCATTGCCGACGATCAGGCGGCCGGGCTCGGTGACGATGCGGCAGTTCAGCTCCGAAAGCTGGTCCTTGACGATCTTCGCATAGGCATCCGGCTCGGGCGGCGGCTTGTTGTCGTCCTTGTAGGGGATGCCGAGGCCACCGCCGACATCGACGTGATCGATGCTGTGACCATCGCCACGCAGCGTCTCGACGAGTTCGCGCAGCAGGCGGAAGGCGTCTTCGAAGGGCTGCAGATCGGTGATCTGGCTGCCGATATGCATGTCGATCCCGGAAACCTGGATGCCTTCCAGCGACGCTGCCCGTGCATAGACAGCGCGTGCGCGTTCGTAGGAAATGCCGAACTTGTTTTCCTTCTTGCCGGTCGAGATCTTGGCATGGGTCTTGGCATCGACATCAGGATTGATGCGGAAGGAGACATGCGCCTTTTTGCCGGCCTTGATGGCCCGCTGGTTCAGGATTTCCAGTTCCGGCTCGCTCTCGACGTTGAAGCAGTAGATGCCGGCTTCGAGTGCTAAATCCATCTCGCTCGGCGTCTTGCCGACGCCGGAGAACATGATGCGCTCTGCCGGGATGCCTGCTGCCAGCGCCCGGCGCAGTTCGCCTTCCGAGACCACGTCCACGCCGGCGCCGAGGCGACCCAGCGTCTTCAGGACGGCCTGGTTGGAATTGGCCTTCATTGCGTAGCAGACGAGCGCATCGACGCCATCAAAAGCCTTGGAAAAGACCTTGTAGTGACGCTCCAGCGTCGCCGTCGAATAGCAGTAGAAGGGCGTGCCGACGGCGCGCGCGATCTCGGGGATGGCCACGCCTTCGGCGTATAGGACGCCGTCGCGATACTCAAAATGGTTCACGGGTTAAGCCCTGTCAAAGAAGCGGATCGAGAAGGAAGGGGCTGTCCGGCGTTGCCGGCGCCTCGGCACCGCGCTGGTTCTGCTGGCTGGCAGGGGTGCTCGGCGGGTCTAGATCGCCCTTGCGGCCGCAGGCGGACAGAGCCAGCGAGGCGGCCAGCACAATAGAGAGCGTAAGCGTCGTGCGTTTCAGCGAATTCACCATGACCCGGTCCATGAAGATATTGTTGTGCTAGCGTGTACAGAAAAAAGGGGCGCTTGTGCACCCCTGATCTCGTGATGTGTCGCGCATGTGCGCGTGATCGATTGCCCTGTCAGTTGCGGGCCCGCCACCAGGCAATCTGCTTCCTGACTTCGGAAGGCGCCGTGCCGCCAAAGCTCTTGCGGCTGGCGACCGAGGCTTCAACCGTCAGGACGTTGAAGACGTCGGCCGTGATTGCCGCATTGATGTTCTGTAGTTCTTCCAGCGAAAGCTCCGCGAGATCGCAGCCCTTCTTCTCGGCCATGGCAACGGCATTGCCGGTCACATGGTGGGCGTCACGGAAGGGGAGGCCGGCTTCCCGCACCAGCCAGTCAGCAAGGTCGGTCGCGGTCGAGTAGCCGGAACCCGCAGCCGCTTTCATCTTGTCGGTGCGGATGGTCATGTCGGTGACCATGCCGGTCATGGCGGCAATCGCCAGTTCCAGGCTTTCGGCAGCATCGAAGACCTGTTCCTTGTCTTCCTGCATATCCTTGGAATAGGCGAGCGGCAGGCCCTTCATCACGGTCAGAAGGGCAATCAGCGAGCCGTTGATGCGGCCGGTCTTGGCGCGCACCAGTTCGGCGGCGTCCGGGTTCTTCTTCTGCGGCATGATCGACGAGCCAGTCGAAAACGCGTCCGACAGTCGGATGAAGCCGAATTGCGGCGTCGACCAGATGACGATCTCTTCCGCAAGCCGCGACAGATGGACGGCTGAGATCGAGGCGATCGAGAGAAACTCCAGCGCAAAGTCGCGGTCGGACACCGTGTCGATCGAATTGCGGGTCGGTTCGCGGAAGCCAAGGGCTTGCGCCGTCATGTGGCGGTCGATGTTGTAGCCTGTGCCGGCAAGCGCGGCAGCACCGATCGGGCTTTCGTCGAGGTGTTCGATGGCATGGCGCACGCGCTGGCGGTCACGGCCAAACATCTCGACATAGGCCATGCAGTGGTGTCCGAAGGTCACCGGCTGGGCCGTCTGGAGATGGGTAAAGCCGGGCATCACCGTGTCGGCGTGTTCTTCGGCACGGTTGAGGAAGGCCGCAATGAGACCGGAAAGAGCGGCTTCCGTCTTCTGCAGCTCTTCCTTCACCCAGAGGCGGAAATCGAGTGCCACCTGGTCGTTGCGCGAGCGGGCCGTGTGCAGGCGACCGGCGGCCGGGCCGATCAGGTCAGCAAGGCGCGCCTCGATGTTCATATGGATGTCTTCGAGCTTGCGCGAGAAGACGAATTGACCGCTTTCAATCTCTGACAGGATCGTGTCCAGGCCGTGAAGGATCTTGTCTTTATCTTCGTTCGAGATAATGCCTTGTTGCGCCAGCATGGTCGCATGCGCTTTTGAGCCGCGGATATCCTGGGCGTAAAGCTTCTTGTCGAAACCGATGGAGGCATTTATCTCCTCCATAATGGCCGAAGGGCCGGAGGCGAAGCGACCGCCCCACATCTGGTTGGAGGATTTGGTGTCGGTAAAGTCCTCGGCCATGAAGTGCCCGTCCTGGAGAATGACATGACAGAAAAGAAACCCGCGGGCCTCTTCCCTGCCAAGCTGGTTGCGATTGCGGCGGTGGCCGGCATCGTCGCCGGCGCGGCTGCGGTATACGTGAATCAGACCATGTCTGGCAATGCCGTGGAGACCGCAGATGCCGCGCAATGCGAGGGTTCTGTCGCCAGGGCAGAAGCCATCACGCCCTATCTGAAAGGCGATGTCGCAGCGATGATCCCGGTCAGCGAACCGAAGCTCATCCAGGGTCTGACCTTCCAGAACAAGGAAGGTATACCGATGACCATGGCAAACTTCGCCGACAAGACGGTGCTGATCAATCTCTGGGCCACTTGGTGCGTGCCCTGTCGCGAAGAAATGCCCGCCCTCAACAACCTGCAGGAGGCAACTGGCGGGGAAGCTTTCCAGGTGCTCGCCATCAACATCGACACCGGCGATGTCGAAAAGCCGCAGACCTTCATGGAAGAGACCGGCGTCGATGCGCTCGGTCTCTATCGCGACGCGTCCATGGGGGTATTCAACCAGCTGAAGCGTGAGGGGCTTGCCTTCGGTCTGCCGGTCACGCTGCTCGTTGATGGCAGGGGGTGCCTGCTCGGTAGCATGAACGGTCCGGCCGTCTGGGACGGCGCGGACGCCAAGGCGTTGGTGATGGCGGCAGCGACGGGCAGCTGAACCGCTGCCCGCGACCGGTGTCAGTCCTGAAACAGGCGCGGCCGGAGGATTTCGATGAAGCCCTCATCGCCTTTCGCCTTGACGAAGTCGGGGGAGACGTCGAATTCGACGATCGTGTCGCCCGCGGTCCTGGCCAGAACCCGACGCGAGCCCGGGCGATCCAGAACCCGCTGGATTGTCGCTGCCACACCCTTCGTTGCGTCGTCGCTCCACACGACATCGGTCGGACGGAAGAGAAGCTCGGCCGGGCCGTCCTTCAAACCTTCTGCGGCATAGCTCATGTTGCCGACGGTTGCCTGTCCGCTCGTCACATTGGCCTTCAAGGCATTGGTATCGCCGAGGAAACGCATGACGAAGGCGTTCGCCGGATGGCGGCAAACTTCTTCCGGCGTGCCCTGCTGGACGATTTTTCCCTTGTCGAGGATGACGACGCGGTCGGCGAGGTCGAGGGCTTCTTCCTGGTCATGGGTGACGAAGAGCGTGGTGATGCCGAGCTCGTCATGGATCGAGCGCAGCCAGCGTCGAAGGTCGCGACGCACATTGGCATCCAGTGCGCCGAACGGCTCGTCGAGCAGGAGCACGCGGGGATCGACCGCAAGCGCACGGGCAAGCGCCACGCGCTGGCGCTGGCCGCCGGAGATCTGGCCGGGAAAGCGCTCACCCAATCCAGCGAGCTGGACGAGGGAAAGCAGTTCCTCGACCCGCCGATCGATGTCGGCGGTCGAGCGCTTGACCTTGGAGACCTTCATGCCGAAGGCGATATTCTCGGCCACCGTCATATGCGGGAAAAGCGCGTAATGCTGGAAGACGAAGCCGACGCCGCGATCGCGCACGGGAATGTTTGTCGCGTCTTCTTCGCCGAAATGGATCTGACCGCCATCGGCAAATTCGAGGCCGGCGACCATGCGCAGGATAGTGGTCTTGCCGGAGCCCGAGGGGCCAAGCAGCGCCACCAGTTCGCCGCTCTTGATGTCGAGCGACACGCCATGCACGGCGCGGAAGGTTTCGAAGGTCTTGACGACCGTGTCGAGGCGAATGTTCACGAAATCTTCTCCGAAGTATTGCCGGCGAGCGTGGCCGGTCGGTTCCGGCGTCCTGCGCCCTGGCGTTCGAGCAGAACCTTGGCCACCAGCGTGACCAGTGCCAGCGCGGCGAGCATTGAGGCGGCAGCGAAGGCGCCGACGGCGTTGTAGTCCTGGTAAAGCAGCTCGATATGCAGCGGCAGCGTATTCGTCTGGCCACGGATGTTGCCGGAGACGATCGACACGGCGCCGAATTCACCCATGACACGGGCATTGCAGAGCACGACGCCGTAAAGCATCGCCCATTTGATGTTGGGCAGCGTCACCGACAAGTAGGTGCGCAAACCGCTCGCACCCAGCGAGGTTGCAGCCTCCTCGAGATCGCGCCCCTGCGCCTGCATCAGCGGGATCAGTTCGCGGGCGACGAAGGGTGCGGTGACGAACATCGAGGCGAGCACGATGCCCGGTAGAGCAAAGAGGATCTTCAGCCCGGCGCTGTCGAGGGTGGGGCCGAAAATGCCCTGTAGACCGTAGACAAAGAGGTAGGCGACACCGGCGACCACGGGCGAGACCGAGAAGGGGATCTCGATCAGGATAGTGAGCAAGCGCTTGCCGCGGAAATCATGCTTGGTGATCGCCCAGGCGGCGGCCACGCCGAAGATAGTGTTGATCGGCACCGCGATCAGCGCCGTCAGCACCGTCAGCCAGATCGCATGCCGCGTGTCGGGGGCCGCGATCGTTGCAGTGAAATATGGAACCCCGCGGCTGAAGGCCTCGATACCGATGACTGCGAGGGGGGCGACGATGAAGAATGCCACCAAGATCAGCACCAAGGCGATCAGCGTATACTTGAAGAGTGGGGCTTCGCCGACGCGCGGCGGGCGTCGCCCTGTCGTTGCCTGGCTCATGGCTTCAACCTTTCACCGTGTAGCGCAGCGCGCGGGCCTGCAGATAGTTGGTGACCGCCAGCATCACGAAGGCGGCGAACAGCATGACAGAGGCAATCGCGGCCGATGCCGGATAGTCGTATTCCTCAAGCCTGATGAAGGCGAGGAGCGCGGTGATCTCGGTCGAGAAGGGCTGGTTGCCCGCAATGAAGATGATCGCTCCGAATTCGCCGAGGCTGCGGGCGAAGGCGAGGGAGGTGCCGGCAAGCAGCGCCGGCGTGAGGAGCGGCAGTATCACCCGGCGGAAGATACCCCAGTCATTGGAACCGAGCGTCTGCCCGGCTTCTTCAAGCGCCGGGTCGAGCTCTTCCAGCACCGGCTGGACCGTGCGCACGATGAAGGGCAGGCTGGTAAAGGCCATGGCGACCATGATGCCGAGCGGCGTATAGGCGACCTTGATGCCGATTTCGCCAAGCGCCGAGCCAAACCAGCCGTTCGAGGCAAACAGCGTCGTCAGCGAAATACCGGCAACGGCCGTCGGGAGCGCGAAGGGCAGGTCGACCAGCGCGTCGACAATACGGCGGCCGGGAAAGCGATAACGCACGAGAACCCAGGCAAGCGCGAGACCAAAGACGAGATTGAATAGGGTCGCCACCAGCGCCGAGCCGACCGTCACGCCATAACTCGCCACGGCGCGTTCGGAAGAGACGATGCGCCAGTAGTCTGCGGGTCCAAGGCTTGCTGCCTTGAAGATCAGGGCTGCCAGCGGCAACAGGATGATGATCGCGGCATAGACCAGCGTGATCCCGAGGGACAGTCTGAAGCCGGGCAATACGCGGCGTGTCAACGTCGTCGTCCTTTCATGAGAAAACCGGCGGATGATCCGCCGGTCCTGACATCGATCGAATACCGTGCTTAGCGGCTGCCATAGATTCCATCAAGGATGCCGCCTTCGGCGAAATGCTCTTCGGAAACCTTGGCCCAGCCACCGAACGCATCTTCGACGGTCACGAGGCGGATCTCCGGGAACTGGTCCTTGTATTCGGCAGCAACCGCCTCGTCATGGACGCGGTGACCGAATTCAGCGGCGATCTTCTGACCTTCCGGCGAATAAAGGAAGTCGAGATACTTCTTGGAGAGTTCCTGACTTCCCTTGGCATCGGCAACCTTGTCGACGATCGCGACCGGGAATTCGGCGAGCAGGCTCACAGAGGGAACCACCTGCTGGAACTTGTCTTCGCCATATTGCTTGGCGATCGACTTGGTCTCGGCTTCAAAGGTGATGATCACGTCGCCGATCTCGCGCTCGACGAAGGTCGTCGTTGCGGCGCGGCCACCGGTGTCGAAGACCGGCACGTTGTCGAAGATCTTGTCGACGAATTCCGTCACCTTGGCTTCGTCGTCGGCGAACTTCTCCTTCGCGTAGGCCGTGGCCGCGAGATAGGTGTAGCGGGCATTGCCCGAGGTCTTCGGGTTGGGGAAGATCACCTGCACGTCGTCACGGGCGAGATCGTCCCAGTCCTTGATGCCCTTCGGATTGCCGGCGCGCACCAGGAAGGACGGGAAGGAGTAGAAGGGCGAGGCGTTGTTCGGGAATTCCGACTGCCAGCCTTCGTTGATGAAGCCGTTCTTGGCGAGGAATTCGACGTCCGACACCTGGTTGAAGGTGACCACGTCAGCTTCAAGTCCCTCGACGATCGCACGCGCCTGACGCGAGCTGCCGCCATGCGATTGGTCGATGGTCACGCCCGGATTGGCCTTGATGAAGGCTTCATTCTGGGCTGCAAAGATTTCGCGGGCGATGTCATAGGAGGCGTTGAGCAGCTTGTCTGCGGCGCTGGCTGAAACCGGCAGGGAAAGTGCTGCGAGGGCGGCGCTCAAGACGAGGAGGCGTTTCATGGACTGGTACTCCGGTATGCGGGGGATCTCTATCTGCCCCGCAAACTAGAGGGTCGGCGCACCTCTTCCGAGGAATGGCCGACCAATGATTGCCCGGAGGGGCAAATATCTTTCCGCCGGAGGGTCCCCCGCCGGAATGGTCCATCAGCGCGTCGGAACCGGCACTTCGCCGCGATAGTCGTAGAAGCCGCGGCCCGACTTGCGACCGAGCCAGCCGGCCTCGACATATTTGACCAGCAGCGGGCAGGGACGGTACTTCGAGTCCGACAGGCCCTCATGCAGAACCTGCATGATCGAAAGACACGTATCGAGACCGATGAAGTCAGCCAGCTGCAGCGGGCCCATCGGGTGGTTTGCGCCGAGCTTCATGGCCGTGTCGATCGCCTCGACCGAGCCCACGCCTTCATACAGCGTGTAGATCGCCTCGTTGATCATCGGCAGCAGGATGCGGTTGACGATGAAGGCCGGGAAGTCTTCGGCGACCGTGATCGTCTTGTCGAGCGAGGAGACAAAGTCCTTGGCGGTGGCGAAGGTGCTCTCGTCGGTCGCAATGCCGCGCACCAGTTCGACGAGCTTCATCACCGGGACCGGGTTCATGAAATGTATGCCCATGAAGCGCTCTGGCCGATCGGTGGCAGAGGCAAGGCGGGTGATCGACAACGAGGAGGTGTTGGTCGCGATCAGCGCTTCGGGTTTGAGCACCGGGCAGAGGGCGGCGAAGATCTTGCGCTTGACGCTCTCGTCTTCGGTTGCCGCCTCAATGACGAGATCGGCCGGGGCGAGGTCGTTGACATCGGACGAGCCCGAAATCAGGGCAAGGGCCGCCTTCCGCTGCTCGTCGGTGATCTTGCCGTTGGTCACCTGGCGGGCGAGATTGCCGTTTATGGTGGCGAGACCGGCTTCGATCCTGTCCTTGGAGAGGTCGTAGATGGTGACCTTGTAGCCGGCGGCGGCGGAGACCTGTGCGATGCCGCAGCCCATCTGGCCGGCACCCACGACACCCACGTTGCTGATCGTTCCCGTCATCGTCTCGCTCCTCACCCGTTCCAGACTTCACCCAAGAAAATGCCGGGCCCGTTTATCGCGGGCCCGGCTGATTGATAGACCGCAAAGGGTTCTTTGACCAGTCCTTTCGCAGTTGCGAAAGGGTGATCACAGTGCCTTCTCGAGCTCCGGCAGGGCCTCAAAGATGTCGGCGACGAGGCCGTAATCGGCGACCTGGAAGATCGGTGCTTCCTCGTCCTTGTTGATCGCGACGATGACCTTCGAGTCTTTCATGCCGGCGAGGTGCTGGATGGCACCCGAGATACCGCAGGCGATGTAGAGCTGCGGGGCAACCACCTTGCCGGTCTGGCCGACCTGCCAGTCGTTCGGGGCGTAGCCGGCGTCGACAGCCGCGCGCGAGGCACCGACGGCGGCACCCAGCTTGTCGGCGACGGGCAGGATCACTTCCTGGAACTTCTCCGAGGAGCCAAGTGCACGGCCACCGGAAATGATGATCTTGGCCGAGGCCAGTTCCGGGCGGTCGGACGAGGACAGCGCGTCGGAGACGTGGCTGGAAACGCCGGGGTTTGCGGCAGCGGCAACGGTCTCGACGGCAGCCGAACCACCTTCAGCGGCGCCGGCGAAGGAGGCCGTGCGGACGGTGATCACCTTCTTGGAGTCGGTCGACTGCACGGTCTGGATTGCATTGCCGGCATAGATCGGACGCTTGAAGGTGTCGGCGGAGACCACTTCGGTGATTTCCGAGACCTGCATGACATCAAGCAGGGCCGCCACGCGCGGCATCACGTTCTTGCCGACCGAGGTCGCAGCCGCGATGATCGTGTCGTAGGAGCCTGCCAGCGAGACGATGAGAGCGGCCAGCGGCTCTGCCAGGTTGTTGCCGAGCGAAGCGTCGTCTGCGAGCAGCACCTTGGAGACGCCCGAGAGCTTGGCAGCAGCATCAGCGGCAGCCTTGGCGCCAGCACCGGCGACCAGCACATGCACATCGCCACCGATCTGAGTGGCAGCCGTCAGTGCCTTCGCGGTCTGTTCGGAGACGGTCGCGTTGTCGTGTTCTGCGAGAAGAAGAATAGCCATTTTATGTTTCTCCTGTCCGTTCCGCTTACAATACGCCGGCTTCGTTCTTGAGCTTGTCGACGAGCTCTGCCACCGACTTCACCTTGATGCCCGCCTTGCGGCCACCCGGCTCCTCGGTCTTCAGAACCTTGAGGCGCGGGGCAACGTCGACGCCGAAGTCGGCAGGCGACTTCTTGTCGAGCGGCTTCTTCTTGGCCTTCATGATGTTCGGCAGCGAGGCGTAACGCGGCTCGTTCAGGCGCAGGTCGGTGGTGACGATCGCGGGCAGCGTGACGTCGATGGTCTGCAGACCACCGTCCACTTCGCGGGTCACGGTCGCCTTGTCGGCGCCGAGTTCGAGCTTGGAGGCAAACGTCGCCTGGCCCCAGCCGAGCAGCGCTGCCAGCATCTGGCCGGTCTGGTTCGAATCGTCGTCGATTGCCTGCTTGCCGACGATGACGAGGCCCGGAGCCTCGGCTTCCACCACGCCCTTCAGGAGCTTGGCGACCGCGAGCGGCTCGACGGTCTCGTCGGTCTCGATCAGGATGCCGCGATCAGCGCCCATGGCGAGTGCGGTGCGAATGGTTTCCTCGGCCTTAGCAGGGCCGATGGACACGATCACCACTTCCTCAGCCTTGCCGGCTTCCTTCAGTCGCAGGGCTTCCTCGACCGAGATCTCGTCGAAAGGATTCATGGACATCTTGACGTTGGCGAGCTCGACGCCGGAGCCATCCGGCTTGACGCGGATCTTGACGTTGTAATCCACAACCCGCTTGACTGGGACGAGTATTTTCATGGGTTCCTCTCTTCAAATCTTCTGCCGGAAAATGCGCGTTGATGCGCTCCGCCGTTTGTCGATTGGCGACATCGATACGCATTTTTTTCCCAAACACAACGATCGATGCCGTTTGACGGACAGCAATAATTTACGTTGACGTTCACGTCAATACTTTGCGGCCGCGACCTCTTGTCATCGCCCCCAGTGAGTGACCTTGCGAACCGGTTGCGATGCCGCGGTTTTCGCGCCGTTTTCGGCCTCGTCCCTCTCCCGGGCTCTCGGGTCGCCGGCCGGTCTTTGCCCCCAGGGTCCGACTGTCGCGACATCCACGGTGGGCGCGGCGTGTTCGACTGCCTTGGGTGTCACGATCGACCTGTCGAAGAGCGGCACACCCGGACGTCGCAAAAAGAGCACCAGGATCGCCCCGGCGATGATGCCGCCGACATGGGCGCCCCAAGAGACATTGCTGTCGCGGTCAATGACCAGCATCACGAATTGCTGGCCGACCCAGAAGAGAAGCGGGATAAAGGCCGGGAGCGGTAGCGGAAAGCGCATGAAGACCAGCACCCAGACGCGCACCTTGGGATGCAGCATCAGATACGCAGCCACCACACCGGAGACGGCGCCTGACGCCCCGATCAGTGGGGCCTGGCTTGCTGGTACCACCAGCGCATGGAAAAAGGCACCGGCGGCCGCGCAGGCGAGATAGAAGAACAGAAACTTGAAGTGCCCCATCGCGTCCTCGACATTGTCGCCGAAGACCCAGAGGAACAGCATGTTGGAACCGAGATGCAGCCAGCTGCCATGCAGAAAGGAATAGGTGACGTAGGTCGCACCTTCCGGCACCAGCACGAAGCGCGGGTCGAGCTCGGCGATGTTGAAGGCAACAGCCGGTATGAAGCCCATGCCATAAACCCCGACCTCGTAGAGCGCATCGGGTGCCAGCGTCGCCAGTACATGGGTCACCACATTGGCAAGGATCAGCCCCAGGGTCACATACTGCTTGCGGATGTGCTTCAGCGCGTTTCGGTCGTGCAGGGGAATGAACATCGCGCCTCGTCGGTTTCGCCGGTGATGGGTGGGTAGAAACTAGCGCAGCTTGGGGGATGGGGACAGGGGGCAGGTCGCAACGTATGCGGCCCCCACCTCCCCCCCAAGCGGGGGAGGACGGAAAATCGAAGGCTTAGGCGAGCGCAAGCCGCCTAAACTTCAGATTTTCCTGGAGGGGGGCACGGTTCAGTTGGCGCTCACCTCACCAAGCCCCTCTCTTGCGAAATCTGAGTTTTGGCCCTGTTCGGGCCAATTCCTCTCACAGCCTTCGCGCGGGGATCGATTTCTGGCCTTCGGCCACCGCTCCGAAGTCTCCCCCGCAAGGGGGGAGATGGAACGTGGCGCAAGATGCCATTGCCCCTCATCCGCCCCTTCGGGGCACCTTCTCCCCGCTCGCGGGGAGAAGGCCAGGACGGCCGACGCTTGCGCCCCCCCTCTCCCCGCCTGCGGGGAGAGGGTAGGGTGTGGGGCAAAGCCACGAACTCGGCCTTTTCCGAAAAAAAGGGGGACGACTTTCGAAAATTCCCCAACAAAATCAACGTCACAACTTTTTTTCATCCCCGCCCATTTCCACGCCCTTACCCTAGTCCCTGTCCCGCCCTCGGATACACCTGACGATGCGATGTCAGGCGAGGCGGGGCCGGCGCCGGGGTGGAGGGTTGTCGCAGATCCAAATCCCCGGCCCGCTGCAACGGTCTCCCTCCGGACGTGGGGCTGGTAACGAAGGTGACGGGGTCGGATGCCCCGGAGCTGGATACCCCGATCGGAAGGACGTGCCTCAGAGGCACACAGACAAGGCGCCCACGCCGTCGCGAACATCACCAGACGGCGGGGCGGATAAAACGGCGGGGCTGGCGGAGGATCGCAAATGATCCGACCTCATCCCCCGGGCGAGGGTCCCGGTCGGAATGGTGCACCATCCGGCGGGAACCTCCCGGGCCACCGGCCAGGCTCTGGCAGAACACTCTTCGGAGGAGACTGCCGCAGCCGGACCCGCGCCCGGTCAATCTTCGGTCCTCGGGTCAAGCCCGAGGATGACGAGGACCGTCGCCGCCTTGCCAGAGAGACGCATGCAGCGGGAATACACGCCGAACGGGGCGCCGGAAGGAGCCACATAAAATTACTTAGACAGGTTGCTTCTGGCGCCTCGTCCGACCCCTCGGGTCAAGCCCGAGGACAAGCATGAGACTGACCCGGAGGGAGTTAATCCCGACCGGCGGCGAAGCTTGGGATTTTTGACAAGTCGGTTTTCCCTTCACACTGATGTGCCGGGCCTGCCCGGCCTCGAAGGGCGAAGCCACAGGTACATCAAGAGGGATGCTTCGAGGCCCGCGCTTCACGCGGGCACCTCAGCATGAGGGGCGAGGAATGCGCGACGCCCATCTCCCCCTTGGTGGGGGAGAAAGCGATTTCGATGAATTAGGCGAGCGCAAGCCGCCTAAACATCAGAAATCGCAAGTGAGGGGGTCCGTTCTCCATGCCCGCAGCACCGATCCCCTCACCAACAAAATCTGAGGTTTAGCCCTGATCGGGCTAAGCCCTCGATTTTGTAACCTCTCACACAAGGGGGAGAGGGGGATTCGCTGCCTACCTATTCTTCCCCGGCACCCATAGAATATCCGCCTTGCCGCCGTCATTGGCGTGGCGCGCCGCGACAAACAGAAAGTCAGACAGCCGGTTCACATATTTCAGCGCCGGCTCGCCGACCTCTTCGCCGTCGAAGCGCGACAGCTCCACCATGATGCGTTCGGCTCGGCGCGAGGTGGTGCGGGCGAGATGCAGATAGGCGGCGGCGGGGGTGCCGCCGGGGAGGATGAAGGATTTGAGCGGGTCGAGATCGGCGTTCAGCTGGTCGATTTCCTTTTCGATCCGGTCGACCTGGGCCTCGATGACGCGAAGCGGCTCGTAGGACAGGACTTCGCCGGTTTCCGGCGCTGCAAGATCCGCGCCGAGGTCGAAGAGATCGTTCTGGATGCGCATCAGCATGGCGTCGAGCTCGGGCATCTCTCCCGTGTGGAGCCTGGCAATGCCGATCGCCGAATTGGTCTCGTCGATCGTGCCATAGGCGTCGACGCGCAGGTCGTGCTTCAGGCGGCGTGGGCCCGTGACCAGTGCCGTGGTGCCGTCATCGCCGGTGCGGGTGTAGATCTTGTTGAGCTTGACCATGGTTTCAGCGTCCCCCGCCCGTCAGCCAGAGTGTCAGCATGATCAGCGCGATCGCGATTGCCTGCAGCACGATACGGGCCTGCATCAGCTTGTTCGAGGTATTGCCGTCGCCGCCCTTCAGCATGTTGAAGAGGCCTCGCAAGAGGACGAGGGCGACGAGCCCCATGACGATGATGGCGAGGACATAGGTGAATGTGGACATAACGTGGGATGAGCCTTTGTTCGTCGCCGGTCAGTCCAGCGAGCGCATCAGTCGATAGAAGAGGTCGGCCGGCAGCCAGCGCTTGATCAGGGCCCCCTGTTTCGCCGGCTTGGTCACGAGATAATGTGGGCGGGCACGCCGGGCGGTCAAGGCGTGGGTGAGGACTTTGTAGACGGCCTCCGGCCCGAGTTTGTGGCGGTTGACGGGGCCTGTGCCATCGAGTCGCGCCAGTTGCCGGCGGTAATCCTCGGCATGCACGGAGTTTTCCAGGTCGATCACCCGGCGGATGTGGTGGAGCGCATTGGCGGTGAAGCGGCTTTCGATCGGGCCGGGCTCAATCAGGCTCACCTGCACGCCGGAGCCTTCGAGCTCCATGCGAAGCGTCAGCGACAAACCTTCCAGCGCAAACTTGGAGGCCGTATAGGCGCCGCGCCAGCGATAGGGCACGATACCGAGGATCGAAGAGCACTGCACGATGCGGCCTTCGCCCTGCGCCCGCATCGCCGGGATCACCCGGCGGGTCAGATCGTGCCAGCCGAAGAGATTGGTCTCGAACTGCTCCCTCAGCGCGTCCGTCGGCAGATCCTCCACCGCACCCGCCTGGCCGTAGGCGCCGTTGTTGAAGAGCGCGTCAAGCCGGCCGCGGGTGCGTTCGAAGACCGTGGCGACAAGGGCTTCGATGCTGGCTTGATCGGTGTAATCCATCAGCAGGGCCTCAATGCCCTTCGCCTCGAGCGGGGCGAGGTCTTCCGGCTTGCGCACTGTCGCAAAGACCCGCCAGCCGTCGCGCTTCAGGGCCTCGGCACAATAGGCGCCGATGCCGGAGGAACAACCGGTGACGATGATGCTCTTCACGGGGATAACCTCGTTATTGCTTTGCAAACGGCGATCGGTTTCCCATATTCGGCCGCAGCCTGCAATCGTGCCCCGCGTTCTTGAGGAGACTGGATGCCGACTTTCCTGCGTATGCTCTACAAGGTCGGCTTTGACGCGTTCTGGCATTTCAGCGAGGACGACGGCTGGGCGATGGCGAGCCATGTCGCGTTGTCAGCTATTCTCGCGCTCTTCCCCTTCCTGATCTTCGGCACGGCGCTTGCGAGTTTCCTCGGCGCCGACCAGTTCGCCGAGACGGCGGTGCATCTGATTTTCGACACCTGGCCGGAGACGATCGCCAAGCCGCTGTCCGACCAGGTGGTGCAGGTGTTGACCATCCCGCGCGGTGGGCTTCTGACCATCTCGGTGCTGGCGGCCGCCTATTTTGCCTCGAACGGAGTGGAGGCGCTGCGCGTCTCGCTCAACCGCGCTTACCGGGTGGTGGAGACCCGGCCCTGGTATGTGACGCGGCTCGTCAGCCTCGGTTTCGTGCTGGCCGCCGTCGTCGTGCTGGCGGCGATCAGCGCGCTCCTCGTCGCCGTGCCCGTGGCGCTGGCTTATGCGGAAAACCTCTTTCCCTTCCTCAAGGATTTTCTCGCGACCGTCGCCAACTGGCGGGTTTACGGAACGGTTCTTTTCCTCGTTCTGGCGCTCGTGGTATTCCATCTCGGCCTGCCTGCCGGCCGGCGGCGACTGATCGACGTCTTGCCCGGCGTGCTCCTGACGCTGGCGCTCTGGCTGGTCGGCGCGCTTTTGTTTGCCTATTACCTCGCCTCTTTCGCGAACTACGCCGCGACCTATGCCGGTCTTGCTTCGATCATGATTGTGCTCGTCTTTCTCTACATGGTCGGCGCGATCTTCATCATCGGCGCAGAGTTCAACGCGGCGTTGATGAAATTTGGGGTGGTGCCGGTCAAGACGCTACCGGAAGGCGGGATCTCAAATCCCGACCATGGCGCGGATATCTGACGGCGTCTTGCCCTCCGCTTTCAGCGCCGACAAGGCCGTGTCGCCGAGGCTTTTGGAGAGCTTGCGGCCATCGGGCCCCAGGATCAGCCGGTGATGGTGGTAGAGGGGGGCGGGCAGGCCGAGCAGGGTCTGCAGCAGGCGATGGATCGACGTGGCATGGAAGAGGTCTAGGCCCCGCACGACGTTGGTCACGCCCTGGGCTGCATCATCCACCGTGACGGCCAGATGGTAACTTGCCGGCGCATCGGAGCGCCAGAGCACCACATCGCCCCAGGCGGCAGGATCCGCCTCGATCTCCCCGGTCGGCCCGTCGCCGGTTTCCTGCCAGGTCAAAGGTCCCCCAAGCAGACGTTGTGCCTTGTCGATGTCGAGCCGCCAGGCGTAGCGTTCGACTGTCGCCAGCCTTTCGGCCCGCTCGGCATCTGAAAGGGCTCGCTCCTCTGTCGGATAGAGCGGCGCGCCGTCCGGGTCCAGTGGCCAGGGGCCGCCTTCGCGCTCGAAAGCCGAAACACGGGCTTTCACCTCGCCACGCGTGAGAAATGAGGGATATACCAGCCCCATGGCCTTCAACCGGTCGAGGGCTTCGCGGTAAAGCGGAAAGTGTTCCGACTGGCGGCGGACGGGTCGTTCGAAGGGGATTCCCAGCCACATGAGATCGTCGATGACCGCCTGTTCGAGGTCCGGCGTGCAGCGCGTCAGGTCGATATCCTCGATCCGCAACAGCAGGCGCCCGCCCGTTTTTTCGGCCATCTCGGCGTTCAACAGGGCCGACAGCGCGTGGCCAAGATGCAGCCTGCCGTTGGGGCTCGGTGCGAAACGAAAGACGGGGGCATTGTGTCCGTTGGTTTGACGATCGCGTTCGGTCATGCTTTTCCTTCGCATGAGAGTGGAATGAGGAAAAGGGGACGGGTTTGACGACGATCCGATGCGAGGCCGATCTCGCTGCGGGGCTTTCCCTTTTGCTGACATGTGATCCCAGGCTCTGTCCGATCGCAGATGCCTGCGGGCCGCTGCCGCTTCGCCTTTCGCCGCCAGGCTTTGCGGGGCTTGCCTCGATCATCGTCTCGCAGATGGTGTCGCGGGCCAGTGCCGACGCGATCTGGCGGCGGATGACGGCGGTTTTGGGAAACAGGCCGCTTGCGGAGGATTATCTGGCGCTTGGCCCTGAACTGATCGGCACCTTCGGCCTGTCGCGCGGCAAGGCGCAGGCACTCGAAGAGGCCGCCAAGGCCGATCTCGGCGGACCCTTCCGGCTCGACGAGCTGGCAGAAATGCCGGCGGAGACCGCGATGGCAGCGCTGACCGGTCTCAAGGGCATAGGCCCCTGGACGGCCGAGGTCTATCTGATGTTCTGCGGCGGCCATCCGGACATCTTCCCGGTCGGCGACGTGGCACTCAGGATCTCGGTGGGCGATGTTTTTTTCGCCGGAGAACGGCCAGCTCCCGAACTTGTGGCGGAGTTGGCCGAAGCCTGGGCGCCTGTCCGATCGGTCGCTGCACGGCTATTCTGGGCGCATTATGCCCTGATCACCGGCCGCACCGCTTTGCCCCGGTGAAGGGCGCGCCGAGAGGTCGCAATGCGTCTCAAAGATTCAGGCTTCACAATGCTGTAACAACGGACCTAATATAGAAGGGCAGATGCCGAATCGATCAGGAGTACCCCTTGACGATTGCAGTTTCTCCCCAGGCCCTGCCGGCGCTCGTCCTGAATGCCGACTACCGGCCACTGAGTTATTATCCCTTGTCGCTCTGGTCCTGGCAGGACGCGATCAAGGCGGTCTTCCTCGACCGTGTGAACATCATCGCCGAGTATGAACACTCCGTCTGCTCGCCGAGTTTCTCGATGCGACTGCCAAGCGTGGTCAGCCTCAAGACCTATGTTCAGCCGACCCGGAACCCGGCCTTTACCCGCTTCAATGTCTTCCTGCGCGACAAGTTCGAATGCCAGTATTGCGGTTCGCCCGAAGACCTGACCTTCGACCATGTCATCCCGCGCGCTCATGGCGGCGAGACGACCTGGGAGAATGTCGTTGCGGCCTGCTCACCGTGCAATCTGCGCAAGGGATCGAAGCTCCCCAAGCAGGCCGGCATGCATCCGCATCAGTCACCCTACCGGCCGACGGTGCAGGACCTGCACAACAATGGCCGGCTCTTCCCGCCGAACTACCTACACGAAAGCTGGATGGACTATCTCTACTGGGATACTGAATTGCAGCCTTGAGGTCAGGCGGTAGCGCGGCTGAAGGCGGCACGGATTGCGCCGCCTCTCGGATCCGCGTCAGACAGCGGGCTTGCGGAAGACGCCCCAGAGCGCGAGAGCTGCAAGGGCGGCACTCGTCAGAACATTCCAGCCGGCGAAGGACAGGCCTAGCACGCGGAGCGTCGCCTCGGTGCAGGAGGGCGCCTTCGTAGCGTTCAAGGCTTCCAGCACGTTGACCGGCGTGTCGCCACCGGTTGCGCCGATCGCGCAGGTCGACGGGCCTTCCCAGAACTTCCACTCGACGCCCGAATGGTAGATGCCCATGCCGACGCTGATCAGCATGGTGATGGCGATGGCGATCAGCAGCAGCTTCGTGACCACAGGCGGCAGGCGGCAGACGGCGGAGAGGACGGCCAGAATGCCGACACCGATGCCGATGTAGTAGGGATTGCGCTGCATCAGGCAGAGCGCGCAGGGGATATAGCCGCCGATATGCTCGAAGCCGAGAGCAGAGCCCACGACGAGCGCCATGCCGAAGGTGAGCAAGGCGGCGAGCGCGCCATCGGACTTCAGGGGTGTCAGGATCGAATTCATCTGCAGCACTCTCACAGGGCGAATTTCACGAGGTAGAAGCCGCCGATCAGCAGCATCATGAAAAGGGTAAAAAGAAGACCGAGATATTTCTCGATGAAGAGGCGAATGGGTTCGCCATAGAGCTTCAGCAGGAAGGCAACGAGGAAAAAGCGGAACGCGCGACCAATGATGCTGACAATGGTGAAGACGAGGAAGTTCAGCCCCGTTGCCCCGGAGAAGATCGTCAGGACCTTGTAGGGGAAAGGTGTGATCGCGGCAAACAGCACACCCCAGCCACCCCAGGTGTTGTACCAGCCCGCCACCTGTTCGAAGGCGTCCTCCTTGCCGTAGAAGGCGAGGATGGGGCGTCCGATCGCCTCGAACAGGAACATGCCGATGGCATAACCGAGGAATGCACCGAGGACGGACGCGAGCGTGCAGAGGAGTGCCAGCCTGAACCAGTGGTCCCGGCGCCTGATGACCATGGGAATGAGCAGAACATCCGGCGGAATCGGAAAGAAGGAGCTTTCGACGAAGGACACGCCAGCAAGGGCCCGATCGGCGTGGCGCGTGCCGGCGAGCGACATCGTCCAATCATACATTCGACGCAGCATTGAGACTTCCGTGGGTAGATGGTTCACGGCGTTCTAGGGTGCGCATGGCCGCCTGTAAATGGTGCCGCCACGCCGTCGGACGCAAGCAGTGAACGATTGCGTGAAGTGATGCTCGAAAAAGGCGTTGACCGAAACACCCCGGCTCGTATAGTCCGGCGCTGTCCATCCGACGCTCATGTGCCCCATTGGCGGAACTGGTAGACGCGCTCGACTCAAAATCGAGTTCCGAAAGGAGTGCTGGTTCGATTCCGGCATGGGGCACCACATTCTCAAAAAGGCAGAAGGCATGAGCAACACCGGGAAGAAGATCCGTATGGCGCAACCTGTCCAGCAGGTGGTGGTGGATGCCGGCCTGTTGCCGAAGGCGCCGGCGCAGCCCGTTGCCGCCAAGGGCAAAGGCAAGCCGCAGGCGGCTGCATCCCTGACCGCGTCGCCTGCCGCTCCTGTTGATGGCAAGCAGAAGATCAACATCGTGGCACCGGTTGCGCCGCAGGTTGCGGCCATGCGCCAGAAGCTTCGGCAGCAGTCTGTCCAGACGCAGATCGCCCGTATCGATGCAGCTATCGAGGCCGGTACCGTGTCGGCTGCCGATGCAAAGACGCTGGTTCTGACGCTTGCGATGAAGCGGCTCGGCGCGAAGGAGGCGGCAGAGAAGTGGTATCGCAGCCAGAAGCTCGAGGCTTTTGCCGGGCGCACGCCGGCGCAGATGGTGCGTGCCGGTGAGCTCAAGGCGCTGGTAGCCTTGATGCGCGCAGAGGGCGGCCAAGCCAAGGGCTGACCTTTGAGGCCTGCCATTCCGACGAGGATCCTTCTCCCGTTTGCCGGTCGTTCACGCTAATGTGTGCCGCTTGTTGTGCACTTGCGAGATGAGTGTTAGCACTGACAGCATGACGATCCGGACACTCAGCCATGCTGCTTGAGCCGCGCGAGACCTTCGAGGCGCTGCGCCGCGACTTCCGCTGGGACATTCCCGCCGATTTCAACATCGGACGGGCGGTCGCCGACGACTGGGCGGCGAAGTTTCCCGAGCGCGTGTGCCTTCAGCACTTCTCACCCGATGGCCAGCATCTTTCGATGACCTATGGCGAGCTTTCGGCGCAATCCTCGGCGCTGGCCGCGGCCTTGACCGAGCTTGGCGTCATCAGGGGTGACCGTGTGGCGCTTCTCATGCCGCAATGCTTTGAAACGGTCATTGCGCATGTGGCCATCTACAAGATGGGTGCCATTGCGCTGCCGCTCGCACTGCTTTTCGGCGAAGAGGCGCTGGAATACCGGCTCAGGGATGCTGGCGCCCGCGTGATCGTCACCAACAGTTTTGGCCTGCAGAGGCTCAAAGCGATCAAGGCGCGCTTACCGGCGTTGCAGACGGTGATCTCGGTCGATGGTCCCGGTCCCGATGTCATCGGTTTTCGTCCGATGATCGAGGGCCGGTCCGGTCTGTTCGACATTGTCGAGAGCGGACCCGATACGCCCGCGTTGATGATCTACACCTCGGGTACGACGGGGCCGCCCAAGGGTGCGCTGCACGGACATCGCGTGCTGGCCGGTCACATTCCCGGCTTCCAGTTGGCGCATGATTATCTGCCACGGCCTGATGACAAGGTCTGGACACCGTCCGACTGGGCCTGGGCGGGCGGTCTGCTCAATGCGCTTTTGCCGGCGCTGATGCTCGGCGTGCCGGTCGTGTCCTCGCCGGCGCAGAAATTCGATCCGCACATGGCCTTCCGGATCATGGCCGAGATGAAGGTGCGCAACGCCTTCATTCCGCCGACGGCTCTTCGGCTGCTGAAGGCGATCGAGAAGCCCCGCGAGACCTATGATCTCGTGCTGCGCAGCATCGGGTCAGCCGGAGAATCCCTTGGGCGCGAGACCTATGAATGGGTGAAGACGGCGCTCGGCATCGTGCCCAACGAGTTCTACGGCCAGACGGAATGCAATTTCGTGCTGTCCTCGGCGGCCCATCTCGGGATCTCCAAGGGCGGTTTCATCGGCAAGGCCGTGCCGGGCCATGAGGTGGCGATCATCGATGCCGAGGGGCGGGAATTGCCGGCCGGCGAAACCGGGCAGGTGGCGATCAAACGTCCGGATCCGGTGATGTTCCTGGGATACTGGAACAACGATAAGGCGACGGCGGAAAAGTTCGTCGGCGACTGGATGAAGACCGGCGATCTTGGACGCCAGGACAAAGAGGGCTATGTGCAGTTCTTCGGCCGCGACGACGATGTGATCACCTCGTCTGGCTATCGCATTGGACCGGCCGAGATCGAGGACTGCCTGATCGGGCATCCGGCGGTGCGGCTCGCAGCCGTCATCGGCAAGCCGGATGTGCTGCGGACCGAGATCGTCAAGGCCTTTGTCGTGCTGCAGGACGGATATACGGCGCAGCCAGCGCTGTCGGCCGAAATCCGCGACTGGGTGAAGAACCGGTTGTCGATGCACGAATATCCGCGCGAGGTCGAATTTGTCACCGAGCTGCCGCTGACGACCAGCGGCAAGGTGATCCGCCGGCTCTTGCGGGATCAGGAAATCGCCAAGGCGAGCTGAGCGTCTGCGCTTGCTCGCGGGTCAACCCGCTTTCAGCCGCCAAAGCGGCGGTTCAGCACCTTGTCGCGCAGGATGCGGGCGATGTTGCGCGTGTTGCGATACATGTGCAGCTGTGCACCGACCTGGCGCACGTCACGGTCGGCATTGGTTTTCAGGCCGATCACCAGGGTGCCCATGGCCTCGCGCTCCGTCCAGAAGCGGCTCATGATCGGGTGATCGGGGGCCGCACAGCTGTCGGTGCGCTCGATGTTGGCATCGTCGAGATGCCATTCGGTGAGATCCGCCATCAACAGCTTGCCGGGCGAGAACCTTGCATAGCGCTCGTCATAGGCGGTCTTCCAGGTATAGGCCTCGCCGGCCATGATGAAGACGACCATGGAGGCGATCGCCCTACCATCGAGGTCGAGCGTGTGGATACGCACGGCATCGGCCTCGGCAAGATTGGTGATGGCCTCGCGGGCGAAGGCCGCGCGCAGTCGGTCGTTGACCATGGCTGAGCGCTTGCGCCCCTTCCAGCCGCTCGCTTCCAGTGCCAGAAACTCTTCCATCCGCAGACGGATCTCTTCCGGTTGGCGGGCGACGTTGTAGCTCAACGTTCCCTGTGCGGAGAGCAGCTTCGCCTGGCGTCGCATCTCGCGCAGGTGGCTTTTGCTGAGCGTCGACTGCAGATAGGCGGGGCCATCCACATAGCTCTGCAGCATGGGCCGTTGATATTCGTTGGTAACGGTCAGAGGCAGGTCGCGGGCCAGCGCCACGGCACGGGCGAGCTGGGTGAAGCGTCCTTCGAGGCGCAGATCCGGAATGACGAGCACATTGGGAAGGCGCATCTCCGGCGCCACAAGGGCATCGAACATGTTGTCGATGGTTTCCGCCGCCCCTTCGGCATCGACCAGAGGCGTGCCGAGAGGGCCGAAGGGATTGGCCCAGACGCGAATGATTGAGGGACCGACGGAGAAGCCGGGCTTTTCGATCGAGAAGGGAAAGAGAAGGCGCAGGCGCGAGCGGCGATCGTCCTCGTCACGGATGACGGCAAAACGCACCTGACGCTCCTCGAGCCGCGGCATGGCCGGGGCGAGGAAGCGAGGGGCGAAGAAGACATTGGCTTCCATCACCCGATAGGTCAGGTAGTCGAGTTCGTCTTGAAGCTCGTAGCCCATCTGGCTCGGATAGATGCTCAGCCGGCGGCCGGCGCGGCCGGTCGCGACCTCCGTCTCCGCCACGGGCTTCACGCGGGCACCGGCAAGGCTGCCGACCAGGCGGTTGGCGCCGCTGTTCATGCTCTCGTTGTAGATGCTGTCGGTCATGGGCGGACGGCCTCCGTGGGGGGCGTCAGGGCATGCGGATCGGCAAAGGCGAAGACGACGATGCCGAGTGCGCGGCGGACCGCGACATGCAGCAGCATGGCTTCCACGGCCATGGCCGTGGCGGTCGCGGTGGCGGCGCCGGCCAGACCCCAGGCGGGGATCAGTGTGATGTTGAGGCCGATATTGCAGGCGAGAGCCACCGCATAGACCGCGACGCAGAGCTGCTGGCGCCCGGCCATGGTCAGGAGCATTTCGGCCGGACCGACCAAGGCCTTCGCCATATTGCCGGCAAAGAGGATCACCATCAGCAGGTATCCGGCGGTAAAGGCGGAGCCGAAGAGACCGAGCAACATCTCGCCAAGCATCAGGACGACGATGCCGACGGCCAGCGAGGGCCAGAAGCTCCAGCGCGCGGCCGTTCCCGCAAAACCGGCGAGGCCCTGGCTGTTTCCCTCGGCCATCAGGCTGGAGAAACGCGGCGTCGCGCCGGCCTTTACCGCGAAGAAG
This sequence comes from Allorhizobium sp. NPDC080224, assembly GCF_050281005.1. Taxonomy (NCBI): domain Bacteria; kingdom Pseudomonadati; phylum Pseudomonadota; class Alphaproteobacteria; order Hyphomicrobiales; family Rhizobiaceae; genus Allorhizobium; species Allorhizobium sp. NPDC080224. Next base: position 442,730 of record NZ_JBNNWJ010000002.1, read on the forward strand.
ACGAATTGCATGAGCGCCATGGTCTTGGCGGCTGCGAAATAGACGGCAACCTGGTCCGGCGGCAAGTAAAGGCCGACGACGATGACATCGGAATTTGTGAGGAGAAAGCCGAAACCCTCGATGAAGAAGATCGGCAGGGCAACCTTGAACCAGCCGGCAAAATCGACCTTGCGATCGCCACGCGCGTAGCGGTTCAACAGGCGGCGATCGACCAGCAGGAACTGTCCGAGGGTGGTGAGATAGGTTGCAACAAGGGCGGCCTGCATGGCGGTGACAGCGGTTGCCGGTCTGCCGCTTGCCACGGCGAGCAGCATGAAGGCGAGGATCAGGGCGGGGCGAACGATATAGGTGGGGCTCAAGCCGAGCAGGGCCCAGCGATTGGCGCGCGCGGTGCCGTCGAGCACGTCGCCAAGCGCGATCATCGGCAGGGCGAAGACGGCGAGGAAGAGGGGGACGAGGTAATAGTGCTCGAAGCTGTTGCCGAAGAGATACAGTGCTGCGATGCCGCCCAGTGCCAGGATGCTGGCGCTCGTCATTGCAAAGAGACGCGCCGTTGAGGTCAAACCGCGGATCTCCGCATCGGCCTTGTCCTGGTCGTATTGCGGCAGGAAGCGGATAACGGCGGTGTGGAAGCCGAGGCAGGAGAAATTGCCGGCGAGCACGACCAGAACCCAGACGAAGACGAAAATGCCGTATTCGAACTCGCCCATCAGGCGGGCCTGAATGATCTGCGAAACGAAGGCGATGGCGGCGCTGATGACGCGGATGGCAAAGGCGATCGCGGCCATGCGCTGAGCGCGGGCCGTCTCGTCTTCAGCGCGGAGCGCGCGCACCAGACGCGGGCCCGCGGGCAACCATTTTTCCGCTGTTTCCAGAACAGTCATCGGTACGGACGCAATACTTCTCGCTGGGTCGGGTATGTCCTCCAGTGATGACAGATCAGGGTTAACGAAGTGTGGTGATGCTGCCTTGCGGCCGCCCGTCGTCCCGGGTCTTGCCGGACATCGGCACGCCGTTGAAGAGGAAAAGCGCCAGGGGCGAGCGGCGGATCAGTCGGTGGATGCCATAGGAGAAAGCGAAGGTCGTGAGGCAGATCAGGAGGAACTCCACGACCGGCGGCCACTGCATCAGGATGAAGAGTGCCGCAAGCGCATAGATGATGGGATGGTGCAGCAGATAGATGCTGAAGGAGGCATCGACGATGCGGTCGATGCGCGGATCCGAGCGGTTCCAGAAGCGTTCGGCGATGCCGATGAGAATGAGGCTCAGGAGGATTGCAGCCACGCCGTCGAACGCGTTGTAGGCGATGCCCGAAGTGCCGGCTTCTGCCCCGCGCAGTGCTGCGGCAAGGATCGCGGCGGTGATGCCGAATGCCGGAAGGCCGTAGCCCTTCGTCCAGACGAGGGCCTGGCGGATATCCGGCGATGGCCTGAGGACGGCGCCGATCAGGAAGAACGGCAGGTAGCGGAGATAGGGATCGATGCCATGGGCGAGGAGATAGGGAAGGGCACCCTGGCGCGTCAGCATATCCTGATGCGCGAGGTGGATCATCACCTCCCATGCAGACGTTGCGAGGATCAGGAACATGAGCGCTAGCCTTGGACGCGCCCGGCAGATCGCCTCGGTGCGGTCGATGACGTGATGAAAACACCCGAACCGGTGCCCCGCCATGATCAGCACCAATAGCCCGCTATAGGCGAGGAGCGCCGGCAGGAACCAGAGATGCATGATCCAGTTGGCGCCGGGATGGATGAGATCCTCGCCGACCTGATCGAGCGCCGTGCTCATCGAGCTTGCGCCGGTAAGGGCAGTTTCGAGATCGATCACGGCAATCTGGATCGGGGCGAGCAGGACCAGCCCGGTAAGGAAGGGGATGCCGAGGCGGATGATCCGGCCGCGAAGCCAGGATGTGGGCTTGCGTCTCTCCAGCATCATGGCCGCGAAGTATCCGGCCACGATGAAGAAGGCGGGCATGCGGAAGGTCACGAGCACGCCGCTCAGGAAGGTCAGGATCTCGCTCTTTTCGGGCGATTGAATGTCCCAGAGGACGCGGGCGTTGTAGGCCATGGCGGCGTGGTAGGGGATGCCGAGGAGCATCAGGAAGGCGCGCAGCCAATCCCACTGGTGCTCCCGCGCTGTCACAGCCGACATCAAGCCCTCCAAAGGAAAAGGGGAACCGGGCCGTTTGGCGCGGTTCCCCTTTTTTCAGAGGCTAAGAGCGAAAGGTTGAGAAAGCCTCAAGCCGTCACGGTCACGCTTCGAGCGCGCCGTGGCAGTGTTTGTACTTCTTGCCGGAGCCGCAGGGGCAGGGCTCGTTGCGGCCGACCGTGCCCCAGCTCTTCGGATCCTGGGGATCGCGATCGCCGGCAGGAACGGCCGACCCTTCGCCGACATCGTCCTCGCCGGTGGTGGCGTCGATGTGGTGGGCCTGCATCGGCGGCGGGGTCGGCGCCGGCGGCGGATCGCGGACCAGCTCGACGCGCGACATCTGCATTGTCACGGCATCGCGCAGGTTGGCAAGCAGGGCCTGGAAGAGCTCGAAGGCTTCGGCCTTGTATTCCTGCAGCGGGTCGCGCTGGGCGTAGCCGCGGAAGCCGACGACCGAGCGCAGGTGGTCGAGATTGACGATGTGCTCGCGCCACAGGTTGTCGATGGTCTGCAGCACGACGGAGCGTTCGACATAGGTCATCAATTCGGCACCGAAGCGCTCGGCCTTGTCGGCATAGGCCTTGTCGGCGGCTTCCATGATGCGGTTGTAGATGTCGTCCTCGGCAATGCCTTCCTCGGCGGCCCAGGCATCGATCGGCAGGTCAAGGTTGAGGGTGGTCGCGACCTTCTGCTTGAGGCCGGCGACATCCCACTGTTCGGCATAGGCGTTCGGCGGGACGTGAATGGCAACCATGGTCTCAATGACTTCATGGCGCATGTCGGTGACAGTCGTGGAGACATCGGTCGCGTCCATCAGCTCGATGCGCTGCTCGAAGATCACCTTGCGCTGGTCGTTGATGACGTCGTCATATTTCAGAAGGTTCTTGCGGATGTCGAAGTTGCGGGCTTCGACCTTCTTCTGCGCGCGTTCGAGCGCTTTGTTGATCCAGGGATGGACGATCGCTTCACCATCCTTCAGGCCGAGCTTCTGCAGCATGCTGTCCATGCGGTCGGAGCCGAAGATGCGCATCAGGTCGTCCTGGAGCGACAGGTAGAACTTCGAGCGGCCCGGGTCGCCCTGGCGGCCGGAACGGCCGCGCAGCTGGTTGTCGATACGGCGGCTTTCATGGCGCTCGGTGGCGATGACATAGAGGCCGCCGGCTTCGAGGGCCTTCTGCTTGAGAGCTGCGATTTCAGCCTTGATCGCTTCGGCACGTGCGTCGCGCTCTGCGCCCGGCTCCATGTCGGCCAGTTCGTGGTCGAGGCGCATGTCGAGGTTGCCGCCGAGCTGGATGTCGGTACCGCGGCCGGCCATGTTGGTGGCGATCGTGACGGCACCGGGGACGCCGGCCTGCGAGACGATATAGGCTTCCTGCTCGTGATAGCGGGCGTTCAGAACCTTGAAGTCCTTGAAACCGGACTGGCTCAGCATGTTGGCGAGCAGTTCGGACTTTTCGATCGAGGTGGTGCCGACGAGAACCGGCTGGTTGCGCTCGTTCGCGGCCTTGATCTCTTCAATGATTGCCTTGAACTTTTCCTCGACGGTCCGGTAGACCTCGTCATCCTCGTCGATACGCTTGATCGGCAGGTTGGTCGGGACTTCCAAGACGTCGAGACCGTAGATGTTGGAGAACTCTTCCGCTTCCGTTGCTGCCGTACCGGTCATGCCGGCGAGCTTCTTGTACATGCGGAAATAGTTCTGGAAGGTGATCGAGGCGAGCGTCTGGTTCTCGGGCTGGATCTGCACCTTTTCCTTGGCTTCGAGCGCCTGGTGCTGGCCTTCCGAGTAACGGCGGCCCGGCATCATGCGGCCGGTGAACTCATCGATGATGACGATTTCGCCGTTGCGGACGATGTAGTCCTTGTCGCGCTGGAAGAGCTTGTGGGCCTTCAGCGCGTTGTTGATGTGGTGAACGATCGCGACGTTTTCGACGTCGTAGAGGCTCTCGCCCTTCAGGAGACCTGCTTCACGCAGCAGGTTTTCGAGCTTTTCGGTGCCGACTTCCGAGAAGTTGGCTGCGCGCTGCTTCTCGTCGATCTCGTAGTCTTCCTCCGACAGCATCGGGATGAAGGCGTCGATCGTGTTGTAAAGGTCCGAGCGGTCGTCGAGCGGGCCGGAAATGATCAGAGGCGTGCGGGCTTCGTCGACGAGGATCGAGTCCACTTCGTCGACGATCGCGAAGTTGTGGCCGCGCTGCACCATCTGGCCGCGCTCATACTTCATGTTGTCGCGCAGATAGTCGAAGCCGAGCTCGTTATTCGTCGCATAGGTGATGTCGCAGGCATAGGCCGCACGGCGCTCGTCGTCGGACATGCCGTGGACGATGACGCCTGTGGTCATGCCGAGGAAGCTGTACATCTTCGCCATGGTGGCTGCGTCACGGCGAGCGAGGTAGTCGTTGACGGTCACGACATGCACGCCCTTTCCGGCGAGTGCGTTCAGATAGACGGCGAGCGTCGCAACCAGCGTCTTGCCTTCGCCGGTCTTCATTTCGGCAATGGAATTGTCGTTGAGGATCATGCCGCCGATCAGCTGAACGTCGAAGGGACGCATGCCGAGTGCACGGCGGGCACCTTCGCGGGCGACGGCAAAGGCGGGTACCAGGATATCGTCCAGTGTCTTGCCGGCGGCCAGTTCTGCCCGGAACTCGCCGGTCTTGGCGGCGAGCTGTTCGTCGGTCAGCGCCTTAACCTTCTCCTCGAGGGCTGCGATCTGAGCTACTCGAGGGTTATAGGATTTCACGCGGCGCTCGTTCGACGAGCCAAAGATTTTGCGCGCAAGTCCACCAAGACTGACCATATCGATGGTCCTTTCTGACCTTCGTCATATCGTTGACGTACCCTTCAGACCACCATTAGCGTGGACGAATAGGCACAAGGCGTCCTGAAACTACTCTGGACGCGAGGTTGCGTGACAGATAAGAGGGGGGTCGAATGATGTCAACGGCGCAGGCTGGTGCCAAATCCCCTCGGTCGCCGGGCATCTGACAATATTTTGCCCGATTCGAACGGTCTTGAAACGGTTCACCATCCGAAAGGTCTTTCATGCTTCGCCTCAATAAAATCGTGCTTGCCGCCTGCGTTTCCCTCTCGGCCCTCACCGGTGCGGCTTTCGCTCAGGACGCCACTGTCGTCGCAAAGGTCGGCGATCTCGAGATCACCCAGTCCGAACTCGACCTGGCGGTCGCCAACCTCGATCCGCAGCTGTCGCAGCTTCCCGACGAGCAGAAGAAGGTCGCAGCCCTTTCCGGCGCCATCGACGTCAAGCTGCTCGCGGCAAACGCGACGGCGGAAGGTCTGCAGGACGATCCGGAATACAAGCGCCGCATGGCCTTTATCGCCGAGCGCGAACTGCACAACGCTTTCTTCAAGAAGAACGTCGTTGATGCCGTGACCGAAGACGAAGTGAAGGCGCGCTACGACCAGGAGGTTGCAGCGCTTCCGAAGCAGGAAGAAGTGCGCGCCCGCCACATCCTGGTGAAGACCGAGGAAGAGGCGAAGCAGATCATCACCGATCTCGATGCCGGCAAGGACTTCATCGAAATCGCCAAGGAAAAGTCGACCGACCCGAACAAAACGGAAGGTGGCGACCTCGGCTATTTCACGAAGGGCCGCATGGTCCCCGAGTTTGAAGAGGTGGCTTTCGCGCTCGAAAAGGGCACCTACACGAAGACCCCGGTTCAGACCCAGTTCGGCTTCCACGTTATCCTTGTCGAAGACAAGCGTGATGCTCCGCCGCCGGCCTTCGAAGCCGTCGAGCAGCAGGTTCGCCAGCTCGTGATGCGCGACAAGTATCTCGAGCTGATCGAAAAGGCGAAGACCGAGCAGACGATCGAGATCGTCGACGAAGCCCTGCGCAAGGGCTACGAAGAAGCCAACACGGCAGAGCAGCAGTAAGCTCTTCCCCAATCGTTGTTTGTTCCAAGGCCCGCAGTTTGCGGGCCTTCCATTACGGGCCGCGCCATGTCTTCCAGCATTTCTCCCCTCGCTCCGAAAACCTATGCCGAAATGCCCCAGATCCGCGGTGTGCGGATGGCGACCGCGGCTGCGGGCATCAAGTACAAGAACCGCACCGATGTGCTGTTGGTGGCCTTTGATGAGCCGGCTTCGGTGGCGGGTGTCTTCACCAAGTCGAAGTGCCCATCGGCCCCGGTCGATTTCTGCCGGCAGAATCTGGCGCATGGCGTGGCGCGCGGCGTCGTCGTCAATTCGGGTAATGCCAATGCCTTTACCGGCGTGAAGGGGAGGGCCGCGACCGAGCTTACGGCGAAATCGGCAGCGGCGGCGCTGGGCTGCGGGGAGAACGAGATCTATCTCGCCTCGACGGGTGTCATCGGCGAACCGCTGGATGCGACCAAGTTCTCCGGCGTGCTCGACCAGATGGCGAAAGATGCAACCGGTGACTTCTGGTTCGAGGCAGCCAAGGCGATCATGACCACGGATACCTATCCGAAGGTCGCGACGCGCAGTGCGAAGATCGATGGCGTGACCGTCACCATCAATGGGATTGCCAAGGGTGCCGGCATGATCGCGCCGGATATGGCGACCATGCTCTCCTTCGTCGTGACGGATGCGGATATCGCGCCCGTGGCCCTTCAGGGCCTTCTGTCTGAAGGCGTCGAGCCAAGCTTCAATTCCATCACCGTGGACAGCGACACATCCACCTCGGATACTCTGATGCTCTTTGCAACCGGTGCCGCATCGGCCGATGGCCAGGCAAAGGTCGAGCGGGCGGACGATGCCCGTCTCGGCGATTTCCGGGCGGCGCTGAACGATCTCCTCAAGGATCTGGCGCTGCAGGTCGTGCGCGACGGTGAAGGTGCGCGCAAGATGGTGGAGATCACCGTCAAGGGTGCCGAAAACGATCTCGCAGCGAAGAAGATCGCGATGTCGATCGCCAATTCGCCGCTGGTGAAGACCGCCGTTGCCGGTGAAGATGCCAATTGGGGTCGTATCGTGATGGCGGTCGGCAAGTCCGGGGAGATGGCCGATCGCGATCGGCTGGCAATCTGGTTCGGCGATGTGCGCGTAGCCGTGAATGGCGAGCGCGATCCGGCCTATTCGGAAGAGGCGACCACCGCCGTGATGGAGCGCGAGGATATCCCAGTGACCGTCGACATCGGTCTCGGGTCGGGCACGGCGACGGTCTGGACCTGCGATCTGACAAAGGAATATGTCGCCATCAATGGCGATTATCGGAGCTGATGCCCGAATGCATGCAATGGTAAGTGATCCCAATCTGCCGCTCGTTCGGCGTCTTGAGGCCGTCGGTTTCAGAGCCTGGCCCGCGAGCAGCGTCGTTTACGACGGAAGCTGGCAGGTGCGCCTGACCGGAGGACATCCCGGCAAGCGGTTGAATTGCGTCGTGCCGCTCGATCCCTCCGATAGCCGCGACATCGCGCTGCGGATCGAAAAGGCGGGCAAGCGTTTCGAGGCGCATGGGCGACCGCTTCTGGTGCGGCAGACCCCGCTTTCGCCGAGGCCTCTGATCGACTTTCTGGCCTCCGACGGCTGGGAATGCTTCGAGGAGGTCGTCACCATGACGGCCGATCTCGGGCGCATGACTTTTCCCGATACGCTGGACCATCTGCCGACCCAGGATGTCGGTCGCTATGTCGATGCCGATATCGCGGTGCATGGCAGCGATCCGGGTTTGAAGGCGGCGCTGGCGGAGATCCTTGGAAACATCAAGCCGGCGTCTGGCCTCTTCGTGATTGAGGACGCCGTCAAGGGGCCGCTGGCGGCGGCTCTGTGCGTGCAGGACAATGATCTTGCAGGCATCATGTCGCTCGCTGTCCGTCCCGATCACCGTCGACAGGGGTTCGGCATCGAGATACTGAGCTCGGCACTGCGCTGGGCCCGGATGCGCGGTGCGCGTACCGCCTGGCTGCAGGTGGTTGCCGACAACAAGGAAGCTATGGCGCTCTACGCGAAGATGGGCTTCGAGGAGGCCTATCGCTATGCCTATTGGCGGAAAGCGTCTGCATGAGCGATGTGAAGAAGCCCATCCTGCTGGTCGCGGCCTGCGCGCTCGTCGATACCGACAACCGCATTCTGCTCGCCCAGCGCCCTGAGGGGAAGTCGCTGGCCGGTCTCTGGGAATTTCCCGGCGGCAAGGTCGAGGCCGGGGAAACGCCGGAGGAGACCCTGGTGCGCGAACTCGAGGAAGAGCTCGGGATCAAGACCAAGGTGGCCTGCCTTGCACCGCTCACCTTTGCGAGCCACACCTACGAGACGTTTCACCTGTTGATGCCGCTCTATATCTGCCGCCGCTACGAGGGCATTCCGCAGGGGCGGGAAGGGCAGGCGATCAAGTGGGTCAAGGCCAAGGCGCTTCGTGAGTATCCGATGCCGCCGGCGGACGAGCCGCTCATTCCGGTTCTTCAGGATCTTCTCTGAGAAAAGCCTGATCCAAGCCGCGTCGTTAATCAAAAGTTTATAACCCTTACCGCAATATACCCTCTGTTCATGCGTCGGATACGTGTGTGGAGCGTAATATGGTAAACGAGGATTTCTGGAAGGCCGCACGGTCCCGAGAGCGGTCTTCGATCAAAACGGGCAGGACCGGGGTCTTGAATATTGCCTTGCTGTTCGGCACGGCTGCGATCGCCCTTTCGCTCGTCTTGACGCCCATGCTCGCCTCCAAGACCGACCGCAAGACGCTGGCTTTCCAGCCTGACGAATTCGACTTGATCACTACGGGGTCGATCCCGAGGGACGAGAGCGGCAAACGCTACACGATCCGCCGCAGCGTGCTTCAGAAGACACCCGGTTCCGTCTGCATCATCGACGGCTACGGCCCCGGCCCGGGTTGCTAATTCACATTGGCCGGGGCGGGGGGCAACCATCTCGGATCCAGACTGTCAGGAGCGAGAATGCGTCTTTTACGCCAGTTGATGTCTGACCTTCGTGGCGCGACCGCCGTCGAATACGGTCTGATCGCCGCGATTATCAGCGTTGCGCTGCTTTCCGGTTACAGCGCGTTCACGGGCTCGCTGCTCGCTACCTTCAATACCGTCGAATCGCACTTCACCGACGCCAACAATTAACGCCCCCCATCAGGGCTGATCTGGTCGCTTCGTTGGATCGAGAGCGTCGGCGAGACGCATTTTTGCCGAGCCGGGTTTGAGCGGTTTCTGCTGGCTCTCGTGCGGGGCCCAGCCGGAAACGAAGACGATCGAGAAGGTCGCTCGAATACGGCCATCGGGGTCGGAGAAGCGTTCGGCATAAAGCTCCGCGGCGCGAAGGAAGAACCTGCGCGAGACCGGGCGACGGCTGCGTCCCAGGAGCGGATTTGCCATGCCCATGGCCTTCAGGTCCCGCATCAGCGCGAAGATGTGATCATAGCGGACGGTGAAGCTTTCCTCGTCGATGACGGGAAGCGCAAAACCCGCGCGCTGCAAAAGCGAGCCGATGTCCCTGATGTCGGCGAATGGGATGACGCGTGGGCTTGCACCGCCATAGATCTCTGTTTCGGCTGCCAGGAGAACCTCGCGCAACTCGGAAAGCGTTCCTGAACCGGGGATGGCTGCAAGCAGCAGGCCGTCGGGTTTCAGCGCACGGCGCATCTGGATCAGCATGCCGGGGGTGTCATTGGTGAGATGCAGAGACAGCGGCGAGAGGATGAGGTTTACCGATTGCGGGTCGAGTGGCACGCTTTCGTAACCGGAGACGGCGACCGGGTTTTCGGCATCACCGAAATTCGCGTCGGTTTCGATCCGCCGCAGCGTACCGATCTTGCCGGTCGCGAGCGCCGTCCTGGCGGTGAGCCCGGTTCCGCCGAAAAGTTCTACAGCATCGTCGAAGCTGCGCTGGACAATGGCCAGGCGGTCGGCGAGTTCGCGGGCGGTCAGGTCCAGCAGGAAATCGCTGCCGGCTGCGTTGCGGGCCAGCGCACGCGCGCGGTTGCGGGCGATCAGGGCTTCGTCGAAAAGCGCGTTCATGGCGGGAATCCTGGATTGGCCTCGTTGCGGCATTGGCCGAACGCCCGAGCGGGCGTAAAGTCGATGCATGTGGGCTCATTTAGTGCAGAAAAGCGCAGCCGTCAGCCGGCATCATGCCGGATCGGCGCTGCGCGGGCTGTTTCATCTCATCTATCCACCGGCCTGTGCCCATTGCCATGCCCGTGTCGCCAGCCATCATGCGCTCTGTGCGCAGTGCTGGGGCGACATGCGGCTGATCGACAAGCCCTATTGTCCGGTTCTCGGCCTGCCCTTTGCTCATGATCCAGGCGAGGGGATGGTTTCGCCGCAGGCGATCGCCCATCCGCCCGTCTTCGACCGCCTGCGTTCGGTTGCCCTGCACGAGGGGGTGGCGCGGCATCTTGTGCATGATCTCAAATATCGCGATCGGGTGGATCTGGCGCCGATGATGGCGGGCTGGATGCTGCGGGCGGCCTCGGCGGAAATTGCCGCCTGCGATGCCATCGTCTGCGTGCCGCTGCACCGGATGCGGATATTTAGGCGCATGTTCAATCAATCGGCGGAGCTGGCGCGGCATGTGGCGCGGCAATCGGGCAAACCCTTTTTCGCGGAGGCGCTGGTGCGGCGCAAGCGCACGCAGCAACAGGTGGGCCTGACGGCGAACCAGCGTTCGCTCAACGTGCGCGGCGCCTTCGGCGTGCCGGCAGGCCTTGAGGATCTCGTCTTCGGCAAGCGCCTGGTGCTAATTGATGACGTCTATACGACGGGGGCGACGGTCAGTGCGGCGACCACTGCCCTGAAAAAGGCAGGGGCTCAGGATGTCACTGTTTTGACCTTTGCAAGGGCACTCGCCGGGCCTATATGAGGGGACCAAACCCCTGTCTACCCGACGCTTTCCGGCGGAGAACTTCATGGCTGACGTCACGATCTACACACGGCAATTCTGCGGCTACTGTGCCAGCGCCAAGGCGCTGCTCGACAAGAAGGGCGTCACTTATGTCGAGCATGACGCGACAGGCAAGCCGGATCTGCGTGAGGAAATGATCGCCAAGTCCGGCCGCAATACCTTTCCGCAGATCTTCATCGGCAGCCAGCATGTCGGCGGCTGCGACGACCTGCATGCGCTCGACCGGGCCGGCAAGCTCGATCCGCTTCTCGCAAACTAAGGACTGATTGGTCATGGTATTCAAGGCTGCCGCCGTCCAGATGTGCTCCGGGGTCGATCCGGAGAAGAATGCCGAAAGCATGGCGCGGCTCGTGCGCGAGGCTGCCCGCCGCGGGGCGATCTATGTCCAGACGCCGGAAATGACCGGCGCGGTGCAGAAGGATCGGGCCGGTCTTGCCGCCGTGCTGCGCGACGAAGAAACCGATTTCATTGTCAAAAAGGCGTCGGAGCTCGCCAAGGAACTCGGCATCCATCTGCATGTCGGTTCGACCGCCATCAAGCTTGCCGACGGCAAGATCGCCAACCGGGCCTTTCTGTTCGGGCCTGATGGCAAGAAGATCACGTCCTATGACAAGATCCACATGTTCGACGTCGATCTCGACAATGGCGAGAGCTGGCGTGAAAGCGCGGTCTACCGACCGGGCGAGAGGGCTGTCGTCGCCGATCTGCCCTTCGCCAAGCTCGGCTTCGGCGTCTGCTACGACGTGCGCTTCCCGCATCTGTTTAGGGCGGAAGCCATGGCGGGGGCGCAGATCCTCACGACGCCGGCCGCCTTTACCAAGCAGACCGGCGAGGCGCATTGGGAGATCCTGCTTCGAGCCCGCGCAATCGAAAACGGTGCCTATGTCATCTCGGCCGCCCAGGCGGGCGTGCATGAAGACGGGCGCGAGACCTTCGGTCATTCGATGATCGTCGGCCCCTGGGGCAAGATGCTGGCGTCTGCCGGCGGCACCGGTGAGGACGTAGTCGTCGCCGAGATCGACCTCGAGGCCGTCAAGGCCTGCCGGGCGAAGATCCCGAACCTGAAGAACGGTCGCGATTTTGCGCTCGACATCGCGCCTGTGCTTGCCAAGGGAGGCGTCACAGTTTGATCCGCTATTCGCTGTGCTGCGAAAAGGCCCACGAATTTGAAGGGTGGTTTTCGGAGAGTGCCGAATTCGACCGGCAGAAGGCTTCGGGTTACCTGACGTGCCCCGTCTGCGGATCGGCCGAGGTATCCAAGGTGCTGATGGCGCCGGCCGTTTCGACCGCCCGTCAGAAGGAGGAGACCCAAGCGCTTGCCGTCTCCGAGGTGCAGAAGCAGGCCTTCGTCAAGCTCAAGGAGGCGATCCGCGAGATCCGCGCGAGCAGCGAGGATGTCGGCGAGAAGTTTCCCGAGGAAGCTCGCAAGATCCACTATGGCGAGGCAGAAGCCCGCGGCATCATCGGCCAGGCCTCGCCCGTCGAGGTCAAATCGCTGATCGAGGAAGGCATTGAGATCGCGCCGCTGCCGGTCCTGCCAGACGACGTCAATTGACGACCGCCTCGCATCATCTCGCGGTCTATAATTTCGGCGTCCATACGGATGCTTATCTCACCGGGTCTGTGCAGGGGTTTTCGCTCAGAGAACCGTTCAACTTCGAGGCTGCAAGCCGTGCGGCCGGTTTTGTCGGTCGCTCGGGCTATGCGGGTGAGCCAGGGCCTGAAAGCTGGGGCGAACAGGTCTTTCCACGCTTTCTGAGGGAGATCGGTCGGGAGAGCGGTGTGTCGTCGCTCTCGCTATGGCTCGATATCGAGAGCCTTGTCGCTTTCACCTATGCAGGGGTGCATGCGGATGCCCTGAAGCATGCGCGTCAGTGGAACAAGCGACAGGCCTGGCCGCCTTTGGTGCTCTTCTGGGTCAAGGCGGGAGAGACACCCGGCTGGAGCGAGGCGGTGCGGCGCTTCGAGCTTCTGGCAGATCAGGGGCCTTGTCCGGACGCCTTCAATTTCAAAAGTGCCTTCACCGCCGACGGTGACCCCTATCTCGTCAATCGAGAGCGCATCAAGCAACTGGCCGCTGACAATCTCGAAGCGCAGGCCGATCTTATGTCAGCCGTCAAAGCCTTGCCCGTCTGATCAAGGGCTCAGCCCTTGAAACCGTCTTCGTCGAGATAGGCCTGCTCTTCGGGCGTCGTCTTGCGGCCAAGAGCGGCGTTGCGGTGTGGAAAGCGGCCAAAGCGCTCGATCAGATCCAGATGCAGAACGGCCCATTTCAGCGCTTCTGCGTCGCCGGTCTTGTCGCGATGCTTCTCGAAAAGCGAGACGCTGTAGCGCTGGTCTTCCATGTCTTCCGAGTGTTCGAAGGGCAGGTAGATGAAGGGGCGCAGGATCGGCTCGACCTTGATGTCGAAGCCTTTGGCCAAAGCGTGATGGGCAATCGTGCGGGCGAGCGGATCGGTTGCATAGGAATGCGCGCTGCCGCGAAAGAGATTGCGCGGGAACTGGTCAAGCAGCAGGAGGAGGGCGAGGGTGCCCTCCGGGGTCTCCTGCCAATCCGACAATTCGTTGCGCGAGGCCTGGAAATGCAGCTCGGCATAGTGTGCTTCGATTTCGGCGTCGAGCGCTTCGTTGCGCGAGAACCAGGCTTCCGGGCCGTGGCGCAGCCAGAAGTCGATGATCGTTTGCGGTGTCGTCATGTCGCCGATCCCGGGCGGCTCGCCAGCATCATGTAGTTGACATCGATGTCTGCCGACAGGTTCCACTGGTTCTGCAGCGGATTGAAGAAGACACCCTTGGTTTCGAGGATCTGCATGCCGTTGGCCGAGAGGGGGCGTTCGATTTCCTCGGGGCGGACCAGCTTTTCATACTGGTGAGTGCCGCGGGGCAGCCAGCGCAGGACATATTCGGCGCCGACGATGGCAAGGGCTGCCGCCTTGAGCGTCCGATTGATGGTGGACACAAGCATCAGGCCGCCGGGGCGAACCATGGAGGCGCAGGTCGAGAGGAAGAAATCGACGTCGGCAACATGCTCGACGACTTCCATGTTCAGCACGATGTCGAAGGTCTCGCCCTGGGCTGCCAGTTCTTCGGCGGTCACAGCGCGGTAATCGACGTCCACGCCGCTCTGGGCGGAGTGGGTCATGGCGATCTTGATGTTCTTCTCGGAAGCGTCAGCACCAAGAACGCTTGCGCCCATGCGGGCGACTGGTTCCGACAGAAGGCCGCCGCCGCATCCGATGTCGAGGATGCGCAGGCCCTCCAATGGGCGGGCGCTGCGTGGATCGCGGCCGTAATGCTCGACCACCTTGTCCCTGATATAGGCAAGGCGCACCGGATTGATCTTGTGCAGCGGCTTGAACTTGCCGGTTGGATCCCACCACTCGGCCGCCATTGCGGAAAAGCGGTCGACTTCGGACTGATCGATGGTGGTGCGGGCCTCTGCACTCATGATGGAACCTCCTGGCGCGTTTGGTCATGAAGTCGTCTCGATGACCTTTAAAGTCAAGGGTGGAGACGTCGCAGGTGCGGCGCCCGAGCGGAACCGGCAGACGCAATTGCGCGTTGCCCTGCCAGACAAGACCGTTTCGCCGGTTCTGCGCAGACAGGAGATCACGATCATGAAGTCAATCTGGTTCGCTGCAGCGCTGGCTGCATCCGCAGGCGCCTTGCCGGCAGTCGCCGAGGCCGCCTCGGCCTTCTCGACGGCCAATGTCAACATGCGGTCAGGGCCCAGCACCCGGTATCCGGCGGTCATCGTGATCCCGTCGGGCAGCCGCGTGAACATCCAGGGCTGCCTTTCCAGCGCCAACTGGTGCGACGTCGCCTTTGCCGGCTATCGCGGCTGGGTTTCCGGATCCTATCTGCAGACGACCTATTCGCAGCGGCGCGTCAATGTGGGGCCGCAATATTATCGTCCGCTCGGCATCCCGACCGTGACCTTCAGCATCGGTCGCTACTGGGACGATCACTACCGCGGCCGACCGTTCTATCGTGATCGGGATCGCTGGCGTGACGGTGATGTACGCGACAACCGCCGCGACCGCGATCGTGATCGGCGCGTCGACAATGACAGGCGCGGACGCCAGATCGAGCGGCAAAGCGACCCGGGACGGCTTCCCTTGAGGCGGATGATGCAGGAGCGCTGCGAACGGGATCCGAGCGCCTGCCGCTAAGGCTATCGACCATCACTTGGAGAGGGAGCGAGACGCTCCCTCTTTCTATTTGGCCATTCGACTGTCGAGGCCGTCGAGGATCCGCTTCGCGAGCGCCGGGTAGTCCCCGTCAAAGTGATGGCCACCCTTGATGCCGATCGTCTCGACCGGTCCGCCGACCAGCTGCTTGCAGGCATCATCTTCTTCCTCCGTTCCGAACATGCACTGAACGATCGACGGATTGATCTTCGCCACGTCTGTCAGCGGATCGGATCCACCACTGTTGCCTGTGCCCAGCCAGCCGGAGACCGAGACCTCGTAGTCTGCCTGATGCGAGAGTGCGAGCAGGCTCATTTGGGTGACGCGCGGTTTTAGCTTTTCGGGCAGGCCATTGTAGGCGGCGGGTAGGATGTCTGCGCCGAAAGAATAGCCGATCAACAGCACATGCTTCACCTTCCAGCGCTTCTCATAGGTGTGGATGATCGTGGCGAGATCGGCGGCTGTCTGTTCGGGTGTCTTTTTCGTCCAGAAATAACGCAGCGAATCCACGCCGACGACAGGGATTCCGGACGACTGGAGATGGGTGCCGACCTGGCTGTCGAGGTCGCGCCAGCCGCCATCCCCGGAATAGATCACGGCCATCGTGTCACGGGTCGGCACAGCGTCGAGGACAGTGAGCGGCAGACCGAGCGGCGTTTCGGTGGCGTTGCCGGCGGCGATCAATTCGTCGATGGTGTCGGAGAAGGATTTCGACGGATCGCTGCCGACGTCGCGCTGGTCTATGTCCGGATGGCTGGTTTCGAGCGCTGCCACTTGGGCGCGGGCATCGGCCTTGGCTGCCGGACTGAACAGGACGGTTGCGGGATCGGGCAGGTCGCCCGGGGTGAGGCCGTAGATCATCCTGTCGCCGACAACCTTCTTCTCCGCCGGGGTGCAGAACTGTTTGGTGAGGGGGATGCCGGCCTCGGGATCGAGGGCGAGCGTCTGGCCGATCGTCGCCTTCGGTGTCTGGGCGAGGATGGCAAGCGCGAGAGCGCCGCCTTCGCCGCGACCTGCGATGATGGGCGGGAGGAGATTGGAATTTCCGGCCCTGCGCTGCAATTGGTGGGCAAGTGCCTCGATATCCGAAACCGTGTAGATGCAGTCGCCTTTGTCCTGCGAGAGGGATGCGATGTATTTGGGTGTGTCGATGCCGACGACGATTGCGCCATTGGCTTGGAGCCCTTCCGCTTCCAGCTGGTCTGACGGCTGCCATCCTGGTGCATCGGAGAGCAGCACCACGAGCGCCTGGGGATCACCGTCGGGCATGAGAGTGAGGGGCGAGGGGATCATGCCGGTGTCGAGCGGGGGACCCTCCGCATAGGCATTGTGCGGGATGAGGTGCGTGAGAGCCGCGAGGAGAGGAAGAGCGAGGATGGTCGTCCGCAGCAGGAATTTCATTTCTTCACTACGCCTTTCAGGCCGCCGCCGATCAGCAGTGTCGCGTCGAGCAGGGCCAGTACGGGATTGAGACCACCGGCGACCGCAAGGTAACGCGGCTGCCAGTCGGGATGGAATTTGGACTTGAAGGCGCGAAGGCCCTTGAAGTTGTAGAAGCGTTCGCCGTGTTCATAGAAGGTGTTGGCGACGCGGTCCCAGACAGGGGCGACCTCGCGGCGTGAGAGACCGGAGAGCGGCGCCATGCCGAGGTTGAAATGGCGGTAGCCCTGATCGCGGAGCGTCGTCATCAGTCGGACGAAGAGGAAGTCCATCGCGCCTTTCGGGGCATCCGGGGCGAAGCGCATCAGATCGATCGAGGCTTCCTCGCGGGTGTCCGTCAGAAGCAGATTGGCGAAAGCGACGATGCGGCCTTCGTGGCGCAGGATGGCGACCGGTTGTGCTGTCATGTAGGCATCGGTGAAGGCGCCGAGGGAAAAGCCCTTCTCCTTCGCCCGGTGATGGTCGAGCCAGGCGTCGGAGATCTGGCGGAGATCATCGATTATCGGAGTGACACTCTCCGTCCGGATGATCTCGAAGGTGAGCCCGTCGCGCTCGCCCTTGGCAGCGGTCTGGCGCAGGCCTGCCCATTTGCCGCCCTTGAGGTCGAAGCGCTGGAGATCGACCACGGCCATTTCGCCGAGTTTGAACGCCTTCATGCCGGCATCGGCAATGACCGGCAGGATGGCGGGTGACGCCTGGTAGAAGACGGCGCGGCATCCGCTCGCGCGGGCTTTCTCGACGAACTGCCAGACGAGTTCGTCGCGAGAGGCTTTCGGCCCGATCGGATCGAGAAACGCGATCAGCGAGCGCCCCTGACGTCCGTACATGAGGAAGGCTTCGCCATCGGGCGAGACCATTACCGACTTGTCGCCGGTGCGCACGAGATTGGCGTCGGCCACGTCGTTCCGGTCTGAAATGGCGACGGCTTTGGCCAGTTCTTCCTCTTTTGCGGGACGGATGGCCGGGGCTGCCGGGCGCATGAGGCTGAAGAGGCAGATGCCCATGGCAACCACGGTGAGACCGAGCATGGCGCGCAGCGAACGGGGCGCTTCGGCATCGAAGGCGAATTGCCACCAGAGCGCATGGCTGTATTCGACGTCGCGGTAGACGAAGAGGAGGACAATGATCGCGCCGCCAATCAGGACGGCGACGGCGAGCAGCCAGGAAGACGTCAGCGCCTGGCCGAGAGACGCCTTGCGATGAAACAGCCGGCGGCTCGGCAGGAGCGCGAGGACCAGAATGGCCAGAAGGGCCGCTTCATAGATGGCGACCGCCTTGGCAAGCGACAGGGCCAGAGCGAGCAGCGCGATAAAGAGGGCGCCCCACCAGGCACCGTCCAGTCTCTGGGCGAGGCCGCGGGCGACGATGACCAGCATCAAGCCGAGAATGCTGGCGAGGAAATGCGCACCTTCGACCACGGGGAGCGGCAGGAACCTGGCGAGCAGGTCGAGATTGTCGCCGGGCGTCGGCGTGACGCTCGACAGGACGAGCATGGCGCCAAGAACGAGGGCGAGGGCCGCGAGAAGGGTCGGCGCAAGGCGGCCGGCCGTTCTTGCCGCACCCGATGCCAGCGGGCTCGATTTCAGCCGCTGCAATTCCGTCACCGTGACCAGGAGGATCGCGATGACGAGCGGCAGGACATAGTAAATCGCGCGGTAGACGACGAGCGAGGCTAGCAAGGCATCGGCCGGTACCTCGGAGCCGAAGGCGGCGAGCATGACGGCTTCGAAGACGCCGAGACCTGCTGGTACATGGCTGACGACGCCGATGCCGATGGCAACCGCGAAGACAACGAAGAAGGCCGGCCAGGAGATCTGCGCTTCTGTCGGCAACAGAGCGTAAAGTACGGAGGCGGCGAAGGCGACGTCGAGAACGGTCACCAAGAATTGCCGCGACAGGGTGCCGGTATCGGGAAGGTTCAGCGTACGGCCGGCAATCTTCAGACGGCCGCGCCGGGCGATGCCGAGAAGCAAGAAGATCGCGAGCAGGATCACGGTGCTGACCGTCGCAAGCGTCTCGGAGGTCATGCCGAGGAGCGGCGCGATTTCGCCCGCCATCGGTATCAGGCTTCCGGTGGTCAGAATTGCGAGGCCAAGTGAGAAGGAAAGCGTGACGAAAGCGATGATGCGGCCGATTTCATCCGGTGACAGGCCGGCGCGGGAATAGGCGCGGTACCGGATCGCGCCGCCCGACAGGGCTCCGAAACCAGCGACATTGCCGACGGCATAAGCGCTGAAGGCGGTGAGCGCGACTTCCGGCCAGGGGCGCTTGCGACCGATGAACGAGAGTGCGTTCAGGTCGTAGAAGCAAAGCGTCAAGAAGCTCAGCATGGTGAAGATGATCGCAAGTGCGATCGAGACGGTGCTCGTCGCGGCCAGCGACCGCAGGACATCCGCATAGCTGACCTCTTCCGTCAGTCGGTAAACGGCATAACCGACGGCGGCGAAGACGACGAAAGCCATGATCGCTGCGATCGACTTCGCATGCCTGTTGAAGAAAGAGGGCGGCGGGAGCGTGTCGCCCTGGAGAGCCTCGGGAAATTCGTCTGCAACTTTCATGACGCCCTGTCCGGTATCGGTCGACCCGTATGCGACAACCCAGCCCCCCAGCCTGAGCGTCGTGTCATGGTTGGCTCCCGAATTCGATCCAAATTATGGCAAGGTTCCAGGGGCATTGCTGCATCGAAAAAACCGCGCTTTACCGTACCGTTTGGGGGGCAAGTGGCCGTTGCGCCCCGGGAACATATAGACTAAAAGCCCCGCAACCTGAGGCTTTCCGCCCAGGTCGGTGTTTCTGTGCCGGGGTTCCGGCGTCTTTCAAGGGCATATGGTTCAAGTCTATGGCTCGCATCGTCATGAAGTTCGGCGGAACATCCGTCGCCAATCTGGATCGCATCTATAACGTCGCGCGCCATGTGAAACGCGAAGTCGATGCGGGTCACGAAGTGGCCGTCGTCGTCTCGGCCATGTCGGGCAAGACCAACGAGCTGGTCGACTGGGTGCAGAATATGCCCAAGGTCGCCGGCGCCGCTTCGCCGTTTTACGATGCGCGTGAATACGATGCGGTCGTGGCCTCCGGCGAACAGGTCACCGCCGGCCTGCTGGCGATCGCGCTCCAGTCGATGGACATCAATGCGCGCTCGTGGCAGGGCTGGCAGATCCCGATCAAGACCGACAACGCTCATGGTGCGGCCCGCATCCAGGAGATCGACGGCACCGAGATCATTCGCCGTATGGGCGAAGGCCAGGTGGCTGTCGTGGCCGGTTTCCAGGGTATCGGTCCTGACAATCGCATCGCGACGCTCGGCCGTGGTGGCTCTGATACGTCTGCCGTGGCGATTGCTGCCGGCGTCAAGGCCGACCGTTGCGATATCTATACCGACGTGGACGGCGTCTACACGACCGACCCGCGCATCGAGCCCAAGGCGCGCCGCCTGAAGAAGATCGCGTTCGAGGAAATGCTCGAAATGGCCTCGCTCGGCGCCAAGGTGCTGCAGGTCCGCTCCGTCGAACTCGCCATGGTACACAAGGTCCGCACCTTTGTGCGCTCCAGCTTTGAAGATCCCGATGCGCCGGGCATGGGTGATCTGATGAACCCGCCCGGTACGTTGATTTGCGATGAGGAAGAGATCGTGGAACAGGAAGTCGTCACCGGTATTGCCTATGCCAAGGATGAAGCCCAGATTTCGCTGCGTCGTCTGGCCGACCGGCCGGGTGTTTCCGCTGCGATCTTCGGGCCGCTGGCCGAATCCCATATCAATGTCGACATGATCGTCCAGAACATCTCGGAAGACGGTTCGAAGACCGACATGACCTTCACCGTGCCATCTGGTGACGTGGACAAGGCGCTCGCCGTTCTCGGCTCCAACAAGGAGAAGATCGGCTTCGACGTCGTCCAGAGCGAGAAGGGTCTCGTGAAGGTTTCCGTCATCGGTATCGGCATGCGCAGCCATGCAGGCGTTGCCGCGACCGCCTTCCGGGCGCTGGCCGAGAAGGGCATCAACATCAAGGCGATCACAACCTCCGAGATCAAGATCTCGATCCTGATCGACGGCCCCTATGCCGAGCTTGCGGTTCGCACTTTGCATTCCTGCTACGGTCTGGATAAGAATTGATTCCTGAGAGCGGACTCGCGTGACCCGACCCCTGAAAAGGTAAGGGTAACAATCCGCTGACCAATGGGAAGTGGAGCAAAATCGGGATGAGAGACCTTTCTGCGGGTCCCCGCGTCCTCCTCAAGCGGCTGCGCGAATTGATGGCGGAGCCGCTCGAGCCGCAGGAGCGACTGGATCGGATCGTTCGCCAGATCGCGAACAACATGGTCGCAGAGGTGTGCTCCGTCTATGTGCTGCGCTCCGACGGCGTTCTCGAACTCTATGCGACCGAAGGTCTGAACAAGGACGCTGTTCACCTGGCGCAGCTGAAGATGGGTCAGGGTCTCGTCGGCACGATCGCGGCCTCTGCCCAGTCGCTCAATCTTTCGGATGCCCAGGCGCATCCGGCCTTCCGTTACCTGCCGGAAACCGGCGAAGAGATCTACCACTCCTTCCTTGGTGTGCCGATCCTGCGCGCCGGGCGAAGCCTCGGCGTTCTCGTCGTGCAGAACAAGGCGCAGCGCAATTATCGCGAGGACGAGCTCGAAGCGCTCGAAACGACTGCGATGGTGATTGCGGAAATGATCGCCACCGGCGAGCTCAAGAAGATCACTCGTCCTGGCCTCGAACTTGATCTGACACGACCCGTTTCGATCGACGGCGACAGCTATTCCGAGGGCATCGGCCTCGGCTACGTCGTGCTGCACGAGCCGCGCATCGTCGTCACCAATCTTTTGAACGAAGACAGCGAGACGGAAATACGCCGTCTGGCAACGGCGCTCGGATCGCTCCGCATCTCGATCGACGACATGCTGTCGCGGCGCGAGATTTCCATGGAAGGCGAGCACCGCGACGTGCTCGAAACCTACCGCATGTTCGCTCATGATCAGGGCTGGGTGCGGCGCATGGAAGAGGCGATCCACAACGGCCTGACGGCGGAAGCTGCGGTCGAGAAGGTGCAGAGCGACACCAAGGCGCGCATGATGCGCCTCACCGATCCCTATCTGCGCGAACGCATGCACGACTTCGACGATCTCGCGAACCGCCTGCTGCGTCAGCTCACCGGCTTTTCGCCGCACAGTGCTGCCGAAGGCTTCCCGAACGACGCGATCGTCTTTGCCCGCGCGATGGGGGCGGCAGAATTGCTCGACTATCCGCGTGCGAATTTGCGCGGCCTCGTGCTCGAAGAAGGCGCCGTCACCAGCCACGTCGTGATCGTTGCGCGCGCCATGGGCATTGCGGTCGTCGGCCAGGCGGCGGGTGCCGTGGCGCTCGCTGAAAACGGTGATCCCGTCATCATCGATGGTGACGACGGCAAGGTGCATGTGCGCCCGGTCGCCGACCTGCAGAAGGCCTATGAGGAAAAGGTCAAGCTCCGGGCCAAGCGGCAGGAACAGTTCCGCGCGCTGCGCGATGTCGAGCCTGTCACCAAGGACGGTCACCGGATCAAGCTGCAGATGAATGCGGGCCTTCTGGTCGATCTGCCGCAACTGGCCGATTCCGGTGCCGATGGCATCGGGCTGTTCCGCACCGAGTTGCAGTTCATGATTTCCTCGACCATGCCGAAGGGCGAGGAGCAGGAGAGCTTTTACCGCAGTGTGCTGAAACAGGCCGCTGGCAGTCCGGTCACCTTCCGCACGCTCGATATCGGTGGCGACAAGGTTGTTCCCTATTTTCGCTCCCAGGAAGAAGAGAACCCGGCGCTTGGCTGGCGGGCGATCCGCCTGTCGCTCGATCGGCCGGGACTTTTGCGCACGCAGCTGCGCGCGCTGTTGAAGGCAGCCTCCGGCGCCGAGTTGAAGATGATGCTGCCCATGGTCACAGAGGTCTCGGAGATCCGGGCCGTGCGCGAACTGATGCAGAAGGAGATCCAGCACATCTCCAAGTTCGGCCATCAATTGCCGAAAAAGCTGCAATTCGGCGCCATGCTCGAAGTGCCGGCGCTGCTTTGGCAGCTCGACGAGCTGATGGACGAGGTGGATTTCGTCTCGGTCGGATCGAACGACCTGTTCCAGTTTTCCATGGCCGTGGATCGCGGCAATGCCCGGGTCTCGGACCGCTTCGACGTGCTCGGGCGGCCGTTCCTCCGGATCCTCAGGGATATCGTTCGGGCCGGAGAGCGTAACAAGACGCCGGTGACGCTGTGCGGTGAGATGGCGTCGAAGCCGCTTTCGGCCATGGCTTTGCTCGGCATCGGCTTCCGCTCCATCTCGATGTCGCCGACCGCGATCGGTCCGGTCAAGGCCATGCTGCTCGGTCTCGACGTTGGTCTGCTCTCGGAGGTTTTGATGGCTGCGCTTGACGACGACACCCCAGGCGTGTCAGTGCGCGACCTGCTTCTCCGCCATGCGGAAGAGCACAACATCCCCGTCTGACTTTGACGACTGACTTTGGTGACTGACCTGGAGTAAAGGGTGGCGAAGCTTCCTGTCGAGAAAATGCGCGAGCTCGAACGCCGGTTCGGTGAGATCGAAGCGCGAATGTCTGCGGGACCGGCAGCCGATGTCTATGTGAAGCTCGCCTCCGAGTATTCCGAGCTTGAGCCGGTCGTGAAGAAGATCCGCGAATACCAGTCTGCGATCGACGAGGCCGACGGCTTGCGCGCCATGCTTTCCGACAAGGCGACGGACCGGGAGATGCGCGAGCTTGCCGAGATGGAGTTGCCCGAAATCGAAAGCGGGATCGAGGCGCTTGAGGGCGAGATGCAGATCCTGCTTCTGCCCAAGGATGCCGCGGACGAGAAGAGCGCGATACTGGAAATCCGTGCAGGAACCGGCGGGTCCGAGGCGGCACTCTTTGCCGGTGCCCTGTTCCGGATGTATGAGCGCTTTGCCTCAACCAAGGGCTGGAAGGTCGAAGTTCTCTCCGCCAGCGAAGGGGAAGCCGGCGGCTTTAAGGAAATCATCGCCACGATCAGCGGTCGCGGCGTGTTCTCCAAGCTGAAGTTCGAGTCCGGCGTACACCGCGTGCAGCGCGTGCCGGAGACTGAAGCGAGCGGACGTATTCACACCTCTGCAGCAACCGTTGCAGTGTTGCCTGAAGCCGAAGACATCGACATCGAGATCAAGCCTGAAGACATCCGGATCGACACGATGCGCGCCTCGGGTGCCGGTGGCCAGCACGTCAATACGACGGACTCGGCCGTGCGCATCACGCATTTGCCGACCGGACTGATCGTGACATCCTCGGAGAAATCACAGCACCAGAATCGCGCCAAGGCCCTGCAGGTACTGCGCTCGAGGCTTTACGACATCGAACGGCAGAAGCTGGACAGCGAGCGATCGGCCAACCGCAAGAGCCAGGTTGGTTCGGGCGACCGCTCCGAGCGTATCCGCACCTATAACTTCCCGCAGGGGCGCGTGACCGATCACCGGATCAACCTGACACTCTACAAGCTCGACCGGATGATCGAAGGCGATCTCGACGAAATGCTGGATGCGCTGATCTCGGATTACCAGGCCGGGCAGCTTGCGCAGCTGGGCGAAAACCAGTGATGGACGCCGCGCCCTCGGCTAAGTCTCTGATCGTGGAGGCGCGGCGGCGATTCGAGGCGGCCGGATTGGACGATGCTGCTGGTGATGCGCGGGTTCTTGTCTGTGGCCTTCTCGAGCTTAGCCCCACGTCCCTGTTGCTCGAGGATGAGAAGCCGGTTTCATCCGAAGGCGCGGCACGGGTGGAGGCGGGCGTACTTCGGCGGCTCGCTCGCGAACCGGTCCATCGTATCCTCGGCCGGCGTGAATTCTACGGGCTCGATCTCGCGCTGTCGGCCGGCACGCTCGAACCGCGACCGGATACGGAAATCCTGGTTGACGTTATCCTGCCACATCTCAACTCTATGGTGGCGCAAGGTCGCAAGCCGAGACTTGTCGATCTTGGAACGGGAACCGGAGCAATCGCGCTTGCGCTGCTTCACGAATGTCCCGAGGCCGAGGCTGTCGGGATCGATATCTCCGAAGATGCCTTGAAGACAGCCGCTGACAATGCCGAGCGCAACGGGCTGGCGTCACGGTTTGCCACGCTGGCAGGTCCCTGGTTCGACAAGACGACCGAACGCTTCGACCTCATCGTTTCCAATCCGCCCTATATCCGCAGCGATGTGGTCAAGGGACTGGAACCGGAAGTAACCAAGTTTGATCCGATGGCCGCGCTGGATGGTGGTCCGGATGGGCTCGACGCCTATCGCGCGATTGCCGAGGGCGCGTCGAGACACCTCGAAGACCAGGGGCTCATCGGTCTGGAGATCGGTTTCGACCAGCGCGAGGACGTGACGCAAATATTTGAACTGGCAGGTTTTTCCCTTGTCGAAGAGCGCCGCGATTACGGCGATAACGACCGTGTCCTGGTGTTTGCGAAGCGGCTTGATTAGCGCCTTTGCTGCGGCTGCTAAGGATAATTACGGGAAACATAGAAAAAGGCTTGGTTTTCCGGATGAAGCGTAATAGTTTGCGGGCACGCAACGGGCGGCGGGGAAAGAACGAAGATTCGTTCGCGACTGGGCCGGCTTCGAAAAAGGTTCGCTGTCGAACTCGGCGAAGCACGACGGGACTGTTGCGTACTCAGTAAACTCGACTTTCACCAGCGGCGAGCAAGGCGAGAGCGCGGTCTGTCGGCGGCGCGTGGAGACTTGGTCCGGTTCAACCAGAGCCAATGACGTTGCCCTTTATCAGCACAACAAAGACATTCAGGTGAATCATCTATGAGGCCAGGACAGCAGAATAAGCGTGGTCGGGGGCGTAACAACAATGGCGGCGGTGGCGGTGGAAACAATTTCAACCGCAAGGGCCAGAACCCGCTGACCCGGACCTATGACAGCTCCGGCCCCGATGTGAAGATCCGCGGCACCGCCCAGCACATTGCCGAAAAATATTCCACGCTCGCTCGCGATGCCCAGAGCGCCGGCGACCGCGTCATGGCGGAAAACTACCTGCAGCACGCCGAGCACTATAACCGCATTATCGCGGCCGCTCAGTCGCAGATGCAGGAACGCTTCCAACGTGACGACCGGGATGGCGGCGACGACCGACAGGACTACAACGAACGGGACGGCGAGGATTTCGACGGCTCGGACGACAACATCGCCCAGGGCGGCGAGCGTCCTCAGCAGCAGGCCCCGCAGGCGCAGCCGCAGCAACAGAACCGCCAGCAGCACGAGCGCCGCCAGCGGGAGCCGCGCGAGCCTCAGGCCCAGCCGCAGCAGCCGGCGGAGATCGCCGGTACCGGTCCGCAGCCGGTCATCGAAGACATGCCGGCGGAAGCCGCAGCCGCTGCGGCCGAGAGCCAGGCGGAAGCCGGGGCCGAGCGCCAGCCGCGCCGTCGCAATGCCGGCAACCGTCCGCGTCGCCAGCCGCGCCGCAGCGCTGCCGGTGATGAAGGCGGCGAAGGTGGTGAAGCTGGCGAAGGTGGAAACGGCGAAGGCGGCGAAGCACCCGCTCTTGCCGAAGCCGCTTCGGAATGAGCTTTTCGAGCTCGATTTGACGATTGCAAAACTCCGGGCTCAGACCCGGAGTTTTTCGTTTATCTGCCTCTTTAAAGGGCAAAATCCCGCTCCCATATCTCGGTCAAGGGAGCTGTTTCCGCTCCGGGGTCCGCCGCTTCCGGGGACCTCATCCACACCAACCGACCTGTGCCGATTGCGGGCAGGGCGGGGAAACGGAGAGTGACTATGAACATCGAGAAATATTCCGAACGCGTGCGCGGATTTCTGCAATCGGCGCAGACCTATGCCCTGTCGGAAGGGCACCAGCAATTCACACCCGAGCATGTGCTGAAAGTTCTGCTCGACGACGAGCAGGGCATGGCTTCGTCGCTGATCAGCCGCGCGGGCGGTGATGCCAAGGCCGTGAGGATCGCCAATGATGCAGCCCTTGCCAAGCTGCCCAAAGTGTCCGGGGGCAATGGCCAGGTCTATCTGGCGCAGCCACTTGCCAAGGTGTTCTCGACCGCCGAAGACGCGGCCAAGAAGGCTGGCGACAGCTTTGTCACCGTCGAGCGTCTTCTGCTGGCGCTTGCGATCGAGTCCTCCGCTTCGACTTCGGCCTCGCTGAAGAAGGGCGGCGTGACCGCCAATGCGCTCAACCAGGTGATCAACGAGGTCCGCAAGGGCCGCACGGCCGATGGTGCGAATGCCGAGGCCGGCTTCGACGCCCTGAAGAAATATGCACGGGATCTGACGGCTGAAGCGCGCGAAGGCAGGCTCGATCCGGTCATCGGCCGCGATGACGAGATCCGGCGCACGATCCAGGTTCTGTCGCGTCGCACGAAGAACAATCCTGTTTTGATCGGTGAACCCGGCGTCGGCAAGACGGCGATCGCCGAGGGTCTGGCGCTGCGCATCATCAATGGCGATGTGCCGGAAAGCCTGAAAGAGAAGAAGCTGATGGCACTCGACATGGGTGCCCTGATTGCCGGTGCCAAATATCGCGGCGAATTCGAGGAGCGGCTGAAGGCCGTGCTCAACGAGGTGCAGGCCGAAAACGGCGAGATCATCCTGTTCATCGACGAGATGCACACGCTTGTTGGTGCCGGCAAGGCCGATGGCGCCATGGATGCCTCCAACCTCCTAAAACCGGCGCTGGCGCGCGGTGAACTCCACTGCGTCGGCGCGACCACGCTCGACGAATACCGCAAGCATGTCGAAAAGGACCCGGCGCTTGCCCGGCGCTTCCAGCCTGTCATGGTCGAGGAACCGACGGTCGAGGATACGATCTCGATCCTGCGCGGCCTGAAGGAAAAGTATGAACAGCATCACAAGGTGCGGATCTCCGATTCCGCTCTGGTTGCTGCCGCGACGCTCTCGAACCGCTACATCACCGACCGCTTCCTGCCCGACAAGGCGATCGACCTGATGGACGAAGCCGCCTCGCGGCTCCGGATGCAGGTGGATTCCAAGCCCGAAGAGCTCGACGAACTCGATCGCCGCATCATTCAGCTGAAGATCGAGCGCGAAGCGCTGAAGAAGGAAACCGATGCGGCCTCCGCCGACCGGCTCGCGCGTCTTGAGACCGAGCTCACCTCGCTTGAGGAAGAGGCGGATGCACTGACGGCCCGCTGGCAGGCGG
The DNA here is from genome assembly GCF_050281005.1 of Allorhizobium sp. NPDC080224. Taxonomy (NCBI): domain Bacteria; kingdom Pseudomonadati; phylum Pseudomonadota; class Alphaproteobacteria; order Hyphomicrobiales; family Rhizobiaceae; genus Allorhizobium; species Allorhizobium sp. NPDC080224. Next base: position 470,488 of record NZ_JBNNWJ010000002.1, read on the forward strand.
AAAAGCAGAAGCTCGGCCTCGCCGCCGATCTCAAGCGGCAGCTGGACGAAGCCCGCAACGAGCTTGCGATCGCGCAGCGTCAGGGTGAATTCCAGCGCGCCGGCGAACTCGCCTATGGCGTGATCCCGAAGCTCGAAAAGGAGCTGGTGGATGCCGAAGCGCAGGATGGTTCGGCCGCCGGCAACATGGTACAGGAGGTGGTCAACCCCGACGGCATTGCCCATGTCGTCTCGCGCTGGACCGGTATCCCTGTCGATAAGATGCTGGAAGGCGAGCGCGACAAGCTGCTTCGAATGGAAGACGACCTGGCCAAATCGGTCGTCGGTCAGGGGGATGCGGTGCAAGCGGTGTCGCGTGCGGTGCGCCGTGCGCGTGCCGGTCTGCAGGATCCGAATCGGCCGATCGGCTCGTTCATCTTTCTCGGCCCCACCGGCGTCGGCAAGACCGAACTCACCAAGTCGCTTGCGCGCTTCCTGTTCGATGACGAGACGGCCATGGTTCGCCTCGACATGTCGGAATACATGGAGAAGCACTCGGTCGCCCGGCTGATCGGAGCGCCTCCGGGCTATGTCGGTTACGAGGAAGGCGGAGCGCTGACGGAAGCGGTGCGGCGCAAGCCCTACCAGGTCGTGTTGTTCGACGAAATCGAGAAGGCACATCCTGACGTCTTCAACGTTCTCCTTCAGGTGCTCGACGACGGGCGTCTGACGGACGGGCAGGGCCGGACGGTCGACTTCAAGAACACGATCATCATCATGACCTCGAATCTCGGGGCCGATTATCTGACCAGCCTCGGCGAGGATCAGGATGTCGACCAGGTTCGTGAGCAGGTGATGGACGTGGTCAAGGCCTCGTTCCGACCGGAATTCCTCAACCGTGTCGATGAGATTATCCTCTTCCACCGGCTGCGCCGGACGGAGATGGGCGCGATCGTCGATATCCAGATGAAGCGGCTTTTGTCGCTGCTTTCGGAGCGCAAAATCCGCATCGATCTCGCTCCGGACGCCCGCGCCTGGCTCGCCGACAAGGGTTATGACCCGGTCTATGGTGCTCGTCCGCTGAAGCGGGTGATCCAGAAATACCTGCAGGACCCGCTCGCCGAGCAGATCCTCTCCGGTCAGGTGCTCGATGGATCCGATGTGACGATCGAGGCGGGCAGCGACCGGTTGTTGATCTCTCCAAAGGCTTCGGTGAGCGCTGCGGCTTAAGCCCAATCGCTTCGTCTGCACAAAACCAAAACGGCGGTCCTTGTGGGCCGCCGTTTTTCGTTTGTCCGACGCGCTGATGGTTCAATTCACCGGCTTGCGACCTGGGCCGGGCGTCCACCGGTTTGCAACAGGGTGTCGATACGCTGGCGCTCCTGCTGGAAGGCGGCAAGTGCTGTGCCTTCGAGCGCCTTGCCACCCGGCAGGCGGACCTTCATCGCGTCGACCTTCGTGCCGTTGACGATCAGTTCGTAATGTAGGTGGGAGCCGGTCGATGCGCCGGTCGAGCCGACGAAGCCGATTACCTGGCCCTGAGTGACCTTGGCGCCGGGTACGACTCCCTTGGCGATGCCGCTCTGGTGATTGTAGGAGGTGACATAACCATTGGCATGGCGGATCAGCGTCTGATTGCCGTAGCCGGATGCCCAGCCGGCTTTCTCGACGACGCCATTGCCGGCGGAAATGATCGGCGTGCCGCGCGGAGCTGCCCAGTCGACGCCGGTATGCATACGCGAGTAACCGAGGATAGGATGCCGGCGCATGCCGAAGCCCGAGGTGAAGCGGCCATTCGGCACGGGGTTTCTCAGCAGGAACTGGCGGATCGATTTGCCGTTTTCATCGAAGTAGTCGATCGATCCGTCTTCGGGATCCTGGAAGCGGTAGAACTGAGTGATCGAGTCACCGAAGCGGGCGCGCACATAGAGGAGATCGCTGTCCTCGGTCGCGCGACCTTCATCGTCGGTGACGGAGAAGATGGCTTCGAGCATGTCGGTCGGCTTCAACTGTGCCTGGAAATCGACATTGGCGGCGAGAAGCCGGATGACCTGGGCCGTCAGATCCTGGTTCATCCCGTAGGATAGGGCGGCGCGATAAATGCCGTCATAAACGCGGGGCAGATCGCGGCCGGACATCAGCGCCGGCTGGGAGGTCTCGAACGCACCCGCCACGGCATCGAGTTCCGGCGGTTCGGCACCCTCGACGAGGCGGCCTACGTCATTGACGGCCATCGTCACGATATGATCGGCCCGATGGTAGAGGGAGAAGCGCACGAGGCGGACCTCTTCACCACGCTGCAAGAGCCCGACGCGGATCACGTCGCCCTCGACGAGCTCGTCGCCCTTCATGAAAGGCGCCAGTGCCTTGCCGACATCCTCGGCCTTGGACTCAGGGTAGCCGGCGGCCTGCATCAGCGCGGCCACCGATTGCGGTCGTCGGACCGGCAGGATGTCGTCGGCATATTCCGGTGTCATCGGTGTGATGATTTCCGGTTCGGCGACGCTCATGTTTTCTTCAACGATGCGCGCGGCCATGCCGACGGAGAGATCGAGCCCCGTTTCCTCGGCATCGAAGCGACGCGGATCGATATAGTAGAGGGCCGCGACCTGGGCATTGCCGTCGGTCAGCACGGAGCCGTTCGAGCGGACATTCTCTTCGACCTCGTCGAAAGTCATTTCGCCGGCCAGTGGCTTGTTCGGAACTGTCGGAAAGGGGCTCGACTTCAGGATGACCTCAGATTCGACATCCGAACCATAAAGCGAGCCGGTGCGATTGGCGACCGCCGGGGGCGTGTCGTCGGTGGCGAAGATCGCCAGCGGGTCGAAACGCGGATAGCGCTCCTGATTGGCATAGTCGGCGGCAAGAACCATCTTCACATGGGCGAAGGGCAGCTTGCGGACCACCTCGCGCTCACCGTCCTTGAAGACGGTTGGCACGTCGAGAATGGCCTTGTCGACCGGGCGGGCGGCGATCTTGGGGGCGAAGATCCTGTCGCCACGCATGGTTTCCTCGGCGGAACCGTCGCCGAGATCGGGCGGCACCACGGCAAAGGCTTCGGCCGGGATGGCGAGCTGCTGGCGGCCGTCGAGTGCGGCAAACAAGGCAACGCCCATCAGAATGCAGGAGGTGATGCCGGTGAGGAAGGTGCCGGACAGCCAGCGCAGGGAGATCTCCCGGCGATCGGGCGCACGAAGACCGTCGGCCAGGATCGGAGGCTCACCACCAAGCGAGCGCATCAGGTCGCGGTCTGTCGTCATGCCGTCTTCTGGTCTGTGGCGTAAGGGCAGGGCCCTGGCCGGTTCTTCGACTGGATCACGTCTTCATGTCTCATGTTTTGGCCCGACCCGTCAAATCGCGGCGGACGACCGCCTTAAGATCAGGCAAATATGGAAATTGCGCGGCACGCGCACGCGCACACGAGGGCACGCACCTATGCGAGGGGACATGGCGCGGTCAGAAAGGTGCCATGGGCGGGGATTGGGCGGGTATCTCGAGCCAAAAAGGGCGTCAAACGCTGGGGTCCGCGGGCTGTCAGATATAAGACTTTTCAAAAACGCTGCCATTTCAATGGCTTGTCGATTTTCTCAGATTTTCTCGAAGAAGGCTGTTGACTGCTCGGAGAAGCGAATCTATACATCCGCTCACTGACGAGGGCGGCGGCGCTGCTAGCGACGAAGTCCTTCGTTCTTGAAAATCTCTTGAAATTGGCTGTGATGCTGGTTTTGTTGCCCGACTTAAGGGTTGGGCGGTGAGGGATTTTCGACGGGTTTTGCTCCGTCTGTTTTTTGACAA